>JAGYIY010000009.1 GCA_018402485.1 Roseivirga sp. | reverse complement strand
TTTCCATTATTACATGGTCAACCTTACCATTTTTTTCTCTTGCAACTTTATATTTTGCTGTATCAAGATTAAATCTCAGGTAATTATGAATAGAGGATTGAATATCATATTCAAAAATTTCATCCTTTACAAAATGCATCATACGATTAATGTCATGATACAGATAGTTTATTAACCCTCTCTCAAAATTCTTTTCCATTTTTTCGTTATTGCTTTCTCTTTAGTTTAAATGTAACAACTAAATAATCACCCAAAATGGTGGTGATATAATTTTCTCTATCTATAATATAATCAGACGAGTATTATTCAATTATATCGTCAATATCCAATTCATTGATTGAGATTTCTTGGTCATCAAATTCCAATTTCACTTTTTTTGTTACGAAGATGTAGTCTTTCATATCTGTTGTGTTTTAGTTACTTCTGTTGTTTTTCAGCCTTGTTGCTAACGTCCCGCGTATATGATTTGTGGCGGGATTGAAACCGCTCGCCTTTCGGTTAAGCTTTTAATTTTCTAAAAATACTATAATTTTCGATTCACTGCAAAACCCGCCATAAACTATATACGCTGTTGAACTAATCTCGCCTAAGGGCGCAGAGCCTGACAATATAGCCGGACTTCCCAATCTTAGACTTTAATACACTAAACATTAAAGTGATGAAAAAAAAGCAGCATAAACTAAAATCAATTATAAGCCTAGTGACGAATACGTTTGGTCTAGTAATTGGGGAGTGTTATAATACAGGCAAGTAACACCTCCATTAGCCCACCTCTTCTACTCAATTACAAACAATCCTTGGTACGAAAACACCATAAGGCCATGCGCGAATCAATGCCTGATTCGCTCAACCTAGGCTTTCTCGTTCGCTAATGGGACAGGCATGTTCGGTTACCGATTAGTCGGTAACCACATCACCTGCCCCGCACCTGTGGTCGGGGAATCCTTAGTTGTTAGCACCTGTTTTTATTCTGTTCAATATTCGTTTTACTTTTGATTTAATTGACGCACTTTCTGTTGCTAAGGCATGTTCACATAGAATTGTAAATTCATTTTTTAATTCTGGAATTAGTTTTACAATCTCATAATAGGCTTCATAGGCTGCTGCTTTCACGAAATTTTTATCCGACTTCATCATAGAATTGACACTCGGCTCGATTAATTCTGCGTTTTTCAAGGTCAAGTCGATTTGTGGTGTTATTTGTAAGATATGTAATTTACTTGCCCAAAAGTCAAGTCTGCTAATCTTCGATAAGATTTTATCCGTTTGTGTCAGACTTAATTTCTTTCCAGTGTCCACATAATGCTTAATAATCCAAGTTGTTGCGTGCTCCAAATCACCACAATCTGTGTATAAGTCAATTATTGTATCCAAAAAATCAGAGTTCCCTTGATAATTCTGATATATTTCTTTCAAATGATCTGTATGTTTTTTGTCCCATTGGGATAGTTTTTTAGTCAAATCATTTTTATCCATAGTGTTTCGTACTACTCGAATTGTTGCTAACGTTTAGTATATGAAAAGTAGGCGATTACGAAGCACTAAACTTTCGGTAAAGCACAAAGTATGATACGAGCCAAAACCCTTGATTTTATTACTATTTCGCCTATTTTTTATATACATTGTTAGCAACTGGGCTTTCTAATTCTTGACATGTTTGTTCATATATCCAACCAAAAAAAGTAAAATTATTTCAACGAATATTATTCCTAAAATCCAGATGATTGAAAAATTGTCTGCAAAAGTTAGTTTAGAAAAAAAAGAAATAAAAACCTTTATCAGCCCTAAAAAACTGAATACAAATGATAAAGATATTCTGTAAGCATCAGCATTTTTCTTATTTGATAAAACGTATATCATTAGAAATGTAGAAAAAATGGAAAAACTCACAAGAATATTGTTAAATAATTCATACTTACTAAAAATTAGATACGCTACTGTATTGAGAGCTATTAAAAATAGACCTGAGATTATTGTTAGCTTTTTCATGATACTTTTTTATTTAGGTGGTGGTGGTGGAACTGCTCCGAAAAGTAACTTCAAATCATTTTGTTCCATAATATTACTCCACTCTGCCATACCTTCTTTCCAAACCAATGTTTCTTTAGTAACTTGTCCTTGACCAATTAAAAGTTTCATAGAATCAATTGAATGTGGTCCATTTTGTTGATTATTTATCAGAACAAAGTATTGAACATTCTGATTTGGCGGTGGCGGAGGAGTTTGAGGATTCTGTGATTCTTGTTTTTGACCAACATTCATTTTATTAGTCATATCTCCCATTTGGTTACCCATTCCAAACCCTAGTCCAAGTCCCATTCCAGCTCCCATAGTTCCTCCCATAGTGCCTTCATTTTGGGCTGCTTTATCTAATACATCATAACTTCTGTCTGCATGATATACATCTTTACCAGCTATATTAACTTTTGCTGCTAAATCTTTGGCTTCCTTTAACTTAATTACACTTGGGTCTGATTCAGGTATATTAATAGACATTAAATAGAAGTTTTCAACCTTAATTCCATAATTGAAGAATTCTTGCTGAATTTTTTCTTTACAGTATTCTGATAAATCATCTAATAATACATGTATTTGAAGAACTGAAATTCCCTCAAGAACCATTTTCTTTCCAATTGCGGAAGTAATTGATGAAATCACTTTACCTTGAAAATACTCTACAACTTTTTCTGTGGAAAATTGTTTCATATTTCCAACTAAAGTCTGTAAAAACAGTTTAGGATTTTCAATTGACATCCCAAATTGACCAAAGGCTCTTACGGGAACAATTATGTTATATTTCGGGTCTTCTAATTGAATTGGAGTCGGAGTACCCCACTTATTATCCAATTTGGATATCATATTAATATACCAAACTTCAGCTTGAAAGGGCGAATCGCCCCCAAAAGGAATGTTTATAACTTTATGCAGTAAAGGGATGTTGCCGGATTTTAAAGTATAAGTACCCTCTTTAAATTCATCAAGAACTTGACCCCCTTTAATAAAAAAAGCATGTTGTGAAGTTTTTACAACTAATTGCGTTCCGAGCCGCAAATTTTCTGATGGAAATTTCCATGCAAATATTTCATCACTCCCATCGTATTTTACTACATCAATTATTGCCATTTTTACTCTCTTTTTTTAAAGTTAATACTGTTTCTTTTAGCTCTTTTCTTTTTTTATCATAAGCTTCAGCCTTTTTCTGATTTTCTGAATAGTTTAGTTCATGGTCCCAAACTAATCTCTCAATTAGCACTAACGCATAGTCATAGTTTTTCTCCTTTAAAGCCTCATCTATTTGAACTTCAATTTTATCAATTTTATCCTGATAATTATTCTTCGAATCATTTTCAGATGATATTCCTAAACTTATTATTATTCCAACAACAATAAAGATTCCAATTGCAATGAATAAAGGATACATTTTTTTCTTTTTGCCACTTTTTGAGTTTTTATCAAGTTTATCTCTCAAACCTTGATATGTTACTGACAATGTTGGGTTTGAAGTTGCCCTTACTGCCAATAAGTTGAGATATTTCTCTGCATTACCTATAATCTCAGCTTGCATCATTTTAACAATTCCTTTACCTGTCCATTCATTCGCATTTGGACCTTGCATTACTAACATAGGCTCTGATGATTTACCAACCCATTCGCTTGCTTTCATAACTAATTCATCATTAGTTATTGCGTTTTCATCTACTGTAGGTAATGAGGTTTTACAAAACATACAATTTGTAAAAATCACATCATTTTGAGCCCCACATGAGGGGCATTCTTTTGTTGCTGCCATAATTTTATCCTTTATTTTATAATTTGAAACATGAATACTCTGATTTGTGATTTGTGAATAATGAACGCCTTATCTTTTTCGTACATTGTGTGGTACGACTTTACAAGTCTTGTTTTAATATTTCCAAAATCAATCATTCGTTTTTTACTGGTTATTAATTTGATTAATTCATTTGAATTAATGTTGTTTGATTTCAGTTGAGATTGTTTCGTAATTAAAATCAAATACCCTTCTGTATCGTTGTTCTCATTTATCTTTCTATACGTTTTTTCTATATCTTTTTTTATCTTTTCGTAGTTAAATTTTTCTTTGTTTTTGATGAATGATTTAACCTCGATTAAAGTGGTTTTATTTGTTAGTT
>JAGYIY010000008.1 GCA_018402485.1 Roseivirga sp. | reverse complement strand
CGGTTGGGCCCTAATGAACAGAAGCCAAGAACAATGAAAACCAAGTATGTTCTAAAGGTTAAAAAGGATAGTGATGGGAAGTATATGAAACACAAAGTCAGGTTGACTGCTTGTGGTTATTCCCAGGTGCATGGACAAGATTATGACTTCACAAGTGCTCCAGTTTTGAGCAAAGATGAAGCAAGATTGTTGTTTTCAATCGCTGCTGATGGTGATTACAAGCTGTCCCAGTATGATGTTGTGGGTGCTTTTCCGAGTGCGCCCTGTGATGACTATGACCTATTTATAGATGTACCTAAAGGATTGGATTGGATGGGTATAAAAGACTATGCTGATGAATCCATATGTTGTTTAAAATTGAAAAACCAATTGTATGGTACCAAGCAAGCTGCTAGGGAATTTTATAAAATGTTAAAGAGAATTTTAAAAAATGAAGGTTTTATTCCTATTGCAAGTGCACCGTGTATCTTTAAGCACAACATCAGAGATATTTATGTTGGTGCTTATGTTGATGATCTAATGGTGCTGCATCATGAAGGGGATGAAAATTTTTTGAAGCATTCTTTTGAATCTATGCAAGGTTCAAGTAAGAATTTCAAGTTGAAGAAATTAGGAAATCTGACGCATTTCCTTGGTATGAAAGTGAATCGTAATGAAGATGGAAGTTATACTGTTCAGCAGGAAAATAACGTCAAAAATTTGATTAGAAAATATGGTTTGATGGATGCAAAGACACGATCCACACCAATGGAACCTGTTGGAGTAAATGCTGAGTCCGATCCAGAAGAATATAAGGGTGATGACTACAGAGCTATGGTGGGATCATTGCTATATCTATCACAAGGTACTAGACCAGATATTAGTGTTGCTGTAAGCCACTTGTCGCAACACTGTGAGAACCCAACCGTGGGATGTTTTAACGCAGCCAAAGATGTGATCAGGTATCTCAAAGGAACCAAAGACATGGGCCTCCATTTTAAGAAAAATAACGATGGGAGAGCTAAGATTGATGTATATTGTGATGCAGATTACGCTAGTGATACTACTGATAGAAAAAGTAGGAGTGGCGTGTGTATGTTTGTAAATGATAACCTGGTCGATTGGAGTTCCACTAAACAGAAAAGCGTAGCATTATCTACATGTGAAAGTGAGTATATGTCTATGTGTTTAGGCGCAAAGAAATTGAAATGGTTGTTGCAAACGCTGGATGGTTGTGGAATTGAGTATGATTTACCAACTTTGTGGTGCGATAATCAAGCTGCTTTAGCGTTGGCAAATAATGATAGCTCTAACTCAAAGACGAAGCATATTTCAGTGCAATGGCACTTTATCAAAGAAATGATCAATGATGGTAATATGCAAGTAAAATATGTTGATACTAATAACATGCCGAGTGATGTGTTTACGAAAAACCTATGTAAAGGAAAGTTTGAAAACGCTATTAAGAATATGATTTTTGAAGTAGGCAATTAAGCATAGAGACAGTTGTTATCCAAGCAGGGAGAGAGTTGAAATTACTTGAATAAAACTGTACCAGATATTTTTTTAGAAAAATACTAAGAGTAAGTATATGTGTGTTGTATCATGAGCTTTGGCGAAATGATAGTAAATTTGATTATGAAAAAAAAAGAGAAAAAAAAAAAATGTGAATTTGAAATTTTTGATTGACCGAAAATTTGACCCACAAAAGTTTTAGATGGATAAGGAAAATTTTTTATACGACAAAATTTTCTGATTGGAAGATAATCGAAAAAATAAATTTGGGGTAAAATAAATTTGGGGTAAAAATAAATTTGGGGTAAAAATAAAAATGGATGGAGTTTTAAATAACGAATAATTAACTTTACCGAAGATATTTAAAAGTTAATTTAAGATGACGAAAGATTTAAAAAGAATATAAAAGAAGACTACACAATGTATGTCAGAGTTGATGTCTGGAAGATAAGTAAAGTAACGAATAAAGTAAAGAAAGAAAATAGATAATGTAAGATAATAAAGAGAAGTTTATTACAAGATACCAACTGATTAATGTTCTGCAAAAATGGATAATAATAAGTTAAGTAACAACAGAGCCACTTATGGTGTCAAAACCAAGACTGTCAAGCAAGGACAGTGCAACAAAGTTCGCAAATTGCTTTACTCAGGAGTCAAACCACTGAGAACCAACAAGCACTGGGAGGAACTTATCTTTAATGGTTATGATGGGCTTCCAGACTCGATGCAAAGAAGAGCAATGGAAACCAGACACCTGTTACCCGTAATGGAGGCAGATGGCAAAAGGCCAAAAGTGAATGCCTGATAAATCAATGCAAACGAGGCAATAGTAACGAAAGCGGAATGGATCTCGCTTTATCAGCATTATGCAGATTGCATTAGAATACGTTCAGAATCCATGTGATGCAATGTTATATGTAAATACAAAGATGCAATGGACAAACTTATGAAGGACGTTAACGCGATACACATGTCACATGTCATTGAGAAACAACTACAATCTTATTGGTAGTGAGTTTAAGGAGCTTCATTACATGCTGTTCTGTTCAAATGGAAAGAGAGCTTTGATGAAGACCCAGCTACGGCACCAACCTTTCCGTATTTAATCCCCAAGATGTTGGAGACGCTTATTGAACAGGCGGTCATGCATATGTAACCTGCATCAACATCAGAGATGTTAAGGCGTTGAATTTTGATAAACAGTGTAGACGAGTCACCGTTCGTTGTACGTGACGCCAAGACTGCTCATGAATGTCTAAATAAGATCAAGAAGAGCTTGGAAGAAATAGCTGGGCAAGAGTGTCTCATACAAAACGAATAAAAAAGGCGAAGAAACTAAAAAGATGAAACTGTAACTCAGTTTTATGATAGGTTAAAAGTCGTTGTCAAATGATTTGAATATTAATAAACAAGCCAAATCTGACTGAGTTGGCAACAAACATACGAAATTCGGTCTCGATGAAGATTTTCAACCCGTTGTCAGCTCGTTAATGAGGTCAAATACCATCGGAGATAAGATGAGTTTGGATGACATTGAGTCCACAACATCATGGAAAGTCTACTCCAATGGGAGAGTGTTCTAGAGGCACAGAAATCTAGAACTGCAACAGGTTATGCACCTGCAGTGGCACACACCTCAAAGAGATGTCAAGCAAATAAGACGTGTTGGAATTGCAGGTTCTTAAAAGGGCACTTGAGACCCAAGTGCACAAAGAAAGACAAAAGACTGTGACTTGCAGAAAGTGCAACATTAGGCCAATTATGCAGCGACATGTAAAAGGTTCGAACTAAAACAAGATCCCATCGGCGCATCTGGTGGGTCCTAGCAAAACTAGTGAAGAAAAGGAACAAGGCGTAGCGCTTCTAACGGAAATATTCAAAGTCGAGACAACTGTAGAACGTGAAATCAAGGGTTGATAATGTCGAATGGATTATTGGACAGGCTGCAAGTATGCATAGTCAATAATGATTCTTTAAAATGTCACAGATTCTGAATTTATGCATTTTAGATGTTAATGGTGGCATGAGCAATGGAAACTGCAAGACGGGAACTGGCTATTGACCTTATAAAACAGCATGTGTATTGAAAACCCAAGTACAATATCATATCGGCTGGTACTCTTTAATAGCAAACGGATGGAACATGAGCACAGCAGGCCAAAAGGTATTTTTAAAAAATAGAGAGGGGAAAGGTTATTACAGGTAAAACTAGACGAATAATAATATGTTTAAAACTGAGGAAAGACGGAAACCCAAATTAGAGGTAGAATGGCTGCTTATGTTGAAAATGCGAAGACTGATGCAGATAATAACAATAACATACAATTATTCCATAAAAGCCATGTGGGGCACGGGGCAAAGCAGGGAAAACTTTGATACTTTGCCCCATCATTAACTACGGGATGGAGACAAGAACTTGTAAATTTCAATGAATGCACATCTTGCATCAAGGCAAAGATGACTGCCGCATCAGCAAAAAGAAGTGCTGCAAACCACGATGAAAAAGAGCGAACCTATGATACAGGCGAGTTAATTTGTGGAGATTTGATTGGTCCCATTGACATTGGCATTGGCGGTATTATGTATGTGTTACACCTTATCGATTTCAAGACACGTTTTTCATGGGTCTATCCAATTGCAAATAAGAAAGCAGAAACCGTCATGGAACGTGTACTGCGTTACATAGCAATCATGAAAAATCAATATAATATCAATGTGAAAGTTTTCCACATCGATCGTGGAACTGAATTTTTTGGTGGTTTGGATGAGCAACTTGAATTAAAAGGGATCAAGGTTACAAGAGGCGCTCCTGATTCATCTGTAGAGCACAATGGCATTTGCGAGAGACGGAACCGGGTTTTAATGGAATCACTAAGATCAGTGTTAAATGAGTCCAAGATCCCGAAAAAGTTGTGGGGAGAGGTTTTGAAGACGGTGTGCGACATTATAAATAAATTAAAAAACGCTACCACCGGCCATATCCCTTACGAGCGATTTTTTAAAAAAGAATTGAGGGCAACCGATTATTCGTCGATAAAAGTAATTGGTAGCAAAGTTTATTACCATCATAAGATTGGTGGGAAATTGTCGAGCCGAGCGCGTATTGGTTATTATTTAGGTCCTGAGTTCGATTCCACCACAGGGGTTTACAGGATTTACAACCCTCAAACCGACGAAGTGATTAGAAGTAGATCGATCCAGATTTTTAATGGGGAATTCTTGTATGAAACTGGATATATGCTTGGAGACGTTGTTGAAGTTTTACATGATAATGAAAAATGGTACACTGGTATCATAAAGCAATGTAGAAAGGCTCTCATGCAAGGTAAAGAAATTATAGAATTTTTTATTGAATTTACCGATGGAGAAAAGGACTGGATCAAGTTTGTGGATTTTGAATTTAGGCGTCCAAGACTTGAAGCTGTGCTATATACACAAGAGTATACAGAACCAGTCACACTTGATGAAGCAATGGATGCAATTGATGAAGAAAAATGGCGTGAAGCTTTTAGATCAGAAATTATGTCTCTGATGGAAATGGGCACATTTGAACCTGTG
>JAGYIY010000007.1 GCA_018402485.1 Roseivirga sp. | reverse complement strand
TCAATGAAGTCTAAGAAAAAAATTGTGATCCTCACTGAAGGTCAAGTAAAGTCATTAATGGATAATCTCAAGATTGAGAGAGATAAGAGAATTTTAGAAGGAGTTAAGAAAAATCAATCGAGATAATCATAGGTGTCATTGTAAATTGATCTAAGTCGCTTTCCGTTGTGATTCCAATATAAACCGGGAGCAACATTATAATCGTTGTCTAACATTATTCTTGTTGCTTTTGTTAATGACATGGACTTTCCATTGTAAAGAACCTTTTTTTCATCAAGTACCTCACAACTATATTGACCGTCAACAGAATAAAGTAAATCACCTACCTCAATACCCATCTCTTGAAAGTTAAATGAAGGCCTTCTCTTTCGAGAGTAATCCTTACTTGCTTGTTTTGACACTTCATCTACCTTATCCAACTCTTTATTGATTTCAGGGGTTACATCTTCGTGATCTAAAAGTTTTAGAATAACAATTGCTTGATCTTCGTCTATATCAAAGAACTCTCTTGAAGGATTCACCCTATTGGGATTAAATGCTTGATGAAGCGATGCTTCTACAACTTTCACATTCTTTACTTTTCCCGCAAAGACACACTCGAAAGGCAATGGCACGCCTGTGCTATATAATTCAGACATTCTTATCTGAACTTCATCTCGCATAGTGATTCCAATCTTGACAAGATTAGGGAATGCAGGATTTTTTAAGATGTAGACAATACCTTCTTCCATATCGACAATATAAAATGTTTATTGGTCACTAAGATAATAATTTATATCTTTCAGAAGTGAAACTTTAATTTTTATTAAAAGGATTATGCTCAAAGAGGTTTTCAAGGCGAAAGGTGTAAAACAAAAGTGGTTGGCAGAAAAAATGGGAGTTTCAGAGGTCACCATTTCAAATTGGGTTACAGAAAAGAGTTCTCCATCTCGAAAAAACCTTGAGAGATTGAGCAATCTATTGGACGTCTCAATTAATGAATTGATTTAATGATAGAGTCTAAATTAAAATATGAATTTTCATTGACGGGATCTTCTCTGAGGGTCAACGATATGGTTCTGTTCGCCTCAAAGTATGTGAGTGAAGGTGTGGCGGAGTTTAAGTCGGACAAAGGAACTACCAATAAGAGGATGGTTTCGGAATTCAAGAAAAGGATTGATAACCTAACCCGTAACCAGCAATTACTTTTCATTGAAGGAGATTTTTCAACTCAGAAACACCTGGCTTTTCTCTCTGCATGTAAAACATATAGTCTTCTTCGCGACTTCGTAATAGAGGTTGTACGTGAGAAGTTCTTAATTATGGATTTTAATCTCACAGACACTGATTATCTTTCTTTTATCAGGAGAAAAGAAGTAGATCATGATGAATTAGCTGAATTAACGGACCTAACTCAAGGAAAAATTAAACAGGTTATTTTCAAGATATTGGAACAAGGAGGAATTATTGAAAGTGTAAAGAGTAAAGAAATTCAGCTTCAGATCTTAGAGAGAAAAACCAAGAGGGTAATTGTTGACGATAACCCTGAATGGTTAAAAATTTTCTTAATGTCTGATTCTGATATTCAATCCTTTGTAAATTAATTATGGAGAATCTAAGTAAGAAATTCGATCGCCTTTTCAAGGTTATTTCAAAACCAGGGTTTTTAAATAAAGAATCACTTGGGGGTGAAATTCCATTTTTTATTTCCCCTTATAATGCTAAACAGGAAATACAGGTAAGGGAGTCTATAGGATTACTAAAAAACAAATTAAGTAATCATGGTATTGAAGTCTTAGAAATTAACCTCTTTGAACTCAGTTGTGAACTTTTGGAGGCCAATGGAGGCTTAGAAAGGATGTACATGGTTGAACGGGCAAAAGGATCACAAAAGTTTTTGCGTGCCTTACAATCAGCTCTCAATATTCACGAAGTTCTACTTCCAAAAATTAGGGAGATTATTGAATCTTCCAACTCTCAAGTCTATTTTCTAACTGGAATTGGACTTGTGTTTCCATTTATTAGATCTCATAACATATTAAACAACCTTCAGTCTGTTGCGAAGGAATCTCCTACAGTCGCCTTTTTTCCTGGCGATTATAACGGGCACACCCTAAATCTTTTTGGTCTACTAAAAGACGACAATTACTACAGAGCATTCAACATTGAAAAAATAGAAGCATGAAAATAAACTCCATCTTCCAAAAAAACATCAATAGAAATATTGAGACGGTTATTAAAGCTGACGATAGAGATCATATCTCAGATGAAGTAGCTGAATACGTAATCACTAATGAGATTTCTAAAAAGATCCGAGAGTTTTTCTCCGCATACAACTCATACGCTGGCGCAAATGGGGTTTGGATATCAGGGTTCTTCGGAAGTGGTAAATCTCACTTGTTAAAAATCTTGTCTTATGTTTTAGAGAACAAGGAATTTGACGGATACTCAAGTGGTGACCTATTTGCCGAGAAGATTGAGGATGATCAAATGCTTAAAGGGGATGTTATATCAGCTTGTAAGATCCCATCAGAATCAATCCTATTTAACATCGATCAACAAGCACAGATCACCAGTAAAGAGGACGCAAATGCCATTCTTGAAGTTTTCTATAAAGTATTTTATGATCACTTAGGATATTATGGATTCATCCCTCATGTGGCTCAGTTTGAAATGTGGTTGGACGAAGAAGGAATTCTTGATGATTTTAAAAACAAATTCAAGATTACAAATGGTAATGAATGGGACGATGTTCGGAAGAATTATTTCGACATCAAACTTCAACAAGACCTGAGTTCAGTTTTAGGAGAGTTAAAAGGTGTTGGTCCTGATGACTACATCGACATCTTAGATAAGCTTGAGGAAAACCACAAACAGTCAATAGAGGATTTTTGTAATCGTGTCCAACAATACATTTCAAAGCAACAAAAGGGGTTCCGACTTAATTTCTTTGTGGATGAAGTAGGTCAATACATCAGTGACAACACCAAACTGATGTTAAATCTTCAAACAATTGCCGAAACACTAGCAACAAAGACCAAAGGTAGTTCATGGATATTAGTAACCTCACAGGAAGATATGGAAGCTATTGTTGGGGACATGAATAAGTCCCAACAAAACGACTTTTCACGTATTCAAGCCCGATTCAAAATAAAAATACCGCTTACTTCAGCAAATGTTGACGAGGTAATCGAGAAGAGACTTTTAACTAAGAATGAAGAGGCGAAAACGGAATTAAAGAAAGTCTTTGATAAGCAGAGTGATCATCTAAGAACGATATACTCTTTCTCGGATGCTGGCGTTCAATTCAGGGGGTATAAAAATGACTTTGACTTTATAAATAAGTTTCCTTTTCTACCCTACCAATTTGACTTATTTCAACAATGTAGACGAGCATTATCAACCCATAACGCATTTCAAGGAAAACACTCTTCTGTTGGAGAAAGATCAATGTTAGGTGTGTTTCAACAAGTGACACAAAAGTTAGGCGAATCAGATCTTACAGAACTGGTCAGTTTTGACCGAATGTTCGAGGGAATTAGAAATGAATTAAAAGGAGAAATCCAGTCATCCATTATGGTGGCTGAAAATAACCTTGGCAACTCATTTGCTATTCAGGTTTTGAAAACACTCTTCCTCGTAAAATACTACACCAGTTTCAAGACTACTAAACGTAATATTTCAGTCTTATTAATTGATAGTTATTCGGTTGATTTAAAAGATCATGATAGAAAGATTGAAGAGGCTTTAAACCTTCTTGAGAATCAAAGTTACATTCAACGTAATGGAGAATTATATGAGTTCCTAACGGATGACGAAAAGGATGTTGAACAGGAGATAAAAGAGGTAGACGCAGACGATCAGGCTGTAAATCAATTGCTCAAGGAAATCCTTTTTGATGAAGTGATTCGTGACAACAAAATAAAGTTTGATGAAAACAAACAGGATTATAAGTTCACAATCAAAGTCGATGGGGCGTTACTCTCAAGAGAGGAAGAACTTAGTATAGAGATAATCACCCCAAATTATCATTACTACAATGAAGTAAATGAGATCGCTAGTCAAACTATGGGGACATCTCAAATGAGGCTTCGACTACCTGAAGATGGGGCTTTCATCAAAGATGTAAAGATGTACATAAGAACCAATAAGTACATTAAACAAAACCACTCTACTTCCCTCAAATTGGAGAGAAAGAGGATTCTACAAGAAAAGGCCGTTCAAAACAATGAACGCAAGTCAAACCTTGTTGTTCTGGCAAATCAGTTACTCTCAAGATCAGAGGTTTTTATTAATGGGACTCCTCAAGAGATAAGCTCAACTTCTGAGGGGAAAACTAAAGTTATAAAAGCATTTCAGATTCTTATCAAGTCGGTCTACGCTAACCTAAGAATGTTGGGTAACCAACAATATACTGAGGATACGATTCGAAGGATTATTCTGTCAACACAAGACGATCTGTTTGGAACTGATGATGCGACTATCTCTGAGGCTGAGAATGAAATTTTGATTGTACTTGAAAGAAGAAAGAGACAATCCGATAGGACTTCATTAAATGATCTTAAAAACCATTTTAGTATCAAACCTTTTGGATGGTATCAAAGTGCCACATGGTCAATGGTGGCTCGTTTATATAAACGTGGTAAGATTGAAATAAAACAAGATTCCAACCTTTTAGAAGATCATCAGGTTATTGATGCTTTAATGATTAGTTCCAACTATGGAAATACATTAGTTGAAGTTCAGAGAGATATAGATCCAACGCTGATCAGAGAACTAAAGTCACTTTATTCTGAGGCATTTGACGAAACGTGTCCTCATCAAGAAGCTAAGGATATTGCGATTGGATTTAAAGACAAACTATCGAGCTTGTATCAGGACATTAATGGACTTATTCTTAATGCAAACAACTATCCGTTCCTAAATCTACTTCTCCCAATCCAAGAACAGATGAGATCTTGGGCGGGAAAAGATTATAGTTACTTCCTATTAAATCGACCCGAGTACGAGGATACCTTGTTAGATGCAAAAGAGGACTTAATTGATCCCATCAAAAAGTTTATGAATGGGGACCAACGAAAGATCTATGATGACATCCGACTATTAGTGAATTCTGACACTACAAACCTTTCATTTGTAGACGGAGATGAGATGGATGAGTTACGATCAGTAATCAGCCATGAAAAACCATTCGTTGGTAATCTAATTAGAGAAGCCAAAGCCACGATGGATTCCCTTAAAACTAAGATTCTTGAGAAAATCAAGAATGAGAAGGAACTGGCAGTAGAGAGAGTGAACAACATTATATCCCATTTTAAAGAAAGGGATGAATTTTCACAATTAAATGACGGGCAAAAAGAAGAGGTCCTTATGCCATTTAATTCGGCACTTCGAGAAATAAAGGAGGAACGATACATTTCAAATATTCGAAATATTGCTCTAAGGGTTCAAGATAGTATTGAAGCCAAACAGTTAACTGAACTCCTTAAACTCACTTCAAAAGATCAAGAAAAGGATGATGTGTTATATATAAAGGCCAATAACATCATTATTTCCTATGATAAACGTGAATTGAAGACCGATGAGGACGTAGATGAGTATATCGAAACCCTCAGAGAGAAGTATAAAGATCAAATCAGTAAGAGCCGAAGAATAATTCTATAATACATGAATACAAATCAATTAAAAAAGTTCGCTCAAGAATCACGAAGAAAGCTGATAGGTCAAGTAACAGCCAAGTTGAATTATGTACTGAATACTGATTCTGCAGAATTACGAGAGAAGGGCGCCGCAGTTAACAAACTTAAAGAGGCCTTAAAGGAGACTTCTAAAGAAAAGTTGATTGATAAAGTGGCATACACTTGGTTCAATAGGTTTGTTGCCCTTAGGTTCATGGATGTAAATGATTACCAACCAATAGGGATTCAAGTTCTCTCACCAGTTGACGGATTTACAATTCCTGAGATTTTAGTTGAGGCCAAGAAAGGAAGTATTCATGATGAACTTCAAGTGGATAGAAGAAAGATTGGAGATCTTTTGGATGGTAGAATTCCAAATTCAAACCCTCAAAATGAAGTTTACAAACTACTATTAACAGGGGTATGTAATCATCTCCACAAAACCTTTCCTTTCCTTTTTGAACGTATTGATGATTACACGGAACTACTCTTACCCGATGATCTAACTTCCGAATATTCAATTATCCAGGACATCATAAATGGAATGGATAAAGAGGATTGTGAAGAGGTTGAAATAATTGGATGGTTGTATCAGTTTTACATTTCTGAAAAAAAGGATGAAGTCTTTGCGTCCAATGAAAAGGTAAAAAAGGAGGACATCCCTGCTGCAACTCAATTGTTCACCCCAAGATGGATCGTTGAATACATGGTCCAAAATACCGTTGG
>JAGYIY010000006.1 GCA_018402485.1 Roseivirga sp. | reverse complement strand
ATGAGGTTGGGCACGGGTACGTTGTTTTTGTCGCAAATCCATTTGATGTTTTCTACAATCTGCTCTACAATATAGGCGTAGTCAAACTCAAAGGTAAGCGAGGTTTTGATGGGGAAGCCCCCACCGATATCTACTGTATCCAGTTCAGGACAAACTTTTTTCAATTCGCAGTATTGGTACATAAACCGGCTCAATTCGCTCCAGTAATAGGCAGTATCGCGTATGCCGGTATTGATGAAAAAGTGCAGCATCTTGAGTTTGGCGCGCGTGCCGTGGATGTGCTCCTTATAATAACTCATGATGTCGCTGTACCTGATGCCCAGGCGAGAGGTATAAAACTCGAAATTAGGCTCTTCATCTGCTGCTACCCGAATACCAATTTGAAAATCTTTGTCAATTTTGTCTTTGTAATCGTCTAGTTCATTCAGATTATCCAAAATGGGGATGCAGTTGCTAAAGCCATCATTGATCATTTCATAGATGTATTGCTTGTACAAGTCGCGCTTAAAGCCATTGCAGATAATCAAGGCATCTTTGGTGATTTTATCTTTGGCATACAAGCTCCTCACAATCTGCATATCAAAAGCCGAAGAAGTCTCGATCTGACAGTCGTTTTCCAACACTTTATCGAGCACAAATTCAAAATGTGAAGATTTGGTGCAATAGCAATAGGTGTAATCGCCCTTGTATTTATGCTTCTTAATGGCAAATTCAAACCAACCTTTGGCCAACTGAATGTTCTGACTGATTTTTGGTAAGTAAGTAACGCGCAGAGGCGTGCCATGCTGATCTAAAATAGACTTCAACGGTACATTGTGAAACTCCAGGTATTTACCATTGACTCGAAATTCTTCTGTTGGAAAATCGAAGGTCTGATCAATCAGATCAAAATAACTTTTCATTCAATCGTAATATTTAAAGGTGCTATGGTTTTTCAATCCATAAATCCACTCAGGAGCGAGATGTTTTTGACGACTTTGCTCCCCGCAAATATCAAAACATTTATGGAATTCTAAATTCCAATAAAAAAATATGTTTCATAGCGGTTGAATTCTTGGCTTTGAAATCCTTTTTATCGAAAGAAATCGCCAATTTTGAGCGGTTTTGAAGTTGCACATATGAGGAAAATACGCTTAGTTGAAGTCAGGTCAGAAATTGCGGCAGGCACCCGTGGTGCAAGCATGGGCATCGATGCACTTAAAGTGGCAAGCCTGAAGAGAAGTTCAAACTTTTTTATGCGGTTTGAACCCATCAGCATTCAAGATGAAAACCAACTGTTATTTGGGAAGCCTTCCTTCCAACATGCCAAATACATTGAAGGGGTTTACACCATGTTGAACCGGGTGTGTGATACCATCACCGATTTGCGCAAGGACGAATTGTTTCCGATTGTGCTTGCCGGTGATCATTCCACGGCTGCCGGAACCCTTTGTGGCATCAAGCAGGCACACCCCGATAAAAGATTGGGTGTGATCTGGATAGATGCCCATGCCGATTTTCACTCCCCTTACACCACGCCTTCAGGGAACATGCATGGCATGCCATTGGCCATAGCCTCGGCACTCGACCATGAAAAATCAGAGATCAATGAGGTGGAGGAAGAAGTAGAAGCCTATTGGGAGAAAATGAAGCAAATAGGCGGTAACGGCCCTAAAATTGATCCATCGGATGTGGTGATGATCGCTGTGCGAGATACAGAGCCGGCCGAGAATGAGGTAATAAAGCATTACAATATCAAGAATTTTGCCGTGCCGGAAGTCAGGCAAAAAGGCATCGCCCAAATTGCCGAGGAGGCTTTGGCCTTATTGGCACACTGCGATCAGATTTATATTTCATTCGATGTAGATAGTATGGATGCCAGCATAGCAAAAGGAACAGGTACTCCGGTAGCCGATGGATTGACCTATGAGGAAGCACTTGATTTAAATCAACGCCTGGTTGTCGATAAAAAGGTTTGCTGTTGGGAAATTGTAGAAGTAAACCCAACTTTGGACGTGGAAAATAAATTGGCAGAAAATGCCTTCGCCATTTTAGAAGCGACCACCGAGTCGCTGATTGAGAATTTTTAAATATGGATGCACTCATAAAACAAAGCATATCAGCAGCACTTGCTCATTTGTACGATCATCAGGTAAGTGTCGATCAGGTAGAATTACAGCCCACCAAAAAGGAGTTTGAAGGCACGTTTACGCTTATTACCTTTCCGCTTGCCCGCTATTCCAAGCAGTCTCCCGAAGCAACAGGCCAATCCATTGGTGAATATTTGGTAGCTCATACCGATCACATTGTTGGGTTCAATACAGTGAAAGGCTTTTTGAATTTGGTGCTTTCCGAAAATTATCAACTTCAGTATTTCGCATCTGCCCATGCCAAAGGAGATTTCACCCAATCGCCTTTGTTCCTGAGGAAACCGAGTGAAGAGTTGGTGGTGATTGAGTATTCATCGCCCAACACCAATAAACCCTTGCACCTGGGGCATTTGCGTAATAATTTTTTGGGGAATGCTGTCGCTCGTTTGCTGGCCGCTGCGGGGCATCAGGTCAAGAAAGTACAGATCATTAACGATAGAGGTATCCACATCTGCAAATCCATGTTGGCCTGGCAGAAATTTGGTCAGGGTGAAACACCCGAAAGTGCAGGAATAAAAGGAGACCACTTGGTGGGGAAATATTATGTGGCTTTTGATAAGGCGTATAAAAAAGAAATCGAAGAGCTCCTTGCCCAAGGAAAAGACGAAGCCACAGCCGAAAAGGAAGCTCCAATTTTGCAGGAAGCTCAGCAAATGCTGAAAAAATGGGAAGCCAAAGACCCCGAAGTGTATGCCCTCTGGGAAAAAATGAATGGCTGGGTGTACAAGGGTTTTGAAAGCACATATGAGCGTATGGGGGTAGATTTTGATCAGCTTTACTACGAAAGTGATACCTACCTTTTGGGCAAAGAAAAAGTACTTGAAGGCCTGAAGAGGGGTGTGTTCTACACCAAAGAAGATGGCTCCGTTTGGGTAGATTTAACAGACGAAGGGCTAGATGAAAAATTACTGCTTCGCAAGGATGGTACCTCCGTGTACATGACCCAAGACATTGGAACAGCCATCAAGCGCTACGAGGATTACCCTGGCTTAAACCGACAGATTTATACCGTGGGCAACGAACAGGAGTATCACTTCAAAGTGCTTTTCTTGATCTTAAAAAAGCTTGGTTTCGAGTGGGCCGCTGCTTGCTATCATCTTTCTTATGGCATGGTCGATTTGCCGACGGGTAAAATGAAATCGAGGGAAGGTACTGTAGTAGATGCCGATGACTTGATGTCGGAGATGCATGGTACAGCTAAAAAGCGCACAGAAGAGCTGGGTAAGATTGAAGGTTTTGATAAACAGCAAGCCCAATCCTTGTACGAGCAACTTGGACTTGGTGCTTTAAAATACTACTTGCTCAAGGTAGACCCGAAAAAGAGCATGTTGTTCAACCCGGAAGAATCCATTGAATTTCAAGGGAATACCGGTCCATTCATCCAATACACACATGCCCGAATCAGTGCCATTTTAAGGAAGGCTGAGCAATTAGAAATCAACGCTTCGGCTTATGATTTTACGGCATTGCAAGGTATCCATGAGGTGGAGAAAGAAATCATATTTACCTTGAGTCAATATCCGGAGAAGCTCACCTTGTCCGCTGAAGGATATTCACCTGCTCTAATGGCCCAATACGTTTATGATTTGGCCAAAGCGTATAACCGTTTTTATGGTGAACTTTCGATTTTCAACGAAGAAGATAATCGCTTGCAAGCCTTCCGGATTGCCCTGTCCGCTACCGTGGCAGAAACAATCAAAACAGGTATGGGTTTACTTGGTATTGATGTACCCAACCGTATGTGATATGAAATTTTTAAGTGTACTTATTTTATTCATCCTTCCATTCAACCCGAATCCTATGAAATTTTACGATTTTGAACTTACAAGCATTGATGGGAAACCCATCGACCTCAACCTTTGGAAAGGGAAACATGTGCTATTGGTCAATGTAGCGTCTGAATGTGGTTATACGCCACAATACGAAGGCCTTCAGCAATTGCATGAGCAGTACGGCCATCTTTTGGAGGTAGTTGGGATTCCTGCCAATGACTTTGGAGGCCAAGAACCGGGCACCGATGAGCAAATCAGTGCTTTCTGCGAAAAAAATTATGGAGTTTCCTTCACTATGGCCTCAAAAATAAAGGTAACAGGTGCTCAAAGACATCCGCTCTATGCCTGGTTGGAAGAACAAACAGGGAAAACACCCACATGGAATTTTTGTAAATATTTGATCAGCCCCAATGGTGAAGTGT
Organism: Roseivirga sp.; assembly: GCA_018402485.1. Lineage (GTDB taxonomy): Bacteria > Bacteroidota > Bacteroidia > Cytophagales > Cyclobacteriaceae > Roseivirga. Next base: position 13,424 of record JAGYIY010000006.1, on the reverse strand, counting down.
TAGATTTTTTTCCTTCGCAAACGCACCCTCTGGAAGAGGCGATCACAGGTAAGTTGTAGTTATGAAAAAATGGTTAGAGGCCGCTAGGCTTAGGACTTTGCCCTTGGCCTTGGCTGCCATGGGTATGGGTACATTTTTAGCTGCCGCAAGAGGGAACTTCCGTTGGGATATCTTTTTGCTCTGTGCTTTAACAACCATTTTGCTACAGGTCTTATCGAATTTGGCTAATGACTATGGCGATGCGGTAAATGGCGCTGATGGTGCAGATCGAGTAGGCCCTTTGCGTTCTGTACAATCGGGGGCCATTGCTCAAAAAAGTATGCTGGCTGCGGTGGTTCTTTTCTCCATACTTTCTTTGCTATCGGGTATTTTATTGCTGTATGTTGCTTTCGGTGGGTTTGGGGAAGCTTTCTGGTATTTTATAGCACTGGGCTTATTAGCGATTTTAGCAGCAGTTTTTTACACGGCAGGCAGAAATCCCTATGGCTATGCTGGCTTTGGAGACCTAAGCGTATTACTATTTTTTGGTTTCATGGCAGTAATGGGGAGCAGTTATTTGTTTGAAAAAGAGTGGGTGGCGGTGCAGCTGTTGCCTGCGCTCTCCGTGGGGTTGTTTTCGGTAGGTGTTTTGAATGTCAATAACATTCGTGACATTGCCTCTGACCGTAAGGCAGGAAAAATGTCTATTCCTGTGCGCATAGGTAGAGAAAAGGCTGTTCGGTACCATGTCTTTTTGATTGTTCTAGGCTTATTTTCTGCTTTGGTGTATGCTTTATTCACACCACAAAATTTTGGTCACCTTATTTTTTTAATAAGCCTTCCTTTGTTCCTCAAAAACATAAAGGCTGTAGCACGGTTTAAGGATGCCGATCAATTAGATCCTTACTTAAAACAGCTTGCCATTAGTACATTGGCCTTTGTTGTGCTTTTCGGTTTGGGTGGGGTGATCCTCTAAGAAAGTAATGTTTCCAAACCAAAAAAAAAGAAGATGCTTCCTGGTCTTAAGCTTGTGAATGAGTCGAAAGAATTGTAAATTCGAAGAATATTCACTCGATTTATTTTTTGATATGAGCAGTAGGAAATCGACCCAAATAGATGTGCAATGTCAATTCTGCCAGGCACGAGGTAAATCACACTTCGATGATTTACCACAAGAAGATTTAGAAGTATTGTCATCTCATAAATCTTGTATCTCCTATAAAAAAGGCCAAACGCTTTTTTATGAAGGAACACGCCCCATGGGTGTATTTTGTATTAACCATGGTAAGGTGAAAGTATTTAAAATGGGTTCAAATGGTAAAGAGCATATTCTCTTTATCGCTCAACCAGGTGATTTTTTAGGCTATCGTTCACTGCTCAGTGAAGAGTTTTACGGAGCTTCTGCCACTGTTATAGAGCAGGCAGCTATTTGCTTCATCCCTAAGTCAGATTTCTTATCTATATTAAACTCTAACCCCACATTCTTTCGGAAATTAATGAAAGCAGTGTGTAACGAACTGGGCATAATGGAAGAAAAACTGGCGCTCATCGCTCAAAAATCTGTAAGGGAGCGACTAGCGGCAACCATCATCATGCTCAAAGAAACCTATGGCATGGAAGGCGAGGGAAGCGATGTAATTGATATCGCATTGTCGCGTGAGGATTTGGCCAACATTGTAGGAACGGCTACAGAAACAGTTATTAGGCTACTTTCTGAATTCAAATCCGATGGGATGATTGGTTTGAAAGGGAAGAAAATAAGTGTTTTAAATCCGGAGAAGTTGATTCATGAAGCTGACTTTTACGCATAAGCATGATATTTATCATGTTTTTGAGTGACTGCCATCAATCACCAACTTAGGCACTTCAAATAACTTTGGTTTTATCATTAATGCCGAAGTGCCGTGAAACATAAAATAATCTTAGCATCTACTACAGGAGCGAGTCTTCGGGGGCTTTTAAAAGAGCTCAAGCCATTATTGGCTATGAATGGCTCAAAAATTTTATCATCACTTATTTTAGAAGAGGTTTTTGGTTTTGCTGTTTTAGCCGGTAATCAAACGACTAATCAGAGTAAAGTTGATAATTTGGTTAAAAAGATTGAATTTGAACGCAAAGTGGTTCAAGAAGACAGCCCAATAGAATATCATTATGAAGCAATCAACCACATCAATAGCCTGAATAAATTGAAAAGCCTAAGTACGGTTTCTGATGTAATGATTTTAGATAACCAAAAAGAATTTGATGTAGAATCGGTCAGGCAACTGATGGGTAATATGCACTGCCCCATGCTGATTTTACCTCGGAATATTGAGGTCGATTGTTTATTGGTAGCACACGATGGATCACAATCCTCTGTTCGAATGGTTAAACATTTCTTAAGTCTTTTTAGCACAGAATTTAGGGAAAAACCATTATCTGCTTTAATGACTGAGCCTTTGTCAGAGGAAGGAATTGAAAATGAAAAAGTGTTTATCAATTATATGAAACTCTTTTTTCCTGATATCGGCGTACAAGTGATGTATGAAGGCTTTGAACAAGGGCTGATGCAATTTGTGACCCATGCTGGAAATCATCCATTTCTTATGGTCAATTGGTCGATATGCTCTGACCACTTACTGCATCAATTCCAGAATATAGAGCGCAAAACTCCTATTTTTCTTTACCAGGACTAAATTATGATAAAAGAGAAATTGGTAAGAAAAATCCATTGCTTCCACTGTGGAGATGCATGTGAAGATTTCTCATATGTAAAGAATGAAAAGCCTTTTTGTTGTTTAGGCTGTCAAACGGTATATGAAATTCTGTCAGAAAACAACCTTTGCCAGTATTATGATTTAGAGCAAAGCCCAGGAGCTACACAAAAGGCCGATTCCGCCCTATTCGATTTTTTAGACAATGAAGAAGTGGCGAATCAATTGCTAGATTTTTCAAATGAGCAACAGGGCCGTGTAACTTTCAGTATCCCTAATATTCACTGTAGTAGTTGTATTTGGTTGCTTGAACATTTAGAAAAAATGGAAGCGGGCATCATTGATGCTCAAGTCAATTTTACGCAAAAAAAGTATAAAGTTCATTTCAACAAAAACGAAACAAGCCTCAGACAATTGGCTGAATTGCTCGATCGTATTGGCTACACACCAGTATTTAATTTGGAAGTAGAAAAAGGAGAGGAAAAAGACTACCAAATCTTCGATAAAAAATTGTTGATCAAAATGGGTATCGCCGGTTTTTGCTTCGGCAATGTAATGCTCCTCAGTTTCCCAGATTATTTGGGTATTGAAGGTGCAGATCAGGATTTCATTCAGTTATTTAGAGGATTAAATGTTTTGCTGTCTCTGCCTGTGGTTTTTTATGCGGGTTCAGACTATTTTATTTCAGCCTTCAAAAGCTTGAAGCAGCGGTATGCCAACATAGATGTACCGATTGCATTGGGCATTTCTGCTCTTTTTCTTCGCAGTACCTATGAGGTAGTATGGGGAATAGGACCTGGATATTTCGACTCTTTGGTGGGGCTTATCTTTTTTCTGCTGATTGGGAAATGGTTCCAAAATCGTACCTACCAAGCCCTTTCTTTCGACAGAGATTATAAAAGCTACTTTCCCCTTGCTGTATTGAAAAAAATGGGCAGTGAATTTAAGCCTGTAATCGTCAAAGAACTGAAAAAAGGAGATGAGCTATTGATTAGAAATACCGAGTTGGTGCCAACTGATGCTATCCTTATCACTGAAAAGGCTTTTATCGATTATAGCTTTGTGACCGGGGAGTCTGAACCTGTTGAAAAAAACAAAGGACAATATGTGTATGCCGGCGGAAGGGTAGTTGGTCAACAAGCTGCTTTTATCAGTCAAAAGGCAGTTTCTCAAAGCTATCTAACATCCCTTTGGAACGAAGGAGCTTATCAGAAAAAAACGGCTACCCAGCGTTTGGTAGATCGGGTTAGTCAATATTTTACCATTACCATTGTAGCCATAGCCATTTTAGGGGGCGTTTTTTGGCAAGTCATTGACCCGTCAAAAACATGGTTGGTGTTCACTTCTGTACTGATCATTGCCTGCCCATGTGCCTTGGCTTTATCTACCCCATTTACCTCAGGGAGTATATTGCGTCTTTTTGGGAAGCATAAATTTTTCCTGAAAAATACCGATGTAATCGAAGAACTACAAAAAATCACCACCATCGTATTTGATAAAACGGGCACTTTAACAGAAACGGCAGCACGTCAACTTAACTTCGAGGGGCATCCGCTGACAGTGACGGAGAAAGATTGGGTGTCTACCGCTATTTCTAGTAGTACTCACCCCTTGAGCAGATACATTAAATCATTCTTGAAAGCCGAAAATAGAAGTTTGAGCTTAACCCATTTTCAGGAGATACCAGGCAAAGGCATTTTAGCAACAGTAGAAGGACATCAAGTGCAGTTGGGCTCGGCTTCCTTTTTATTTGATAGTATTGATGTGAGTCAAGTCAATCGTACAGAGGTCCATTTGATGATAGATGGTCAATACAAAGGTATTTTTGTTGCTAAAAATGCCTATAGAAAAGGTTTGCAAGAGGTGGTGAATAGCCTAAAATCACGCTTTAAATTGGCTATACTTTCCGGTGATAACGCTTCAGAAATGGAGCAACTTCAAAATATTTTTCCAACATCAGCACAAATGCTGTTTCAGCAAAAACCAGAAAACAAATTAACTTATATACAAGATTTGCAGGCAGATGATGAACGAGTTTTGATGATGGGTGATGGACTGAATGATGCAGGAGCTTTGAAACAAAGTAGGGTAGGTGTTGCAGTTACAGAGGATATTTCTGCTTTCTCCCCAGCCTGTGATGCCATTATGGCGGGAAGTGCCTTTGCCAAATTAAATGCATTGTTGCAATTGGCCGAAAAAGGAAAACGCATTATTCGATGGAGCATTATCATTTCGTTGGTTTACAACGTGGCAGGCATTTCCTTCGCTCTGGCGGGGTTGTTGACGCCATTGTTGGCAGCAGTTTTAATGCCATTAAGTAGCATTACCGTAGTGGCTTTTACCACCTCAGCTGTAAAATGGATGGGATATAAACTGAAACTCTAATGTCTGTTATTTTTCTATTGATTGTTACGAGTATCATTGTAGCGATTGCTTTTTTGGCAGCTTTTCTATGGGCAGTACGCTCGGGTCAATACGATGACACCTATGCCCCTTCAGTGCGTATGCTTTTTGATGATAAACGGAAAAGGAAAAGAAAAGAAGAGCCAGCAGAAAAGAAAGAAAAAAATGAAGAAGCAAAGCGATAAAGCCTTCATTGAGAAATATGACCAACCGGTACCTCGGTACACCAGCTACCCAACTGTTCCAGATTGGAAGGTCGAGAATTTTAGAAATGTAGATTTTAGGTCTTGGATAAAGGGCTACTCACAAAATTGTAAAACGGTAGAGGGTTACATGGAGCACATCCATCAAAATAGCTTTGCTATTTTTAAAGGGCATCTCACTACTCCAGCCGAAGAGCGTATTAAGCAAAAGGTAATGCAAGTGGCTTGTAAAAAGGAATTTGAGTTGGAGCATGATGATGAGAAACTGAGATTAACCTTCGAAGGTATGCAAAACGACGGCTTGCTGTGTAAAAATGGAACTACCTTTCGGGTGACTGAAAAAGGAAACCAACTTCTCCGAAATATTTGTGCTGTCTTTGATCCAAATATGAGCAAACACAAAAAGAAACAACTGTTCTCTCGGGCAGTTTAATCGTGCAAGATTTTTAAAAAAACGGTCCATTAATACAGGATAGAAGTATTTTACCAATCAAATCGAAAATACAAAAAATAAAATTGTGTACCACCTTTAATACATGAACACATGTTCATATATTTGAAGCAAACCTATTCAAATGGACGAGCAACTTGACCAAAAGAGAGTTGAAAAAATTGCTTTCGTACTGAAAACCATTGCGCACCCCATGCGCATTGGCATCATTGATTTGCTTAATAAAAACGAAAAAATGTCCGTGAATGATATTACCACTTACCTGGGTTTGGAACAGTCTTTAACATCACATCATTTGGCCAACCTCAAGATGAAAGGCATTTTGGGGAGCAAACGTGAAGGAAAAAATATTTTTTACTTCCTTAGAATGAAAGAAGTTCCGGAATTGATCAAAATTCTTGAGGGTGTAAAAGTAGTTGCTTTTTAAAACCCCTATTTTCTTCAACCACTTTTGATGGATTCTTTGTTACATTGAACTTTGTCATTTAAGATCAATAAAGCCCATGCCTTACCGTTCAGTAAATCCGCATAACAATCAACTAATTTACCAGTTCGATCAACATTCCAACGAATACATGCAGGCCTCTGTAAGCCAAGCTGCAAAAGCCTTTAGCACCTGGTCAAAAAAAGGCTTTAACGCTAGAAGGAAGTTATTTTCTACTTTGTTGGAGTTGTTGGAAGAAAGAAAGCAAGATGTTGTTGCCCTCATGGCATTGGAAATGGGCAAACCTGTGAAGGAGGGGCAGGCTGAAATGGAAAAGTGCATGCGGTTGGTCGATTATTACATCAAGCATGGAGAAAAAATGCTTGTCGATACCGTGTTAAACCCTACTTCGGGGCAGGCATGGGTAAGCTACCAGCCATTAGGTTGTATAATAGGTGTCATGCCTTGGAATTTTCCTTTTTGGCAAGTTTTTCGTTTTGCCATTCCTACTTTGATGGCTGGAAATACAGTCATACTGAAACATGCACCCAATGTACCGCAATGTGCCTTGGCCATAGAAGCACTTTTCAACGATGCCGGGTTTGCATTAGGGGTATATCAGAACCTTTTCATCGACAATGAGCAAGTAGCGGCTTTGATCGGAGAAGAAGCCATTCAGGGCATATCTCTCACCGGAAGTGAGGCGGCAGGTGCTGCAGTGGCAGCACAAGCAGGCCGACACATCAAACAGAGTCTTTTGGAATTGGGTGGGAGTGATCCTTTTATCGTTTTAGAAGATGCTGAAATAGCATCTTGCGCTCAAGTGGCTGCACAATCGCGCATGATTAATTCAGGACAGTCTTGCATTGCGGCAAAACGTTTTTTTGTCGTTGAACGCATTTACGAAGATTTCTTGGAGGCTTTCACCCATGAAATGAAAAAGTACGCACCCGGGAATCCCATGGAAACCGATACCCATTGTGGGCCTTTGGCTGCACAAAGATTTGTTGAGCAATTGACCCAACAAGTGCAAGGTAGTTTAGACCAAGGTGCTGTGATGCATTATCAATATACCATGGCTAAAACTTTTGGGGCCTATTTTCCACCAACTGTACTTACCCAAGTAAGACAAGGAATGCCTGCTTTTGATGAAGAATTGTTTGGTCCTGTGGCTGCGGTGGTTCAGGTAAAAGACCAAGAGGAAGCCGTTCAACTGGCGAATAGAAGTCGCTTTGGCTTAGGTGCATCGGTGTGGACATCAGATATAAATTTTGGGAGACAGCTGGCCTTGAAAATAGACTCCGGTGCTGTTTTTATCAACCGACTCGTGGCCTCAGCTCCTGAATTGCCTTTTGGCGGTATCAAGCATTCCGGTTTTGGAAGAGAATTGGCAGCCGATGGCATGAGAGCTTTTGTTAATCGTAAAACAATTGTTATTCCATAACGAGAGCTTACTTAATAATCATTATGATCTTAATCTGCTCATGCTACTTTTCCGCCGAATTTAAAGGCATCGCACAATTGACGTTGATGCTGCACAAGAAAAAAGCATGATCAACACAAGCCAACAAGTAGGCTGTTCCATTGATTTTTTTTCACCACAACCGATAATAAGAAGGCAGCCAAGCACCAAGTCAATGGCTTTAGATAAAAGGTCAGTATTTTTGAAAGGATAAAAAACAAGGATGCCTATTTCGTTCAATATGTTACGTGGGTAAAAATAGACAAATTTTTTGGCTACGGTTGTAATGTTCTGCGCACATCCTCGTCTTCTCATGCAAATGGATCAACAACATTTTAAGGCTAACGTTTTGCCCCATAAGGCTCGGCTCTTTCGTACGGCCTGGTATATGTTAAAGTCCACCGAACTGGCAGAAGACATTTTGCAAGACGTTATGGTCAAACTCTGGAACAAGAGAGCTGAGCCAGCAAAACCCCACATCCATTATTTCCATGCATGGCGAAATTGATGTCACCATTCCTGAACAAAGCAAAGCGAATGTCAGTATCGAGAGCAAATATGGAGAGGCCTTTACCGATTTAGACATGGACATTCAAAAGTCTGAAAAAGCAAAGAAGATGGAAGCATCACTCGCAGAAAGGGAGGCTAGAATTCGTGAAATAAGAGCAAGAGTACAGGCAAAACTGGCAGAGATAGAAGAGAAAGAAAAAGGGAACAATGAAGTATGGAAAGAGATCGAAAGAAATGGTGGTTTAGAAGTGCCAATTCCTTCCTTCCCAGATTTCGATATCAGTACCATAATGGGAACCGAAGTGAATGGTGTGTTAAACGGTGGAGGAGTACGTTTGTACCTTCAGTCCATGACCAGAAATATATACCTAAGGAAGAAATAATTCCAGTTCGAAAATACAAAAGGAATTTATTATTTTTAACCCTACAAAAGGTCAAGCCATCATTTATGAAATACATTAAAAGTTACGCGTTGCTGTGTGCAGTACTCTTTATTACAAGTTGCGGAGGTTCCAATCCGGAAACAACATCCGGTGCCATCAACTATACTTTAGAAATAGGAGAAAACAAGGTGTTTCCGTTAGATAATGAAACGGCCTTTGACAAAATCGATGGCAAGTACGTAGCGTTTGACGGTATGGAATACTACACGTTTTTCAACCGCGATAATCATAGCCTGTACTTTTACGATTACAATACTGCTGAGGTAGCACACATCACCCAAATGGACAAACAGGGACCTAATGCTGTTGAAACACCTTACTATTATCTAGATTTTATGGTGCAGGACTTTGACCATATTTTCGTCAACGCCCTCAAATTCTTTTATCGCATCAACCAAGAGGCCCAAGTACTTGATAAATACACAGAAGATGGAAATACCTGGAATGATCCGGATATTCATTTGGATCAGGCTTCAGTGTATAAAAACGGAAAGATCAGTTTGGGTATGGGAATTACCGTGCCGGCCAAAGGCGATACCAATTTCTTAAGGGCAGTTTTTAATTTTGAAAGTGGAAGAATCGAAGAGAAATACATTGATGAGCGTATTTTGGTCAAGGAATATGAAACCAAGCGCGATCGGCTAGAGGAAATGGCCAAATCGGGTGGGGTAATGAATATGAGTATTGATTTTGTTGGAAATGATCAGCGCTTAATCGCAGGAACGGCCATTGGCGATAGCTTGTATATTTTTGAAAACTATGAGCTTGTTGGTGCCTATTATGCTGGAGATCCGCAATTAGCTACCACAGACTTAGACGGATGGTTCGACAAGACTAAGGTAGAGACTTTTGAAGGTGGAGGTGTAAGTATTGGCCCCAACCCCGTTCAGCCAGCTCATTATACCGACCTATTACTTTCCGCAGATGGCCAACAGGTCTATCGTATTTTTATCCATGGTACCAGAGAAGTTCTTCGGGAAGGCGATGAGGAAGAAGTGCCGGAAGTAATCGGTGCCTCTTTGATTGTCTTTGATCTAGCGACTCAAACATCGAGCAGCCTCCCTTTGCCTATAGAGGAACTTGAGATAAGCTATTATTCATCCGATACCTTCGTCACCCCCGATGGCATACTTTTCCCGGTAAAAGAGGTGGAAAGCGAAAGCGAAAAGGTGTATCGGGTGTTAAAAGTGAAAATAGAAGGTGAATAAGTGGATGACAAACTGAACTGATCAAGAGTTGAATTGCTGCAAGATTTTTGAACTTTCCAAGAGTTGAAATGACTGGATATTAGAACTTTCTAAATACACTGCACGGATCCAGCTTACTTTTGACGCTGGGCCTTGATTTCTTCCGCCAATAAATAAACGGCCATGGCATACATGGGACTGTGGTTGTAGCGTGTGATGACATAAAAATTAGAGAAACCAAACCAATGCGCTTCACGGTCATCACTGCTGAGGGTAACCAAAGTGGCTGCTAGTGCTTCATCATGTGGTGTTTCCGGCTGAATTCCCAAGCGGATATAATCGCTTAGCTGATTTTTAGGGCGCAACTGTTGCTTGCGTAAGCCGGTGACTTTTCGGGTAAAAGTAGCCTTGGTCGCAACGGGCTGTCCTGTTTGCCAACGGTGTACCTTTAAATAATTGGCCACACTGGCAATGGCGTCTTCCGGGCTGTTCATCAGGTCTGCATTCCCACCGGGCTCATAACTTTTGGCATAAGCCAAGTAACTACTCGGCATAAACTGTCCATAACCCATGGCTCCGGCATAAGAACCCTTGATGGTGGCAGCATCCAGTTTTTCTTGATGGCTCATCACCAAAAACTTTTCTAATTCCGAGCTGAAAAATTTAGCCCTTCTCGGATATCCAAAACTCAGCGTGTACAAGGCATCCAGCACTTGATAACTGCCCTTATTCTTTCCAAAATACGTTTCAACCCCGATGATGCCTAAAATAATTTCTTCTGCTACTCCTGTGTCTGCACTTACTTTCGCCAAGGCCTCAGCGTGCTCTTCCCAAAAGGCCACACCCGCTGTAATGCGTTCGGGTTGGATAAAAATATTTTTGTAGCGCTCCCAAGTCATTGTACCCTCGGCAGGACGGTTCATTTTGTCGATAATTTCTTGTTGAAAACTGGCCTTTTCCAAAAGTGAAAGCACCTCCTCAGAGCTTAAATCATTGGCTGTTGCCACTCGTTCGGCAAAAGAATGTACTTGATTGAGATCGACTTGCGCGCCGAGAAAAGCATGTACCAAAAGGAACAAGGTCAATAAGAAGCTGCGGATAAGGGTCATATGACTAGGATTCTTTTTGATTTTCATACGAATGTACAAGGTCTTTGTTAATTTCAGGCATGTTCACAACCAAAGACCTCGCCAAATTTCGAGCTGAAACGCCTGGCTGCCAAAAAGTGGTCCATTTCAATAATGCGGGCAGTGCCTTACCCCCCGAACCTGTACTCCATAGGCAGTTGGCTTACTTGAAGGAAGAAGCGCGGATAGGGGGCTATGAAGCTCATGCCAAATATTTAGACGAAATAGAAGCTACCTATTCGGCTGTGGCTCGGTTATTAAATGCCAATCAAGCCGAGATGGCTTTAATGGAGAATGCAACGCAAGCGTGGAATGCAGCTTTTCAGGCCATCCCGTGGCACGATGGCGATGAAATTCTGGTCAACCAAAGCGACTATGCCAGCAATTATCTCGCGTACCTGCACCACCCCAAAAAACTAAAAATCAGCGTAGTACCTAACCAAGACCAAGGAGATGTGAACCTTGAGGCACTGGAGCAGATGATATCTGAAAAAACCCGCCTGATTGCCATTACCCATATGCCTACCAATGGAGGTGTGCTTGCTCCTGCCGAAGCCATTGGTGCCATCGCCAAAACCAAAGGTGTGCTCTATTTGCTGGATGCATGTCAAACAGCTGGCCAATATCCGTTAGATGTGGAAAAATTGCAATGCGATATGCTTTCTGCCACCGGAAGAAAATACTTGCGAGGCCCAAGGGGTACAGGGTTTTTATATGTTCGGAAAGCATGCCTGAACACCTTGACGCCTTATACCATCGACTTACACAGCGCCACATGGACAGGAGAACAGGTTTATGAAATTCGGCAAGATGCCCGAAAGTTTGAAACATGGGAAAGTAATAAAGCCAATGTTCTGGGGTTAAAAATGGCAGTTGATTATGCCCTTGACGTGGGTTTGGAGCCCATTTGGCAGCGCATACAGCATTTGGCGCAAGTACTCAGAACGGAGCTTGGGGGGATTGATCGTGTGAAACTACACGATCAGGGAACAGTTAGAGGAGGAATTGTAGCGTTTACCGTATCAGGTTATACGGCAGCTCAGGTACAGCAGCGTTTGCAGGATGTCCATATTCATGTGTCCTGGAATGGCGTAGCCAATACTTACCTCGACATGACACGTAGAGGACTGCAAGAAATTGTCCGTGCCAGTGTACATTATTACAATACCGAAGATGAAATCGCACAACTTGTTAAGGCCTTAAAGGAATTTTAGATGGTAGGGAAGGGTAAGGGATCGTTTTATCTAAACATCATGATAGGTCGATAAAACCCTTAAGCCTTATCATCCCAAACATTTCACCAACAATTCTTTCACCAGTTTAGCCGCTACAGCGGCTGTAAGGCCATTGATGTCTCTTTTGGGGTTATACTCTACCACATCGCAACCCACTAAATTGATGGATAGGCCTTGAATCATTTCAATCAGCTCTCGTGTGCTATAGCCTCCGGGTTCATGGTGCGATACACCGGGGGCAAAGGCAGGGTCTAAAACATCCATATCCAGACTCAGGTACACCGGATCATCCGTATGAAAATCGGCTAAGGGTTGTTTTTGTCCCATGCCATAAAGGGTAACGCCAAACTTTTGCGCCTGCTCCCATTGGTGGAGATTGAGGGTACGGATACCCACTTGGGTGAGGTTTTGCGCCAAACCCGCTTCCATGATCCGGGCAAAAGGGCAAGCATGAGAATAAGGGTTTCCGTCTAGTTCATGGTACAAATCGGCATGGGCATCGAAATGTAAAATATGTAATTTGGGGTACTTTTCAGCCATGGCTTGCAGCACAGGAAAGGTCACGGAGTGATCGCCTCCCAGTGAAAAAGGAATGGCATTGGCTGCCAATATCGGGCGTATGGCATCAGAAATACCATGATAATCAGGAAAGGATGCATTACCCAACCAATGAATCTGTGGGTGTTGTCCGAGATCGGTCAGGTTTTCCGTAAAACTATTGGAAGCATCGGAAGAAATGGCCTCAACGATCAATTCAGGAGCAGCTGCCGGCCCCTGCATAAAAGAAGAATGCGCATCAAAAGGAAGCCCAATCAGGGCAATGTCTTTCGCTTTTAAGGCATTGACTTTGGTCTCTTGAAAGATCATTTACTCCAATTGTCTCTTAGGGTCACCGTTCGGTTCAGTACTAACTTTTCTGCGGTACGCTCCTTGTCTACAATGAAGTAGCCCTGTCTTTCAAATTGAAAGGTATCTCCCGGTTGGGCTTTGGCAATGGAGGGTTCTACTTTGGCACAGGGTACCACTTCCAAAGAATCGGGATTGAGATGGTTTACGAAATCGTCTTCAATGGTATTGAGGTTTTCCGTATGGAACAAACGATCGTACAAACGCAGTTCGGCATCGACCGCATGCGCTGCAGAAACCCATCCTAAAGTACCTTTTACCTTTTTACCACTCGTGTCTTGTCCACTTTTGGTTTCCGGGTCGTAAGTACAATGCAGCTCTACAATCTCTCCGGCTTCATTTTTGACAAAATCATGACATTTGATGATGTAGGCATACTTTAAGCGTACTTCACGGTCGGG
>JAGYIY010000005.1 GCA_018402485.1 Roseivirga sp. | reverse complement strand
ATGCGCAGTTCAGGATCTTTTTGTAATGGAAACCGATCGTCCTTCTAGGGTGGACGTGTGGTGCTAGTTTCTAAGGGATCCTGAAACAAGTTCAGGATGACGGTAGCGAGGGGTGACGGTCTGTACTTTCACCTCACCTTCTTGGTCTTAGGGAGAGGCTAAGACCAGTGGGGGTGTTAAAAGGCCTAAATCACTAGTATGATTAAATTAACTACTTTATTTAGATAAATGCATACTACTTGTTAGTTTTAAGCAATGAAAAAACTCTTAATCACAGGAGGAGCAGGTTTTATCGGTAGTCATGTGGTTAGGCTATTGGTGAATAAATATGCTGATTATTCAGTCTACAATCTAGATGCACTTACTTATGCAGGTAACCTCGAGAATTTGGACGATGTAAAAAGAGCAAGCAATTACCACTTCATCAAAGGCGATATTACAGATGAGGCTTTTGTCGATGAGCTTTTTACCTCTCACCTGTTTGATGGCATAATTCATTTAGCTGCTGAGTCGCATGTAGATCGCTCTATTGCTGACCCACTCTCCTTTGTGAAGACTAACATCATCGGAACAGTGAATTTGTTGAATGCAGCTAAGAAGGTTTGGGCAGGAAATTTTGAAGGAAAACTATTCTACCACGTTTCTACTGACGAAGTTTATGGCTCTTTGGGAGAAAGTGGTTTCTTTTTGGAAACTACTTCTTATGATCCTCAGTCGCCTTATTCAGCATCAAAGGCAAGCTCAGATCACTTCGTTAGGGCTTATGCCAATACTTATAAACTTCCGGTAGTTATTTCTAACTGTTCCAACAATTATGGACCGAATCAGTTTCCTGAAAAGTTACTACCCCTGTGCATTCATAACATTAAGAACAATAAACCTTTACCCGTTTATGGCAAAGGCGAAAACATTAGAGATTGGCTTTATGTGTTAGATCATGCTAGGGCCATTGATGTCATTTTCCACCAAGGAAAAGTAGGTGAAACTTATAATATTGGCGGATTCAATGAATGGAAGAATTTAGACATTGTAGAACTACTTTGTGATGTCATGGATCGGAAGTTGAACAGAACTCAAGGAGAGTCTCGAAAACTAATCACTTTTGTGAAAGACAGGGCTGGCCATGATAAGCGTTATGCCATTGATGCCAGTAAATTGAAAGAAGAACTCGGATGGGAACCTTCACTTCAATTTGAAGAAGGATTAGAGAAAACTGTAGATTGGTATCTTTCTAATACCAATTGGCTGGAGCACGTAACTTCAGGGCAGTATCAATCATATTATTCGAAGCAATACTCAAAGTATGAAGATTGAAGAAACACCGCTAAAAGATGCGTACATCGTAACACCGAAAGTATTTTCTGATGACAGAGGATATTTCTTTGAGTGTTTTAATGAAGTCACTACCAAGCATTCAGTATTAAATGATTATAAATGGGTTCAAGAAAACGAATCCAAATCGTCAGAAGGTGTTTTACGAGGACTTCATTTCCAAAAAGGAGACTTCGCACAGGCCAAATTAGTCCGAGTAATTGTCGGAGAAGTATTTGACGTGGCGGTAGATCTTAGAAAGGACTCGCCAACATTTGGGAAATGGCATGCTGAAATTCTAAGTGATAGTAATAAAAAACAGTTTCTGATACCAAGAGGTTTTGCTCATGGCTTTGTAGTGATATCAGAATCTGCTATTTTCTCATACAAATGTGATAACGTTTATTCCCCTGAAAATGACTCAGGGATTATTTATAATGACACTGTGCTTAATATTGATTGGCCTGTAATAAAAGTTACTTTTCAGCTTTCAGAAAAGGACAAAAATCTTGAGTCATTCAACAAAGCTTACAAATTTTAAATTATGAAAGGAATAATATTAGCTGGGGGGTCTGGAACAAGACTACATCCTTTGACACTTGCCGTAAGCAAACAACTGATGCCTGTTTATGACAAGCCCATGATTTATTATCCCTTATCAATTCTTATGCTTGCAGGGATTAGAGAAATCCTAATCATTAGCACGCCAGACGACTTACCACAGTTCCAAAAACTTCTTGGAGATGGCTCAAGAATAGGCTGTCAATTCACGTATGCTGAACAACCAAAACCAGAAGGTCTTGCTCAAGCTTTTATTATTGGAGAGAAGTTTATTGGAGAAGACAGTGTAGCCTTAATCTTAGGAGATAATATTTTTTATGGATCTGGTTTACCAGCGTTGATGAGGTCAAATACAAATCCAGATGGTGGTGTAGTATATGCCTATAGAGTTCATGATCCGGAAAGGTACGGTGTGGTTGAATTTGACCACAACCTAAAAGCCATCTCTATTGAGGAGAAACCTAGCCAACCAAAGTCTAATTATGCTGTTCCTGGTTTATACTTCTATGACAATACCGTTGCTGAAATAGCCAAAAAACTCAAACCCAGTTCCAGGGGTGAGTTAGAGATTACGGATATAAACAAAATCTATTTAGAAATGGGAAAACTGACTGTAAGTATTTTTGATAAAGGTACTGCTTGGCTAGATACAGGAACTTTCGAATCTTTGATGCAAGCAGGGCAATTTGTTCAGATTCTTGAAGAGAGACAAGGGATCAAAATATCCTGTATTGAAGAAATTGCATACTCAATGGGCTTTATTGACAAAATTCAGCTAATGAATATCGCTCAACCTCTTGAAAAGTCTGGCTACGGCATTTATTTAAAGCATTTAGTAGAAGAACCTCGCTAAACCAAAGTTACCTCAGGAGAAGAATTCCAATCAATCAGTTTATCAGCATCTATCAAATCAAAAAAATCATTTTTTGATACAATATCACATAATTTTTTAAAAGCAGAGTTTATTCCATAATACGATTTAAACTTTCTAAACAAGGATAAATCCTTAATCATTGGTTGTCCTACGTCAAAATCTCTGGGATGAAAGTAAGTCATTACGTAATCATCTTGATTGAACCAATGATGTAGTAATGTGATTGGAAACAACCTAAAATATCCTCCACCAGAATAAACAAATTTGAAGGAGCCAATACGCTTCGTGTTAATAGGGAATTCCTTTATACTTACACCATTATATATCAGTCTATGTGGATATTGATTACTAAAATTAGCAATTCCTCCATGAGATCTTGGAGCAGGAAAAATGGATGAATCATGTGTTATTCCATTTGCAATTAATTCATCAAAAGCCCATAAAACTTCAGAATTTAAAGAAAAGCCCGGGGCTCTAAAAGAAGTCACCTTTTTCCCTACAATATCCTCCAAAATCTCTATCGAAGCATTCAAGTCTTTTCTAAAATCTAATCTCTTCTGCTCATAAATCAACTGATGCATATAAGTATGACTCCCAATTTCAAAACCACGTTTGTCGATTTCTTTAATCACTTCTGGATATTGCTCTGCGATCCAACCTAAGCAGAAAAAAGTAGCCTTCTGGTTTTTAGAATCCAACATATCCAAAATCCTATTCATGTTAGCATGTATTCTGGATTCGTATGAAGACCATTCTTTCACTGTTTTAGTGGAAGCATTATCTAGAATGTGGAACCATTCTTCAATGTCGAAAGTTAGAATTTTCATTAATAAAACTTTTTTCCTAGTCTTTTGAATTCTTTAACATCTTTTTTTGTCGGAAAAGAATAATAAGACTTGTCCTCTTCACAATTCTCAATTAAATCAGCTTGGTTATCTCTAATTTTCTCAATTGCTTCAATGATGCATTTCATTCCAATTTGCTTAGTTTGAATAATCAATTCTCTTTGAGATTGCCCATTCAAAGCCACCCTTCTTTGAACAACTATTGGACCACTATCAATGCCTTCATCCACAAAGAATACTGACACACCTGTCTCTTTTTCGTTATTCTTAAGTACCCAGAAGGTTGGCATTAACCCCCTGTATTTAGGTAAAAGAGCTGTATGCAAATTAATTGTTCCTTTTGATGGAATTGAAAGAAGCTCCTTTTTAAAAATTTGATTACCTGCTATTGAAATCAAGAGTTCTGGTTTAAGATTTTTAATATATTCTAAAGATATTTTTGAATTAATACCATTCTCAAGCTGAAAATGTGGAATTCTATGCTTTTCCAAAACCCACTGTACTTTGGTTTTACTATTAAATCTATTCAGGATAAACAGTATGCCATAGCGAATAACAAAACTTGATCCAAAAATCTTATAGGTTCTTTTCAACTTATCGATGAAAGACTCACGTTTCCCGAATGGAGATACGTCAAAAACAATACAACCTATTAGCTCAACATCTTTTGGGTAATTGCTAATCAGAAAATCTAAGTTCTTGGCTAAATAGAATGGATCATTTTGTGTGATGATTAATGTCTTCATCTATCTAAATATTTACTAAAAACCTCAATATGTCTTTCGATTATAGAGTCCCAATTATAATAATTTGTGATTCTCTTTGAATTGTTAGTGTTGAAAGCATCATAGTCACTCAGCCTAATTTTATCAACTCCTTCGATTAACCCTTTTAATTCGTTAGAACTTGAGTAATAATAAGCGTTTTCTTGAAGAACATCTTTGTTATACGCGTTGTTATGAGCAAAAATGAGTACTTGCGAAGCCATTGCCTCCAACAGAGATGGATTTGTTCCTCCAACACTGTGACCATGTAGATAGGCTTGGGAATAATACCTTAAATCATCTAATTTGACCTTGTCATATATTCCCCCCTGGAATATAATGCGACTATCTCCTTCTGCCAATTCCCTCATTTTCTGGCCATATGGAGATTCATAGTTTCCTACAATTACAAGCAGTTCTTTGCTACATGATTCCATGTAAGCCTTAATCGCCATCTCGATGTTATTTTCTGGTACTAGTCTAGCTATCAACATGAAATAGCTTCTTGGATCTAATCCATATTGTTCGAGTGTATTAACATCGAAATCTGATACTAAATCTGCCCCATACTCCAAGACCTCACTATATTGACCATATTCCTTATGATAATAATCAGCGATACCTTGATTATCTGATATGAGATGATGGGAATGCTTAACAGCCATTGCCTCAAATTTCTTGGTCAACTTTTTGACCGTATGGCTCCATTTGGCACGCTTCCATTCCATGCCATCCATATTAGTGACTATAATTGGTGATTTCCTCTTCCTTATTCTAAAAATAGGATAAGTGTAGGAGACGCTTTGATAGCCCGCCTCGTAAATAATATCAAATCCTTGATTAAGTGCATGTTTTAAACAAGAAAAATCATAAATGAAATTTGCCGCAGCTCCAATTTGAGCCTCAGGAGAGTATTTTTTGATAATGCTTACTCCTTTATATTCAGATTCTTGAAACGGATGGAAATGAGTATTGTATACTGTCACACTATGTCCTCTTTCTACAAGGCCAACAGATAAGTACTCGGCAAACTGCTCAAAACCACCATAATTATTAGGAATACCTCTGGTCCCTAGAATTGCAATTTTCATTTCAAAAAATTTAGTGTTCTTTGAAATAAGACATAAACCGTTTAATTAGTTTACTCGGTTTATTGATTATTGAAATCAACAAGTAGCAATATTTTTTATAGGTCGCTTCAAACATATACCTTCTATAATATTTCAAATGCAAAAATTCTCTCATGATTTGACTGTCTTTTTTAGAGGTACCAAAGTATTGATTAGCGAGTTCAAAACGATATTTAACAGCTTCAAATTTTAAGTCGTTCGAAACACTTGAAATATGAATATTGACCATTGTTAAGGCATCGATCAGGTTGGCCAACTTTCTATTTTTTGAAAGTAAAAAGCAAAAGAATTCATAATCCTCGGCAGGAACTAACTCTTGCTTATATCTAAACCCTTGCAAAATTTTGGATTTTCCCATTATTGAACCATGAATGATGGTCATAATTCCACTTTTTAGACTTGCCGCTATTGCTTTATGATCATGATCGACATTTGAATCCATTAGTCTGACACCATTTCTTACATATTCAATGTTTGAACCAACTAGATCAATTGAAGGGTTCAATTTTAGAAACTCCATCTGCTTTCTGAATCTTTCAACGTGCACGTAATCATCAGGATCCAATCTTGCAAAATAAGGTGATTTTATTTCATCCATTGCTTTATTCAATGAATTTGCAAAACCAATATTAGTCGTATTTAGAATGAGGTTTATGTCTAAACTTGAGGAATATTTTTTGATCACTTCCACACTTTTATCTGTAGAAGTGTCATCTACAATAATGACTGTCTTTGGTTGTAGATCGGAATTTATTATAGATTTAAAATAAGAATCTAAGTAACTCTCATTATTAAAATTTGCCGAGATTATGTCAAATTCCATACAGCTATTCTTAGTCTTAAGAGTCCAGTAATTACCTTTTTATAAATGGTTAAGGTGACACTTTTCATGTCCAGATTATTAAGAACCAGAGTTCTCCGGTATTCATTGGTACTTCTACTTGAATGACTTAATGAATTTTGAATAAAGTGATATTTCACCAACCTTTCCTTCATTACTGCGCCTTTAAATTTTGCATTGAGAAGCCGCAATATCAAGTCATAATCCTCTACACCCCTAAAATCAGGTGACTCATCAAATAAATTTACTTTTTCAAAGCATTTCTTTAGCAAACACAAAGAAGAAAGTGGAACTCTGTTCCTCCTTATTTGTACATGTAAAGCTAAAAGTCCTGAGAATGATTTAAAATCTGGAGCTCCAATATTCGAACAATTTGTCCCTACAAAATCGAGTTTGTTAGACAAAAGATATTCAACTTGTTTACTCAGCTTATCCTCATGCCATTCATCATCAGCATCACAAAAACATATAAAATCTCCCAAAGCATTTTTAATACCTAGGTTTCTTCCTCTAGCTGGTCCGCCGAAATTGAACTGATTATTAATCCACTTCCATTTGGAGAAACCGTGCAACACATTTTCAACTACACTCTTTGTTAAGTCATTACTGCAATCATCAGAGATAATAATTTCAATGTTCTTATAAGTCTGATTTAGAATTGACCTTAAACAACGTTCAACCTCTTTTTCTGAGTTGTAGGTTGTTACTACTACTGAAACTAATTGCTCCATTTATTTTCTTCTAGTCTAAAGAGACTCTTGTATAGAAAATAAAACACTAAGGCAGCTCCAACAACATTCACACCTATTTTAAATACAGAATAATGGACTAGAGAGAGAGCAAAGATTAATACTATTGACTTTACTGTTTCTTTTTGCTTCGAAACCATAAGCGTTCCGATAGGTAATAAGTAGAATAATATTAATCCAATCACTCCTATGTAATAAATCAGTTGAACATAGTAGACTTCAGAATAAATGAACTTGGCTAAGTTCGGTTGACCACCAAACAGAAAGACTGAAGGATACTCTGCATATAATAAGATTGGCACATTTAAAATATGCTCTATTAAAATTTCAATATCATGTGTCCAAATTCTGGACCATAGTTTCGAAATATTATTCCCAATGAAAGTGTCAATGGTGAGAATTACAATAAATAAAAACAACAGATTCAAATAACTTTTTAAACTTTGTAGTGAATTTAAGAACCAAAAGAGAACAAGAACCAAGAGAGTCAAGTAGCCCTGCTTAACACCAGAAACAAGAATTGCCGATATAATTAGAATATTAAAAAGCAATTTTTTCGGCTTTGACTTTACTAAATCATAACCCTTTAGAAGAGTTAAAGAAATTAATGGCAAGAAATATTGACTATGTACATCAAAAAAATAGCCAGACGGTCGTACAAAAAACGAATCAGTATAATCTATATAGGTTGTCAAACCTAAATGTATCATATAGTCAGAGATAATATTGTATTGATTAGTCAACAAAAGTATAAATACAAAAATATTTCCAACAGCCACAAATAATCCAGCATAAAAAATACCTTTTGCAATATCGTCCTCCGAGATTTCTTGAGAAACTGCTACAAGCACTATGCCCAAAATCTGAGGACCAAGATTGGAAAGAATCATGCCTACTACATCCGATGATGAGTTTTTTTGAAATACAATGTTTGAAGAAAAAATGAATATCAATAAAGAAACAACAATGACTGGTAAAAGTACTATTGATATAGAATAAAGCCGGCTATTTGATATTATTGTATATAAAGCTATAACAAAGCAGAGCAATAGCATATATACATTCAGTTGGTGATATTTAATCTCAATACCTAAGTTGTAAAGACAAATTCCTAACAAAGGTATTAATGTAAAGAGGACAAATAAACTAGTGTATATCCTTACATAAAATTGATTATTTGTGATTATTTGTGAGCTCAATTTAAAAACTATAATTTCCTTTGAGTTCTTCTAACCTTATATTCATGTAGTTGCCTAGATGCTCCAGCCATCAAAAACTTAAACCAACGAGGCTCTATTCTATTGATTCTTTTAATAACTTCTGGCAAGCTTTTTAACCATAGCATCTTATTTTCATTACCATAAGCGAACCAGACAGCACCAGCGCCAATTTTAAAGTCATTTTGCCTACTTCCAGATATCCCGAAATCTGAAATATGTTTATAGAACATTTTAAATACTTCTTCAACCTGAGTCGCAATCTTGATACTGTTTCTAATTGTTGCGCCGTGTTGTCTAAAGTTATTTAATGGCTTCTTTATGAAGTAAAAGTTCGTCTTTTCTGTAAGTTTTAACCAAAAATCCCAATCGGCAACCACTAAAAAATCGTCTGATAAACCACCGACGGCTTCATATAAGTCTTTCCTTATCAGTGCAGCGCTTAGGTTAGGAATAACACATGAATATGAAAAGAACCTGCTCATTAGTGACCCTTCAATCACTTGAGAAGTCTTTACCTTAGACTTAAATAGAGATTCGCGAATCTGATAATCATCATTTATCTTTTCTCCATTACTATCAATCAATTTACTCATAGAATATACGACCCCGCAATCTGGGTTTAGTTCAGCACCTTTAACTAACTCCTCCAATTGAGTAGGTTCACTATAATCATCACATTGAGCAAATAAAATGTACTCTCCTTTTGCGAAAGAAGCTCCAAAATTACTCGATTTCACATAACTGCCAGAATTAACTTTTGATAGAATCAACTTAATTCTTATATCAGACTCATACTCTTTGAGGATACTTTGACTACCGTCTATTGAGCAATCATCAACTATGATCAATTCAAAGTTGGTATAGGTTTGATTGAGTAAACTCTCTAGAGCCTGCCTCAAATATTCTTTGTGATTATAACTTGTAAAAACTATGCTTACCAGTGGGGACATAATGCTAATTTTTAAAAAGACCTCGTTCCTCTAATTCAGAAATTGACTTCACAAAATCATCATTAGATTTAGGTATATCATTCTGGGTCAAAACCCAGTCTAAAAATTTAGATAGACCATCTTTGAATGTCCACTGGGGGGCAAAGTCAAGAACTTCCTTGATTAAAGACATATCAGCGAAATTATGCCTTATATCCCCTTCTCTAAAAGCCCCCGAAATTTCAATTTCTGATTTACTATTTAAATATGCGACAATGTATTTTGCTACTTCTAGAATAGTCGTAGAAATACCACATCCCACATTTAAAATATGTTGCCCTTCTATTCGCTTTTCTACGCAGCTAACTGTAGCATTAACGACATCTTGTATATACACAAAATCTCTACTTTCGAGTCCATCTTCGAATATTAGAATCTTTTCATCCTTCAAGGCAAGTCTAGAAAACACTGAAAGCACTCCAGTATATGGATTTTTAAGAGATTGTCCTGGACCGTAAACATTTTGATAGCGCAAAGCAAACCCGTTGATTCCTTTAAGACGAGCAGTAAGAATTATCATTTCTTCCTGCACTTGTTTGGTAATTCCATAATAGGATGATGGATGAATTTTAGAATTTTCATCAGTAGCTACAAGAGTCAAATCTGGTTTTCCCGAAATTGGACAACGAACATCAAATGTATCCTCCACATCTTTATAAGTTCGAGCGTTTGGATAGACCTCACCGTGAACTTCAGAAACATATTTTCCTTCTCCATATATGGATCTGGAAGAAGCCACAATAACATTTTCAATGCCATTCTCCTCATTCATTATAAAGTCACACAGCAATGCAGTAGCCTGAATATTGACATTGCTATATCTCGCAATACTATACATAGACTGACCCGTACCCGTTTCGGCAGCGTAATGAATTACGATATGTTGATTTTCGAGGGCCTTGTAGAATATGTCTTTGTCTTCCACACTTCCTCTTATCAATCTTACTTTTCCTTCCAAGTCATCAGGAAGTTCTTGCTTATCACCATGGATTTGTTCTAAAAAACAATCTAAAATTGTGACTTTATACCCTAATTCTAATAGTCTACGAGTCACGTTTGTGCCTATAAAACCAGCACCTCCTGTGATTAATACATTCTTCATTTAACTAACTTTCTTATACCTTTTGCTTTTCAATTAACCTTAACCCAGGCTTTTTGACTGTGATCATATGTCTTGATAACTTTCGCTGGAGATCCTACGGCAATGGCATAATCTGGAATGTCTTGCGTTACAACTGCATTTGCGCCTATAACTGAATTTTTACCCACGCTTGCTCCAATAATACAAACGTTCTCTCCTATCCATGAGCCAGTACCTATTCTTACATCACCTTTAAACTTCACTGGTTGATCAATGACAGGTTTTGTAATATCTTCAAATTCATGTACGTTATCTGAAATATAAACCTTATTGGCCATCAATACCTGATCTTCAATGATGACACTCCTAATTGAAGCAATATGGCAAACATCTCCTATGGCACATCCATCTCCAATTTTTAAAATTGGTTCAACTTCTCCAGTTTTTAAAGCCAAAAGCCATCCATACCTCTGAATAGTGGACCCTTTACCTAAAGAAATATACTTTTTACCTTCGATTCGAGCCGAAGGATAAATCAGTGTTTTAAATGTCAGTTTACGATATGACCACTTCAGTAGAATGAAGTAAACTAACCTATATAGCTTTTTAACAATTTGTGTCATTGTTTGAAACATTCAGAAGTGAATCGACATTTTGCTCTAATTCTTCATCTGACTTCAACCACCATTCATCTCTTAAAATTTTTGAAGCAGTTTCTTTATTGAATCGATATTTGATACACTTGGCTGGCACCCCACCCATAATGGCGAAAGGCTCTACATCTTTAGTCACCACTGCCCCTGAAGCAATCACTGCCCCTGTTCCAACATTTACGCCATCCATTATTACTGCGTTCTGACCTATCCATACGTCATGACCGATTATAGTCTCTTTAAAAGGTGTGAATTTGTCCTCGTTGACAAAGGTTCTCACCAATGGCGTGTTTTTTAAATAAAATGATGGGTGAGTAGAAATGGAGTCCATTTTATGAATTCCTGGACCAATAGTAACATTTGAGGCTATTGAGCAAAACTTACCAATTGTCGCATAGTAAATCGAACTGCTTCTTTGCACATAAGTGTGCCTGTCGATACTGGAACAAATGACAGTTACCCTTTCGAAAAGTACATTTGAACCAGCTAAGCTAGAATCAATAATTAAGGCTGAAGACTTTATTTCTGAATTTGGAAATTGCCGATAATAGTTTGCTCTACGAGAAGTCTTACTTAGGTATATCTTTAAATCAGCAATTAATATCCTTATGAATCTTAGCATCTAAATTTTAACTATTGCAGTTTCATTTGTAAAATCCGAGTAGACAAATCTTTACTAAATATGTACCCCCCTTTACCATTTAAATGCTGATAATCATAGAAAGTAGAATCAGCTAAGCTTTTTAACGAATTATTGTAATAATCTAAAAACTCAATGTTCTGAAAATCACTAATTAAGTGGGATACTTTTTGAGAAAACTCTCCTTCTATGGAGTCTACGAAAGATCCTTCAATTTTTTTCTTCCAATAAGGAGCCACAGGTGGTTGAATAAGGATAAATAAGTGATTACTGCCAGCCAGTTTCTTGATTGTATTTTCAAACAAGGACCACCTTATACCATCTAGATCAGCATTTTTATAAAATGGATGGTCTCTTAATTGATTGTAAATTGTTGAATCACTTTCTTCAGTTGAAATTAAACCATCGACTTGCAAATACCCTTTCATATCAATTATATCTGATGAATAACTCGGTGTAAATGATGACCTTCTTAACACATTTAGCATTGTATACTTTAGGATTCTTAGTTCCATTCTCATCATTTCTCCAATGTTTTGAGAGTAAAGATCAGATTTCTCTAATAAGCTTAATTGTTGATAGGATTTTAAAGACATGTATCCTGGATCAATCGCCCCATCATTTATCTGCCAACTACTGGTACTTATTATAAAAATGTGTTTTTCCTTAGTCTTATAGTACTTCTCAATTGCAGCATTTAGGCTTACTAAGTCACCAGCAGAAACTCCAATATTTATCGCTGGAAGATTTAAACTATCCGATAAAACATCTGGAATAATTTGTCTCTCTGCTCTAGAATCTCCAGCTACGATAATTTTGGTACCACGATAATCATTTTCTAATAATTGAGTTTTCGATTCGATCGATTTCTCTAAAATCTCCTTATCCAAAATTTGATTAGAGGCCTTTTGAATGCCATACCATAGCATGACAGGCAAAATTGCAAATAATAAAATACGCTTTACAAAAACAGTCACCATCAAAACTGAAAATAAATAAAGTCCTGCTTAGGTCCCGAAAACCATAGGATACAAAAACATAATACGTAATAAAACACCCATCTAATGACTCTATGCCAATCCAAACCAAATTTTTCAATAGCAAACTTACCTTCACGACCTAGCCATTCGATTACTAGAAACACTAGAATCAATACCAACGTAATTTTAGGAAATACCTCTGGTACCTTGAAAAGAGAAATGCTGAATATCTCTTCCAAGTAATCAATAGCACTCGACATACTTTCTGCTCTAAAAAAAATCCACGCAAGTACGGTTAGAGAAAAAGTCAATAGTACATTTACTAAGTCCTTAAAGCCTGGAAATATCTTACCCTTGGCAATCACCTCTATATTTGATCTATTCTTTCCTGCTATGAGTAATGGGAGAAAGTAAAGCGCGTTGAGCCCCCCCCATGCAACAAAAGTCCAATTTGCACCATGCCAAAATCCACTTACCAAAAATATTATAAACGTATTACGGATTTTTCCTCGCATACCTGTCCTACTTCCTCCTAGTGGTATATATAAATAGTCCCTGAACCATGTGGAAAGTGATATATGCCATCTCCTCCAAAATTCTGCAATATCTCGTGAGAAATAAGGGAAGGCAAAATTTTGCATTAAATTGAACCCAAAAAGTCTAGAAACCCCGATTGCTATATCTGAATAACCAGAGAAATCACCATAAACTTGAAAAGCAAATAGTACTGCACCAAGGACTAAGGTACTTCCGGAATATTGGTCACTATTATTAAAAATCTCGTTTACAATCGTAGCACAATTGTCGGCTATCACCACTTTCTTCAAAAGGCCCCAAAGAATTTGACGCATTCCGTTTTTAGCTTTCTCAATATCGAAATTTCTTTTTTGATAGAATTGCGGTAATAAATTACTAGCACGCTCAATTGGACCCGCAACTAACTGCGGAAAAAAACTAACAAAAGCTGCGAAATCAACAAAGCCCTTTGCTTGATCCATTTTACCTTTATATAGATCAATGGTATAACTCATAGTTTGAAATGTATAAAAACTAATTCCTACCGGGAGTACTATAGCTAGCGAAGAAGAGGATAATTCAAGGCCAAAAAGCGTAAAGGCATCTATAAAACTTTCAACAAAAAAATTTGAATATTTAAAAAAACCTAAAATACCTAGGTTAGTAAAAATACTTATTCTCAAGAAAAGCTTCTTCTTTGCTTTATTTATGGTAGAGGTGATCTTTTGACCACAAATAAAGTCCACAATAGTACTTAGCAATATCAAAGTTAAAAATTGCCAATCCCACCAGCCATAAAAGAAATAACTAGCAATTAAAAGTAGAAGATTCTGCCCTCTAAGGTTTTTACCAAGTACAAACCAATAAATGATAAATACTATTGGTAGGAATATTAAAAACTCAATAGAGTTAAAAAGCATTAATCACTCTTTTGGTATAATCTCTAAAAACAATCGAACTAAAGTAGTAAACACCTAACCCCAAACTAAATGGTATTGCAGCGTACGCGAAATACAGGAATAAATTACTTATGCCCATAGTTGAAGGCATAAATGGCTTTATCAAATAAACCGAAGCCAAGACTACCAAAAGTGGTACAATGAAAGGTTTTAAAATCCTAAAAAGGTGCTTTGCCATATTAACATCGAATACTTTTTGGAGAGCAATAAGGTAAAACACTGCCTGAAACAAAAACGCTATGAATTTGAAATACGCGAAAGACATGAGGCCTAATAATCCAATAGTAGAAACGATACCTGCCCAAAAAATAAGAGGCTGAATTACTCCGGAAACATAAAGTAGTTTTACTCGTTCCTTCGCGACTAAAATGACACCTGATGGATAAGTTATAAAACTAAACACATAGCTCCCGACTAAAACTTTTGCAATAGGAATAGATTCAACATACTCAACACCCACCCAACTAAGAACAAAATGATTTGAAGTCAAGGCAATTATTACAACACTAAAAGCGGTGATTGGCAAATAGAGCTCAAGAACATGAAAGAAAAGCTGTTGTAAATGTTTATCATTCTTAAGTCCTACATAATGGTTGAACTTCGCAATAAATGGAGTATATATAATACCAAAAACCGCTCTGAAATACGTAATAATGGCAAGGCCAATGGCGTATATGGCTACCTCTTTAGCCCCTAACAGTTTAGCAAGAGCAAAGGAATCCAATTCATAATATAGTATCCAGCTAATAGTCAAGAAAATAGAATTAAATGCTAGGTTTTTGGTCTTAATATAAATCTCCTTTCTAAAACGAAATGATTTGAAAAAAGTCAAAAGTGGGTATTTGTAAAACTTGCCCAGCATCATAAGTCCAACGACAACCGCGGTCATAGTACAACACTGTACAAAAATAAAATACTCAACCAAGAGGTACTTTCCCTTAGAGAAAAAAACAAAAACTGAAAGAATTTTAATCGCATTGGTGAAAACGAGAACTCTTTGAAATTTGTAATCCTCAAGTCGAATTGCAAATACGATTTGAATTATTCTTTGAATAACAAGAATAGGACAAGCTGCGGCCAAAACGTATAGTAGCTTTGAAGCCACTCCAATCTCATATTGTCCCTGTAGATCACTTATTAGAATTGTGGGATCTTTTGCTAGAAATAAAATTCCCAACGCAAAAAGGCAGCCAAAGAACATAAATAACGCACCGCTAAAACCCAAATAGCTAATCTCTTCATTGAGGTCTTTTTTCGCATAGCTTTCAGCTGCATATTTCATTCCAGCGCCCAGAAATCCAAAATCAGCATAGGATAAAAAAAGAAAGGCAGCAATTACAATACTATAGATACCGAAGAGTTCCTGATTAGAAGAAATAAAAGGCGTGACAACAAAGACTGAGGCAAAGCTTACGGCCAAAGAAATAAATTGCCACAGATAGATCTTTATGAATTTTACCATCTATGAGCTAAAAGGAATGAATCAAGATATCTTTTGACAAACAAAATGTTTTAGCGTACGTCCTTTTGTGCCTTTAACCGTTGGTAGTTTAGTATCCATAAGTTCCACCAAATCAAATGAAGCCTCTTGAATTGCTTTTTCCCAATACCATAATGGATAATCAATGTCTCCTAAAAATGGATCATAAAGAAAACCACCTTCTGATACTTTTTGAACATAAGTCTTATACTTTTTGGTTAGTACATTCCTTAAGGATTTGAGGAATGATTTTGAAATGTTGTAGACATATTTGATATCTATATCCGGTGTTTCATTGAGAATTATCAAATGACCGTCTGGTTTTAAAACCCTATTGAATTCTGAAAACACTCCCTGAATACTGTCGGCATGATGAACCGCTGAAGATATAACAATGAGGTCAATCGAATCATCATCAGCTATTATTGGAGTAAATAAAGCCTGCACCGTACTGATTTTATCCATTTCCCCATCCATAGCCTCTACAACTTTGGGCAGGTAATTCTGCAAATAGTTTGAGCTGGAATCAGTGGAAATAATAGAGGAAACCTGTTTAAATCTAGATAAATAGGCTGTCAACCAGCCCCCCCCACAAGCAATGTCCATAATGTTAGCACCTTCTGGTAAATATTTGTCCCAATCAATTAGCTTACTTGCCTCTAGATAATTACAATTAACAGTGAGTTGTTCTAAATAACTAAGAGGATCACTCATCCATTGACTTGCTTCCGGATAAAATGAGACTAAACTCTGATCCCATTGCTCTGTGTTCAAATTAACCTGTTCTGGTAACCAGTTTTTCATATTATTCTTTCTATGAAATTTAAATTCCTTTTTAGGTTTTTTCCATCAAGAGGGCCTATTAAAAGTTCTAATTCTTCCCGGCTTACTCTATTTTTAATTAAGTCACCCTCTGAATAGAAGGATAAAATCAACTCATGTAATTTTTCTTTTGATCTAGCAATTGTCAGTTGAGAATCTTCACTAAAAGGAGCAAGCATAATTTGATTTTCATTTTTGTAATAAATAGATGGGATGCCCAACGACAAAGCCTCAAATAGCGTTTGAGAATAAATAGATATATAAATGTCAGTTTTGGCAATTAACGTTTTAAAACTTTCATTCTGATAAAAGGAAATATCAAGATCAGAAAAAAACTCTTGTACTAAAGATTCATACTGGTCCAAATAGCCGTTCGGTCTTACCTTCAGTATAATCTCAAAATTATGTCCTTCATCTTTAATCGACTTCAAAACAGATAGAACATCGTAAATGAACTCAAACTCAACTGCTAGAAAAGAATTTAAATCGATTGGACTAAACCCAGATGTTCCAATGGTAATCGTTGGATTCTTTAAATCTAATTCTCTTTGTTCAATGTCACCATAATAATCCATTCTAGGATCTCCAATCACTTCAGCTTTAGGACTAGATTTAAAGTAATTCTCTCTTATCGTTTTACTATATGCATTAATGAAAGTAGCTTTTTTCGCCTCTCTCCAAAAAGATGAAAATAATAAACCATTTATAATAAAGTATATAGGGATTTCATTTTTATGGAAATAAGACATGATCAGTGAATTTCTCATCCACAAATCAGTTACAGGTATCATCAGCACAGGGTTCCTTTTATTGAAAAATCTTTCAATACTTTTTATGTCAGAACAAGCTGAACTTACATCCACTTCTATGATCCTAAAAATCATCTTGTAAAGCAATGAAGCCAAATCAACGTCTTGCACCATCCATTTATGAGAAAGTGAGGTTTTTGCATTTTCAAAAAGCCGCTTACCCGATTTAATGGCCTCTTTGTGATTTCCATAAAAAACCCGCCTTTCATTTAAAAAATTAGCCTCTCCAGAGTACGAAGTAGTAACCACTTGTAGGTTTGGGTTTTTTCTTAATTCGTGAATAATGGCATTTGTCGGATGATACTCTTGTATGAAAACGACATTTTTCTTTTTAGAGAAAAAATCTAATATTAACAATACATGATCCATCACTTTAGCCATAAGTCGCTTCAATTTCGAACGAATTGAATTTGAGCTTATGGCGCTGCCCATCCATAGTTTTATTGGAAAGTAATAGACCTGTTTTAAGTTATCTTCTGAATGAGTAATTCTCTGATGAGCTAACCCAGTTTTATCAAGAATTGATAAAAGATCATTATCTAGAGCAACAAATAGTGTTTTATACGAAAGCTCTTTTAAATGAATGAATGAAATAAAAAAATGACTAAAAAAAGACACTTCTGTTAATATGGATAACAAAAATGAATCTCCGAAGCTGATGCCATTATAATTAAAAAGGTCATTGCCGTCTTTGTCTTTATACCAGTTATTTAGGAAGAAATGCATCTCTTCTGTTTGCCTATGTAAATAGTGTCGGTCCAAATACTTGTCAAAAAATTGTACGTTATATGACTTCTCTTTCAAACTATGATATAATCCGAAGTCAATAACCATTATCAAGTCGGTTGCCTTATCAACATTTTGTGCACAGCTCCTCCAATAATTTCTGTCCTGAACAACAAAAAGATTCCTGAAGTCTTTTTTTAAAAGATTGTTGATGTAATGAGAACTCACTTAATCACTATAAATATTAAGATACCAAACGACATGAGTCAAATCACAACTTACTTTGATCTCAACGTGTAGGCCGTCTTTACTAATGATCATTAAGCTCCAATCTTGATAGAACAACTCAAAATATTCTCCTCTTCTTGACTATACATAATCAGTAAATCTCATTAAAACACGAATATGTTTTAATTGTAAAAAAACAAACCTCTAAGTTTTGAGAACTCTTGGTACTTGATCTTTTAAGACATTGAATACCTTTTGAAAATTAAGATAATTCGATGATTATATAAAGTTAAGCCTACTTTTTAGAGATAAGATAATTATCATTAATGTAAACGTATGGTAGACTAGAATTGAAAAATGTAAAACTAACATCTTCAAGATTCGAGCATATTGGATATCCGTGTAAATTCAGGCTAGTATTAAGGAGCCCCGGTGTCCCTGTAAGTTTAAAGAATTCATTAATTAAGGAATGATACTCCTGATTAAATTTCTTTGAGACAAATTGAGGCCTACATGTACGGTCATAAGGATGTGTTCCAGCTTTGATTCTTGGATAGTTTTTATCTAATGTACGAAAACCTAATGTCATATATCTTGAAATTATACCCTTTGGATTTATAAAATAGCTATCAGCTTCTTCTTCCATTATACTAAGTGCAAAAGGCATCCAAAAATCTCTATTTTTAATCATTTCGTTAATGACTTTTATGACTTCTGGATCATTAGGATTAGCTAGAATACTTCTATTTCCTAAGGCTCTTGCTCCAAATTCCTCTCTTCCGCGTACCGCTGCCACAATTCCTCCATCAGCGAAAATTTGGGCGACTTTTGAATGGCTAATCCCTTCTTCTATAATGCATTTGTCCTCGGGAAAAAACTTCTTTAAATCACTTTGAATGTTTCGGTCAGTAATATTATTGCCCAAATAAGTATTGGGTAGAAATTTCGATTCAAAACCGTTTAGATAGAAACATGCACCAATCGACAATGACTCATCAGAACCTGAAGCTGGAACATAAATTGAATCCACTTCAGGTAATTCAGAAATTACCATATTCATTTTTATATTCATCGAAACTCCTCCGCTTAAACAGAAGCTTGACAGACCTGTAATATCTTTGGATTGACTTATTAATTCTGACATAAGTACTTCAACAAACTTTTGAACTGCACCTGCAATATTATCAAAACGATAAGGCTTCAATTTTTCAGAAAGGTATTGATATAGATCATCTGGTCTTTCATTATGTATAATTTTTCCATCCTCGACTTTTAACAATGGCTCATATACATCCTTATAAACTTTATCTACATATTCAGGCTTAGCGTATGGATCCATGCCCATTACTTTGAATTCGTGCTCATCGGGCTTCATACCAAGGATCAATGTAGTGATCTTATAAATTCTGCCAATATCACATTGATCAGTCGATCTCAACTTCTCTACTCTGTCCCGACCAAAATACCAAAGAGTTTGATTCAGGCCATCGCCAAAACTATCAATAGTGATTACATTACAAGCCTTATCATTCTTGTCGCTTCCAAAGAATGCATAATAAGCGTGACAAGTATGGTGATCTAGAAAATCTACTTTATCTAGAGCTATAGAACACTGCTTTGAAACATATTCTTTTAATAATTCTCTGAACTTATCAGTGTCATTTATAAGGTCTTCAATGGTTTCAAACACTTCAAAATTAAGATGAGAATTAGTTGTAATCTTGTTTACTTCCGAAACAATTTTCTTGTAATAAGAAGTAAGATCATCTCCATTCAATTTTGGTCCATAATAAGCAGATCCATAATGATCATGATAGTCTTTTACACTGTAATAATGATGTATAGGATATGCCGCCCAAAACCCAGATAATTCAATAGTTGAAAATGCAACTCTATCCAATTGCAGTTCATTTTCATCTAAATATTCAAGACAGAAATCTATTGAATGTTTAGGATAACCTCCATGATTCTTTACTTTACTAAATCGCTCTTCTTGTACGGCTACTTTAATTTGACCATCAACCATTAATGCAGCACTTGAGTTGTGCCCCGCATGAATTCCTAGGTATACTTTCATTTCTAAGTTATATAATAAATTCTATTTTCATTAATTATTTCGCGGTCCAGCCACCATCCACAACTAGGTTGTGACCAGTAATATAGCTCGCCTCGTCAGATAAAAGAAATCCAACAGAAGGAGCAATTTCCCTAGACAATCCCATTCTTTTCAAGGGTGTTATCTGTGAATATTGATCAACAAAAACAGGGTTTTGATTATTAAAAACCCCTCCTGGGGAGACGCAATTAACTCTAATCCCATGAGGCCCGTATAATGTCGAAAGATATCTAGAAAAGTTAATAACCCCTCCTTTTATAGCAGAATAAGCAGCTGGCATGATCATTTCAGTTCCTTTATACACATCAAAATCGGGTCCTACTATTCCATATATCGAGGAGATATTTACGATTGAACCGAACTCTTGACTTCTCATAATTTTAATTACCTCTTGACAGCTTTTGAAAAGGCTATTAAGTTGCAAATCAATGTTTTTTCTCCACGAATCCTCTAATATATCCTCAAAATGGTTCCCCCAATCATCTGTTTTGGGATAAGCATTATTGACCCATCCATCAATACGACCATACTTTATGATGACCTTGTTAATGACACTTTTTATTGATTCACTATTGGTAATATCACAATTTACCTCACCGTATTCCAGGTTGTCCTTAGAAATTGAAATCTCGGCATTGATCACAATTGCCTGGTAACTTTTCAGAAAACCAACGATCTCTTTGCCTATCAGACCACTACCACCAGTTACAACAATAATTTTCTTTTCTAATGATCTCATTTATTATGTAAGTGCATTTTTTAGTGTTTGGAGTGCCTCTGGTATGGCATTCATAAATGAATTATCCCTCTTAAGATTTTCTAAGAAATACTCCATTTGCTTGTCATAGGTATATTGAATTTTCTCGTCCGTTTTAAATAACATTTCTCCCTTATTATTTTTGATCGTTCCTTCAATAAGGTTGGCAAAGAATGAATCATTATTCATGACTATCTCAAGGGTTCTTTTAGTATCTCTTCGGAAATAATTTAGCAGAATATGCGCATTGTATCTATCATACTCAAGATGATATGATGCACTGTCTACGGAGTCAATTTCAAGATTGGAAACTTTGGCGAAATGAGAATTTATATTATTTGGTTGACCCAGAATCCAAGTTAAATAGTCCATTTCATGGATTAAATCTAAATGGACACCTCCACCTAGCTCCCTTTTTGCACTATAATTATCTCTGTAATCGCTGGTCCTCCATTCTGGAAGATATGAACCACAATATGCTTGAACTTCCAATATGCGATCAAGGTTCAAATTTGCCTTTAACCATTTGATAATCGGATGAAATCGCAAGTTGTAAGCTGTATAGGTTTGAATTGCGTTATCTTTTATAACCTTCAGCAAATAATCAGAACCTGCTAAACTCATCAAAGGAGGTTTCTCAATAAATAAAGGCACTTTTAAATCAGCCGCTTTCAAAATTGATTTAAGATGCTCACTAGTTGGGTTAGAAATAACTACAAAATCTATATTTGAAGGGATTTGATCCCACTCGTATAAACTAATTACATCATCGTATTCAATACTTTTTTTGCTCGACCTTAGCGCAAATATTTCTTGAATATTATTCTTCTTGAGCGCTTCAATATGTTTCAAAGCAATTGAACCAAGACCAATGAACAAGCACCTCATAGGGTAAAATCTAGTTTGTTCTCACTTAAAAGGAATTCCATAATGATAAAATCAATTGGCTCATCCAAGTCAAAACATATATGAGGTACGACAAAGGCCAGTGATTTATCTGTAGTACTTGATTTGTATCCTTCCGTGAAAAATTGTCTCCGGAAAAAATAGAATGACGCATTCATATCATACACTTTAGGAGCCATTTGACGGGATTTTATTTCACCGTGATTCTTCGCCAATTTGGCAAAACCTGACTCATTGATCTCTACCATGTTAAAATATGGATTTCGACTGGCAGGGCTTACAGAAAAGATATTTATTGCCTGACTATTAGATTTTAACATTTTGAATGCACCTTCTAAGTCAAGTAAATTTCGCAATGGGGAAGTCACGTCGAGATCAAGAATATAATCGTACTTGATACCTCTTTTTTGTTCTTCGAACTCAAGAATATCTATCAGAGCATCTGCTTTTCCAGCAGTATCATTAGCCAGAAAGGCTGGACGAACATAATGTGTGTCAAGTCCAAATTTGGAAGCAATAACTTTGATTTCTTCACTATCTGTACTCAAAGATAGGTGAGCTCCGAATTTCTCGCAAAACTTTCTTGCTGTTTGAATAGAATAGGCAATAAGTGGCTGGCCATTCAAAATTTTGATGTTTTTCCCTGGTATCCCTTTTGATCCACCTCTAGCACATATTGTTACCAAGATATTACTCACAAATCTAAATGTTTAATATCGTTTTGAGCCTTTTCAAAATCCTCATGTTTTCCAACATCCAACCAATATTGTCTGATTGGGTATGATACTAATTTACCACCCGCTTCTATCAAATCTTGCATGAGGTCAGTACTATTAAAAAACTCTCCTTTTGGTATCCTTTTTAAGATTTCTTTCTTGACAAGATAAATACCTCCATTACTATAATATGTATAGGTAGGCTTTTCCTTGAATGAGATGACATGATTGTTAGAAGTCTCCATCACCGCATAAGGTACATCAACCAAGTATGGAATTGTTACCACAGACATATCTGCATCATTTTTAATATGATCCAGAAAAAAATCTTCGTAATTAAGAGCAGTTAAAATATCGGAGTTTGTAATGAGAACGTGGTCATGAACAAAGTTCTCGATCTTACTTACTGCACCAATCGTTCCTTGTGGCTCATCTTCCCATAGATAGCGTATGTTGATTCCTCTGCTTGAACCATCTCCAAAGTGAGTCACTAATTGATCACCTAAATAACCAAGCGACAGCCAATAATCATCTACTCCGAATTTTCTTAGTCTGTCTATATTATGATCAATTATTGATTTGTCGCCAACCTTAAGCAATGGTTTGGGAATTGTATCTGTTAAAGGCCTTAGTCTTTGACCTCTACCGCCTGCCATAACCACAGCATCGACAGGTATGTAGGATTTAATAAACCTAAAATTGATCACATTACGGACTTTTCCATCGGAGTCAAGTACAGGTATAATCTTGTAATTATCGTTTCTTAATTCTATAACTTCATCAATTGAGTAGTCACCTTTTATCAAGTACTTAGGATTGCTTTGTGTAAAATCCATAACGGAACTGTTTATACTCAAATCTTTGAGCAAGCCCCTTCTCACATCGCCATCTGTTAGACTACCTAAAAGTTTATCATTTTGATCAACAATAAAAACGATCGCATCTTTTGCCAATCGATTGAATTGAGCGAGAGCGTCCTTTACAGTTGCTTCCTTATTTATTAAATGTTCTCTAAAGTTTATCAATTCTAATAGATTTTAACAATTGAAAGGCCTCTGCGTATTCAACACCACAAGACGCTCCCCTGAATGTGGCTAAAGCCCTAATATTTCTTTCGGAGCGAGGGAATGGATGCGGACCCAATTCAGACTTATAGATCTTCATTAGGTCTATCTTTTCTTCCATAGTATCCGAGATGTCTACAAAGCAATTAGGCAAAAATACTTTCTCATGAAGGGCTGGAGCAAATTCAGTTTCAGATAAACATTCATACATAAGTACTTCTCTTATGAAAGGGTACCTGAAAGATTTTGTGCATGAAAAAACCGCATCAAAGACTATTCTATGGTCGGAATGAGCATCAGATCTATTTAAAACATAAATGATTTCAGGTTGAAATTCTTGAAAGACATTTGAGACTTGTGGAACAAGTTTGATAAGAGATTCACTACTCAAGCTCATAGTAGGGTAGTCTAACTGATATACCTTTGACTGCAGTTTTTCGGCAATCTCTTTTATTTCCAAATCTCGTGAATCCACCCTTTCCCTTGAAAACCCCCCTTCCTCAGAAACTTTTGTCACAATAAGCCAAGCTAAATCATCTGCCTGATCTCTATGACGAATTAGTGTTCCGCCCGCTCCTAAAATTTCATCATCTGGGTGAGCTGAAACGAAAAGTACTTTTTTCTTCATAAATAAGAATTTACTACTGGAAAATCTTCAAAATCATGTTCAACAAGCCAGATACTGCCATCACATGTTTTGACCAAGACTTCATTGCTTTCATTAATTTCTAGTACTTTACCTGGCTCAAGATTGCTTGGCTTTTGAGGACCAATTTTGGTTTTCCATATTTTTACTTCTTTGGAATCTTGGATTAGGTGAGCACCAACATATGGTTTTGTCAATGCCCGTACTAAATTATAGATCGTTGATGAATGCAACCTAAAATCAATTAAACCGTCTCTAAGACCTCTTTTTCTCCAACTATTAGCACGGCTATG
This sequence comes from Roseivirga sp., assembly GCA_018402485.1. GTDB lineage: Bacteria > Bacteroidota > Bacteroidia > Cytophagales > Cyclobacteriaceae > Roseivirga. Next base: position 12,277 of record JAGYIY010000005.1, on the reverse strand, counting down.
ATCCTGATCGATCCACTTAACTTTATCTTCGATTAGCATTTTTGAGGCTTTAATTAGCTGCTTTCTAGAAGCTACGACAAGCTTATCATACAAAGATTTTGCGTCATCACTCTGATCAATTACTATTTCAGTCTGACTTAATATCGGCCCACTATCTGCCCCCTCATCCATTCGAAAAAAGGTAGAAGCTGTACTCTTCAAGCCTAGCGCCAATGCCCATATTATGGGATGGCGTCCTCTATTCATGGGTAATTCTGCAGGATGATAGCCTATCACTCCACTTGGGCTAACATCCATTAAATCTTTTTTAATAAGAGATGACCAACCAAAACAGAAAACTATATCTGGATTTAGGCTTTTAATCCATCTAATAGTATGACTGGCATTGATATCTTTTACGTATTTCCACGGAATATTGTGAATACTTGCAAGATCGCTCAAATCACTATGATCAGAATTGAATTTGGACATGGATTTAGTAGCGACACCCACGATCTCGATGTTGTTAATCTTTAGTAGGGTCTCCATCATCCGTCTGGAGAAGTTCACAGTGCCAATAAAAAAGACCTTCATTTTAAATCGTAAAATCTTTTTTTGAGAATCCCTTCCAATGGAAAGGCTTTGAGAATTTCATAAATCTTTTTTGACGCTCCTCCATCACCATAGGGGTTTTTAACAGCACTTATTTTTTTAGCAAATTCTTTTGTCAACACTGTATTTAAAATCTGGACTAAATCTGAAGCAATTGGCTTACAATCTAACACAGATTCTGCTTTTATTCTTCCTCTCTGTCGCTCGCCTAAATTAATTGTTGGAACATTAAAACTTGGGGCCTCAGTGAGTCCGCTAGATGAATTACCAACTACAACATTTACATGTTTTAATGCAGATAAATATCTCAATTGGCCTAATGAAACAAAAGCGCATGCTTTTTCTGAATTATTTGTCACATAATCATCTATGAGCTTTATGATCACCCGACCACCGGTGTCAGCATTAGGCTTGGTGAATATTATTCTTAATCCGTCTATGGAATCTAAGGCTTTTAAAACTTCTTTGAATTGGAATTCGGCAGTATTCGCCTCTAAAGTCACCGGATGAAAGGTTACTAAAGCAGTTTTATCCCCGATTTTAAAGTTAATTGAGTCCTCAAACTCAGACTTATCTAAGAGATTTAACTTCTTAATGTTATCTAAGCCAGGTGTTCCTGTGTTAAAAACTCTATCTGGTTGTTCTCCAAGTTGAATTACTCTTTCTCTATATGTCTCGGTTGCAGTAAAGTGTAAATGAGCCATTTTTGTGATAGAATGCCTTATTGGTTCATCAATCAAGCCTTCTGTTGACTCTCCACCGTGTATGTGGGCTATTGGGAAATTCCCTATCATTGCTGCAGCTGCAGCTGCAAACATTTCAAATCTATCGCCCAAAATTACTATCACATCAGGTTTTAGTTCTTCGAAAGCCTCACAAAAAGAAATCATTCCAAGCCCCATGGATTTAGAAATTCCAATTGATGTATCCGAAGAAACCAACATCTCCACTCGTTTACTAATCGGGTAACCTGATTCTTCAATACTTGTTACTGTCAAACCAAATTCAGAGGACAAATGCATCCCTGTAACTACAATTTGCAGTTCAATTGCAGGACTTTCCTTGAGTTCATCAATTAAACAACTAAGAAGCCCGAATTCAGCCCTCGTGCCTGTTAGTACGCATACTTTACGTCTTACTAGCATAAGTCTTTTTCTTGCAAAATGCTGAATGCTTTTATGTCTCTCTTTACCTTTTGACCTAAAACGTCTTCAAACTTCATAGGGGAAATACCCGTGCCCGGCCTTAATATTGTTAAGTCTTCTTTCAATATCACATCTCCTTTCCTTTTATCGTTTTTCAGATGTATGCTCTTTCTTACAATGTCTAGATTTTTTGATTCACTTGCCGATGGTCTTTTGCTCCCATCTCCAGACATTGCTAATTCAATATTTCTAATACCTTCTACCATAGCCTTCAATTCGTCTGGTTCTAAAGAAGCTTTATGGTCCGGCCCAGGAAGTGTTCTATCTAGCGTAAAGTGCTTTTCGATCACCCTTGCACCAAGGGCAACTGCAGCTATAGGGACCTCAATACCCAAAGTATGATCAGAATATCCAATTTGAACACCACATGTAGTTTCTATTGTCCTCATTGCAAGCAGATTAACATCCTGCATAGGTGTAGGGTACTCCGTATTACAGTGAAGAACCGTTATATCGTTTTTGCTAAGGCCTTCAGATGTCAGAACTTCCAACGCATCCTCTATTTCCTTAAGATTCGCCATCCCGGTTGAAAGAATAACAGGCTTTCTGAATGAAGCCACCTTTTTGAGGTAAGGATAATTTGTGATTTCTCCGCTAGGTATCTTAAAATGATCAAAGCCAAGTTGAAGTAAATAATCTAAGCCGTCCAGGTCAAAAGCTGTTGAAAAAAAGCGAACGTTCTTGGACTTGCAGTATTTAATTAATTCCAAGTGGTCATCATGTGAGAGTTCCAGTTTTTTCAACATTGCGTACTGAGAATCGTCACCATCATTCAGATTCTTCATTTGATAGTCAGCTTTTTTTGCAGTCTTATTGACTAATTTCTCCGCTTGGAATGTTTGGAACTTAACAAAATCAACACCCGCCTCAGCCGCAGCTACAATTAGTTCCTTCGCCCTATTGACATCACCATTATGATTTACGCCTGCTTCAGCGATGATCATTACTTTATTCAACATTGGAAATAGCTTTAGAGTATGACACTGCTTGGAATATTGACAATTCTTTTTTCTAAGAACCTGGAATTCTCTAATGGGCCCGATTCACAATGAGCATACATGGGTAAATCACAGTTTAGTTTCCAGATAGGACGTGTCATCACATTATTAGTGTTTGTATCTGCTAAAAAAGCATCTCTGTCTTTTTCAGAGTCAAGTTCTAATGACATCAACCAATAGTTAGATTTGGTTTCGCTAGGTTCTGTTCTAAATTTTATTCCCCTCTCCGCAAAGAACTCAGCATACGCCAGTGCCAAGTTTCTCTTCTTTTGAATAAAAAAATTCAACTTTTCGAGTTGTCCACACAACAAGGCTGCATTTAAATTGGGCATTCTGAAATTATAACCTAATTCATCATGATAATAATCCCAAGGATGAGGCACTTTGGCTGTTGTCGTCAAATATTTTGCTTTTGAAGCTAAATCAATATCATTTGAGGCAATCGCCCCTCCTCCTCCAGCAGTAATAATCTTATTACCATTAAAACTTAGTGCCGACAGTTTACCGAAGCTACCGGCTGGTTGTCCTTTATAGGTACTGCCAACTGCCTCAGCGGCATCCTCTACAATAGTAATCTGCCATTTTGAACACACGTGTTTAAGCTCATCCATATGAATCATAAAGCCAAATGTGTGCATAGGAACACAAGCTCTGATTACTCTGCCGGAGTTTTTATTGATGCAGACTCCTTCTCTAAGTTCGCAGTTTGTTTCTAAAAATATCTCTAATGCTTTGGGTGATAAGCCCATTGTGTCGAGATCTACATCAATAAATACCGGGTGAGCCCCATTATAAGCTATGGCATTCGAAGTGGCAACAAAGGTAAGCGCCTGTGTGATTACCTCATCCCCTTTCATTACGCCAACTAGTCTTAAACTTACTTGCAGAGCGGAAGTGCCGTTTACGACAGCTACAGCTTTAGCTGTACCGGTTGCTTCGGCAATAGAAGTTTCCACCTGATCCACGAAAGTACCAACCGAAGAAACAAAAGTGCTATCAATTGCCTCATTTACATAGCTCTTTTCGCTACCCACAAACCTTGGCTCATGAAGAGGTATAAAATCCTGTCCAGCAAACTGAGACCTTATAAAACTAATTTCTCTTTCAAAGTGCATTGCCAACTATATATTGTAAATGTCGTGCTTGTAGTGCGAGAGATTATTTTTGTCTTTGAACCACGAAATTGTTTCAGCAATTCCGTCTGTTAATGAGAAATTAGCATTCCAGTTCGTATGTTCTTTAATTCTTGCTGCCGAACCATATAACCTGAATACCTCACTTTTTGTAGGTCTGATTCTTGTCACATCCTGCACAATCACTGCTTTAGGATTGATTTGTGAAATAATTTCATGGGCCAAATCTCCAATAGAAATTTCTGTTTCAGTAGCAATATTACAATCTTCACCAATCAAAGAGCTGCTCTGCGCTATTTCAATAAACCCTCTAGCTGTATCCTTTACGAAGAGTAGATCTCGTGTAGGACTCAAGTCCCCTAACTTAATCTGTTCCTCCCCATTAAGAAGCTGAGTAATCACTGTGGGAATTACTGCTCTTGCTGACTGTCTTGGACCATAGGTATTAAAAGGTCTCACTATAGTAATGGGCAGATCGAAACTTTTATAAAAAGATTCCGCTATACAATCTGCACCAATTTTAGATGCAGAATAAGGCGATTGTGGCTGGCGAGGATGCTTCTCATCGATTGGGATATAGTGTGCTGTACCATACACCTCAGAAGTCGAAGTGACCAGTACTCTCTCCAAACCTAGATCCCTCGCTGCTTGAATAATATTTAACGTCCCCTTGATATTTGTATCGATATATGAATCCGGAGAATGATAGCTGAATGGGATTGCAATTAGTGCCGCCAAATGAAAAACAACATCCATCCCCTGAAGTGCTGTTTTCACTCCATTTGGATCTCGAATATCCCCAGTGAAAATCTCTAGTTGGTCTTTTATATCATCTGGTAAACTATCAATCCATCCCCATGAATTAAATGAGTTATAGAAGCAAAATGCCCTAACCTTTGCACCATTTCTAATTAATTCTTCAACTAAATGGCTTCCAATAAACCCATCGGCTCCTGTAACTAGAACTTTTTTACCTCTCATAATATTTAATTCTTAGTTGGTTTTTTGAGACATAATTAAAGACATTGCTGATTGAAATGGCTCTTTGATCAAGACGATAAAAGAAGCCAATATAAAGCCCATGAAAGACCAAATAATCAATAACATGAATCGCTTAGGAGAAGTCCTGAAAATAGGAACAAGAGGCTCTTGAATAACAGTAAAAACTGGTGTATTCTCTTGAACCTCTATTTTGGCTTGTTCTATCTGAACAGCCAACTCTTGGTAAACGCTTTGAACAATATCAAGTTTAGACTGAAGTCTTTGAAGCTCATTTTGTGTTTTACTCGAGGATAAACTAATATTTGAATCCTTAAATTCAGCAAGTTCATCTTGTAAGTTTTCGAATTCTAGCTTTCTATCCTCAAACTGTTTTCTTATGAATTCTAATTTATTCTTTGCATTTTTATTACGGATACTAATTATCTTCTCTTCTAATAAGTCATGAACTTTTTTCGCCAAAATAGAAGCATAAATAGGATCATTGGTCTCAAAATTTATGACTGCTACTTTGGTTTGCCCATTGTAGTCATAATTTATAGAAGATTCTACCGTTTTGTAAATACTACTTTCTTCTTCAGTGAGAAACAATAAATCGTTTAATCCATCACTTCGCTCGACCCCTTCATTTTTTTCATTCTTCACACTTGACAAAATTAATTTTGGCAAGCCAATTGTATATTTTTTGACAACATCTAAAGTTGAAACTGGGAGATTATTCAGAAATTCATAATATGTTATTACTCCCTCTGCTTCAGGTAATTGAGTAGAAAGTAACTCATTTTTGAATGATGTACTATTCAACAATTGCGGGTAAGTCATTGGTGGAATATTTGATGCATTTCCTCCACTTCCAATACTAACCCCAGCCAGAGAAGCAAGTCCACCCAGACCACCCGGTAAAGACTGCTCATCTGTTTCAGGAATAAATGAAATACTTGAAACGTATTTGGTAGGAGAAATTAGACCAATGACAATACCAAAAAGTCCCATAATTAAAATAATAACCATTAAGAACACTTTTCTATGCCAAAGTATGGAAATTAGCTGAAATATATCTCTGTTATTTTTTTCCATTTATTTTATAATAAAACATACATTTCTCAAATATATTTTTATTTTTAATATATTATTTAAATTAAATAATATTTTATCTAGAATATTAATACAATATCTTCGCAGGATTACCCACCATTGTACTGTTCTTAACAACATCCTTTACCACAACAGTACCTGCACCAATGATTACATCTACGCCAATATTTAGCCCTTGTATTACTGTGGCATTCAGTCCAATAAAGGCCTGCTTACCTATTTTAGTATTTCCCGCAATAGCGCTAGCAGGGGCAATATGTACGGCCTCTTCAATCCAACAATCATGATCAATAGATGCATTGGTATTAATAATACAGTATTTCCCAATATTCACAAATGGATTTATACAAGCACCTCTTGCTATAAAAGTTCCATCACCTATGGCAACATGATGAGACACCTTGGCGTCTGGATGAATAATCGTTATGCATTCACCTCCTAAGTCAACAACCCTTTTGGCAATTCTATTCCTTATTTTGTTATCCCCCACTCCTAAAACAAATTGTTTAAAGCCTTTTTCAATAAGCTCATCAAATTTATCATCACCTCCTAAGTAAGGAAAACCGTAGGGATTATCTGTTTTCTCCTCAATATCAATGTACCCAGCCACCTTTTTTTGGCAGGCTATTACTGCCTCTGCTACAACTTTACCATGTCCGGAATAACCTATCAAAATCGTTTCTTCCCTTTGTACCATTAGAAGTAATTTAGATTATCATAACCACAAATATCCAAAATCAAAACTTCTCTTTTACTACCTCGTCAATTGATTAATGGTTAAGGCCAGTGTCGCCATGGTACTTGCAATGCCTAGCCATTGGGCGGCACTCATGGGTTGTTTCTCAGCTTTCTTCGCCACAAAGAGTGTGGAGCCCGGGCGTACCCTGGGGTAGCGGGTAAAGAACAGAAAGTGCCTTACCCCTTTGCGCTCTCCATTGGGGTATTGCACATAGCTTCTTACCTTTTTGGAGCTTTTGCGGAAGCCCCCTGCCTGCTGTACATATTGCTTAAAACCGTAGGCCTTGTCGTAGCGCACATTTAAGGGGGAGCTTACCTCTCCGGCAATGCGCACGGTTTGCATGCGCCCAGGAATGGAGATCACATCTCCCGCTTGTACAATCAGGTCGTATTTGGAGCCCGGTGCTTGTAAGATTTCTTCCAGGTCGATGGCCACAGGCTCTTCTTCCCGGATCTCGATGTCTGCCAGGAGGGAGTCCCTTTTGGCGGCCTCCTCCAAGAGTTCCTTTTTGAGCTGACCTCCCTGGGCATCGTCGCCTGTGTTGTTGTCCAGCGTGTTTTCCAATGCTTGCAGCCTTTCTTTGAGGCGCGCTTGTGCTTCGGAGTTCAGGCTGCCGTCGGCAGGGTTTAAGATCTTTGCCTTGAGCCTTTCCAAACGCGCTTGAGAGATTTGTGCCGGGCTGCGGGCCTGCGAAAATTCGGTTTTGCGGATTAAGAAGGCCCCGGCCGCATCGGCATAAGGATTAAGGCCTCCGGCGCGCTGTATGATGTCGGAAATGCGCTCGTCTTTGCGGCTGATGGCAAAAGTGCCTGTGCTTACGGCTTCCCCTTCCACAGATACCTGCGCCTGCACCTGGTAATTGGGGGAGCGGCGGATGAATACCTGGTCGAAAGGTTGTAGGGTGCGGTCGCGGGCTTCTCCCTGCACCTGCAGGTCTTCGTCGATGGCAAAGGTGATGATCTCTGCCGCTACATTGGTGGGCTCGCCGCGGTTCCGGCGGGCAATCTCTACGCCTGTAAGGGCGGCGGCATCTTTTAGGCCTCCCGCCAGGGTAATGAGGTCTTCCACGGTCATGTTTTGGAAATAAGGATAGACACCCTGGGCCGACACTTCACCATTGATTTCGATGTAATATTCTTCCTCCAGGTCGTACAGGGAGGGTATGCTTACCACGTCTTCGCGCTGTAGGGGAATGTCATCGATTTCATTCTTCAACAGGGCCTGCAGGTCTACCGGAATGGGGGTTTGGCTGAGGTCGGGGTTGGTGCGGTAAATGGTGGCGCGCTGCAGGTACGCATCGCCACGAAGGCCCCCAGCTTTTTCAATCAGGCTTTTTAGGCTCAGGTTGGGGGTGAGCTGGAAAGCACCGGTGCGTAGGGTCGCGCCTTCTAGCAATACGCGGTTATCGAAACGGTTGAGGATTTTCCCTATGGTCACTTCATCGCCATCTTGGAGCTTGAATGCTGCAAAATCGGCTTGCAACAGGTCTTGTATTTCACGTTGCGTGGCATTGTTGCGGTTGATGGTTACCCTGGCTTTGTAGGCTTCGCTGGTAAAGCCTCCGGCGTATTGCAAGAGGTCGGTGAACAGCTCATCGGCTTTCATTTCGAAGAGGCCTTCGCGCTTCGCCTCTCCTTTTACTTCCACACGGTGGGTAAAGGGGCTCACGATGATGACATCGCCTTGCTTCAGGCGCAAGTCGTTGGGTTTCATGCCTTGGGTGAGGTAATCATACACATCGATGGTGCGGATTAATGCATTGTTGCGCACCAGCTTGATGTTCCGGAAAGTGCCTTCGGTATTGGGGCCTCCTGCGGCGTGGAGTGCCGTGTAAACGGTGGCCAAAGCGGGTAATTCGTAGCGCGCAGGGGCATTGACCTCGCCTACCACATCGATGCTGATGGTGCGGATGTTCCCCAAGCTTACCTGGTAAAAGATCTTGCCTTGCTCGCCATTTTTCAGTTTCAAGCCTTGGTTGATCTGGCTCAAACGGTCGATGATTTTGGTGGTGGCGGCGGCTATGCTCAAGCCGTTCACATACACGGGGCTAAGGTTTTCGGGCCTCACGGTTCCCTCGGTGGAGACTTGAAGCCTAAGCAATTGCTGGGTGGCACCCCATAGGTCCACAACCAGTTCATCGCCAGGGCCCAACTGATAATCTTCGGGCGTGGCCACGTTGAGGTTGGGCGCGAAATTCATTTCACTTTTTTGAAAGAGGGCATAGCCAAAAATGCTTTTTTCGTAGGCAGAAAGGGATTTTCCGCCTTCATTCGGTACGGAAGTTACGGCTCTATCTGCTTGCCCTTGTTGGGTAGCAGCACCACTTTTGGCCGTGTTCCCTCCTGAGCCTAAGGCGGCAATTCTCCTTTGCAGCTTGGCAATTTCCGCTGCGGGTACATTTTGTTGTTTGGCCAGGGCCAGCAGCTGGCTCTCGGTGAGTCCGCGTGCCTCGGCTTGCTGGATGTACCCCCTGATCTGCCCGTCTGACAGCTCATCGACCTTGATGTTCTTCATGTCGCTTAGGGACTGGGCGTTCGCCTGTTCGCCTACCGCCAGGCTCAGGGCAACACAGAGTAAGAGCATCTGGAGGATGCTTCTGGAGAGGGTTTTAAAGGATGGGGTTCTTTTCATACCTGAATGGGCCGCTTTTTAAGGTTGTGCTATAAGGCTATTTTTTTCTTTGTCAAATGCTGTATGCCTACTTCTGCCTGCAGGGTAATGCCCAGCGACTCGATGGTGAGGTGCGCTTTTCTGCCTTGTAGGCTTCGGATTACCCCCGATTGTCCGGAGAGGGGTCCGCCATCGATGGCTACTTCCTCTCCCGGTGCCAGGTGCTTGGCGAAGACAGACACATCGGCATGGTGGCTGAGGAAATTTTGAATGGCCAGCATTTCTTCATCGCGGATAATGGCCGGTTTCCGCAACCAATACACATTGCATACAATGCCATGGTCTTTCAATATTTCTAGCCTACTTTTTTCATCTATTCGCGCAAAAAGGTAAGAGCGAAAGACGGGCTCTGTTACTTTTTTCTTGCGGTCAGACCACTGTTTGCGTACCGTTTGGCAGGGGCAATACACGTCGAATCCCTTTTCTTTTAAGCGATTGGCTGTTTTCTTTTCGCTCCTGGGCTTGGTGTAAAAAGCTGTCCAATAGGTATCAAACGCTCTATTCATGCCACAATAATAAGGAATGCTTCGCATTCAACAGCAATACCGGGGTTTCTTTCGGTGCATAAACCGTGTAGGTGATGCTTTTTCGGATCACCTTTTGCGCTTTGCGCGCCAATTCTTGCACATAAGCCAGGTCGGGGTTCCCGATTATGACCAATGCAATGTCGTTGGAGTTTTTTCCTTCTGCCAAATCTCCTATCAGGTACACTTCTTCCACCGCTCCTACTTGGTCGATCACTGTATCGATTACCTCTTGCAGGCCGGTGTATTTGAGTAAGATGTTTCGAATGTCGTCGAAGAGGGGGTAGCTGGTATTGGCTTTGAAGACTTTTTTATTGCCTTCTTTATCGGAATGGAGCATACCGGCCTCCTCAAAGCGGTTGAGCTCGAGGCGCACCGAGTTGGTGCTTTCATTGAACTCTTGTGCCAACCCACGCAAATAGGCACTCGATTCCGGGTTGAGGAAAAGTCGCATCAACAGTTTGATGCGGGTTTTAGAAGAGATAAGGGTTTCGAGCAAAGGGGGGATTGGGTTGTTTAGAGCGCTGCGCGCGTGTTTTTTGTTGATGCGTTGTTTGTTTAGAGCACTGTGCGCGTGTTTTTTGTTTATGAGTTGCTTTCTAACCGCTAATTACAATACTCCTGAACCACTTGTTGTATTTTTTCTTTCACTTTTTCCCAACTGATCTGAACCAACATTTTTGGCATGGGCTCAATTTCAGCATCTTCGAAGAAAGTCAAACTTTTCAAGGCCAAAAACATTGATGCATCTGGGTATTTGGCCTGGTACATGGTCAGCATCTCAGTTAGCGTATAGTGATTAAGCAGAAAGTAAAGGTCAATGAAGTCTTTCTTACTCCCTCTACCGGTAATTGCCGCAATTTTCATGGCAGCTATGTCTTTGTCTGAGGCTAATGTGATACCTGAATCTTGAATGGGATTTTCTAACCACTTGTAGCTGTAGTTTACAAAATCAACTTTAATGTCATTGATTTGAAACACATTAATATTTTTAGATCTTTTCAAGATTTGTAGCTCACCATAATTTTTAATCTTATCGACAATCTCCTCAGTTTCATAGGTCATCTCACCAAAAAAATCAAGGTCTATAGATTCCCGATGGCCATAATGCAAAGCCAAAGCTGTGCCTCCTACCAGTGGTAAATTTTCGAAATCCCTTTGAATGGCATTTAAAAGTCGATGGAGTTCGTGAGAGATTGTGTTGAAGTATAACACCTAAATTCATTTAGTGGCGTATGGGTAATGGTAGCAACAAAATGCAGCGTAACCTGATCTAAATTTCTAAGACCTTTAGCAATTTCAGCAATTCTCTTTAATCCCAAATGCTTTCTCAACAGTTCAAAATCAGCCAATGTCCCATAAGCTAAAATGCGCTGTACAATAAATGCATGATGTGCTTCAAAAGACATCAGATCTTTATCGACATCCCAAAACAGGTGCTTAGATAGGTCTTTTATGTTGAGTTGAGGGGTAATGGGTTATTGGGTTGTTGGGTTGTTGGGTTGTTGGGTTATTGGGTTGTTGGGTTGTTGGGGTTTTGGTGGATAAATGTTATCGCTTTACAAAATCCTAATTCCTAATTCCTAATTCCTAATTCCTAATTCCTAATTCCTAATTGACTAAGGGTTGTTGGGTAATGGGTGGTTGGGTGGTTGGGTTATTTGGTTTTTGGGTGATTAGGTTTATCGATAATGGTTAGTTCTTAATTGCTAATTCTTAATTCTTAATTCTTAATTCTAAATTCTAAATTCTAAATTCTAACCTCTAACCTCTAACTTCTAATTTCTGACTTCCAACCTCCAGCTTCTAACCTCCAACTTCTAACTTCCAACTTCTAACTTCCAGCCTCCAGCTTCTAACTTCCAACTTCTAGCCTCCAACTTCCAACCTCCAACTTCTAACTTCCAACTTCTCACCTCCAACCTCTAACCTCTAACTTCCAACTTCTAACCTCTAACTTCTAACCTCTGACTTCCAACTTCTAACTTCCAGCTTCTAATTCCCAACTTCTAGCCTCCAACTTCTAGCCTCCAACTTCCAACTTCTAGCCTCCAACCTCCAGCTTCTAACTTCCAACTTCTAACTTCCAGCCTCTAACCCACAGCTTCGCCACGTCAGTCACATCCGCGACCTCTAATGAGTTGTAAATTTACTCGACAAATCGATACCTGCAATGTCGAGGCGTCTTTTTTTTAAAAAAATTGTTGGCTCACGCATTATTCATCTACGGGGGATGGGGGGGGGTAATCGAAAACGTGATCCCTCGCCCCCTCATCCCTAGCCACCGTCATCCTGAACTTGTTTCAGGATCCCCCAGAAACTA
>JAGYIY010000004.1 GCA_018402485.1 Roseivirga sp. | reverse complement strand
GCTTCTCGTCCTGTCGGAAAAGCATTGCCATTCCATAAATCACCATGCAGTAAACAAGGCGTACCGCTGGGTAGCAGCTCAGGGAGCTTTTTCAAAAAAGTAGCAAATTGTTGCTCAAAAGCAGGTGAAACATTTCCTTCATAAGACAATTTACCCACTTGTGCTTTCAACCTTCTTTCGATATAAAAACCTACCCAATCTGTTTCAGGTTGATTTTTCTGTTCCAACTTACCGATGTAGTTGTCGAACATAAAGCCGTGCTTGTCTGAGGTGTTTTGGTGTAGTTCGGCTAATCCTTCTCCCAGTTTTTCCCAATACGCCTGGGTCTCTGCTCCCCGCTCTAAAAACGCTAGCACCAAAAACGCCTTTTCTTCCAGTTGTCCAAAACCAAAAACCTCAGGAATCCGAAGACTACTTTTGCCTTTGAGGAACTGAAGGCTCTTGGCTTCTTTTTCAAACATATCCAAAAACTCAAGCTCATTCCATTTCACAAAGAAATTCCCATGCTCAGTTTGGGCACACACCGACATGTTGATGGAGCCACCACTTTGCATTAAAACATCTGTCACCTCCAGCTCATCGCCTGTCACCTGAAAGAGCATGCGCTCTATGAGCTGTGTATAATTTTCTGTCATTTACCCAATCCCTGTGTTTTGCAAATGTATTCTAACAAAGCGGCTGTACTTCTTTTGAGCATGTCAAACACCTCTTGAAACCCTTTTTCTCCGCCATGATAAGGGTCGGGTACATCTTCATCTGGAGCTTCCTTATCGAAATGACGCATTTTAAGCACTTTAGCCTTAGGACTTACCGGACTTAGTGCCATGATATCTTCATAATTGCTATCGTCCATTGGTAAAATGTAATCGAAATGCATAAAATCCTGCGGTTCGAATTGTCGACCCAGGTGGTCGTAGTGTAGCCCATTGCGGGCGGCATTGGCAACAGAACGTGCATCGGGATGTTCTCCGATATGATAAGCGGCTGTTCCGCAAGAATCGATCTCGAAATAGGAACTCAGGCCCTTTTCTTGCACCCAATGTCTAAAAAGACCTTCAGCTAATGGGGAACGGCATATGTTACCCAAACAGACGAATAAAACTTTGATCTTCATGGCTTCGTTTTTGTATCTACAAACCAAAGGAATTTAGCTGCTTACCAAAATTTTTTTAACCAAAATTTCCCTGTGCAGGAAATAAGGACTAAAATAGGGTGTGCAAACCAATTGTTTCATTTTTCACTCATTCAAACTCCTTATGGAATTCATTAAAGTCACCCCAAACTACGCCCCACACATTGCACTGATTGAGCTCAACCGACCCAAAGAACTCAATGCCCTTAACCTGCAGTTGATGGGAGAACTGAGAGATGCACTAAAGGCCTTGGACCAAGAGGATGAGGTGCGTGTGATTGTCATTACCGGCAACGAAAGGGCTTTCGCTGCGGGTGCTGACATCAAGCAAATGGCCGGTAAAGGCACCATTGATATGTGGAAAGTAGATCAGTTCAGTACATGGGATCAAATCAATAAAACAAGGAAGCCCATCATTGCCGCGGTTTCGGGTTTTGCCTTAGGAGGCGGCTGCGAATTGGCCATGAGCTGCGATATGATTGTCGCTTCAGAAACCGCTCAATTTGGCCAGCCTGAAATTAAAATTGGCGTTATGCCCGGGGCCGGAGGTACACAACGCTTAACACGTGCCATAGGAAAAGCCAAAGCCATGGAATTGGTGCTCACCGGACGGTTCATCAAAGCAGAAGAAGCTTTAAGTTATGGGTTGATCAATCAGATTGTTCCTGTTGAGTTGTATTTGGAAGAAAGCATCAAACTAGCGAAAGAAATTGCCTCCATGTCGCCTATTGCCACGCAAATGGCCAAGGAAGCGGTAAAAAGGTCGTTTGAAACGCATTTGGATGAAGGCTTACACTTCGAGCGTAAGAATTTTTACATGTTGTTTGCTGCCGAAGACCAGAAAGAAGGCATGAATGCTTTTGTAGAAAAGAGAAAACCTGAGTTTAAAGGGAAATAAAGTTTTCCGGGCCTATAAGGTTTAATAATTAAGCTTTTTAAATGCCATTCATTTGAACGAATTAAAAAATCAGAAATGCATATACTTAAGCCCCATGAAAGCAATCCCATCAGGTAAAATGACAATTGAGGCAATAGATTGGGAAGGTTTATTAATTTTACAACCTGATGCAAGTAGTTTATGATTCCCTTATTTTGTTATTGCGGCTCTTCATAACTGCAAACTCAAGATTCAATCTAAAGTCGAAACAAGCTTTAATAGGTAGAAGTGAGAGCTTTAAAGTTCTAGAACAATTTCGCAAAACATATTCACATCCAGCCATCTGGTTTCATGCTGCTTCTTTAGGGGAGTTTGAACAGGGTCTTCCCCTGATGCAAGCAATGAAAGAAGCATCTCCACAATCCCCCCTGGTTGTCACCTTTTTTTCACCATCCGGTTACGAACAACGTAAAAACCATCCCCTACCAGATTTAGTCTGCTATTTACCTTTTGATACCCGACGGAATGCAGAAAAATTCGTGACGCTCCTCAACCCAAGGTTGGCTATTTTCATCAAGTACGAGTATTGGTGGCACATGCTAAAGGCCCTTCATGACCGAAGAATCGCCATCTACACTATTTCTACCCTATTTACACCTCAACATATCTTTTTTAAATTTTATGGAGGTCTTCATCGTCAAATGCTTCACTTCTTCCATCATATTTTTGTACAAACAGAGGCATCGAAAAAATTACTCAACAACATAGGGGTGCGGCATGTGACTGTGTCGGGAGATACTCGTTTCGACAGAGTGTTACAAACCACAAGCCAACCAAAAGCCATCGAAAAAATCGAGGCATTTGTCGGAGATGATCTTGTGCTCATTGGGGGAAGCATTTGGAAAGAAGACATGCGCGTCATACGAGCGTTTATCAACGCTTCTGCCGGGGAAATGAAGTTTATCATTGCCCCACATTTGGTAGATTATGAGCACATACATCAAATTACAAGTAGTTTGAAGGTTCCTTTCACCTTATTCACCGAAGAACAAACTACTTCCGACTGTTCTGTGATGGTTTTAGACACCATGGGATTGTTATCTCAGACCTATCAATACGGACACTTTGCCTATATTGGAGGGGCTTTTGGTGACGGTTTGCATAATATACTAGAGGCTGCAACCTTTGGGCTACCGCTTGTTTTTGGTAATAAAGGACTTTATAAATTTCCCGAAGCACAGCACCTGGCAAAACAAGGAGGAGCATTCCCTATTGCTCATGGGGATGAGGCTACAGCTCAATTAACAAAGCTACGTGAGCAACCAGAGCACCGAGCAACAGCCGGTCAAATCAATAGGCAGTATGTGCGAAATCAAGCAGGAGCGACTCAAATCATTCTAAATCAT
The DNA here is from genome assembly GCA_018402485.1 of Roseivirga sp. Lineage (GTDB taxonomy): Bacteria > Bacteroidota > Bacteroidia > Cytophagales > Cyclobacteriaceae > Roseivirga. The sequence goes on along the minus strand of JAGYIY010000004.1, from coordinate 65,492 downwards.
ATCAAAAAGCATGAAGGGACGGGTATATAAATCAACAGGAAGCTGGTATGGTGTCAAAGGAGATGATGGCCATTTTTACCCTTCACGTTTGCGTGGAAAATTCAAACAAATTGATTTGAAGGTCAACAATCCCATAGCCGTAGGCGATTACGTAACATTGAACTTTGAGGGAGAGGAAGCCGGTAAAGCTGTAATTACCGAAATCCACAATCGAGAGAATTATATCATTAGACAATCAACACGTAAAACAGCGCATGTACATATTTTAGCCAGTAATCTTAACCAAGCACTACTTCTTGCTACACTCTCCTTCCCAAGAACTTCAACTGGTTTTATCGACCGGTTTTTGGTCAGTTCAGAAGCTTACGGTATTCCGGCTATTTTGGTCTTTAATAAAAAAGACCTAATGGAGGAAAAAGAAACTGAAAAATGCTTAGAGTTGATGAACCTGTATGAATCAATCGGTTATACTTGTCAACTCATTTCTGCTCAAACAGGGGAAGGTTTAGCTAATGTAAAAGCCTTGTTGTCTCATAAAACCACTTTAGTAAGTGGCCATTCTGGTGTAGGAAAATCCACCTTATTGAATGCTTTATTACCTAACATTAACCAAACGACTGCTGAAGTCTCTGTTTTCGCGAACAAAGGCACGCATACCACCACTTTTGCTGAGATGTTTGAGGGTGAAGAAGATAGTCTAATCATTGACACACCTGGTATCAAAGAATTAGGATTGGTAGAAATGGCTCCAGAAGAAATTAGCCATTACTTTCCTGAGATGAGGAAGCATTTGGGCGAGTGCCAGTTTCACAATTGCTTGCACATCAATGAGCCCAAATGTGCCGTGAAGGCAGCATTGAAAACTGGCAGTATTCACGCAAGCCGTTACAAAAACTACTGCAGTATGTTGGAAAACATTGACGATCATCGTTAAAAAAAGCCGAGAAACACAGGGCTTCTCGGCTTTAACAAATGGTTCAAAGATCTAATTTAATCGGTCTTTCACAAATTCAATTTTTGTCTTTCCATGAGGCTTGGGTAATCCATCTGCGCCCAAATTTACCATCACAATTTTATCAATCGTGAGGATTTCTTTGCGGGTTATTTTATTCCTTACCTCGCACCTTAGGGTAATGGAGGATTTGCCAAAATGGATAGCCTCCATACCAATTTCGATGATATCTCCTTGTTGAGGAGCGTCAATAAAATTGATTTCTGAAATGAATTTGGTGACAATGTGTTTGTTCTCTAATTGCACCACTGTATATAAAGCTGCTTCTTCATCAATCCAAGCCAATAATGTACCTCCAAATAGGGTACCATTGGGGTTTAAATCTTCAGGCTTTACCCATTTTCTCGTATGGAAATTCATTATCTTAAATAAGATTTAAACATCCAGTTTTCTTTTTCAAGCTCTTGAATGTAAGAAGTGAAAAGATCTAGTGTACCCTCGTCACCTACTTTTTCGGCCTCCTCCAATACTTCCTTTAAATTTTTAATAAGGATATGATGACCATTTACAATAGATTCAACCATAGCATTAGCATCTTCTACCTCGTCTTTAGACTCGATGTCAGCTCTAGATAAAATGTTCTTCAATGATCCTTGAGGTGTACCTTCTAGAGATAAAATGCGCTCTGCCACTTCGTCTACCTTCTCGGCAACATCTCTGTATAATTCTTCAAATTTTTCGTGCAAGATAAAAAAGAAAGGCCCTTTCACATTCCAGTGGAAAAGACGCAGGTTTTGATAATGCACTTGATAATTAATAAGAAGTTGATTCAGTTTGTCTACTACTTTGTTATCCATTTTCTTTATTTTTAATTGGTAAAAATTCTAACTACCCCAAGAACCATATTTATCTTATTTATGTTCCCTGTATAAATATTAATTTTAACTATATGACATTACAGCAGTTAGAGTACATTGTAGCGCTTGATAACCAAAGACATTTTGTAAAAGCAGCAGAAAGTTGCTTTGTGACACAGCCGACCCTGACCCTACAAATCAAAAAACTTGAAAATGAGATGGGTACAGTTATTTTCGACCGGTCAAAACACCCTATTACACCCACCAAAATCGGTTATGAAATCATTGAAAAGGCACGCATGGTCTTGCGCGAAGTACATGGCCTGAAAGATTTCGTGAATACCGAAAAAGACAGCATCAAAGGTTTTTATCGTTTGGGCGTTATCCCAACCATCGCACCTTTTTTGATGTTTCGGTTCTTAAAAGACTTTACCCAAAACAACCCTGACATCATTTTAAAAATAAGAGAGTTGGAGTCTGAGCAGATCATTCAAGACATAAAAAACGACCAACTTGATATTGGTATCTTGGCAACACCGCTAGACGAAGGTCACTTAAAAGAAATCCCCTTATATCATGAGCCTTTCCTTTTGTACACATCTGAATTACACCCACTTTATCGTGCCAAAAAAATCTCAACCTACGATTTACCTGAAGAAGGCCTGTGGTTACTCAATCAAGGACATTGTTTAAGGAACCAAGTGCTTTCTCTATGCAATAAAAAAGGAAACACTTCACTTGAAAACCTTCAATACGAAAGCGGTTCTATTCAAACCCTGATGAACCTGGTAAAAAATCATTCAGGATATACGCTCGTTCCTGAATTATCGGTGATGGATCAAAAAGATGATACACACATCCGAAGGTTTGAAAGTCCCGAACCTGTTCGCGAAGTAAGCTTGGTAACACACAGAAGCTTTGCCAAAGAAGGCCTCACAGATGCTCTAAAAATGGCTATTTTAGACAACCTACCTGATCATTTTTCAAAAGTAAGAAAGGTTAAAAGGTTGAAATGGAGATAAAAAAACAGGCTCCCATTGGAGGAGCCTGTTTGTGACCTCGGCAGGATTCAAACCTGCAACCTCTTGAGCCGTAATCAAGTGCACTATTCAGTTATGCTACGAGGCCATTTGCAATTTAACGAAGCGCGAAAGTAAAACTTTTAACCTCACTTTCTCTGTTAAAGTCCGTTAAAACCGGCTGCAAAGGTAAGTAATTCTTTTTCTTTGCGAAAGTCCTCTGTTATAACTTTTAAAAAACATTAACTTTGCCACTGGTAAGAGCCACATACTTATGAAGAGAATAACGTTATCGCTATTTATTTTATTAACCCTTCACCTTTCAGCCATAGCCCAGAGACCAGATTTGCCTGGCTCATTGCTTCTTGACCTGGGAGTCAACAGCTGGGCGAAAAGTCCAACTGATATTAGTCTTAACGGCTTTCAATCGAAAACAGTGGGGCTTACCTATTTTTATGATTTCCCTATTGGCGATAGCAAATTCACCTTCACTCCAGGATTAGGTTTAACCTTCGAAAAATTTTCAGTAGAAAATGATTTTACCATTGTTGGCTCGATTGATGCCAACGGCGTTCGTACTGTAAATGCTGTTCCACTTACTGATTTAACCGCTAATGTACTAGAGTTTGGTAAATCTAAAATCGGAATAAATTATTTTGAAATACCACTAGAAATACGCTATTACACCAGAAAAGATGATTATCGTAAGGGAATCAGGGCGGCTTTTGGGGTAAAAGCCGGGGTCATGTACTCTTCTTTTATCAAGTACCGTTATGAAGACAGTGTAGGTGACCGAAACATGGTAAAAGATAGAGGTGACCTAGGTGTGTCTCGCTTTCGGTATGGCATTCAGGCACGCTTTGGCGCCGGACCGTTCAGCCTATTCGGATATTATGAATTATCGGATAAATTTTCAACACCTCCAGCTGGTGGTGAAGACACCCGTAATTTAACCTTTGGTATTTCCCTTATCGGATTTTAGAACCCATTGCAAGGATTCATTTCATTCACCCTTGAAGTTAGGCTTACGCTTCTCTAAGAAAGCTTGTACACCTTCTTTATGATCAGCTGTGCTGCCCGCTATATCTTGGCAGTAAGCCTCGTAATTGAGCATCTCATCCAAGGATGCACCATGTGACTTATTCAACATTTTTTTCATTAAACCAATGGCTTTCGTAGGCGCAGAGGCGTAGAAGTCAGTGTATTTTTTCAAGGTTGCATCTAATTCATTTTCTGGTACGGCCTCAGTCACCAAGCCCAGTGAGTGGGCATCCTTTGCGGAAAGCTTTGTTCCCATGGTGGCCAATTCAAAAGCCTTAGAACTACCTAAAAGCCGCGGCAAGAAATAAGATGAACCTGAATCTAAAACCAAACCTATGTTCACGAATACCTCAATCAATGTCGCATTCTCTGAGGCAATGATCATATCGCAGGCAAGTGCAAAGGAACAGCCTGCTCCTGCAGCAACTCCATTCAAGCGACAAAGAACAGGCTTAGGCATATTTCGAATCCCCTTAATGATGGGGTTATACCTTTTATGAATGGAATCGGAAAAAGAACGATTAGGATTGGCTGACGACGCCTTTAAATCCTGGCCACTGCAAAATGCCTTACCTTCACCTGTCAGCACAATTACGCGAATGCTCGCATCTCTTAAACATACTTTTAATGCATCTTGCATTTCAAAAGTAATTTCATTGTTTAAGGCATTATAGACCTCCGGCCTATTCAGGGTAATGGTGGCGATGCCACCTTCATTTTGAAATTCGATAAACTCGTACATCAAACAAAAATTTGAATGGAAAAATAAGAAAAAGAAAAACCAAGAGTAGCTCCTGCAAGGATTTCTCTTGGACTATGGGCGTTAAGATACAAACGAGACCAAGACACCAAAGCAGACAAACTTATGGCTAAAATCAATGGAAGCAACAACTCGGCAGAAGATCTATTGAGTTGACTAAAGGCCAAAACAAACCCCAGCCAACCAAAAACACCGGCTGCATGGGCGCTAATTTTATACTTAAAGGTAATGCCGTTGGTTATAATGACCACGGTTGTTATGGTCAAAAAGACCACTTCCATCAGTGTATTTACCCAATCTTGTTGACGAAACATAAAGGAAACCACCAGATAAAAAAAGGAAACAAACAGGAAAGGAAAATATCGTTCTTTGCGTTCTTTCATGTGAAAATCTTTGATCACCTTCGTCAACTTAAAAACCACCATGGTTATGATAGGAATCAGGCAGGTGGTAATAAAAACCAAGCCAACAATACGCCATTTATTGATTGCAGAGAATTGAGGTACCTCCTCTACATAGAACAATAAGGTAAAAAACACCAAAGTAGGCATCAGCAAGGGCTGAATAAGGTATGTAATGATTTTGGCGGCTCTATTCAAATCAAAGTTCTTTTCTTAACCTGGCTACCGGTATCCCTAATTGTTCACGGTATTTGGCTACCGTTCTACGGGCAATCTGAAACCCTTTGGCACGCAATGCCTTTTCTAGACGGTCATCAGATAGCGGTTTTTTCTTACTTTCTGCTTCAATCAAGCGTGAGAGTACATTTTTCACCTCCCTACTGCTTACATCCTCACCACTCGCAGTTGAAATGCCTTCACTAAAAAAGTATTTCAAAGGGAATATACCAAAGTCGGTTTGAATGGATTTGGAATTGGCCACGCGAGAAACTGTTGAAATATCCATATCAATCATTTCTGCAATATCTTTCAAAATCATAGGTCTCAATTTAGATTCATCGCCTTCTTGAAAAAAGTCGTATTGATACTTAATGATGGCTTCCATGGTTCTGATTAGGGTGTTCTGTCTTTGCCGAATGGCCTCGATAAACCACTTGGCTGCATCCAGTTTTTGCTTCACAAAAGACACTGTTTCTTTCAGCTTTTTATCTTTTTTATCACTCTTATCATATGCTGCAAACATATCGCTGTAGGAGCTACTCACTCGTAACTCAGGAGCATTTTTACTGTTCAACATCAAGTCTAGCTTACCATCGGTATTGGCCAGAATAAAATCAGGAATCAGGTATTGTGTTTTGACCAACCCTTGGGATACTCCTCCTGGTTTGGGGTTCAATTTTGTAATTACAGCAACTGCTTCTTTAAAAAGTAACTCATCTTCAATATGTAGCTTTTTAACAATTTTCGTGTAATGTTTTTTGGTAAACTCATCGAAGGATACTTGAATAATTCTTTTCGCTAAGTCCAATACCTTAAGATGTTCTTCATCACTTTCAGCAAACTCTATCTTTCTATCGAGCTGAATGATCAAACATTCCTGCAAGCTTCTTGCGCCAATGCCAGCGGGATCAAATTGCTGAATATGCTCCAACAACTCCTCCAACTCATCAATATCTGTTTCAATATTTTGGGAAAATGCCAAGTCGTTTACAATGGCATCTAGCGACCGACGAATGTAGCCATCAGACTCTATGCTGCCCAATAGCTGTAAACCAATTTTTTCTTGCCTATTGTCTAATCCCAGAAAACCAAGTTGCATTTCAAGTTGATCGTTTAAGGAAGTCTGCATAGCAATGGGCATTTCCTTTTCTTCATCGTTATAGTTCCCATCACCTTGCATCTTATATCCTGAATAGTCATCATCCCCCAAGTAATCTTTAATATCTAGCTCGTCTCCTGTGGTGCCCTCTTCCTCAAAATCTTCTGTAGTATCTTGATCATTTTCCTCTTTACCCTCTTCTAAGGCCGGATTGACCTCTAACTCCTCCTCCACTCGACTGTCCAATTCAGCAGTAGGCACCTGCAACAGTTTGATAAATTGTATCTGCTGAGGAGATAACTTTTGACCGAGCGATTGATTAAGACTGAGTTTTTGCATGGTGACACATCATTCTGACCTTACATTCAAAGTTAAAAGAAAGTCTATGAGATTTAGATAGTGAAATGAACTTTTTAACAAAAATCGTGCAAATTATAGAAAAGTATTGAATGCGAGTTACTTAAGGCTATTTTAACCCATTTCCTTTGAATTCAACTTAATAATGGAAAGCAGGATAATTGTTGTGAATACCGTTAAAAAGTCATTTTTTTGTCTTCTTAATTTGTTACCAAAATCCTTAAACAATCGCCATGTCTGAAAGAACCAAAATAGCGGCTTTATTAAAGAGTACAGATGAAAACATCCAGGTACAAGCCAAGGGTTGGGTAAGAACCAAGCGCGGAAACAAGCACGTAAGCTTTATCGCCTTAAATGATGGCTCTTGTCTTCAAAACATTCAAGTGGTGGCAGATAACGCAACCATTTCAGAAGACATACTGAAAGAAGTACAAACCGGAGCTTGTCTGTCAGTAATCGGTCAGCTGGTGCCATCGGAAGGTGTAGGCCAAAATGTAGAAATCAAAGCTGAAGAAATCATGGTTTTGGGAAAATCGCATGCCGAGCAATATCCATTACAACCGAAAAAGCATTCATTCGAATACTTAAGAGAAATTGCACATCTACGACCACGCACGAATACGTTTGGCGCTGTGTTCCGATTGCGACATGCAATGGCTTTTGCCACCCACCAGTTTTTTAATCAAAAGGGGTTCTTCAACCTACATACACCCATCATCACCGGTAGTGATGCGGAAGGAGCAGGAGAGATGTTTCGTGTTACAACGCTAGATCCACAACACCCTCCTTTGAATGAGGCTGGTGAAGTAGATTTTAAAAAAGATTTTTTTGGTAAAGAAACGAGCTTAACCGTTTCTGGTCAGCTAGAAGGTGAATTAGGGGCATTAGCACTCAGTGAGATCTATACTTTCGGCCCTACTTTTCGTGCAGAGAACTCAAATACCACCCGCCACCTTGCAGAGTTCTGGATGATTGAACCTGAAATGGCATTTTACGACCTAAATGATAGCATTGCTTTGGTTCAAGAATATCTGAAATATTTGATTGACTATGCCTTGACACATGGGGCTGATGATATCGACTTTCTTGAAAAAAGATTATTAGAGGAAGAGAAGACAAAACCAGCTCAGGAAAGAAGCCCTATGACATTAACAGAAAAGCTTCGTTTTGTTTTAGAAAATGATTTCGAGGTTTTAACGTACACAGAAGCAATTGATATACTCAAGAATTCAAAACCCAATAAAAAGAAAAAATTTCAATACCCTATTGAAGATTGGGGTGCCGACCTGCAATCAGAGCACGAAAGATATCTGGTAGAAAAGCATTTTGCCAAGCCTGTTGTACTGAAAGATTATCCAAAAGACATCAAGGCCTTTTACATGCGATTAAATGAGGATAAAAAAACAGTGGCCGCTATGGATGTGCTTTTCCCCGGCATTGGAGAAATCGTTGGAGGCTCTCAGCGTGAGGAAAGATTAGAGGTTTTAACGAGTAGAATGGCAGAAATGAAAATTGAAGAGAAGGAAATGGATTGGTACTTAGACACTAGGCGTTTTGGGTCTGCTCCTCATAGTGGTTTTGGATTGGGCTTCGAACGTTTGATGCTATTCATCACCGGGCTCACCAATATACGCGACGTCATTCCTTTCCCCAGAACACCGGGAAATGCCGATTTCTAACCCATTGAATTGCAGTGACTATTTTTTACTAAATCGAGTGGTTTGCTGAAACTTTTTACGGTCATCTCTCACCACCAATAAATAATAACCTCGTGGAAAAGATTTTACATCTGCTTTGTAAATGTTGGTAGATTGTTTCTCAAAATCTATCAACATTTTATTTCCAATGATGCTTCGGATTTCTAACTTGGGCTGAGTCAAATCTAAGCCCGATAAATCAATGGTTATGGAATTCAAGGTTGGATTTGGGAAAACCTCCACTTTTGGCTTCAGGGATAATTGAGAGCTCATCTTTGCTTCTTGTGCAAAAGACATAGCCATGCAACAAAAAAAAGTGGTGCAAAGGACCAGTCTAACTATGTTTTTATGTAGGCTCAAGATGCTCACGCGAATTCAGACGTTTCTTTTTGACGAAAGTGGAATAAAGATGTTGAATGTTTCAATAAAAACCTAAAACGATCGTTAATATTCACCTTTTTTAACAAAGCAAATCTGATGCCATTATCGCATTTTGTCCTATTTTTTTTGAGAGTTTGTCGCCTTTTTGGCCATGAAGGTAAACAGCAACCCTTGCGGCAAGCGTGGCATGGAGCCCTTGTGCCCACCAACCGGCAATCATTCCGGCCAGTACATCTCCACTGCCTGCCGTAGCCATGCCCGGATTCCCTGTTGAATTAAAATAAACCATACCATCAGGAGCGATGATAGCGGTATGAGCCCCCTTTAATACTACAACCATCTGCTTTTGCTTAGCTATCTTTTGCGCTGTTTGTAGCCGTTCGAAGCCATTATCGTGCATTCCAAAAAGACGGTGAAATTCACCTAAATGTGGGGTAATGATACAGCCCTCAGGTAGATTAACCCATTTCTCCGGAGTGGCCGCTATCATGTTTAAAGCATCTGCATCCATCACCATTGGGGTCTTCACCTTTTTCAGGGTTTGAAGTAACCAGTTAGCAGTTGCCTGATGCGTTCCTAAGCCAGGCCCTACGCATAAAACATCGGTCGCTTTATCCATTTCAACCTTGGAAATATAATGGTCTTGCTGGTCTGATGAAACCATGGCCTCAGGGACTGCAATTTGCATAATGTTTACGCCACAAGCCGGTACATGCGTGGTGAGTAAACCAGCCCCAGAGCGCATAATGGCTTTACTGCTCAGCACGGCTGCCCCCATTTTACCAAAACTGCCTGCAATGTTTTGTACACGGCCAAAATCTCCTTTGTGCTGAAATGTTCCTCGTGTAGGTACATCGCTCAAAATTTCTGAACGGGTTAGCACATGTGAATAGGCAACATCTCGTAGAAAATCTCGATGCAACCCGATATCAACAGCCCTCCAAGTGCCAACATATTTACCCATTTCCGGAATGAAGAAGGATAATTTAGGGGCATTTAGGGTGATGGTGTGATTGGCTTGAATAATGGCATCACCCGGTGTTATTTCGTCAGCCATAAGACCGGAAGGGATATCTACAGACACAATATGACGTGCATTTTGATTGATTTGACGTATATATTGTGTCCATCCCCCATTCAAGGGTCTATTTAATCCAGTACCAAATAGGGCATCAATAACCAAAACGGGTGCTACTTCCAAGGCTTCACCGAAAGCAAGTTGATGGGTTTCACTTCCTGATTTCTCCAGTTGCATTTTCAATTCTTTACTGGGAGCATCGGTGAGAATTACGGTTGTATTGACTTGAAATCCCTCTGCTTTTAATCTTCTACCAATCACTAACCCATCTCCCCCATTATTCCCCGAGCCACAAATCACCTGAATGGAATGGCTCTTGTCATAATGCTGGCAAAAACTTTCTACGAAGACTGAGGACGCTCTCTCCATTAAAGATAAGGAAGAAATGGGCTCATTCTCAATGGTGTAGGCCTCAGCTGCTCGATCTTGTTTGGCACTTAGTATTTTCATCTCAGAAACTAAGGTAAGGAGCTAATTTGTAAACCCATGCAGAATCTGCTGCTTCAATTTTAAATAAATCCTCCGGTTTTCGAAACTTGCCATATTGACTTTTAGCCGATAAGATGGCTTTGGTCATTTCGTAGGAAATGTAAGGATGAGCTACCAATGCTTTGAAGTCTGCAAGATTAATTGGGATAGTTGTCACCTTTACCGTGTCAGCGATGGTAATATGGGCTTCAATTTTTTGAAAAAGCGTATCTGACAACCCATAAACCTCTTGCAATTGTTGTACATCAATGTAGCCACCCAAAAGTTCGCGGTATTTAACAATTCGCCTGGCAAAGCTCGGACCAATCCCAAAAATCTTTTGTAAACCCAAAGTGTCGGCTGTATTGATATCTACCAAAACCGGTGCTTCTACATCCACTTCTTTTGGCTGCTTAAGCACCACCTGAGCCTTACCATTGCCCTTTGACTCGTGAGCTGTAACCGCAGTAAAAGAGCGCCCAGATACCAACTTATTGGATTCCTCCAACACCACCCAAGCCGATAAACGCCGATACAAACTATCTGGAAAATCGTAAATATTGGCGAGGTCATTGGTTTCATAAAACCTTCCTCCCTTGCTTCTGTAATTTACAATACGCTGTGCCAAAAATGACGGAATGCCCAAAAGAATCATGGAGTCTTGCGAGATATGATTAGGGTTGAATAAAAAGTTTTCATGCTGAAGCTCTTCTTTTTTTGGAATGAAAGCTAACTGTAACTGTCGGTTTAAACTGTCCAATAGCCTATGGTCACTTTCATAAGCATCGTAATGAGTGATGAAAAATCTCTCATACAACAGTGGACTCAGAACAATGAGAAAAATGAGTGGTAATAAAACAAGAAAACCATTTGCCTCAGTTTGGCTAAACCCCATATTCCTCTTTATAAACTGCCTTAACATTTAATCAAATATAAGAAGTTTTATATTTAATCTCAACGAAGCGATTAGGCAATAGCTTTTAGAGGGCCAACACTATAATCTAGAAAGAATCTAAATAAGCTTAACATGACTTAAATCACTTTTTAGACCTAACTGAAGGGCTTAGATTTGCGTTGTCATTTAGAATCAACAATACTCCATGCAAGGAAATTTTAAGGCGCTCATTTTATCATACAAAAACACTCCTGTAGAAATCAGAGAGTTATTTGCGCTAAGCCATGAAGAACGTGCTCATCTGCTGCAGACCTTACCGGAACTCTATGGTTTGCATGATTTCTTGATACTTTCCACTTGCAACAGGACCGAGCTTTATTACTCATCTCCTCAAAACGTGAATGAAGAAATCATTGCTTTTGTACTTCGAATGAAAGGTATTTTTTCAAAAGGAAAAACCTATGTGAAATACTTTGAGCATTTGTTAGAGACTGAAAAAACAGTCAATTACCTTTTCCGTGTAGCCATGGGCTTAGAAGCTCAAGTAGTAGGAGACATCCAAATTGTGAATCAAGTTAAAGGAGCCTATCAGCAAGCAGCAGATCACAATACGGCTGGGCCCTTTTTACACAGACTCTTGCACTCTATTTTTTATGCCAACAAAAGAGTGGTTCAAGAAACATCCTTCAAAGATGGAGCGGCCAGCATCTCTTATGCTGCCGCAGAATTGATTAAAACCCTTAGCAACTCATTTGTCAGTCCAAAAGTATTGGTATTGGGTCTTGGGGAAATAGGTACAGATGCTGTAAAAAATTTAGCTGGAAATGACCTTCAAATCACCCTAAGCAATCGAACTGCCGATAAAGCCATGATGCTTTCCAAAGAAACCGGTTTCAATACCCTTGACTTTAAAGAAAGCAAAGGTCAGTGGGCGAACTATGATATTATTCTTTCCAGTGTTAGTGTAAAAGACTATATCAGTCTGGAAGATTTTAAAGATTACCAGCCCAAAGGAATCAAGTACTTTATTGACCTCTCTATTCCAAGATCAATTGATTTTGCCATCGAGCAAATTGAAGGCTTTAGTCTTTTCAACATTGACGAAATCAAGGACAAGACGGAACAAGCAATCGATAAAAGAATAGCAGCTGTACCACAAGTTGAACAAATCATCTCCGACCTCATCAATGACTTTGGTGAATGGTCTCAAGAAATGGAAGTCTCCCCGACCATTCAAAAAATTAAATCTTCCCTTGAAGCGATTCGCCAAGACGAAATCAAGAAGCACTTGAAAAATGCTTCTCCGGAAATAGAGGAGTTTGCCGAGAAGTTTTCCAAAAGCCTCACACAAAAAATAATGAAACTGCCTATTTTAAAACTAAAGGCTGCTTGTAAACGTGGAGAGGCCGATTCGTTGGTAGATATATTGAATGATTTATTTGATATTGAGAAACATCAAGAAAAAATCAAATAAGATTTTTACCTTCAGGTCAATTTCCTTTGCATTCATTTGAACAGATTTGCAATACACTGAAAGATTTCTTTGATGAGACAGGCTCTTTATGCTCTTCTTATTGGAATATTTAGCCTGCCTTTTAGTCTCAGCGGTTTTCAATACCTGGCTTTTGAACAAGAAGGTCGTTTTGGTGTAAAAGACAGCGCTGATAACATTATCATACCCGCGCGCTACCAAAAAGTGGGATGGAGTAACGGAAATTTTCAAGTCGTAAATGATGTTATCGCTGCCCAAGTCAACGACCGCTGGGCACTCATCGACCTCAAAGGAAGTAATGTAACACCTCATCGCTTCGCCAACATCACCCCAACCCCTTTAAACACCTTTATCGTTGCTGAAAGAAAACGCAACTCCATCAGAAAACAATATGGCATCATCAATGCCAAAGGGAAAGAACTTTTACCACTCAATTTCATTGAGATCAGCGCTATTGACGATAAATCTTTGATTGTGAGGACTGAAAGAGATGGTGAGTTCTACTCTGGACTGATGGACTATAATGGCCAGATTCGCATTCCCATCGACTATAAAAGTATTGTACCCTTAAGTAAAGCTAGGATATGCGTTGAAAATCGCCAAGGGTTTAAAGCGATCTTTTCCATTTCGGGTAAAGCCTTAACTTCCTTTCAGTACAATCGTATTTTTTCTTTCAACGAAGGCATCATTTTTATTGAGCGTTACAACCACATTGGTATATTAGATGACGAGGCAAAAATGATTGTCCCACCTTTGTACAAGGAGATACAGATCAAAAATGATCAAATCATGGTTTTGCCTTTTGCCCAATGGAGCTATTTTGAAAAAGAAAAGAGCAAAGGAGTCTTTTATGAAGACGAGGTGTTTTTTAGTGGAAAAGACAACTTGTGGTTTACAGCAGGAAGCCAAAGCAGTTTAGTTCAACTGAACACAGGTGAAGTGACCCCCCTCAACGGACTTGAGGTGACAGATGCCAATGAAAAAATGGCCATCATCAAACAGCCAAAGAGCAATCTTTATCAAGTGCTCAATGCCAATGCACAGTTGATTCGACCCAATAGCTATGACTCAATCGTTTTATCCGATCCAGTTTTCTTTGGCCTGCAACTCAAAGAAGGGATAAAGGAATGGATTGCTTATGATACCTTAGGAAAGCCTCAGAGTCTGTTTACCTATGAAAGATTCCGACCTATCGCTCATGATATGTTTGTTGCGAAACGCGGAGATAAAGTTGGTTTGCTGAATACCCTCGGCAAAGACACCAGCCCATTTATTTATGACCATATTGATGAGTTTAATGACGAGATGGCCATTGCGGAATATCAAGGGCGCTTTGGGCTCATCAATTCACGAGGCAATTGGATGATTACGCCTTATTACGATAGCTTATCTTTTAGCCATGGTAATCTCTATTTTGAGCAAGGCAGTTTCAAAGGCGTCATCAATCGCTACGGTACCATCCTCACGCGAGAAAGCGTAGGCTTTACCCCACTTCCCTTTGGGTTTTATCGTCAATCTGATCAAGGCTATCAATTATTTAAGGAAAATGGCACCTTGGCACTTGACTATCATTACGACACCATTCAGGCGATACAAGAAGATGTGGTATTTTTAAAGAGAGCGGAATTGAACTTTTTATACCACTTGAAGGATAGTAGCTCTTTTGCCTTAGGAAAAGAAATCGAGGTGGTGAGACCTGGGCACTCAGGATGGATTCCTTTTCAGAAAGGGGGCCAGTGGGGATTATTAGACCTGCAGGGGCGGCTGAAAATTGCCAATCGTTACCAAGAGATACGTCCTTTCTCCGAGGAGCGCGCCCCTGTTAAACTCATTGGCAAATGGGGCTTTGTAAATGTCAACGAAACCCTGGTTATTCAACCCAATTACGATGATGTAGCGGATTTTCTTCAAGGCCATGCCATTGTTAGGCAGGGCAACGTCTATGGTTTGATCAACCAAGAAGGGAAGGTAATTCTACCCATTCAGTACAGCAAGATTCAGCGGCTAGAGAACAACTACCTCTTAGTAGAAGAAAACGCTAAGTTGGGTTTGACGGATGTCAAGGGAGTATTCCTTAAGAATCCCCAGTTCAATCAACTGAGGTTCATCGGTGAGGAATATATTCTGGTTGAAACAGAAGGGAAATACGGTGTCATTGATGTGAAAGGCGCAGACATTGTACCTGCCATTTATGAAGCCATCAAATATTCAGGCAACCGATTTTTGGGAAAAATTTCCGCCACTTGGGAAACCTTCAATTAAAAAAAGTTCCCTCTATTACTTATGCTGCAACTCCATTTTGCAGAAGTATAAGCAAAGCTTGAGCAAACCGAATATGTCCAAGCATTTGATAAGAACATCTTTAAGGCATTAAATTCATCTATAGCTTAATGAGTCCGTGATAGAATATTCCCACTACCTCTATGCAATGGTGATTCAGACTACATCCATTAAACTCCTCCTCTTAAAGAAATGATACTAACGTTTCAAGTTAACAAAGTAAAGCGTTGGATTAGGCTCATCTTTTACTTGATTTTCAATTTTCTTAACTGAGAAGTAATAAGCATTAGTTTCTGATAAATCCGGCATCAATTCTATGGCATCTCCATCAGAAAACTCTCCCCCATCTATACCAGAGTTTAAATTATACCCTTTTTCCGACTTGAAATCATAAACAAAATATCTTGACTTTCTATCAAAAGAATATCGAGCTAGCAGGTATCTATCTGACCTGTGCATACCTCTTATATTCACAGCCTTTTTACCATCATTAGTGATTGCTTTAGCACCAAAGTCGAGTTTTACTACAGGCTGAAAGCCAAGCTCATTGACAACATATAAAGTATCTCTCACGATGGGTTCAGGAAATAAGACCGGTAAGTAGAAGAATTGATCCTTTGATGAGTTTGAATAGTATTTTGCATCCATCATCATAAACCTGATTTGTTGCTTAAGGCTTATTTCAGTAATACCCACACTATCAGCAATACTACCATCATTAAAAATTCTAAACATGGTAGGCACTTTTACAAAACCTTCTCCACTCTTTGATTTGTTATTTCTTGTTAGAAAAACTTCAAGCATCCCATTCTGAAAATGCATATAATTAGGAATGGCAAAACCATCAATTTGCCCAACAAAAGTATTCTCAAAGTTGTAAATCACAATCTTATTGGGGCTAGCTAAGTACAAATACCTATTCTCCGGATCTATTGTAAAAGTAATTATGCGCAATACTTCTTCCGGACCATCTCCTTTCTTCCCCATAGATTTGATAAACTTACCTTTTCTATCAAATTGTAAAACGCTTGGCCCATTAGATGTCATTACAAAAATGTACTTTTCCGTTCTTTCAACCTTAATAATGTTTGCAATAAGACTCTCATCAGTCAGTTCTAACCTCACCTCTTCTATGTCCTCTGCGATATCATTGATTGTAAGTTCCTGATTCGAATTAGTGGACACACTTAATACTTCTATTTTATTTTTTAAGTCTCTTCCCTTATCGCAACTCCAAAGGCACCAACAAAAAATCAATGAAATGAATATAAATTTACCGTTCATGTTTTTTGAATTTGAATCAACCTGCTAAATGATAGAGCCCAACATGCACTGCTTTCGGCTTAGCTGTTGTAACAAGATTAAATTTTTGAGTAGGAATTGAATTGTGAAACAATCAATGAACAACAAAACTAAATCACCAAGGGAGATCGCTTTGTTGCTCAAATGATTGTTGGTTGAAAAAATCACGAATTATTTATTATCATTCCCTTTATTTCCTGAACTTCTTTTGCCGGAACTACTTTTCTGAGATGGATTCGCAATGGATCCGCGCATATCTGTATCAGCTTGAATATTTTCCAATTTGTAGTAATCCATGATACCCAAATTACCAGAACGGAAAGCTTCAGAAATGGCTAAAGGAATTTCAGCTTCAGCTTCAATTACTTTTGCACGAGCCTGCTGTGATTTTGCTTTCATTTCTTGCTCTTCAGCAACTGCCATAGCTCTTCTTTCTTCTGCTTTGGCTTCTGCCACTTTCAAGTCTGCTTGTGCCTGATCTGTTTGAAGTTGTGCTCCTATATTTACCCCAACATCTACGTCAGCAATATCTATGGAAAGAATTTCAAAGGCAGTGCCTGCATCGAGTCCTCTTTGTAAAACCAGTTTAGAAATCTTATCAGGGTTTTCTAACACTTCTTTGTGTGTGCTGGCTGAACCAATAGAGGTAACAATACCTTCACCGACCCGAGCTAAAATGGTATCCTCACCGGCACCACCTACCAATTGCTGAATATTAGCGCGAACGGTTACACGGGCAATGGCCATCAGTTGAATTCCATCTGCTGCCACTGCTGCCACCTTTGGCGTGGTAATCACTTTAGGATTTACTGATATCTGAACAGCTTCAAAAACATCTCTACCAGCCAAATCAATGGCAGTAGCTTGCTTGAACTTCAAATTGATATTGGCCTTATCGGCAGAGATTAAAGCTTTAATGACCGAAGGTACTTGCCCTCCTGCCAAATAGTGTGTTTCTAAATCTGCTGTGGTAACGTCCAATCCTGCCTTTGTAGCCGTAATCATCGAAGACACAATAATGCTTGGGGGTACTTTTCTAATGCGCATGAATACGAGTTCAAGCAAACCCACTCTAACATTAGAAAACTGTGCTGTAATCCACAGGTTAACAGGTACAAAATACAAAAATACAAATAGCAGGATAATCCCACCAATGACCGCAATGAGTAAGGTATAATCTTCCATTAATCTTCTTTTTTAATCAATTCAACAATGATTTTATTCTCTATAATTTTTGTAATCTTTATCGCTTTTCCGGCAGATACATGTTCTCCCCTAGAGCGTACTTCATAGCTCTTGGTATTGAATTCAGCTTTCCCAATAGGCTTGAGATCAGAAATGGTTTCGCCTCGCATTTCAATTTGTAGACCTTCATTGAAATTTTCATTGAAGTGTCCTTCACTTTTCGTTTGCAACGAAAAACGCTTCCATGCCCCGGAGCGAAAACTATAAACTACCGCTACGGTTATTACGAAAAATGAGCCTCCTAAAACCCAGCCACCTGCAACAGACCCATGACGCTCAAAAGCCAAGTATACACCTATCCCGGTTAACGCTATGCCAACCAATCCTAAGATGGTTGTACCCGGAACAAAAATGAGTTCCAAATAAATAAGCACGAGACCTATCAATATCAAAATAACAACTGTCATCCAATCGCCCATAATAGGTTTGAAGTTACCAATTATTTACGAGGAAGTGCCTTATCTTTCCATTTATTATAGAAAAAGATGCACATGAAAATAGTATCAGATGAATGCTAATAGGCTTTGGCAAAGAGAACGCGTTGCTGTGAGGGTTTACCACTATAAACGCAATTTCCTTCCTCTTTCAGATTATTTAAAGGAATACATCGAATTGTGGCTTTGGTTTCTTGCTTGATTTTCTCCTCTGTTGCTGCAGTACCATCCCAATGGGCAGAAACAAATCCGCCATGCGCTTCAAGTATGCTTTTAAAAGACTCAAAATCATCAGCCTGACGGATGTTGTCATTACGAAAGGTTAAAGCCTTCTGGTAAATGCTACTTTGCATTTCCTCTAATACCTCTTTGATTTCGGCATTCAAATTCTCGTTCAAATTAAACAAAGATTTTTCACCTGTATCTCTTCTGGTAATTTCTATGGTATGATTTTCCATGTCTTTAGGTCCCATCGCCAGTCGAATGGGTACACCTTTCAGTTCCCACTCTGCAAATTTAAAGCCGGGTTTGAAAGTGTCTCGGTCGTCTAATTTAACCGTAACTCCTTCTTTTCTTAAAGAATTTATGATGGGTTCAAGTTGGGCTTTGATTTCATCGAGTTGTTCGACACCACGGTAAATTGGAACGATGACCACCTGAATAGGAGCCAGTTTTGGTGGCAAAACTAAACCTTGATCATCGGAATGCGCCATAATCAAAGCCCCCATTAAGCGGGTGCTAACCCCCCAAGAGGTACCCCATACATGTTCTAATTTTCCTTCTCTATTGGTAAACTGCACATCAAAAGCTTTGGCAAAATTCTGACCTAAAAAATGAGAGGTGCCTGCCTGTAAAGCTTTGCCATCCTGCATCAAGGCCTCAATGCAATAGGTTTCTACGGCACCCGCAAAACGCTCTGATTCTGTTTTTAAACCTTTGATGACCGGGAGCGCCATAAACTCCTCGGCAAAAGTGCCATACACATGCATCATCTGTTCAGCTTCCTCAATGGCCTCTTGCTTGGTCGCATGTGCCGTATGTCCTTCCTGCCAAAGAAATTCCGCGGTACGTAAAAACAAACGGGTACGCATTTCCCAACGGACTACATTGGCCCATTGATTGATCAGCAAAGGGAGGTCACGGTAAGATTGTATCCAGTTTTTATAGCTATGCCAAATCACAGTTTCAGAAGTTGGACGCACAATTAATTCTTCTTCAAGCTTAGCTTCAGGATCTACAACAACGCCTTTGCCGTCTTCATCATTTTTCAGGCGGTAATGCGTCACCACAGCGCATTCCTTTGCAAATCCTTCCACATGGTCAGCCTCCTTACTTAAATAAGATTTAGGAATAAAAAGAGGGAAATAGGCATTACTGTGCCCTGTTTCTTTGAACATACGATCCAGTTCAGCTTGCATTTTTTCCCAGATGCTAAATCCATATGGCTTAATGATCATACAACCTCTCACCGGTGAGTTTTCGGCTAAATCTGCCTTTTTCACCAATTCGTTGTACCATAAAGAATAATCTTCACTGCGTTTGGGTAGTCCTTTGCTCATTTTTCAGTTTTTGGTACGATACTTGCTAAATACGATGTAACATGATGTTCGGCAAATATAAAGTTTTAGAAACTTAAATCGATCAAAAACCCATTTTTCACGTTCTATAAGTGTACCTAAACAGAAAGTTATGAAAAAGCGAAATCCACTTCCAATATCCATATTAGCTTCCACGCTGATTCTCATTTCCGCATGTTCTCAATTGCCTATGCAAAGAGGAGAGTATGATGATGTTTATTTTACATCAGATGACAGACCTCAAGCTCCAGTGATTATTACTGATCCAATTCAATTGGAACAAATTGAGGCAGAGAATATCATAACCCTTGAAAAATCTTCCGAGCAACAGGTTTCACCCGACTTGGTGAACAAATACAACAATGGTGGAGATGAAATGCCTACTTATTACAGAAGCTCAGAAGAAGAAAACGAAGCGAAATTCTTTTCCGGTGATTTCGAAAGGGACAATCAGGCTTTTAACAACCAAGATTTTTCTGTTCAGAATACCAATAATGTGGGAAGATTCAATTCGGGATTCAATGCCGGTTTTAATAGTGGCTTTGGTAATACTTTTGGATTCATGAGGCCTGGTTTTGGCTTTGGATTAGGTTTTGGTAATACTTTCGCAACAGGATTCCATACCTCTTTCATGTTTACCAATGGATTTTATGGTCCTTTTAGTCCTTTTGGATTTTATGATCCTTTCAACCCTTTTGGATTTTATGATCCTTTCAACCCGTTTGCCATGCAATCTTTTATGGGATTCAATACCTTTGGTTCTTTCGGTTTTTATGATCCTTTCTTCATGGGTAATTCTTTTTACAACCCATGGTGGAGAAGAAACCGCTTTAGAAATAATTTCTTTGCAGGACCAGGTAACCTCATCATCATTAACAATGGTGAGTTGAATGCAGGTAATAATAGAAATTTTGAGCGAGGAGGACGATTGAGATCAACTTCTTCCATCAATAGTGTGAGGGCAGATGCAATGAACGGTACGCAAACCAGAGCGAGCGCATCTCCTTCTATTATGAGGGGATCTGTAAATGGAGGAAGAACTTCATCAACCGTAGCAAGTGGTTCAGGAAATGTAAGAAGCTCACGAAGTAGTGTAGAGGAAGCCTTATTAAGAGCAAACAGAAGGGTGAGTACAGATCGTTCAGGAAATGCTTACCGTGGCAATAGCTCAGGTATAGCCAGTAACACTCGATCTAGTCGTGCCTATGTTCCATCTTCTGCTCGAAGCTTGCGTAGTTCGATTTCGAACAGATCAAATTACAGAAGTTCACGTGGTGTAGCTTTTGACAGAAATGCGTCCAGCCAGTCCTCGAGAGCATTTCAATCTACTCAGAGTGTTCGTTCGTTACGATCTACATCTGCTCGTCAATCGGTTTACAACAGGGGTACTTCTGGCTCCTCTAGAGGGACCTCAATCAACAGAAGCAGTTCAAGTTCTAACGTGCGCAGCATAGGTCGTTCTTCTTCAAGTAGTAGCCGCGGAGGAGGTAGCGTATCACGCTCCAGCAGTAGCCGTTCTACTGGAGGTGGTGCAACAAGGTCATCATCGGGTGGTGGAAGCTCACGAGGCGGTAGAGGTGGAAACTAGATAAAAGGTCAAGACTCATGAAAAAGCTAATTCAAATAATGGGCATGGTAGTAGCCCTTTTGGCTACGCCATTGCCCGCCCTTTCGCAGATTGAACCAGGAGCCTTTGGCTATTATCGTGACGCTCTGAGATATGCACAAACCAGCCCTTTTGGTACAGCCCGACTGCAAGGTCTGGCAGGTGCAGGCTCGGTACTTGGAGGTAATCTGGGCTCTGTTGTTCTGAACCCTGCCGGATTGGGCATGTACAATCGCTCTCAATTCATTCTTAGTCCTAGTTTAAACCTGCAACAAAATACCAATGATTTTTTAGGGCAAAGCAGTCGGAATGAGGATACAGGTCTGGAATTAGGTAGTTTAGGTGTAGCTATTCACTTTGGTAATGAAGCCCTCAATACCAAGGGCTGGAGAGGTGGAACTTTAGCCATCACTTACAACCGCATCAACAGTTTCGATCAACGCATTACTTACAGTGCTCAAAACAATAACGCTTCAATCATTGATGCCATGTTGAACCGTGCTGACCTTTTATTCCCAGAGGAATTGGGTGGTATTGAACGTGTTGGTTTCGATCACTTCCTAATCAATCCCGTTCCCGGTGCAGAAGACTTGTATGTTTCTTTTGTAGAGGGCTTCCCCCTTCAAGAAGAAAACATTACCCGAAGCGGGCGTACAGACCAAATCAACATTGCCTTTGGTGGCAATTTTGATGACAAATTATATTTGGGTGGAGGCATCGGTATTACCAATACCGACTTCTTTTTAAGCAGAATTTACACCGAAACATTTGCCGGGAGTGCTTTAAATCAATTCTCCCTAGATGAGCAATTAGATGTTTCAGGAACCGGTATTAATGTCAACTTAGGTGTGATTTTTAGACCTATAAACGCCATAAGAATCGGTGCATCATTTACCTCTCCTACCTGGCATAGCTTCAGTGAAGAAAGTGATGCCATTTATACCTCTGATTTCAACAATTATGATGTGGCCAATTTTTTGGATGATAACGGTGACCGATTGATTACAGAAGACACTGTTTTAAACTTTCAACAAAGCGAAACACCGATCTTCTTTTCTGACTACAACCTCAGGACGCCTTTGAAATTGAATGTGGGAGCGGCTTTCTTTATTGGGAAAAATGGATTCATCACAGTTGATGTGGAACACTTGAATTACACCAATTCCTTTGTATCTTCTGTAGATTTCAATCCAAATGCCGACAATCAAACCATTGATAATATTTATCAATCTACCACCAATATTAGATTGGGTGGAGAGTTCAGATACGACATATTTAGGTTGCGTGCAGGGTATGCGAGCATTGGAGATGCTTTTAAGGATGACTTTGATGGAGTTGATCGCTCCAGAACGACTGTTTCTGGTGGACTAGGCGTAAACCTTGGTAAATACTTCTTGGACTTTGCTTACGCTCAAACAAATTTCAATGAGTCGTTTACCTCTTTCACCTTTCTTGATGGTACAGGTCCAACTGCAAGCATTGATAATTCAATAGGTAAGGCCAGCCTTACCTTCGGGTTGAATTTTTAGGCCTGTTTTAATTTGAATAAGAAAGCACTCAAGCCTTTTCCGTAAAGGACTGAATGCTTTCTTCCATTTTCTCTACGGTAAGATCATGCCCATTTAAGTGAATATCAGCCTGGCGATAGAAAGGATCTCTTTTTTCTTTCATTCCCCTTAGCTCTTCGTTTAAACCCAATGGATTGTGGCTTTGAAAAATGGGACGCTTTTCCAAGCCTTCTTCCATAATGCGCAAGGCCAAATCATCCGGAGGAACCTCAAGGTACACGACAATACCATGTGCTTTCATGGCATCCATATTGAAATGAAAACAAGGTGCTCCACCACCCATTGCCATCACATATTGATCTTGCGTAGCCATGATTTCATGAAGGGTTTCTTTCTCTAGCAAACGAAACCTTCCCTCCCCCTGCTGCTTGAATATTTCAGGAATGGACGTGCCGGTTTTTTCCACAATGGCTTCGTCTAAATCAATAAAAGGCATTTCCATTCGCTCGGCTAAAGCTTTCCCCAAGGTGGTTTTTCCAGAAGCTGCCAAGCCTACCAAAAAAATGCATTTGCTGTTTTTCATGGTCTCAATGCTTGCAAAAGTTCTGTGGCTCCCGGAATATCATTATAGTGCCATTTTTCAATGATAACACCATCTTGCATCAATACCAGACCCGGGTTAGAGCGAATCATGGTTTTCAATAGTGTTTTATCGGAGTAATAAAAAGGAACATTCATCCCTACCCTTTGAGAAAAATTACGGAAAGTTGCTCCATCGGTAGCGGTGATGGCTGCTATGCCTACGTCATTACCTAATGCACTTAATAGGCTGTTGAGCATGGGGTACGCACGCTCTTCCGTATGCTCTACATCGTGCACCACCACCAATATTTTTTTACCCGTGAGCGAAGCCTCTGTGAAATCAGATTGATCTCCCCAAATGGCGTAATTCGTAATTTTCGGTACTTCGTTGGGATCATCTGCGGGAGGCCTACTGGCTTCCGGAATGCTGGTTCCTGCTTTGTAAGCCCGAAAATCTATAAAGGGCAAATGGTTGATGGATAAGTAGGCCACGGTAAGGCAAAACACGGTGGTGAACCCCACCCCTATGGACTTTTGCCAACCCTGTTCTTTTTGTCCAAACTGTTTTCTGCCCAAGAATAAAATACCAATCAATACCAATAAAATAAGGTCTTTGGTAAAGGACTCCCAAGGCGTGAGCTTGATGGCATCCCCAAAGCAGCCGCAGTCGGTTACCTTGTTAAAATAGGCACTGTAAAAGGTCAAAAAGGTGAAGAACACGATCATGACCAACAACAAAGTAGTCACCAGTTTTTCGCGGTATTTTAAGAGAATGGCAATGCCCAATACCACTTCCAAGGTGGAAAGCAGAATGGAGAAAAACAAGGCTAAAGGTTTAAGGGACTCAAAAAAAGGAGCAATATCTACCGCAAAGACGGTGAAGTATTCCTCGAGTTTGATTTGAGTACCCACGGGATCATTTACCTTAATCAGACCCGAAAAAATAAACAAGGCACCCACCAGATAGCGGGCTATGGGGTTCAGTATTTTCATGTTGTTTCGGATTTCATTAATATCATACAAAAGACCGCGTAATTGATCATGTCCATGTAATTGGCATCTACTCCCTCAGAAATGAGCGTGGCACCAAGGTTGTCTTCAATTTGTTTTACACGCATCAATTTCATTAAAATAATATCGGTAATGGAACTGACACGCATTTCGCGCCAGGCCTCGCCATAGTCGTGATTTTTATCCGTTAGCAGCTTGAGGGTGTTTTCGATGTGTTGGTCGTACAATGGCTCGATCTGTTCCACCGATAGCTCCATTCCTTCTGCTTCCCCCAAGTCCATCTGCATCAAAGCGATGACGCAATAATTGATGATGCCAATGAACTCTCCTGAAATATCATCTTGCACCTTTTGCGTTCCTTTTTCTTGAATGGAACGAATGCGCTGGGCCTTGATGAATATCTGGTCTGTAATGGAGGGTAAGCGCAAAACCCGCCAGGCTGTGCCGTAGTCTTTTGTTTTCTTCAAAAAAATGTCTTTACAGGCCTTAATAACTTCTTTATATTCGCCTATCGTTTGGTTTTCCAAGGGGAGCTTTAGTTAAAATTACACATCAATTGAGCACGAAAGATAAGTTTTTTGAAACGAAAAACACATTGAATATTCAAGGAAGGCTGCTTTCTTTAGAAGAACCGAGGTTGATGGGCATTTTGAACCTTACGCCTGATTCTTTTTACGTGGGCAGTCGGGTATCTGAAGAAAGCCAATGGTTACATCGAGCCGAGCAAATGCTACAAGAGGGTGCTACATTTTTAGATGTTGGTGGTTATTCTACTCGTCCGGGGGCAAGCGATATTTCTGTTGCTGAAGAAAAGCAACGTGTAGTACCGGCTATTGAAAGCCTAACCAAGGAATTTCCGGAAGCGCTGATATCGGTAGATACTTTTCGTTCGGAGGTGGCAGAAGCTGCAGTAGACGCAGGTGCCCATTTGGTAAACGATGTTTCGGGTGGCCTATTGGATGAGCACATGTTTGCTACAGTAGGTCGTTTAAAGGTGCCTTATGTGTTGATGCACATGCGAGGCACACCACAAACCATGCAATCACTCAACCAATATGATGCACTACTTCCCGACATTTGTCGAGAGCTTCAAAGTCAAGTAGAAAAGTTAAAAAATGTCGGTGTAAAAGATGTCATCGTAGATCCCGGAATAGGTTTTGCAAAATCTATCCCTCAGAACTATGACATCCTCAATAATTTAGGTTATTTTAAGAGATTAGGTTTCCCGTTGTTGGTAGGGGTATCCAGAAAGTCAATGATTTACAAAACCTTAAACATTGCACCGGAGGAAGCCCTAAATGGCACAAGTGCTCTGCACATGGCTGCTTTACTCAATGG
Organism: Roseivirga sp.; assembly: GCA_018402485.1. Lineage (GTDB taxonomy): Bacteria > Bacteroidota > Bacteroidia > Cytophagales > Cyclobacteriaceae > Roseivirga. Next base: position 39,893 of record JAGYIY010000004.1, on the reverse strand, counting down.
AGCCCAAATTTTAAGGGTACACGATGTGGCAGCTGCCCAAGAGGTACTCACACTTTTTAAAGCTTTAAAACGTTGATCTATCTTTTTAAAATAGGCTTTTTAGACATTCGCTGGATAGATATTCTCGATATCCTGCTGGTGAGTGTTTTGCTCTACCAAGTATATAAACTCCTGCGAGGTAGTGTGGCTGTAAGGGTTTTGATCGGCTTTTTGATTTTATATTTGGTGTACCTGATTGTACGGGCCTTCAACATGGAATTATTAGCCGGCATTTTAGGTCAATTTATGGGTGTAGGTGTTTTGGCGGCCATCATTATTTTTTCTCAGGAAATTCGGAAATTCTTACTGCTATTGGGTAAAAATACGTTCCGTCAAAATGAGATTTTCAATTCTATTATGGTCTGGCGCAGGAAAACCAAGAAGGAAGGTTTGAACATCACGCCCATCATTGAAGCAGCCAAAACCCTTTCAGGAACCAATACCGGAGCGCTGATGGTTTTCTCTAAGAATTCAGAATTAAAATTTTATGCTGATTCAGGAGATCAACTGGATGCTACACTTTCCAAACGGCTTTTGATTTCCATATTTAATAAATACAGCCCCTTACACGATGGAGCCATCATCATTTATGAAAGCAAAATCTTGGCAGCACGTTGTATATTACCTGTAACAGAACGTGATTTACCTGCCCAATACGGCATGCGGCATCGAGCCGCTTTGGGCATGTCTGAAGCTACGGATACCTTAGTGCTGACCGTTTCGGAAGAAACCGGACAAATGTCTTTGGCACGCAATGGTTATTTGTTCAGCAACCTTTCCATTCCTGAAATACGAAAACGCATCAATGCCTTTTTGATGAATACTGAAAATGAAAAGGAAGCGGAAATGGTGAAGGGAAAAGAAGAATTACAAGATGATTTAACCTCATAATTCAGCGTAACTACTTTCAAAATCAGGTTGGTATACAACTTTGGCCTAGGACATTATTACATTTATTCACAGCATGGTGTGAAAATGAAATAGCGAAACTTTAACACGAGTTTGGATGGTTGACAGGGCTGCTAATTGGGCATTTTAAATTTCACCCAAACCAATGCCGGGTTTTCGGATGACTCAATACCCTCCAAGCTACTTCCTTCTTCAAAACTATACTGCGCAGGATCGAGGGGTTCAAGAAGCCCTGCCAAATCCAAAGAGCTCAAAATCATTAAGAAGGATTCACCATCCCAAGAGTTTGGAGCGATTAACAGCGGCTCACCCTCACTGCTTTCATTGTCAATCCTTACCATGTTACCCGTCTCTCGATCGATCACCATTAATTTTTGACTCTCAAAGTCACTAGTATAAGACAAGAATATGTGCTTTTCACCTACATAGGGTTGGAACAGCCATACTTTCCCGGCTTTCTGCATGGCCTCAAAAGCAGCATTGATATTCGTCCGTAAATCCTTGTCTGACCAGAGGTATTCATTTCCGAAATCGAAATGAATAAAAGGGTCAACTTTATCATCCTGCACAGCATACAAGGTGTCTTTAAAATTATGTTTGTACAGTACCTTTTCACCGAGCCGCTTGAAATTGTTATTGCTAGTCATTAAGGTTGGTCCAAAAGTAGAGTTGGCAGGTAGGTGAGATTCTGGTGATTCCATGTTTTTATTCAGGTGAACAATTTCAAATTGTGCTGAATCTGGAACGAGGCGATGGCTGATGTCTAACCAATAACCTGTTTGGGTAGGCAAAACATGAGCTGCGGCCCGTGGCAAGGATTGAGAAGCTAAAAAATCACCACTCAAGTTATATGAAAGTATCTTGTTCTTGGGTCTATCGAAAACCTTAACGGTATCGCCACTCATCCAGTACGCGCCTAAAGCTTGATATTCTTCAGGCCCCTCCCCTTGGCGATTGATCTTGTTAATGAATTTACCTTGGTCTGAAAAAAAGTATAGGGCATTATCTTGCAACTGAGAAAAATAAATAAAATCCTCGTGAAGCTTAACATTCGATACTCCTCCCAGTAAAGAAGCGTCAGTTTCCTCCAATTGAACGATATGTATCTCGTCAATCAACTCAGAAAGTTTAACCTGGGGCGCATTCAAGTTCATTTGGTATGAACGAAAGGCAAAAGCGTCCGCGGGGCTTTCTTCTTTTTGCTCTACACTTCCGGTACAAGCAGAAAAAATAAACAGACTAATGAATCCGAATAAATAAGTTGAATGGATCAATGATTTCATAATACTACGTTTGAGGATGGTTCTTGATTAGGCATGAACTTTCTTTTGACTTAAAAAAACAGGAAGGCAAACAAACACCGCTACAGTAGAAAAGACAAGCCCGCCAATGGTGCCTATGGCCAAAGCAAACCAGAAAATTTCACTATCGCCCTCGAGTAAGAAGGGAATCAAACCAAAACAGGTGGATAATATGGTCAATAATATGGGCTGAGCTTTCCCCATTACAGCACGTAATACGGCACGATTATAGGCTTTGAGTTGACGGTTATTCAAGTCGTTGACGATAAAAATAGAAGCATTTACCACCAAGCCCCCTAACATTACAAAGGCCGCATAGCCTCCCTGATCGAAACGGAAATCGAACAAAGAGAAGATGAGAAACAGCCCGATAAAAGAAATGGGTATGGTGACAATGATGTGGAAAGGCTGTTTGAGGTTTTCAAACAAAATGGAGCAAATGAAAAATATTCCTACCATCAAAAAGAGCAGTAAAGAATACTGGCGCTTCTCTCTGTTGAAATTGAAAAAACCATTTGAGCCCTCTGCGGTGTAACCCACGGGCATGACCAACTTCATTTCTTCCAGCACTTCATCCAGGTATTTTCTTCCAAAGCGAGCCGAACCACTGTAATCAAAACCCACAATGCGCAAATACTGACGGTCTTCTTTGTGCAACTCGTTGGCGGTTCGCTCAAAATTCAAGCTGGCATAATCCTTTATTTTCACAAACCTACCCGTATCTATGGGCAAAGCTTCTTCTAGTAAATCCCATTTTGAAAATTCTTCCGCATTGCTGGCCTTGATGTAAACAGGCAATCGTTGCCCATTGTAATTGGCGTTCAAGGAGGGTGCTCCTGCATCTGTCAAATCACCCAGCTTCTGCATGATCGTACCCCGATTGATCCCGGCCCTTGCCAATCGGTTCACATCAAAACTCAAAACATATTCATTGATGACCGTCTGCTGATACCCCATCTGTTGGTTGGTTTCCACTTCTTGCACCCTTTTGTGCTTCAACAGCTTATCTGCCATAATATTGGCCTGTTTCTCCAATTCATCATAGTTATAGCCTTTCATGCGTACACGAAAACTAGGCGTTTGACCAGATTCACCTCCGGCAGAAAAACCTCTTCCCACACCATAAATGGACCAGCGAACACCCGTTAGGTCAATAGAACGTGCTTGTAACCTGCCTTTTAATTGATAGGGCAAAGCAGAGTTTTCGTATTCAGGTTGAAAGGAAATTTCAATGCGTGCGGTGCGGTTATTGACATTGGTGACGTATTTATCGAGACCTGTGACCCCTTCTAAGTACTCTTCTACTTTACTGATTACAAAATTGGCATCTTTCAATGTGGTGCCAAATGGAAGGCTGGCAGTAACATACAACTTGGTTTGTTCAGGCGAACGATAGCTGTACCCTTCATATACTTCATTTACAAATTTGCGCAAAGCTCCCCCCAACACTTTATCGGATACAGGTCGAATATCTTCCTGATAAGTATCGCTGCCAATGGTTTCATTATACCAATCTTGCCCCTCCCAAGTTGAAGGCAACTGAAAAACCGGAAGGCCAAAACCGAGAATAACCACCACAATAAATGCTTTGCGATAGCGCACCAAAAAACCAATGAATTTACCATATCCTCTAAAAAACCAAAGCCTTCTGCGTAGACCTTTGATAGAAATGCTTTTCGAACGAGACATCTCTTCTTTGAACAGCAATTGGTAGAGGGCAGGTGTAAAAAACAGGGCGATGAGTAAAGAAACCGCCAAATTTATGGCAACCACTATGGAAAAGTCGGTGAGATTCCTCCGATCCTCTTCGGGCAAAAGCAAAACGATCAGTAAGGCCATGATGGTAGTGATAGAGGCGGCCATCAGTGCCAAAAATATCTTGGTGTTTTTCTTTTTATGCATGTGATCGAGCATAACGATGGCATTGTCTACAATCAGGCCGAAGGAAATGGTCAGCCCCGCAATGCTGTACATGTGCAACTCTACCTCCAGGGCATAGACAATGATGGCAGTGATACATAGATTGACAACAATGCCCAGAAACAAAGTAAAGAGATAGCGCACATTTCGGTTGATCAGAAAAATAAAGAGGATCAGAATACCAATGGATAAGGCTGTGCGCATGTAAATTTTATCCATTTCCTTTTGCAGGTATTCTGTATCGTCTCTTTCCAAACGGATTTCTACACCGGATGGCAAGGTAGAAGACAGCTTATTGATCATGTTCCTGATTCTCTCTGCTTCCACCACCTTATTCACCCCTTCTCGGGTATAGATATTAAGATACACTGCATTTTTGCTGTTGATCCGGCTGTAACTCCGTGGTTTTTGCTCCTCCACATAGAGCTTCGCCACATCTTTCAATTGAATGGTTTTCCCATCCCGGTTTGCAATTTCCGTTTGCTCCAACAAGGAAAGATCTGGCAACTCGCTACTGGTGCGTAAAAAGAACTTTTGACCTGAAGGCAAGTTTGCCAATCCGGCATAAACTGCATTGTTGAGTGAATTCAAAGATTGGGTTATGTCTGCCTTGGAAAGTTGATAGCGCACCAAAGTAGGCACATCAAAATCCACCGTAATTTGCAATGGGTTACCCCCGTTAATTTGTACATCCTTTATGGTATTGATTTGACTCAATGGTTTCCGAATGTATTCTTCCGCATCTTCTTGTAATTTGAAGGGGGCGTAAGGACCATTGACAGCATAGGTTAATATGGGGCTATCGGCAGGTCGATTGTTTGAGGTGGTGCCACCGCTTTGCGTTACTTGTGGGTAAGAAAGGTCGTTGGGTAACTTTTTATAAATGTTCCTGATAATCGCATTGACTTCAAATTTGCGAAAATCCATGTCGGTATCTTTATCGAAAACCATTTGAATGCGCCCTGTATTATACCTTGATACGGAAGTGATTTCATCAATTCCTTCAATCTGTGAAAGGGCATTTTCCAGTGGAGATGTTGCCAATCGCTCTACAATATCGGGCGAAGCATTCGCCAGACTATAGGTAATCGTTAGACTGGGTGTCGGGTAGGTTGGTGTGAAGTTAACGTTGAGACTAGGAATAAAAGCCACGCCAATGATAGCCAATACCAAAAATACTATGACTACACGAAAGGGCCGGCTGGTTTTCATATGATGAGCAATATACTATTCCTTAATTCATTAATGCAAAAGATGCATTAGAAATTAAAAAATAATTTATTCCGCAGTAACTCTCTGCTTATTGAAGACGATGAATTTAGTTATTTCTTAACACCACCAGAGCAAGCTTCACAAAAAAATAAAGGGCTCTGAGAGCCCTTTATTTCACCAGTTCAAAAACCGTTTTTAACCTAAATCATCATTCGCTGAGGTTACTTTAAAACCGGCGATATCTCTATCGAACATATAGAGTCCGCCATTATCGTTGCCAATGAGTTTGAGTTTATCCATGATGGTACGAGCCAATGCTTCTTCTTCTAATTGCTCACTGACGTACCATTGTAGGAAATTATGGGTTGAATAATCCTTTTCTGCCAAAGTAGTAGAAACCAATTCATTGATCTTTTGGGTGATGGCAATCTCATGATCGAGCAGATTTTGAAACATGGTTGGAATATCTTTGAAAGTAGCCGGAGGTTGCTTCAAGGCAGGAACAATGGCATGTCCGCCTCGCTCATTCACAAATTTAACGAGCTTGAGCATATGTTGCCTTTCTTCATCAGAATGCTTGTACATAAAATTAGCCACCCCATTGTAACCTTGCACCTCTGCGTATGAGGCCATGGCCAAATAATATTGCGAAGAAGCCGCTTCTGATTCAATTTGGTTATTGAGTTGTTTTTCTATTTGTGAAGAAAGCATAAAATTATTTTTATTAGTTCGTAAATTTTAGGAACCTCCCCAGGAGGTAAACATATACCAAAAAGAAGATTTATTTCCCAGTAAGGTTGGCCAAACTTTGCATGGCTTTCTTCCCTCCCATTTTGTTCATCATCTTCATCATTTTGCGCATATCTGCAAACTGCTTCATCAAGTTATTGACTTCTTGAACAGAAGTACCGGAACCCGTGGCTATGCGCTTGCGCCTGCTGCCATTGATCAATTCAGGATTGGCTCTCTCGAGCTTGGTCATAGAACGAATGATGGCTTCAATGGGTTTGAAAGAATCATCATCCACATCCAATCCCTTCATGGCTTTACCCATTCCAGGAATCATTGCCATCAAGTCTTTCAGGTTGCCCATTTTTTTGATTTGCTCTAGTTGGGAGAGAAAATCATCGAAGTCAAATTTATTCTGACGTATTTTTTTATTCAGTTTTTGCGCCTCTTTCTCATCAAAAGAATCTTGCGCCTTCTCCACCAAAGACACCACATCGCCCATGCCCAAAATTCGGTTGGCCATACGGTCGGGATGAAAGACATCGAGGGCTTCCATTTTTTCTCCGGTAGAAATAAACTTAATGGGCTTATCAACGACCGTACGGATAGATAGGGCGGCTCCCCCACGGGTATCACCGTCTAGTTTGGTTAAGACTACCCCATCAAAATCTAAACGTTCATTGAATGTTTTGGCCGTATTCACCGCATCTTGCCCGGTCATGGAATCCACCACAAAAAGGGTTTCTGACGGATTGAGTGCTTTTTTCAGGGCCTCAATCTCCTGCATCATCTGCTCATCAACCGCCAATCGTCCGGCAGTATCTATGATGACTACTTTTTTACCATTTTGCTTCGCATGTTTGATAGCGTGATTAGCAATATCTACTGCATTTTTATTCTCGGGCTCGGCATATACCTCTACATCAATTTGCTCGCCCAATACTTTCAATTGGTCGATGGCTGCAGGACGATAGATATCGCAAGCTGTCAACATCACCTGCTGGCCTTGCGACTTGAGCATACGGGCAAGTTTACCAGAAAAAGTGGTTTTACCCGAACCTTGTAGGCCTGATATTAGGATGACAGCAGGATCGCCCTTCACCTCCATATCCACCTTCTTGCCCCCCATCATGGCTGTCAACTCTTCATTGACAATTTTGGTAAGCAATTGACCAGGAGAGACAGCAATCAATACATCCCTACCTAAGGCTTCCTCTTTAATTTTATCTGTGACGTCCTTGGCCACCTTATAGTTCACATCCGCATCAATAAGGGCGCGTCTGATTTCCTTGACGGTAGTCGCCACATTCACCTCGGTGATTTTGCCTTGGCCTTTTAAGGTTTTAAAAGCACCTTCTAACTTTCCACTTAAACTTTCAAACATGGTAATCTAAATCTTTGGATTGCAAAAATAGTCAATTCTAGGGGCTTTGAAAGGATAGTATATTGGAAAAATGAATTGGTTTATTTGTAATAATTTGGTAGAAAAGATGAAACACTGAGCAGATAAAATTCCGCTTACACTTTTCTATTCGTTTGCTTATCAAGATATTGTGCCTTCAATCTCACCATTCGTATGAAAAAAATTATTTTTCAGAAAGATATTCTACCTCATTTGATTGCCTTGGCGGTCTTTTTGATCATTACACTTATCTTTTTCCAGCCGGTGTTCTTCGAACAAAAGACGGTGGTCCAAAGCGATATTGTGCAATGGCGAGCCAGTGCCCAGGAATTGATTGAATACCGAAATGAAACCGGTGAAGAAGGCCTATGGACGAACTCTATTTTTGGAGGTATGCCTGCCTATTTGATTAGTGTCAAGTGGGGAAATGAGCTGATTAAAACCATGCATTCCATCTATGCTTTGGGGCTGCCGCACCCCGTGCGCATCATTTATGTGAGCATGCTCTCCTTTTACATCATGCTTTTGTGCTTTAAGGTCAGGCCTTATCTTGCTATTCTTGGAGCCATTGCTTTTGGTTTTTCCTCCTATCAAATCATTGGGCTAACAGCGGGGCACAATGCGCGAATTTCAGCTGTCTCTTTTATGCCGTTGGTGCTGGGTGGGGTACAGCTTTGTTTCCATCGGTACAAATGGCTTGGAGCCGCACTTACCGCATTGGCCTTGGCCATGCAATTAAGGGTCAATCACCTGCAAATCACTTATTATTTGGCATTTATTTTATTGATTTATGGAGCCATACACCTGTATGAGGCGTATAAAAATGGAACGTTAAAGGCTTTCGGGCATCGGTTATTGCTATTAATAGCAGCGGCAATTATGGCCATCGGAACTTTCTTTGGAGAATTTTATGCTACCTATGAATACGGTAAATATTCCAACCGAGGAGCATCCGAACTAAGCCAGCAAGACAATGCAGAAATGAATAGTGATGGCTTGTCTAAGTCTTATGCCTTTCAGTACTCCAACGGTTTGTGGGATCCGTTTACTTTGTTTATTCCAAATGCTTTGGGAGGTAATGGGCCATTTCCACAAGACTCTGAGTTAGCCGACTTACTCATTCAAAGTGGTGCCAATAATGCACAGATTCAACAATACCTGAGGGGGGTACCTACCTATTGGGGAAAGGAATCGCCCACAACTTACTATGCAGGTGCCATCATGGTTTTTCTCTTTGTTTTGGGGTGCATCCTTGTTGAAAGAAAGTATGTGGTTTGGACTGTTACCGTTGGCATATTAGGGATTGCCCTAAGTTACGGTAGAAATTTTCCGGCTTTTAATGAGCTGATGTTCGATTATTTCCCCGGTTACAACAAGTTCCGTTCCGTTACTTTTACCATGATTATGCCTATTTTTTCGATTGGTCTGTTAGGCATGTTAGGGCTAGAAAAATACCTACAGCAAAAGTGGAATAATAAGGACCAAAAGGCCCTATTCATTGCTTTAGGAAGCACGGCCGGTGTCGCTCTTTTGTTGTGGCTTTTTGCAGGAATTTTCAGTTTCCGCTCAGGTATTGATACCCAACTCCAAAAAGAAGTAGCAGAAGCTGTTCAAGCTTCTCGGAAAGGTTTGTTCAAGGCAGACAGCCTACGTGCCACTGGTTTCATTCTCGCCTTTGGAGTACTCCTATACCTTTCCCCGCTCAAAAAAATATCAGAAACCGTACTTACCCTACTCTTATTGTTTTTAGGTAGCATAGAAGTGCTCACCGTTAGCAGTCGCTTTATAGATGATGCCAATTATCAAAGACAAGGTGGTACTACCCTTTTCAACCTCAGCCAAGCAGATCAATCCATTAATCAACAAAAACAATTGGGAGACCGAGTGCTCGATTTGACCCAACAATTCTATAGTGCGCAAGCCTCCTATCACCACCATCTGGTGAATGGTTACCATGGTGCACGCATCAGGCGTTACCAAGAAATCATGGACAATGGTTTGATTGATGAGTATGCAAGACTCAGACAAAGTATTCAGGACGGTAATGTGAATTTTGAAGATTATCCGCTGTTGAATATGATGAATACAAAATTCATGATAGTAAATCCTTCATCTGCCAATGGCGTCATTACCAACGATGCGACCAACGGAGCCGCATGGTTTGCACAAGACGTTATAAAAGCAGCCACCGTCGATGACGTGTTTGAACAGACCCTTGGTCTTCGGGATACCAAAAATACGGCCATTATACATCAAGAAGATGCGAGCAACTTGCCCAATTCCCTTTCCATGGGTGAAGTAGAGCTCACCGACTACCGCCCGGGTTATTGGGAATATAAAAGCAGCAATTCCGGAGATGGATTTGTGGTTTTTTCAGAGGTTTTTTACCCCAAAGGTTTTCAGGTGAACATTGATGGTGAACCTGCCAAAATGATAGCTACCAACTACACGCTGAGAGGAATGGTAGTCCCGGCAGGACAGCATACCATTACCGTGGAATTTGCACCTTCCATTTACACAGCCGGAACATGGATCATGTTGATCATGAGTTTTTTGGTCGTAATAAGCTTTTTAGGTGCAGTTTATTATCATTTAAGAAAGTAGCAGGAACAAGCATCTTGCATTTCAATTCGCTTCTAATTGAGTATAATAATCAATTAAACCCTTGGCCGTTTGATCCCAATGGTATTGACCATGCACTGCTTTAAGCCCATTTTCCCCAAGCAATTGTCTTTTCTCTGGGTTTTGATATAACATTAGTAGTGCATCTGCCAAGGCTTGTGCATTGTCTGCTTCAAAGACCAATCCAGCGCGGGTTTCTTCAACTACTTGTACTTGTGCCGGACAATTGCTTACCACCAAAGGTTTACCCCCTGCCATGTATTGAAAAATTTTATTGGCCAAAGTTGTATCATGATGTAAATTTCGCTTTAAGGGCGAAATACACACGTGAGCCGCATGCACATAAGTCGGAAATTTTGAAACATCTTGCCAACCTTCGAAACATACATGTGCCTGTACATTCAAATGAGTTGCTAGCGTCTTCAAAACCGTATCTTGAGTACTCTTACCTACGAAAATTAACTGAGCCTCCGGTATATTTTTTAGGAGTTTAGCCAAAGCATGAATGGCTGTATCTGTCCCTCTTCTCAACCCCGTATCTCCCATATAAAGAATATTGAATTCAGACGCTAACCCTTTCACTTTATCCTGATCAATCGGGTATTTTTGATAAATTTCAGGCACAATGGTATTTGGCAAGGCAATGAATTTTACTTGTGGCTCGCCCGTAGCTTGTCTGGCTATGGCTATTGCTTGAGGGGTAACTAAAACCACCTTATCAGCTCGCTTAATCAGTTCTGTTTGCGCTTTACGCCACTTTTTTAGTGATATCAACCACTTAGCCGGAAATCTTTGTAAGTGCGGATAAAATGCAAGAATTTCAGGTCGATCTTCATGCAAATCGAGGGTAAGCGGTAAATGAAAATTTGCATCATTCACATCCATTACAGCAGGTGCCATCAGCATGTCGTGCACATGTAAGACTTGCGGTTTTACCTTTTCAATAAACCTTTGAATGGGTTCTTTAAGGAATTGATGGTACCAAGGTAGCGCATATGCCATTGCAGATAATTTATACAGTAGCTTGCCGGCAGGTTGACGGTACACCAGGATTCCATTCACTTCGGAAAATTCCGGTGTAAGATTTTTGTAGTTTAATGAAAAAAGATGTACCTCATGACCTGCTTGAATAAGGGAAAAAGCTTCGTTTTCTACCCTAGAGTCGGGTGGGAAAGACTGGTCAAGAAAAAAAGCGATTCTCATGAAGGCAATTTTAAACTTATAGCTTTACCATCAAAGTAAATGATTAATCAATTGCTATTTATTAGATTCGCCTTTTGATATGCCCATAGCTATTTCAGATTTTCTTACCGTTAAGTCAGATTTGGGGGAAAGACTTTTTCAAAATCAAAATTACAATGCTCCGAGAGCATTTAATCTTGCTTACTTAAATTACCGCATCAGAAGACCTTTACTAAAGAAAAAGTATCAGCTTTACCAAAAAAAGCATCCAAACGACCCATGGCTTTGCCCCGATGCCATAAAAGCATTGTCAGCTTTATTACACCAACAGGAAAAAGGATTTGAATTTGGAAGCGGAAGAAGTACCCTATTTTTTGCACCTTTTTTTCAGACCTACTACAGTGTGGAGCATAATGCAGATTGGTTTGAAAAGGTGAAAAATGACCTAAAATGTAATAAAATTACTCATGCTCAGCTTAAGCATATACCTTCAGATACAGCATTCTCAGATTTCAAGCTGAGTAGCGAGCAACAGTTTAGTTTGTCAGCTACTGACTATCCGCTGAATGATGATTTTTTCCAAACTTATAGCTCTTATATATCGACTTTCCCCGACAAATACTTCGATTTTGTTTTGGTTGATGGAAGAGCTAGAAGAAGCTGTGCGCTGAATGCCATACCAAAGCTAAAAACCGGTGGTATTTTGGTCCTAGATAATTCCGAACGGAAAAGATATGAGGCTGTACATGATGCCTTAGATAGCTGGGAAAAGATCTTTACTACAACCGGGTTAACAGATACAAGTATTTGGCTTAAACCAGGATGGGAATAATTATCAAACAAAGCCTGTGTTCTTCACTCATTGCTTACATAGGAGTGATCATTGGTTATGTCAATGTATTTTGGCTTTACCCTTACTTTTTATCAACTGAACAAGTTGGCTTATTTCGTTTGGTACAAAGCTCGGCTTATCTGTTGGCTACCTTTGGGCAAATGGGGCTAGCACAAAGCTTGATCCGTTTTTTCCCTGATTTCAAAAAAGAAAAAGGTTTTTTACCCTTGTTTTTTCTCGGTGGATTAGTGGGATTCGGATTACTACTCCTCATTGCCTTTATCCTACAAAAGCCGTTGGTAAATTATTTTTCCCAGGAGTCTTCCCTCTTCATTGAATTCTTTCAACTCACCCTCTTCATTTCTCTTCTTATCGTTCTTTTTCAACTGATGGAAGCCTATTCGCGTAGCCTATTAAACATTGTTGTACCTACATTTTTGCGCGACATAGGTTTGCGGTTGAGTACAAGTATACTTTTGTTTGCCTATGGTTTCCAGCTTCTTGATTTCCATGGACTGATGAACAGTTTACTGGCTGTTTATGCCAGTGCATTTTTAGGGCTTGTCATTTACTATTTCAGTAAAAATAATCACTCATGGAGTTTCAATTTTTCCTTTCTCTCTTTTTCTAATTTCAAAAAAATAGTTAGCTACGGCCTGTTTTCGCTTATTGGAGCAGGAGGAACACAAATCATTTTACAAATCGACAGCATCATGATCAGTGGCGCTTTGGGACTAGAGCAAACGGGTATTTATACCATCGCCTTCTTTATCGGTACTGTGATTGAAATACCAAAGCGTGCCATCTCACAATTGGCCGGCCCTTTGATTTCAAAATCTTTCAGTGCGCAAAACCATGGTGCCATTCAGAAACTCTATCGGCAAACGGCCATCAATCAAATCATCATTGGTAGCCTGTTGCTCTTCGGTATCTGGGCCAACCTTGACAATATTTACAGCTTCATTCCCAATGCCGATGCTTACAAAGGCGGTATGGGTGTAGTCTTATTGATAGGACTAGGAAAATTAAGTGATATGGCTTTTGGAGCGAATGGAGAGATCATTGTCATGTCCAAATACTATCGCTTCAATGTATTGGCAGTAGCTCTTTTAGCCTTATTGACCATACTGCTCAACCTCTTACTCATTCCTACTTTGGGTATAGAAGGTGCTGCCTTGGCTTCCTTATGCGCCATGCTCACCTTTAACCTGACCAAGTTTATTTTCATCAAATACAAACTATCTATGCAACCTTTCAGTCGTCAAACCTTGATTTTTCTGGGTTTGGTGTTGCTGACTCTTTTGGCCAATCACTTCCTTCCTAATTTAGAAAATAGGTGGATCGACATCTTTGTGCGCTCTAGCATGATCACAGTGATTTTATTAGGCGGTAGTTTGGTTTTAAGACTCTCGAATGAAATGAATCAATTATTAGCTGATGTATGGCGCAAAATCAGACCTTAGTTGTCAAACTGTCTAATAAATCCGCTAATTTTCTAGTCAATGCTTTCCGTTCATATCGCTCTATGCCTCGAAAAGAAAAGGATTGTCGTTGCTTATTGAAATCCTCAAACCTTTCCTCTAAGAATTGAGCGATGCCTAGACTGTCATCGTAAGCAAAACACTCGCCAGAGTGCGTTTTCTTCAAAATATGGGCTACATCACTATGTGGATCACCAATGAATAGAATAGGCCGCTTTGCCTGTAGATATTCAAAAAACTTACCGGGTAATTGGGTGCTATTTGCTCTGGTTTGCATCAAAAGCAACAAATGACTTCTTTGATACCTTTTCATAACCTCCTCATGAGGAAGGTATTCCTCTACCTTCGTGGAAGTGTACAAAGCCTGATTGTTTTGAATACTTCGCAAAACTTCGGCACTCAATAAGCCCGCTAAATGCAAGCGAAATCCTTTGGTCTGCTCAGCTAATTGATTCAGTTGCTCCCATAATACTTCAGGATTTCTGTCTGCACTCAGCATACCAACATGACTAACAGTAAAGGCCTCGTCCCTCTCTTCCAATACCGCATCCTTTGCATCGTAGCCATTGGTGATATGCGTAGAATGTCGAGCACCTAAAGCTAAAAATGAAGCAGATGCCGATGCCCCTGTGGCCAATACTTGATCTGCCATTTTTAACACTTTTTGCTCTAAACGCTGGTGGATTTTCCAGATGGGAGGTGTAATATACATTTGCTGTAAAATATCCCACTCTGTCCATGGATCTCTGAAGTCTGCAATCCATCGTAGGGTTGGTATGGCCAATTTGAGCCGCCTACCGATCAAGTGCATACTATGGGGTGGGCCGGTTGTAACGATGTGTTCAATTCCATTGCTTTCTATCATTTCCAAGAGAAATTTCGAAGCCGGTTTCACCCAGAAAACACGTGGATCTGGAACAAATAAATTACCCCTTAGAAATATGCTCAATTGTTTAAAAAAACCATTTCTCCTTTCCTCTAGGATCTGACCTTGCTTTAATTTTTTTATGCCAGTGATTTTTTTAAAAAAAGCATAAGGCTCCCAAATTGGGAACTTTAAGATATCTGCCTCGGATGGTATGTCTTTTAATAAACTTTCATCCTTGAGATCAAACTGAGGGTTCTCAGGTGTAAAAATGATAGGACGCCAGCCCATTTCCGGAAGGTATTTGGCAAACTTCAACCAGCGTTGAACGCCCGCACCTGCACTAGGAGGCCAGTAATAAGTAATGATCAAAACAGGTTTAAGTTCTTTCTGTGCCATGCGTATCTGTAAAGATTGTGCTTTATCATTTGGTAGCCAACAAGAGATTGGTAAAATTTACAGCTATATTTAAACGATCAATCGCCATAAAGCATGGGTTTCATTCCAATTTTTGTCGCACTCCTGGGGGCTAGTTTTCTTTATACCATTTACACGGTGAATAAGATCCGCGGTATTTTGACTAGTATTCAACAGGCCAAGAAACAGTTTAACCAACAGATTGAGTTGTTACTCCAGCTTGCATCCGACCAAAATATTGAAGACTTGCACGCCGTGTTAAAGGCAAGGTCTCAGCAAGAATTTGAGGGTTTTGAGAAAGAAAGTCTATGGATTAAACAATTTTTAGACAAATTATCTTCAGATGCTAATGCAGATGAGTTGAGACAAGCATTAAAATCAGTGGAAGAATTGGTGTATCAGCTTCGCGGAAACATTCGTGACTACAATCTATACATTACAGAATCCCCTACCCTTTGGGTGGCACGGCTATGGGGATTTCGTAAGCTTTGACAAAACATATGTTTCAATTTTGAGGCTTTCTTCAGGATGAAACCATTGGGTTGATTTATTTTTCTTGAACCATGTCAGTTGCCGTTTGGCATATCTTCTTGAGTTTCTTTTCAATAACCGAACGGACTCATCTTTATCATATTTACCCTCCAAAAACCCAAAAATCTCACGATAACCGACCGTTTGCAAAGCATTGAGTTGCCGATAAGGAAAAAGTACTTTTGCTTCTTCAAACAAACCCTTGGCAATCATCCGATCCATCCGTTGGTCAATACGGTCGTAAAGCGTTTCTCTTGGCATATCTAAACCTATAGATATCAATTCAAATGGCCTTGGTTTAGGTTGATTGCGTCTAAAATAAGAAAAAGGTTGATACGTCGTTCTAATTACCTCCAATGCCCGAATGATACGCTGCGGATTGGCTCGATCAACTTCTTCAAAATAATCCGGATCTTTCGATTGCAACTCTTGCAATAAAGGAGCTAATCCTTGCTGCTGATATTGCTCGTTCAGGCTTGTACGGATGCGCTCATTTTTTGGAGGTAAGTCATCTAAACCACGACAAACGGCGTTAACGAACAGGCCGGAACCACCCACCAAAATAGGCTGCTTACCCTGATCAAATACATTCTGAATAACCTGTAAAGACTCTTTTTCATAGGAACCAACATCGCATGCATCCTGTATGCTATGTGAATTAATGAAATGATGGGGAACTTGCTCTAATTCTCGCATTTCAGGTTTGGCTGTACCTACATTCATTTCTCGGTACAACTGTCTGGAATCGGCAGAAATGATTTCTGCCGAAAAGCATTTTGCCAAGGACAAAGCACAAGCCGTTTTTCCAACAGCTGTTGGTCCTACAATGGTTATCAAATAATTTTTACGGTGATGAGTTGTCATTAAGTCTGCAAATTATATTATTATTGACATTTACTTAACATGGAAGTCTTACAAAAAGAAATTTGGGCTTTAAATCCTGAAGCCAAGTCAATTTACAGAAGTGAGCATCAGCATGCATATCCATGGCGTATAAAAGAGTTCATTTCTTTAACTGACCTCTTACAAGAATTGGTTCTTTCAAGACCTCAAGTCATTTTAATTTTTGATACTGAACAGCATAGTTTGTTTGAAAGCTATAAAGGCATTGTCACAAAATTCAAACATTTTTGTCCAATAATAGGTGTTTGTGATTCCTCTCACACACATGAACAAAGGCAGCAAATTTTAGCTTTTGGCTTTAACGATTGTATCTCACAACCGATTAAAGAAAACGTAGTCAAAAGCACCTTAAATCACTGGATTAACACCTCTTTTGATCAGAATAACCAGGAGAATAACGGTTATGACCCCAATGAAAAGGTGATTCAGGAATTGCTTAAATTCATGGATAGCGCTCAACTAGCAGACCTCATGCAAGAGTTTAAGGGCACTACTTTAAACCAACTGGGTAAGCTAAAGGAAATGACCAGCCACAAGGAGCAGGCAGAAGTTTTGCACGATATGAAAGGCAGCGCAGCTTCTTTGGGCTTTTTAAAAATCGCTGAATCAGCTGAGCAGGTTGAAAGGCTGATTAAAGAAAATCAAAAAGATGGGATTAAGGAAGATTTAATTAAATTTGTCGATACAACTCATTATTTTTTAATTAATTTCACACTTTGAATCATTTACTAATTATGGATAATACAGAAGAAAAAAAGAAGGTATTGATTGCTGAGGACAGTTCAGTTATCAGAAACCTATTGAAGAAAGTTCTTTCTTTCGAAGATTGCGAAATTACAGCCGTTAAAGATGGGCAATCATGCATCGATCATTTCAATGAAGGTAATTATGACCTTATTTTAATGGACATTCATTTGCCTGGAACAAAAAATGGTTTAGAAGCCACCAAGGAAATTAGAGCGGTCAAAAAGAAAAAAGCCAACATCCCCATCATTGGCATTTCGGGAAATGCAAAAAACAAACCAGTTTCCGAGTTTTTCGATGCGGGTATGAATGATTACTTACAGAAACCGCTCGATTACGATAAAGTGATTGAACTGGTGAAAAAGTATCTTTACTAAATGCATGGATGTAAGGTATACCAAACAATTTCTGCACAAGTTGGAGGATATCTTTGCTGAATCAGATTATGTTTTAAGGTATGAAAAAGGGAATTTTAAAGCGGGCTACTGCGTCTTAAAAGACACCAAAATTGCCATCGTAAATAAATATTATACTACGGATGGTAAAATTAATTGTCTATTGGAAATTCTCAAGAGTATTCAGATTGACCTGAATGCTCTGAGCGATAAAAACAAAAAGCTCCTAAATGAGCTTTACCAAATAAAACTCGAATTGTGAAGGTAACCATCCTGGGGTCAGGCACATCACAAGGCGTACCTGTAATTGGTTGTGACTGCCCCGTATGTACTTCCTTAGACTACAGAGACAATAGATTACGTACATCGATTCACATTAGGGTCGATCAAAACAGTTTTATCATTGATTCCGGTCCAGATTTTAGGCAGCAAGTTTTAGGTTCACGTATTCAAACCTTAGATGCCCTGCTTTTTACACATGAACACAAAGACCATACGGCAGGCATGGATGATATCCGAGCTTTTAACTTTAAGCAGCAAAAGGACATGCCCGTTTACGCAAGGGCTCAGGTACTTGAGCAACTAAAGAGAGAGTATGCTTATGTTTTCGCAGAAAAAAAATATCCGGGAATCCCACAAGTTGAAACCCATGAGATTACCAATCAACCTTTTCATATTGGGGGGATTGACATTATTCCTATCGAAGTAATACATCACCAATTACCTGTTTTTGGCTTTCGCATACAAGACTTCACTTACATAACAGATGCCAAGACCATCGCGAAGGAGGAGCAAGAAAAAATAAGAGGCTCAAAGGTTTTGATCATCAACGCCCTTCAAAAGCAGTCCCATTTGAGTCACTTTACTTTGCATGAAGCCATTAATTTTGCTCAAGAAATAGGTGCTGAACAAACCTACTTCACACACATCAGTCATAGAATGGGCAAACATGCCTCGGTGAGTCAAGAACTCCCCGAAGGCATTTACTTGGCGCATGATGGCTTAGAAATTCATCTGTAACCTTTACTTCGCCACGTTTAGTTTTAAGGTATTCGTTCTACTAGCCGATTGTATGGGCATGCTGGCTGTAGTGATGAAAACATCACCCGATGCTAAATGTCCGTGCGCTTTAAGAATTCGCTCTTGGTCTTCAAAAGAATCGTCAGTAGAATCTCTCTTGTCATAGAAAAAACCATCAACCCCCCAAACCAAGCTGAGTTTGGTTAAAAGATTTTTGTTCGCAGTAAAGATATAAATCTTGGCATGTGGTCGGTGAGAAGACATTTTAAAAGCGGTATAACCGCTAACAGTATTCCCCGTAATGGCCCGAGCTTCTACTTGTTCACTCAGTTTACAAGCGGCCAACATCACATTATCATTCAGGTAGGTCGGACTCTCTTTTTTAGGAGAATAAAAGTGATCATAAATTTCTGCTGCTCCTTCTACTGAAGAAATTGTTCTGGCCATGTACTCCACCGTTTCTACCGGGTATTTTCCTGCAGCCGTTTCAGCAGATAACATCATGGCATCTGCCCCATCTAACACTGCATTTGCCACATCATTTGTTTCAGCACGCGTTGGCCTCGGATTATTGATCATGCTTTCCATCATTTGAGTAGCAACAATGACCGGCTTGGCAGCCTCATTGCACTTATCAATAATCATTTTTTGAGCCATTGGCACTTCTTCCATCACAATTTCAACCCCTAAATCCCCACGAGCAACCATGAGGCCATCAGAAACCTGAATGATTTCATCAATATTTTTGAGTGCTTCGGGCTTTTCAATTTTAGAGACCACACGGATATCTTTCCCAGACTTGGCAATCCTTTGCTTTAAGTTTTCCACATCCTTGGCATGCCTTACAAAAGAAAGGGCGATCCAATCTACATCGTTCTCAATGCCAAATTGTAGATCTTCAATATCTTTCTCAGTCAGTGCGGGTGCGGTAACGTTTGTAAATGGTAAATTGATACCTTTTCTTGATTTCAGCGAGCCACCGTAAATCACTTTACAGGTAACGTCATTTCCTTCTACTTTTTCAACTGTAAGCTCAAGGTTTCCATCATCTATCAATACACTATCCCCAACGGCTACATCTGTTGGCAAATTCTGATATGAAGTACTTACCCTTTCAGCCGTTCCTTCAATGCTATCGGTGGTAATCACGAGCTTCTCACCTTCTTTGATAAAGACCTCACCATCTTTCACCTTTTCCACCCTTATTTTTGGGCCTTGTAAATCTTGTAGTATAGATACATGAGTATTCAATTCAGCATTCACTTCACGAATCAGGCGTATCACCTCCTTGTGCGTTTCATGCTCACCATGCGAAAAATTAAGTCTGAAGACATTTACCCCTGCCGTCACCAGTCGAATCAGCATTTCCTTGCTATTACTCGCTGGGCCTAGAGTGGCAACTATTTTCGCTCTGTTGTTATTGATAATATTTCCCATTTTAAAAAATTAGGTTGTCTCTGGATTTTAGTGTTTCTGCGTCTACTTGTGTTGCAAATTGCACGAAAGGTATTTCTTTGATTTGATTTAAGAAAGTGTTCTCATCGAAGGTATTGGTATCGTTTTCCAAAAGCAGGAAGTAATCAAAATTTTTCAACTCCGGCAACAGGTAAGCTTGATAAATATCTTCCACATCCTCAGCTCTGTTTTTTAGTAAACGAAGCAGGTAATTTGTGCCGTGCGCTTCATAGTTCTGAATATAAAGGCTTTTGTTTTTTTTAAACTCAATCTGAATGTTCTCCATCATTACAAGGGTAACTTCCAAAGCTCTATTAATATACCAAGCCAATTTATAGGGTTTTACATTTGAATTGAGGGCCACCAACAAAAAGTCAAAATCATAATCGACTTGTAACTTATTCACAACCATAATACTGCAATTTAGGCTTCTGCCTCCGACAGGACAAGAATAAAGATTTTGTTTGAGATTAACTTATATTTGCATTTCTTTGCATCAAGTTTAATCTAAATTTTTACGACAATGTCAGAAATCGCATCAAAAGTTAAGGGTATCATCATCGATAAATTAGGAGTTGAAGAGTCAGAGGTTACGCCAGAGGCTAGCTTTACAAACGACCTAGGAGCTGATTCCTTAGACACGGTGGAGCTGATCATGGAATTCGAGAAAGAGTTTAACATCTCTATTCCCGATGATCAGGCTGAAAACATCGCAACAGTTGGCGATGCCATCTCTTACCTAGAAGCTAACGTTTCACAATAATTCTCTCTCGGCTCGTCTATGGAATTAAAAAGAGTTGTAGTAACCGGACTGGGTGCACTTACGCCATTAGGTAACAATGTCAATGACTATTGGTCTAACCTGATCAAAGGAGTAAGTGGTGCTGCAGACATTACAAAATTCGATGCCGAAAAATTCAAAACTCGCTTTGCTTGTGAATTGAAAGGGTATGATCCTCTGGATTACTTCGACAGAAAAGAAGTACGAAAGATGGATGCCTTTACACAATACGCGATGGTTACCTCACAGGAAGCTGTAGAGGACAGCGGTTTGGATTTGGATGCCATAGATAAATTAAAAGCCGGTGTAATTTGGGGTTCTGGTATTGGCGGACTTCGTACTTTCCAGGAGGAAGTTTCAGCCTTTGCCCAGGGTGACGGCACACCTAGGTTCAATCCCTTTTTTATTCCTAAAATGATAGCAGATATTTCCGCAGGAATGATCTCTATCAAATATGGGTTTCACGGACCCAATTTCGTTACTGTTTCGGCTTGTGCATCAGCCACCAATGCCATGATAGATGCCATGACTTATATTAAGTTGGGCAAAGCTAAGGTAATGATAACGGGAGGCTCAGAAGCCTCTGTTACTGAAGCTGGTGTTGGGGGGTTCAATGCCATGAAAGCCCTTTCGGAAAGCAATGATGCTCCCAAAACAGCATCGCGACCTTTCGATAAAGACAGAAATGGTTTTGTATTGGGAGAAGGATCTGGCGCTTTAATCCTAGAAGAATACGAACATGCCAAAGCCCGTGGAGCTAAAATCTATGCAGAAATCGTAGGTGGCGGCATGTCTGCTGATGCTTATCATATCACTGCACCTCATCCTGAAGGTTTAGGTGCTTACAATGTAATGATGAATGCATTAGATGATGCCAATATGCAACCGAAAGACATCGATTATGTAAATGTGCATGGTACTTCAACCCCTCTAGGCGACATTAGCGAAGTGAAAGCCATTGAACGTGTTTTTGGTGAACATGCCTTCAACCTGAACATCAGTTCAACCAAATCTATGACAGGTCATTTGTTAGGAGCTGCTGGTGCCATAGAAGCCATTGCAAGTATTTTGGCTATTCAACATCAGGTAATTCCTCCTACCATCAATCATTTCACAGATGATGAACAATTCGATCCACGTTTGAATTTCACATTCAATAAAGCTCAGAAGAGAACAGTGAATGCAGCTCTGAGTAATACTTTTGGCTTTGGGGGGCATAATACTTCGGTTGTTTTCAAAAAACCAGAGTAAAGGTGCGGTTAATTAACCGTATTCTTACATTTTTACGTGGCACCTCACAAGAGGAAAAAGATTTTATACGTGCCGTTAAGAGCATTATTGGTTTTAGACCTCATAATACTCGATTGTATTGGCGTGCCACAAGACATACTTCCGTAGCCAAAAATCTGCATACCAACTTCAAAGACTCGAACGAAAGACTGGAATACCTTGGTGATGCGGTCTTAGGCACAGTCATTGCCGACTATTTATTCAAAAAATTCCCATTGAAGGACGAAGGGTTTCTTACAGAGATTCGGTCTCGAATTGTAAGCCGAGATGCTCTGAATCATGTAGCGAGAAAAATTGGTATTCCTGAGATCGTTCAGTACGATAAAAGACGAAAAACTTCTCACTCACATAAATCCCTTTTTGGCAATACCCTCGAAGCTCTGATTGGAGCCATTTACTTGGATAAAGGCTTTCAATCGGCCCATAATTTCATCATTCAGCGATTACTCAAACCTCACTATGATTTAGAAGAAATCATTGTTACCACAAAAAATTACAAGAGTAAACTGATAGAATGGGCACAAAAACAAGGTAAAACACCTAACTACAAGCATCTGCAAACTTTAGACAACGGACAGTACAAAGAATTTATCGTTGAAGTATCTGTCGATGATGAAACATTAGCAAAAGGTCATGGTTTAAGCAAGAAGAAAGCTGAACAAGATGCCTCTAGAGAGGCATGCCTCAAACTTCAAATTGCAACGGCATGAAAACCTACAGAATTGGTGGAGCTACAGTGAATCAAACGCCTTTAGATTGGGCTGGAAATATCCATCGCCTGAAGGAAGTTTTGAAACAAGCACGCAAGGAACAAGTGGATTTGCTCGTTTTCCCTGAACTATCGGTCACCGGTTACGGATGCGAAGACCTCTTTCTAAGCCATTGGTTACCGCAAAAAGCAATGGATCTACTACCTGAATTGATTCAGGAAACAGCAGGTTTATTCACTACTTTTAATCTACCTGTTCGGCACAAAGGAGTACTTTATAATTGTGCCGTTGTAGTACAAAATCAAAAACTCTTGGGTATTTATGCCAAACAATTTATGGCATTAGATGGTGTACATTACGAACCACGATGGTTTCAACCTTGGCCAATAGGTGTGATAGAGACCTTTTCATGGGGTGAACTTCAATGCGAAATAGGTGACCTCACTTTCCAGTTTGGCCCCTGGCACCTTGGTATTGAAATATGTGAAGACGCTTGGAGAGGAGACGAACGTCCTGCCTATCGATTAGCACGGAAAGAGGTCAATATGATCATTAACCCAAGTGCAAGCCACTTTGCCATGCAAAAGACCATAGAGCGCATAGATTTGGTGGAACAAACCTCTAGAGATTTTAACTGTACTTATGTTTACGCCAACCTCTTAGGTAATGAGGCTGGAAGAATGATTTATGATGGTGAAATTCTGATAGCGCATCAAGGTCAACTATGCCTTCGCAATGAATTATTAAGTTTTCAGCCAAGTCAATTGTGCTGGTTTGACCTTTCTCCTGAAACCGTTGTGGTAGATAAAGAGAAAAAAGTGGCTGAAGTGGTATCTAAAGCCGATGAATTCCCACAAGCCTGTGGTTTAGCTTTGTTTGATTATTTGCGCAAAAGTAAAACCAAAGGCTTCACCCTTTCGCTTAGTGGGGGTGCCGACTCTGCCACATGCGCTATTATGGTAGCCGAAATGGTACGTCGCGGCATAGCTGACTTAGGCAAACTATGCTTTCTAGCATCTTTAGGCCGTACAGATCTCAGCGATCAGGATGAAAAATCGATCCTCAGCCATTTGCTTTATACGGCCTATCAAGCAACCAGCAACTCTTCGGAAACCACAAGGAATGCTGCAGAAAATTTGGCTCAATCGATTGGATCAACTTTCTACGAGTGGAACATTGACGATCAGGTGAAAGCCAATACCCAAACCATTGAGCGAGCCCTTGGTAGGAAATTGACCTGGGAGACGGACGATCTGGCTTTACAAAACATACAGTCGCGTTCGCGTAGTCCAATCATTTGGATGCTCACCAATGTAATGGGTACATTGTTGCTTACCACCTCCAACAGGAGTGAAGGTGATGTGGGCTATGCAACCATGGATGGAGATACCAGTGGAAGTTTAGCCCCTATTGCCAGTGTCGATAAATCCTTTATTCGGGCTTGGCTGAAATATGCTGAAGTCGAGTTAGGCTACAAGGGATTGGCCGCTATTAATGCCTTAGCCCCTACCGCTGAGCTGAGACCGGGCGCAACAGATCAAACCGATGAGAAGGACTTAATGCCCTATGACCTCATGGTGGCCATAGAGAGAAAAGCCATACAAGAACATCAATCACCTTTGGAAGTGTATCAGTCCTTGCTGGAAGAAAAACTGACTTCTGAAGAAGACCTCAAGGCACATATTCGTACATTTTTTCAACTTTGGAGTAGAAATCAATGGAAAAGAGAACGCCTTGCTCCTGCATTTCACTTAGACGATTTCAATGTCGATCCCAGAACATGGTGTCGCTTCCCAATTCTTTCAGCCGGCTTTATTGAAGAGTTAGAAGTACTATAACGCCTTTCTTGTAGATTTTACAAAACCTAAACTACACTTAATACATCTTAATGAAGTAGCTTCAAGCTTTTCATATATATTTGTTTTATGCATTTAGAAACCATCCTTTCCTATATCGTTTGGGATCCCATGCGAGAAATAATCAAAGGCATTGAACCACCAGTGTGGTACAGTGTGCTTTTTGCAGCTGGATTCATCATTGGCTACCAAATCATGATCAAGATTTTCAAGACAGAAAATCATAATCCTGAAGATGTAGATGTATTAACCGTACATATGGTTTTAGCCACGGTCTTAGGTGCGCGATTCGGTCATTTAGCCTTTTACGAGCCCGATAGATGGTTGGCAGATCCTCTGATTTTTTTTAGAATTTGGGAAGGCGGGCTGGCCAGTCATGGTGCAGCCATAGGTATTTTCATAGCATTGTATCTGTATTCCAATTACTCCATCATCATCGGATGGACAAAAAGGACATTCAAAAAACGCAAAAGAAAAGGACAGCGCTATTTATGGATTTTAGACCGTATAGTGATTACAGTTGCCCTTGCTGGTGCCTTTATTCGATTCGGAAACTTTGTCAACTCTGAAATCATCGGTAAGCCAACAGAATCAGACTATGGAGTGGTTTTTGGTCGAATTGCAGAGGAGTATCTTGAAAGCTCAAACATTGGCATTGCATCTGCAGAAGCAGCCAAAGGAAGTGGTGAAGCCTTAGCAGCCGGCATTGTTCCTGTCAGCTTAACCCTTACTTTTGAAGACCAAAGAATAAGTGAAGCCAATGCAAGGCTATTAATTGAAAATCAAGTAAAAAATATACTAACCAATTCAGCAAGCATTAATGAACATTATGTACAGGAAGGTGAATTGGACTATGAACTTACCCTGCAGGGAAGAGAGTATGTGGCCATAGTTCGTACCTACGGAATTTCCCGACATCCCTCCCAACTGTATGAAGCCGGAACATGCATCATTTTATTCATCATTCTGCTGGGTTTATGGTTCAAAATGAAAGGTAAAACACCCGAAGGGCTGCTGACAGGTATTTTTCTGGTATGGATTTTTGGGTTTCGTTGGTTTCATGAGGTTTTTAAAGAAAATCAAGTAGCATTCGAAGACGACCTAAGCTATAATTTAGGTCAAATGCTAAGCATCCCACTGGTTGCGATAGGGTTATTCATCTTGCTAAGCGTCTATATGAAAAGAAACAAGACTTAGTCATCATCATTTTGAAGAGAGGGCATTCATTTTTAGTATATCTGACCATACTACTGAGCACATACTCATGGCTCCAAGGTCAGAACATGCCTGAATTAGATCCTGAAAAGCAGGTAACCATCGGTAATATTTACCTTGTTGGAAACAAAAAAACCAAAGACGAAATCATCTATCGAGAGTTAGGTTTCGAGTCGGGGCAAACTTTTACTGCAGAAGGTTTCCAAAACATCATAGAGCTCGATCAGCAGAAATTAATGAACACTCGGTTGTTCATTAAGATCGAAATTATTCCACTTTTCACAACAGATCATGAAGCAGAAGTGCTTATTCGTGTGCAAGAAAGATGGTATATTTTTCCTACACCTATCTTCAGATTGGCAGACCGCAACTTTACTGAGTGGTGGGTAAATCAAAAAAGAGACTTCTCACGAGTTAACTATGGGTTACAGCTGCAGCACATGAATTTAACAGGACGAAACGATAAAATGGCTGTCAGGGCCCAGTTTGGCTTTACCAATCAATTTAACCTGCAGTATCAAATTCCATACATCAACAACGCTCAGACCATAGGACTTTCCTTCTCTACCACATTCTCAAATAATAAAACAGTGAGCTATGGCTCTCGAAGTCATCGCCAATTGTTTTTAGAAAGCGAAAATGAGTTAAGAAATCGATATTCCATAGGAAGCACAATAACCTTAAGACCTACTTTTTATAATCAACATCATTTAAGCCTAATCTATGGACGAAATACTGTTGCAGATACCATCAGACAACTGAATCCATCGTATTTATATTCGCAAGGAAATACTCAGAATTTCTTTGCGATGACCTACGCCTTCCAACACGATAGAAGAGATTTTATTGCCTATCCGCTTACCGGTAGAATTTTTGAGTTTACGGCACAGCAAATTGGTTTAGGAGTTTTTAACGAAGTTGATATGTTTACCACTCGAATGAATTATTCCTCCTTTCACCATTTAAACAAAAAACTCTATTTGGCCCAAGGTGCAGAAGTCTATCAAAACTTTGCAAACCGCATTCCATATTTGTTTCGTTCAGGGTTTGGCTATCCTCCCGATTTATTGCGTGGATACGAAGCTTACGTTATTGAAACCGACTTTCTTTTCTCCTACAGAAGT
Organism: Roseivirga sp.; assembly: GCA_018402485.1. GTDB lineage: Bacteria > Bacteroidota > Bacteroidia > Cytophagales > Cyclobacteriaceae > Roseivirga. The sequence goes on along the minus strand of JAGYIY010000004.1, from coordinate 12,958 downwards.
GCTTTGAAATTCGAACTGATCAAAGGATTGAAGGAATTAAACCCTGGCAGTGTTATCGACCAATTCCGAAGCCTCCCCTATGCTGCATATCTCAAAATATTTTTTGATATAGGCTATGCTGGAGATGCTTTGCGCAATAACGAAAATAATTTTTTCAACAATAGTTGGCTGGGAAGTATAGGCATAGGACTCGATATTGTGACCTATTACGATTTTGTAATGAGGCTAGAGTACAGCGTCAACAGAGAAGGTAATTCAGGCTTCTTTTTTAATTTCAGGTCTGCGCTTTAATAATATTCTCATAAATATATTTTACTTATTTATGAAATATCACTAGTTTAAGCTTTGATGCATAAACTAGTTTTCATTTTCTCAGCCTCTTTGCTATGGAATGTATGTCATTCACAAAATGCCAGTATTCCAGCTGCCGGACCTATTTCCTTAGGTTTAGGTGGCACGAGAGCGGCTATCAGCAATCACTGGGCCATTTTTAATAACCCTGCAGGACTTGGAGATTTACAGGGCATCAGTGGTATTTTTGGATACCAAACAATTATCAATTTCACGCCATTCAATAGTGTATTGGCAGCTTTGAATGCCCAAATACCATTTGGAAATACGGCTTTTGGGGTTTACAAGTTTGGTGATGATCTTTTCAGCACGCAGATGGCCAGTTTAGGTTTTGCCCGAAAATTGGGTATCATGTCCCTAGGAATAAAGGCAAATCTATTGCAATACGATATTGCAGGATTTGGCAAAAGGTCTGTTTTTCTGGGAGAAATGGGCGGAATTGCCAACCTGACTCCTTTACTCAATTTTGGAATTCATATCTACAATTTTACTCAGTCTGTAATCGCTCAAGAAACACAAGAAAAAGTTCCCATCCTCATTCGAATGGCAATCAATTATCAGATCAGCAATGAGTTGCAATTGTTTATAGAAGGCGAAAAAGATGTAGAAAGAGAAGCTGAATTCAGTTTAGGCTTATCTTTTCAGTTCATCGAGGCTTTGCAATTACGCACGGGATTTGCCACCCAGACCAACCGATATAGTTTCGGTGCCGGACTTAAGATTCAAAAATTTATTGTCGACTATGCCGTTTCACCCAACAGCGGTATTGGAACCACGCATAATTTTGGATTGACCTATCAATTTGGAAATGGATGAAAAAGCTAATCTTCATCGGATGGATGCTTGCCTCTTTTTCAGTTGTGTCACTTTCTCAAGAAAATGAAGAATTTGAATTAGCGAATTTTGTAGAATCTCTCTTCAATAGCCAATCTGAGGACCTTAATTACGAGGACCTTTACGAGCAGTTACTGCTCCATTATGAGAACCCCTTGGATATCAATAGCGCAAGTTTTACGGAGCTACAAGGTCTTTTTATCCTCACACAGGAGCAAATCCTACACTTAAGGGCTCATATTACCGATTTTGGTCCTTTGCTGAGTATTTATGAATTGGCTTATATTGAGGGTTTTGATATGCTAACCATTGAAAAATTAATACCCTTTGTACGCATAGACCCCTTGGCCATAGGTAAGGACGATCGCCCCTTACTGCAGCGTATAACGAGCCCTGGAAGACAATATATCATTTACAGATTCGAACGAATTTTAGAGGAAAAAAGAGGTTTTTCCGATCCCCAAAACCTGGGTGATACAAGATATCTGGGTAACCCGAACAAACATTACCTAAGATACCGCAGCACGCATAGAGGAGATTATAGCTTGGGTTTCACCTTCGAAAAAGACCCTGGGGAAACATTCCAGTGGTCACCAAAAAAACATCAATATGGGGTAGACTATTTGTCGGCACACTTGATGCTGGAAAACAAAGGAAAATGGCACCGATTCATCATTGGAGATTATCAGCTTCAACTAGGGCAAGGCTTACTACTGGGTGCAGGATTTGGTGTGGGTAAAGGAGCAGCCACCACCACCAGTGCGGAGCGCGTGCACTATGGAATCAGGCCCTATACCTCTGTGATAGAAGGTGGTTTTTTAAGAGGTGCCGCCGCCACTTACAAATGGAAGGATCATTGGTATTTCACCGGGTTTTTATCACACAGCAGACAGGATGCCAGCCTGAGGGCAGATGAAGAAACCTTTGAATCCTTCTTTTCTTCCATTCAGTTAACCGGATTTCATCGCACACCCAATGAAATCTCTAATCGAAAGCAAATTACCGAGACGGTTTATGGCTTCAATCTACATCATCAGCCAGATGATTTAAAGCAATGGGGAATCATTGCTTTTATCAATCGCTTTAGTACTGATCTTCGCAGGCCTGACCTCCCCCACAACCGTTTTGAATTTCAAGGCAGTGAGAACATCAATGCCAGCATGTATGGTAACTATTCTTGGCGAAAATTTAGGTTTTTTGGGGAATTGGGTATTTCGAAAAGTGGAGGCATGGGAGCATTAGGTGGATTTACTACCACACTCGCGCCAAGACTGGACTTTGCAATGCTCTGGAGAAACTATGCCAGAGATTTTCATGCTTTACGAGGAAATGCGTTCGCAGAAGGCAGCCGAAACATCAATGAACAAGGAGTTTATTGGGGTTTTCAATATACATTGAACAACAAGTTTTTTGTGAATGCCTACTTCGATTCTTTTCGTTTTCCATGGCTAAGGTTTCGTGTGGACCGCCCTTCGAAAGGAAACGATTACCTTGTACGTTTCAACTATTTACCTTCCAGAAAAATTCACATGTATGTGCAATATCGAAAGCGTGTGAAGGAAGAAAATACAAATTTAGAGGATCTTGAGAGAACCATAGTTTTGCCTGGAATACGAGAACAATGGTTGGCACAACTCGATTTTTCTACCAACTCAAAACTCAGTTTCAAGTCGCGTTTACAAGCTAGTCAATTTACTATCGACAAGGTTCGAACAACAGGAATTGCTCTGATGCAGGATGTAATCTATCAGCAAAAAAAAATCACTATCAGCGGAAGGCTAGCCATTTTCGATACAGAAGGAGCTCAAAACAGACAATATGCCTATGAAAGAGATGTTCTGTTTGCCTTCTCCATACCTGCATACGGTGGCAGGGGTATTAGAAACTACCTACTTCTGCAATACAAATGGAGTCGCAATATAGATTTCTGGGCACGATTCGCACAAACCACTTTTTTCGATCGGAACCAAATTGGCACAGGCTTAGAAACCATTGAAGGAAACCAAAGAACAGATATTAAATTTCAGGTAAGGTACAGATTATAGCTTGACGATACCATTCAAAGAGATTAATTTGTCGTACTTGGTAAACTTTGATAATTTGAGAAAATTTTAAAACCGAATACTTTATGAAAAAGCGCAAAGGAGCAATGATATGGGTGATGGTCTGGCTCTCCATCACATCTTGGGCACAGGAACCTGCCCTAACAAAAGACAGTGATCGCTGGCAGCAGCACATTGAATATGCCATGGAAATTGATATGGACGTGAATACCAATCAGTTTACCGGAACACAAAAAGCATCCTATACCAATAATTCTCCTGATGTATTGAATAAGGTGTTTTATCATTTGTATTTCAATGCTTTTCAACCAGGAAGTATGATGGATGTTCGTTCGCGTACCATTCGCGACCCAGACAGGCGTGTGGGAGATCGCATTTCTACTTTAGCACCAGATGAAATCGGGTATCAAAAGGTTTTATCGCTCACCCAAGACGGTCAACCCCTTGACTATGAAACAGTAGGTACCGTTTTAGAAGTGAATTTAGCAGAACCCATTCTTCCGGGTGAGACGGTTATATTCGACATGACTTTTGAGGGTCAAGTGCCTGTTCAAATAAGAAGAAGCGGGCGAGACAATGCAGAAGGTATTAGGTACTCCATGGCACAGTGGTATCCCAAAATGGCAGAATACGATTACCAAGGCTGGCATGCTGATGAATACATTGGCCGTGAATTTTATGGTGTATGGGGTAATTATGATGTAAAAATAAAAATTGATCAAGATTACATCATCGGAGGTACAGGCTATTTGCAAAACCCATTGGAAATAGGTCATGGCTATGAAAACGAAGGGCAAACCGTCAACAAAAAGGTAGAAAATGGGAAACTGACCTGGCATTTTTATGCCCCCAATGTGCATGACTTTATGTGGGCTGCGGATCCTGACTATCAACACGACAAAATCACGATGGAAGATGGAACAGTGCTTCATTTCTTCCATCAAAAGGGTCAAAATGATGAGAATTGGAAACAACTCATACCTCTTACTGAGCGTGCGTTTGCCTTTGCGAGTAAAACCTTCGGACAGTATCCCTACGATCAATTCAGCGTTATCCAAGGAGGTGATGGCGGAATGGAATACCCAATGTCTACTTTAATTACCGGAGAAAGAAGAAGCCTGCAGAGCCTATTGGGTGTTACTATTCACGAATTTATGCACGATTGGTACCACGGTGTATTAGGAAATAATGAGGCTTTGCATCCCTGGATGGATGAAGGATTTACATCCTATGCATCCTCTCGCATCAATAGCCACCTCAATAGTCCTGAGGGGCCTGGAGCTCGTGCTTTACGAGCCTTAGGCAATCGTTCCGGACAAGGAAGCTACCTTCGCATTGCTAAAAGTGGTCTAGAAGAACCCATGAGCACGCATTCAGATCATTATGTAACCAATTCGGCTTACAGCGCAGCCTCTTATGGAAAGGGTGCTGTTTGGATGAGTCAAATGGGTTATGTGATTGGTGAAGAAGCTAGGGATAAAGCGCTTTTGGAATACTTTGAAACATGGAAATTTAAGCATCCCAACCCCAATGATGTATTGAGAATATTTGAAAAAGTTTCGGGCTTAGAGCTGGACTGGTACAATGAATACATGGTTTACACAACCAAAATGATCGATTATGGAGTGCAGGAAGTGGTCGGTGAAAACAATACAACCAAGGTTACCTTGGAGAAAATAGGTGAATTCCCTATGCCCATTGATGTGGTGGTTACTTATCAGGATGGCAGTAAGGAAGTGCATTATATGCCATTAAGAATGATGCGAGGAGAAAAGCCTGCGGAAACCAATGACTCAAGAACCGTGCATCCGGATTGGCCATGGACCAATCCTTCCTATGCCTTTGAAATCAATAAACCCATTGGAGAAATCGCATCCATTGAAATAGATCCTTCAGGTCGCATGGCTGATGCAGATCGTGAGAATAATAAATGGGAGGCCCAAAGCTTGAAAGAGAAGAAGTAAGCCATTGAAGCATCCATTGAAAAAAGGAGGTTGCCGTTCTTGGCATCCTCCTTTTTTATTACCTTCAAGCTATGGATAAAACAGGGCTTTACATCATGGGCAGTATGTATCTACTTGCTGGTATTTTACATTTCATCAAACCCAAGGTGTACCTCAAAATCATGCCTCCTTACCTACCCAAGCCCTTATTTTTGGTCTACCTCAGCGGTTTCTTTGAAGCTATTTTCGGACTAATGCTCTTCTTTCCTTTCATACAAAGCATTGGTGCCTGGGGCATCATAGCTACTTTGATAGGCGTCTTCCCAGCAAATGTTTACATGTTGCAAGCCTACAAAGGGAAAAAACATTGGTATCGCGCTGCCTTATGGCTCAGACTACCCATGCAATTAGGACTAATCTATTGGGCCTTTTTATATACTTAAAGCTAATTTTCATTGGGCAGTAATTCCCCAAAACTCAAATAAGGTCTTCCGGCTGCCCAATACAGTTCAAGTTTCGATTTTTCTAGGGTGACCCGCTGTTTGAGTAATTTTAACTGTGCCTCAAGTAACTTATCCTGTTGAAAGTTGATGCGGAATAAATCACTTTGACCTAGCTCCAGGTTAAGCAATTCAGCTTCCAATAAGCGTTCATAATTTTCTACGGTTTGTTCTAATAAGTCTACCATGGTTCGCCCATTGGTCAGTTCAAAATAATTAGCTTGAATGGCATTTAAAATTTGCTGGCGAGTAACCAAATTCTCATAGCCGACATCAGCCATTTTAATGCGTGTTTGTTTCAGTTTAGCCCTTTCCTTCCTCAAAAACAAGGGAAACTCAAAGCCTATTCCAAACTTATAATCGTTGCTTAAGTCTATGGAAGTGAAAGCTCCTTCCGGAGAGATGGGTGCATTGATGAGGTTATAGTTGAGGTCAACCCGTGGTTTTAGGTTTTCTTTGGCCAACTGTTCTGCAACCGATAATCCATCCATTTTCAAAGACAATTGCCTTAGTTTGGGATGAATGGAAATGGCATCCTCCAGTAGCGTTTCTAAATCCATAACTTGTGGCCCTGTCATACTCATATCCGGAATCACATCAGATTTTAACTCGATAGGTTCCTCATTAATACCCCATAGAAAATTAGAAAGTTGTAAAGATGCTCTACGAAAAGTAATTTGAGCTGCTTGATAATCGGTAGCACGGTTTTGAAAAGTAATGGCCGCTTGAACGGTGTCAATCACAGCAGCCTCACCAAACTGATAGTCAAGCTTAATCCTTTCATAGATGTCTTGAGAAATGTCTAAACTTTGTTCGATCAATTGAAATTGACCATAAGCCAAATGCCATTCCCAAAAGGCTTTTAGAGACTCCAATAAAGCTTTATTTACCATTTCCAAGCGTTCTGCCTCTGTCTTTTCTACGAAGATGCGCGCTTGCTTTACAGCTGCTCTTCTTGCATCAATCAGCAAACCTCTTCCTACTGGAAGGCTTACCCCCAGAGTAACTTGTCTAAAGTCATCTCCTTCGGGAATGGTATTCTCGGGACTCAGAAAGACTCCTCTATTGCGGTCTACACTAAGTTTCGGGTCTATCGGAAACCATGTTGGGACGGTCATGGATGCATTGAAAATATTAAAGTACTCTGTATCCTTAAAGTTCTTTCTGTCCCAAGAAGCCGAAATTTTTGGATCAAAAGCCCCTTTAGCCAATCTTACTTCTTGCAAAGCATTTTCAGAAAGCAAATCAGCTTGTTTAATGACAGGATGATTAGCCAAAACCACACGGATAAAATCCTCCAAACTCAGGGTTTGAAATGCCTCTGATTGGCTCGTAGAATCTACGGAGAAAGGAGCATTGATTTCCTGACCCCACGATAGGCCTACAGTAAGCAGACAAATAATTAGGAAGGAGAAAATTCTTCTACTCATATTATTTCTCGTCCTCCTTTTCCAAAACATCCTGCTGGGGTGCTTCATATAAACTTGGTGGGAAGCCATTCAACTGACGCCAGATTTCATACCAAACAGCTACATTATCCAACATTACCCAACCTTTGGTACCAGATCCCATACGTAATTGTTCAGGCCAAGGCTCATCTTCAGGGTCAGGAGTCACCAAGATACGAAATTCACCTTTTTTACCTCTCGTATCCGCACGATCTACCACCTGAACTACTCCACCAAAAGTTCCAACGGATACGCTCGGCCAACCAGAAAACTGTAGCGCCGGCCAGCCATCAAATTCAATACGGACCTTTCGCCCGGTGGCTATCAATGGAACATCCATCGCTCTAACATACATCTCCACTGCCAAACTGGGGTTCTCAGCTAAAATCTCCACTACCGCCTCTCCTTCTTTGATGGTTTCTCCCACCCCTGCTTTCAGGGCCTTGATGATATAGCCGCTTTGCGGAACAATTAATTGATACTGATCATTCCGAATGGTAAGGTTTGCTAATTCATTTTCTTGTTTGGTGAGCGCCCCTTCCGCATCGAATATTTCAGAACGTGTATTATTTAGGTCCGAAAGTACTTTACTGATTTTTTCTTGGTATTCTGATACCACAGCATTCAGCTCAATTTGCGCATTGGTAACTGACAACTGACTTTGTAAATAGGTATTTTTGGCTGACATTACCTTCATGGTCAATTCCTGAAGTTTTGAATCAAGCTCTTGGAACTTGGTCAAGTCAATATTACCAGCCTCGTACAACTGCTGGTTCCGGGCGAAAATATCTTCTTGGTTTTTAAAGCGTATTTGTTCCGCCACATAGTCTACACTATCTGTGGTTAATTTAAACTCAGCTTGTTCAAGGTAATTCACTGCCTGCTCACTCTTGGCAACCAACAATTCTCGTAGGGCTTTCTCTTGTTCTTCTAATGCCTTTTCTTTAGCCTTTTTAGCTATGATACCTTGCCGCTTGGCTTCAATTTGTTCTCGGGTTCTTTCCAATAAAAGCGGATCGAAATATTTTTCTTTGATCTCAGTAAGTACTAGAATGGTATCACCTGCATTTACAAACTGACCCTCACGCACTTTCCACTCTGCAATTCTTCCGGCAATAGCACTTTCCACAAACTGTGGCCTTTCACTTGGCGAAAGAGCAGTGAGTGCACCCGTACCTCTTATGTTTTGCTGCCAAGGTAGAAACAGCATAATGAAAAATGCAAAAGTGGTAATTAAGAGTACCTTAGCCAACATTTTGCCCGTATTCGGTGTCTTCAATGTTTTGAACAAAATACTGGACTGCTCCATTTTACCGCTATATTTAGATACGTTTAGCATGGTCTTAGCTTTTGATCAATTGATTAAGTTTACCATTTTTTAATAACTCATCGAATGTTCCGATAGCAGCAATTTCGCCTGCCTCCATCACCACCACACGATCACAGGCTTTCATAACACTTACATCATTAGATACTGTAATGAGCGTGCAATGATCTAAATGAAATGCCAATTCAATTAGTCGCTCTTTCTCGGTAATTTGAAAAGTGTTAAAATAGTCGTTTAAAATCAGCAGATTAGGTTTTTTCACAAGACATCTCGCCAAAATCAAACGAGTAACAAAGGAGTTGGAAAATCCCTTACCACCACTTACCACATGTGTATTCAAACCATCTGGCATGCTATTGATCTGATCTGAAAGCCCTACTTTTTCAATGGCATCAACAACTTCCTTGGTGCTTACCTGGGGCTTTCCTACGGCAATATTATCGAAAATAGAACCATCAAAAATATCTTCTTGAGATACATTCTTAGCTAATCTATCCCTCAAGTTGGTTAAGTCTAAATCGTGCAAACTATAGCCATTCATGGTTATAATGCCTTGGTAATCTCTATTGAGCCCTGCAATAGTATGCGTTAAAGTGGATTTCCCTGAATCATTACCTCCACAGATACAGATACGCTCACCTGAAGCGATGCGCAGGTTTATGTTATTTAAAGCAGGTTTTGACGTACCCGCATATTTATAACTCATCTCTTTGATCTCAATCACGAACCCTTTATCTAGGCTATTTTGATTCAAATCAATCCCGCCCACCTTTTCCAAAGGCAAATCTGTTACATGACTTATTTTATCGACCGCTGTAAGCATATCGTAAACCACATCTAGATAAGTGATAATTTTTTCGACTGAGTTAAGAATTAAAATGATGATGACCTCAGAAGCAACAAATTGACCAAGTGTAATTTCTCTGTTAATCACTAGTGTGGTACCAATGATCAATAATCCTGCGGTAATCACAGCTTTGAAGAGCACAATATAACCGTACTGACTGATCAAAACTCCGAAATGAATCTTTCGGTTGATCAAGTAATTGTTGACATTATATTCTGTATTTCTGTTGGGTAGGCTGGTATTCCCAGAAATTTTAAAAGATTTCAATACCCTAGCCACTTCTTCTAGCCAATACACCACCCGGTACTTGTATTTAGATTCTTGGATAGATGATTGTAATCCTTTAGGGCCTGTTAAACGAAAAATGAGAATCAAAGTCAACACGAGTACGAGTCCGAAAAACACAAAAAATGGATGATAAAAAGAGAGTAAAATGAGCCCAAATATAATTTGAATCACGGCCGACATCAAATCTCCCAGCAATTTTGGCAACCCTTTTTGTAATGTCAGAACATCAAAAAACCTATTGACCAATTCAGGTGTATGCAAATTGGCTAAGGATTCCATTTTCATCCTTGGAATGCGAAAGGCGAATTCTAATGCAGCTTTGGTAAAAATACGCCTTTGAATAAATTCTATGAGTGTTATCTGCATGATTTGTAAACCACCGACAACCAAAATACCCAGAATAATAAGGGAAATGAGCACGTAAATTGAGCTGAACACAACACCTCCTGAAACCAATTCTACAATGGCCTGAATACCCAGGGGTAGTGTTAGAGAAACTATTCCAACAAAAGTGGCATATATGAAGACATAAACAATATCTTTTTTCTCTTCACCAAGTACCCTGATGAGTCTTTTGATAGGAGACATAGCTTTTCCTTTTTCGCCATCCTCTTCTTCCGAAACCAAGCTTTTGTATTTAAATGCACCAAAGAAAATAATTTGGCCATTTTTATCTCGCAATACATCTCCGTCAATACCATCCAAATCAATCTCATAACTATCATTTTCTGTTACTTCCAAGGCATGTGTTTTACCTTTCTTATCTTGATAGATGATGATAGGCAGAAAATGGTTCTCTTTTTTACGTAAGGCCACCAGAGGAATCGCTAGTTCTTTGGCATAACCAATAAGACTGTTACCCTCCAACTGCTTTTCAACCAACACCAGGCGCAATTTATTAGATAACTCCACAAGGTCTCTGCGGAATTCAAAAGCCTCATCGAGTTGATAGGTTCTTTTTTCTGCCTTTAGCTCTTGATAATACGCATCACCTAAATCCGCATCTAGCAATAAAAGCACCTCCTTAACTGTACTGATTAAATGTTGAGATGTCATCTGAATCTAGTTTTGAATGGTCTTGGTTATCATGTCTAACAAAAATCTTGAGTTTTGATCGTACATGTATTCTCTATTTTCGGCGATCTCTGTTAAACTGGGTAAATGTTCCGAAAAGAAAATCTGTTGATGTGCTGCTTGCAAACAAGTTGACATCAAAGCATAGGGATAAGGGTAACTTGGATTGATTTCTTTTACCATACTAGCAATTTTGTGGCAGAGTGATTTATACCCCCAAAATAAACCATCTTCATTGTCGGTATCCACCTGTTTGGTAAGATAAGTCTTTTCTGATTCATTTATAATAATCCGCTGAAGTGCTTCTTCATCCACCGATGGAAAAGATTTATCGAATGACTGTCTCTTACAAATGAAATGAATCGCAATGTTTAACTTCTCTGTAGCTGTAGAAAGATGATTGGTTTCAAAATCAATGCGATATTCCAACCAATTCCAATACCAAGCAATAAGATAAACCAACAATTTGTGTTTATTTTCAAAATAGCGATAAATCGAAGCTTCCGTTGAGGCTATCTCATCAGAGAGTTTCTTAAACGTAAAAGCTTCTAAGCCAAGCTGATCGATCATGGCAATGGCATGTCGAATGATTTTGCGCCCAAGCTCTGTGTCTTGCGGGTTTTTCAAGAAAAGCTTCTCATTCATCTCAAGCCTGAGGGTAGTCATTGCTTAATTATTAGTTGCACTAGCATATGTAATAGTATTACTACTGTTTATGTTTGCAATACTACGCATTTTTTCGATAGTAGGTTACAAATGGCACAAAAAAAGAGGCCATCCCCCGATGACCTCCTTCGTATTTTTACAAATACCCCCAAAAAACAAGATGAGGGAATTACTTCCCTCATCCATTCGTCTGATCCTTTAAGATCAGAAAAACGTCAAGCTACTGTTCAGAACATGTTCTCAGGCGAACCTGAAAACCTCCCCATCAGCACGTCTTAATGCGCACGCTTCGCGATTGCATGGATTGCGTTTTTGCAGCTTTTTGTGCTTTCGCACGACTCATTTTGACCGTTACTGAGGGAAAGCCCTGTTCCCGGCACAAAAGGTGCATGACACAATTATCTACCCTTACGAGTAGCGGATGAGCCCCAACACACAAGGTGTTGGTGAAATAAGCCAAAGCTTACTTTCTTGCGAAATACCCTGCCTTAATCACCTTTCAGCAGAAAGATTTTTAAAACATCTAAACGATTACTCCCTTTCAAGTCGTGATCAATAGATTCCGGCTAGCCCCTGAAAGCCAAGCACGAACGTTGCCGACCGAAGCCGACAAACGTATTTCACCAAGTTGCTGTCTCAGATTTACCGCAGTAAACCCTTTCACTTCAATTTTTCAGACGTTTTCTGAAAGGAGAGTGTAGAAAACTACTACCCTTATCTCTCACTTGATAGTATAAATTTGTTCTACTTTTTTTGTATCACCAAATTCATAAGTAATTAATTATCAACAAGTTTCCAACAGGCTTATGCACCGGGTTATACACCGGTTTATCCACAATGCATGCTTAACCTGCTCCATAGGGTCATTTTCTTTTACCAAATCAAGAAAGTCACCCGCACACCTTCCGCTTTCTGCTGGTTTTTCGCTAAAATTGCAGATCAAATGACGAAAATGGGAGAAGTAGAAAAATACGAATCACTGAATTTTATTGAGCAAATGATTGAGCAGGACTTGGCTTCGGGCAAAATTGAGCAAGTCCACACGCGCTTTCCTCCTGAACCCAATGGCTATTTGCACATCGGACATGCCAAGTCAATCGTGTTGAATTTTGGTCTGGCCCAAAAATACAAAGGCACTTGCAACCTTCGCTTCGATGATACCAATCCGGTGAAAGAAAGTTTGGAATACGTAAATTCCATCAAAGAAGACATTGCGTGGTTGGGATACGCATGGGAAGGAAAAGCCCGCTATGCCTCAGATTACTTTGATCAACTTTTCGATTTTGCCCTTCAACTCATCGAAAAAGAACTGGCTTATGTGGATGAACAATCTGCTGAAGACATCAGTGCAGGACGTACCAATCCCTCTAGCCCGGGCATTGAAAGCCCCTACCGCAACCGATCAGTGGCCGAAAATTTACGTCTTTTTCAAGAAATGAAAGCAGGCGAGCATGGAGAAGGTAGCATGGTGCTACGAGCTAAAATCGATATGCATTCACCCAACATGCACATGCGAGATCCCATCATGTACCGCATCAGAAAGGTGAGTCACCACCGCACAGGTGACACTTGGTGCATTTATCCTAACTACGATTTTGCCCATGGGCAAAGTGATTC
>JAGYIY010000003.1 GCA_018402485.1 Roseivirga sp. | reverse complement strand
AGTACAAAAATCCTCATTCCAAATTCCTAATTCCTAATTCCTAATTCCTAATTCCTAATTGACTAAGGGTGTAGTGATTAGCGCAATTGTTACCATTTTCACCAAAAAGAAAAGCTAATTTATTATCTTTAAGGCCGTATGTTAAAAGAGCAATACTTCCCCTTTTTCATGGACATGCCCCTCTACCTTGTCAAAGAGAAAGAGGACAGTGGAACCGTAGAGGAGAAATCCGAAACAGCAATAGAACCGCCCAGCGAAAAAGTCGAAGAAAATCCGGTTGCGTATGAGGCAAAAGCCATTCCTACAGAAGGACAAAACCTAAAGGGCTGCATCATACTTTTAGCGAATGACAATGAATTTAAAGCCCAAAGAACATTTCTTTTTAAGATTCTTGCTTCTGTCAAACGCAGTCAAGAAGATGTTTTGTTAGCCAATTGTTCAGCGGTAAGTAGTAGTCAATTGGAGGCGCTACTTTCTGAACACAATCACAGGCACTTGCTTAGTTTTGGCGTTGATTTACCCGGTTCAACCGCTGTAAAGGAGAAGTACAATGTAAGCACCATTCAACACGGAAAGGTTTTGCTCTCTGATACACTCGCAGCCATTGAGCAAGATATGGAAAAGAAAAAAGCGCTTTGGAAAGCGCTTCAATCTATGTTCTTAGTTTGATGTCTATTCGCCAAAAATACTTTCCAATTTAGCTTGTAGCATGCGTCCTCTTAGGTTTTTACCTATAACTTTTCCTTCAGGGTCGAGTAATAAGGCATAAGGAATCGCATTCACTTTATAGATCATAGCAGCCTCAGATTGGAAATACTTAAGATCAGAGACATGATAAGGCCACCTGAGCCCATCTTTTTCAATAGCATCTACCCATTGCTTTTTTGTTCGGTCAAGGCTCACACTGAATACCTCAAAACCATCTTCATTATATTTTTCATACATCCGAACCACATTAGGGTTTTCCATACGGCAAGGTTTACACCATCCTGCCCAGAAATCTAAAAGCACATATTTTCCTCGTAGGTCGCTCAGGCTATATTCGTTCCCCTCCGGATCGGGTAAGGTTAATTCCGGTGCAACATCTCCGATACCCACAGCAGGACGGTAAGATTCTAAATTACTAACAAAATATTCAACATCGGAAACACCAGGTAATTCATTTTGCAACTTGTTCGCCAAGGAGTCTAGGAAATTATACTCATCTGATTTATTGGGAATGTAATCTGTTATCAACAAAGAAACCAAAGATGACTCAAAGCTCATTGCCATTGATTTTAAATCCTTGAGCTTTTGACTTTCCATTGCTATGGCTTCCATCCTCAATTCTTCAAAACGTTGTTTGTCATTACTTTGATTCGCTTGTGCTAGTTTCTGATTCATTGGGCCAACACGGGTTGAATACTCGCGCATGTAATCCATTACTTCTTTTAGGTTTTCCATCTCCTGCCCTCCCTTGGTCACAATCTCACCTTGAGGCTCACCAGAAGCCTCAATGACTATGTCCGAATCATTCAAAACGACAAGCTCAAATTGCTTTTCGTAAATATTCACGCGATAGAAACCCGGTTCTGTAAGGGTTACCTCCATTTCAAAAACCCCATTATGATCGGAATAAACCGTTTGTACTGGAGCAATTTGGCCCATCTGGAATTTCTCCAGTTTCACTTCACCTTGCGGGATAGCCTGTTCTATTTTACCACTGATGGTAATTGTACCATCCGAACCTTTGGCTCCACTGCAGGCCATTAAACCAGTGAACATAAAAAGCATCAATAGATATTTCATTCTTTATTCAGTTTTTTCAATAAATAGTCTTGGACCTCCATAGCATCTAATTTACCCTCACCTTTTTGCATTACTTTCCCCATAAACATCCCGAGCAGCTTTTTCTTACCCTTCCGGTAAGCTTCTACTTCCTTGGGGTATTGCTTTAGCACCTCGTGAACATAGGCAGCCATGGCAGCCTTATCTTTCATAACCCATAGATGATTGGCCTCTGCAATTTCACCTACCGAACGTTGATTGGCAAGCATTTGAGGTAAAATTACCTCAGATGCTACCTGTGGTGTCAGCTTAGCATCCTCAATCGCATTCAGCAGCTCAGTCAATAAATCAACCGATAGAACCTGCTCTGTAAACTTTCTTTTCGATGCGTTTTCCCATTTCCGTATAGGCCCCAAAATAAAATGAGCTGCACTTCTTGCATTCTGTACCCGTTGTGACAACACATGAAAATAGTGTGCAGTTTCATACTGCTCAGTTAATTGCAACACCTCGTATGTAGTTAAGTTATAATTTATAGTAAAATAATCGCGATACCACGCGGGGGTATACTGGGCCTTTTCTCGCAAAGGCTTTAAAAAAGCATCTGTTAAATGGATAGGAGGCAGGTCGGGGCAAGGAAAATAACGGTAATCGTTCAGCGTTTCTTTGAACCGCATACCCTCTGTAATGCCACGCGCAGGGAGAAAAGTGCGGGTTTCTACGTGTATGGGCTTTTCTTGATGCACCAAAAGCGTTTGTCTTTCCAATTCATAAGCAATGGCCTTTCGTACGTGTGCAAAAGAGTTCATGTTCTTGATTTCTACTTTTGCGCCTAGGTCTTCTGCACCTCTAGGCTTAATAGAAATATTGGCATCGCAGCGCATTTCTCCTTTTTCCATGTGGGCAGAGCTGATATCCAAATAGCGAACCATTCTGCGTATTTCCTGCAACACAGCAGAAGCCTCTTCTGCAGTTTTGATGCAAGGATATGTCACAATCTCAATCAGAGGAGTACCTGCACGGTTTAAATCTATGGCTGTAAAATTACCAAAATTGTGAATTGATTTCCCGGCATCGTCTTCCATGTGTATGTGATGCAAGGCGATACTTTCCTGCATATTTTCACCTATAAGAGGAATGCTTCCTCCTATGGCAACAGGAGCCTGATCTTGGGTAATTTGGTAGCCTTTGGGTAGATCTGGATAGAAATAATGTTTCCGATCAAAATAGATGGTAGACGCTATTTTAGATCCACATGAAAGTGCCATTAAAACAGCTTTCTCTAAAACAGTTTTATTCAGAACAGGTAACGCACCCGGGTGACCGTAAGAAATAGGATGCACATTGTTATTGGGATTTTCATGTTCTGTATTAGAATCTGGCGCAAAAATTTTCGAGACTGTGTTCAATTGCACATGAACTTCCAGCCCTATCGTGGCCTCATAACCAATATCCTTGGGCTGCAAAGTCATTTATCTCAATTTACGGATCATTTTCTTGCCTTCTTCTACCACTTGATCAAGCCCTGACAAATCTTTTCCTCCGGCTGTAGCGAAGAAAGGCTGACCGCCTCCTCCACCTTTGATGTACCTAGCCAATTCGCGAACCCACTGCCCAGCGTTGATGTCTTTACTTTTCACCAATGACTCATCCATCACGATGGATATTTGTGGGCTCCCAGCCACATCTGCAGCTAAAATGGCAATTAGTCCTGACACCTCATTTTTCAGTTCAAAAGACAACTTCTTCAAGGCATCGGCAGAAGGAAGACTTATTTTTTCTACCAATACCTGCACATCTCCTTGGGCGATAATAGCTGCTTTTAGTTTTTGCTTTATCTCTTGACTTTCTTTCTGATGGAGTGATTCTAATTCCTTAGTCATCTGCTTTTGCTGCTCCAACAATTGCTGCAATGCCTTACTGAGGTCTTTGGGATGTTTAAGCAGTTCTCTTACCTCTTTTAAGGTTTGTTCTTGTGCTTGCCAATGGCCAAAAGCTTTGTCGCCTGTAAAGGCTTCTATCCTTCGTACACCGGAGGCTACTGCACTTTCAGAGGCAATTTTAAATACACCAATTTGTCCTGTAGCAGCCACGTGCGTACCTCCGCAAAGCTCTACGGAGAAATCTGGATGGAAGGTAATCACGCGGACTTCGTCACCATATTTTTCTCCAAAGAGTGCCATAGCACCCATCTTTTTGGCCTCTGATATGGGCACATTTCTCTGCTCATTAAGCGGAATGTTCTCGCGAATGCGTGCATTCACTTTTTGCTCGATTTCCAGTAGTTCCTCGGCACTTACTTTCGAGAAGTGAGAAAAATCGAAGCGCAAAACCTTGTCAGAAACCAACGATCCTTTTTGCTGCACATGCTCTCCCAGTACTTCTCTCAACACCGCATGTAGCAAGTGGGTGGCTGAGTGATTGTACTTGATGGCTTCTCTTCTTTCTGTATTGATTTTAGCTGTAAAATCAGCCTGAGGGTTTTTGGGCAGTTGATTGACAAAATGCACAATCAAATCATTCTCCTTTTGTGTATCTAACACTTGAATTTTCTCATCCGCATTGAACAATAGTCCGGTATCCCCTACCTGACCCCCACTTTCACCATAAAAAGGAGTTTGGTTCAGAACAATTTGAAAGACCTCTCTATTCTTTTCTTTTATCGAACGGTATTTGATGATTTGACAACTTACCTCTGTATGATCGTAGCCTAAAAACTCTGATGAAACACCATGCAATAAGGTAGTCCAATCTCCCTTTTCGCTTTGCGCATCGGCCTTGGAACGTGTTTTTTGAACCTTCATGGCTTCTTCAAAACCCTTTTCATCAATTTCCAAACCATTTTCCCTGGCAATCAAAGCTGTGAGATCTTCTGGAAAACCAAAGGTATCGTATAGCTCAAATACGGTTTGTCCTGAGATGGTTTTTTGACCAGAATTGGCCAATTGCTCTTGCACCTGATCTAGTTTCCTCAAACCGTTTTCCAGCGTCCGAAGAAAGGCCGCCTCTTCTTCATATATCACCTTGGCAATCAATTCTTTTTGGCTATCTAGTTCATCGAAAAAGCCTTTGTATTGCAGGGCCAAAACTTCCACCAACTTAAACAAAAACGGGCTTTTTAAATCAAGAAAAGTATAGCCGTAGCGTACTGCTCTTCTTAAAATCCTGCGGATGACATAACCCGCTTTGTTATTGGAGGGCAACTGACCATCTGCAATGGCGAAAGCAATGGCACGAATATGATCTACAATGACCCGGATAGCAATGTCTTGTGCTTTTGCTCTACCGTATTGCACACCGGCTGTCTTTTCCATGCGTGCAATCAAGGGGGTAAATACATCTGTATCGTAGTTGGAAGTTTTACCTTGCATGGCCATTACCAATCGTTCGAATCCCATACCCGTATCGATGTGTTTGGCAGGAAGTGCAGCTAGGCTTCGATCCGCCTTTCGATCGAATTGAATAAATACTAAGTTCCAAATTTCTACTACCTGCGGATGGTCTTGATTCACCAAGGTTTTACCTGCTACTTCTTTAATTTCTTCTTCCGATCTTAGGTCTATGTGTATTTCTGAACAGGGTCCGCAAGGACCTGTTTCTCCCATTTCCCAGAAATTATCTTTCTTATCCCCATTAATAATGCGTTCAGGGTCTACCCATGCTTTCCATAGATCATAAGCTTCCTGATCAAACGGAACCCCATCTGCTGCATTACCTTCGAAAACGGTCACATACATGCGTTCTTTGGGTAACCCATACACATTGGTTAATAATTCCCAGGCCCAGTCTATGGCTTCTTTTTTGAAAAAATCGCCAAAAGACCAATTGCCCAACATCTCAAACATGGTGTGGTGGTAGGTATCAATACCTACCTCTTCCAAGTCGTTGTGCTTACCAGATACCCTTAAACATTTTTGACTATTGACGGCACGTGTATAATTGGCTTTTTGATTACCGAGAAATAGGTCTTTGAACTGGTTCATTCCGGCATTGGTGAACATTAAGGTAGGATCGTTTTTAAGCACCATAGGCGCTGAAGGCACATAAGTATGTCCTTTGCTTTCAAAAAAAGAAATGAATTTCGACCTGATTTCTTTGGCTTGCATATCGTTTTTATCGTTTTTAAACCATTTTCTCAAAAATGATTACTTTTGCTATTGCATTGAGTGTGAAGTCGCAAAATTAGGAGAATTTCAAAGAAGCACAGCCTCCATGAGCAAGATAAAATATTACTACGATACCGAAACATGCAAATACGAGCGTGTAAAAGTAAAAAAACGCGATGTCGTAATCAATGCCATGGGCTTTCTTACCCTTTCTATGGCCTTGGCGATTGGTATCTTACTTACGCTTTCCAACTACTTTGATTCCCCCAAGGAACAGGCCTTGAAAAAGGAAAACGAAGACTTAAAACTTTATTATGAATTGATGCAGGAGCAATTGGAAAGTATGGATGAAATGCTCGCCGTACTGCAAGAAAAAGACGATTACGTTTACCGTATGGTTTTTGAGGCGGAACCCATTCCTACAACTGTGCGTGAGGCGGGCTCAGGAGGTGTTTTAAAATACCGTCAATTATTAGAAAGCAATCTAGCCAATAAAGACCTAGTGGTGAGTACCTTAGAAAGGCTGGATCGTGTAAAAAAGAAAATGTATATCCAAACCAAATCCTACGATGAAGTTTTAGAACTGGCGAAAAATAAAGATGCTTATTATGCTGCCATGCCAGCCATACAACCCATTTCCAATAAAGAATTAAGGCGCTTATCTTCCGGTTTTGGGTTACGCACTGATCCCATTCTTAAGGTGAAGAAGATGCATTATGGCATTGACTTTTCAGCAGAAAGAGGCACGCCTATTTATGCCACTGCGGATGGTACGGTTGCGGCAGCTCAACGTAATTTTGGAGGTTTGGGTAATTATGTGAAGATTGATCACGGTTTTGGTTTTGAAACCATTTATGGCCACATGAGCCGATTTATCGTTAAGTCAAAGCAAAAAGTTAAGCGAGGTCAAGTCATAGGATATGTGGGTAATACAGGTAAATCTACAGCACCGCATGTACATTACGAAGTACATAGCAACAACAAAGCTGTAAACCCGGTCAACTATTTCTACATGGATTTAGATGCCAAAGAATATGAAGAAATATTACGTTTGGCCTCAATCGAAAACCAATCGTTAGGCTCATATTCGAACCAATAAATTTTAATTGCAGAAGGTAGAAGAAAAGCTTAACTTGACTTTGCGTTATTAACATAAATGTGTCATGCCTTACAAGGACAAACCTATTGTAAAAAAGTATTACACCATTGGAGAAGTGGCCAAAGAGCTTAAGGTTGCCACCTCTCTGATTCGCTTCTGGGAAACACAATTTGATTTTATCCGACCTAAGAAGAATGCGAAAGGCAACCGAAAGTATACCCAAGAAGATTTAAAAAAGATCAGGCTAGTTTATCATTTGGTAAAAGAAAAAGGTTTCACACTTCAAGGAGCGCAGGAACACATCAAGAACAGCAAAGATGGCATAGATAGCCAAGCCGATTTGGTAGTCTCCCTAAAGCGGATAAGAACTTTCATGGTAGCATTGAAAAACTCATTGCCATGACCGAAGAAAAGCGTTATCAGGTAGCGCTTTCTTTGGTTTCAGGCATTGGCCCTGTGCTAGCCAAGCAGCTCATAAACCATTTAGAAACCCCGAAAGCAGTCTTTCAAGCCACTAAGGGCAAAGTTGCCAAGGTCAATGGTATGGGGAAAAAATTAACTGCTTTACTCAGCAATCCTGAACAACTCTTGCGTGAAGCCGATGAAATCCTAGAAAGGTCTGCCAAGGCAAACATTAAGGTGCATTATTACAAGGAAAATGACTTTCCCGAACGGTTGCGCCTGATTCAAGATGCCCCCATTATACTCTACAGCAAAGGCGAAGTAGATCTTAACCCAAAAAAAACCTTAGGCATTGTGGGTACACGCAGAGCCACCCGTTATGGCTTACAACAAACAGAAGAATTGGTAAGGCAAGCCAAGAACCATGTTGATGTAGTGATTTCGGGATTGGCCTATGGAATTGATGTAAAAAGTCATCAAGAGGCTATCAATCAAAATTTGCCTACCATTGGTGTTTTGGCCTGTGGCTTAGACCATGTGTACCCCACCCAGCACCGACAGATCGCCGAAAAAATGCTTGCTCAAGGAGGTTTGGTGAGTGAATACCCCATTGGTACAAAAGCTGATGCCCGTTTATTCCCAGCACGCAATCGCATCATTGCAGGACTATCCGATGCCTTAGTGGTAGTGGAAGCTGCACGCAAAGGAGGAGCTTTAATCAGCGCCAATTTGGCACATAGCTACGATAAATCCGTTTTTGCATTACCGGGAGAATTGGGGAAAACCTACTCTGAAGGCTGTAATTTCTTAATCCGAAATTTAAAGGCTTCTATTTATACAGCGTTTCGCGATATTGTAGAAGCTATGAACTGGGACTTACCGGAGAAAAGAGACCTAAAAAACAGTCCCGAATTGTTCAATGCCTTAAGCCTAGAAGAACAGCGAATCATACATGTTTTGTACAAAAACGGTCAGAAGATGCATCTCGATGAACTGAGTTGGCAATGTGAAATACCCTTGAACAAAATGGCCAATATGCTATTACAGCTTGAATTTTCAGGACATGTTCGTCAGCTACCGGGTAAAGCCTATGAGATTTGTTGATGAAAAGTACCTCAGGCTCATCATTGCCCGACGGAAATAATAAAAGAATGTTGTACCAAACGGTCAACGTTCTTTAGGGAAGTACATTTTTCAATTAACAATTTTCAATGAGGAATTATCAATAGTTAATGACGAATCACGGTCAAATTTTTTAGAGAAGTACAAACTTCCAACCTTCAGCTTCTAACCTCTGCTCTGTCTAGGCTCCAGCCTCCGATCATCAATGCATCCGATCTCCGCGTACTTCTAAAGTAGCCATGATTTCCGCTTCGGCTACTAAAAACTCCTTCCAACGCTGCCTTACATACGCTTCAGACTTTACCGTTTGAGCTAATTCGATGAAATTCTTATAATGACCTGCTTCAGATACCATCAGCTCGAAATAGAATTTTTTGAGTTCCTCATCCATTATTTGCTGATGGAGTAATTTAAACCGTTCACAGCTACGCGCTTCAATCAAAGCATTCATCAATAACTTTTCCACCAGCTGATCTTCTCGACTCCCTCCTTTCTTAAGTACCTGCTGCAAACGCATGACGTACTCATCTTTACGTTGAGGTCCTAAAGACATGCCCCTTTTTTTGAGGTGTTCCATAACCCGCTCAAAATGACTCCATTCTTCTGCTACCACATCTGTCATCATATCTACCAATGCCGGAAAATCCGGGAACTGGACAATCAAAGAAATGCATGAACTAGCTGCTTTTTGTTCGCAGTAGGCATGATCTACCAGTATTTCTTCCATATGCATTTCAGCAATATTCACCCATCGTGGATCTGTAGGCAATTGAAGTCCTAAAACGTGATTGGTCAAGTCTTTTCCCATGGAACAAAAGTAGCTGGTTTGACCGAAAGTGTAAAGAACAAACGTTATTTCGGGCAGCATTTCATTTATTCTTTGAATATTTAATAAAAACTCCCATTTTTATGTCTCCAAACGACAAAACCAAAACATGAAAAAACTTTACACGATTCTCTTCTTTCTTGCTGCACCCCTTTTCACCCTTGCACAAGATGCCGACAGCGTTGTAATTGAAAAATCAGGAAGCTGGGGCGTTAATTTCGCCAATGTGGGCCTATCTAACTGGGCTGCCGGTGGTGAAAACTCGATTGCTTTGGGGACAGTTTTCAATACCAAATGGGTAAGAAAGCAAGGGAATAGCCAATGGATAAACCAGTTAGATTTTGCTTTAGGGGGTGCCAAAGTAGGAGAACAAGAGTTTCGCAAAACCGATGATAACATCATTTTACTTTCAAGTTTCAGTAATAAACTCAATGAAAAATTAAAGTTATCTGCCTCTGGTATTTTTAGAACTCAATTATTGGAAGGACGTACCTTCCGAGCGGATCCGACCAATCCAGGTGAAGAATTGAGTAATAAAATATCTTCCTTCATGGCCCCTGGTTACCTGTCCATTAACTTGGGTTTTGATTATCAACCAGCAGGTTTTATCAGCTTCTCCTTTTCTCCTGCAGCAGGAAAATTCACCTTTGTGTCAGACAATGATTTAGCAGCGGCTGGAGCCTTTGGTGTAGATCCGGGTAAAAATAGTCGAGCAGAATTTGGAGCCAATTTCTTGGCTAATTTGGACCTTCCTATTATGGAAAATATCCGTTTAACCAGTACGTTAAATTTCTTTTCCTCTTATGAAGAATTGGGCACCATTGATACCAATTGGGAAACTTTATTGGTCATGAAAATCAATAAATGGTTCAATGCTACCTTTGGCACACAGTTAATATACGATGAAGACATTTTAATTGAAATGGAAGACGGAACCCTAGATACGGCGGTTCAATTCAAACATGTACTCAATTTCGGGGTTAACTTTTCTTTGTTTAAATCAAAGGACTAGTCAAAGAACATCCACCGTAAGCCGAGGTCTATGGTCTGAGGCATACCCGTATAAAAAGGCGTGATAAAATAGCCATTTTCTTCTGAAAATAGGCCTTGATTAACATGCGCTACATTGAGGAAAAGGAAAAAATTTGAGACTTTAAAGTTGAGGAAGATATCAATTTTCACGAAACTATCATTGGTAAAATCGTCTTGCAAGTGGAATTGTTGTATCATAGGATCATAGGCCAAGGCTTGATATGCGCTTCTAAAATGGGCGTCAATTCCAGTCTGTAAAATCATTTTACCATCGAAAAGCACATTTTTATAGCTAATTTGTGAAAGGCCCAACCACTGGGGTAAACGGTAGGCATCGGAAGAAGCTCCCGAAACCTGCTGGTACATCAGGGTGTTTTTCCAAGTAAATTTCGAATTGATCTTCCAATCCATTTCAAGCCCTGGCTGTATGGCTACCACATCCCGTGATGCTTGATCAGGCATCTTTTCCTGATTAAAAAAAATGTAATTCGACATTCTATGAAATGAAAGAAAAGGCCGCAGATAGAAGGCACCCGCATTCAACTTCACTTCAGCCTTTAGGTAGTCGGATATTTGATTTTCAAAATTTGTTTCCCATTGCCTTTGCTTGCCTTCGTAGCGGCTCTCCAAAAAAGAAGGTAATCGGCTTTGTCTAGCATAGGTAACTTCAAACAAATTGCCGGTGAAAATCCCGTTCAAATAATACGCCCCATCGAATAAAAATTCACCTGAAGCGACTAAAAATAGCTTAGACGTAATGTTTTGCCTTAACGTTCCTCCTACATAATGCTCTGTTCTTTTCTGCTTAAAATCATTATTTTCAATATCAAACCCAACAATTCTGTTTTTGTAATAGGCTGTGTAGGAAAACTTTGGCGTTTGCCCTTTGATGCCAATTTCATTGGTAAATGCCGAGAATCGAGTCTTTTCTGAGAGTGTATCCACGCTCAATCCGGAGGCTGGCGGCTTGTAAAATAGAGAATCTGAACCATTCATTTCAATGACATCATCAAACTGAATTTTTTGGCTTTGTAAAGTACCACTATGATAAAACTGAAAAAGTGAATCAAAATCATATTGTTGATAAATATGAAGTCCGCTGCGCTGATCTACATGCTTAGCCTCTGTTAAAAGTACGCTAGCATCTTGGTAGGCAAAGAAATCTGCTTCTTCATTGTCAACATCCAAAGCAGGATCGATGATTCCTCCTTGTTCATTTACGGTGTGTTTGAATTGAGTCGCATTAAATAAAAGTAAGTATTTAGGTATATTTTGTGGCCTCAGAAATCCAAAAATATTAAAATCATTGCCTTGAACTTGGCGATCGCCACGCGTTAAGAAAGCCAATTGTTTATCGGAACGAATGGCATTAAATGATCCACCTATGTTAAACTGCGTACTATCATTGAGCGTAAAAGTTACCTTAGTCACCGCCCGACCATTCCCCCCAAAATAAGCTTGCACATCGGTGAATGGAGAACGTGTGTCGAAATAGCGGATATCGTCTGGTGTGGTGGCAAAAGCATCGAAAGCATGGTAACCAGACTGGCGCCCTATTTTTAAATTGGGTTCAGGAAATAAAGCACGATAGGCAGTACCTATGTTCCCTAGATTTTGTCCGGTATATCCAAAACGTGCTAAATCGGTAAAGCGATGCAAATTATCTGGCAGGGTATCCGGACGCTGAAAGTTGATGGTATTGAACTTAAAATCTCTCTCATAAGTGAAGCGTGTGGTACTTGCACTGTAATTTCCGGTATTGGCCCTGCTTTCTGCATCTCTGGCCTGGCTTCTGGCAGTAAGTAATGAATCACTAGACGAGTTAGCAAAGCCACCCAAGCCCGTATTCTGAGCCATTGTAACTTGTGGAATTAGCCCAAATAAAAAAATAACAGTGATGATGAAGTACCTCAACGCTTATGATTTTTTTGCAAGTGATTTTCCAATCTTCCTTCTAACCATGAAATAAAGGTCTTATTATTTTGAATATTTGTTTTCATCGGTAAGTAAAATAGGCCAAATTTTTGAATTAAAGAATGTTCTCGCAATGGCAAAAGTCGTACCATATCTTTTTCGGTTGTAACCAATGAGCAAGATTTCCCTTGCATGGCGGTAAGAATTTCATCCAAATCTGTTGAGGTATAGTAGTGGTGATCAGGAAATTCGAATACCCGAATGCAATTAAAATTTTTCTTTAATGCTTGAATCATGTCATCTGGCTGGGCTATTCCTGCCAAAACCATTATATCTCTCTGAAGCGGCTTCTCTACAACCGCTTTAAGCTCCTCATACACCACATGCGAAAAAAACACCTCAACATTTGGTGCATAGTTCTTGATGCGTTTAATCCATTTTTCAGAGGCTTCTTGTGGAAGCATCTCCGGGCATTTTGTTACTATCACCGCATCTGCTCGTTCGGCACCCTGCCTGAATTCCCTTAAATTGCCGGCAGGCAGTACATAATCACGAAAAAAAGGACGATTGTATGTAGTCAGCATCATATTCAAATCCCTCTTGATGGCCCTATGTTGAAAGGCATCATCCAATAGAATAATATCTTTTTGGCCCTTTTGCTTCAGCAAATGGTTCACCGTTTTTGTCCGGTCAGCCCCAACAGCAACAGCCAAATGCTCAAATTTTCGGTACAATTGAAAAGGTTCATCACCCAAAGTAGCTGCAGATTCTTCGCCAGAAGCCAAATGAATACCATCTGTTTCACGCCGGTAGCCACGACTGACCATGCCTAAAGTGTATTGCTTACCCAGTATACTAACTAAGGTTTCAATCATTGGCGTTTTCCCTGTTCCACCCACAGACAAATTACCCACGGAAAGAACAAAAGCATTAACCCGATGACTTTTTATGAAGCCCCAATCAAAGGCTTTATTACGCAACCACATTACTGCGCCATATAGCACCGATAGAGGAAGTAAGATCATTCGGAATCGTTTCATTAGATTTGTGTTGAACAAACGTACACAGCAAAAGCGCAAATATCGTTAAAAATGATAAAAGTCAAGGACATTACTGCTTATCTCGAGCAATGGGCTCCTCCTGCCTACCAAGAATCATACGACAATTCAGGGCTTATTACAGGAGCTATCAACACACCCATACAAGGGATATTAACCACACTCGACTGCACCGAAGCGGTGGTAGATGAAGCCATTGCAAGAAAATGTAATCTTATTGTGGCGCACCACCCTATTCTTTTTAGTGGACTGAAGCGACTCAATGGGAACAATTATGTAGAGCGAACCCTTATCAAAGCCATCAAAAATGACATCTGTATTTACGCCATACATACCAATCTGGATAATGTCCTCTCAGGTGTCAACGCCAAGATTGCTGAACGTCTCGGACTTGTTAATACAAGGATTCTAGCGCCAAAATCAGGTTTTTTATCGAAAATAGAAGCTTTCGTACCTCAAGATCATACGGATCAAGTATTGAAAGCCTTACACCAAGCTGGGGCAGGAAACATTGGAAACTATCATCAGTGCAGTTTTAAGGTAACAGGTACGGGTACCTTTTTACCCAATGAAAATGCCAAACCCACTTTCGGTCAGTCTTTGCAAAAAGTAGAAATGCAAGAAGACAAAATCGAATTAATATTTCCAACCCATATGAAAAAGGACCTCCTTTCAGTACTTAAAATGGTACACCCCTATGAGGAGGTTGGTTATTACATACAGGATTTACAAAACGAATACCAAGAGGTGGGTTCAGGGTTAATTGGGGAATTACCTGAGCCCATTTCGCCGTCAGTATTCCTGGCACAACTCAAAAAACAAATGAATCTTGCTGTGATCAAATACACAGCAATAACAGATAAAAAAGTGAAGCATGTAGCCATTTGCGGAGGTGCCGGAAGCTTCCTGTTAAAAGATGCCATCAAAGGCCATGCAGATGCGTTTGTTACGTCAGATTTTAAATACCATGAATTTTTTGATGCAGAAGGGAAAATAATGATTGCAGACATAGGACATTATGAAAGCGAGGTCTACACAAAAGAGCTTATTCGTGAGTATATCCGCGAAAATTTTCCTAATATTGCAACCTATTTGTCTGAGGTGAACACAAACCCTGTACAATATTTCTAAATAAACGGTGAATGGAAAAGACAGTCGCAAAGAAACTAGATGCTTTAAAAAAATTACAATCTATTGATTATCAACTAGATGAAATTAAAAAAGTGAGAGGTGCACTACCTGATGAGGTAGTTGATCTTGAAGATGAAATCATAGGTTTTGAAACTCGATTAGAAAAGCTCAATACAGAATTAGCTGAGTTAGAAGAAAATATTTCTGATCACAAAACGCAAATTAAAAATTCTGAAGCACTCATAAAGAAATATGAGGAGCAGCAGATGAATGTGCGTAACAACAGAGAGTACGATGCCATCACTAAGGAAATGGAATTACAAAAACTTGAAATCCAAATTTCAGAAAAGCGAATCAAGGAAGCATATGCCAAAATAGAAACACAAAAAGAGCGTATTGAAAAGGCAGTGAATGAATTGGATGAAAGAAAAAGCGATTTAGACTCCAAGAAAAGTGAGTTAGAAGTTCTTACACAAGAGAGTGAGGAGGATGAAGCCAAACTGAACAAGAGTCGTGAAAAAGCCGTCAAAGGAATTGAAGAAAGATTACTTAATTCTTACGATAAATTGAGAGGCAACGCTCGCAATGGATTGGCTGTTGTGCCTGTTAGCCGTGGTGCTTGTGGGGGCTGTTTCAATATTGTTCCTCCTCAAAGACAAGCAGATATCCGAGAAGAAAAGAAAATCATCGTTTGTGAACATTGCGGAAGAATTCTAGCGGAGGTGACTGATGAAATCGTCAACGAGCCAGCTAAGCCAAAAAGAAGTCGCAGAACAACTACCCCTAAAAAGACGACTACCCGTAAAAAAGCAGACGCCGAGTAAAGCGTGATTTTTGGTCATAATCAAAAAGCAAAAAATGGATGGTTCTTTTGAGCCATCCATTTTTTATATGCTACCTTACCGATTCCTTGAACACCTAAAGCGCTCCAAATAAAATCACAAAGGGCTTTTAATGCATCTGACATAGGCCAACGCATTTCATTTTCTTTATACTAATCCTTTTAAGTGTTCTAGGTGATTATATTGATTAAGACGAAATAGGGATCCTGTATGGACCAGTTGATATAAACCTAAGTTTTGGTGTTCAAATAGATCCATGTAACGTAATGGATAATTCAACATAAGCGTTAATAATATGCGCAGAGCTCTGCCGTGCATGCAAACCAAAATTCGCTCCTCAGGTGATGCTAAAATTGTGGCAATGGCTAAGCGCAAGCGCTCTGCAACTTGCTTTGGGCTTTCCCCACCCTCAATGGCCAAATGTGTTTCTCCTGCCTGCCATTTCAAAATCATTTCTTTATAATAGGCTTGGCCGACTGCATCTATTACTTCGCCCTCATGCTTTCCCCAGCTGATTTCATTCAATTCAGGAAGTATCTCGGACGGTGTACCATCGGCTAAAAAAGAAGCTACAGACTGGTGGGTACGCCTGAGTCCAGAAATAAAAATCTTCTGAAAACCTTCTGAACGATAATTATCATAAAATGCCTGCGCTTGCTTTCTACCCAAAGCATTCAGTTCCGCATCTATGCCACTCCCCTGAACAATCCCCTTGCTATTGTAGTCGGTTTGCCCATGGCGAATGATGTATATTTTTTTGGTCATTGATTTCTTCTAATTTTACCGAAATTACCACAAAGCTAACAAGTAATTAGAAAAGGCCATGTTCCCAAAAGAAGCTACCCTTGAGCGTGTGAACGCCATGAATAAAAACACCCTCGTTACTCACTTGGGTATAGAAATCATAGAGATTGGTGAAAATCACCTGATTGGAAAAATGCCAGTAGATCATCGAACACATCAGCCTTTTGGAATGTTACATGGAGGAGCATCTGTTGTGCTTGCAGAAACACTGGGTAGCATAGGCGCAGCCATGACACTGGATTTAGAAAAACAATATTGTGTCGGGCTTGACATCAATGCCAACCATATAAAAAGCGCAAGAGAAGGTTTTGTTTATGGTAAAGCTGTTCCTTTACATGTGGGAAAAAAAACGCAGGTTTGGGAAATTAAGATCAAAAATGAAAATGAACAACTCGTTTGCGTCAGTAGAATAACCATGGCCATAATGGATAAAATATAAATGGAAACCTTATTTCAAGCACCTATCCTTAAGTCTTTATCAAAAGCATCCTCATCAAAGGCATTAACAGCCGGTTTGGCTGCTGCCACACATTTACACCTTCCTGTAGCCATTTGGCGTTTACCCAATGAGACCACTACACACCTACTCATTTCGCTTCAACCGACTCGGAAATACCATCGCATGCCGTTGGACGATCTGAGGAAAGGGTTTGTTTTTGCACCTTTTGACCTTGTTCACCAAAAAGGGCTTTTCTTGCCCGGGGATATCATACTTTCTTTTAAACAAAAAAAGTGGGAAGTAATCATTGACAACGAAGCCCCCTTGATGCTTCGCAAGCAATGGGAAGAGCTCTTTCAGAAGTACCTAGCTGCCACCGAAAAAACCGTTTACCACACCATTCCTCAAACTGATAGCATAAAACATGACTACCGCGAGTTGGTTGCCCGTTGCGTTGAAGCCATACATCAGCATCGTTTTGAAAAAATTGTTCCGGCACGTGAAGTAAGCTTCCCATTGCCTGAGGGTTTTGATATCATTTCAACTTTTCTCAACCTTTCTGAAGCTTATCCATCTGCCTTCGCCTCGATGGTGTCCACGCCTGAAACAGGAACATGGATGGGAGCTTCACCAGAGATCCTCATCGCACAAGAGAACAATACATTTATCACAACGGCTTTGGCAGCCACACAACCTTATGTAGAGGGCAAAGATTTGAAAGATACAGCCTGGACACAAAAAGAAATTGAAGAACAAGCCATGGTAAGTCGGTACATCATCAATTGCTTCAAAAAAATTAGATTAAGAGATTTCCATGAGAAAGGCCCAAGAACGGTAAAAGCAGGACATTTGCTGCACCTCAAAACTACCTTCGAGGTAGACATGAAACAAACCAACTTCAGCGAACTTTCTGCGGTAATGTTGGAACTGCTGCATCCCACCTCGGCAGTTGCTGGTATGCCTAAGCAGGAGGCCATAGCTTTCTTAGAGAAACATGAAAACATGGATAGACAGTTTTACAGTGGGTTTTTAGGACCAGTTCATATGGAAGAAAAAAGTCACTTATATGTCAATTTAAGGTGCATGCAAATTGATAAAACCACTACCAAACTCTATGCGGGAGCAGGCGTTACAGCCGACTCCTTCCCAGAGCACGAATTTTTAGAAACTGAAATGAAATTTCAAACCATGTTAAACATTTTTAGCCCAAAGCCTTGATTCTGCCACACATCATCGAAATGGTGAGCCTTTGTGCCGCCCATGGTATTCATCATGCCGTCATTTCACCGGGTTCGCGATCGGCAGCCATAACACTGGCTTTTGAGGCACATCCCACTTTCACTGTAGAAGTGGTTTCAGATGAACGTTCAGCAGCTTTTATTGCTTTGGGTATGGCACAACATCAAAATAAGCCCGTTGTATTGGTCTGCACATCTGGATCTGCTGTTTACAATTATGCTCCTGCTGTGGCTGAAGCCTTCTATCAAGAAATCCCATTGATCATTATCAGTGCTGACCGTCCACCAGAATGGACAAACCAATACGATGGGCAAACCATACAACAGCTTGGCATTTTCGGGCCACATGTCAAAAATGCTTTTCAGCTACCCTTAGAAGTGCAACATCCCGATGCCCAGTGGCAAGTCAACCGGATCGTCAATGAGGCCATTCTGCTTACTGCAGATTTTCCCAGAGGACCTGTGCATATCAATATCCCTTTGCGCGAACCCTTTTACCCCGAGCATAACGAAAGCTTTGATTTCCCTAAAGTGAGGGTCATAAGAAAGCCCAAAACAGAGGTACAACTGAGGGAAGAAGATTGGCAGGCATTGCGCAAAATTTGGCATCAGGCAGAGCGTAGAATGATTATAGTGGGGCAAATGCCTTATCAAAAGAGTATAAAAGAATCATTAGAGGTGCTTTCAGATCACGTGGTGGTTTTGAATGAAGTAACCGGCAATATGCACGAAGTGACTGGTGCTGTCATGGGACATGACGTCTATTTGACTGAAGAATGTAAGTCCTATGCTCCACAATTACTGATTACCATTGGACTCTCGTTCATTTCGAAGCAATTAAAACACTTTTTACGAAAAAATGCGCCGGTGTATCATTGGCATATACGACCCGGAGACCGTCTCAATGACAGTCTTCAGCACCAGACCCAATGGATCACCTTATCACCTGCCCAGATGCTATCGCGTCTAGCACTGGAGAAACAAGTGGTAAGCGATACCTCCTTCAAAGCTTTTTGGCAACAAAAAAATCGATTAGGTAAAGAAAGGCTGCATGCGTTCATGCAGCGCACAGAATTTGGGGAATTTCCGGCAATTTACGCATGCCTCAAAATACTGCCTCAAGCTTGGCACCTACAATTAGCCAACAGCTTGGCAGTTCGTTATGTCAATTTTTTAAGTGCGATAATACCAGCTAGATCAGAAGTGTTTTGTAACCGTGGTACCAGTGGAATTGACGGATGCACAAGTACAGCAATTGGAAGTCAATTCGCTTCAAAAACCAATACCTTACTCATCACTGGTGATGTGGCTTTTTTATACGATAAGAATGCTTTTTGGAATGACTTGGATACGCGTCATCTGCGCATTTTAATCATCAATAATGCGGGAGGTAGTATTTTTAAAATGATTCAAGGGCCAAAGGATCAACCTGGTTATGACAAGCTTTTTCAAACCCACCAGCCTTACAGTGCCGAATTGACTGCGAAACAGTATGGCTTAGGCTATGAAGCCATTTACGATGCAGATGAACTACAAAAGGCATTACCTCCCTTCCTTTCAACAAGTGATCGAGGACTTATCCTTGAGGTTTTTTCATCCGTAAGCACGAATGAAAAAATATGGCAAAGCTTTCAACAAACCCTACAAAAACCGATAGGTGAAAAATGAAAAACATAAAGTTGTGGAAGGAAGCATCACACTGGCAGGTCAGAGCTATGGTTTTGAGGCCTTTGGTCGCTTAAAGCTTACCGCTGACCAACAATGGGCTTTTGAAACTCAAACCTTTATCAAAGATTGGTTTTCCCGAAAGTCACATTTTGAAATATACACTTCCGGCTCTACGGGCAAACCCAAACAGATTCGTTTGCATAGAGAGCAGATACTAAGTAGTGCTTTGGCCACCATTTCTGCTTTGGCCCTACCTGCTCAAATAAACAGCCTAGTAGCAATGGATACCCGCTTTATTGGTGGGAAAATGATGATTGCAAGAGGGATTATAGGCAGATGGCATTTGCATTTACTACCCCCTTCGGCATATCCATTACCTCATTGCACCTCCATCCATTTTACCGCCCTTGTACCCATGCAAGTAGAATCTTTATTGAAAACGCGCGAAGGCCTTGCTTTTTTAAATCAATTGACTCATCTCATTATTGGTGGAGCACCTATATCAACCGCACTATCTGAGCAAATTCAACACCTTAATTGTTATGCTTGGCACACCTATGGCATGACAGAAACGGTTTCACACATTGCACTAAAATCGCTCAATGGAGACCATAAATCGGATCTTTTTAGGGTAATTGGCGATAATGAAATTGAGGTGAATGAAGAAGAATGCCTTCGCATCCGAGGGACTGTGACCCGTGGGAAATGGATTGAAACCCATGATTTGGTTGAATTACATCATAATGGCTTTAAATGGTTGGGTAGAAACGACCTCACGGTGAACAGCGGCGGCGTAAAAATCAATATTGAATCAGCAGAAAATGACATCCGACAAAAGCTCACTGATGGCAAAACGATTGACATTGCCTTATGGAAAGCACCGCATCCACATTACGGAGAAGAGCTTGTAGGGCTTACCAATGATTTGAAAGCTTGCGTAGATTGGAAAAACCAATATGCTGAATTGAAAACACATTTTAAAACCTATTATTTCCCAAAACGATGGTTTTATCTAAATACAATGATTCGAACCGGCAGTGGAAAGCTAGATCGTGCTGCTTCTTTCAAGGCTGCTAAAGAAGTAGAAAACATTAAATAACCCCTTGTTAGCTTCAGTTTACAAACAGCATACCCCAACCCATCATGAAAATGCTCCCAACACCTTGCGGTTGGGTGATGGTATTAAATTTCAAAATGAGGTGCTAAGCGCTACTGTTGGTTTATTTTAGATGTTGATTTTCATTTTTTATAGGTTCGCTTTAATGAAGGGTTTGGAAAGAAAAAATTTAGGTGAAATACAAGTACCATTTCCAATGGTATAAACGTCGTTCTGCCTCTTGCAAGCATTAATAGTCAAGGTAATTTAGACTATCGAACAAAAGTATAATGAAGCAGAAACAATATTGTGCACCTTCGACCTAACTACAAAAACATTCTGATTGGAACACACACTGGCATTTCCCCTCTGATATTGGTAAATACTGCCGGATTTTTCAGAGGGCAGCTGCTCCAGAACGAAAACATCTTACTTCTTATTCAAAATGAAGAAGACTCCAATAACATTTGAATGATCTTTGATTGTGATTTTTGTCTCTATCTCAAAAGAACACAAACTTATTTTTTTGGGATGAATTTCTGATCCAATTTGGGCGAATTGAAATATACCTATCCTTAAATGCCATAGGGCATGTTGTCGGGCAAGAAGAGTTGGATACCCCTTACCCCTTTAATTGAATAATCTCGCGTTGAAGATCAAGTACAATATTCTTCAGTTTCTCAAAGCTCATGTCATCTTCCCCGTAGTCAGGAAACTCCATACTGAGAAAGGCTTTTGCTTCCCAAATCTCCAATACATCCGAAGTATCAATTTTAAATGGTGGGTAAGCTTTGTTGTCAGAAACCAGGAAAAGCTGACCATGTTCTTGGGTGTAATCAAAAACCCTTTTAAAAACTACCCCTTCTTGTTCCGAGAGAATTACATAGCATTGACCGCTTTTCAATTCCAACAAATCACTTAAATATCGCCCTATAATGATGGTACCTGGCTTAAGGGGCAACATCGAGTCACCATTAATTTCAAAGGCGCGATAGGTACCAGTTTTGGGAAGGTTAGGCAAACGGAACTTAGGTAATTCTTCTAAATACTGTGGATCGGCATAGCCATTCAAATAGCCAGCAGAGGCTTTCTGAGGAATAAGGTCTATGTACTCTTCGTCATTCCCATCTACTGTTATGGATAAAATCTGCCCAGACCCGGCCTTTTCATGTCCTAAACGCTCTATTTGTGCCAAACTTTTTGAAGTTAAATCTCTGTGCATGAGCATATCTACCGTAAGGTGAAACAACCGCGATAGTTTGCTTAAATTGCTTAGTCTAGGATCTGCACGTCCTTCTTCATAAGCCCCCACTAACGAACGCTTAATATCAATCTTTTCGGCCAGATCGTTTTGCGTCCAACCTTTTAGCTTCCTTAAATGCTTAATATTTTCTGATAGCCTACTCATGAAGTAAAAATAATTAAATTAAACTAATAAGATTAGTATTAAGCAAATATAATTAGCATTTAATTTTTGGCGTGTTTTTTGCTAAAGTTTATGTAAATTATCGAATATGCGTTGGGTCTATGTTTTCTTTTTCATGTCAGTCATTCATCTCGGTGTCATTGCCCAATTTTCAGCTGGTTTTCATTTGCAGTCCTTTCATCCGACAGGTGATTTGAAAGAGGCTGCTCCCAACATTTGGGGTGGCGGTTTTGGTATTGAGGGCTTATACCGAATACCGACAAGTCCGCTACAAGTAGGGTTAAATTTTGGCATGGTTCGCTATGGCTCAGAACTAAGAAAAGGCTGGCACGGTACCATTTTGGGTGATGTTCGCTACAGGCGACAGTTTGAGTTGCTGCAAATGTCTATTCTCACACGTTTTCATATCATAGACAAGGGATATGTAAGGCCCTATATTGAAGGACAAATAGGTGTTCAAGGAGTATATACCCGGTCTATCATTCGGGGCAGAGGTCGTGACGATTTTTATGATCATTTCTTAGATATTCATGATTTTGCTCTCAGCTACGGATTTGGCGTGGGTGTTCAGATTGAGCTTGATGAAGCCATTTTTCTGGATGTTGGAATCAGAGACATACGCAGCAGCCGAACTGAATTTTTGACTCCAAACTCTGTAAGTTTCGACAGAGACGCAACCCAATATTCGCTTGACGTCCAACAAGCCCGTTTTAACCATTGGCAAGGTATACTTGGAATAAACATACGCTTAGATTAAACCCCTATCCAACTGCGCAACCATTCATACCCTGAATTTTGCGTTCCTAACAATACAGGTTTTGCCCCTTATTTTTTGCTTTTACATTGAATGTTATTCAATCAAAAAGTAAAAACTAATGAAGAACAAACGCACTATCGATTTTTCAATGCGAAAATTCATCACGACGTCCTTTTTCCTGTTCCTTCTTGTATCGCTAGGTATGGCACAAAAAGTGGATATGGATTTATTCAAGGACATGAAAGCCCGCAGCATTGGCCCCGCCACCATGAGTGGTAGGATTACCGCAATTGATGTGGTAGAAAGTAATCCGGAAATCATATATGCCGGAGCTGCCTCGGGCGGCTTATGGCGCAGCACAGGTGGAGGTCTGAATTGGGAACCTCTATTTGATGAAGAAGCTATTTTAGGTATTGGTGCCATCAAAATACATCAAAAAAATCCTGACATCATATGGGTAGGAACCGGAGAAGGAAACCCAAGAAACTCTGTTTCGAGTGGTTATGGTGTTTATAAATCTATCGATGGAGGCGAAACTTTTGAATTAATGGGGCTCGAAAAAACCCGTAACATTCACCGCATCCTAATTCATCCCGACAATCCGGACATTGTCTATGTCGGTGCCATTGGTTCTCCTTGGGGGGAACACCCTGAAAGAGGGCTTTACCGCACCACTGATGGTGGAGAAACTTGGGAACAAATCCTCTACAACAATGAATTAACAGGTGTAGCCGATATGGTGATGGATCCTGTGAATCCCAATAAAATCTATGTCGCCATGTGGGAGCACAAAAGATGGCCTTGGTTCTTCAAATCAGGTGGTGAGGGTTCCGGTTTGTACATGACCTTAGACGGTGGCGACAACTGGAAAAATCTTTCTGGTGAAAATGGTTTACCCAAAGGAGAATATGGAAGAATCGGTTTAGCCATTTCGAAAAGCCAACCTGACTATGTCTATGCCCTGATTGAATCTAA
Source organism: Roseivirga sp. (assembly GCA_018402485.1). GTDB lineage: Bacteria > Bacteroidota > Bacteroidia > Cytophagales > Cyclobacteriaceae > Roseivirga. The sequence continues at coordinate 233,701 of JAGYIY010000003.1, read as the reverse complement.
AGCCAATGGCCTATATCGTACAACAGATGGTGGACTTAACTGGGAATTAAGAGGTGCTTCAGCTCGTGTCAACAACATTGGTGATCGACCGTTCTATTATCACGACATACATGTCGATCCCCAAAATGAAAATAGGTTATACAGCTTATACTCTCGTGTTTCGCGCTCCGAGGATGGTGGGAAATCTTTTGAAGTGATCCTTCCCTATTCTGGTGTACACCCCGATCATCATGCTTGGTACATCCACCCCGACGATCCAAACTTCCTAGTTGATGGGAATGACGGTGGTTTGAATATTTCTCGTGACATGGGTAAAACCTGGCGTTTTGCAGGAAAACTTCCTGTTGGCCAGTTTTATCACATCAATGTAGACAATGAATTCCCCTACAATTTATATGGTGGCATGCAAGACAATGGCTCTTGGGTAGGGCCATCTTACGTATTCAACTACGCAGGCATTCGTAACCACGACTGGCAAGAATTGAGCTTTGGTGACGGATTTGATGTTGCACCGGTTCCGGGCGATTCTCGCTACGGTTACACCATGTCGCAACAAGGAAATGTAACTCGTTACGATAAAGTTTCGGGCTACAATAAAACCGTTAAACCTACCTCACCGGATACTTCTATCACCTTACGTTTTAATTGGAATGCTCCGGTTGCCGTAGATCCTCACGACAATAACGGTGTGTATTACGGTTCACAACATTTACATTACAGTAGCAACCGCGGAGATGATTGGGAAGTTCTTTCACCTGACTTAACAACTAATGATCCTGAAAAGCAAAAGCAAGGAGAAAGTGGCGGTTTGACCATTGATGCCACGGGTGCAGAAAATCATACCACACTTTTGACCATCGCGCCAAGCCCTGTAGATCGCAATGTGATTTATGTGGGTACTGATGATGGTAATGTTCAGGTAACAAGAGATAGAGGTGCCAACTGGGAGAATGTAGCTGCCAAACTTCCGGGGCTTCCCGCAGGTAGCTGGATTCCTCAAATCACAGCTTCTAAGTACAATGCTGGCGAAGCTTGGGTCATTGCGAACAACTACAGAAGAAATGACTGGTCAGCTTATGCCTATCATACTTCTGATTACGGACAAACTTGGACACGTATTGTAGACGATAGCGATGTATTCGGTTATACACTGTCGATCATTCAAGACCCTGTTGAACCTAACTTGGTCTTTTTAGGTACTGAAAATGGTTTGTATGTAAGCTTTGATAAAGCACAGAATTGGAATAAATGGACACATGGTTACCCTTCTGCTTCGACCATGGACTTGGCCATTCAGGAAAGAGAACATGATTTAGCCATTGGTACGTTTGGACGTTCCTTTTACGTGTTAGACGATATACGCCCCTTACGTGAGTTTGCTGCCAAAGGCTTTGAAAATGCGTTGAAAGAAGAGCTTATCGTTTTCGATATTGCTGATGCCTATCAAATGACATACCGACAGCCACCGGGTATGCGATTCCCTGCTGATGGTGGGCCCTTTGAAGGCGATAATAAGTACTTTGGATCTGCTGAAATCAGATTCTATGTGAAAGACGATACCGCAAAGGAAGCAGTTGAGGAAGCATCCAATTCGAAAAGAAGAAATAGAAAAAACAAAGAGGAAGCGTCCTCTGAAGTCACCTCCAAAAAGCTTCCTACTAAAGTAAGCATGGCTGTATTAAACACCAATGGAGATACGATTAGAACGAGCACCAACAACATTAAAAAAGGCGAAATGAATCGTATACGCTGGGACTTAAGAAGACGTAATCCCTACCCTGTTGAACGTGTTGGTGGTGGAGGATTTGGTCGTTTTGGTGGCGGAGCTGGCAACCGTGAACAAGCTGCCGGTTCGGTTTTACCAGGTGACTATCAGGTTGTTTTAACCTTAGGAGACCTCTCCATAACCAAGGTCGTTAAGGTACATTATGACCCTAGAGTAGATGTTAACATGGCTGATTTAAAAGCGAAGCAAGATTTTGAGGATGAAATGCTAAAAATGTCTCAAGACTGGGGTAACATCACGAATCGTGTCCGCGAAGCTGCGGGTGTGATTGAGAAAGTTGAAGCTCAAATGAAAGCGGCTGAAGATGCGGATACCAAAGAACTCAAAGTAGCTTTGGATTCTCTAGAAGCCCAATTCAACAGGATAAGAGAAATCACAATTGGCCTACCAAGAGACAGAAATGCACAAGGCATTGTGAGGAACTTTACACCGAATGCAGGGACCTGGATCAGTCAAGCGAGCCGCTATGCAAGCTCACGAATAACAGCACCTGGGCCTAATGAAAGAGACTTAAAAGCCAATGCTGAGAAAATGATGGCAGATGCTTTACAGCAAGTCAATACATTCTTTCGAAATGAATGGCCTAAATTCAAATCTGTTTATGAAGCTACAGATTTGAGTTATTTCAAAGATTTCTCAGACCCCATTAAAAAATAAAGATTTGTTTCATACAAAAAAGCCATCTCAATTTATGAGATGGCTTTTTTTATTTTTCGTCATAGGACATTTGGAAATAGGCTGGCCAAACACCTAATGGTATTAAAAAAATAGGAGCGTTAACAAGGAATTGATCTGATAAAGTTTTTGGTGAGTATAAAATCCTATTATTTCATTCTTTTTGAAATGAGATAATCATGTCAGATTAGTGCGGCGGGTAAATTAGTGACAACCGCAGTATTTATCGCTATTGGCCTTTTCAAAGCACTCGCGACCTTCTTTAAAAGCAAAATAAGCTAAGCCCAATGTTCCAAAACTATCGATATACGGAATGGTAAACAATTCGTAAACCCCACTACTTACCAGAAGAATAACTGACATATATACGCAAACTAAGGTACAATTGGCATCAGCTAGAATGGGTTCTGATGCAAGCAATCGACCCACTTTTTTCTTCCAAAAAACAAGCACCCACATTATCAAAATAGAGACAGATGAAATTACAACCCCCCAAAGGGTAGTTTCAGGTTGATGTCCTGTCCATAAATGATACACTGAGGTGATGGTAAGACCGATGACCAGTAGGTAAAATGCTGTTCCCGTGATGCGCAGTGCTTTGCGCTCAAAGCCATCTCGCCCAATGGATGGGTTATTTTGAATGCGAAGAATCATATGGGCTATTCCCAAACCTGAAATAACCTCAATAAAACTATCTGTTCCAAAGCCAAATAAGGCCAAACTCTCATCTTCAAAACCCAAAAAAGTCGAAATAAGGCCTTCTGCCAGATTATATAAAATGGTAAATATAGCCAGCCCAAATGCGACTTTATATAAAGATTTATGCTGAAGCTTACTCAAGGTCTCCATCTTTCTTGAAGATAAAGGGCAAACAAATATCAAGCAAATGAGCATTGCCTATTTTTTTAAAAAGACAGCAAACACCTCCTTTCTTATTCCCATCTTGTTTCTTTAGCTCTCCCATGCCAAAAGCCTACATTTTATTTTTGTTTCTCCCGTGCATGAATGTATTTTGCACACTTACTGAAGCAACTATGAGCAAAGTCAACTGGACCTCTGTTAAAGATTATCAAGACATTACCTATAAAAAATCGGGAGATGGTGTGGCCCGTATCGCCTTCAACCGCCCTGAGGTGCGCAATGCCTTTCGGCCTAAAACGGTAGCAGAACTGTTTGAAGCTTTGCTCGATGCCCGAGAAGATACCAGCATAGGTGTGGTGCTGCTTTCTGGCGAAGGCCCCTCTTCTAAAGATGGTGGCTGGGCTTTTTGCTCAGGAGGAGATCAAAATGCCAGAGGGCATCAAGGCTATGTAGATGATGACGGTATGCCTAGGCTTAATATTTTAGAGGTGCAGCGTCTTATCCGATTTATGCCAAAAGTGGTTATTTGCGTATGTCCGGGCTGGGCAGTAGGCGGTGGGCACAGCTTACACACCGTTTGCGACCTGACCTTAGCGAGTAAAGAGCATGCCATTTTCAAACAGACTGATGCCGATGTCACCAGCTTCGATGGTGGTTATGGTTCGGCATATTTGGCCAAAATGGTCGGCCAAAAAAGAGCACGTGAAATCTTTTTCTTAGGTAGAAATTACACAGCGCAGGAAGCCTACGACATGGGAATGGTAAATGCGGTAATTCCACATGAAGCATTGGAAGATACGGCTTACGATTGGGCACAAGAGATATTAGCCAAGTCGCCTACATCCATTAAAATGTTGAAATTCGCCTTTAATTTAACAGATGATGGCATGGTCGGTCAGCAGGTTTTTGCCGGAGAGGCTACCCGACTGGCTTACATGACCGAAGAAGCAAAAGAAGGTAGAAATGCATTTTTGGAAAAAAGAAAGCCTAACTTTAAAGATGTTAAATGGATTCCATAAACAATGATGTTTCGATTTTTTCATCATGCTTGAATTTTGGCAACTGATTTCGCCCTACATTTTACCTCTTTACTACCTGTTCATTTTTTTTGTGGTAGTAGACATCATATTAGATAACCGCAACCCACTCAAAACACATTCTTATTTGCTCTTGCTGGTATTGCTACCTATTCTTGGGCTTGTGATTTATTTATTTTTTGGACAAACCATTAGGAAAAAGAAAATCATTGCCAAAAGGCAATTCATCAACCGGGCCTATGGTGAAGACTATTTGAGACACCGCGTAGAAAAAAAATACCCCCTAGAATCTTTACAAGACAAAAGCCTTCAACCTTTTGAAAGACTCATTCGCTTTTTGAACAAAGATTTATCACCCTTCACCTTAAACAACCAAGTAACCATTTTAAAAAATGGAGAGGAAAAATTCCCAGCATTGATACAAGCCTTAAAAAATGCTAGATATCACATACACATTGAGTATTATATTTTTGAAATGGATACGGTAGGCAATCAAGTAGCTGAAATTTTAAAAGAAAAAGCAAGGGCTGGCTTAAAAGTACGGATGCTTGTAGACGGTGTGGGAACACTCGGTTTAAAACAATCCTTTTTTAAAAAAATGAAAGCTTCAGGGATAGAGATAGCTGAATTTATGCCAGTACTCTTTCCATCATTTGCCAGTAAAATCAATTACCGTGACCATAGAAAGATAGTGGTCATCGATGGTCATGTAGGTTTTACCGGAGGCATGAACATTTCGCAAAGGTATTTCAATGGCCCTAATACCCATCCGTATTGGAGAGACACCCATTTAATGCTAGAGGGAGAATCCGTAAAAGCTTTGCAGTTTTTATTTATGCTCAATTGGCAGTTCGTTACCCAGCAAGAGCTGCCGGAAGATAAATACCTCTTCCCTGTGATGGCACAAACGGGAGCCCACAAAGTACAAGTGAATGGCAGTGGACCCCATTGGGAACTGTCGAGTATCATGGATACTTTTTTACTGGCCATCAATGCGGCCAGAGACCGCATCCGCATAGCCACGCCCTATTTCATTCCCAATGAGAGCATTTTAAATGCCCTCTATACGGCAGCCAAAAGTGATGTCCAAGTAGAGTTAATGATTCCACAAGACTCAGATTCTTGGATTGTGCATGCAGCTTCTTTTTCTTTTTTGCAAAATTTGATGAAAGAAGGAGTTCACATTTACCTTTACAAAAAAGGCTTCTTGCATAGCAAAGTAATGATCATTGACGATGTATTTGCTTCCGTAGGTTCCGCCAACATGGATTATCGCAGCTTCGATCTCAACCATGAGGTGAACACGTATTTATATGACAAGGAGTTGGTTAATACATTAAATGAACACTTTGAGTTAGACAAAAAAGAAACTGAAGAGCTTACCTTACAACGTTGGAAACAACGCAAATTACCCCAAAAATTAAAGGAGTCCGTTTGCCGATTGATGGCTCCGTTATTGTGAGTCTTGCAAAGACCGACAAGTGAATATGGTTTGCCAAGTGGCAATCAGTTAGAAAAAGTCAAACAAGCTGTATATCTTAGGATAGCTGTTATTGTACAATCAAGCTTTTGTTTCCAAGAATTAAGGTCATATCACGGAATACAATGGTTTTATGCCGCCCTTACAGGGCTGAGCTAAATTGGTGAGCCTCGTCAACCAAAGAGCTGCACTCTTCGCGAAGTTATCACTCCCCCCATCGGGGCGCATCTAATGCTCCACCATAAAGCCCTGAAGGGGCGACATCACTCAAAGAAGTGCATAAGCGCTTCTGTGCATAAGCGCTTCTGTGTGCAAGCACTTCTGTGCGTAAGAGCTTCTGTGCGTAAGCACTTCTGTGCATAAGCGCTTCTGTGCGTAAGTGCTTCTGTGCATAAGCGCTTCTGTGTGCAAGCACTTCTGTGCGTAAGCGCTTCTGTGAGTAAGAGCTTCTGTGCGTAAGCACTTCTATGAGCAAGTGCTTCCCTAGTAGGAAAAACTGAATAGATATACTAACCTTAAATAAATTAAGAGTAAATATTATTAATATATCGTATATTAACCATTTAAAAGTGATAACATATGTAAAAGAGTAAAATCACTACTTACAAGACAAACCAGCAAGAAAAGCCCTGAAAGGAGACTATAGAAAACAATAAAAAAAAGTTATGGGACAATCATTAGTTCAAAATTACATCCATATCGTATTTAGCACCAAATACAGGCAGCCTCTCATTCATCCTCCGGTTGAGCAAGAGCTACACGCCTACTTGGGTGGAATTTGTAACCGATTAGAGTGTCAATCTATCATAGTAGGTGGATATACTGACCATATTCACATTTTATGCAAGCTATCCAAAAAAATAGCCTTGATGAAGCTATTAGAAGAAGTAAAATCTCATTCTTCTAAATGGATAAAAACAAGGGGTAAAGCATATGAAAATTTTTATTGGCAAGATGGTTACGGCGCTTTTTCCGTTAACCCTCATGAAGTGGATAGAGTGATTTCTTACATTGCCAATCAAAAAGCACACCACGAAAAAAAGAACTTTCAAGATGAATACAGGTCTTTTTTAAAAAAATACCATATAGAATATGATGAGCGATATGTTTGGGATTAATTATTTCGCCCTTTCAGGGCTAGTCCAAACTAGGGAACCTTGTCAAGCGAAGAGCTGCACTCTTCGCGAAGTTATTACACCCCTTCGGGGCTCAACAGCAAGGCAGCCCTGAAAGGGCGTCATAACTTAGCCCTGAAAGAGCGTCATAACTTAGCCCTGAAAGAGCGTCATAACTTAGCCCTAAAAGGGCGTCATAACTTAGCCCTGAAAGGGCGTCATAACTTAGCCCTGAAAGGGCGACATAGCATAGCCCTGAAAGGGCGACATAGCATAGCCCTGAAAGAGCGACATAACTTAGCCCTGAAAGGGCGACATAACTTAGCCCTGAAAGGGCGACATAACTTAGCCCTGAAAGGGCGATATAACTTAGCCCTGAAAGAGCGACATAACTTAGCCCTGAAAGGGCGACATAACTTAGCCCTAAAAGGGCGACATAACTTAGCCCTGAAAGGGCGACATAAATTAGCCCTAAAAGGGCGTCATAACTTAGCCCTAAAAGGGCGTCATAACTTAGCCCTGAAAGAGCGTCATAACTTAGCCCTGAAAGGGCGACATAGCATAGCCCTGAAAGAGCGACATAACTTAGCCCTGAAAGAGTGTCATAACTTAGCCCTGAAAGGGCGACATAACTTAGCCCTGAAAGAGCGTCATAACTTAGCCCTGAAAGGGCGATATAAAAAATGGCTTCAATGTGCAGCCGTTATTAGTTTTGGCATATTCAAATCTCATATCTTTCGTAACTTTCCGTCATGAAAAAAGCCGCTTTACTTATTCTTGTCTTTTCCGCTGTCCTTCATAGCGCTTGCCAACCTAAAGGCAAGAAAGAAGTTCCTTTCGTAGTGATGGTTTCCTTCGATGGTTTTCGACACGACTATGTGGCACAATACGAAACTCCAAATTTCAAGAAAATGATCGCCTCGGGAGTCAGTGCAGAAGCACTCATCCCCTCCTATCCTTCGAAAACATTCCCCAACCATTACACACTCGTAACGGGCCTATACCCCGACCATCATGGCTTGGTTGATAACAGTTTTTACGATTCCGCCTTAGTTCAAGTATATAGCCCGGGCAATCGCGCAACAGTTGAAAATGCTGATTTTTATGGAGGTTTACCACTTTGGCAATTGGCTCAACAAAATGGCATACGTTCTGCCTCTTATTTCTGGGTAGGTTCGGAAGCTCCGGTAGCTGGTTCTTACCCGGATTACTATCATATCTACGATGGCAGCATTTCCAATGAAGAACGTATTCTTGCTGTTAAGGAATGGCTTGAGCTGCCTGCTGAGGATCGTCCACAATTCATCACCTTGTACTTCTCTCTGGTGGACACCCAAGGCCACCGTTTTGGACCTGTGAGTGAAGAAACACGACTAGCCGTAAAGGAAGCCGACCGTTTGTTAGGCTTGCTAAGAGAAAACTTAGCTGGATTAGATTTACCCATCGATTTAATTGTAGTTTCAGACCATGGCATGCAAGAAGTTCCTCCTCAAACCGATCACTATTTGGCAGTAGAAACACTTACAAAAGATCTTGATACCAGCAGCTTCCAAATGGTGAATAATGGGGCTCACGCGCATTTCTACTTAAAGAATAAAGAACTAACAGAAAGGCTTTATCATCAACTCCAAAGTAAAGCACACCCTTATGCTGTTTACCGCAAAGAAGATTTACCCACATCAATGAATTATGGCACACACAGCCGCGTAGGTGATGTAATGGTTGTGATGCAACCTGGTTATTATTTGCATACTCAACAACGCATCGATCAGATTTTAGCCAATGGAGCAACCCATGGAGAACACGGTTTTGACCCAGAAGCTACGGATGATATGCATGGTGTATTTTATGCTGCTGGACCAAGCTTTAAAAAAGGATATACCTTACCCCCATTCGAAAACATCCATGTCTATCCTTTGATAGCTACCTTATTAGGCATTAGCGAATGGCCAAAAATTGATGGTAGAAAGGAAGTACTCATTGATATTTTGAACGAAAACCCCATCACCCCTTAAGCCTATGCCCACCTCAGCTTCCAAAAATTTACGAAACATCTGGTATGTAGCCTGTGCCGCTTCGGTGCTCAAAAAAGGAGAAATGCTAGAAAAAGAGATTGACGGCGAAAAGATTTGTTTGGGTAGAGATGCCAATGGAAAGGTTTTTGCTTTGAGAAATCAATGCCCACATCGGGGCATCCCTCTCACCTATGGCCGTTTCGATGGTTGCGAAATTGAATGCTGTTATCATGGCTGGCGCTTCGGAACCGATGGTCAGTGCGCTAAAATCCCTACCATTTCTCCTAAAAAACCGGTTGACATTTCTAAAATACGTGCCCCCTACTATGTCTTGAAGGAAATCCATGGACTGGTATTGATTTACCTACCCAAAAACATGCGCAAGTCTGAACCTGTAGATGATAGCTTCTTCCCCCATTTTCCAATGGCTGAAAATCAACAGTTTGATTTGGTTACTACAGAAAAAATGGATTGTGGTTTAGACCATTCCGTGATTGGCTTGATTGATCCGGCTCATGTACCTTTTGTACATCAATCTTGGTTTTTCCGTAAAAAGGGCAACCTCAAACCCAAAGAAAAAGCCTTTGCTCCTTCACATTTAGGTTTTACCATGGTTCGTCATGCACCTTCCAAGAATTCAGCCGCATACAAATTACTCAAAAAGGAACAAACTACGGAAATCAGTTTTCAATTGCCCGGCATCCGCATTGAGCACATTATTGTGGGCGAACAAGTATTAATTTCAATGACTACCCTCACCCCTATCAACGACGATTTCACAGAACTCAACCATTTTGTTTACACTGACTTAACCTGGGTAAAAAGGCTAAAACCTATTTTTTATCGTTTTGGAAAAGCCTTTATCCGACAAGATGTAGGAGTTTTTCAAAAACTCAAGGAAGGTTTGAAAAACAATCCTCCTTTGATGTTGATGGGCGATCCCGACATGCAAGCCAAATGGTATAATGCCCTACGTACACGATATGAAAAATGTCAGGAAGAAGGTATTCCTTTCGAAAATCCTATAAAACCCCAAACACTTTATTGGCAAACTTAGCTTGAAATTGTATCTTCACGACCTATGAAAAAATACACCTCCTACTTCTTTTTACTTTTGACACTTATTTTGTTTGCCTGCGGTGACGATGCTCCTGAAATTACGCAAGAACAGCGCGAACTGATTATGGGCGATACAGAGACGACCAGTGTTTTAGGCCTAACAGCTCCATTGGTGCTTGATAGAGATGATATTCATACCACTCCTAGAACCTTCGATCTAAATAGTGATGGTGAAGATGACATCACCCTGATGGCTTTTCAGGAATTTGGAGGTGAAAAAGGATTGCATGTAACGACTTTGAATACCAATACCCGAATTGCTTTTAATAGCGATGATCAGGTAAAGCCCCTCAATGAAGGAGATGTGGTCACCATTGAATCAGAAAACTGGCAATTTGCTGATGAATCGCCACTAGCCGTATCTGATAATGGGATCTTTGGGGTTTGGAATGGCTTACAAAACCGGTATATGACGGTACGAATTGATGTCAACAATAATCGATTCCTGGTCTGGGTTGAACTTTCTGTTTCAGACTTCGACAATTATAGCTTTTACAATTTCGCTTTTAAAAGAGTCCCTTAGCGAATAGTTAGGACTAACGGAGTTCCAAACACTTATTTAGGTTTGAAATATATCTCCACCAAGAAGCTAATGACTAAAGGGGAAAGTACGATGTCTTGCTATTGCTTGATTTGTTCCCAGACCAACTGCGTTTTCTTGGGCAAGCTATCCACAATCAATTGGTAAGATGTATCTGTTAATTCATAAATGAGAGCATCAGGCACGGATCCATCCACATACACTGAGTTCCAGTGTTCTTTGTTCATGTGGTATCCGGGACGAATACCTTCATATTCCTCACGTAATAAGGCAGCTTCTTCAGGATCACATTTAAGGTTGATGAATTTGAATATATCTAAACCTGTAAGGGCAAACATTTTACCCATGACCTTAAATACGAGTGTATCAGGCCCAAAAGGTGTTGCCTCGGTTACACCTTTCTTAGACAAGCAATAGGCTCGATATTCATCTAAATACACCATACTTACCTCAGCCAGCGTACAATCATTACAGTCAATGCAATCAAAAACATGATGATGCTGATTTTATTGATACCATGCATCATTTTCAAACTGAAGTTGGTGGGACGATTTGGATCTTTCTTACGAAAGAAATAACCCCAAACCGGTCCAAAATCAAATGCCTCTTTTGCAGTGAGTTTTACGCGTTCTGTCTTTTCTTCTTTATGTTCTAGTTCTTTCATATCCATTCTTTAAGCTTCTACCTGCGTGGGATCCATCCATTTACCATCTTCGCGAATGATCTCTATGAGCTCATCGACCGCTTGCTCGGATGGAACACCTCTTTTCATTACTTCTTGCCCTTTGTAGAGGGTAATTTTTCCTTTCCCGGAACCTACATATCCATAATCTGCATCAGCCATTTCTCCGGGGCCATTGACGATACATCCCATAATTCCAATTTTCACCCCTTTCAGATGATCCGTTCGCTTTCTGATCTTGGCTGTGGTTTCTTGCAAATCAAAAAGTGTTCTACCACAACTTGGGCACGAAATGTATTCGGTTTTAGTCATCCGGGTTCTTCCTGCCTGAAGAATACCAAAGGCCGTGGCATTTTTCAGTTTGATGTCTTCAAGGAGCTTTTCGCGCGGCATATCATTCTGAACCTCTAACATCACCCCATCGCCAAAACCATCTACTAACAGGCCCCCAACATCTGTTGAGGCATGAATTAAAAAGGTTTCCTCGTCCGTAATCTTATAGTTTCTCACCACTACCACAGGGGTTTGTATTCCGCGTTCCGTCAATGTAAAAAAGAACCTACGCAGGGCCGGCATGGCATGGGCATTTTCAGTTTCTAATAACACAACCAAATTGTCTACCTCTAGCAGATCGAAAATATCATTTGAATAGTTATCATCAACCGATAGCCTTAAAAAGTTCAAGGCCTCATCACAATCAGAGGCTTCCTCCAATTGTTGCACCGTGTACACTGGATATTTATTGTTCTGATTGCTTAAACCTTGCCAAATGGGAAAATCAATTAATTCTCTTAAGCCATTTGGAAGCATAAAATCAACCGGTTTTGTGCCGGAATAGAGATAATCCGCTCCATGATCATTCATCGTCCACTTGTCAGGCTCGGGTAGGTAATAATGTCCAATGGCCTTTAAATCCTTGATTCCGATTTTTGGCAATTCACTCAAATCGGCAATGACTCGGGGCACATTATCGCCTCCAAAATTAAGTACTTCTCTACTTTTTCTTTTTTGGTAAAGAAACGGATCAATAGGGATTTTTTCGATTGCGGGAATTAATGCATGTGGCGTTCTATTTTTGTAACGATCTACCAATTTTTGCGCTACAGGTGCCTCAAATTCAGGTTCCTCTGTCAAAGACACACGCACCGTATCTCCTAAGCCATCTTCCAATAAAGTACCAATCCCAACTGCCGACTTTATACGACCATCTTCCGCTTCGCCGGCTTCCGTTACTCCCAAATGCAAAGGATAAGGCTTTAACCCTTCTTCTTCTAACTTTTGTACAAGCAAGCGATAAGCCTCAACCATTACCTGCGCATTGCTCGACTTCATGGATAAGACAATCTGATCGTAATCCATGTCTTCGCAGATGCGCAAAAACTCTAAAGCCGATTCCACCATACCCAATGCTGTATCTCCATAGCGACTCATGATGCGATCAGAAAGGGAACCATGGTTCGTTCCGATGCGCATGGCTGTACCATGCTTTTTACACAATTCGACCAAAGGTGTAAAGCGCTCCCTAATCCGGTCTAGTTCTGCCTGGTAAGTTTCGTCTGTATAGGTTATGTTTTCAAATTTCTTTTTGTCAGCATAATTCCCGGGATTAATGCGCACCTTCTCAACAATTTGAGCAGCCAATTCCGCGGCATTCGGTGTAAAATGAATATCGGCAACTAAAGGAACATGGCATCCTCTCTTTTGTAACTCCGATTTAATATTTCTGAGATTTTCTGCCTCTTTTAAGCTGGGTGCTGTAATGCGTACCAACTCACAACCTGCTGCTACCATGCGCAGCACTTGCTCAACAGAACCTTGCGTGTCCATGGTGTCAACTGTTGTCATCGACTGCACAACAATGGGGTTTTCGCCGCCGATAACCACATTTCCTACCTGAACGGGTAAGGTTTTTCTTCGTTGATAAACTACGAGGCTGTTGCAGTAAGTTTTGGCCGATTGAATGACAGAATCCATGATGTAAATGCTTACGTCAAAGTTAACTGTTAATCCCAAAAAAAGTTAGGTAAATTGCCAACGAATGTAAAATTGATTGTCTTAGCTGTCTGTTCGCTAACTTTCTAAATATCCCCCAACTGAGGTCTTAGCACTATCTCCTCTACCACTGTTTGTTTGGATAAAGCATGGCAAGCGTAAATGGCATCGGCAATATCTTCTGCTTTCATAAAGCGTTCTTGGGGAATATCCACTCCTTCCCAGCTAGCCGTGTAAGTAGCTCCCGGTAAAATCGAAGTTACACGCACACCATGTTCTTTCATTTCTTCGCGCAAGCACTTAGTAAAACCTAACAAGGCAAACTTTGAGATGGCATAACTACCTCCATTAGGGTAAGCTGTAAACCCGGCAATAGAACCTGTGGTGAAAATATGTCCAGACTCTCGTTCCTTCATGTCCACAACCAAAGCACGGGTCAGGTGGTAGGCTGAATACAGGTTAGTTTCGATCATCTTCTCAAGGTTGCCATCTTCCTCCTCATGAATAGATCCGGGAATGAACAGACCTGTATTATTGAGCAATACATCAATGGGGCGGTTGAGTTGCCGTACAAAATCAGCAAAAGCCATGACTTCCTTTTTGTTTGACATATCAGCAGTTCGTATGAATACTTCTCCCTTACCTGAAGTCTCCAATTCTTTTTTCAAAGCTTGAAGGTCTTCTTTGCTTCTTGAGCAAGTCACTATATCAAATCCTTCCTTATGAAATTTCTCTATTGCGGCTCTGCCAATTCCTTTGGTCCCGCTGGTGATAACTGCTAATGGATTCATATGCTCGTGCTTTGATCAAAGGTAAGGTGGTTTTTAAGGTCTGGCAAATGAAAATCTGTCAGCCATGAATATTTTTACAGGCATCGATTATTTTAAATGCAGGTGCATTGAAGCATTCCTTCAAGTTTTCTTATTTTGCCGTTCTTTACAGTTCTACGGAAATAACCGTATCGTTCACCATATGAGTAAACTTGGTCAATACATTTTATTTTTAGGCGCTTTATTTAAAAACAGGGAGTCTTTCCGCACCTATGTCAAGCTCTTTTTTGATGAGTGCATTTTAATAGGAATCAACAGCATCATTTTGGTTTCTATTGTATCGGTCTTTATGGGAGCTGTTTCAACCCTACAAACCGCATATAATCTTATCAATCCTTTGATTCCAGATAACGTGATTGGCTTGGTCGTAAGAGATCTAACCATTTTAGAATTAGCTCCCACCATAACAGCCATTATCTATGCCGGCAAAGTAGGATCAAGCATAGCTGGTAATTTAGGTACCATGCGCATTACGGAACAGGTAGATGCCTTAGAAGTAATGGGAATTAACTCTATCTCTTACTTGGTCTTACCGAAAATTGCTGCATCTGTGTTTATCTATCCTTTTTTGGTTATTCTAGCAGGGGTATTAGCCATTGGTGGTGGTTATTTGGCTGCAAAATTTGGAGGTGTGGTAAGCCCCTCTGATTACTTGTTTGGGTTGAAAATGAACTTCAATGAGTTCAGTATTACTTTTGCATTGATCAAATCAGTTGTATTTGGTTTTTTAGTAGCCTCAATTTCTGCCTTTATGGGCTATAATACCAAAGGAGGGGCTCTAGAGGTAGGACAATCGAGTACACGAGCGGTGACCATCAGCTGTATAGCTATTCTTTTAAGTGATTTTTTATTAGCCCAATTACTATTAGTCCAATGATAGAAGTCCGAAACCTGTATAAATCATTTGAAGATAAGATGATTTTGGAAGATGTCAGTTCGACCTTCGAAAAAGGAAAAACCAGCTTGATTATTGGAGCAAGTGGTTCTGGCAAAAGCGTGATGCTCAAAAACATTGTTGGGCTATTTAAACCAGATAAAGGTGAGGTTTTATACGATAAACGAGACTTTTTAAAGGCAGACAGAGATACAAAAACAGACATTCGAAGAGACATAGGAATGCTTTTTCAAGGGGGAGCCCTTTTCGATTCTTTCGATGTAGAAAAGAATGTCAAATTTCCTCTTGATGTATTGACCGATATGCCAGAAGATGAAAAATTAGACCGGGTCAATGCAGTTTTAAAAAGGGTTAGCCTTGAAAACACCAATAAGCGTATGCCTTCCGAAATCAGTGGTGGCATGCAAAAGCGGGTAGGGATTGCGCGCGCCATCGTCAATCAATCGAAATACTTGTTTTGTGATGAACCCAATTCAGGTCTTGATCCGCAAACGTCTATACAAATCGATCAATTACTAGCTGAAATTACAGATGAATATAATATTACCACAGTAATTGTTACCCATGACATGAATTCTGTAATGGAAATTGGCGAATACATTTTATTCTTATGCGATCGCCGTAAACTTTGGGAAGGTAGCAACGAAGATATTGTGCACTCTGGTGTAAAGGAGCTAGATGACTTTGTTTTTGCCAATAAAATGATGCGTAGGTTGAAAAACCTGAGTTGAAGTTTGTCAAAAGGTCAAAACGTATTTCCCCAAACCACTGCCTTTTTTCATATCGTCAAAAGATTTAAGGGCTTTTTCAAACGGCCTGACTTTGGCCAGCATCGGATGCAGGTTATGTTGCTCAACAAATTTCACCATCTGCATGAATTCCTCATCATTGCCCATGGTTGAACCTTGTAAAGTAATTTGATTCCAAAACATGCGATACATGTCAATATTGGGTGGTAGCCCAACTGTTGCACCATAAAAAACGATACGTCCGGCAGGTTTCATCATTTTCATAAAATCATTGATACCATTACCTCCGGCACTATCGATAATCACATCAAATCCTCCAGTATCTTTTAATGCGTTTTTTGTCCAACCTTCTTGGCGGTAATCATAGGCAAATGAAGCGCCTGCTTTGATAAAATGCTGTCTTTTGCTTTCTCTGCCTGACGAAACAGACACTTGAGCTCCAACTGCTTTGGCAAAAAGAAAAGCCAATTGAGCTACCCCTCCTCCTGCTCCGGAAACTAGCACTTTTTTGTCAGCCGTAATATCTCCATGGGTAAAAACCGCCCTGAAGGCTGTTAGACCTGCCAAAGGTAAGGATGCAGCTTCTTCCCAGCTTAGAAAAGATGGTTTTTCAATCAATCTGTCCTGCTTAACAATCACATATTCCGCCAATGTTCCATTCGTGGGCATTCCTAATATTTGATAACTCGAAGATTGTACTTCGGGGTTTTCACCCCAGTCAATATTAGGATTAATGAGAACATCTTTACCTTTCCAGTGAGTTGCTACGCCTGCTCCCAACGCATCCACGGTTCCTGCCCCATCTGAGCCCAGAATGGTGTTGGGTTGAATATTGGGATATTTCCCCTCACGAATCCACTGATCTCTTCGATTGAGTGCAGCCGCTTTAACCGCCACCCTTACCTCATGCTTACCCGGTTCAGGCTGAGGTAAGTCTTGAATTTCTAGGGGTTCATCGGTTTGGTTGGTGAGAACAAGGGCTTTCATCAAAAAGGTACATCATTATCTTGTGGTGGTAACTTATTTTCCTCATCACCATTCACCTTACTTTTAAAGGTAACAACGCCTCCACTTCCACCTGCATCAAACTGATCTGCCGTTCCTGACCCAAACGTACTACCATAAGTAGCCGATCCTAAATTAGGGTCCATATCGGCAAACTTGGTGTATTTGCCAATAAACTTCAACTGAACAGTATCTAAAGATCCATGTCTGTTTTTGGCAATGATCACTTCGCCCATGTTACTTGTTGGCATATTGTTATCGTCTTGGGTAATGCCATAATATTCTGGTCTGTATAAGAACATTACCATATCTGCATCTTGCTCAATAGATCCAGACTCCCGTAAATCTGAAAGCTGCGGACGTTTGTCACCACCGCGCGTTTCCACAGCACGACTCAATTGAGACAAGGCAATGACCGGCACTTCTAATTCTTTTGCTAAATTTTTCAAAGAGCGGGAAATAGAAGCAATCTCTTGTTCCCGATTGCCTCCACTTCCACCCTTCGAAGTATCTCCTGACATCAATTGTAGGTAGTCGATGACGACCAGTTGGATATCATGCTGCTGTTTTAGCCTCCTGCACTTTGCCCTAAGTTCAAGGATGGAAAGTGCAGGGGTATCATCAATAAAAATGGGGGAATTCGTTAATGATGCGGTTTTATTCACAAGTTGAACCCACTCGTGCTCGGCTAAATTTCCTTTTCGGATTTTATCACTTTCGA
Organism: Roseivirga sp.; assembly: GCA_018402485.1. Taxonomy (GTDB): domain Bacteria; phylum Bacteroidota; class Bacteroidia; order Cytophagales; family Cyclobacteriaceae; genus Roseivirga. Next base: position 216,198 of record JAGYIY010000003.1, on the reverse strand, counting down.
TTTCTGCCTCTGAAGAAATAAGACGGTTGACCAACTGGACTGAGGACATTTCCAGTGAAAAAATGGCGCAAGCATGCCCGTGATCTACAGCTGCATTGCGAATGGCTGAAACCACAAAAGCTGTTTTACCCATACCGGGACGGGCTGCAATGATTACCAGGTCTGACTTTTGCCAGCCCGATGTAACTCTATCTAAACTTGTAAACCCTGAGGCTACCCCAGTCAAACCATCTTGATGGTCTTTACGAGCTTCAATTTCTTCAATGGCTTGACTCATCACAGACTTCATGTCTACGTATTCTTTACGAATATTGGTTTCGGAAACCTGAAACAATGAGTTTTCCATTTTATCCAAAAGATTAAAAACATCGGTAGTGTCTTCATAAGCCTCTTTTTGAATCTCAGAAGCGATGCGAATCAACTCACGTTTGATAGATTGCTCGACTATAATACGCGAATGATATTCAATGTTAGCCGCAGAAGAAACCTTATTCGTAAGTTGGGTGATATAATAAGGACCACCTACCATTTCTAACTTACCTGACTTACGTAAATGCGAAGTGACGGTCAGAATATCGACCGGTTCGGTAGCTTGGAATAACTCTTGGATGGCCTTGTAAATTTCTCTGTGTGATTCTTTATAAAAAGATTCAGGCTTAAGAATGTCAATGACATCGTTGAGCGGATTCTTCTCCAACATCAAAGCACCTAAAACGGCTTCTTCTAGATCAACAGCCTGAGGAGGTAGTTTACCCAACTGTGAGGTTTCCTCTCTTTTGTGTCGGGACTCATACCCTAAACGAATGGCTGTTGATTTTCCTTTTTCCATGTTCAAACTTAGGTGCTTTTCGAGCGCTTTTCAAACCTTTGGAAAGATAAAGTTATGCACGAGTTATCCACGCGGTTATCATCTTACTTGTCCACATTTCCAGATATTTTCTACTGAATTAATGACCTGGCTTTTCACCTCAAAAGCTATAGACTCTCGACAAAAACTGTACTTTTGCAGAGTCGATCATGATTCCTAAACGTCAAAACTTTTAACACCTTGATCAGTTCCAAAAAAATTCATTTCATTGCCATAGGCGGAAGCGTCATGCACAACCTAGCCATTTGTCTGCATGGCTTAGACAACCAAGTGAGCGGTTCCGACGATAAGTTTTTTGATCCATCAAAAAGCCGGTTGGCTCGTTATGGTCTTCTACCTAACCAAGAAGGATGGCAACCCGAAAACATCACCAGTGAATTGGATATGGTCATTTTAGGTATGCATGCCCAAAGTGATAACCCTGAACTACTTAAAGCACAAGCACTTGGGCTACCCATTTACTCCTTTCCAGAATTTATTTTTGAAGCTGCAAAAGGCAAGAACCGAATTGTAATAGGTGGTAGCCATGGAAAAACCTCTATTACCTCCATGATTTTACATGTCTTACAAAAGGCTGGAAAAGCTTTCGATTACCTCGTCGGTGCGCAGCTAGAGGGTTTTGAAACCATGGTACAGTTGAGCAATGCACCATTGATGGTTATTGAAGGGGATGAATACACCACTTCTCCCTTAGATCTACGTCCCAAATTCTTACACTACCAACATCATTATGCGTGCATTACAGGAATTGCTTGGGATCACTACAATGTTTTTCCAAGCGAAGAAAACTATATCAGCCAATTTGAGGCTTTTATCAAGCAAACACCTAAGCAGGGAAAGCTATATTATGCTGCTTCTGATCAAAAACTCGTAAAGCTCATTAACCAATTGGGTAACTTAGAGGAATGGCAATCCTATGAGGCTTTACCTTCCAAAATTATTAAAAACCAAACCTTTCTACTTAATGGCGAAAAAGAAATTCCCTTGCGGATTTTTGGAGATCATAACTTAGAAAACCTTTCGGTGGCGAAGAAGATTCTGGAGGATATTGGTATTCCAGAAGATGATTTTTTTGATCACATTCAAAGTTTTAAAGGGGCCTCCAAACGAATGGAACTGATAGGAGAAAACAACCATACTAACATCATCAGAGACTTTGCTCATGCTCCTTCAAAACTAAAGGCTACTTCCGAAGCTGTGAAAAAACAATACACCAAGCGCAAGCTTATTGCTTGTTTGGAATTGCATACATTCAGTAGCCTCAACAAAGCCTTTATTCATCAGTATGCACACACCTTTGATTTACCAGATGAAGCCATTATTTTTATTGACCCTACCACTGTAAAGGCCAAAGGCCTTCAAATGATAACGGAAGACGAATTACAAATAGCCTTTCAACGACCAGACGTTCGTCTCTTCTCCCACTCAGATGAACTAAGAAAACACCTATTTTCCATTAATTGGACGGACACCAACTTACTACTCATGAGCTCTGGTAATTTTGGCGGACTCTCCATCGAGCATTTAAAAAAGCAAATCATTTAATTAAAAAGCATGCAACTCAATCTACAAAAACCACTTGTCTTTTTTGATTTAGAAACCACTGGCATTCAAGTTTCCCAAGACCGCATCGTTGAAATCGCTTTACTTAAAGTTAAAATTGACGGCAGCACAGAAAAGAAAACGCACTTGGTGAATCCTACCATTCCTATTCCCGAAGAAGCCGCGTTGATCCATGGTATTCGTGATGAAGATGTGGCAAACAAGCCTACATTCAAAGAGATAGCCAAAGGGCTAGAGAAGTTTCTAGAAGGCTGTGACCTTGGGGGTTATAATGTGGTACGCTTTGACATTCCCCTGCTTGTTGAGGAGTTTTTGCGCGTAGATATAGACTTTGACTTGAGCCAGCGCAGGTTGATCGATGCTCAAAAAATATTCTTTATGATGGAACAACGCACACTTGCTGCTGCCTATCAGTTTTACTGTGGCAAGGAGCTAGTAGGAGCTCATGGTGCAGAAGCCGATACTAACGCTACTTATGAAGTTTTTAAAGCGCAAATTGCCAAATATAATGGCCAAGAAGCCAAAGACACAAGTGGAAAAGTAATAGGTAAAATTGAAAATAAGATGGAAGCCATCCACCGGTTAGTGGCCAGCAATATGGTAGATTTAGCAGGCCGTATTGTATTCAACGATAAGGGTGAAAAAGTTTTCAATTTTGGAAAACACAAAGGCAAAAGTGTGTCACACATTTTGCAACAAGAACCTGGCTATTATGACTGGATGATGAAAGGTGATTTCCCTTTAGATACGAAAAGAAAAATGACCCAAATCAAATTAGAAAACGCAAAAATGGGATAATAAGGCGCTATGAAGATATCAGGAAAAATCGTTGACGTTCGTAAAAGAAAGATTTTCAACGGTGAGCTCACCATTGAAAATGGCATTATCTCAAACGTGGTAGGGAGAGAGGATGTTGATGATCAATACCTGATGCCTGGATTTATTGATGCACATGTCCATATTGAAAGCTCCATGTTGGTTCCAACAGAATTTGCAAGACTTGCGGTAGTTCATGGCACAGTGGCCACGGTTTCTGACCCCCATGAAATTGGAAATGTTCTTGGCGTTGAAGGAGTCGAGTACATGATTGAAAATGGTAAAAAAGTCAATTTTAAGTTTTACTTTGGTGCACCCTCATGTGTGCCTGCCACACCTTTTGAAACAGCAGGAGCTGAAATTAATGTAGATCAAGTCCGTTACTTGCTCGAAAAACCTGAGGTGAAGTATCTGGCTGAAATGATGAATTGGCCAGGTGTTCTGCATCAAGATAAAATGGTGATGCAGAAAATCCACATCGCCCATGAACTTAACAAACCTATTGATGGACATTCTCCCGGATTGAAAGGAAAAGAGGCAGAGGTATACATCAAGGCAGGTATTTCTACAGACCATGAGTGTTTCACCAAAAAAGAAGCCCTTGATAAGCTAAAATATGGAATGAAAATTGCCATACGGGAAGGCTCCGCTGCTAAAAATTTTGAAGCCCTTTATTCCTTGATTGATGAGTTTCTTGGAGAAATTATGCTTTGCTCGGATGATAAACATCCAGATAATCTTGTTCAAGGACATATCAATCAATTGGTTCTACGTGCACTATCGAAAGGCCAATCCTTTTTCAATGTGCTACATGCTGCTTGCATCACCCCTATCGATCATTATGGCTTAGATGTGGGTAGTTTACAAAAAAACGATCCTGCTGATTTTATTGTAGTCAATGACCTTAAGGAATTAAAGGTGATACAAACTTATATCAACGGACAGCTTGTGGCAAAGCAAGGCAATACCCTTATAAAGCGGCAAATACCCACTATCGTCAACCAATTCAATTGTAAAAACATAAGGCCTGAGGAGCTAACCGTTAAAGCCCTTTCTGATAAAATGTATGTCATGATCGCAGAAGAGGGCCAGTTGATTACTCAATCTAGAATCATCAGACCCAAAACCAATAAAAAAGGCCTTGCAATTTCAGATTCGGAAAATGATATACTAAAAATAGTAGTATATAACCGATATAAGACATCTCTTCCTGCTGTAGGGTTTATCCAAGGCTTTGGTTTAAAAGAAGGAGCCATAGCGTCAACGGTGGCACATGACTCGCACAACATCATAGCCGTTGGTGTTGATGATCTGAGCATCTGCAAAGCCATAAATACCATGGTGAAGGCGCAAGGAGGTGTCTGCGCCACTCAAGGTAAAAAGACGGAAATCTTACCCTTACCCATAGCGGGCTTAATGTCTGCTGAAGATGGTTACCAAGTGGCAAAAGCCTATGAATCAATCGATCAAATGGCCAAAAACATGGGCAGTACCTTAGTATCGCCCTTTATGACCTTGTCATTTATGGCTTTGTTAGTGATTCCAAAACTAAAACTAAGTGATAAAGGATTATTCGATGGTGAATCCTTTTGTTTTCATCCCCTCTTTGAAGATAAGCCAGACTCAAGAAATTAGTAAAAAAACCTTAGCCTTTATACTCCCTCAGCCATTGCACAAAATAATCGGTGTTTAAAATACAAAAGTCGTTGCTCCTCTATGACAGTTCAATCAGATAGATAGCACTGCCATTGCCCATAGTGAATTAGGTGAACCATTTATACCTATTAAGATAAGAACTTAAACCACTTTTGAATCCTAAACAGTTTTTTTTTTAAAGGATGGCTAAAAAGAATAACCCTCACAGAACAAACATTGATTACTTCTCTCAACCGAAATCGCAACAATTTGTTAATTCAGATTTTTATACTTAAACATTTAGTTATCTTTAATATTGTATGTCATTCAAAAATCTAGTTATGAAGTTATTGCCTTTAAGCCTTTTCCTCTTTTTATTTTCGAGCGCATTATTTGCTCAAATGCCGGCATTGAAATTCCCTGACGATCCTGCAAAAGCCAAAATAGCCAAGGATAAATTTGCCATTTCTGTAGATGCCATGGCATCACAGAATTATCAAAGAGCAGCCAATGCGGCACAATGGTTGATGAAAGAAGCCCCAGAATTATACGATGGCCTATACATCAATGCCTATCAAGCCTATGAAAAATTGGCTGAGGCCGCAGAAAGTGACACAGAAAAAAACCAATATTTGGATACCATGTTTTGGGTTTACGATCAAAAGGAAGCGATTTACGGATTAACGGATCGCGAAAAAAATAACAAAGCCTACAAATACTACAAATATTGGAAATCAAATAAGGAGAAACTGGGTGATGGAATAAATTCCTATAAAGTGGTTTACGAAACACCGGAAGAAGTGATCAACAATAATGTTGTGTCCTACATGGACATGGTTCGAAGGTACAAAGCCTATGGTATGAGCCTTTCCAGTGAGGAGGTTTTCAATACTTACACCAAGGTAATGGATGTCATTGCTTTAAAAGAAGTACAGGGAGAAGATGCAGGGAAGCTCCAAAAATATAAAGAAGCGGTAAATGGACTTTTGACCATGATTATGGGCGATGAATTGAATTGTGAATTCATCAATGACAAACTAGCGCCTCCATTAGATCAAAATGCTGACCCTAAATTGGCTCGCAAGGTGTTCAGTTTATTACTCAATCAGGGATGCTCAGATAGTCCTTATTTTATCAAATCAGCAAAAATTATTCAATCTGATGAACCTACAACAGGCATGGCTAAAATTCTTGCACAGCGTGCCTATGCGAGTGGAGACTTTAAAGAAGCCGAAGCCTTGTATATTGAAGCCATGAATCTGAGTGAAGACCCCAAAGCTAAGGCAGATTTACAGTTTGCATTAGCTGACATTTATCTGAGAGATGGTAAAAAAAGCCAAGCAAGAAATGCCGCCAAAGAAGCAGCTAATCTAGACCCTGAACGAACCAATGAAGTTTGGTCTTTTATTGGCAATTTATACATGTCGAGTTTTAATGACTGTGCCAAAAAACAAAGCCAAATTGAGGATAGAGCCATCTTTATGGCCGCATACGATGCTTTCCAAAAAGCTGGGGATGCCAAAGGAATGGCCAATGCCAAAGCACAATTCCCTACAGTTTCGGATATATTTACAGCCAACAAAGAAGCTGGTGAAAACATAAGCGTAGGCTGTTGGATCAATGTAAGCACTACCTTAAGAACCAGACCAAGCAACTGATGCAGCAAGATGAGTATTTTGAAAAGTTAAAAGGCCAGCTCAATGACCTCAAAGAGAAAATCAAAGATGCCTCTGGCCAAGTTGAAGAAGAAATGCAGGAGACCTTTGAACGGTTGAAAAAAGAAAGAGATCGGCTAGAGGAACGCTTGGAGGACTTTAAGCATGAAAAAGAACCACGCCTTCAGGAAGCGAAGTTTCATTTGAAAAAAGCGGCGGAAGAGTTACGACTTGCCGTAGAAAAAATGTTTAAAAAAGGGGCTGGAGGTTCAGATCAGCCCTAAAATAAAGCTTAACCTCCTTTCGGCCACTTCACATTGATGCTTGCTCCTGTAAGCACCAAATTACCCGGTGACTGCTCAATGATTTTGCCTTGTAATACCTCTACCCCACTTTGGCGGAAAATAATCTGAGATTGTTTACCATTTTGGCTAATACGCATGTGCTCAAAATCTTCTTTTCGATGAAAGAATAAGCTTAATTGCCCATTACCCACCGTTACGTTTTCTAATTGTGCCTCATCCCAATCCGATGGCATCAGCGGATTAATTTCAATTTGCCCAAGATGCGCCATGGGTTCAAGTCCGAAAAACTGAGTTACGACAGGAACCGCGAATGCGTAAATATTCCACGCTTGCGACATCATGCCAAAATCGGGACTCACCTCATACATGGAACCAGGCAAAGCAAATCCAAAAGAGCGTGTCATGCGCTTTAGATAGTCCAACGCTTTATCAGGCCGGCCATAATTATTTTCTGCAATGGCCTGCACACCAGTCGGTAAGGTCATTACTGCCCCGGTATAAGAAAATACCTTCATTTTTTGAGCAAAACCACCATCATCTGTCTCGGAAGCCTCATCTCTATCAATGCCCGTTACAAAAACCCCAAAAGGATTCACATACTTATTACCTGTATTCAACGCAATTATGGCCTTATCTTGAGGGGCAATCCCCATTTCCATGGGGGTATTCACCACCCAGTTGTGGTACAATACAAAAGGTCGTTTTTCATGCAGTGGATATTGCGCAATGCGCTGGCGCGTGGCTTGGAGCTCCTCCACTGCCCAAGGCTTGTCAAGGGTATCTGCTCTGATTAAAGCTCCATCAATAAGCTCCAGTGCTTCGGTCGTTGTACCAATAAAATCAGCGTAAGAACCGAATTCCTCTGACCAAAAATCAGTATTAATTACCTGAGCCAACTCAGTGGCTTTCATTTCATACCCTTTTGCATCTGCCGGTAATCCTAATACTTCAGCCATCTGCGCCAAGTCTTTAAAAGCTGCATGGGTATAAGCAGCAACATCAATCATTTCCGAAGCTAAGCCGTGGATTTCCATCATGCCATAACCATCTGCTATTAGATTAGCATCGGCATCGTGCTCTTTAAGAAGCCATTCCATTCCGGCTGCCGCTGTGGGGTAATACGTTTGAAGAAAAAGCGTGTCTCCTGTCCACTTAAAAGCCTCCCAAAGTAAGGTGGCATACTGTGGCGTTTCATTGAGGTTTCCCAGGTTAAAAACAGCCCCGTTGGTCGACATTTCATGAATCATTCGTCCATTCCCACCATTAACCACATTGGAAACACTATCGAGCAATTGAATGGTTCGAAAGGTTAAATCTTTCAAACCCACTGCTATGGCACCCTTCAAGGCATACGCATTGTCTGCACCAAAAAACCAAGGGTAATCAGGGATTCCTGCTGAAAGCCCCCGACCCAAACTTTTGACATCTCTCACCAACCAGTCGGTGTTGTACTTGGTCCAGCGAAAGGCCGTTGTTAATTCTTTATCCGAAACAGTAAGCTTTGTTTGATTTGCAATGCCCTCATATCGCAAAACCTTGTCAGCTAGTAAATCTTCGGCCTGCTCATTTACCCGCTGCCAAGTGTTTAGGGCCTCAAGCTGACTGACAGATGACCCTGCTACTATAAAAGACAGAGATTTTGTGGAATTCGCATCCAAAGAAACTTTATAATTCAGGGCTGCTTTGGCCCCTTTCCCTAACAGCTTACGATCCGTTAAGCTACTGTTTAATTGATGTGCTTTGGGAGCATCTTGACTGGCTATTACCACATGCCATTCATTCGACAAGTCTTTGCCCACAATACCTTGTAATTCAGCGTGAAAGGCGACGCTATCTTTATTGTCATTCATTGCTGTGCGCTCACCAAGCCAAACAGGACGTAAATCGACCCAAGCCTCTAGACTGAAATTCAATTTTAATGGCGCCTCATTATCGTTGGTCAATTCAAAAGTGAAAAACAATGCCTCTTCTTGGTCAGGCACAAATTGTTGCCGCTTAATCTTCAGGCCTTTTTCCTTCCATTCAAAATAATGGGCATTGGCAAAAGGGTAATTGACGAACTGCGTGGCAGAGTCCAGCATAAAAACCTCTTTCCCTACTTCCACAAGAGCAGCAAACCCATCCATTAATTTGATCGGATGCGCCCAAATACCACCCATCTCGCCCGGAACATGCCACCCTAAATCTGGGAAAGCACCCGATTGGTGACCTACCATGTACAAACGATCACCCGCAGTTACATAAGGAGAGTTGAGGTATTCAGTCTTGCCTTCAAGTCCTTCTGCCTGTCCTAGTGTCTCTGTTAAAAAATGTTGATCCTTTGGGGTTTGACAACCCATAATCAACAGTACTGACCAACCTATCCATGCTTGTTTTTTCATAGCGCTCTACTTAACAATGAAACTACGGCAAAACACGGCAAAAAACAACAAAACTGAGCAGCTGACCATTTTAAAAAAGACAAACCCTTTACCGTTTGAATGAGACTTTCTATTTTGGATGAAAATTCAGAAAATGGAAATGTTCGGCATCATTAGTGTCTTAACTGTATTGTCAGCTTTGTTTGCTTTTATCAATACTAAGTTTCTTAAACTTCCCTTTACCATTGGCCTGATGATCATTGCCATTTGTTTCACCTTGGCCATCATCTTTTTAGGGCATTTTGAGCACTTTATACTTGAAGAGGCCACGCTTCTTATAGAGTCAATAGATTTTGAAACGGTATTGCTAGAAGTAATGCTAAGTTTCCTGTTGTTTGCTGGCGCCCTTCATACCAATTTAGAAGATTTATCGAAGCAAAAAGGGCCCATCATGCTCTTTGCTACTCTTGGTATTCTAATTTCTACCTTTTTGGTAGGAGGCATGTTCTATTTCTTGGTAGACGCCATGGGGCATCCGATTGACTTTATTTACTGTTTACTTTTTGGCGCTTTAATTTCCCCTACCGACCCCATTGCCGTTTTAGGTATCCTAAAAGATGCTAAAGCACCTAAAAAATTGGAGACAAAAATTGTAGGTGAATCCTTATTCAACGATGGTGTAGGTGTAGTAATTTTCCTGGTTATCTTTTCGATTGCTCAGCGTGGTATGGCATCTGTAGAGGCCGAAGAAATAGGTTTTTTGTTCTTTGAAGAAGTTTTTGGTGGTATTGGTTTAGGGCTTTTAATGGGTTATGTAGGTTTTTGGTTAATGAAAACCATAGACCATTACGAAACAGAGGTAATGATTACGCTTGCCTTGGTTATGGGCATATACTCTATTGCCCATTATTTTCATTTCTCAGGCCCGTTGGCAGTAGTGGTAGCAGGCCTTTTTATTGGAAATAAATCTCCAGAGATTGCTTGGTCTAAAAGCACAAAGAATTATGTAGACAAGTTTTGGGAGCTGCTAGATGTATTTTTAAATGCCATTTTGTTTGTGCTAATAGGGTTTGAATTACTCATTATCACCCTTAATAGGGAATATATTACGCTAGGGCTCATTGCCATACCTATTACCCTTTTGGCGCGTTATTTGGCGCTACTGGGTCCCATAGCGTTGTTTAAAAAGAAGTTGGACTTTGCGCCTAAAACAGACATCCTTATGACATGGGGTGGTATTAGGGGTGGAATATCCATTGCATTGGCCTTGACTCTCGGGGCAGATATGGAACGAGAACTTTTCTTAACGGCTACCTACGTTGTAGTGGTTTTCTCCATTATTGGTCAAGGGTTAACCATTGGGCCACTAGTAAAAAAGTTGATAAAATAAATAATTTATCATTTATACCACAGGTACATTTAAATTTGAATTGTAATGATAGAGCATTTTACTTTTGAAATCAGAAAAATAAAGTCGTAATTTCTGTTCATATCTAATAAGCCTATGCAAAGAATAAAAAAGGTATGTGTCTATTGTGCCTCTAGTGATCAAATAGATGAAAAATATTTTAAAGCTACTGAAGACTTAGCCAAAGCGCTCGTAAAAAACAATACAACCGTTGTTTATGGCGGAGGTGCAAGAGGGCTTATGGGGCGTTTGGCTGACACTGTCATTAAAGAAAACGGTCGAATTATTGGCATTATGCCACATTTTATGAAAGAAGTAGAGTTTCACCATAAAGATGTAAATGAATTTATTTTTACGGCCGACATGCATGAGCGCAAGAAACAATTTATGGTTGGCGTAGATGCTTTGATTACCCTGCCCGGAGGTTGCGGCACATTAGAGGAGCTTATGGAGGCCATTACTCTCAAACGATTGGGTATTTTCACTAAACCCATTTTAATACTCAACACGGATGGTTATTACGATGATTTACTCAAAATGCTAGACAAGTCGATAGAAAAAGGTTTCTTAGGAGAAAAACACCGTGAAATTTGGACAATATTCGAAGACCCCTGTAAGGTTCTGGAGGTAATACATAATAGTCCGGTTTGGTCGAAAGATGCCATCAATTTCGCCCAGGTTTCATCTTCAAATAACCTGAATAAAATGTAATGATTAGAGATGTAATGATGTGCTTGTGCATGAATTATAATGCAAAATAAAGTTAGATAATTTTCCAAGCACAATGAAAATCTATTGTTTTTAACGCCAAAAGCAGTAAAAAAAAATTACCGAACAAAACTTAGGCATATTCTTACCTATTCCTAAAAATAAAACTGCCTTTTAGTGCTTGTAGTTTGAGAAGAATAGAAAACTTAAATATCCGAAAGGATTAAAGAAAACTCACTAATAATCATGGCCGTTGCACCCCAAACCACCTCTCCATTCAAATCATAGTAAGGAGAAATAAAACCATATGAAGGAAAAGACATCTCCATTTCCTTTTGGTAATCCTTGTCTGAAATCAAAGAAAGAGGCATATGTAAAATATCAACGACTTCCCTTTGGTTAGGAATAAATCTTGGCATATGATGTAATACACCTACCACAGGCTGCACATTAAAATGACTGGCAGAGATATAGATATTTGAGAGTTGTCCGATTACCTGTATCTTTTGTGGAGATATTCCTATTTCCTCCTCCGTTTCCCTTAAGGCAGTTGCTATTAAATGAGCATCGCCTTTTTCAGGTTTACCACCAGGCAAACTAATTTGACCACTATGTACTCCCTTATAGGAAGCACGCTTGATCAGTGGAAAGTATACAATTCCATTTTGCTCGTACAACAAAAGCATGACAGCTCCCTGCCTAGGGTATTCTTTTAGTCGAGACACAACACCACTTCCATGCATTGGCCGAGGCATCATTTGCGCATGTGCTGAAGTCCCCGGTAGCCTTTCTGAAAGTCTTATTTTTAGCTTTTCAATAAAACCACTGAATGAATGTATCTCCACTTATCTGATTTGCATTCGTTTTTACGCCAACAAAGTTATAAACTTACGTCCTAGCTTATTCGTTTGATTTCAAAAGATTTATGCGATGCACTCAAAAACTACCATCATTGTCTTACTTCAAATTTTCCTATGTGTCAATTTATGGGCCCAAGAAAACAAAGTTAAATTAGCCAAACTAGCCTATGGTGGTGGTGGAGATTGGTATGCAAATAAAACTGCTTTACCGAATCTAGCTGCCTTTTGCAATGAAAACATGAATACCCAAATTGAAGAAAAAGATGCTGTAGTAGAAGTAGGTAGTCCTCAATTATTCGAATATGCCTATGTATATATGACAGGGCATGGTAATGTAGACTTCTCCTCTGATGAGGCAGAGAACCTACGGAATTATCTCACCTCTGGCGGTTTTTTACATATCGATGACAATTATGGATTAGATGCTTATGTGCGTTTAGAAATGAAAAAAGTTTTTCCAGAATTAGAGTTCATAGAACTCCCTTTCGAACACCCAGTGTTTCGGCAAAAGTTTAAATTTGACAATGGTTTACCTAAAATCCATAAGCACGATGGCAATCCACCACAGGGTTTTGGTCTAATTTATGAAGGTAAATTGGTGTGTTTTTATTCTTATGAAAGCGATTTAGGAAATGGGTGGGAAAATCAGGAAGTACATAATGACCCACAAGAAGTGCGTTTAAAAGCGCTCCAAATGGGGGCAAACCTCATATCCTATGCATTTACCCAACTTTAAGACTTGATAAAAACTAACCAATTAGTTGGAAGACTAGCGAAATAGTTGTATTATTGATATCGTAACAAAGGCAGTAGCATGAAAGAACTCACCAAAGCAGAAGAACAGGTTATGCAAATCCTATGGACAATTGAAAAAGGGTTTGTAAAAGATGTTTTGGCAAGAATGCCAGCGCCCAAACCCGCCTACAATACCGTATCTACTATTATTAGAATTTTGGAAAAGAAAGGCTTTGTAGGATATACGGCTTATGGTAAAACACATGAGTATTTTCCATTAATTGATAAGACCAGTTATAGCAATTTTTATTTGAAAAACTTTCTTGGTGGTTATTTTGGCGGATCCTTCAAACAACTTGTATCCTTCTTTGCGAAAGAAAACGACATGAATGGTTATGAATTTGAACGCTTATTAAAGGAGGTTAGGGTGGATTTGAAAGGAGAAAAAGACAAATAATTAATGAAAAAGCATCCTACCATAACCTTACTGGAAAGCTTAAATGATGCCTTGATTTATTCCATTGAATCAGCTGTATGTCTAGCCATTTTATACCTGCTGTACCACCTTTTTCTTCGTAAATTGAGCCCTCTCCAATACAACCGAGCCTATTTACTCATTGCACTTTTACTATCCCTTTCATTGCCTCTCATAGAATTTACCTACGACCCAAACCAAACACTTCCTGTTTTAAACGCACTCAATCAATTTGGTAGAGAGGTGAGTAGTGAAATCATAATTGAAGCTGAAAAAGCTTATTCCTATACGATAACAGCAACCTCCCAAAAACCTTTTTTACTGTGGTGGGAAGCATTGATTCTACTTTATTTCATAGGGGTTAGTTTCATGGGGTTAAGATTCCTTGTTCGTTTGCGTTTGATCAAGGAATTCATCTGGTACAAAAGACATGTAACGCGCTACAAAGACCGTTACTTTTTGGTAAGAACTGAAGGCCAAATGTGTAACATGTCTTTTCTAAATTACCTTTTTTACGATGATAGCCAAAACTTAAGTGAGGAAGAAAAAGCACAAGTAATAGCACATGAAAAGGCACACATTGACCAAAAGCATAGCTACGATATTCTTTTCACTGAGTTATTAAAGATTTTTTTCTGGTTCAATCCATTGATTTATCTCTATAAAGATTTAATATCTGAAGTTCATGAGTACTTGGCCGATCAAACGGCTGTTCAAACAAGTAATGTTCACAACTATACACAGTTATTAATACAAACGGTGCTTAAAAAAATGGGGCTCGATTTAGCGAGCCCATTTGGTAAAAACGCCATTCTAAAACGCGTTAACAGACTAAAAGCTACCCACCAATCATCCTGGTTAAATATCTTTATTCCCATTCCATTTGTTTGTGCATTGTTTTTTGTCTTTTCTTTCAGTGAGGTTGAGACACAGAAGTGGGAACCTCAAAGCATTAAAGTAGCCGCTGAAATATTCAAAAATGCAAGCCAGCTACCCGAACCTGAGATGGGTCAAAATGAATGGAAAAAATCATTAACTCAAAATATGATTATGCCCAAGTCACCCGAGACTGAACTTTTACAAAATCCATTGAACATAAGATTTAAAGTTGATGCACTGGGTAATCTTTCCGGTTTCAGGTGGGTGAGTAACCGTTCTCTCCCCACTGAATGGATAGAAAGAGAAATCATCAAGAGAGGTAAATGGAAACCAGCGATTGTCAATGGTAAAACAACCACAGCCGAGGTTTTGCTTTCTCTTGTAGCAATCAAATGAGGTAATTAATATTTTCTTCGGAAAACTTCTGAGGCAACAAAAGCTTTTCGAGCACCACCATAATCATCAAACATTTCGCGATAACCTGGTTCATCTTCTCCGTCCTGCTCTTCTTCAAAAACTAATTGCTCTTCAAGGCTTTCCTTCCCAAAACCCTTTTCAAGGGCACGCTCTTTTATGCCTTGTCGTTGGGGTGAGTTTGTTGACTTTACCTCCTCCCACGTAGTTTGAGGCTGTTCCTGCTGAGCTTTTTCTATAGTGGCCTCTTCTACCTCATCGCCTACTCCAGTAAACTCCTTTAATAAATCCTCGAAAGAGGGTCTTCTTTCCGTTTGCTGCTCTTCAGTAGCAGATCTTCTCGGTTTATTAAGTGCTGGCTTTTTCTTTTTTGTAAACGAGCGATACAAAAAAAGTGCTATCGCAATAAAATAAATGAGTGTTCCGATGTCGAAATCCATGTAACAAAGCTAATCATTCCTTCCACATCTCCACAGGTCATTGCCAAAAAGTAGGGTAGTAAAGGGCAAACATATCCTTTAATTCCTGACCGTTCTTAGGTATTTATCAACCAATTTTCATTTATTCGCAGGTACTTTCATTTAGAATTTTAATTTTGTTCCTTTAGTCTACCCATTTATGCAGCTAGAAAAGCTTGAAATTAAAGGTTTTAAAAGTTTTGGCGAAAAAGTAACCATTCAATTCGATGAGGGCATTACTGGCATTGTAGGCCCCAACGGTTGCGGAAAATCCAATGTGGTTGATGCCATTCGGTGGGTGTTGGGCGAGCAAAAAACTAGAATGCTAAGGTCGGAGAAAATGGAAAATATTATTTTCAACGGCACAAAAAAACGCAAAGCCACCCAGATGGCCGAGGTTTCCCTGACCTTCAACAATACCAAAAACTTGCTTCCCACTGAATATACCGAGGTTACCATTACCCGAAGGTATTACCGATCGGGAGAAAGTGAGTACCAGCTGAATGGTGTTACCTGTAGACTCAAAGACATTACCAGCTTATTTATGGATACTGGTATTTCCTCTAATAGTTATGCCATTATCGAACTCAAAATGGTGGATGACATCTTAAATGATAAAGATAATTCACGCAGGGCATTGTTCGAAGAAGCAGCCGGCATTTCCAAATTCAAATCTCGGAAAAAAGAAACCCTCCGTAAGTTAGGAGAAACTGACGAAGACCTTGAAAGGGTTGAAGACCTATTGTTTGAAATAGAAAAAAACCTCAAATCACTCGAGAAACAAGCACGTCAAGCAGAAAAGTATTATCAATTAAAGGAAACCTATAAAAGCAAAAGTCTATCGCTTGCAAGACTTACAGTGGCTGAAAAGAATAATAGACACAAGCAATTAGAACAAACCATCGAGCAGGAAAAAGACAAAAGGTTAGAAATTAATAAACAGATTGCTCAACAAGAAGCCGCTCTTGAAAAAAGCAAAACAGACCTAATAACCTTAGAAAAAGAGCTTTCGGGTAAGCAAAAATCATTGAACAACCACGTACATCAAATTCGTCAATACGAGAATGAGAAGAAAATTAAGAGTGAGCGACTTACCTTTCTAGAGGATAAAAGCGATAACCTTAGAGAACAGCTTGAAGCTGATAAAAAAAGTAATGAGAGAGCTGCTTTTAGTTTAGAAAGCTTGCGTAATGAACTCGAAAA
Source organism: Roseivirga sp. (assembly GCA_018402485.1). GTDB lineage: Bacteria > Bacteroidota > Bacteroidia > Cytophagales > Cyclobacteriaceae > Roseivirga. The sequence goes on along the minus strand of JAGYIY010000003.1, from coordinate 199,856 downwards.
TGCCACCAAAGAGTTAGAGCAAGCCAAGCAACAAGTAGAGCAGCAGAAAGAAGTATATGAAGCTCAAAAGCAAGAAACCAGTCAAGCACAAACTCAATTCGAAGCACAGCGACAGGCGGTAAATGAGAAAAAAGATGCCTTATACCACCTGCGAAAACAAATTGAAATTAAAGAAATTCAACTCCAAACCTTACAGAATGAATTAGAAAAAACCGCTTCAGACAGTTCCGAACAGTCTGAAACGTTAGAGAAATTTGATGATAAGCTACAAAACCTCACCACAGAATTAGGGCAGACCAAAGAGGCTCTCGACAAACAAAAAGCAGAAGAGGAAAAACAAAGTACTGCGATTCAAAAAACCAGTGATGCCATTGAGCTTGTTCGTAATGAACTCACCCAAACAGGTCGTAAACTCGACAGCAAACGCAACGAGTATGACTTGACAAAGTCCTTGGTCGAAAACCTGGAAGGATTTCCTGAAGCCATCAAGTTTTTAAAAAAGAAATCGAATTGGAACAAAGAAGCCCCTCTCCTTTCCGACATCATTGCCTGTGACGAAAAGTACCGCGTAACCATTGAAAACTACTTAGAGTCCTACATGAACTATTATATTGTTGATACGGAACGACAGGCATTTGATGCAGTTAATATATTGAATGATGCATCGAAAGGTAAAGCAAACTTTTTCATCCTCAACGCATTTGATCACTACGAGGCCAATACGGTAAAAATGTACGACCAAGCAATTCCGGCGACACAGGTCGTGGAATACGAGCCCAAATACAAAAAACTTATCAGTCATATTTTAGGCAACGTTTTCATTGTGAATGGAGGTCCGGGAGAAATTCCATTCGATGAAGAAGCTGTATTTATTACAGAGAGTGGCCAATATACCAAAAGAAAATTCAGTATTACAGGTGGTTCTGTGGGCCTTTTTGAAGGCAAACGAATTGGTCGTGCCAAAAATTTAGAAAAGCTTCAGAAGGAAATTAAAAAGTTAGAAAACCAAACTGTGGTGATCAAAGAACAGTTGGAGAAAAAGCAGCAAGAGCTTGCACGATTGAAGTCTACCTCTTTTCGTTTAGCGCTAGAGGAACTTCAAAACCAATACAATCAAATCAACTCCGAGTATGTTTCTGTCAAAACTAAAAAGGAGCAATTGGCTTCCATGCTTTCTACACAAGCTAACCGCAAAGAATCCATATCAGCAGAAATTGAAAAACTTCAAGGAGAGCTCCGTACGGCAAAGCCCGATTTAAATGTAATGGAAAAAGAACATGCCACGATAGAAAATGGGCTATCAGATCTTGAGAAGAAGGCAAAAGAAGCTGCTGAATGGCTAAATAAAAAGTCTCAAACCTACAACGAAATCAATCTGGCTTTCCATCAAAAACAAAACAAGACCACTTCACTTCAGCAAGAAATCACTTATAAAAATAGCGCTTATGAGGGCAGCAAACAACGCATAACTAAAAATCAAGAAGAACTTTCGCGTAATGAAGGAGAGATTAAAAAGCTGATTTTCTCTACCTCTACCAACGAAGATGAATTAATCGGTATGTATGATCGTAAAGAGGTATTCGAAAAGGAAGTCAATCAGGCAGAAAAAAACTATTACAATAAGCGGGGTGATATAGATGTGATCGAAAAAACGATTCGTGAACTTCGTCAGAAGAGAGAGTTGGTTGACGCGTTGTTGTCAGAGCAACAAAATAAACTGAATGAAACTCGGCTGGAACTCAATAGCGTGAAAGAAAGGCTTTCGGTTGAATTCCAAATTGATATAGAAGAAATACTCACCAAAACAACAGAAGATTATGAAAGTCATGCATCGGCAGACGAAATTAGCCTTGAAGTACAGCGCATTAAGGATAAAATCGAACGCATGGGGCCCATCAATTCGATGGCCATGGAAGCTTTCGATGAAATTCAGGCAAGACATACCTTCATCACTGAGCAAAAGGCTGATTTAATTGATGCAAAAGACGCTCTGATTGCCACCATTTCAGAAATTGATACCGTAGCAAGAAACACCTTTATGGAAGCTTTCGCAAAGATAAAAACGAGCTTTATACAGGTTTTTAGATCACTTTTCACCGAAGAAGACGATTGCGATCTGAAGCTTTCCAACCCCGATGAGCCCTTAGAGTCTAGCATTGAAATTATGGCCAAACCCAAAGGAAAGAGACCACTCACCATTAACCAACTTTCGGGCGGAGAAAAAACCCTTACTGCCACCTCATTGCTATTTGCTTTTTACCTGCTAAAACCTGCTCCGTTTTGTATATTCGATGAAGTAGATGCTCCGCTGGACGATGCCAACATCGATAAATTCAACAACATCATCAAAAGATTTTCAAAAGATTCGCAATTTATCATTGTTACTCATAACAAACGAACCATGTCTTCTACGGATATCATTTATGGCATTACAATGATCGAGCAAGGTATTTCACGGGTTGTTCCCGTAGATTTGAGAGCACTAGAAGCACAATAGAATGATAAAAGACCTCTTCTTAATTCTTACCGCATTCACTTTACAATCCTGTACAATGGCACAAGACCCCCCATTACTTCGATTTCTAGCATTAGGCGATTCCTACACCATTGGAGAAAGTGTACCTCAAAACAAAAGATGGCCGGTTCAACTTGTTGATGAATTGAATCAACAAGGTTTTAAAGTAGCCGTACCCAAAATCATTGCTCAAACGGGCTGGCGAACAGACAATCTTATACAAGCCATAAAAGAAGATGATTCATTGCTTTCTCGTTATGATTTGGTTTCGTTATTGATTGGAGTAAATAACCAATACCAAGGAAAAGATATCGCTATCTATAAAGAAGAATTTGAAACCTTATTAACCACTGCTATTCAAATGGCAGGAAATAACCCAGGCAATGTTTTTGTTGTTTCTATTCCAGATTATGGTAAAACACCCTTTGGCGCGCAAAATGAACAGAAAATAGAGGAAGAAATTAATTCCTATAACAACATCAATAAGGCAATTTCTGAAAAATTTGAGGTTGCCTATGTAGACATTACCCCCTTTTCGAGACAAGCCAAAGAACGTAGCGAATTAATTGCAGAGGATAATTTACACCCGAGCGGTTTAATGTATACCGGATGGGTGGAATTGATGAAAGGTACTGTGCTAAAACTACTTAAACCTTAAAAAACACATTGGGTTTTGTGTAAGAGACAATACTTCTTAGGTACTAAAAGTAAGCTATTTATTCATGTAAGATAGCATACAATCGATGCAGCTGCAGGTTGATTTTCGTGTACAATGATGCTGAACAGCAAGGACCTCATGTACTTTTAAAAAGAGAATGAAACAACCTGAAAATCAAAAAGCAATTGAGCGCTAAAATGAATATTTTATACCGGAATTAACATTCATATTATAAAAAGATTTCAGAATAATTTTCACGTCACTTTCTCCTTTGATATCATCTATGCTAAAAGTCTTTAAGTCATCATAGGCTTCGTATTTGGGGTAGATATATTTGAAGCCCATCTCCCATTGGCTAAATTCTCTTTCCTCAATTTCATTTTCCATGAAGATGATCATATCCTTAATGCGCCTATCCCTTCTTATTCTACCAACCATCATATCGACATTTTCAGCAGGACCTTCCAATACTTGAACGAAGGTTCCATCGAAGAAAAGAAGCAATCCTGTCAACGCCAATTTTCTATTATTACGAGTTGATGCACTCAATATATCCTGTAATACATGTCTTTTTACCGGTAGCGTCGCTAGACTTGTATAAACTACACTTTTTAACATGAAGATGAATTTAAGTTAAAAAAATAAAGCATGCTAAAGAATTTGTAAATTAAGAAGAATGGTTAATTCTTCCCTCACTTTGAGTAATCCTAAGAACTTCTTAGGAGGATCTAGGTCAAAGTAGCTCAAGTTCAAATGAAAGTCTGCTTCCATAGATTTGGCTCCTTTTTCGCCTTTCATTAGAAAGGGCAGACGTTCCATGTACAATTCTTTACCGGCCAATTTGAGTATAAGCGAACTATAGTATCGATCACCTTCATGAAAAAAATGATCTACCACTACCCTTATGTGTGGATATTCACTCGACTTTAGGGTATGGTTAAAATCTTTGTCTAGCATTTTATTTCCACATCCAAACGCTTTCACTTCTAAGGCAATATCCAGTACTGGGGGATGGATTTCATGGCTATGATCTTGATGGAAAATAACCGTATCACTTCTGCCCTGCTGTTCTAAATCACAAGTGAATTTCCCTAGGGTAGTCGTACCGTTTATAATAACAGATTTCCCTGTCACCACCATGTAATCTTGAGATTGTAGAGGCCACAGGGAAACTTGTAATAGAACAAGGGCTAATAAAGGCTTCAAAATAGATTAGAATGAAATAACACCTTCAAACATAATACCATTGAATTCGCCTCCGCTTAAAATGTCTGTTTGAGCAAAATCGTTATAATGCTGATCAACATACTCAAACTTGAACAAGATATTAGGTGACAAAAAGTACCCCATACCCAATTGTACACGCTTGATTTCCACCTCAGTAGCTGAGCCACTTTGCAAGCCACTCACTGTATTGTAACGACCAGCAACATAGAAGTTTTCATTGGCACCCATTCGGTAAACCAAATCAATCCCTAACTGATCCCATTCTCTATCAGATGTTTCTCCACCTCCGGCACCAGTAGCTTTTTCGAAGTTCCCGAAAATTTCTAGCGCTCCAAATTTCACAAAAGGATTAATGACCCATGAGGTAATATTATTTCGCAAACCTGGGTTAAAACGACCTGTCGTAAAGCTACTACCTACGGAAGTCAAGGAGTTAACCATTACATTGTAGTACCTAGAACCCGCCCTATCTCCTCCAAACAAGGTGTTATTGGAAGATTTACTGGTGGTGTATAAAGACCCTGTAAGTCTCAATCTTAGCTCATCATTGATCTGCTTATCATAACCTATTTTACCGTAAAACGCAGGACTTCTTCGGTCAGGAGAAGCAACTGTACCGTTAATTTCTCCTGCTGTTAGGGCTGCAAGGGCAAGAAACCCATTGCTTTGGTAAACAATCTCACCACCAATCTCGGTTGTAAACGCATCCATAATATAGTTACCTATAAAGGGGTTGTACATGGCCAAAGCATTATCAGTTCTCCTAAAGTGTGCATCACCATAGTTAATTTCGAAGTGACCAAACCGGAGTGTCACCTTTTCCATTATTTTGTCAAAACCAGGAAGGAAAGGAAGTTTATCAAACTGCAAGTACCCCCCTTTAACCCAAGCGTCTGGATGGTGTCGTGAAGAAAGATATGTAATGATGTTTAACCTTACCCCGTCGGCTAGCATTACATCAAGATTTAGGTTGGCTGTAGCTAAGTTGAACCCTCCACCAATATCTGCTAGTCCATTGAGATTAACACCCTCTCCGTTTAAGTTAGGGAGTGCTGTATTGCTATGACTTAAGTTTTGATATTGAAGGGCAAAACTCCCTCCAATTCTTAAGCGTGTTCCGTCAAAAACAACGGTGTCGTTTTTAGGTGTCTCAAACATATTGATACCCCTTCTGTCGTAAGGTCTCCAATATTGCAAATCTTGGAGAAGTTGCGCCTGAGTTTGCAAGGCAAACCCAATCATAAGTAGCGATATTAAAAATAGCTTTTTCATAATTTTTGTGGTTTATTTTTTGAATTGTGCTTTTACTTCAATAATGAGTTCATCACCGGTTTTTATGGTTCCTAGTAAAGCAGTTGGTGGGTCAATTTGAAAATCGGTTAACAAAATATGACCCTTAGCCTCAACTGCGATTTTATTTTTTTCACGCGCATAGGTCATTTCAAATGTGACGGATTTGGTAAACCCAGCTATGGTCAGGTAACCATACACAAAGCCTTTACCATCTACAGTTGATTCAAATTCATCAAACTCAAAAGAGATATCCTCGTACTGCTTGGTTTTAAGTGCTTTATAGGCATTTTTATTCATGCCGTTCTTGCCGCTTTCTAGCGTTTCTGCTTTGAAACTCACCTCAGCTGCAGCAAATGTGGATTGTTTTGTTCCAGATGATTCTAAAATTAAAAAACCCATACCCGTTTCGCTTACCATATTCCAATCGTGTAGCGTAGAGGTGCCGCTTACTTTGAAAAGAAGGTTTTCTTGCTGAAGAATTAGTTTTTCTTGTGCTTGAAGGACTACCACAGATAAAAACCCAAAAGCTAAAAAAACAGAGGTCAATAGATAAGTTCGCAAGAATTGCATAGTGTTTCTTTTTGTTCAAATTCAAAAGTACAGTTAGCAACAGCTTTATGAACTGATGTACATTAGGGCTTAAGCTGATTATAATGAGTTTAAAGAATGACTATTATCATGTTTAAATTTTGTGAAAAAAGTCCTTCAAGATTAAAAAAAGAAACATGCAATGATTAATGGACCGACTGCAAGGAATTAGGGAAGGGGAAGTAATTAGTTATTTTCAGGCAGCTCAAAAGGCATTTGAACGGTGATATAAAAGTCGTCATCTGTTTGTACGGCACCACCAAAATCATTTGGCGGCTCTAGTCCAAAGTCACTAAACTTCAAATTACCCTCTGCCGAAATCCAAACAATATCATCCTGTATCCAACTTTGAAATTCAAAACTTACGTCTACGTTGGTTCCTCCTAAATAAACATTACCCATAATTTTCTTTGGACCGTCATTGCTACTTGAGAATCCATAAGCAAAAAATGTTACCGTAGGATTTTCACCAACAAGAAGTGTTTTGTGCGCCCTTCTTGTCATTCGTCTGTTGTCTGGGTTTTCGATGGTCTCCGCATTAACATTCACAATCACTCTGGCGAGATTCGTCAACGCTCCATTTTTTATCACCATCTGCGCATCACCTTTCAGTTCATTAGACTTTAATTGCCAATCAGAGGTATTTGAAGTACCCGATATTTCAATGTAACCGGCACCTTCTACTATTTTATATTTTTTTTGTTGTGCCATTAATTCAAGAGAAAATGAAGCCAACATAAACAGTGAACATACGAGATTTAAACTTTTCATAAGTGGATTTTTTATTAATTTCTTAAAGCTCAGAACATTAAAAATAGCTTTGGCAAACGTCTATCAGTCCGCGAAATGATAAAAGTCAGTATTTTTGACCTGTTGCTAGTAAGATTCCTTTCAATTAAATGTTCACCTAAAATACTTTGCAAATGGTGAGTTAATATACCACCTTTAAGAAAAACCATAAGCAGATGAACAAATACATTAAGTTCGCTTTGATTGGTCTTCTTATCGCCTTTGTTGTTATCCAGTTTTTTCAAGGAGATGAAAGGGTCAACGAGCGAATGACTTCCAACGATATAACAGAGCAAATTCAAATTGATTCTGAGCTATCTAGCTTACTTCAAAATGCTTGTTATGACTGCCACAGCAATCAGCCCAAATATCCTTGGTATGCCTCTATTGCCCCCTTGAGTTGGAAGGTAAAAGAACATATTGCTGATGGCCGGTCAGAACTTAATTTTTCTGAGTGGGGCACCTACAGTGCCAAGAAAAGAGACCATAAATTGGAAGAAATGATAGAAGAAGTGCAAGAAGGTAAAATGCCTTTAAATGAGTACAGATGGTTTCATCCAGAGGGTCGATTGACGAAATCTCAAATAGCCATGCTGAGCAATTGAGTAACGCAAGAACGCAACAAAATTTTATCTGAGCCATCAGCACCAGCTGACAACACGCCGGATACATCCTTTTAAGAAATCATCAAAAGTGAGCTGCCATAAGTAAACTCAAGTCCTTAAAGGGTAGGTTAAATTTTCTAGATATGCCCAAATGCGTGGTACTCCCTTTGTACGCATAAATTCCTTTACTGAACCAACTATACTGTTGCATCATATCATCAACACCTCCAGTGTCGGCTAATTTCAGCAAAATTGGCGTCAAGATGTTGCTTAAAGCTGTGGTAGAGGTTCTAGCGGCTCGAGAGGCAATATTCGGCACACAATAATGAATGATTTCATATTTTGAAAAAACAGGATGATCATGGGTGGTCGTTTCAGATGTTTCAATACATCCGCCTTGGTCGATGGCTACATCTATCACAACAGAACCCGGCTTCATACTGGCCACCATTTCCTCTGTAACTACACAGCGTGCACTCCCCTTTTCTGGACGCAGGGCTCCAATTAACACATCGGCTGTAAGTAATGACTGCGATAAACTATTGCTATCGATAACTGAAGTAAATACAGATTGATTTAATTTATGCCTGATGCGCCTCAGTTTATACACCTCATTGTCATAAATCTTCACCTCAGCACCGAGTCCCAAAGCAGCTCTAGCGGCAAATTCTGCAACTGTTCCAGCGCCCAAAATAACTACCGTGGTAGGTGAAACACCAGTAATTCCTCCTAATATGATGCCTTTTCCTCCTTTGGCATTACTTAAAAATTCTGCGGCAATCGGAATAACTAAGCTACCGGCTATTTCACTCATGGCATTAACAATGGGTAATCCTTCTGCTTTGTCTTCTAGCAATTCATATCCTAAAGCCGTAACTTTTTTCTTATTGAGTGCCTCAAAATAATCAGCATCAGATGTAGCGACTTGTAAGGCAGAAAAAACCTTTGCGCCCGGCTTCATCAGGTTGATTTCTTCTAAGGTAGGAGGCTCCACCTTCACTATCAGATCAGATTCAAATATTTCTTTTTGATCATAGACAATGCGAGCACCACTTTCTGCATATTCATTATCGTCATAAAATGCACTACTTCCAGCACCTTGCTCTACCAATAACTCGTGACCATTGGCTACCAAAATACCCACTGCCGAAGGCGATAAACTTACACGCTTTTCTTGATACGATACCTCGTTTGGGACAGCAATCTGAAGGTTCTTGCCTTTACCCTTTACTTTTAATAATTGCTCTTGTGGATAGCGCTCTGTCTCTTTCGCCAAAGCAGCAAACCCCTTGCCATCTATTTTACTCATGCCCTGATATTTTAAAAATGCGCTCTTCGTCTACTCCTACACCGATATCGATGTTTAAAAATGAATCGGGCAATAAATTACTAATTTTTTGTGGCCATTCCACAATGCATAAATTTCCGGAGTCCAAATATTCGTACCAACCCATGGCCAATGCTTCTTCTTCTGATTCCAACCGATAGAAGTCAAAATGATAAAGGGTGCGATCAGCCTCTGTTAGGTATTCATTCACCAAGGCGTAAGTTGGACTGCTTACTGTGTCTAAAACACCTATAGCATTTCCTATTGCCTTGGTCAGTGTGGTTTTACCAGCTCCCATCTCTCCGTTCAAGAGCCATACCTGGTAGCCGTTACCCAAAGCGATGATCTGTTGGGCTATTTTAGGTAATTCACTGAGCCGATGCATACTTATCTCCATAACAGATCAAATCATTTGGCACTCAATTTAATAAAAGGAATAATAAGTTCCTCCATAGAAATACCTCCGTGCTGAAAGGTATCTCTGTAATAATTAACATAGTGGTTGTAATTGTTAGGATAAGCAAAGAAAACATCATCTGTGGCAAACACATAAGAAGAAGAGACATTTAATTTAGGTAAATGCAATCTTTCCGGATCAGGAACTTCCAATATACCGTTCTTGCTCTTGTAGCCAAGGTTCTTCCCCTGCTTGTACCTTAAATTGGTATTGACAGAACGATCACCAGCAATTTTGAAAGGTTTTTGCACCCTAAAAGCACCATGGTCAGTGGTAATCATTACTTTCAACCCTTTATCGGCTATCAGTTTTAGCATATCAAAAAGTGTTGAATGTTGAAACCAAGAGCGAGTGAGCGAACGATATGCTACTTCATCTGCAGCCAATTCTTTAATCATTTTAATGTCTGTGCGCGCATGAGATAGCATATCTACAAAATTGTAGACCATAACATTTAGGTCGTTATTCAATAAATTATTGAAGCTACTGTTGAGCTGCTTACCCTGACTTGCACTTATGATTTTGTGATAACTCGTTTTTATTTCCACATGCGAGTTCTTCAACTGCAAGGCAAGAAATTCAGCCTCATGGTTGTTTTTTCCTTCCTCTGTTTCATTGTCATCCACCCATAATTCCGGATACTTCTTACTCATCGCTAAAGGCAATTCACCGGAAAACAAGCTATTGCGTGCATACGCCGTGGCCGTCGGTAAAATGGAATAATAAGTTTCTTCCGATTCCACGTTGAAATAAGGAGCAATGTCCTCTTCAATGATTTTCCATTGATCAAATCGTAAGTTATCAATCACAATTAAAAAATGTGGATCTCCCTTCATTTCAGGAAATACCTTTTTCTGTAGTAACTGATGAGACATAACCGGACGTTCAATGTCTGGGTCATTTAACCAACTTTCGTAGTGTTCTGCAATGAACTTGGCAAACTGAGCATTTGCTTCTGCTTTTTGCATGGTCAGTATTTCAGCCATACCTCTATTCTCAGTACGGCTGATTTCTAACTCCCAATAAACGAGCTTCTTATAAATTTCAGCCCATTTCACAAAATCCAGGTCATCTCCAATGCGCATACTAATTTCCTTAAACTCCTGCTGATAGCTGGTGTTTGTATGTTCACTAACGAGTCGCTTATTATCCAGTATCTTTTTGATGGAAAGTAAAATCTGATTCGGATTCAGCGGCTTGATGAGGTAATCGGTAATCTTGGCACCAATGGCTTCTTCCATAATGGCCTCTTCTTCATTTTTGGTAATCATAACGACGGGAATGGAAGGCTTTGTGCTTTTGATTTGGCTCAAAGTTTCGAGCCCCGTCATGCCCGGCATATTTTCATCAAGAAACACAAGGTCAAAGTACTTTTCCTCCAATTCATCTATGGCATCTGTGCCACTGGTTACAGGGGTAATGTCATATCCACGTTCTTCTAAAAATAAGATGTGAGGCTTAAGTAAATCGATCTCATCATCTGCCCATAAAATATTATATCTTTGCATCTGGTTCTTTTAGGGAAAGCGTTAATTTAACTCATTTAAAGTAGAAAGTTTGAACAAAAAAAAGATAATCAATGATCCGGTCTATGGCTTCATCTCCGTAAGAAGCGAATTGGTCTTCGACATCATTGATCACCCTTATTTTCAGCGCCTACGAAGAATCAAACAGATGGGTTTGTCTGAATTGGTTTACCCAGGAGCCCATCATACCCGTTTTCATCATGCCATTGGTGCCATGCACCTTATGTCTGGCGCATTAGACAACTTGATACAAAAAGGCACTCAAATTTCTTCAAATACGTATGAGGCTGCTCTACTGGCTATTCTATTGCACGATATAGGTCATGGCCCGTTTTCTCATGCTTTAGAATTCAGCCTGTTGGAAGATGTTCCTCACGAATACCTTTCGCGTATCATCATGCAAAAGTTGAATCAAGAGTTCAATGGTGCTTTAGATGAAACCTTGGCCATTTTCGAAAACAGACACCCGCAGCTGTTTTTACACCAACTGGTTTCCAGCCAATTAGACATAGATCGATTAGATTATTTAAAACGAGATAGTTTCTTTACGGGTGTATCGGAAGGTACAATTGGTGCTGATCGCATCATAAAAATGCTGGATGTCAAGGACAACAAACTTGTAGTCGAAGAAAAGGGCATTTACAGCATAGAAAACTTTTTAAGTGCCCGAAGGCTGATGTATTGGCAAGTATATTTACATAAAACTGGAGTAAGTGCAGAAAAAATGCTTATTTCTATTATCAATCGGGCAAAGTACCTTGTAAAAAATGGAGGAAATCTATTGATGAGTGATCCATTAAAAGTTTTTTTTCAAAACAGGTGGCAGGTCAAAGATTTTGAAGATAACCCAGAAGTACTTACTGCCTTTTTAGCCATAGATGATTATGATATATGGGGAGCTATCAAGCTCTGGGTAAATAATGCTGACCCTATTTTGTCAAATCTTTGTGGCATGCTGCTGAGAAGAGAATTGTTTAAAATTACAGTAAGCACCACTCCTTTTACGCCAAAAGACAAAGAAAGAGTAAAGAAAAAAGTAATGAAACAATATGGTTTGTCTAAAAAAGAGGCAAAATATTTTTATTCAAGTGGACAATTAACCAACAGTGCCTACTTATCGACAGATCAAAAGATCATGATCTTATCGAAAGAAGGAGAAGTGAAAGATGTGATGGAAGCTGCTGATTTACCAAATATTAAAGCCATGAGCAAAATGGTACGCAAGTATTATCTATGCTGGCCAAAAGATGTAAACGAATAATGGAGGGAGAAAGTATGGAAATATCGATTAAGGAAATCGCTCAAATGCTTGGTGGCAAGTTAGAGGGAGGCAATAAAGACATGAAGATTCACCGCCTCGAAAAAATCGAAGAGGCTCAGGCAGGAAGCATCGCCTTTTTGAGTAATTTAAAGTATGAACCCTATTTGTACACTACAAAAGCGAGTGCAGTGATTGTAAGCAATGACCTCGAACTTGAAAAGCCCGTAAAAACGGTACTGATACGCGTTGAAAATCCCTATGGAGCATTTGCCGACTTGCTGAGCGCTTATGATCAATTAACACAAGTTAAGAAAAACGGAATAGAACAGCCTTCGTTCCAACATGATAGTGCTTCCATTCCATCAGACATTTACCTAGGCGCTTTCTCTTACATTGGAGAAAATGTAGTAATTGGTGAAGGTAGTCTCATTTATCCCCACGTGACCATTGAAGCAGGAGTGGAAATTGGTAAGAATACCATCATTTTCAGTGGTGTAAAAGTTTATAAAGACTGCAAAATTGGCTCTAATTGCATCATTCATTCGGGGGTTGTTGTGGGTAGTGATGGTTTTGGTTTTGCCCCCCAAGAAGACGGTAGTTATAAAAAGATTCCTCAAACGGGAAATGTAATTTTAGAAGATGATGTTGAATTAGGAGCAAATACCACCATTGACCGAGCCACCATGGGGTCAACGATTTTGCGTAGAGGAGTTAAAATTGACAACCTAGTACAAATTGCTCACAATGTAGACATTGGAGAGCACACCGTAGTGGCCGCGCAAGCAGGAATTTCAGGAAGTGCTAAGATCGGAAAGTATTGTCAAATTGCAGGACAAGTGGGAATTACTGGTCATTTATCGATTGCAGACCATACCATAATCGGTCCGCAATCGGGAGTACCCAAAAGCATTACTACTCCAGGGAAGGTATGGACAGGTACTCCTATTATGGAACATCGTGATTTTTTAAAATCAAGTATCCTTCTTAGAAACTTACCTCATTTGGCCGAGCGACTTCGAGAGGTGGAAAAAAAGTTGTAAATTTGCGGAATTTTCACGCACAAAATGAAAACTAAACAACATACCATCAAGGAAGTCATTACCGTTTCGGGTGTAGGGCTACATACCGGCGTCACTACGCAAATGACCTTTTGCCCGGCACCTCCCAACCACGGCATTAAGTTCCAAAGAACCGACTTGGAAAACCAGCCAATAGTTGATGCTGATGTAGATAATGTTGTGGACTTATCTCGTGGCACAACAATAGAGCAAAATGGGGCTCGCATCAATACCGTTGAACACACCTTAGCCGCATTGGTAGGCTTAGAAATAGATAATGTTTTGATTCAGATTGATGGGCCTGAGCCACCTATATTGGATGGCAGTTCTATGATGTTTATCAATGCCTTGGAAAAGGCAGGCCTAGCTGAACAAAATGCACTTCGCAATTTTCTTGAGGTGACAGAAAGTATTATTTACAGAGACAATGATCGAGATGTTGAGATTGCGGCCTTGCCCTTGAATGACTTTCGCGTCACGGTGATGGTGGATTATAATTCCCCGGTTTTGGGAAGTCAACATGCCTCACTTACCAACATTGCAAACTTTAAAAAAGACATTGCCAGCAGCCGTACTTTTTGTTTTCTGCATGAGCTAGAAATGCTACACAAAAACAATCTCATTAAAGGAGGAGATTTGAACAATGCCATTGTTGTGGTAGATCGGGTAGTCAAAGATGACGAATTGGATCATTTAGCGTCGCTATTCAACAAACCAAAGGTAGAGGTAAAAAAGGAGGGCATCCTCAATAATGTAGAATTGAGACACCGGAATGAGCCTGCAAGGCATAAGCTTTTGGATATTGTAGGAGATTTAGCTTTGGTAGGAAGACCCATAAAGGCACAAATTTTGGCTGCAAGGCCCGGACATGCGGCTAATGTGGCATTTGCTAAAAAATTAAAGGCCTTGATTAAAAATGACAAGTCCGAAATGCCTTTTTACGATCCTAACCTTCCTCCGGTAATGGACATCAATGCCATAAAAAAAATACTCCCACACCGTTACCCTTTTTTATTGATAGATAAAATCATTCATCTAGATGATAGATTGGTAGCCGGCATCAAGAATGTTACCTCTAATGAGCCTTTTTTTGAAGGACACTTCCCTGACAACCCCGTAATGCCCGGAGTGCTTCAGATCGAAGCCATGGCACAGATAGGAGGTATTTTGGTACTCAACACTGTACCCGATCCCGAGAATTACACGCCATACTTCTTAGGAATTGATAAATGTAAATTTAGAAAAATGGTCTTTCCAGGCGATACCATTAGTTTTAAATGTGAACTTACAGCACCCATTAAAAGAGGAATTGCACAAATGGATGGTTATGCCTACGTTGGAAACACCTTAGTTTGTCAAGCCTCAATGACAGCAAGAATTGTAAAAAACCCATGAATCAACCACTAGCCTACATTCATCCAGAAGCCAAAATTGCTCGAAACGTCGTTATCGAACCATTTGCTTCCATCAGTAAAAATGTTATTATCGAAGAAGGAACATGGGTAGGTTCTAACGTCACCATCATGGAAGGAGCACGCATTGGTAAGAATGTGAAAATATTTCCAGGTGCCGTGGTTTCAGCCATTCCTCAAGATTTGAAATTTGGAGGAGAAGACACTACACTGGTGATCGGAGATAATACCGTCATTCGTGAATGCGTAACCCTCAACCGAGGTACCGATGCCACCAACACCACAATTATTGGCAGGGATGTTCTCATCATGGCTTACACCCACGTTGCGCATGACTGCATAGTGGGAGATAATGTAATCTTAGTGAATGCTGTTCAATTGGCCGGGCATGTAAATATTGCACCTTATGCCATCATTGGTGGTGCTGCAGCTATTCATCAGTTTGTAAACATCGGTGCGCATACCATGGTTTCTGGTGGATCTTTGGTGCGAAAGGATGTCCCCCCCTATACAAAAGCAGGCAGAGAGCCATTGAGTTACGCAGGTATTAATTCAATTGGCTTGAGAAGGCGTGGTTTTTCTAACGATAAAATAGCAGAAATTCAAGAAATCTACCGTTATATTTTTCTGAAAGGATTGAACAATAGCAAAGCATTAGACTTGGTAGAAGTAGAAATGACTCCTTCAAATGAGCGAGATGAAATCATTAACTTCTTTCGTAGATCAGATCGTGGAGTAATGAAGGGTTACTCACAACGATAAGATGACAATTACGGTAGAACATCTGAGCAAGAAATTCAATCGTGAATGGATTTTCAAAAATCTGACTTATCGCTTTCAAACAGGTGTACCTGTAGCTGTAACAGGTGGAAATGGAAGTGGAAAATCAACATTCTTACAAGTACTTAGTGGTTTTATTCCTGCTACAGAGGGTACCGTTCAATACGAAGAAAATGGAAAGCTCATACCTGAAGTAAAACATTTTGAGCAACTCGATATTTGCACTCCTTATGTTGAGCTTATCGAAGAATTTACCTTGATAGAGTTTTTAACTTTTCATTTTAAGTTCAAAAAACTCAAAGAAGGAATGCGAATAGAGGATTTCCTTCAAAAAACCTATTTAGACGAAAGCGCAGACAAACCAATTAAATATTTTTCATCAGGCATGAAGCAAAGACTAAAACTTGGAATTGCTTTTTTTTCAGAAAGTGCCATTTGTCTGCTTGATGAACCTACCACGAATTTAGATGAAAAAGGCATTCATTGGTATCATGATCAGATTCAAACAATTCTCCCACACAAACTGCTTATCGTAAGCTCAAATCAACGACAAGAATATTCTTTTTGTGGGCATAAACTAAATATCCCCGAATACAAATAAAAACTCATAATTGCTGCTATGGATTTATGAATTTTATATCTATTATTGTTTTAAATTAGTAAGATGATAAATATGAATTACAAGAAAACCTTTTCCTTTTTATTTTGCCTGTTGACACTATCACTAATGGTTTCTTGTGGAGGAGATGATGAACCTGATCTTACACCAGAGGAACAACGTATTCTTGACTTAACAGGCACAACGGGTATAACTTGGAAAGCTACTTCTGTTACTTTCGATGGTGCCCCAGCCAATGGATTAGATAATTTCTCTATTACGCTTAGAAGCACCAATACCTCAAAGGTTTATTCAAGTAGAGATGGTGCCCCCTTTTTAAATCCAACAGGATCATGGAGTTTCAATGGTACAAATCTCAATCAATTGATATTTGATGCGGATGATGCAAATATCTATGCCATCTCTAATATCAATTCAAGCACTGACCCTGCTACACTTACGATGACGGTAAACTTTACAAAAGGCGGTGGTTTAGCTGCTGGTGTAAAAGGAGCGGATGGAACCTATGTCTTTAATTTAGAAGCTCAGTAAAAAGCATTATCCTAGGTTAAATAAGGTAACCCCTGCCCCTCCTCTATCTGCATGCTCATCTCTAATATGAGTTACTTCTGCATAATTCTTCAGTGCATTACGGCAAATCTCACGCAAAACACCATTGCCTTTTCCATGCACGATTTGTAACTCCTTTTGACTCAATAAAATGGCTTCATCAACCCAGTGGGTCAAATGAGGCAGAGCTTCCTCTGCTCGCATTCCTCTAATATCTAAGCGAGGTGAAAAATCTACTTGACGACTGGTAAAATCGAAACCTCTAGCGGTTTTTCCTCTACTCTGCTCCTTGTAATCTTTCCGATTTACCTTTGTCAAGCGATTCAGCTTAACAAAAGAAGTTAACTCACCAATGCTCAGGCTTGCATCTCTGCCTTTGATTTGTATCACTTGACCAATGGTTTCTTGGTCATCCAACCTTACATAGTCACCTACTTTAACCGTATCCGTTGTCTCTACCTTATGGAAAGTATTTTCTGATTTTGAGGCCTCTTTTATCCTATTTAATTTCTCCCTCTGGGCTTTAACAACTTGCTTTTCAGCCTTTCTTTCCTGAATTTCTCTAATGGCTTGTTCTACTGCCCTATTGGCTGATGTTACAATTTGAAACGCCTCCTTTCTAGCGCCGTCTAATATTTTTTGCTTTTGCTGCTCCAAGTGGTTTTTGAGTTCAGCATATTGTTCCGTAAGGTCTTTCAGCTCCTTTTCTTTGGCTATCAAACGCTTCTCAGTCATTTCCATTTCTTGCTGCTGTAATTGAAGCTGTGAGAGCATTTGATCGAAAGACACTTGCTCTACCCCCATCTTCTTCTTGGCCTCAGCAATCGTAGGGTAGGGCAAACCAATTTTAGTAGCAATCTCAAAGGCAAATGAACTTCCTGGTTTACCTATTTCCAATTCATAAAGAGGCTGCAATTGCTTCAGATCATACTTCATTGCACCATTCAGTAGCCCTTGCTGCTCATCAGCGTATTGTTTTAGGTTAGAATAATGCGTAGTAATTATCCCCATGCCTTGAGAATGCTGAAGCTCCATTAAAATGGCCTCTGCAATGGCGGCTCCGTATTGCGGCTCTGTTCCTGTACCAAATTCATCAATGAGGAAAAGGCTTTTTTTATTGACTTGAGCCATGAGATGTTTCATGTTCATTAAGTGTGAACTGTAGGTGCTCAAATCATTTTCAATTGATTGCTCATCACCAATATCAATAAAAATATCATTAAAAATGGTGAAAACTGAATCCTCCTTAACCGGAACCAATAAACCTGATTGATACATGTATTGAAGTAAACCAACTGTTTTGAGGCACACACTTTTACCTCCGGCATTGGGGCCGGAAATCAATAAAATACGCTCCTTATCACTGAGCGAAATGGTAAGAGGTACCACTTTTTTACCCAAGGCTTTGTGATTGGCCAATAACAAAGGGTGTTTGGCTTCGTTCCATCGGAAAGACTTATCGGACGAGGATTGTGGTGCAATTGCATCTAATTGAAGTGCATATCGGGCTTTGGCACGGATAAAATCAATGAGCCCCAAAAACTTCATATATGCTTTGAAGTTTTCAATTTCAGGACGTAGATAGCCTGTAAGCTCCATTAGAATGAGAACCATTTCACGCTTCTCAGCATATTCGAGTTCCTGAACCTCATTGTTAATTTCAAAAACTTCCGTAGGTTCTAAATATACCGTTTGGCCCGTTGCGGATTCCCCATGAATAAAACCTTTTAGTCTTCGTTTATGCTCAGCAAAAACCGGAATAACCATACGTCCATTGCGAATGGTAGGTAGTACGTCTTCTGCCGTATACCCCTCTTTTTTCGTTCTTCTTAAGAGACTATCTAACACACTCCTTAACCGTTGTTTTTCCGCTGTAATGCCTTTGCGGATATCATAAAGTCTATCGGAGGCATTATCCTTTAACAGCCCTCTCTCATCAAACTTTCTTTCTAAAGTCCACATCAAATCCTCATCGAACAAAAGGGGCTCAGTTAGTTCAGATAGCACAGGAAACTCCTTGTGGTTTTCGCTAAAGAAGTCAAGGCACCTATTCATGGTCTTAAGTGCTAGCAGTACATCAAACATTTCTTCTTCTTGCAAAAAAGAATCCACTACTTTGATTTTACCAAATAAAGGGGAAATATCGATGAAATTACTGTTGGGAAAGAGCCGCTGACTTGAAATAATTGAGGCAAATTCTTGTGTTTGACTCAACCATCTACTGATTTTATTGACATCTGTTGCCAACTTAATTTTTTGAACATGCTGCTTTCCCAGACTGCTTTCGCAACCTTCTTCCAGCATCGTTCTTACTTTATCAAATCCTAACTTTTCTTCTAAATTGGGGGGGTATAACATGCAGTTTTATCTACCGTTCAATTGACTTTGCCTTACTTTTAAACTATCAATAACCTCATCTGTAATCGCCAAATAGAGTTGGGGATGTGTAAGGTAATAATTATAACTCTTTACATAAGTCAAAGAGTCTATCTGATGTTTTTCAAAAATCTCTTTTTCTAGCACACTAAATATTTCGTTTTCATAACTTTTGAATTGTGCTACTGCATTTATTTTCCCTTCAGCAATTCTTACATCGATTAGCAACTGCACCATTTGCTGATGCGAAAGAATGTCTTCAGGGGCTTTTTCATCATTCTGGCAGCTTAGAACTGCGATGAATACCACCAATAAAAAAAACTTTTTAATGTCTCTCATTGCCTTATAAATTTGTTTCCTTTATCAGAATACCCCAAAGGTAAGTCATCTGGCAATTGAAGCCATGTTGTTAACCAAAATTTAGAAACTAAACCGCTAAAACAATAAAATATGTCCTATTTTTAGGCCTTTATTATGGAGCATATCATTTCTAAACTTAGAAAGTACGAGGTAAAAATCCGCAAAGCCATTAATTCAAGGATGCAGGGCGATTACCACTCCATTTTCAAAGGTTCCGGTTTGGAATTTGATGGGGTACGTGAATACCAGTACGGTGATGATACACGTATCATCGATTGGAATGTTTCTGCAAAAGGCCATGGTACTTTTGTAAAAACCTTCAAAGAAGAGAAAGAACAAACCGTTTTCTTTTTACTGGATGTCAGTGCCTCACAAGAAATAGGTACGCCTGGGGCACAAAAAGTAGATATCGGAAAAGAAATTACAGGTGTTCTTACACTTGCGGCATTAAAAGAGCAAAGTCGTGTGGGCTTACTCACCTTCTCAGATCAAAAAGAGAAGTTTATGAAGTCGGGTAAAGGCATTAAACATGGCTATGCCATCATTCACGAATTGTATCATCACCAACCCCAATCTACCAAAACAAACATTACAATTGCCATCAAAAAAGCACTGGAAATCATTCCAAGGAAAAGCGTATTGATATTGATATCAGACTTTATTGATAAGGGTTACGAACAAAGCTTGCGGCTTTTAGCCAATAGACATGATGTTGTGGTCATTCATTTAAAAGACGACAGAGAAATACTGCTTCCTAACTTAGGCATAGTACCCTTATACGATAAAGAAAGTAAGAAAACGATCTGGGTAAACACCTCATCGCCTGCCTTTAAAGACAAACTCAATGAGACCTATGTTTCGAACAAGAATGAGCTCGAACGGTTTTGTAAAAAGAACCAGATCAACTACGTTGAAATCAATACCAAGGATAATTACGTACCTCAATTGATTAAACTATTTAAAATCAGAAATAGAACAAAAAAACGTGATTAAAAGAATCTTAGGCTGTTTTATTGGGTTAGTAATGACTTTTGGATTGATGGGCCAAACGAACAAACCCTTTGCCTATTTTGTAGAAGACAGTCTGAAAATTGGAGAACCTGTAAGCTATTCTTTAAGCTATAGAGATGCCAGAAACAGATCGGTTATTTTTCCAGATTCCTTGTACGATTTTAGTCCTTTTGAACTCATAGATAAATTTTACTTCTCTACAAAATCCGATACAGCTACCAGCATTGATAGTGCAATTTATGTCCTCACCACATTTGAAATAGATTCTGTTCAAAAACTTTCTCTACCTATTTTTATTGCTAATAAGAAAGATAGCATTCCCGTATTTAGCAATATCGATAGCATCGCATTGAAACATGTGGTGCTTCAAATGCCCGATTCTTTAAGTATGGCTGAGACGAATGCTTTTGAACCCGTGAGTTTAGCTTTTAACTACCCTTATTGGATCATTGGTATGGTTTCATTTTGTGTAGCGATGTTGGTGATCTTTTTCGTTTGGGGAAAAAGTATCAGGAAGAAAATTCAGCTTTACCGTTTAAAAAAGGCTTTAGAAATATTTCAGAAAGAGTTTGATGCACGGGTTCATGGACTTGCGCAACCTGATAGTATCAATGACATTGAACAACTATTGAAGATGTGGAAAGCCTACATGGAAAAATTAGAAGGATCCCCCTACACCTCTCTCACGACGAAGGAGATACGAAAAATACAGCAAAGCAATTCACTTGATGAGACCTTAAAAGCCATCGACCGTAATATTTACAGTGGCCAAACATCGGCGTCTTTACAAAATGACTTTGAGTTTTTAAGAGATTACGCGATTGATAAGTATAGTTATAAGGTAAACCAGATCAAAAATGCTTGACGAATCAAAACACAATTGGCTCTCCCTAGAATGGTTCACCCCAACCGCCTATCAGTCTTTTGATTGGGTCAACGGCTTCGTACTTTATTTTGTTCCCTTGGTTTTGTTTCTGTTCTTTTTGAGGTGGCTGCTTAATACGGCAAGACAATCCAAACTCCCCATTGCTTTACCCGAAAAGCATTTAGAAAAAAACTGGACAAGTTATTTAAGAATTATCCCCCCTTTGTTTTTCGCATTCATGTTAGCCCTTTTATTGGTTACAGTGGCTCGTCCGCAACGCACAAATGAACAAGTTGAGCAATGGTCTGAAGGCATAGACATTGCCTTGGTACTCGATATTTCTGAGTCCATGAAGATCGAAGATTTTAAGCCCAACAGATTAGAAGCTGCAAAAAGTACTGCTCGATCCTTTATTGAAGGAAGACTTCAAGACCGCATTGGACTTATCATCTTTTCGGGAGAAGCTTATTCCTTAGCCCCTTTAACAACAGATTATGATTTACTTTACAGCTTTATAGAAGAAATTGACTTTGATAAAATTGAAAAACGCGGTACGGCCATAGGTAGTGCTCTAGCTGTTGCCACCAACCGAATGCGAGAGTCAGAAGCACCCTCAAAGGTTCTTATTTTAATCTCTGATGGTGATAATACAGCCGGAAATGTGGACCCCATTACGGCTGCAGAATTGGCTTCTGCGTATGATATAAAAATTTATACCATAGCGGTAGGGAAAGAAGGCAAAGTACCCTTTGGCAAAGATTTTTTTGGTAGGCCTAACTACATTGAAAATACGCTTGACGAAACTACCCTACGCGAAATTGCAGCACTGGGCTCAGGTAAATTTTACCGAGTAGAAGACAATCAAGCACTTGTCAACGTATTTGAAGAAATTGATTCCTTCGAAAAAGCAGAAATTAAGGAAACGCGCTATAAAAATACCACCGATTTTTATCCCATTTATTTAAAATGGGCTTTAGCCTTTTTTGTGCTCTACATGCTGACCAAAAGCACCTTTGTAAGCAACCTATTAGAAGACTAATTTTAGAAAGCCTGCATCATGGATAAGATGATGAAGTGATGATGTTTTGGTTTGCAAAATCATTACCAAAACCAAGTCAAACACCAATAAGAACCCACCTTGTAATAACAAGGCCTTCCCATATCCTTTCAACATTTCCTGCTTTTTTGTTCCCCTCTTGGCCATTTCCAAAAGTAAAAAACCACCCACGATGTAGGCTACATCCAACCCTACATTCAACAGCAACATTTGAGACATATCATAAAAAGCAGATAAAGTATTAATTAGCCCTAGCGATTCCGGTTGGGTAATGATCGCATTACGAAAGCCTGGAATAGCTAAGCCAAGATTAACGATATTCCAAAAAATATTCATTTTATAAAAATGAGCTGTTGATGCATTGGCTTTCTGCCTGAGCAAAAATCCATTAACCAGCATATTGGCAAGGGCCCAACTGCCTAGGATGATCATTGCTACCTCATTCAAATACAATCGCTTCTCATTGAATTGCAACAATGAATCATTTTGTGCCCATAGCAATGTGGCGGTACAAAAAATTAAGATCAAAAACCAGCTAGACTTCCTCAGGATGCTTTCCATACCTAAACAGCTCTATAACTACCTTTCTGCCAAATCATATCTTACATATTTCTTCGATATTGCCCCCCAACTTCAAACAGGGTTTTTGTAATTTGACCCAATGAGCAATACTTACAAGCTTCCATGAGTTTTTCAAAAATATTTTCATTTTGAATAGCAGCTTTTTGAAGCATTTCAATCATTTGATTATTCCGAGTCTCATTCCCCTTATGCAAATCTTCTAACATCTTGATCTGATAATCTTTTTCATCCTTTGTGGCTCGAATCACTTCTCTCGGTAAAACGGTTGGTGAGCCTTTAGAACTCAAAAAGGTATTCACACCAATAATTGGAAATTGGCCTGTATGCTTAAGGGTTTCGTAATACAAAGACTCTTCTTGAATTTTTCCACGCTGATACATGGTTTCCATAGCCCCCAAAACGCCTCCTCTTTCTGTAATGCGATCAAACTCCAATAAAACCGCATCCTCCACCAAATCAGTTAGTGCTTCTATGATAAAAGAGCCTTGAAGAGGGTTTTCATTCTTGGCTAAACCCAATTCCTTGTTGATGATCAACTGAATGGCCATGGCCCTGCGCACTGATTCTTCAGTGGGTGTTGTAATCGCTTCATCGTAGGCATTGGTATGCAGAGAATTACAGTTATCATAAATGGCGTACAAGGCCTGTAAAGTTGTACGAATGTCGTTGAAATCTATTTCTTGTGCATGTAAAGACCTACCCGAAGTTTGAATGTGGTATTTCAGCATTTGCGCTCGGGCATTAGCACCATACTTTTCGCGCATGGCCTTGGCCCAGATTCTACGTGCTACCCGACCAATCACAGCGTATTCAGGGTCGATACCATTCGAAAAGAAAAAGGAAAGATTAGGCCCAAAATCATTAATGTTCATCCCTCGACTGAGGTAATACTCCACATAAGTAAAACCATTGGCTAATGTAAATGCCAGTTGAGTGATCGGATTAGCTCCTGCCTCAGCAATATGGTAACCTGAGATAGAAACAGAATAAAAGTTTCTAACCTTTTGTGCAATGAAATATTCCTGAACATCCCCCATTAACCTCAGCGCAAATTCTGTGGAAAAAATACAGGTATTTTGAGCCTGATCTTCTTTCAGAATATCGGCCTGTACTGTACCGCGTACCACAGATAAGGTTTTGGCTTTTATGTTTTGATAAATCTCTTGTGGCAAAACTTGATCACCGGTAACCCCCAAAAGCATTAAGCCCAGGCCATTATTACCTTCGGGTAATTCCCCTTGGTATGCTGGCCTTTTAACATCTCTTTGCTGATAAATAGAAATTATTTTTTTCTCGACCTCTTTTTCTAACCCTTGCTCTTTGATGTAAATTTCACATTGTTGATCTATTGCCGCATTCATGAAAAATGCCAATAACATGGGTGCAGGACCATTAATGGTCATGGAAACAGAAGTAGTCGGGTCGCATAAATTAAACCCTGAATAGAGCTTTTTTGCATCATCTAAACAACAGATGCTAACACCCGAATTTCCAATTTTCCCATAGATATCTGGTCGATAATCAGGATCATTCCCATAAAGGGTAACAGAGTCAAAAGCTGTAGAAAGGCGTGCAGCTGGCATTCCTAGGCTTACATAATGAAATCTTCTGTTGGTTCGTTCTGGGCCTCCCTCTCCTGCAAACATTCGGGTAGGATCTTCGCCTTCACGTTTGAAGGGATAAATACCTGCAGCATACGGGAATTCACCTGGTACATTTTCTGTTAATGACCACCTGACAATATCTCCCCAACTTTTAAACTTAGGTAAGGCCACCTTTGGAATTTGGGAATGCGAAAGAGACGTTGTGTGGGTCTTGATCTTAATTTCTTTATCGCGTACTTTAAAAAGGTATTCAGGATGCTGATAACGGGCTTTCTTTTCTTCCCAATTTTCAATCAATAACCAGATTTTAGGATCTAAATCAAGCTTCACTTGCTCAAATGAAGACTGCAACCCCTCAATTAAACGATTCTTATCTTCTATGTCCGCATCCTTTAAGGTGGCAATCGATCGATGTAAACCGTATAATTTATCGGCTACCTCTGCTTGATCTAATGCTTGCTTGTCATAGGCCCGATTAGATTCAGCTATCTCTGATAAATATCGGGTACGTTTTGGTGGTATCACGAATACCTTCTCAGACATCTCATTGGTATTGTGATAGCTTGATAAAAGAGATGCTTTAGTTTTGGTGCTGATGTGTTCCATCAACACACGATAAAGCGTATTCATACCTGGATCGTTGAACTGAGAAGCAATCGTTCCATAAACGGGCATTTCATCCACATCCTTTTCCCATAAGCCATGGTTTCGCTGGTATTGCTTTTTTACATCGCGAATGGCATCTAATGCACCTCTTTTATCGAATTTATTCAGGGCAATCACATCAGCGAAGTCCAACATATCTATTTTTTCCAATTGCGTAGCAGCGCCATATTCAGGTGTCATTACGTAAAGCGAAACATCAGAATGGTCGAGTATTTCTGTATCTGATTGACCAATACCTGAGGTTTCTAAAATAATTAAATCGAACTGCGCTGCTTTTAACACTTGTACCGCTTCGCGAACATGTTTTGATAAAGCTAAATTGGATTGGCGCGTGGCCAATGAACGCATAAATACCCTTGGATGGTTAATGGCATTCATGCGAATGCGATCGCCCAACAATGCCCCTCCCGTTTTTCGTTTGGAAGGATCAACTGAAATAATACCCAGTGATTTGTCTTCAAAATCAATTAAAAATCTTCTCACCAACTCATCGACCAAAGAAGATTTTCCGGATCCACCTGTACCCGTAATTCCTAAAACGGGAGTTTGTGAATCCTCGGTCATTTGGTGAATTTTTTCTAGGGTATCTTTGGCCAGCTCCGGATAATTTTCTGCAGCAGAAATGATACGCGCCAAAGCGCGACTGTTCTTTTCAGCCAGAAGCTCCACCTCATTGGTAAGCTCCTTTCCAGTTGGGAAGTCGCACTGCTTTACCATATCATTGATCATACCCTGCAAACCCATTGACCGACCATCGTCAGGTGCATAGATACGCGTAATACCGTAAGCCATTAACTCCTTTATTTCTTCGGGTAGGATAACTCCGCCACCTCCCCCAAAAATTTTGACATGGCCGGCACCCTTCTCATGTAAAAGATCATGCATGTACTTGAAGTACTCCATATGCCCTCCTTGGTAAGAGGTCATGGCTATGGCTTGCGCATCTTCTTGAATAGCTGTATTCACTACCTCATCTACACTGCGGTCGTGCCCTAAGTGAATGACTTCACAACCCGTAGATTGAATAATCCTACGCATAATATTTATGGCAGCGTCGTGGCCATCGAATAAACTTGCGGCAGTTACTATTCTAACTTTATTTTTAGGTGTGTATGCTTGTGTTTCCTGCATGCGAATCCATAGGTTTGATCAAAGGCAAATTTAGGTAAAATGACCTACTTTCCTAACGGCTGTTAGGCTGAAAAGGTCATTTCTCTATCGGTTTAACTTTTGTAAAGCCTTTTGGTTAAAATCAGAGCCTATGGCCTGCTTGAGGCTCCATTTTTCTGCTTCTGTTAGTCTCCAGTTGAGTGAAACACTTTCCAAAGGAAGGTTTTTGTATTCAATTTCTACCCTTCGCAAATGATCACCAAAAATCTCTCTAGACAGATGATACCATTGGTCATTTTTAATAGACTGTACTTTGTCCCAACTTTTATAAACTGACTGGATAGGTGAAAAAAGCTGCTGCAAAATATTTTGTGGCTTGTCAACCTTCAACTCCTCGAGTTTTGGTGAATCTCTAATGGTGAACAGGGTTACTCGAGAGGTGTTTTCCATCAACCATTCCTTGAACACCTGAAGGAAAATTAAAGCATCTGATATGCCATAATTATCAGAAATTCCAGCATCTGCAATTTGAATTGGAGGATTTGTCGGTAGGCTAATGGTCGGAACTACATAAGGGAAAGTGGCGCTCATGCGTAGGGCGGTTAAAAACCTTAAACTATCGGGTTGATGTTTTTTAAGTAATGCTCTAAAGTCGACAGAAGGAAGGGAAGCATTATGATCTGATACATCATTCATAAAAGCCATGGGGTGTGGCGAAATATAGAGTTTTCGCCCATCATTTGTTATCAATGGACTAACCAAAAGGACTGGAATTTCACCTCTAAACTCGGGCTGAAGATATTCACTGATCGGATGATCGAGCGTTTCCTCTAAATTGCTACTTAATTCTTCTTCAAAAGTATAGCCTCGCTCCTTTTTATAGCTTTGCCCCGCATATTCAAAAGACTGCAGCTTAAAAAAAATATCATTTACCAATAACTTAAATATCAAAGGGTTGAGCAGCTCCTTCCCCACAGATGCTAAATGTCTCTTATCCAACCTATTTTTGTTCTTCCAGTACAAATCGCGATAAAAAGCCGCACCTATGAGTCCGCCAGAAGCTCCTGTAATCATAAACGTTTTATCCATCAGTCGACCACCTAATAGACTATCTGCTTGCTGCAAAACATGCGTGGTCCAAAGAGCGGACCGTTGACCCCCACCGCTAACAGCAATTAAAATCATTTCTGGTTTTTCCTCATCTGTCTTGGCTCTCCAGTTCTCCAGCATTTCCAACCAATACCCCTTAGCATTTTGAACGGCTAAGGGGGTAGACAAGTCCTTTAACTGTTTTAAATTATAGGGAGTAGGCTCAGTAGCATAATCTAACCCATAAGCTGGGTACTGAAACCCCAGATCGTATTGGGTGAAAAGAACATTACTAATGACTAAAAGCAACAATACGGCTGAAATTACCCAAGAGCGCAACCAATAACTAAGTGCTCCAGAGGTCATCACAATGATGGTAAGCAGCAAAACGCTTGAGGCAGCCGCAGGAATTTGAAAAATAGGGGTGTTTTGAAGCAGTCCCAAACTAAAAATGGAGGCCAATAACAGTACCTCAATGAATATAGCATTGCTCTGATTCTGTCTGAAAATACCTAAAATGGCGATCCGGTCATAGTTTTTTTCGAATCGTTTGGTGGAATGAAACCGTCCCTTCAAGGAAAGATAATTCAAACAACGAATGGGCTTTCTTTTCAACTTTCTCAACCGCCTGAAGGCATTACGCTTTTGTTTAGAAGTGGGGTAATTTATGCTAGGCGGACGTTTCAAAACACGTTTAATGTCTTTATTGGTAGAGGTGAAGTAAACGAAAAAAAGAAAAAACATCACGCTCATTCCTAAGATCAAACCCGATAGTGAAAGTAGCTTTTCATTCGTACTGTATAGTGCTGCGTAATTCTGATATTGGCTGATTTTAACAATGTAGTAGATAAGAAAGGCCAAGGGAATGAGTGAGTTATTCAAGCAAAAATGTGCGAACGGCTTAGGCAAAGTTCCTAAAAAAGGAAAGCGAAAACCATCCATGATATAACTTGTAATGTGAAAAGACATGGTAAAACCCGCCAAGCTTATGCCAATGATGAAAAAACCCCAAAAACCTACTTTATCAAGGTATATCGGGTCTAGAAATAAATAGGGAATCCCCAAACTACTCCCAAAAGCGCCCCCAACAATGGCAAACAACAGAAACCAATACAACAATAAAAACTGATTGTATTTAATATGCATCAAGAATAACCTGATAGGAAAACTATGATGAAAAGCCCTCCAAATGCTCATTTCTTTCCTTTTTTACTCCCATCGTAAATGTCATAACGCAGTAATCTGCATTCAATTCGAGCATTGAAAAAAGGAGTCTTTACAGTTGTACGTAAACCTACTTTCTTGGCCAAATCAAGGTTACCGGTAAAAATAAAACCTGTATATCCCTTGCACCTTTGTTTTAAAAAATCGCCCATTTCTGCATAAGCAATTGCCAATTCTTCTTCCTCTCCCATGCGTTCGCCATACTCCGGATTCATCACTACCACACCCATTCCCTCTGGAATAGGGGTTTCCTTGTAATCACAATGTACAAAATCTATAAGCTCCTCCACACCTGCTGTTTTCGCATTCTCTCTTGCAGCATGCAGCGCATCCTTATTATGGTCAGAAGCAATTATTTTAGCCGATGTATCTTTACGTTCCTTCAAAGTGGCCAAACGCTTGTAGCCCTCCCAACTATCTCGGTCAAACCCTTTCAAAAACATAAAGCCGAAGTGTTCACGATGGATTCCTGGTGCCCGATTCAGTGTCAATAAGGCCGCCTCGATGGCCAATGTACCGCTACCACACATGGGATTGATAAAAGTTGATGCTCTGTCCCATTCACTGGCCATCAAAATAGCAGAAGCCAAAGACTCATTCAAAGGGGCTTTGTAAGGGAGTTTACGATAGCCATGCTTAGCAATGGTTTGTCCAGATGTATCGAAGTATACCCTTACGGCATCCTCTTTCCAGTATACATGCACAACCACCTGATCTCTATCTGGACCCGAATCAGGACGGCGACCTGTTTTTTCTGTCATTCGGTCTGCAATGGCATCTTTTACCCGAAGATTAGCATAGCGATCGTCGGTTATAGAATCGTTTTTTACATAGGAAGTAACTGTAAAATACCCGTCATTATTCATGTAATTCTCCCATGGTATGGCTTTTATTTTCACATATAGCTCATCTGCATTGATAGCACGGAACCTTTGCAATTGAAAAAGAACCCTACTAGCAGTTCGTAAATTCAGGTTTAAAGCATAACAGTCATCCATGTAGCCTTCCGTTTCTACCTCAGAAATATTTTGCTGGACGATTGGGAAATTCATGGCCTCAAGCTCACGAGCAACCCACTGACTTTGCTGCGGAAAGCATGTAATGACAATGGCGCTTTTATAAGGAAAAACTTTGTTCATATGATTTGAATTACGGGATATTTTCGCCCTTAACTGGTGTCATTGCATTGGCAAAGACACTGCAAAACTTGAATCTACTTTAATCTTATCAATTATGCACTCATTGCGCAAAAGAATAAGTAATTTTACCACTTCACAAGAGTTATCATTGAAGTATACTGTATGAAAACCTGGTTTACCTGTAAAGTCAAATACCAAAAGCAAGATGAACAAGGCCGCGTAAAAAATGTGAACGAAGCCTATTTAGCAGATGCGCTTTCTTTTACAGAAGCCGAAACCCGTATTTATGAAGAAATGGGGCAACGCGTTTTGGGAGAATTCATGGTGACAAGCATTACAAAAAGTAAGATTGTCGATGTTTTTGAGTATCCTCAAGGAGATGTCTTCTATCAGGTTAAAATCAGTTACTTAATTACTGATGCCGATAGCGGCAAAGAAAAGAAAGTGACCCAATTGATGATTATCCATGCGGAAAACGTTCTGCACGCTTACGAGCGCATACACGAAAGCCTGAACAATA
The DNA here is from genome assembly GCA_018402485.1 of Roseivirga sp. Taxonomy (GTDB): domain Bacteria; phylum Bacteroidota; class Bacteroidia; order Cytophagales; family Cyclobacteriaceae; genus Roseivirga. Next base: position 169,589 of record JAGYIY010000003.1, on the reverse strand, counting down.
TGCTGGTTACTTTTGCGGTTCCTGAAATCAAAGAATCGCCCATCTTGGAGGTTTTTCACCATTACAAAGAAGGAGAAGAACGCCCGGGAGCCCACCTTACCCCAATAAACGATTTGGAGAAATCTGTAGAGGAAAGTGAAGATGAATAAAACACTTACCCATATCGATGTAAATGCTTTTGCCTGTTTGAAAGAAAAACTTAAGACCCAAGGTATCGAGCTAAAAGACAATGAAGGTTACCTCAGTAAAAATGGGATTTCGTTAGATTATGCTTTCGATGCAGAGCTAGAAACCATGGAAATTCAAAACCTCAAAGTAGGTTTCCCAGCATCCATGGTAGGCATGTCAGCTGAAAAGGTAATGGATATTCTAGAAAAGGCTGTAGCGGATTGCCGCTCTTAATCCTTCATTTTAGGAGTTGGCCTGTAGGGCTGAAAAGGAATCCTTAGTAGATTGGACATTTTATCGTTCTCTTCAGGGCTCATATGCGTATCTACCCCATACACCAAACTTTCTGTGCGTTCCACCTCAGCAAAAGTACCGAAAATGCGATCCCAAACAGAAAAAATATTCCCATAATTGGTGTCTGTTAAGGGTTGCTGAAAATGGTGATGCACTTTGTGCATGTAAGGAGTCACAAAAACATAAGAAAGGGCACGATCTATTCGCTTGGGCATACGAATGTTCGCGTGGGTTAAATGAGCAAAGAGAACAGATAAACTCTGATACAACATAACCAACCAAATCGGTGCACCAATGATAATGACAGCTAAAATGGTAAAAGCAATACGGAAAACGGTTTCTCCAGGATGATGCCGAAGACCAGTAGTAACGTCAACATGTGTATCAGAATGATGTACTAGGTGAAATTTCCACATCCACTTCACTTTATGTTCTGTCCAATGCACGAAATACGCACCCACCAAATCCATCAATAAAACCCCAACAATCAATTGCCCTAACAACGGTAGGTCAAAAATATAAAGCAGTCCAATTTCTTTTGCCGCTACAAAGTCAGAAGCTGCTAATAAAACGCTTGCTAAACCGAACCCAATAATGGCAGTGGTCAACGTGAAAAATAAATTAATTCCTGCGTGTCTAAACTTCTTATACACAAAAGTGAACAAAGGAAGTATTCCTTCCAATACCCAAAACAGAACAATACCTCCTATCAGAATGCCCGATCGAAACACCGTGGGTATGTTATCAAAAAAGGCTATCAACTCTTCCATGGGAGTCTAATTTAGTGGCAAATTATTTTTCATCCAATAGTAAGATTAAAAATCAATGGTGAAGTAATAGCATGCCTGAATGTTTTTTAGGAATGCAATTCATTTTGCCTTACTTTTAACTCTGCACCAATTGCAATTAAATGAACCCGTTATGAAAAAATTCTCTTTTTTTAGCCTGGCGTTTCTGCTTTGTCAGGCATTGATATTTGGACAAGCAGAAGCCCCTCGGCCCATGGAATGGAAAGATGTTTCCTCATGGAAATCACTATCCACATTCAGTACCACCATTTCTCCTGATGGACAATGGAGCGCTTATGCCATGGTAACCGTAGAAGGAGATGCCGAATTGATTGTTCAAAAGCTGAATGATCCTGAAAGTAAAAAAAACTATGATATTGGTTCTACCAGTTTCCCTTCATTTTCTTTTTCAGAAAATAGCCAGTGGATTGCATTCAAAGAATATCCATCCTTTCAGGCGCAAAAGGCCAATAAAAAGAAGAAAGGAACTCCTTTAAAAGACAAACTTACGCTGGTGAAATTGGGAGAAGAAGACAAAATGACCATCGAAAATGTCCGCACCTTCTCCTTTAATGGCGAGGGATCCAGTCACTTGGTCATACATCTTTCCCCTGAAAAACCTAATGCAAAGGCTAAAGGATCCGATTTGTTATTGGTCCATTTGGACAACAAGAAGCAACAAAACATAGGTAATGTTTCAGCCTTCTCTTTCAATAAAAGTGGAAGCCATTTGGCCTATACAGTGGATGCTGAAGGCAAAAAAGGTAATGGTCTATATTTGCTTCAAGTAGCCCAAAACCGAACAGCTATTCTAGACAACGATGAAGCTACCTATCAGTCATTAAACTGGACAGAAAAAGGTGATGCCTTTGCCGCTTTAAAATTCACTGAAAACAAAAAATACAAGCAAGAGCTTGGTGAGGTTCTCGGTGTTAAAAACCTAATGAACCCTACGCTTACCGTTTACAACCCCCAGAAAGATTCTGTGCATTTAAGCGATGACTACACCATTAGCCCAAACAGGAGACCACAATGGTCGGAGGACATGACAAGGTTATTTTATGGCATTCATCTTTTAACATTGTCTAAACCTGAAGCACCAAAACCTGAATTGGACCAAGATTCCATCAAGCAGGCGGAATCTGAAGAAATAGCACGCTTGAAATCCGACACCAGCATAACTACGGTTGCAGAATTACAAAAAGCGATTGCAGACTTGAAAAAAGACAAGCCCTCCGCTACAAATGAAGATGCCAAAAAACCCGATATGGCCATTTGGCACTGGAAAGACAGCCGTTTGCAGTCGCGTCAGCAAGTAATGGAGCGATCGGATAAAAACGGTAGCTTTTGGGCCATGTACCATGTGGCAGATGATAAAGCCATGGCCTTGCAGGACAGTAGCATGATGAACCTTTCCTTACTTCCAAAGGAAAAGTATGCCTTGGGTAGCGATATCCAAAAATACGAATGGGACATGAACTTGGACGGTCAAAATTACCGAGACTACTACATTGTCAACCTTTCTACTGGCGAAAGAACCCAGCTTTTTAACAAATTCTATCTCCCAAGCTATTCAGCCAACCCACGCCCTTCACCCAATGGCACAATGCTTTTGTATTCACTTGATGGGCACTACTATGTGTACGATATCCCAACAGGTGAGTCACGTAACATCACAGAAGCCCTTCCTGTTTCTTTTATCGATGAAGAAGATGATCATAATGTTGTTAAACCTATGTTTCCTGCATTAGATTGGAGTGCAGACAGTAAATTAGTGTTTTTAAGAGACGGCTGGGACATTTGGCAGGTTCCGGCTGATGGTTCTTCAGCGGCTGTTAACTTGACCCAAGACGGAAGGGAAAAACAAATCCGTTATCAATCACGCTTTCAGCTTGACCCTAAAGAAAAAGGAATAGACACCCAACGTCCGCAATACCTGCGCATGTATGGAGAGTGGACCAAGAAAAGCGGTATTGCAAGGTTGGACTTTAACCGCAAAGGCCTCAAAGCGGGAACGGAAAAGTTAGTTTGGGAAGATGCCAATGTGAACCGATTAAGTAAAGCCAAAAATGCTGACGTTTATTCGTTCAGTAAAGAAAAGTTTAATGATCCAACAGATTTCTTCTTTGCTAGTGCTGATCTTAACAATCCTGTACAGTTCACAGAAAATGCTCCAGATGCTGAGAAATACATGTGGTCTGAGGGGGTTCAATTGGTTGATTATACCTCCGATAAAGGCGTAAAACTGCAAGGTGCGCTTTTTCTTCCCGCAGGTTATCAAGAAGGGAAAAAATACCCTACCATGATTTACTATTATGAGAAATTATCTCAAACCCTTCACAACTGGTCGAACCCAGGCTTTGGTGGTACAGGATGGAACCCTAGCATGTACACTAGCCAAGGCTATGCTGTATTCATTCCAGACATTGTTTATGAAATGGATGATCCTGGTATGTCTGCTGTTTGGTGTGTCTTGCCTGCCATTGATGCTGCATTAAAAACAGGAGTCATTGATGAGAACAGAATGGGGCTCCATGGTCACTCTTGGGGTGGTTATCAAACGGCTTTCTTGATTACGCAGACCAATCGATTCTCGGCTGCAGCTGCGGGTGCTCCATTGACTAATATGATTTCCATGTATGACTTAATTTATTGGAATTCAGGCGGTGGAAACATGTCCATCTTTGAAGCTTCACAAGGTCGTTTTACCGGTGGTCCATGGGAAAACTGGGAGTCTTACGAGCGCAATTCTCCCGTTTATCATGTTAAAAACGTTCAGACCCCATTATTAATGCTGCACAATGACAAAGATGGAGCCGTTGACTTTACTCAGGGGATTGAGTACTATAGTGCTTTGCGTAGGTTGAAAAAGCCCGTAATTATGATGCAGTACAAAGGTGAAAATCATGGTTTAAGTAAAATGGAAAACCGAAAAGACTACAGTGTAAGGATGATGGAGTTTTTCGATCACCATTTAAAAGGAAAACCTGCTCCAGTGTGGTTATCCAATGGAGTAGAACACTTAAAACTCGATGAGCATTTGGAAGAACGCATTTTCCGAGATAAATAACCAAAGTGATTGAGCTTGTATAAAACCTCTTCCTATTTCAGGAAGAGGTTTTTTTATGTCAGGGTTTGGATCACATAAATCTGTGCCCCAAAGCCAAAAGTGTCTCCTTCCTTTTTCTGTAACATGGCCAGACCTAAAGGAGATTGCGCCGACAAAACAAAAACCTCTTGTCCATCGACTTTTATTTTACCTAAAGGAATGGCCAAGAAAAAAACTTGTTTATCGGTTTCTACCACTACGCCTGGCTGGACAAAATGATTTAATCTTCCGAACGCTAAGGCCTCCATTTCTTTGAGTTGCCGACTCACCTCGTTCAATTGTGTAGCCATCTTTTGCTTTTCAAGGTTCAGCATTTCACGCCCTGTCTCGTACTTATCGCCCATGCTGCTTTTCGTTTCCGATGCAGCCGCCTGTTGCAGGTTTTGCCATTCTTGCCGAAGAACTGCATGACGTTCTTTCAATACAAGCATACAGTGGTCGTAAATCTTATCCCTTAAATTCTTCATGTTTCAAACATAGTGTTTTATCGAATGATAGCACATGAAAAAAATGAGCAAGGCTTATGTTCAGTGGGCTATGAACAATGAACAGATAGCCGTCAGAAGTTTACCCCAAACGACTACACGAGTAACTCAACTTCCCAAAAACTTCCCTGAAGCTGGATTGCCCATAAGCTTGGGCTCTCCCTTGGGGATCTCAACCCTTTTATCATCATTTACAAAAGCTAGAGCGCATTACACCCCTATTATTAGCATAATATCTTTGCTATTTGTCCTAACATCAATTACATTCATCATTGATTACTGTCCAAAATCACTTCAATCATGAACAAAATACGCCTTTACCTCAGCTCACTTTTTATACTTATCTCCTTTTTTCAAAGTTCTGCTATTTCAGCGCAATCAATAAACCAGGAAAGCATAGCTCAAGCCGTCAAAGGTCTTAAACTTCGGAGCATTGGCCCAGCAGTTATGGGGGGACGAATCGCTGACATTGCCATAAGTCCTACAGACAAAAGCACTTGGTACATTGCTGTTGGTTCAGGTGGCTTATGGAAAACAACAAACAGAGGTATTTCCTGGAATGCTATTTTCGATGAACAAAAATCGTACTCCATAGGTACCGTTACGGTAGACCCAAACCAATCTGATGTCATTTGGGTGGGTACCGGCGAAAATGTAAGCGGCCGACATGTAGGTTGGGGAGATGGTGTGTACAAAAGCGTAGATGGAGGTAAGACATGGCAGCAAATGGGGCTTGAAAATACTGAGCACATTGGGAAGATTTTGGTAGACCCACGCAATAGTAATATAGTACTTGTAGCTGCAGAAGGTCCACTTTGGTCTGCTGGAGGAGAAAGAGGATTATACAAAACATCAGATGGGGGTGAAAACTGGGAATTGACACTTGGAATTGATGAAAACACAGGGGTTACAGATATCGAATTTGACCCGTCAAATCCAGATGTTATTTATGCTGCCGCTTATCAACGCAGAAGGCATACTTGGTCCTTTATGGCTGGTGGCTCTCAATCAGGTATTTACAAATCTACTGACGGGGGGCATTCTTGGCGTCAAATCAAAACTGGTTTACCCAAGGGCGATATGGGTAAAATAGGACTTGCTGTTACTGAAGCAAATCCGGCGATCGTTTACGCTACGATTGAGGCTAGTAATAATGAAAAGGGTTTTTATAAATCAACCAACAAAGGCGAAAGTTGGGAGAAACAAAATAGCTATATCTCTGGCGGTACAGGGGCTCATTACTACCAAGAAATAGAGGCCTCTCCCGTAAACCCTGACCTAGTCTACCAAATGGATGTTTTTTTACAGGTAACGCGTGATGGTGGTAAGCAATTTAATTACTTGGGTTCGGGAAGGGAAAAGCACAGTGACAACCATGCCCTCTGGATTGACCCTGATGATGGTAAACATCTCATCGCTGGGACAGATGGGGGCTTATATGAAACGTATGACGAAGGTACCACTTGGCGACATTTTGAAAACCTCCCAATTTCACAGTTTTACAAACTGGGTCTTGACCAGTCAGAACCATTTTACAACATTGTAGGTGGTGCCCAAGATTTGGGTACACTCATTGGTCCCTCCCGCACCCTCAATACCGAAGGTGTGCGTAATCAAGATTGGTATGTTCCGCTAGGTGCCGATGGTTATGATGCTGCTTTTGATCCAGAAGATGACCATATCGTTTATATGGAAATTCAAAATGGCACACTGCACAGGCTCGATAGACGTAATGAAGAAGTGATTAATATTCAGCCCCAGCCTTCACCTAACGACCCACCAGAAAGATGGAATTGGGATAGCCCCATACAAATTAGCCCACATCAGCACAAGCGCATTTATTTTGGATCACAGCGTGTTTGGAAGAGTGAGGATCGGGGGAGCTCATGGACACCTATCAGTCCAGATTTAACAACAAACGCCAATCGTTACGAACTTGAAACATTAGATAATCGCATATGGAGTATTGATGCGCTTTATGACAATGGCGCCATGTCCAAATATGCAACGCTAACTTCCCTATCAGAATCGCCAAAAGTAGAAGGCCTACTCTACACGGGCTCAGATGATGGTCTTATCCACGTGAGTGAAAACAATGGTGAATATTGGAGGAAATCTGTGCTTCCAAAAGTACCTGAACGTGCATTTATCAATGATGTTGAAGCCTCCAGTCACGATGAGCATACGGTATTTGCCATTGCAGACGCTCATAAATTAGGGGATTATAATACTTATATTTTCATGAGTAACGATCGTGGAAAGACCTGGCAGTCTATTGCTGGTGACTTACCCAAAAACACAATTGCATGGGTTTTAAAGCAAGACCATGTGAATGAAAACTTATTATTTTTGGGTACTGAAACGGGTATATATTTTTCACCCAATAAAGGAGCACAATGGGTAAAATTAAGTGCTGGTGTTCCCAACATAGCTTTCAGAGATTTGGAATTACATCAGAGAGATCATGATTTAGTGGGAGCAACTTTTGGTCGTGGTTTTTACGTGCTCGATGATTACTCCCCACTAAGGACTTTGAGCAGTGTGATTCAAGATAAAACCAATGCCCTTTTCTCCGTGAGAGATGCTTGGTGGTATGTACCTAATGCGCCTATGCAGGCAAAAGGCATGCCCAGTCAAGGAACAACAAGTTTTGCAACTGAAAACCCACCTTTTGGCGCTGTTTTCACCTATTACTTGAATAACATTCCCGTAACGGCAAGATCGGAACGCAAGGATACTGAAAAGCAGTTAAGGGCAGAAAATAAGAATATCCCTTTTCCAGGATGGGAGGCTCTATTCGAGGAAGCTAATGAAAATGAACCACAAGTTTTACTTCTGGTAAGCGACAACAGTGGAAACCCTATCCGCTGGATTAAAGGTGCTGCTAAAAAAGGATTACATCGTACAAATTGGGATTTAAGATTACCAGCTCCAGATCCCATTTCCTTATCACAACCCGCGTTTAAACCACCTTGGGCTGGAGATGCGACCGGACCACTAGTTGCGCCTGGCCAGTACAACGTAACCCTGTACATAGCTCATAATGGTATGTTCGAAGCCCAAGGAACACCTCAAGTCTTTTTGGTTAAACCTGTCCCCAATACCAGCTCAGAGCCAAATTATGAGGCATCAGCCGAATTTCAAGCAACAACAAGTGAGCTTTCTCGCCAAATTTCCATAGCAGGTAGAACATTAGGAGAAGCAGGAAATAGAATAAGGTTTATGAAAGCTGCCTTATTAGAAACACCAAAGGCTACGCCCCAACTTTTTTCGGAATTAAATCAATTGCAAAAATCTTTGTCAATCTTGCAAAAACAGCTTTTTGGCGACCCCATTCGCTCAAGCTTGAATGAGTCTTCTAAACCTGCCATCCGCTCAAGGGTCGGTCAGGTGATTGGAGGCCATTGGGGAACGCGCCAAAACCCAACAGAAACGCAAAAGCTAAATATTGAAATTGCAACAACTGATTTCAGCATATTCCGAGAAGAATTAGTGGTTTATTTGAACTCATTAGAAGCCTTCGAAGTCACTTTAGAAGCTGCTGGAGCTCCATATACACCTGGAAGAAAGTTTGAATGAATCTTGTTATAAAACTAAAAGTTAGGTAGAAAAATAAATGAAGAGGGTTAGGAGTTAGAGACTTTTTTTATTGAGCAATGAGTAATTGGCAACGAGCTATTAAAATTTCAGTAGAGGGTGGGAAGTGGAAATTGGAGAGGTTAGAGGTCAGAAGCTACATTTGAGAGTTTTTTTTCGAGGAATATACCTTCCTACCAGCACGCACATCCGCACCACTTCAATTTGGCTTTTCGACCAGTAAACCCTTGACTATCAACTAAAAAATCCAATCACTAACAACCATCAACTAACTTCTCAACTCTTGCCTCAAATTGGCCGTTAGCTGTTAGCCATTTACCAAATATGATTGAAGATATCCGTTTTTGGTTTTCTGAAATTCTAACTTCCAGCTTCCAACCTCTACCAATCACAAAAATTAATCACAAACAACTCCCCCCCCCCTCAACCCTCAACCCTCCACTCTAAACTCTTGTCTCTAATTAGCCATTGGCTGTTAGCCATTTGCTATTGTCAGATCCATTTACGAATTACGATTGACGATTTTCGGATTTGGCTTTCAAAATTCTAGCCTCTGAAACCTAACTCCCAACCTCTAACTTCGACCATCCAACTTCTAACCTCTACCAATCACCAAAAACCAGCCAATCCCCCAAGATCCAAAACCCCAAAATCCCAAATTTATTTTTAACTTCACAGCCAAACCCAGTGCACCTATGAAATACTTTAAATTAACGTTCACTCTTGTATTAAGCGCAGCTGTTTTTTACGTGCTCAATACAAAGTTGGGCAGCATACCCCCTTTAGGCAAGTTCTTAGCTCCTAATCAAGGTTTTTGGCAAAACGACTTTACGGAAAGTGGAAATCGGTCTGATCTTGAACTGGCAGGCCTGAATAAAGCTGTTTCGGTCCGCTATGATGAACAGCTTATCCCCCACGTATTTGCCCAAAACAACACAGATCTGTATCGGGCGCAAGGCTACATTACTGCCCAACACCGCTTATGGCAAATGGAATTTCAAACCATGGCTGCGGCAGGTAGATTATCGTCTTTTATCGGACCTGGAGCACTGAATTACGATCGTGAACAACGCAGAAAAGGCATGATTTACGGAGCAGAGCAAGCGCTCAAAACCATGAAAGAAGATTCTGAGACTTATGCTTACATTCAAGCTTATCGTGATGGTGTTAATAGCTACTTGGCTCAATTAAAACCAAATCAATATCCCGTTGAATACAAGCTGCTGGATTATGCTCCTGAACCATGGACTGAAGAAAAAACAGCCTTGCTCCTAATGTACATGACAGATATGTTAGCAGGAGGTGATGATGATCTCCCCTATACCTTGCTTTTGCAAAAAATCGGACGCGAACGCTTCGACTTTTTATTCCCTGATTTTTATGAGGTAAACGATCCCATCATTCCTGCCGATCGCGATTGGAACGATTGGCAAGTTGCTATACCTGAGAAACCTGAAGACTATGAACCCTTGAATTTTGATGTAGACCCCATGACACCCCCACATCCTGACAACGGTAGTAACAATTGGGCGGTTTCTCCTGAAAAGAGCGCTTCAGGCAATGCCATGTTGGCGAATGACCCGCATTTGGGACTCAACTTACCTTCCATTTGGTATGTGATGCAATTGGCAACACCTGAGCAAAATACCATGGGAGCTACCCTTCCGGGAGCACTGGGCATTGTCATTGGCTTTAACAACCATATTTCATGGGGCGTAACCAATGCCACAAGAGATGTGAAAGACTGGTATAAAATTATTTTTCAAGATGATACCAGGTCGGCTTACAGGTATGAAGGGGAATGGAGAAAAACGGAAAAGCGATTAGAAAGAATAGAAATTAGAGGGCAAGAGCCCTTCATTGATACGGTTATTTACACCCACCATGGGCCGGTAAGTTACGATAGCAACTTCAAAGGAAATGGAGGTCGAAAGGAAGGATATGCCATGAAATGGACAGGCCATTTGGGCGGCAATAATCAGCGTACCTTAATAGAGTTGAATGCCGCACAAAATTACGATGAATACAAGAAAGCCTTGGTGCACTTTGCAGCACCAGCACAAAATTTTGCTTTCAGTTCAGTAACTGGCGATATCGCCATATGGATACAAGGTGACCTGCCTAATAAATGGAAAGAACAAGGTAAATTCTTACTTGATGGCAGCAAGGCCTCTCACGATTGGCAAGGATTTATACCACAGGAACACAATGCCCATGTAAAAAACCCAGCACGAGGATTTATCAGTTCTGCCAACCAGCATCCGGTAGATCCATCGTATCCTTACTACGTGTTCAACGATGGTTACGAAACTTACCGAAACCGTGTAATCAACGACTTTTTTAGAAGTAAGGAAAAAGTAAGTCTTCAGGATTTTAAAGATTTACACAACAACAATTACAACTTGAAAGCTGCCGAACTGATTCCTTCGATGCTGGCTGCTCTTGATAGCATGCCACTCAATAGCAAAGAAAAGGCTTTCATGGAAGAATTACGCGCATGGGACTTTAACAACGATATCGACAAAGTAGGCCCTACCTATTGGGAAGAAATATGGGATGAGTTGCGAATGATGGTATGGGATGAAATGAGAAACGATTCTCTTCCTTTACCTTATCCCTATCAATACCAAACCATTAACCTTTTGAAAAACCATCCCAATGATGATTTTATGGACATTGAAGAAACCCCTGAAAAAGAAACTGCTACCGATCTTTTCTTGCAAAGTCTTCGTAAGGCTGTAGCAAAAATTAATATGCTTAAGGCTGATGGTAAACCATTGGACTGGGGTAACTACAAAGGGACCTATGCAGGTCACTTGTTACAAGCTCTACCGGCCTTTTCACGCTTCGATATCCCAATAGGTGGCAATAGCAGCATTGTCAATGCCACTAGCAAAACCCATGGACCTTCGTGGCGAATGATTGTTGAAATGAGCAATCCACCGAAAGCTTTAGGCATTTACCCCGGAGGCCAGTCAGGTAATCCTGGTAGTCGCTATTATGACAATATGATTGACACATGGGCGGCAGGAGAATATCATTCACTGGCCTTTATGCAGGAAAATAAAGCCGATCAAACTACTATCTTTTCACACACCCTAACGCCAAGAAAATGATAAAAATAACCCAAAACTTTCTGTTGACTCTTGCACTTGCCATGGTGTTTTCTTTATTCTTACCGTGGTGGGCAGTGATGGTTAGTGGCTTTTTAGCAGCTGCAATCGTTCGCCTACAAAATGTGGCTGCATTCTTTGTTCCTTTCCTAGCAATCCTCATCTTTTGGGTTGCATACGGATGGTTGTTGGCTAAACCTAACGATTTTGTGCTCAGCGAAAAGATTGCCGTGCTCCTACCCCTCAATGGTAACGTGTTTTTATTGCTGTTGGTCACAGGAATTGTAGGTGGACTGGCGGCAGGAATTGCCGCACTTTTCGGTAACCAACTCCGGTATGTGTTGAGTACCAAAAACAATGGATGAACAAATAGCAACTAAACATCATTTTGTCATAGACTTTGACAGCACCTTTACTCAGGTAGAGGCTTTAGATATTTTGGGTGAAATCTCCTTAGCTGAGCACCCCGAACGTGCGAGTCGATTACAAAAAATAAAAGATGTTACAGATCAAGGTATGGCAGGGACATTGTCTTTAAGGGAATCCTTGCGAGCCCGCATTGACATCCTTGATGCACGAAAAGAGCATTTAGATGACCTTGTGGAGCGACTTAAACCATTGGTATCAAAATCCATCTTTCGAAATAAAGCTTTTTTTGAAGCCAATGCTGCTCATACTTACATTGTTTCAAACGGTTTCCGAGATTTTATTGTACCGGTGGTAGAAACCTTAGGTATTCGACCCGAACATGTTTTTGGTAACGACTTTATCTTTGACGAACAGGGTCGCATCATTGATTTTTCGCGTGACAATGTGCTTTCCTCTAATGGGGGGAAAGTGAAACAGATTGAACAGTTGGGTTTAAAAGGAGAAATTCATATGATTGGTGATGGATATACCGACTATGAAGTGAAACTGGCAGGTGTTGCGAATCGTTTTTATGCCTATACAGAAAATATAACAAGGGAAAATGTAACCTTACATGCCGACCACATTGCCCCTAGCTTTGATGAAATCTTATACCAAAATAAAATGAGCGGAGCCCTATCTTACCCAAAAAACAGAATCAAAATGCTCCTTTTGGAGAATGTTCACCCGCATGCACTTAAGAAGTTGCGTGAAGATGGTTTTACCGTGGAAAGTTATCCTGCCGGTTTGGATGAAGACGAACTTTGCCAAAAAATTAAAGGCATTCACGTTTTAGGCATACGTTCTAAAACGCAAGTTACTGCAAAGGTCTTGCAACATGCCGATAAGCTGATGGCCATAGGTGCTTTTTGTATTGGCACCAACCAAATTGATCTGGATGCAGCTTTACATAGTGGAGTGGCGGTTTTCAATGCACCCTACAGTAATACACGCTCTGTGGTAGAGTTGGCATTAGCAGAAATCATTATGCTCCTGCGCGGCATACCTGACAAAAACAGCGATATGCATGCCGGTAAATGGTCTAAAACAGCCAAAAACAGCAATGAAATTAGAGGTAAGAAGCTCGGTATCATGGGCTATGGCAACATTGGTTCTCAGCTTTCTGTCCTGGCCGAAAGTGTGGGGATGAATGTTTATTACTACGACATAGAAGAAAGATTAGCCCTTGGGAATGCAACCAAATGTTCAACCTTAGAAGAGTTATTGGCATTATCAGATGTTGTTTCTTTACACGTTGATGGCCGACCCGAAAACAAGAACATATTCCATCAGGAGCATTTTAATCAGATGAAAGATGGAGCTGTTCTTATTAATCTTGCTCGTGGCCCTGTGGTAGATATTACCGCTTTGCGGCAAGCGCTAGATTCTGGTAAGTTAAACGGTGCCGGAGTAGATGTTTTTCCAGAGGAACCTATCAGCAATGATGACCCCTTTACTTCACCATTGTGCGGAGCTAAAAACACTATCCTCACACCTCATATCGGGGGAAGTACTCAAGAAGCTCAAGAAAACATTGCTGATTTTGTTCCGGGTAAAATTATGGACTATATCAATACCGGAAACACGGCTTTGAGTGTTAACTTCCCCAACATCACTTTACCTAAATTGCAAAATGCGCACCGACTGATTCATATTCACAGCAATAAATCCGGTATTCTTGCCAAAATCAATCAAGTGCTTGCCAACCACGATACGAATATCGATGGTCAATACCTCAAAACAAACGATTCTGTAGGCTACGTAATTACCGACATTAACAAAGCCTATGACAAGGCACTCATTCGCGACCTGAAAGAAATTGAACATACCATTAAGTTCAGGGTGCTCTATTAACGCCAGCTTTTCACCGTTCATTCAACACTTGTTGTAAGTCAACGGGAAATATGCTAGCTTTTAACCTTGAAAATGGATTTGAATATGAAAATGAAAAGTTTTATCAAAGCACTCCTTATGGTCACAGTACTTGCCCTCTCACAGGCATGTTCCAGTGGCGACAAAGCAGATGCCATATATTTCAACGGTAGCATTTACACCGCTGTCAACAACAACCCCGAAACGGAGGCTGTAGCAGTCAAGAATGGAATGATTGTGGCAATAGGAACTGAAGAAGAGGTCATGAAAATGAAAGGCGGAGATACTGAATTGGTAGATCTGAATGGAAATACCATGACTCCGGGATTTATTGAATCTCATGCGCACCTCATGGGTGTCGGTTATAACATGCTAGAATTGGATTTGATGTATGTCAAGACTTATGATGAGTTGGTAGAAAAAGTAGCAGAAGCGGTAGAAAATGCCGAACCCGGTGACTGGATTACAGGGAGAGGCTGGCATCAGGACAAATGGATAGAAAAACCTAAAAATATGGTCAAAGGCTTTCAAACGCATGATCAAATGAGCGCTGTAAGCCCCAATAACCCTGTCTACCTGCGCCATGCGAGTGGCCATGCCACTTTTGCCAATGCCAAAGCCATGGAATTAGCCGGTGTCACCAACCTGAACATTGAAAGCCTACAAGGCGAGGTTGAAGGTGGTGAAATTATCATGGACGAGTTCGGCAATCCAACAGGGGTTTTTACAGAAAGGGCCTCCAGCATTATAGGCAAACTTGTACCTGCCGAAACCGAGGGAAGAGCCGAACAAGCCTTGACCTTAGCCATTGATGAATGTCTTCGTTTAGGCATCACCAGCTTCCACGATGCAGGTTCCGGTCAAGCTTTTATCGATCGTTTACAGCGTTTTAAAGCCGCTGGTAAACTCAAGGTCAGACAATATGTAATGCTCACTGGTCGTCAGCCTGAACTTTTGGATAAATGGTATGCTAAGGGTCCGATGATTGATGAAGATCATATGGTAACCGTTCGTTCTATTAAACTGCATTGCGACGGGGCATTAGGGCCCCGCGGCGCCTGGCTTTTGGATGAGTACACAGATCGTGCAGGCCATTTTGGCCATGAAACGCTACCCATGGAAACCGTCTCCGAAGTATCTGAAAAAGCCTTGGCGAATGGATTTCAGGTGTGTTCGCATGCCATAGGCGATCGTGCCAATCGAGAAGTACTCGACCGTTATGAATTGGCTTTTAATAAATTCCCTGATATTGACAGAAAAGCGCAACGCTTTCGCATTGAACATGCACAGCATTTGACGGAAGAGGATATTGCTCGTTTTGGAGAAATGAATATTGTAGCTGCTATGCAGGCCATTCATATGAGTTCTGACCGCCCTTGGGCCATCGACCGATTGGGCGAAGAACGCATTGTGGAAGGCGCATATGTTTGGCAAAAACTAATGCAATCCGGAGCCAAAGTGATTAACGGAACTGATGCACCTGTAGAGCCATTAGATCCTCTCCCTTCTTTCTATGCCTCTATCGCAAGAAAGACCTTGGAAGGCACACCTGCTGAAGGTTACGAATCCGATCAGGCCATGAACCGTCAGGAAGCTTTGATTTCTTATACTTTAGATGCCGCCTATGGTGAGTTTGAAGAAGACTTTAAAGGTTCTATTGAAGTAGGAAAAGTGGCAGATTTTTCGGTATGGAATAAAGATATCATGACCATTCCCGAAATGGAAATCTTGGACACCAAAGCAGTGATGACTGTGATTGGTGGCGAAATTATGTTTCGCTTAGAGGAATAGGATCAATTCAATGACATAGAAATAAAAAAGTCCCGGCAAGCCGGGACTTTTTATTATACCCATAAAAACTCAGAGGTAATTTGAACCTCTCTTAAGACAAGATTTGAGCTGCCCTAAGTCTCGCAACAGTCCACTGTTATCCTGCTCTCGAAAGAACGAGGTCCCGATTGCTCGGGATGAGGCCTTGTTTTGAGGAAGGCTCACTCGGTATATTAATATAATTGTAAAGTTCAAAAACGTGTCTAAGCTTAAATGGGTAAATCTTCTATCTACCTCTACAAACATAGGTAGGCTGATTTTCATAAAAAACCAAAGCACCTATTATCTTTGAGTTTAACCTTAATTTTTAAGTTAGTGTTCCGCATTGGCTCAAAAGTTTTCGAATCATTTTAGTAGTTTGCCAAAAAAAACCATAGCATTGAGCGGATCACAAAAAATACTTACACGAGATTTCATCTTACATTTCATCTCGTATTTCTTGATGGCAACCTCTTTTTATTTTTTACTTCCCACCCTTCCTGTATATGCTGTTAATGCACTGGGCGCCAGCAACAATCAAGTGGGATATATCATTGGTGTTTATGCCCTTTCCGCCCTCCTTATCCGCCCGTTTTGCGGCTATGCCTTAGATGCCTACGGTAGAAGATTGGTTTACCTCTTGGCCTTGGCTTTTTTTACATTACTGATGTTTGGATATCATTTTGCATCTACTTTTACCCTTTTACTTCTCATAAGAGTATTTCATGGTATTAGCTGGGGTATTATTACAACAGGTGGCAGCACCATTGCAGCAGACCTTATTCCTGAATCGAAACGAGGTGAAGGCATTGGTTACTTTGGTTTAGCCATGACCTTGGCCATTGCCTTGGCTCCCTATGGTGGAGATCAGATCATGGGACAAAATAATTTCTTCAATCTTTTTATGGTAGCATCTATCGTTGCCGTTGCTTCTCTCATTTTAGCCTTTATCATGAAAGTACCAGTGGTAAAGACAGGAGATACCCGCATACAATTATCGAAAATGTTCGATAAGCGCGTCAATCGCATCAGCGTTGTCATGTTCACAGGTGCTTTCCCTTATGCCGCCATACTTACCTTTATCAAAATTTACAGCGATGAAAAAAACATCCATCAAGGTGCACTTTTTTTCATTTTTATGGCCATTGGCGTAGCGATTGTTCGATTAATCGTAGGTAAAATCATGGACAAAAAAGGACCTTCTGCCTTGGTGTTTGTGGGGTTATCGGTTACCATTATTGGTTTGTTTTGGCTCAGCAATGTCGATAGTTTCTGGCCCTTAATGATGGTGGGAGTACTCGTGGGCATGGGCAATGGCATCATTATGCCAACTGTGCAAACCATGGCGTTGAACATCGTACCCGTGGAAAGAAGAGGTGCTGCTAATGCCACCTTTTTCTCCGCAGTAGATTTGGGCATAGGGGCAGGGTCCATTGCATTGGGATACGTAGCAGAATATTTCGGCATTGCTTCGATGTTTTTCGTTTGTGGAGTGATACTTTTGTTTCCGTTAGTGTTTTATTTCACCTCTGTGAGAAAACATTACGGCAAACAAGTTGAACTTCTCCAAGACGAGCAAAATCATGACTAAGAAAATATTCTTCACCCCAGGTCCCTCCGCCCTTTACTACACCGTGGAAGAACACATTAAAACTGCGTTGAAAGAACAGGTAATGGAAATCAATCACCGCAGTAAGCAAGCTGAAGCTTACTATCAATCGGCTGTTGAAGGATTGAAAAGTCTGATGAGCATTCCGGGAGATTATCAAGTGTTTTTCCTTAGCTCTGCTACAGAAATTTGGGAAAGGCAACTACAAAATTTAGCCATCCAACATACCTTTCATTTTACGAATGGGGCTTTTTCTCAACGCTTTTTTGATTTTGCACAGGCGTGGGGATTTAATGCCAAGCAAGCGCAAGCTGAATATGGCTCATTAACAGCATTTCTACCCGGCATGATTCCAGAAGAAACTGAGCTAATTACTTTGGCACTGAACGAAACCAGTACAGGGGTTGCCTTTCCCTTAGAACAAGTTTATGCCATTAAAAAAGCACATCCTAAAGCAATTTTAGCAGTTGATGGTGTTTCCGCATTCCCCGTTGTGGATCTTGATTTTAGTCAAATAGACAGTGCTTATTTCTCTGTTCAAAAATGTTTCGGTCTACCTGCTGGTCTGGGGGTATGGATTGTGAGTCCACAAGCCATGGCCAAAGCCCAGGAAAAACAGGCTGCCGGACACATCATTGGTAGTTATCAGAGTCTCCCAAACCTTTATAAGAATGGAATAAAGAACCAAACCACTTACACCGCCAATGTGATGAACATTTTCCTTTTGGCCAAGGTATGCGAAGACATGTTAGAAAAAGGCATTTCAGTCATTCGTTCAGAGTCTAATTACAAAAGAGCTGTTATCCATAACGCCATATCAGAGCATACTTCTTTAACGCATTTCGTGGAAGATGAAAAATTACGATCGCCAACTGTTTCTGTGGCCAAAGTTGAAGGAACTTCATCCCAACACTTTATTAATGCTTTGGCCACAAAAGGCCTTGTAATGGGAAGTGGTTATGGGGCATTCAAGGGGCAACATCTACGTGTGGCTAATTTCCCAACGCATTCGAAAGAGCAATTCGAGCAACTTGCTGATTTTTTACAAGCTATTGAGGTTTCATAAATCTTGAATAAGAAGTATGTAAATCCATAAATAGCCAAAAAGTTCTATTATTTTTGTGCCATAATAAAGGAATGCCATGCCGAAAAGAGATAAAATAATGGTATTGATGGATACCTCAGCAGCTGATAAAACACTGTTGAAGTACTTAGAAAAAATTGCTATTGTAAATGATACCAAAGAAATTCATGTATTCAATAGCATCAGTGAAATGAAAATTCCTGAGCAAGTGCTCAGAGACTTTCCTGAAATCAAAGAAAAAAGTATTTCTGACAGAAGAGCTCAGTTGCTTAGTACGGTTGAAGAGCTTCTACCACAAGAATTAATAGACATTTGCCAGATTGAAGTAAAAGAGGGAGCACCCTCTAAAGCCATATTGAGGTATGTGGAGAAAAACAACATCGACTTATTGATGATGGGCAGACACAAAAATTTTATAGGTGGTGGTGTTTTATCGAATCGCCTAGCACGCAGAGCTGCTTGTTCCATATTCATCATACCCGAAGATTCTCAATTAGGCATGAATACCCTACACGTTCCTTGCGATTTCTCAGAACATTCTAAGATCGCAATGGAAGAGGCAATCCGCATTGCCAGAAGGTATGAAAAGATGAAAATCATTTGCCAAAATGTATATACAGTACCTGGTGGCTACCACTACTCAGGAAAAAGCTACGAAGATTTTGCGAAGATAATGCGCTCCAATGCAGAACGTGATTATCGAGAGTTCATTTCCCATATTGACCACAATGGAGTAAACCTCGAGGTGGTCTATTCTCTCGACACCAATGACAACCCCGTAACAGACATCATTGATTATGCCCATGAAATAAAGCCCAGTGCTATTGTTATAGGTGTCAAAGGCAGAACAGCTACCACGGCTTTGTTCATTGGCAGCAGGGCAGAACAATTGATTCAATACAACAACGACATTCCGATGATGGTGGTGCGACCTAAAGGCAAAAACGCTGGCCTAATGGATTTACTTAAGGAGATTTAATAGGCATCGATAAACCATGAAAAGATGGAAGTTAGATGGAACTCAAAAAACCAACTCCTAAGGCTGCCTAATCTCATCCAGAGTAATATAACATGCTTTCTATCGTCCAAATAGCACATCTTTAATTGGTGACTCTATTCCTTAGCAATTAGACCTACCGTTCTTCCGTCTGGTCTTTGGCGATTCTAAAGACAACTTTGAAGAATGTTATTCCTCTAAGCAAAATGATACGTAATGTTAAAGTCAGCCTCAGAACCTTCTCCTATGAGTAAATTAAAATTACTCATCTGCCTCATGTTGAAAAAAAGTGTGTATCTCAGTAAGCCGTTC
The DNA here is from genome assembly GCA_018402485.1 of Roseivirga sp. Classification (GTDB taxonomy): domain Bacteria; phylum Bacteroidota; class Bacteroidia; order Cytophagales; family Cyclobacteriaceae; genus Roseivirga. The sequence goes on along the minus strand of JAGYIY010000003.1, from coordinate 149,944 downwards.
AGAATGAATACTATTTCTTTTAACCCAATTTAACAAAGAACTTAGCTAAGTTTTCAAGCGGTAACACTATAATGGTTTGAATTTTTATCTTTGCAAGCTATGACATGGTTTTCATCCTTAGGTAATACTGAATGGGCCTTTATAGGTCTTTTCCTCCTCTCCTACGGCCTATACATTTTTCGTATGCTAAAAGTAGCGCGTAGACTGAATACCACGTTTAAGCCACTGCTCTTCAAAGTTTTAATCCGCTCGTTGGCCTTTACTCTATTGATAGTCGCTTTATTGGGACCTTCTTTCGGGAAAACTACCAAGGAAGTAAAGTCTAAAGGGAAGGATATTTTTATGGCCGTAGACCTTTCGAATTCCATGAATGCCTTCGACATTCAACCTACGCGCCTAGAAAAAATAAAATTTGAACTCAAACGCATTGTAGAGGCCTTCAACTCAGATAAAATTGGCCTTATTATTTTTGGTTCTGAAGCCTTTGTGCAATGTCCGCTCACTTACGATCAAGGCACACTCAATCTTTACATCAATACACTGAACACAGAGCTTGTCCCTTCGGGGGGAACAGATTTTGGACCTCCCCTTACCATGGCACTAGAAAAGCTCAATGCAGAACAAACTACGATTAGCCAACAAAAAGCAAAAATTGTGTTATTCATTAGTGACGGTGAGGATTTTGGTGAAGAGACCAATCAGGCAGCTAAAGCCATCGTTGATAGTGGTGTTCAGCTTTTTGCATTAGGTGTCGGTACAGAGCGAGGTTCAAAAATAAAAGATCGCAGAGGCTTTAAAATTGATAAACAAGGCAATGAAATTGTAACGTCTTTGAATTCTGGGTCGTTAAAACAACTAGCATCAGACACAGGTGGTGAGTATTTTGAAATCAATGAGGGCCAAAACGATGTGGCCAGATTGATACGAGCCATTAATGAAGTAGAGGGCGAAGTGAGAGATGCACGGATGATAGATGCCTCGGCCAATAAATTTTATTATTTTGTTTTGGCAGCCATTAGTTTGTTAGTGATAGATGCATTGGTTAAACGTAAAACATTAAGGATATGAAATACTTCATGGCTTTTATAATGCTTTTCGCAAGTACAAATGATCCTATTACCAAGATTGCAAATGCCAATAAGCTTAAAAGAGAAGCCCAACTGGCATATGAATCAGAAAATTATAAGCAAGCCATAAAAGCATATCTCCAATTGATCGACAGCTTACAGGTTGACGATGATGTAGCTCAAATGAACCTGGCCAATGCCGCCTATATGGTGGGTTATGGCGATGGAGACTTTGGTAAACTCGACCAACTCTCTTCCACTTCAGAAACATTAGACAGTTCTGCCATGCAGGGAGAAGATGTGGACTTTCAATACGCCAATATTGCCATTGACAAGTACACGCAGCTCACAGAAGCCTCAAAAAAACATTTAGCATCGAATGCTTACAATCAGTTGGGCATTATCTCGGTCAAAAAAGGAGAACAATCCCAAAAAGAGCGGAAAATTTTTCTAGAGACAGCCCTTTCCCAATTCAAACAAGCCTTGATTAAAAATAATACCAACGAAAATGCCAGATACAATTATGAGCTCTTGAAAAAATACCTGAAACAACAAGAAGAACAAGAACAGGACGATCAAAATAAAGACGATAAGGATCAAAACGAAGAACAGCAAGAGCAAGATAAAAAGGATCAGGAGCAGCAAGAACAGGATCAAAAAGACCAGCAGGATCAAAAACAACAAGAGAAAGAACAGCAGCAGGAAGAGAAGCAAGAAGATGGAGAGAAAAAGGAGGACAAAGATGGAGAACAGCAAGAACAGGAACAAAACGAGCAGGAACAGGGCGAGCAAGAAGAGGATCCACTCGAAAAGCTGAAAGAAAAACTCAAAGAGATGAACATCCCTCTGGAAAAAGCAAAAATGATTTTAGAAGCCATGAAAAACCAAGAAGTACAATACATCCAGCAAATGAAAAGGAAGGCCTCTAAACCTCAAAAAACTTCCGAAAAGGATTGGTAGACAAAAGGGTTTGATCAGTTACCCAACGCACTCATTTCCTTCGTGGGTTATGTGGTTCAGGTTACATTCCTTAACTTTGCTAACAGTCGTTAGGTAAATCAAAAAACAAGTTATGAAAGAAGTATATATTGTTGCTGCCGCACGCACCCCAATCGGTAGATTTGGAGGCAAGCTGGCAGGCTTTACTGCCGTAGAATTAGGTTCATTTGCCATCAAAGGTGCACTTGAAAAAAGTGGAGTTGATTCCTCAGAAATACAAGAGGTACTCATGGGTAATGTAGTTTCAGCGGGTTTGGGACAAGCCCCTGCCAGACAAGCAGCCTTGGGTGCAGGAATAAGTCATGAAGTACCGTGTACGACAATCAATAAAGTTTGTGCCTCAGGAATGAAAACCATTATGCTCGGTGCTCAATCTATCATGGTCGGTGCTCAAGACGTTGTGGTGGCCGGAGGAATGGAAAGCATGTCCAACATCCCCTACTACATACCAAAAGCACGCTATGGTTATACTTATGGCAATGGTGAATTACTCGATGGTTTGTTAAAGGATGGTTTGTGGGAAGTTTACAATCAATTCCCCATGGGAAATTGTGGAGACCATACTGCTAAAGAAATGAACATTTCTAGGGAGGCACAGGATGAGTATGCCATTCAATCTTACAAAAGAGTAGCTTCCGCTACTGAAGCAGGAAAATTCAAAAATGAAATTATCCCGGTCTCCATACCCCAACGAAAGGGAGACCCCATCGTAATGGATGAAGATGAAGAATTCACCAATGTAATGTTTGATAAAATTCCGAACCTTCGACCTGTATTCAGCAAAGAAGGAACGGTTACAGCTGCCAATGCATCTACCATCAACGATGGTGCTTCTGCCATAATTTTAATGAGCAAAGAAAAAGCGGAAGCACTAGGAGTAAAGCCTTTGGCCAAAATCCGTGGTTTTGCAGATGCCGCTCAAGACCCCTTATGGTTTACCACTGCGCCTGCAAAAGCGATTCCAAAAGCCATGGCTATGGCAGGAATAAAAAAGGAAGAAGTAGATTTCTACGAAATCAATGAAGCATTCTCTGTAGTGGCCCTAGCCAACAACCAGATTTTAGGCCTAGACCCGACAATTGTCAATGTAAATGGTGGTGCTGTGGCCTTAGGGCACCCTTTAGGTGCCTCCGGTAATCGTATTGTTACCACACTATACAATGTATTAGCACAAAATAAAGGTACAATAGGCGTAGCTGGCATCTGCAACGGTGGTGGCGGTGCCTCTGCACTTGTGATAGAAAATATTTAATTTGAACACAATAACTTATAAAGCCTTCCGTATTTTTACGGAAGGCCTTTTTTATGAAAAAATTCATACCCCTTTTAATCTTCTTTATTGGCATAAGCGTAAGTTTGGCTCAGCAAGATATTACTACCTATTACCCACCCGATTTCAAGGAAGTAAAAGAGAAATACAAGATTCTAAAAGGTGATTCCTCTCTCATAGATGGTGCTTACACAAAGTATTTTAGAGAAGGAACAATCGCCATGAAAGGGACTTTTAAAGATGGAAAACCAGATGGACTTTTTACAGAGTATTACGAATCTAGACAAGTACTTTCTAAAACCACATATCAAAAAGGAAAAAAAACAGGCCCATTTGAAGTATTATCAAAAGATGGCCTTCCCATTCAAAAAGGGACTTACTTCGAGGGTGAATTAGAAGGCCTCATCCAATCTTTCTATCCGGATGGAAGGATCAAAAAAGAAACTCAGTTTATTTCTGGAAAACCGAACGGTGAGGCCATTACTTATTTTCCTAACGGAAAAAAGCAACAGGTTTTCAACTACCAACAAGGCCAACAACACGGCCCCGCAACAACCTATTATGAAAATGGCCATCTTTCTTCCTCTTTCAATTATCAAAATGGAGTCATTGAAGGCCAGTACACTACCTATCACACAAATGGTAAAAAAGAGTGGGTCTACACCTATCAAAAAGGATACAAAAATGGGAGCTACACACTCCATCACCGGTCAGGCGAGCTAATTGAAAAAGGTAATTATATTGATGGCATCAATGATGGTCCTCGGTTAACCTATTATGCAGATGGAATTAAAAAGCAAGTAGAAACTTATCAAAGAGGGGCTAAAATAGGTAAAAACTACACATACTACCCAAGTGGCAAACTGCAACGTCTGGAGGATTATACCAAAGTAACAAAGGACGCTGTCATTAGAGATTATTACGAAGACGGGCATGTCAAGCAAGAGGAATTTTATAAGAATGGAAAGAAAGTTGGATTGTGGAAGTCGTTTCATCAAAATGGTGAATTGGCAGAATCCGTTCCATACGAAGATGGAGCAATCAATGGTTATGCTAAAATGTATTCTGAGCAAGGCATTTTATTACGAGAAAGGCCATTTCAATACAACAGATATAGTGGTAAAGAAAATATCTATCACGAGGATGGAAAACTGTATCAGGTCATTACCTATTTAAATGGAAACAAAACTGGAGTATTTTATGAATACTATAAAGTTGGACAGATCAAAATCAGAGGAAATTTTATGATGAACAACCGTCAAGGAAAGTGGACTTACTACAATGAATCTGCCGAAGTGATCAAAACCGAAACCTACGACAGAGGTCGGTTAATGAGCTCATCAGATAACGATTAAGTATCAATGGTATCCTTTTTTTTATCTAATTTTACACCATGATTGAAGCCATTCATAAAACAGATTTTCACTTTCCGCATCAGGAAAATTTTTACCGTGGGAAGGTCCGCGATATCTACTTTTTCAAAAACCAATTGGCCATGGTTGCGACGGATAGAATTTCAGCTTTCGATGTGGTTTTACCTAGGGCAATACCTTACAAAGGGCAAGTACTTAACCAAATGGCTTTCAACTTTCTAAAGGCTACTGAAGATATTCTGCCCAACTGGGTCATTACCATGCCCGACCCGAACGTTACCTTAGGTAAAAAGTGTGAGCCTTTTGCAGTTGAAATGGTCATACGCGGCTATTTAGCAGGTCATGCTTGGAGGGAATATCAAGCAGGGAAAAGGGTTTTATGTGGCGAAACCTTACCTGAAGGACTAAAAGAAAATGACAAACTGCCCCATCCCATCATCACCCCAACTACAAAGGCAAAAGAAGGGCATGATGAAGATATCTCTAAAGCTGATATCCTGGCACAAGGCATTGTGGCTGAGAAGGATTATCTGCTTTTGGAGCAGTATACACATCAGCTATTCGAACGAGGAACTGCCATGGCTGCCGACCAGGGTTTAATTTTGGTGGATACCAAATACGAATTTGGTCGGTTTGGTGATCAAATTGTGGTCATTGACGAAATCCATACCCCAGACTCCTCTCGTTATTTTTATGCAGAAGGTTACGCGGAACGTCAGAACAACAACCAAACGCAAAAACAACTTTCCAAAGAGTTTGTCAGACAATGGCTCATTTCTGAAGGTTTTCAGGGTAAAGAAGGACAAAGTATACCGATAATGGATGATGCGATTGTAAATTCTATTTCTGAAAGATATATTGAGCTTTATGAAAAAGTAACCGGACAGACATTTGTAAAAAACGATTACAAAAATGCGCTCAACCGCATCCAAAAGAATATAAAAACGTTTATTGCGTAAAATAAAGATTTATGAAATTTTCAGTCAAACAAGAAGCACTTTACACATTACTCACACTAGAAGAAGAAAAACTGGATAGTACTTTATCACCTGAATTAAAATCAGAGCTCATTAAGCTGCAATCTCAAGGGAGTAAAAACCTAATCCTCAACCTGGCAAATACAAAATATGCCGACTCAAGCGGGCTTTCTGCCATATTAACTGGCAATAGAATTTACACCGAAAATGGTGGCGCGTTCCTCCTTTCTGAAGTCACTCCTTTTGTAGATAAATTGTTGAAAATATCGCAACTGAACAATGTGCTTCCCGTGTTGGCAAGTGATGAGGCCGCACACGACCTCATTTTAGCCAATAGTCCTGAAGAAGATCATCCGTAATTAAACATTGGGCATTAAAGTAACCATACTAGGTTCAAATTCCGCAACACCAGCACATCACAGGCATCATAGTGCACAATTGGTGAATGTAGAAGGACGCTATTATCTAGTGGATTGTGGTGAGGGCACACAACTCCAAATGAAGCGATATAAAATTAAAGCTCAGCGCATTGATCATATTTTTATTAGTCATTTACATGGAGACCATTACCTCGGACTAGTTGGCCTTTTGTCGTCCATGCACCTGATGGGACGCAAGAAAGAACTTCACCTTTATGCGCCTTATGGTCTTTCTGAAATCATCCGTGTTCAGCTCAAATATTCAGAGACAGCTTTTAACTATGAAGTCATATTTCATGAGGTAGATACGGAATCCCATCGGGTAATTCATGAAGATGAACAAATTACAGTCAAAAGCATTCCACTTTCCCATCGCATTCCATGCAGTGGCTTCCTGATCGAAGAAAAAGTAAAAAACCGTAGAATCATTAAAGAACTATTACCCGAAGGTCTGCCTGTGAACAAAATCATTCAATTGAAAAAAGGCCAAGATATCACCAATGAGTCAGGTGAGGTTTTATATACCTACCAAGAGCTTACCAAACCTCCACGCAAATCTTACAGTTATGCTTACTGTTCAGATACACGCTATGATGAATCTATTGTTCCGCTAATCAAAGGATGTGACATGCTCTACCATGAAGCTACATTTTTAGAAGAACATTTAGATAGGGCTTCTACAACCTTTCATAGCACTGCCATGGAAGCCGCACGCATCGCTGTAAAAGCAGAGGTGGGGAAACTTCTTTTAGGACACTTCTCTGTCCGTTATAAAGACATATTACCTCTTCAAGAGGAGGCTAGAACGATTTTCAAAAACAGCCATGCTGCCATTGAAGGTAAATCTTATATTTTGGATGATTGAACAATGTCTGAAGGTATACTGAAAAATAAGGAGAACAACTTGTTCATCATTCTTAGTGGTATATTTATTACCAATGCATTGGTTGCCGAAATCATAGGAGGTAAAATATTTTCAGTAGAAAAATCTTTGGGTTTTACCCCTTTCGATATTCCGTTAATGGGTAACAATGTTTTGCAATTCAACCTTACGGCCGGTGTGGTGCTTTGGCCTGTTGTTTTCATTACTACCGATATCATCAATGAATATTTTGGAAAAAGAGGTGTACGCAAAATCACCTTTATTACTGTGGGTTTAATTGCGTACGCTTTTTTTGTGCTTTACTTGGCCATGAAATTGGCTCCAGCAGATTTTTGGTTAGAAGTGAATGCGGAAGGTCAACATGGAGAAGTCTTCGACATCAATTATGCTTTTCAGCGAGTACTTACCCAAGGACTCAATATTATTTTTGCCTCTTTGGTCGCTTTTCTCATTGGCCAATTGGTTGATGTGATCGTTTTTCAACGCTTAAGAAAAATTACAGGGAAAGGTAATATTTGGTTGCGTGCTACTGGCTCTACCTTGGTTTCACAGTTGATTGACAGCTTTGTGGTGCTCATTGTCGCCTTTTACATCTTAGGCCCCTGGAGTTTGGAGCAAGTAGCTGCCGTTGGCCTAACAAACTACATCTACAAATTTTTGATTGCCATTGGGCTCACACCACTCCTGTATGTGGCTCATTGGCTCATAGACAACTATTTGGGTAAGGAGCTATCTGATCAAATGACAAAATCAGCAGCAGCCCATTAAGCCCTTGCACTTGCAAAGTGATCTATCAAGACTGCTGTTGCCACAGAAACATTCAAAGATTCGGCTCCACCAACCCTGGGTATCGATATCTTATGCTGAACATAGGGTAGCAATTGTTCAGAAATGCCATGCGATTCACTCCCCATTAATAGTACCGCATTTTTTGGTAAATTTTCCCCATAGACACTTTCCCCATCCAGTACCGCTCCATACACAGGGAGTTCCGTTTGCTTTAGCCAAGACCCTAAATCAATGTAATTTACTCTTACTCGAGTAAAAGAGCCCATAGAAGCTTGAATAACCTTTGGAGCATATAGATCCGTGGTGTTATGGCTGCAATAAACTTGCGACACCCCATACCAATCTGCTACGCGCAAAATTGTCCCCAAATTACCAGGGTCGCTAATGTCTTCAAGGGCAAGAACCAAGCCACTAGAAAATGGAGTTATGTCTTCCTTGGGCATATGCACAATAGCCAATGCTGAATCATTGGTTTGATAACTACCCACAGCACTCAAATCTACCTGTTTTACCAAAATACATTCATGAAGTGGTACCTTCTCAATGCTTTTTGCATACCTTTCAAAAAAAACATCAGTACATAAAAGCGTATGTATATTAAAATCTGAAGCCATAACTTCTAGAACGCCTTTTTCTCCTTCAACTAAAAAAAGTCTTTCTGACTGCCTAAATTTTTTTAATTGAAGAGATTTGAAGTACTTTGATTTACGTTTAGAAAGCATATGACCGTATTTTTGTGAAGCAGGGCAAGCTATTATCTTTTTGGCTTATCATCTTAATGTTAGGTTCTTCTTGCACGGGAGTAAAGTACCTTCAAAATGAAGAAAAATTACTTTATAAACAAAGCATAGAGGGTGTAGAAAAAGCGGAAAAAGATGAATTGGCCAGTCGCATCACGCTCAATCCCAATATCAGAGTGCCTTTCTTGGGTGCTGTAGGTGCCATGGTTTACGAAACCGGGAAAAATAATTACGATAGCGCCGAAATACTTTCTGACAAAGAAGCCTTTATAGAAAAAGTAAACGCTGAAATTGAGAAGAAAGAAAGCAAAGGTAAAAGCACAAAGAACTTAAGTTCCAGGCGTGAACGTAAAATCAATCGCTTTGATAAAAAGTTGCGACAAGGGAATTTAAGAATGAGAACCGGTACACCTTTGGCCAGGTACGACAGTATGGCCATAGCCACATCAGCTCGACGTATGACGAATTATTTAAAAAGCAGAGGCTTTAGACAAGCAGAAATAAAAATCTCAACAGAAGTAAAAAAGAAAAAAGTATCTCAGAAATTCATCATCAAGGAAGGTGCGCAGTCTTACATAGACAGTTTGGCTGTTTTAACGGGTGATCCCGTGCTCAGACAACTCATACAAGCGCATCAGGAAGAGGCACTTGTACAAAAAGGCGATACGTATAATGAGGATTTACTCATACAAGAAAGAGATCGACTGGAATTGCTTTTAAAAAATAATGGCTTCTATGCTTTCAACAAGCAGTTCATAGAATATCAAATCGAATTTGCTCCTGATCAGGAAGATCTTTGGGTCAAAATGATTGTCAATAAACCAGCTGAAAGGAACGTTCACAAATCTTATGAGATAGATTCAATCATCATCAATACCAATGGAAACACAGACGTACAACTCAACCAAGGGTTTGAAGGTGTATCTTATAATTTCGGAAACACCCTCTACTCTTCCAAAGTCATAGACTCACGCCTAAAAATTTCTCCGCACGATGTTTATTCTGTTGATGATGTGATCAATACCCAAAAGCAACTGCTCAACATGGACATGTTTCGTTTTGTAAATATCAACTTTGACACCACCTTGGTTGAAGACCAATTTGTAGCCAATATTTATACTTCGCCATTACAGAAATTTCAGCTTACACAGGAAGTAGGGTTAAATGTAACCCAAGGAGGAGTGCCAGGGCCTTTTTACAATGTATCATTGAAAAACAGAAATACCTTTCAGGGTTCAGAAATCATGGAATTAAACGGTTTTGTGGGGATAGAAGATGTGGCCGCGGCTACCGACCAAAATAGCTTGTTCAGGAGTTTACAATATGGTGCCAATTTATCGCTTACATTCCCGCGTTTCATGCTTCCTTTCAATGCACGTCCACTGAACCGGAAAGCATTTAATGCTAAAAGTAGACTCTCAATGGGCTTTTCATTTACCAACCGCCCAGAATACATCCGGAGCATCCTAAACGGTTCGTTTGGCTATACATGGCAAAATACAGCAGGTACAAGAAACTTTAAATTTAATTTATCGGAGATCAACCTAATCGATACAGATCGTATAAGCGATATTTTTGCAGAACAATTAGACAACTTGGCTCAACAAGGCAATACCTTGGCCTTAGCCTTTCTGCCTTCTTTTGTATCCAGCACATCTTTTACAGCAACATTCAACAATAATTATGGAGCAAAAACATTCAGTACCAACTACCTCAGTGTCTTTGGCGAAAGCGGTGGGTTCATTCAAAACATTGTAGGAACGGGACTGCTTAGGAACAATGAATTGGAATTTTATAAATTCTTGAAATTCCAAGTTGATTTTAGAAGAAATATTCCCGTATCTGATAATCGCTCTATGGTATTCCGAGCCAACTTTGGTTATGCACTTCCTTACGGAGACAATGATGCCCTTCCTTACGAAAAATTCTTTTTCGCTGGTGGTAGTAATAGCAACCGTGCTTGGAATCCACGAAGGCTGGGGCCGGGCTCCTCCTTCCCCTACTTGCTTGATGAGAACGGTCAAAATGTAGTGGATGACAATGGAGAGTTGGTACCCAATCGAACTGGACGTCAAAGTTTTCGGTTTGAGCAACCCGGGGAAATCTTACTCGAATTCAATTTGGAGTGGCGAGATAACATCACAGGGTTTTTAGACTATGCCTTTTTTCTTGACGCTGGTAATGTGTGGCGTATCAAAGAGTTTACCGCTCCTGAAGATGCCGAAATTGTTCGAGTTTCTGAAGGAGGTAAATTTGAAATAGATAGCTTCTATAAAGAAATAGCCATTGGCGCAGGTTTTGGCCTACGCTTTGACTTCGATTTTTTAGTCTTCCGCCTCGATATAGGTCATAAAATAAAAGATCCTCGTTTTCCTGAAGGCAAACGGTGGCTTATGCCGTTTACCCGCAGAGGGCAAACGGTGTGGAACATTGGTGTGGGGTATCCTTTCTAATAATTTAATAATATTCCCAACTGACGTGTTACTTTTTCAGCATTGGGCAACATCTCTTTTTCTAAATCTACATTTAAGGCAATAGCCGGTAAATTCTTGGCACCAAGGGTCATTACCGGTGCATCTAAAACTTCGAAACAGGCTTGCCCAATTCTGCCCGCCAAGGATTCGGCAAAAGAATTCATCAAGGGCTCCTCTGTCAGTACCATCACCTTATTGTGCTTTCTCACGCCCGCTTCAACTGCTTCCCAGTCTAATGGGTTCAACGTTCGTAAATCCAAAATCTCCACTTGTCCCTCGAAGAATTTAGCGGCTTCTTTGGCCCAGTAGATACCCATTCCATAAGAAATAACGAAGCAAGAAGTCCCCGAATCTACCGCCTCTTCACTAGCAGAAAGAGCTACCCTGGCTTTACCCAGCGGAATAATGTATTCATCATCTGGCTCGAAGGTTTTGGCATCGCCAGTACCAGGAACTTTCGACCAATAAAGCCCTTTGTGCTCTAGCATTACTACCGGGTTAGGATCATGAAAAGCAGCCTTCAACAATCCTTTCATATCGGCAGCGTTAGATGGGTAAACCACCTTGATACCTCTGATATTCAAAAGAGTAGATTCTATGCTTCCAGAATGATAGGGTCCACCCCCACCATATGCACCAATAGGTACACGAATCAATGATTGAATAGGGAACTGTCCTCGGCTTAGGTAACAACTCTTAGACAATTCTTCTACCAATTGATTGATACCAGGCCAAATGTAATCCGCAAATTGAATTTCAACAATAGGCTTAGCACCAACAGCAGACATTCCTGCCGTAGATCCTACAATATAAGCCTCCTGAATGGGTGTATTGAAAACACGACCATCACCGTATTTTTGAGCTAAGGTGGCAGCTTCTCGGAAAACCCCTCCTAAAGTACCACCAACATCTTGGCCATAAAACAAAGCTTCAGGATGAAGTTTCAGAATGTCATCTACAGCATGTAAGGCGGCATCTACCATAACAACCTTCTCCGCCCCGCGTGGTTTTCTTTCTCCTTTTTCTTCTTGAATGGGTGTAGGAGCAAACTCATGCTCCTCAACTGTTTCAGGGGCAGGATCGTCTGCATTCAGGGCCCTAGCATATTCAGACTGTACGAAGGCTCTCGCTTTATCCTCCATTTCCACCAAATCCTTTTCCTTTAGCCCTCGGCTTTTTAGTACCTTTCTAAGCTTTGGAATCGGATCGTCTTTTTGGTGATCTTCTAAATCAAAATCTTCGCGGTACCACTCCTTCCTAACTCCCGAGGTATGATGCCCCAACAAAGGTGTTTTGGCGTGAACCAATATTGGCCCTTTACGGCTCCTCACATAGGAATAAGCCTTCTTGATGCCCTCATATGCCAAAACAAAATCAGAACCATCTATACGCATTCTTTCCATTCCTTTGAATCCGGCAGCAAACTCATAAGCATCCATTGCACGCATTTCCTTGCCAGTAGCACTTATCCCCCAGTCATTATCCTGAATCAAATAAACAATGGGGAGTTGATGTAAAACAGCCATTTGAAAAGCCTCAGAAACCTCACCTTCTGTAACAGAGCCATCACCTAAAGAACAAAGCACCAAAGGTCTATTATTGCTGTCTGCTAAATTCTGAGCTTCCAAATAATTTAAAGCATGTGCCATGCCGGTGGCAGGAATGGCTTGCATACCCGTGGCAGAACTTTGATGTGGAATGGTAGGAAAACCTTTTCTACGCAAAGAAGGGTGACCATAATAGGTACGACCTCCAGAAAATGGATCGTCTTTTTTACCTAATAACTGAAGCATAAGTTCATAGGGTGTTAAGCCTATGCCTAAAAGAATAGAATCATCTCGATAGTAAGGTGCAGCAAAATCATATGCTTTGAGTTGCATAGAGGCTGCCAATTGTATGGCCTCATGGCCTCTAGAAGTACTATGCACGTATTTACTACAAACCGCTTTGTTTTCATCGTATAGGGTAGCCATTTGCATGGCGGTGTGCATAAATTGATAGGCTTTACGTAAAATATTTAAGGGTACGGTTGATTGATTTGATGTTTTGCCTTTTTCCGTCGTCACTTCCATAGCGTATTCTAATTGAAGGATAAAAATAGCCATTTTTTCTGTCCCAAAAGAGTAAAACCTCTTAATGGGTAAGTTAAAATCATCAACGCAATGTTAAGACAAATGTTCCTCCGTTGCGAAATGTGGTACATATGTTTTAGAATCATAGGATTAAACTATTTTTGCGATATGACTCAAGTCGATAAAAAAGAAATTACAGGTGTCTTCAAAAATATTCAAGACCATATCTGTAAAGAAATCGAGCAATGCGATGGCTTAGGGAGTTTTCAGCAAGACTTTTGGCAAAGACCAGGGGGTGGAGGTGGACGTAGTCGTGTATTACGCCATGGCAATATCATTGAAAAAGGAGGTGTCAACTTCTCCGAGGTATACGGCCGAACTCCAGATCAGATTTTAAAATCCTTTGGCCTAACTGAAGGAGACTTTTTCGCTACAGGCGTATCCATCGTTTTACACCCAGGAAATCCTTGGGTTCCTATTATTCACATGAATATCAGGTATTTTGAGATGTCTACCGGCACCTATTGGTTTGGTGGTGGTATTGATCTGACCCCTCATTATGTAGTTCAGGAAGATGCCCGCTTTTTTCATCAAAAGCTCAAAGCAGTTTGCGATAAGCATGACTCGAATTATTACCAAGAATATAAAAATTGGGCAGATGAATATTTTTACATCGCACATAGGCAAGAAACCCGAGGCATTGGAGGAATCTTTTTTGATCATTTATCAGAAGATGATCAAAAATCGAAAAGAGATATTTTCGATTTTGTGAAAGATGTCGGTTTGAGCTTTGCCCCTATTTATACCCACTTGATGAAAGTTAATGCCAAAAACCCTTTTGGGAGCAAAGAAAAATTTTGGCAAAAATTAAGACGTGGTCGTTATGTTGAGTTTAATTTAGTATTAGATCGAGGTACAAAATTTGGCCTTGAAACAGAAGGGCGTACTGAATCTATACTAATGAGCTTACCTTCTGAAGCCGGTTGGGAGTATGATTATACCCCAAAGAAAGGATCAAAAGAAGCTGAAACCCTTACGCTTTTACAAAAAGGTATAAACTGGTCCAAATGATTGAACAAATGAAAGCATGGGATTATGAATTGTTTCGCTGGATAAATGGCACTCACAATTCATTTTTTGATTTTTTAATGCCATGGATCAGTAACAAATTCATTTGGATACCTCTTTATGCCGTTCTGCTCTACGCCATGGTGCGCTACAGTCCCTTTAAACTTTGGCAAATTATTTTGGGCGGTGTCATCTTGATTCTTTTTAGTGATCAAATGGCTTCAGGTATTTTAAAACCTTGGGTTGCACGATTGCGGCCATGCCACGATCCTGTTTTGTCGGGCGACATACATTTACTCAAAGGTTGTGGTGGTAAATATGGTTTTGCCTCCAGTCATGCATCTAACGCTTTTGCAGTAGCCTCTTTTTGCTTTTTCATGTTAAGATTGCATTTCAAAAAAATGTACATTTTGTTCTTTTGGGCAGCCATAGTGTCTTATAGTCGAATTTATCTAGGTGTACACTTTTTAGGTGATGTACTGGCAGGAGCTGGCATTGGATGGTTAGCAGGGCAAATTGCCTATGAATTGGTTAAATGGTTACAAAGAAAAACAAGTAAGTAATGGGTAAAAAAGATGCTATTGTTTACAATTACTATAAACGTGTATTTGATGATTATCAGGTATTGGTGGCTGTGAATCCTATCGATTTCAGCGGAACAGAACTCATCATTCACCCCGATGGAAAGGTCGAAAAAACCGACCTCCAGTATGATGAAGACATAGCTGACGACCTGAAAGTGGATGAATTTCAGCAAAGTAGCCCGCTAGAGTTTAACCTCTATCTCAAAAAGGAGTTTTTCGAGCGAAAATGATTGAAGCCTTCTTGTTTCATTATTATTTAATCACTTTCTCTTTTTGATGATTAATTCATTATCTTTGCCCTCCGGCAGAGGGATGCGACCAGCTCCTGCTGAACTCCCCCAGGCTGGGAACAGAGCAAGGGTAGGCGGTTGTAGCGGTGCGACATCCTGATGCCTTTTTTTATTCCCCTCTTTTATCGTATCATCACGGTAAATTTATTCCACATGTCAGTTTACCTTGCAGAATTCATAGGAACCGCCTTGTTATTATTTTTTGGCAACGGCATAGTCGCAGGTTTAAACCTAAAGCATTCATATTCCAAAGGAGGTGGTTGGATCGTTGTTTGTATCGGTTGGGGTTTGGCCGTCAGTTTTGGTATTTATGCTGCAGGTCAAATTAGCGGTGCCCATATCAATCCGGCGGTTTCTACTTCTCTGGCCCTAACAGGCGAAATGGACATTACCTTGCTTCCAGGATACATTATTGCGCAAATATTAGGCGCTTTTACAGGAGCCGTGTTGTGTTGGCTACAATATTTACCGCACTGGGGCAAAACAGATGATGCAGCCGCTAAACTGGCTGTATTCAGTACATCGGGAGCCATTAATCGTAAAAGCGCCAACTTATTGAGTGAAATGCTTGGAACGATGATTCTAATCATGGGTCTCTTAACCATTGGTGCCAACGAGTTTTCAGAAGGCCTAAATCCTTTGGTAGTGGGCGCCTTGATTACGGTCATAGGTATGGCACAAGGAGGAACCACCGGGTTTGCCATTAATCCCGCACGTGATCTAGGACCTCGAATAGCACACTTTTTACTTCCTATCAAAGGCAAAGGTAGTTCGCAGTGGAACTATGCTTGGATTCCCATTATCGGACCCATCATTGGTGGGGCAGCGGGAGCTAGTTTATATAACCTACTTTTTGAAGGTTCCACCAACTCCTTGGGAATTGTGGCCCTCATCTTGTTTGGTTTAGGAATCTTTTATGCAGTTTTCGAAGAACTTAGAAAGCCTGCCTAACCCTTTGTTTTTTATTAAAAAGACACAAAAAAAGCCAACCAGATTTTTCTAGTTGGCTTTTTAAGATAGAAAGGATAAAATCTACTTCCCTCCTAGCATCAACAGTTCATGAATATTTACCTCTGTGAAATACTTTTTTTCACCTTCCTTCGGTTCATAAACCCTATGGGTAAGCTTTCCTTCAACAGCTACTTCCCCCCCTTTTTTCAAGTATTCCGCTGCTATTTCAGCCACTTTACCCCAGGCCACAATATTGTGCCATTCCGTACTCTCAATCTTCTCTCCTTCTGAATTACGATAAGATTCAGACGTAGCGATGGAAAAAGTAACTTTCTTTTTACCATTGTCAAAGGTTTTCATTTCCGGGTCTTGACCCAATCTCCCGATTAACTGTACACGATTTCTAAGATTTTGCATGATTGTAAAATTTAAGTTTAACATTATTTTTCTCGTCTCCACTTTTTCGTTTCGACAATAGCAAAGTAAAAGAGTCTGTTTAAAGTAAGTCGGTACTTAAACGTTTGTAGGCGTTTATATCCATTTGTAATTGGATATATTATTTATATTCAACATATTAGACGAGTTATTATAAAAAACAGAAATATGGAAACCAAAAGCTGCTTAGAATGTGGGAAGTCTGTTTATGGTAGAAGTGACAAGAAATTTTGTGATGATACCTGCCGAAATGCCTATAACAATCGACAAAATGCTGACGCCAATAATTTTGTACGCAACGTACACAACCTGCTCAGACGTAACCGCAGGATATTGGAAGAAATCAATCCAAAAGGCAAAGGTGAGACAACCAGAACATTACTCCTTTCTAAAGGCTTTGATTTCACCTACCATACAAGTGCTAAAACAACAAAGGATGGCACCTCCTCCTTCTTCTGCTATGAATATGGGTATCAAATCATAGATGATGAAAAAGTTAAACTCATCAAAGAAGAACTTCATCTTTACTCCCTGTAAAGACATCAAAATGCTTTACAATACAAACTGGAAGGAAAATTAAGAAAGCATTAACTCACCCTACTGTTATTTCTGTTTTCTACCAAGATTCAAGAAGCTTAGTTAGCTTTGCCAATTAATCTTTAAAAATTTAGCGCATGCATCTACCGCTTTTGGCCGATATGCTTACACTCCTCATTTTTTCGGTAGTGATTGTTCTGGCATTACAAAAACTGAAATTACCTTCTATTTTAGGTTTTTTGATTACAGGCATCATTATAGGTCCTTATGGCTTTAGCGTGGTGAATGCGGTTGATGAGGTGGAGGTAATTGCTGAGATTGGCGTAATTCTTCTGCTTTTCGTTATTGGAATGGAACTCTCGATCAAGCAGCTAGCGTCTATCAAAAAAACAGTCTTTGTAGGAGGTTTCCTACAAGTGGGCATTACGGCAGGAGTTGCGGGCTTATGCTACTTCTTCTTGGGAAACGACTGGAACGCTGCTGTCTTTGTCGGCTTTTTGTTTTCACTTTCCAGTACTGCCATTGTTTTAAAGCTTCTACAAGAACGTAATGAAATAGGCACGCCACATGGAAGAAACGCACTAGGTATTCTTATTTTTCAAGATATCATTGTGGTCCCCATGATGTTAGTAACCCCCATTTTGGCCGGTCAAACCGAAAATATAGGATATAGTGTTTTCATGCTTGTTGTGAAATCACTTATTGTCGTTGCCATTACCATTGTAAGTGCACGTTATTTGGTGCCAAGACTGATGCATGTGATTGCCAAAACACGCAGTAAAGAACTGTTTCTTCTTACCACCATTACCTTGTGTTTTGCGGTAGCTTTCATCACCTCCGAAGCAGGTCTATCTCTTGCACTAGGTGCTTTTTTAGCAGGTCTCATCATTTCAGAATCTGAGTACAGTCACCAAGCCACAAGCATTATCCTTCCCTTTCGCGAACTATTTACCAGTTTCTTCTTCATATCTGTAGGCATGCTGATGGATGTAAATTTCTTTTTATCAAACACCTTGGTCATTATGGGCATTGTAGTTTTGGTATTTATTATCAAAGGACTCATTGCAGCTTTTGCCGTTGCTCTTTTAAAATACCCACCTCGCACGGTCATTTTAACCGGTTTGGCACTTTTTCAAGTGGGTGAATTCGCCTTTATTCTCTCCAAAGTAGGGATTGAGAACAACTTGCTCTCACCGGAAATGAACCAATACTTCCTTTCGGTTTCAATTGTCTCCATGCTCATCACTCCATTCATCATGATGGGCTCTACACGAATCACAGAAGCATTGTTGCGCACCTGTCTGGTGAAAATGCTGTCCGGTAGAACCGCTGCCTCTTACAACCCAGCCAATGAAATCAAAGATGAAATTCTGGAGAATCACTTGATCATTATAGGGTATGGTATCAACGGTTCTAATTTGGCCAAGGCAGCACGTTATAGCAGCATTCCTTACGTGGTAATTGAATTGAACGCAAAGACTGTGCATACCGAAAGGCAAAAGAATATCCCCATCGTCTTTGGAGATGCTGCCCAAGAACACATGTTGAGCTCCGTCAACTTAGCCAAAGCTAGAGCGGTAGTGATTGCCATTTCTGACCCCCAAGCCACAAAAAGCATTATTTCTAACATCAGATCACTTTCCCAATCTATTTATTTGGTTGTGCGTACACGATATGTAAAAGAAATCTCCGAGCTCATAGCATTGGGGGCAGATGAGGTGATACCAGAAGAATTTGAAACCTCAGTTGAAATTTTCTCGCGTGTAATGCACAACTTTTTGATTCCAACAGACGACATCAGCCGTTTTGTTGAGAAAGTTCGGTCAGATAATTATGAACTTTTTCAGACCAATAAAAAATTACCTAAAACCATGCAGCACCATCAAATCCCCGACTTTAAAATGACCTGCGTGCGCGTAAACAAAGACAGTGGTTCACTGATTGGTAAGAGCATTCGTGACTCTGATGTAAGGACACGATACGGTGTCAACATTGTAGCCATAGGTAGAAATGAAAATATGATTTTACATGTTTCTCCTGAGGAAAAAATTCTTCAAAACGACCAAGTTTATGTAAACGGTCCTTCAGAGGCCATTGAAGATTTTTTAAAAGCGGTAAATTAAATTAAAAAATACTTCGGGGCTTATAGGCTTTATTCTTTCTTTGTGAGCTAGACTTTTCTCTATGAACATCATTGAAACGATTATTTTAGCCATTATCGAAGGGCTAACGGAGTTTTTACCTGTATCTTCTACGGGACATTTGATTTTGGGTACCGCTTTATTAGGCATAGAACCCACTCCTTTTGTGAAGCTTTTCACCATTGCGGTTCAGCCGGGAGCCATTTTAGCTGTTGTGGTACTCTACTTCAAGCGCTTTTTCCAAACCTTAGACTTCTACCTAAAACTGTTGATCGCTTTCATCCCTGCTGCGGTGATTGGTCTGATCTTCAATGATTGGATTGATTTACTTTTAGAAAGTCCATTGACTGTAGCCATCTCCCTTGTCTTGGGTGGAATCGTCTTACTTTTCGTAGATGGTTGGTTCAAGGGGAATGAAGAAGGCCCTATTCGACCACTCACCAACAAAAGAGCTTTGGTCATAGGTTTTTATCAAGTACTTGCGATGATCCCCGGAACCAGTCGTTCAGGCGCTACCATCGTAGGTGGCTTAGCCGCTCAGCTCAATCGAAAAGATGCTGCTGAATTTTCCTTCTTTTTGGCTGTCCCTACCCTAGTGGCAGCAACAGGCTACAAAATACTGAAGTTTTTTCAAGAGGAAGGGATTGGGTTTACAGGAGATCAGGCATGGATTCTATTCATTGGAAATGTAGTTTCTTTTGTTGTTGGGCTTTTGGCCATCAAAGGATTTATCGCTTTCCTTACCAACAAGGGATTTCGACTATTTGGTTGGTACCGTATCATCGTGGGGGGTATTCTCTTGATTCTTTTATTGACGGGAACAGACTTGGCTGTTATCTAAAAAACTAATCATCTATTTTATCGACTACCAATTTATACGTAGGGTCTTCGATTACATTCACATCAATGATTTTGTCGGCATTTTTCAGTAACTTCCTACAATCTGCACTTAAATGTTTGAGGTGAATTTTTTTCCCATGCTTAAGGTAAAGCTCCGTAATTTTATTCAAAGCTTCAATGGCAGACATATCTACTACTCGGCTCTCTTTAAAATCTATGATGACCTCCTCAGGATCATTTTGTACGTCGAATTTTTCGTTAAAAGCCGCTACAGAACCAAAAAAAAGTGGACCGTAAATCTCATAGTATTTGACACCATCCTCATCAATCCGCTTTCTGGCTCGAATGCGTTTGGCATTGTCCCAAGCAAAAACCAAAGCAGAAATAATTACCCCAACCAATACAGCTAATGCCAAGTTGTGCAGGAATACTGTTACGAGCGTCACCAATACCATGACCAGAACATCTGATTTAGGCATTTTATTCAATGTACGTAAGCTGGCCCACTCAAAGGTGCCTATCGCCACCATAATCATTAGGCCTGTAAGGGCCGCCATGGGCACTTGTTCTATCAAAGAAGAACCGAACATGATAAAAATCAGCAAGGCCACTGCAGCCACAATACCCGACAAGCGAGCTCTTGCTCCAGAAGAAATATTGATCAAACTTTGACCGATCATGGCGCATCCTCCCATTCCAGAAAAAAGACCAGAAAGAATATTGGCAGTTCCCTGCGCAACAGACTCTTTGTTGCCGCGCCCACGTGTCTGTGTAATTTCATCAATGATGTTGAGAGTCAGCAGACTTTCGATCAGTCCTACCCCTGCCATAATACCTGCATAAGGCAGAATCAACAGAAATGTATCCCAGTTCAAAGGAACATTTGGGATATGAAAAGGAGGAAATCCACCCTTGATAGAGGCCATATCGCCTACCGTTTTCGTATCAATATCAAAACCAAAAACAAGGCCAAAAACAACCAAAATTGCAGTCAGCGAAGCCGGAACAACGCGTGTTAGTTTGGGTAACCCCCAAATGATGACCATGGTCAATAGAACAAAACCTAAGATGGTAAGCAGTTCAGTACCTACCAGCCAATTGCCATCAGCATCTTTAAACTGCACCAATTGCGACATGAAAATGATAATGGCCAATCCATTCACAAAGCCAAAAATCACGGGATGTGGCACCAATCGCATTAATTTACCCAAACGAAGTACACCTGCTAAAATTTGAATGATTCCGGCTAGGATTACAGTAGCAAATACATACTCCGGTCCATGGGAAATGGCCAAGGCAACAATCACCACAGCAACAGCGCCTGTCGCACCCGATATCATTCCCGGTCGACCACCAAAAATGGCAGTAACCAATCCCATCACAAAAGCAGCATAAAGCCCCGTTAGCGGCTCTAGTCCTGCAATTAAGGCAAAAGCTACCGCCTCGGGTACCAGTGCTAAGGCCACGGTAAGCCCTGAAAGTACTTCTGTTTTATAATCTACTTTTTGGGAGAGATCAAAGAGTTTTAAATACTGTCGCATATTCTGATTTTTGGTGCTTGACCACTTTTCTTCTGAAAGGCCGCAAATGTAGTGTATTTTATAAATGATAATAAACTTACGTGTTAAACTAACTAGGTTTTGGCAAGTTGAAATCGTCACCAATTGCCTTACTTACCATTTTTCTACCTCTCACCAATAAAATGAGAAAGAAGCCGATTATTCTTCGTTTTTTTGTAAATACAATAGATTCAAAGAAAAGTGACCAGTCGAGCGAACGAAATGCGGCTGAATTGACTTTTAGAGAGTGAAACAAAAAATGAATGATTAGAAAAATACTGGCAACCCTCTTGGGCTTAGCACTTTTAGCAGGTGCATTTTTTGGCGCCAAAAAATTAATTGATTCCAATGTAAAGACGGTCAGAGAAGTTCCACCTTCTATTAAAACTGTTTATGCAGAGCCTGTTGTGAATACAAAAATCCCCATTGTTGTTAAAGCCAATGGTAATTTGGTAGCTGCTAAGAAAGTAGAGCTTTTTGCCGAAGTGCAAGGCATCTTTCGCAATGCAGGTAAGCCGTTCAAAGCCGGGCAACGCTATGAAAAAGGTGAATTGTTGATGCGCATAGATCGCGAAGAATTTTATACTAGTCTTTTGGCACAACGCAGCACGCTCTATGATTTAATCACTTCCATGATGCCGGATCTCAAATTTGATTATCCGGAATCCTTCGGACATTGGGAAGACTATCTTAATAATTTCGATATCAATGAAAATGTGAAGCCGCTTCCTGAGCCCATTTCAGAAAATGAAAAATACTTTGTGAATGGTCGCCAAGTGGTAACCACCTACTATAACATCAAAAACTTAGAAGAAAGGCTTGAAAAATATGAAATCAGAGCCCCATTTGATGGTATTTTAACAGAAACTGCCATTGATGGTGGCACCTTGATTCGTTCTGCCCAAAAATTGGGGGAGTTTGTTTCCTTAGGACAGTTTGAACTGGAAGTGAATGTGAATCAGGAGTTTTTAGGTATTTTAAAAATTGGTGAACCCGTTGTATTAACCGATTTAGGTGAGACTCGCGAATGGCAGGGAAATGTGGAACGAATTAATGGCAGACTTGACCAAACAACCCAGACTGTAAGGGTATTCATTAGCGTCTCTGGAAAAGAATTGATAGAAGGCATGTACATGGAGGCCCATATTGCTGCACGTTCAGAGGAAAATGCACTCGAAATACCCCGTACACTTCTAATTAACGAGAAAGAATTGTTTGTGGTGGAAGATGGAAAGCTTGCGATAAAAGAAGTAAAAACAGTTTTCTACACGAATAAAACAGCAGTGATACAAGGACTAAAAGATGGAACCATGATGCTCACTAGAAATGTACCAGGGGCATACAGTGGCATGCAAGTTACCATCGCAGAGTCATCAAGAACACTAGAGCAATAAGACGATGAAGAAGCTTATTAGTTATTTCATAAAATACTCAGTGGCGGTAAATGTATTGATGTTAGCCATTTTCATTTTTGGAGTATTTGGAATTTTAAAAATGAAGTCTTCTTTCTTCCCGCTCAATGAGTCTAAAATCATCAATATCTCCATCGCTTATCCCGGTTCATCTCCGCAAGAAATTGAGGAAGGGATTGTTCTTAAAATTGAGGATAACCTGAAAGGTGTTGTTGGTATTGACCGTGTCACCTCTGTGAGTAATGAAAATTCAGGTAGGATTTCAGTAGAAATTGAAAAAGGGCAAGACATTGACAACATGCTGCAGGAGGTGAAAAATGCCGTTGACCGCGTCCCCTCCTACCCAACCGGCATGGAACCGCTGGTGGTCAATAAAACCGAAAGTGTACGAGAAACCATATCTTTTTCACTCAGTGGAAAAGCCGTCCCCCTCAAAACGCTCAAACAAATTGCGCGATCGATTGAGAATGATTTACGTGCCATAGATGGTATCTCTCAAATAGAAATCAGTGGGTATCCTGCTGAAGAAATTGAAATAGCGGTGAGGGAAAAAGACCTGCAAGCCTTCAACCTCACCTTTCAGGAGGTTGCTCAACGCATTGCACAAGAAAACATCATTGTCACTGGTGGAAATATCAAAACAAATATTGAAGAGTACCTCATTCGCGCCAACAGCCGATCATATATCGCTAAAGAGCTTGACTTTATGATCATCAGAGCGGAACCCACTGGGAATGTCATTCGCCTGCGCGATATTGCTGATGTGCGAGACCGCTTTGCCGAGACACCGAATGCTAGCTTTTACAATGGTGAAGAGTCAGTCAATATTTCTATTAGCAATACAAATGACGAAGACCTTATTTCTACTGCTGAAAAGGTAAAAGATTACATTGCAGAATTCAATCAGAAAAACACCAACCTTCAATTGAATGTTATCAGCGATGCCTCCATCACCTTGGTGCAGCGGACACAATTGTTAACAGAGAATGCACTGATGGGAATGGCTTTGGTACTTTTTTTCCTTTCCATTTTCTTAAATACTAGACTCGCCTTCTGGGTAGCTTTTGGTCTTCCCATTGCCTTTTTAGGTATGTTTATCTTTGCCCCAGGACTCTCAGTTACCATCAACGTTTTGTCCCTTTTTGGAATGATTATCGTAATTGGTATTTTGGTAGATGACGCCATTGTAATCTCTGAAAATATATACCACCATTATGAAAAGGGGAAAAGTCGTGTTCAGGCAGCAATAGATGGTACTATGGAAGTTATACCTCCCATTGTATCTGCCATTCTCACTACCATTCTGGCCTTTAGCACCTTTCTCTTTCTAGACGGTCAAATTGGTGAGTTCTTTGGAGAAGTTTCCATAGTGGTGATGCTTACACTCACCGTTTCTTTAATCGAAGCTCTTATCATTCTTCCAGCACATATTGCGCATTCGAAAGCACTGGTAAAGGAAGATCCAAATGCCAAAAAATCAGCTGTAGGCAAAATTTTCTCCAAACTACGTGAGGTGAACAAGGTAGGAGATGCCATAATCCGCTTTTTACGCGACAAAACCTATTCAAAAGTACTAGCCTTTTCACTGAAAAACAGGTTCTTAACCTTGGCCATTGCCTTCTCTACCCTCATTGTGACGATTGGACTCATTGGGGGTGGCATTGTACGAACCACTTTCTTCCCGCAAATCGCCAGCGATCGAGTCGCTGTTTCGCTTAAGATGCCGGAAGGCACCAATGTGGCGATTACAGACTCCATCCTCAGCGTTATAGAAAAGCAAGCCTGGATCGTTAACAAAGAATTTACAGCCAAACAATCCGGAAATGTCCCTGTGATTGAAAACATTACCAAACGGATAGGTCCAGGGACAGCCAATGGCTCATTGAACATAAACCTTTTACCGGGTGAGTCACGAGATTTTCCTTCTACGGACATTGGCAATCGCCTGAGGGATTTGGTAGGTCCAGTGTATGGTGCAGAATCCATTGCTTTTGGCGGTGGTAGAAACTTTGGTGGCTCTCCCATTTCTATCTCTTTATTAGGCAATGATATTCCTCAGTTAAAAGGGGCGAAAGAAGAGCTCAAGCGAGCCATGGAAAACAATGCTTTGCTCAAAGATATTTCTGATAACGATCCAACGGGGATCAAAGAAATCAAAATTGACCTCAAAGAAAAGGCCTATATATTGAACCTTAGCACGCAAGAAGTGATGAATCAGGTACGCTATGCCTTCTTCGGGTTCCAAGCCCAGCGCTTCCAGCGTGGGCAAGATGAAATCAGGGTTTGGGTTCGATATGATGAGCAAAACCGATCCAGTATCAATAACTTGGACGAAATGAAAATTGTCGCCCCCGATGGTTCACGAGTTCCTTTTGCTGAAATTGCAGACTATACCATTGAAAGGGGAGAAATAGCCATCAACCACCTTGATGGAAGAAGAGAAGTACAACTTTCAGCAGACCTCTCCGACCCTTCTGAAAGTGCCCCCGATATACTGGAAGACATCCGAACCAATGTAGTCCCTGCCATTCAGCAAAAATACCCGACTGTAACCGCGGCTTATGATGGACAAAAACGAGAGCAAAACAAGCTGACCGACTCAGCCAAAACCATTGTTCCCATCATTGTATTCCTGATTTACATGACCATTGCCTTCACTTTCCGCTCGTATGATCAACCTTTATTGTTACTCTTGTTAATCCCGCTCAGTTTGTTCGGTGTGGTCGTAGGCCATTACATCCATGGTTTTGCCATTAATATTTTGTCTTGGCTAGGTATTATCGCTCTGATCGGAATTATGGTGAATGATGGGCTCGTTTTGATTGGTAAATTCAACCAATATTTAAAAGAAGGCATGTCTTTCAATACAGCACTGTACGAAGCGTCTATGTCTCGTTTTCGTGCTATCTTCCTTACCTCACTCACTACGATTGCAGGTTTGGCTCCTTTGATTTTTGAAACCAGCCGACAAGCACAATTTTTAATTCCTATGGCTATTTCCATTGCCTATGGTATTGGCATAGCCACCTTCTTAACCCTATTAATACTCCCTGTTTACCTCTCTCTGAGCAACTCACTCAAGGTCAATCTAAAATGGTTGTTTAGTGGAATTCGTGTGAATCGAGAGGATGTGGAACCTGCCGTAATGGAACTTAAAACTGAAAGTCATGATTAAGCGTATTTTTTATTCGTTGGCCTTATTGCTCTGCTTGGCTCCCCTTTCAGCTCAAGGTGTATTGACCAAAACTAAGGCCCTGACCATTATGATGGATCAGAATTTTGATGTGCAGATTTCGCAGGCCAACCTTGACGTTGCTGCCATCAATACCAATATTTTCAATTCAGGATACCTGCCTACCGTTACCGGAACAGCCGGAATTACCTACAACCGTGATAATTTGAGTGTGCAGTTTCAAGATGGAAGAAACACCGAGTTAAGTGGTGCCAAATCTGATAGCAGAAATGCAGGAGTCAACTTGAATTGGGTAGTATTTGACGGTTTCAACCGGAAATACAACATGGAGCGCAATAAAGAATTGCTGAATCAAGGGCAACTGAATTTGCGAGCCACCATGGAAACTGCCATCATCACTCTCTTTACCGCTTATTATGGGCTTGCTGAAGCGCAAACCAATGTTGCCAACTTGAGAGAGTCATTGGAAATATCAAAAGAACGTCTTGTGCGCGCTGAATTTGGTTATGAATATGGAAGAAGTTCCAGATTAGATGTTTCCAATGCACAGGTAGATGTGAATACAGATAGCATTAACTTGATCAATGCCCAACAAGTATTACAAAACACACGAAGAGATTTAAATTTGGTACTGAATCAATCGCCCAATACCACCTATGAAATTGATACGACTCTTACCTTTTCAGACTTAGCCCAAAAAGAATACTTTGAGGAACAAATGCTGCAAAACAATGTGCAACTACTTCTCGCACAATCGGGTATTTATGTGAGTGAAAAAGACATTCAGTTGGCTGCTACCAACTACATGCCAACCATTAGCTTAACTGGTGCCTTGAATTACAGGAGAGGAAATAATAACCGTGCCTCATTTTTGGCTTCTAATACCAACACCGGACTCACAGGTGGTGTCAATGTAGCTTGGGACTTATTTGATGGGGGTGCCACCATCAACAATAAAAACATTGCAAAAATCAATCGAAACATCAGTGAAACAAGCTACCAGCAATTGAAAAGGCAATTAGAAGTACAACTAGAAAATGCCTGGAGCGATTATCAAAATAAACTATTCATTGTGCAAGCTCAACAAAATAATGTGGCCACCAATAGGCAAAACTTCAATCGTACTGCCGAACAGTTTAAATTAGGCAGAATTACTTCCCTGGACTTTCGAACCGCACAGCGCAATTTATTGACTGCAGAAACCAACCTGACACAGGCCTTGTATGACGCTAAGTTAGCAGAACTGACTTTGTATCAACTTTCCGGTAATATTGAGGCTGCTGAGTTTTAGCAGGTTGATGTACCTTCTAAGTGCTCCCAAACCTCGCCCTGAAGTGTTGTATAGGATTTCATCAAATTCGCAGTGAGGCAAGAGTGAATGGGTAAAAAGCCCACCACATCCCCCACTTCCAAGGTGTCAAAAACCTCATCACTCACTTTTAGAATGCCATGTTCCTGTGACAATGCTGTCAATCGTGCCTCAGGAATGATAGTTGACCACCCTCCCTCTTCCAAAATCACCATTTCACCAAAATTCTTCTCACCCGAGCCATCGATCAAATGATCTTTGGAAAAATGCACCGCTCCTCCATGAATGACAAACTGCCGGTGCGCTTCACTCTTGGCAACAATAGGACATGCTAAGGCTACGGCAATTTCGTCCTCCGAACACACACCCAAGTAATTCATTACCAAATCGTAAAAAATAAAATTCCCCGGACTTATTTCATCGATGCCTTTCATGTCTTCTACCATGGTGCATCCCGGTGTATCCCCCATCCGAATGAGAGCCGACAAGCCCATTTGCTTGGCTTGCTGCTTCAAACCGAGCATTACATTTCGTACGTCAGACCACAAGGCATTGATTTCAGAAGTTTCATCGGCATGGTAGGTATCTCCGGGATGTGCATAAAAGCCTTTGAACTGCAAATGGGAATGTTCCTTGATCTCCTGAAGCAAATCGGTAATCGCCTCGTTGTCATCATGTACAATGCCAGACCTTCCATAGCCCGCATCGATTTCGATCAAAACAGATACAGAATCTTCCAATAGCCCTTTCAGCAATGCAGGTGTAGACCGATCAGAAATCAAAATTGTAAGGTCGACCCCTACACCTGTTAAAGCATTCACTTCATCCCTTTCTAAGCTATTGAATGGGAAAGCAATGGTGATGTCCTTCCAACCTTGCTTAGCAAAATAAGTTGCCATTTTAACAGAAGACACAGAGATCGCCTCTATTCCTTTTTTGCGAAACAACTCACCCACCTGTTTCGACTGATGCGTTTTGAAATGAGGTACTAGACGAGATTGTGTCTTTTTAGCCTTGTCAAGCATTTTATCTACGTTTAGTTCGGCTTTGGCAACATCAAGTAATAAGGTAGGGCGCGTAATTTTCATGGTTAAAATTAAGATGTCAGAGCTAAATACTCGATATATTTTCAGAGAATGATAACCAAAATCAAAAAACCTTCGTATATTGATATCATATTAATATCAATTCAAATCAAATTTAACGTAAAACTATGGTAAATGAAAAAGAATTTTCGGTCAAGTCAGGCTTTTTGATGCTTGGTTTATCGTTTTTGATTCTGGCAGTTGGAATTGTCGGAATCATTCTGATGCGCAACCCACTTTTTGTGTTGCTCATGGTACTTTTTGTAGTGATGCTCTTCGGTTTTTTTATCATTCAACCCAATGAGTCTCGGGTGATGATCTTTTTTGGGGATTACCGCGGAACGGTAAAAAAGAACGGGTTTTTTTGGGTAAACCCCTTCTTTGTTAAGAAAAAGATTTCTTTGCGTGCCCATAATTTCGATAGTGAGCGTGTCAAAGTCAATGATAAATTGGGCAATCCCATTTTGATCAGTGTTATCCTAGTTTGGCAGGTAGAAGACACCTACAAGGCAGCCTTTGAGGTCAATGACTTTCAGCATTTTGTTCATGTGCAGTCCGATGCCGCTGTGCGTAAGTTGGCCGGTTCTTATGCTTATGATGATTTTGATGATCAAGCAGAAATTACCTTGCGTTCCGGAATGGAAGAGGTGAATCATAAATTGGAAGAAGAGCTCAGCGAGCGATTGGCCATTGCCGGCATTAGGGTCATGGAAGCCCGTATTGGTTATTTGGCTTATGCAGAAGAAATTGCCAGTGCCATGCTCCAGCGTCAGCAGGCTACCGCCATTGTTGCCGCCCGTTATAAAATTGTAGAAGGTGCCGTAGGCATGGTGGAAAGTGCCTTAGAAGAATTGAACAAAAAAGGCATAGTAGATTTGGATGAAGAAAAGAAAGCAGTGATGGTCAGTAACCTGATGGTAGTGCTTTGCAGCGACCGTTCTGCCACTCCTGTGATCAATACCGGAACTTTACATCAATAATCAAATGTACAAAACATGGAATATAAGATATTGGTCAAAGGCCCTTTCGAAAAAATAGACAAATTTGAAAAAAAGCTCAATGAGCATGCCCTACGTGGTTGGCGTGTGGTCACCACCTTTACCAGCGGTTATGCCATCATTTTGGGGAAGGAGCGGCATTAATTTATGGCAAAAAAGAAACCTTTTGTTTTACGATTGGACCCGGAACTCCTCTCCGCCATGGAGAAATGGGCGGCAGATGAGTTTCGGAGTACCAATGGACAGTTGGAATGGTTGGTGCACAAAACCCTCAAAGATGCTGGGCGGCTGCCTAAGAAGAAAGAATGAGGAATGAGAAGCTGGAAGTTGGAGGTCAGAAGTCAGAAGCTAGAATTTTCAAATCAAACACGAAAATCGTCAATCTCCTTTTGTTAATAGCTATTGATAATTCCTCATTGAAAATTGTTAATTGAAAAATGCTTCGAGGGCCACAGTAACCCTGCTTCTGAATGTCATTACAGGAGCTCTTAAGCATCCTATCCATCCCCTTCGTCAGATGATCTACTTTCTAATGCAAATGGCAATTCCATTTCGCTTGAGCCTCACAGAGTATCCTTGCTTTTCTAAAAAGGACATCAGTTCCTCCACCCTGCCCTCTTCCACCCAAGCATGTGTCTCGATGGCCAATCGATCAATCTTAGCAAATGTTTCAGCAGGACAATTGTACAGAATGTTGTATTCAGCTCCCTCAGAGTCAATCTTCATCAAATCCACATGATCTAAATCAAAAGATTCAAATATTTCCGGCAAGGAATAAGCCTTTATATCCATCACCTCGTTTGTATCTTCCCTGTTCAGAATGGAGGCTCCCACAGAAAAGTCTAGGGTATTATTAAAATGAATTTGAATGCGATCTTCTGTACCATAAACAGCAGACTGCTCAATGGTTAATTCATCGCTAAGGTCATTCGCTTTTTTATGCTGGTTAAGAAGTTTCGCATTAACCGGTAAGGGTTCAAAGGCCAAAACTCGTGCCTCAGGAACCTTGAACAAAAGGTAAAGGGAGAAATAGCCCACATTGGCACCAATATCTACTACAGTAGGTGTCTTTGTTAAACCGGAAAGAGCCTCGCAGTACACTTCTCGACAAAAAATCTCATCAAAGGCACTGATGAGGTGTCGTGAAGTTTCAACACGAAAACCATTCTTTAGTGTGGCTGAAAAAACAAATTCTCCCTGGCTCTTTTTTAAGGCATAATAATTTCTCCAAAAAGCATTGGGGGCTATGATGTTTTTTCTTGAATTAAAATATCTCTTCATGTGTGTTCAGCAACAGGCAGATGGCCTGTCCATAATTACTTGATTTGTACTAATAGAATTTTCTCTAAATGATATTCAACAACATCGATCAGCTCAGCGCTTTCAGGAATCTCCTCAATATCTTTCTCGTGCACAAAGTAAAAAGCATTAGTCAGAAATCGGTCTTTTTTCTTAAGAATACGTTTGGATTCCCTTTCCAAGTAAAATACCAACCCATAGGACATGCGCACATCTCCATAACGATAGATGGATGCCCCAGCCATTTTCTCAGCCCATTGCAGGCTTAATACCTTATCTGCCGCTGCATTGGAAGACTCCGCACGTGTGTCCGCTAAAATGCTATTGAATACAATTTTCAACACGGCCAACAAGCCCAATATAATCAGATAGGGCTGAATACTTTTCCTAAGCAAAAACCACCATAACACGGCCAAAAATATGTAGCTCAAAATAACCATTTCTGTCAAGCTGTTCACCACCTCCAATTGAGGCAGATAGAACAATACAGGCAAGGCCAAACTCACTAGTGCAAGGAGGCCCATCGACAAGCCATGAACATATTTCCGCACCCATCCTGCTAAGGCCTGGTGATAGGCATAAATGATCACCAAAATCAGGAAAGGAAAAAGAGGATAGATATAACGAGAGCGGCCTTCTGTGGACAACCAATAGACACAGAAATTAAAAAAGAATACAGCCAAACTGTATCGAGTAAGCGAATGTGATCCAATGCTCTGTCGAATACTTTTGATAAAAAATACGGGCATGAGAAATGCAGCCGGCATAATATTCTTGAAAGTATCTAAAGGAAAAACAGCCAAATGATTCAACCATTCCCCAAAGCCTCCCGAAGCCACCTTGTTACTAGATTCTTCGAATAAAACGTGCCACCAACCCCATGCGTCTGCATACTGATGATATTTCCAAAAATATCCACCCATGAGGAGTATAAAACATAAGATGCCTACAAAATGTCGCCAACTCAAAAGCACCTTGAACTCTCGTTGTTGAATAAAAAATACCAATAATGTAATGGCGGTAAAGGGCAAACTACTTAACCCTTTGGTCAGAAAACCCAAGGCAGTTAAACCATAAACCACAAGAAATAGGCTTAAATATTTTTTCTGTTGACCTGCATGATAGACATAAAACATACCCAAAGATGTGATCAAAGCATAAAACAGATCAATTTCCCCAAGCAGACTAAAATAAAACAAAATATCAGCTGCTACGAGATAGCTCAAAGCGGTTAATGCAGCCACAACAACGCCTACATATTTTCTCACAAACAAGTAAGTTACCACAGCCAATAAAAGGTGAGAGAGGACAGAGAAAAAACGAACAGAGAATTCAGAGAAAGAGCCAAACAGTTGAGCTGAACCAATTAATATCCAGTTATAGACAGGAGGTTTGCGTAAGTAAAGATCACCCGTCTGCAATGGCACCCATACATTATCCATCAGGGTCATTTCCAAGGAAATCATGGCCCTGCGCGACTCTTCCAAAATCAGCGGATAATCTCCAAGGCGAAAAAAAAAGCCAAAAATCAAAAAGGCCAAAAGGGCTAAAAGATAATATCTCTCTGTTTTTGAGAAGGCTTGTGCAGAAAACATTATTCAAAACTAACAGTTATTCAGCATCCTTTCGCTATTTGTTCACTAATTTTGGCAGATGCAATCGCGTGAAATCTTTGCCAAGCACTTGGCCCAAACGTCTCCCTATCCGCTGACCATAGAAGTCAGTCATGCAGAAGGGCCTTTTATCTATGACAAAGATGGGAAACAATACCTCGATATGATTTCCGGCATTGCCGTTTCTAATATTGGCCATCGACATCCTGCAGTAGTGCAAGCGGTCAAGGCTCAAGTCGATAAGTACATGCATGTAATGGCCTATGGTGAATTTGTTCAAACACCACAAAATGCACTGGGCCTAGCATTGTCGAAACTTCTTCCACCATCATTAAATTGCAGTTACTTCGTGAATAGTGGTGCTGAAGCCATAGAAGGTGCACTCAAATTGGCCAAACGTGTAACAGGACGCACAGAAATTATTGCCTGTCGTGGAGCTTACCATGGTAGTACACATGGTGCCCTTAGTGTCTCAGGCAACGAGGTCAAAAAAAGGGCCTTTCGTCCTTTACTTCCCGACATTCATTTCATGCGCTTCAATCACATGGAAGATTTAAGCATGATTAGCACCAAAACAGCAGCGGTATTGATTGAACCTGTGCAGGGAGATGCAGGGGTACGCATTGCTTCTAAGGCTTATCTCCAAGCCCTTCGGCAGAAATGCGATGATACCGGAACGCTTTTGATTTTTGATGAAATCCAAACGGGCTTTGGCCGAACAGGAAAATGGTTTGCATTTGAACATTTTGATGTTATTCCCGACATTCTTACCATTGCCAAAGCTTTGGGGGGAGGCATGCCTATGGGGGCTTTTGTTTCTTCCTACGAGCACATGCAAAAATTCACTTTTGCTCCTATGCTTGGTCACATTACAACTTTCGGTGGGCACCCTGTCAACTGTGCCGCTGCCCTGGCCAACATGCAAGCCATAGATGAAGAGCACATGATAGACAAGGTAGAAGCAAAGGGTAGGCTTTTAGCAAGTTATTTGAAGCATTCAGCAATCAAGGAAGTAAGAAGAATTGGTTTGATGTTCGCCATTGAGTTTGAAAATGCAGATGTAGTTCAAACCATTGTGCAGGAATGCCTCAAAAGAGGCGTTATCACTTTTTGGTTCTTGTCTTGCCCAGAGAGCTTTCGGCTAGCGCCACCGATTAACTGCAGCGATGATGTGTTGGCAAAAGCAGGTAAAATTATGGCGGAAGTGATTAAGAAAAATGCCTAGAACTGTGGTTTACGCAAGGAATGAAGGTAAAAACCCACTAAAATAAAGGAAGCAACCGATGCCAAGAGCAATGAAGGCTCGATGGTATGAACCGTAAGGTGCACACGAAGCAATAAAATCAATGCGAAAATGCCAACCAAGGAAGTCAGGATCAATGATATCAGTTTGGCCAGTTTACTTTCACGTTTCAAAGCACCAGAAATCGGTAATAAAACCAAACCAAAACCAGCCATAATCAAGGCTGCATATTCTTGGGTATTTGACAATACAAATCCAGATTGACCGAATAGCACAAGTCCAATGATAATAAGGAATAATGAGTATAGGGTGTTGACTCTTGACACGTTGCTTGATGAATGCTCAAAGATAAAAAGTTCATTCAATATTAACCAAATGTTACGTGCATTTTTCTTAAATATTAATGAAGCTCGTACATGATCGGATTTACCATATGACAAGAACACTTTTAGTTCTATACTCCCATACCATGAGCAGTCCGAGTTAGCACCCTAATCGTTTCAACACCAAAAATAACATGTACAAACTTGAACGTTTGGCAGGGCTCCTCAGACGTAATACAAATAAAAAATTCAACTCCTCAATACCTTTTTTACCGAAGTTTCTTGTTGCCTGAATTGAATAGAAATGGGTATAGGTTCTGCCTAAGGTTTGGTCAGTACAATACCTAAGCTACTGGGTATGGTCTTTTTCAAAGCAATGTAGATGAACATCCAAACCAAAACCTGATGCCATTCCTATACTACCCCATTATCGTAAACATGAGCTTAAACTTCTTCTATGATGAGGTTGCTGTTGGTATAAATACAAATGTCAGCTGCAATTTTCAGGCTTTCTTCTACAATGGATTTGGCGTCTAAATGAGAGGCATGTTTAATCATGGCTTGAGCGGCAGCCTGTGCATACATGCTCCCTGAACCGATGGCAGCAATGTGATGATCTGGTTCCAATACATCTCCTGTTCCTGATAAAATCAAAATATCAGTGGCATCAGCGACAATGAGCATAGACTCCAACTTTCTCAAATACCTATCCATCCGCCAGTCTTTAGCCAACTCAATGGCCGCTCGCTTCATGTTTCCTCCGTAAGCATTCAATTTCTCATCAAAGCGCTCAAGCAGAGTAAATGCATCAGCTGTCGAGCCAGCAAATCCTGTAACCACCTTACCCTCTTGCAGTTTACGTATTTTTTTAACATTACTTTTGGCAACCGTATTCCCCATGGTAGCTTGTCCATCGGCACCGATGGCTACCTTTCCATTGTGTTTAACTGCCAGTACTGTAGTAGATCTAATCTTCATGATAACGATAATACGTATGATATTTAATAAGCATAAAAACGCAGAAGCATAGATTCTGCGTTTTTATGATAACGATTTCCCCATTAGACTAGGAGTCTGACTGGTTCTTCCAACAATCCTTTAAAGGTTTGAAGGAAAGCAGAACCCACTGCTCCGTCTACCACCCTATGATCGCAAGAAAGGGTTACTTTCATGACGTTTCCAATGGCTAGTTGACCATCTTTAACAATGGCGGTTTCTTTTATTCCACCAACTGCCATGATGCAGGCATCGGGTGGATTAATGATGGCGGTAAACTCTTCAATACCAAACATGCCCAAATTTGAAATCGTAAATGTATTACCTTCCCAATCCTTAGGTTGTAGTTCTTTATTTTTCGCTTTAGCTCCTAATTCTTTTACCTCTGCAGAGATATGCGACAATTGCTTATTGTCTGCAAATCTTACCACCGGAACCAACAAACCGTCCTCGACAGCGACAGCCACACCGATATGTATGTGGTGATTGATGCGGATTTTATCGCCCAACCAAGCAGCGTTGACATAAGGATGCTGACGCAATGCCATCGCAGCTGCCTTGATGACCAGATCGTTAAAAGAAATTTTTACTGGGGAGATTTCATTCATGCTCTTCCGTGCATCTATGGCCTTATCCATATTGATTTCCATGGTTAAGTAGAAGTGCGGGGCTGTAAATTTACTGTCTGCCAATCGTTTAGCAATGGTTTTACGCATCTGACTGACCTTATGCTCTTCAAAGCTTTCTTCTGCTACAATTTCAGGCAGTTTCACCTCTGGCTGAGCTTCTTTTGAAGGCTCTGCTTGAGGCTGTGCAGTCGATGCTGTTTGAGGCTTGAAGTCTTCAATATCTCGTTTAACAATGCGGCCTCCATCACCAGAACCTTTCACTTGAGACAGTTCAATCCCTTTTTCTTCTGCTAATTTCTTGGCTAAAGGTGATGCTTTGATTCGCCCACTCTCGGTAGAAGCAGAATCCGCCTTTTGTGGTTCTTTGGTTTCTGGTTTTGGTTCAGATGTATCGGCTACTATCTCCTTCTCTTTACTTTCCGAAGATTCAGCCTCATCAGCTCCTCCTTGTTCATCTGCTTTGATCAAGGCTTCAAAATCAGCTCCTTCTGCTCCAACTACTGCCAATATGCCATTCACCGCCACCGATGCACCTTCTTCAGCACCCAGGTAAAGTACGGTACCCTCGTTGTACGATTCGTACTCCATGGTAGCTTTATCGGTCTCTATTTCAGCCATCAGCTCACCCGAATCTACCTTGTCTCCTACTTTTTTATGCCATGCAGAAATAACACCCTCTTCCATGGTATCACTCATTTTAGGCATGCGTACAATTTCAGCGTTGATGGTAGAAGTATCTATCTTTTCTTTTGATGCTGTGGGTTCTTCTTTTTGCTCTAATGACGCTTGACCAGAAGTACCTATTTCACTGTCTTTGATTACATCTCCCTGTTGTGCCTCATTCAATAGGTTTTTATAATCCTCTCCTTTTTCTCCCACGATAGCCAGCACACCGTTTACAGCTACAGCATCACCTTCCTCAGCACCCAAATAAAGCACAGTACCATCATGGTAAGACTCATAGTCCATCGTGGCCTTATCTGTTTCTATTTCGGCCATTAACTCTCCTGATTCTACTGTATCTCCTACCTTTTTATGCCATACTGCAATCACACCTTCTTCCATGGTGTCGCTCATTTTGGGCATTTTTACTATTTCTGCCATATGTTTTTTCTGAATTTGAAGTCAAAAATAGGTTTTAAAGTATCTATATTCAAATATTATCAAAGCGAATCAGGCCAAGCTCATTTATTATTTTTTTGGCTTGCCTTGAGGATTGCATTCTTTGCTAAATCTTATTTGATTCAAAACACAATTTTAACGAACTTAACGCACTCAAAGAACAAACTTAAATGCTTCCGAATTTTTCTATTGCATCTGATCCCTCCTTGATTCAAAAACACTTTTCTGTTGAAATCAAAGTCGATTATTGCCCAAACTATAATGCCCAACCTACCGACTTGCTCCCTGTAGTTACCAGCAATAACCCAGAAGAACTTTCTTTGTTTCATTGGGGCATAAGTCCTGCTTTCACAAAAAACAAAGAGGTAAGTCAGAAGCTTCTTTTTGCTCCTGTGGAGGAAATATCGGCCAAGGCTAGTCAAAGAAAAAATTTAAAAAGGCAACGATGCATTATACCGGCAGATAGTTTTTATGATTGGAAAGATGTTGGCAAAAAAGAATTTGTCCCTTACCGATTCCATCTGAATCACAACGCTTTGTTTAGCATAGCCGGCCTATGGGACAGCTTTGAAGATGAAGATGGTGAAAAGGTAAATACATTCATTATGCTCACCATGCCGTCTAATGAGGACATACTTGAAATCACCGATCGTATGCCAGCCATTTTGAACAATGACTTAATGGTGGAATGGCTGAATGAAGCCAATGCTGAAGAAAGCATTTTGGAATTCTTGATACCCTTTACAGATGAACGAATACAATCTTATACCATTCATCCTAAACTAGCCAAAGGGCAACTGAACGATGTAAGCCTATGGGAAAAAGTACCTCCGGCCAATCAATTTGGAAACCTCACCTTATTTGGCTGAGAGCAAATTCACTTGAATATGGTCAAGGTCAATTCTAGATAGTTCTTTGAGTTGGTCGGTTACAAAGGCATAATCTAATTCCTGGGCGGGGAAATCTTTATCTATGGTATAATTGATATAATCTTGAAAACGAATACCATTCACCATTCTGGCATTGTAAGCCTCACGAAAACGTACTCCGCCCCCATTAATATTGAAACTGTAGGCCAAATAATCAATGGTGAACTTTTCTTGATGCACCCAATATACATATACATTCTCAAAGTCTTTTCCACCGCCATTTTTACCATAGGTAATTTCTACCTTATGGTAAGGCTCTCCCTTGATGTCAACAGGGCGCATCAACTGACGATTGACCACGGGGTTATCCAAGTTAAATGGTAGCAAAGCGAAGTAAATTACCGTATTTGTGGCGGTTTTATAGCTAGATAATTCACTTTCTTTCAATTGAATTTCCCGCTGATCTAGTATGCGCTGATACTTATCATCCTTTATCAAGTCTTTTACCAAACGACCATCAGCCTCATAGGTTCTCTCATATTCATAAGAGCCTTCTGCAATTTTAGCCCTGAAATGGCGCCCACGAAAATCAAATTGCACTTCCATATTATCGTACAATCCACCACCATGGGCGGCTACAGCCCGATACACAATCTCATCTGCCGTCAACTCCTTTTCTTCTGCTTTACAACCGAACAACAATAAAGCAGTAATTGCCAAAGGCAAAATATTTCTCAGTTTCATTCCCATTTGAATTTGCACAACTCTTGTTACGGAATTCTTTGGTTCGAGTTGAGTTGTTATAATCCGGGTACCAAAGCGTCAAATTTACCATCTTAAAAAAAATATCATTGACCATTCTTCACCCACAAAATTTTCCAATAATAGAAAATATTTATCTTGTGCCCACATCAACCCGAATGAAATCACCTCGTTCAGGAAGAAGAATCAGAAAAAAACCTATGAAAAACAGCAAAATTATTGGCACGGGTCATTATGTCCCGGAGCAGATCGTCACCAATCAAGACCTGGAAAAAATCATGGATACTACCAACGAATGGATTGTGGAACGAACGGGGATTCAGGAAAGAAGATGGTTTGACCCAGAAAAAGATACTGTAGCGAACATGGCAACAAAGGCCAGTAAAAAAGCCTTAAAAAATGCCGGATTAGTAGCCCAAGACGTTGATTTTATTGTTTTTGCTACGATCACGCCAGATTATTTTTTTCCAGGATCGGGCGTTTTATTGCAGAGAGAACTGGGCTTACAGGGCATCGGAGCATTAGACATTCGCAATGCTTGCTCAGGTTTTATTTATGCTCTTTCTGTGGCAGACCAATTCATCAAAACAGGTATGTACAAAACGATTCTTGTAGTGGGTGCAGAAATTCAGTCCTCTGCACTTGATAAATCTACAGAAGGACGTTCAAGTTCCGTTATTTTTGCTGATGGTGCAGGTGCAGCGGTTTTGCAAGCCACTCAAGAACAAAAAGGTATACTTTCTACCCACCTGCATGCTGATGGTGATTATGCGGAAGAATTGTATGTAAAAGATCCAGGTTCTAGTAGAAAGGTGCGCTTATCGAAAGAATTGCTCGATGGCGCAACTTTTAACCTAACAATGAATGGCAATACGGTATTTAAACATGCCGTGGTGCGCTTCGCAGAAGTAATTCACGAAGCCTTAGCCCAAAATAAAATGCAAAAAGAAGACATTGACTTATTGATTCCACATCAAGCCAATTTGCGCATCAGTCAATTTGTTCAAAAGCAAATGAACCTGCCTGATGAAAAGGTCTACAATAACATCATGCATTTTGGCAACACCACCGCGGCTTCTATCCCTATTGCTCTTAGTGAAGCCTGCGAAAAAGGAAAGGTAAAAGACAATGACCTTATCTGTTTGGCAGCTTTTGGTAGTGGTTTTACCTGGGCTTCAGCATTAATCAGATGGTAAGCTATGCTCGATAACAAACTACTGTCTTACATCAGCGATCCTGAAAATTTTGAACTCAAACAGGCTACTGATGAGGCTGTAGCTCAACTCCTGCATGACTGTCGACAAGAACTCATGGCGGTAATAAAAGACGGTTCTCTTTCTTTACAAATACCCAAAGAGACGGGAGCAATTCCTAGAAAACTAAATAAAGGCAATAACCACAAAGGCTACCCTTTTATGTTGAGCGACTTTCCTTGTGTTTTCAGCAAGGCGCATACCTTTTCATTTCGCATCATGGTTTGGTATGGACAATACTTTTCCATCAGCCTCTTGTTAAGTGGGCGTTTTAAAGCCAGCTATAAAGTTCCGGAACAATTGTATGAGCAGGTTGCATACCAAATCAAGCAGAGCAACAGTTTATGGGAAAATGACATTGAAAAAGAGGCACTATATTTAAACCTAAATCAATGGAGAAGTATAAATCAGGAATCATCGCAAAGCCTACAAATCATCAGAAAGTTCCGTATGGCACATCTCTTTGATTTACCAGACTTAGCTAAAAATTGTTTTGTTCATTTACTTCAATCGCAATGATAAAAACCATATTTTTAACAATTACGTTATTCCTATATCTTATGCGTATATCTATTTTCATTATATCTTGCTCACTTTTATTATTGGGTCGTGCCTTTGGGCAGTCAGAGCAATACGAATTATTTTTCCCAAATGATGCAACTGAACTTACCCGTATTGGGGAAACTAAAAATGGACAGAAAACAGGGCTTTGGTACACCTTCAATGAGGATAGCAGCTATATTGAAAAGGGACTCTACGAAAACAATCTAAAAGTAGGGCTTTGGTCTATTTTTATTGATAAAATAGAGAAGGCCCGAGTCCCTTACGTTCAGGGAGCCATTCAAGGTGAATACCTCCTTTTTAGTGACAACCGAAAAATGGTAGTGCGCGCGGAAATGAGCGACAATACTTTCAATGGAAAATGGACTTCCTACCGAGATGATGGGAGTCGATTAGAATTTGGAAGTATGGAAAACGGCAAAAAGACAGGCCAATGGATTACTCTTCACACCAACGAACAACCTGAAATAGTCTCGAACTATGAAAATGGAAAATTGAATGGACCTTATGCTACTTTTGACCCATTTGGTGCACAAATAGCCAGTACAATGTACAAGAATGGTCTGCTAGATGGTGATTGGAAAAAGTTTAACATCAATGGATTTGTAATCGAAGAAGGTCAGTTCAAAGCAGGTGAACGTACCGGCGAATGGCGCTATTTTTATGATTCGGGTAATTTGGCAGCAGAAGAGCATTACGCTTCAGGTGAGCGCACAAAAACATGGAAAACCTATTGGGCAACAGGGCGCGAGCAATCCATTCAGCGCTATGAAAATGATCAGCCGGTAGGGAAAGGAACCTCTTGGCACTCTAACGGGCAAATTGAAGCCATTACCCATTTTAAATATGGCCTAGCGGACAGTACTTACATCGAATTTTTCAGAACTGGCTTAAAGGCTGTGGAAGGCGATTATATCTTAGGATTACGAACCGGCCCTTGGAAACTTTTTCATGAAAATGGAATGATTTCAGAATTAGGCGTTTATGAAAAAAATCAACGCAGTGGCAATTGGAAATTCTTCAATGAAAAAGGCACTCTCATTGTTGAAGGAAATTATACTGATGACCTGGAATTAGGACAATGGTTTTTTTACCATAGCAATGGACAATTGGAGTCGATCGGTAGCTTTATCAATGGAGAAAAAGATGGTTTATGGGGTTACTTCCATCAAAATGGGCAAAAAGCCAAAGA
This sequence comes from Roseivirga sp., assembly GCA_018402485.1. Classification (GTDB taxonomy): domain Bacteria; phylum Bacteroidota; class Bacteroidia; order Cytophagales; family Cyclobacteriaceae; genus Roseivirga. The sequence goes on along the minus strand of JAGYIY010000003.1, from coordinate 108,617 downwards.
AGAAACCTACCAATTAGGTCGGCTATTGGCATTATCAGATTTTCAAACGCCAAGTGGAAGATCCTACCCTTCCGGAAACCTTCAGAATGGCAATGGACAAGTGACCAATTACTACGAAAATGGTAACGTTTATTCTCAAGGTCCATATCAAAATGGCCTACCCCATGGAAAGTGGGTCTTTTTCAATGATAGAGGTGAAAAATTAACAGAAGGGAATTTAGAGAATGGCGTGAAAGAAGGGACTTGGTTAGTGTATGGAAGAAGAGAAAGACTAATGCGTAAAGAGTTATATCGACAAGGAGCACTTGTTCAGGAAAACAACTAGTGTTTGGATTATCAAACCTATGAAAGCAATTTTGGGTTGCAAACTAGAAAAATTAGCTTTTCGCTTTTTGCAAAGTTATTTACGAAATAAGTTTAATTTTTTTCAGATTGGGCTTTCAAATTCTAGCTGCTATCCTCTTCTCATTACAAAAACCACCCTCTCACCACTTATGAACAATTTTTACATGGCATGAAACATTCCCTGTCCTTACTTGTTTCTCAATAAAAAAGCAATGGGATGGTTTAGTAAAAAGTCTGAAAAACAAAAATTACAAGAGCAGTATCAAAAATTGATTGACCAAGCCTACAAGCTATCTCATACCGATAGAAAGGCCAGTGATTTGTTAAGTGCTGAGGCGGAAGAAGTATTGAAAAAAATGGAAGCTTTGCCTGATGCCTCTTGATTTAACCTCTGTTTTCCGATGCGCAATACTAACAAATAGATTTCGCTACACCAGCCATACGTTAATCATGAAGGCTGCTCATTTTATTCAAAAAAATATTTGATTCCATTGCTGTATAAAATGCATTTCTATGCATCACATTGGTCATTATCGGGGTCAGTTGGTGGCCCTTCTCTCATTACAAAATGATGATGACCATTTAGTATGGTCTAAACAAAAAGCCACTTCTAGTAGAAGTGGCTTTTACATGTTTGGTTAGTGGTCTATTATCTCAAGAAAAGCATTTCTCTATACTTCAATAAAGGCCAATCTTCATCATCAATCATAACTTCTAATTTATCTACCGCCTCACGGATGACATCAAAATATTTACCCTTGACTTCATCGCAATAAGCAATGGCACGATCTCTTGTATCGGCAAGCTCATTGATTTCACCACGCTTCACATTCATCTCATCAACATTTTTCTGAATGACTTGTATGTGAGAATTGATTTTTTCTAATATCCCTTTGGTATGGCTATTATCGATTTTTAAATCTGCTAAACCCTTGGCGTTCTGAATCAATTTAGATTGAAATTTAATGGCAGCAGGAATGACCTGAGTTCTTGCCAGCTCGCTAATTAATCTACCTTCAATTTGAAGCTTCATGATATAATTTTCTAATTGAATCTCATTGCGGGCCTCCAATTCATGTGGAGCCATAACTTGGAAGGCTTCAAAAATAGCCTTAGCCTCTTTGCTCACATAAGCATCAAGTGCCCTGGCAGTATTTTTTACGTTTGGCAACTTACGCTTCTCAGCTTCTTTCTCCCACTCTTCCGAATAACCGTCTCCTTCAAAACGTATTGCTTTCGATTCTTTGATGTACTCCCTCAACACATTCACAATCGCAAGTTTCTTATCTTCCCCTTTCTCGATGCGATCACTTACTTCTAAATGGAAATTTTTTAGTTGGTTGGCCATAATCAAGTTCAATACCGTCATGGGTTCGGCTACATTTTGCTCTGAGCCCACGGCCCTGAACTCAAATTTATTACCTGTAAAAGCAAAAGGAGACGTTCTGTTCCGGTCTGTATTATCTAAAATAATTTGAGGTATTTTATCGATACCCAACTTCATGTACATATTATCACCTTTATCTACCTTGATATTTCCATTGTTCTCCAGTTCATCCAAGACAGCGTTCAGTTCAGAACCTAAAAATACAGACATGATCGCTGGTGGAGCCTCATTGGCACCCAAGCGATGATCGTTACCTGCCGAGGCAATACTTGCCCTCAATAATCCTGCATTGTCATAAATCGCCTTAATGGTATTGACCAAGAAGGTAAGAAATTGCAAATTCTCTCTTGCACTTGAACTGGGTTGAAATACATTCACGCCAGAAGATGTAATCAAAGACCAGTTGTTGTGTTTACCGCTTCCATTCAATCCTGCAAATGGTTTTTCGTGAAAAAGCACTTTCAAATCATGGCGTTCAGCAACACGTTCCATCACGTCCATCATCAAGGAATTGTGGTCCGTAGCCACATTGATGTCTTCAAAAATAGGAGCCACCTCAAATTGCGAAGGTGCTACCTCATTGTGTCGAGTAGAAACTGGAATACCTAATTTCAAACATTCAATTTCAAAATCCTTCATGTAATTGTACACACGACTAGGAATGGCACCAAAGTAATGATCATCCAATTGCTGACCTCTGGCTGGGTGGTGACCGAAAACAGTTCTTCCCGACATCACCAAATCAGGGCGTGCGTTGTACAAGGCACGGTCTATTACAAAATACTCTTGCTCGCAACCCAAGCTTGCATTGACACTGTTTACATTGCGGTCAAAAAACTGACAAACCTTGGTTGCTGCCTTATCTACAGCTTCAACAGCCTTTAGCAAGGGAGCCTTGAAGTCCAAAGCCTCACCGGTATAGGAAACAAAAATGGTAGGAATACAAAGTGTTCTACCCCAGATGAAAATAGGTGAACTAGGATCCCAAGCAGTATATCCTCGGGCTTCGAAAGTAGAACGAATACCACCATTGGGGAAAGAAGAGGCATCGGGCTCTTGTTGAATTAATTCATTTCCTCGAAAAATCTCTAATCCTTTTTGGGCATTGAAGAAAGAATCGTGTTTTTCTGCTGTTGCTCCTGTCAAAGGCTGAAACCAGTGAGTATAGTGTGTAGTACCCTTGGCAATGGCCCATGTCTTAACCGCTGAAGCCACTTCATTCGCTGTATCTAAATCAATTTTTTTACCTTTTTTAATGGCATGCTCCACACGCTTGAAAGTATCAGGCGCTAGCGTAGACTTCATTTTATCAATGGTAAAAACATCATCTGCAAAAAAATCTGAAATTTTATCGGCAGGTGCAAAAACACGATCAGTAGTTCTGCGCTGCACGATGTCTAGCGCTCGGGTACGTTGATTTGACATAATTTTCGTTTTAGGTTTATTTATCAACCCAAATTTAAGAGAATTACAGTAATTACTAGCAATTATGGTTTCATATTTAATCAATTTTCTTAGAGAAACGATGGCTTTTATTTTTTTGAGGGTTGGGAATCACCTTCATCACCCAGAAAAGATGACTTCTCACCCCTTTCGATCTCTTTTCATTCGATTTTCCCATTCTATTCCTTACCTTTACAGCCTTGTTGTATGATGAAAAAAGTTGCCTTCCATACGCTGGGCTGTAAGCTCAATTTTTCTGAAACCTCTACGATTGCCCGTCAGTTTGAGGCCAAGGGCTATCGAAAAGTAGGTTTTAGTGAACAACCGGACATCTATTTGATCAACACATGCAGTGTGACAGACAATGCAGATAAAAAGTGTAGGAAGATTGTAAAGGAAGCACAAAAGGTAAACCCTGAAGCCTATATTGCTATCATTGGCTGTTATGCCCAACTGAAACCCAAAGAAATTTCTGAAATTCCAGGAGTAGATGTGGTTCTGGGCGCTGCGGAAAAATTTCAATTGCTTGACCTGATCGATGATTTTGAAAAAACACCACAGGCAAAAATACTAGCTTCGGAAGTGAGCGAAGCCAAAATTTTTAATAATGCCTACTCCATCAATGATCGTACCCGAACTTTCCTCAAGGTTCAAGACGGCTGTAATTACCATTGTACTTTTTGTACCATTCCCTTAGCGCGGGGAAAAAGCCGTAGCGACAGCATTCCCAACATCGTGGGGTCTGCCAATAGCATTGCCAAAGAAGATGTAAAAGAAATTGTGCTTACCGGTGTGAACATTGGTGATTTTGGTATCCAGGAAGGCAAAAGACAAGAACGATTTGTCGATTTGGTCAAAGCACTAGACGAGGTGGAAGGGATTGAACGTTTCCGTATCTCTTCCATCGAACCCAACCTGCTTACCAATGAAGTCATTGCTTTTGTAGCACAGTCCAAACGCTTTGTCCCACATTTTCATATTCCGCTGCAATCGGGTAGTAATACCCTTTTGCGTGCCATGCGTAGAAGATATCTGCGTGAACTTTACGCTGACCGCATCGATAAAATCAAAACATTGATGCCCGATGCCTGTATTGGTGTAGATGTGATTGTTGGCTTTCCAGGAGAGACTGAGGAACTGTTTTTGGAAACCTATGCCTTTTTAAACGAACTCAATGTTTCCTACCTCCATGTTTTTACATATTCTGAGCGAGCCAATACAGTAGCCGCGGAAATGGCAGAGAAAGTACCTCAAAAGGACCGTCAGCGCAGGTCAAAAATGCTTCGCCTGCTTTCCGAAAAAAAGAAAAGATACTTTTACGAAACTCAAATCGGTAGTACACGACAGGTACTTTTTGAAAACGATGTGGTGGAGGGCTTCATGCATGGCTTTACCGAAAACTATGTGCGTGTAACTTCCCCCTACGATCCCTTGTCCATCAATGAAACACAAACCGTAGTTTTAAAAGGCATAAACAAGGAAGGGAACATGCTGATAGAACAAAGTGAGCCGATTTACGAAACCCATTAAAAACTTTAAGTTACAGATTGTATTTTCTCTCCTTCCGTCTGTATTACCATCAGATATTTACTACTTTAGTTCTTGGCATTTTTCTTTCAAACGCCTCAAAGATCTAATCGATTATGTACCTGATATTTGACACAGAAACCACCGGTTTAGCCGCCAATCCTAAAGCTCCCGTCACCGAAATTGATAACTGGCCAAGGATGGTGCAAATTGCATGGCAACTGCATGACAGAACAGGGAAACTGTTGTCTCAAGAAAACCTAATCATCAAGCCCGAAGGATACACCATTCCTTACAACACGGTCAAAATACATGGAATTACTACGGAAAGGGCACTCAAAGAAGGGCACCCACTTTCGGAGGTTTTAGATCAACTGGAAGCGGCTATTGCCAAAGCCGAATTTGGTGTAGGGCACAATATCATCTTTGACTATAACATAGTAGGCGCCGAATTTTTACGTTCCGGAAGAGAAAATCCCTTGGCCACATTGCCCTCCATTGACACCAAAGATGAATCCACTGATTTTTGTGCCATCCCCGGTGGAAAAGGGGGTAAATTTAAATGGCCAACGCTTTTAGAATTGCATCAAAAACTATTTGGTGAAGGCTTTTCAGACGCCCATGATGCTGCCTTTGATGTAGATGCCACAGGTAGGTGTTTTTTCGGACTGATACGAGAGTCCATAATTTCACCTTATCCCGAATTGAGACCTGGTGAGATCACCTATGAGGCTCCTACCCTAGGAGAGGCGAATTTTGCACAAGCTCCCATAGCAAAATCTATTGTCGATCATGGCAAGGTGAACCAAGCCGGAATGGAAAGTATGGAGGAGGTTCCCTTTTCGCACCTGCATGTACATTCTCAATTTTCTGTTTTGCAATCCTTGTCTGATATCCCAAGCATTGTCTCCACGGCCAAAGAAATGGGCATGCCTGCCATAGCTTTGACTGATCATGGCAACATGATGGGTGCTTATCATTTCGTAAAAGCAGCTCTTGAAGCAGGAATTAAACCTATTGTGGGTTGTGAATTTAACATTTGCGAAGATCACACCAACAAAAAAGTCCAAGACAATGGTTTTCAAACGGTCATCTTGGCCAAAAATAAAGCAGGCTACGAAAACCTGATCAAACTAGCCTCTATCGCATATGTCGATGGTTTTTATTATCTACCGCGCATTGATAAAACCCTACTGCTTCAATACAAAGACAATCTGATTGTAACCACAGGTGGCCTGTGGGGAGAGGTTCCTTACAAAATTTTGAACGTGGGAGAAACACAGGCGGAAGAGGCTTTCGCTTGGTATAAAAAACATTTTGGCGATGATTTTTATGCAGAATTGACGCGACATCAATTGCCGGAAGAAGAACATGTGAATAACATATTACTAAACTGGTGCAAAACATACGATGTTAAACCCATTGCTACCAACAATACTTATTACACCAAAAAGGAGCACGCCACTTCGCATGATGTTTTGCTTTGTGTAAAGGATGCTGAATATGTAAGTACACCTAAAAAATACATCGGAAAAAGAGGCCGTGAGTTTCGATATGGCTTCCCTAATGAAGAGTTTTATTTGAAGTCGACAGAGGAAATGAAAAAGATCTTCTCCGACCTTCCCGAGGCCATTACCAATACCAATGAGATCGTTGAGAAAATAGAGCCTTATCAACTTCAACGTTCTGTTCTTTTGCCAGCTTATGAAATTCCAGAACAGTTTGTGCACGAAGAAGATGCCAAAGATGGTGGGAAGCGAGGAGAAAATGCTTTTCTACGCCATCTTGCCTATGAAGGAGCTAAAAAACGCTATGACTCCCTAACCCCAGAAATTGAGAAACGACTAGATTTTGAACTCGCCACCATTGAGAATACAGGTTACCCCGGTTATTTTTTGATTGTGCAAGACTTCACTACCAAAGCCAGAGAAATGGGGGTCTCAGTCGGGCCGGGGCGTGGTTCTGCAGCCGGTTCTGTTGTGGCTTATTGCACAGGCATCACCAATATCGACCCCATCAAGTACGACCTCCTTTTTGAGCGTTTCCTAAACCCAGACCGCGTGTCTCTTCCTGATATTGATATTGATTTTGATGATGAAGGAAGACAAAAAGTAATTGACTATGTGATCGAGAAATACGGCAAACAGCAGGTGGCGCAAATCATCACCTATGGCACCATGGCCGCCAAGTCTTCCATTCGAGATACGGCCAGGGTTTTGGAACTTCCCTTACCTGAAGCTGACCGTTTGGCGAAACTTGTACCCGATATTAAGCTGCAAAAACTTTTCAGTCTCAGTGAAAAGGAACTCAAAAGTCAACTCAAATCTGACCAGATTGAATTGGCACAGAGCCTCTTGAGGCTTTCAAAAGGGTCGGACCTACAAGCCAAAACCATCAATCAAGCCAAAGACATTGAAGGTTCAGTGCGCAATACAGGCATCCATGCTTGTGGAGTGATCATCACCCCCGATGACATCTCAAAGTTTGCACCGGTTGCCACTGCCAAAGATTCCGACATGCAGTGCACCCAGTTCGATAACTCTGTAGTGGAAGAAGCCGGTTTGTTGAAGATGGATTTTTTGGGTTTAAAAACTTTGACTTTAATCAAAGATGCTGTTAAAAATGTAAAAGAGCGTCACGACATTGATTTAGTCCCCGATGATTTCCCACTAGACGACACGAAGACCTACGAGCTATTCCAACAAGGAAGTACCATCGGTATTTTTCAGTACGAATCTGCCGGAATGCAGAAATACATGCGCGAGCTGAAGCCTACCGAATTTGCGGATTTAATTGCCATGAATGCACTTTATCGCCCGGGACCTTTGGAATATATTCCATCTTTTATCCGCAGGAAGCACGGAGAGGAAAAAATCAGCTACGACCTGCCTGAAATGGAGGAATACCTGGCCGAAACCTATGGCATTACCGTTTACCAAGAGCAGGTGATGCTACTCTCTCAAACGCTGGCAGATTTCACCAAAGGTGAAGCAGATACCCTTCGAAAGGCCATGGGTAAAAAGCAAAAAGCAACGCTTGATAAACTGAAGCCCAAATTCATCGAAAATGCCAAAGCTAAAGGACACCCCGAGGACAAACTAGAAAAAATATGGCGCGACTGGGAAGCGTTTGCCTCCTATGCCTTTAACAAATCGCACTCTACCTGTTATGCCTACATTGCCTTCCAGACCGCCTACCTAAAAGCTCACTACCCTGCCGAATACATGGCCTCTGTATTGAGCAATAACATGAGCGATATCAAGCAGGTAACATTTTTTATGGAAGAGTGCAAGCAAATGGGCTTATCGGTACTTGGCCCTGATGTCAACGAATCTAATTATAAGTTTACGGTAAATACCAAGGGCGAAATACGTTTTGGCATGGGCGCCATTAAAGGTGTGGGAGAATCTGCCATTGAAAGCATCGTTTCCGAGCGCAAAGAGAATGGTTTGTACCAAAACATCTTTGAGTTTGCCGAACGGGTAAACCTGCGGAGTGTCAATAAGAAAAACTTTGAAGCCCTGGCCCAAGCCGGTGGCTTCGACTGTTTCTCCACCTACCATCGCAAGCAATATCTTTATGCCCCGGAAGGGGAGCCCTCCTTGATTGATAAGGTCATTCGCTACGCCAATGCCATGCAAGCTGAGAAAGACGCCAATCAGGTTTCTTTATTTGGTGGTGATAGCTCTGTGGCCACCCCTTTGCCCAAAGTGCCGGAAGTGGAGCCTTTCACCCAAATGGAAATGCTCAAACGGGAAAAAGAAATTGTAGGATTTTACATTTCAGGTCATCCTTTAGATCAGTTTGAGTTGGAATTAGAAAGCTTTTGTAAGCCCATAGCTGATATTCACAAATACCCAAATCAAGAAATATCCATTGGTGGGATTGTGAATGGTGTAAGAAATGGACAAACCAAAACAGGAAAGCCTTTTGCTGTCGTCAACATAGAAGACTACAATACTTCCACTGACTTATTTTTAATGGGCGAAAACTATATGAATCATGCCCCTTACCTACGTCCCGGAGAGTTCTTGTACATTACAGGGCAAGTAGAGATCAACTGGCGTAAGCAGAAAGAGATCAAAGAAAACCCAAGCATTTCTGTAAATATTGAAGACTGGGAACTACAAACCAAAGCAGTTGCCTTATTGAGCGAAGTCCGAGAAAAGATGAGCATGGGCATCAATATTCGGTTGAATGCAAAGCAAGTAACACAAAATATGATTACAGAACTTTGTAAAATTACGGAAGAAAATCAGGGCAATGCTCAATTGAGCATAGAATTGTACGATCCTGAAGAAAATATAACTGTAGCACTTTTGGCGCGACAAGTGAATATTGATAGCAGTGGAGAGGTGATTAGGGCTCTTCAAAAACATGCTGAGAAAGCCCAGCTCATTACATATTGATCGAATTTAAATGCCTCGAACTTTTTAATTAGTTTTGTGGTTTGCACAATGAAAGTATAAACGAAAAATCAATGGCGAAAGCAGTAGAAATTAATGCAGACAACTTCGAGGAGGTTGTATTGAAATCCGACAAACCCGTATTGGTAGATTTTTGGGCAGAATGGTGTGGCCCTTGTCGCATGGTAGGCCCTGTAGTAGAAGAAATTGCCAGTGAATATGCTAATAAAGCAGTTGTAGGAAAAGTAGATGTTGATGCCAATCAAGATTTATCTGTGAAATACGGTATTCGATCCATCCCTGCATTGTTGGTTTTCAAAGGTGGTGAAGTGGTAGATCAAGTCATTGGTGCCGTTCCCAAAAATGTATTAACAGGCAAGTTAGAAGATGCGATGGCTTAAGAGCCATCCATTTTTCTACATCCTATAAGACTGAAGGATTTCAATAACCCTGTCTGGCAAGCCAGTTGCTTTGTATTCTGAGTGCTGAAGAGAAAATGTTAACACGACAGTTGAGATTGAGCTATCGGTAGGTCTAAACGTTGCTAGCACTTCAAAAATATGAAGTATCATCAGAGCTCGTCTGTCTTCAACATGGTGTTTCCAATTTACCTCGCCAGCAAACTCCTTAAAAAGCCTCGGTTTTCATCCGGTAACTTGACCATTAAATTAAGATGTGGGCTGTTCAATATTAATTGTTCCGCTACGCCACCTAGGAGCGAGGCAATCGAAGAACTCTCCCCTTTTGAACCAAATACCAAAAAAACAGGCTTCGCACCCGGAGCGTTTTCCAAAATCTTATAGGCAACATCCCCCCCCCTTTCCATGGCTTTTGTCTTCCATAGTATTTCGGGAGTCTTCACTCCTACAAAATATGCTGACATTTGATGGTTGGCATTCCGCTCCAATTGTTCATTGATCTTTGATCGCTTGGATAGAATCTCTTTAATTTCATCTGCGGTTTCAAAAACACGCTCCAAATACCGAGAAGCATCTTTGTAAACATGTAAAGCCTCTACCTTGCGAAAACCAAAGTCAGTATGCATTCTTACAATCATTTTTTTTATCAAATCGTTGTGCTCAGAAAAATCAACAGGAAACAGCACGTGACTAAGTTCTTGCATGGGTTCCTTTGGCAAACTCAAAATACTAGCGGGAATTTTACGCACTAATTTCTTAGGTAAACTACTACCTTTTTTCAATGAAGCACTCTGTAAAACAAAAAGGTCTACCTTGTTTTGAATGGCGTAATTCAATAAAGTTGGCAAAGGTTTCCCATTCAATGCATAGAGTTTAACCGTCATTTCCGGATGAAAAGCTTGTTGAATCCATCCCAATATTTGTTCTTCTTGCTGTTGGGTATTGGCTTGTTTGATATTGGGCATGTCGGCCAAAACCGATAAGGGCAAATCTACTTGCTGAGGGAAAAAAGTGATATGAATCTCCTCCGGAACAAAAAAGGAAGCTACTTGAGCCACATTTTGTAGGTCAGATAAGCCTTCATTATCATAATCGAAATAAACCAGCCATTTATCAAAATTATACATAGCAATTAAAAATTCTGAACAATATAAAAATAGACAGGTAGCCCAAGTGTAATGTTTACAGGAAACGTAATGGCCAAGGCCATGGGCAAGTAGATCCCTTCATTTGCCTTAGGGACAGCCATTTTCATGGCTGCAGGAACTGCAATGTATGAAGCACTCGCACCAAGGACAGCAAGCATAAATCGGTCTCCTTCAACCGATGTAACCCAACCACTAGTATAGGCGATTACAATGCCATTGATCAGAGCAACACATATGGCAAAAGAAATTGTAAACCAGCCTTGGTCTAAAAAGGATTTCAGTTTTTTACCACTCTGAATGCCCATGTCGAGTAAGAAAATTGCTAAAAAGCCTTTAAAAATATCGGTGGTAAACGGTGCAATGCCCTGAGCTTGCTGTTCACTGGCCAACCACCCAATCAACAAGCTACCTAAAATCAATAGTACACTGCCATTGGTAAAGGCATGCTTAATGACAGTACCCATATTGCCTTCGGTACTTGCCCCATTTTGCGCAAACAGCCTGATTAAAATGACCCCCACAATAATAGCAGGAGCCTCCATAAATGCCATCACAGCAACCATATAGCCTCCAAATGCAATATTTTGCAACTCGAGAAAAGAAACAGCGGTCACAAAAGTGACCGCACTAATGGAACCGTATGCTGCTGCCACTGCTCCGGCATTTTCAATGCTCAAGCGCCTTTTAAGGATGAAAAAAGTATATATAGGTATGATAACAGAAAGTAAAATACCGAATAAACCTGAACCTATAATTTGGGCGTCAAAAGCCGTATGAGCTAGTTCTTGTCCGCCTTTGAAACCAATGGAGAACAACAGGTAAAGTGAAATGAATTTGGAGGAGTTTCTCGGAATGGCCAAATCACTTTTGAGCTGAACAGATAAAATGCCAAGAATAAAAAACAGTAAAGCTGGGTTGGTGAGGTTATCCTTGATCAGTTCCAGACTCATGAGCAATGTTTGTTCGTTTAACTGGTCGCAAATATGTGGCCTAAATTGGATATATTTTTATTTATATTTATTATGCAATCCATAAAGATTACTTATGAATTATACCTTACATCAATTAAAGGTTTTCGACACCATTGCCCGCAACGGCAGCATAACCAAAGCTGCCGAGGAGCTTCATCTCACACAGCCGGCTGTTTCCATTCAGCTCAAAAATTTCCAAGAGCAGTTTGAAATACCCTTGACAGAGGTGCTAGGTAGAAAGCTTTATTTGACCTCTTTCGGGCAGGAAATTGCAAATGTCGGTAGAAAAATACTAGAAGAATCTGACCTCATTCACGCCAAACAAATGGCACATCTAGGTCAATTATCGGGCAACTTACGCATTACCGTGGTTTCCACTGGCAAATACATCATGCCCTACTTGCTAACAGATTTTTTAAAAATGCATCCCGGTGTGGAATTACAAATGCAAGTTACCAATAAGCAAGATGTAGTCGCTAGTTTGGAAAAAAATGAGGTGGACTTTTCCCTCATTTCAGTAATGCCCGAACGGCTTTCTTTGGAAGCCATTCCCCTTATGCTCAATAAATTATACCTCGTAGGCAATACGTTTTTGCCCAACATGAGTGAAAAGACCAACACCCTAGATGTGATCAAGGAAGTACCCTTGATTTACAGAGAAGAAGGTTCCGGCACCCGTAGGGTGATGGAAAATTTCATTGCCAAAAATAACATCACCTTGCGCAAAAAGCTAGAATTAAGTTCCAATGAAGCTGTAAAGCAGGCTGTTATGGCCGGGCTCGGCTATTCTATAATGCCATTAATCGGGATCCATTATGAGTTAGAACAAGAGTTACTGCGTATTATTCCGGTAACGGGCCTCCCAATCTTGTCTCAATGGCAATTGGTTTGGCCGAAAGGAAAGCGCTTCTCACCAGCTGCACAGGCCTATTTGGAATACATTCAGCAACAAAAAGAGGACATCATTCATCGAAAATTTGGCTGGTATGAATCTTTTTAAGCGCCATCAAAACAATTAAGCATTTCTTCTCAGAAAGCTATTTTACTAAGGTCGGCTAACCATATTCCCGAAAAAGATGGCATTCAAAAGCAATTTATTTGTACCATACCACATGCCTCTAAAGTTTGGATTATCAGCAAACAAAATGACACTTCCTCTACCGATTCCGGAAGCAATCAGCGAAGCTGTTCCTCTGAGTTTTTCCAAATTGGCGCTATTTACATATCCACTCAACAAAGGATTTTCGGTGTATTGAACAACCGTACTAAATGGATTTTCACTTGGTGCCATAAAAATAGTATGGTTGCGATAGACCGGTATATCTCTGCGCGTATAGCCAAACCCTAAGGGATGCGTTATGTCCACATCTGCCTGATACATAGAGCCTCCGATAGCTGTGGAGCCTCGGACATCGCGGGCGGTTACATAGTCCAATCGATCATCCGTTTCATGCTCCGGACTGTCACCAAAAGCCTCATTGACAAATTTACTACTGATGGCCCAACTGGTGGCACTCTTGATGGTGATGACTGTTCCACCGGAACGCACCCAGCTCTTGATTTCATTGAGGGTGCCTTCACCTAAGGAAGAATAATTACCACTTACGAGTATGAGTGTATTGTAATTACTCCAATTAATCCTGTTCACATTATTCGTACTCACCTTTGTGATGGGCATGCCTACTTTACTGTCTAGTAAATGCCAAACCTCACCAGCTTCATAACTGCTTGTTCCGCTTCCGACAAGCATCAAAACTTTAGGTTTTTGGATGGTTCTAAAATTCCCGCTTCCTAAATCAACACCTGACTGGCTAAACCCTGATTGCACACTATAGGCAGGGATACCGGCTAACTCTGTGGCTTCTTCAATATAAGCATGTACCATTGAAGCACTCACTTCCTGTCTTTTCACTGGAATCATTAATGTTCCATAACTGAAGGATTTTACACCGTCATTCGTCTCAATACTGAAAGGCTTGAAAGCTGTATTGACATATAAGCCTTTTGATAGCAGGTAGTTCAATGCCTTTGGTGAGTAATATTCGTCCCAAGGAATCAGATAAGCATAATCCGTTTGATTCACAGATTGATAGGTTCCCTGAAGGTCTGCTCGGCTGAGTTGAACTCCTTGTAGGTTGATTTTACCGGAGTAATTCTCATAAGGCATATTGTAAGATAATGCTGCTGTCCATGCCGAAGCATCATAAAATATGCTGTCATAAAAATTGGTTACTTTCTCAAACATGGTACGCACCATTCGATACTGCTTTTGGGCATTAGGAACGTAAAAGGCTTTTCCATCCTCAAATGTTTTCCCATTTAATGTAATGGGCTCTTCAAGTTTAAAGGTTGCGATGCGATGTCTCAAAAGAAGGTCTAGGAAAGCTTCATTTCTACCATCGTCATGAGCATCTCCAAAGACCCATCCTCCACCGACGGCTTTTCCTTCTTCCACTGCGGTTTTAAAATAATTACTCATGTGGCGCAACAGTGTTTCTTTTTCACCTACCGAGGCCCTTACTGTAGCTAAACTTGTGGTAAGATGGTTTTTAATCGTAAAAGCAAAAGCGACTTTTCCCATTCTAGAATCTTGTAAGTGGCCTCTCGAACTGGCTTGTTCAAAAACCAATCCTAAAGCACCATGGATGTCGGGGTAGGTTGAACCATAACCGGGGTAACTATTATCGTACTGCTCTTTGGTAAAGTAGAGAGAACCAATTTCATCTAGGGCTTCATGAAAATATCCGGCAAACAGATTATTTAAGCCATCGTAATTGTCTCTTGGCACCACAGGGTTCTCACTACCAAAAGGCTTGGTGGGCTCGAAAAAGTAGGTCGAATTCGTTCCCATTTCATGAAAGTCTGTCACCACATTGGGATACCATTTGTGGTAGTACTCAATTCTATTTTGAGATTCCACATGAGCCAAAGGTAACCAATCTCTATTCAGGTCGAACCAATAATGATTGGTACGGCCACCAGGCCACATTTCGTTGTGTTCTGCATCGATGGGGTCAGAAACCATGGGGTCGCCTTTATAAGCGTTGGCCCAGGTAGAATGGCGGTCTCTGCCATCTGGATTAAAAGCAGGGTCAATTAATAAGACGGCTTCGTCTAGTGCTTCTCTCACTTCAGCGTGCATCCCAGCTACATAATAATAGGCCGTAAGCAATGCAGCTTCAGAACCCGATGGCTCATTTCCATGCACACTGAATCCCAATAAAACCACAGATTTTTGATCTGATAAGTCGCTGAGTTCTTGATTAGGATCTGCAATTCTCAAATGATTCACTCGAATCTCTTCCAGTCTTCTGTGGTTTTGAGGGCTGGTCACCTTCAATACCACTTGTTGTCTGTGCTCATAGGTTTCTCCAATCGTGTCGAGGACAGCACGATCGGATAGTCGAGCCAACTCGCGCATGTACGATACAATGGCATCGTGACGGGTGTGCAATGTACCTACTGGGTAACCCAAGTACTTTTCAGGACTAGGTATCTTTGGGTCAAAACGAGCATTTCTATCAAAGAAATAATCATTTTGTGCTTGTAGGCCTTTTGGCAACAAGGCCATTAAAGCAAGTGAGAGGACTAAAACTAAATTTTTCATGTTCTTATTTTTACTACTCAATATATTGAAGACTATCATAAAACTTGTTTGATGGGAGGTTGCCCGGTGATGTTCAATTCAAAGACATCTGGACGATGATAATGACCAATAGGGTCAAAATCTAATTTACTTTGGGTAATCTGTTCCATATTGATGTCAGCGGTAAGAATGGCTTCTTGGTTCCAAACCGGGCCGGCCAAAACTTCTCCCAAAGGATTGACAATTACAGAGCCTCCGGCAGACATGGTTTCAGGCTGTTTAGACAAATCTTCTGTGGCCTGAAGGTCTTTTGGATACATATCGCGTGTTACCCATTGGTTGGCGGCCAATACAAAGCACCTTCCTTCTAGCGCAATATGCTGCATGGTGCTTTGCCAAGTCAAACGCGCGTCTGCAGTTGGAGCCAAATAAATTTGCACCCCTTTTTGGTACATGGCCATTCTGGCCAAAGGCATATAATTCTCCCAACAAATTAAGCCGCCTACCCTGCCATAAGCAGTATTTAGGGTGGTTAGAGTACTCGCATCTCCTTCTCCCCAAATCACCCTTTCCTGCGCTGTCGGCTTTATTTTGCGATGTTTACCCAAAAATTCACCGGCTGGGCCAAAATAAAACAAGCTGCAATACATGGTTCCGGAGACCAAATCTTTTTCGTTCACACCTATGGCTAATAGGGTTTGGTACTTCTTGGCCAACTCACCAAGCCGAAGAAAGGCTTCATCTCCTTCTGCAATGGATGCATCCCAATAGCGCTGCCAGAGTTGTCTGCCTGCACCACTCCTACCCCCCACTACGGTACCAAAACTCAGGCCTCGGGGATAAACAGAAACAAAGGCTTCAGGAAACAGCATAAGTTCGGCACCTCGTGCTTTTTGCATCAGTTCTGCTACTTTTGACAGTGTACCCTGAAGGTCAAACAGCACAGGAGCAGACTGGATCACAGCTACTGAAATTTTTTTTGCCATGGTTGAAAGTTAACAATTGTGTAGCAACCCGTTTCACTCTTCCGGTAATTTTTGATGAAGTCTCCTGAATTTATCAGTAATTTCGTCCGTCATTCATGGAACAAGAAAGCGGAACAAGAATCAATAAGTATTTAAGCGAGGCCGGATATTGCTCAAGACGAGCGGCGGATCAATTGCTCGCTGAGGGGCGCGTAACCATCAATGGGGTGGTGCCTGAAATGGGTACAAAAGTGCAAGTTGGAGATCAAGTGGAGGTAGATGGCAAAAGCATTTTAAACGACACAAGCCCCTCTGTCTATATTGCTTTTCATAAACCCATTGGCATTGTTTGCACCACTGATACCCGGGTAGAGAAGGATAATATCATAGATTTCATCAATCATCCTGAACGGATTTTTCCTATTGGCAGACTAGATAAACCCAGTGAAGGGTTGATTTTCCTGACCAATGACGGAGATATTGTCAATAAAATTCTGCGGGCAAGAAACCATCATGAAAAAGAATACATCGTAACGGTCAATAAGCCCATCAATGAGCGTTTCATTGAGCGCATGTCGGAAGGCATTCCCATTTTGGGTACCGTTACAAGGAAGTGCAAAGTAGAAAAATTAAGTAAAAATAAATTCAGTATCATCCTTACCCAAGGTTTAAACCGTCAAATTCGTAGAATGTGTGAGTACCTAGGATATCGCGTGGTCAAACTCAAACGCATCAGAATCATGAATGTGGTTCTTGATTTGCCCGTAGGGAAATGGCGAAACCTCACCCCTAA
This sequence comes from Roseivirga sp., assembly GCA_018402485.1. Taxonomy (GTDB): domain Bacteria; phylum Bacteroidota; class Bacteroidia; order Cytophagales; family Cyclobacteriaceae; genus Roseivirga. Next base: position 91,627 of record JAGYIY010000003.1, on the reverse strand, counting down.
AGAATTGACGGGAATTCGCGCAATGGTAGAATCTTCTGATAAAACGCAATAGAGCAATTTGTAAACACGCAAAAAAGGTGTATATTTACGTAGTTTAAAAGATATTTTTACACTCATGGCAACAGCTAATATTCTCGAAGAACCATTACCGTTATACTCTACTTTGAGCATGTCTTTTTATCAAATGGCGGAGTGCCCAATGAGTAAATCTTACATCAAATCCATTTTAAAACTTACTCAAATTCCGCTTTACGAGTTCATCGATTTGATCCCCATATCCATCGACACCTATAAACGCAAAAAGGTCTTTAACCCTTCAGTTTCCGAGCGCGTTTTACAAATCGAAGAAGTTTATCGGGCAGGCTTAGAGGCCTTTGATTCAGATTTCCATACTTGGCTTCGTACGCCCAGTCCTATTTTCTCCAACCAGCCTCCCAAAAATTTACTACAAAATAGTTTCGGTACACGCCATCTACTAGAGCATATTGGGCGTATGGCGCATGGTGTACTTGCCTAATGCAGGTTTATCGCATTTCCAAAACGGCCTATGCTGATGACCTCAGTGGCTATGGAGCCAGTTTATATGGCGGACGATGGAATCCAAAAGGGTTTCCGGTGCTTTACACAGCCGGTTCTATCTCATTGGCTATTTTGGAATACTTAGCGCATAATATGCACGTTTTTCAAAGCACTTCACTCAGCCTTTGCACTATTGAAATTACTGACTCCTCATCGATTAAGGTACTATCTCCCTCGGTACTCCCTAATGACTGGAACAGAACCTTAGAACCCTTTACCGAAACCCAAAAAATAGGGGCTCAATTTTTATTGAATAAAGAATATTACATGTTAAAGGTACCCTCTGTCTTAGCACCTCATGAATACAATTATTTAATCAACCCCGCTCATCCTTTACATAAAGGGATGAAAATAGTTGATCAAATCACGCCTTTCCGCATCGATCAAAGACTAAAATAGCGACAGCTCATGGCAGCCAATGCCTTAACTTTTTGGGTTTTCTATTAATAAAAACTCTTTTGGAAGTCGAATTTCTAACCGAGCTCGCATAAAGATGTAATCACAGCAAAATGAAGAAGGGCAGGTGGGTTAATGTTAAGCTTAATAAAAAGTCTAAGCAAGTAACATTTTTTTTGTTAAGTTCGTTTTCACTTCAGTTGATATTTTTGGCTACTTTTGAATTTTAAAAAGCACATGAAAAAAAATCAGATTCTTCTCTTTTCCTTATTCATTCTTAGTATAACTAACTGTGGATCAGATAATGGTTTTGGTGGGCCAGGTGTAAACCCAAGTGAACTACCATTGATCACTGGAAATACTGATCAACCAAATGTAACCTATAACAACAACGTGCCCGATGCTAATTTCGAACAAGTTAGTACAGATGGCGATTCTACGTTTTTTGAAGCGGGTTTTGATTTCAATGGCAATAATTCTAATGATTTAGTTTTTACTTTGGTGAAATGGGCAGATCGGCAAGTTCTAACCGTAAGAAGTAGAAACGGTTTTGAAATTCCTTTTTCAGGAAGTGAATTTGAAATCTTTGGTACTGAACAATCAATTCTTGGTGTAGATGTTTTAAATGCTGGGATTGAAATCAATAATTTTGTTACAAACTACACAGGTCTCTCCTCTGGTTTTCTCACGAATACTACAGCCAATGCAGTAAATACATCTGCAAATATGATCATTTGGAATGGGGTTGGTTATTTACCCTTTAGAAACGGTAACAGTTCTGGTTGGCTAGGATTTCGTATCATTTCGAATGTTGGCGTGCAAATTGGAGGGATTAGTGTTACAACTCTGGCAATCAGACCATAGGCTAAAAATGAGGTAACTCTTCAGGTCTCGCATAAGGATATTGGGCTTCGAACACTAATTTATAATAGGTATCCAGGCCTGAAATACCCACTGATTTTGAGGAGGCAAGATTGAGATTTCCTTCGGCATCCGCCTCTGGTGCAAATAACCATTTAATCTCACCAATCATCAGCCGTGTATTGTTACGCTGAATGTGCATTTCTTCTACCCATTTCAGACCTACCTTTAGATTACTTTCCTTGACAAAAGGAGCTTCAAATCCATCTACCCATTCTTCCGTAAATCCGCAGGTCTCAAACTCTGAAACCTCCGCATCAAATTTTGCTGAGGTATAATGTGCATTTTCTATTTTGTCTGAAGGCACGTGATTGATAGTAAACACTCCAGTTTCTTTGATGTTCTCGTAGGTATCTCGCCTTACCTCTCCCGTGGGGCGTGTGATAAATCCGAGCAACATTGGGCTACTACCCAAGTGAATCACCGAGCTGAAAATGGCCAGATTGGTACGCCCCTCAATAGATTGTGTTCCAATCAAATTAGCAGGTTTTATCCCCGTGATGGAATTCACAAGATTAATGCGTTCCCTTTTGTCTTTGGCTTGAAGTTGCTTTTGATTCAAATACATAAGATTTATTCGTTTGTTTATTTAACTTGATATTCCCTGGCATGTTCTGTTCATAGACCATATTCCTTCACAAAAGAATATGATATGCCTGGCTAACCCTTTATTTTTGACCACATAAGTATGTAACACTTTTCTTCTTCTTGTCTTTTAGCTTAGAAAAACCAGAATTTAAATCGGGGGCAAAGCAAAACGTTTTTGAGCAGAAATACTGCTAGTACTGATGAAAGAAATGAAAGATGATATTCATGCAACAAGTTTTATCCGTGACCAAATAAAAAAAGAATCATCTCTAAAAGAACATTTAGCTCATTGTGACTTTAAAAATTTGAAAGTAAAAAGGTTAGAAAAGCCTAAAACTTAATAGCACACAAGGATGATATGCATTGGCAAGCCAATGAGATAACTAAGATTCTTTGTACCCATAATAAAATTGAATGATAAACAAATTATTAAATAATGGAGCATAATCAAGGTCCAGATCCAGAATTACTCAAAGATTTAGTGCGTTTACGCATGCCTTTTGGCAAATATAAAAACACCTTATTAGCTCACTTACCCATTCACTACTTAGAGTGGTTTGCTAGAAAAGGCTTTCCAAAAGGAAAGTTAGGTATGCAAATGCAAACCGTATATGAAATTAAACTCAATGGATTGGAAGATATTCTCAGAAAATTAGAGCAATCTATTCGATAGCCTCTTGTACTTTTTGCATAAAAGCACCAATCTGTGAAGGCGCTAACCAGCGGGTAACAATCACCATATCATTTGCTGAGTCGATGACAATAAAATTCCCACCAAATCCGGCAGCATAGTAAATAGACTCATCGTCAACCCCTCGCCATTTCCGAGGCCCACGATTTAACCACCACATGTAACCATAACTTTCCATCGCTTCTGAGGGTTGCTGTACAGCCTGCACCCAGTCTTTTGAAATCAACTGCTCCCCATTCCAATTCCCTTCGTTTAAAAATAGCAAACCAAAACGCGCATGATCGAGCGTATTGATGAATAGCCCTCCTCCCGAATGACCACCGCCAGTTACAGACTGCATGCGCTGTCCATCCACATCCACCCAGGCATTATCATAGCCCATCCAGCGCCAAGTAGTTGATGCGCCAATCGGATCCATGATTCTTTCTTTCAAGACTTGGGGCAAAGGTTTTCGCCATACTTGTAACAAGGCGTAAGCCAATACATTTACGCGTACATCATTGTATTCCATCACTGTTCCGGGTGCAACAGGCTTGGTGAATTTCCAATCATCTATGCTTCCATTCCTTGGGGGACGATCAGCCCAGTCTTTGCCTCCAAACAAAGTGCCCGACCATGCAGAGGATTGATTGAGCAAATGATGCCACTCAATGGTAGCATTATGGGGGCCTTGGAAGGTGCCATCCCAAACGTAAGCTTCAGCTTTATCATGTACATTCTTGATGAGACCTTCATCTAGGGCAAGACCAGCAACGGTAGAGAGATAGCTTTTTGTCACCGAAAAGGTCATGTCCACACGATCAAGAACACCCCATTTGGCCACAATGTAGCCATCCTTTAAGATGACCCCTGCCGGGCCTCCACGCTTTTTCGTAGGCCCAAAAATTTCATGAAAAGGCTCGTTTCGAAAGCCCTCCAAAATGGCTACGCGTAAATCTCTTGCCCCTGAATATTCGTTGTTCATAGCAAAGGCTACAGCCGCTGCTAGGGCCTCATCATTCAACCCCAGTGAGGCAGCCGAACGTTCTTCCCATGTATATCTGTCAGGATAATAGGTTTGGCCAAAACTTAGATGTGTAAAAAAAGCTAGAAATGCAGGTACGAAAATAACAGCAGCTTTTGTCATAATATTTTCATTTCAATGGAAGTGAAATTTAAGAAAATATCTGTCATTTAAGACCATGATTAATAAAATAAGGAAGGAGGCCATGACACCTCCTCCCTACTAATCAAAAACATGAAAATGCGCGGATCTCCATGAAAATAAGGGTGAATTTACGATAAGACATTAAAATGTAAAACAAACCATACATTTATTTTTTACACAGGCTCTTCCCAACGGTCAGCAATAGAGCGATTTAATTAGTTTCTACTTACCGGTCTCCTTATGTATTTATGGATGTTTTACCAATACATATTTTGCCAATCCATAAAATATACTTACATTATTCTCCACTTGAGGTATTTTTCAATATTTAAACAAAACACTTATGGTTAGTTTTACAGGTAAAAAAATGGAAGAACCACCAAAGAAGGTGAAAGAATATCGTCCGGTAACAGACTACATGACTCGTAATGTAGTGACCTTTCACCCTAGCCAAAGCATTGTGGAAGCCATGGATACTTTTTTAGAAAAAGGCATTTCAGGTGCTCCGGTGGTAGATGAGCATGGTAAATTGGTCGGCATTATTTCAGAAGTTGATTGTTTAAAAATCATGGTAGATGAGGCCTATTACAATTTACCACATGGTAAAATTACGGTGGCACAATACATGAGTCACAAGGTAGCAACTGTCTCCATTAACTCAGATATATTGGATGTTGCCACCAAGTTTTTAAGTACCAATTACAGGCGCTACCCGGTGATAGACGAGAATGGGAAACTGGCCGGTCAAATTAGTAGAAGAGATGTTCTTCAGGCCACAAGAGATTTAAAGACATCCAGTTGGTAAACCTGAAAGAAAGATGAACCGCCAGCCTTGTTCTTCAAGAACAAGGCTTTTTCATTTATACCGAGGAAAATTCAAGGTAGTGTGTTACCTTATATTTTAAAATCAACCTTAAACCCCATACTTATGAAATTCAAATGGCTCATGGTGCTGTTATGCCTCGGTACCGAATTGATGTTGCATGCACAATCGATCGAAGACGTAAAAAACGAAATTGATCGTATTCAAAGTCAAATTAGTGGTTTGCGCTCTACCTTTGATGGAATCAACAAGGGCATAGATGACCTGATGTGGTACAACAAAGTGGGTGATGTAGCCTTTATAGACAAGGTGGAATTGACGGGACCCAAACCGCGTGTAATCAAAAATCCAACGGGACAAGGTGCTCAAAATCCCGTTCGCTTCAAATCCTATGTATTTATCCCTCGACAAGTAGATGCCTCTAAAAAATACCCCCTGATGGTTTTGCCTCATGGCGGAGTGCATAGCAACTTCAACACTTTTTATGCCCATATCATCCGCGAGCTGATGGCGCAAGGCTATATAGTGGTAGCTCCCGAGTACCGAGGTAGCACCGGCTATGGCCGTAGATTTTACGAATTAATCGACTATGGCGGTTTGGAAGTAGATGATGTCAAAGCCTCGAGAGATTATATGATTGAAAATTACGACATAGTAGATGCCAATCGCGTAGGTATTTTTGGCTGGAGTCATGGCGGTTTGATAACGCTGATGAACCTATACAATTACCCGAAAGCTTACAAAGTAGGCTATGCAGGTGTGCCGGTAAGCGACTTGATTGCCCGGATGGGCTATAAATCTGATGGCTATGAGGCACTCTATGCCGCAGACTATCACATTGGCAAAGAGGCTTACCAGGATGTAGAAGAATACAAAAGACGTTCACCTGCCTGGAATACAGAGAAACTACAAAGCCCCTTACTGATTCATTCCAATACCAATGATGAGGATGTCAATGTGCTGGAAGTACAGCACCTGATCAAATCGCTTAAAGCCGATGGTAAAACCTTCGAAAGTGAGATTTACGAAGATGTTCCGGGAGGACATGCTTTTGACCGACTCGATACTAAAATCGCCAAAGAGGTAAGGCTTAAGGTCTATCGTTTTTTACAAGGTTACCTCAATCCACCAACACCTTTCAAAAACTTAAAAGACTTGCAAAGAGCGGGTTATGGTTTTTAATGTTAGAAATGAATGAAACAAAACAAGTGACTTCATGTTTAAATATCATGAAGTCACTTAAATTTACCGTATTCTTTACCACCCTATTTTTGGTAGCTTATGTGAGTATAACGCAAATCTCTGCGCATTTCCCCACTGTCTTCCTTTTCTTCCTACTTAGCCAAGGATTATTGCTTTACATGGTGTATCGCATTTTAAAAGACAAATACAGCACGGCCAAAACTTTTGAAGATGGGTACGAAGATGCACCTTTAAAAAGTAAACCCTTCTAGGTAAAAACCTCATCTTTTGAGGTGCATCATGTTCAATATTCAAAGCAATGCAAGCAAACCTTTCGGCTTTTCATTATGGGTAATGCGTCAACTCGAAATAAATCTCTAATTATTTTGTCTTCCTTATTTGTAAATCAGAAGAAGCGTAGTACTTTTGCATCACCTTAAACGAAAGGGACTTTAGAAAAATTTGGAGCGGTAGTTCAGTTGGTTAGAATGCCTGCCTGTCACGCAGGAGGTCGCGAGTTCGAGTCTCGTCCGTTCCGCTTAAAAGCCTTGACATTCGTCAGGGCTTTTTGCTTTATAGTCAAACTTTTTTTGTAAGAATTCTCCACCTAAACCATCAGGACAGTACAATTTAGCCTATTCTCATTGTAACAGCAGACTTGTTTGATGAGCTATGGTAAACTACTTGGTGCGGATGTTTGGTTTGGTTCATTTGTGTCGGAACCAGCAATCTGTCCTGTCGTTTTCGTATTGCTTAAATACTGTGTTTACTGGTGCGCCATGCTTTACTTGATGGTTAAACTGGGTCCTGACCAAAAAATTAAAAGCCCCCATGTCTCCTGTAAAAGCTGTTTGATTGTTGCGGTTAAACTTAGAATGAATCGAGCACAATTGATTTAAAAAATCAATAAAAATGGGCATAGCCCCTCCAATGATGCCACAGTTCAAAAGAGTTTCTTTGCTAAAATCCTTTTCAAATTTCGCATAGTCTTCCATTTGACTTCTTAAATGATCTCCATGTGCCTGCATCCATTCATTCTGAAGTATTTCATCTTCATCCCCGCAAAAAATAACTGTAGAATTATCCACAAAAAAAGGATCAAGAAAGGGGTTTTTCACTAAAACAACATCTGAAACATCAGTGACAAACACGTTTTTTATTTGGTTTTTATGCTGATGTATAAAATCTCGATAAAGAAAATAGCGATAGACATTGGGATTGAATTGTCTATCGTAATCTATTTTTATGAATGAGATATGCTTATTTTCATGCTCTTTGCAGGTCTCATTACTGAAAGAATTATGAAATAACACACCATGCAAACCTTGAGCCTCGATAGATGTCGCCCAATCATGAACCCAATCATAATTATCGTTGTCGAGAGTGAGGTTTCTGTTTACATCGTACACGCCAGAAATGTGGCATGCCATGATGATATTGCTACTAGGAAGAATAAATTGATACTGCTTCAACATCAGTTGTCTGTAGATTGATATTGCTTTTTAACTGTTGCGCATATGCTGGAAGGTATATTTCTATAATAAATGTAGGTCCGGAGATTTACCCTACTTACACGAAACCTCTCTCCTGCTCTCTCGTAAAAGTCAGCATCCGCAGCAAAACCAGTTTTAAAATGAATCTGCTCAAAAACCTCTCTTCTACCAAACAAAGTCCCGAACAAAATACTATTATCTAAATGAATCAACTGTGTTTGATCATTTTTATCAGGTACATAATAATCATCAATGGAATCTACAACTGTTTCTGTGGTAGAACAGATCAGATCGAACTCCTTAACTTCGTTCAAGCATGATCTCAAATGATGAGGCTTATACTCATCATCACTGTCGAGTATGGTAATATACTCTCCTATGCTATTTAAAACACCTCGATTAATAGATATAGATTGCCCTCGATTGCTATGTCTAATGTAAACAATATGATCTTCATGGGCTTTCACATAACTTAGAATTTCCTCGCTGTAATTTGTACTGCCATCATCTATAATAATGAGTTCAAAATCTTGAATATCTTGATTCATCACGGAATCAATGGCTCTTTTGGTGAAGCGGAAGTCGGTATTATACACTGCCATCAATACCGATATTTTTACTCTACCCATTTTTCGATTCTCTCATATTGAAAAGTAACAAGCATTATTGATAAGATGTTATCAAGGTGGTGTTATTCTTTTGTTACGTGAGTAAATCAAATGGTTCTTAGGCTTCACACCCAATATTTTCTATTCGCTGTTGCGTAGTTACAAATTCCAAACCACTCTATGGGTTGAATAAATCAAAATAAATGAACAGTACACCTATTTGAGTAATACTGCAGAAGAATTTAGCTTAGGTTATGTTTTAGTTAAACACCTTTTCTAACAAGGCGGTAGTACGCGCTGCGGGTTTTTGGCGAATGTTTAATTCTTCTTTGGCTATCATCACAAATAAACCTTCCAATGCCTTTTGGGTAACATAGCCGTTTAAATCGGGATTGACCTTCCTAACAAAAGGAATTTGATTGTACTTACCCATCACATCGGTCCAATATTTCGTGGCCTCAACTTTTTCCAAACTGGTATCGATAATGGGTTTAAACTTAACCGTTAATTCTTCTGTGGTTTCGCGCTCCAAAAAACGCGTTGCAGCATCAGGTGCTCCCTTCACGATGTTTATCGCATCACGCACCGTTAACCTTTTAATGGTAGCAACAAAAATATCCTTGGCTTCCTCAGCGGCTAATTCTGCCGCTCGGTTCAAGGCTTCTTCTGTATCGTCCACCAGCTTGCCTGCTCCAATGGCCCTCAACTTTTCCTCCACATTTTTGGCCTCTTCCGGAAAAGGTATACGCACTTGAGGGTTTTTGAAATATCCATCTTTTATAGATAACTTACTCACTCCTTTGATGGTGCCTTGCTCCAAAGCTTGTTTTAAGGCATTCGCGGCTTCTTCGGTCGTAAAGCTTTCTCCACCACCCAAAATACCCTTGGCTTTTTTGAGAATCTGACCGTCTACATAATGGAGTAAAAAAAACAAAGGGAGAAACAGGACAATTTTTTTCATGAGGCTTTTTGTTTTTCATAACGGATAACTTCACAAAAAAGCTACAAGGAATGGGTGTTTTTTATGTATCTTCTAATAAAATTACCTTTTGATGTCCTGTCGTGGCGTCTATCATAAGGGTATGTGAAATGGATTCACCGGAATGATCAGATTGATAGAGATAGCCTTTACCGTCAAAATGCACCTCGCATTCACCAAGGTCGTAACGCAATGACTTCACACGTGCTCCTTCCCCAAAAGGCTGTCCATTTAAATCTTTCAATTGTAGTTTCTTGGTTTTTGATTTCTTGAACAAGTTCCACATGGCTTTCTCCTATTTTTTCAAAGTTAGGATTATTCTGCAAAAGGGTTTCTTCAGGCTTGAAAAACACTATTTTTGCAAACTTAATTGAACCTTTTGAATCACATGGCGGACTACCAACATTCATCCATTGAAGCCAAATGGCAAGCTTTCTGGAAAGACAACGGAACTTTTAAGGCAAAAACAGATAGCAGTAAGCCTAAATTTTATGCCCTCGATATGTTTCCCTATCCTTCGGGTGCCGGCTTGCATGTAGGTCACCCACTCGGCTACATTGCTTCTGATATCGTTTCGCGCCACAAAAGAAACAAGGGTTTTAATGTATTACACCCCATGGGTTTCGATGCTTTCGGACTACCTGCAGAGCAATACGCCATTCAAACCGGGCAGCATCCGGCCATTACCACCAAGACCAACATTGCCCGCTACAAAGAACAATTGGAAAACATTGGCTTTGCATTCGACTGGGACAAAGAAGTGCAAACCTGCGATCCGAATTATTACAAGTGGACACAATGGATTTTCATTCAAATTTTCAATAGTTGGTACAACAAAAAAACCAACCGTGCCGAACCTATTGATTATCTGATCGCCATTTTTGAACAAACCGGCAATACCGATGTAGAGGCCGTCTGCGATGAGGATACACCTTCTTTTTCAGTAGCTGAATGGAAGGGCTTTACTGAAGAAGAACAGCAAAAAATTCTTTTAAAATACAGACTCACCTATTTGTCGGAAACAGCCGTGAATTGGTGCCCTGAGTTGGGTACAGTCCTTTCTAACGATGAAGTGAAGGACGGTTTTTCGGAAAGAGGTGGCCATCCGGTAGTCAAGAAAAAGATGAAACAATGGAGCATGCGCATCACCGCCTATGCCGAGCGTTTGCTCAACGATTTGGAAACCATCGACTGGCCCGAACCTTTGAAAGAAATGCAGCGCAACTGGATCGGACGTTCTGTTGGGGCTGAATTGCGCTTTCAGGTAGAAAAGCATGATTTGACCATTGAAGTCTTTACGACCCGCATTGACACAGTTTTTGGTGTAACCTTTTTGGCCATAGCCCCAGAAAGTGACTTACTCGACACTTTGACTACTCCCGGACAAATGGAGGAAGTAAAAGCTTATGCCACTGCAGCAGCCAACCGTTCGGAACGCGACCGCATGACGGATGTCAAAACCATTACAGGGGTTTTCACGGGAAGTTATGCCATCAATCCTTTTAACGGTAATCGTGTTCCCATTTGGGTAGCCGACTATGTATTGGCAGGTTATGGCACAGGTGCAGTAATGGCCGTTCCTTGTGGCGATCAGCGTGATTATGACTTTGCAAAACATTTTGATCTGCCCATTGTACCCGTTATTGAAGGAGCTGATATCAGCGAACAAGCGAATGCGACCAAAGGAGGTAAAATGATGAATTCGGCCTTTTTAAATGGGTTGAGTTATGCAGAGGCCATTGAAAAAGCCATTGCCTTTGCGGAAGAGAAAGGAGTTGGCCGAGGACGCGTTAACTACCGTTTGCGTGATGCTATTTTTGCCCGTCAGCGGTATTGGGGCGAACCGGTACCTGTTTATTTTAAAAATGAGCTGCCTTATCCTGTTGCGGAGGCAGATTTACCCATTGTCTTGCCCGAAATTGATAAATATTTACCCACAGCAGATGGTGACCCACCCTTGGGGCGTGCCGAACATTTTGATTATACCCCTCACGGAGATGCAAAGGCTTACCCCTTGGAATTAAGCACCATGCCCGGATGGGCAGGCTCAAGTTGGTATTGGTTTCGTTACATGGATGCCCACAACAACAAGCATTTTGTGGGTGCTGATGCTCAAAACTACTGGCAGCAGGTAGATTTATACATTGGAGGTTCGGAACATGCCACCGGACATTTGTTGTATGCCCGTTTTTGGACGAAAATTTTGCATGATCTAGGCCATGTTTCGGTGCAAGAACCGTTTAAGAAATTGATCAACCAAGGTATGATTCAGGGTAGGTCGAATTTTGTATATCGCGTAAAAGGCGAGAACAAGTTCGTATCTTATGGTTTACATAAAGACTACGACAGCGTTGCCATGCATGTAGATGTCAACATCGTATACAATGATGAACTCAACATTGAAGCCTTTAAAAAATGGCGTCCGGACTTGGTTGATGCTGAATTTATTTTAGAAAACGGCAAATACATCTGTGGCTGGGAAGTAGAAAAAATGTCGAAGTCGAAGTACAATGTGGTGAACCCCGATGACATCATTGAGAAGTATGGAGCAGACACTTTGCGCTTGTATGAAATGTTTTTAGGGCCTTTGGAACAATTCAAGCCATGGAATACGAATGGTATTGATGGTGTCAATAAGTTTTTGAAGAAACTTTGGCGCTTATTTCACAATGAGGAAGGTGTCTTTAAAGTCAGTGATGCGACACCAGAAAAAGCAGAATGGAAAGCCCTACACAAAACCATCAAAAAAGCAGAAGAGGATATTGAGCGCTATGCTTTTAATACCTCGGTTTCTACCTTTATGATTTGTGTGAATGAGCTTTCTGCATTGAAATGCAACAAAAAAGCCGTTTTAGAACCCCTTTTGGTAATTATTTCCCCCTATGCGCCACACATTACCGAGGAGTTATGGTCGCAACTGGGCCATTCCACAAGCATTATTGAGGCTGCATATCCTACCTTTGATGAGCAGTATTTGCAAGAAGATGAGGTGGAGTATCCGGTAATGATTAATGGTAAAATGCGTGCGAAAGTGTTGGTTCCTGCTGATTTTGACAAATCCCAGGTAGAGGAAGCAGCCTTGGCGCAAGAGAACGTCATCAAGTGGTTGGAAGGCAAAACTCCCAAAAAAATAATTGTAGTGCCTAATAAAATCGTAAACCTGGTAGTATAAGAAACGATCAACAAAAAAAAGAGGGGTAAATCCCCCTCTCAATTGCCTATAAATCAATTGTCTTTAGCTTACGTTTGGCTTTGAAATAGCCCCAAAGCAACTTGGGGCTTAGTCCTTTTTTCCTCTTTGCGCTTCAAGCATGTCCCACATTTCTTGAGGTATTTTTTCCAAATGGCTAAATTCGCCTGCTCCCATCAACCACTCTCCACCATCAATGGTCACCACTTCTCCATTGACATAAGCACTAAAATCGGACATTAAATACGCGGCTAGGTTGGCTAGTTCTTGATGCTCTCCTACCCTGCCCACCGGCACCAATTTGGCCGGATCGAATTTCTTCACCAAGTCACCCGGCAAGAGTCTGCTCCATGCACCTTCGGTAGGAAATGGTCCCGGAGCTATGGCATTCAGACGGATTTTGTATTTCGCCCATTCTACTGCAAGCGAGCGTGTCATGGCCAAAACGCCGGCTTTGGCACAGGCGGAAGGCACTACATAACCCGAGCCTGTCCAAGCATACGTGGTTACGATGTTTAGCACCGTACCGGGTTGTTTCTTCTCAATCCAATGCTTGCCAAGGGCAAGAGTGAAGTTCGTAGTTCCTTTCAACACGATATCCAATACAATGTGGAATGCCCGGTGCGATAAACGCTCGGTTGGGCTGATGAAATTACCTGCTGCGTTGTTCAAAAGGCACTCTACAGAACCAAATCGCTCCACAGATTTGGCAATCACATTTTCCACTTGGTCATACTCGCGCACATCGCACTGCACCGCCAGCACCTTTCCTCCGGTAGCCTCTTCCATTTCTTTGGCTGTCTTTTCAAGTACATCAATTTTACGACTGGTAATCACCAAATTGGCTCCCAGTTCCAAAAAATAAGTACCCATAGACTTCCCTAAACCTGTTCCTCCACCAGTAACGATTATGGTTTGTCCTTTCAAGGCTCCTTCTTTGAGCATTCCGTCTGTTCTCATGTTTTTATATTAGTTGAACGAACAATTTAAAAAGAATTTCTCGTTTACATAATTCTTTCAGACCTAACACGTCTTTTAAAAAATAGCTAATTTGCAAACATGCTGATTTTATTCACACAATACATTTCTATGAAAACATTCAAAAATATTTTGCTCGTCTTATTATTTGTAGCACTCGGCAGCGGATGTGTGGCCAAGAAAGAATTCGATGCGCTTTCTAATGAAAAGCGAGGTCTTGAAAATGAGAACCGTCAATTACAAGAAGACTTACAGGTAGCTGAGGAGAAAATAAAGCGCTTGGAAGTGCAAATAGAGCAGCTGCAAAAGAAAAACGAAGTGCTTGAAAATGATTTTGAGCTCTTAGAAACAGAATACAAGAAGGTTGCAGAAGACTATGACCGCATCAAAAGTCGCTATGAAAACCTATTGGGTAATAGCAATCAGCTGAACACAGACTTGGCACAACAACAACAAAGACTATTGGGCATTGAAGACGATTTAGAAATTGAGCGCAAGAAAAACCAAGAATTGGCTGCTGACCTCAGCAAACGTGAGGCGCGTGTGGCAGAGTTGGAGCGTGCCATTGCAGAAAAAGAAAAAGCTGTAAGCGAATTGAAAAAGCGTGTCACCGATGCTTTGTTAAACTTTGAAGAGAGCGATTTAACGGTAGAAGTAAAAAATGGTAAGGTGTATGTTTCCTTAGCAGAAAAATTACTTTTTAGTTCAGGAAGTTCCGTAGTGGACAACAAAGGCATTGAAGCTTTGAAGCAACTTGCCAACGCCTTGAAAGGAAATGCAGACCTCAACATTATGGTTGAAGGACATACAGACAACGTACCTATTTCTAGAAAAAGTCAATACATGAGTGATAACTGGGATTTGAGCGTTATGCGTGCCACTTCTATTGTCAAAATATTGACTAACAATGGAGTCAATCCTGAAATCATTACTGCTTCTGGTAGGGGTGAATTTGTTCCGGTAACAGACAATAGCACAGCGGCCAACAAAGCTTTGAATAGAAGAACAGAAATTATTTTGACCCCCAAACTAGATAAGTTATTTCAAATTTTAGAAACCTACTAAACAAAATCAGACATTTGCGATTATTAAAGTATGGCACTAGAAAACGAATATGCTGATTACAGCATAGTTGAACTCAAGAAAAAGGCAGATCGCTTTAAAAAACTTCAAAAAATCATGATGATAGGAGCTGTTGTTGTTGCTCTCCTCATTGCAGGTGTCGCTTTTACACGCGGAGCGGAACAAGGCTACAAAATGATACCTTTGGTTTTGATTGCGGGCATTGTTTATCCCCTCTTAGGCTATGGTGGTATTCGTAAAAAAATACAAGCTGAACTCGAGGAACGAGCTGCTAAAAACGCTTAAAAATGAGACACCTAGGCCATCATTTGTGTGCATAGTAAGGCATTAAACGTTCCTAGTGCATGGCTCAGCACGGCCAATCGTACACCCACAGTCGCTAAAGCCTGGCTCAAAAATAATATTACAGCGAGCCTCTTTTCTATGTAATTACACTTAAAATGAGACTCCCCAAACCTTAAGGCCATGTACCCATTCATCCGTTTGACCATCAACTTCCGATTCAGACTTTAAATTTTATATACGTCTGCCATTTACCCTTGTAGCGTGCAAATCATCCTCCATTTAATTTAGCTCGCATTGAGCACCTCGTGTGCAATGCCTTCGATAGAAGATATGTTTTCGATTTAAAGATAAGTAGAGCTTATCTCCATGAATAAAAAATGAAGACACTTTTTTGATGAATAGCACCCAAAGCATAAGAGAATACCATATATTCGAGTTTTAAACTACGAATAATGGCAACAAGAGGAGGTTTTTCAAGCCGATTAGGTTTTATAGCAGCGGCAGCAGGTTCAGCTGTAGGATTAGGTAACATCTGGGGTTTCCCTGCAGAAGTAGGTGCCGGTGGTGGTGGTGCTTTTGTTTTTATGTATCTGATATTTTGCTTTGTATTATGCTTTCCTGTGATGGTAACTGAAATAGCCATTGGCCGAAAAACCGAGAAAAACCCGGTAGGTGCTTTCAATGCCTTAGGTTTTAAGAAATGGAACTTCATCGGTAAATTAGGCATCATCAGTGGATTCTTAATCCTTTCGTTCTACAATGTGATTGCAGGCTGGGCTTTTGGATATATCTTCGAAATGGCCATGGGAAACTTTGGGGTAGCCGAAAATTTTAGTGCATTTAAACTACAGGTGTTTAAAGTCGGAGGTTATGGACTCGTTTTCATGATTACCACCGCTTATGTAGTGTCCAAAGGCATTTCAGGGGGTATAGAAAAAGCTTCAAAAATTTTGATGCCTACCCTGATTCTAATGATGATCGGCTTAGTGATTTATTCTTTCACGCTGGAAAATTCAGGAGCTGGATTATCCTTTTATCTGCTACCTGATTTATCAGAAATTAATGGAACTGTGGTTTACAACGCCCTAGGGCAGGCTTTCTTCTCTCTTTCCTTAGGGATGGGAGCATTGATCACCTACGGATCTTATGTGCGAAAAGATGAAAATATTGTTACGGCCGCAGCCCTGATTACCATAGCAGACATTACTGTAGCCGTTTTAGCAGGTCTGCTCATTTTCCCTTTACTAGGATTCATCACACAAGGCAACATTGGCAATGGCGACATGGCCACTGCCGGACCCGATCTTATTTTCGTGACCCTTCCGCAGGTTTTCGAGCAAATCGGCACTGGTGGAGCTTTGGTAGGTGCACTTTTCTTTTTACTCCTGTGTTTTGCTGCCTTAACCTCAACCGTTTCTTTACTCGAAGTACCTGTTTCTTATGTCGTTGATGAATTCAATATCAGGAGGAAAAGAGCCGTGTGGATGGTGGCCGGATTAATTTTCTTAATTGGCATACCTTCCTTAGTAGGGAATGGTTATTCTGAATTCTTTACCAACTTCATTACCTACATTGGTGCTGATCAGCCGACAAGCTTTTTAGGCTTTATCGGAAGCATAGCCAATGACACCATGCTACCGCTTGGCGGCTTTTTGGTGGTATTTTTCGCTGCTTACGTTTGGAAGAAACACAATTTAGATGATGAACTGGCCAAAGGGAATCCAAACTACAAAGGCTCTTTTGTTCAAAAGTACCTGAATTTCGCGGTTTCGTATGTTTCACCTGTAATTCTGGGAATCATTTTTATCCTTACCGTCTTGGGTACATTTTTCGGTATTAATTTGATTTAAAAACAATTTAAACTTCCATAAAAAAGTAGTTATGAAGATTTACAGCATTACTCTTTGCTTCTTTTTGACTACCACATTTGCTTTCGCTCAGTATCCTTTGATTGAAAACAGAAGTTATGTAGCCGTTCAAGTGCAAACTTCTTTAAAGATTGATGGGAAAGCCGATGAAGAAGCCTGGGGAAATGCCCCATGGACAGAGGCTTTTGTAGATATTCAAGGAGACCGTCGACCCTTGCCCCGATGGGGTACCCGTGTAAAAATGCTTTGGGACACGAACTATTTTTACTTTTATGCCCAATTAGAAGAACCCCACATTTGGGCAACCTTAAAACAAAGAGATACAGTGATATTTTATGACAACGACTTTGAGATATTTATTGACCCCGATGGTGACCTGCATAGTTATTTAGAATATGAAGTGAATGCGAATAATACGGTTTGGGATTTGCTGCTCACCAAACCGTATCGAGATGAAGGTCATGCCATTAACCATTGGAACATGGGAGGTTTACAATCCGCCGTTCATATCAACGGTACACTCAATCAAAGTGATGATAAAGATAATTATTGGTCTGTTGAAGTAGCGATTCCTTGGGAAGTAATCGATGAGGCGGCCACACAACAATTTCCACCGGAACACGGTGATGCCTTGCGTGTTAATTTTTCTAGGGTACAATGGGAAACAGACATCATCAATGGCAGATACGTGAAGAAAAAAAACCCCGAAACAGGTAAAAATTTACCAGAAAACAATTGGGTGTGGTCACCTCAAAGGGTGATCAATATGCACGAACCCGAATTTTGGGGAATGGTTTACTTTTCAACGACAAAGCAACAAGACCCTCAGCTCCAGATTCATCCGGCACGTGAAGAGGTAAGGCAGCTACTCAGTCATATCCATCGACAACAATTGCTCTTCTACAAAGAAAATGGCTATTTTCAGCAAAATGGTGAAGCTTTGCTTGCGTATAAAGCATTTTCGAATGGAAAACCCATCACATGGAAGCTACAGGTAAGTACGCATGATTACCATGCTGAAATGCAACACGCTGATCTTTCTGAGGAGCTTTGGCACATGAACAGAAGTGGTCAAATTTGGAAAACCAAGCAATGAAAAAACGAAACTTTCTCAAAACCTTAGGCTTAGGAACTGCCGCTTTGTGGACAGCCCCTCTCCTAACCTCTTGCCGTACAGAATCAAAAAGCTTTAAGCAGTGGGTATGGACCGGCGGAGTTGAAAAAACAGCAGAAGATTGGGACAAAGAATTTGAAGGTCTCAAGCAATTGGGCTTTTATGGTGTGCTCTGCGGTGGTGGAAAGCAGGTGTTAGAAAAGGCCATTCCGGTAGCCAAGAAGCATGGCCTGGCCATACACGCCTGGCTTTGGACCATGAACCGCCCAGGAGATGCGACAGCTCAAAATCACCCTGAATGGTATGCTGTGAGCCGTAAAGGAAATTCCAGTTTAGACGTAAGGCCCTATGTAGATTACTATCAATGGTTGTGCCCCACCAAACAACCCGTGCAAGAGTTTGTTTTTGAGGGCATGATGGAGGTCTGCGACATGGAAGGACTCGATGGCATACAATTGGATTACGTACGCTATTGCGATGTGATCTTACCCAGAGGTTTATGGTCAAAGTACGATTTGGTGCAGGATCATGAAATGGCTGAATACGATTTTTGTTACTGCGAAGACTGCCGATCAGCCTTTGAAGCAAAACAAGGCTACGACCCACTGAGTTTAGAGGATCCTTCTCAAGACCAAGACTGGAAGCAGTTTCGGTACGACTCCATTACCCATTTGGTTAATAAAATAGCCCAAGGCGTACATGAACGAGGCAAGCAAATCTCGGCTTCGGTCTTCGCTACGCCCGATTTAGCCCGGAAAATGGTGCGGCAAGATTGGGACCATTGGGATTTAGATTTTGTATTTCCTATGGTCTATTACCAGTTTTACGATGAGCCTATTGATTTTATGAAGCGGGCTACTGAAGAAGGTTTGGAAGCCTTAAATGGAAAAATTCCACTTTACACAGCCTTTTACTTGGCCGATAAAACACCTAAACAATTGCAGGAAGCCAGACGCTTGGTCGCACAAACCCAAGCTGCGGGTATGGCCTATTATGATTATGAATTGCTTTCTGAGGATATGCGTGAAATACTATTAGACTGAACGCAACAACAAAAATAAGAATTGAAGAGTTACAGCAAAAATTACTCAGATGTAATGACGCTTACTTTTCTTATGCTTTGTAAGCTGTTCGAATACGTGGTTGTTATTGCATTCCTTTTCAAAATAACTTTGCTTAATACTTCAATTAATGACGTAAGCCTACAGTCCTGATTTCCGTTTGCTTTCCATTCGCATATAAGTAGTGTAATTGACCATTTCCGAACTGTAAAAGCCTCACAATTTCTTTGCTTTTACTAGGGATACTATAAGCCCAGTAAACACCATCTTCTAAATCAAAATGAACTACTTCATACAGTCGTTTTTCATCACCTTCCACTTCTCTTGCCAGAAAGTAGGTCACTGAATTCGTTTCAACATGAATATTCCTTATACTATAACCGATATCCTGCCTACCCGCTCCTTGCTTTTTAGAAGCTATATATTTTTTGTAATAGTCATTTTTATCAATCAACACACCATCAGAATCAAATCGATACATAGTGGCATCGCGCTGCTTGGTCAAAAAGTATTGATGGTTTGCATAAGCCATCCTAAAATCTGGAATTGTATCAACCTCCATAGCCCTGTAGAGAGATTGTGCAGTAAGCAGAGTTTCATAGGTACCCTTTTTCAAGTCTAGGCCCATTATGATGGGTTGATTTTTATCTAAATCGCTCATTTTTCGTACAGACCTACTCAGTGGATCGTCCCAAGAGAGAATAATTTGATCATCTACAATTTCAAAAACACCTGCTTGAGTCATAGGAAATATCATATCGCTCGGAGGGTAAAATGTATTCTTCAAAGTCCAGTTTTTATCATATGCTAAGATTTTATCAGTCATTATTTCAAGTGCATAATAATTTTCCTCTCCGATTAATAGGTCTGATAAAATGCCTCCAACTAAATTGGTTCTATCCCCTGCATTTTCAGTGGCTTTGGTCTTCAGCTCTTTTATTTTCTTGTTGGTCTTCATGTCAATTACCTCCACTTTTGACTTAAATGGTCTAATGAAATACAATAAATCCTCATGAATGACAAAATTGGTCTGAAGATAACTTCCACTACCATCTTCAAGTTTGATGGTGTTTTCCTGCTTTGCCATCACATTCGTTTCCACAAATGACTGTGGCTGATGATATGTGTTCAGGTCAACATCGCTGTTACAGCTGTAAAATAATGCAAAGACTGTTATAATAATGAATAAACTACTCTCTCGTGAAAAAACCATAGACCCAAAGCTTTGAAAATTCTGGTAAATTAAATTCTTGCATACTAATATGCGTCTGTGATGTAGCATATACTAAGGGTTTAGTTTTATGTAACAAATATGTATTAAGTCCCAACCTATCTTTGTCAATTATGATTTTCGCTTGGCCATCATACCCATCTACTAAAAATCTAGCCTTCTTTCGAGATAAAGAAGAAAGTACGATGAGTAAGTTTAGGTTGTCAGCATTAATTGCTAAAAAATCCTTAATGAAGGTTGAACAAGAAGAACAAGCATCAACATTTATAAAAGCCACAAATTTATACTCATTAATATCAACACCAACTTCATCGCAAAACCTTTGTAATTTTTTATAAGTTGTTACGTCCCTCGAGCAGCTAAAGATAAAAACAAGACATAAAAGCATCATAAAAATCTTCCTCTTCATTTCAATTGACATCAAAAGGCTGATAGATAGAGTAGGTAATTTGATCCTCAGAAAAATCTTCGTATTCGGGATTTAGTCTGGGGATATAGAGTCCCTCTTTTCCTACAAAATGGCCATACAATATGTAAGTATCTTCCGGTAAGTCTGTTTCACCCACCTTTTCAAAATCCTCATTAAGAATTATTACACTTAGCGGCTTTTCATACACCGCCAAATTACTTCTATGCCTAGGCATAAAGTTGATAGGTTTATCAGCAATACGATAATATAGCTTTCTATACTTATCATAAACGAGACCCCAATAAATGGTAGTGGTTATTAGTTCTTCTACTGACCTGGATTTATCCTTATTCGATATGGGCTCTTTATTCAAATTATCTCCACTTAAACCTGCATAAACACGATCGACTTCACCATTCATTCGGTGAACAGTCAGGCTGTCATCTCCCTGAAAATTATAAATAAATTCACCCTTTTCATTCATGGTTTTACCATGCAATAAAAAGGTTCCGTTCCAACCCTTATTTTGCATCCACTTAGGGAAAGAAACAGGCAACATGTCTATCGTAAGAGTGTTTAAATCTAAATACCCCTCTACAAAGTAATTACCAGAGATATTTTCAGGTTTTGATAAGGCAAAATTAGGCCAACGTGTAAAATACAATTTGTTATTTTTATATATCGTTGGTGACGATGTGTTGGCTTGCTGATTAATGATTGCGGGGTATTCATTGCCATCGGAGGCAATAAAGGTACTATCTATCCTTATTTGATTAAGCGTCTCACCTTTATAGTTGACAACATTAATTTTAGATAAAATCATTTTTTGATAAATAAAAATGCTGTCCGGTGAAATAACCGTCATTCCATTTATTTCAGGTAAAGCATTTGGACCTGTGAGTGGGACTGAGAATTGACTGACTAATTTTTCCTCCTTTAAATCATAAATATTTAACCCATTAGTATTTAAATTTAGCGTAAACAACCATTCTAATGTATCGTTAGTAAAATAGCGAACGTTTTGAAATTCAAATGAGGTATTTGCATCCAAGTTTAAACTAACAGTACCTGTATTTTTCAATGCTTTTGACCTTACAAAATCATCTGATTCTGAACTATTTTGACAAGCCAAGCAAATAATAGCAATCCCAAATAAAATAATATTGCTTCTCATATGTTTTCGAAGTTAAAATGAGGAGTGGCTTTTAAACCACTCCCAATTAAAAGAATTAAAAAAGATGAATTACAGCTGCACAATCTGTGAAAGCATCGGCACATCCTCCATTAGGTTGCATTTCTGAAAGAATCACAACCGTACCATCCTCACAAACGATAGTAGTACCACCACCTTCGGAGTTAACAACAGTACAGTTTGATGAAGATTGTGCACTAACTGCAACAGATGCGATCATTGCAAAACACATCAATAGACTTAAGATAAACGTTTTAGGTTTCATAGCATTTCATTTTATTTTATTTATAAATTTAATTCACTACATATTTATAAATATAATTTATTAATTCAAAATTAATTTTGGAATTTAATTTTAGGGCTACTTAGTCAACTTGCGGAAATTTCAATCTTGAAGATCGAAATCCCCTTGATATGGATTTATAGCCACTATATTTATGCGTCAATGATACTTTCATAATTTATGTAACACACTGATATCCAATTAATAGATATCTAAATGAGTAAGCCTATTTAATTTTTACACCTGTAAATAAAAGCTACTGAATGATTTAAAATGGGGGGGCTTGATTTCAGTTACCAATTTAATCCTTACAAGACTTTTTAGATAGTGAAATACTAATCAATATAATAAAAAATACGATCTGAACCAGATCGAACTGTTCTAAGGGTTGGTTTCGGCATAAAAAAGCCATCTTTCGGTGGCCTTTTTTCGAACGATTATATAACCTCAACCCTTATAACGCTCCACAACTTCTCGATGTCCGACCCATGTCGGTTTTGATATATCAAAGTTGAGCGATTTAGCTGAGGCAAAAAAATGTTCTAAACGGCTTGTTTTTGCTCTGAACTTAGGCGTTCACAAAAGGTGAGGTGAATTTGCTATCTTGGCTAAACCATTAACCTAAAGACCATAAAAAAAGGCTTCCCTGTCCGAGAAGCCTTTTTTTTATGTTTGTTTATCTTATTTGATGATGATCGCGTCTACTGATTTTTCCTTCACCAAACGGTTAAAGGCAGGTAAATCTGTTTTCATCAATCCATCTAAAATGACTAATTCGGCATCAATTTGTTGCGTCAACTCCACACGCACTTGCTCAGATTGTGCTGTCGGTGCCCATTCTCCGCCACCAGCTACTCCTAAGAGTGCTGCCAGTTTATTGTTCAAGCGAATGGGGAAGTTCAATGGATCTTGTCCCGAACGGTTTTTGGTTTGGTACAAGGCCTCTTCTACTTCAGTCATTTTGGCCATCAAATCTTTTCCGGCTTCCTCCACTTCAGCATACTGATCGTTCCCTTTGATTTTTGCCATTAGCTGGTTCATTTGTTCACGGGCTTTGCGAATGTTTTTAATGGCTTGGTGGGTCTCAGTCACCTTATCTCTTACCTTCATCAAAAAGTCAAACTGTGCCTGAATATCGGCATCAGTAGAAGGATAACGCGGATCTTTGATCAACTTGAAATTGGTTTCTTGAGTGGTTTCACCTTTCACCAACTTTGCCTTGTAGGTACCTGTAGGAGCCATTGGACCCGGTCCGCGTATTGACGCTGCCCACATGATTAAGCCGTCAAAACCTTCTGCATTTTCAAAACGCATATTCCAATTGAAGGAATTCAAGCCTTTTTTCGCATTGCTCTGAGGAAAACTCTTGATTAACTCTCCATCCTTACCATAAATTTCAATCGCTACCTTTTCGCCTTTGGCAGGTGCTTCTTTTAGGTGATAGTAAATCACAGGGCCGGCAGGCTTGTTCTTGCCATACAGCAAAGACATATTGCCTCCGCCTCCAAAGCGTGAGCTGGAAGAACCCAGTAAACGATAAGCATCAGCAGGTTCAAATAAATGTACCTCTTTGTTATTCACTTCATCAGACAATTGATGGATCACCGTCAGGTCATCCAAAACCCAAAAACTTCTACCTTGCGTAGCCGCAATTAAGTTTTTGTCTTTGATTGTCAAGTCTGTAATGGGTGTAATGGGTAAGTTCATTTGCAACGGCTTCCAAGAGGCCCCATCATCGATTGAAATGAACATACCTCTTTCGGTTCCTGCATACAATAATCCTTCACGATCCGGATCAGCTCGCACTACTCGGGTAAAATAATCATTCGGAATACCACTCGTGATTTTCGTCCACGTTTTCCCATAGTCCTTGGTTTTATACAAATAAGGCTGGTAGTCTCCTAGTTTGTACTGTGTTCCTGCCACATATGCTCCCCCTTTTACAAAAGGATCTGCATCAATGCTATTGATCATCAAGTATTTTGGCATATCCGGAGGGGTTACATTTTCCCAGTTTTTACCCCCGTCTCGGGTTACATGAATAAGCCCATCGTCAGAACCCGTCCAGATCAGGTCTTTTTCGTAAGGAGATTCTGTTGCTGCAAAAATGGTAGCATAATATTCTACCGAGGTATCATCGTAGGTAATCGGCCCACCTGATTTACCCAACTTGTCTGGCTCAGCACGTGTCAAATCAGGGCTAATGAGCTCCCAAGAACCCCCTTCATCGTAGGTAACATGCAAGTGATTTGATGCGGTGTACAATTTATTGGCATTGTGGGGAGAAAAGAAAATAGGGAAGTTCCACTGGAATCGGTACTTATAATCTTCAGCCCCATGGCCCATCGGGTTATCCGGCCAAGCATTTACATTTCTATTGATGCCCTTTTGATGATCTACTCTTGTAAGGTAACCACCATAACTACCTCCAAATACAATATTCGGATTCTCAGGATTAGGTGCAATATGAGCACTCTCTCCACCTGCTGTTGATTCCCAATCATTTTCTGTGATGGCAAAACCATTAGTAGCATGTGCAATGCGCACCGTAGAATTATCTTGTTGTGCGCCATAAATTCTATAAGGAAAGGCATTGTCTGTCACCACACGGTAAAATTGAGCCGTAGGTTGGTTCATGTAGGTAGACCAAGTATCGCCACCATCATAGGAAACCTGAGCGCCACCATCATCGGCCATTACCAATCGGTTGTTGTCTTCAGGAGCAATCCATAGGTCGTGGTGATCACCATGCGGAGCACCTCGAGATTTAAAAGTTCTACCACCATCTGTGGAGGTATGGTAACTTACATTCAACACATACACTTTATCTTCGTCTTGCGTATCGGCATAAATACGGGTGTAATACCAGGCGCGCTGCCTTAAACCTCGGTCTGAATTGGTGTTTCTCCAAGTTTCACCACCATCAGTAGATTTATACACCCCTCCTTCATTCGCTTCTATGATGGCATAAACCGTATTGGGATTGACAGGTGAAATGGAAACTCCACTGATCCCAAAAGGACCTTTGGGCATTCCACGCTTCTCCATCATGTTTTCCCAGGTTTCGCCACCGTCTTTTGATCTCCAAATGCCTGAACCTTCGCCACCAGAGGTAAGGCTGTAGGGCGTTCTACGCACACGCCAAGTACTGGCAAACATATCATCAGGATTATTGGGGTCAATCGTTACATCCACTGCTCCTGCATCTTCATTGGCGAACAAAACCTTGTTCCAATTGGCACCGCCATCTGTTGTTTTGTACAAGCCACGGGTAGCACTCGATTTGAACAAATCACCCATTACAGCTACCCAAGCCGTTTTTTCATCTTCAGGATGCACAACAATGCGTCCTACATGCATGGCATCTTTCAAACCGATATTTGTCCAGGTTTCTCCGGCATCGGTAGATTTCCAAACCCCTTCAAAACCGGAAGATACATTACCGCGAACGGTCTCTTCTCCTTGACCAACATACAAAACATCGGTATTGGAAGGACTCACTGCCACCGCTCCAATGGAACCACCGAAATAACCATCTGAAATGTTCTTCCAGGTATCGCCTCCATTGTCGGTTTTCCATACTCCACCTCCAGTGGAAGCCATGTAAAAGGTATTCGGATCACCGGGTACACCTGTAACACCGGAAGCTCTGCCTCCACGGAATGGGCCAATAGATCTCCACTCTAGGCCTTCATAAATATTTTGAGCGGTGGGCTGGTCGTTATTCGCTGCTTGCGCTCTTCGATTTCTGCGCTGGGCTTCAGCCTCAAACACAGAAGTTACCCACAAAAGCATCGCTAAAGCGACAATTTTTAAGGTAAATGATTGTCTTTTCATAGTGTTTCGTTTCATAGAATCTTATGCTAAATTGGTTGAAATAGGGTAAAATGTACGCAGAACCACTCAATTATAGAAACACTCCTAGACTTATTACACCAATGGACAAAAAAAGCTGCACCCCAATCAAGAAGTGCAGCCCGTTTATTGACCTTTTAACTAAACTGTATTATTGTCTTTTGTACACCGAAATGTTGGCATACTCAGATAAAAAAGTAGCATCACCAAGCTTCTGCTGTACTTCTCTTCTGTTGAAATCTTCATCATTTGCAAGATGAAATGTTTCCACCAATTCATTCTCACTATTGAAAACCCTCACGGTTTTAATTTCAGGCGTTACCTCAATAAATTGATGATCTTCTTTCGTTGCATCTTCGTAAGCTCTTTCCAATGCAGCACTAATATCATAGTAGACATAAGACTTATTTTTTCCTGTTCCGTATGACTGAATAGCTGCTGAAAAAGTTACCACCAAGCCCAGTGCCAAAGCTAAAATTGCTGACGCTTTCCTTCGTGTTATAAATTCTGTTTTCATGACCTTATTGTTTTGAATTATTGTGTTGTTTTGTCTATTTAAAAATTGAGCTCCCAAATATTATTCGTTTCGCTCTACATATATGACGACAAAGTTCTCGAAAAGTTTACCCATAGTGTAGAAAAAAGTAGATTATTTTCCCAATCGGCATTAGACACGGATGAACTGTCGAAAAACACGGATGAAATTCAGAACAAAAAAGGGCATAACGCTTCAAAAATGGTGATTTTGCCTTGAACAGGCTTTTTGTCGATGTTCTGAGCCTTGACAATTGACCAATAAAATTACCTTTTTTAGGATAAGCGGTTGGAGGTTGGAGGTTGGAGGTTGGAGGTTGGAGGTTAGAAGTTGGGTTTTTGGGGATTGGGATTTTGGGTTGTTGGGTTTTGGGTAAATGGGGAGTTCGCTTTTGGCGCTTCGCCTTTCTCAATTCCTCATTGTCAATTGCTAATTGAAAAATGCTTCGAGTCCATCTGCCACCGTCATCCTGAACTTGTTTCAGGATCCCTCTGAAAATGGCACCCAACAAAAAAGAACCGTTATGTTAATGTTAAAGATGGAGAAACAGACTCGTATTATGATGGATATCATGCCATCTAAATGTTAAAACCTCTCCCTAGCCCCCTCCAGCGGAGGAAAAGGCTGCTGAGGCTCTCGGAGCATAGCTTTTCTTCATTTGGCTGGCCTCAGCAACCGTCATCCTGAACTTGTTTCAGGATCCCTCAGATAATGGGTACATTATCACATTGAAAAATAACAATTGGTTTCCAATAAAAAGAGATCCTGAACTGCGCACTGCTCCATTGGGTCGCAATGCATTCAGGATGACGGTGCATTTTTGGCTTGGGTGCATCAATTCCAAAATCGGCAATCGTATTTCGTAAATGGGCGATGCCAATGGCTAAAGGCCAACAGCTAATGGTTAATTTGAGGTGAGAGGTTAGAATTTAAAAGCGAAAATTTTGAAAGCTGCGCTTCCCTTAACTTGGTGCTAGTTTGTTTTCGATCATGTATCAAGTATGCCATTTTTTCAGAAGACTTAAATACGACGTATTACTTTAGCTAGGTGCTAAAACCCATGGGTACTACTAAAATTTTATATCCATGCCCTAGCATTCCAAAACCTATTGGTTAAAATCGTAAACTGTGAAATGGTAGGCATCTTCGGTAGTTGGGTTATTTTTTAGCAGATAAACTTTACCATTGGTAAATACATTAGCCCTAGAATCAGAAAGCGTATTGAATGCAATCGGTGTTTCAAACATCAAATGCATGTTATTATCAAAAACCATAAGATACTTTTCGTTTTTTGGTTGCTCCTTCCCTTTAATCTGGCCATGGATTCTTGCAAACCAGCCCGTGACCTCATCGTACATAAACTTTGTAAAGTTGGGTTGTTCAGAATAAACATAATTGGAAGATTCTCTTACAGTTGGATTAGCAGCAATCGTTTTTCTGGCTGCATCGGTATATGTAGGTTTTGCTGCAAAAGATTTTTGATTGAGACCTTTTAAATCTGATTTATAGATGGTAGAGGCAAAGGCAAAATTATAAAATATGGTATCCTCAGTATATATGCCTGTATGCGCTGCAAAATTATTATAAAAACCACGGGTGGAATCGGAAACGTAAGCATTCCTTGGAGAGCTGATGGATAAAGGATGCAAACTACCATTGTTCCAATTCAATCGTACAAAAATAAAGTCTTCTTCAGGTGCCGGATAATAGCCTGAATAAACAGCAGATTTAGCGGTAGTGGCCAAAAGAATATGTTCATCATCTATGATATCAAATGAATAATAGAAATAAGGTGCTAAAACTGGTTGATCTCTCAAAGAAACTCTGTTAATTACCTGACCCTTATCATCATATACCGTAAAAAATAATTTCGAAAGCACTAACAAACGGCCATTAAACCAACGTAAATCAAAGATTGGAAAATCCGTAAAATTTGGGCCTTCCTTATCATACTTTAAAGTTTTTAAAATTTTCTGTTTTCCCAAATCTGCAATGACAAAGGATTGTGATGCCGGATCCAAAAAAATAACACTATCCCTTCCCGCCTTATTGAATACAAAACTGATCGCATTCAATAAATAATCGCCATGTGGTAAAATCAAATCATAAGATCTTACATTGAATAACTTTTCATTGGAAGAATTATCCTGCTTGCCTCCACAGGAGAACAAGCAGGAAATCATAAAAATCAACAATATTAGCTTAGTACACCTCATTACTACAACTTGAATTAGGGCCATTTTGTAAGACCGTCCATGAACCTGATACACCACTACAGGGGTCGTGCCAGAAGATTTGTGAACCCTCACAGCAGTTAGCTAAGGCTTGAGACTGAGCCTCATTTTGTTCTTCCATACCACAAAGGGTGATAGGAGATTCTGTTGTTGTCCCTGAACAAGCTGCACTCAATTGACCTACACTAAATACCATAGCTCCAGCCAATAACACGATTGAAAAAATTTTCTTTTTCATAATAACACTATTTAAGTTAAACAAAATATTTGAAATCAAAGACTTATTACTTAATCTGTTTAAGCCCTTGAATACCTAGTCATTAATTAATGACAGAACTAAGTAAGTATTAATTTTTAATTCATACAATCTATTATGCAAAAAAAAAAACGTTTCACAATATATAAGCATTTCAGGTCATTGCGCTGCTTTTACAGTTCATTAACGTAATTCAGTTCTTTACATATGGTATTTTGTATTTCATCACACCCTTATTTGGGTATAAAACCTTTTAAAAAAATTTTATTCAGCTTTTCAAACAGGTGGTTTTGCACCACTAAATAACACTTATATAAATACACAACAATAATTATAGTTATCAGACTAATAGTCTTAACAAGGTTCTGCTTACATATCTGTACTTCCCTAAAGAGCGTTGACCGTTTGGTTCAACATTCTTTTATTATTTCCAGCGGGCAATGATGAGCCTCAGCAAACTGCTTCGAGAGCCTTAGCAGCCGTCATTCCGGAAAGTAATTTGAAAACTTAAAAATAATGCACGGTTCAGCTCTTTATAAGTTAAAACCCGTATTGCTTTCCAAAACAGCTTAAACAATGCCTGAAACAGTCGGTTCATGCAAATTAAATGCCCAACTTACTCCCATAATTGGTATGCCCAATGTAATTTGCAACTCATGTCTTTACTCCATCTAAAAGAAGCCCTTCAAGGCGATTTACATACGGACTACACCACAAGGCGATTGTATGCTACCGATGCTTCTGCTTATCGCGAGGTGCCCGAAGCTGTGGCCATTCCAAAAGACAAGCAAGACATTGTCACCTTAGTCAATTTTGCCCGTGAACACCAAAAGTCATTGATTCCGCGAACAGCAGGCACTTCTTTGGCCGGACAAGTGGTGGGCAATGGCATTGTCGTTGATGTTTCTAAACACTTCCATCGCATATTATCCATCAATGAAGAAGAAGGCTACGCTTGGGTTGAACCCGGCATCATCCGAGATGACCTGAACAAGCACCTTGCTCCTTTGGGTTATTTTTTCGCTCCCGAAACCTCTACGGCCAACCGCGCCATGATGGGAGGAATGATTGGAAATAACTCTTGTGGTTCTAATTCTGTTATTTATGGCAGCACAAGAGAACATCTATTGGAAGTAGAAACTGTTTTGGCCGATGGCAGCGTCAGTCATTTCGGGCCCTTAGACCTAAGCGGTTTTCTCGACAGATGTAATGGCCTTTCTGTTTCCGGCGAATTGCAAAATAGTATTTACTTTGGGACAAGAGAAATGCTCAAAAACCCTGAAAACCAGGAACAAATCATCGAGCACTTTCCAAAAGCTGAAATCGAACGCAGAAATACAGGTTATGCACTTGACATGTTGCTACGTCAAAGTCCGTTTTCGGAGCAAGGTCCCGACTTTAATTTCTGTTCCTTAATTGCCGGCTCTGAAGGAACACTCTGCTTTGTCACCTCAGCTAAAATCAAACTTACTCCCCTACCTCCTCCTCATAAGCGCTTGGTATGCATTCATGCGCACAGTATTGATGAAGCTTTGAAGGCCAATTTAGTGGCTTTGTCATTCCAACCTTCGGCTTGTGAGCTGATGGATCACTACATTTTAGAGGCCACACAGCGAAATGCCCACTATCGTTCGCTACGTTTTTTTGTAGAAGGGGAACCCAAAGCCATTTTAGTGGTGGAATTGAATGGCAACAGCGATCAAGCAGCGGATGATCGCGTGAAAGACTTGATTGAACAGCTCAAAAGCGAATCTCTGGGCTATGCATTTCCAATTGTTCAGGGAGATGACATTGCATCTGTGTGGAACTTGCGTAAAGCAGGCTTGGGATTGCTATCGAATATTCCGGGAGATGCCAAGCCGGCACCAGTGATCGAAGATACTGCTGTAGATGTAAAGGATTTACCTCAATACATTGCAGATTTCAATGCCATCCTCAAAAAACATGACATGTATGCAGTGCATTATGCCCATGCAGGATCTGGAGAATTGCATTTGCGGCCGATCATTAATCTAAAAACTTCTGAAGGTCAACAGCAATTCCGCACCATGGCTGAGGAAATTGCACGATTGGTAAAAAAATACCGAGGATCGCTTTCAGGTGAACATGGAGATGGTCGTTTGCGAGGTGAATTTATTCCTCAAATGATTGGTGAACACAACTACCAATTACTGAAGAGCATGAAAAAGTTATGGGATCCTTACAACCTTTTTAATCCGGGTAAAATTGTAGATACCGCCCCTATGAATAGCTCATTGCGGTATGAAAAAGACCAAGAAACGCCTGCGTTCGATACAGCCTATGACTTTAGTGCGGAAGAAGGCATTTTGCGTTCTGCAGAAATGTGCAATGGTTCAGGCGATTGCCGAAAGTCTGCCTTAAGTGGTGGCACCATGTGTCCGAGTTATATGGCCACCCGCGATGAGAAGGACACTACCCGCGCTCGTGCCAATATTTTAAGGGAAATGCTCACCCACTCCGACAAGGAAAATCCCTTCGATCATGAGGAGATCAAAGAGGTAATGGATTTATGCATGTCGTGCAAAGGTTGTACCTCAGAATGTCCGTCGAATGTAGATATGGCCAAACTGAAAGGGGAATGGCAACATCAATACTACAAAACGCATGGTGTCCCCTGGCGCACGAAACAAATCGCTTCCTTCAGCAAAAACATGCAATTGGCAAGCCTTTTTCCTACACTTTATGCTTTTGCATTTTCTAACCCTATAACCAGTCCTTTGCTGAAGGGCATTGTGGGTTTTGCGCATCAGCGAAGCATTCCTAAGGTATCAAAAATGACATTGACCCGTTGGCTCAACAGAAAATTCATCCCTCAAACCTCAGAAAGGAAAGTCTATTTATTTGTTGATGAATTTACCAACTTCAATGATGCAGAAATTGGCATGAAAGCAGTTCAATTGCTTTCAGCTTTGGGCTATGAAGTAAAGTACCTTCCTCATGCCTATTCCGGTCGCCCGGAGCTCTCCAAAGGACTTTTAGAAAAAGCAGCCCAATTGGCTGAAGAGAATGTGAACTTATTTGCCGAACATGTGCATGAGCAAGCTCCCTTGGTAGGCATTGAGCCTTCCACCATTTTAGGGTTTAGAGATGAATACACTACACTGACTAGGGGTGAAACCCAGCGAAAGGCGAAGGAATTGGCCAACCATGTGTACACGATTGAAGAATTCATTGCACGCGAAATCGATCATGACCACATTCGTTCGGAGCAATTTTCAGCTGAGGCTAAAGTCCTTAAAGTGCATGGTCATTGCCATCAAAAAGCCCTTTCGGGAATGGTAGCCACTAAAAAAATGCTTTCCTTGCCCAAAAACTTTCAAGTGCGGATGATTCCATCGGGCTGTTGTGGTATGGCAGGCTCTTTTGGCTATGAAAAAGAACACTATGAGGTATCGATGAAAATTGGTGAGCTGGTCCTTTTTCCTGCCGTTCGCGAAGCGGATGCTGAAACACTGATTGTCGCTTCCGGCACCTCCTGTCGACATCAGATTTTAGACGGTACACAAAGAAAATCATACCATACTGTCGAAGTATTGTACGATCATTTGATAAGGGAGTAGGAATTTAGCGAAGTCTGTATATTGTTTCAAAAGGTTGAATGAATTTTTGGAAAGTTCAAGCGAAAATTACGTCTTAATCTTTTGCCCAAGCATTTTTAAACTGCTGAAAAGCCTTGCCATAAGAATCCTTTTGAAGCCCTAATTTGTGTTGAAACTGCAGTAAAAATTGATAGGGCTCAAAACGTAAGCTCTGTAGTGTACTGGTTTGTACCCCCAGCATTTTGCTCATTTCTTCGCCCAACAAAAAAGCCACAAAAGCATCACTTTGACCTTCAAAAGGGGAATCTATGGTAGCTTTGCGGAAATAGGTCAAAAGAACAGCCGTCAACTTTTGCCCGGCCTCCGAAGCACGAAAATGGCGCTCGCGTATGTTGCGTTCCAATACATAAGCTGCTTTAGCCGTATTAGGCAATAATGCTGGAGTCACTCCCAACATAGCGCCAATGCCATTCCAATACCGCACGTACATCATCACCTCTTCCGAACTCAATTCTTGCCCTAGTTTTTTCAAACCTCGTGTAACAATAAGAGAAAAAGCTAAGTTCGTCCCTGCCATATCTTCCTGATTGATGGGTGGTCCATAAACTTTTGAATCCCACCCCTCTGACTGTATCACAAACCAACGGCTCATGGCATGCATCAACCTAACTTTCAATATGGCAACCAATCCTTTCCCCTCAGCTGTAAAGGCATGAGGAGCCATCACATCAAAAACAAACTCGGCTGTTTCTAACAAGCGCTTTTCAGGGTCGGCCATGATACGCTTTGACCGCACCAATACCTCTGCCCCATTGGCTGCTGCATAGCAATATGGCAAAGACAAAAAACCAAGGAGCAGCATAATGTCTGAGGCATGACGACTGAAAAAATGAAAGCCATTGTCCCATACTGCTTTTTCTATGAGTGTGTGCTGCTTAATAATGTCTTGATAAAGGAGCTGAAGGGGCACCTTGGTTTCGGCAGGAAGCAGGTCAGCATTGGTTTTCAAGGCCCCTAAAACTTCGTGCATTTCCTTGAGTGCATGTGGGGCATAGGTGGCAATAACAGCATCTGCCGAAGGGTCTTGCTGTTGTCTCAATTTATTCAATTGGATACTAGAAAAAGTGGCTAAAGAAGACATGTTCACATAACTTGATGAAGGCGACTTTAGTTTGTTTCATTGACTTATTCTGTTCCTTCCCATCGCAACACTTCCCATTCTTATTGCGCACTCAACATATCATCATTCTTCTAGGCATACAACTTAAGGTGCCAATCGTAAAAAGTTATCTCATCATGCACAATTAAAAACATTTTTATTCATTTAAACTTGGTAGGAAGCCTACATCTGTTGCAATTGAAGAAGAAGTATTTCCAGCTAAAAAAAGAAAATGGACTTCGCCACAGGCTTTGTCCTCCAACATGACGCCGCGCATCTCTTTCTTTCTATAGGTTGTAAAAGGTTTTGCCTTCTTTAGAAAAGACACTAAATTCATTCGAGGCGATGAAATGAACCAGCTTCACTTCATAAAACCATGCCTTAACTTTGTAAACTGATAAGGGCAAAAAGATTGAAAATCCTAGGTACTTAACCCCTTCTGAATGTCAGTTTTCCTCAACCTTGGGCTCGTTTTTTAATGCCACAAACGTCATCAAAAATCAACTCTGCCACGCGTTGAGAAGCACCTGTCCCACCTAGTTTTTCTTTGAGTAAGGCGTAATCTTCTCTCATTTTTGTTCTTCGTTCTTCGGAAAAAAGGATTTGTAGTTCCAGCTTTAAACGTTTTTCATTCAAATCTCCTTGAATCAATTCAGTT
Source organism: Roseivirga sp. (assembly GCA_018402485.1). Classification (GTDB taxonomy): domain Bacteria; phylum Bacteroidota; class Bacteroidia; order Cytophagales; family Cyclobacteriaceae; genus Roseivirga. Next base: position 57,269 of record JAGYIY010000003.1, on the reverse strand, counting down.
ACAGCCAGTTTGTCTAGAATTATATTGACCATACAAATGAAACGAATGCTGATAATGTGTTTCATCAAATGAAAGGTAACAAAACCTGGCTGATAGCAAACCACTTGCGGAACATTGAAGAGAGCAGTTTCTAAAGTAGCTGTACCACTGGTTACCAAAGCCACATCGGCATGTTTTAATAAGTCGTAAGTCTGTTCAAACAATACGGTAACGCCCTGTTCATCAGCTACTTGATACAATGACTCCTCTACAGAGGTACTTCCAGCTACCACAAAAGTCTTATCAGGAAAATGCTTCACCATTTTCAACATTTTGGGCAGTTTGGTTTTAATTTCGCGTTTTCGGCTTCCGGGAAGCAAGGCTACTATGGAGTGAGCTTTGAGTTTGTTTTTCTTTAAAAAAGCATCGAGATCCAACAAACTCATTGCTTTCAGCGCCATGGCATCCATGATGGGGTGGCCCACAAAATCCACATCGTATCCGTATGAACGATAAAACTCTTTCTCGAAAGGTAAGGTAGCAAAAACACGATCACAGTAGCGGTGAATGGTGTGTACACGTCTTCTTTTCCAAGCCCAAGCCTGAGGTAGAATGTAATAATGAATACGAATGTTCGGATGTTTGTTTTTGACATACTTGGCAATACGCAGATTGAACCCTGAATTATCAATCAAAATCAGTACATCAGGAAGAAAGGCGTCGATATCCGACTCGCAAAACCTAAAATTACGCTTAATGGTTTTCAAATTGGCCAATACGCCGAATATTCCCATGAAGGAAGTTTCCCGAATATGTTTGGCCATCTCTTGAGCTTGTTCAGCCATTCTATCACCACCCCATACCCTAAAATATGCACTAGCATCTAGCTTTTTCAAAGCCAGCATCATATTGGCAGCATGCATATCTCCAGAAGCCTCCCCAGCGATGATATAATATTTTGTTCCTTTCATTGGGATGACAATTTCACCTTTTCCATTACAATTATCAAACTTGGTGCAAACTTAGCATAGGCGCTGATTAATCGTTAGTTTTGCGCAGAATAAAAAGGATAGAAACGCATGCTCAAAATTGGAGTCATAGGTGCAGGCCATCTTGGAAAAATTCACATCAAATGCATTCAACAAATTAGCGCATATGAATTGGTAGGCTGCTATGATGTTGATGAAAAATCAATCGTTTCGGCACAAGAACAATTTCAAGTGCCCTTTTATGCTACCATGGAGGAGCTCATTGATGCAGTAGAGGTGATAGACATTGTCACCCCCACCCTAGCGCATTTTGATTGTGCCAAAAAAGCCATCGAAAAAGGAAAGCATGTCTTCATAGAAAAGCCTGTAACCAATACGGTAGAAGAAGCCGAAGCGCTACTAGAACTTGTGCATAAGTACAAAGTTAAAGTCCAAGTAGGACATGTTGAGCGTTTTAACCCAGCCTATGTAGCTGCTTTGCCTCAACTCGGGCAGCCTATGTTCATTGAAACCCATCGCTTGGCACAATTTAACCCTCGAGGGCTTGATGTTCCTGTGGTCTTAGATTTGATGATTCACGATATTGACATCATTCTACATGCCGTACAATCGGAGGTGAAAGAAATTGCCGCCAATGGTGTAAATGTAGTCGCCGACACGCCAGACATTGCCAATGTGCGTTTGACTTTTGCTAATGGATGTGTAGCCAACCTAACCACAAGCCGTATAGCGGTTAAAAACATGCGTAAATCAAGATTTTTTCAAAAAGACGCTTATATTTCCGTTGACTTCTTAGAAAAGAAAACTGAAGTAGTTCGTATGAAAAAAGCCACTGGTGAAGAAGGTCCATTTTCTATGATTATAGATTTGGGAGCGGCCAAGGGGAAAAAAGAAATTATTTTTGAAAACCCAAAAATATCACCTTCCAATGCCATTCAAGAAGAGTTAGAAAGCTTTTTAAAAGCCATTGAACAGAACAGCACGCCTCTTGTTCCTTTAGAAGATGGTGTTAAAACCTTGCGCTTGGCATACGATATTTTAGAAACCATTCAGAAGAATCAACAAGAAATTAATTTGGAGCTATCTTAGTGAACTGCTCATAAACCTTTAAAACATCAAAATTATGGATAACAGAAAATTATTACCCATTGTCATTACAGTGGCTGTGGCACTTATTGTCATTATTGGACTTTCCTCCAGTATTTTTTACACCATTAAGTCTAGTGAACGGGCCGTACTCTTTAAAAAATTCTCCGGTGGTTTAGATAAAGAAAACATTATCATCCCTGGTTTTCACATCAAAGCCCCATGGAACGATGTGATTGTTTTTGATGTGGCAGAATCCAAAGTAGAAGAAACCATGGACGTGTTAGATAAAAACGGACTGAGCTTAAAAGTAGATGTTTCCGTACGTTTTTACCCTAAATTCACCAAAATCGGATACATCTATGAGCGCTTCCGTCTGGCCTATATCAATACTTTGGTAGTGCCAGAAGTTCGCTCAACGGTTCGGCAGGTGATGGGTAGATATACTGCTGAAGAGATTTATTCCACTAAAAGATCAGATGTAGAAATGGCCATTCGAACTGAAACCGCTGATGTATTGGGTAATGAAACGAATAATGTAGAAATGACCGCCTTGCTCATCAGGTCCATCAATTTACCGGATAAAATCAAGCAGGCGATTGAAAACAAATTGCAGCAAGAACAAGAGGCTCTGGCCTACCGTTTCCGATTAGATCGTGAAGAAAGTGAAGCAGAAAGAAAACGCATAGCAGCCGAAGGGGAATCAGAGGCAAACAATATCATTAATAATAGTTTAACACCAGAGTTATTGAAAATGCGTGGAATTGAAGCCACCTTAAAATTGGCCGAATCTCAGAACACAAAAGTTGTTGTGATTGGTCAAGGAGAAGGTGGACTACCCCTAATATTAGGAAATAATTAAGAATTATAGCATCCATGAAACCTGATTTTCGTTTCATCAGTTATAAAATTATCTTAGCGCAAAAAATAAAGAACAACTAGAAATATACGCTGAACAATGTCGAACAAAGCAGAAATCAAAGTTGACGGTAAAACCTTAGAGTTACCCGTTATTGAAGGAACAGAACAAGAGAAGGCCATAGACATCTCGAAATTACGGGGAGAAAGTGGCATAATTACCATTGACCCTGGCTTCAAAAACACAGGTTCTACTCAAAGTGCCATCACCTTTTTAGATGGAGAAAAAGGTATTTTGAGATATAGGGGTTACACGATTGAAGAGTTAGCCGAAAAGTCTTCTTTCTTAGAGGTAGCTTATCTTCTCATTTATGGAGAACTTCCTGATGCAGAAACCTACAAAAAATTTGAATCTGACATCACCTATCATACGCTTGTTCATGAAGACGTGAAAAAGATTTTAGAAGGTTTTCCATCGGCTGCTCACCCCATGGGCGTTCTCTCTTCCTTGGTATGTGCTCAAACTGCATTCTATCCGACATCGTTAGATCCTAATAGGTCTTCCTCTGAAGTGGACATGAGCATCATCCGCTTGATTGCCAAAATGCCAACTTTCGCAGCTTGGTCTTATAAAAATCAAGTCGGCCACCCTGTCAATTATCCTGACAACACCCTTGGTTATGCGGCCAACTTCTTGAAAATGATGTTTGCCACTCCAGCCGAGCATTATGAAGTGGATCCTGTGGTTGCTGATGCTTTGAATAAACTGCTGATTTTACATGCAGATCACGAACAGAACTGCTCAACTTCTACAGTTCGTATTGTGGGTTCGTCACATGCAAGTATGTACGCCTCCATCTCAGCGGGTATAAATGCCTTGTGGGGACCATTGCATGGAGGTGCCAACCAATCCGTCATTGAAATGTTAGAAGGCATTAAAAAAGATGGTGGGGATACCAAAAAGTGGATGGCCAAAGCCAAGGATAAAAACGATCCATTCCGATTGATGGGCTTTGGACACCGGGTCTATAAAAACTTTGATCCAAGGGCCAAAATCATTAAAAAAGCAGCAGACGATGTACTTGAGAAATTGGGTGTACAAGATCCTGTTTTAGAGATTGCCAAAGGCTTGGAAGAAGAAGCTTTGAAAGATCAGTACTTTGTAGATAGAAAGCTCTATCCTAATGTAGATTTTTATTCTGGCATTATTTATAGGGCATTGGGTATTCCTACCGACATGTTTACAGTAATGTTTGCCATGGGACGTCTTCCTGGCTGGATTGCCCAATGGAAGGAAATGAGAGAAAACAAAGAGCCTATAGGTCGCCCAAGACAGGTATATACCGGAGCTAACGAAAGGTCTTATGTTCCTATGAACAAACGTTAATTTTAAAATATTTATCGCATAACAAGCCCTTCCGATAACGGTGGGGCTTTTTTTCTTTCCTTATTCATTAATTCTTTGGCAAGCAGTGTCCTTTGCAATACTTTTCGATTTTAAAGCACTACCTTTGCGGCTTGAATTGAAAAACCTCATGCAAAGTATCAGAAATATTGCCATCATTGCTCACGTAGACCATGGCAAAACCACCTTAGTCGATAAAATCATTCACGCTTCAAAGCTGTTCCGAGATAATGAAGAATCTGGTGACCTTATCCTAGACAGTAACGACCTTGAACGCGAACGCGGGATCACCATTTTATCTAAGAATGTTTCGGTGATGTATAAAGATGTCAAAATCAACATCATTGATACTCCAGGTCACGCAGATTTTGGAGGTGAAGTTGAGCGCGTTTTGCGAATGGCCGATGGCGTTTTACTATTGGTAGATGCCTTTGAGGGCCCAATGCCGCAAACACGCTTTGTATTGAGTAAAGCCTTGGCTTTAGGCCTGACCCCTATTGTGGTGGTGAATAAAGTTGATAAAGAAAACTGCCGACCCGATGAGGTACACGAAAAAGTATTCGATTTGATGTTTAACCTCGATGCTACTGAAGAACAATTGAACTTTGAAACCATCTATGGTTCCTCTAAACAAGGCTGGATGAGTGAGGATTGGCAAAAACCAACAACCGATATTGTTCCTTTACTCGACCGCATCATTGCCACTATTCCTGAGGCACCGAGCCCTGAAGGCATTCCTCAGTTTCAAGTCACTTCTCTCGACTACTCTTCCTACGTCGGCCGGATAGCCATCGGACGTGTTTATCAGGGGAAAGTAGAAGAAGGTAAATCCATGGGTCTGACCAAGGCTGATGGCACCATCAAACGTGTACGCATTAAAGAATTACAGACTTTTGAAGGTCTTGGTCGCAAAAAGGTAACAGAAGTTGTGGCAGGCGATCTATGCGCCATTGTAGGACTTGAAGGCTTTGAAATTGGGGATACCCTTACCGATTTCGACAACCCACAACCTTTGGAACGATTGAATATTGATGAGCCTACCATGAACATGCTTTTCACCATCAATAATTCTCCTGGTTTTGGTTCTGAAGGTAAGTTCGTCACTTCTAGGCATTTGCGGGAGCGCTTAATGAAAGAAACGGAGAAAAACCTAGCACTTAAAGTTGAGGAAACTGACTCTGAAGATAAATTTTTGGTGTACGGGCGTGGTATTCTTCATTTGTCTGTCTTGATTGAAACCATGCGTCGAGAAGGTTATGAATTGATGGTAGGTCAGCCACAGGTGATTTTCAAGGAAATTGACGGTCAGCGTTGCGAGCCCATTGAGAGTTTAATTGTAGACGTACCCGATAACGTAGCCGGAAAAGTCATTGAGTTGGCCACTCAAAGAAAAGGAGAACTAAAAATCATGGAGCCCAAAGGTGATCAACAACATTTGGAGTTTGAAATCCCATCTCGTGGCTTGATTGGTTTAAGAAACAATATCTTAACGGCTACAGGTGGTGAAGCTGTGATGAATCACCGCTTCCAAGATTACCAACCCTATAAAGGCGCCATTAAGGGAAGAACCAATGGTTCGCTTATTTCTATGGAAAATGGACCAGGAACACCCTATTCTTTCGATAAACTACAAGACCGTGGGTTTTTCTTTGTCGCTCCTGGAGAAGAACTTTATACCGGACAGGTGATTGGTGAGCATTCACGTGAGAATGATATTGTTGTGAATGTGCAGAAAGGTAAAAAGCTTACCAACATGCGTGCTTCCGGTTCGGATGATAACTCGAAAATTGCTCCTCCAAAACGATTCTCACTAGAAGAAGCCATGGAGTACATTCAAAAAGATGAGTATTTGGAGATAACTCCTGAAAACATCCGCATGCGTAAAATCTATTTAGATGAGCATACCCGGTCTAAAATGTCGAAGGTAGAAGACTAAGATCATAAAAAAAGACCTATTCCCCTTCGGAAATAGGTCTCAAATGATTGTCTATCTAATCTAATCGTCTTATTGTTTCACCTCTTCCTTTTGGAGGGGTAAGATATCCTCCGGACGATAATACTGAAAAGTTTTATCGTCCGACATGGCTACAAAAATACCATTCGGGAAATTTTCATTAAAATAGCGATGATCGATTTCAGAACCATCGCTTTCTTTAATTTGAAGGTAGGCAACATGAACCTCATCATGTTGATGTGGATTGCTTGTACTTCCTTCTTTTGAGAACATGCGGAAAGCTCCAATGGCTTGATCAGAAACAATGACATATCCCTTACCACCTCCTGAATTAAAAATGGAAATCCCTTCATTGTCATCCGCGAAGCTATCCTGACCAAAAAAAGCAAGTTCCTCATTCCCCATGTCTGGATCTGCATGGTACTTCCTTATTCCGACTTGTTCATCTGAATAATAGACATAACCCAGTTCATGGTCTACAGCAATGGCTTCAATTTCTTTTACACCACTGAATTGACCGAACTTGCGCACCAAGCGTGCAGAAACCTCGCCTTGCTCATTACCTTCTAAGGCATATTGCCATAAATATGTACCATCTGTTGGGCCATTTTTTCGCCCCATGATTGCATATACCTGCCCATCTGAGGGGCGTTTATAAAAGGCAATGCCCATGAGATCTCTGTACTCAGCTCCTGTTTCCCCTTCAAATACAGGAATTCCACCGCCATCCAAAGGTTTCATGTCAGGCACGCTGAACAATCGAAGTTGATGCGTTAGACGCTCTCCGGTGCCCGCCATGGCTATGGTGTCAGATCCTAACACAAAACCATCTACCACATCTACATTGTTAGGTCGTTTCAGGTTCCTTACTACTTTGTCTTGAACAATCTTTCCATCCAAATCAAAAACATATAAGGCACCATCTTCATCCTTATCGGTACCAATGATAAGACTGGCTTCAGGGTTTTCTTTGTTATACCAAATGGCAGGGTCATCGGTATCATACATTACAGGCTCCGTTACCACTACCGCAACTTGGCGCTCTCCACCATGTGGATCACAAGCAGTAGTAAGGCAAAGGGCGAATAATATGATGGCACCCATGACCCTATAGCCATTTTTATTAGGCCTACTCATTATCTGAAAAGGTCGAATTTAAGACCAGCATTCATTCTAACATTGTAGTATTCCATCTGCATGGTTCGTTGTCTTACGCCTTGATAAAAGCGCAAGGGCTGATTCGTCAAGTTGTTTACCTCAAAGAAGAAACGCCATTGAGGAGTAAAGGCATAAGAACCATTCAAATCTACAAAAGTTTGCTCATCGTAGAATCTATCCTCAAAGGCTTCGCCACCTAACTCGTCGATATAATCACTCGCATAATTCAAAGAAGCTCTTAAGACAAGCTTTTCCGTTTCATAGGATAAAGAAGCATTGAACATGTGACTTGCTGTACCTGGTAGTTCCAAATCTTCATTTTCACGACCTTGAATTCCATCTGTGGTAGATTGGGTGTGCGTGTAATTCAAATAAATACCCAAGCCTTTCCAGATTTGTTTTTGCAATGAAACTTCCAAACCGTAAACAGCAGCTGTTCCACCATTCTCGAAAGTGGTAAAATCTAGGTTGTTACCAAATTGAGGGTCAGAATAGTTACGAATGATTCTGCTGTAGACAAATTTATCGATGTCTTTGTAAAACATACCGGCTGAAAGAATACCAATGTTTTGAAAGTAGTTTTCAAACATCAAGTCAAAATTCATGGAAGTTGTCGGTTGCAGGTTAGGGTTACCTCTTACCAACTCATCATCATCAGGACTAAACTCTGCATAAGGCACCAAATCGAAATAATTAGGTCTAGCCAATGTGTTCGTCCAAGCAAAACGTAATATCGCATACTGATTGAAGTTGTAGTTCAGATGCAGCCCAGGCATAAGGTTGCTGTAGTTCTGAGAAGCAGATTCCTCAGAAATTAGATCATTATCAATGTCTAAGATGAAACCTGAATAATCTAAGCTTGTAGATTCAAACCTTAAGCCTGCCACCCCACTTAATTTTTCAGACCACTGAAAATCAGTCATGGCGTAAAAGGCCACGATATTTTCACTGGCCGTGTAGTTACCAGGCACATACTCGTCTAATACATCTGACTCATCGAACAGCGATGTATTTTTCAAATCCAAATTCCCCAGAAAACTAGGATTCGCAAAACGCCCAATTTGATACTGACTTCCCGGAAGGTAATCGGCATCAGAGAAATCCTGGTTAGGAACATCACCAAGAGTAGCTCCGAAAGCTTGCTCATTTAAAGGCTCATATTCGAAAAAGCGATTCTTTCTTTCTTTATTTTTTGTTCTCAGCCTTCCACCAAACTTCAAGAAGGTATTAGAGGACATAGGAATGGTAAAATCAGCTCTTGCATTGAAATCTTCATCAAAAGTATCCTGAAATTCTTCTGTAATTTCATGCAAACCAATATTCAAATTATCCGCTCTGTTAGTAAGAAAGGCAGAAGGAAACTCGGGGTTTCTTAGATCCAAAGTAACATTTTGATCTTTTTCTCTAAAAGAAATATATCTTTCATTGGGTCTTTTCTCAGAAGCTTTAGCATAGTTGGCCGACCAATCTAGCTTTAGTTTAGGAAATTGGTGTTCGCCTCTCAGACTGATGTTTCTATTTCGCTGGTCTTCTAGCCTACGGTTATCAACTCTATCAGTACCAATACCACCTTTGGTTTGGTATTGTACACGTGCGGGTAAATTCCACTGATTGGCACCTGCCGAAACGGCTAAGCCATCATCGAAAGCATCATCAATTTGCGAAACGCGCATGCGGTATCTGTTTTCCCAGTCATCTCTCCAGTTATAGGTACCATTCAGGTATAATTTATGGTTCGCATTGATTTCGTAATCTAAACCGAGGTTAAAGCTTCTTCTTCTTCTTTGCACCAAGTATTTTCTAATGTCAAATTCGCCTAAAAGTGCTTCTCCGTTATCACCTTCAAACCATTCTCCTTCTACATTGTCAGAACCAAAATTGTGGTCGTTGATACTGGCTGAAAAAACAGCTCCTAATTTATCATCCATAAAACGATCTGATGCAATAACAGACCCTGTCCAGATCGGCTTATCAGACAAGAAATTGTACCCTGATGCCAATGTTCCTGAAATACGGCCTTCTTCGGGTGCCGAACGAGTAATCAAATTGACTGCACCTCCAATAGCATCGGCGTCCATATCTGGAAGCACCGCTTTGCTTACCTCTATGGTTTGGATTAAATCAGATGGAATTAAGTCCATTTGAACATTTCTGTTGTCACCTTCAGCAGAGGGTATACGTTCACCGTTCAACATAACAGAGTTTAATTGTGGCGCCATTCCTCTAATGATGATATCACGCGCTTCCCCTTGATCGTTTTGCATGGTGATACCTGGTATTCTCTTTAAGGCATCGCCAATGTTGGCATCTGGGAAACGTCCAATCTGATCAGCTGCTACTACATTGGTTATGTTTGCATTATTCCGCTGTTTGTTCAAAGCTTTGGCTTGGCCTTTGAGTCGATCGCCAATCACAATTACTTCACCTTTGGCATCAAAACCGGGCTCCATGGTGATGTTCAACACTGTTGTCTCCCCTTGTTTTATAACGATTTCAGCTGTTACAGCTTTGTAACCTACAAAGGTTGCGTTTACCTGAAAGGTACCCGGCACTAATTCATATATTGTGAAATAGCCATCCTTGTCTGTTGAAGTACCTTTATTCAACTCGCTAATGCTCACGTTGGCACCCGGCATGGGCAAACCCAACTCATCAGTTACGCGGCCTTTCAAAAGACCGGATTGTGCCCACACAAAAGTGCTGCACAGCATCAATAAAAAAGAAAGTGTTAGTCGTTTTGTCATGGTATTATTTTTTTTTGTGGTTGTAGAAAAACAAAAGTCAAAAATACCGTGTAGAATGGTGTTTTGTAACTGTTAACAGTTCGAGAATTAAGCACTTAAATGCGTTAGCAAAGCATTAACAAATTCTTATAACTAATTTATTTACAATGAGTTGTACACCTTAATAATCACATCAAAAAGCTTCAATAAATGTTTTCAATTCCATGGCTTCATTTAATTGTAATTTCTTTTTGAGTCGGTGTCGTGCTATGCGAAGGCTCTCACGTGAGATACCAAGAAGCATGGCAATGTCTTCTGAACCCAACTCCATGCGCATGAGAACGGCCAATCGAAGGTCACCCCTTGTAAGTTCCGATTCGGATTGCTTCAGGCGATTGATAAAATCTTTGTGAACATTCCCGAACCTTACCTCTAAATCATCCCAATCATGTTCGAATTTTACATGGGTTGAGATGGTCTTTTTCATTTTTTTAATCAACTTTTTTGCTGGCCCTGAACCTTTCTCTAGCAACCCGATTTGCTCATTAAGCTCCTTTAAGACCCTGTTCTTTTTGATGATGTGTAATACTTTCCCCGTTAATTCTTTCTGTTGATTTTCCATCTCAACATAATACTGCTGTTCTTTTAGCTTTTCATTTTCAAGGGCCTTGGTGAGGGTTTCTTGTTTAAGTTGATTATTCTTGATGCGTTCATTTTGCAAGGCTACCTGTGAGAGATAAGACTTGTTTTGTTGTATTCTCTTGGCACGTTCTTGCAAAATGATTAGGGCCAATCCGCTTATGATGATGATCGATAAGGCAATCAGCCCATTCCTAAAGAGTCTATCGTTTATTCTCTTGCTTTCCATTTGGGCAATTTTCATTTCGCTTTTCTGCACATCGTAAAGGGTACGATAGTTAGCGATTTGGGAAGCGATTCTTTCGTTATAGAAGTACTTTGCATAGTGATAAGCACTGTCTTGATAGCTCAGAGCTGCAGGCAGTTTGCCGTGAGTAGCATACAGTTTTGATAAATCCCGGTAAGCACTAAGAATCTCCTTTGTCAAATTCAATGAATCTGCCAAAGACAAAGCTTTGGAGGTAAAATAGACGCCCTCCCTAAAACGACCTTGCTTTCTATGAACATCACCCAAATTATTGAGTGTATTGATCAGATCATGATAAGATCCTGCGGCAGAATCTAATGCTGCTGCCTTCAAAAAATAATCATAAGCCTCTTGAAATCGCTCTTCGTCTTCAAAAATACTACCTAGGGCATTATAGGCCATTGCTTGTCCTTTTTGGTCTACTACGGCCTCATAAATGGACAAAGCATTTGATTGGTAGGTACGGGCTTTCTCAAAATCTCCGATTTTCTCGTAGGCATTTCCTATGGAATGAAAAACTACCGCCAGATCTTTTTGCCGAAGCGAAGACTTAAAATAAATTTCTGCCTCAAAAAAATAGTCTAGCGCTTCTTTATATTGGGCATGAAACAAATAGACATTTCCGAGTAATAATTTCGCACTTGCTATACCATAATCATCTGATAAACGCTCGTAGTTCTCTAAGGCTTGATAAAGGTGATCACTTGCTAAATCGGTATTTCCATTTGATAAAAACACCTTGCCCAAGTTGAGATGAGCAGTCGCAAGATCAATATCAATTCCTTTTTTTTCCGCAATGATCAGTTCTCTTTTTGCACTTAAAAGCACAGTATCCATAGGAAGCGAATCTTGATTAAAATACGATGGTGAAATTAAAACTTGAGAATGAGCCGCAGTTAATCCGACACCTGTATTCAAAAATATAGGTAGGAACAACATGATAAGCCGAATGCAACTTTTGAACATGTGCACTAAGCTACCATTCCAATGTTTAGTTAAGAATTTGCCAAATTCAAGCTTGTATTAAATTTGAGGCCTCCTTGTTATGTCAATGTGAATAAGTTAATGATTATGCCTACCGATGGTATAGCTTCCTTTTCCACTTCTCAAAAGATCATAAACCAAATTATGGATATTCGGCCGTACATTAAGTTGATAAATTTTGGAGTTGTTACGTGTAGGATGTACCCGGTTAGAAAGAAAAACAAAGAGTAAATTGTGTACGGGGTCGGCCCATACCAAAGTACCCGTATAACCTGTATGGCCATAGCTTTGGGAAGTAGCATCGCGAGCTACACTGCTAAGCAGCGGGTCATAATTTATGAGTGGTTTATCGAAGCCCAATCCCCTACGGTTATCGTTTTCGGGGAACTGTCTTGTTGTAAAGGTTTTAATGGTTTGAGGCGATAAATACTGCACGCCACCATACTGACCTTTATTCAGGAGCATCTGATACACTTTAGCCAAGTCGCGGGCATTGCTAAACAACCCGGCATTGCCTGAAACACCCAACATCATGGCGGCTCCTTCATCGTGAACTCGGCCATGCAAGGTATCCATCCTGAAAAAAGTATCTGCTTCGGTGGGGGTAATGCGTTCCAGAGGAAAATACTTATAAGGATTGAATTTCAAGGTTTCTGCTCCTAAAGGGGTATAAAACTTTTGGTCAAGGTATTCTTCAAAAGGTAAACCAGAGGCGCGCTCGACCCATTCGGGAAATAGATAATACGAAAGCCCGGAATAAAGATACTCCTTTTCTTCACTCACCTCCGACTGCTTAATCATTCTATAGATTTTACGCTCTTTGTATTTACGATGCAAAAACAAACCACTCTCTGAAATGCGATAAGGAAATCTTCTTGAGCTATCAGATTTTACCGTATTCCATTTGAATCGACCATTCTTGCGTTTTGATTCCGACCAGAAAGGAATCCATGCCTTTAAGCCCGCTTGATGTGCCAAAACCTCACGCATTTGTAAATCACGTTTATCGCGTTTGGTTATTTTAGGGAAATAATCACCCATTGCTTTATCGAGGTCAAATAGTCCCTCCTCATAAAGCTTCATCAAAGCCAGTGTAGTGGCTGTCGTCTTGGTCAATGAAGCCAGGTCGTAAAGATCAGTTGGACGCACTGCCTGTTTCCGCTCGTAGGTGTGGTGTCCAAAAGTTCCTTCATAAAAAATAATACCATCCTTGGCCAATAAAATTTGAGCCCCGGGGAAGGCACCTTGGTCTATGGCCTCTTGCATGATGGTGTTGATCTCGCGATTCAAAATCTGACCATCAATCCCTACCTCCTCGGGAGTGCCCTGCACCAATAGAAGGCCTCCTCGGTTTAAGGAAAAAGATACCTTTTTACTCACTTTTAATGGGGGCTGCTGCGCCTGAATGAATGCCGTAAAACCCAGACAGCAAATGATCACAAGGACCCTGAAAATATGGTTTCGTTTATGCATGAGCAAATACATCCAAACTCATGATTTGTGCTTGTTCAAAAGCATCTTTATTGTAATTTACTTCTTCACCTAAAGCTTCCAAAGTTGCTATCAACGTCTCCGTTGCCACGTTGCCTGTAAGTGCATCTGCTGCCATCGGGCAACCTCCAAAACCTTTGATGGCCGCATCGAACCTGCGGCAACCTACCGAAAAAGCCGCTTCAATTTTCTCTTTCGCTCGATCTGGTGCAGAATGAAAATGCGCCCCAAATTCTATAGTTGGATAGGCGGTTATGCTCTTTTTAAATATTCTCTTAATTACCTCTGAATCAGCTATTCCAATTGTATCAGATAAACTAATTATTTCAATTCCTAATAGGTATAAACGCGCAATAAAGTCAGCGACAATATTTTCATCAAAGGCCTCACCATACGGATTTCCGAAGCCCATAGAAAGATAGATGACTAATTTCTTTCGATGATGAATGCACAAGTTTTGAATCTTTGCTACATCTACCATAGCCTCGGCAATGCTGCGGTGGGTATTGCGTTGTTGAAAGGTCTCTGATAGGCTCAAAGGAAAACCCAAGAAGTCTATCTCCGAAAGACTTACGGCTGCCTCTGCCCCTCTTTCGTTGGCAACGATACAAAGTAATTTTGAATCACTTTCACTACGGTTTAATCCGGTTAAAACTTCATGCGAATCTTTAAGTTGTGGAATGGCCTTCGGAGAAACAAAGCTACCACAATCCAAAGTGTCGAAACCGACCTTGAGCAACTGATTGAGATAGGCAATTTTCAGTTCGGTAGGAATAAAAGTTGTGATGCCCTGCATAGCATCTCTCGGACATTCAATGATTTTCATATGTTCATGTTACACCTCAGCCGTGAAGGTACAAAATTAAGCAAAAAAAAGGCTGTCCTTTAGAGACAGCCCTTTTCTAAATCTACTACAACTTACTTCTGGCGCATGCTAGGAGGTAAGATCACCTTATTGATCACGTGTACCACACCATTACTTGCCGCTACGTCTGCAGCAACAACTTCAGCACCACTTATGGATACTTTTCCACCGTAAATAGAAACAGTTACTTCTTCGCCTTGCACTGTCGCAGCTTTTTGTCCGTTAGACAAGTCCGTTGACATTACTTTGGCCCCTACAACATGATAGGTCAATACTGCTACCAATTTGTCTTTGTTTTCAGGCTTCAATAGCATTTCTAAAGTTCCTTCTGGTAAAGCTGCAAATGCTTCATTTGTTGGAGCGAATACAGTGAACGGACCAGCGCTCTGCAACGTTTCTACCAATCCGCCAGCTTTCACAGCTGCTACAAGTGTGCTCAAATTTTCATTGCCTACTGCTAGTTCAACAATGTTTTTGTCTTGAGCATTTACCTGGCTAGTGCATAAAACTACTGCCATTACGAGACCAAGGGCAGTTTTCATTAGATTTTGAATTTTCATAATTAAGATATGTTTGATTGTTTGGTTTGATTACGACCTATTCAGGTGGTTTGGATTTTTTTGTCTAACTTTTTTTCAAAAAACCTTTCACAAAAGTTTGATTTACTGTGGCAACCGGGCTTCCCCCCTCTTTTTCTAAGGTAACTGCAAATGCTTCGATATTTCCTGTAATGACTTTTAGCTGCTGAACATTTTTGGTATGTTCAAACACACCAGCATCTACCGGAGCTTTACCAGGCTTTATTGCCCATAATTGATATTGATGTCCATGAGGAGGCTCTGGTAAGTCCTCTATGCTAATAAAAACGTTATTAGAAACCCTGTTCCAAAAAACGTCGGCAGAAGCATCAGGCGCCACTGCTAGACCAACCATGTG
This sequence comes from Roseivirga sp., assembly GCA_018402485.1. GTDB lineage: Bacteria > Bacteroidota > Bacteroidia > Cytophagales > Cyclobacteriaceae > Roseivirga. Next base: position 41,955 of record JAGYIY010000003.1, on the reverse strand, counting down.
TACATGGATATTATCTTCATTTAATAGGTGTGCCATTCGCCCTTCGGCATATTGCAATGCTGCTTTATTTTGGCCGACTTGCTCTGCCAGTTGCGTATTTTCCATGTTCAATGCTTGTATCTGATGCTGAACATCTCGTGCTTTTTGGTAAAAAATGTAATTAAAACTCACACTAAAAATGAGTAGGATGGTCGCAGCGATCGACCATACATTGATCATGTTGAGGGGTTTATAATCAGGTTCTTCTTGGGTTTCTTCTAATACTTTAAGAAAAGCTTCTTGTTCTGAGTGCCCAATTTGCAGTTCAACTTTTTGAAGAATCTCTGAGTTAGGCATGTTTTGGGTATCTTTCGCAAACTGTACAATCGCCTCATGAATTTCATCCATTTCTGACTGAATCTGTGGAAATTCCATTGTTAAGGCATCCACCTCCTGCATTTCCTCATCACTCAATTCTCCTGCCCAATAGGAATCAATTACTCCTGATGCCAAGTATTTTTCGATATTCACTATACTAATGCCCTTAATTGACCAATTGCTATTCTAATTTTAGACTTCACCGTGCCGAGAGGCATATTTAAGTTTTTAGCAATCTCGGCATGAGAATAACCCTCAAAATAAGACATCTTGATAAGTTTCTCATGCTCCCATGACAAATGACTTATCATTTGCTCAGTCTCCATGCGTATGGCGTGAGATTCCTCACTAAAGTCGTTTGATATACTTACGACTGATTGTGCCTCCATAGATGTTGAGGTCATCCTAAAATCTTTGGTTTTTCTCTGATCTAAAGCCGCATTTTTACTGATACGCATCAACCAAGTAAAGAGGGTACCTCTTTCTGGGTTATAGGTATGCCCCTTGTTCCACACCTTGATCAATACTTGCTGAAGTACATCCTCTGCCGACTGTCGATCTCCCACCACTTTGAGTATCACGTTCAACAACAAGCTGCCATAACGCTCGAAAATAAGCGAAAGGGCCTTTTTATCGCGATCGAATAAAAAATAGACGATGCGGTCTTCTGTTGAAGACTTGTGCGTTAGGTGTGGAAGTGTATGTAACACGTTAGTTAATTTGTTGTGAAAACCCTGTCTCGTAAAAATTGTTTAAAACCTCCCACTTGAACATGGATGAGGAATTTTGATCATTGGCCATTAGGCTTGCCTAATTTTCCATTAATTTGCCAACTGTGGATGGATCCCATCATTTGATCAAATAGAAATTACTTTGCACTGCGTAAGCTTATGTAAAATTTATGAAAGACATTGACATTGCTCAAGCTGCTAACATCAGACACATCAACGAGATTGCTGAAAACATTGGACTGAACACCTCGGTATTGGAACATTATGGAAAATACAAAGCCAAGATCCCGCTAAGCTTGATGGATGAAGCCAAGATTAAAAAGAATCACCTCATTTTGGTAACTGCCATGACTCCTACCCCTGCTGGAGAAGGTAAAACCACCGTTTCCATAGGACTGACGGAAGGTTTAAATAAAATCAATCAGCAGGCCATAGCGGTGCTTAGAGAGCCTTCTCTAGGCCCAGTGTTCGGTATTAAAGGCGGGGCTGCAGGTGGTGGTTACTCTCAGGTGATACCCATGGAAGACATTAACCTGCACTTCACAGGTGATTTCTCAGCCGTTGAAAAAGCCAATAACTTACTGTCTGCCTTGATCGACAACAACCTTCAAAGCAGAACCCAGAGCTTGAACCTCGATCCGCGCACCATAGCTTGGAAACGGGTCATGGATATGAATGATCGTTCATTGCGACAAATTACCATTGGGCTAGGAGGAACAGCCAACGGCATTCCTAGAGAGGATGGTTTCAACATTACCCCTGCATCAGAGGTAATGGCCATTTTGTGCATGGCAGAAAATTTTAGTGATTTGAAGCAAAGGCTAGGAAATATTTTTGTGGGTTATACTTTCGACAAAGAACCCATCTTTGCCCGCGACCTGAATGCCCAAAATGCCATGGCCATTTTATTGAAAGATGCCGTCAAACCCAATTTGGTACAGACCTTGGAAGGAAATCCTGCCATCATTCATGGTGGACCTTTTGCTAATATTGCTCAGGGTACAAATACCATTATCGCCACAAAAATGGGACTCTCATTGGCTAAGTATGTGGTAACAGAGGCAGGATTCGGCGCAGATTTAGGAGCTGAAAAATTTTTGAACATCAAATGTGTATCTGCCGGGCTACAACCCAAAGCAGTGGTACTTGTAGCGACCATTCGTGCCTTACGACATCATGGGGGGGCTGCCGCAGAAGCTTATGACAAAGTAGACCTAACAAAAGTAAGAGAGGGCTTTGCCAATCTTGCCAAACACATCGAAAACATAGAAAAATTTGGGATTACTCCAGTAGTGGCGATTAATAAATTTCCATCAGATAGCCACGAAGAGGTAGAATTTGTGATAACCGCTTGTGCAAAAAAAGGTGTGAAGGCTGTGGTCTCTGATGGCTGGGCCAATGGGGGTGCAGGAACGACAGAACTGGCACAAACAGTGGTTGATCAGATTGATGCCCATAAGAACCAATTCAAACCCCTTTATGATTGGAAAATGCCGATTCGAGAGAAAATCGAAACCATCGCCAAAGAAATTTATGGGGCAGATGTGGTAACCTTTTCCAAATTAGCAAAGCTTCAAATGAAAAGCATGGAAAAATTGGGTTTGCAAGAATTACCTATTTGCATGGCCAAAACACAAAAATCTTTGAGCGACAATGAGTTCATGTATGGCTGTCCGAAAAACTTCAATGTCACGGTAAGAGCGTTTGAATACGCCTTGGGAGCTGGCTTCATCATTCCTATGCTGGGGCAAATCATGCGCATGCCAGGACTTCCAGCTATCCCTGCTTCATCGGGTATGGACATAGATGAAAATGGTGTCATTTCAGGCTTATCTTAACACTTAGCATGTGCGCTAAGAAGCCCTTAGGCCTACAGGAAACACAAAATGCGGCATGAACTACAGCAATGTTTGTTGTTACTTCTTTGCCAAAATCGAAGCAACAGGCTAGACACTCAATAAATGCTAATTGCATCAAATTGGCATACAGTTTTGTATCCTTGGGCTGAAAATACCGAAAAACACATTACTAGACGTGATCATTCCCAATTACTGATTACTTTCTATGCTCACTTTAAAAGATTTTTGCGGCATACATTATTTTATCTCTTAACTTGGCATTACATGCTAAGTACTTAAAACAACCAGATGAAAACTAATTCTTCCTTTTTACTAGCAGGCCTTACTCTCTTATTAATATCCTGTCACCTTGAGCGAAATTCAGGCACTTCCAGTGAGCAGCCGAAGCATCTTCTGCATGACTACGAAGCTTTCACGGGAGACTCATTGGTCAATGTGGTGATAGAAATTCCGGCAGGAACAAACGAAAAATGGGAAATCAATAAAACAACAGGCCAATTAGAGTGGCAACAAATTACAGCCGACTCCAGCCGCATAGTTGACTACCTCTCCTACCCCGCCAGTTATGGTTTTGTGCCTCAAACTTTATTATCGAAAGAAACAGGTGGTGATGGCGACCCGGTTGATGTATTTGTACTGGGAGCCAGCCAGAAGCGTAGTTCGATTGTTCCCGTTAAAATCATTGGCATTATCCATATGCTCGATAACCAAGAGGCCGATTCAAAACTCATAGCCGTCCCTGCCAACGCTTCCTTACTAAAGGTTGAAAGTTTTACGCAACTAGAAGCCGAATATCCGGGAATCATCGAGATCCTCCAGTTGTGGTTATCGCATTACAAAGGCACAAACCAAGTGGAAATGCAATCGGTTTTAGGTGAAGTTGAGGCCTTAAAGTACCTTAAAAAAGCTCATTTGGATTATCTAAAAAATAGAAACCAATAGACTTTTATCTTTTTCAAACTGTAAACCCTACGGGTTTCACATTATGGTATTCGACCACCTTCAACATAAGGTGCCCCCGCTGCAATCAGCTTTCTCGCTAACTCATCTAAAGTGCTTATCAGCGATTCCAGACGAGGCTTCACATCTTCCATGGCCTTGACGGCTAGTGCTAAAGAGCGCTTACTTGTTTCGGTAGGCCCATAAAGCGAACGCGAAACACCTCTTTCCACTGCAAACAATCTTTGACCTATTGTGGTATGTGTTTTCTCTCCTACTTCCACCTTAGCCGGGCTTCCATTGATTTCAGAATTTAATTTGTGAATGCTCTCCCTCACATCAAACAACTGACGGTCAAGATCACCGGCATCAGCTCTTGATTTTACAAGTGCATTATTCATCGCCTTTACCCTTTCTAAGACATTAGAGAGTTTTAGGTTGATGTGAGAGGCATCTCTTATTGCATCTTCATAAGACCTCCAAAAAGCCACTACCTCTGATTCAGGTGCACCATCTAAAGCACCTTGGTACAAGCGCTCCACCTCAAACTCAATTGGGCCATCCAACTGGGTTATTTCTCCATCCATCTTTTTGTACAAAACAGCCGTGTAAGTGCCAGGCGCTGCCATCATGGCCTGCGGTCCATTGTCATTGTAACTATTGCTCAAACCAATGGCTTCAGGGGTGGGGTATCTCAAATCCCAAGAAATTCTATGAAAACCCTTCTTAACCGGGCCATTGATCCTTCTTATGATATTCCCACTCGCATCTTTGATCAGGACAAAAACACTTGGCTTCTGCTGAGTAGCTTCTGCCTCTACCTCTTCCCAACCCGGAAAAGTAACGTCTTTCCCTTGTTCCATTAACTTCTTCTCATTCATCTGACGCTTTTCGACTTGGGTATGCAGGCCATCTTTGAGATGATAAGTAAATACAGCTCCAAAGTCAGGATTAGGAGCTACATAATAGGATGCTCCTTGTGTGCCTTTCTGATTATCGAAATTGAGATGAGGTCTTGGGATGTACCACCACGCCTTTCTTGTGGAATAAAGTGAGCCTTCTCTAACCAATGAAGTTTCAGAAACTTCTCTTAGCACACTGTAATCATCAAAAATAAAGAAACCTCTTCCAAAGGACGCTCCTACCAAATCATTTTCACGTTTTTGAATGGCCAAATCTCGAAAGCTTATGGTAGGTACGCCACCTTCAAGCTCTAACCATTTTCCCCCGCCATCTATGGTAAAATAAATACCAAATTCAGTAGCAGCAAAAAGAAGCTCAGGCTTGATGTGATCTTGCACAAGTCTCCAAACCAAGTGCCTTTCAGGAAGATTAGCACTTAAAGACGTCCATGTTCGGCCTCTGTCCGTACTTTTCACCAAGTAGGGACTATAATCACCATATTTGTGGTTGTCCAAAGAAACATAAACTGTGTTAGGGTCATGCAGGTCAGCTTTAATATCGTTAATAAATGCTCTTTCTGGCACCCCCATACTTTTTACTTCTATTTGACGCCAATTCTCTCCACCATCTTCAGTTACCTGAAGTAAGCCATCGTCCGTACCAGCATAGATCAACCCTTCTACCTGAGGAGATTCAGAGAGTGATGTAATAGTATTGTAATTAGACATAGCCCAAACATCCCAAGGGGAGTCCCAACTTTGTGTACTTCCCATGATGGGTAGCTCAAAACGCTCTTCATTTCTGGTCAAGTCTCCGGATATGGCCCTCCAACTATCACCCCGATTATCTGACCTCCAAACACGTTGGCTGGCAAAATAAATTCTAGAAGGCTCGTGAGGACTCACATGAATGGGAGCATCCCAATTGTACCTTTCGTAATCTTCATCCTCATCTGCTTGAGGCTGAATATCAACCACTTCTCCCGTACTGATATCCACACGTGAAAGGTTACCCTCCTGCCGCTCTGCATAAACTATATCTGGATTACCCGGCTCTGTGGCAGGTGCATGACCATCCCAATTTAGAATAACCTTCCAATCTGAGTTTTGTATACCCTGTACATTATCCGTTCTAGAAGGGCCTCCTTGGGTACTGTTATCTTGCGTCCCACTGTATATGTTATAGAAAGGCTCGGCATCATCCACAGCGAGTTTATAGTATTGCGTAATGGGTAAATTAGGCATATACCTCCAGTTTTTGGTTAAATCAAAGCTCTCGTAAACCCCTCCATCGGTCCCCAAAAGAACATAATTAGGGTCACTGGGTTTAAACGCCATGGCATGATTATCACCGTGCCTGTGCTCACTATTGACCGCACTCCAAGTCTTACCACCATCTTGCGATTCCTTCATGGAAGCATCCATTAAGTACAGATGATCGAAATGATGAGGTGAGGCATACAGCTCCACATAATAATGAGGGCCAGTGCCTCCAGAGATGACATCAGATTGTTGAGACCAAGACGCCCCTCTATCCGTTGACTTCCATATCCCACCACTTCTTCGATTGAGTTCAATGGCTGCATAGACTATATCAGGTTGCTGGGGTGAGACGGCTAGGCCAATTTTACCCATTTTACCTTCCGGCAAACCAATCGTTAACTTTGCCCAAGTTTCACCACCATCTTCACTTTTATAAATGGCGGATTGAGGTCCTCCATCCATAAGCGAAGCCACAGTACGATGATGCTGCCACGTAGCCGCATAAATTCTTTCCGGATTCCGAGGATCTATCGCAATATCGGTTACTCCAGTAAACGCTTCATCGCCTAAGGTTTTTGACCATGTGGTACCACCATCGACCGATTTGAAAAAACCACGATCACCTCCTGCACTCCAAAGTGGGCCTTGTGAAGCCACATAAATAATATCTGAATGCTCGGGGTGAACGATGATTTTCCCAATGTGTTCTGAGTCTTTCAACCCCATATTTGACCAAGTTTTACCGCCATCGCTTGATTTATAAATACCATCACCAAATCCGAAATGACGTCCTCCACCATGTTCACCTGTCCCTACCCAAATGGTATTGATATTGTTTTCATCCACCGCCAGGGCACCAATAGAATAAGAGCCTTCGTGGTCGAAAATAGGATCGAAAGTAGTACCGGCATTGGTCGTCTTCCAAACGCCTCCAGAACCGGCTGCCACATACCAAAGGCTTTCGTTTTCAGGGTGAATGGCTAAATCTGCAATACGTCCTGACATGAAAGCGGGACCAATGTTGCGCAATTTCAAGCCTTGAAATGTTTGCTCTGTTAATAAACTTTCAGCTGCCTTATCTTTGTTTCTTTGTGCCATTCCTGCTTGGGAAAAACACACCATTAAGGTTACTCCTAAAATGCATTGTAAAGATTTTTTCATGGTCGAGATTTAAAAAGTGGGTGTATCAAATATTTTGTGCTTCGATATTATTTCTACCTATGCCTAATACTTCTAGCAAGAAAGCAAATAATATTGAATTTTTCAAACCGCTAAAAAGTACTATTTCGATAAAATGAAATCAAAGGAGCGTAGTATTCAACATGTAGCCCCTTACCATCAAAATGGGCAGTATGGCCTAAAGAAAGGTCTTCGAATTGAAAGTTTTGTGCATTCAACATGATCTCACTATCTTGTCACAAAAACCTTTACATTCATGAAAATCAAGCCTTATATTTTTGTCACTACACTCGCCATCATTCTTTCATCCTGCGGTGGATCAAATCAATCCCAAGAAGAAACACAACAGGCTTCAACCAACTCCTCCTCAGAATGGATCACTTTATTCGATGGTGAAAGTTTTGATGGTTGGAAAGTCTTTAAAAAAGACAGCATTACCTCTGAAAGTGGTTGGACGATCGTTGATGGTGCACTAGCTTGTAATGCAGGCATTGGCGAGGAAAATGTAGGTTTCAGTAATACTTCTTTAATGACCACCGATGAGTTTGGGAATTTTGAATTGGAACTGGAGTACAAGATAGCCAAAGGTGGCAACAGCGGCATCTTCTACCATGTGAAAGAAGAAGGCTACGGCTTTGATTTTGCCACCGGCCCAGAATACCAGGTATTAGACGATGCCAACTCTCGTTCCGAAAATGAACCTTTTAAAATGGCCGCCTCCAATTATGCCATGCATGCCCCTGCGGATAACAAGCAGGTGAATGATTATATGGAATGGAACAAAGTAAAAATCGTGTACAATAATGGCCATGTAGAACATTGGTTAAATGGCGATAAAGTTCTAGCGTTTGAAGAGGGTTCAGCCGAATGGAAAGCCATCAAAGCCACCAGTAAATGGGCGGAAACAGATAGTTATGCATCGCATAAAGAAGGTGCTTTTAGCCTACAAAACCATGGCGATGAGGTGTATTTTCGAAATATTCGGGTGCGTGAACTTTAAGCATCATTTCGTATAAAGGATAGTTTAAAAGCCCCCATGAAAAAAACAGCTTTTTATGTCCTTCACTTACAGTATTTGGGCTTTCGTTTTCATGGTTGGGCCAAGCAACCGGGCATCAAAACTGTGCACCATATGGTGGATCGTACCTTGAAGTTTGTGTTGGGAGAAAGGCCATTCAAGACTTTAGGAGGCAGCCGCACAGATGCCATGGTATCGGCAGAGCATTTTATGCTGGAATTGTTTCTTGAAGCACCACTAGCGGAACCCGATGATTTTTTCACCCAGGTCAATCGCAACCTCCCTGCCGACATCCGCTTGCTCAAGCTAACCCCTACCGATGCGCAATTTAACATCATCAACCATGCGAAGACCAAACGCTACCTGTACCTGTTTGCTTTTGGTGAAAAGCCCCACCCCTTTTCCGCACCTTACATCACCACCCTACCCGATGCACTGGACTTAGATGCCCTATCGGCAGGTGCCAAAGCTTTTGAAGGAACTCATGAGTTCAAGGCCTATTGCAAGAAGCCAAAAGACAAAACAGAAACAGTACGCACGGTAACACGCTGTGAACTGGTGCCCAATACTTTTTACACGGCTTCCTTCTTCCCCACCCCTTCCTATGCCGTGGTTTTTGAGAGCAAAGGTTTTATGCGCAATCAAATTCGCATTATGATGGGCGAACTCTTTCGCCTAGGTAGGGGAGAAATCAGCCTCGATCAGCTCAAAGAATCGCTATTACCTGGTTTTGAACGGCACCTCGACCGTGTGGCTCCGGCTTCAGGTTTGATTCTGCATCATATTCAAAAAGCAGAATCATTCGACCGCTGACAAAGGCCTGCAAATTTGCAGTACTTACACCTTTCCTCATCTGCTGTTTGCGTAAACGGAATTTCAGGATCGTAAATCTCCCTGACCAAAACTTCTAAACGGCTTTCAAATTCAGATAAGAGCGCTTGGTCCAGGTTTGCACCATCCTTGAGCCATTTAGTGCCTTGCGATAAATTTCGCATGCTGGTAATTCCTACTTTTAAAGGGTTATTCAATGTGTTGCTTACCAATAAAGCATACACCAAACCCTGAAATCCGGATTTGTATTTAGGGTCTTCAAAGTGTTTGTCGATGAATTCTTCATCCGTTGGGTTCTTAGTTGTCAAGAATTCAGCCTTTCCTGTTTTGTAATCTATGATGCGCATGACCCCATCTTTTTCATCCATGCGGTCGATGGAACCTCCAAGGCGCACCTTTCCTGCATAGGGTATTTGAAAGTGATGCTCATAGTCGTCCGCTTCGATGCCCCTGATGATAAATGGTGTGTCTTTTTTATCGTTTTGCAGTACCTTCTGAATCATTTGCTCCATGATTTGCTCGGTCACCAAGTCTCTGCCTGTCAGTTTTTGATTGGGCTGAATGATACGCTGAGCCATCATTACTTCATTCAACACTTTTTTGACCCGCTTTTGAAAATGTGTTATGTCTGCCTCGGTTACCTCTTCATTCAATCGTTGGTATAGGTTTTCCAAGACTTTATGCACTACCAATCCAATGTGTCGCGCATCCATGTCTTCATCTATCTCATCTTGTTCATAGAAGCCTGCTACATTTTTGAGGTAAAACTTGAGGGGGCAGGTAATGTAGTTGGTCAATGAGGTGGGAGAAAGGAATTTATTTCCAGCATTTCCTTCCACATATTTCCCCATCAACTGCATTACTTTCTCTGTTTTGGGAATGGTAATGGTAGCATCAAGTTGATTAGGATTGTAGTGACTTTCGTAGGTTTTTTCTTGCCAAGCTACTTGAGATAAATGCTGTAATTGACGTTTGAGTTGAAGGATAAAACGGCTCTCCTCTCCTTTACTATCTCCCATGGACGTATGGTCATAAATCAAATCGATGTGCTCGGCACGCTGCAACAACCGCTTAAAATGATAGGCATAAATGGCATCTTGCTCCTCGAAGGTGGGCAAGCCAAACACTTTCCGTAAGCCAAAAGGAATGTAGGAATTTGTTTTTCGCGCAGCAGGAAGCTTTCCTTCATTGGCCGAAACAACAATCACGTTTTTAAAGTCCAGGGTACGTGTTTCCAAAAAACCCATGACCTGAATGCCTTCCACGGGTTCTCCTTCAAAAGGGATTTTGATACTTCTGAAATGTTCTTGAATGATTTTTTTCACCAACTTCAAAGACAAATCCGGGTGATGGCCTAAGTAGTCATTGAGTTGGTTCAATGATTTGAGGAAAAAATAAATGAATTCGCGATCGGCAGGGTGCTCTTCCTTTTCTTTAAAATGGTAAAAAACGCTCGTGAGATAAGTATTGATGGCTTGGTAAATCCCTCCCCAATCTTGCTTTATGTCGAAAAGAGCAGACAAAGCCTGTACGTTCAGCCATTCCTTCAATTCAGATAACTGTACCCTACTGCGGTGCTCCGATTTAAACAATTCGTTCATGCTTTGATATACGGCAGGAAAAAATACGCTGGTGTAGGCATTCGATAAAAAAGGACGCAAATCATAGACATGAAAGATACTTTCACCATCTCGTTCGGTTACTTTCGACCATAAATCTAAATAGCTCATCACAAAATCAAACACCACGGTCGATCGCATAGGATAGCCCATGGTTACATTGAGTTTATGCTCTGACATGGGCATCAGGTAAAGCAAAGGAATAAGCATTTTTTCATCGGCCAGTACGATGGCTGTTTCCTCTGGTTCGGCTCCCTGATTGAGATAATCTAAAGCTCTTTCAGCCGCCAAAACACCCTGTGCCATATTTTGGGGAACCCCATGAACATTTATGGTTTTTGAAATTTTTAAAGAATCGGCATCGAAAAAAATCGCATTGGGCCATTTGGCCCGATATTCCCGTATAAAATCACCTGCTTCCTCCTTTGGATCATCGAGCACATGTTGATCGATATCCCAATACAAAGTAGCGCGTTTGCCCTTCACCAGGGCATCGAAAATTACCTCTTCTGATTTAGAAAGGGCATTGAATCCGCAAAAATGGTAATGGGCAAAAGGGTGTTCAAAATGGTCTTGCGTGAGGAGTTCTGCCAAACTACGGTAAAGCATACCACCGTAGGCTTTTTCTTGTTTCAACAGCTTTTCTTTGTAAGGCCCATAAACTAAGCCTACCTGCTTCCAAATCTCCAAGAACTCTGTGAGCAGCTTGGTTTTTTCTTGCTTTTCAGTTAACGTACGGTAGCGCGCAATGATTTCACGAAACTCATCATTGTAGCCAAAGACGTGGTCAATCTCCTTGATGTTTTGAAGGGAATCGTAAATCTGTTTTGCATCTGCCAAATAGCGATCGATTTCGTCATAATCTTTGAGTATGATTTTACCCCAGGCATAAAAAGTATCGAAAGCTAGGCTCTTATCACGCGCGCTATACATTTCATACAATACAAAAAGTAGCGTCAGCTCATCGGTGATGTGCCGGCCTGTCATGTGCTGCACAAATTCTTCGATGCTGAAAATGGTTGGTAACATGAAGTCATGCTGCCCATGCTTTTGGAGCAGTGCACGCTGAAAAAAGAGGCCACCACGTTTGGTCGGAAAGACAAAACATTGTTTTTTGAGGTCGGGCAAATCAGCAGTGGTCAGGCGATCCACAATCAATTGATGGAAGGTACAGGTTGTCTCAAGCATAGTTCACCTCCTTTAGCATGGCATGTTCTACATAGATTAAATATCCTCGAATATTGGTATAGCCCAAGGCCTTTAATGCCCTCATATAGCGTTGCACTTGCAGTTTATGGGCCTCATCTTCTTTATCTTTTTTATAGTCTATGACCACAGCCTCCTTATCTTTAAACATCAGCCGATCTGGTTTATGCTTACTCCCCTCATGCCAAAGGATACGCTCGTTGAACACCTCATAGCCTCCAGAAAACCATTGTAACATCTCAGGTTGCTCGAAAAGTCTGTGAATACGCTCTTGCACTTTTTGTGCTGTCAGCTTGCTCATCTCGCCACTTTGTATTCGCTGCTGTAAAACCATGGGAACATCTTCTTGAATTACCACACCTGAAAGCACATCGTGTATCTGATTACCCAGTATAATGGCTTTCGCTTGGCTTGTTTCTTGCAGCATAAAAAAGCGATTGGAATCGTTACGAATGTGTAGTTGGTTCAAGAAAGAAACTTTAGGATACACCTTTAAAACGGAGTTTTTTTCCATTTCCTTATCTTTTACTTCCATCTCGTTATCTTCTACGTCCGTTTCTGTTGGTTTAGGATGGTCTTCCCCAAAGGTGAAGGACACATGGTCTGAATGTGCTACTTCTTTACCGCCCATTTGTTCTACAATGGGTCTAAGGAGGTGCTGGATCGATTTTGATGTGTTCTGATCAAAGGCCTTCGAAAAAACAAAAAGCTTATGTTTTGGACGCGTAAAGGCCACATAGGTTTTGTTGAGGGTATCCATGGCGTTTTCGGCAGATTCTTGATAAAAAGCATCTTCAAATGAGGAGTTAATCAAGGCATTTTTTGAAAAAGTTAAGGGGTAAAAACGTAGTTTTTTAAATCTTTCAGGTAATTGTGTAGTCCAAAATTCACTATTCCCACTCGGTTGAATCGACCAATCGGCAAAGGGTATAAATACCAATGGGGCTTCCAGGCCTTTGGATTTGTGGATGGTAAGTATTTGCACAGCTCCATCATTAGAAGCAATGCTGACGTTTTTATCACTCCCCTCACTCTCCCACCATTCTAAAAAAGAAGCAATGCTATTTTTACCTTTTTGAGATTGCTCTAGCACGATATCTAAAAACTGCTGAAGGTACAAATCTGCCTCCTCTTCCAACTGAAAAATCAGCAAAAGTTCACAGACCAAATCGAATAAAGCCTGTTGCTTTAGTTCGTGTTGTTTATCGATGAAGGCAGCAGGAAAACCAGCATCTTTCAAAGTCATTCGGCTGTTTTTATCTGTATAAGCTGCTTGAAGCAAGCTATTAGCTTGCAAGCGTTGAAATTGTACAATCAATTCCAATACCAAAACCTCATCTGCATTACGATCGAGGTACCGTAAAAGCAATAAAACGAATTGAACGGGCAGGTTACTTTTTAGCTTCAGCGACTCATCGCTGACAAATGGAATATCGGCTTCTAGCAAGCCTTGGGTAATCGGTAAAACATGTTTCTTTTGATTAACCAATATCAGCATGTCGCTGTAAACGTAGTCCAAGTCTTTGTTGGCTTTCATGGCAACCACCAAATCGCGCACGATATTTTCTTGGTATTCTTCGTTTTCATAAAAGCCAACCGAAACATAACCGCCCTCTCCTTTTTTGATCGTTTGTGTGTGCCCTTTATAAGCCTGCTCGAAGAAAGTTGCATCCATTACGGACTCATGTTGTGCCATGGCAGATGGCAGCTTTTCAAAGAGCTTGTTGTTAAAATCTACAATTTGCTGCAAGCTGCGGTAATTGTCCGCCAAAATCCGCTCGGTTTCCGGTGTGTAATACACAGCCAAATCTTCTTGAATTTGACGTAGCAATAGGTTCAAGTTCCCACCACGAAACCGATAAATGGACTGTTTAACATCTCCAACAATCAATACCTCATTGCCTTCTGCTAATGAATTTTCTACCAATGGCAGTAGATTTTGCCATTGGAAATCGGAGGTATCCTGAAATTCGTCGATCATCAAGTGCTTGTAATGACTACCTATTTTCTCGAAAATAATGGGGGCATCGGCTTGGTTAAGCACTTTGCGCAGGATGCTGTTCGTATCAGAGATTAACATCACGTTATGCTTATCGCGGTACTTTTTCAATTCTCCATGCAAATGCTCCAGCAGGCCGTAGCCATACATGTTTTTCAAAAGGGCTTTGGCATCTAAATATTCGGGCTCATTGGACTCGTAGAAGGCCAAAGCTTCCTGTGCAGTATCCAATAAACCTGCATCAAGTACTCCTTGAATCGCATCCTTTTTTGGTGATTTTTGAGCATACCAGCTTTTTTCACCGCGAGTAGTCGAAACAAATGTATTTGTCAGTTCAAAATTCTTTTGTGTCCATTTTTGGAAAGTATTGGCAACTGACCGCATAGCACCGCCACTAAAATCTGCCAAAGCCACCTCATGCTGATCGATCAAGGACAAAGCCTTTCTGCCTAACCGAATGAAGGTATTTTCGTAATTAGCCTTTTGTTTTTTAAGCTGGTTCAACAATTCATAAAGATCATTCATGGCCAATGAATCGCCTTCTAAACCTTTTTCAAACAATTCTTTGAAAAGGTTTTCGCCCAACTGCTGAATGTTTTTATCTACATTCCACGACTTATCTTCTTCTAACTGATGGAATGAAAATTTTGTGAGCCACTGTTTGATTTCAGGATGTGATTCTATATCCCGGTATAACTCTTCAATAGAAGCTTTTAGTGCCATTTTGGTATTCATTTCTACCTCGTAGGTTAAGGGTAGGTTGAGTTCTCGGGCAAAGGACTTGAGCACTTTGGAAAAAAAACTATCGATGGTCACTACTTCAAAACGACTGTAATTATGAATGATGAGGTCGTAGGCTTTTTCTGCCTGTGCACGTATTTTTTGCTCATTGAATTGAGGCAAATCCGTTGCCAGCAAAGCCAAATAATCAGATTTTTCACCTTGCCCCAACTGCAAAAGGGCCTCTAAGATGCGATGTTTCATCTCTTCTGTGGCCTTATTGGTAAAGGTAATGGCCAAAATACGTGAGAAGTCTTGCGGGTTTAAAAGCACCAAACGCAAGTACTCTTTAACTAAGGTGAAAGTTTTGCCGCTACCTGCAGAAGATTTATAAATAGTGAGTGCCAAATTCGGTTTGTTGATGAAGAAGTGAACATAGGGGAATTAGCCTAAAAAAGAAATGAAATGGCGCGTTTTTATTTGTGCATAAAAGCCAAAGCTTACTGTACTGATTCAAACATGCCTTACCCATTCCGACACTTTTCTTCAACAGAGAATGCTACACCAAACAAGACCCTACCAAAAGATTGGATTGAGCCGTTGGCTTTGCAGATAGTCGTTGGCTTTACTGAAATGTTTACAACCCAAAAAACCTCTGTAAGCAGAAAGAGGACTCGGATGTGGAGCCTTGAGGATAAGGTTGTCTTGAGCGCTCACCGCAGCCGCTTTTTTTTGCGCATAACTTCCCCAAAGCATGTACACCACATGGGTTTTTCTTACCGCCAAAGCTTGAATTACGGCATCTGTAAAAGTTTCCCAACCCCTATTCTGATGTGATCCTGCTTGATGAGCTCGAACCGTTAAGGTGGAATTGAGTAATAACACCCCTTGCTCTGCCCAACGATCTAGAGCACCATGTGGTGGAATATCTTTTCCTATATCGTCTTTGATTTCTTTGAATATGTTCACCAAAGAAGGTGGAAAAGTCATACCTTTTCTTACGGAAAAGCACAATCCATTGGCCTGCCCCGGACCATGGTAAGGGTCTTGTCCTAAAATCACTACTTTGACTTGGTCAAAAGGACAGGCATCGAAGGCCCTAAATATATCTTTACCTGCTGGATAAATGGTTTGATTTTGGTATTCTAGTTTCACAAAATCAACGAGCTGTTGAAAATAGGTTTTTCCAAATTCCGCATGCAATTCATGCTTCCAGCTTTCCTCGATCTTCACCGACATTGAAATATTTTTTACAGGGTTAGAAAATTTGAAACTAATCTCTATATTTAAAACCACATAGTAAAGGAAAATGATTGTTACCGCTACCACACATGGCATAAGAGTATGCGTAGAAACACAATATCAATCGGAATATTCTAGTCCGTCGCAAAACCACTTTGTCTTTACTTATCGTATTTTTATTGAGAACCACTCCGATTCTACCATTAAATTATTGAGGCGCCACTGGTACATTCACGATGTTGTCAGTGCTATGCGAGAAATTGAGGGCGATGGTGTCGTTGGTCAGCAGCCTGTGATCGAACCCGGTGAAAAGCATGAATATGTTTCAGGTTGTAACTTGAGCTCTGGCTATGGCAAAATGTATGGCTCTTACCTGATGGAAAAGGTGACAGATGGCAAAGAATTTATGGTGGCTATCCCTGAATTCAATATGATTGTTCCCTATCTCTACAATTGAATTTTGTATCAACTGATCTCCTATCTTAGCTACTGGCTCAAGCGCTCTGAAGCACATGGTTTGCATGCTCCTTTTGTATTTGACTTGTATACCAAGGTCATTTCGAACAAAAAGAACTTAAATCCACAGATTGAGGACCTAAGACATGAATTGAAAAAAAATTCAAGCATCGTTTCTCTTGAAGGTTTTGACGCAAGTTCACCCATTACCAAGCCTTCCAAAAGAAGTATAAAAGACATTGCCAACAATGATTCAAAACCACCTCAATTCTCTGCTATGCTGGGAGCGCTGGTCGATTATCTTGGCTTTTCCAATATTCTCGAACTAGGCACTTCTTTGGGATTCACCAGTTTATACCTTACGCAGAATCCGCAGGTAGCCTTATCTACTTTTGAAAAGGACCCCATATTGGCTAATTATGCACAGGAAAATTTTGCTAGGTTTCATCGAAAAAACATACAAATCATTAAGGGTCATTTTGACGAAACGCTACCGGTGTACTCGGCGCGAGCACCCCTCATTGACCTTGCCTACATTGCCACGAATCATCGTTTTGCTTCTGCTCTTTATTATTATGAACAGATGTATAAAAAGCTTCAGCCAAAGGGTATGATTATCATTGATGACATACACTGGTCTAAAGAAATGCATGCAGCCTGGTGCAACATCAAGCAGCGACCGGAGGTTAAGCTATCTATTGATCTTTTTGAAGCAGGAATTTTATGCTTTGACAGTAGCCTTGAAAAGCAGGAATATGTTTTAACGTTTTAAGCTACGTGGGTGTCTAACATCTCGAAATTAAGAGATTTAGATGTCTGACACTTCCTGATTTAGAGGCCCAACCGAATAAAAAGTTCTTTGCCTTGACGAGGAGGAATAGAGTTATGGGCTTTTTCTAGGGTGTGGATTTGAAAGTATTTTTCAAACAAGACTTGGTACTCGGATTGATGCCCTCCAAAAGGAGGTCGATCGTCGTTCATTGGGGCATTAAAAAGCACGCCTACCAATTTCCCTGATGCCTTCAATAGACTTTTCATTTTTTGGGCATAGGCTTCTCGAAGATCAGGATGTAAGGCACAGAAAAAGGTTTGTTCAACAATCAGGTCATATTTACCCTCATACTCGAAAAAATCTTGATGTATCAATTGATTTTTTGGGAAATCAGGCACTCTTTCAGCCAAATGCTTCAAGGGTTCTTCCGAAATATCCACAACCCAAATATTTTTAAAGCCTTGCTGCCAGGCGTACTCTGCTTCATAGGCATTCCCTGCTCCAGGAATTAATAGGTGGAGCGATTTGTTTTCTACTTGGTCTAAATACGTTTTTATAGGTGTAGAGACATAGCCGATGTCCCATCCGGTTTGTTGCTGAAGATATCTGTCGGTCCAAAATCTTTGATCAAGCTCTTTCATAGGTAAGTTACAGGTTTCCCTTTTGATTTATTAAAAAAAGTTTAGCTACTTCGCCAAATAAATGCGCTTACTTGCGTTGTTAGCATAGCGCTCAAAAGTAATTAAGAATGACTGAAGGAACAGGCAATAATAGAAAAGACAGCATAAAAATCATTTTGATCGTTGTGATCATTCTTCTCGCTGGCGCATCTGCCATTAAAATCTATGTAGATAACGAGGATAAAAATGCCCTTCAAGCGGAATATGATGCCACACGTGAACGCTTAAGTACTAAACTAGATAGCCTATCGATAGAGCTTAGTGAGCGCATTACTGAAATTGCCAAGCTTGGTGGAGACATCGACTCCCTGGTTGCTGTGAAAGATTCCATTACTGCGCAAAGAGACCAATTGCGTTTAACACGAGCTGCCAATAAAAGGCTTATCGCGCGATTGGACGGTAAAGTTTCCGGGTATGAAAATTTATTGGTGGCAAAAGATAAGGAAATTGAAGAACTCAAAGTCATCAATAGTCAATTGTTAGAAGAAAACACAGAATTAAAGGAGGAGCAGAACACCCTTTCACGCACACTCACAGAGGCAGAAAAGAAGCAAGAGGAATTACGTCAGCAGATTAATTTGGCCGCCAAACTTAGGGCGGAAAACATTGCATTTTTCAATATCAACAGTCGTGGCCGCGAACGCGAGGGGGATTTTAGGCAGCGCCAGGCACAAAAAATAAAAGTGACTTTTAATTTGGCCGAAAACGATGTGGCCCCCATCACCGGACACCAAATTATGATACAAGTGATTGATCCTGAAGGAACTGTAATTTTTGATGTATCACGTGGATCAGGTACATTCCAAATTCAAGGGAAAGAACAATACTACACGGCAGCGCAAGAAATTGTCTTCGATAATTCTCAACAGGCTTTAAGTTTTGTTTATGACAAGGGTAGCGATTTTGACAAAGGAGACCACCGCGTGATGCTCTGGGCTGATAGCTACCCCATCGGTTCTGTTCGCTTCAATGTAAGATAAATTTCATCTTATCTTTCGTCCTTCACACCAGCTGCTCCCTTATGCAAACGATGGCATTTTAGCAATCGGGAGAATGTCTTATCTTTCCTGATGTTTTAATGAACACTCATCATGCTTCTGATTCAAAAGAACTTCACCAAATCATTTTTTGTCCTGCTGAGTCTACCGGCTACGGCCATGGGATTTGCCTTATCTATTCAAATAGCAGCCCTGAGTTGGATTCTACGCACGAAATATCAATTGGATATCGAGGAGATCGGTATTGTATGGGCAGCAGGCCCTATTGCTGGTATTTTTGGACAGGTGATCATTGGTATTATCAGCGATAAGGTTTGGTTTTGGGGAGGTAGGAGAAGGCCATTTATTTTGATTGGTGGCACCCTAGCAGCCATGATGCTCTTGGCATTGCCCAAGATTGGTATTCTTTCTGAAAGCCTCGGTTTTTCGGGTGTATTGACGGTAGCCATAAGTGTAGCCCTCATGCTCGATTTGGCCATCAATATCAGCTTTAACCCTACCCGATCGATTATCGCTGATGTTACTCCCGAAGGACGCATTCGAACCGGTGGTTACACTTGGATGCAAACCGTTTCGGGTACATTAGGCGTAGGAGCTTACTTGATTTCTGTTGTTTGGGACAATTACATCCTCATCAATGTGGGGGTAATTTTGGTGTTTTTGTTTTCGGTACTCCCTTCTTTTTTCATTCAAGAACCAAAAGTTTTGCAGCAAAAGGGCGCAGAAGAGCATGCTTCTGTTTCTACCCGAGAAACTTTAATGGCTATTTTACCCCTTGCTGGTTTTGTGTTTTTTGGCTGCTTCGGTATCATCAATAAAATCTTGCTTCAAGAACGCTGGGACAACTTGCAAAACATCATGGTTTACTTCAGCCTCGGGCTTACCTTCGTTTTAGGCTTATGGCTCATTGGTCGATCTGCGCAAAAAGAAACCGACAAAGGAGAATTTCAAAAAATTCTACTGGCACATGCTTTCACTTGGTTGGGCATACAGAGCATGTTCGTTTACTTTACTTCTTATGTGGGTGATGTGGTAATGCCCAATCTTTCAGGTAACGCCTTAGCCAATCATTTTTCATCAAGCCTTACGGGAAAAAACATTATGGATATCAACCTAGATGATACCACCGGCAATGTTGTTGCGCTGTCCTTTTTACTACTCAATTTGGTCGGGGCATTGCTCCCGGCTTTGGTTTTGGGTCCTATTGCTGTAAAAATTGGCCGGGTAAAAACCCATATGTATGCTCTATTTTTAGCCGCAATTGGCTTCCTTGGCATGGCTTGGTTCGGTACTTCCGAAATTCTTATTTATCTTTTCATTTGTGTGGTAGGTATCGGTTGGGCGGCAACCATTTCCCTTCCATTTGCCATCATGTCCGAACGTGTTGATCAAGCGAAAATGGGATTATACATGGGTATTTTCAATCTTTCAGTTGTACTACCGCAGCTGATGGCCAGTTTAGGTGTCGGGAAAATACTGAGTGAATCCACCCAAGGATCAACACTTTTCCTCATTTGTGGAGCTGCCATGCTCGCTTCTGGTTTGCTCTGGTTATTGGTAAAAGAAACAGCCCAATCCAAACAAGACATCGCTCAATAAAAAAATCATGAAAAAGTTATTCTCCCTACTTTGTATCATTCTGCTTATGAGCCATTGCGACCACCCGACTACTTTTGAAAACTTAAATGATTATCCCATTTACAAAGGCAAAGATTTAGGTTTTACCTACAGTTTAGATGCCACCACATTCAAGCTATGGTCTCCGGGAGCGAGTGAAGTAAGACTTCATGTGTATGAAAAAGGGGATGGAGACAACCTGCTTCAGACGTACAAAATGCAAGGTAAAGCAGATGGTGTTTGGTCTTACGAGGTAAAGGGTAACCTCAAGGACGTGTATTACACCTTTCAGGTGAACCAAAATGGGCAGTGGTTGCAAGAAAAGCCCGACTTGTACGCTGTTGCTGTTGGGGTTAACGGCCAACGATCCATGGTCATTGACCTGAATGAAACCGATCCTAAGGGCTGGAATGAAGACCAAAAGCCCGTCTTAAAGCACCCCACAGATATGATTATTTACGAAATGCATATTCGAGACTTGAGCATTCACAAAAGCTCTGGTGTACGAGCGAAAGGCAAATACGCAGGATTGACAGAAACCGGCACAAAAAGTCCGGAGGGATTAAGTACAGGGCTAGATCATATCAAATCTTTAGGGGTAACACATGTACATTTACTACCCACCTTCGATCATCGGTCCATTGACGAAACACGCCTAGATGAACCGCAATACAATTGGGGCTACGATCCATTAAATTACAATGTACCCGAAGGAAGTTTTTCTACCGACCCCTACAACGGTAAGGTTAGAATTCGGGAGTTCAAGGAAATGGTCAAAACTTTCCACGACAATGGTATTCGCGTCATTTTAGATGTGGTCTACAATCATACAGGACAAACCGAAGACTCCAATTTCAATCAACTGGTTCCTGATTATTTCTACCGACAAAATGAAGATGGTAGTTTTTCTGACGCCTCTGCTTGTGGCAACGAAACGGCCTCTGAGCGAGCTATGATGCGCAAGTATATGATTGAATCGGTTAAATATTGGGCAGAAGAATATCATATTGATGGCTTTCGTTTCGATCTGATGGGCATACACGACATTGCCACCATGAATGAGCTCAGTAAAAATTTACATCAAATTGACCCCACTATTTTTGTCTATGGCGAGGGATGGACGGCCGGAGACTCACCGCTACCTTTGGAGAACCGGGCACTCAAGGCGCATACCTACAAAATGGAAAAAGTGGCAGCCTTTAGCGATGACATGCGAGATGGGCTGAAAGGCAGTGTCTTCGAACATGAAGAAGGTGGTTTTGTGAGCAACACATCAGGAACCAAAGAAAGCGTTAAATTTGGCATTGTGGCTTCTACTCAACATCCACAAGTGGACTATAAAAAGGTCAATTATTCCGATGCGCCATGGGCAGCAGAGCCCAATCAAACCATCAATTACGTTTCTTGCCACGATAACCATACCCTTTTCGATAAACTGAATATCTCTCGGCCTGATGCAAGTTCCGACGACATTATACGCATGCATAGGCTGGCAGAAACTTTGGTTTTAACCTCACAAGGTGTGCCTTTTATCCATGCTGGCATGGAGTTTTTACGGACTAAAAACGGTGTAGAAAATTCTTACATTTCACCCGATACCATTAATCAAATTGATTGGACAAGAAAAGCGGCTTATTTATCGGTATTTGAATATTACCGTGACTTGATTGCGCTGCGCAGGCAACATCCTGCATTCCGCATGCCTACCACGGAAATGATTCAAGCCCATTTGGTTTTTTTGGAAAGTCCTGAGCAAGTGATTGCCTACCATCTAAAAGACCATGCTAACGATGACCCGTGGCAAGATATTTTACTATTTTTCAATGGAGGTGAAACTGCAGTTGATATGCCCCTACCAGACGGGAAATGGACAGTGGTCAGCAATGGTAAAAAAGTAGATACAAATGGGTTATACATTACCGAAAACCGATTGAACCTTCCTGCCTACAGTAGTTTTATCCTCAAACGTTGATTACAGGAACATCGGTATGATACACTTTGATGGCTTTTCCCTCAATGTGCACCCGATCGTTTACCAAGTTTAATTGCATATGACCGCCACGTTGAGAGGCTTGGTAAGCTGAAAAATGATTTTTACCTTTCTTTTCAGCCCAATAAGGGGTCAAAATCGTATGCATAAAACCAGTAACGGGGTCTTCTTTGATTCCCAAATTGGGAGCAAAATACCTAGAGACAAAGTCCACACCATTTTTATCTTCCCAAGCCGTCATCATCACCCCATTCTCAGCCCATTTTGATAGCACATCAGAGGGTGGATTTAGGCTTCTCAAATCTTCCGCATTTTTAATAACGAGTAAGCATTCATTGGGAACATCCAATACTTCGGCGACTGTACAACCCAAAATATCCTCGTAAGTTCGTAAGTTCACTTGATTGTTTTTTTGAGGTTTCTGGGAAGGAAAGTCCATTATCAAGGCTCCAGAGGACTTATATTGAACGTGTAAGGGACCACTTAACGTGTGGAATGTAATGGTCTCTTTTTTATCTACCTTACCAGTTTCGAATAAAACAAATGCAGAAGCCATCGTGGCATGTCCGCAAAGTGGCACTTCTCTGGCCGGTGTAAACCAGCGTAAGGAAAAACCGTTATTGGTTTTGGTAACAAAGGCTGTTTCAGATAAATTCATCTCCGCTGCCAACTGCTGCATGTAGGCATCGGTAAGTGGTGCTTCCACCCAACAAACTGCTGCGGGATTACCCTTGAAAGGTTCATCAGTAAAAGCATCAATGTGATAGAGTTTCATTTTTTTGTTTTTTAAATTTGATCCATACGTTAAGTATCACGCCAGCCATTACGCCAGCCATACCGAGGTAAGTCAATACATTAAAAGTTTCATCGAACAAGAAGAAGCCGAAACCTAAGGCATAAATCACACCAATAAAGTTAATGTTGGCCACTTTAGAAAGCTCTTCTGTTTGATAAGCGCGTGTCATAAAATACTGTGCAATTTGTGTTAAAACCCCTACTCCAAGCAACAAAACCCATTCCCAACCCACAGGCTGCACCCAATGAAAAAATGAGTAAACCCCTACAATGGGTAAAGTAACTAGTGGAAAATAAAAAATAATCACCAGGGGATGCTCTGAAGTTTTCAATTTTCGAATCATGTTATAAGCCAATCCCGAAAAAAAGGCAGCCCCTACTCCCAGCAAAGCCATCAGTGGAGAAATACGTGCGTCAAAACCCTTGATCATGAGAATACCTGCAAAACTTAATGCAAAAAAAAGCCATTGTATGGGGATGACTTTTTCTTTGACCCACCAAATACCAATGATGGTTGTAAAAATAGGTCCTAAGAACATCAAGGTTACCGCACTGGCTAGCGGTATATGTTGCAAAGTGGTAAAGAACATCATCAAGGCGATAGCCCCAGTAATGCCTCTGAAAAAAAGTATTTTTCTGTTTTTTCCCAATAAAGGAATACCTTTGGCTTTCAGTACGACTCCGGACATAAAAAACGAAACAATAGAGCGGAATAAAATGATTTCTATGGCAGGGATGTTCGGTAAAAACTTTACCAATACATTCATGACGGCAAAAATAAAAGTTGCTAGCATCATGTAAAGTACCCCTTTAGAAAGCATGCACAAAGATGCATGATTGAACTTATAAACGAAGCAACCATGGCCCTAAAAGTGAACAGCAAAGCACCCGATTTTGAACTGATGAGCACATCGGGGAAGCGGATAAAGCTATCAGAGAACCTACCTTGTATAATTTATTTTTACCCTAAAGATTTTACACCGGGATGTACAGAAGAAGCCTGCAGTTTCAGAGACCAACATTCCTTTTTCAAAGGCTTGAAAATCAATGTTTTTGGCATTAGCAAAGACAGCATAGACTCGCACCTCAGATTCAAAGAGAAACATGAGTTACCTTTTAACCTGTTGAGTGACCTGAAAGGTACGGTTTGCAAAGCCTATCAAGCCCTCATTCCTATTGTCAATATGCCCAAAAGGGTAACCTATCTTATTGATGAAAACCAAAAGATATTAGCCACCTACAGCGATTTATTGGGAGCGAGTAAGCACATAGAAAAAATGATAAATGAATTAAAAAGTAATTAAAGGCGTGTATTCTACGTTGGATTAATAAATTTGCATGAACCGTATATCTAGCTTACCCATGAAAAAAGCTTTCTTCATCGCGCTAATATTTCTTTTGCCTTTCACCGTTTACAGCCAGCAATATGTTACAACGGGCGATTTTGACAGAATTTCCAAGGCATCTATTGGTTTTGGTCTGAATACGTATTTCGGCGAATTGCGTAGCGCTGCAAATGGTAATTTTCAGTTTGGTGGAAGTATTTCATTGGGTTATGAACATATGATGACCGATCGAATAGCACTGAGAACAGCATTGAGTATTTATAAAATTCAAGCCGATGATTCGCTATCTGATATCCCTGAGCACCAAGTGCGTAACCTAAATTTCAATGCGACTAATGCAGAATTTGTTGTACAAGGCATGTACTATCTTTTTCGACATCCTGCATCAGGTTATAAAGATAGAGCCTTTGCTAATCCCTATTTTCATTTGGGCATTGGGGTTACTAGTAATAACCCAATGGCAGAATTGAATGGAGCAAACTATGAGTTACGACCACTTACATTAGAAGGTGTTCAATATGGGGGACTGGCCTTGGCCGTTCCTGTGGGCATTGGCTCTAATTTCTTTATCAGTCGAAATGTAGATTTACAAATCGATATTCAGTACACCCTTGCCCTTACGGGGTACCTAGATGATGTTTCAGGCGTCTATCGAGACCCTGCCTCCTTTAACGATACACAAGGGGTTGATGCATCTACTTTAGGTTTGCTATCCGATCCACGCACAGCATTAAACCCACCTGTAGATGCTTTACCGGCAGGTACACCAAGAGGAGATGGAACCAATGACGCTTACCTGAGGATTGGTTTCAGATTAGCATTTTACCTCCCTAAATCTTTATACGGAAAGTCATCAATCCAGTGTAGGGTAGCTAAGCGGACAAGATAAGCCCATCTTTAATTTCTAGTTGACGGTCGGACAAAGCGGCTAAAGCCTGGTTATGTGTTACAATCACAAAAGTCTTTTTAAGCTCTTTTCTGAGTTGAAAGAATAATTCATGAAGTTGCTCTGCATTTTTAGCATCTAAGTTACCACTCGGTTCATCAGCAAAAATAAGCTGTGGATCGTTGATCAATGCGCGTGCCACTGATGCTCTCTGCTGCTCTCCTCCCGATAATTCAGAAGGCTTATGATGCATTCTGTCTGCTAAACCCAATTGATCTAATAATGCTTTGGCCTTACTACGTACTTTGGCTTCTTCTTGCTGACCTATAAACCCCGGTAAACATACATTTTCCAAAGCCGAAAATTCAGGTAATAAGTTATGGAATTGAAAAACAAAGCCTATTTCTCGATTCCTGAATCTGGCCAATTGACGCGTGTTCATGGCCGATGGTTTTTGTCCGCGGATGATTAAATCTCCTGAATCTGGTAAGTCTAGTGTACCTAAAATATGCAATAGCGTACTTTTGCCTGTACCACTTGCCCCTACAATACTTACCACCTCTTGGGCATTGATAGACAAATCAATAGACTTCAACACCTGCAAGTCACCATAAGACTTGGCCATTTTCCTAGCAACGAGTAAAGAATCAGACATCATTTTCAAACTTACGCAAAATGAAAGAAAGGAATAGAAAAAGGCGATGTAATCTGTGGCTTTTGCTTGTTATTATAGCCGCAAAGATTTAGTTTCGCATCAAATTTCTAGCAAATGAACATCCACGAATATCAAGCCAAAGAATTATTAAAGAGCTTTCAGGTCAAAATCCAAGAGGGTATTGTTGCTGAAAATGGTGACGAGGCCGTTGCAGCCGCCAAAAAACTGAACGAAAGCACGGGTACTGAGTGGTTTGTGGTGAAAGCACAAATCCATGCCGGTGGTAGAGGAAAGGGCAAAGTACAAGAAACAGGGTCTAATGGTGTTGTTTTAGCGAAAAGTTTAGACGAAGTAAAGCCAAAAGCGGAAGCCATACTTGGAGGCACATTGGTGACGCACCAAACGGGAGAAGAGGGTAAAAAGGTAAATAAAGTCTTGATTGCTCAAGATGTTTATTATCCAGGTGCTAGTGAGCCTAAAGAATATTATTTATCTATTTTACTCGACCGTGCAAAGGGTTGTAATGTAATTATGGCCTCCACAGAAGGTGGAATGGACATTGAAACCGTTGCAGAAGAAACTCCGGAAAAAATCATTAAAGAGTGGATTGACCCCAAGGTGGGTCTTCAAGGCTTTCAGGCAAGAAAAGTAGCTTTTAAACTAGGGCTAGAAGGCACGGCTTTCAAAGAGATGGTTAAGTTCATTTTTTCACTTTACAAAGCCTACGATCAATCAGATGCTTCACAATTTGAAATCAACCCGGTTTTAAAAACTTCTGACGACCAAATCCTTGCGGTAGATGCCAAGGTAAATTTAGATGATAACGGACTTTTCCGTCACCCTGACCTCGTAGAACTACGCGATATTGAAGAAGAAGATCCAGCCGAAGTGGAAGCGGGTAAACATGGTTTAAGTTATGTTAAGCTTGATGGTAATGTAGGTTGTATGGTAAATGGTGCGGGTTTAGCCATGGCTACGATGGATATCATTAAATTATCGGGTGGTGAGCCTGCCAATTTCCTAGATGTGGGTGGTTCAGCCAATGCTAAAACAGTAGAAGCAGGCTTCCGTATCATTTTAAGAGACCCGAATGTAAAAGCCATATTGATTAATATTTTTGGAGGTATTGTTAGATGCGATCGCGTAGCCAATGGTGTAGTGGAAGCTTACAAGAAGATTGGTAACATCGATATTCCAATCATTGTGAGACTACAAGGAACCAATGCAGAAGAGGCGGCAGAAATTATTAAAGAGAGTGGCTTAGATGTACAAGCAGCTATTTTATTGAAAGATGCTGCAGATGCTGTAAGCAAGGCCATGTCTTAATCTTTTCATTGTTTTTACTTGCACCCGTAGCTCAACTGGATAGAGCACCAGATTTCGGCTCTGGGGGTTGAGGGTTCGACTCCTTCCGGGTGCACTTTAATCTCCGTCCGCAGGATTGGAGATTTTTTTATGTGATGCCTATTTTATTTTTACTTCATCATACCGACTGGAAGGTGGGTAGGCAGATTCCAACAATGGCCAAGGGCATTGTTGGGTTGGATGCATTCAAAGAAAACTGAAACGCCCATGCTAAACTGGAGTGATTTTCTTTCTTTGGCCATCGTTTGTTCCGACCAGTATTTATGGTACTCTTCATTGTTGATAGGAAAACGCAAAGGCCAAACGCAATAGGAGCCCACCCATTTCCCCTAACAGAGACAAAGTGCAGAACATCTCAGCCCTTCCTTTTCACCATTCACCCTCGGTGAATGAGTACTTATCGACTTAAGTATCCTAAAGAAAAGTGTACAAAAATGGCTTCTCTACTTTCGGAAAGAAGCCTCTTTTGAATTCTGTTCGGGTAGAAAGGTGCTGTTATTGCATGCTCATGGGTTTTGATGCTGGTTTTGCCTCAATGAGGTCACCCTCCTTGATGCGCTTTGAAACGACAAAGAATGGACCCGAAACAATCTCATCACCCTCATTTAACCCAGAAAGAATTTCGATATTATCAAAATCGCTAATTCCGGTTGTCACCTCAACCATTTTGGCTACTCCACCATCATTTACAAAAACCACTTCCTTCACTTTCTGATCAGATGCGGTAGTATTAGAAGCCTGAAAGGCACCTTCATCATCACTTTCATCACCGGTAATTGGCATCATACCTGGAATTCTTGTTGTTACAGCAGATAAAGGAACGGATAAGACATTTGCTCTTGTTGTAGTGAAAATTTCGACGCTAGCTGTCATTCCAGGTCTAAAAGGAGAGTTGGTCTGGACTTCTGGACTTAATTCACCAAAGCTATCATTGAATATTTTAATCTTTACCTTGAACTCCGTAACCGCGTCGGGAGAGGTTCTGGCGTTGGCTGTATTGGCTATGGCCGTTACCACCCCACTGAATTTCTTTTCCATTTGCGAATAGGAATCCACATCAATTTCGGCAGTATCACCAATGTGTACTCGAATGATGTCATTCTCGTTCACATCTACTTCAACCTCCATTTCATTCAGGTTGGCAATGCGCATCATTTCTGTACCTGCCATTTGCTGTGTACCTACCACGCGCTCACCTTTCTCCACATCCAGTTTAGAAACTGTACCAGACATGGGCGATCTTACAACCGTTAGGCGAACATTCTCTGCAGCTTCGTCTACCGTAGCTTGACTTGATTTGATGGTAAATTCTGCAGCTTTTACACGTTCCACAGCTGCTTCTAAGTTAAACTTAGCCGTTAAGTAGTTAGACTCTGCTGTTTCCAAATCAGCGTCTGAAGTTACCTTTTTCGCATTCAAGGTTTTAGCTCTTTCATAGGCCAACCTTGATTGTTCCAATTGAGCTTCACTCCTTGCTTTATCTGCTTTTGAAGAGGCTAAATTCGCCAGCTGTTGGTTTAAGTTAGCACGTGCACGATCCAAAGCTGACTGTAAGTTATCAGGTCTAATTTTTACCAAAATCATACCCTCGTTCACATAATCACCCTCTTCAACATTCAACTCAATAATTTCCCCTGCCACATCCGGACTTAATGGCACTTCGGTAATAGGTTGTACCACTCCCGAAGCGGTAACCTTTTCAATGATTGTTGCCTTCTTTACTTTAGAAAGTTGCACCTCTAGTGTATTAGGCCCCCCAATAACGCCAGCTTGTTTAGCAATGACTGCGAAAATCAAAATGGCTACTACTACAATGAGTAAAACCCAAATGACTTTATTCGACCCTTTTTTCTTTTTGTTAACCATGTTTTGTTTATTCTAATGTGATTGAATTGCCTAGATAAAAGTCTAGGATTTTGACCCTAAAAATATATTCGTACTTAGCCCTAAGCAGATCTGTTCGAGCTGCAAAAAGATTGTTATTAGCGATTTGAAAATCGACAAAGCTCGATTGACCAACATTATAACGCTCCTGCGTGGCTCGGAAAGACTCCTCTAAGGAAGCCACTCGTTTCTGCGAAGCCTCATAAGATTTTAAACTCGCAATGGCATTGTTATGTGCCGATTCAATGCTTTGACGCAGTTGATTCGTTACATTCTGCGCAGTTATTTCAGCCCGTTGTTTGTTGATCTGCGCACGCTGTAAGTTGGTGGTATTACTCAGTTTACTAAAAATCGGAATATTCAAATTAACCCTAACCGATTGGCCTAAGTTATCTTCAAACTGATTAAAAGCACTATAATCATCACTAAACAGTGGCCTTTCTTGTGTTTGCGGATTAGATAAAACGACATTATTGGTACCTTGAACAAAGCCAATAGGACTTGCAGGAATATTAAACACCTGGGTACCAATTAATTGCCTGGATTGGTCGGAGTAATTGGTTGTTAAGCTTCCGCTTACACTCAATGTTGGTAAGAAAGCTGCTTTGGCAATCTTTTCTTCTATTCCGCGACTTTCAATAACAAGCTTTGAACTCTTCACTTCTGGCATGGTCTCCTGAGCTATCTCAAAAACATCATTCACATTCATGATTCCCGTAAGAGATAAACCGGATATATCGATGTCGGGCTGTTCAATGTTTAAAGTAAGTTCAGCAGGCATTTGCATGCTTTGCTTGAGGTTTAGCAATGAGATGGTGTAATTATTTTCTGCATTTACCACCTGTACTTCGTTAGAAGCCACCTGTGATTCTAAATCTAATTGGTTACTGTAAGGAAGCGAACCTGCCTCAACCAATATAAGTGTTTGTTCGAGTTGGGCCTGAGTTACCTCTAGCTGGTATTTACTATTTTCCAGTTGCTCTGCGTTTAATAGAACCGTGAGGTAGCGAGAAGCTACATCGAGGGCTACATCATTTTGCGATTTCTGTACATCATACTGCCCTGCCTGTAGGTTTAATTCGTTCCTTTTGATGGTGTTTCTTAACCTACCGCCCTGATAAACGGTAACATTAGAATTGGCAGAAATTCCTCCACTGAGGAAGTCTCTACTCACAAAGGAGTTTGACACAGGATCAATGGTACGACCAAAAGATTTACCGACACTTCCGCCCGCTGATAAATTTGGAAGCAGGTCAAACTTAGATTGCTTCAAGGTAATTTCATTGTTCAACTGATCTAGCTGGCTACCTCGGATATTGAGGTTGTTTTCCCAGGCATAATTGATACACTCCTCGAGTGTCCAAACCTTATCTGAATTCTCTGCATTCTCCTGTGCACAAAGCAAAGGAGATAATAAGAATAGCAGTAATGACCCTATTGTTTTCATTTTGAGTATTTGCATATTTTTAAAAATCTATATCCGGTATAAAAATAACTTCGTTCACCCAAGGTAAATGTTTGAGATAATCCACCGTAATGGCGGGTGGTTTAGAGTCCATTTCAATTACGTGACAAGCCTTTTCATTTTTACCCTTACGGTTGACAGACATTGAAGCAATGTTACATTCGTCATTCGCTAAAATAGTAGCGATAAATGCAATGGCCCCTTTTTTATCATTAGCCAGCAGTATCATGGTATTCATATTGGCGTTGATACCTACATTAAAACCATTAAACTCCGTAATTTTTATTACGCCTCCTCCTCTACTTTCGCCAATGACTTCGATTTCGCGCGCTCCTTTTATGGCTTTTACCTTTACGGTATTAGGGTGCATGGTCGATGAATTCCCTACGGAACGAAATTTGAATTGAAAATTGGCTGCACTAGCTTCTTCAAAGGAAGTTCTGATGCGATTATCATCTGTTTTATAATCCATCAATCCGGCAATAATCGCTTTATCGCTTCCATGTCCTTCATACGTTCGGGCGAAAGAATTATAAAAAGTAATCTCTGCCAAATCGGGCGAGTTGCCCAATATTTTTCGTGCTACGCGTCCAATACGTACCACACCTGCGGTGTGCGAGCTAGAAGGGCCAATCATCACAGGGCCGATCATATCAAAAACACTACTTTGCTCTCCCATACTTATTGTAACTTACGTGCCGAATGTAATTAATTTAAAATTTGAAGCGATTTTGAAAAGTTTAAATGGTGAATAACATCCATGAAAGTCATATATAACTCACGAGTACTTTCGGTCAACGACCTTTCACTGTCTTTTAATAACCGTAGTTTCTGTTATGGAGACGCACTCTTCGAAACCATTGTTACAGGACCCGATGAAATAAACCTCGTCAATGAACATTTGGATCGATTAAGTAGAGGCTGTCAAGTGATGGGCTTAAATTTTCCTCAGCCGTTCAATAAAAAATATATTGAGCAGCAGATCAATGGATTGGCAGATACAAATGGTCTTTCGGGAAGAATTCGTACTAAACTAACCCTATGGCGAGAAGCAGGGGGAAAGTATGCCCCAGTATCTGCAGAAAGTTCCTTTTTAATTGAAGTTCAGCAACAAAATTTACCTTTTTTTAGAGCGGGAGGAGAAATGGGGGTTTCAAAACACTACCGTAATCATTTCTCGCCCATTAGCTTTGCCAAAACCACCAATGCCTTGCATTACGTACTGGCCGGAAAAGAGATGGATGAACAAGACTGGGATGACATCATCTTATTGGACCAAAACGGCCATCTTTCGGAAACACACACTTCCAACCTATTCTGGTCTAAGGAAGATAAAATTTTCACACCAAAATTAAGCAGTGGTTGCATTGAAGGTATTTTGAGAAAGCACCTGATCAACACGTGGGAGGCTCAAGGGCAACCCATTATAGAAGTATTGACAATACCATCGGTGCTGAAGGAAGCCGACACGCTGTTTACGACCAACGCATCAGGTATTCGATTTTTCACTTCTTTTGAAGGGCGAGCCTACCATTCACCTGAGCACCTTTTGCAACCTTTACTCAAACAGCTACCGGGGCTTTAATGTGTGGGTGTGGGTCGTAGTTACATAATTCAAAATCCTCAAAAGTAAAATCAAAAATATCCTTGATCTCTGGGTTGATCTTCATGGTGGGCAAGGGGCGGATATCGCGGCTCAACTGAAGTGCCGCCTGTTCATAATGGTTTTGATAAAGATGTGCATCACCAAAAGTATGAATGAAATCCCCTACTTCTAGACCGCAGACTTGGGCCATCATCATGTTCAGTAAGGCATAAGAAGCGATATTAAAAGGCACGCCAAGAAAGACATCTGCACTGCGTTGGTATAACTGGCAGCTTAATTTACCCTCAGCCACATAAAACTGAAATAAGGCATGGCAAGGTGGTAAAGCCATTTGGTCAACATCTGCCACATTCCAAGCGCTTACCATGTGCCTGCGCGAATCAGGATTGTGCTTGATTTGTTCTACCACTTTCTTAATTTGATCAATGGTACCACCATGACCATCAGGCCAATTCCTCCATTGATAACCATAAACAGGACCTAAATTACCCTTTTCATCTGCCCATTCATCCCAAATACGAACACCATTGTCTTTGAGATATTTGATGTTAGTATCTCCTTTTAGAAACCATAATAACTCATGAATAATAGAACGTAAATGTAACTTTTTGGTAGTGACCACCGGAAAGCCCTCCGACAAATCAAAACGCATTTGATAACCAAACACACTTTTTGTACCCGTACCCGTTCTATCTCCTTTTTCTGCGCCATGCTCAATGATGTGTTGCAACAAATCGTGGTATTGTCTCATAATTCGAAAGGTATTTATAGCTTTGAATGAATGAACAAATTAAAGCAAAAAGTCAGTAAAGCACGGCAGGATGGTAAAGAATTTGACTACTCTTTTACATTGATGCGCTTTTTGCACCCTACAAAAACCAAAGCACGGCTTGCTCTTTTGCTGGTTATCGGCATCACCTCATGTTTTGCTTGGTTTATTCCCCGCCTTGCCTTCGACTACCGTTTCGATCGCTTTTTTCCGCAGCAAGATGAAGCGCTTTCTTTTTATGGCAGATTGAACGAAACTTTCGGTCAATACAATGATTTTTTGTACTTGGTCATCCAATCCGATGAGGTGCTAGAAAGTTCCTTTCAAAAAGAAGTCATAGCCTTGACCAAAACATTAGAAAAAGAGCCTGAAATCAAACGTGTACAATCCGCCTATGATTTAGAAAACATTCAAATCACACCCTTTGGTTTAAATACGCCACATGTTCTTAATGCCACAACAGATTTGAGCATTGGTTCATTGCAAGAAAAAAACCTTTGGGGAGCCTATTTTGGTACCGATAGCATCTCCACCCTCGTTGTCATTGACCATGCCTTTTTCGAAAAGAAACAAGAAGCAGATGTTTTTTATGAAGCACTGGAGCATAAGATTCAAAGTGCCGGATTTTCTGACTACCTGCTTTCCGGTAAAATTCAGATGCAATACAGCTTTACACAGAAGTTAGAACAAGAATTATCTTTAACGTTGGTTGTAAGTCTGGCCTTGATCATTATTCTGCTGTTTATTTTCTTCCGCAGTATAAAAGGCATAGGACTCCCTTTACTCACATTGACTGTTACACTCCTTTGGGTTTTAGGATTGATGGGGATGACTGGGAAAAACATAGATGTGATGATGGTAATGATGCCTGCTTTGCTGTTAATCGTGGCACTATCTGATATCATTCATTTTATACATGCCTATGACGATCATTTAAAGAATGGTTTAGAGAAAGCTACTGCCATCCAATGGGCCCTTGCAAAAATTGGAAAGGCTACGTTTCTTACCTCCGTAACTACAGCCATAGGTTTTATGAGCTTATATTTTATCCCTGTGGCTCCCATTCAACAATTTGGCTTATACACCGCCATGGGTGTGCTCTTCGCATTTATTGTAACCTTTCTGATTGTGCCGGCTTGGTTGTTCTTCTTTCCTTCGGCGGTGGCCAAAAAAGTGAAAAGCTTCTCCCCTCTAGAAAACCATTGGAGTTCACTCAGCCAATGGTTGCAAAGGCATCCCACAAAAATCATTTATGCTTCTTTGCTAATTGTACTACTTCTGGGGGCAGGAATCCACAAAATACGATTTAATACCGGCATTATTGTTGGATTACAGCGAGATGAACCTGAGCTTGCCATTGTGGATTACTTCGATGAGCACTATGGCGGGTACAAGCCTTTTGAGGTGGGTATTGTCCTTGATGAACCTCTTCGCGTTACAGATTATGTCGTGCTTGAAAAAATTCAATCCATCGAGCATTACATAGCAAAGCATTTTCAAGTCAAGCACATTCAATCACCACTACAACTGGTCGAACAAATCAGGTCTGGTTTATATGGTGGCTCATCACGGCAGAGGCGTTTCCCTGCCCCAGAGGAAATGAAACGACTTGAAAAACACTACTATTCTCCTGCCTTAGCTGAAACAAGACAAATAGTAGAAGGTGAAAATGGGCGGCTTATTCGTATTGTAGGTCGAACCAAAGATGCAGGAAGTGCCCATTACCGACCCATCAACACCTCTTTTCAAGCTTTCTTGGAGGCCATCAACACCAATGGCTTTAAGGCCTCACTTACAGGCACTACTTATTTAATTGAAAAAACAGACGCGTACATTGTGGAAGCACTTGTAAAAGGTTTGACCATAGCTCTATTGACCGTGTGGCTATGCCTATGGCTTTTTCTGGGCAATTTTCAGATGGCCATATGGGCTACTGTGGTAAATACCCTTCCCATTATCATCATGTTTGGTATTATGGGATGGTTGGATATTGACTTGAATATATCTACGGCAGTAGTATTTACCGTTGCTTTTGGTATTGTTGTAGACGATAGTATCCATTTTGTTTCGCGGTATTTAATGGAAGGCAGAGACCTTACCAAAACACTTCGTACCACAGGAAAGAGCATTCTTACCACCACCTTGGTCACCATCTTAGGCTTTTCTATATTTTTGGGTTCCCAATTTTCAGCTACCTATTTTTTGGGTTTTTTCATTACCATTTCTGCCTTTTTGGCACTCATAATTGACTTAATAGTACTGCCTGTATTGATGCAATATAGTACCAGAAAGAATAGCTAAAACTCCAACCTAAGAATGGCACCATCAGGTGCGAAAACGCTTAAGTGCATGGAGGGATTTTTAAACAAACCCGTTTCAAACAGGATGTTGAAAGCATCATATGACCTATGTTTTAAGCTTTAAATAAAAGCTTAAAGGGATAAAAAACCTGAGATTGTTAGGTTTTTTTATACTTTAACCCTCTCGTCTTTCTTAGGGAAATGACAGATTTGGGCTACTCATTACGAATAAAAAAATCATCTTTAGGCATTACAATCCATAGAATAATATAGACGATTGTTCCTGGAAAGGCTGCGCTTGCCAAAGAAATAATAACATAAAGAATGCGTACCAGTGCGATATCCCAGCCCAGCCATTCAGCTAACCCGGCACATACACCAGCAATCACTCCTTTGTTTGATGATCTTGTGAGTTTAGATTTTTCCATTTTAATTTTTTCTACTTAACGACTCAATTCAAATATACCCATTATTGGGTAATGATCTGAATATTTTACTTTATTAAAAGTTTTAAAAGCCTTTACTTGCCAATGATCTGTGGCGAACTGATTGTCAATTCGAAGAAATGGAATGCCCTCATTAAAAGTAAATCCAAAGCCCCTTCCTTCTTGTTCAAAGGCATTGTTCATGTACTTTTTTACTTGAAAATAATTGTAACTGTAGGGAATATCATTAAAATCTCCGACCAATATTACAGGGTATGGGCTTTCTTGAACATGACGCTCCAAAACTTGCATTTGTTGCACCCTTCTTGCATATGAAATCACAAACTTTCTTAGATTAGGTTTCATGTTATCTTCTAAATCTATCATTGTGCCGCTTCCATTCGTATTCATGCCCGTAGATTGTAAATGCACATTATAAACCCTTACCGTATCTCCTTTTATATCGATATCTGCAAAGCGAATATTATTCAGTTTATCTACATCGAACAATACCCCATTGGCTACCATGGGAAATTTTGAATAAATAGTTACTCCGAACCTATCCTCCTCAGTAACTATCTCATATTTGCCATTTTGGCGAAGGGAAGATACAATGCTTTCTAAAGGGAAAAACTCTTGAAAGCAAAGGACATCAGCATCTTGGTCCTTAATCCACTGTAAAACCTCTTTATTGTTTCCCTTTTTGGTATTGATAAATCGTTCTACATTATAACTCAAAACCTTGATGCCCTCTTGGTTAAGATCCTCATTTCCTGACCAACCATAGGCAGGCGACCAAAAGGGAAACGATAGGAGTAGGCATAATCCTGAAATCCATTTTGTCTTGAAAGAAAAGAGAAGTGATAGGATGAAAATGATGGCATTGAGCCCAATCACAACAGGAATTCCAAAAGCCAGTAAACCAACATAAGAAAATTGCTGTGGTGAAATCAACACACTCGAATAAATGAATAGGCTTAAAAGCAACCAAATCAATTGTAATAAAAGATACCCTTTGTTCATAGTTACTTTGGCCTTCAATTTTAGCGAAAAGAAGTTAGGAAAAATAGGTATTGATGAAAAGAATCGTAAGCTAAGCCACTAACTCATTTCCCTATTCCCTTCTCATAGAAAAATGCGTCGAAATTTACTTATCGAAAAAACATTACCCTTACTTTCATCTATCAATGTCCGCGGTCAACAGGTCTACAACAATACATAAGGAAACGCCCTTTAGCCGTTATTATTCTCTTCATTCTTAAGGGAATTGTAGATAGTTCGTACCTTGGCTCATGGAATATGACTTGCGCTATGCAAAAACCCATTCGACCCTTTCTGGAAATGAAAATGAGAAGGGTTAAAATTGAGATGATTTTTATCAGCAATTATCCATAAATGACATGAAAAAAGCTTTAGGCCTTTTGCTCATATTGCCCATTCGTTTTTATCAGTATGCCATATCTCCGATGCTTGGTGCCAATTGCAGGTACACCCCTACCTGTTCTGCATACACAGTTGAGGCCATTCAAGAATGGGGACCTCTGAAAGGCCTATGGATGGGTATCAAACGATTTAGCAGCTGCCATCCTTGGGGAGGTCATGGTTATGATCCCGTACCTAAAAAAGGGGGGAATGATCAAAAACAGGCTAAAGCATAAAACCCTTTTGAAGCCTTAACCACTTGAAGGACCTTGGTTCAGGCTTTATCAACCTTTATGAGTGAATACATTGCAGCTTCTGCTCTCCAGAGGTTATGACCGACAAAAGACAGAAGCGACAGTTCTAAAAAAAGTTTACGATGATTGGTCATACCTTGAAATACGTAAAATATGAATTTTAATAATGTAAAGTGTGTCGAAATAAGTTCTGAGGAGGACTGAGGGACTTATAAACAAATACATACTCTCCTTTATCAGCATATTTGTTCAATGGCGATTTAAGAATATAATTGTGCTTGGTTAGGTGGCGAATAATCATCATTGCGCCTTTGAAAGAACCCATTTGCCAGCTTTTAAAATGCTTACATTCAAAATCTGACCTTAATTTAGAGGCAATATCATTGATTTCATCATTACAGCTAATACCAACTCTCCAAACATAATGGGGGTCGTTTGCCTGCAAATTTGATAAAATCCACCCTTTCACCTCTTCTAGGATCAATTTATCTGTTTCTTGGTGCTGTTCATCCATCATATTTCTCACCATGGGGGATCATGCCATACTACAATTAAGTAGTTGTTTAGAATGTAAATAATCTACCCATTGGATAGGGGTATGAATTACCTAGCACTTGTATTTACTTTTTGTACCGATTTTAAAGGGTTACATTTTTTTATTTGAGAAGATCTGAAAATCTCCGTTTCCCGGATTTCCAATCTGCAGGAAGCTTATCCACATCTGATCTTTCTACCTTTAGCGTCAATACAGATCTTCTATTCTGCTCATGTTGCTCTTCAGCACATTCCACATCGTCTGGACAAGAAGTAACCAATTGAGTTTCGCTATACCAGCTTGCACTCATCCTATCGCCTGATATCCCTTTGTTTTTCAAATGAAACAATACAGCCATGGATCTTTTCTTACTCAACCTATCATTGTAAAGTAAGGTCTGTCTAGAATCTGTATGTGAGGCTATCTCCAACTTTAAAAATGGATACTTCTTCAACAAGTCCTCTGCAGCTTTTAATACCTTAGCTGCATCAGTCCTGATCTCATACTTATCCAAGTCATAATACACAATGTCTTCTGCTATCACCAGAGGAAGTAAATCTGCTCGTTTCTCTTGAACCATTGCTGCTAAAGTATCCATTAATTCTTCGGTGCTCTTCACATAAGATAAGCCGACCGGAAGTGAATAATCACCGTCAGGATCCGGGTAAAGCTCCAAACTCAGGATACTTCTCCTGTTTCTGTCATGCATGAATTCTGGGCAATCCACACCATCTACGCATGGATTCACAGGCTGCAACTCTCCTTTCCAAGCCATAGTCAACCTTTCTCCCGCTACACCAGTCCCTTTTAGGTATGCTGCAGCTGAATTGCTCCTGTTTTCAGATAAGCGCTCATTGTAAGCATTAGAAGCCCTAACATCTGTATGGGAAGTAATATTTAGGTTGAAGTCTGGATAAGCACCCAGCAATTGGGAGGCCCTATCCAATACCTCTGCTGCATCTGGTCTGATATTGTATTTATCAAAATCGTAATAAACCGTATCAAGGACCAACATCTTACCAAGAGGTATCTCTACCAAAGTGTAATCAAGTACCTTTTCTGTTCCAACAGGTGGCAATGCGCTCAAAGGAACGCTAGCTGGGAAATATCCCTTCTTCCGAATTTCCACCGTATATTCCCCTTCCTCCAAGTTTGCAATTCTACCATCTTTGATCTTCAAAGGAACTTCTCTACCATCAACTCCGATCACCTTCAGCTCAAGCCCTTCCATCTCGTCTAATCGTTCACCGGACTCTGTATTTACTTTGAGTCTATATGAATCGCTTAGAAAGACTATGCTATAAATGTTATCTCTACTCTCGGACATTCCTCTATCCGAGCTCAGATACTTCAATCCAGCTGCATCTACATAATAAGCAAAGTCATCTTGTGGAGTATTGTATGGCTTACCCATATTCACTGCTTGGTCTGTTAGTTCTACATCTATGCTGTAAATGTCCAATCCACCTAATCCGGTAAACCTGTCTGATGAAAAATACAAATCACCCTCGTGGAGATAGGGGAAAACCTCATCTCTTGCTCCATTCACCTTAGAGCCTAAGTTGATTGCAGGACCATAGTCATCTCCCAATATCTCGGTGTAATACAAATCATAACCTCCATAACCCCCAGGCATATCCGAACTGAAATAGATTCTATCATTATAAACCACTCCATGCATCACTCCATACTCTGACAACTTATTGAAGGGTAAGGCTTTTACTTTACCAAAGCTCCCATCTGACTCAACTGTAGCAGTGTATAAACCTGGATACACTTCGTGTCTTTGCCTCCTTCTTCCTTTATCATCTCGCAACACAGCCGTAAACACTACATGCTGTGCATCTGCATTTGTATAAAAAGCAGGGCTACTCAGGTGATAGACCCCTTCTAGTTCTGTGGTTACCTCTGTTATTCCTTCTTCTCCTTCCATCAGTATCTGATGAAACCCTCGATCATTCATTCTATAACGATCATCTCCAGAGAATCGCTTTCTGGCATCTAAGCGGATCGGTTTTTTTAGGGTCCGATCATTCAGGTTTCTGTCGGAGACAAAGTAATTTCTACCATTCATATCAGAACGCAATCCATAATCAGTACCTGCACTATTATACTTTTCCAATGGACGGAATTCTATGGTCAGGTCTTCAGAAACATCTACTCCACCATATACTTGATAGCGTTCCTGTTCAGTAAATGGCATCCTCAATTCAGAAAGTAAATTCCCTGCTTGAACTGCTGATCGAGCGAAGCTCAAGGAGTCTTCTCTATCTGATTCAGAAAAATTAATAGCCTTTTCCCACCATTCAAAGGCTTTCTGATAACTTCTGATAAAAGCGTAACTCTCCGCAGCTCGCTTAGCAGAATAGTAAGTCTGCTTAATGTTGAATGCCTCTGAATACTGAGAACCAGCATGTTCAAATCGCTTCAAATCATACTCTATGTCCGCATACCTGAGCATGTCTTTTTGGGCAGAAAGCCCTCCGTATACTAGTACCAAAATTGTACCTAATAAGATCTTTTTTAGTTGTCTTTTCATCATCAGAACCATCTAGGATTGTAAACAATTTCTCTTTTACCACTTAGGTAAACCCCTAAGGATATCTCGTGTGACTCGTTCCTGCTGCTATTGAGGGCATTCAAGTTGTAATCATAGGCATAACCTAGTCTTAAGCCTGGGGAAATGAAATATTCCATCACCAAAGCAAGCGCGTTGCGTTTGCTCAGGTTCTGCTGCAGTCGGTCATCAAACACCCTCACATTCGACCTGTAAGAACCTCCAAACCATATCTTTTCCTTAAACAAAAACATCGCATTCAAATCATAGCTTGTTGGAGAACCCTTCGCATGCTTCACCAATACAGATGGCTTCAACTGAACTTGATCGGTCAAATCTACCATCCAGCCAAAGGTCAGGTAATAATGAAAATCATGAAATGCTACTGCAATATCCTCTCTCATTAAAGCCTTTCTTCCTATCAGGTTATAGGCAGAAAAACCTGCATAAAACCTGTCTGTATGATAAAATAAACCCATATTCATATTAGGTGCCGTAGCCGCTACTCTACTCGCTGGTAAGGTTGGATCATCTGGATTTACCGTGATGATATCCGAAGGATCGAAAGCATATTCAGATATCCCACCACTAATCCCCAAAGACAACCTGCCCCTGTCACCCGTATTGATCCTGTATGCATATGTCAACATGCCAAGGTTGCTCTCTGTCAATCCTATCTTGTCTCTAACATAAGACAGACCAAAGCCCATTTTACCTTCATTCGCACTCAAATCAGCCGTCAATGTCATCGTCCTTGGTGCTCCTGGAAAATTGACCCACTGACTTCTGTAAGTCGTCTGAATATAACCCTCATTCTTATAACCCGCATACCCTGGGTTAATATGCAGGCCATTGAAAATGTACTGGCTGAACTGTGGCAACTGTTGGGCCTGTATCGGTCGTACCCAAAAAATCAGGATTCCTAACAGCATACTTATGATATATTTTCTTTCCATTTTATTTGTTTTTTTATCCTTATTTAAGACCATACCATACACCCGGCAGGGCCCCCACCCCACCAAGCCTATGGTATATTTATCTGATTCGCTCCTTTACCACTTGAATGAAACCCTTGTACTCATGAGCCGTCCCATTTTTGTCGGTTACTTTCAATAGGTAGAAGTACGTACCTGATACTAACCCATCAGCACTCCAGTCATTCTGGTAGTTCTTACGCTCGTATACATGGTCACCCCATCTGTTGAAAATCAAAATCTCGTTGCTCACATATCTACCCAAGCCAGGAATAACAAAAGTGTCATTTACCCCATCTCCGTTTGGAGTGATCGTATTGGGTATGAAGAAAGGTTTCA
>JAGYIY010000002.1 GCA_018402485.1 Roseivirga sp. | reverse complement strand
TACTATTTTCGACCCGGCACTCTATTATGGAGCTCCTGAGATGGATTTGGCCATGACCGAGTTGTTTGGGGGTTTTGCCCAAGCCTTTTATACGGCCTATGAGACGCATTTCCCCATTTCAAATCATTATAAGCAGCACAAGGAACTGTACCAGCTTTATCCTTTGCTCGTACATGCCAATATTTTTGGTGTCCATTCCGGCTATTTAGCTGCTGTTTCAAGGATTGTCAAGCGGTATTTATAAAGTCTGTTAAACAAGCCCCATGTTTTATGTCCGAGAGGGTTATTTATCAATGCTTACTGACTATGCATGATCTATTCTTGAATAGATCGAATGCTTAAGTTATAGAATGAATCTAGGTATTTTTAATATCATTTTATATCTTCATGATTTATAACATTTTTGAGTAATAGTTTGCGTAAGAAATAAACATAAATGAGTAAAAAGAGGCCAATTGAGTGGGGCATATTGATGGCTTTTATGATTTACGGTTGCAGTGGGTCTTTATCAAATGACCCCTTTGAACCTGGAATCAGAACCGAAGAGGGTTTAGACATCATTCATGTAGAGGTACCTACGGATAAAAGCTATATTGATATGAGTGAGGTGTTGGA
This sequence comes from Roseivirga sp., assembly GCA_018402485.1. Taxonomy (GTDB): domain Bacteria; phylum Bacteroidota; class Bacteroidia; order Cytophagales; family Cyclobacteriaceae; genus Roseivirga. The sequence continues at coordinate 635,302 of JAGYIY010000002.1, read as the reverse complement.
TACCATGTATTTGATTCCTTTGGGTGTTGATACCTCACTGAACATCGGTGCTATTGTTCAAGTCGAATATTTTGAAAATCAGTTTTACGTTTTAGATAATTCCAAACCTACAGCTCTGATTTATGTGTTTGAAGAGGATGGCAGCTTTAGTCATTTGATTGGCACTCCGGGAGGAGGGCCTGAAGAATACGCAAGTGTAGAGCGCATGAATGTCAACAGAGTAAAAAGGTATGTGGATGTTGTTGGGCTGAATCAATCTGAAATCGTTCGTTATACATTGGATGGTGCATATATTGCTAGGTTTGATAATGGTGCTTATGGAATTAATTTCAGAGAAATGACAGAATTAAATGATTCTACCTATGTTTTATATACTTCTAAAACATTGAATTTTACCCCTAGCGAAAATGGTTCTGATACCCTTACCTACGATCTTTTTTATGCTGATGAAAATTTTGATCACTTCAAGTATCAATTCCCATTTGATTATGCAAATTACAAGGGCTTAAGTTTTTTTAACGTTACCCACTTTCAGTATTATAAAGGCCGATCTAACTTAATGATACCGCTGAATGATACAGTGTATGTTTTTGACCCTGAAAAGTATGAATTCAGACCTGATGTAGCCATTAATTACAGTGAGAAGCCCAATAAGAGCCTGTTTCATCTACCGAGTTACGATGCTAAAGACATTGTATTTACGGAAAAGCCTAGCTATGCCTACATGACTTCACAGTTTTGGGAAGTAGGGTCGAGTATATTTTTTGAATATGTCTTTGAGGGTCGCAAACACATAGCTTTGGCCGACAGAAAAACGGGTAAAGTAAGGAGCGGGAGGCCAAGGAATGACTTTTACGGTTATTTTCCAATCCTATTGTCAGCTACCCCTTCAGCCTACATTGGAAAAACCAGTTATGATGAGTTGTACTACCTCTACAAGGAGTATGAAAGATTTCCAGACCGCAAAGAAGTACTTGAAAGTACAGGAGGCGTTGAGAGTTTAGAACGACTTAACGAATACCTATCCAAGTACCCCGATATCAATCAGTTTTTGGTAGCCATGGTGCCGCGAGATACGTTGTAAGGGTTTAAATATTTTTTTAAGTATCGCTTTTAGATTCTGACTAAGATGGTAAAGAAAGATACTATAAGAGTAAACCTAGATAGGGTAAGGTTAAAGCTTTAATAAACAGTTCAATGTCTTGCATATCAAGCTAAATAGTCTTTCACTAAAAAATATTTAAAGCGATTTATACTTATTTGAAGCCTGATGAAATGCATAAAATAGGATACAAACAACATAAATACGTATGTAAACAACAAGATTAGCGTAGTTAAGCAATTTGTATAAAAAGCATTAATCGTTTTTTTTTTTTGTATCGATCCTTGTAAATGTAAAATATATCTATTTACTTTAAATTATCAACGGGTGTTGATTCGGTTCTGTTTCGTTAAAAGATAATGTAAACAATGTCGGAAGGGTCGTAAGGCCAAGTGATATAATTAATTTTATTAATCATGAAAAAAGTTATGAATTATTTTTTATGTAGCGCCCTGATGACTATTATAATGTTCTGTTTAACGGTTCAAGTAAGCGCACAAGTATCACCAGTAGGGACATGTTGTCCAACGACCTCTGGTGCAGTATGTATTGTCGGTGTGCAGTATCGTGTCAACCACTATTACCTTTCTGAAGGTGATTGTCCTATTGAATGTAGTAATGATTGTTCTGAGTTATAAAAATGTAATCAAATTAAATATAATATGAAAAAGTATATATTAAAATCTATAGTAATAATGATATTATTTGCATCGAGCATATTTCTTATTACTGATGTGCGTTCGCAAGGAAACGTAAATGGGACTTGTTGTCCAACGACTTCTGGAGCAATTTGCTTTACATACATTTATCAGGTGCCTGATCATTATTATTTAGCCGAGGGAGACTGTCTTATTAATACTAATCAATTCTAAAATTAATTAAATATATTAAAATGAAAAAAATAAATAAATCATACTATATAGTATTATTTGCTGTAATATTTATGACGAGTTTTAATCGGGCGGATTCTCAAGAGGATCCACCACCACCTTCTGGTACTTGTTGTCCAACTAATTCTGGTGCGATTTGTATCATAGGTACATTTTCAAAGGATGGTTATTACTATCTTTCATCTGGTGATTGTCCTGATCGAGAAATTCAGTAAAAAAATGCGAGATATGTATTGGAGTTTACAATTTGTTGAATAAAGAATATATAGTGTATGGGAAAAATAAAAATAGCACTAATAATTGTGTTATGTTTAGCAGTAATGAGTTGTGACGATAATAAGAATGTTGAGTCATTTAGTAGGTTGTCAACGAATGGAATTACGAAAATAAACACTGTAAAATTTACACAGGACAATGTACCATATGCGCAAATATTGACAGGGCAGAATTTGGGTTTATCGAGATATTTAACTTTTCCATTATCCTTGCTGTATAATGATCCTTACCTAATTCTTTCCGATCGCGGTTTGGATAGTATGATTCACGTATTTAATGCTAATAACTACAATTATATAAAACCTCTTGGTCGAAAGGGGTATGGGCCAAATGAAATAATGACAACTTCTAGGGCTCTTAGTTTAAATAATATATCTAGGGATAATGTTTGGGCATATGATTTGGAGCAACGCAGGTTTTCTAAATTCAATTTGTCCAAATTTGATTCATCTTTGCTCGCTGATAAACAGTATACATTTAGGGAGGGGGAGTTTACTAGTTTTCGTGTAGGTTGGTCTAACAGAAATACTTTAATTGGATTGACGGTAGATGGAGAATCAATATTTACAGAGTATGATACTACAGGTAAAGAATTAAAAAGGTACGGAGATTATGATATACCATTAAGTGAAAAGTATTCAAAAGGGGTTATAGCTCAGTTTTATCAAGGATTATTGCGTTCGAATGAAGATAATAGTCTATTTGTTCATTCGTCACTGTATATCGATCAGCTAGAAGTACTTGATCTGGATAATAATGTTATTACTCAAATAATTGGTCCTGATCAGATAGAACCTCGTTTTGAAGTTGTAACAGTCCAAGGTAGTGAGGTTATGGCTGTTGACCCAAAAGAGACACATCACGGCTACTTAGATGTTTATATTGGAGAGTATATTTATGGGTTATATTCAGGGCAAAAATGGAATGGAAATCCTAATGGTAAAGATTTGTGTAATGAAATATATGTATTTAATAAAGGTGGGAAAATCATTCAAAAGTTTGTTTTGTCTGAATTAGTAAGAAGTATTACTGTGGATGAAAAAAATGGCCATATATATGCGATTTCCTCTAAAGATATACCAGATGTAATAAGATATGATTTTAGCATTACGGATATAATGAAGAAATAATAGTAAATATATTTAATAGTCAATTTTGATACTCCTTTATTATTAGACCAAATAAATTAAGCTAAAAGCTAATTTGCTATGACTGCAGGAACTTTAGGGTTTGCAAAAGGTTAAAAGCTTCACCTAAAAACCACCTGAAAATTATTTCTAGACCTTTGTTCAATAATGATTTCACGGTTTTTCATAAGTTCTTCAATGGTGGCTTGGTTGTAATTTTTTACGGTAATCAAGGAAAGCCCTTCATTGTAGTAAATGCTAAAGAGGTCGCTTAGGGCGGTTTGCAGTTGTTCCCTTTTCAAGGGGTTATCATCCATGCAAATGGTAAAACTGATGGCAGAATTTTGCATCAGGTTAATGGTCAGGTTCAGCCGCTTGATGTTTTCAAAAATACTCAGGATATGGCCTTCATTGATGAATGAAAAATCACTGATTTTAAAAGACATCACCGTTTGTTTTTCCTTCAAAATAATGGCCGGGTGCAAGTTGGGCACTACGCACTCCTCAATGCTTGTCCCCTCTGCTGATGGCTCTTGAAAAGATTTTACGTACAAAGGAATACCATTTTGCGCCAGCGGTTTAATGGTCTTCGGATGAATGACTGAAGCTCCGTAGTAGGTCATTTCTGCCACTTCTTTGTAAGGTAGTTTAGGATACAAAACCGTACTGTTAAACTTTTTGGGGTCAGCATTAAGAATGCCGGGCACATCTTTCCAAATGGTAATAGCTTTGGCCTTTAGGCTAGTCGCAAAAATGGCAGCAGAAAAATCGCTACCTTCTCTACCCAAGGTGGTGGTGTTGTATTTGGCATTACTTCCAATAAAGCCTTGCGTAATGACCGGCCCTTTTGCCAACAGCGGGTTCACTTGCGATTTGATCATGGCCTGTGTAGCGCCCCAATCCACCAAGGCTTGCCGATGATCATCGTTGGTTTTTACCACCTTTCTGGCATCTACCCAAGTACAGGGTACTTCACTTTGATTGAGGTGTGCAGCAACAATTTTGGTGGAAATCACCTCTGCTAACGAAACGGTTTGGTCGTATACAAAATCGTATCCGAATGTAGAGCTGTAACTGTTCAGGCCATGGATAAGTTGTTCATATATTTGATCTAAATCCTCATTTAAATCTGGATTGGTTTGAAGGCCTAAGTCCTTGATGATGTTTTTGTGGAAGGCTTTTACAGCTTCAATTTGGGCACTGCTATCATCCCCGCTCATGGTGGTGGCCAGAATGGCCTCAAAAGCATTGGTCATTTTATCCATGGCAGACACTACAACCACCAATGGGGAAGAGAGGTGCTGCCTTATGATGTTAGACATATTACGTACTGAACCAGCATCTTTTACTGATGCACCCCCAAATTTGAATACTTTCACAACTCCCGCTTAATTTTTGCTAATTTTGCGCAAGTTATTAACGATTTTCAACAAACACACCATCACTCACCCATGGGAAAAGCAGAAAAATCGAGAATAGCCCTTCCGGTAGGCTCTAATCTCGATCGATTTATCATGAAAAACCAGGAGGCGTTTAAGTATGCCACCGGAGAACTATCGCAATTGATCAGAGACCTGGCTTATGCCGGTAAGGTGGTCAATCGCGAAATCAATCGTGCAGGTCTAGCCGATATCACAGGCGCTTATGGAGCAGAAAATGTGCAGGGAGAAGATCAGCAAAACCTAGATGTTGCTGCCGATATTCGGTTTACGCGAGCCTTACAGAAAGGAGGCGAAGTGGCAGCCATTGTATCCGAAGAAAATGCTGATATCATCGATCTGAATAACCCGAGGGCTAAATATATCATAGCCATTGATCCATTGGATGGTTCTTCAAATATTGATGTCAATGTTTCGGTAGGCACCATTTTTTCCATTTACCGAAGGGTTTCTCCTTTGGGGAGTCCGGTACAAATGGAGGATGTCTTGCAGGCAGGGAAAGAACAAATTGCGGCAGGTTATATTCTTTATGGGTCTTCGGCCATGTTTGTGTATACCACCGGCAAGGGTGTAAATGGATTTACCTATGAGCCATCACTAGGTGAATTTATCTTGTCACATCAGAACATGAAAATACCGAAAGAAGGAAATATTTTTTCCATCAACGAAGGCTTGTCCAACCATTTTGATGAGCCTTTGGAAGCCTATTTGAATCTTTGCAAGGATAGAAGTTATTCGGCTCGTTACATTGGCTCACTCGTAGCGGATTTCCATCGCAATTTGTTAAAAGGTGGGATATACATTTACCCCAGAACGCCAAAAGTACCAAATGGGAAATTGCGCTTGATTTATGAGTGCAATGCCTTGGCCATGGTGGCAGAACAGGCAGGAGGGAGTGCCTCAGATGGCAAACAACGCATTTTAGATATTCAACCTAAATCATTGCACGAGCGTGTGCCCTTTTATGTGGGCAGCAAAAGAATGGTAGAAGAAGCTACAATGGGTTAGACCCGTACTTTTTCCGGGTTGCTACCTTTTGCATTTCTCTTTCCAAAATCATTTTGGCGATGACAGCAGCAGGGTTGTCATTGGTTTCTGCCAAGGCTTCTTTCAGCTTTTGTTCTGAAACGTCTATGCGATAGAGGATATGAATGAGTTTTTCAAAATCTTTGATTAATAATTCTTCCACGGCTCGCATCACCCAAAGAAAAGCTTGATCGTAACTGACTTCCTGCTGTTGCTCCAAGTTGAGATAAGAGGAAGCCACTTGAAAGTCTTTCTCAAATAGTTCTAAACTTTGTATCAGGTCACTTTTTGGCATGGCAAGAATGTGGATGATCTACTTCAAAGACTCTTCAATCGTGGGTTAGGTTACTCAAAATGATCAACGGGTATCAGATTTTTCTATCATTCTGAAAGGGCGGCATCACTGATGATTTCCTCATTTTGGGCTACAAACTTTTCCAAAGTATGAAAGAAATCAATGATATCTTTATTTTCATTTTGAGCATTAATGGTCACCAGTCGAATGAACTCTTGACCTTCAAAGTGGCCATAACCTACCAATAACGTGGAGTGTTCGTAGAGCAATGTGCAAATGACATGGGCAGGGATGTCTTTGTAGTTAAAGCATATGGAAACGGACTCATTGTAACTGTAAAGGGTGTAATCCTCATGATCACGGATATAATTCCTAGCGGTGTCTGCAAGCTCAAACTGTTGATCAACTATTTTTTCCAAGCCTTCAGTACCAACACTTTTCCACAAGGTCCAAAACTTTAAAGCGTCATTTCTTCTGCCACATTGTAAGGAAGTTTTCCCAAGGTTGAATTCGTCATGATCGGTTTGGTAAAGGTAGCTGGCATCACTGGAGAAAGACTCGTAGAGGTGTGTTTGGTCTTTGACGACAATTAATGAACAGGTGAGCGGTGTTCCAATCATTTTGTGGGCATTGAAACTAAAAGAGTCTACTTTGTCTACGCCTTTGATGAGGTGTTTGTATTGTTCACTGAAAAGTACTGAACCGCAGTAGGCGCCATCTAAATGAAGCCAAAGATTATGGGCTTGACAAATTGGTATTGCTTCATCGATTTTATCGAAAGCCCCCATCACGGTGGTTCCAGCAGTAAGGTTGACCATCATAGGGCTTAAACCGGCAGCTTTGTCTTTTTCAATTTGCTGCTGAAGTGCTTGGCAGTCCATTCTACCTTTTTGATCCACAGGAATATACCGCACATTTTCTCTTCCTATTCCTGAGAATGCAGCATTTTTAGGAATGCTATAGTGAGAATCTTTGGAGGTGTAAACCAGCAATTGGCGGTTTAAGCCTTCTTTGGGTATGTTTTGGTCAAAGGCATCGCGTGCCATTAACATGGCCATAAAATTGGTCATGGATCCACCTGGAGCAATGGTTCCACCTGATTTATCATCCCAACCAATGATATCACAAACCTTACGTAAAATCACTTTTTCTACACCCACTTGTGGACCTGCCGCTTTGTAGGTGTACATGCTGTTGTTTAAGATGACAGCTAATAGATCGCCTAAAATGGCTTTCTCATTTCGCCCTCCAAACAGTTGATTGAAAAAAGCCTTGGTAGCGGTTCTCGGGGTGGCCATTACCAATGCCTTGACGGCTTTTTCATAAGCAGCGGTGTGCATGGGTTTTTCAGGCAACGATAAATCTAATTGCTCATAGAGTTGATCGGATGGTATTCGTGCTGCCACCGGGTGTTCGGCTTCTTCTGCTAATAATTCCTTGACAATTTGGTTGAAAAGAGAAAGAGTGTTTTCCATAATGCGTTTTACTTGCTTCATCGAGTTGCTATCGCCCACAACAAATCATTGATGGCAATGCGTTCAATGATCATGAATCATCTGTGCCTGATAAACGTTTCAAAATTAAGCTTGTTTTTAGCCTAATCAAAAATTCTTTATTTTTGAAATATGTCATTATCTCAGCTACAAAATTTTATTCTCAAATTAAACGCTGCATCAGCCAAGGATTTTGGTACCCTCCTTAAAAGTATGGATGTCCCCAAGTCTGAGTTTGAAGCCTGCGCCTGCTGGGTGCACGACCATTATTCACGCAACTGTTTGGCGCGTACCGATGCCTACGAATTGATTTTACTTTGTTGGAAAAGAGGGCACGATACGCCCATTCACAACCATGGAGGCCAGCGTTGCTGGGTCTATCAAGTGTCGGGAGTTGTAACGGAAGAGCGTTATCATAAAGATGATTCGGGAGACTTAGTACTTTCTAATGAACTTCATTTAGAGGAAGGTCAGGTAACCTACATGGATGATGCCATGGGTTACCATGTATTGAAGAATGATTCAGACGAATATGCCATGTCATTGCATTTGTATGTAGCCCCTATTGATGCGTGCAAAATATTCAATGAAGAAAGTGAAGTTTTTGAAACCAAATCCCTTTCTTACGATACTGAGGTATCTGAATTAGAGCAATTTATAGATCGCTAATCTCTTCTTTCAGAAAACTGCTAAACATGCTCCTTAACTTTTGAAGTTTTGGATTAATGATGACGTTGCAATAGGGCTGACCGGGGTTATCATTGTAAAAATTTTGATGGTCTGCTTCTGCCGGATAAAAATGCTCTAATGTTTTGATTTCTGTAACAATCGGGTCATCGAAATAATCTTGCATTTCTTCTCGTACCTGCTTGGCTACTTGGTTTTCGTCTTCATCGCGCGTTAAAATAATTGAGCGGTATTGTGTGCCTTGGTCGTAACCCTGACGGTTCAGCGTTGTTGGGTCATGTGCTGAGAAGAAAATCTTTAGCAGATCTTTATAACCAATTTCATTTGGGTTATAGCTTACTTCAATGACTTCGGCATGACCGGTTCTTCCTGAACAAATTTCTCGATAGGTAGGATTTTTGATGTGGCCTCCTGCGTAGCCCGAAACTACCTGATTGACACCTTTTAATTGTTGAAAAACAGCTTCTGTACACCAAAAACAGCCTCCACCAAAAACGGCTGTGGCCTTTTGTTGATCCTCTTCAATCAATTGCATGGAAGCGGAATTGATACAAAACCTAAGGCCTGAGGGTGCCGGCCCGTCGGGGAATACATGGCCTAAATGCGCATCGCAAGCATTACACAGCACCTCCACACGTGTCATGCCCCAACTGGTGTCTTTTACATATTTGATGGCATTGTCGGCAACAGGTTTGGTGAAACTTGGCCATCCGCTGCCCGATTCAAACTTAGTACGTGCATCGAACAATACACTGCCACAACAAATGCAACCATATAGCCCGGGCTCATGCCTTTCGCAGAATGCTCCACTACCGGCACGTTCTGTTCCTTTCAATCGGGCAATTTGAAATTGCTCTGCTGTGAGCAGCTCTTTCCACTCATTTTCCGATTTTTCTACCCTTTTTTCAGGTGCAGGGCTGCCATTATTGGCATACTTGATGACTTGATTCCAATCCAACATAATTGCTTCAGTATGTGAAAAGGAACAAAGCCTGCTAGAGGAAAGTTTAAGCCAAAAGGAAAAAACTAGGCAATATCGTCAAGAAGTTTTTGAATCTTTGAATTCAATGCTTCTGCCATTTGCTTTAGGTCAGCTCCAGCGTTTTCAGGAATGGAATCTTTAGGGCTTTGTACCTCAACAATAAAGGCATCATGCTCTTTGCGTATCAAAACATTGCAGGGTAACTGTAATCCGATAGAAGGGGCCTGCTGAATGGCTTGATGGGCTAGTCCCGGATTACAGATTTGCAAGAGCTTATAGTCGCCTATGTCTTTTTGAATTTTCTCTTGCAAAATGGCCTGAAAGTCTAAAGTATTCAATACCCCAAACCCTATGTCTTTAAAGGCTACGGTAAGTTGATCTTCAACTTCAGCCAAATGGTTTGCTGAGATGCGTTTGGTTAATGTATTTTCCATAAATGTATGTTTAGTTTTTTTCTACGAGTAATTCTTTTTTGATGACCTCTTCCAAAGTTTTTTTCGGTAAGGCACCTGATTGCATCATGGGCTGTTTATCCATGGGAATAAATAGAATGCTTGGAATGCTTCGAATTCCAAACATGGCACTCAGTTCTTGTTCAGCTTCGGTATCTACTTTGTAAATATCAACTGAAGGGTATTCATTGGCTAACTCTTCGAAAATTGGAGCTACCATTTTACAAGGGCCACACCAGTCGGCATAAAAATCAATGATGGCGGGTTTATCTCCTTCAAATTTCCACTCTTTATTTTCAGCATAGTCGAATACCTTCTCTTTGAATTCAGCCAAGGTTAAGTTTTTTGTTTTCATAGTTCTCTTGCTTCTTTGAGGTTAAAAAGGTTTTGAACCAAAAGTAGTTCCCAGTACGACTGGGCTCTGTAACAAAAGTTACCTGAACCATTCCTGATCAATTAAGTTTTTGCTGTATGCTTTCCCAAAAATGTATTGGTATTGATTACGGTAGTAAGTTGGCCGGCACCACATCCGTTTGCTATGTTGAAGACGCATCTGTCCAATTCAAACGAAGTGAAAAAAAACAAGATGCTGATGCCATGTTGCAGCAAGTTATCAGTGACTTACAACCGCTATGGGTTGCCATAGATGCACCCCTTTCTCTACCTGGCGTTTATACAGGCATACCGGGTTGTACCAATTATTTTTACCGTCACTGTGACCAGCTCACCAATGCCATGTCACCTATGTTCATAGGAGGGCTGACGGCAAGGGCTATACAGCTCAAAGACCACTGCAGGGCCATGAATGATCAATGGATTGAGGCATATCCGGTTAAACGGGGAAAAGATTTGGGTTTAGAACAATGGGGATATCGGCAAAAACACCCTGATTTCGCACACATCGTAAGGGAGATTCAAAAACATTTTGAAGGAATAGAAATTAATCCTGCAAGGGTACATTCATCACACGATTTGGATGCTTTATTGGCATTAGAGATTGGCCTGCGATGTGCACATGGCCAGGCAGCACATTTGGGTCAAGCTGAGGAAGGTTTGATTTATTATTGAAAATTTCTAGCCCATTGAAGATTTTCTTGACTGAGTTTTTGTGTAATCACTTTTGGGAATTCATATTCACCTCGTAATACCCATTGTTTTATGGAGTGACTAGTTACGAAGCTACTCATATGCTGCAAAAGTTGATCAACTTCAAATCCTGAAGCTGTAATGCCAATCTTGGCTCTTAACGCATCTTTTGCATTGCAGGCCTGTTCATACTGTCCGGCAACTGGCACCATCATGATGGGTTTATTCAAGAAGGCTGCTTCGCAAATAGACTCAAATCCTGCCGTACTGATGTAGCCTGAACAAGCTGCCATTTTCTCTAAGAAATGGCTGTCGTTGATGTGGTGGAAGTAGATGTTGGGCTGAGGTGACCATCCGTCAGGTTCTTTTGAATTGTCCCAAAAGCAATGAATTATGATGTTACTGTGTTGTTTTTGCCAGGCCATAATGTCTTCGCCATAACCTTTGTTGACTACATAAGCCAAAATAAATCCTTGGTCTGTGGGTTGAAGTTGTTTGACCTCAGGCCGTAAAAGTGGGGGCATAACATGTACTTTATCTTGTTCTGAGGGAAGGGGTTGAAAAGACAAGGCTAAAATCTTTTGGGTATTAGCCGATGATATAGTGTTGGTCCATTGAAAGGCTTTTTTTTGCCAGAAATATCCATCTGCAAATGGGAAGTTTTTGAGTAAGGCCATGTATTGGTGGGCAATGGCCACGGTTTGGGCTTGAGGTCGAAAAGTAGCGAAGTAAATTCCTCCCAACATATCATAAAAATTGATGATCATGTCGTGCTGTGCGGGCCGATAAATGGAGTGAATTTTAAAAAGTTGTCGAATGAATCTTGGCGTTTTGATGAGGTTATGGTAGAGGGTTTTGAAAACATGAATAGACTTATTTTTCTTGTCAAAATAAAAGTTGGGGCTCTCGATGGTATGCAGTTGAGCTTTGGATTTATCACGGAAAAAGAACGGAATTTCTCTATGGTTACAGGTGCCTACAATAACATCCGAGACATGGTGACCAGCAGTATTCAGCACATGCTCTAAGGCCAAGGCCTGTGTCATGTGGCCTCTCCCTTCTCCTTGAACAATGAATAGTATTTTCATGCCTTTAGCCCAAAAATGCAGGACGATCTTTGATGTTTTTGGCTAGGTATTCTTCCAGTGAAATGGTTATTTCCTGGGGTTCTTTTTTTGCTGTTGCTTTGACCGCAGACTGCTCACTATCGGTGTAATAGACCAGTCGCCAGTCGCCATTCAGGTCTTCCACAAGTGCAGTCATGGATTCTACCCAGTCACCCGAGTTGAGGTAATGTATATGGTCGAACATTTTATTGGCGGGCTGATGAATGTGTCCGCAAATGATGCCATCACACTCCTTGAATCTTGCCATTTCAGACAACTGTTTTTCATAGTCATCGATGTATTTAACGGCCTGCTTTACTTTTGATTTGATTTTTTGAGATAGTGAGTAGTAAGGGAGCCCTTTTTTTAATCTACGATAATTGTACTGTCTGTTCAGCCAAAGTAAGAAGGTATAGCCTACATCTCCCAATCGAGCTATCCACTTAAAATGGGTTGTAACCGTATCGAAAACATCGCCATGCACCACATAATATTTTCGCCCATTGGATTCATAAACCATATCTCGAACGATATTGAGATTACCAACTTTGAGCGGTAAGACTTGATCCAGAAAATCGTCGTGGTTGCCTCTTAGGTAAGTCACCATGGTGCCATCATCTTCTATCATTTTAAGAATACGACTGAAAAAACGGGTGTGTTTTCGTTTCCATTTCCCCGATTTCTTCAGTTGCCAACCATCTATGATGTCGCCATTGAGGATAAGGTTTTTACAGCGGTATTGCTTCAGAAATCGTACAAGCTCTTTGGCTTTAGATCCTTTGATTCCAAGATGGATATCAGAAACGATTATGGTCTTACATTCTATTTTCACAATGCAGGCAATTTTATGCTAGACAATATGCACAAATAGAGTGACCTCTTCGTGAACTAAGCATTACCATAATGCTATAAATTAATGGGAATAGAGGAACGGAAATAAACTTGGCTTAATGTATCAGGCCTTTGTTTTTCGATTGATGTATTCTACAGCTTGCCCTATGGTTTGTAATTGTTCAGCATCGCTATCTGGTATACGGATATCAAAAGATTGCTCAAATTCCATTACTATTTCTGCATAATCAAGAGAATCTATCCCTAAGTCTTTAATGAAGTTGGCGTCTAAGGTGGCCTCTGTTTCTGCGATTCCGATTTTATCTACAAGTATCTGGATTACCTTGTCAAGAGTATGGCTCATTAGGTTTTATCTGAATTAAAACCGAAAGTTAATCAATTCAAACACATTCCAAAACTCTTCTTTTTGAATGTAACTTTTTTGTCTCCATAAGGCGTGGGAATGGTGTGGGCTTTCAACCCCAGCTATCTTTGGAACCGGGTAAGGAGTATTCCGTGATGTATAAAACTAAATAAAGAATTAATATAGTAAAAGTAATTGAGAGTATTAAATTTTATCAGCTTTTAAAAAAAATACGATTTTTTGATTCCTAACACTTGCGTAGTTTCTCTATGAACATATCTTAGAGTTGTTGTTTTGAATTAGTTTTTATAATTAGTTCAGATATTTTGAGTTTTTGACCTTTGGGCTCGGTGTTGACCTACCGAGCCTTTTTTTATGCGCTCCGCTTGGTCCTCCCTTTCAAAAATAGCGACTTTCCCGCTTTGAAATGCGCTAACGTACCCTTTTTGAAGCAAGGTATTTTACTAATCTTTTGAAGGTAGTTAGATCGGTTTTTCTGCTAAAGGAAAGGCAAGAATAGCTTGCACTCTTTAAAGTAAGCCAAATGTTGTTTAAGAAAAACTGAAGCTTCTAATCCATCGTTATTGGGACATTTTATGGATGGCAAAAAGGAACTGAAAATACCCTAGATTACTTTATTTGGGTAAATTTTAGCTCATAAAAGATACATGGTGAAAGGAGGAGCTATTTAGTTTGCATTCCAATATTCCATTTTGATTTCCCCATTTTCGTAAGTGGCATAAGAGTATGAATGCAACCATTCTCCCAAATTAATATAGGTTCCCCCTGGATGAACATCAAGGTTTAAGGGTAAGTGGCGGTGACCGAAAATATAATAATGGTGAGGTTGTTTTTGCTGCATATTTTTGCAGTAAGACCATATCCATTCATCATCTCCCAAAAATTCTTGTTCATGATTCTTGGTTTGAGCACGGCTTTTACCACTCCAAAAGTGCGCTAGTCCGATACCAATGTTGGGGTGCAACCATTGAAAAAGCCACTGATAAAAGGAGTTGGTAAAGATGCGTTTCAAGAATTTATAACCTTTATCTCCGGAGCCTATTCCGTCTCCATGCCCTATCCAAATGAGTACATCATTAATTTTGAGTTGTTGCGGTTCACGATAAACCTTAGCCCCAAGTTCTTTTTCCAAATACCCAAACATCCATAAATCATGATTACCCGTAAAGATGTGCAGTTCTATGCCATCATCCGATAACTCGGCAAGCTTCCCCAAAAACCGTGTGTAGCCTTTGGGTATGCTATGTTTATATTCGAACCAAAAATCGAATAAATCTCCTACTAAGAAAATGGCTTGTGCATCATGGCGACATTTTTCCAACCATTTCACAATTTCCTTTTCCCTTTCTAATGAGCTATGCCGAGCATTTACACCGAGATGAAAATCTGAGGCAAAATAAATGCGCTGTTGAGGCTTAGGCTGTAATTCAATCATCAAATGTAAAAATACGATTTATTGATGGTTTTGAACATTAAAAAAATCAGGCCATAAGCCTGATTTAAAAATGTGTGAGAAAGTAAATTTTATTTCTCTGTATTTTCGTTTGGATTGGCAGTAGGTTGTGGATTGCTTTTCTCCTGAACTACTTCTTCGCTTTGGTCCAATTCCGTATTTACTAAGGCTTCTTTACTTGCTTTTTCTTTTTCAGCCTTTTCGCTGGCTTCTTTTTCACTTGCCCCATTGCTATTGGTAAAGGCCTGATAAGTTGTTTCCTTTTCAAAAGGCCTTTTACCTATCAGTCTTTCTAAATCGCTTTGGAAAAGAATTTCTTTATCTAGTAATTCATTCGCTAAAATCTCAAGCTCTTGTTTCTTATCTTTCAGTAAGTCCTTGGTACGTATGTAGGCTTTCGAGACAATCTTCTTCACTTCCTCATCAATAATTTGCGCTGTGGCTTCAGAGTAAGGTTTGGAGAAATTGTATTCGCTTTGCTTGGGGTCGTAGAATGAGATATTCCCTATTTTATCGTTCATACCATAAACAGATACCATACTGTATGCCATTTTTGTGACCCTTTCAAGGTCGCTCAATGCTCCAGTTGATATTTTCTTGAAAATGATTTCTTCAGCGGCTCTACCACCTAATGTCATACACATTTCGTCTATAAGTTGTTCTGTTTGATGCAAAAATTGCTCTTTAGGTAAGTATTGTGCATAGCCAAGGGCTGCAATCCCTCTTGGTACAATAGAAACCTTTACCAATGGGTCTGCGTGCTCAAGGAACCATCCTGCCACTGCATGGCCTGCTTCATGGAAAGCCACAATTTTCTTTTCATCCGGAGAAATAATTTTGTTTTTCTTTTCTAGACCACCAATGACTCGGTCAATGGCATCTTGAAAATCTTGCATATCAACTGCATTCTTATTTCTTCTTGCTGCAATTAAAGCCGCTTCGTTACATACGTTGGCAATTTCAGCACCGGCAAAACCAGGGGTTTGTGCTGCTAGTTTTTTAGGATCTATTTCCTTGTCGAGGGTAATAGGTTCTAGGTGTACTTTGAAAATGGCTTCTCTTCCTACAATGTCAGGTTTGTCAATGCTAATTTGTCGGTCAAAACGTCCTGGACGGAGCAAAGCGTTATCTAATACATCAGGTCGGTTGGTAGCAGCCAGAATGATTACGCCCGAGTCGGTTGCAAAACCATCCATTTCCACCAAAAGTGAATTTAAAGTATTTTCTCGTTCATCATTTGACCCCGGCATTTGCCCTTTTCCACGAGAACGGCCAATGGCATCAATTTCATCTATAAAAACGATACAAGGTGCTTTTTCTTTAGCCTGTTTAAAAAGATCACGTACACGAGCTGCACCAACTCCAACAAACATTTCTACAAAATCGGAACCCGACAAGGAGAAAAAAGGAACAGCTGCTTCTCCTGCCACGGCTTTTGCCAATAATGTTTTTCCAGTTCCCGGAGGACCTACCAGCAGTGCACCTTTTGGAATTTTACCTCCGAGTTTCGTAAATTTTGATGGGTTTTTCAGGAATTCAACAATTTCCTGAACTTCTTCTTTGGCCTCGTCTAATCCTGCTACATTGCCAAATGTGATTTTGACTTTGTTTTCGGTATCGAACAAGGCTGCTTTCGACTTTCCAATGTTGAAGATTTGCCCACCTGGGCCTGCATTTCCTGTCATTCTGCGCATCATCAGCCAGAAAAACAAGATGATGATGATTAAAAAGCCCCAAGTACCCAGAAATTCTAAGATTGTTGTTCTTTCATCGAACTCAATTGGGGTTTGACGATCTTTAGAGACGTTATTCTCTTCCAAAAAAGCTGAATAGTATTCACTGAAACTGTCTGCAGAGGAATAATAGTTTTTCAAGACATAGTGAGGTCCTGAACTCATTCCAAAGACACGATTGCTCTCTAATTCTGTCTTGTATTTGGCGTTGGAAAGCGCTTCTTGCTTCAAGGTTATTTCAACCAATGTTTGGTTTCTTATGTAAACAATTCGACCAACATCGTTACTCTTTACCATTTCCTCGAAGCGCGTTGGCGTTATGGGTATGCCTGATCCTGTATTATTGAGGAAGGAGATGGCAAAGAAAACAATGATCAGTGAAATGAATATCCAAATCTGATTATTGGGCTTTTTACCACCGGATGTTGGTTTCTGTAGAATATTTTTTTTTCTAGGACTATCTGCCATTACAAGGTTTTTTGTGTCGAATTAAAAATTTATAGTATAACGCTGTGAAGGGTTAAAAGTTAAAAATTATGCACCTTGAGGGACAGATACTTGTTGCGCATCACCCCATAAATCTTCAAGCCCATAATATTCACGTTTGTCTTTCTTAAAGATGTGTACCACTACGCTGACATAGTCTAAAAGAATCCACTCTTTATTCGTATAGCCCTCTTTCATCCAAGGTGACTCCTTACTGACTTCACTTACTTTTTTTTCTATCGACTCTGCAATCGATGAAAGGTGCGTGTCTGAAGTTCCTGAACAAATCACGAAATAATCGCAAATGGCTCCTTTTGATTCTTTTAAATCCATTATTACAATGTCTTCTGCCTTTCTGTCTTCCATCCCTGCTACCACAGCCTGACTCAGTGATTTTGCATCCATATGCGATTGAATAAATATTTTTTAGTTAATTGTGCAAAACTACAAAATACCTTGTACAAACTTCTTGCTAAAACCTTATTTATAGGAAAGGAACTCTATTACATGCCAACTTGTCACTCTACGAATGACGAAGCACGACAAAAGAGTATAAATGCTGCCATTTGTGAAGGGGCTGTTTTCATTACATCCGACCAAACCAAGGGCCGTGGTCAGCGTGGTAATACATGGTTCAGCCAGCCCCATAAAAATCTTACGCTTTCCATTGTTTTAAATCCTATTTTTTTAGGATCTGATGAACATTTTTATCTGAATATGATCAGCTCATTGGCCGTTAAGATGTGTGCACAGCATTTTGTCCCTGAGGCTCAAGTCAAGGTGAAATGGCCAAATGATGTTTGGATTAATGAACGGAAGATTGCCGGAATACTGATAGAAAACACATTGAAAGGCAGTCGTATTTCTTCCTCCATCATTGGTATCGGCTTGAATGTTAATCAAACCCATTTTACAGAGACCAAAGCATCATCCTTATCATTAGCCTCCGGCACCACCTTTTCCTTACCCTTGGTATTCGAAAAACTGATGCTTGCTATTGAACATTATTATTTAATGTTAAAGGCGCAAAAATACGATGAATTGAAAAGTGAGTACCTGAGCCACCTTTTGGGTTTTCGTGTCAAAAGGACCTTTCGTGCGGAACATGTTTTTACTGGAGAGATTATGGATGTAATGAAAAGTGGTTTGCTCATGATCAAAACACAGCAAGGGGAACGTTCATTTGATTTTAAAGAAATCATTTGGTTGTGATTCCATCCGAAAAGGTTGTTAAAAGTGAGGGGTACTGTTATCTTTACGGGACAATAAAAACGAAATGCAAGAAACAAGTTTAAAATACAAAGTAAAAGACATCAATCTAGCAAGTTGGGGCAGAAAAGAGATCAACTTGGCCGAGGCAGAGATGCCTGGTCTGATGTCACTCAGAGAAGAATTTGCTGAAACGAAACCACTGAAAGGTGCTCGAATTGCAGGTTGTCTTCACATGACCATTCAAACGGCTGTGCTGATTGAAACCCTATTGGAACTAGGTGCCGAAGTCACTTGGTCTTCGTGTAATATTTTTTCTACCCAAGATCATGCTGCGGCAGCAATAGCCGAAGTAGGGGTACCTGTATTTGCTTGGAAAGGCATGAATGAGGAAGAATTCGACTGGTGCATAGAGCAAACACTTTTTGCTTTTGAAGGTGGAAAGCCATTGAATATGATTCTCGACGATGGTGGTGATCTTACCAATATGGTGTTAGATAACTATCCTGAATTGGTTGCCGATATCAAAGGACTTTCAGAGGAAACTACCACAGGGGTGCATAGACTGTATGAACGAATGAAAAAAGGCACACTACCTATGCCTGCCATCAACGTGAATGATTCTGTAACCAAGTCTAAGTTTGACAATAAATACGGTTGCAATGAGTCATTGGTAGATGCTATTCGTAGAGCAACAGATGTGATGTTAGCAGGTAAGGTAGCTGTAGTTGCTGGATATGGCGATGTGGGTAAAGGTTCTGCCAGCTCATTGCGTGGTGCTGGTGTACGTGTAATCGTTTCTGAAATCGACCCTATTTGTGCGTTGCAAGCCGCTATGGATGGTTTTGAAGTCAAAAAAATGATCAATGCCATACCACGTGCAGACATTGTTGTTACAGCTACTGGAAATAAGGATATCATTACAGAGACTCATTTCAGAGCCATGCACGATAAAACGATCGTTTGTAATATCGGCCATTTTGATAACGAAATCGATATGGCGTGGTTGAATAAAACCTACGGTGATACTAAAATAGAGATCAAACCGCAGGTGGATTTGTATAACATCGATGGCAAAGAAATTATCTTATTAGCAGAAGGTCGATTGGTGAATTTAGGTTGTGCAACAGGACACCCATCGTTTGTAATGTCTAACTCGTTTACCAACCAGACTTTGGCTCAAATCGAGTTATGGACCAATACAGATTCTTATGAGAATGCAGTTTATACATTGCCTAAGCATTTAGACGAAAAGGTGGCTGCTTTGCATCTAGAGAAAATTGGTGTTGAGTTAGAGCAACTGTCTAAAGAGCAAGCAGATTACATTGGTGTAGAAGTGGAAGGACCTTACAAACCAGACCACTATCGCTATTAGTATTTACAGCATACAATAATGATTAAAACATCTAGAAAGGCTTCATTTGAAGCCTTTTTAGATTTCTTGGTTCATGTAAACAAGGTTTTCCCCACTGACGCTCTTTTTAAAATTATATTGCGCAATGGCCTGTTCAAAAACTTCAGTACAGCCTGGTCTTAATTTTTCGTGAAGCTCTATGATAAGGAGTTTGACCTTTGGCAGCCACTCCTCATAGCCCTGTTCAAAAACACTCATTTCAGCTCCTTCTATATCTAGTTTCAGTAAGTCTACCGATTCCCATTCCATCTTTTCAATTAAATCTGAGATAGAGAATGCTTTAAAAGCATTAGGCATGTTGGATGATGTTTCTTCCACCTCAAAGGCCCAGTTTTCAGTATCTGGGTTTTTAATTTTAAGCCATGTGGTTTTCCCCCAAATGGCCGATTTTAATGGGGTAATATTGTGATAAGGGGTGGTGTTTTTTTCGATAAGCTCGAAGTTGGAGGTGTCTGGTTCTACTGCAAGTATTTCTGCCTCAGGGTATGTTTTTGCATAGAAAACCGAAGCAAAACCTATGTTTGAACCACCATCAATAATGGTCTTAGGCTGAAAATCGAGGTTCATTTCATACCTGGTATTCAAAAAAATTTGCTGAAAGGTAGGGACGTCAGACGTGGCCGGTCTGAGATAAAGGGAATGTTCATAGTCTTCAAGTTCGAAACTTACTTCTTTTTGATGGACAGGGCTTTGATAAAATTTTTGATAAAGCTCCATGCCTTTTGATTGACCAAACTTACGGGTGTATTGTTTAGGGCGATAGTATAGTCGAAGTTGAGCCTGTAAGGGAGCATAGGCCGAGTTCACTACATTTTTTATTTGTCTGATAATTCCCATGGTTTAGTGTTTGGCTTTAAAAACGAAGTTATTGACATAATTCTTTTTGTCTATAATTTCATTTGTAGCTGAGGTAGCTTGATGTTTTTCTGCATCAAACTCAATGATAGGGTGCATGTCATTTTTAGCAAAAAAGAATCCTTCATAGTTTAAAGCAGTGAGGTATTTGAAAATATCCTGAACTTTGATTCCATTGAGGTGTCTGTTTTCACACTCAAAGATAAGGGTGGGCTGGTCTTGTTGTAGAATTGTGGTAGCACCTTTAAATACCTCTAACTCATGCCCCTCAACATCCAACTTGATGAAGTCAACCTTTCTTTTCCTTTGCGCCATAAAACGATCTAGTTGAAATACTTCCACCTCAATTGTATGTCCTTTTTTCTTATTCAATCTTTTTTCAAATGTTGCCCCAGGTGAGGTTTGTCCCATTTCTTTTGGAACAAATAACTCAAGTTTCCCGGCTTGAGAAGAAATTCCCGCATGATGTAAATCAATATTATTGTAACCAAAGGTTTCTATGATTCGATTTAAGTAATTGTATAAAATGGGTTGAGGTTCAAAAGCAATGACATGGCCTTTTATGCCAACAAATCTTCTTAACCAGTATAAGTACCCCCCTTTGTGTGCACCGATGTCCAATACAAAGTCACCCTTTTGGATGTTGTTCGAAAGGTAAGATAGTTCCTCGCGATCATTTTTATACCGATATTTCCAAGCACGAAATAAAAATTTCAATTTAGATAGGAGAGAAATATTCATTTTTTCAAAGGTTGATGGATCAAGTAATAGGTTGTGAATTTTTTCAAATCGCCATTGTCAGCTGCGACACAGGCCATGATGAATTTTGCAAATTGAGATTCACTCGGAAAATCATAGATGAGGCCGCTCCAAACTTTTTGATAGTTCGAATTAAATTCAGAAAGACTTTCGGCTCTGATTAAAGCTAATTTCTCACCCGGGTGAGATTGTATACTTGCCACTGTTGCATCGCGCAGTGCCTTTCTTTGGGTATAATAAGGAATATTATGAATAAGTGTGCCCTCGATGTGGATAGGCGTATCTACAGATAATGAAGGGATTTGATTCACTTTTTGACCAATGATGTCATAGGGGCGATATTGTTCTAGTCGGGGCAAAAGAGTGGCAAAAGAAAACAATATAAAAAACATGGCCCAGAATGGAATGACAACTTGCCTATTGATGGGGTTTCCTCTTTTAGAAACCAAGAGAAAAACAAACATGACTAATGAAAGGCCGGCTAGGCCATACACCCAAGCGGATAGATTGAGGAAAGAAACCATCCAAAAGTTCAGTGCAACTATGAGGGCAGAGGGAGCGATGAATGTTGCCATCAGTATTTTTTTTGACCAACCTGCCGGGTTGAGTCTTAATAAAAGGGGGACTATGATAAGCACAAGTGCAGGGTGTGCCTGAATCATGTAAGTGGGTATTTTACCTTTCGCAACGGTAAATATGATCAACATCACTAAAAGCCAGCAAAGTGGGAAAAGAATGCGATGAATGCGCCTTTTCCTTTGCATAGCATAAATTAGGGCATAGATGAATGCCAAAGTATAGGGTAAAATGCTCCAGGTGATGACCTTGAAGTAAAAAAGTGGTTGCAAACCGGGACTGTCTTTCGTTAAAGCTCTGCCAAAGGTTTCGCGGTAGTAGACTTCCCAAAAGTTCTGCCCGTCTTTGATGTACATAAAGATGATCCAGCACAACCCAATGGTTAAAGCAATAGGTAGGCCTAATGGCAGTTTCAGCATGCCTATTTCGTGCTTAATTCTTTTCCATTGAAATGAGCTGCTGGTTAAAATGTATAAGCCTATGATACCTGAAATGATGATCAGGTAAGGGAAGCCTTTGGTCAGGATGGTAAGGCCTAAGGCAATGTAGCTCATATAGAGATACTTACTTTTGTTTTCCTGATAGCCTTTGATGAACCCATAAAGGGTAAGTGTAAAGAAAAATGTCAAAGGCATTTCAGGAGAAGCATACTGCTTGACAGCCAATAATTGAACCGTAAAAGCCATCATAATCAGTGCATATATTCCACCTTGATTGCCATATAGTTGCTTTCCCAACAAATAAGTCAGCCAAACACTTCCGAGCCCGAGAAGAACAATGGGCAGCCTCAATGAGAATTCAGACAAACCAAAAACCCAGGCAGAGCCGGCCATGAGCCAATAAGTAAGAGGGGGTTTATTATAGCGCGGTTCGTAATTATAGAAGATTTCTAAAAAATTACCACTCTCAAACATTTCCCTGACGGCTTCAGCGTAAAAGCTTTCGTTGGGTGTCCAAATGTCATTGACACCAAATTGGAAAAAATAGATAAAGGTGATTAAGACCAACAAGAAATTGACTTGTAGCCGATGAGGTGCATCCAAGGTCAAAAGTTGTAAAAATCGTTTCATTAGATGGTTTTACCTTTTTGAATCAAACGTAAATACATATACTTAAGAAAAGTATAATAGGCTGACGCTCTGCAAATAATATAACCTTCGAAACCATCCTGGAAGCCTCTTCTGAAAAAGTAGTCATGGACAAAACGATAGAAAGGACTGAAAATCAGCTTAAATAAGCTTGATTGTTTACCCAATTGATGCATGGCAAGGGCTGCTTGCTTTGCATAGCCCGCAGAACGATGAATATGGTCTTCGTAGCTGCTGTAGGAGTAATGCAGTAAGTCCCCTTTTAGTTTTCCAATCGAGCCGTCATTTTTCATTCGGACCTCAGGGTGGGGGTCTAAACCTCCCCATTTCCCTTTTTTCTTATCGTAAAGCCGCAGCTTGGCATCAGGGTACCAGCCGGAATGTTTGATCCATTTACCACAGTAATTGGTGAATCGTGGAAAGAAGTAACCGTCATATTCCCATTCCTTTTTCACCTCTAAAATGCTTGCTCGGAGTTGTTTTGATAAGACCTCATCAGCGTCTAGCTGTAAAACAAAATCATGTGTGGCCTTGTCTTGAGCAAAATTCTTCTGATTTAAAAAGCCTTTCCAATCATTTTGAATCACCTTTGCGCCTAAGCTTTCTGCTATATGCTTCGTATTATCGTAAGAGTAAGAATCTACTACAATGACTTCGTCGCATATGCCTTGCATGGAAAGAAGACACCTCTCAATGTTTTTTTCTTCATTGAACGTAATGACAATCCCGGAAATTTTAACCTGCTTAGACATAGATAATGTGGGGTAAAGTTAGCATTTTGAACCAATAAGATAAGCAGTTCATTATCTTTAAGCCGAAAAACAGAGGATATGATTTTAGTCGAAAATGCAGTCATCAGCGATGACATTAAAGAAAAGCTTTTTGTATGTGACCTTGAGGCCTGTAAAGGGGCCTGTTGTGTGGAGGGTGATTTGGGTGCTCCTCTAGAACTGCATGAGTTGAAAGAGTTGGAACAAGCCTTTGAACATGTAAAACCATATTTGTCTAATGAAGGACTCGATGCAATTGAAAAAGAGGGCTTGTACATTAAAGATTATGAAGGGGATTATTCCACAACCACTATAGGAGGTAAGGAATGTGCTTTTGCTGTTTACGATGAAAAAGGTATTTTAAAGTGTGGGATAGAGCAAGCCTATCGCGATGGCAAAACTCAGTTTAAAAAACCCATTTCTTGCGAACTATACCCCATTCGTGTGACTAAATACGACCATTATGAGGCGCTCAACTACGACCGATGGGAGATATGCTCAGCAGCTTGCACTTTAGGAAAAGAGCTTGGCGTACCAGTTTATAAATTTTTGAAAGATGCTTTGATCCGAAAATATGGTGAAGCTTGGTATAATGAGCTTTGCCACGAAATAGAAATGGGCTGATTTTTACCAAGTGTTTTCTAAGTCCTTAGGTAGATAGGTGTGATTACGCTCCTTAAAATTTGTTTTTATTGGCTTCTTAAGTTGCAATCCATCTTTTCTTGAAAGGCGGTATAACCATGCCATGGGAGTTAGAAATAAAAAATATACCACACTCAGGATAATGCGGGAATTTATCCATCCCAGTACATGTGCTAACTTGAACCAAAACCAAACGATACCAAAACCCACGTAAGGAATTGCCAAACTGAAAAGGCCAATAGCTAAGGCAATGTAAAGTAAAATAATAGTATCTGTGATGAGATAAAAAATTGACAGACCAATCACTATGACTAAAATCGTTTTCAGTTCCTTTTCTTGTAGTAGTGATTTTTTGACCATGCGACTTTTTGGTTTAATCAAGTGGAAAATTCACGTTGTATTCTTTTTCAACTCTGAGCTTGGGTTGTTGTGATTTGTTAAAAACAAAATTATCGATTACGAGTAAATCCATTTCTGTATTCATAAAACATTTGTAGGCATCTTCAGGTGTACAAACTATGGGCTCCCCTCGAACATTAAAACTAGTATTTACTAACAAACCAACCCCTGTGATGTTTTTAAACGCCATGAGCAGCTGATGGAATTCAGGTTGAATGGATTCATCTACGGTATGGATTCGAGCTGTGTTATCAACATGTGTAATGGCTGGTAATTTCGATCGCTCCTGATAAAGTTTTTCTTTTATGCTTAGACTGTCGAAGTTCAATGATTTTTCTTTTAGATACTTTTCTTTTAAAGTATGTACAAGGAGCATGTATGGTGAATCCGTTTTCATTTCGAAGAACGTTTTTGCATCTTTAGTCAGAACGGAAGGAGCAAATGGTCGAAAAGACTCACGGTATTTGATTTTTAGGTTGAGTTTTTTTTGCATTTCAGGGTTCCTTGGATCACCAAGAATGCTTCTGTTTCCTAAGGCTCTTGGGCCAAATTCCATACGACCCTGCATCCAACCAACTACCTTGCCTTCGGCAAGATGATTGGCGATATTTTCGGCAAGTGATTGAAAAGAATCGAAATATTCACTTTTTGCATCAAATTTATGCATCAGTTTTTGTACATCCTTTTTTTCAAAATAGGGTCCTAAGAATGCTCCTTTCATTCCGTCGTTACTCGTAGGTAAACGTGGATTTTTGAATGAGATGTGGTAGGCTGCCAAAGCAGCGCCAATCGCACCTCCAGCATCTCCGGAGGCAGGCTGTATAAAAATATTTTCGAAGATGCCTTTCGTTAAAAGTTTACCGTTAGCTACACAATTGAGTGCTACACCTCCTGCTAAGCATAGGTTTTTAGCACCTGTTGAAGACTTTGCAGTAACGGCCATCTTCAGCACAATTTCTTCGGTAATTCTTTGTATTGCTAAGGCCAAATTACAGTGATGTTGTAACCACTCACTTTCTGGATTTTTTCTTTCGAAACCAAATAGATCCTTCCACCTTTTATCTTTTGCCATACGCAAACCCGTTGCATAATTGAAATAATATTGGTTTAACCAAATTGATCCATCGTTATAGATATGAACTAGATTCTCTTTAATGATCTTTATAAAGTGGTTTGTTTGTTCTCCATCATTTCCATAAGGTGCTAAGCCCATTAATTTATATTCACCTGAATTAACTTTAAACCCTAAGTAGTAGGTAAATGCTGAATAAAGAAGGCCTAGGGAATGAGGGAATTTGAGCTCATTAATGAGTTTGATACTTTGTTCTTTTCCGTGGCTTATGGAAGCTGTAGCCCATTCACCCACACCATCTATGGTTAGAATAGCTGCCTCATTAAATTTAGAAGGATAAAATGCACTCGCTGCATGAGATAGATGATGTTCAGAGAAAAGAAGTGCTGTTTTTGAATCGTTGAAATGACCTATTTTAAGGAGTTCTTCTTTGATGAGTTTTTTCAAAAACATTTTTTCTTTCAGCCATATAGGCATAGACAGTATAAAAGATGAAATACCTTTTGGGGCGAAGGAATAATAGGTTTCAAGTAATCTTTCGAATTTCAAGAGTGGTTTATCGTAAAAAACAATGGCATCTAATTGTGCCATTTCTATACCTTCAAAATTCAAACAAAATGCAATGGAATGAGCTGGAAAAGAGGCATCATGTTTTATTCGTGTAAAACGTTCTTCTTGTGCGGCAGCTATGATTTCCCCATCTTTAATGAGAGCTGCAGCAGCGTCATGGTAATAAGCTGAAATTCCTAATATCCTCATGACTTTTTACAAGTCAGTAAAATCGAAGTCCTCTAAAAACTTGGTAGTAAAATGACCTGACTTAAACTTCTCATCGCTCATAAGTTTAATGTGAAATGGGATGGTTGTCTTTACTCCTTCAATCACAAATTCTTCTAAAGCTCTTTTCATACGAGTCACTACTTCTTCTCTGGACTGTCCACTCACTATCAATTTAGCAATCATTGAATCGTAATTGGGTGGAATGGTGTAGCCTGCATACACGTGGCTGTCGATGCGCACGCCATGACCTCCTGGTAAGTGCAAATTCGTGATTTTTCCCGGTGAGGGTCTAAATCCATGGTTGGGATCCTCGGCATTGATCCGGCATTCCATGGCGAATAATTTTGGATAGTAGTTTTTTCCTGAAATGGGAATGCCTGCAGCCACTTTAATTTGTTCTTTGATTAAATCAAAGTCTGTGACTTCTTCTGTAATGGGGTGTTCGACCTGTATTCGTGTATTCATTTCCATAAAAAAGAAATCACCGTGCTTATCCAATAGAAATTCAACGGTTCCTGCGCCTTCATATTTGATGGCTTCTGCCGCTTTTACCGCTGCTTCACCCATTTTATCTCGAAGTGCTTGATTGACTGCAGGAGATGGGGTTTCTTCTAATAGTTTTTGATGCCTTCTTTGAATGGAACAATCTCTTTCCGATAAATGACAGGCTTTTCCATTGCTATCACCAATGATCTGTATTTCAACATGTCTGGGTTCTTCTACAAATTTTTCGAGGTACAGGCCATCGTTTCCAAATGCAGCTGCAGATTCCATTTTAGCATCGTCCCAAGCTTTTTGGAACTCACTATTGTTTTTGACAATCCGCATACCGCGGCCACCACCACCAGCTGTTGCCTTTAAAATCACAGGATATTTGATTTCATTGGCCAATTTGATACCTTCTTCTACGGAAGCGACCAGTCCAATAGACCCGGGAATTGTGGGAACTCCTGCCGCTTTCATTGTAGCTTTGGCAGTAGCTTTATCACCCATTTTGTCAATCATTTCTGCACTTGCACCAATGAACTTAATTCCATATTCTTCACAAACGCGTGAAAACTCAGCATTTTCAGATAAGAATCCGTAGCCTGGGTGAATGGCATCTGCATTGGTAATTTCAGCTGCAGAAATGATGTGAGGTATTTTTAAATAAGAGGCATTGGAAGGAGCAGGACCAATGTTTACCGCTTCATCAGCAAAACGGACATGTAAACTGTCTTTGTCTGCAGAAGAATACACAGCAACGGTTTGGATGCCCATTTCCTTGCATGTTCTAATGATACGTAGGGCAATTTCTCCTCTATTGGCGATTAATATTTTCTTGAACACAGCAATGGGGTTTGAGTGAAAATAAAATGTAAACCTGATTAAGCAGGATCAATAAGAAATAAAGGCTGATCGTACTCTACGGGTGATGCATTTTCTACCAGTACCTTCACGATTTTTCCAGATACTTCTGATTCTATTTCATTGAATAGCTTCATGGCTTCAATGATACAGACCTTGTCTCCTGCCTCGATGGTGTCACCTACACCGGCAAATGGCGGGTCCTCAGGTTTGGGCGCACGGTAAAAGGTACCAATCATAGGTGATTTTACTTCAATGTAATTACCGGATGAGTCACTCGCTTTTTGTTCTGCTTTTGCAACTTCAGGGGCTGGAGTAGGAGCAGCTGGGCTTGGTGCCGGTGCTGCGAAGGGTGCTGGGGCAGCACTTACCACCTTCTGCTCAGTTTCCCTTTTAACTTCGATTTTGAAAGCTTCTGTTTCAATATTAACTTCTGCCAAACCTGTCTTTGCAATGAAGTCAATCATGTTTTTAATTTCTTTTGGATTCATAATCTGGTCATTTTATTTCACGCGTTCGCCATAGGCGCGCGCTCTGGTGTCTACTTTAATTTTATCTCCTTGATTGATGAACAAAGGTACTTGAATTTCAGCACCTGTTTCTAAAGTCGCAGGCTTGGTTGCATTTGTTGCTGTATCACCTTTCAGACCTGGTTCTGTATAGGTAATTTCCAACTCCACATAGGCAGGTAATTCACAAGTAAGTGCGATCTCTTTTTCTGCATGATACAAGATATCTACTTCTTGTCCATCTTTAATGAGGTCTGGAGATTCAATCATGGTTTTTTCAATCATTACTTGTTCGTAGGTGTCGGCATTCATAAAGTGAAAACCAAAATCATCCTTATACAAAAACTGATGTGTTCTTTTTTCTACCCTGGCTGTTTCAATTTTATGCCCGGCAGAGAAGGTGTTATCTACAACCTTACCTGTTTTTATATTTTTGAGTTTTGTTCTGACAAAAGCAGGTCCCTTACCTGGCTTAACGTGTTGAAAATCAATCACCATGTAAAGATCATTGTTGTGTACGATGCAAAGTCCGTTTTTTATATCTGAAGTTGTTGCCATCTGTAATTTAAATTTTTAGTTATGCGTCATAGGCCCATTTTACCCAAACGGAACCCCACGTAAATCCTCCACCAAAAGAGGCTAGAATAAGGTTATCGCCTTTCTTTAATTCTTTCTCATAATCCCATAAGCAAAGCGGAATTGTGGCACTAGTGGTATTTCCGTATTTGTGAATATTGAGCATTACCTTATCTTCTCCTATACCCATTCTTTTAGCGGTAGCATCAATAATTCTTTTATTGGCTTGATGTGGCACCAAGTAACGAATATCTTCAGACCTCAGGTCGTTTTTCTCCATAATTTCTTGAGCAACATCTGCCATGTTGGTGACAGCAAATTTAAATACTGCTGCTCCTTCTTGATAAACAAAATGTTCTTTGTTTGCAATGGTTTTAGCTGTAGCTGGCTTTCTGCTTCCTCCCGCTTTCATATGCAAATGTGGTGCTCCTGAACCATCTGATCTTAAAATAGAATCCAATACTCCATATCCTTCTGTGTTGGGTTCCAACAAAACAGCACCGCCGCCATCTCCAAAAATGATACAAGTGGTTCTATCAGTATAATCGACAATAGATGACATTTTATCCACACCTACTACGACTACTTTTTTGTATTTTCCTGTCTCAATAAACTGAGCGCCTGTGGTAAGAGCAAATAGAAAGCCTGAGCATGCGGCCTGTAAATCGTAGCCAAAAGCTTTTTTTGCACCTACACCATCTGCAATGATATTGGCCGTAGCAGGGAAAACCATATCGGGTGTGGTGGTAGCGCAAATGAGTAGATCAATGTCGTTGGCATCGGTATCTGTTTTCTCCAATAAGCCTTTAACCGCAGCTATACCCATTACTGAGGCGCCTTGGTTTTCTCCTTTAAGTATTCTTCTTTCTTTTATTCCTGTTCGAGAGGTAATCCACTCATCGTTGGTATCTACCATGCTTTCTAATTTTTTGTTGCTAAGAACAAAATCTGGTACAAAGCCTTGGATACCGGAAATTTGGGCACTGATACGGTTCATGGAATGCTTAAGCTATGTAAGTGCAATAAAATAATGGCCAATATAACAGTATTATACTTTAATTACGAACCAAGTAGTTTGCTAAGTGGTGTTGTGAGTAAAAGAAAAATGCTCCCGCATAGCTATACAGGAGCATTGAACGGCTTTGAGATCAAACTTAAGCCAATACTTCTTTTTCTATTACTACTTTACCTTTGTAGTATAATTTACCTTCGTGCCAAAAAGCTCTGTGAGGTAAATGTAGCTCTCCAGTTGTGGGACAAACCGCTAATTGCTTAGCTGTTAATTTTTTATGCGTTCTACGCTTGTCTCTGCGAGTTCTTGAAATTTTTCTTTTAGGATGCGCCATTTCTTATTGGTTTTATGCTTACGCTATTTTTTATTTGTCAATTTTTTTAATGCGTCCCACCTCGGGTCGCTTACTTTTGCTTCTTTACTTTTTCGTTCAGATGAGAATATTACTTCTCCACCCTCTGCTAGGTCTCCATTCTCAAATTTAGGATGAAGTTTTTTCATCGGAATGCCTAGGCACAAATACTCGTGAATCATATGAGCCACATTGAGTGTCTGGGTTTCTTTTGGAATGATTGCAACATCTTCCGAAAGTTCTTTGCTTTCCTCTCCAAACTTGTAAATCATCAATTCATCAAAGCGTAAAGGCCAATCGAAAGTTTCCAAGCTTCTATCACAAACCAGTTGAATGCTCCCTTCAAAATGAAATTGGGTTTGAATCATGCGATCGGTTTTGTCTAAGGTTACATGAACACCTACCTCACCTTTTTCAATCAATGAATTTTCGAACAAAGCAAAGAACGTTTGATCTATTTTGAAATCGAACTCATGAACTCCATTGGTAAGCTTATAGATATGTATATCGTATGGCCTCAATTCTTTCACAACCTTTTCATTCAAAACGGGATGCAAATGTAGGTATTTTAATGTTAATTTTCCAATACTTCTTCAGCATCCTTGTTTGGATAATTTTCAGTATGCTTTTCGATAGGCTATTTGGGCGCCGTTACCACAAGCTGTTCTTCCGGTGGCATTTGGTTCAACTCTTGTTTCCCAATCATGTGTGGGTTAAAATTTAATTGATAGTTACCTAGGTTAAGATGTTCCATATCGTATATCTTTAATTTGATGTCGCGATACTGAGCACTTTCACGAAAATCATCTATAATTTCAATAACATCATGTTCTATAAAGACACATTTCGAGGCATCAATCAGCACTTCAGCTCCGTCAGGGATGTTGTTTAATTGCTTCAGAATTTGTGCTTTATTTAAAAATGTAACTTGTTCTGATAAAACGATTCGGTAATGCTCATTAGTGGCATCATGTGTTTCTTTAAGTACATAGGGATTTTTGAGGTTTTTCATTAATATATTGAAAATGGCTACAGTCATACCAATACCAATACCTACTAATAAGTCAGTAAAAACAATGGCTACAATGGTCACGACAAAAGGTATGAATTGTAGTAATCCTTTGGAATACATTTCTTTAAACAAAGAAGGTTTGGCTAATTTATATCCCACAACCATAAGTATAGCTGCCAAACTTGCTAGGGGTATTTTATTCAAAAGATTAGGGATAAGTAAAACAGCCAAAAACAACATGATTCCATGAATTAGGGAGGCCATTTTAGTCTTACCACCAGATTGAATATTGGCAGAACTTCTTACAATCACTTGCGTGACAGGTAATCCTCCAATTAAACCGGAGACCATGTTGCCAATACCCTGCGCTCTTAATTCTCTATTGGTTGGGGTTACTCTTTTTTGAGGATCTAGTTTGTCAGTAGCTTCAACGCTTAGTAGGGTTTCTAAACTGGCAACAATGGCAATGGTAACTCCAACTACCCACACTCCAGACTGGGTGATACCACTGAAATCAGGCAAAGTAAATTGTCCTGCAAACCCTGCTAAACTATCTGATACGGGTAAATTCACCATGTTCTCCGCTGCAATACCAAAATCAGATCCTTGCAGCACCATGCCAAGTACGATGCCCAAAGTAACGACCACCAAAGGACCTTGTACAATTTCAAATATTTTTATCCGCTTGATAAAAGGTTGTTCCCATATAATAAGTATAATTAAAGAAAGGGAAGCAATGAGGAGGGCCCCCGGACTGATGAAATTAATCATATTGATCAACTCACTAAACGTGTTTTCACCATCTACCTGAACAAAACTCATGTCCCCTTCAGGGTCTGCATCATATCCAAATGCATGTGGTATTTGCTTCAGGAAAATAATGATACCGATGGCGGCTAACATCCCTTTAATGACGGAGGTTGGGAAATAATAACCGATGATTCCCGCGCGACCAATGCCTAATAAAATCTGTATGGCTCCACCAATCATAACGGCTACTAAGAAAACTTCGTAGGAGCCGAGCTCTTCAATAGCAGCAAGAACAATAACAGCTAAGCCTGCCGCAGGACCACTCACTCCTAAGCTAGACCCACTAAAAATGGTGACCAATATCCCGCCGACTATACCGGCAATGATACCTGAAAAAAGTGGAGCTCCGGATGCTAAGGCAATTCCCAAACAGAGTGGAACAGCAACTAAAAAGACAACTAGACCCGCCGGAAGATCGTTCTTTAAATTTTTAAAAATATGATTATCGTTCATGGTAATTTATGGGTTGAGAGGCTATCAAAATAGTTAAGCCTCATTAAGTAACTTGATAAAGTTAGTAGAATTTCAAAAAATAGAGGAGGTAAGCAATTTACAACCTTGGAGGCCGCCTTAGGCTGATGCTGTGATCAGATTCAACCAAGACATTGGTTGTAGAGTAAAGACTCCTTGTAGTTATAAAGCGGTTGAACTCATTCTCCGCATCTTTAAAATTATGATTTACCATATCTTCGATATCCTCTGAAGAATCGCTGGTTTCAGCCTCAGGTAGAATGGAAAGTTCGCTATCGATAGGGTGTGGATTGACAGTAAACGAAAGGGTATTGACTGCGGATACGCATATGAAGGCAAGAAGTACAATGGAAAAGATACTTTTCATTTCAGCCTTACAAGCATAAAAGGAGAATATTAGTTTCATAACTTATCCGAAACTACAAATTCTCTTCTATTTTTCACAATGTCTTTGGCCAGATATATGGCATTTCGCATACTTATTTCATTGGCTAAATTTTTACCCGCAATGTCGTAGGCGGTTCCGTGGTCAGGGGAGGTGCGAACAATTTTTAATCCTGCAGTAAAGTTCACACCATCTTCAAAAGCCATGGCTTTGAACGGAATCAATCCTTGATCATGGTACATGGCTAATATGCCATCGAATTTTGCATGCTGTGATACACCGAAAAATCCATCAGCAGGGTAGGGCCCAAAAACAAGTTGATTCTTTTGTTTGAATTGCTCAATGACCGGCTGAATGACGTCAATTTCTTCGCTTCCGATAAGTCCGCTATCACCCGCATGTGGATTTAAGCCCAATACGGCTACCTTGGGTTTAGGGATGCCAAAGTCGGTACGTAGAGATTTGAGCATGAGGCTTATTTTTATTTCCAACAACTCAGGGGTGATGGCTTTACTCACTTGAGATAGAGGAATGTGTCCCGTGGCTACGCCCATTCGAATGCGTTCACCTGTTAAAAACATCAGGCTATCTCCTTGTCCGAAATGTTCTGCAAAATATTCGGTATGTCCGGCATATCGGAATGCATCACTTTGAATGTTATGTTTATTGATTGGCGCTGTTACAATGCCATCAATGAGTCCATCCTTCAAATCTTTTGTCGCTCGTTGTAAACAAGCCAGTGCATAAGAACCAGCTTCTTGACTTATTATCCCAGGGCTGACCAAAAAATCATTGTCCCATGCATTGATCACATTCAATTTATTTCTGCGCATATGATCTGCACTATCTGTTTGGTCAAATGAAAAGCCATTAATATCAAGCAGTTTTTTGTAAAACGACAAGACCTTGCCATGACCGTAAACTACCAAGTGTACGTGGTCGAAAATTCTTTGATCAATTACGGATTTTATGATTACCTCTGGGCCTATGCCATTCATATCTCCTAAGGTAATGCCCAATGTAGGTATGGGATTTTCATCAAGTGCACTATCTTGCATCATCTGCTCTAAGCCTATTGGTCAAGTTGCAAATTAATTGATTTAACTGAAACCCTATGAATAACGTCCGTGCCAAAAAGCATTTGGGGCAACATTTCCTTAAAGATCATCAAATTGCTCAAAAGATTGCAAATGGTCTGACAGGGCATGGCAATTACAATAATGTTTTAGAAATAGGCCCTGGAACAGGGGTTCTTACCCAATACCTACTGAAGCAAGACCAAACAACTTGGGCCATTGAGGTCGATAAAGAGTCCATAGCTTACCTTAAAGCACACTTTCCTGATATTTCTGGTCGAGTTTTTGAGGCTGATTTTTTAAAATTCAATTTCATTGAAAGAACAGGGAGTCCTTTGGCCATTATTGGGAATTTTCCCTACAATATTTCTTCACAAATATTCTTCACTATTTTGGAGCAAAAGAATCAAATCCCCGAGGTGGTCGGTATGCTTCAAAAAGAAGTTGCTGAAAGGTTGGCCTCGCCTCCGGGTTCTAAAATATACGGAATATTATCCGTATTGCTTCAGGCCTTTTATCATATTGAGTACTTATTTACAGTAGAACCCCACGTGTTTTCTCCTCCACCAAAAGTAAGGTCAGGCGTAATACGCTTGAAAAGAAATAAGGTTCAATCTCTGGAATGCGATGAGGTGCTATTCAAAAAGGTGGTAAAAGCAGGGTTTCAACAACGAAGAAAAACCCTACGTAATGCACTGAAGGTGATGCAGTTGCCAGAAGAGTTGTTAGAAGAGGAGGTGTTTTCTAGAAGAGCTGAAACACTTTCTGTTCAGGAATTTATTAACTTGACTTTAAGTATTGAGAAAGCAACAACCTGAAAAAGTATCTTCTGAAAATATTTGCAATAAATTTACACCATTAAAATAGCTATTCATGAGGAGACGCTGCCTAATCATCGATGAAATGCACGAAAGCATTGTACCACTTCTCAAGGAGCTGGGTTTTGAGGTAACC
Organism: Roseivirga sp.; assembly: GCA_018402485.1. Taxonomy (GTDB): domain Bacteria; phylum Bacteroidota; class Bacteroidia; order Cytophagales; family Cyclobacteriaceae; genus Roseivirga. The sequence continues at coordinate 600,385 of JAGYIY010000002.1, read as the reverse complement.
TATCGTCCAAGCATTTCTAGGCAAGAGATTTTGGATTGTATAGCAGACTATGAGCTTTTATTGGTGCGTAGTAAAACTAATATCGATCAAGAATTGATTCAAAAAGCAAGTCGATTGAAATTGATTGGCAGGGCAGGAGCAGGGCTCGATAAAATTGATATTGCCTGTACAGAGCAGGCAAATATAGAAATAGTCAATGCACCGGAAGGCAATAGAGATGCCTTAGCTGAGCATGCCATCGGACTTTTGCTGAATATGCTCAATAAAATAAATCAAGCAGATGAGCAAGTGCGTCATTGGATATGGGATCGTGAAGGCAATCGAGGAGTAGAGCTGTCAGATAAAACTGTTGGCATTATAGGTTACGGCCATATGGGGCAAGCCTTCGTCCAACGTCTACGCGCTTTTGATTGTCGAATACTGGTTTTTGACAAATACAAAAAAGGCTTTGGTACAAAAAAGGTAGAAGAGGTGGGGTTGGAAAAGCTATTTGAAAAAACAGATATCCTTAGTATACATGTGCCTTTAACTCCAGAAACCTTAGGTTGGCTGACATCTGATTTTTATCAAAAATTCAGAAAGCCTATTTTTTTATTGAATACTGCACGAGGTGAAGTAGCTCCTTTGTCTTATATCATCGAAGGGTTAGACAATGGTAAATTATTAGGAGCTGCTCTCGATGTGCTCGAAAAAGAAAAGTTTAGTCAGCTGTCAGAGGAAGAAAAACTAATTTACCAAAAGCTCTTTGAGTATAAGAATGTCCTTCTTTCACCGCATGTAGCCGGTTGGACTTTTGCTTCTTACAAAAGAATAAATGAAGTACTTGTCGGTAAGATCGCTAGGCACTTTCAAATTGAATAAAAGGTATTGTCTTTAATGTAAAGGAAAAAATGACTACTTTTGCACATTACAATCGCTCAAAAGGCGATTGTATTCGTTTAAGGGAAAGACATCAAAAGCCTGATGAACTTGTTTTGTCGGGCTTTTGATGTCTTTTATTGATAAGTGAGAAGCAGAATTTAGTGATATGTCAAAAGTAAGTTATTACACAGAGGAAGGTTTACAAAGGTTGAAAGATGAACTTCAAGACCTAAAGACCAAAGGGAGAGCTGATATGGCCAAACAAATTGCTGAAGCCAGAGATAAAGGTGATTTGAGTGAAAATGCTGAGTACGATGCAGCAAAAGATGCGCAGGGCTTAATGGAAATGCGTATTTCTGAGTTAGAGAAATTAGTAGGCGATGCGCGTATTAAAAAACAAGAAGATGTTGATCTGAGTAAGGTTTCGGTACTATCTACCGTGAAGATTAAAAACGTGAAAAACGGTATGGTAGTAAAGTACACGTTAGTGTCTGAAAATGAAGCAGATTTAAAGAGTGGTAAAATCTCTTACGAATCTCCTATTGGTAAAGGTGTATTGAATAAAAAAATAGGGGAAATAGCGGAGGTGAAGGCACCTGCAGGCACTATGGAGTTCGAAATACTTGACATCACCCTCGAATAATTATGCCAAGTATTTTTACCAAAATCATACAACGTGAAATACCCGGATATATCATTGCCGAAACGGCACATGCCATAGCCTTCCTCGACATCAACCCTTTGAAAGAAGGACACACACTGGTTGTGCCTAAACAAGAAGTAGATAAGCTTTTTGATTTGGATAAAGTTGCTTATCAAAACTTGCAGGCATTTGCTTACGATGTGGCTAAGGCAATAGAAAGGGCCATGCCATGTTTGCGCGTTGGAATGGCAGTCATCGGTTTAGAAGTGCCTCATGCACACATCCACTTGATACCCCTTAGTACCATGCAGGATATAGATTTCAGCCGACCGAAAATTTCTTTAGGTAAAGAACGCCTAGAAGAAATAGCGACCATGATCAGGGTTTTTTTTTAAATTAGGATTTTACTCGGTCTTTGTTTTCCGAAACAAAACTCTTCCAACTTTTAGCACTTACCTGAGCATTGCCATTTTGAAAATGATGACAAATAGCAACAGCCAGAGCATCAGAGGCATCCAGCATTTTTGGAGCTTCTTTAATGTTCAATAGTTTTTGAAGCATGGCAGAAACTTGTTCCTTTGAGGCATTCCCGTTGCCTGTAACCGATTGCTTTACTTTTTTTGGGGCATATTCCGTTATTGGAATTTCTCGTGCTAAAGCTGCAGACATGGCTACCCCTTGTGCACGCCCCAGCTTGAGCATGGACTGTACATTTTTCCCGTAAAAAGGGGCTTCTAAGGCCATTTCATCGGGATGAAAGTCCTCCAAAATCGAGGTGACGCGCTCAAATATCTTTTTCAATTTCAATTCATGCGTGGCGTACTTTTTTAAATGGATTACGCCATACTGCAACAAAATGAATTGATTACCGGTCACTTTTACAATACCATAGCCCATAACACTTGTACCTGGGTCAATGCCAAGAATGATTTTTTCTCGCTGCGCTTTTTTCATTGTAAAGGCAAGATATAAAATAGCCATCTACTAAGCGATTTTAATTTACTTTGTCTTTATGAATGGTACTTGTCCTCCTTGTTACTCAAGTGCATTTCCTTATTTCTATTTATTTAGAGATAGCTCAAAAAAAAATAGTTGAACATCCTACTTGGAGTGCTTATGTTATGAATTCAGACAAGGAAATATCCTTCCATGAATCGTATGGAGGATTCGTTGAGTACTAAAGTTTCATCGCTTGTATTTACCGTTTGCTATCTAATTTACCCGCTTTCCGTCCTTTATTTAGGAGTTTTACCGATCATTACTCAATTTGAGTAAAAAATAAAGAGATTATGACCGACGATCAGTTTGACCTTTTGGATGAGCTATACTTTGTACAGTCATTTGATTACCTAAAGGAAACCTTGGAATGGGGTAAGGATCGCTTAAAGGAAACTTTAAAGTCATTGATAGACAAAGGTTGGGTGAAATGTTATGAAAATAGAAAAGCAGAAACGATTACTGATGTCATAGACTTTGAGGGGCTTTACAATCGTTATTTCTATTTGGCAACCAAAGCAGGGCTCCTTGCTCATAATGGAAGATGATGAAGAAAGATTCTTTAAAAAGTAAATACATGCAAAAAGAACTTGAGGTTAATGCCTTAATGGAGATTACCCAAGCGGTCAATAATAATTTGCCTGAAGAAAATCTGTATAAGATTTACGAATTTACCTTGCGAGCCAATTTACACATCGACAAACTGGCCTTGTACGTGCATGGGCAACAATGGGAATGCCAAGCGCAATTCGGCACTAGTAAAGACTTTAAAAAGGTAAAATTAAACAGTGCGTATCTCGAAATCAAAAAAACTACTGCAGCGGAGAATGTGGAATTTGAGCCAAAAGATTTTGAAGAATTCTCTTTGATTATCCCCGTTTTACATAAAGATAAATTATTGGCTTACGTATTTATAAAGCCTAAAGCTTCCGATTCGGAAGTAGATATTACCTTTTTACAGGCCTTAAGTAATGTGGTACTGGTTGCTATAGAAAATAAACGTTTGGCGAGGAAAGAAATGGAACAAAGGGCTTTTCAACACGATATGGAAATAGCCAAAAATGTTCAGAATTATTTGTTCCCAAAAAATCTTCCTAAAAATAAACTCATCAACATTGAGGCTTTTTATTTACCCTGCCGAACGGTAGGAGGGGATTATTACGATTATATTGTTTTAGAGAAAGAAGAGAAATTTGTGCTCTGTATTGCTGATGTATCGGGAAAAGGCATACCTGCAGCACTCATTATGTCTAACTTTCAGGCAGCTCTGCGTACGATTATTCGAAAGGCAAAAAACCTTACTGAAGTGATTGAGGAACTCAATTACCAATTGTGCAAAAATGCAAACCGTGAAAGTTTTATCACCGTCTTTCTGGCCAGTTATGATTTTAAACGACATGAGCTTCAATACATTAATGCCGGTCACAATCCTCCATATTTATTGAATGGCAAAAAGGAGCCCGAAACGTTAGATCTGGGAACAACGGTTTTAGGGATCTTCGATGAATTGCCCTTCATAGATTCAGGACTTGTGAAAAATCTTACAGAATTTAATTTGTTTTTGTATACCGATGGTTTGACCGAAACCTTCAATGAACAAGAAGAAGAGTTTGGATCAGAGCGTCTGATGTCATTTTTAACAGATCATAGTAAGGACAGCTTGCCCGTACTACATGAGCATCTAATGAATGAATTGAATGCACATAAAAAAGGACTCCCCTTTACCGATGACCTTACTTTCTTATCTTGCAGGGTTAACAATGGTTCCTCATAAAACACCTGTGCTTTTTCAATACCTTTTTCCTCAATACCTATGGAAGAAAAAAACAGAGGAAAAGGTTATTTATCTCACCTTCGATGATGGCCCCATACCTGAGGTCACCCCATGGGTATTAGCATGTTTAAAAAGGTATAGGGCAAAGGCGACTTTTTTTTGTGTAGGCGATAATGTGCGAAAATATCCTGATATTTTTCAAATGATTTTATCCAATGGGCATACCGTTGGTAACCATACTTATCATCATTTTAATGGCAAAACGACAAGCGATGAAAAGTATTTGGAGAGCGTCAGGCAATGCGATGATGAATTCAACAAACATCAAGTCAAATCGGATTTATTCCGACCACCTTATGGCAGAATTAAAGCCAGTCAAAGAAAAGCTTTGCCAGACCGCGAAATCATCATGTGGTCCGTTTTATCTAAAGATTATCTCAAAACCCTCAACCCTGCAAAAATTTTAAAGGCCTCCATAGAGGCCACCGAAAAAGGAAGTATTATCGTTTTTCACGATAATCTAAAAGCATACTCCAATTTATCTCAGGTGCTTCCCGAATACCTTGAGTATTTTCACCAATTGGGATACCGGTTTCATTCATTATAAATAGGTTTTAGTAGCTTCGCAATGGTGGCTTACTGGCATCTATCCCTAATTCTCTTACATTTTTATTTGCTTAACATACCTGCGAAGAAACCTTTAAGAGTAAAATTTAAATAGGTTAAAAATAATCATACTGCCTACTTGACTACAATTTTACAATTTTGATTTTGTTCTTATTTCGACAATTTCTCTGGTAAACCGTACTTTTAAGGTTAAGGTGTTTTTTTTGATAAATGGTGCAGTATTTCTAATCCTCATTAAGCATCTGGTTAAGGAAATCTAAAAATGCAGTATTAGGTCTAGCTTTAAAGGGTCATATTTTAATAAATTCAGTCTGTCCTTATCAGCCTTTTAGATACTTTTGTGGGGTTGGGCTTTTGTTAAGAAACAAAGTCAAATGGAAAGGCAGATAGCACTGATATGATAGAGACGCATGCGCATATTTACGATGAACAATTTAAAGAGGATCGTGCCGATATGTTGGAACGAGCAAAGGATAGCGGTGTAGAGAGCATTATAATGCCCAACATTGACCACACCTCTGTAGAAGGTATGTTGGAATTGGAAGATCGTTATCCCAATTTTTGCATGGCAACTATGGGCCTTCACCCGTGTTCAGTTAAGAAAAATTTTGAAAAAGAATTGTACAGGGTTGAGGAGTGGCTTAATCGGAGGGATTTTGTTGCCATTGGTGAAATTGGAACAGATTTGTATTGGGACACTACTTTTGAGCAAGAGCAGGTTGAGGCTTTTAGAATACAAGTAGGTTGGGCCAAACAAAAACATCGACCCATCATCATTCACTGTCGCTCTTCTTTGGACATGACGATTGATCTTATAGAAGAGTTAAATAACGAACAGCTTACGGGGGTTTTTCACTGTTTTAATGGTGATGAAGCTCAATTTGAACGCATCAAAGCACTTGGTTTTTATGTGGGTTTAGGAGGAGTAATTACTTTTAAAAATTCAGGAATGAAAGACTTGCTTCAAAAGATTGATATGGAGAGGGTGGTGTTAGAAACGGATAGTCCCTATTTAGCTCCCGTTCCACACCGAGGTAAGCGCAATGAGCCGTCTTATGTTCAGCTGGTCGCCCAACACTTGGCCGATGCCAAGGAGAAAAGTATAGATGAAATCATTTCACAGACCACCATCAATGCTCAAAAACTCTTCAAAATCAATGATTGAACTAAAGCCCATAGAACATTTTGATTTTTCGGTTCAACCTAAATCAAAACTCCTGATGATTTATACAGGAGGCACCATCGGTATGGATTTTAATGGGCGCGGCCAATTGAGGCCATGTGCTTTCGATCGCATTTTAAATAAAGTGCCGGTGGTGAAAGATTTGCAAATCAATTTATCTGTTATCGCTTTCAAACAACCCATTGATTCCTCCAATGTCAATATTGTGCATTGGCAGGCTTTGGCTTCCATCATAGAGGAGCATTACAATGCCTATGATGGTTTTATCATTTTACATGGTACCGATACAATGGCTTTTTCTGCCTCAGCCCTCAGTTTTATGTTGGAAGGCTGTAATAAGCCTGTTATTTTAACCGGTTCCCAACTTCCTATTGCCGAAGCCCGATCAGATGCCCGAGAGAACTTAATTACTGCCATTGAAATTGCCTCTGAAAAATATCAAGATATTCCTTTGGTCACAGAGGTATGCATCTTTTTTAACCATGTACTGCTACGAGGTAACAGATCCAAAAAAGTTGAAAGTAATCAGTTTGATGCTTTTGAGTCAGAAAACTACCCTGTTTTAGCAGAAGCAGGTGTCAGCATTGATTATAACCAAACACATATTAAACCATTCAAAAAAGAAAAATTAAAAGTTCATTTGGATTTAGATGCCGAAGTAGGAATTCTAAAACTCTTTCCGGGGATGCCTCAATCTTGGGTTAAAAGTATTTTGATTGATGCCCAATTAAAAGCGGTTATCATGGAAAGTTATGGTGCAGGTAATGTCCCCAATGAGGAATGGTTCATTAATTTGTTGAAAGAGGCAGCGGCCAATAATGTATTGGTTATCAACGTGTCTCAGTGTAATGGTGGAAGGGTTTGGCACGGTAAATACGAGACAAGTGGTGACCTTGATGGTATGGGTATATTAAGTGGGAGAGATATGACTACTGAAGCTGCACTTACAAAAATGATGTATGCTCTGGGGAAGTATACAGAGCTCAAAGATCAGATAGCATGTATGAAGTCTTCCATACGAGGAGAAATGAATTGACACGTGGATTTTATTTTAAATAATATAGGGCTTGCAAAGTGAAATAATTCTTTATTTATTTGATGCCGTACAAAAGTTGCGGTAGGTACAGAGAGGTGTCCGAGTGGTTGAAGGAGCACGCCTGGAAAGCGTGTATACCCCAAAAGGGTATCGAGGGTTCGAATCCCTTCCTCTCTGCAATCAACTAAAAGTTTAAGTATTATTTTTTTTTAACCATAAGTATTAATAAATTCGAAACCGTTTAACCTTAATTAATCAAAACTAGACTATGAAAAAGTTACTCTTATTACTGATGATCTTTGGTGTTTGTGCCACTGGATTTAATGTACAAGCGCAAGACGATGCAATGGATCAAGCACAGGATTCGTCAGCCATGGAACAAGCAGCAGATGAATTTCCTGAGCAACCTGATTACACCGATGAATTAGCTGAAGAAGAAACAGCCTCATTCGATCAGGTAGTAAAACAAAAATTCATTGAAGGTGATCCAACATTTATGGCCTTACCTTTAATATGTTTAATCCTAGGTCTTGCCATCGCTATTGAAAGAATCATTAGCTTGAATTTATCAACGACCAACACTTCTAAGCTGTTGAGCAAAGTAGAAGATGCTCTTGAATCAGGGGGTGTAGAAGCTGCTAAAGAAGTTACAAAATCAACCAGAGGTCCTGTTGCATCTATTTTTACGCAAGGATTGATGAGAATGTCTGAAGGCATTGAAATGGTAGAGAAATCTGTAATTTCCTATGGTTCTGTTGAAATGGGTAGATTAGAAAGAGGTTTGGTTTGGATATCTCTATTTATTGCCCTAGCTCCAATGTTGGGCTTCATGGGTACAGTAATTGGTATGATTGGTGCTTTTGATGCGATCCAAGCAGCTGGAGATATTTCTCCTTCATTGGTTGCCGGTGGTATTAAAGTGGCTCTTTTGACTACTGTTGCTGGTTTGATTGTTGCCATTATTCTTCAATTATTCTACAACTATTGTGTATCTAAAATCGATTCTATCGTAAATTCAATGGAAGATGCTTCAATCAGTTTGGTAGATCTTTTGGTAAAGCACAATCTTTCCAAATAAACACTCATTATAAAGAGAAATATTATGGATTCAGAACAATTAATTGACATTGGGTTGTATGGAGCGATGATTTTGTTAGTCATAGCCGTATTGGCTGCGGTACTAATGAATTTATTCAACGCCTTAAATAACCCAAAATCTTTGATAAAAAGTGGCATTGGCATTGGTGCATTGCTTGCTATCTTCTTTATTGGTTATGCAACAGCCTCTACGGAGATATCAGGATCAATTGCTCAATCGCTTGAAGCAGCAGAAATTGATCCTACTGGTGATGCAGCAGTATCAATGATGAAGATTGTTGGTGGTGCTTTCACCACTGTATTGGCCCTAATGATTATTGCAGCATTGGGCTTGATTTATTCAACCGTATCTAAACTTGTAAGCTAAGGTTATGGCAAGAAATAAGAACAGAGATAAACAAGAAGTGAATGCCGGCTCAATGGCCGATATTGCATTCTTGCTACTCATTTTCTTTCTTGTAACCACTCAGATTGCCACCAACAAGGGTCTAACTCTCTTGCTTCCACCAAAGCAAGAGGATGATGAACCTTTAGAGATTAAGCAAAATCAGAAAAACGTTTTCAAAATTCAGGTCAATTCTGCCGATAGATTATTGGTAGAAGATGATCCATTGGATGATGTTACGCTCATCAGAGAAATGGTGTATGATTTTGTCTTGAACTTCGGGAGTCCGAGTAGTGAAGAAAAAGATGGAGTAAGTGATGCAAGTGTCCTTAATTCTTTACCGGCTGAAATGAGAAATTATATCAATGCGAACCTACGTTCAGATGATTCTTCGGATGGGCCAAGTAAGGCGATTGTTTCCTTGAAGGCTGATCGTGGTAGTAGTTACGAAATTTACATTCAGATTTTGGATGAATTGAATGCAGCTTACAACCGTATTTACGGTGAACGTGTGGGGCTTTCTGATGAAGAGTTCAGGAAACTGAATAAAAGTAATCCGAAGGAAAAGGCACTTTACGAGAAAGGTCGTGAAGGTATTCCAAAAGCAATTTCTATAGCAGAACCATCAACAGGAAGTTAATATGTCGAAGTTTAAAAAGAAAAGTGAATCAAGTCAGGATATCCCTACAGCGGCTTTACCTGATATTATTTTCATGCTGCTCTTCTTCTTTATGGTAACGACTGTACTGAGAGAGACTGAGATTAAAGTGAAGCAGGATATCCCTAGAGCAGAACAATTGGTGAAGCTAGAGAAGAAAAAGCTAGTTTCTTACTTGTACATGGGTAAACCAAAAGATGAAAACTTAGGTTCTGAACCTTTAGTACAAGCCAACGATGCCTTTTTAGGAATAGACGGTATTGTGCAATGGGTGAATCAAGAGAAGTCTAAACTGTCGGAGGTAGAAAGAGATCAAATTACGATTTCCATGAAAGTTGATGAAGAAACCAAAATGGGAATTGTAGTCGATGTTCAAACAGAATTACGAAATGCAAACGCGCGTAAGATCATGTACGCAACCCCTCAAAAAACAGCAGATGATAACTAATCATCAGCAATAATGTTAAAAAGGAGTCCTTTTAAGGCCTCCTTTTTTTTTGAATCATTATGAAAGAAACAAGTGCTATTCCCTTGAATCATCCCAAAATCACACATGCTTGGTGCATGTATGATTGGGCCAACTCAGTCTACTCCCTGACGATTACAACCGCTGTATTCCCCATCTATTATGAGCAGATTACAACAGGGGAGAATGGAGTTGGAATGGTTGATTTATTCGGTTGGGTACTCCCGAATACAGTGCTGTATTCTTATGCATTGTCTTTATCCTTTTTAATTACGGCTTTGCTCATTCCACTACTCTCAGGTATTGCTGATCATACAGGTAAAAAGAAAAGGTTTTTACAAGGCTTTGCTTTTTTGGGTGCTCTTGCTTGTGGAGGAATGTTTTTTTTTACTGGGGAAAATATTGAGTATGCAATGGCCTTGGTTATTTTGGCAAGTATTGGCTATTCAGCAAGTTTGGTTTTTTACGATGCCTTTTTGCCTGAAATAGCTACTCCCGACCAATTTGATCAATTGAGTGCAAGGGGCTTTTCAATGGGATATATCGGAAGTGTGATTTTGCTTATTTTTAACCTGGTAATGATTCAGCAACCCGCTTGGTTTGGCCTTACAGAGGGCACACTTCCTGCACGTATTTCCTTCCTTACTGTATGCCTATGGTGGATAGGTTTTTCTATGCTTTCTCTCAAGAGGTTGCCTAACAATCCGTTTCATAAAAAGCCAAGTGAGAGATGGTTGTACAGTGGTTATCTCAAAATTATTACTACCTATGGCATTATTAAGCAGTTGGGAAGTATGAAGCGTTTTGTCCTTGGCTTTTTCTTTTTCAATGCTGGGGTGCAATCGGTTATGTATTTGGCGTCCTTATTCGGTGCCAAGGAGTTACGCATGGATACAGGAGAATTGATTCTTACCGTTTTAATCATTCAGTTGGTAGCCATAGGCGGTGCATACCTTTTTGCCGAAATTTCCAGCCGAAAGGGTAATATTTTCTCCATCTCCATTATGATTCTCATTTGGATTTTCTGCTGTATTGCTGCCTTTTTCATTCAAACCAATATGCAATTTTTTGGACTTGCCTTTTTAGTAGGTATGGTGATGGGGGGGATTCAGTCCCTATCTCGCGCAACTTTCTCTAAGCTAATCCCCGAGAACACCACCGATCATGCTTCTTATTTTAGTTTTTATGATGTTACTTTCAATATTTCTATTGTCTTTGGAACGTTTGCTTATGGTGCCATTGAACATTTTACAGGCTCAATGAGGTTTAGTGCATTGATCTTGAGCTTATTTTTCTTGATAGGTCTTCTCCTCATTCAGCGCGTTAAAGTCAGTGCGATTGAGGGTAAATAGGGTATTTGAGATCTAATCGCAAACGTTTGCAGATTATATACTTCAGCTAATTAGGTATTTTTTGGGTGCAAATGGTTATCATTGGCTTAGTCAGAAGAGGAGTGCATTTCTCGTTGTGAAATTTTTTAAGTTTAAGATACTTTGAAAACGACCTTCTGTGAGCACAGATATGTTATGAAAAGATTTTCAATACTTATTGCCCTATTATTTACCTATATGTGCACTTTGGCACAAATTGTAAAGATTGAGCCAGCTACAGCCACTGGCGACGATGAGATTAAAGTGATTTATGATGCCACAAGCGGAACAGCAGGATTGGTTGGAGCTAGTAAAGTGTACATGCACTCCGGCATAATAACAGATGGTCCAAATGGAACTTCTTGGAGTAATGTAATTGGCAATTGGGGTGCCGATGATGGGGTTGGTGAAATGACTAAAGTTACAGGAGAAGATAACCTTTGGGAAATAGTACTTTCACCATCAGCAAAAGAATATTATAATGCTGCTGACGAGGATAATATCTTTCGCTTAGCCATGGTTTTTAGAAATGCCGACGGATCAGCTGAGGGCAAGGGAACAGCAGGTACTTTTGATGGTGGAGAGGTAATTTCTAACGGAGATATATTGATCGATTTGGTGGTATCCAATTTTGTTACCATTCAAAAACCCACACGAAATGATCTATTTGTTGAAGATGGAGAAGTCATACAGATATCGGCTGAAGCATCTTCAGATGTAGCTGCTATGGCCTTAATGCTAGACCAAGGGAATGGTTTCCAAGAATTAGCCTCTGTGAACTCGGGGAAAACCATCCGTTTTGATTTTACACCATCTGAAAGTTTTGAAGGCACCTTGAAGGTAACGGCAACGGTGAATGGCGAGCAAGTAGAAGATCAACAGGAGTTTAATGTTATTTTGGCGGGCTCAACTCAAGAAGCAGCTTTGCCTGGTGGTGTTAAAAAAGGCATTAACTATGTGTCAGACCCCACAAAAGTGGTGCTGGTATTGGAGGCACCTGGGAAAGACTTTGTCTATGTAGTGGGTGACTTCAACGATTGGCAAATCAAGAAAGAGTTTCTCATGAACAGAACGCCCGATGGGGAACTCTTTTGGTTAGAAATTTCAGATTTAGAGAAGGGGAAGGAATATGTCTTTCAATATTGGGTAGAGGGCAACATTAAAATTGGAGATCCATATGCAGATAAAATTGCGGACCCTTGGAATGATAAATTTATTCCCTCTGGAGTGCATAACGCCATACCTACCTATGATAAAACAGAATATGCCATAGCAAGCACACTGCAAACCGATCAAGAATCTTTTCAATGGGCGGTTTCGGAGGATATCTGGGAGCGTCCTCAAAAAGAAAGTCTGGTTGTGTATGAACTTTTGGTACGAGATTTCATCGAGTCGCACGACTATAAAGATTTAACAGATACTTTAAGTTATTTGAAACGTTTAGGAGTTAATGCCATCCAACTTATGCCCATCATGGAATTCGAAGGCAATGAGTCTTGGGGCTACAATCCTATGTATTTTTTTGCACCAGATAAATACTATGGATCAAAAAGTGACTTAAAGGCCTTTATTCAAGCCTGTCATCAGCAGGGTATCGCAGTGATTTTAGATATGGTGCTTAACCATGCTTTTGGTTTAAATCCTATGGTACGCATGTATTGGGATGAAGCAAATGAAAAACCGGCAGCAGACAACCCTTGGTTCAATACAGACGCTACGCATCCCTTTAACGTAGGCTTCGATTTCAATCACGAAAGTGCTTACACAAAGAATTTTGTTGATTCAGTGAATCAATACTGGATAGAGGAATACCATTTTGATGGCTACCGTTTTGATTTATCAAAAGGCTTTACGCAAACTAATAATCCAGATGATGTGCGCGCCTGGTCTGCTAGGGATGATACACGCATTACCCTATTAAAACGTATGGCTGATAAAATTTGGGAAGTCGACAATAAAGCTTATGTCATATTAGAACATTTTGCAGATGCAGAAGAGGAAAATATTTTGGCACAAGAAGGTATGTTATTATGGCGAAATATGGGCTTTTCTTATCACGAAGCCCTGGGTGGAGCAACTTCTAATTCCTTTTCAGGGGCTTCTGTTGACACACACGTGAGCTACATGGAAAGCCACGATGAACAGAGACAGCTTTGGGAGGTTTATCAGAACGGTAGAAGTAATGGAGCCTACGAGACAAAAGACACGACCCTTGCATTGGAAAGGCTAAAATCAAATGCTGCTTTTCTTTATATGCTACCTGGGCCTAAGATGCTTTGGCAGTTTGGTGAGTTGGGTTACGACATTGATATCAATTTGAATGGAAGGACAGGGAATAAACCACAAGTTTGGGGTAATGGAAGTTTGGGTTATTATTCAGATGAATTAAGACAAAATGTATACCAGGCCTTTGCGCAAATTTTGAATTTACGCCAACAAGTTCATCAACAAGCCGGAGTGGAATATGAATTTGATTTAGGAGGTGAAATCAGATCTATTCTAATCGATTCAGATGATTTGGATGTGCTGGTTGTTGGGAATTTTTCCATGGAAGATCAAACCACTAATGTAGATTTTACAGCAACCGGAAGTTGGTATAATTATTTCTCGGGAGAAGAAAAGACCGTTGATGAAGTAACACAAAATCTGGACTTGCGTAAGGGTGAGTTTATCATTTTCACCAATCAAAAAATCTCTGATGGTTTTCCGGGTGTTGTGGAGGCTTACGAAATGCCAGTAACCATTAGTCCCGCAGAGTTTGGAGCGAATACTGAAATTCGTATTGTTTTTGACGCAACCAAAGCCCACCCCGCAGGAACGGATGGTTTAGAAGGAGCAAATAAAGTTTACCTTCATTCAGGAGTAGTATTTAATGACATAAAATCTAAAAAATTGGAAAATGTAGTAGGTACATTTACCGATGATGGCTTGGGGGAAATGACCAAGGTGGCAGGTGAGTCAGACCTTTGGGAAATAACTCTGCAACCAGCTGATTACTATGAGATTACATCTGGAGAGCCAGTTCGCTTGGGCATGTTTTTCCGTGATGCAGACAACACCCATCAAGGAAAAGGTTTCCGAGGTCAAACCTTATTTTTCAATATGGAATTGAATGGTGAATTAATTACGATTAGTCCGGAGTCATTTGATCAGGATACCGAGATAACACTAACCTTTGATGCAAGATTTGGTGATCGGGGCCTAGTAGGAGCAGGTCAAGTGTACATGCATTCAGGATTAGCACTAACTGAAAATGGTACAATTTTTTCAGAAGGGACAGTTGTAGGCGAGTGGGGTGCTGATAATGGGGTAGGGCAGATGAGTCGTACCCCTGAAAATAATGATCAATGGCAGATTACTTTTACACCGGCCACCTATTATGGTTTGGATGATTCGACCGTAGCCTATCGCTTAGCCATGGTTTTCCGAAATGCCGATGGTAGCCGGAAAGGAGCTGGAATTCCAGGAAAATATGATTGGGGAGAGGTAATTGGCAATGGAGATATTTTCTTTGATATACCCGTCATTAAGCAAGTGACTTCCATTGCAGATGAATTGCCATATTTTAGTTATTACCCCAATCCTACACAAGGTTTAGTCCAGTTTTCAGGAGAAATACCGGGTCGTATCCAAAGCGTTAAACTGTTTGATATTGCGGGTAACGAAGTGTTAGAACACCCTATCCTTAATGGCAATCTTTCACCTATGGATGTTTCTGGCCTATCTTCAGGTATTTATCTTTTAAGGATTGCAACCACAAAAGGTAAATTCACACTAAAACTTATGGTGAGGTAACGTTTTACTCGAAGCGCATGTGTTTTACCGAGTCTCCGGAATCTCTCAATTCTCTCAAAGCATCAATGCCAATTTCCAAATGAGCGACCACATAATCTTCTGTTATTTTTTGGTCACTATCTTCTGTTTTTACACCTTCAGGAATCATAGGGTTGTCTGAAACCAACAAAAGGGCCCCTCGTGGGATTTCATTTACAAAACCTACGGTAAAAAGAGTTGCTGTTTCCATATCAACTGCCATTGCCCTAATTTTTCTGAGATACTTTTTGAAAGCCTTATCATGTTCCCACACCCTACGGTTAGTCGTGTAACAAGTGCCTGTCCAGTAATCCATTTGGTGTTTTTTGATCATTGAAGAAACTGCACGTTGTAAGCGGAAGGAAGGTAAAGCAGGGATCTCTACAGGCATATATTCGTTGCTAGTACCTTCTCCACGAATGGCTGCAATGGGTAAGACCAAGTCGCCTAATTGTGTTTTTTTCTTTAATCCACCACACTTACCTAAAAACAAAACCGCTTTCGGGTGAATGCTCGAAAGTAGATCCATCACAGTAGCAGCCATGGCACTTCCCATACCAAAATTGATGATCGTAATGTTTTCAGCCGTGGCGCTTTGCATAGGACGATCTTTTCCCTCTATAGGTACCTCAAATTTATCAGCGAACATTTTTACGTATGAAATAAAATTGGTTAATAAGATGTATTCACCAAAATTTTCATTGGGTACGCCCGTATATCGTGGTAACCAATTTTCTACAATTTCTTGTTTATTCTTCATCTCAAATGCTTTTAAAATGGCTAATTTTGTCGTGTGTTAAAATTGAATTTACCCGAATTTGACTATCGTTTAGAAAGTCGTGACGGCAAGTTATTTATTTTCGATGCCATCAGGAAGAAGTTCGTTCATTTATCTCCTGAGGAGTGGGTGCGTCAACATTTTGTGCATCTTATGATGAAGCGGTTGGGGTATCCGGCTTCACTGATGCGTGTGGAATCTGGTCTTAAATACAATGATTTATATAAAAGAAGTGATTTATTAGTCTATAGAAATGATCTAAAGCCTTTGGTTTTGGTGGAGTGTAAGGCACCTCATGTTCTTTTGGGGGCAAAGGTAGTCGAGCAAATTGCAGCTTACAATAAGGTTTGCCAAGCACCACTCATTGCAATAACCAACGGAATAAAAACCTACGCCGTGTTAAGAGGAACCGGATCTAATGTATTTAAAATGATTCAAGAAATTCCATCCTATCAACAGTTGCTTCTCAGCATTTGATTGAGTAACTTTCTCCATGAATTGGGTTAAAAAGATTGGTTTTTTCACAGCCTTTATCGTGCCCTCCGCCACCATTATCGGCTTTTATTTAGGGGGTTTTTGGAATGCCCTCGCCATTGGGCTTGTATTTATTCTCATTCCTTTGGCGGATTATATAATAGGTCAAGACCCGGAGAATTTATCTGAAGATGAAAGTCTGCAAATTGCCGAAGCCTATTATTACCGTTTGATCACCTTTGTATGGACTTTTTTTCAAGTTGGATTTTTACTTTGGGGAAGTTATGTGGTAGCTTCAGTGCCTTTGTTATGGTGGGAATGGATTTTGTTCACCTTTAGCTTTGCTTTGGTTACAGGAGGTATAGGTATCACTGTGGCCCATGAATTAGGCCATAAAAAATCACAAATAGAGCAGTTTTATGCGAAGGTTTTGTTGATGACAGTTTGCTACATGCATTTCATCATAGAACACAACAGAGGGCACCATGTGCATGTGGCTACACCCAAAGATCCGGCTACTAGCCGAAAAAATGAAGGTTTCTATGGCTTTTGGTTGCGTTCTGTGGTAGGAAGCTATCGTAGTGCCTGGGAGCTTGAAGGGCAAAGACTAAAAAGAAAGGTTATTCCTTTTTGGAGTTGGAAGAATAAAATGATTGGGTACAGTTTATTTCCCTTTATTTTTTGTGCAGTCTTATGCATAATAGCTTATGCGATTGGATGCTCTCAGGCATGGCTGATTATTCCTTTTTTCCTTTTTCAAAGCTTTTTGGCTTTTAGTTTATTAGAAATTGTAAACTATATTGAACACTATGGAATAGTGCGAAAAGAAATTGCTCCTGGTAGGTACGAACGTGTTAACCCCATGCATTCATGGAATTCTAACCACCGATTAAGTAATTATTTTTTGTTTCAATTACAGCGTCATTCTGATCATCATGCCAATGCCATAAAACGATATCAGGTGTTAAAACATTACAATGAGTCTCCGCAGTTACCTTCAGGTTACCCAGCCATGATTTTACTTGCTTCTTTTCCTCCTTTATGGTTCAAGTGGATGAATCCCAAACTGAAAGCTTGGGAGGAAGCCGTTTATGATAAGCAATGAGAGTTTAGTGATCTTTTAAGCTTTTATGATCTGTTCGTTTTTCATGGTTTTTTCGCTGAATCTTACCTACCATCGAGGTTGCCGTTTTCCCTGGGAGTAAGCGGGGTAAAAAAGAGCTGATTTTATTCCAAATGCCCGGAACAATCACCACCCTACCTTTCTTCATTTGCCGGTAACCATATTGAGCTACCCATGTTGGCTCTAGGTAATTGAATTTGATACTGGGGTTATCATTGCCATTGGCTTTGGCAAAATTAGTGCGTGTCATGCCAGGACAAAGTACACTTACCTGCACGCCTTCGTCCCTCACCTCATTAGCAACTGCCTGACTTAAATTTAACAGATAAGCCTTTGAGGCATGATAGGTAGACATCAATGGGCCGGGTAAAAATGCTGCTACGGAAGCTATGTTGAGTACATACCCTTTTTTTCTGGAAGCCATAGATTTTAGAAAATGTTTCATCAATCCCGTGCTAGTAATCATGTGAACTTGCAGCATGCCCAAGTCTTTTTCCCAACTGCTTTGTGTGAAATACCCAAAATTACCAAATCCTGCATTATTGATCAGAAGCTCCACACAAAGTTTCTTTTCCTCAACAAAATGGATGATGGTTTGTGCTGCGTTCTTTTGAGACAAGTCGATGCATAAGGTTTCAACAGAACACTTGAAAGTGGTGAGTATTTTATCACGTGCTGTGCTCAAGTTTTCACTATCAATATCGATTAGGAGAAGGTTGTAACCGTCCGCCGCAGCCATTTGAGCTAATTCTAAACCGATTCCTCCAGCAGCACCGGTGATGAGGGCAAATGTGTTCATGTGCTAAAACTAAAAAAGGAATCCCAAAATATTTGAGATTCCCTCGATAAAAGATTTTTTAAACTTTAGTTCAAATGCTTATCTACCGAAACAAAAGGTAAATCAAATGTCTCAGCAACAGCTTCATAGACTACATCTCCTTTGATAATATTTAGACCTTTTTCAAGCTCTTTATTCTCCTTACAAGCCCTTTTCCAGCCTTTGTTGGCTAGCTGCAAAGCATAAGGCAAGGTTGCATTGGTCAATGCAATGGTAGATGTGTAGGGTACTGCACCAGGCATATTAGCTACACAATAGTGTACAATATCATCAATGATAAAGGTTGGATTTTCATGTGTGGTAGGGTTACAGGTTTCTATGCAGCCTCCCTGATCTACAGCGACATCAACCAATACTGTCCCTGGTTGCATATCTTTCAGCATATCTCTTGTAATCAATTTTGGGGCTTTAGCACCAGGTATTAGTACTGCGCCAATGATCAAATCCATTCTTGGAAGTAATTCTCTGATGTTCACTTCATTTGAGTAACGTGTTATTACATTGGCAGGCATCACATCATTTAAATACCTCATTCTATCCATATTGACATCTAGAATGGTCACCTGCGCCCCAAGTCCTGCTGCCATTTTTGCCGCATGTGTCCCCACAATTCCACCGCCAAGCACCATTACTTGACCTGGCGATACACCGGGAACTCCACCTAACAAAACACCTTTACCCATAATAGGTTTTTCTAAATACTTGGCTCCTTGCTGTGTAGCCATACGCCCAGCAACTTCCGACATCGGTGTCAAAAGCGGTAAGCTTCTATCTGTTTTTTCTACAGTTTCATAGGCTAAACATACCGCTTTGCTTTTAATCATTGCCTCAGTTAGGGGTTCATAAGAAGCAAAGTGGAAATAAGTAAATACCAATTGGCCTTCTTTAATTAAATCGTACTCGGGTTCGATCGGTTCTTTCACCTTCATGATCATCTCTGCCTTGTCGTAAACTGCTTCGATAGAAGGAAGTATTTTTGCCCCTACTTCTTCATATGTTTCGTTTGTGAATCCACTGTTGAGACCGGCATTTTCTTGTACATAAACCTCATGGCCTTGCTTGATAAGTTCAAGAGCTCCACCCGGTGTTAATGATACCCTGTTTTCGTTATTCTTAATTTCAATAGGCACTCCAATGATCATGATTTCTTCAATTTAAAAGGTTCGTGGCGGCAAATATAAGAAGCTGCCGAAACAAACGATTGACTTGAAGCTAAAAATGCGTGAAGTAAATAGTGATTAATACTTTAATGACTACCGCCTGTGTGAGAAGAAGAATCTTTTATAATTCTTTAATGAGGATCTAGGTAATTTCTTTACGTGCTATTTTTCAGCACATAACAAAAGTCAATAAGATTATTACAGTATAATATTTTTAAAATAGCTTGATTACACCTTTTAAACCAAATTTGATTTGTTGAGAAAGATGCTTAATTTTGATTAGATTTACGCAATCGTTTAAACCTTATTTTCGTGAGCAGAGTGAAAGTAAACAAACAGAGCAAGGTAGATAAAGCGCAAATTCTTGACGACTACAAGCTATGCATAGCCAGCAGAGAAGCGAGTATCATTGGTCGCAAGGAAGTCTTTATGGGGAAGGCTAAATTTGGGATTTTTGGTGATGGAAAGGAATTAGCTCAGATCGCAATGGCCAAGGTTTTTAAAAATGGTGATTTTCGTTCAGGTTACTACCGCGATCAGACTTTTATGTTTGCCATTGGTGAATTGACCATTCAACAATACTTTGCACAATTGTATGCACATTCTTCTATTGATGCCGATTTGGCTTCAGGAGGCCGACTTATGAACGGTCACTTTGCCAATCGTTGGTTGGATGAGCACGGAGAATGGAAGGTTCAAACAGATATGAAAAACGCTAGTGCGGACATTTCTCCTACAGCAGGTCAAATGCCACGACTAGTGGGCTTAGCTTTTGCTAGCAAACTTTATAGACAAAATAATCAATTACATGCCTTTACAGATTTTTCTAATCAAGGCAACGAAGTAGCTTTTGGTACCATTGGAAATGCCAGTACCTCAGAAGGTCACTTCTTTGAGTCAATCAACGCCATGGGTGTCTTACAAGTGCCGGTGATTATGGCTATTTGGGATGATGATTATGGAATTTCAGTGCCTAAGGAGTACCACACAACAGGTGGAAGCATTTCGGAATTTTTGAGTGGTACACAACGTAGCAAGAACAAAAAGGGCTTTGAAATCATAAAAGCAAAAGGTTGGGATTACGAGGAACTGCTTCATGCTTTTAAAAAAGCTGAAAAAATAGCTCGAGAAGAACATGTCCCTGTTTTGCTTCATGTGGTTGAAATGACGCAACCTCAAGGTCACTCTACTTCTGGCTCTCATGAAAGATATAAACCCAAAGAAAGGTTAGCTTGGGAAAAAGAGCATGATTGTAATGTTAAGTTCAAGGCCTATATTTTAGAAAATGCTTGGGCCACGAAGGAAGAACTTGATCAATTAGAAAAAGAAGGCAAACAAGAAGCCAAAGAGGCACGTGCTGCTGCATGGAAGGCATTTCGCGATGATCTTCAGAAAGATCAAGATGTAGCGGTGAGCTTGATGGAAAAATTAGGAGAAGAAAGTGCCAATGGAGGCCAGGTGGTGCAAGTAATTTCTGAGTTGAAAAAGACAATGAATCCCATTCGCTTGGACACCTTTAAAGCAAGCAAGAAAGTTTTGCGCATTACCAGAGATGAGGACTTAGCTTCTCGAAGAGCTTTAGTGGATTGGCTGAAATCTGAGTCAGATAAAAATGAAGAGAGGTTCAGTTCGCATCTTACCAGTACTTCTACGCGATCTCCCTTATTAATAGAACACACGCCTGCATTGTACTCAGATTCATCACCATTGGTTGATGGTAGAGAGGTACTTCAGGCTTGTTTTGATGCAGCTTTATCGCGTGACCCTCGTGTTTTTGCCATAGGTGAAGACGTTGGTAAAATAGGGGATGTGAATCAGGCCTTTGCAGGCCTGCAGGAAAAATACGGCGAACTGCGTGTCTCAGATACAGGTATTCGTGAAACGACAATTATCGGACAAGGTATTGGTGCTGCTATGCGAGGTCTAAGGCCTATTACGGAAATTCAATACCTAGATTATCTGCTTTACGCACTACAAACTTTATCTGATGACTTGGCCACCTTACAGTATAGAACGGTGGGAGGGCAGAAAGCCCCTTTGATCGTGCGTACAAGAGGCCATAGATTGGAAGGTGTTTGGCATTCTGGATCACCTATTGGAATGATTCTGAATAGTCTGAGAGGTATTCATGTCCTTGTACCAAGGAATATGACACAGGCAGCAGGTTTTTACAATACGTTGTTGCAATCAGACGACCCTGCTTTGGTTATTGAATGCTTGAATGGTTATCGACTGAAAGAACGGATTCCCGATAACATAGATGAATTCACTTTACCTCTTGGCCGGCCTGAGACATTGCGCGAAGGAAAAGATGTAACCATCGTAACTTATGGGTCAATGTGTAGGGTGGTAATGGATGCCGCAGAAGAGTTAGAAGAAGTGGGTATTTCTGTGGAAGTCATTGATGTTCAAACCTTATTGCCATTCGATGTAACACACAGTATTGTAAATTCTCTGAAGAAAACGAATCGAGTGGTGTTTGCAGATGAAGACGTTCCCGGAGGAGCTTCAGCTTTTATGATGCAACAAGTATTGGAAACGCAAGGGGGATATTTTCATTTAGACTCTCAACCCATCACGATTACGGGCAAGGCACATCGACCTGCCTACGGGTCTGATGGAGATTATTGGTCTAAACCCAATCCTGAAACCGTATTTGACGAAGTATATGCGCTCATGAGTGAAGTGATACCTGAAAAATACCCTAATTTATATTAATAAAAATATAGTTAACCTTCACCGTTTACTTTCCGAATGCTCTGTAAAGTGAACTCAGGTGTTTCGGCCACATTACTTTCGTTTAATGCCCGGTCTCGGATTAAAAAACGCAACTTTAATGTATCTGTACGAAATAAAGGTAAAAACAAACCCGATTTCATTTCATAAGTAACTGTACCTTCAATCGGACTATTACTATTGGTTACAAAATCACACGGGTTGTCTTGAGCAGATAAACATGGGAAGCGACCATCGAAAGAGATACCACAAAGCGTATTTTGATTAGAGCTCCCAGGAGGTTGAGCACGTAGATCTATTTCTTCAAAAAAACCATTTTTTTTCACCCAGAAGTCAACTTCTACATTGAACTGATTCTTATTGAAATTAATTTTCAGGGTATCGAGTAAATCTCCATCCTTATTTAAATCGGTATTTTCTTGGTCTTCAATCACATATTCCAAACAACTGAAAGGTGGATCATCAGGTCGATCTCCAAATTCTACAAAGTTCCCTCCATCTGTCACTAACTCGAATGGTGCATAGATTCCTGCAGATTCATCCCCATCTAAACCTAAGTCCCCATTGCCGTCGCTCACCTTCATGGATAAACGAAGTACATTCTCCTCAAAAAGTGGGTCTCCAGCGTTTATGATTTCAAATTCTATGTTTTCGAAACTCACGGTCGGTTCATCCGGTAATTCGGGTGGCCTATTACAATTGCTAATTCCTAAGAGAAGAATGAAGGATAACAGCACAATTGGTGTAGCTGTTTTTAATTTTTGTTGCATGAATAATCTGTATATCAACACAATAATACTAATATTTGCGAACACACCGCGTAAAGAATATCGCATTAAGAACGCAAGATGGCCAAGGATAGTTTACACATCAACCTAAAAATGATTGATCTTCAAGACTTTGA
This sequence comes from Roseivirga sp., assembly GCA_018402485.1. Taxonomy (GTDB): domain Bacteria; phylum Bacteroidota; class Bacteroidia; order Cytophagales; family Cyclobacteriaceae; genus Roseivirga. The sequence goes on along the minus strand of JAGYIY010000002.1, from coordinate 577,462 downwards.
AGCCCAGGCTTTGAGGGTTTTTCAATATCAATACGAGAATAATAGCATTTACCGAAAGTGGTGTAAAAGTCTTCAAAAAACTTCAGAAGAGGTAAAAACCCTAGATGATGTACCGTACTTACCTATTTCGTTTTTCAAATCGTACGATGTGATGTCAGGTAATTGGAAGCCTGAATTGACGTTTGAAAGTAGCGGAACCACCGCTAACCAAACGAGTAAACACCATGTAGATGCAATAGGCGACTACCATGAAAATTGTAAGACGGCCTTTGAAACCAATTATGGTGAGCTATCTGATTATGTTATTTTAGCCCTTTTACCCTCTTACTTAGAGCGAAATAATTCCGGTCTCGTGCACATGGTAAACCACTTTATTGAAGGCTCCCAAAGTCCGGACAGTGGGTTTTTTTTAAATGACTTAAAAGCACTTCACGAGAAATTATATGAGTTAAGGGGTAGTTCTAGGAAAGTCATGTTGTGGGGTGTTACTTTTGCTTTACTCGATTTTGCCGAAGCTTATCCTATCGCATTTGAGCAGCTCAGGGTAATGGTAACTGGTGGCATGAAAGGTAGGCGTAAGGAAATGGTTCGTCAAGAGGTACATGAACGACTTAAGTCGGGTTTGGGTACTTCTCTCATCTACTCAGAATACGGCATGACGGAACTATTTTCTCAAGCCTATGCCGATGCAGACGGCTTTTTTTGTCCTTCAAAAACCATGCAGGTACGTATCAGAGATTTTAACGATCCTTTTACTTTTGCAAAAGAGGGCAGAGCAGGTGGAATTAATGTAATAGACCTAGCCAATTGGAAAACATGTTCTTTCATTGAAACTCAGGACATAGGTAAAATGCATGATAAGCATCGTTTTGAGGTGCTCGGTAGGTATGATCACGCAGATTTGCGTGGTTGTAATTTGATGGTCATGTAAAATAAGTATTTAATTCCACCGTTTGTGTAAACATATCTGAATCAAAACTTTTAGTTATCTCAGGTATTTTTTTTACTTTGTGCACGAATCGAAACTTATGAAATTCAAAAAAGTGTTTTTGCTGCTACTCTTTGTGGCTTTTCTTGCGATTACCTCATGCGCACAATCCCTCTGCCCAGCTTATGCTAAGGTGAACGATAATCCAGACAAAAAAGAGAGGCAAGAGGGTAGATTCTGATTAGTTGAGATACTTTTTCACATCTTCTGCTTCAATTTCTTGATCGCACATAATGACCAATCTCTCAGTAACATTTCGTAACTCTCGTATATTACCTGTCCAGTCATAATCTTCCAAGCTTTTTAAAGCGGCTTTGCTAAAAGACTTAGGTTTATTACCATATTCTTGGGCAATATCAATTAAAAATTTCTCAACCAAAGCAGGGATATCTTCTTTACGCTCGTTTAAAGAAGGTACTTTAATGATGATTACACTCAGTCGGTGATATAAATCTTCTCTAAATTTTTTCTTGGCAATTTCTTCTCTCAGGTCTTTATTGGTAGCAGCCAATACACGCACATTCACAGAAATATCTTTATCGCCTCCGACCCTGGCTATTTTATGTTCTTGAAGAGCTCTTAAAACCTTGGCTTGAGCAGATAAACTCATGTCTCCGATTTCATCTAAAAACAAGGTGCCTTCATGGGCTTGCTCAAACTTACCGATTCGTTGTTTATGTGCAGAAGTGAAAGAACCTTTTTCATGCCCAAAAAGCTCACTTTCAATCAATTCGGAAGGAATTGCTGCACAATTTACCTCAATAAAAGCCTTTTTATTACGGTTGCTTCTTTCATGAATACCTCTGGCTACCAACTCTTTACCACTACCATTTGGTCCCATAATCATTACCCTGGCATCTGTTGCACTTACTTTGTCCATCATATTCTTTACCAACTGTAAAGCCTTTGATTTGCCTACCATTTCATGCTTTTTGGAGAGCTTTGTTTTTAGGCTTTTGGTTTCCGTTTTTAGAGTTGATTTTTCTAATGCATTTTTAGTTGTTAGTAATAACCGATTCAGATCGGGAGGCTTTGGTATAAAGTCAAAAGCCCCCATTTTAGTTGCATCTACAGCAGTTTCTATGGTTCCATGGGCAGAGATCATAATGAATTCAGTCTCTATACCTGCCATTTGACAACGCTCTAAAAGTTCGATACCATCCATTTGCGGCATTTTAACATCGCACAAGGCAATGTCGAAATGATTCGCAATTAATTTATCAAGACCTTCTTTACCATCTTTTGCTTCTTCTACCTCATACCTCTCGTATTCAAGGATTTCACGAAGGGTACTTCGGATGCTTTGCTCGTCATCGATGATTAAAATTTTAGCCATGTTCTGCTTACCTGTTGAAAAGGCTAATCTAAAAAATAAGGGACACAAAAGTGTTACAGAAAAGAAATAAAGATGCAGGCTCATAAGCCGGGTTCTGTTCCTTTTGCCAGGCAAAAGGCTCTTATCATTTATCTAGTCTCGCAGTCACCTGCGAGATCCATCAACCTACCCACCGAGATCGGACGAGCCGCCCTCTATCCCCGGTATATTTGGTCTTTCAGCCCATAAGGTTTACCCTGCTCTCGACCTCACGGTACGAGACGGTGCGCTCTTACCGCACCTTTTCACCCTTACCTCTTGGCCGATAACGACCAGAGGCGGTTTGTTTTCTGTGGCACTTTCTGGCTATCCAACTCACGTTGTCTATCCTTCCCGTTAGGAAGTATGGCGCCCTTTGCTGCCCGGACTTTCCTCTTTTTCGATGATTCGAAACAGCGATAAGATCACCTGCATCTTTGTGCAAAGATAAGGCTTTAATTGTTGCATAAAATGAGGCTTTTAGTAGCGATCTTCAATGGTGGCGATTAGATGGCTTATTTGACCAGTTTCAGAGTAAGTATCTGGTAATGAGCATCACGGCCATCTCGTATAGTGAATAATGTTTAAGACTACTTTTAATTGCTTTTTAGCGCATTAAATCATGCTAAACACCGATTTCAATTATTAAATCCCTCCAATCATGTTAACCCTCTAGGGCAGTTTTGTAGGTTTCTAAGGCCCTTTCTCTAGCAAATTTATGTTCAACCATGGGCTTTGGGTAATTTGAAGTATTCCATTCTGGCACCCATTGCTGAATGTATTTTTTGTTTGGATCAAATTTGTCAGCTTGTGCATATGGGTTGAATACGCGAAAATAGGGTTGTGCATCGGTTCCTGTTCCTGCTGCCCACTGCCAGCCACCGTTATTTGATGCCAATTCAAAATCTAAGAGTTTCTCAGCAAAATAGGCTTCTCCCCAGCGCCAATCAATTAAAAGGTGTTTGGTCAGAAAGCTGGCTACGATCATGCGTACACGATTGTGCATAAAGCCCGTTTGGTTTAACTCGCGCATACCGGCATCAACGATAGGGTAACCTGTTTTTCCCTCACACCATTTATTAAAATCATGCTCATTATTTCGCCAAGGAATATGGTCATATTTGGCTTTAAAAGCCTGATCTATCACATGCGGGTTGTTGGCTAGAATCATGGCATAAAAGTCACGCCAAATCAGTTCATTAAGAAAAACATCGCTCGTTTGCAAAGCTTTTTTTGCGAGCTGACGAACGCTAATGGTACCAAACCTCAAATGAATACCGAGGCGCGAAGTACCCTTTAGGGCAGGGAAATCTCTTTTTTCACCATAGTGTTCTAATAGTACATCTTCTACTTGTTTAGATGGAATTGGAATTTTAGTAGATTGAAACCCGAGGCTTTCTAAACTTGGTATCTTTTGAGGTTCCACTTGTGCCCAATTTTTGCTTTTTAAGGTATCGTCTTTAATGCTCGGTTTACTTTCATGATACGCTGCTTTCCATGCCTTGCTATAAGGAGTGAAAACTTTATAAAAGCTTCCATTGCCTGAAACAATTTCTTCTTTCTCAAAAATAACGTGGTCCTTAAAAGTGTAAAAACCTATACCATTGGATGTTAGAAATTCATCGATTTGAATGTCACGTGATGTGGCGTAAGGTTCATAATCGCGATTGGCATAAACGGCAGATATCTTACATGATTTGATTAAAGAAGCAAAAACGTCTTTTGGCTTACCATGATACACACTCAAACCAGAACCCACATCGCGCAATTGTTCATGCATGGAGGTAATGGTGCGATGTAAAAAACTTACGCGCGCATCATCTTTATGATTCAGTTTTTCGAGTATGTGTTCATCGAAAATGAAGATGGGAAGAATATTTTCTTTTTCCTGCAATGCGTAATATAACCCTGTATTGTCGGTGAAACGCAAATCTCTACGAAACCAAAAAATCGATAATTCTTGCATGTTTTTTCTTTTGACTAAAGAACTCGTTAGTTTGGGTTTGGTTTAGAAAGGATTCTCCTCATCATTGTTATCGGCTTCCTCTTCCTTTTCGCGGGCTCGATTCTTTATCCCCGAAAAAAACTCTTTCAGAGTATTGAAACTAGTGGTTTGAATAATACTTGCTCCGGTGGTGGTATTGCCTGAGTTTTGATTTAAAGCCAAGTTGGCCAAATCAAAATTTGTTCTTGAATATACTTTTACTTTGTACCTGCCATCTTTGGTAAGTAGGTACTCTGCTGTCCAATCTCCGGCTACATCATTAACATCTACTAAGTTAGTCAATCCACCTTCTCGGGTTACACGAAGCCTGCCATCCAAAAATGTATAACTCAACCTTAATCTAAATGTGTTAAGTGCGTCTTCTGACAAGTCTGCTAGATCAAAATCAACCTCCAAATTATCATCTAATTGTGCTACCAATTGCCCCAACTGATTGGAAAGTAACTGACTCACATTTTGACTGGCTGAACGGCCACCTATATTAATGACGCCTTGTTCTGAAAATCGATTTAGCACAATGAGACTTAATACTTGGCGGTTGAGTTCTTGCTCGTTAGTTTGAATTCGATTTTTAAAGGCACTGATGGCGGTTGTAATCTGGAAGTCTTGCGAGTTAATGGTACTTAAATCTATGTCAAAATTGATTTCAGGAGATAGCAGTGGGCCTTCTAAGTTCAGTAAAACCTTTGTAGGAAACCTGCGATTCATGCCTTGAGTATTGCCGTTATCATCAACAGCTCCAAAGCCTGCATCTGTCAAAATAGGAGCAATAGATGTGTTTTGTTCATATACACCATTGATTTGCATTACACCTTCGTATGGATTGCCAAACCAGGTAACGGTACTGGGTTCAACAATCTTAAATTCTTTTGTTATAAGATTATAAAGGGAGAAATTATAAGCTCCTTCTGTAATGCTAATTTCACCGTTCATTTCAAAATTACCTTGTTGATTTACTTGTAAACGTAATTGTCCTTCGCTTCTTCCACGGATGATATCACCTGTTTTGGGATCAATGATGATTTCTATGTAGGCATCTGGTGTTACTTCAACGTTTAAGTCTAATGAAAATCCGGTGATTTGAATTTTATTCACTTCATCAGCAACTATTTGATTCTCTTTTTCTTCTATGCTGAGGGTTCGATCAATAAAAGTGATGAATTCGGGTGTGATATCTTTTTCTCCCTCTTCACTCAGCGGAATGTATAATTTGGAGTTAGCTTCAGTTGTTACATCGGCAACAACACTTAAGTTGGACGATTCTCCGCGAAGTGCTACTGTGCCTGAGGCATAGGCCTGTCCATAAAACTGCTCCTCGCTGTCGACGTCTGTATTCAGTACTTGAAATGAGGAAAGAGATCCATTGAGTCCGAATCGAAAATTTTGAAAGGCATCGTGCAGAACTCTGCCTGAAAAAAGAGCCTCTTGTGCATTCACATCTTTGAACACTAAGTCTTGTAGCTCTATGGTATCTCTTTTAAAAAGAGTTCTCCCTTCAAATCCATATTTTGTATTTAGATAATTTACTTTTATCGCGGCTTCTTTGAAAGTGCCACTGCCAGTAAAATGAGGGGTTTTCATGTTTCCTTTTATTGTATAGTCTCCAAAAATATAACCGTCCAATTCTGAAAGATAGTCGTCAATGTAAGGTTCGGCTATGTTGAGGTTAGCACGGTCAAGGTGTAAATCAAGATCGAGCTGTTCTTGCTGGCGATTGGGAAACCAATCTCCATTCAATGAAATAATGCGTTGTCCTTTTCTATTGACAGTAAAATCTAATACAAATTGTTCAGAGGCATTCAGCCAATTGATTTCACCGTTTAAATCTCCAACCAAAAAATTATTGATTTCCAGATCCGTGAGTGAAATATTTCCAAATAGAATGGGTGTAAAGTATAGATTTTGCACATTAATTTCCCCATTGAGTGTCCCTGTGTAGCTCTCTTGGGTCAATGGATTAACATTGGACATGGCAATGTTTTGAAATTTAAGGCTTAAGGTTTGGTTGCTGTCTTGTAAAATAGCCACTTGACCATCAAACTGAATGGATTGTGTGGCGTTGAATATGCTTAGGTTTTGAACATCGATGCGATCTTGACTAAAAACCACCAGGTTATCGTCTGTAATTTGCCAGTTTTCACCAATCGCTAGGATGTTAGAATTGTCGAAAACAAGTTCTGTGCGATTCGGTAGAAAGTTGAGTGATGCACCAATTTCCGCATAATTTCCACTGCTTTTTTGGCTGATGTTTTGGCGAAAATCTATGTGTGTACCATCCCAAACAGCTTCAAAGGTCATGTTTTCGGTTTGAGTCTCATTGCCATATTTTTGTTCATCACTGAATACATAACCTAAAATCAACACATTTGAAGTATCTCTTAAATCCGCACCATTGATGTCAATTTCATTTCTAATGAATTGGCTTTCGCGAAGGTTGAGCGTGTCGAATTGAGCATTGAGGATAAAAGTCTCTTCTTGTTGGAAGTTACTGAAAACACCTTTGATTTTACTCTTTTTAGAAACCTGAATGGTGGTGTCGAAAAGGTGTATTACTGGGGTAATATCATGCAAGTTAAAGGCATAGGAGACATCGAAATGATCTTTAACTAACGGGTTGTCACCGATGTAGGAATTCAACTCTTCCACACGGCTGGAAAAGTTGAGACGGTATTGTTCGGCAATTACGACCAATTCTCGTGAGAGTGATGCAAAATCAAATCTCCCTCTCATTTCAAAATCAACAAGACTTGATTTCATCTGTAAATCTCGCTCATTATTAGTTTTACGCTCTGAGGTAAATTCTAATGATTCAATAATTAAATTTTTATCTTCATATTGGATATGACTGTCACTTAAAATGGCACGCCCTTGAATGCTATCAATCTGAAGGCCTTCTATGTCCATATCAAGTTTGCTACTTAGCATGACATACTCTTCTGTCAATTTGAGATTATGCAATATGGCGGTATCCAAAACACCATTCACCTTTACGATTTCATTGTTGTTTCTAAGATCAATAGAGCCATTGGCAAAGAACTTGAGGTTTGGATCGTTTACTGATAGTTCACCGGAGAAGAAGGATTGTGCAAAGGCACCATCGGTTTCAATGTTTGTATATTCATATTGACGGATACCAATTCTGGGAACATTGGCGATAAGCCTAAAGTTGGCATTATCTAACTGGAAACCTTCACCTTCGATTGTGCCTTGCATGTCTATTTTTTGAAAGGTTGTGTCGCCAGAGAAATATCCTAGATCAAAGTTTTTCACTTCAAGTTCACCATCATATTTAGGAAGGTTATTGTTGGGGAACTCAACTTTTACATTGGAACTGATGTTGCCGATGTCAGTTATAAATTGGCCGTCTGCGACAAAATTATCTAATAACCCATCTAGTCGGGCATTCATTTTTACAGTCCCAAACTTTTTTGCAATGCTTTGAAATCGCGGTACAATGTACTGATTAATGTCTTCAGCATGAACAGTTGACTTTTTTAATTGAAGACTAAAAAAAGTTTTCTCAACGTCTGGCAAACCTTCAATATCTAGGTTACCTGCCAATGTTGTACGGTTACCAATCGCTAAAGTAAAATCATCGCTATAGAAAGAGTTCACTCGCCCTTTAAACAAACCATCCACCCGTACTTCTTGATTCATTCCTTTGAATTCAGGGACAAAAAGTTCGAGTTCATTGGTGTTTAAAATGGTTTGGTCAAAATTGGCAGTAATATCAATGCTATCGTTAAAGTAACTCATTTGACTTGGACTATCGTGGCGGAATTCAAGATAATCTCCGATTTGAGTTTGTCCCATCTGAAGGTTCAAGTCGTAAAAGAACATGCCTTTGCCAGAGTTTCTAAAAAAAGTTTTGAGGTCATCTATTCTGAAATCTGAGGCACTATCTTGGAGCGATAAATGCTTAACATCAATCTGAAACGTATCTGCCACAACTTTTAGATTGAGCAAGTCTGCATTGATATTTAGCAAACGAAAATGGTTATAATCAAATCCCTCTGCAATGCTGTCCCTGCGACTATCGCTTAAACTAAACTTCGAGTCTTTCAAACTGATTTTATTGATTTGGAAAGCCCCCGCAGCTGCGTTACTTGCTGCAGAACCACTTGACAATTGGCCAATACGGAACGCCCAATTATCAATGTTTAAGCTGCCTTCTGCTGTGTTTCTCAGGTTTACATCTGCTCCTTTCAACCAAACTTCATTGGTAGAAATATCTTTTTTACCAATCAATTCTAATAAATCAAAACTCAAGACCAGTTCTTCTACCTTCACCATGCCTTGATTTGATAAATCTTGTATCACCACATCTTCCATTGTTAGGCTGTTAAACCAATTGATTCTTATGTAATCAATGCGTGTCTCATATCCGGTTCCTTCTGTCAGATAAGTGGTGAGCTTATGGATAAGCTTGTCTTGAACCGGTGGTACATAGACCAATAAAATAATCGTGATTAATAAGATAAATGGAGAGGCAATCAGCCAAAGGATTGATTTTAACAGCCGTTTTTTAATACCTTGTGATGTTTTTACTTTTTTCTTCAATGTCTAATTCTGAAATAAAAATTTTGGCCATTGAGTCCTCATGCGATGAGACCTCTGCGGCTATAGCCGTAAACGGCAAAATACTTAATAATATCATCGCAACGCAAAGCGTTCATGAAAATTATGGAGGTGTCGTTCCTGAGCTCGCTAGCCGCGCACATCTACTCAATATTGTGCCCGTGGTAAATCAGGCATTAACCAAAGCATCTATACAGAGAAACGAATTAAATGCCATTGCGTTCACTCGTGGACCGGGGTTATTAGGGGCACTGCTGGTGGGTACTTCATTTGCAAAAGCCATGGCACTTGCTTTAGGGCTGCCCTTGATAGAGGTTAATCACATGCAGGCACATATCCTAGCCCATTTTATAGATAATCCACATCCGAAATTCCCTTTTTTATGTCTTACGGTAAGTGGTGGGCATACCCAGATTGTAAGGGTAAAAGATCATTTGGAAATGGAGGTGGTAGGCCAGACACAAGACGATGCAGTAGGAGAGGCCTTCGATAAAGTGGCAAAAATGCTCAACTTAGGGTACCCCGGTGGAGCTAAAATAGATCGACTTGCGGAAAATGGCGATCCCAACCGTTTTTCTTTCGCTAAAACGGAAATGCCTGATCTGGATTATTCTTTCTCAGGTATCAAAACAAGTGTGCTCTATTTTTTAAAAGATCAGCTCAAAAAAGACCCTAATTTTATACAGGTAAATCAAACCGATTTAGCTGCAAGCATTCAAGCAGCTTTGGTAAATATGTTGATGGAAAAGTTGGTAAAAGCTGCTAAAAAATTTAACATTAAAACAATTGCCATCGCAGGGGGTGTCTCAGCCAATAGTGGTTTACGCAAAAAACTAAAGGAAATGGAAAAATCGCATGGATGGGAAATTCACATACCTGAATTTCAATACTGTACCGACAATGCTGGTATGATTGCCATGGCTGCTCATTACAAATACTTAAAAAAGCAGTTCGTAGGACAGCAGGTGAGTGCATTACCAAGAATGAAAATCGATTGAATATGGAAAAGGAACAAAATGATTTATTGTCAATCAAAAAATATGTCAATGCTGTGAGGGTTGAAAACCATCAGCTGGGTTTAAAAATTCAAGAACTAGATCAAAAGGTAAAGAAGCAGGCGAAGGATATGGATGCCAAGGATCGTAAAATAGCTTTGCTCGAACTAGAAAAACAGGAATTGAAGGTGGCTTTATCGCACAAAGAAGCCATGTCTGATGCTGAAAAGCTACAGTTGCGAAAAGACGAAAAAATCGTACAATTAGAGAAAAAGTTGAAAGACTTTCAATCACAAAACAAGCAACTCAGTGATGAGAAGAATAGATTGCTGATAAAGTATCTCAAAGCGCAAGATTAGGAATGAGGTTTTTTGAAAAAGGTAGTGCTAAATTTCATGACTTTGTAGTCAATCAGAAAGATTTGGCCAAGTTTACAGAAGGTTTGGTGCACCCGGTCTGTAGCACTTTTGCCTTAGCGCGTGAAGTTGAGTATGCCAGTCGTTTGTTTGTGCTTGAGGGTAAAGCGGAAGATGAAGAAGGAATTGGTACATTTTTAGAAATAAAGCATATTGCACCCGCCTTGCTTGGTGCGCGGATTCATTGTAAGGCCGAAGTTTTAACCCATATTGAGCAAGAACTTATTTGTAAAGTAGATGTTTATGAAGGCGAAAAGCAATTGGCAAGCTGCCGTACAGGACAAAAAGTTTTAAAGAAGGAGCAGCTAAAGAAAATATTTAGTTCGTTGAAGGAAGCATGAAGAAGCAGGAAAAACAAAGGTTTTCAAACCAGATTAATATCAGTAACCGTAAGGCGCGCTATGAATATGAACTCATTGATAAATATGTGGCTGGTATGCAATTGAAGGGTACAGAAATTAAATCAATCAGAGAGGGGAAGGTGACCTTAAGTGAAGCTTACTGTTATTTCAATAAAGGTGAGTTGTTTGTGAAGCAAATGCATATTTCACCTTATGCGCAAGGAACACACTATAACCACGTGGAAGATCGCGAACGCAAATTATTATTACAAAAAAGGGAAATCAACAAGCTGGAAACCAAAGCCACAGAGAAGGGTATGTCCATTATTCCAACAAAGCTTTTTATCAATTCGAGAGGTTTTGCTAAATTGGAGGTAGCCTTAGCAAAAGGAAAGAAATTACACGACAAACGTGATAATATTAAAGAAAAAGACGTCAAACGCGATCTTGCACGAATGAAATTCTAATGAAGCCCATAGCCTTTGGTGTAATCAGATTGACGCAAGCCCCACTGAGGGCCAGGCCAGCAGACACGTCTGAAATGGTTACACAGTTGCTTTTTGGAGAACACTACCAAGTCCTCGAAGTACATCAGAACAAAAAGTGGGTCAAAGTAAAAAATGTTTTCGATGGTTATGAGGGTTGGCTTGATGCCAAACAACATCATCCAATAACCCAAGAATATTTCGATCAGATCAATGAAACGGAATATAAAATTTGTACAGATTTGGTTTCCAAGATCTTATTTAAGCAGCAGGTTAATCACATTACTTTTGGTGCCATTCTACCTTTGCTCAACAATCCTATTTTTAAGGATGAGGAAAATGTAGCTTTTAACGGGAGCGCAAAGTCTCTATATCAAAAACAAGACGTTCATCATCTGATCAGTCAGGCACATAAACTATTGAACGCTCCTTATTTATGGGGTGGCCGTACCCCATTTGGTATTGACTGCTCCGGGTTTGTTCAGTTGGTATTTAGAGCAGTAGGATATGCCTTACCGAGAGACGCTTCTCAACAAATATTGGTTGGGAAGGAAGTTACATTTGAGGATAGAATGCCAGGGGATTTGGCTTTTTTTACTCAAAAAGAGGGGAAAGTCTCTCATGTTGGGTTGGTTTTAGAAAACGATGAAATCATTCATGCATCGGGTAAAGTAAGAATAGATGTATTGAAGAAAGAAGGTATATTTCAACCGAAACAAAATACCTATACGCACCCTTTATTCAAAATGAAAAGAGTTCTAAAAGCATGAGACGCGTATTGGTTTTGAATCAGGACTACTCTCCGCTTTCTGTTTGTACGGCAGAACGTGCCTTCTTGCTTATTTTCCTAAATAAAGCCGAACTCGTACACGATGATAAGAAGAGGCATATGCGTACAGTAGATCGTCGATATCCGATGCCTTCCGTCATCCGTTTACAAAAATACATTTTCATTCCCTTCAAAGGAGTTATCCTTTCTCGACAGAATATTTTTAAAAGAGATGGTCAAGAATGTTTATACTGTGGCAGCAAAAAAGACCTTACGCTCGACCATGTACTGCCCAAGTCGCGTGGTGGAAAGTCAACTTGGAATAACCTTGCAACTGCATGTAAGAAGTGTAATTCGCTCAAAGGAAATAAGACCCCAGAGGAGGCTGAGATGACCTTATCAATAAAACCCTTTAAACCCTCATACCTCATGTTCGTTCGAAATTTTAGTGGACACACATCAGAAGAGTGGCTCAAGTACTTGAGCGTAAATTAATAGGATTAGAAACTTTTATCATTGCTATTTGACTTTACCCATAAATCCCTACCTTTGTGGTCCGTTTCGATTGAGATGGCTTATTTGGCCCTAAAGGTTAATTAAGGTTGTATCAACAAAATCCTTCATTGTGTACCCTGAGCAATGCATGGAGTAACCACAGGGTAATTAAATATGTCAGAAGAAAAAAAAGCAACTGAGTCAGCTGAAGAAGTAAAGGCTACTCAAACAGAGGCTACTGCTGAAAATGAAAAGGCAGAAACCACTCCTGAAAAGGCAGAAACCACTCCTGAAAAACCCACTTCTAAAAAGGAAGAAACCCCCGAAAAGCCTGCGAAAACAGCAGATAAGGAGTTCAATTGGGATGATTTTGAAACCAAAGCTTTTGGTGAAGGCTATACCGATAAGGAGAAGCAAGAGTTGGAGAGCCTGTACGAAAACACACTCAACACCATAGAAGAGAAGAAGGTCATTCCGGGTACAGTAGTATCTATTGGAGACCGTGATGTAGTATTGAACATCGGTTACAAATCTGATGGTTTGGTAAGTTCCTCCGAATTTAGAGATACTCCTAGCCTGAAGGTGGGAGACCAAATTGAAGTGTACATCGAAGAACAAGAAAATGCTCAAGGACAATTGGTTTTGTCGCGTAGGAAAGCAAAAATCGTAAGGGCTTGGGAACTAATCCAAGAAGCTTACGAAGAAGATAAAGTAATTGAAGGTTGGGTGAAGCGTAGAACCAAGGGTGGTTTAATCGTTGATATTTATGGTGTAGAATCTTTCTTACCCGGTTCACAAATCGATGTCAAGCCCATTAGAGACTTCGATATTTTTGTCGATAAGAAAATGGAAGTGAAAGTAGTTAAGATTAACTACGCCAACGACAACGTCGTTGTTTCTCATAAAGTTTTGATCGAGAAAGATCTCGAAAAACAAAAAGCTGCAATACTTGAAAACCTTGAAAAAGGACAAGTATTAGAAGGTGTGATCAAAAACATGACCAACTTTGGTGTATTCATAGATTTGGGTGGTGTTGATGGTTTATTGCATATCACAGACATCTCTTGGGGTCGTATCAATGATCCGGCTGAAGTATTGAGCCTCGATGAGAAAGTGAATGTAGTTGTTCTTGATTTTGATGATGATAAAAAACGCATCTCATTGGGCATGAAACAACTCACGGAACATCCTTGGGATAAGTTGAGTGATGATATTGATGTAGGGTCTAAAGTGAAAGGTTCTATTGTCAATGTGGCTGATTATGGCGCATTCCTGGAAATCTTACCTGGTGTTGAAGGCTTGATTCACGTTTCTGAAATGTCTTGGTCTCAGCACTTAAGAAACCCACAGGATTTTATCAATGTGGGAGATGAGTTAGAAGCTGTTGTTCTGACCCTAGATCGAGAAGAGCACAAAATGTCTCTTGGCATCAAACAACTCACCGAAGATCCTTGGACGAAGAGTGATGTGCTGACCAAATATGGAGTGGGCACAAATCATACAGGTACGGTACGTAACCTCACCAACTTCGGGCTTTTCATTGAATTGGAAGAAGGAATTGATGGTTTGGTACACGTTTCTGATTTATCATGGACGAAAAAAATTAAGCATCCCTCAGAATTTGTAAAAGTGGGTGAAGAACTAGAGGTTCAAGTCCTTGAATTGGATATTGAAAACCGAAGATTGGCCTTAGGTCATAAGCAATTGGAAGAGAACCCATGGGATACATTCGAAACCGTTTTTACTCCTGGTTCGAAACATAAGTGCTCTGTGATTTCGAAGAATGATAAAGGGGCTACCCTTGAATTACCTTATGGTTTAGAAGGTGTCGCTACCAACCGTCATTTGAAGAAAGAGGATGGTGCAATGGTAGAAGTGGGCGATACGCTCGAGTTTGCTGTTGTAGAATTCTCGAAAGACGACAAGCGTATTGTCATGTCCCATTCTAATGTTCACAATCCTCAGGCCGCTCAGCCTGCTCCGCAGAAGAAAGCACCTAAGAAAGGTGGAGGTGCAAAAGCTACCTTGCCTCAAGGTGAGCAAGCTACGCTAGGTGATTTAGATGCCCTGACGGCTTTAAAAGCTGAAATGGAAGACAATACCAAAAAAGCGAATGAGAAGAAGGCCTCTGCCAAACCTAAGAAAGAGGAGCAAACAGAAAAGGCAGAACCTAAAGCTGAAGAAAAGTCAACTGAAGATCAGGAAGACGAAGCAAAAGCATAAGCATAAGCGGTTCTATCTAACATCAGAAAGGCACTTATCGATCGATAGGTGCCTTTTTTTGTATAAGAATAGAAGGTGTAAAGTACGCTTCATAAGCGCAACAAGGAAGTCTTTAGCAATGTAAAATTACCTTGCTTCTTCTGTTTATTCCCTAAGTCTTTTGTTGGTGCGCTAAATTAATCTTGCTAAATTTGCACCTTACTAAAACGGCGCTGTGGCCGAGTGGCTAGGCAGAGGTCTGCAAAACCTTTTACAGCGGTTCGAATCCGCTCAGCGCCTCCATCGAAGAGCAATCTCAAAAGGGTTGCTCTTTCTTTTTCCACCCATGGTTGTCAACTCATTGGGCTTACATCTTCATGTGCTATTTAAGCCTTGAAACCAAACTTCAGTACATCGATAAAATGGTTCATAAACACATCTAAGCTTGCTTATTTATAATTATTCTAAATAGAATTGATTTCTCTATTTACTTTTCAATCCATTGTAAAACAGTATTTTATGAAGAGGATTGTAAGCCTCAAAATCAGACTCATAAGGTAAAACTTTAGTTTGAAATAAAGGGTTCGCATAGTACCTTTGCCTCATCTACAAAAAGGTGGGCTTAACATTCAATAAAAACATGTTTACATGGTAGCACAAAAAACCATTTTAAAAACGTTAACAGGATTTATCGCATGCTGTTTTCTTGTTTTTTCTCCTGATGTCTCAGCGCAAAGGGAAGCTGTTCCAACCGAGGCAGAAATCATTGCTCAGGGTGAGCAGCTTTGGGGAGAGTACGTCTGTAATACTTGTCATAAAGTCAATGAAAAGCTTGTTGGACCGGCAATGGCAGGGGTTTATGATCGGAGGGAATTGGATTGGATTTACAGTTGGGTAAAAAACTCTACCCGTTTGATTCAGAGTGGCGATGAGCAAGCGGTTGCACTTTATGAGGAGTACAACCAACTGCAAATGCCATCATACGACTTATCAGACGATCAGATACTTGCAATCCTGGCTTATGTACGAGATTACGAAGAGAATCCACCTGTTCAGGCCGCTGCTGAAACCTCAGTAGAAGGTTCTTCTTCAAGTGCAGAAGGGACGATTCCAGCCCAATATCTCAACATTATTATTGGTGTTCTGATCGTAATCTTAGTGCTAATTCTCATTGTACTCGTGTTGATTATGAGTGTAGTGAAAAAATATTTACAGGATAAAAAAGAAGACTTAGACGAGGCTGATGCTGAGGTGGTAAGTGAAAGTTTCAGTCTAATGGCTTTCTTAAGAAGTCCAACAGTGATTGGTATCATTACCTTCTTAGTGATTGCTTTGGCCTCCAAAAATGTAATTGATGGTTTGTACACGATTGGTGTACAACAAGGTTATGCACCCCAGCAACCTATCGCTTTCTCTCATCAAATACATGCTGGACAATACGAAATTGGATGTGAATACTGTCATACGGGAGTAGAAATTGGTAAATCCGCCAATATTCCTTCAGTAAATATTTGTATGAATTGTCATAGTGCGATCAAAACAGAATCACCCGAAATACAAAAACTTTACGCTGCGCAAGAAAGTGGTGAGCCGATAGAATGGGTTCGTGTTCACAATCTACCGGATTTGGCCTATTTCAACCATTCGCAACATGTGAAAGTGGGTGGGATTGAATGTCAAACCTGCCACGGTGAAATCCAAGAAATGGAAGTGGTTCAGCAGCATGCTCCCCTCACCATGGGTTGGTGTATTGACTGTCACCGCAACACCAGTGTCAATGCGAAAGGCAACGGTTATTACGACAAGTTAGTCGAATTACACAATGCCAGTTCTACTGAGCCCATGAAAGTGGCTGACATAGGTGGATTGGAATGTTCTAAATGTCATTACTAAAAAAGAATTACGATTTCTGATTGATAAACAATGAAAGAAAATCAAAAAACATATTGGAAGGGTGTTGAACAACTCAAGAACGACCCCAATTTTATAGCCAAAAATGAATCGGAGTTTCCGGAATACCTGCCCATGAATGAGCAAGGTGGAGACACAAATTCAAGAAGAGATTTTTTAAAACTGATGGGTTTTGGAATTGCTGCAGCCTCTTTGGCAGCATGTGAAGCCCCGGTGAGAAAGGCTATTCCTTATCTTAACAAACCGGTTGATGTAGATCCTTCTGTACCCAACTACTATGCCTCTACCTATGTGAATGGGGGTGATGGTGTAAGTGTGGTGGTCAAAACGCGAGAAGGACGCCCTATCAAAATCGAAGGCAATAAAAAGAGTAACATCACGCGTGGTGGTACGAGTGCCCAAGTGGAGGCCTCTGTATTGTCACTCTATGATAAAGAGCGTTTAACCGGACCTTTAAAATCAGGTGCTGAAGTAGATTGGGAAACTGTTGATGGTGACATTACCAATGCGTTGACCAGAATTGCAGCAGCTGGAGGTCAAATCCGAATTGTGAGTAATACTGTTTTAAGTCCTACAACCCGGAAAGCTGTCGGTGATTTTGTTGAGAAATATCCTACAACTCAACATATTTCTTACGATGCCATCTCCCATTATGGTATGTTGGAAGCCAACCGGAAGACCTTCGGTGAGGCCATGATACCTAGTTACGATTTTAGTCAAGCGAAAACCATTGTAAGTGTTGCGGCGGATTTCTTAGGATCATGGATTTCTCCTATAGAATTTTCTAAGCAATACGCACAAACTAGAAAGATTCATGCGGAACATAGAGAAATGTCGCGTCACTATCAGTTTGAATCCAATTTGTCATTAACGGGGGCAAACGCAGATTACAGAAGCCCCATCAAACCCACCCAGACAGGTGGAGTGGTTGCTGCGATCTACAACATGATTGCATCCAAGGCAGGTCAGTCTAAGGTAACGGCTTCTCAACTAGGTGATGTAGCACATGTAACCGCTGCTGCCAACGAACTTTGGGCAAACAAAGGAAAATCTTTGATGGTGGCCGGTTCTAACGACCCCGATATTCAGGTATTGGTTAATGGCATCAATGCCATGTTGGGCAATTATGGTACTACACTCTCTACGGAGCGTCCTTTGCACTTCCGACAAGGCAACGATCAAGCCTATAAAACTTTTGTGGATGAATTGAATGGTGGAAAAATTGATGCGGTCTTTTTCTTCAACTGTAACCCTGTTTATAATTCACCGTTGAGTGCGCAACTGGTTTCAGGAATGAAGAAGGCTAAATTATCCGTATCTACTTCTGATAGAATGGATGAAACTGCTGAATTGGTGACCTACATTGCGCCTGATCATCACTTTTTAGAGCAATGGAATGATGCTGAGTTGAAAACAGGTCACATCAGTTTGATTCAGCCTACAATAGCACCCATTTTTTCTACGCGCCAGGCACCAGAGTCTTTCTTGAAATGGGCAGGTGCGAATATCGAATATTACACGTATTTACAAAACCATTGGAGGGAAAACTATTTCACCCAACAAGACGCCATTTCAGACTTCCAGATGTTTTGGGATAAGTCTTTGTATGATGGGCTTTTTGAAACCGAAGGAAACAATAAAAGCTACAACTTTAATTTTGATGCTATTGCTGATGCAGCTAGAAATGTTGCTCAGAACTATAAAAAGTCAGATAATTCTGTTGAATTAGCCATCTATCAAAAAGGAGCAATAGGCGATGGATCCATGGCCAACAACCCATGGTTACAAGAGATGTCGGATCCGATTTCTAAAGCTACATGGGACAATTACGTGACCATGTCTATGGCCATGGCCAACGAAATGGGTATTACCATGAATGAGGAAGTTGGAACACAAACGGTGAATCTCACCGTCAACGGGGCCACTGTTGAAGTTCCTGTATTGGTACAACCGGGTCAAGCTGAGGGAACAATAGGCCTGGCCTTAGGCTACGGAAGAACCAAAGCTGGTAAAGTTGCCGATGGTATTGGAGTGAACGCTTATCCGTTCCTGACACGTTTAAATGGGGCGACCATCTTTGAAGTGATGGGTGGGGTAAGTTTAGAAGCTACTGGTAATACGTACCGTATAGCGCAAACACAAACTCACCAGACCTATATGGGGCGTGAAAATGTGATTCAAGAGGCTACGCTAGGGGAATACAAGAAGGATACCAAAGCGGGAAGAGTTTATCCGGAGATTTATAAGGATGGTAAATTCTATAAGCCTTCTGAGATTACGCTTTGGGGCGGTCATGAATACAGCAACCACCACTGGGCAATGACCATTGACATGAATTCATGTACAGGTTGTAGTGCTTGTACGATTGCATGCCAAGCTGAAAATAACGTTCCGGTAGTTGGAAAAGAAGAAGTTTTAAACCGTAGAGAGATGGCTTGGATACGTATCGATAGGTACTATTCAGCGGCTAATCCTGCCGGTAATAAGAAAGAGTTAGAGCAAGCCGCAGCTAACCCTGAGGTTACTTTCCAACCTATGATGTGTCAGCATTGTAATAATGCACCATGCGAAACGGTTTGTCCTGTGGCTGCGACTACGCACAGTACAGAGGGTCTGAACCAAATGACTTACAACAGGTGTATCGGTACACGTTATTGTGCCAATAACTGTCCTTATAAAGTAAGACGTTTCAACTGGTTCAAGTATCATGACAACAAGCAGTTCGATAAGAACTCTTCCATGAACAATGATTTAGGCAAAATGGTCTTAAATCCTGATGTGACCGTAAGAGCTCGAGGTGTAATGGAAAAATGTACCATGTGTGTGCAACGTATTCAGGCTGGTAAATTGGCAGCAAAGCGTGAAAACCGCAGACCAGTTGATGGTGAAATCAATGTGGCTTGTGCAAGTTCATGCCCATCAGATGCTTTAGTATTTGGCGATTTGAACGATCCAAACTCACGCATTTCTCTGCAATTACAAATCAAAGAGAGAGAGAATGGAGAGAAGGCTACCGATAGAGTTGTGAAGGAAGATCGTGCTTACCACGTGTTGGAGGAGTTGAATGTGAGTCCGAACGTGTGGTACATGACCAAGATTAGAAATAAAGACAAAGAATCAACAGAAGCTTAATATTAAAAGAGAGATACTATGCAGGTAACTTCATCCGTAAGAAAGCCCTTGATTACAGGCGGAAAAACCGTCCATGATGTTACAGAAGACATCTGTAAGCAAGTAGAAGGGAAGCCGGGTAAACTGTGGCTGATGGCTTTTGGCATATCAGCTGTAACACTTGCCATCGGTCTAATTGCAGTGGTAATGACATTGTGGGAAGGCATTGGCATGTGGGGGCTCAACAAAACAGTGGGCTGGGCATGGGACATTACCAACTTTGTATGGTGGGTAGGTATTGGTCATGCCGGTACTTTAATTTCCGCTGTACTGTTGCTATTTCGCCAGAAATGGAGAATGGCCATTAACCGTGCTGCTGAAGCCATGACCATCTTTGCCGTCATTTGTGCAGCTCAGTTCCCCATCCTTCACATGGGGCGTCCATGGTTAGGAGCTTATTGGGCTTTGCCGTTGCCTAACACTTTTGGTTCTTTATGGGTGAATTTTAACAGCCCCTTGTTATGGGACGTTTTTGCCATATCAACCTATTTCTCAGTATCTCTTGTCTTTTGGTACCTTGGTCTGGTTCCTGATTTCGCCACTATTCGCGATAGAGCTTCAGGTATTAGGAAGGTTATTTATGGTGCATTATCCTTAGGTTGGGATGGTGCTGCAAGAACTTGGTCGCGCTATGAATCTGTGTCTTTAATTTTGGCAGGTTTAGCTACACCTTTAGTGCTTTCCGTTCACACCATTGTCTCTTTTGATTTCGCGACTTCAGTCATTCCAGGATGGCATACTACCATTTTCCCTCCTTACTTTGTGGCGGGAGCTATTTTCTCTGGGTTTGCCATGGTACTTACCCTCATGCTGGTGACACGTCAAGTATTTAAATTGCACGACTACATCACCATAGAACACATTGAACTGATGAATATCGTCATCATTGTAACGGGGTCTATTGTGGGGATTGCCTACATTACTGAGTTCTTTATTGCATGGTATTCAGGGGTTCCTGCTGAGCAATATGCATTTTACAACAGAATGCAGGGGCCATACTGGTGGGCTTACTGGTCAATGATGACTTGTAATGTGATCTCTCCACACTTATTCTGGATCAAAAAAATCAGAACAAGTATTGCCGCCACCTTTATACTTTCCATCATCGTCAATATTGGAATGTGGTTTGAGCGTTTTGTAATCATTGTTACCTCACTGCATAGAGATTATTTACCTTCATCATGGGCCATGTTCTACCCAACCATTTATGATGTGGGGGTCTATTTATTCACCTTTGGCTTGTTCTTCTCCGCTTTCTTCCTTTTTGCGAAGTTCTTTCCGGTCATCAACATGGCAGAGGTTAAAAGTATTATAAAATCATCTTCTGAAAGTATAGAAGAAAAAACTGCTGAATCATGAGCGATACAAAAAACTACATACTAGGGGTTTTCGACGATGAGGACGTGCTTTTAAAAGCCGTAGGCCAGATGCGTTCTGCCGGAGTTAAAATTCATGAGGTTTATAGTCCCTTCCCAGTACACGGGCTCGATGAAGAATTGGGTTACAAAAAGTCAAGACTACCTATTGCGGCCTTTATGTTTGGTGTTTTAGGGACTACCCTAGCGCTAGTGATGCAAATATGGATGTTGGGTATTGACTGGCCTATGATTATCGGTGGTAAGAACTTTGTGGCTTTGCCAGATTTTGTTCCGGTTACCTTCGAACTTACCGTGCTGTTGGCAGCTTTTGGTATGGTAGGTACTTTCTTGGTATCGAGTGATTTGAAACCATGGAAAAAAGCAAATTTGTTAGACATTCGAATTACGGATGACAGACACATCATGGCCATTGATTTAGCGAAAAATAAGGCCATAGATTCCGGTGAAATCACTAAGGCATTAAAGTCTTCCGGGGCTACCGAAGTGAATGACAAAAAAGTTGAAGCATAAGTTTACTTAAGATATGACAAATCAGATCAAAGTTTTTCTTTCCGGCTTAGCAGTAGCTTCCATTGTGGGTTGTACTGCGAAAGGGGATAACCCCGGTTTGGAATATGCACCTCAGATGTATCATTCGGTGCCTTACGAACCATTGACGCAGATCAAGGATGAGAGTGCAGGCAATATCATTAGCAACAGAACTGATGGAAAAGGGGAGTTTTATAATTCAAACACCAATAATCCATATGCTCAAAACGTGCGCAAGCCAGTTGAGGGTACAGTGAGAAGAAATCCGAATGATATTTTGCCTTACCGTTTAGGAAAAGACGATATTGAGGCTGCTGCTCAAATTGAAAATCCTTTTCCCGATACGCCTGAAATTCAAGCTGAGGGTAAAAGATTATATGATCAGTTTTGTGCGCATTGCCATGGTGCCAACGGAAAGGCAGATGGTAAAGTAGCACCTGTTTATGCAGGGGTACCTTCCTATACCGCTCCAGCTCAAAGAAATTTATCGCAAGGTCACGTTTATCATGTCATTACCTGGGGTATCCGTAGAATGGGAGCTCATGGTTCTCAAATGAGTTCTGATAAGCGCTGGAAAATTGCCCGTTACGTTCAAAAATTACAACAACAATAAATCTTAAATTTTTTAACGATGTCTAAAGAAGTATTTGATTTTAACGCAGGACTCAAGAAGAAATTGGCCATAACTTTTGTGGTTGGTCTGGTTTTATTGTTGATTGGTGCAGTAATGCCCGGTGGTGAGCATGCGGATGAAGAACATGAAGGTGATCATGCGGAAGAGTCGCATAGCTTTAATGAGCCACAAACAGATATGGAAGTACTTGCCGTAGCCGATGCTGAAGCCTCAGAAGAAGGTCATGGTGGCGGTTGGTTCAAAAGATTTAAAATAGATTTTTGGATCAACAATGTCTACTTTACAGGAATTGCCATCATCGGTTTGTTCTTTTTTGCCATTCAGTACGCGGCACAGGCCGGCTGGTCAGCCTACATTGTGCGCATACCTTTGGCCATGGCTCATTGGATATTGCCGGCAGGTGTTTTAATGCTAGTAAGTTACTTCCTTTTCAGTCATGACATATTCCACTGGACACATAGTGACTTATATGAAGTGGGTGGAGAACACTACGATAAGCTTATCGCAGGAAAAGCAAGCTTCTTCTATTTCCCATTAGAGGGAGGTTCATTTCCAGTTTTCTTCGTGGTGAGGATGGTTCTGTTTTTTGGTCTATGGTATTGGATGTTTGTTAAGCTGAAAGGGTTGTCTTTAAAAGAAGATGAATTGGGCGGGAATACCTTTTGGGTTCAGATGAGAAAATGGTCTGCCGTCTTTTTAGGCATATTTGCTGTTTCGTCTTCTGTTTCAGCTTGGGATTGGATAATGTCTATTGACACACACTGGTTCTCAACCATGTTTGGCTGGTATGTATTTGCAAGTTGGTTTGTAACAGGATTAGCTGTCATTACTTTAATTACCGTTTTATTGAAAGAGGCAGGTTATTTGCAGCAAGTCACTTCTAATCACCTGCACGATTTAGGTAAATTTGTATTTGCATTCAGCATTTTCTGGACATACATATGGTTTTCGCAGTTTTTGTTGATTTACTACGCCAATATACCCGAAGAATCAGTGTACTTCGTTGAACGATTGCTGAGTGATCACTATAGTCCCTACTTTTTTATTAATCTTTTTCTAAACTTTTTCTTTCCATTTTTAGTATTGATGACAAGAGATGCGAAAAGATTGAATGTGTTCCTAAAAATAGCTTGTATAGTAGTCATTGGCGGACATTGGATAGATTTCTATTTAATGGTTACTCCGGGTACATTGGGCGAATCAGGAGCCTTTGGCTTTACTGAAATTGGAATGTATTTAATGTTTGGAGCAGCCTTCTTGTTTGTTATGCTGAAAGCATTATCGTCATTTGCGTTGGTTCCTAAGAATCATCCAATGTTACAAGAAGCAAAACATCATCATATTTAATCAGTTGAAATAAATGAGTATGTTCGGTTTATATATAGCACTTGCAGTTTTATTGATACTTGGTATTCTGTTGTTGATTTTCAGAATATCCAGATTGGTTAACGTGGTTAAAGGTACGGGGAATGAAACCTCCGAAACCAGTAATAATATCAATGGTATATTGATGATTGTTTTCATGGTTGTGTTTTTCGGTTTGGCAGGATGGTATTCTTTGGTGTACTACGATGATTATGTTCCGCCAATCGCCTCGGAGCATGGTGTATTGACAGATAAATTGTTCTGGAGAACCATGTGGATTACAGGAATTGTTTTTGTAGCTACCAACGTTTTATTGTTTTGGTTCTCTTACAAGTATCGATACAAAAAGAACAATAAAGCGCTTTTCTACCCACACAACAATAACCTTGAATTGATTTGGACAGGTATCCCAGCTATTGTATTAACATGGTTGGTCATTACCGGATTTTTGGCATGGGATGGTATCATGAGCGAAGCTCCGGAAGAGTCTGAACAAATAGAAATTATGGGGTATCAATTCGCTTGGTCTCTTCGCTATGGAGGAATGGATAATCAGGTCGGTGAATATGATTATCGGTTGATAGATGCTGTGAATGATCATGGAGTGGATTTTAGTGATCGTTCCTCTTTCGATGATTTCAAATCCAACAATCTGGTTATACCTAAGGGTAAGCCTGTTTTGCTCAAGATTAGAGCGAAAGATGTATTGCACAGTGTGTTTATTCCTCACATGAGACTTAAAATGGATGCTGTTCCCGGCTTACCTACCCAATTTTGGTTTGTAGCCAATAAAACAACAGAGGAAATACGTATTGAAGAAGGAAATCCAGATTTCAATTACGAGTTAGCTTGTACTGAAATCTGCGGTAGAGGTCACTTCTCTATGAAGAAGAATGTGATTGTATTAGAGCAGGATGAATACGATGAGTGGAAGGCTGATCAGGCTTCTTGGTTGTCGAAAAATCCAGAATATATGAGCCAAGTTCCGGATAATTTAAAGGAATTAGCTATGGTAACCTCAGGTATAAACAAATAAAACATTTAACATCATTATCAATGTCAACAGCAACAGAAGCAGTAATTGATGTACACGCTCACGCAGAAGATCATCACGATGATCATGAGCAATCATTTATTTCAAAGTATATATTTACTACCGACCACAAAACAATTGCAAAGCAATTCCTGATTACAGGAATACTTTGGGCAGTGATTGGAGCGGCTATGTCGGTTGTTTTTCGTTTGCAATTGGGTTTCCCAGATGCAAATTTAGAATGGCTACAACCTTTGTTGGGTAAATGGATTACCGCTGAAGGTAAATTGGATCCTAATTTCTATCTCGCTCTTGTGACCATGCACGGAACCATTATGGTTTTCTTTGTATTGACTGCAGGATTGAGTGGGACATTTTCAAATTTTCTCATTCCCTTGCAAATCGGTGCCCGAGATATGGCTTCCGGTTTCATGAACATGCTATCTTACTGGTTCTTCTTCATTTCTAGTGTAATCATGTTCATCTCCCTGTTCATCGAAACGGGTCCTGCATCTGGTGGTTGGGTAGTATATCCTCCATTATCGGCTCTGCCCCAGGCTATGCCGGGTTCTGGTTTGGGGATGACGCTTTGGCTAGTAGCCATGGTTTTCTTTATTGCATCTTCGTTGATGGGGGGTATCAATTATATTACTACTGTAATTAACCTCAGGACGAAGGGGATGACTTTTTCAAGACTGCCTCTAACCATATGGGCTTTCTTTTTGACTGCTGTAATTGGTTTATTATCCTTTCCAGTGTTATTCGCTGCTGCTTTATTACTTGTCTTCGATCGTAGCTTCGGAACATCTTTTTATCTTTCAGAAATCTACATTGGGGGAGAGGCCTTACCTAATGTAGGAGGTAGCCCTATTTTATACCAGCATTTATTTTGGTTCTTGGGTCACCCCGAAGTGTATATTGTTTTATTACCTGCCTTAGGTATTACCTCAGAAGTGATTGCAACGAATTCTAGAAAGCCTATATTTGGTTACAAAGCAATGATCATATCTATGATGGGAATTACCTTCCTTTCATTTGTAGTATGGGCACACCATATGTTTGTATCAGGCTTGAATCCATTTTTGGGCTCAATATTTATGTTCTTGACACTCATCATCGCCATTCCATCGGCTGTGAAGGTATTTAATTACTTAACAACCCTGTGGCGTGGGAATATTGTATTTACTCCAGCCATGTTGTTTTCCATTGCATTGGTTTCAGTTTTTATATCCGGAGGTATTACAGGTATTTTCTTAGGTAACTCAGCCATCGACATTCAATTGCATGATACATACTTCGTGGTTGCTCACTTTCATCTTGTAATGGGTGCTGCTGCTGCCTTTGGTCTTTTGGCAGGTGTTTATCATTGGTTCCCTAAAATGTTTGGTCGAATGATGGATGCTAAACTTGGTTATATCCACTTTTGGTTAACATTTGTTGGAATCTACGCTGTGTTTTTCCCAATGCACTATACGGGTATTGCAGGGTTTCCAAGAAGGTATTACTCCTTTACCAATTTCGATGCCTTCAGTGGGTTCACAGATTTGAATATGTTCATTTCGGTGGCTGCTATCGCAACTTTCATCGGTCAGTTTGTATTCCTTTTTAACTTTTTCTATAGCATGTATAGAGGTCGGAAAGCAACAGCCAACCCTTGGAAATCAAATACTTTAGAGTGGACAACACCATTACACCCCGGTCATGGAAACTGGGTAGGTGAAATACCAACTGTTTACCGTTGGCCTTATGATTACTCTAAGCCAGGGGCAGATGATGATTTCATACCACAACATATTCCTTACTCACAGACTTTGGAGTCGAATCTTCCACATGAAACTGAATTGGTGAAACTTGAAAAAGAGATGGAAGAGGAGGAAATTGTGGTCAATGAAAGTTCAAAACACTAAAATCATAAGGTTTAGGCAGTTTTCTGCCGTAACAATCCTTGCAGTTTATCTTTTGATCGCTGTAGGCGGTATTGTGAGAAGTACAGGGGCTGGTATGGGATGCCCCGACTGGCCCAAGTGTTTCGGAAGTTGGGTTCCGCCGACAGAGGTAAGTCAACTTCCGGAAGACTACAAGGAAACTTTCGTGGCACAACGGGTTGCGAAAAATGAAAAGTTTGCGAGTTACTTGTCAGCCTTAGGGTTTAGCCGTTTGGCCAATCAAGTACAAAGCGATCCGAGTATTCTTGAAGAAGAAGAATTCAATGCGGTGAAAACTTGGATAGAATATGTGAACCGCCTGATAGGGGTATTTATTGGGTTTCTAATATTGGCAACAGCTTTGCTTTCTATTCGTTTTTGGAAAACTGATAAACTTGTAACTGTTCTTTCATTTCTTGCATTTGTATTGGTTGGATTTCAAGGTTGGATTGGGTCCGTAGTAGTAAGCACCAATTTGTTACAGTGGATGATTACAATCCATATGTTACTTGCGATCGTTATTGTTTGTCTTCTGATTTATGTTTATTTCAGGTCTTCAGACGAGCGTAGAGATTGGCCTATTTTCAAGATTAAAAAGAAATTAAATCTGCTTCTGGTATTCGGAATTCTTTTGACCACGGTTCAAATTGTACTCGGTACCCAAGTAAGGGAGGCCATTGATGTGATAGCAAAAGAGTTTGAAAGAACAGCATGGGTTGAGAATTTAGGATTAACCTTTTTGATACACCGTTCTTATTCTTTGGTGTTGTTAGCACTACATGGTTATCTGGTCTATTTGCTTTGGAAGGAGAATAAGCATCTTCAACAGTTATCGCAGCTTACACTGGCTTTGTTTGTGGTTGTGGTCATTGAGATTCTTAGTGGTGCCCTGATGGCATATTTTGCAGTGCCCGCATTCATTCAACCAATACATTTGTTACTGGGTACTTTGATTATTGGTATTCAATATTATTTATGGTTGCAATTAAATAGAAAGCAGCTTATGAGAGCTTAAAGAAAATGATAAATACTGTTAAACATATAGAAACACCCATTGGCTCAATGCATAAAGCGAAGGCTTTTGTTGAGTTGATGAAAATGCGACTTTCTTTACTTGTTGCCTTTTCTTCTGCCTTTGGATATACCTTAGCTGTGGGCGGACAGGTGGACTGGGCTCAGTTGGTTGCTTTATTTGTAGGCGGATGGTTAGTGAGTGGTGCTTCTTGCACAGTCAATCAAGTGTTGGAAAAAGATTATGATGCATTGATGACGCGTACACAAAACCGACCTTTACCCACAAATAGACTAACTATTACAGAAGCTTTGTGGTTTGCTGGTATAGTGGCTATCGCCGGTGTAAGTCTTCTAGCATTCTCAACAAATTTGTTGACAGTATCATTGGCCTTGGCTTCAATGGTATTGTATAGTTTTGTTTATACTCCCTTAAAAAGGGTAGGTCCTGTAGCTGTATTTGTTGGAGCAATCCCCGGTGCTTTGCCTCCATTGTTGGGTTGGACTGCTGCCACTGGGTTTATTTCTCACGAAGCATTGATCATTTTTGGTATACAATTCATTTGGCAATTTCCACATTTTTGGGCCATTGCGTGGGTAGCAGATGAAGATTATAAGAAAGCAGGATTTAAGTTGCTTCCAGTAAAGGGAGAGAAAGATTTACAAACTGCTTTCCAAATTATGACCTATACCTTATTCTTAATTCCGCTGGGTCTCTTACCGGCTTATTTTGGTATAACAGGGATTAATTCTGCGGTTGTGGTTACCATTTGTGGTGTATTGTTTTTGGCTTCCACCATTAAGTTGATGAAGGATCAATCGCGTAAATCTGCATTGCGCATTATGTTCGGTTCTTTTTTGTATTTACCAATAGTGCAGATTTCTTTTTTATTAGACATGCTCAAATAAAATTATGGTTGAAGATTATAAATTGGTGGATACGCCTGCGGCTCAGCCGCTCTCAATGCATCCAAAGAAATTCGCTCTGTGGCTTTTTATCGTCACTGTGGTAATGATTTTTGCTGCATTTACCAGCGCACACATTGTTAGGCAAGCAGATGGAGATTGGTTGATCTATGATATGCCACAAATGCTTTGGTACACTTCGGGAATTATTCTGTTGAGTAGTGTTTTTATGCATTGGGCCTATTGGGCAGCTAAAAAGGATAAGCCAGAGCAATTGAAAATAGCACTTGCTATTACGAACATACTGGGTATTTTGTTTTTGATAGGTCAATTAAAGGCATGGGATGAACTCGTAGCAAATGATGTTTTCTTTGTTGGAAACCCTGCCGGCAGTTTTATGTATGTTTTTACAGGAATTCATGGCGCTCATTTGATTAGCGGTGTGATATTTCTATTATATATGTTAATTTCGGCTTTCAGATATCGAGTACACTCAAAAAATATGCTCAATATAGAAATGGCAACCACTTGGTGGCACTTTTTAGGCGGACTTTGGATATATTTGTTTATCTTTTTACTCTTGAATCATTAAAAATAACGCTCTACTATGGCAACGACTGCTACTTTAGGTAAAAAAAGTTTGTGGGATGGAGGAGTGGCTCCCTTGAAAGCGAGCTACGGCAAACTGATGATGTGGTTTTTCCTTTTATCAGATGCTTTTACTTTTTCCGGCCTATTAATTACTTACGCATTTTTAAGATGGAGTACACCACAATATAATGGTGACCCTGAAGCTTTTACATTTTCTACTGAATATTGGCCCATACCTGAAAAGGTCTATGAAGCTTTTCCGGGCTTCCATGGTGTAGAACTACCACTTGTTTTCGTAGGATTAATGACGTTTATTTTGATTTTGAGTTCAGTAACTATGGTTTTAGCTGTTGAAGCCGGACAGCGCATGGATAAAAAGAATGTAGTCAAATGGATGCTTTGGACAATTATCGGTGGTTTTGCTTTTCTGGGTTGCCAAGCTTGGGAATGGTCGCATTTTATTTCAGGTACAGACATTCCAACCCTAGGCGATGTTTTGGTGAATGGTGTTTGGGTAGAGAATTACGAAATTTTTGGGGCTAATCTTACTTTTAATCAATATGGGCCACCAGTGTTCGCTGCATTGTTTTTCTTTATTACTGGTTTTCACGGTTTTCACGTTTTCTCAGGGGTTGTACTCAATGTTATTATTTTCTTTAACGCTGCCAATGGCGTTTATGAAGAGAGAGGTCACTACGAAATGGTTGAGAAGGTGGGGTTATATTGGCACTTTGTTGATTTAGTGTGGGTATTTGTATTCACCTTCTTTTATTTGATTTGATAGATTTTTAATTATGGAACAAACTGCAAACATTCAGGTAGAGCCTGTAGATAAATCTAAAATTTGGGGCATTTGGAAAATCGCTATTATTCTGGCGGTGGTCACTGGAATTGAATATGTTTTTGCCTTTACAATGGATGCGGGCTTCGTAAGAAGCTCTATTTTCATTGGTCTTACCATTGTAAAAGCATTTTATATCGTAAGTGAATTTATGCACCTTGGTCATGAGGTAAAGGGGCTAATTTACTCCATTATTCTGCCTATGTTATTCATAATTTGGCTCATTGTGGCCTTGGTAAATCTGGAAGGCGCCTCCGTGAAAGAAAAAAGGGGAACCACAGATTATGAGCCAACTGTAATGGTTGACGATAGATATTTACAATAAATACAAAGAAATGCAATGAATAAAATCAGGTTGAGTTTCTTGGCCTGATTTTTTAGTTTCAAAACAATGGGTAAAAAAGTCATATTATTATTCCTGCTAATTGCTTTACCAGTTTTGGTATTCCTTTTTCTTAAGGCTTTTGGAGATAATCAGTTTTCCATTCCAGTTTATTACCAAAAAGGTTTGGGTGACTCATTGACAACTCCCTGTCTAGATCGTGAAAAGGAACAATATGTATTGCAGTTCTCCCATTTGCCGAAGGAGGTGATACATGTCGTTCAACTTGAGTCCCAAGATGGCCCAGTTTTGAAGACCAGATTAGAGGAATTGGAAAGAGTACAAGATGTATTCTATAATGTACCTGAAATTCAATTAAGTACTTTTTTGGATGGAAACACCTTGTCGCGTCAGGCAGTTGACGATTATAACGGACGTATCGATTTTTATGAATCCTTCTGGAACATCAAGACACTTTCATCCTCGGAATGGTTGTCACTTAAAACGTGTCACCTTGCTATGAAACCCATCGATAATCGCGTAGTATTAATAGATAGACAAGGTAGAATTCGAGGATATTACAATATTTTGGAGCGTGATGAAACAGATCGATTGATTGCAGAGTTAAGAATATTGAAAGCTAATATGGAAAAATATGAATGAAACGGTAGTCCCAAAAGTATCCTTGTTATGGATTAAAATTTTTTCCGTAGCAATTCCCTTGGCCGTCGCGGTTTTACTTGGCTTACCTTATAAGTTGAGCCTAGGTAATTGGGTTTATGAATTGCCCCATGCCATTGGTGTGGTGAATACACTAACCTCTCTAGCTTTAGTTGGGGCTTTCATTGCAATTAAAAAACAGAATGTAGTCTTACATCGCAAATTGAATAGTACAGCTTTTATTTTGGGAGCTTTGTTTTTAGTGCTATACGTTTTGTACCATGCCAGCGCCAATTCAACTCCCTATGGAGGAGAAGGTAGTGTTCGTTACCTTTATTATTTCCTTTTGGTTTCCCACATTGTTCTTTCAATTGGGGTAGTGCCATTGGTGTTGTTGGCCTTTTACTATGCACTTAATGGTATGATTGATAGACATAAGAAAATTGTGAAATATACTTTTCCTATTTGGCTTTATGTTTCTGTAACAGGGGTTACAGTTTATTTGATGATTAGTCCGTATTATGCATTTTGAAATGACGGTGTTTAGGCATAAGTAAGTTGTAGGGTATGAAAAATTTTCTTCAGAAAGGTTTTTTGGTGTTAAGCTTCATGCTATTTTTCAGTTGGCAAGAGCTAGTAGCTCAGTGTGCCATGTGTCGTGGTGCTGTGGAGTCTGCTGTAAGCGGTGGTGACACTTCTATGGCAGCTAATCTCAATATTGGCATCATGTACTTGTTTTTTACGCCTTATATATTGATTGCCGTCATCGCATTCATTTGGTACAAAGCAAGCAAAAAGCATGTCAGAAAAGTCTAAAATTGTAGCCATTATCCAAGGTAAATGCCCCCAATGTCGCGAGGGAAGTTTGTTTCAATTTGGTGCATATCAATTGGGGAGGTTTACCAAAGTCCATAAAAACTGTCCGAAATGTGGTGTTGCTTTTGAAAAGGAACCCCGCTTTTTTGATGGTTCCATGTACATTTCATATGCTTTGTCAGTAGGTCTTTTTTTGATTTCAGCCCTAATTATCTACACCTTTTTTCATCCGGTTTCTGAAGATATATACATGATAGCCATCATTTCAGAAGTGATCGTGCTCTACCCACTGATGTTTCGCTATTCACGTATTTTCTACCTTTACATTTTTGGCGACCTGAAGTACAATGCAAATGCTACGAAAGATTGATCTTACGACCTGCATTTGTTATGATGCTTGTTTATTCGGCTTGAAATTTGCTACTAGCCTTGATTAAACCGCCCAATTGTCGGGCGACTTTTCGTTTATGACTATATTCAACCCAAGAAGAATTTTATGCAGTAGCCTTTCAATTAATCTTATCGTTAAGTGTACATAAAATTGCCCCAAATATTCAAGAAGCATATCACCCTAATCATCAGCTTGGTTTTACTTTTGGTTACTTTACTCATTGATGAGGTGTTATTTTCTGATGTCAAAAGAAGGGTAGACCCAAAGGAAACAATTACAAAAAATATTCAGCGTGAGCTTGGAGGGTTAGATGAATTGATGAGTCAGGTGGCAGATGTAGCCATTGTGGATTTGAGTCGATTGTTTAACCGGTTGCCACAAAATGAAGAAATGCCTTACTTTCTTTTTGAGAATGGTGAGGTTTTGTTTTGGAGCACAAACCGCTTTGCCCCGAAATACGGTACTTTAAATGGCACATACCTTTATCGCTATCTTAGCCTACCCAGTGGAAATTATCTCGCTAAGCGTAAGGTCATTAATAGTGCACAAAATAGGGTAGTAGAGATTTTTGCGTTGTTACCACTTTCATCAGTAGTACCTCTGAATCCAAGTTATGAAGATTATGGCTTAAATGGAGCTATATTCAGTCGTTCGAATTTTAATCTCTTTGGAGAATCAGGGGAAGGTAGAAATGACGTGCTGGCCAAAGAAGGTGTATTATTGTTTTCCTTTACAGGGACAAGTAGAATGAAGGTTGATTACCCTCAATATTCATTTTTCGTATTGGTACTCTATACCACATTAATCTGTTTTTTTGTTGGGTCTGGTTATCAATATGCGCAAGAATTTGCCACGAAAGGGTATGGTACCCTTTCAATAGCACTACTAGGTTTATTTATTTTATTACCTAGGTGGTTTATGCTCACCTATGAATTCCCTCATAGTGTGTTAGAAATACCACTATTTGATCCCGATATTTTCGCACAGAGCTGGTGGCAGCCTTCTATTGGTGATTTCTTATTAAATCAATTAGGGGTATTGGCAATTTGTGCTTTTGCGTTTCGAGTATATACGCAACAACAGAAGGCGAGAGAAGAGGCTCACCCTTGGTCCATTATATTATCTTTTGTATTGCTTTTAGCGGCAGTTTTCTACCTGATGATTAATGTCAATTCGTTGCTGCGGAATGCACAATGGTCTTTTGATATTGCTACGAGTATTGCTTTTGGTACTTACAAAGTATTGGCCTACTTATCTATTTTCGTCATTAGCATCATCCCATTCATGGTCAGTCAATACCTGAGTGTAGAATTGAGCATGTGGCGTTTAAGACCTTGGGTGAATATACTGATGTTATCTCTTATGGTCCTTACCTTGTTGTTGTATGTTTTGATGAGTAGCCCATTCTTCCTATTCACTTCCTTGCTCATGGCTTATTTGTTTTTGGTTTTCCAGCTTAAACTAGCACCACAGCTCTATCAAAACAGTTACAGTACGTTTCTCTATTTATTTACTACTGCACTTTTGCTAGCTACATTTTGTACCCTTTGGTTAAATACCCACATTGAGGAACAACGACTTTCAGAAAAACGAAATTTTGTGACTGAAATTCAATCAGATAATGATGTTACTGCCGAGTTTCTGCTTTCACAAGCCAACGAGAAGATTACCTCTGATATTCTTATTCAAACGAATATCAGCAATCCCTTTACATCGAAGGACCTCATCAAAGAGAAGGTCAAACGGGTCTATTTGGGAGACTATTTTGATAAGTATGAAATAGAAATTCTTGTTTTTAATGGTAAGGGTACAGCGATAAATAGTAGCACATTTGCAAGCTATCAGGATTTAAGAGCAACTTATGCAGTAGAAGAACATCAAACCGATTTTAAGGATTTATTTTTCTATCGGACGTCTTACCCAAATTTTCAAAATCAGTATTACCTATTCAATGAAATCAAACGATATGGGAATCCTATTGGATATATTTTGGTAAAGCTAGATAGGCGTAAAGTATTGAATAACAGTATATTACCTAGGCTTTTACTCAATGAGGGCAGTAAGACTCCTTTTCGATCGTTCGATTTTGCGGTTTATCAAAACCGGCAACTCATCAACGCTCGTGGCGAATTTAATTACAGCCAATCTTTTGATCCTTCCTGGTTGTCGGACCCTATTCTATTCAAAAATGGGATACACACCAATGCTCATCATCATTTTGGGGTGAAAAATGAACAGACTGAAGATGTTTATGTGGTAACAAGCGATAAGTATCCATTAAGATATATCATTACTAATTTCTCCGTTTTCTTTCTTTTTATGGTGGGTGTAATCATCCTTGTTTTTGGTGTCTCCGCAGCTTATAATAACCTCAGAAGGCAAAGTGTTTCTCTAGCCTCAAAAATTCAAATTCTTTTAAATTTTGCCTTTTTTCTTCCGCTCATTATGGTAAGTATTGTGGTGTTGGGTTTGGTGAATCGAACGGTGGAAGAGAACATAGAAGCACAATACCTAAACATTACCAAGAGTGCTGCTGAGAATATTCGGCAGCAGGTAATAACCTTTATGGCAAATCGCAATGAAAATATTGAATCCCTCGAAAGTCGAATCTCGGAAATCAGCCAGTATGCCCGAGCTGACATGAATCTGTTCAATAGTAGCGGAAGGTTATTGGCTACCAATCAAAGGCTTATTTTTGAGAATGATTTACTTGCCCCTTTCGTCAATCCTAAGGCCATGGCCACCATTAATGAGGCAGGTCAGCAAGAGTCTCTGGAGGTAGAATCCGTAGGGAGCCTACATTATAAATCAACTTATTATGGAATCCATGACGAAGGTAATAATCAACTACTAGGTATTTTGAGTATGCCTTTTTTCGATTCTGAAGAACAGTTAAAAGTTGAACAGCGTGAGATCCTTTCGAATATTTTAAACTCTTTTACTTTCATTTTCGTGATTTTCGTAATCCTTTCTTTTTTTGCTTCTCGGGTGCTTACCTACCCCTTTAAATACCTAACGGATAAAATTAAAATGACTACTCTTACCAATCTAAATGAGCCCTTACAATGGAGTGCGGATGATGAAATTGGTTTGATGGTACGTGAGTACAATACCATGCTTGCCAAGCTAGAAAAAAGCAAGAAAGAGTTAGCGATGACAGAAAAAGAAAATGCGTGGAGAGAAATGGCACAGCAAGTAGCCCATGAAATCAAAAATCCGCTGACTCCTATGAAGCTCAAACTTCAGCATATGAGACGTACTTTAGCTCAGTTACCCATTGACAGCAAAGATTATGAAAAGCCGATAGATAGCCTACTCAACCAAGTGGAAACCCTAAGCGATATCGCTACAAGCTTCTCTTCATTTGCAAAAATGCCTATTCCTGAAAGTAAGGAACTTGATTTATCTCAAGAATTAAAACGCTCTGTTCGCTTGTTTAAAGAAGATGAAATTCAGATAGATTTGCACATGGAGAGAGAACCCCTTTGGATACTGGGTGATCAGAAACTTCTTGGCAGAATTTTTAATAATCTTATTCTTAATGCAGCTCAATCTGTAGCTGCCGACAAGAAGCCTCAGTTAGAGGTATTGGTAAAGCTACAACAAAATAAGGTACAGATCGCTTTCAAGGACAATGGTGCTGGTATTCCGGAAGAGATCAAGGAGAAGGTGTTTGTGCCTAAGTTCAGCACAAAAGCAGAAGGTTCCGGTATTGGTTTGGCCATTGCAAAACGTGGGGTAGAGCATGCTGGTGGGAGTATATGGTTTGAGTCTTTAGAAGGACAGGGGACTACTTTTTATATGGAATTCCCGTTGATTGATTCATTTAGCAATCGAACATTCTAACCCTAATGACTGGATTGTGTTACGTTTAATTTGAAAGGAAATAAAAATGCATCGTAACAAATAATTAATTATGGTTGTAAAAAGTTGCAGTCTGTATTGAGCTATAGAAGAGCCAATAACACGGAATTAATTTTTAGATTGGTGCCAAAGGGTGAAAGAGTACATATAAGGCAAATGAGCAATGGTATTGGTTTGGCAAGATAGAAGTTATAGTTGGCCCATCACATCTTTGATGTAATCTTCCATACTTCGCACACCTTTTTGGTCTTTCAACCATTCGGCAACGGCTAGCGCCCCGGTTGCAAAACCTTCACGAGAATGCGCAATATGCCTAATTTCGATTGAATCAATGGCTGAGAAATAGGTAATTTCATGTGTGCCAGGGGTAGGATCAATACGTTCAGAAACGATACTCAAAGCTTTTGGATCTTTAGACTTTTCATTTAGCCAATGAGTTTTATAGGGGAAATGTTTGAGAATACCCTCGGCCAAGGTGATGGCTGTTCCACTTGGGGCATCTTTTTTTGCCGTATGATGGATTTCTTTGGTAAAAATATCGTATTGCCCCTGATGCTGCATTAATTGTGCGAGATAATCATTTAATTTAAAAAATAGATTTACTCCAATGCTAAAATTAGAGGCATATAAATAAGTACCACCTGAAGATTTACACTCCTTATCTAAAGTCTCTTTTTGATCTAACCAACCTGTAGTTCCAACGGCTACAGGAATGCCATTTTCGAAACACCATCGAATATTATCAGGCGCTGCATCGGGTTGGCTAAACTCTATGGCAACATCTATGTTATCGGTAGTCAAATCTGATAAATCTTTTCTGTTTTCATCGTTGATGCGACCGATAATGGAATGTCCTTTTTGCTGTGCCAAAGCATCAATTTTTTGGCCCATTTTGCCATAGCCGAGTAGTAAAATATTCATTTTCCTATGGGTAAAGTTAGTTTGAAGCCGATAAAGGGTTGGGTTTGATTAAAACTACCAAAGGCTGGTTTTAAATTCAAGGCCAATTCTTCATCTACATTAAATCCTTTCAGGTGTGCATCTACTGTTGCTTCTACAATTTGCAGCAAGTATATCCCCACCATCGTTACAACTACTAAGTCCCTATTTCTTCGCCAGTTATCTGCTCTTCTGCTAAAAATTCTAATTCTATTTTGGTCTGGCTGGGGTTTTGCCCTTTCTTCTGCCAACAAATCAAGGAAAGTGAGCCTTTGCTCATTGTTGAAATTGACGTAATAAATCGCTACACCAAAACCACCGTAAATGAGTGGTACTTTCCACCAACTGTCGTTGTAGATTTGCCCCCATCCCGGAATCATGGCAGATCTGCGAGAAGCAACTTTAGGGTCATAAAATTTCTTAGGAGTTTTGATTTCTACCGTATCACCGGTGGCTAAGCCACCTTGCAATATGATTTCCCTTTCTTTTTGAGCTGATAAGAAAAAGGGAAACCCTATCAAGATCAGCATAATCAATAGCCTTAATTGCATTACATATCTAAAATTTCTAATATTCGGTTAAGATCCTCGGTTGAAACAAAGGGGATTTTGATTTCTCCTCGAAACTGACTATCTGCTTTCATATGGACACGCGTACCAAAGTGGGAGGAAAGCTTTGTTTGAATTTGCTGAACCTCATAATTCTTATGATTGGTACTTCCCTTTTTTTCAGTTTTTACGGGAGTCTGTTCTCTAGACATCAATTCGCGTACCAATTGCTCTACTTTACGGACAGATAGACCGTCTTGCAGAATTTTCTTATAAATATGAAGTTGCTTATCAACACCTTCAATGTTGATTAAGGCACGGGCATGGCCCATAGAAATGTGCTTATCTCGAATTCCTGCTTGAATATCTGGTGGTAAGCGCAATAGACGAAGGTAGTTATTGACCGTTGTTCGGTTTTTCCCTACACGATCACCCAATTCCTCTTGCTTCAAATTACATTCTTTTAAAAGGCGCTGATAACTTATGGCAATTTCCATGGCGTTCAAGTTCTCTCGCTGAATGTTTTCAATGAGGGCCATTTCCAGCATTTGCTGATCGTCTGCTGTTCTTATGTACGCAGGTATTTGTTTTAATCCTGCCATTTTTGAGGCTTGAAATCTTCTCTCACCAGAAATCAATTGGTATTCATTAGTGGAAAGTTTTCTCACCGTAATAGGTTGAATGATACCTTGTATTTTAATAGACTCGGCTAATTCCTCCAATGCTTGGCGTTCAAAATGTGTTCTTGGTTGAAAGGGGTTTACCTGAATCTGATCCAATTGGATTTCATCCATGTTACCGACATTTTTTCTACCCATGGTAGATGGAGTTTCTTCAGGGCTTGAGTCAGATAACAATGCACCTAATCCACGTCCCAATGCCATTTTTTTCTTTGTTGATTTAACTGCCATTATTTATTTCTTCTGATTGTCTGCAATTTCTTTGGCTAGGCTGAGATAAGCTAATGCACCTTTACTCTCTGCATCGTGAACGATGGCAGGGACGCCAAAACTGGGGGATTCACTCAACCTTACATTTCTTGGAATAATGGTTTTGAAAACCATATTTTTAAAATGCTTCTGTACTTCTTCAACCACTTGATTTGACAAGCGTAAACGTACATCATACATGGTCAGTAGCACACCTTCAATCTCTAACGCTGAATTAAGTCGCTTTTGAATGATTGTAATGGTATTTAGAAGCTTCCCCAGACCTTCTAAAGCAAAGTATTCGCATTGTACAGGAATGATCACGGAATCACTAGCAGTAAGCGCATTCACGGTGATCAGGCCAAGGGAAGGGGCACAATCAATGAAGATAAAATCATAATTGTCTTTGACCTTGGCCAATACCTTACGCATTTTTTCTTCACGTTGGTTTAAGCTTACCATTTCTACCTCAGCACCTACCAAATTGATATGAGAAGGTAGTAAATCAAGATGAGCAATGTCTGTTGCTACTATACAATCACTGATTTGTGCTTGGCCCACCATGCATTCATATATACTTTTATGGATTTCTTTGGGATTATGGCCAAGGCCTGATGTTGTGTTGGCTTGTGGGTCAGCATCAACTACAAGTGTTTTAAACTCCAAAACAGCCATACTAGCGGCCAGGTTCATGGCAGTAGTGGTTTTCCCAACTCCACCTTTTTGATTAGCAAGTGCTATAATTTTACCCATTATTACTTCTAGTGTATGTGCGTATCTCGTTTGTCGACAAGTTAAGCATTAACTCGTCTTTCTCCGAACCGTTCTTTGCTTCTTGCTTTTACTGCATCCCATTTTTCCTTTTTACTTTATTGAGAATGAATGTTTTAACTAGGTTAAATACGCTCATTTTCTTTTTGAAGTTTTGAAAATGACAGATGCTCAAACACTTCTTGCTTACAGCTCAGTATCGTTCCTTGGAAACAAAGATATTACTTTGCTTAAAAGAATAATACACGATTTCTACTAACCCAATTGTGGATAATTGTTTCAGCTTTTATTTATTCTTCTTGCGCTGTGTTTTTTGCTTTTGAGCCTCTTGACTCGCCTTCATTGCGTTTTCAAGCCTTTGTTGGAATTTCGATTTGCCCTTGTTGGCATTCTTCTTTTTGTTCTCTTCCAGCTTCTCCCTTATCTTATCTTCATCCACAAACTTACGTATTACAGCCTGCTGTCCGAAAGTAATAATGTTAGAGATAAAATAGTAAAAGCTTAAACCAGAAGAGTAGCTATTCAAAACAAACATGAAAATGATAGGCATAAAGTAGCCTATGTTTTTCATAGGACCTTGTACCGAACTCACTTGATTATTCGACCAGGTATAAAGTATGGTGGAAATGGTCATTAGCAAGGTAAAACCTGAAACATGTGACCCATAAAAGGGAATGGTAAATCCCAGATTGAACAATACGTCATAGGTAGATAAATCATGTGCCCATAAAAAGCTTTGTTGTCTTAACTCTATAGAATTAGGAAAGAAAAAGAACATGGCAAACAGTATGGGCATTTGCAGGACCATAGGGATACAGCCACTTATGGGGTTTACACCAACCTCGCGGTAAAGCGACATTTGTTCTTTTTGCATCGCCTGCATATCATCACCATGCTTCTCCTTTAAGGCGTCAAGCTCTGGTTTCAGTGCTTTCATTTTCGCCATCGAGAGGTACGACTTACGTGTAAGCGGGAAAAGTACCATCTTGACAATCAGGACAATCAGAATAATAATTACACCATAGTTGCTGAAATAGCCTTCTAAAAAACTGAACAGCTCAACAATTATATACTTGTTTACCCAACTGACGAGTTTGTAACCCATATAGACATTATCTTCATATCCATCGGTTACATTTTTAAGGATTTTAAAGTCGTTGGGGCCATAATAAAATTTAAGATCAGCGCCTTCATAGACATTTTGTAGCGGCATTTTAAGTTCCATTCTACCTGATTCTACAATCGAAGGATCTGTGGAAGGTGCGTTGCCTAATACGGCAGAGCGAAAACCTTTTTCGGCAATAATTCCGGCATTAAAGAATTTTTGTGAGAAACTAATCCACTTCAAACTTTCGCTAATAGATTCCTGCTGTGGTTCACTCGAAATTTCCTTGAGTTCGTCAGAGTCTCCAGACAAGGTATAGTAGCGAAGGGTAGTCTTGTTTCGTGCATCTTCTAAATTACTTTCAAAGCGCTTCATTTCATCAGACCATACCCATGTCAGTTCGTCGCCAACCAATTGGTTTTGCAAACCATTAAATTTTAATTGATACTTTAGGTCGTACCGATTGGCATAAAGGGTGTAAATTTGTGTAATGCTAGCCCCATCAGTTAGATTGGCAGTAAGGCTTATTTGAGTTGAATCTTCCCCATTAAGCGTCTGATCTGTTTCATCTCCTTCAAAATATAGGTCAGATAAATTGACTCTACCTTTTGGTGTCTCTACCAATACATTTAGGTCAGCACTTTGTTCGTTAAACAAAAACAAAGGCAGTTCATCGTAGGTCTTAAATTTCTTCAAACGAACAGAAGTAATCTTACCACCCTTGGTGTCAAATGTGTATTCAGCAAGTTCAGAATCAACCAAAAATTTCTTTGCTTCTCCTTGCATGGCAGATCCAAAAGCACCAAAACGCTCAACCAAATCATTTTCTTCATCTGTATCTTGCTGATCTCTCCTAGCTTGCAAGTTGGTCGACTCATTGCTTGTTTTTCTCTCAGGGTCAGTTACTTCTGTTTCTACACGAGCAGGAGATGAATTCGTTTCTATTGCTGCTTCTGGTGTTGGAGGCGTAAAAACGAACGAGTAAACGATGAGAATCGCGGCTATTAGAACAAGGCCTATGGCTTGATTTCTATCCATATGGGTTTTTAGTTTTTCTTAATTTTTACGATAGCATCCACAAAGCTAATGAAAAGAGGATGTGGATTCATAACGGTACTTTTCAATTCAGGATGAAATTGTGTTCCTATAAAATAGGGGTGATTTGGTATTTCAATGATTTCCACCAATCCGGTATCAGGATTAATCCCTGTGGCCTTCATTCCTGCAGATTCAAATTCTTTCAAATAGACATTATTGAATTCATAACGATGTCGATGCCTTTCTTCAATATTTACTGAATGATAGGCATGGTATGCTTTACTTTTCTTACTTAATTTACAAGGGTAAGCACCTAATCGCATGGTTCCTCCGTAATCTTGAATTTTTTTCTGGTCTTCCATTAGGTCAATTACCTTATGCTTTCCGTTTGGAACAATTTCAGTAGATGCAGCTTCTTTAAGATGCAGCACGTTTCGGGCAAATTCTACAACAGCGCACTGCATCCCTAAGCAGATACCGAAAAATGGGATTTGGTTTTCCCTAACATAGCGAATGGCAGCAATTTTCCCTTCTATCCCTCTTTCTCCAAAGCCTGGAGCAACCAATACTCCATCTGCATCTTTAAGCGCTCTTTGTACCGTTTTTTCTGACAGGGTAGAAGAAGAAACCCACAAAATATTAACCTTACACTCCAGATGGGCTCCGGCATGTATAAAAGATTCGATAATGGATTTGTAAGCATCAGGCAATTCTACATACTTACCCACCAAAGCTACCGTTACTTCATTGGTAGGGTTTTTTACCCGACTGAGAAAGTTTCTCCAACTCTCAACATCAGGTTGGGTCTTATGTGACATCCTCAGCTTTGTGAGTACACGTTCATCTAGCTTTTCTTTGCGCATTAACAACGGAACA
This sequence comes from Roseivirga sp., assembly GCA_018402485.1. Lineage (GTDB taxonomy): Bacteria > Bacteroidota > Bacteroidia > Cytophagales > Cyclobacteriaceae > Roseivirga. Next base: position 535,280 of record JAGYIY010000002.1, on the reverse strand, counting down.
TCATAGATGGTATCTGCATCTAAAGCTTCAATTACACTATTTAATTGAACGTTGCAGAAAAGTGCCAATTTTTTACGAATGTCAGGGGGTAAGGAATGTTCTGAGCGGCAGACTAAAATATCTGGTTGAATTCCTGCTTCCAGTAATTGTTTGACCGAATGCTGTGTAGGTTTAGTTTTAAGTTCACCAGCTGCTTTAAGGTAAGGGATGAGGGTTAAGTGAATTACCAAGCAATTGTTTTCGCCTACATCCCATCTTGCTTGCCGAACAGCCTCAATAAAAGGCAAGGATTCAATATCGCCTACACAGCCCCCAATTTCTGTAATAACAATATCATAATCACCGGTTTCGCCTAACTTAAAAAAGTTCGCCTTGATTTCATCCGTAATATGCGGAATTACCTGAACGGTTTTACCCAAATAATCCCCTTTACGTTCTTTGGTAATAACGTTGTTATAAATGCGACCTGTTGTTACGTTATTGGCCTGCGAGGTGCTGATGTTTAAGAACCTTTCATAATGACCCAGATCAAGATCTGTTTCTGCACCATCATCAGTTACATAGCATTCACCATGTTCATAAGGATTGAGTGTTCCGGGATCTACATTGATGTAAGGGTCGAATTTTTGGATGGTTACCTTTAAACCGCGTGCCTTTAGCAAATTGCCAAGGGAGGCGGCAATAATACCTTTCCCTAAAGATGATGTAACGCCACCGGTAACAAAAATATATTTAGCAGATGCCATAAGTATTCAACAATCCTTTTCTTATGGGGTACAAAGGTAATAGATTTCTTTTCACCTATGCGGCAAGGTCGCGTGTTTATCTTTGCTATTGTTCGTTCTTTTTGATTTGAGTGAATTAAAGCCCTAATTTGCACTTTCTTTGAGAATAACTACCATGAATTTAGCTGCTCAACTTCAACTCCCCATTTTTAAGACCGTAGGCGAAGTAGCCGATGATTTAGGCTATGAAACCTATGTTGTTGGTGGTTTTGTGAGGGATTTGTTCTTAAAGCGCGGAGGGCAGGATATTGATTTTGTGTGTGTTGGAAGTGGAGTAAAGCTGGCCAAGGCCGTTCACGAAAGGTTGGGAGGGAAGCTGCCTTTCTCTGTTTTTAAAACCTATGGAACGGCCATGATTAAAAATGGAGCCCAAGAATTGGAGTTTGTTGGCGCTAGAAAAGAGTCTTACCAAAGGGAATCAAGAAAACCTATGGTGGAGGAAGGTACGTTAGATGATGATCAAAAACGAAGAGATTTTACCATCAACGCCATGGCCATCCGGCTCAATAAGGAATATTTTGGAGAGTTGATCGATCCTTTTTCCGGTCTTGAGGATTTAAAAGAAAAATGGATAAAAACACCCTTAACACCAGAACAGACTTTCTCGGATGACCCCTTGCGCATGATGCGAGCCATTCGCTTTGCTACACAGCTCAAATTTGACATAGATCCGGATTGTTTTGAGGGTTTGATGCGCATGAAGGAAAGAATTGGGATCGTTTCTAAAGAGAGAATTGCCGTTGAATTGAATAAAATCATTTTATCTGATCAACCTTCCTACGGTTTTAAATTGCTTTTTCAGGCTGGAATTTTAGAAGAAATTTTCCCTGAAATGGTGGCCTTGCATGGGGTTACCACCATTGATGATAAATCTCACAAGGATAATTTTTATCACACTTTACAAGTTTTAGACAACATTAGCCAATATACAGATAGCTTGTGGCTGCGTTGGGCTGCTATTCTGCACGACATCGCCAAGCCTGCCACCAAACGCTTTAATAAAAAAACGGGCTGGACATTTCATGGGCATGAGGATAAAGGAGCCCGCATGGTACCGTCCATTTTTAGGCGGATGAAGTTGCCTATGGGTGCGCAAATGAAGTATGTCCAGAAAATGGTTCGTCTGCACTTAAGACCCATTGCCTTAGTCAAGGATGAAACCACTGATGCTGCCATTCGCAGGGTCGTTTTTGAGGCAGGGGAGGATATAGATGACTTAATGACCCTTTGTAGGGCAGACATAACATCTAAGAACAACCACAAAGTAAAGCGATTTCTGTGTAATTTTGATAAAGTTGAAAAGCGGATTCAGGAAGTGGAAGCAAAAGATAAAGTACGTATTTTTCAACCTGTGATTACAGGTAAAGAAATAATGAATACTTTTGCACTTTCTCCGGGCAAGGAAGTAGGTGAATTGAAAGAGGCACTTAAGGAGGCTGTCCTTGATGGAGAAATAAAAAATGAATACGAGGATGCCATGGCATTCCTCTTAAAGATGGGGAAAGAAAGGGGTTTAAACCCCAATCATATTGAATGAATAAGTATATAAAGATGAGAAAATTGAGTATTTGTGGCATCATCCTATTAAGCATAGGAAGTGTTTTTTCTTTGCATGCTCAAGATAGTGTGTATATGTCAAATGAATTTGCCAAGGCCGTTGCTATTTATCAACGCGCTCAAAGATATAATGATGAGCAAATTTCTAAACAGGCGCTCTTGGAAATGAGTGTGCTTAACCCGAGAGACACAGCCATTTTGAGAAGTCTTGCAGAAATTTACTATCAAGAGGGGCGCTATGTCTCCACCGCTTTGGTTTCACAAGATATGCTCAGTTTAAATTCTGGTAATTTGATAGCCTTAGAATTGGCAGCTTTGAGCTACGAGAATTTAAGATTATACGATAAAGCAATAGAAAATTATGAGCCAATATGGTTGAAAACAGAAGATACCGCTGTGCTTTACCAAATCACTTATTTGCAATTTATTACCGAACGTTTTGAGGAAGCCTTAGGAAACCTAGATATTTTGGATGCTAATGTCGCAGAGGATGAAGAGATTGTGCTAAGTAAAAATAATGGGGAAAATCAGAAAGTGAAATTCAAAGCAGCATTGGCCAATATGAGAGGCTTAATAGCACAAAATAGAGACAATTTAGAAGAGGCTCTCAAGTATTTCGAAAACGCTGTCGCTTTGAGTCCGGAATTTGAAGCGGCTGTTACTAATTTGAATGAGGCAAAAAAGAAATAAGTAACCTATTGCAAGGGTTTACCTGTAGGTAATTCATCTTTTACCTGACCCTGTTGACAGGTTAAAGTGCGTTTAGGGTAGTTTTCAATTAACTTAAAATCATGAGTTGCCATCAATACCGTTGTGCCACTCTTATTGATGTCAACAAAAGTTTTAAAAATTCCCTCAGAAACTTCCGGATCTAAGTTACCTGTAGGTTCATCCGCTATTAATAAAGTTGGTTCGTTGATCAAAGCACGAGCAATAGCCACCCTTTGTTGCTCTCCTCCGCTTAATTGGTGAGGTAATTTATTAGAAACAGCCCCTAAGCCTACACGCATCAAAACCTCTGCCAATCTGGTTTTGCTTTTTGATTTGTCTTTCCAGCCTGTGGCACGCATAACGAAATACAAATTCTCCGCTACATTTCTATCAGGTAAAAGCTGGAAATCTTGAAAAATAATGCCCAGTTTCCTGCGCAAAAGAGGTACCTGCCTTTTTTTGATATTTTTCAGATCGAAACCTGCAATCTGTATAGATCCCATATAAAAAGGAAGGTCGCAGTATAAGGTTTTTAGTAGAGAGCTTTTTCCGCTCCCCGTTTTGCCCACTAAATATACAAATTCTCCCTTATCAATCTTTAAGGTAATGTCATTCAAAACAGCCGTGTCTTCTTGAAAAATACTTACGTCTGCCATTCGTAATACAGGTTCTCCCGAAAAGTTCATGTTACAATTCTAATTTTTGTAGCTTACCAAAATCTAAGGTTTCGATTAAGGCTTGTAAAGCATCTTCCTTACCCTCTAAACCGTACTTTTCTAATTTTTTGAGAGGTCTGTCTGCCCTGAAATAGGCAATTAAGACAAAATTAGCATCTCGCAATTGGATGTAATCAGGGATTTTGGCTTTGCCCTTGACTTTTATAATGTACATTTCAGGTAATAAAATGGTATTTAATACATAACCCAAAGATAAGTCGAATGTTTTAACCATTCACTTTGGCATGATCAGCTAAAAACTGCTCTAGTCCTTTATCGGTAAGTGGATGATTCAACAAACTCGTAATGACATTGAGAGGGCAAGTCACAACATCTGATCCAATTTCAGCACACTGAACTAAATGCATGGTGTGTCGGATAGATGCGGCTAATACCTCAGTATCAAAACCGTAATTGTCGTAAATCTGAACGATCTGTTCTATCAATTGGAGCCCATCAAAACTAATATCATCTAAACGACCAATGAAAGGAGAAACGTAAGATGCACCCGCTTTGGCGGCTAAAAGTGCCTGTCCTGCACTAAAAACCAATGTGCAATTGGTTCTAATGCCCTCAGATGTTAGGTACTTAATGGCTTTTACACCGTCTTTAATCATTGGTATTTTAACTACGATTTTATCATCAATATCAGCCAGTGCCTTTCCTTCCGAAATCATGGCCTCAAAGTCTGTGGCAATGACTTCTGCGCTCACATTATTATCTACAATATTACATATCGCTTTGTAATGGGCGTTTACATTTTCCTCACCTGCAATACCTTCTTTGGCCATTAAGGAGGGGTTCGTTGTTACCCCATCCAAGACACCTAGGTCGTATGCTTCTTGTATGTCTTTGAGATTTGCTGTATCGATAAAGAATTTCATAGCAGTTTTTAAGTTTATTGAGAAAACAAAGCTAGCTTTTTTTTGGGAAAAAACGGGTTCAAAAAAGCATTCAGTAAGAAATAATCACCAGTGCTTTTTGCGGGGCATAAGAATTAATGAGCCTTGTGAACACTAGTCTGTTAAACATCTTACTGGGCTAATAATGAATTCTACCCTTCTAAAAAGTGAGAGACAAGGTTTTCTTTTGAATACCTGCTTAAAGCATGAATTTGCTACTTACAAACATATAAACAGCCTGATCTGGGTAAAGCATTTAGCAAAAAAATATTTTTATTTTCTTCTATTTAAACAAGAAGAGACATGGCCAACTTGTTAAGGAATGCTTTTTTGTACAAAGTCGCATTTATATGAAATCACAAGAAATGTAATGAGAAAGAAAATTTTACATGCATAAATGTGTAAGCGCTTGGTTCTTGGTAATAATTCATATGGCTTTGAAGAGATCAGAGTTTGTTTTTTGTTTTTGATAGATCAAGGTAACTTTTACCAGCAAACGTCTGATAAGTAAAGCTTTCTTGCATACTCTACCCATAAGATCTGAGAAGCTGGAAGGGATGTCGTAAAACAAGAATTCAAACCTCATTTTTCGACACAATATTTTCAATTACCTACATTTTAAGCATTGAAAATGTATCTTTGCGCAAACAAAGGTATGCAGAGAATTAACATAGCCATTGATGGGTATTCTGGTTGCGGCAAAAGCAGTACGGCCAAAGTTGTAGCCGCTCGATTAGGCTATACATTTATTGACTCCGGTGCCATGTATAGGGCCGTAACGCACTACTTTCAGACCCATAACATACGTCTAGATGACGTTGGAGAAGTAGAAAAGGCTTTGGGCGATATAGAAATAGATTTTGTATTTAAATCCCAAAGCAAACAATATGAAACACTTCTCAATAAACAAAATGTTGAACAAGTAATTCGTAGCATGAAAATATCAGAAGATGTCAGCCAAGTAGCTGCCATCAAAGAGGTTCGAGCAGCCATGGTGCGGAAACAGCAGAAGATGGGAGAGGAAAAAGGAGTAGTGATGGACGGAAGAGATATTGGGTCTGTGGTTTTTCCAAATGCGGAATTAAAGATATTCATGAAGGCTGATTCAAAGGTGCGTGCCAAGAGGAGGCAAGAAGAGTTAAAAGCTAAGGGTGAGGAAGTTCCACTAGTCGATATTGTGCGTAATTTTGAAGACCGAGATTTAAGGGATACCACTAGGAAAGAAAGCCCATTAGTACAAGTGGCAGATGCAGTTGTGATGGATACTTCTAATATGGCTTTTGAAGAGCAAGTACAAAAAGTTTTAAATTTGGCCATAGGTAAGATAAACCAAAAACACTAAGGACATGAAGGTTACGATTGATCAAAATTCAGGGTATTGTTTTGGAGTAGAGTTTGCTATTCAAATGGCTGAGGATGAAATGAAAGAAGGGGATTTATACTGTTTGGGAGATATTGTGCACAATAGTATGGAGGTAGAACGCTTAAATGCCAAGGGTTTAAAGATCATCGACCGAGATATGTTAGAAAAAATAACAGATGCAAAGGTATTGATACGCGCACATGGAGAGCCTCCTGAAACTTACCAAATCGCTTTAAAGAATAACATAGAACTAGTAGATGCCTCTTGCCCTGTGGTATTGAAATTACAAAACCGTGTAAAAATGGCTCACGATAGAATGAATAAGCACAACGGTCAAATCGTAATTTATGGCAAAAATGGACATGCAGAAGTTATTGGTTTAACTGGACAAACCAATGATGAAGCCATTATTGTTTCTGGTGAAGCCGACCTCGACCAAATAGATTTTGATCGGCCAGTTACATTGTTTTCACAAACCACAAAAAGCACTTCTGGCTTTTACCACATCAGAGACCTAATCGCCGACAGAATAAAAAAACATAAAGGTTCATTTGAAGAATTAGATTTCAGTGCCAACGATAGTATTTGCCGTCAAGTATCAAATCGCGAACCACAATTAGAGCTTTTTTCGAAAGCCGTAGATGTTGTACTTTTTGTAAGTGGCAAGAAGAGTTCTAATGGAAAGGCTTTGTATGAAGTATGTAAAGCTAACAATGAGCGAAGTTTTTTTATTGAAAGTGAAACAGAAATTAATTGGAACTGGTTAAATGAACAGGACCATGTGGGGATCTGTGGAGCTACATCTACCCCCATGTGGTTGATGGAAAAAGTCGCTGCTGAAATAGAAATTAAATTTGAAAAAGTTTTTAATTGAATTAGCATTTCAATGGCAAGTTTTTTGAATTAACTTGCGCGGAATTGAAAGGGATAATCTTTCAATTGAGTGTAAAATGTTTATTTTTGCCTCGATTTTATCAACATCAATGAGCATCAATTAAATTGAATATGTCAAAGATCGTAAAGCTAAAGAAAGGCTTCGACATCAATCTAGCCGGTAAGGCAGCCAAGAAAATCGCAAATTCTCCGATATCTGAAACATTCGCTGTAAAGCCTACAGACTTTGTAGGATTAGAAAGACCAAAATTATTGGTCAATGAAGGTGATACTGTGAAAGCGGGAACTCCTATCCTGTATAACAAGTTTCAAGAAAATGTGATGATCTGTTCGCCTGTGAGCGGTGAAGTGATTGAAGTAAAAAGAGGCGACAAGAGAAAAGTTCTTGAAATTAAAATTCTGGCTGATAAAGAAATTGAATACGAGCATTTTGACTCGTTTAATATTTCGTCCGTAAAAAACATCTCTCGCCAAGATGCTCAGAAACAAATGTTAAATGGAGGTGTGTGGCCACACATCATTCAACGTCCATATGGTGTAATTGCCAAAGAGGAAGACACTCCAAAAGCCATTTACATTTCAACCTTCGATACAAGCCCCCTAGCAGCCGATTGGGGCTATGCATTGAAAGATGATGAAGAAGCATTTCAAATGGGTATAGAGGTCCTTAGAAAATTCACTCAGGGGCCTATTCATTTGAACCAAAATATCAATGGTGAGGTGTCTTCGGTCTTCAGTAATGTAACTGAAATTCAGCAAAATAAATTCAGTGGACCGCATCCGGCAGGGAACGTGGGTATTCAGATTCATCACATTGCACCTATCGCAAAAGGTGATCTGGTTTGGACTGTATCTCCTTTTGGAGTAGCTCAAATAGGAAAACTTTTTTTAAACGGAGTTCATGACGCATCACGCTTGGTTGCAGTTGCAGGTTCAGAAGTGAAAGATCCACAATACCATAAAACATTTACAGGAGCTTGTGTCGATAGATTAATAGAAGACAACTTACAACAAAATCACGTGCGTTGCATTAGTGGTAATGTACTAACAGGTGAGTGCATCGAAAAGAATGGCTACTTAGGTTTTTACGATAACTTATTATCGGTCATACCAGAAGGTGATCAACAAGAATTTTTAGGTTGGTTGAAACCGAAGAAAGAGGTTCTAAGTTTTCATAAAGCCTTTGGCTTGATGTCTTTCTTAAATGGAAAAAATAAAGAGTATAAATTGACTTCCAACACCAACGGTGAGCCTAGAGCTTTCGTACAAACAGGTGTTTTTGAAAAGGTATTACCCATGGATATTTATCCTGTATACCTCTTGAAGGCTATCATGGCTGAAGATTATGATAACATGGAGGCCCTTGGTATTTTTGAAGTAATTGAAGAAGACCTCGCCCTGTGCGAATACGTTGATGTTTCCAAACATGATGTACAACGGATCGTTAGGGATGGGATAGAATTGATGCAAAACGGTTAATGAAGAGATGAAGTTTTTAGAGAACATTTTAGAAAAACAAAAGCCTCTTTTCCAAAAGGGAGGGAAGTTCGAAAAATTTTATTACCTCTTTGAGGCAGGAGAAACTTTCTTGTTTTCGCCTGCCCATACAGCAGGTAAGAAAGGGGTACAGGTAAGAGATGCGATTGATTTGAAACGCATGATGATGACCGTGGTTATCGCTATGATACCCTGTTTAATTTGGGGTATTTTCAATGTAGGCTATCAACACCAAATTGCCACAGGATCACTAACTGAAGGTGGTTTTGCTGCGTTTTTCAATTGGGATAATTTCTTATTTGGAGCCCGTTGGGTATTACCGATCGTACTGGTATCCTACGCTGCTGGGGGGGCTGTAGAGGCCACAGTGGCCGTTATTAGAAAGCACCCCATTAATGAGGGTTTTTTGGTAACGGGTATGTTAATTCCTCTGATTGTGCCACCAACTATTCCTTTGTGGCAAGTGGCTTTAGCTACCGTTTTTGGTGTACTAATTGGTAAGGAGGTTTTTGGAGGTACAGGAATGAATATTTTGAATGTGGCCATGACAGCACGTGCCTTCTTGTACTTTGCCTATCCATCTCAAATATCTGGTGAGGTCTGGACACAGTTAGCAGATAAAACACCTATAGATGCGTATTCAGGTGCTACCGCTCTTGCCGTGGCATATGATTCCTCTATTTCCGGTACATCTGTTCAACAAGGGCTGAGTGAAGTCAATAATGCGTTGGCCGCTCCTTTCGGTGGAGAATTTTTTAGCTTTCAAAACATGCTGATTGGGGGTATACCGGGTTCTATCGGAGAAACTTCAACACTGATGGCCCTACTTGGCGCATTGATATTGATAGGTACAGGTGTTGGAAGCTGGAAAATCATTTTCAGTGTGTTTGCAGGTGCTTTTGCCATGGGTACTATTTTTAATTTAGCTGGTGCCAATGAATTTATGAATGTTCCCGCAGAGTACCACTTGGTGATGGGAGGTTTAGCCTTTGGAGCTGTCTTCATGGCAACAGACCCTGTGTCTGCGGCACAAACAGACGTAGGTAAATGGATTTACGGAGCGTTAATAGGTATGTTAACGGTCTTGATTAGGGTAGTCAACCCAGCTTATCCCGAAGGAATTATGTTAGCAGTATTATTTATGAACGTATTCGCACCGCTTATTGATTATTATGTGGTCGAATCAAACAAGAAAAGGAGGTTAGCTCGTGCAACAGTCTAATACATATGTTATCGTTTTTTCGCTCATCCTAACAGTTATTTTGGGTGGCTTGCTTTCTGGGGTTTCTCAAGGTCTTGCACCTGCCCAAAAGAAAGCGGTAGATTTAGATACCAAAAAGCAAATCCTCGGGGCAATCCCAGAAGAGAAAGCAGCTTTGGAAGACATGACAGGTGAAGAAATTCTGAGTCGTTATGATGAAGTAATCAAATCTGTTGTTGCCGATTACCAAGGGAATATTGTAGATACAAATGAAAAAGGTGAGCCTATGGTGGCTGAAAACGTCAGCATAGAAAAGAATTACAAAAAATCACCCGAAGAAAGATTGTATCCTTTATTTGAATATACCAAGGCTGGTGGCGAAGCTTTCATCATACCCACTTATGGTGCCGGGTTGTGGGATGCAATTTGGGGCTTTGTAGCGTTAGATACTGATCTTAAGACCGTAATAGGAGTAAGCTTTGACCACAAGGCTGAAACGCCTGGATTGGGCGCTCGCATTACGTCTGATGATGTACAAGCGCGATATGCTAAAAAAGTCTTATACAACGAAAGTGATGAATTTGTCTCCATAACCATGGTAAAAGGAGAAAATAATCCTGAATCCAAATTGGGTCCGAATAAAGTAGATGGCATGGCAGGTGCAACCCTTACAGCCATTGGAGTAAATAACATGTTAGAAAATTATCTCGGCTATTATCAAAACTACTTTGATAAGCATGTGAAAGGTTCTGCCATGAGTATGAATGTTGAATCAATTCAAAAATAATCTTTGAGATGAGTACTGAAACCGTAGAACAAGTTGAAGCATCACCGATTGTTAAAGAATCGGAAGGTCTTCTGTCGAAAAGAAGAAAAAAGTTTGTTACCGATCCACTAATTGATGATAACCCTATTACCATTCAGGTATTAGGAATCTGTTCAGCCTTGGCGGTGACCACCCAAATGAAACCAACATTAGTGATGGCTTTGTCTGTGATTTTTGTGATGATTTTCTCAAATCTGACCATTTCATTGATGAGAAATACGATCCCGAAAAGGGTACGTATCATTGTACAGTTGGCCGTAGTAGCCACATTGGTCACTTTGGTGAATGAAGTGTTAAAGGCTTATGCTTTTGACATGTACAAGCAGTTATCGGTATTTGTAGGGTTGATCATCACCAACTGCATCATTATGGGTCGCCTAGAGGCATTTGCTCTAGGTAATAAACCCTATGATTCAGTATTAGATGGACTTGGATCTGGCCTTGGATATTCATGGATCATTCTTGCAGTTGCCTTTTTCAGAGAAATATGGGGTTCAGGTAAGGTGTTTGGTTACCCTGTATTCGATGCCATTGGTTTCGATAGCTTTGCAGCCAATGGATTGATGGTTAGCCCTGTAGGTGCCTTTATGGTACTTGGTATTATCATTTGGATACAAAGAACCAAAACCGGATACGTAGAACAATAAAAACAGAACGATGGATTTAGTGAACTTAGGAATTAAAGCAATTTTTATAGAGAACATGGTGTTTGCCTATTTTTTAGGCATGTGCTCTTTTCTAGCTGTATCAAAAAAGGTTTCTACCGCTTTTGGTTTGGGCTTGGCTGTGGTTTTTGTTTTGGGAATGACCGTCCCAATGAATTGGCTCTTGAGTGAGTTTGTATTGAATGAAGGGGCATTGTCTTGGTTAAGTCCTGAGTTTGCTAAAATCGATTTAACCTTCCTGCGATTCATCATGTTTATTGCCATTATCGCCGCTATGGTTCAGCTAGTAGAAATGACCATTGAGAAGTTTTCGCCTTCGTTATATGGCTCATTAGGTATTTTCTTGCCGCTGATTGCCGTAAACTGCGCCATATTAGGTTCTTCCTTATTTATGGCACAAAGAGATTACAGCCTAGCAGAAGCTTCTGTATTCGGTTTTAGCTCTGGTATAGGTTTCTTCCTAGCCATAGTTGCCTTGGCTGCTATTCGCGAAAAACTTAAGTATTCTAATGTACCGGACGGACTAAAAGGACTGGGGATTACCATGTTTATAACAGGACTCATGGGGATTGCCTTTATGAGTTTTATGGGCATTTCTATCTAAAAAAATCTGCCAGAAAAAAATGATTCAAAGGTGTTCCATGGAGCACCTTTTTTTATTCCCTTGCTCAATCAGAGTTTTTGTATATTGTGTCTCAACCTTTTCGACCATGAACAAAATTTACTTGATCTCGCTATCCTTGTGTCTTTTTATTTCCTGCCAAAGCTTCAATGATGTTTCTTCTCCTCCTGCTTTGCATACACATGGTGAGCTGGACTCGCTTTTTCAGCAATGGCGCTCTTTTGAAGAACCACCCTTACGCGATGGTGCTCCAGATTATACCCAAGCAAGTTTTGAACAGCGTCTGCCTAATTTTTTGCAATTACAAGCTCGTTTGAATGCCTTTGATACCACCAGTTGGTCTGTAGATGAGCGAGTAGATTGGATGATTGTTTGGGCGGAGATGAATGGCTATGATTTTAATCAGCGTGTTTTGAAGCCATGGGAAAGAGATCCTGCTTTTTACAAATCCCTGTGGATGTCGCGCAGTGACGTACCTGCACACGAAGGGCCTACCCATCATGCCGTTACGGAATTATGGCAATATGATTTTCCTTTAAGAGATGAGCAAAGAGAAAATTTTTTGAATGATGTAAAAATAATACCAACCATCAATGCTCAAGCACAAGAAAACCTGACAGGGAATGCACGCGATCTTTGGGTGGCTGGTATAAGAGATATTAAGACCCAAAGCATCAATCTTGCCAGTATCAAAACAAGACCAGGAGTAGCAGATGATGCGGAGCTTGTAGCCGCTATTGATGATGCCATTACATCTTCAGATGACTTCGTTAGTTGGTTGGAAGCCAAAGCCACCAGTAAAACAGGCCCTTCAGGCATTGGAAAAGAAAACTATACTTGGTATTTACAAAATGTACACTTAGTTCCTCTTACTTGGGAAGACGAGGTGATGATTTTAAAACGAGAACTAGCACGAGCTTGGTCTTCACTTAAAATGGAAGAACACCGGAATAGAAATCTGCCTCCTCTTTTACCAGTTGAGACTCCCGAGACCTATGATGCCTTGGCTATGCAAGGAGCAGAAAGTTTACTGCGATTTTTGGAAAAAGAGAAGGTGGTCACCGTAAAGGACTATTACCGTCCGGCTTTGATGGCACATTTGGGTCAGTTTGTCCCGGAAGAAACCCGTAACTTCTTTTACATTACTTCTCACCATGATCCGCGGCCTTTATTTTCTCATTTCTACCATTGGTTTGAAATTGCTCAACTCGATCTGGAACCACATGAGAGCCTAATTCGTAGATCACCTTTGCTGTACAATATTTTCGATTCGCATAATGAAGGAGTGGCCACTGCTGTAGAAGAACTGTTTATGCAAATGGGGCTTTATGCAGATGCCCCGAGAAGTAGGGAAATCGTTTATATTCTACTGGCTCAAAGGGCCGCACGAGGATTAGGTTCATTGTATGCTCATGCCAATAAAATGACCATGGAAGAAGCAGGAAGTATCCATTCAGAGTATACACCACGAGGCTGGATGAAAACGGAGAAAGAACTTTTGATCTTCGAACAGCATCTGTATTTACGCCAGCCTGGCTATGGCACCAGTTATGTGACTGGAAAACATTTACTAGATGCGCTGATCGCAGACTATGGGCGTATGAAAGAACTCCAAAACGAGCCCTTTGTGATGCAGGAATTTCTGGACGAGCTGAATGAAGTAGGCAGCATCCCATTATCTTTGGGTCATTGGCAAATGACAGGTGTGGACGCTTGGAAAACCCAGAATTCAGGCTTCGCTACAGAATTGTTTCTGAAATCCCCTTGAATGGCGAGTCTGTTGATCCCAAAGAGCTTTACCTTAAGCTCGGCAATGAATACATCAATAGCCTTCAATCTTCACAATACGATCTCGAAGTCCGTTTCCTTCCTGTGATTGGCTATGGTGTGACAAAAACATTTCGGATCGAAACCGGACTCGACTACAGGGTTCGATCATTTTTGAACGATACCGCGCGTCATAGTTTCTGGTTGAGCATCAACTTTTTTTTAGACATGTAGGGCAGCACAGTACAATTAAGAATTCACCTTTACCTTGAAAAACAAGAATCACAATCAATCACCAGTCTAGTTGGCACTTTTCAATCTTTCAATCAAGTCAATGTAGCGTTGCATGGCTTCTTCTTGAGATGTACCCGTTAATTTTTTCCAACTATTGTATTTGGCAGCAGCCTTAAAGTCAAAACCACCTGGAGCTTCTGTCAGGTTATCACCAACAGTAGCTTGTTTGTATAAGCCATAAATCATCAAGAGATCTTCGTTCGAAGGCCTTGTTGAGAGTTGCTGTGCTGCTGCTACTTGTGATTCGAAATGCTCTTTCAGTGTCATAGGAAAATTAAATTGATTGCCGTGGCGTGAAGCTAACCAAAGCCACTAAAATGCCAACCATAAAACACTACTTTTTTGGAGAAGAAATATACACAGCCTCCATGGTTTCTTTGTTTAATGCCTAATTACCTGCGTTGGAGTAATGGTGGCTTCTATCTATTTCTAAGGTATCTATTTGAATTGTTCAGAAACCACCAAGTCTTTAGTACCATGCTGCCAGTTGTAAAAACCCTCACCTGATTTTACACCAAAATAGCCAGCAGTCACCATATTTACTAATAACGGACAAGGAGCATATTTAGGATTGCCAAAACCTTCATAAAGTACTTTCATAATGCTGTGGCAAACATCCAAACCGATAAAATCTGCCAATTGCAGAGGCCCCATAGGATGTGCCATTCCTAATTTCATTACGGTGTCAATTTCTTCTACGCCCGCAACGCCTTCATGTAATGAAATAATGGCTTCGTTGATCATGGGCATCAATATTCGATTGGAGATGAATCCTGGGTAGTCATTCACCTCTACCGGAATTTTATGAAGCTGTTTTGAAAAAGTCATTATTTTTTCAGTGACTTCATTAGAAGTGGCATATCCGCGTATCACTTCCACCAATTTCATAACGGGGACAGGATTCATAAAATGCATGCCAACAACTTGAGATGGACGGTTTGTCGCTGCTCCTATTTGAGTGATAGGGATGGAGGAAGTGTTCGAAGCTAGAATACATTCAGCAGGGGTATGGCTGTCTAAGTCTTTGAAAATTTTAAGCTTGATTTCTGCATTCTCGGTTGCCGCTTCAATTACCAAATCAGCTTTGCAAACACCTTCTTTCAGTACCGTATGTGTAGTAATGTTCTTCAAGGTACTTGCTTTTGTAGCTCCATCTATTTTTTCCTTCGCCACCATGCGCTCAAGGTTCTTTTCAATGGTTTTGAGGGCTTTGTCTAATGCATCTGAGGAAATGTCAATCAAATTGACTTTGAAACCATTTTGTGCAAAAACATGGGCAATGCCGTTACCCATAGTACCTGAACCAATAACTGAAATATTTTTCATAGCGGAGTTTTTTCTTCTTAGTCCGTTTTCTTAATGTAAACAGCTCATGCAAATATAAAAGTAACATTGGCAAATCGGGCTCTGAACACATAGAAATGCCCGCTCCTAACGGATTTTTCCTTCAACGGAGTATTAAATCCAATAAGATGGGCAAATGGTCAGAATACCCCCCTAAGTATTGAGGCCCTTGGTAGGTTCTGAAAGGACGCTTAGCACCTGTAGCACCCGTCATGATCAAGTAAGGTTGATTAAATATTTTTAGACTTCGTGGTTTTAAGGATGTGCTTTGCTCTGATTGTAAAAGCCCGCCGCTTAATATGAAATGGTCAATTACAGACCACTTGTTTTGGAAACTATGTGTTCCCGTCAAATATTGAATTTCTTCCATCAGATTGTACAGATTTTGCCGTTCAGGCTTCGTGTTCAAGGTGCTAATTCCAAGTCCTTCTTTGACACTTTTTGCATCCGGTTCATCATTCAAATCTCCCATAATTAAAATATGTGCCTTAGGATATTGCTTCCAAATGGAGTCTACTTTTTGCCTAACCATTTGCGCAACAAACATCCGTTTTGGTTCTGTTTCAAATGCTCCACCAAATTTCGAAGGCCAGTGATTTACAAATACATGTAAGGTGTCTTTATTGGGTAATTTACCATAGGCATGTAGAACATCCCGTGTTCTGCCTTCTGGATCAAAAGGAAATGTAACCTCATAGAATTCATAATCAATCACCTCAAATTTTTCCCTCCGATACAATAGTGCCACATCAATGCCTCTTCGATCCGGTGAGTCTTTGTGAATGATTTGATAATCGGCCTTGCGAAGTGGTGTGAAATGGGCGAGTGAATTGAGTACATAACGGTTTTCTACTTCACATAGTCCTATAATACCGGGCGCCTCCCAACCCCCCATGGCCATAATCGTCTTTGATAACCTTTGCAGTTTGGCTTCATACCTTTTTTTGGTCCAGTAATTCCCTTGGTATGGAAGGTATTGATCATCAAGGGTGGTGCTGTCATCGAAATAATCAAAGAGGTTTTCTACATTGTAGAAGGCTATGCGAATAGCTACGTCACCTCGGGGTTCAGGGTCAAAGCTTTCTGAGGCAGAAAAGGGTTTTTGCCAAGCCAAAAGAGGAGTTTGTATGAGTGATAGCATTACCCAACCCCACCAGAAAGGCATAAACTGTTTTCGTAGCTGAAATAAGCATTTTTTAATCATACCTTTGTAGACATAATAGTTATTCCTTGGTAAGTTAAGGTAAGATGAAAATAGGAAAAATTCAAGAATTAATCATTGCAAGAGAAGTTGATTTTGGTTGTTATCTCACAGATGGAGAGGAAGAAGTACTTATACCTCGAAAGTATCTTCCTGAAGAATATGCAATAGACGATACATTAAGAGTTTTTGTTTATACCGATCATGAAAGTAGACCCGTGGCGGTGACCCGCATGCCTAAAGGTGAAGTAGGGGATATTGTGGGGCTTGAGATCAAGCAGATAACCGATTTTGGAGCTTTTGCAGATAATGGCTTAGAAAAAGACTTATTAATTCCTAAAAAAGAGCAATGGGTAGATGTAAGAGAAGGTGGTCGCTATCCAGTAAAGATTTTGTTAGATTATCAAACCCAGCGCATGATAGGCAGTACCAAAATAGCTTCATTTTTACTTGATCCAGACCCGTCTTGGGTAGAAGGTAAAGAAGTACAATGCGTAATTTGGCAACCTACTGATTTAGGTTTCAAGGTAATCATCAACAGTTTGGCAGAGGGATTAATTTACCATGATGAAATTTTTGAGTCGGTAAACCCGGGTGATAATAAGAAAGCTTATATCAAGAAAATACGTGAAGATGGTAAAATTGACATTTCGCTTCAAAAGCAAGGCTATCAAGCGGTGGTCGATTTATCAGATCGAGTGTTGCAGGCCATTGATGAGGCAGAAGGTGTGTTGCCTTTAGGCGATAAAAGTAGCCCTGAAGAAATCAAATCTTATTTTGGCATCAGTAAAAAGAATTTCAAGAAGATATTGGGTGGACTATACAAGTCGGGTCGTGTAGAAATCTTTGATCATGAGGTGCATTTAAAAAGCGAAGGTTAGTCGGAGGAACGACTAACCTTCTAAACTACCTGTAAAACTAAAACTAACTTAAGCTAACTGTCTTGAATGACTGGCTGTAGATGAAAACGATTGCAAATGCCATGCCACTCAGTTGAGCTTATTGTCTGATTGAATCCAATTTAAAAAATATTTTTCTGATTTGGAAGCAATAAGAATAAATAAATTTTGGGTGCTTTTGTCTTGGCGCCTTTAAAATGACAAGTTAGATTGACCTCATTTCTGTTTGATTTAGCGAATATTTACTTCATTAGCAATGCCGAGAGAGGTAAAACGAATACGCAAAAAACGTGGGTCAGCAACTGGTTCACGACAATCTTTGGATGGGTCGATGGCATAGATGTAGTAGGTCTGGCTCCGTTTGTATAATTCTTCCTGTTCGGGTCTGCCCAGAACCTTAATGATTGACTTTTGATACAATCCCAACAACTTGGGTTTGGCTTCCCGTA
The DNA here is from genome assembly GCA_018402485.1 of Roseivirga sp. Classification (GTDB taxonomy): domain Bacteria; phylum Bacteroidota; class Bacteroidia; order Cytophagales; family Cyclobacteriaceae; genus Roseivirga. The sequence goes on along the minus strand of JAGYIY010000002.1, from coordinate 517,587 downwards.
TTTCATCTACCATTTGAGCTCGTTGACCCAAGCATCCATTGGTGTCATTTTTCCATTGTTCTTGATTAAAATCACCGAGATCGGCTTTTTTTGTACAAGCGGCTAAAAAAGAAATACTGATTACTACAAGAAGAAGTTTATGCATAGTTTTGTTGCTTCAGGGCATTTTGAATCACGTAAAGAACGATTACCGATGCTATTGCCCAAAAGGTAAGTGTGGTGAGTAAAAATACGTTTTGGCTTAAGGGGGGTAATAGCAAAATTAAGACCACTGGAGCAATCAACAGCCTAACATATTCCAAAGGTAAACCCCACTTTTTGTTTTCAAAAAGTCCTCCAAAACTGATGGTCGATGCAATGATGATAGCAGCAAAGATTGTCTTTTCTAAGATCTTGTTGTCAAAGGCGGATAAATTGAAAAGGAAAAGAGCAGTACCGATAAGCATGATAAGATACTGCGTAAGGACATAGTAATTAACAAACTGGTGGGTTTGGGTATTGAATTTCCGATATGTATTCGTGTCAATATCATGAGGAGCCCTGTATCCCCCAAGATACTCGGGTAGCCAGCCTGGTTTTTGAAAGATATATTTGATTTTATCCTGCCAACGGATAATGTTTTTCATGTCATGCCACATGTCTGAATAATGCGAAAGGTTCGCCCATACAGGATTCCAACTATTGAGATTTTTAGTGATACCATACGTGGGTTTTTCTTCCTCGGCTTTGAAGGTGCCGAACATTTTGTCCCATATGATAAAGGTTCCCGCATGATTTTTATCGATGTATTTGGGGTTTCGGGCATGGTGCACACGATGATGAGAAGGCGTATTGAACACGGCCTCAAACCAGCGAGGCAATTTCTGTATGGATTCTGTATGGATCCAGAACTGATAAAGCAAGTTAAAGCCTGAGACGCTTACCAAAATAATAGGATCTAAGCCTAATAAAGCCATGGGGGTGTAAAACAGAAATGTCCAAATGGTTTGCGTACTACTTTGCCGTAGGGCAACGCTTAAATTATATTCTTCGCTTTGATGATGCACGCTGTGTCCACCCCAGAAAAGGTTTACTTGATGGCTCATACGGTGTGCCCAATAATACAAAAAATCGTAGGCCACAAAAGCAACCATCCAAATCAGCACATTACTTTCAAGTGTTAAAAAACGGAATTGAGTAAAGATGAACGTATAAAACCCTATGCTAAGTACTTTTAAAAAGGCACCTGTTACTTGAGATGTTACACCACAATTGATATTGGTGATGGCATCATTCAATCGGTAAGATTGAACAGATTGAAAACGGTGCACCAGTAACTCCAGTCCTATAAGGAGAAAGTAGACAGGAATGGCTATAACTGTTGGGTTTAAAGGCATAATACTCCAAAGATAAACATTGCTTATGCTAGTTCAAACCACATTTTTTGCATTTTGTTGAAACAACGTCTTTTCACAGTGGGTCTTTTCATTTCTTGCGTATCTTCGCAACTTAATCTATTGGATATGGATAAATTCATTGGTTTTTTTCGTTTGATCAGCTTTTTACTTTTCTTGGCTGCTTTGTTATGGTCTTATGCCAATATTTCTGGGCAGGTAACTTACAGCTTCAATAGTTTATCAGACGCTTCAGCTTACATGGATAAAGACATTTACTTTTTCGTTTCCCTGGGAGTCTTTCTTTTTGTAAATACAATCCTCGGATTTTTTATCCAAACCCTGAAAAAGGTACGTACCCAGGAGGGAGGAAAAGGCTTTAAAAATTACGATTTCAAGCAAGATATCATTACCTGGATCAAAGGGTTTGCAGCTGTGGTCAACTTATTTTTCAGTCTCATCTTATTCTATTTGGGGCTTGTCAATCTTGCTGAATCAGACCAATCTTTTACCATGGGCTTTTACGTTTACTTGGGGCCATTGCTTATTGTCTTATGGTTTTTTTATTTGGCCTGGATTTTAGGAAAACCTCGCACGTAAATAACCTACTCATTTTCAGAGTGGTTCGAAAAAAATAAAATAACGTACCTCGTTTTGCGTGTATTTTTACATTTTTAATTCTAACTTCCGAGTTATTAAAGCACGAAAGCGTGCTGCTTTTGTGACTACCCGCAAAGTTCAATAGATCATGACTAATCAAACAGTAAATTACAACGAAGACAGTATTCGATCGCTCGATTGGAAGGAGCACATAAGGCTTCGTCCTGGTATGTACATCGGGAAGTTGGGTGACGGTTCTGCACAAGACGATGGTATTTATGTATTGGTGAAGGAGGTGCTAGACAACAGCATTGATGAACATATGATGGGGAATGGTAAAACCATTGATGTAAAGGTTTCTGAGCATAAAGTTGAGGTGCGTGATTATGGGCGTGGTATTCCTTTAGGTAAAGTAGTTGACTGTGTCTCTAAAATTAATACAGGAGGAAAGTACGACAGCGGAGCTTTTCAAAAATCAGTTGGTCTGAATGGAGTAGGTACCAAGGCAGTGAATGCATTATCTACTTTTTTCAAGGTGCAATCTTACCGTGATGGTAAAACCAAAGTAGCGGAATTTGAACGTGGAGAAATCATACAAGATCATAAAGAAACGGAGTCAAGTGGGAGAAATGGCACCTTGGTGGTTTTTAAACCGGATGAAACTATTTTTAAAAATTACCATTTCATTCCCCAATACCTCGAAGATCTTATCTGGAACTATTGTTTTTTGAACGCAGGACTAACCATCAATTTTAATGGGGTTAAGTTTCATTCAGAAAAGGGGTTACACGACCTTTTGGCACGAAAAACTGATATTGAGCAATTAAGATATCCTATCATCCACCTCAAAGGAGAGGATATTGAATTGGCACTTTCTCATACCAGTCAGTATGGTGAAGAGTACTACACTTTTGTAAATGGACAGTACACCACACAAGGAGGTACGCACCAAGCTGCTTTTCGAGAGGCATTGGTTAAGACCATTCGGGAATATTATAATAAGAATTTTGATGCTGCTGATGTGCGCGCTTCTGTCATTGGTGCCTTGGCTGTAAGGGTACAAGAACCCGTATTTGAATCTCAAACCAAAACAAAACTAGGTTCTCAAAATGTGGCTCCGGATGGACCTACCATGCGTACTTTTGTCAACGATTTTGTCAAAAAGCATTTGGATGATTATTTACATAGGCATCAAGATGTTGCAGAAGCATTGCAGAAGCGTATTTTACAGTCTGAAAGAGAGCGTAAGGAAATTGCAGGCATAAAGAAGTTAGCCAATGAAAGGGCGAAAAAAGCCAACCTGCACAATAAAAAACTTCGAGATTGTCGCATTCACTTAGATGATAAAAAGGAGGATGATAGAAAATCTGAAACAACTTTATTCATTACAGAAGGGGATTCTGCCAGTGGATCCATTACCAAATCTAGAGATGTACAAACCCAAGCTGTTTTTAGTTTACGTGGAAAGCCACTCAATTGCTTCGGACAGACCAAAAAAGTAGTTTACGAAAATGAGGAGTTCAACCTACTCCAACATGCTTTGAACATAGAAGACGGTTTAGATGGCTTGCGTTATGAGAAGATTGTCATTGCAACGGATGCCGATGTGGATGGTATGCACATTCGATTGCTTTTACTAACTTATTTTTTACAATTCTTCCCTGATTTGGTTCGAAGAGGACATATTTACATCCTTGACACACCGCTTTTCCGAGTGCGAAACAAGAAAGAAACTATTTATTGTTATACGGATGAAGAGCGACAACTTGCCATAAGAAAGTTAGGGAGTAATCCGGAGATTACACGTTTCAAAGGCCTTGGTGAAATCTCTCCAGATGAATTCAAAGGCTTCATCGGGCCCGATATACGGTTGGACCCTGTCATCTTGAAAAATGAGTCTAGTATCAAAGATTTATTGACTTTTTATATGGGGAAAAACACCCAAGATCGACAGGGCTTTATCATTAATAACCTGAAAATTGAAAAAGATATTCCTGAAGAGATTGAAGCTGCATAAAGTATACGAAAGTTCATGAGTGAAGAAAATAACTTAAATCCCGAAGCAACCAACCGTGAGGAAGAACCCGGTATCAAAGATGCCATTCCAGTATCGGGTATGTACCAAAATTGGTTTTTAGATTATGCATCCTATGTTATTATGGAGCGTGCGGTACCTGCCATTGAAGATGGACTCAAACCGGTGCAAAGACGTATTCTACATGCCATGAAGGAGATGGATGATGGGCGATTCAATAAGGTTGCTAACATCATTGGTCAAACCATGCAATACCACCCTCATGGCGATGCTTCTATTGGTGATGCCATGGTAAACATGGGACAAAAGGATTTGTTGATTGAAACACAAGGAAACTGGGGAGATTTCAGAACAGGCGATGGCTCAGCTGCTCCGAGATACATCGAAGCACGATTATCGAAGTTTGCAAACGATGTCGTCTTTAACCCCCAAACAACTAAATGGCAGCTTTCTTATGATGGTCGTAAAAAGGAGCCGGTAACGCTTCCCGTGAAGTTCCCATTGCTTCTTGCACAAGGAGTAGAGGGGATTGCTGTGGGTTTGAGTACAAAAATTTTACCTCACAACTTTGTCGAGCTGATCGATGCTTCCATCAAAATCCTCCAAGATAAGAAGCCTAAAATTTATCCAGACTTTCCTACGGGTGGCATGGCAGACTTCACCGAATATAATGATGGATTGCGTGGTGGAAGAGTAAAAGTGAGAGCGAAAATTGAAGAGGAGGATAAAAAGACACTCATTATCAAAGATATTCCTTTCGGTACAACGACAACCAGTTTGATAGAGTCCATTATCAAAGCCAACGATAAGGGAAAGATTAAGATTAAAAAAGTGGTGGACAATACTGCCGAACACATTGAAATTTTAGTGGAATTAGCCCCGGGGCAATCTCCTAATATCACCATTGACGCCCTCTATGCCTTTACAGATTGTGAAGTAAGTATTTCGCCAAATGCTTGTGTGATTTATGATGAAAAGCCTCAATTTATTGGGGTAACAGAAATACTCAAATACAATACGGCGCAAACCAAAGATCTACTCAAGCGTGAGCTTGAAATCAGAAAAGGCGAGCTAATGGAGAAGATACTCTTCTCTTCCTTGGAGAAAATATTTATCGAAAATCGCATTTACCGAGATATCGAAGAGTGCGAGACCTGGGAGGATGTATTAATAGCCATAGATGCCGGATTGATCCCTTTTAAGAAGGATTTTTACAGAGAAATTACGCGTGATGACATCATTCGTTTGACAGAGATTAAGATCAAACGTATTTCTAAGTTTGATACGTTCAAGGCTGATGAGATCATGAAAAAGCTCACTGACGAGTTAGCGCAAGTAGAGCATCACTTACAGCATTTGGTTGAATACGCCATTGCTTATTACCAAAAATTACTCGAGAAATATGGCCAAGGACGTGAGCGTAAAACTGAAATCAAGTCTTTCGAAAACATTGCAGCCACTGTAGTGGCAGCCAACAACGCCAAACTATATGTTAACCGAGCAGAAGGCTTTGTGGGTTATGGCTTGAAAAAAGATGAGTTTGTTTGTGAGTGCTCAGATATCGACGATATCATCGTTTTTAGGCGCGATGGTAAATTTCAGGTGGTGCGCATTGCGGAGAAGGTATTTGTAGGCAAGGATATACTGTTTGCTGGTGTATTTGCAAAAAACGATGAACGCATGGTCTATAATATGATGTACCTCGATGCCAAATCAGGACGCACCATGGTCAAGCGTTTTCAGATCCTAGGAGTTACCCGTGATAAAGAATACGACTTAACAAAGGGTGCCAAAGGCTCTAAAGTACTTTATTTTACAGCTAATCCGAACGGTGAAGCAGAGCTCGTTACGGTATACCTTACTTCTGGTGCCAAAGCAAGAATCAAGGTCTTTGATTTTAATTTTGCAGAAGTTGAAATCAAAGGACGTGGAGCAGGTGGGAATATTGTTACCAAATACCCAGTACGAAAGGTTCAATTAAAAATGGAAGGGAAATCAACCCTTGGAGGATTGGACATTTGGTATGATGAAACCGTTGGCCGATTGAACAGGGATGAACGAGGGGAACTACTCGGCAACTTTCAAGCCGATGATAAAATATTGGTGGTTTATAACAGTGGCGAATATGAACTGACCAGTTTTGATTTGACCAATCGATACGAACCCAATAAAATACACTTTATTCAAAAGTACGAGGAAGACCAGCCGATAGCTGCCATACATTTCGATGGCGCAATAGGTGATTATTTCATTAAAAGATTTCTCATAGAGACGAGCACTATGGATAAAACCTTTGGCTTCATTAGTGAGGAAAAGGGCTCTAAACTTATTTTAGCTACGGCAGATAAGGATGCACAAATTGAAGTTACTTATACACTAAAGGGTTCTAGGGAGCATAAGAAAGTTGAGTATGACGTAGATATGCTCATCGATGTAAAGGGCTGGAAGGCCATGGGTAATAAGTTGTCCTCTCACAATGTAAAAAAGGTACAACTCATTCATAACCAAAAAACTGAAAAAAGTAAACCTGAGCTACAGGAAGAAGATAAGGCTAAGCCTTTGGGTATTCAAAAAGAGGTTACACCTGACCAAGGGCAGCCAAAAGTAGAGGAACAGCCAAAAGTAGAGGTTGAAAAACCAAAAGATCCACCCAAGCAGGAATCACCTAAAAAAGGAGCTGATGGAAAGGAAAAGGGTGGCACCTATAACATTGGCGATACCATTGAATTGTTCTAAGTACAAAAGAAAACCCCAAGAGAATGTTCTCTTGGGGTTTGAAAATACCCGGTTGAGAAATTAATATTTGGCTGGTGTTCCTGCTGGAGGTAAGCTCTGTTCAATGAAGTCTCTGATGTCTTGATTGGCTTTTTCTAAATCTTCGGCTCTGAGATACATCATGTGACCACTGCGGTAACCTTTGAAGCTCATTCTTTCTTTGAGCTTTCCACTGGGGTCTAAGTGCCACATGTTGTATTTGGCGTTAAAATAAGTAGTAGCACCATCGTAATAACCACTTTGTGTCATTACATGTAGGTATGGATTCATGGCCATTGCCTGGCGCAGGTTTTCACCGGTTCGGTCACCGCTTCTATCCCAAGGATTCACAGGCCCAAACATATTGTATTTAATGTCCGTTTTAAAGCCCAATGTATTCTGAAAGTAACTATTGATGGCAGGTGTAAAGGAATGCAACCATGAAGTCAATTCCGAATTAAAGTCTGGCGATGTGCCAGCATCCATGCGGTCAATACCCTTATATCTGGAGTCAAGCCGACCCACGGTGTGTCCTTCTTCTCTCAATAAATCTTTCCAAAAGAAATTGGTTGGAACATCAAGGTTATGATGCCTTACTTTACCTTCTTTCAAACCTGAATACCTTGAGAACATCCTGATGGCTTCATTCTTTTCGGCCTCACTTGCCCAAGCCCCTTTGGCCATCACTGGTAATAGTTGGTTCATGGTATATTTTTCCGCCTCTTCCAGTACTTCTAGCAAATCTTTGCTTTGTAATTCAGCAGGTAATTTGCCATGATAATGAGCGGCAGCAGCGTAGTAAGGAAGACGATTAGCCGCCGCTACAGGGCCGCTACGGTCAATCCCTAAGTCGGTAGGAGAAACCAATATAACCCCATTCAAATACATCCACTGGTTGTTTTGTAGCGCATAGGCGAGACCTGCTACACGCGTTGTTCCATAACTTTCACCAATTAAATATTTGGGTGAATTCCAACGATTCACACGGGTAACGAATGTATTGATCCATTCAGACAAATAGGCAATGTCTTGATTCACCCCAAAAAACTGCTTTCTGTTGGCTTCGGAATCAACAATTCGAGAATAACCTGTATTCACGGGGTTCACGAACACGATATCAGCCACATCAAGGATGGAATGCGGATTGTCTTTGATGCCATAGGGTTGTATAGGATAGCCTTCATCATCAATTTTCAAGATTTTAGGTCCAGTATACGCAATGTGCATCCACACAGAAGCAGATCCTGGTCCACCATTGAATGAAATGACCAAAGGGCGTCTTTCTGTATCGCTAACATCTGTTCTTTCATAATAGGTATAAAACAAAGAGGCGATCGGCTTACCATCATTGTCCCAAACAGGTTGTGTGCCGGCTGTGGCTCTATAAGGAACTTTTTTTCCTCGAATACTTACCTCATGCTCGGTAACCACCTTGGTTTCTACAGGTAATTTTCTTTCAGATTCTTGCCCCTTTACATGACCTACGAAGGTCAACAAGAGGAGGCTTAAACATATCCTTTTAATCACTTTCATAATGCATTAGTTGATGTTGAATTTATATTCTCTTTTTAAACCACGATTCAAAGCAGGTATGGTTTTATCCATTAAGAATTGGGTTTCTCGTGCCAACTCAGTAATCATACTTCGATAGTAGACAAACTGTGCTTGATTATCGCCACTCCACGGGCCAATCCAGCTACTGACATCGAAGTAAAGGGATCTCACTCTGCTAAGCAGTTCGCCAAACTTACCTCCGATGTTTCTGATGGATTCTGCTGCATTGGCATCATAAGCAATATTTTCACGATCTAGTTTTTGCAAATGCCATTGCATTTTTTGTGCGGGCAACATTCCGTCAATCACAAGGTCGTATAAGGCACCAATGTCGTAAAGTGATTGATGCCAAGCTTGCTGCACATCGAAAGGTATGTCTAATCTAGGGTCATTTTTTACCCTAAAGGTTTGCTCATGAATTTCGCCATTGACTTCCATCCGTGCGACATACAAACCGGGAAGTGCCTGAGGTCCAAATAGGCCGAAAGAGCGTCCTCCTCGAGAACCATTCGGATTGCTATTTTGAGCTTTAAAGCCTTTCAATCTAAAATTCCAATAGGCGCGTTGAATGCCTTGACCTCCACGGGTATTGATTTCTGCAACTTCCTCACCATCAATGGTGTGAATGGTCAGTGTTACATCATCTTTGCCCACATTACCTTTGGTGTAATAGTCTATCACTGCACCCCTTTGAGGGTTTTCTCCTTGATAATACATATCTCCTGTATGAGCACCTCCAATGTTTTCATCAATCATTTCCGCATCAGGGATACTGAAAAGTGCGGAGTTATTGTTTGCCACCGAAGACAGTTCTTGAAGTGCATGAATATTGTCAAGTATCCAAATCCCACGACCATGAGTTCCTAACACCAAGTCATTGTCACGTGGGTGGATGACCAAATCGTTGAAGGGTAGGGTTGGCATGTTGTTCTTTAGTTCAACCCAATGTTTACCAGCATCGAAGGAGATAAAAAGTCCTAGTTCCGTACCTAAATAAAGAAGCTCGGGATTTTTAGGATCTTCACGTAAGGTTCTGGCTACACGGTTGGCTGGTAAATCTCCGGTGATGGATTGCCATGTTTTGCCAAAATCATTGGTGCGATAAAGGTAGTTCTTAAAGTCGTTGTTTCTGTAGTTGTTGATGGCCACATAGGCTCTGCCAGCTTGGTGGCTGGAAGGTTCAATGGTATTGATCCAAGTTTCTTTGGGTAAACCACTTAAGGCATTGCTCATGTCTTGCCAGTTTTGTCCATCATCAGTAGATACTTGCAATAAGCCATCATCCGTTCCTACATATAAAACTCCTTGTTGGAAGCGGTCTTCTGCTATGGCTGTAAGCGTAGGATAATAAGGGATGCCATCATCTAGCGATGGGGTGTCATCTTCACCTCTTTCACCCATAATTTCTAAGTTTCTACGGTTGACTTTGGTTGTCAAATCTCCCAAAGATTTCCAAGAAGCTCCCTCATCCATACTTTTCCAAAGCTTATTTGTCCCAGCATAAATGGTATGTGGGTCGTGGTATGAGAGGAAGAAGGGGCCTTCCCAGTTGGCAGGAGCCATGGCATTCCCCAACTCCGGTTCAGGTTCATCTGGTCCCCAAGCATCCCAGTTTCTTCGTGCTCCGATGCGTCCTCGTGGATCTCCCGGACGGATCGATTGGCGTTGTCCAGTTTTTTTGTTGAGCCTAGAGAGTCCTAAATATTGAGACTCTGTAAAGACGATGTCGGGGTCGGTATGGTGTGGCAAATTAACAAAACCATCTCCACCTCCGATTTTTGTCCAATCTTCATTCAATATTCCTCTTGAACGGTAGGTTTCACTAGGGCCATACCAGCTACCATTGTCTTGTAGCCCCCCATAAATATTGTAAGGCTCGGCCATGTCTACTGCAATTCTATAAAATTGGCTCACAGGTAGATGAGTCAAGAACAGCCATCTTTGACCTCGGTCGTAAGAAATACCTAAACCTCCATCATCTCCTTTCATTACATGGTTGGAATCTTTTGGATTAACCCAAAAAATCCGGTCATCACCATGAAGGGATTGTCTTGCTCTTTGAAAAGTTCTCCCACTATCGCTGGAATAACTATACTGATTCATCATGTAAATGCGCGAGGCATCACTTGGGTCTACCAAAGGCTGACTGGCGTACATAGGGCGTGGATTCCAGTCACTCATAAACTCCCAAGTTTCTCCCTTGTCTTTTGATCGATACAAGCCAGCTCTTCTTTCAGTATAAGCTGTAGATGCATTGTACCTGTAACCTTGTTCTACTGAAGCATAAACAATATTAGGGTCTTTTTGAAAGATGGATATGCCAATCCTGCCATAATCACCTTCGGGCAAACCCACAGTTAATTCTTTCCATGTTTTACCACCATCAGTAGACTTGTGCAAACCACTACCTGGTCCACCTCCGTGGAAACCATAAGGCCTTCTTCTTCTTTGATAGCTAGCCGCGTACACAATGTTTGAGTTTTGTGGATCTAGTGCAACATCTACTACACCTGTGTTTTCATCAATGTAAATCAATTGCTCCCATGTATTGCCGCCATCGGTTGTTTTGTATAGTCCACGTTCTTTGTTGGGCCCCCATAGGTGACCCATGGCGGCCACATAAACTGTATTTGTATCTGTAGGGTGTAAGGCAACTCTTCCTACATGATGAGAATCTTTCAAGCCCATGTTTTTCCATGTTTTTCCACCATCAGAAGATTTATACACACCATCTCCCCAAGAGTTACTTTGTCGGTTGGCTCTTTCGCCCGTACCTACCCAAAGTAAATTGGGATGCTTTTGATGTACGGCAATGGTACCTATGGAATGGGTGGCTTCATTTTCGAAAACAGGGGTAATATCTACTCCATTATTGGTGGTCTTCCAGATGCCTCCAGTAGAAGTGGCAATGTAAAAGGTACTAGGATTTTCGTTAACCACTGCCAAGTCAACCACACGACCACTCATGGCAGCAGGGCCGATATTTCGAAGGCGTAAACCCTCAAGTGTTTCTGAGGTGATATTTTGGGCTTGCAGGAAACCGAGGCTAGTAAGACCATATAGACAAACAACAATGATTCTTCTCATTGAACTAGGGTTAAAGATGGAATATAATATTAATGTGAAGCCTTTTGGCTAAACACTAATTTAATGAGTTAACAGATAAAAGTGGTATACTTTTTTAAGAATGGTCATAAATCCATTTTTTCAGTAGGGTAAGAAACTTCAATAGCTGTCTCTTACTTTTTTCAGTACCATTCCCATAGACTTCCTTATGGTGGAGGTTTGGGCTGCATGATGGTTTACCATAAACGTAAAAATGAGTGTTTTGCCTTTTTTGGTTTTTAAGTATCCGACAAGTGCGTGATTATTGCTTAGTGTGCCCGTTTTTGCAAAAACATAAGGTGAACTTCCTCCACCATACCTGTCTCCTAATGTACCATTGGCTCCACTTTGAGGAAGTAAGGCAAAAAGCCTTTCATCTCCTAAAATTGCTCTCATTTGTGTGAGCAAGGCTGTGATACTTTTCGGTTGAAACATGTTGTAACGGGACAGACCTGAGCCATCGCGCCAAACCAAGGAATCAAAAACAGTTTTTGGGAAAAGCTGGTCTTTCAAAATTTGATCGATAGCGTCTACAGTACTTAAAGTATCACCCTGTGTGGCACTGATTTGCATCAGCATTTGCTCAGCAAATAAGTTATCACTATCCTGAAGCATCCATCGATAGAGGCTATCTGCTTTTACCCCTCTTACCGTTTGATAATTGTTCGGTATGTGGAAACCAGAGATGGATTGAATTTTCTTATTTGTGGCTTCTTCTAGCAGATCCAAAAATAAGGCATCGGAATATCGGAATGGCCTAATTAGGGTGTCATTTTTGGCTTTTTCGGGGTTGAAGGTTATGTGGAATTCATTCCACATTTCTTCACGTAGTACTCTATTTTTTGTACCAGCAAGCGTGTCAATTACTACTCGAAATCCGGGGTGAGAGGGGAAGGTTTCGTAAGAAGAGGTGGCTCCGTTGAGTAAAAAGGATGTGCTGTTGCCATAAATGGGAAAAACTGATTTTTCTGCCCCATAATAAGCTCCATAGTCATCCCAACCCCAACCTGGTCCAAAGCGATTGTCTTTGATGGGGCGTGAATAATAGTATAATTTTTTTTCTTGTTTTTTTAAGAACTGAACCACTGTGCTATCCGGATGTTCTGGGTGTAGGGTCAAGGGGTAGCCCGTGCTCCAAAAAATCAGAGAGTCGCCTTGGGTCACATAGGCTAAAGCCGGAAGGTTATCGGGTAGATACTGCAATGCACTATAAAAAGTAAAAAGTTTTGTCGTAGATGCTGGTGTCATGAAACGACTTCCGTTCTGGCTATATAATTTTTTGTGGCCTTCTGGATCAAAAAGTTCAAAACCAATGAAGGCACCTGAAAAGCCTTCAAGGTTTTCAAGGTCTTTGGTGATTTTCCTTTTCGGATAGCGCTGTCCTTTAAGCATTGTGCAGAAGAAGGCTAAGCCTATGATGATCATAATTTTACTTCGCATAAAAAACAGCTATCTCTTCTAAGGTTTTTCTTTTCAAATCAGGCACTTTTGCTTTTTTATCGGGGTAACCTACAGGGAGAAGAAGATAAGGCCTTTCATTGTCTGGCCTATCAAGAATTTTTTGTAAAAAATTCATCGGACTAGGGGTGTGGGTCAGTGTTACCAAACCGGCTTGATGGATAGCTGTAATGAGCATTCCAGCGGCAATTCCCACAGACTCATTCACATAATAGTTTTGCACCTTTTGTCCTTCTTCATCGTAATCAAAGGCCTTTTTGAAGATCACAATAAGGTAAGGAGCATTTTCCAGAAAGGGTTTGTTCCAATCCGTCGCCATGGGTTTAAGGTCTTCTTTCCAACTTTCACTCATGCGATGGGTATAACTTTCATATTCTTCTTTCTCAGCGGCTTTTCGAATTTCTTTTTTAATTTCTACTTGACTCACCACACAAAATGTCCATGGTTGCTTGTGTGCACCTGAAGGTGCTGTTGCTGCTGTTTTGATAATATTCTCAATGACAGAAACAGGCACTTCTTGATTTGAAAAGGTTCTTACCGATCTGCGTTTGTTCATTTCCTCATAAAAAGCTTTACTTCGTTGAAGCATTTCATTTTCAGAATATGTCCTGCCCTCAAAAGGAACGTGATTAAATCCGTGGATGGTAATGGTGTCTTTTGAATCCATTGGCTACTGTTTAGTATTCCGAAGTTAGGTAAAAAGCTTGGCTTTGATATAAATCATCACTGTTAAAGTGAAACTAGGGTTTTGTATATTTCTGCTTTTACCATAGAAGATTTTTTCTACCAGGTATGCAGTCATTTCTTGTATTATCATTATGAAGGAATCTCTGTAAAGTTAGGTTTTGCAAAAAGAATATAATCTACAAGTAATCCTACATCAACTTTTGCCATATCTTTTTTCCTTACTAAACATTCTAAAGGGCAAAAGTGAAGGTAGTTTATATGAGATAAATCACCTTTGGAAAGTGCACTGCCAGCCTAATCTTGAATGGAAATGATTAGAATTTATGTTTAGGAAGAAATGGGGGCTTGATTAATCCTTTACTGCCAACCCTACCATTGAATCTGCTGTTCCATAATATAAAAACCATCTCTCTTTATAATAAACCAGTCCTTCAATAAAGGTTGTGCCCGCTTTGTATTGCCCGCTAATTTCATGTGGTAAGCTGGGGCAAATAAATGGGGTGTCGAGCCGTTCGATCATTTTTGTTGGCTCACTCTTATCAAATAATACTTGGCCACCACAATAGGTACCTTCCGGGTAGGCCATTGAGGCGCCTTCGCCACTTAGGTTTTTGCCATTATACAGTAAGAGAATACCACGGTCTGTATAAAGAGCTGGCGGCCCTGGTTCTGTTAAATGGCTATCAAAGTCGTTGATAGTGGGTTTAAAACTATGGAAGATTGCACCGGTTTCATCAAGTGTTGGTTCCCAATCAGTGCCATTGTCGGAAGTGGCTAAATTGACAAAAAGCTCTCCCCAATACATGAGGTACTTACCATTTACTTTTTTGGCAATGAGTCTACCATCCTTTAATTCCGTTACAATCGAACCGGATTTACTCCAGGTATCTAAGAACTTTCCTTCATAAGCATCTTCAAAAACGGGACCTTGTTTTGTCCAGTTTTTTAGGTCAGAGGAAGTAGCGCTCGACAGTCGTGCCACCTCCATATTCCAACTGGTATAAAGCATAATATAAGTGCCATCAGGTTTTTCTACAATGCGGGGATCTTCTACACCACCCGGCTGATCCCATTTGGCAAAAGCATCGTTATCTGGAAAAAGCACAGGTTCGGGGAATTTAGTGAAATCTATGCCATTGGTGCTGTAGGCCAATCCAATACGAGAGGTTCGACCGCCTAAAATAGCATCAGGGTTGTCTTCGGCTCGAAACAAGAGAAAAACCGTGTCATTTCTTACGATGGCTCCGGGATTAAACACATCGGCTTTTTGCCACGGCACCTTTTTTGCTGTCACTGGATCGGTGAAAACAAAGCTAGAATCAGCGCGCAAAATGGGATTGGTTGCTGTTTTCTCAAAACCCACTAGCCATGGAGTAAAGGTGTTACTATGTGAGTTTGACTGTACTCCTTTTTCGCTTTGGCATGAGGAGAAAATGGCCAAAACAGAAGAGAGAAAAAATAGAAGATTTTTCATAAGGGTAGAAATCGAGTCAAAAGGTTGGAGAAAGTTAGTGATTTCAAACGTACCTTTTATGACCTACTGGCAAAGAAGTGAGTTTTGACCTCAGACCGGAGGCATTCTGACGGGTTAAAGTGCCGAGAGGGTATTCAAGTAGGATAACATTATGGATTTAGATTTTCGATTCGCCATTGCCCATCTTTTTTATAGCGTCTACTAAAATTAGGTGGATTGGTTCCTGCATAAATCAGTGCAGAACCGGGTATAGCTAATAAAAAGCCGGAAGATTGAACAAAAACACCAATAATTGCCCCCATTCCAATAGCAAGAGCTCCAGCATAAATCAATACTGCTCCAGAAAAAATGGACACCAATAAAGGGTCTTTTTTCATCTCCTGAATTTCCCTAAGTTCAATCTTCCGATTGTTGACCACTATGGTTTGATCTCCTAATATTTTAAAGCGTCCTTTTATTTTACGTCCATCAGTAGTTTTGACTTTGACACGCCTATTTTCTTTTATGGTGATTTCTTTTTGAGCGATTTGATGGGTCATTTTCACCATTCGCTCTTGTGCAATCCCCATTTGAAAGGTGCAAAATGCTAAAAAGATGAGGGTAATTCGATAGAAGTATTGTTGAATTAACATGGTTTTGAAAGAATTTTTTCTTCATTAAAAAAGATACCAAAGAAACTCGATGCGCAAATCTTTTCCAATTTTATTTACTTCTTTTGGTTGCTACTTCGGTTAGTCATAAACTTAAAATGTACAACCCATTGATTGGGGAGTTCTAAAACCATTGATAAGCCCTCTTTTAGTGAGAAATGTAAATTGCTTCTTTAAAATTCTTTTGCGTAGGGTTAAAAATATTATCCATGCGCATTTAATGAGCACTTCTTTCTTTAGATGAAATATTCAAGATTTCTCAGAGCAATGATGCCAACCTTTTCATACCTATTCGTGTTATGAGGACATGGAAGAAAAGAAAACGGTTAAAAAGACCACCAAGAAGTCACCTGGAGTACTCATTAAAGAGGCTTATGTGGCATATATCCTAGAGCATGGTGAGCGTCCAGCCTCCGTATTTAAGTTTGTTAAATCCCTGAAGGTCAAGGAAGAAGTATTCTATGAGCATTTTAATGCTTTCCAGAACATAGAAAATGAAATTTGGGCAGATGTTTTTCAAGAAACCATGGCAACCCTTAAAAGTGATGCAGTGTATGATGAATATTCTGTTCGTGAGAAAATGCTTGCTTTTTTCTACACCTATATTGAGCAACTGAAGGCGAAAAGATCTTTTATTCTGCAAACTGTAGACATGAAGGCCAAACCTCAAATGACACCTCCTTATTTGGTGGCGACCAAAAAGCATTTCAAACAATGGGTGGCAGAGGTTTTATTGGAAGGGGAGGAGACCGAAGAGATTACCATGCGACCTGTGATCGGTAAGCGATACGATGATGCATTGTGGTTGCAATTTTTGTTCATTCTAGGGTTTTGGGTAAAAGACCACAGCAAGGCCTTTGAAAAGACCGATGCAGCCATTGAAAAGTCTGTCAATTTAGCTTTTGACTTAATGGGTAAAGGACCACTTGATACCATGTTAGATTTTGGTAAATTTTTATTTCAGAACAGAGCATAAAGTTACGGCCATAACCCTATGAAGGAACAATCGAAAATACCCACCTCCAAAGTACAGCGTGCTGCCAAATTTGTTAGTACAGGAGCCCGTGTTGGAGGAAATTACCTCAAGCACTATGCCCGCAAGGTTCGAGATGGAAATACCACAAAAGATGAGCTGCACGCAGACAATGCACGAGACATCTACAACTCTTTGAGTGAGCTGAAAGGAAGTGCATTAAAAGTGGCTCAAATGATGAGTATGGATAAAAACATGCTTCCCACAGCTTACCAAGATAAGTTTTCTATGGCACAGTATTCAGCGCCTCCCTTATCATACCCTTTGGTGGTGAAATCTTTCCAGCAGTATTTCAAGAAGAATCCATCTGAGATATACGATGATTTTACAAAAAATGCAGTCAATGCAGCTTCCATAGGTCAGGTGCATCAAGCCACTAAAGATGGAAAAAAATTAGCGGTTAAAATTCAGTATCCGGGAGTGGCCAATAGCGTGCGATCCGATTTAAAATTAGTACGACCTTTTGCCGTTCGTTTAATGAACCTCAATGAGAAAGACTTAGACCATTATATGGAAGAGGTGGAGGGGAAGCTTTTGGAGGAAACCGATTATCTGCTGGAGGTAGAACGTTCCATCGAAATATCTGAGGCTTGTGGTCATATCGAAAATCTTACTTTCCCAAAATATTACCCTGAGCTCTCTTCCGACCGCATCATTACCATGGACTGGATGGAAGGTAAGGTGTTGAAAGAATTTATCAAAACCAATCCTTCGCAAGAGGCACGCAATAAAGTGGGGCAAGCCATGTGGGACTTCTACGATTACCAAATACATACATTGAAGCAAGTACACGCCGATCCTCATCCTGGTAACTTCATTATCGATGATCATAACCGGTTGGGAGTAATAGATTTTGGTTGTGTAAAGGTAATCCCTGAGCAGTTTTACGAACCTTACTTCAGTTTGATCAGAAAGGATATGCTAACAGCAGGAGATGAATTGAATGCAAAATTCAAGCAACTTCAGTTC
Organism: Roseivirga sp.; assembly: GCA_018402485.1. Classification (GTDB taxonomy): domain Bacteria; phylum Bacteroidota; class Bacteroidia; order Cytophagales; family Cyclobacteriaceae; genus Roseivirga. The sequence continues at coordinate 499,895 of JAGYIY010000002.1, read as the reverse complement.
ATTTATGATACAGATACAGAGGAGGATAAAGCCTATTTTTCTTCTGTTATTAAGGACATGATGGGCTTATTGGGCAAGCCTTTCCACCAAGATGAGTTCGACTTTGGGGATGATGCTTACTTCCAGCAAATTTTCAATATGGGAGAAACCATTTCAGAGTCTAAAAAATTCAGAACATCTACCAAGGCAAGAGGTGCCAGAGATGGTTTGTATATCAATCGAACTTATTTTGGCTTATATAACATTTTAAACGAATTGAAGGCAAAAGTGAAAACAACCAAACCCGATTGGGTGGCTGTCGCTTCATAAATCATCGGGCAATGTATATTTAGAGATTGGTAAAACTGCATTACATCATTTTTACCTTCATTACCGATACTTGTGATCTATTCATTGCTGAGTATTTTTTTAGCCCACTCGTTTACCCCAGAAAATCGATAATTTGCAGCCTATGAGAAAGAATATTTTGGTTTTAATGGGATTCACGTTTTTGATTTTGGCCTGCAATAGCGATTCTCAAAAAGCACAACGTTTTTTGCTTAAAGGGAATAAAGCACTCAATGAAGGCAAATACCTGGAGGCCATTGATTTTTACTCAGAGTCGTTGGCACTTGACAACTCGTATAAAGAAGCGTTTAACAATCGAGGTGTCGCTAACTATAAGCAAGGTAGATACACCGAAGCCATCAATGATTATTCCCAAATCATTATTCAAATTGACCCTGCATTTTTAGAGGCTTACCGTAATCGTGCCAATGCTTACTTAGCCGATGGCCGATATGAAAAGGCTTTAGAGGATGTTTCTTATCTTGAGTCTCAACTGCCGGATACGGCTTTTGTCCAGTTCACAAAAGGTCTTATTTTTCATGAAATGAAGGAATTCAAAGCCTCAATCGAGGCATTTGAACAAGCAGCAGCTTTAAATCCAACAAATGCAGAGCCTTTGGTCAACCAAGCCAATGGTTATTTTATGTTGAAGCAGTTGGATAGTGCCAAAATGATTCTGCAACAGGCGGAGCGTATGGATTCGGAAGAGGCTAACATATACAATACCTATGGTTTGATCGCCATGGAGGAAAAGGACTTCGACCTAGCACAAGCTTATTTCGATCAAGCGCTCAATCTTGACAGGGAAAATGCATTTTTTTATAATAATAGAGGCTTCTTGTTCTTATTGACAAATGAACTTACACTAGCGCGTAAAGACATCCGGCGCGCTATTATTGGTGCACCTGAAAACCCTTGGGGTTACCGCAACCGTGCCATATTATTTTATAAGGAAGATAAACTGAGCGATGCTTTGAGGAACTTTGAATTGGCTGCCAAAATGGATAATAAAATACCACTTCTCCATTATTATTGGGCTTTGGCCTTGCAAGCCAATGGCGAATTAGAACAAGCATGCGAAACCATAAAGCTAGAAATTGATCCTGATATGGACATTAGTACTTGGCTCAATGAATTTTGCTCGTAAAGAATAATTTTTTTTAGCTCCTTGTTAACCCGGCTTTAATTCAACACGTCTTTTGTTTGTACATGGATATTAATCGCTTCAAGGCTGAAGTTCTCCCACTCAAGAACAAATTGTTTCGCTTCTCTATTCGATTTGTTAGAGATGAAGATTTGGCAAAAGATGTTGTGCAGGAATGCATGATTAAAGTGTGGGAAAAACGAGACGAGATGCATTTGGTTCTAAATATTGAAGCATGGTGTATGCAATTGGTACGTAACCGATCGCTAGACCAACTCAGAAGCAAGCATGTGAAAAAGACCGAGGTCTTCGAGCCAGCGTTCGATACACGCAAGGAAAGAGATACGCCACATTTAGTCGCAGAACGGGGTGATGTTATGGAACGCATCATGAAATTGATGGAAGAATTGCCGGATAGGCAAAGAGAAGTAATGCACCTGAGAGACATTGAAGGTTACACTTACAAAGAAATAGCCGATACGCTAGACGTGGATATCAATTTGGTAAAAACCAATTTGTTCAGGGCAAGAAGAAAATTGAAAGAAAGTTTAATCAAAGTAGATGCATATGGAATCTAAATATAAAGAGTTGTTGGAGAGGTTTTGGGAAGGTAAATCGACCCTAGCAGAGGAGCAAGAACTAAGAGGCTTAGCACAGCAAAGCTGTCAACAATACCCAGAACTCAAAGGCCTTTTCCATTACTTTGACAAAGAAAAAGAGCAATCTCTAGGAGATGATTTTGATGCTGAAGTTTTAGCGCAAATCACGCCAAATGAAAAATCAGCAACTCCAGTCATTCCCATGAATCAACGGTTTTGGCAATGGAGCAGGGTAGCAGCCGCCATAGTGGCCCTTGTAGCTGCAGGCTTCTTCTACCAGCAGCAGCAGCAATATGCTGTTGAAGATACCTTCGAGTCACCAGAAATGGCTTACAAAGTTTTGAAGGAGCAGTTACTTATGGTTTCTCATTACATGAACAAAGGGAATGAAACCATTGAGCAGCTGAATCATCTGAACAAGGCTCAGGAGGGTTTGAAACCATTGGGGCAAATGCAAAAAGCGGGCGTCTCAATGCATATATTAAGTGAAATGAATTTGAACTACAATTAAATAAATAAAAATGAAAAAGATAGTTTTAACAATGATCATGGTATTTGCAGCAGTATCTGTAAATGCCCAAAACAAAGCACTCGCTAAGTTTTTTGATAAATACGCAGCGGATCCAAGCTTTACACATATCAACATCAGTGGAAAGATGTTTGAAATGATTGGTAGTTTGGAAATGGACAATGCCGAAGAACAGCAAATGATTTCTGAATCTTTGGGTAAAATTCAAAGTGTACAAGTACTTGTAAAAGAGAAAAATGTCAATGGTCCCGAGATGTATGATGAGGCTTTTAGCCTAATAAAAAGTCAGAATTTTGATGAACTAATGTCTGTGAGAGAAGAAGAGAACGATGTTAAAATCATGATCCAAGAAAAAGACAATAAAATCAATGATTTAATTGTGCTCGTAGGCGGTGAAAATGAATTTGTACTCTTAAACATCAGGGGGAATGGTATCGACTTGAATATGCTCTACAAGCTATCCTCTAAAATGGGGATGAAAGGGTTTGAGCAATTCGAAATGTTAGAAAAATCACGCAAAGGCAATTAGTCTCAGCAACGTATAAAACAGCAGTATTCTAAAAAAAATACTGCTGTTTTCTTTTAAGGCCACGAGCAACCGCTTATCCTTAACTACTCCAAATATTTTTGTCTATTCTTAACTTCGTTTTCATGAGTTCAAAGGTTAAAAGATTTTTATTAGTGCTTGCCGGCCTATCTCTTCTAGGAATAGCCTCTTTTGGGCAAAGTCGGGTAGTAGAAGATTACAGACAAAATAATCCTGCTGAGATGAAGCTGTTCTTCTATAAAAGTACGCTTCGCATGTATGCCAAACTTCAAAAGCAGCTTCAAGAGGAATTTATGGATGAAGATTTCCCGGAGGTTCCTCAACTCTCAGAAATGATTAAAGGCATTGAGAAGGTAAAGTTTTTCAATTATCCACCAGATTCTTTGAATACTCGATTGATCGACTTGCAAAAACTTTCTGCAGATGTTCTAGAAGAAGGATATGAAGAAATGGCAACTGCGCGAGTGGAGGGAAATCAACTCACCATTTTTATGCTTGGTGAAAGTGATCAACCTAATGGGTTTTTAATTTTTACTAAGATGGAGAATGGATTTACGATCATAGACATTGAAGGTTCGCCTAATTTTAACCAGCTTTTCAATTTTTCGACCTATTTAAACAAGAGTTCATCTAGTCTTAGCTTGAGTGGTATACTCAATTAATCAACTGAATCAACAAGTTTTGGAAACTGTCTTAACCCTACAAAATTTATCTAAGCATTACGGTAAAATCAAAGCTGTTAATGATCTTACCATAGATGTTTATCGTGGTAATGTTTTTGGTATACTAGGTCCAAATGGAAGCGGAAAAACAACAACGCTAGGGATGATTATGGATGTGATTAATCCAACATCAGGTCAATTTAGCTGGTTTAATGGGCGTAGTAGCACTGCCACAAGAAAGCGCATTGGTGCCATTTTGGAGCACCCAATATTTTACCCTTATCTCACAGGAAAGCAAAACCTAAAAATTGTATGCGACATCAAAGGAGTTGCTTACGATCGCGTAGAACAAGTGCTTGAACAAGTGGGTCTGAGTGCACGTGGTGATTCAAAATTCAAAACCTTTTCTTTAGGGATGAAGCAACGATTGTCTATTGCATCTGCCTTATTATGCGATCCTGAGGTGCTGATTTTGGATGAACCTACCAACGGACTTGACCCACAAGGGATAGCTGAAATTCGTGAACTGATCATAGACATTGCCAATGGTGGTAAAACCATCATCATGGCGAGTCATTTATTGGATGAAGTACAAAAGGTATGCACCCATTTTTGTGTGTTGCAGTCTGGGAAGCTTATACATAATGGTTTGGTTGAGGATGTAGGTAAAGGAGAAAGGGTTGTTGAAGTTAAAGCAGATCATAATGGACTTGAGCAGCTGCTCAAGCAATCTGATATGGCGCTTAATATTAAGAGAGAGCTAGATAAATACCTGGTCACCATGAAGCCAGGTAAAGGTGCAGTAGATTTGAACACTTATTTGTTTGAGCATAATGTAGTTGTCAAACATTTGGTTGTGAAGGTTAAAACGCTTGAAAAACAGTTTTTAGAAATTTTGGCAAGTCAGGAGAAATAGCAATGAAACGTCTTTTAAGAATAGAATTACAGAAAATGATGCCCAACCGAGCTTTTCGCGTTTTGGCTACCTTGTACCTGCTGGCCATTGTGATCATTGCCGTTGGCGTTATGCCTTTCTTGAAGTGGATGAAAAATAAATTCACAGAATTTGATTTTGACGGGATAGACCCTACCATTATTCCTTTTTATGAATTTCCCGATATTTGGCAAAACTTAACCAGTGTAGCCATTTACTTTAAAATCTTACTCGGCTTTGGGCTCATTTTCTCCATTAGTAATGAATTTACCTACCGAACCATTCGACAAAATGTGATTGATGGAATGAGCAAGTATGAATTCATTTTTTCGAAGATCATCATGGCAGGCTTTCTAGCCTTAGCCTCCACGCTGACCCTGTTTGTACTGGGCATGATTACCGGATTGATTTATTCGTCAGAGGTTACTTTTCAACTTATTTATGAAGACCTTTTCTTTTTACCAGTCTTTTTCTTACAACTTTTTGCTTTTCTCTTGTTCACGCTATTTGTAGGGATCTTGATCAAGCGCTCCATCATTGCTATGGGCTTATTGGTCTTCTGGATTTTTGCCGTAGAAAATGGCTTTTATATCTATAGCCAAGTGAAAAATTCAGAATGGATCGAATACTTACTACCTGTCAAATCCATCAATGCTTTGATCCATTCGCCCTTCCCAAAGTACGTTTTCATGGAAATTCAAGACTTTGTTACCTTACCTGAACTAGCACTCGTAGCAGGCTGGGGCGCTTTGTTTTATTGGGCCACGGTAAAATTAGTGGTAAGGCGCGATTTATAACTCACGATATTTCTTTGAAGTGAGCAAATAAATAAGGCCTAGGTTGATGGCAACAAGCAAGAATAATGCAGGTAATCCTCCCAAGTTCGATAGCATTTTTATCCCTTCAATTCCGGCCATATTGATCATAACGAAAGCCACTGTACCAATGGCGATACCCCATACTAATTTGATCAAAACAGGTGGGGCAGGAGCTTCCGGAGAGATCCCTGTCGAACTGATGCCGCCCATGGCTTCTGTGTTACTGTCGGCAGCGGTTACGTAAGATAAAAAGGCTGTAATTAAAAAGACAGCAGCCAAAATGGAAGTGAAGGGTATATATTCAAAGAGTTCATAAATAATGGATTCAGGCCCGTCAATGGTAAGCTTTTCACTTAATGATCTAAAGTTATTCATTTCTAAGGAAATTGCGGTGCCACTGAAAATGCTCATCCAAGCAATGCCAAAGAAGGAGGGAAGAAGCCAATTGAAAAGTAGAAACTTGCGTACCGTATATCCATAGCCAATCCTACCCAGGAATAAGGCTGTTATGGGTGCCCATGCCATCCAGTTCGCCCAATTAAATGTAGTCCAATCTTTAGGCCATTGATCTTCTGGGTGAAGGATAGAAACGAGACTCATTTCTGGTAAATTTTGAAAGTAGTTGATGAGACCTGATGCGGCATGATATACAATTTCTTGAAAAGGACCTAAAATGAGTAGCACAAGAGCCATTAACACAAAAATACGAGCATTGATATCAGACAGAATACGAATACCTTTCATCAGCCCTGTGATAGCTGAAATCGTAAAGCTGAGCACAACGACAATCGTGATGATTGTGGGGAGCCATTTTGCTTCCGTTCCAGTCAAATTTCGAACACCTCCTGTAAGAGTGAGTATGCCGGCACCAAGGGAAGCTGCCATTCCTGCTACCAAAGAGAACAAGCAAATACCATCAATCAAATTTCCAATCCATGATTCCCCTGTACTTGTTTTAAGCAAGGGAAATAGGGTAGATTGTATACTGAAACTTCTTTTTTGATTGTAAAAGGCTAGGGCAAACATAAGAGCTGGTAAAACATAAATGGCATAAGGCGTAAATGTCCAATGTAAAAACATAAACCCCATGGCATTTTCTGCTGCTTTCTCACTAAAGGGATCTGCCTCCATAAACGACGGTGGATCGCTGAGGTGGTATATAGGCTCAGCTGTTCCCCAAAATAAGATACCCGTGGCAATGGTTGTACATAACACGATGGAGAACCAACGCCAATGACTTAATAAAGGTCGTGCATTTGGTCCACCAATTTTTTTCTTTCCAATTGGGTGAAAGAAGATGACCACACAAGTCAGCAGCATAAGACTTGTTCCTACACTGAATAGCCTGCCAAAATGATTTAAAATAAAAGTGTTAATGTTTTGGGTCTGCTTTAAAAAACCTTGTGCATCGGCTACACTATAGGCCAAAGCTGCTAACAATAATGCCAGCGTAGGCCAAAATACCCTGTGCCTGAATTTTTGAAGTAGTTCGCTCAAACGCAAGTCTGAAGTGACTTTAATGAACCATGAAACTAGGACTTATCCTTCGCTTATAAAAATTGCTTCAGAAAAGATTTGCTGAAGCCCCAAGTGGGCAAGGTTGCCATGATTTTTATTTCTTCAATTAAATGTGTGTTTTCATCTAAAAACTTAAAAACAGCATGGGCTCCATTTTTCTCAAAAAGACGGCCAAATATTTCTGCTCCCGGATAGGTGCCACTGGCTAAAACATCCAACAAAGTGGCATCATATCGCTTAAATTTAGAGGACTGATAAGGAAGATTATGGTAGATTTTTTGATTCATTTCAAGATTACCCACCATTTGGCTAAGTATTTTTTGTGCCCTTAAGAAAGAATAACCTGTCGAAGCTTTTACAAACCCACCTTTGATACCAATGCAATAGACCCTTTCACTATTTTGAAGTTGAAATGGATAGTCGGACATTGGAATAACCCCTCTTTCTATTTCATGGGTCTCATAAGCATCAATACCTAACCGTTCGATATAGTCATCTAGTCCCTTATCGTAGGCATTATCGCTTAAAAGTTTTTGGTTAAAAATAGTGTATTCGACTAAGGCCTTTCTTTCGGTAAAAGGCAGAACATAGCCAAAACGACAATCACCATGTTGTGCCATGCGAAAATCCATGTAGGTACATGCATTCGGGTCGAAATGAGCCTTGGCTGTCGTGATGATCTTACCATGGAAATGTTGTAAAAGTGTTGTGCTATTGGAATTGGTGAGCATTTCAGGTTCAAAAGTGCTGTCAAAAATCAAATCGCCTTGGTAGGTGTTTTCTTTGGTTTTTACATGACCTGAGTCTTCAATTTTTGTAATTTCTTCCTGCACCCAAGTGACTTGAGGTTTAGAGCTCATGTAATTTTTCATGAAATCATAAAAGTCGATTCCACGAATCATTTTGTAGGTGTAAGGGGGGAGATGAAAACTTTTTTCGAAAGAACCATAGGCTACTTTGGCCTTTTCCCAACGATGGTAAATCAGATGTTCAAATAGGTTTTCACCTTTTTCCCAAAAGCACCAAGTTCGATCATTACGGCTCTTATTGTCACGATCGATAATGAGTATTGATTGTACTTTCAATTTAGACTCCAACAACAAAAAAGCCAAGGTTAGCCCTGATGCACCGCCACCAGCAATAATATAATCGAACTTCTTGTTTTTCATTTTGTGGAAATACAATGATAACTGACTTTAGGGTTTTTTGTCTACCATAACTCAAAAAATATAAATGGAATAAGTTAATGTGCTTCATCAGCCATACGAAGTATCTATTAGGACGTTTAAAATAAGTAATTTTGGAAAAGAATTTTAAGCTACCCGATGAGATATGGTCGGATCGTATCGGTGCAAAAAAGGGTAGCTATCTTCAAAGAAAGTAAAAGAGGCAGAAAGGGTAATAAAAAGATGGAAGCATTATAAACTACTTCTTGGAGCCGATTAACATCATGGTACAGTTTTTCTTTTTTTCTTTTTAGCTGCAGGAAACAAAATATTGTTCAAAATCAATCGATATCCGGGAGAGTTGGGGTAAAGGTTTAGGTCGGTAGGTTCTTCCCCCACACGATGTTGATAGTCTTCCGGATCGTGCCCACCATAAAAGGTCCAAAACCCTTTGCCATATATCCCGTGGATATATTTGTCTTCATTGGCAGCTAGTGTTTCTCCCAGGGAAATCACGTCTGCTTTTACTGTTCGCTTTTTAAATGCGGTGGTTTGTCCATAAAAACCCTTTACCAATTGCGTGTGATTTTGCGTGAGCATGGTGGGCACAGGGTCCCATTTGGCACTGAATTTAAATAATTTGAAGTAGTCATTTGATTCATTCAACGAGTTTTGACTTCTGGCATCAGTGTTATCAATGTCAGAATACTCATACTCGTTGGGGTCTTTTTTGATTTTGAAGTTCGTGAAGGCTAGTGTCTGGTTATAGTCTAGGTTGTTGAATGCGGCAGGATTTGCCGGGTCTCCATCATACATAAATTCAACGATATCCTGACCGTTAGCCGCTAACGCAATATCGAAGGTGTCTGTAGCAGAACACATAGCAAAAAGAAAGCCACCACCAGCTACGAATGTTCTAATTTTACGTGAAATAGCCAATTTTAGCAGAGAGACTTTAGCAAACCCATGTTTTTTAGCAGAGGCCTCATAATCTTTCTGTTGTTGAATGTACCAACTGTAATTTTTATAGGTTTGGTAAAATTTACCGTATTGTCCGGTAAAGTCCTCATGATGTAGATGAAGCCAATCATAACTTGTAAGTTCATCATACATTATTTCGTCATCATAAATAACATCATATGGAATTTCAGCATAGGTAAGGGCTAGGGTTACGGCATCATCCCATGGCATTTTGGTTTTAGGGCTATAAACGGCAATTTTTGGTACAGTCTCTAAGCGCATCATGTCCATGTTGGAGGTAGGGACTGAAATTTCCTTTGCCAGTCTGGCAGCATCAGCATCAGATATGACTTGATAGGAAACCCCTCTAATCACCAATTCATTTTCTACTCCGGAAAGTGCAGGCATCATAAAACTTCCGCCCTTATAATTCAACATCCATTCAATTGGTTCGTCTTTACTAAGAACCCAGTAAGCCGCCCCATAAGCTTTGAGATGGTTAGACTGGGTTTCATCCATTGGAACAATGATTTTATTGGCCTTAGCAGTGCAAAAAAAGAGTGAAATGATGGTAAGTAAGAAAAGTTTTCGCATGTTGAACTTTGTTATCAACCGTTTAGCTATCATATCGCTCAATTTACGTATTAGTTATAAAAAATTGATCATAGGTGGATTAGTTTTACGCATATTGAAATTGGCACAAAACCCATGAACCTCTTAGCAAACATCCAAGAAAGTATCCATTCAATCAAAGGCAATATATTAAGAACGGTGCTCACCGGGCTGATTATTGCCATTGGCATTACCTCTCTTGTAGGTATGCTCACAGCTGTGGATGGTATTAAAAGTGAGATAGACTCAAGTTTATCGACCTTAGGAGCCAATAGTTTTGACATTACATCAAAGCAGTCAGGAAAAAGAAACATCAATGGCGTAAGAGAAAAATCTTATGGTCCGGTTAAATTCGAAGAGGCAATTTCTTTTAAAGAGGACTATAGCTATCCTGCAGTTACCACAGTTTATACACGTGTTACAGGTTCGGCAGAAATTACTTACGGGAGTAAAAAAACCAATCCAAACATTTCTATCACCGGAGGAGATGATCAGTACATCATCATCAAAGGAATCAATATTGCTGACGGGCGTAATTTTTCAGCATTGGAAACAGAATACGGAAATTACGTTTGTATTCTAGGCACAGAGGTGGTTAAAACCTTATTCAATGAAAATGAATCCCCTATCAATAAGGACATACGTATGTATGGTAATAAATACCGTGTGATAGGTGTACTCGAGGAGAAAGGTGGTTTTGGTGGCGATACGGAAGAAGATCGAAACATTATCATTCCTTTGGTGAATGCAAAAAGATTCAATAGGAATGGTAATATGCGTTTTAGCATTACCACTACCATAGAAAACCCCAAAGATGTAGATTATGCGATGGGTGAAGCAACAGGCTTAATGCGTCAAATCAGGGGAGACCGTATTGGTGAACCGGAATCTTTTGAAGTAGAGCGAAGCGATTCTGTCAATGAAGCCCTCGATAGCATTACGAGTGGCCTGCGTGCCGGGGGGTTTGGTATTGGGGCGGTAACGTTGCTTGGAGCAGCCATTGGACTTATGAACATTATGATGGTGAGTGTAACTGAGCGCACACGAGAAATTGGTGTTAGAAAAGCATTGGGCGCAACGCCGGCACGAATATTACAGCAATTTTTAATAGAGGCGATTGTGATTTGTCAGTTGGGAGGTATTGCAGGTGCTATTTTAGGTATTATTGTAGGTAACTTGCTTGCCAATGTCCTTGGTGGTGCATTTGTCATTCCTTGGCTTTGGATCTTGGTTGGCCTATCTGTCTGCGTGGTAGTAGGCATCGTATCAGGGTATATTCCAGCTAAAAAGGCATCTAAATTAGATCCTATCGAGGCCCTAAGATTTGAATAAGCGGTTTCATTTGCTGGTAAGACTCTCATTTAATAGATTGTTTTTTAGTAACTTAACTGTAAAATAATATTATGGATTTCACAGCTGCAGTACATAAAAAAATCATCGGAGTAACTTTTGTTATTTTCAGTGCGTTTTGGCTCATTTGTCTCTTTTTCTACGAAGCCTTTATCGAGTTCATCATCACACTTGCTGAAAATGGGATTGAGCCTGAGGCCTACATCGTTTTTGATTTCATTTCTTATTTTCTTTGGACTATCGCTATCCTTTTTCTAATTCCTCGTCTGATCATTGGAATTGGCTTATTAGGAGAAAAGAAATGGGCTCATATACCAGGTTTGATTTTTGGTATCATAAGTATTTTAAATGTACCTGTCGGCACACTTTTAGGTATTTATTGTCTTTTGGTCTTTACAGCAAAAGATAAAAAAGAAGGCGATTTTTGAGCGGGAACATAAAGTACTTTTTTGGTAGCAAAAAAGGGTTCACCAAAATAGTCGGATAGCGCGTATGTCTTAATGCGCTTCAGTTTAGAAGCTTCTATTTCCTCCTCTAAATCTCCGCCTTTTAAGTATAAAATTCCATTTTGCAATTTGTGTAAAGATTTATTCTTGAATTGATGAGCTACCCAAGGATAAAAACGAACCAGTTGTGTAACGGCACGACTGATGACAAAATCATAACTTCCTTTAAGGCTTTCAGCACGGGCCTGCTCAGCTTTAACATTACTTAGGCCTATGAGTTTGCAGACTTCATTCACCACCCTTATTTTTTTGGCTACCGAGTCTACCAAATGAAATTGGGTTTGAGGGAAGAGAATGGCCAGAGGAATTCCAGGGAATCCACCACCTGTTCCTACATCGAGCACGATGCTACCCGGAAGAAAAACCTGTATTTTAGCAATTCCCAAGGCATGTAAAATATGTCGCTCCATTAAATTATCTATGTCATTTCTGGAAACCACGTTGATTTTATCGTTCCAATCTGCATAAATAGATGGTAATGCATCAAATTGTTGAATCTGCTGTGGTGTCAGGTTTGGGAAGTAATGTTGGAGCATTTGCATGTTGCAAATATAGCTATTAGATGTGTTCCTTTTTGTTTTTAACCAAATCGTACATCAGCTCTCTCGCCCTGTGAAGTTGAGCCTTGACAGTACCCAATGGAGCCTCTAATTCTTTGGCAATTTCATCGTAGCTCAGTTCATCAAAATACCTTAGTTTGACCAGCCGCTGATACTTTGCAGGTAGTTTATTAACAAACATTCTAACCAATAAAATCTTTTGGCTTTTAATAGTCTCCTCCTGAGGGTTAAGATTTTTATCCTCAACATCAATGGTTACTGCTTCTCCATTATCATCCTTGAAAGAGGTGTTGAGGCTCATGGTTTTCAATCGCTTTTTACGTATAAAATCAATGGCGTTGTTGGTAGCTATGCGAAAAAGCCAAGTCGAAAATGTATAGTCTTTTTTAAATTTATGAAGGTTTTTGAAAGCTTTTGAAAAGGCTTCAATCGTCAGGTCTTCTGCATCATCTACATTCCTTACCATTTTTAAAACCATGTGGTAAACAGGCTTCTTATACCTTTTTAACAACTCCGCATAGGCCTGCTCATTGTCAGCGTCAACGGCCATATCGATGAGCTTAAAATCTTCTAAGGCCTTTTTAGAGAATTGCTTTCTTACTTCCATTCACTTTTTTCGATTAACAGTACATGAATTGAGACTAAAACCACATGACATAAACAACATAGGTATACAATAGGAAGTGCCCATTTTAAAAATTTATTATTGCATTGAAAATTCTTTGTATTCATATGCATATCATGGACCACACTTTTTATGCCAAAGGTCAATTTCAAATTTATTCTTTTTGGGGGGCTGAACACCTAATCAAGATTAGCATTACCCAACACTTAATATAACATATAAAACAACAAAATCGTTTTTTATTTTTGATGATAGTATTTTTCAGCTGATAAACGATTTTATTTTTGTTTTAAAAATTTAGTTCAAGTTGAATGCAGTACGCTTTAAGTAGGTGTTGCTTCTTTAATGTTTAACTGAAACGTATGATGATAAGTCAAGATGATTCAAAATTGGTCTGATTTTGAGCGATTAAAGCAGTTCTTAATTGGCTCAGATGATGCGCTTTTTTAAAGAGCACGAGCGGGACAGAGATGCATTTATTTTTGAGATTGATCGAATCTAAATCATGTGAGCATTTAGTGGGTGTATCTCTCATAGAAAACACAGCTGCACAAGCAGAAGCATAAAGAATACTCCCTTAAAAAAAACATATCTGAAAACTATCAGCCCTAAAGAAAACAGATTTAGGCAATACTACTATTTTTGTGGTGCAAAAAAATGAATGATGAAGTTTGACTTACTCGCAAAAGATAAAAACACAAAGGCCAGGGCAGGTTGTTTTCATACAGCCCATGGGGAAGTAGAAACCCCTATTTTCATGCCTGTAGGTACAGCAGGTACAGTCAAAGGAGTGCACCAACGTGAGCTGTCACTGGATATTCAAGCACAAATTATTCTTGGAAACACTTATCATTTATTTTTAAGGCCGGGCTTAGAAATTATTGAAAAAGCCGGAGGACTTCATAAATTCAATGGATGGGATCGCCCTATCTTAACAGATTCTGGAGGATATCAAGTCTATTCCTTGGCAGGAACGCGAAAGATTAAAGAGGAGGGGGTCACTTTTAAATCACACATAGATGGCACTGCCCACACATTTACACCCGAGTATGCCATAGACATTCAGCGAACCATTGGTGCAGATATTATCATGGCTTTTGATGAATGTACACCTTACCCATGCGAATATGGTTATGCACGAAAATCTATGGAAATGACACACCGTTGGTTGAAGCGCTGTATAGACCGATTTAATACGACTGACAATGTATATGGTTACGAGCAAACTTTATTCCCTATTGTGCAAGGAAGTACCTACAATGATTTAAGAAAGCAGTCTGCAGAGACCATTGCTTCTTTTGAATGTGATGGAAATGCCATCGGGGGTTTGTCAGTAGGCGAGCCGCATGAATTACTATATGAACATACCGAGGTAGTATGTGATGTGTTGCCGGAGGATAAACCTCGTTATTTGATGGGCGTGGGTACCCCTGAAAATTTATTAGAATGCATTGCACTGGGAGTAGATATGTTCGACTGCGTGATGCCAACCCGCAATGCTCGCAATGGTATGCTATTTACCTCAGAAGGCATTATGAACTTTAGAAATGAAAAGTGGAAGAATGATCATTCTCCGATAGACCCAAACCTGGGCGGTTACGTAAGCACGCATTATTCTAAGGCTTATTTAAGGCATTTGGTCGTCAGTAAGGAGTTACTTGCTGCTCAAATTGCTTCTATTCATAACCTTACTTTTTATCTTTGGTTGGTCAAAGAGGCGCGAAAGCAAATTCTTTTAGGCACATTTGTTGATTGGAAGAAAGAAATGGTGCAAAAAGTAACCCGTAAGCTTTAATGAAAATTCTAGACCGGTACATCCTCTGGAAGTTTTTAACAACGTTCATTTTTGTGGTGATGATTTTGGTATCAATTGTACTCATCATCACCTTTTCAGAACGGAACGAAGATTTTATTAAAAATGATATTCCAACATGGATGATTCTGAAATACTTTTTGGCATATGCTCCCTATATTGCTAATTTAATTACCCCAATCACCATCTTCATTGCTACCGTTTTTGTCACTTCAAAACTTGCTAATCACACCGAAATTATTGCCGTGCTGGGTGGAGGCATTAGCTACCCCCGTTTGTTGAGGCCTTTTTTTATAGGGTCTGTCGTTGTAGCGGTGGTGAGTTTTGTATTTACTGGATGGATCATTCCCGATGCCAATAAATTTCGCGTGTCTTTTGAGCAAAACTATTTTGATGGGAATTATAGTTTCAGTGAACGCGATGTCCATTTTAAGGTAAGCCCTACAACATATGCCTATGTTTCGAGCTATGATAATAAACGCGATATTGCCTTCCGCTTTACCTTAGAAGAGGTAGATGATTTGGATTTAATTTATAAACTGACTTCGCGGCAAGCGCAGTGGGATAGTACTTTGGAGGCTTGGCAGCTTACGGAGTGGAGTGTACGCAGGTTTGATGGACTAAATGAGCAATACCAATTTGAAAGTGTAGAAGACACACTCATTAAAATCAATATGTTTCCTTCTGATTTTGGCAATTTAAATAGTTTGGAACAAACATTGACTCTACCGGAGATCGATGAAGAAATTGCAAAACTTAAGATGAAGGGAGCAGACAATATTCCTATTTATTTAATTGAAAAATATGTGCGTTACATGTCGCCATTTTCTGCTATTATCTTAACTTTCATCGGGGTAATTTTATCGTCTAGAAAAACGAGAGGGGGAGTGGGTTTTCAGATTGCTTTGGGCTTTGTGATCGCTTTTATTTACATCATTCTGTTCGTGGCAGCAAAGAGTAATGCTGAAAATGGCACTTCCGATCCTTTACTAGCGGTGTGGTTTCCCAATATGGTATTTACGCTCTTGGGCATCCTACTTTACAGGTTGGTGCCGAAATAAATATGGAAAATCCACGCCGATCCGACTTCATTAAACTACACTTTATCGTATTTCTATGGGGATTTACCGCTATTTTGGGTAAAGAACTGAGTTTGGGTGTGGCACAAATCGTTTTTTTAAGAACAGCCATTGCCGCTCTTTCCTTGTTTCTTCTTGTTCACTGGAAAAAACAATCCTTACAACTTCCTCCCAAAGCTGTACTACAACTAATGCTGACAGGTTTAATCATTGCAGCGCATTGGGTGTTCTTCTTTGAATCGGCTCGCATTTCAACTGTATCTGTCTGTTTAGCAGGGATAGCAACCACTACATTTTGGACCAGTCTTTTGGAACCTCTGGCCAACCGAAGAAGGATAGAGTGGCTGCAAGTGTACATGGGGTTGATTGTCATTGTGGGTTTATATCTTATTTTTCAATTTGAGTTTACCCATGCTTTAGGCTTATCTTTTGCTTTGATATCAGCTATTTTGGCCGCTTCTTTTTCTGTTTTGAATGGACGATTCACACACAAATACACCAAATACAGTATAAGTTTTTACGAAATGTTTGGAGCCGCTGCTGGATTGATGTTTTTCACACCGCTCTATCGATATTTTATTTTACCAGATGAACCTCTATTACAAATTCCAACATTGCGCGATTGGAGCTTGATATTAATCCTTTCCTTGTTTTGTACAGTTTATGCATTCACCGTTACGGTCGATATTCTGAAACGAATATCTGCGTTTATGGTCAACCTTACCATCAATTTAGAGCCTGTTTATGGAATTCTTTTAGCTCTGCTCATCTATGGAGAAGCAGAATCCATGAGCTCTGGTTTTTATTGGGGTACTTTGGTGATTCTGAGTGTTGTCTTAGCGTACCCTATTTTGAATAAAATAAGGCACAAAAAAGTAAAAGTCAAAACAACAGGATTGACCTAATTGATGCTTGAATCTTGTTGATTACGGCCTTCTTTCTAACCATAAATTTATTTCCGTCACACTTAAAATTGTATACTGAAATTGATCTTTGACCCTATTCTTACAGTTCATCTAAATTTGGTAATGAAGGTAGAGATGAGAATGAATAGGATGTGCGATAAAAAAACGAAATGCTTCATCAAAAATGTGCACGAAAGGTAACGTATTCTTCTTTCAATTGGTTTTCAAATGCCTTTGGCGGCTCGCCCTCGAATAGAGCAAAGAGGGTGCTTCCTGACCCGCTCATCGCTGCATAGACAGCACCTTGAGCATAGAATTGTTCTTTGAGTTTTTTTAGTTCTGGATGAAGGATGAAAACACTATCTTCAAAATCGTTGTGTAGGGTTTTTCGCCAATCTGCTGGCCGTTGTTTGGTAACTACCTCTCGTAAATCATATCGGGGAGCCTTAGCAATGACCCCGCTATACGCTTCTTGTGTAGAAATATGAATGCCCGGGTGAATGAGCAATAGATAAAGCCCTTTTAGATCTACTGTAATTGGCGTCAAATCTGTGCCTGTTCCCGTGGCCAATGCAGCGGTATTCGCAATAAAAAAAGGGCAGTCGGAGCCAAGTTGTTCGGCATAACTTTTCAAAAAACTATCTTCTAAAAAAAGTTCGAAATGTTCACTGAGCGCTTTTAGCATAAAAGCGGCATCGGATGAACCTCCGCCTAATCCGGCTCCCATAGGGATTTGTTTAAAAAGAAAAATATCGATTTCCGGTAATTGAAAATCTTTTTTCATCAACTGATAAGCCCGCAAGACCAAGTTCTCCTTCCCATCATTAGGAATCTCAAGTCCAGAGGATTGAAAATGAGTTTGAGCTTTGGATGGCACAAATTCAAGTACATCATAAACAGGAATTGGGTAGAGTATACTTTGAATGGAATGATAGCCATTCGGCAGTTTCCCTATGACTTGAAGCCCGAGATTAATTTTGGCGTTGGGGAAAACGATCATTTCCGATTGTTACATGTTGAGAAAAGAAAGAGCTGCCGACCAATCGGTCGGCAGATTGTTTTATTTTTTAAGTTCTTCTATCAATGCATCCGTAATACCCGATGAAGAGAAACCTCCATCGTGCATCAAATTTTGCATGGTCACCATGCGTGTAAAGTCTGAGAAGAACATCACGCAATATTTTGCACAGTCCTCAGCTGTGGCATTGCCTAAGGGAGACATTTTGTCTGCGTAGTTATAAAATACATCGAATCCACCAACACCAGTGCCTGCGGTAGTCATGGTTGGAGACTGAGAGATCGTATTCACGCGAACATTTTTGAGCCTCCCAAATCTTTCACCATAACTTCTAGCAATGGATTCTAGCATGGCTTTGGCATGTGCCATGTCTGAATAATCTGGGAAAGTGCGTTGTGCAGCAATGTAAGAAAGCCCCATGATTGATCCCCATTCATTCATAGCATCTAGTTTTTCGGCAGTTTGCATCACTTTGTGAAATGAAATAGCAGATACGTCAAGCGTTTTTTGCAACCAATCGTAATTGAGATCGCCATAATCTTTTCCTTTACGCACATTCGGACTCATACCAATGGAATGCAAAACAAAATCGATCTTACCTCCCAAAATATCAACAGATTTATTGAATAGGTTTTCAAGATCTTCTACCGAAGTAGCATCGGCGGGAATGACTTCAGCATTGCAAGCTTTGGCTAGTTCATTGATTGTGCCCATTCTCAATGCTATTGGGGCGTTAGTGAGTGTAAAACTCGCACCTTCGTCATGAGCAACTTGGGCTACTTTCCAAGCAATAGAACGCTCATCCAAAGCGCCAAAAATAATTCCTCTTTTTCCTTTTAAAAGTTGATGTGCCATATGTATTCTTTTTTACGAATCGTAAAAATAGACAAATGGATTGAAATCAAAGCCATTTAGAAAAGGCAAATGACAAAATCCAGACACCTGTCTTGTTTATTGAGCTCTCAGATAATAGTTACCCTTCAATACATAATGTGAGGTAGTATCAAAATCTATCAGCTCAGCCCAATGGTTATTCATTCTCCCTACTTTGACAGCTACCTTTTTATAACCTTCATCAGAAACCTGATGTAAGAAGAAATTTTCACCCTCCCGGATCAGCTCTTCCTTGTCGATGGCATAAACTGAATCATGTGCAAATACAATTTCGGCCTCCAAAAAGGTTCCGACCTGAATGGGGTCAGCTTCATTGTTTAAATGTCCGTGTACACGCAGACTGTTATTTTTTAAATCGGGATTGATAAGGTAAACCTCCCCTGAGAGGGTTTGATCACTTCCGGCAGGACGAAAGCTGATGGATTGCCCAATTTTAACTTTGGATGCATCGCGCATGAATACATCTAGTTCGATGTGTTTATGGTCTACCTCTAAAATCTCCAATAAAGGCTGATTTTCAGATACAAACGCTCCATTTTGCACCAAGACATTACTGACTTCCCCGGAGAAAGGTGCCATGAGTGTAATTTGTTCTTGAATGCCTTCTTGCTCAATGTCTTCTTCATCGATACCGATCATTTTTAGCTTAGCCTGATGGGACTGGTAAAGAATTTTGTTTTTATTTAAGACATTTTGCACTGCAGCTACTTCTTTGATAGAGCTTGTATTATTGATGCGTAAGGCTTCTTTTCTTTCCAGTTCTTGTGTATAATAATTGATGTCTGTTTTGGCTTGTAAAAGAGCTTCTTGCCATTCAATAATACTGGGGTGTCTGAGGATGGCCAATACATCGCCTTTTTGCACATGTTGCCCACGAATGGCACTTAGCTCGGTGATTTGAGCTGCGATAAAGCTATGCATGACCCTTCTTCCCATTGGGGGGACATCCACCAAGCCTGTACAATTTACGGTTTCTTCGAAATTAACCTTTGCAATCAGACCGGTCTCCAGACCTGCTTGCCGTACTTTTTCTTGAGACATTTGGATGAATCCCGAAGGAGCAGTTGCTGTGTTTTCTTCGGTATTCCCGGAGCCACAAGAAAGTAGTCCGGCAATCAATGCGAGGGTTAAGAGGCTTAATTTTTTCATGTGATCTATCATTGGGTCAAAAATTCTATTTGTGATTGTATGCGTGTAAGTTGTTGTTCCAAAAGGCTCACCTGTTGTCGGTTAAGCCATAGGGTTTCTACCAAACGCGTCCATTCGAACACATTGATTTCACCTTTTTGAATAAGCGACATCAATTGGTCAAACTGAGTTGAAAAGCGATTTGGGTCTGGATAAATTTGTAAGGCTTCAAGCAGCCTTTCTTTTTGTTTTTGTAATTGTTCTAAGGTATTCTGATAGGTTAGCATTTCCTGGTTTTGGGTATTCAAACTTTTTTCTGCTTCCAGATCGGCAATGGCTTTATCTGCTTTAGGGCGTGCATTAAAAAGAGGTAATGAAATACCGGCAATGAAGCCATCAAACCCTGTCGTTTTGTTAAGACTTTGATTGAAATAGCCAATATTAAAGCTTGGTAGTTTTCCAGATTCTGCTTCCTTTCCCAATTGTTCATAGTACGTTTGCTCAGCCTGAAATTGTTCCATAAATCTGGAAGAAATACGCTTATCAGTTTGAGATAGCCAGTTGTTTAATTCAAAGTCAGCAGGCTTTGATTGAATCGGAGTGGCAATTAGGCTTTGTAGGCTCGTATGAGCTACCTCCGCTTCGTTCAAAAGGGTCAGACTTGTACTTCTTAAACGTATCAATAAGTTTTCAAAGGTGAGAGCATCCTTGAAATTAACTTCCCCTAGCGCTCTAGCTTTAGCAATTTGTTCTTCTAGTCGCTCCAGTGCTGGTAATATTTCAGCCAATTGATCCTGACGGCTAACGGCATAAAACCAATTGAACCACTCACTTTGTACTCTCGTAAGCAGTAAATTTTCTTCAATGGTTTGTTGTGCTTCAAGCCACCGGGTTTGTGCCTCTGCGGTTTTTTTGGCAGCCACCATTTGAAATAAGTTCCCCAAGTTCTGAACAAATTGGAGGTTATAGTCATTAAATTCTCCATCAATCTGACCGTTCTGCCAAGTGAGAGAGGTCAATCCCAGATTGAAAGTGCCCTTTTCTCGCTGTTGACTTTGTTCTAAACCCAGTGCAAGATTTTTATAATTCCCGTTGTTTTCGAGGGCTAATTGTTTGGCTGTTGCCAAGCTCAAGCCAGAATCTTGTGCCTGTGCGGCAGGTAAGGCAATGCAAAGGAAGAGGACCAATGCTAAGCTGGCTTTCCGGAAAAAATTACGGTTGAATAGAATATACATATTGGGCAAAACAATTAATGTTAAAAGTGTTGATGAAACCAACCCCCCGATCACCACAGAGGCAAGTGGTTTTTGCACTTCAGCTCCTGCAGAAGAGGAAAGGGCCATGGGTAAAAAGCCAAAAGCGGCTACTGCGGCTGTCATTAAAACCGGACGTAAACGTGCCAAACTACCTTTGACTACAACATCTTGAATGCTTTTAAAACCATCTTTGCGAAGTTGATTAAAGTAACTGATAAGCACAATGCCATTTAACACTGCAACCCCAAAAAGAGCAATGAACCCAACACCTGCCGAGATACTAAATGGCATACCTCGTAGCCATAGTGCGGCAACGCCACCAATGGCAGACATGGGCACCGACATAAAGATCAATAAAGCGTACTTGGTAGATCCAAAGGCAAAATAGAGTAATAACAAAATTAGAAACAGGGAAGTAGGCACAGCAATGCTCAAGGTTTTTTGAGCGGCTTGTAGGTTTTCAAACTGCCCTCCGTAGGTGATGTAATACCCTACGGGTAGGGTCAATTGCTGACCAAGGGTTTTCTCGATGTCTTCAACAAGGCTGGCTACATCTCGGTTTCTTACGTTAACACCAATGGTAATTCTTCTCTTCGCATCTTCTCTTGTAATCTGCATGGGACCTTGAATGATTCTTTCCTCGGCCAATACGTGCATAGGGATTACATCGCCCGATTTATTTGTCACAAATAGTTTATTCAACTGAATGTCAGTTCTGTCTGATTCACGAAAACGCACCACCAGATCGAATTTCTTTTCGTTTTCAAAAACCACTCCGCTCACTTGACCAGCATAAGCTGTCCTCAATGTTTGATTCAGCGTGGCAATATCTAAGTTATATTGAGCGATTTTCTTTCTGTTAAAATGGATTATGGCTTGCGATAATCCTTCAGTTTGCTCTACCTTGATATCTGCTGCTCCAGGAATATCTTCAATGAAAGCTGCCGTGGAGTTAGCCAAGCGAGCCAGTTCTTCTACATTTTCACCAAAAATTTTAATGGCAATGTCGGTTTTCGCCCCCGTCATCAATTCGTTAAATCTGAGCTGGATGGGTTGGGTAAAATCGAATGAGGCACCGGGCACTTCTTCCAAAACCTTTTTCATTTCTGCTACTAGTCCTTCCCGGTCTGAGGCACTTGTCCACTCCGACTTAGGTTTCAGGATAATCATGATATCGGCATCTTCTATGGCCATGGGGTCTGTAGGCACTTCAGAGGTTCCAATCTTGGACACTACATTTTTTACTTCAGGAAAATTCTCAAGCAAGAGTCGTTCTGCATGAGTAGAAGTTTTTATACTTTGGTCTAGTGAACTTCCTGGAGGAATCGTCATTTGCATGGCCAAATCACCTTCTTCCAATGTAGGGATGAATTCTGCTCCAAGTGTTGATAGTATCCATACGGCTCCGATGAAAATAGCAGCAATCGATGCAATGATTGCCTTAGACCATTTCATGCTCAAGTTAAGCGAGGGTTCATAGATACTTTTCAACTTATTCATCATGCGGTCTGAAAAAGTAACATGTTCTTTGATGTGCTTCTTAAATATCCAGCTGGCCATCATGGGTACGTAAGTCAAAGAAAGTACAAGTGCACCCAGCAGTGCAAAACTCACGGTTAAGGCCATTGGGCGGAAAGTTTTTCCTTCCACTCCTGTGAGGGTAATGATAGGTAGAAAGACCACCAAAATGATCAAAACGCCAAAAGCTGCTGATTGATAAATCTGTGAGGAAGCATTCTTTATTGCATGATTCATCTCCGATTGCGATAGCTTTTTTCCCAAATACACCGTGTAAAGGATGTGTAAAGCATTTTCAACAATGATGACTGCACCATCTACCACAATACCAAAATCTATTGCTCCCAAAGACATCAGGTTGGCTGAAACACCCAATAGGTTCATGAGGATAAAAGCAAAGAGCATGGCCAAAGGGATGACAGTAGCCACAATAAAGGCAGCTCTCCAATTACCCAAAAAAAGGAGCAAGACAAAAATAACAATCAAACCACCTTCAATCAGGTTGGTACTTACCGTATCTATGGTTCTTGAGACTAGGTCTGAACGATCGAGATAGGGGGCAATTTTCACACCTTTAGGTAGGGAAAGCTGAACCCGCTCAACTCTTTCTTGAACGGCCTTAATGGCCTGTGAAGAATTTGCTCCTTTTAACATCAATGCTATGCCACCAACGGCTTCGCCGAGCCCATCTTTTGTCATGGCACCGTAGCGTTTCGGACTGCCAAAGGTAACCTCGGCAATGTCCTTAATGAGCACTGGATTTCCTTCTTGATGTTTGATAACAATGTCTTCAATGTCTGATAATTGTTCTATCCGCCCTTCAGACCTGATGTAGTAAGCATTGGTATTTTTCTCGATGTAACTGCCACCACTATTTTGATTGTTGTTGTCTAATGCCGTAAATACATCACTTAAGGTCAGTTCAAAACTCCTCAACAGCAAGGGGTTGACAGATACTTCATATTGCTTTAGAAAACCACCAAAACTGCTAATTTCGATGATGCCCGGAATTCCACTTAACTGTCGTTTTACAACCCAATCCTGTAGGGTGCGCAGTTCCATTGGGCTGTACATGTCGCGGTATTCCTCTTCAACTTCTAAGGTATATTGGTAAATTTCGCCAAGCCCTGTGGTAATGGGCATCAGTTCAGGGTTGCCCAAGCCATCTGGGATTTCTCCTGCCGCCAAATTGAGCTGCTCTTGTACAAATTGCCGTGCATCGAGTTGTTCCATGCTCTCTTCGAAGACCACAGTAATGACGGACAGTCCATAACGAGAGATGGAGCGTATTTCTATTACATCAGGAATATTGGATAAACTGACTTCGATTGGAAAAGTAATGAGTTGCTCTACTTCTTGTGGGGCAAGGGTGGGTGATACCGTTACCACTTGTACCTGATTATTGGTGATATCAGGAACAGCATCTACCGGTAGCTGCATGAGTGCATAAATACCACCTGTAATAATGCTTATGACAAATAATATGATGATAAATTTCTGACGTACAGAAAAATCTATAATGCTTTCGAACATAAGAATGAATTAGAAAAAGTAATGTGAAAAGTTAGCCTAAAAGGCGATTTTGCAGGTATTAGGCTTGGCGTGGAGGGCCACGAAAAGGGGAGTTTTCTAAAAATAGAATAGCTGGCCACTCTTGTGCGATGCTTAAAAAGCACAATGAATTATGCTCTAATAGTAGAAGTCTGTTGGAGACTAGGGCTTCATTAAAAGACTCCCAATGGTGATGGTATTCAAAATCAATGGACTGATCCCAATTGTTGTAATGATCTAAATGCTCTACACCAAGATCCAGTTGAAGTGCAATTTTGAAATAATCGAAAAAAGAAACTGTTGGGGGGGTGTTGGAATAAACGGCTTCATGGTCTTGGTTTACCCTTTCATGCGTGTGGGGTAATAAGTTGTGGGTCATCAACAGAGCAGTTGAAAAGACCAAAATAATGAAAGCGATTTTTTTCACAACTGAAATATACAATGGGTAAATGATAGCTCGTGTACCACTAGTCACATAAGATGTTATTTATGTTTAGACTTGTTTTAAAGAGCTAAGTCCTAACCCATTAATTCTTTGGCAGATTGATAGGCAGTTGGTGATGCTTCTTTACCTCCGATCATCTCAGCCAATTCTTTTAATCTTTCTTCACCCGTCAATAATTTCATGCTACTGGTAGTGGTATCGGCAGAATCGTCTTTGTAAACAAAATAATGTGCTTGTCCTTTTGCCGCAATCTGAGGGAGATGAGTAATGGTGATGACTTGATGGTTCTCAGCCATGCACTTCATCATATGTGCCATTTTGATAGCAATTTCACCACTGATACCTGTATCGATTTCATCGAAAACTAAGGTAGGTAGCGCCTTTTTATCTGCCAGAATAAATTTTATGGCAAACATCAAACGCGAAAATTCTCCTCCAGAAGCAACTTCTTTTAAGGTTTGCGGTGCTACTCCTTTATTGGCTGAAAAAGCTATGGAAAGGGCATCAATGCCTTGTGATGAAAGGGCCGTAATTTGGTGACCTACTTCTATTTTGGCATGGGGCATTCCCAATTCCATTAAATGACCTTGCAATTCCTGAGAGAAAGATTGGAAAATCTCTTTCCGACTTTTTGAAAGTAATTCTGCTTGTTCATAAGCCGCTTTTTCAGCTGACTTTAAGGATTTCTCTGCTGCCTCTACAGCTTCATCGAGATTGCCCAATCGCAAGATTTTATCTCCTAAATTGTCATAAATAGCAAGTAACTCTTCAACACTATTGACCCCGTGTTTTTGTTCCAGTTTATAAATCAGACTGAGTCGCTCCTGGCAGGCCAGCATAGCCTCTGGGTCTACATCAACACGCATTTCTTCATTGTTCAACTCATTGCGTATATCACTCCATTCAATTTGCAGGCTCTTCAGACGTTCTTTGAGGGATGCATAAGTTTCATCATAATCTTCTATGGCTGTTATATGTAAAAGTAGCTCTTTCAATAATTGGCTAAGGTTTATTTCTGAACGTTCTCCAATTTCAAGGACCGTATGGAGCCTTAATTTTATTTCCTCTGCATGTTCGAGCTTATTCAATTCGCTTTCCATCAATTCTTTTTCATGAACCTGTAGTTGGGCTTTATCGAGTTCATGAAATAAAAATTGATGATAATCAGCCTCTTTAGTCATTTCGCGACTGTCATTGAGTAAGTCATTGTATATTTTGTGCTGCGCTTTATACAATTGATATGCCTTTTGAAAATCATTTTTTAGAGATTGATTTCCAGCCATGGCATCGATCAAAGAAAGTTGGTAATCATTGCTACCTAATTGCAAGGTTTCGTGTTGAGAATGTACATCCATTAGGCGCTCGGCCAGCAGCTTTAAGAAGTCGAGGTTAGCGGGGGTATCATTTACAAATGCTCGCGACTTGCCTTTGGCATTGAGCTCTCTGCGGATGATACATTCCTCTTCATAATCGATATCGAAGTGTTCAAAGAGCTGTTTAAGGTCGTAGGCATTTACTTTGAATACACCTTCAATGATACATTTTTGATTTTCGTCCCAAACCACCTTGCTCTCTGCTCTTTTGCCAAGAAGCAATCCGAGGGCACCCAGCATTATAGATTTACCTGCACCTGTTTCACCGGTGATGATATTAAGTCCATTGTTTGGGCTAAGCTCTAGATGTTTAATCAGAGCATAATTACGAATGGTTAGGCTTTTCAGCATAGAACAAAAGTACCGATTCGCCAATGGTTTCGCAAGCCTATTTTTCTACCATTTGTTGATAGCTTGATCGTCTGGCTGGGTCAAGTTTCAACATAACATTGTAGGCATCACGTCTGATATCCATGTCTCCTCGAGAGAAAATATCTGTAATTTCTTCGTTTTTAGCATCGAGAAAAGAGCGAATCAAAACGGCATTGGGTAAGATGCTGTTCACTTTCTGGATATTCTCCAAGGCGGTGAGGATGGTTAATTTAGCCTTCTCAGGATCTTCTTGAAAGCGGTCGATGCCATTGATGTGATAGTTGTATAGTGCCAAACGAACAGGTTCATATTGCTGGTTGGTGAAAAGATTCTCAACCAGCCAATAACGGTTTCTCCTATTTTGAAATTGCCCCCAACCAATGCCCCCATTGTTTTGTGCATTATTTACGATGCGTTGCGCTTGTTCATAGAAATTTGTTCCACCCAAAGGACTAAAAGAGTCATAATCAAGCCCAAGTGCAATGAATGCATAATAGGATAGAAGCGCCGTGATGTTGTTGGTGAAGCTATTTTCGTTGAACTGTAGGCGTTGAGAAATGGTGTATTGAAACTGCCAATCTCTATCTGCATAATTGAGTAGTAAAGTTTCGTAGCTCGAACCATAAATGGGACGCACGAATTGTATTTGTGCGTTAGCGGTAAATTGCCCAATAGAAGGCTGATCCCGAATGGTTAAAATAAGATTGGCTTTGATGCGTTCATTGCGCTTAAAATTGTCTGATGTCCAATTTTGTTTGTTGAGGAAATCTTCGAAAGCATTTTTCATTTCATCGAAAATAGCCCTTTCGGTGGTTTGAATAACTTCAGCATTGATGCTTACTGTAAAGTTTAATTCTTGTGCCCATAAAGTAGGTTTTTGAAGAATCCCTATACTGAGCAGAATAAAAAAGATATTAAAAAACCTCATCTAAAATTGCTTTAGCTGTTTCGATTTTACGCTGTAATGCTAATGATTTGGTGGTACCGTCGCGATAGAGCAGTGTTACTTTATTCGTGTCATGACCAAAGCCTGCGCCTTGATCATTCAATGAATTTAACACAACAAAATCAAAATGTTTTTTTTCTAGTTTAGCTTGTGCATGGGCCAATTCATTTTCTGTTTCCAAGGCAAACCCAATGTGTATTTGTTGTTTTTTCTTCTTTTGTCCTAATTCGTAAGCAATGTCCACGGAGCGTACCAAGCTAAGGTCCATCTGATTTTCTTGTTTTTTGATTTTTTGAGTGGCAGCTTGCTTGGGTTTATAGTCTGCTACGGCTGCGGCAAAAAAGCAATAATCTGTAGAGGCATGATGAATAAGGCTAGCTTTGTACATCTCATCACCCGAGCTCACTTTTACCAAGGTAAGGTTGGGGTGCGAAAGTCTCTGTTGATTGGGACCTGCGATTAAAACCACTTGAGCACCTTGCTGTAAAGCTGCTTCTGCCAATGCATACCCCATTTTCCCACTGGAATGATTGCCAATGAATCGGACAGGGTCAATGGCTTCGTAGGTGGGGCCGGCAGTAATTAAAATCTTTTTGTTTTGGAGTCGTTGCTCGTTTTGAAAAAAAACTTCGAGAATGCCAATTATTTTTTCAGGTGATGCCAATCTTCCTTCTCCTTCCAGCCCACTTGCCAATTCACCACTTTCGGCAGCAATGAAATGATGTCCAAAGCTTTGGAGTTTGTCAATGTTTTCGAGCACTGCCGGGTGTCGGTACATATCCAAGTCCATGGCAGGGGCAAAGAAAGTAGGACACTTGGCACTTAGGTACGTTGCCAAAAGAAGGTTGTCGCATGTTCCTGTGGCCATTTTTGCCAAAGTATTGGCACTGGCTGGAGCAATAATCAATGCATCAGCCCAAATACCAAGCTCCACATGGTTATTCCATGTGCCCTCTTCGTCTCGAATAAAATCAGACATAACCGGGTTTTTAGAGAGGGTAGCTAAGGTGAGGGGGGTAATGAAATCTTTTGCTGCAGTAGTCATGATTACTTTTACTTCTGCACCGGATTTTACCAACAGCCTAACGAAAAAAGCAGCCTTGTAGGCTGCTATACTTCCGGTTACACCGACTACTATTTTTTTTCCTTTCAGCATGAAAGATTACTTTTCTTCCATTTTTGCCGCTGCTTCGGCTTCTTCCGTCTCTTTATAACGATGGTGAATTTCTCCATTCATAAACTCTTCAATGGCCATAGCAGTAGGCTTTGGCATACGCTCATAGAATTTAGAAATTTCAATTTGCTCTCTGTTCTCAAAAATCTCCTCCAAATTATCTACAGTGGAAGCGAATTCTGCCAACTTACCATTGAGCTCTTCCTTCATGTTCCCTGAAATTTGTTTGGCTCTCTTGGAAATAATCACAAGAGATTCATAGAGATTTTCGGTAGGTTTCGCAATATCACTGGTATCGCGGGTAATAATTGACTGACTTGCTGACATTATTCTTCTGTTTTCAATTGTTCTAATGTTTCCTTTGCTTCTACCGATAATTCTTCGGCTTTGGCCATGTACCCACTACTGGGGTACTTTTCTTTAAATTCTTTAAACAAAGCCAACGACTGTTCAAATCGATCTGCTTGTTTCGATTCTATGCTGTTAACTGCTAAATTGTAACTCGTTTCTACGCTCAAAAAAAGTAATTCTTCATTGTATTGAGAATCAGGGTAGTCCTCTTTGAAAGCCTTGAAAGTGACCAAGGCAGCTTCAAGATAATTCTGATACGATAGACCAGTTGTTAACCTATAGTACAGCATGGCTTTATGATAGGCTTTGGTTTCGAAGCGCACTTGTAATTCATCGATGATATCATTCGCCTCTTCGTAGTATTTAGTAACCGGATATCGGTTTAAAAAGTTTTGCATGGCAATCACAGCTTCTTCAGAACTGCTTTGATCTACTTCATAATCTGGAGACTTCTGGTATAAAGAATAAGCTTCCATAAACTGAGCCTCTTCCGCATAGTCACTTCGGCCAAAAACTTGATAAAACTGTTTAAACTCATAGGATGCTGCCTCATAAAACCCTTGGTAAAAATCGCAGAAAGCTGAATAATATTTGATTTTTTCTGCCTCTGAAGCGCCCCTATAGTAGGGGTAAATTTTGTCAAATAGCAAATCGGCTCTCGCGTAATCTCCTTGCTCGTAGAATGCCACAGCTCCAGCATACATCTCCTCACTGTTTCCAGATCGCTCTAACTGGCCCATGGTGTTCGAGCAACCGGCGAAAAGGATGATGAGCGTTGTAAAAAAGGCAAAAAGACCTGTGCGTTTCATAAGCTTGCAAAATTAGCTTTTCAATGTTATAATTCCAACTTTATTGTCATAAGTTAGTGGTTGTCAGTTTTTTTAAATATCCTCTGCCTTTTAAAGTTTTCGAAATGATTGCTCCACTCCAATGAGGTGTTTTCAACCTGATATACTAACTCATTTATAAGTTTAAAAGTAGAGAAAAACTTTGAGCTCGTATACCATATAGGCTTGTTTTAACCCCTTTTAACGGTCGTAGCGCAAATGTCGTGCAATGGAATAAAGCTTTGGTTTGCGGTTTGATGCGAACCACTCGAAGCCTCGTAGTCTTTTATCAATGGGGAGTATTTCCGATTCCGGAATTAAACTTCCATCTACTTGGGTGTAGGTTCTGATTTCTGTCACCGTATTTTTCTCAAAGTACAATGCCATATTGGAGCAGCGCATTTTGTTGAGTGAAAGTACTCCATCTGCTTCTTGAAGGTGGTAAATACTCTCGCCATTGCCATTTACGATGGTTTTATTTAGGAATCCATTTTTGAAAAAGATTTCCATTTCTCTTCCTTTTACCTGATTAAAATTAGCCAAACTGTCTTTTGAAATGACAAAGGCGTTTTTCGTCATGTTCATGCGGTCGATTTTATCATTGCGCATAACAATGTTAATCGAATCGGCCGTCATCTGACTATCTTCTGCCCAAACCACTGGATCCTGAAACATGTAAATGGTTGAGTCAGAAAATTGAAAGGTGACGGAATCAGCTACGCCTTGAAGGTCACTTTTAAACATTTCTACTTGTCGATATGCGGAAAGGTATTTTTGAGTGCTATCAGATTGATTGCTGTACAAGGTATCTGCAGCAATGAACAAAGAGTCACCTTGCAACATTT
This sequence comes from Roseivirga sp., assembly GCA_018402485.1. Lineage (GTDB taxonomy): Bacteria > Bacteroidota > Bacteroidia > Cytophagales > Cyclobacteriaceae > Roseivirga. The sequence goes on along the minus strand of JAGYIY010000002.1, from coordinate 469,543 downwards.
TCTTTAAATAAGCATTATCATGCATTCGCGCTGTTTTTTCCACTTTGTTGTAGGTGCCTTGGTCGCCATAAATGGTCAGTGAATCGGAGTAGGACTTTAGTATGATTTGAAAGGCGGCGCGGTAATATTCGCTGATGTTATCTGCAAAAAGAGAGTCCGCTTCAATGTAATAATCCGTTCCGGAAATGTTGCCATGATACACCTCAGCGTATTCCGTATTTCTATTATAAAGCATACCATCTGAAGTACGCAGAGTGTCAGATTCGGGGGTTATGGCTACAGTATTACCTCTAGCCAACATTTCTGAGATATCTGCATCATAATATAAAGTATCCGTGTCCATGACGAGGTCTACATTGATCAGATGTACCTTGTCCATGAATACAGATTTTTTGGTATTGGCATTGTAAATGCCCCGCTCACTGGTTAGGTCGTTATAGGCGTCAATGAGTTGACCACCAGAGAAGTACCGACCTTGTTTGGTGAGTCTAAAATAATCCAAATGATCTGTGTAAAGCGTGGTGCTATCATCTTTCATCACCACATTGCTGCGCAGTTGAGCCATTTGAGTGTTCCCGTTGTAAAGAAGTGAATCTCCGGCAATATTGATGTTTTCTTCTAAGTTGATAATGCGGACATGGCCGAAGGCCCGAGCAACATTGGTGGCTCTCGACAAATAGGCAGAATCACAATAAATATTAGTTTGGTCTTGAACCAACCAAACATCCCCGAGCAATTTCTGCATTTTTTGCCCTTCAAACTCCTCCAAAGTGAGCTTATCGGAGCGTTTGATGGTCACACTTGTTTGTGCTTGAACGGAACCCAGACCCAATAGCAGTCCAAAAAATAAAGCAATTACAATTCTCATCTTGTTATTCAACTGCAAAGCAAACGAATTATAGTATTTTTGAGGCATGTCCATCGATATTTTGCGTGAGTTCAAGAATAGTGCCAGAGATTTCAGATCGGAAAAGCTGCTCTTGGCGGTGAGCGGTGGGCTAGATTCTATGGTGCTTTGGCACTTGGCCGAAAAGGCCGGCCTTAGCTATGCGATTGCTCATGTCAATTTTCAATTGCGAGGTGATGCATCCATGGCCGATGAAGCCTTGGTTCGCAAACAAGCAACGGCCTCTGGTATCGTTTTAGAATTGAAAAGGGTAGATGTAGCCGAACATCAAAGGCAGCATGGTGGCTCAACCCAAATGGCTGCTCGAACGCTTAGATACGAGTGGTTTGAACAACTTTGCCGCGAGAAAGGATATGAATGGGTTTTTACAGCCCATCATCAGGATGATCAAATAGAGACGTTTTTCCTGAATCTGTCGAGAGGAACATCTTTGCGAGGTTTAAAAGGGATGGAACAACAAAACGGTAAAGTCGTAAGGCCTTTACTGAAAATGCCGAAATCTGCATTGCATGCCTACGCCGAGAGAGAGGGAGTGGTTTGGAGAGAAGATGAAAGCAATCATACCCATACCTACAAGCGCAACTTTATTCGACTTGAAATACTTCCGTTATTTCAAAAGCTCAACCCGAATTTCAATCAAGTACAACAGGAAAACATGGAATTGCTTACCGCTGCCAATGCTAGGGTAGAAAAAGCCTTTGAGCTATTAAGAAGCACCTTGTTAAAGGATCAAGGTGATTCTTTTTGGGTGGCACATTCCGATTTGTTGGCACACCAGGCTGATGCCTATTTTTTTTATGAACTGTTGCGGCCTTTCCAATTGAATTACCGAGAAGCAAAAGATTTAGGCTCGGCTTTTTACGGAGGAGGTACATCGGTAATCCATTCAAAGGCTTTTTCTTTTTGGTTAGAAAGAGATCGATTGGTCATTCAAAAATCAAAACAGGAGGCTTTATTAGTTCAAAAAATTGAAGCCTCAGATCTTCAATTTAATTGTCAGGGGCAAACCTACCACATCACTAGAAAAAGTAATAAAGATGATATTTTAACAGATGCACGCCATGCCAGCTTCGATGCAGGGCGGTTGGCATTTCCTTTGGTCTTACGCCCATGGCAAAAAGGCGATCGCTTAGTGCCTTTGGGCATGAAAGGTACAAAGAAGGTAAGTGACTTATTGATTGATGAAAAGGTCGATTCGCACCAGAAAAACCATGTTTATGTCTTAGTATCGGGGGGTGAAATTGTATGGGTTGTAGGTTACCGTATTTCTGAACATTTTAAGGTTACGGCTAAAACAGAAGAGGTTTGGCAAGCGGTTTGCGAAACCATTTAAAAAATAATTCATTCGGTTCCATGAATCATTGGTCTAGGAATTTCATTTAGAGCAATCCCTTATTAACTTTGTTGCATTTAGAAAAATAAACCCCAGAAAATATGAAAGTTACAGTTGTTGGAGCAGGAAATGTTGGTGCTACTTGTGCAGATGTTTTAGCTTACAGAGAAATTGCCAATGAGGTAATTTTATTAGACATTAAAGAAGGTGTTGCTGAAGGCAAAGCTTTAGACATCTGGCAAAAAGCCCCTATCAATCTTTACGATACCAGAACTATCGGTTCTACCAATGATTATTCTAAAACCGCAGGTTCCGATGTAGTGGTGATTACCTCAGGCCTTCCCAGAAAGCCCGGAATGACGCGCGACGATTTGATCGAAACCAATGCGGGTATTGTTAAGTCTGTGACGGAAAACGTTATTCAATATTCTCCTGATGCCATCATTATTATTGTTTCCAATCCATTGGATGTGATGACCTATCAGGCACACTTAACTTCTAATGCTCCCAGAACAAGGGTAATGGGAATGGCAGGTATCCTTGATACGGCTCGCTACAGGGCCTTTTTGGCAGAAGCTTTGAACGTTTCTCCAAAAGATATTCAGGCTGTTTTAATGGGTGGTCATGGAGATACGATGGTACCGCTTCCACGCTACACCACAGTTGGCGGTATTCCTGTTACCGAATTGATAGATGCTGATCAGTTGGATGCTATTATTCAACGCACCAAAACCGGTGGAGGAGAATTGGTTAAACTCATGGGTACCTCTGCTTGGTATGCTCCTGGTAGTGCAGCGGCTCAAATGGTGGAGGCAATTGTAAGAGACCAAAAGCGTGTATTTCCAGTATGTGTGAAGCTGGAAGGTGAGTACGGAATCAATGATTGCTACCTTGGTGCTCCGGTTATCTTGGGCAAAGGTGGGATTGAAAAAATCATTGAATTGCAATTAAATGAACAAGAAATGGCTGACCTCAAGGTTTCTGAAGGCCATGTAAAAGAAGTGATGACTGTGCTTGATAAATTGAGCTAATGCATTGCAAATAACACAAGAAAAAGGCTGTATTTACCGACAGCCTTTTTCATTTTTCCTTACATTTTATTGATCGCTAATTACCAAACATTGAAAATACGAATCATCATTCTTGTGCTCTTGATCTGCGGAACGCTGGGAGGTGCTTTATATTATTGGAAACTCAATACTGCAGACGCGGACATTCAAAAGCTCATTCCGGAAACCAGTCTTGCCATGATTCAAGGAGCTAACCTAGATGCCGCATTTAAATCTTTTGAGTCTTATCCTTGGTTCAAAACCCTCCTTGATATCCCATCTCTCAGCCAGTTCAAGCATTGGACGACAGAACTAGAAGCCCTAGAAAGCTCCGGAACCCTGCAATCCAATCTTACCCAACTGCCTTATTGGATTTCGTTACATTCTACTGGGAGCGATGTTTTTCAGCCTTTGATCATTTCGCGCAGCAAAGGTTTTCGATGGAAAATTGAGAACATCAAAGCCGTAGTCGAAAAGATTTCCGGCAAAACGTTTAACCTGAACCAACAGATTTTTAAAGATCAGACATTGTATTTGTTAGATAATGAAGGCCAACAGCTCGTTTTTTTGATTCAAGATGATTATTTGGCTTTTTCTCAAAACAGTGTCCTTTTGGAAGATGTGATTCGTGCCTTTGAAGATGAATCCTATCGTTTGCTGAAAGAGCATGACCCCCTTAAAGAAAGCAATCAAGTTAGCCTTATATTGAATAATGCCAGGTTGGACGAATGGCAGGAGTTATTCTTTGAACTGCCTCAATCTTCCCAACCATTGATTCAAGAGGGCATTTCATCCTTCGAATTGATTCCCAATAAAGATGGGTTACGCATTGAAGGGATCACTTCAGTTCAAAGTAACGTAAGCAGTACAACTGATGAACCAGAACTGTTTGCCAAGAACCTAATCCCCTTGGTTGCTACAGATTTTAGCTGGCGAAAGGCACAAGCCACCAATTCGGAACTAGGACAACAAATAAGTGATGAGCTATTGACCATCACCTTGGACCTGAATTTCGGTGAGCCCGCGGAGGTTTACATATTTCAGGTGGAGGATACAGCTAAAGTTCATGCCATGCTGGATGAGCGCGCCGAAGCGGTAAAATCTTTAGAGGATTCCATCATTTATCGAGAGCGTTATTTGAATACAACCTTGGGCTTTCTCAACGATGAAAACTTTTGGTCAACCTTTTTGAATAAACCTAAAATCAGCTCGGGTGCACCTTACTATGCTACCTTTCAAAATACCTTAATGCTATGTTCAGATTTAAATGCTATGAAAACGGTCATGGATGATTTTGACCGTGAGGCCACTTGGGGGAAATCTGTGAGATACAGAGAAATGTTGGATGAATTGGTACAGGAAGCCACTGCCACTCGATTGATGGAATTTCGTTTTGCGCTCGATCCTATGATGAACCAATTGAAGCCCAAATGGAAATCTTTTTTAGAAGAAAATACAGCTTTAAGATCCGTGATCGACCGTGTGATATGGCAGGCTAATAGTACAAACCAGAAATTTCTTTTATCTGCAGAAGTGATGTTCAATGCTTCTGAAACGAAGGAGGATGTTGCAAAGAAAGCACAGGATAGGCAGCAAAATACTCCCCGCTTAAAATACAATGTCTTTGCCGACACCCTGATAACATCACCAGTGTACATTGTTAAAAACTACAACACTCAGGCCCAAGAATTGATGTTTCAAGATGCAGCTTCTGATCTCTACCTCACCACTGCTCAAGGTGAGGTGTTGTGGAAAAAAACATTAAAATATCCGATTTTGGGTGATATCGAACAAATTGATTTCTATCAAAACCGATTTTTACAGTACCTGTTTTATACCGATGGCCTCGTGCATTTGGTAGACCGAAAGGGCAAAGATGTGGAAGGTTTCCCAAAACCCTATGAAAAGCCATTGCCCACAGATGGTGCGGTTGTAATTGATTATGACAATAGCAAGCGGTATCGCTTTCTTACCTTCAACCGTAGGGGCAGTATCACTTTGAATGACAAAAGTTTTGAAGGTCTTAAAGGTTGGAATCCCAAAAACATGGGAGGTACCTTGTTGAATTCACCTTTTCATGTGCGGGTGAGAGGAAGAGATGCTTTTGTGGTGGTAGAAAAGCAAGGAACAGTCCATTTATTGAATCGAAAAGGAGAGGCTTATCCAGGTTTTCCTGTTGATTTAGATTTGCGCTTGGCTGGCGATGTGCACTTGTCGCAAGGGCCAGACTTTGCGAGCACTGAATTAATTCTAAGTAGCGATGAGGGAAGAATTGTAGGCTTAAATTTATTAGGTAAAAGAACCATCGATAAACAATTGGTCAACCCAGATACAAGAACAAATTTTACTTTGACTTCTGATGTTTTAAACACTGGTTACCGTGTGTTAAGGACTAATCAAGAAGTTTGGGCCATCATAGACGAAGGCGGGCAGATACTCTTTCAATTTAATCAGCCGCATAGCAATGCACTGGAAATAAAATTCTATAATTTTCGGAATGGGAATGAAATATATGCGATTTTAGATCGTGAAAAACGTCTCGTTTATTTGATAAACCGAAAGGGTGAATTGATGAATGAACCCCTTCCGGCAGATCAGCAGGTGAACATATTGTTTTATCAAAATGCTATGGAATACGAAGTGTTTGTTAACTTCGCTAATCAGGTAAATATTTATGGTATTCAGGCGCAAAAGTAGGCAAAGATTTCTTTCTCTCATCGCTATCTTTTTTTTAGCGGTCACATCGGTGTCGAAGGCACAAGAAGATAGTTTGCCCGATATTTTCTCTACACCGCAAGCAGTCATTGAAAATCATTTGAAATACCTTCAGGAAGATCAATATTTACCCAATCAATCGCTAAAGTCGCTCAATATATCGGGCCTTAGTTTAGAAGAAGCCAAGGAAAAGGCCATAAAGCTCAAGCAAATTTTCGATGGCGAAGGTATATACATTCATACTGAGGATGCACCCCAACAGTCGGACTACACAGACAGCCTAACCAACCGCAAGAGGTATGTGATAGCCAAGGAGTTTCCCGATATTTTTGTTCAAAAATACGGAGACCGCTGGTTGTATTCAAAGAGTACAGTCGATCGATTAGATGCCATACACCGTTCAGTTTATCCCTATGGTACAGATCAGTTACTTAATTTACTCCCCAGGCTAGGTTCATCGAAATATTTAGGACTTCATCTTTGGCAGATTTTAGGATTGCTTATTCTGGTGTCAGCTGCTTTTATTATGAATAAGCTTTTCACTTTTATTCTTCAAAAGGTCATTTTGCGATTAATTGTAAAGTATGGACATGTTAACCTGGCCAATAAGGTGGTACTTCCGGTAGCCCGACCATTTAGCTTCATGTTCGTAGCAATCATAGCCAGTTTGTTTATCCCTGTACTTCAACTGCCAACAGAGGTAGGTACCTTCTTGGTTTTATTAGCCAAGGCACTGGTGCCATTCTTTGCCACTGTGTTTGCCTATAAAGTGGTTGATGTGGCCGGTATGTACTTCGAACAAGTGGCAGAACGCACCGAAAATACATTGGATGATCAGTTGGTGCCTTTGATTAAAAAAATATTGAAATTCTTCGTAGTCATTGTTGGCTTTATTGCTATTCTGAAAAGCTTCAATTTTGACATCATTCCCTTACTCACCGGGCTGTCATTAGGTGGGCTGGCTTTTGCTCTTGCAGCACAAGACACGCTCAAAAATTTCTTCGGTTCTTTGATGATATTCATCGATCGCCCTTTCCAAATTGGTGATTGGGTAACCTCGGGTGATATTGATGGAACGGTCATAGAGGTAGGCTTTCGTTCTACTCGTATCCGTACTTTTCGCGATTCGGTAATGTATGTACCCAACAGTATCATTTCTAACAGCACAGTAGATAACCATGGCTTAAGAAAATACCGTCGTTTTTATACGAAACTTTCCATCACCTACGATACTCCAGCTCGATTGATTGAAGTGTTTGTAGAGGGAATTGAAGAAATTGTAAAACGTCATCCGCATACCCGGAAAGATGCTTACCATATTTTTCTCAACGATTATGCTTCTAGCTCCCTAGATATTATGCTCTATATTTTCTTTCAGGTTCCCGATTGGAATGCTGAATTAAGATGCCGTCAAGAAATTATGCTGGAAGTAAATAAATTGGCAGAACACCTCGGTGTAAGATTTGCCTTCCCAACACAAACGTTGATGGTGGAACAATTTCCAGATAAAAAGACTTTGACACCCAAGTACGAAACAACAAAAGCAGACATGAAAGAAGAATTAAAAGCCTTCTTTAATCAAACGAACAACCTATGAAATTCAATACCAAAACTGTTCATGCCGGGGTAAAGCCGGATCCTACTACAGGTGCCATCATGACACCCATCTATCAGACTTCGACTTATGTTCAAAAATCTCCGGGCGATCATCAGGGGTTTGAGTATTCACGCACACAAAACCCTACCCGTTTTGCCCTGCAAGATAGTATTGCCAGCTTAGAGAATGCTAAATTCGGTTTGGTTTTTGGTTCTGGCTTAGCTGCCATCGATGCCGTAGTCAAACTCCTAAAGCCTGGTGATGAGGTGATTACTGGAAATGATTTGTACGGAGGGACTTATCGTATTTTTACCAAAGTCTTCGAAGGTTTCGGTATTAAGTTTCATTTTGTCGACATGGATACTACCACTCACATAGAGGCTAAGATCAATGATCAAACAAAATTAATATGGGTAGAAACCCCAACCAATCCTATGATGAATATTGTGGATATTGAGGCAGTGGCTAAAGTGGCTAAGCAGCATAAAGTGATCCTGGCTGTTGATAATACTTTTGCTTCACCAGCATTGCAAACCCCCTTAGATCTAGGTGCCGATTTGGTGATGCACTCTGTGACCAAATACCTTGGAGGCCACTCTGATGTGGTGATGGGTGCCTTGGTAACCAATGATGAGGCTACCCATGAAAAGCTTGCTTTTATCCAAAATTCTTGTGGAGCTGTAGCCGGTCCACAAGATTGTTTTTTGACTCTCAGAGGAATTAAAACCCTTCATTTGCGCATGCAAAGGCATAGTGAGAATGGGGCGAAAATCGCCGATTACTTGGTTAACCATCCTAAAATAGGGAAAGTATATTGGCCGGGGCTTCCTTCTCATCCCAACCACGATATTGCTAAAAAGCAAATGAGAGATTTTGGAGGGATGATCTCTTTTACCTTCAAGGAAGATGACAAAGCAAAGTCTTTTCGCGTGATGGAGAAATTCAAAGTTTTTGCCTTGGCAGAATCTCTAGGAGGTGTTGAGTCTTTGGCGAACCATCCGGCTACCATGACCCATGGAGCCATTCCTAGAGAGGAGCGCTATAAAGTAGGCCTGCTGGATTCCTTGATACGACTAAGTGTAGGTATAGAAGATGCTGATGACCTTATCGCTGACTTGGAACAGGCTTTGGGCTAAGGCTAGCGATTGGAGGTGAGAAGTTCGTACTTTGTACATACCTCCATTACGTTGATTGTTTGGTTTAGCATTTGCCAGCTTTTCTGGAATTGTATTCCCCAACCGGTAACACAGGATTTATAATCCATCAACCACTCTTTAACGAACGGAAAATCCTGGGTGTTATAATGAGGTATTGTTTACGGGCTGCATTATGGGTTTTACACAAATTTTACCTTATTTTAAAAAATCCTGTTGTATCAGGCTTTATTTTCGTCTGTTGGGTATTTCTTCTGAAAAAGAGAATAGAGCAGTTTTGAAGATGGATTTGAGCAACATGGCTTTGATGAAAAACAGAGGCATATTTGAAATATAAATTTCACCATGAAAGAAAAAACTTTAATTAAAAACATCAGTATCGTAAATGAGGGTCAAATAACCCTTGCAGATATTCTTATTGATAAGGGAGTTATTCAGAAAATCGACAATAATATTTCGGCCGACGCATGTTTAATTGATGGAACGGGGAAATATATATTGCCCGGAATCATTGACGGTCAGGTTCACTTTCGAGACCCAGGGCTCACACATAAAGGTGATTTATACACGGAAAGTAAAGCAGCTGTTGCGGGCGGTACAACCTCATTTATTGATATGCCAAACACTTTTCCGAATGTGTTAACCCTTGAAATATTGAATGAGAAATATAAGATAGCATCTGAAAAGTCATTGGCTAATTTTGGCTTCTTCTTAGGGGTTAATGGTGATAATCTCGATGAAGTGATAAAACTTGATACGTCCAAACTTTTAGGGGTTTCTGATGATGGGCTTTACTTTACAAAGAAAGGTAATTTGCTTGCTGACAACCCTGAAACAATGGAAAAGCTATTTGCCAATTGTAAATCTATCATCGCCATACATTCCGAAAAGGAGCAAATAGTTGAAGCGAATGAAAACACATATCGCGACAAATTCGGAGAAGATGTACCCATTGAATTTCATCCTATTATCAGGAGTGAAAGGGCTTGTTTTGAAGCCACTAAAAGAGCCATTGACCTAGCCAATAAGTACAAGGCACGACTTCATATTTTACATTTGACAACAGAAGCCGAAACACATTTATTCCGCAATGATATTCCCTTGAAAGAAAAGAATATAACCACGGAAGTATCGGTTCATCATTTGTGGTTTAGCGACAAAGATTATCAACGCCTAGGAACTTTAATTAAATGGAACCCTGCGATTAAAACTGAAAAGGATAAAAATGGTCTTTTGAATGCTTTGTTGGATGATAGAATAGATTTGGTAACAACTGATCATGCTCCACACACCATAGAAGAAAAGCAGAATACATATTTTAAAGCCATGTCTGGGGCGCCTATTGTTCAGTTTTCCCTCAACATAATGCTTGATTTCTACCATCGAGGGTTAATCTCCTTAGAGAAAATAGTAGAAAAGATGTGTCATAATCCGGCGACACTTTACCAATTGGAGAAGAGAGGCTTCATACGTGAAGGCTACTTTGCTGATTTAGCGATAGTGGATATGAACTCACCTTGGACCGTAGATAAAAAGAATATCCTTTCTAAATGTGGCTGGTCGCCCTTGGAGGGTACAACTTTTCAATCGAAAGTGACTCAAACCTTTGTAAATGGGCATTTGGTGTATGATCATGGACATTTTAACGAAACAAAAAGAGGACAAGAATTAACCACTGAAAACCATCATTGAACATTATACCAAGTGTTTAAAAACAGAAAATTGGTTGTTGCTACAAAGCACAAAAAGGAAAAAGTGATGGCACCAATTCTTGAAAAAGAATTAGGAGTCAGTTGTTATGTGGATGAAACGTTTGACACAGATACTTTAGGAACTTTCACTGGGGAAGTAGAAAGACTGCTTGACCCCATTTCAACGGTGAGAGAGAAGTGCTTGTTGGTAATGGATAAAAATGACTGCGACCTTGGTATTGCAAGTGAAGGTTCATTTGGACCACACCCATCGATGTTATTCGTGAGTGCTGATGATGAATTTTTGATTTTTATCGATAAAAAAAATAATTTGGAAATCATTGCCAGGGAAATAAGCATAGAAACCAATTATAATGGCAAACCAATTAAGAATCAAAATGAACTTTTAGATTTTGCCAAAGAAGTTGGCTTCCCCTCGCATGGCCTTATTCTACGCCCTTCAAAAGATGATATTTCTGATATCCATAAAGGAATAACAGACCCTGAGATGCTAGAGGCAACCTTTCAAATGTTGTATGCTAAATATCATTCTGTCTACGCAGAAACAGATATGAGAGCTATGTATAATCCACTGCGGATGGAAGTAATCAAAAAAGCAACAGAAAAGTTAGTTGAAAAAATCAAGTCTGCCTGCCCTGAATGTGAAATGCCAGGTTTTGGGATAACACAAGCAATAAAAGGGCTTGCGTGTAGTTTGTGTGGTTCACCGACTAATTCAACATTGAGCCTTATTTATGAATGCCAACATTGTAATTTCACCAAGGAAGAGATGTATCCAAACAAAAAGAAAGCAGAAGACCCTATGTATTGCGACTATTGTAACCCTTAATTAAGAAATCAGCATAGTATTTTAAGCCCACAAATCATGCTTGAGGGAAAGGTAGTTGTGTTCATCTTATGGGGCAATTATCAGACTAGCAGGTAGAGGTGAAAACTTATGGATTAACCTAGTGAACACATCTACCGGCGAAGCCTAAAACCCCAACCAGCTAATTATCCATCACCCAACATTTCAACCCTTACTTTCGCTGAATCACTTTTTTAGCAGCAGCGATGATATGAGCAGCATCAATACCATACTTTTTCATTAGCTCATCAGGTTTTCCGCTTTCACCAAACGTGTCTTTTACGGCCACCATTTCCAATGGGGCAGGGTGGTGCAGGGCCAAAGTTTGTGCAATGCTATCGCCTAAACCACCATTCATTTGGTGCTCTTCCGCGGTTACCACGCAGCCTGTCTTGGCAACTGAGGCTAGGATAGCTTTTACATCCAAGGGCTTAATGGTATGTATGTTGATGACTTCAGCTTGAATGCCCATTTCTGCTAACGCAGCTTCTGCTTCTATGGCTTCCCAAACCAAATGTCCGGTAGCAAAAATGGTTACATCTGTTCCTTCAACGAGGTGCAAGGCTTTGCCAATCTCAAATTTCTGATCTTTCGGTGTGAAAATAGGTACTTTTGGACGTCCAAAGCGTAAATAAACCGGACCGTGATGCTTGGCAATGGCAATGGTAGCGGCTTTGGTTTGGTTAAAGTCACAGGGATTGATCACTGTCATGTTCGGCAACATTTTCATCATGCCCATGTCTTCTAAAATCTGATGTGTGGCACCATCTTCTCCTAAAGTAAGTCCCGCATGAGAAGCGCAGATTTTTACATTTTTCTCTGAATAGGCAATGGACTGACGGATTTGATCGTACACCCGTCCGGTAGAAAAGTTGGCAAAAGTGCCTGTAAATGGAATTTTACCGCCAATGGTCATGCCTGCAGCAAGGCCCATCATATTGGCTTCAGCAATCCCGACTTGAAAAAAACGATCCGGGTTTTCGTCGATAAAGGTTTGCATTTTTAAAGAGCCCACAAGGTCGGCACAAAGTGCCACCACATTGGGGTTCGTTCTTCCTAACTCGGCTAAGCCTTCACCAAAGCCGGAACGCGTATCTTGTTTTTCTGTATAGCTATATTTCGTCATTTTCCTGCTTTTAGTAATCGCCTAAGGTTTCTTCTAATTGGTTGAGGGCATCGGTTAATTGCTCATCGTTGGGCGCAATTCCATGCCATTTGTGGGTGCCGACCATAAAATCTACACCATAGCCCATTTCGGTATGCATAAGGTTTAAAATTGGTTTACCCTTGCCGGTAAGCGCTTTGGCTACTTCAAGTTGTTGCAAGAGGTTAGCCATATCATTGCCTTTACTAGAAATTACTTCCCAACCAAAAGCTTCCCACTTGGCTTTCAAGTCGCCTAATGACATGACTTCTTCGGTAGGGCCGTCAATTTGCTGGCCGTTGTAATCTACCGTGGCGATGATATTGTCTATTTTGTGGTGGGCAGCATACATGGCGGCTTCCCATACTTGTCCTTCTTCCAATTCACCGTCACCCATCAGTGTGTAAATCAAATGCGGATCGTTATTGAGTTTTTTAGCTTGAGCTGCACCACAGGCCACAGAAAGCCCTTGACCTAAAGAACCTGAGGCCACGCGAATACCAGGTAGGCCTTCTTCAGTGGCAGGGTGACCCTGCAAACGCGAATCAATCTTTCTGAAGGTGCTCAATTCTGCTTTTTCGAAATATCCGGCCCGAGCCAAAACACTGTACCAAACAGGCGATATGTGTCCATTGGACAAGAAAAAGAGGTCTTCACCTATTCCATCCGGATCGAATCCGACTTTGCGGTTCATGATTTTAAAATACAATGCCACCAAAAAATCGGTGCAGCCCAAAGAGCCTCCGGGGTGACCTGAACTTGCTCCGTGTACCATGCGTACAATGTCTCTTCTCACTTGAGAGGCGGTGCGTTCCAGTTCTTTTATGTTCAATTCGTTCACGATGAAAAATTTAAATGTTGCTTATTTTAATATTTGTGCAGTATGCTCTTTGGTTTTTACCTTCTCGATGATGTCTTCAATCACACCTTCTTCATTAATGATGAAGGTTGTGCGTGCCGTACCCATGTATTTTCTACCGTACATTGATTTTTCTACCCAAGTACCGAATGCCTCATGAATGCTTTTGTCTTCATCGGCAATCAATGGAAAAGGTAAATCAAATTTACTGATAAAGTTTTGGTGCTTTTTGGCGGAATCAGAACTGATACCAATCACAGCATAGCCAGCATCAAGTAATGCTTGATGGTTGTCTCTTAGGTTACAAGCCTGAGCCGTACAGCCAGGGGTATTGTCTTTAGGGTAGAAATACAGTACCACTTTTTTACCTGCAAAGTCTGATAGTTTGATGGGGTTTTCATTTTGATCGATGCCCTCAAAAGCGGGGGCTTTGTCTCCAATGTTCAATTTCATGTTAGTCTAAGTTTAGTTGTAAGATGGATTCGTTACCGGCTTTATCGGTAACCTTCAATTCAAACTCACCTTTTAAAGCTTTGTTTTTGTTGAGCCTTTCCGACCAAATTAAATTACGTTTTGGCTCATAATGCATCAACAGCCACTTGCCGTCTAATTGTGCTTCAAAGTTATCAATACCTGAGAGATCATCCAGTATTCTCAATCGAATTATATCTTTTTGTACACCTTGCAATTGAATGACTGGAGGAATGGAATCCCTGAGCAATGTGAATTTCCCCATACCATAAGCAGAAAAACTCACCTTATCGTTATTGATCACGCCACCCACGTATGATGGATAACTCGGGTTATCGTAGCTGTAAACATGATATCCACCCAAGCTGTCGTAAGTACCTTTGCGAATGAAATCGACGGAAATGGCTTTCTTCAATGGATACATAGGATTGGGCAGATCAAAGATATCGCGACCGCTGACTGTATCTACTTCATGCTTGGACCGTAGATAAACGGTATCGAATAGCGTGTTTTTTTCGAAGCTAATTCCGTAACTATCACTCAAATAGGTATGCGACCTATTGGGAGGAACGCGATCCAAAAAATCAAAAACTTTTTGTTCACCATGCACATCTACCACTGCCTTGACCAAAGCCGAGCGTAAATCGATCAGGTACACATGGGTTTGATCATTAGAATAATTGGGTTGTATCACCCGCGAACCTTTTTGCTGATAAATGGTGAGTAAGTCATTTTCATTTATTTTTTCTCGAAAAACCATGAGGGTGTTGTCTAGGAGATAATCCCCTTTTTGCTGTTGCACATCGCCTATAATTTTGGTTTTTGGTGTCACACCTTTCAGTACCAAGTTTAACTGGCTACTGTTTCCATAGGCATCTGTTGCAATGATTTTGATAGGTACAATATCACCCACATCCATTTTTAATAGCCCATTTTGTTGTTGAACAGGGTAGATGTTTAAAGGATTACTCTCTTCCACATACAGTTTATGGTACCTTCTTCCGGTTTCTATTTGTGCCTGATAATTGCTGTGGATGAGAATGTTTTTTTGTTGGGAAAAGAGTAGACTGTCTATGCTCTGTTGAAAATATAAACGGTCGTCTACAAAAACATCAATGAACGGAACTCCATTTCGATTGGGCGCTCCGTTCAATCGATCGAAAGTGTATAATTCAAGTCCTATCGTTCCGTAAACCAAAAGCGTATCCGGATAATGAATGGATGAATTCCCTTGGGGGACTATGTATTCAAATCGTCCAAATTGCTCGTTTACCCTGGAATCTATGCGCATGGTTTTAAGGGCGAAACGAAAAATATCAGGAGAGATGTTGTCTTTTATCTCGCTAAACCCTAGGCGCAAGGGGTCTAGTATTTCTTGGCTTGCTCCGCGAATTTCGAAATGTAAATGTGGTCCGCTTGAGGAACCAGAATTTCCCGAGTAGGCGATCACTTGGCCTCTTTCTACCGGAAGTTCATTGCGCTTCGGGAATAGGTTGACTGAAAAACTTTTGTTTTCGTATTGCGCTTTTAAGCTATAATGGGCCAGTAGTGGGTTGAACTTTTGCAAATGTGCATATACAGTAGATGTGCCATTGGGATGCTGAATGTACAAGGCATTTCCGTAGCCACCTGTACCAATTCGGATACGGCTAACGTATCCATCTGCTGCGGCATATACGGGAATTCCTTCACGACCACTGGTCTTGATATCGATTCCAGCATGGAAATGGTTACTTCGCAATTCACCCATATTCCCGCTTAGTGAATTCGATTCATTGGGCCTTATCGGAAAGGTATAGTAGTTGGGTGCTACTTCGGCATATTGGCCGAGTGCGAGCATGGGTGCTAAGAGTAGCAAGCATAAAATAAGCATACTATTTGATGGGTACATCTAAAAATTTATTTCCTTCAATAAAAGCTTCTAAATGGTCTCCCACAGTAATCGGGCCAACTCCTGCAGGTGTTCCGGTGAAGATCAAATCTCCTTTTTTTAGGGTGAAAAACCGAGAGACGTAGGCAATGATTTCATGAAAAGAGAATAGCATGTGCGAAGTGTTTCCTGATTGTTTTTCTACACCATTTTGCAAAAGTGAAAAATGGAGATTATTGATATCATAATCCGTTTTAGACACAAAATTAGAGATAGGTGCAGAATGGTTGAAGGCCTTGGCTATTTCCCATGGTAGCCCCTTGGCCTTGCATTGGTTTTGTAAATCACGGGCAGTAAAATCTATGCCAATGCCCACTTCATCGAAGTACTTATGAGCAAACGATTCATCAATGTACTTCCCCTCTCGATTAATCTTTAAAACAATTTCTACTTCATAGTGTATGTCTTTCGAGAATTCCGGATAATAAAAAGCATCGTTGTTGCGTAATAATGCTGTATCGGGTTTGATGAAAACCACAGGACTTTCAGGCTTTTCGTTAGCCAATTCTTTGATGTGTTCGGTGTAATTTCTACCGATAGCGATGATTTTCATAGGTATTCAAAACTTTGTATAAATCATGATCATTCAAACAAAAACAAATGAACGTCTGGTTTCATTTTCCCAGTTGTTATATTTGTTTTACAAACAACACTAAAGATAAACAGAATCATGCGAGTGCTTCAAGTCAAAACCTACTTATTCCTCATTTTTATTTCAGTGGGGGTGCATACTGCCTGTACCACCGTGCCCATAACGGGGCGAAGTCAAATGACTGGCTTGATTGATTCTCAGGAAGTAATGCAACTGAGTGCGGAAGCTTACCGTCAGGTGGTCGACTCCGTGAAGCTTTCGAACAATGAGGAGCAGGTAGCTATGATTAAGCATTCAGGAACACGTATTCAAAAAGCTGTGGAGCAATATTTTGCCGATCGTAATCAAAGTGAAATTTTGGAGGGTTTTCACTGGGAATTTAACCTCATTGACAATGACAGTACGGTAAATGCTTGGGCCATGCCTGGGGGGAAAGTGGCTTTTTATACAGGCATTTTACCCATCTGTAAGGACGAACTAGGTATAGCCGTTGTGATGGGGCACGAAGTGGCACATGCTATTGCCAGGCATGGGCAAGAAAGAATGAACACGAGCTATGCGCAACAAGTAGGGCTGTCTTTAGGAGCTTTGGCCTTAGGTGAAGATCCAACGGTTTTGCAGCGAATTCTATTTGAGGCGGTCGGTATAGGAAGCAATGTTGCCACCTTAAGTTTTTCAAGAAGGCATGAATCTGAAGCGGATGAATTAGGGCTGATTTTTATGGCCATTGCAGGGTACAATCCTGAGGAGGCGCCCATTTTTTGGGAGCGTATGGCAGCCACTAGTGGGGGGCAAGCGCCTCTAGAATTTTTATCAACCCACCCTTCACACCAAACACGGGTGGAGCGACTAAAGGCAGCCATGCCGAGGGCTTTGGAATATTTTAAGGCATCGAAGGGTCAATAAAAATCTCGCTGTGTTTCAATGGGTTGATAATCAGTAAGAAGTAGGGTTTTAAAATTTAATCTTAATGATAGATAGGTGTTATTTTTGATGAAACAATTGTACTGAACATAATGTTACATCAACCGAATGAAAAATCCGTTTAAGCAAATTTGGCTTTCAAAAACTTTCGATGCTGTGCTTTCAGAGCAGACGAAAGAAAGCAGTGAAAGGGTAGTCGTCATTATAGCTGTTGTCAGTTTTGTGATGCACCTTGCCCTGATCATTTTGGCGAATCAAGCGTGGTTGCCCGAACCACTTAATCAAAAAATAGCGGGTGATCCTATTGCATCCATTTACACCCCTTTTTCTTTTATCCTTATCTATGAGGTGTATTTGTTGGTCTATTACATTCCCAAATCATTTACCATTTATGTAAGTAAGCAATATGAAATCATTACTCTAATTGTGATTCGGAGACTGTTCAAGGACCTCTCCAATCTAGAGCTCACCTCGAATTGGTTTGAAGATAAAGCAGATTTACAGTTTACCTATGACATCATAACTACCATCGTTTTATTCGGATTGATCTTTCTTTTTTACCGCCTAAATCAACAACGTTTGGCTTCTCAAAATACTACTGATGAGGGTATTTCAACTCGTGTGGAGCGGTTTATCAGAATTAAAAGTCTGATAGCCATGTGTTTAGTTCCTTTACTATTTTTGATAGCTTCTATTTCTTTAATGGGCTGGCTTCAGGTGAGTCTTAATCCAGATTTGTCACAAGAAGTGAGTAAAATAGAAGATGTGAACAACATCTTCTTCGATGAATTTTTCACTGTATTGATACTCATTGATGTTTTCCTTTTGCTTTTCTCTTTTACACTCACCCACCAATTCAGTCAAGTCATACGCAATTCTGGATTCATCATTTCCACCATACTGATCCGGCTTTCTTTTTCTGTAGATGGATTGCTCAATTCTTTGCTAATTGTGGTGGCCGTATCATTTGGTGTGATCATTTTGGCCATTCACAACCAATACGCAAAAATTTCAACACCTAAAGAGCCCTAAGCTCATACACTTGAGCCGATAGCTATAAATATGTCTATTTTAGGCTTGTTAGGATCTTGAGACTTGGTTTCACATACATCAAAATCAGCCGTACAACTACGTTGGAGGCTTTTGCAATCATTTTTAAACACGTTAAGGCATCAGACAACCCTTTTGAAATGAATCAGTCAATCATTTGAGTTCCAGTCTTTTTGATTTCAGCAATAAATGGGTTTCCAGCATCAAAGTCAATTTGTGAAAATGGATGAGGCTCAATTCTTGAATCAACCTGTGCAGCCAAAAGCATTAAATCTACTTGTAAATCAAATCTTTCTGAATCATCCAAATTTTTAAATATAATGGCAATATCTACATCGCTATCCGCTGAGGATGTACCCTTGGCGAAGGAACCAAATACATAGGCACTTTCTATGTTGGAATAATGTTTATGAATCAACTGCACGAATTTGCTCACTGCTCTACTAACTTGTGTAACCATGTCCTTAATGCTTTAAGTTTATTTATCCAATCTTCGGTAAAATCAGGTGTACAGCGTTTATTGAAACTCATTTTATAGTCATCATATTTTGCATTTATATTAAATGCTGTTATCGTAGCAAGTTGATGTTTTTCTTTCTCATTTAGCGTTAAACCGGATTTCTCTGCCAATCTTTACAAGTTATGTATAAAAGGAGGGTATTTTGATTTCCTTTTTATAAAGAGTGCCTTCAATGGTTTTTCAATCATTAAATGGCCAACAAATAGAGACCAGCTAAATCTTTTTGCGGAAAACATTGCTAGCATAGTTTGGTAGTCCTCTTCAGCACTTTCCAACCAGTGTCTTATGAGTTTGTCTTTGTTGAATTTATCGTTAATCATTTTATCAAGAATACTAAAAATTTAAATGATTAATAGGGCTGTATCTCATCGAATCAAGCCACGATAAGCGTAAAACTACCTCAAATCAGCTAGCATCATATCTACTTTTTCTGGCAGTTCGCCTACACCTAGTACCACCCAAATAAAGACGGCAAACATCACTAGCTTTAACGCGACAGGGAGTTTGATTTTCGTTTTTTTCAACCAATAAGCATAGCCAGGTGGAATATACACAAAGGCACCCAAGGCAATGGTCAGTCCGAAAACCATGTCGTTTCCCCAAAAAGTGTTGATTAATCCTACCAGCAAAATGGGGAGCCCAAGCATCCAGCCCATTACTTGCCATTCTATTTTTTGTTCCATCTGCGTATACTTTAAAAATAAAACAAAGCTCTGGTTTTTTCAGGAATATAGCCTAACCGACCTGGTATGTTTTGTTCCTTTGATGTAAAAAATCAAATGTACTCCGATAACATGCCCAACAATCCAATGCCCAAAACTTTTTTAATTTATCATTTTTGAACTGCTGCTACCCATTTTTTGGCATTGATAAAACCTTTTATCCAAGGGCTCAACAGGTCAGCTTTCTGCTTGGCAGGATAGTAGGCCCAATTCCAAGGGAAAATCGAACGCTCAAAGTGTGGCATAATGGCCAAATGCCTGCCATCTGTACTGCACAAACCTGCCACGTTGTAGTCCGAACCATTCGGAGATGCCGGGTAGTTTTGATAGGCGTATTTTCCGACAATATGGTAGGCCTCTTCTTTTTCTGGCAAAGCAAAACGTCCTTCACCATGAGCCACCCAAATGCCTAGTGTCGATCCGGAAAGGGATCCTAGCATTACCGACTGATTCTTAGGAATGTGTATGCCTACAAAGTTCGATTCGAATTTGCCTGAGGTATTGTGTTGGAGTTTGGGATGTTCTTGGTGTTCAGGATACAGCAAGCCCAGTTCGCCCATCAGTTGACATCCATTGCAAATGCCCAAAGAAAGGGTGTCTTTACGGGCATAAAAGTTGTCCAAGGCGGCTTTTGCCTTATCGTTGTAAAGGAAGGCGCCGGCCCAGCCTTTCGCCGAACCAAGCACATCGGAATTGGAAAAACCACCCACAAAAGCAATGAAATTCACATCGCTCAAATCTTCACGCCCTGAGATCAAATCCGTCATATGAATGTCTTTCACATCAAAACCGGCCAAATGCATGGCATAGGCCATTTCACGATCGCCATTCACACCTTTTTCACGAATGATAGCAGCTTTGATGCCTGAGGCGGCTTGCCTATCCGCATCTAAGCCCAAAGTGGTGTACTGCCCTTTGAAGTTTTTGGGGAACTTAAAATGAAGGGGCTGCTCGTGAAAGTTGTGATACCTTTCCTTGGCGAAGGGCACTTTGGTCTGTTGAGCGTCGAGTAAATAGGAGGTTTTATACCATACATTCCGCAATCCTTCCACAGCAAACATACGGAACATGTTATTGGTGGTTACGCCTACCAAAGGTGTATTTTTAGGACGGCCAATTGACCAAGCGGACAAGCCAATTTTTTGATATCCTGCTAAGACTTCAGCGACCTCTTTCTTTTTGATTTGTAAGAGTATGCCTGGTTTTTCGGTAAAAAGAAGTGTAAAATCATCCTCAGCAGGAATGTCCTTCAGGTCGATGACCAAGCCTATGTCTGTACGTGCAAAGGTCATTTCTAACAAAGCAGTGATCATTCCACCCGCAGAAATATCATGTCCTGCCAGCACCTTTCCCTCCCTGATGAGTGCTTGGGTATAATCAAAACCTTGCGCAAAGGCCTCAGCGCTGCTGATGAAGGGGGCTTTTGTGCCCACTTGCCCCAGCACTTGCGCAAAGGAACTACCTCCTAAGTGATTCGGGCTTCCGGCCAAATCTATGTAAAGCAACTCCGTGTCAAAGTCAGGCGCCAGTACAGGTTCTACTACCTTTTTCACATCACTCACTTCTCCCACAGCTGAAACAATGACTGTTCCTGGAGCGTACACCACATCGTTCTTGTATTTTTGCGTCATCGACATGGAATCTTTTCCTGTGGGCACGTTGATGCCCAAGGCGCAAACAAAATCCGAAAGTCCTTCTACAGCTTGGTACAATCGGGCATTTTCACCTTCATTTTTGGCTGGCCACATCCAGTTGGCCGACAGAGAAATGCTTTTTAATCCATCCGTCAGCGGAGCGAAGATTATGTTGGTGAGGGCCTCTGCCACAGATAACTGAGAGCCGGCCACTGGGTCGATCAGTGCCGAAATGGGCGCATGACCAATGCTGGTCGCTACTCCTTTTTCACCTCTAAAGTCTAGGGCCATCACCCCCATGTTATTGAGTGGGAGTTGTAATGGTCCTGCACATTGCTGTTTGGCTACGCGGCCTGTGACGCATCGATCGACTTTGTTGGTAAGCCAATCTTTACAGGCTACTGCTTCGAGCTGCAGAACGCCATACAAGTAGCTTTCAAAATGCTGCTTATCGTAGACCAGCTCATCGAAGTTGGCTTTTTGGGATTGATCTTTCAGCACTGTTTTAGGCGAGGATCCGAACATGGCAGTCAATTTCCAGTCGATGGGGTTGATCCCTGTTTTCTTGTTTTGAAAGGTGAAGCGATGGTCACCGGTAATTTCTCCAACCACATACATAGGAGCGCGCTCTCTGTCAGCGATGCGTTTCAGGTATTCCAAATCCTTGTTTTTCATCACCAATCCCATCCGCTCTTGCGACTCATTGCCGATGATTTCTTTATTGGAAAGGGTAGGGTCGCCTACGGGAAGTGCATTAACATCTATAGTACCGCCGGTTTCTTCCACCAATTCCGACAGGCAGTTGAGGTGGCCGCCTGCTCCGTGGTCGTGGATGGATACCACCGGGTTTTTGGGCATTTCCACCAAAGCACGAATGGCATTAAAAACACGTTTCTGCATTTCAGGATTCGAGCGTTGAATAGCATTCAGTTCAATGCCACTGGTAAACTCACCGGTTGCTACAGAAGATACGGCTCCTCCACCCATGCCGATACGGTAGTTATCTCCACCCATTACCACCACGCGGTCGCCTTTTTCAGGAGTATCTTTCAGCGCATCATCTTTTTTCCCATAGCCCACGCCTCCGGCTAGCATAATCACCTTGTCGAAACCATGCTTTTTACCTTTTCCCTCATGTTCGAAGGTAAGTACAGAGCCTGCAATGAGGGGCTGACCGAATTTGTTACCAAAATCAGAGGCGCCATTGGACGCTTTGATGAGTATATCCATGGGGCTTTGGTATAACCAGTTTCGTTCCTCCATGTGCTGTTCCCAAGCCCTGTCTTTTTCTAAGCGTGAGTAAGAAGTCATGTACACGGCTGTACCGGCTAAAGGGATAGACCCTTTGCCACCTGCCATACGATCGCGGATTTCGCCTCCAGAACCTGTTGCAGCTCCATTGAAAGGCTCTACGGTGGTGGGGAAGTTATGTGTCTCCGCTTTTAAAGAAATAACGGATTCGAATGGATTTGTGGTAAACCAATCGGCTTTGTCTTGGCTGGCTTGGGCAAACTGTTCGAGGGTAGGCCCTGCGATAAAGGCGACATTGTCTTTGTAAGCCGAAACTAGCTTGTTGGGGTGTTCTTGCGATGTTTTTTTGATGAGCTGAAAAAGGGTGCTCGGCATGGTTTGTCCATCGATCTCAAAAGTACCATTGAAGATTTTATGCCGGCAATGCTCTGAATTGACTTGAGAAAATCCAAAGACCTCTCCATCGGTCAATAACCTGCCCATTTCTTGGCTCACCCCATTGAGGTAGTCAATTTCGTCTTCGCTAAGTGCTAGGCCTTCTTGTTCATTGTAAGCCGCTATGTCCTCAATGAATTGCACGTCCTCAGGCACTGCATCAATATCGAAAATATGTGCATTGAGTCCTTCGTACATTACTTTCAGCATGGGATCGAAAACGGCGGTTTTATCGGTCACTTGCAGGAACTCTTCAAGGCGAAGAATTCCTTGTATGCCCATGTTTTCGCATATTTCAACGGCATTGGTACTCCAAGGGGTAATCATTTCCTTGCGTGGGCCAATAAAAAAGCCTTCGAGCGCTGATTCCTTCAAGGGTTGTGCATTACCAAATAGCCAAACCAACTTTTGCAAGTCGTTTTCTGCGAGTGTTTGAGTCAAATAAAGTGCGTAAAACTTGCCATTTCCGGCATTAAAAAACTGAATCATGAGCGGGTGCTTAGCAGATGAAAATAATAAGCGAAATTAAGAAAATATTTGATTTTCAGAAGACATTGTGTTGATGTATTCAACGACATACTACCTATAAAAATAAAACAAGCCTTACTTGTGGAGTAAAGCTTGTTCTGCTGGTTGAGTGTTTATTCGTAATCTTTGCGCACTTTGGGTGCTCCTGCCATGATTTCCTCATTGGCATAGGATTCGAACTTTTTAAAGTTCTCTTGGAACATACGTGCTAGCTTATTCGACATTTTGTAAAATCCTTCATCGTTTTGCCAAGTCTCCCTCGCGCTTAAAATCTCACTCGGTACATCCGGGCAGGTCATGGGGATTTCAGCACCAAAAATGGAGTGCTTTCGGTACCCCACATTATCTAGAACGCCTGAGAGGGCTGCAGAAATCATGGCACGTGTATATTTCAACTTGATACGTGAACCTACTCCGTAAGGGCCACCTGTCCAACCTGTGTTGATCAGCCAGATGTTTACATTTTGTTCTTCCATTTTCTTACCCAGCATTTCTGCGTAAACGGTTGGGTGCAAAGGCATGAAAGGTCCACCGAAACAAGCTGAAAATACAGGTTGTGGTTCGGTAACGCCTGCTTCTGTACCTGCTACTTTGGAAGTATAGCCCGAAATAAAGTGGTACATGGCTTGTCCTTTGTTCAATCGAAGGAGAGGAGGCATTACCCCAAATGCATCGCAAGTTAAGAAGAAAATGTTTTTGGGAATACCCCCAATGGATGGAGATGCGATGTTATCAATATGATGTAGTGGATAAGAAACGCGTGTATTCTCGGTGACTATGGTATTTGCAAAGTCGATTTTCCTTGAATCCTTATGAAAACGGGTGTTTTCGACTATGGCACCAAACTTAATGGCCCTGAAAATATCTGGCTCATTTTCTTCCGTTAGGTCAATGGCTTTGGCATAACAACCACCTTCGAAATTAAAGACATTTTTCTCCGTCCAGCCATGTTCATCATCGCCAATCAAAAGCCTTTCAGGATCTGCCGAAAGCGTGGTTTTTCCTGTTCCCGATAAGCCAAAGAAAATGGCCGTATCACTTTTTTCTATGCCCATATTGGCAGAGCAGTGCATAGGGAGTACATTTTCATTGGTAGGCAACAAAAAGTTCATTACACTGAAAATGCCTTTTTTCATTTCTCCAGAATATTGCGTTCCGCCAATCAAAATCATGCGTTTGGTAAAGTTGATGATGGCGAAGTTATTTTGGCGTGTGCCATCGGTTTCAGGATCAGCCTCAAACTCAGGGCAGCAAATGATGGTGAAGTTCGGCTCAAAATCCGGTAGCTTGTATTCTTCCGGGCGGATGAACATGTTGTAGCAAAAGAGGTTGTGCCATGCCATGGTGTTGACCACACGCAGCTTCAAACGGTGGGTTTTATCGGCTCCGGCATACGCATCGCGCACGTACACTTTTCTTTCTTCGAGGTAACCCAACATTTTGGTGTGCAGTCTATCGAAGTTGGCGGGAGAGATGGGTTTGTTGATGTTTCCCCACCAGATTTTGTCTTTTGTTAAATCATCTTCTACGATAAAACGATCCTGCGGAGCACGTCCGGTAAATTTTCCGGTATCGCACATGAGCGCACCGGTATCTGTTAAGACCCCTTCACCATTTTTTAAAGCTTCCTCTGTTAAATGGGAGGGCTCTAAGTTCCAATGGGCTTCCTTTACTTTTTTGATACCGGCCGCTTCTAATCCGGACTTTTTAGATTTGATTCCAGTTTCTAACATTTTCCTTTGTTCTTTTTGGTGGTTCACGAATTCCCTCGCAATTACGCATTACAAGACAAAAAAAGGAAATTAATGGGCAGGAATTACTGAGATATATCAGCCAATGGCATGATGCTATAATGAATGATCGACCAAGTAATCAAATGCATTTGTAGGAAAGTGCTTGTATTATCTTTGGCTAGGTTGTAGATTCAACACTTTTTAAACGCTTAACTACACTTATGACAGAGCAAGGAACAATTTTAGGTCACCCGAAGGGTTTGTATATTTTATTTTTTACGGAACTGTGGGAGCGCTTCAGTTACTACGGTATGCGTGCTATTTTGGTGTTGTTTTTAACCTCTACTGTTGCCGGCGATAATCCTGGTTTTGGATGGACGAATGCCGAGGCCATCAATCTCTATGGCTGGTACACCATGATGGTGTATGTAATGTCTATGGCCGGGGGCTGGGTGGCAGATAAGTACTGGGGACAAAAAAGAACCGTTTTGATCGGCGGTATTTTGCTTTGTTTTGGACATGGCGTTTTAGCTGTGGAATCTATCTGGGCTTTTTACCTGGGCTTAAGCCTGATTGTGCTGGGCGTAGGAGGGTTGAAACCCAATATATCTACCATGGTGGGCGGTTTGTATCCTCCGGGAGATGACCGCAGAGACAAAGGCTTTACCATTTTTTACATTGGCATAAACCTAGGCGCTTTCTTATCTGCCTTGGTGGTAGGTTTTGTTGGTGAAGTGCATGGCTGGCACTATGGCTTTGGCCTGGCAGGTATTGGTATGGTTGTGGGTCAGCTGGTGTTTATGTGGGGTCAGCAATTTTTGAAAGGCATTGGAGAGGCTACGCAGGGCCTTACCCCGGCAGAGCAAGCCGCCAAAAAGCAACCCCTGAGCCAGGTAGAACGCGACCGCATCAAAGTGATGATCCTTTCCTTTTTGCTGATCATTGTTTTTTGGGGCGCTTTTGAACAAGCCGGAGGATTGATGAATATTTATACCAAAGAAAAAACCGACCTGAGTTTAGGTTTTACCCTTCCGTTGCTGAACCTCGATGCCATTCCCGCCTCTTGGTTTCAATCGGTTAATGCCTTCTTTATCATTACCCTCGGTGTACCGATCGCTTCTTTTTGGATCTGGTGGAGGAAAAAAGGCAAAGAAACTTCTAGTTTATTGAAAATGGCCATAGGCGTAATCATTATGGGTTGGGGCTTTTTGTTTATGTCTGCCGCATCTTTGGAGTTTGAAGCATCCGGTTCATCTGCCATGTATTGGTTGATATTGGCCTACCTTTTCCATACCGTAGGCGAATTGTGCGCCTCACCAGTGGCTTTGTCGTTTATTACCAAGCTGGCACCTTTAAAGTATGCCTCCTTGATGATGGGTGTTTATTTTGCAGCTACCGGCCTAGGCAACAAGCTGGCAGGCTTATTGGGAGAGTATTCACAATCGGCAGGGGAGCTAGAGATTTTTACCGGCATCGCCATTTTTTGCACCCTTGCCGGAGCCTTGGTAATTGCCTTGCTGAAGCCACTTAAACGCCTAACACATGGCGCAGAAGAGGTAAAACCCGATACCCACCACGAAGAGCAAGAAGGTTTTGAATTGGCAGACGCACCTAAGGCCTAAGCCCAATGGCTTTGCTCTTTATATGCTATCTTGACTAGAAATCAGCGTGTTTGTTGCTTAACCTGTACTTGATTGGTTTTTGGATCAGCTGTATTTTATTGAAAATCAAAGGGGTACGTCTAGGTAACTATATGTGATGTAACAAGTATGCGCGTTATACAAATATTGGTAGACATTCGATTAAAGCCATAAGTAGGTTCCTTGTGATAATAAAAGATAATCAAACGATTAATTTTTAAGGAATCAGTTTTTTTGAAGATACTGGAATTTTGCTGGCTTAAAAAAGGTTATCCTTGTATGGACAAATTTTAATTTATTTGATAATACATGGTTTAAACTTGAAGTAACGTCTCCATTATCAATTAGCAGTTGTTTTTAGGTTGGTGTCTAAAAACATGTTATTCGTAATAAGCACCCTTTTATTCAAAAATTAAGGTGTAAAATTATGAACAACCCGTTGACTGTTTCCTTTAACTCCGCATTCCTGAGAGAAAGTGCCCTTAGTTTGGCTGAAATTCATAAAGTATCTAAAGGCTCATCTAAGCCAAGGTTGATTAAGCCTATTTTAGAAAAATCCAAAAAGGTGCTTATTGAAACGTACAGAACCCTTTCATCTATTATAAAATCGGAAAAAGAAATCTCCCCGGCCTCAGAATGGATTTTAGATAATTTCTACATTATTCAGGATCAAATGGTTCAAATCGGAATAGACTTCCCAAAAGATTACCATAAAAATATCCCACTAATTTCAAAAGGAGAACATGTGGGTTTTCCACGGGTCTATGAAATTGTGCTAAACCTACTTACGCATACAGATAATGTTATAGATAAAGATGTTTTAACGGAGTACATAAAAATTTATCAGGACGAAGAGCCACTTCAGATTGGAGAGATTTGGGCGATTCCGGTCATGATTCGATTGTTTCTTATCCAAATTTTAACAGAAAAGGCAGCTACAATTTTAGAACAAAAGAAGCTCAAAATAGAAGTTGAAAAGTTTGTAGATACCATCCAAAGAGAAGACTTTGAAGAACCGGGAGTTTATTCGCAAGCAATATCCACATGGTTTAAAGAACACGCTAAAAAAGCGGGGCTTTCTGCACTTATTGAGTTATTCAACCATCTGCAAACGCATGGGCTACTTTATGAAGAACAAAAGCGTTGGTTTAAATATCGCATCAATCAATATGAAATTACCCTGGAAGAAGCCATGCGTCAGGAGGCACAAAGAGAATCTAGACTTGAGGTAAATGTTCAAAATGCCGTTTTATCCTTAAGGCAAATTTCAGAAGTTGAATGGTCTGATTTTGTGGAGGACTGTTCCTTGATGAATGACATCTTCAAAAAAGATCCTTCTGGCGACTATTTGCAAATGGATTTTCATACCAGAGACAGCTACCGAAAAATTGTAGAAAAGTTAAGCAGACGTTCTAAATTTACTGAACTTCAGGTAGCTAATAAGGCTTTTGAATTGGCTACCGAACAGGTGGCACTCGTTTCAAAAGATTGTGATGCCTATATTTTTGGCAAAAACTGTGTTAAGCGACATATTGGGTATTTTTTGGTTGGCGATGGGTATAAAGAGCTCATCAGAAAAACCGGATACGTTATCCCCAAGAGAGAAAGAATCATTCGAGCTTTTGAAACCCACTTTTCATTTTATATTTTAACAGTTTCTGTTCTTACCTTAGTATTTATAGGGGCACTTTGGATAGTTTCCGGAGCAATTGGATACAGTAGCGGCATTATTGTAGCGGTTATTCTTGTTTCTGTTTTCCCAGCCCTCGATTTGGCCATTTCTTTTGTCAATCGCTTTATTGCCTTTTTCTTACCTCCCCGCTTGCTTCCAAAGCTAAATGACAAAAGTGATGTCCCTGATAGTTTAAGATCCATCATTGTTATGCCAACGATGTTGGTTTCTGCGCATGATGCTTTGAGGCAGATAGAAAATTTAGAAGTTCATTTTTTAGGAAACTCCGACCCAGGTCTCCAGTTTGTTATACTTTCTGATTTTAGAGATGCGCAAGAAAAGACGTTAGAAGGCGATAAAGACATCCTTGATGCCGCAACAGTCGCCATCCATCGACTCAACCAAAAGTATGCATCTCGATACGGAGACCGATTCTTTATGCTTCATCGCGAGCGACTTTGGAATGCATCTGAAAATGTTTGGATGGGCTGGGAAAGAAAGCGCGGAAAGCTTGAAGAATTGAACAACTTGATTTGTGACCCAAAAGCTTCAACTTCCTTTACGAAAGGGGTGGACGATTTTTTGACTACTGTACAAGTATGCCCAATTCAGTTTGTGATTACATTGGATGCTGATACTAAGTTGCCCCCTGGTTCTGCAAAAAAATTAATTAACACCATAGCACATCCCTTAAACAGGGCATGGTACGACGATGAGAAAAAACGCATCACCAAAGGGTATTCCATCGTACAACCGCGCATTTCATTTTCACCAGAATCTGCAAAAAGCACGAGATTTTCCAGAATATTCTCCGGTAATGTCGGCTTAGACCCTTACTCAGCAGCAGTTTCTGATATTTATCAAGATTTGATAGGTGAAGCCAGTTTTACAGGCAAAGGAATTTATGATGTTAGGGCCTTTCATTGCGTACTTGCTGGTCAGTTTCCTGAAAACAGAATTCTTTCGCACGATTTGATTGAAAGTGCATTTGTAAGAACCGGACTCGCAACAGACATTGAATTGTTTGATGACTACCCGAGTACCTACAGCACCTTTACAAAGAGAAATCATCGTTGGACAAGAGGCGATTGGCAGATAGCTGCCTGGTTATTTCCAATCGTACCAGCCGTGTCAGGTCTTACTAAGAATCCGATAAACTTATTATCGAAATGGAAAATATTTGATAACCTCCGTAGGTCGCTCAACTTTTTATTCATAAGTGTATTTTTCGTTGCAGGCATATTTTGGCTGCCGGGCGCTAGTTGGATCTGGCTATTAGCTGCGTTTGGGGTTATTGCATTTCCTACCTACATCACTTTATCCAGTGATTTGCTCAATAGGCCTGTACGAGTGCGATGGAAACTGCATATGGTGAAAGTATTGGATAATTTGAGAATTCATAGTATTCAGGCTGTTTCCACGGTTATTGTGGCACCTCATCAGGCTTTTATCCAGTTAGATTCGATTTTTAGAACCTTGTACCGCTTAACATTTTCAAAAAAATGGCTGCTGGAATGGGCAACCGCTTCACAAGTAGAAAGTATCAATCAACATTCATTACTCAGCTACTTAAGAGCGATGATTTTTCCGATGCTCTTGAGTCTCGGTATATTGATTTTTGCCCTGTTTACTCATCCTGCGCAGCTATGGGTGGTTGCTCCCTTTTTTGTATTGTGGTTTGGTTCTCCTTTTTATGTTTGGTATATCAGTCAGCCTTTAGAAAAAAAACAAATCGTAATTTCAGCAGAAGAACGTTCGAGATTGCGTTTATACGCAAGGCGTACTTGGTCTTATTTTGAGCGCTTTGTAACTGAAAAGCATGGGTGGCTCCCTCCCGATAATTATCAGGAAAACCCTCCATTATCTGAAACCAACAGAACATCCCCTACCAATATTGGCCTGGCATTAGTATCCAATACCTCAGCTTATAATTTGGGTTACATTACATTAGGAATGTTTTTACACAGACAGCTGGATTCTTTGCAAGCAATAGTTTCGCTTGAGAAATACAAAGGACACCTGTTTAACTGGTATGCTACCGGTACTGGATATGTGTTGCAGCCTTCCTATATTTCGACAGTAGATTCCGGTAATCTTGCGGCAAGCCTCATCACAGTTAAAGAAGCAGTGAAGGAGGCGATGGCTTCCAAAGATATTTATAAAACTTTTTATGAAGGATTTCATGATACTTTAAGTTGTATTGATAACATAGCGGATGAACAAAAACTAGAAATGTCTTTGAATACAAAGGTTTTTGACGAGGTGAAAACTTTTGTAAAATCCATGCTTCACACTTTAGTAAAATCATCTGCCTCCGACTTTCAAATTAGCGTAAAGCTGTTGTCAGACTTAAAACAAGATGCGGAAAAACTTCAGAACATTCATATACCTAAACTCGACAGTTCATTGGATGATCGCAAATTGGTTAACTTCCTTTTCTGGATAGAACGCCCTTTGGTATATCTGAATCATGCTTTGGATGAATTGCAAAGCTTAACCCAACAGGAACAAATAGATATCCACCTGTATTCCTGCATTGAATTAAATAGCTTATTGATGGATGCACCGCAGGATGATCTATGCAAAAAGATGCTTGACCATTGGCTTCGTCAAGCAGAACAAATTGAAAAGCTTGCAGAAAATTTGATGGATGAAATGGATTTTTCATTTCTCTACCAGAGAGAAAGAGGTTTGTTTAGTATCGGATACAATCAGGATATTGCACAATTTGATAAAAGCACCTATGATTTGTTGGCAAGTGAGGCGCGCATCGCTTCTTTCATTGCCATTGCTAAAGGAGATGTGCCGGTGGAACATTGGTTTAGGCTCAGCCGAAGACTCACCCGAATCAACCAAGACGAAATACTGCTGTCTTGGGGCGGTACCATGTTTGAGTACTTAATGCCGCTACTCTTCCTGAAGTCTTTTGAGGATACCATGATGAATAATACTTGCAGGAATGTAATTCATTGGCAAAAAAAATATGGGCATGGTCGTGGATTTCCATGGGGCTCCTCTGAAAGTGCTTATTATTTCCTCAATATTGATTTACACTACCAATACCGCACTTTTGGTTCGCCAGGCTTGGGGTTGAAGCGCGGCTTGGCTGATGAATATGTGGTAGCGCCTTATGCCAGTTTGTTATCGCTCCTTGTTGAAATCACTGATCCTATGAAGAATCTCAAAGAAATAGAAAAGGTAGGAGGATTGGGGATTTTTGGATTTTATGATGCCATTGACTATACCCCGGCACATCTGACAGAAGGTTCGACTTTTAAATTGGTAAAAACCTACATGGTACACCATCATGGCATGAGCCTTATCGCCATGGAAAATGTGCTCAATGGAGATTCTACCAGAAATAATTTCCATGCTGACCCCCGAATAAAAAGTTGTGAGCTTTTACTACAAGAGCGTATTCCCAAAGGAATACCCATCAAAGAACCCCACCCAATTGATGCAGAGCTGGAACCGAGCACAAGGTCTGCCGACCAATATGTGGCAGAACATGCTGGAATCAACGAACTTGACGTAACACCCCCACGCTTGCATACGCTTTCAAATGGGAGTTTTTCATCAATGATAACACATGCCGGCAGTGGTTATGCCAAAACGGAAGGCATCACTTTAAACGGCTGGAAAGCAGACCCAACAACAGATCCTTTGGGCTTGTATTTCTACATTAAAGATGTAGAAAGCGGTGAATATTGGTCTGCAATGCATCAGCCGGTAAAACGCAAACCCGATCGTTACGATAGCTGGTTTCACAATGGCAAAGTCATATGTTCACGTGTAGATAATTGGATTGAAACTACCTCAGAAATATGCGTATCGCCCGATCACCCCATTGAGCTCAGGAAACTCACATTTACCAATTATTCTGATAGAAAAAGGGTGCTCGAAATTACAAGTTATGCAGAAGTTATGCTCAATGGCTTAATTCATCATAATGCCCATCCTTCATTTTCAAAGTTGTTTATTGAAACAGAGTATATTGAAAAGAATGAGGCTATTATGGCTAAAAGAAGGCCGAGAAGCAAGGAAGAATCTCCTTTATACCTCATTCATACGTTTGCATGCAGTAATCAAATTCATGTTGTCAAACCCATTGGATTTGAAACAGAAAGAACCAATTTTATTGGTAAAGGCAGGTCGTTAAGCAACCCGATAGCATTGACAGATGGGTTTGTACTCAAAAGATTTCAGGGCAATGTATCGGACCCTATTGTCAGTTTAAGAAAGCAAATTATACTTCAGCCGGGAGAAAAAGCCAATCTGAGCTTTGGTCTTGGTTTTGCCAAAACCAGAGAAGAAGCTTTACAAATTGCCAATATTTATGATAGTCAGCTAGCAGTCAATAGAGCTTTTGATTTAGCCTCCATTTACGGTTTGGTAGAGCTGAATCACATGGGTATCCGGTCTAGTCAAGCCCACCTTTTTCAAAAACTTTCTTCCTATCTCTTATTTGCTGTTCCAACTTTTAGAACAAATCCTCAAACGCTTCTATCCAATCACAAAAAGCAAGCCGACCTCTG
Organism: Roseivirga sp.; assembly: GCA_018402485.1. Lineage (GTDB taxonomy): Bacteria > Bacteroidota > Bacteroidia > Cytophagales > Cyclobacteriaceae > Roseivirga. The sequence goes on along the minus strand of JAGYIY010000002.1, from coordinate 436,589 downwards.
GGCTTATGGCATTTCGGGTGATTTCCCCTTAATTATTTTCCATATCAACGAGACCAATCAGCTAAAACATGTGAAACTCTTGCTGAAAGCGCATTCTTTTTGGCGTAAGCGGGGCATAGAATCCGAACTACTCATCATCAATGAGCATGCACCTGGGTATATTAACGAAATTCAGGAGGCCATTCAAGTGACTATTGAGTCCTCTCTTGAGCGAGAAGTATTTAATAAAAGAGGTGGAATCTTTATTTACAAAGCAGATAAAATACAAGCAGAGGTTTTCACGCTTTTGCTAAGTGTTGCACATGTGGTATGGAACAAGCAACTGCCGAACTTGACCAAAATACTTCAAAAGAACAAAACCGAGTCGTGGTATTTAAATCATCTTGAAAACAAGTACGAGCCATTGGATGCATGTGAGTTTTTGGATGAGGAAATACTTGAAAAATGGAGGTTGGAGCTTCAATTCTTTAATGGCTACGGAGGCTTCTCTGCTGATGGTACCGAATATCACCTGCTCATCAAAACAGATATTCAAACAGGGATTCCAATTTTGCCACCTGCTCCTTGGATCAATGTAATTGCCAATCCCAATTTCGGCTTTACGATTTCAGAGCGTGGTGCTGGCTACACCTGGAGTGAAAACAGTCGGGAGAATAAGCTAACTTCTTGGTCTAATGACCCGATCAAAGACACGCATTCAGAAGCTTTTTATGTTCGTGATGAGGAGAATATGCGCTACTGGTCACCATGCCCCGGCCCTGTTGCAGCGGCTACTTTTTATAGGGTCATCCATGGCTTTGGGTATTCTAGTTTCAATCTGGAGGTAAATGGCTTGCAACAAAGCTTGCTTCAGTTTGTACACAGTAACAAAGCCCTTAAATTCTCAACACTCAGCTTAAAAAACACAACCTTAATTACTCAAAAGCTTTCGGTATTCAGATACCTCGACAGGGTTTTGGGAGTGGATCGCTCCGTCTCTTCACGGTTTGTAAATCAGGAAGTATCCACCGATGGCACAACACTTTTTGCCAGCAGTCACTACAACAATGAGTTTGCCGGGCGTACTGTTTTTTCCACACTGATCAATCCATTAATGGATGCTAAAATTAGATTTACAACAGATCGAACCCAATTCATTGGCCGTAATCGTTCTTTAGGCAAGCCGCTTGCCCTTGTGTCGTCAAAATGGCTTGATAATAACATTGTTTCTGGAGGCGACCCTTGTGCTGCTTTGCAAACCTACTTTGAGCTTGTCCCAGGTCAAAGCGTTACTATCCTCTTTTTGGAGGGAGAATCTGCCAATCGCGAGGCGGCAGAAAATATCATCCGGGAGTTTTCTGAACTCAGACAAGTAGAGGCAGAATTTGAAACTATCCGAACTTTTTGGAAGGATGTAGGTGCTAAAGTCCGTATTTCTACACCCGATAAATCATTGGACATGCTGATGAATGGTTGGCTGATGTACCAAAATCTATCTAGTCGTATGTGGGCACGGACAGGCTTTTACCAATCTGGTGGAGCTTTCGGGTTTCGGGATCAACTCCAAGATGCCATGGCTGCATTGTATGCCGACCCGCTCATTTGCAGAAATCAAATTTTGCTTCATGCTGGGCAACAATTTTTAGAGGGAGATGTCCTCCATTGGTGGCATCCACCTACGGGTAGAGGCATTCGGTCTAAAATCACCGATGACAGGCTTTGGCTTCCGTATGTGCTTGATTTTTATGTAACATCAACAGGAGATACTTCGATTTTAGCAGAAAAAGTCAGTTATATACAAGCTCGCCAGCTTGAACCTACTGAACACGAAGTTTATTTGTGCCCCAGTACGTTAGAACAAACTGATACCCTATACGAACATTGCTGTAAGGCTATTGATATTTCAATGAAGTTTGGAGTAAATGGTCTGCCACTTATTGGCGGGGGCGATTGGAATGACGGAATGAACCGCGTAGGAGAGGCCGGAAAGGGCGAAAGTGTTTGGCTCGGATTCTTTATGTATGACGTACTGGTGAAGTTTGAAAAAATTTGCCGTAGTAGGAATGATACAGCAAGGGCAGATCACTATGCCTTGACAGCCAAAGAACTGAAAGTAAAACTCAATGAAAACGGTTGGGACGGAGCATGGTACTTAAGGGCCTTTTACGATGACGGCACACCAATTGGTTCTTCTTCAAATGAAGAATGTAGAATAGACACTATTTCACAAGCTTGGTCTATTTTTTCTGGTGTAGCTTCTGAGCAGAGAGGGGAACAAAGCCTTCAAGCAGTGGAACAACACTTAGTTTCAGAAAAAGGCAAGTTTATTCGATTGTTAACCCCACCTTTTGATAAAACAGAAAAAGATCCGGGCTATATCAAAGGCTACATTCCGGGCGTGAGAGAAAATGGAGGACAATACACCCATGCAGCACTTTGGACTGTAAAAGCCTTTGCGGCCATGGGTATGGGTGAAAAGGCGGTGCATTATCTCAACATGATTAACCCTATCAACCATTCTCAGGACAAAACCTCTGCAGATAGGTATAAAGTAGAGCCCTATGTGATAGCAGCAGATGTATACGGAGAAGCCCCTCTCACTGGACAAGGAGGTTGGAGCTGGTATACTGGTTCGGCAGGTTGGATGTATCGGGTGGCATTGGAATCTGTACTTGGGATCCAATTCAATGGCAATTTCCTACTTTTGAATCCTGTCATATCCAAAAACTGGGAAGGATTTACGGTAGATTTACTTTTGGATGACCATGCCACTAAGTATCATATAGCTATCACGAACCCCCACAAGCTTCAAAGCGGCCTACTTGCTGGATCAGTAGATGGCGTTGAAGTTCGATTTTGTGAAGCCCCTGCAAAAATTTTGCTGTACAAAGATGGAAAAGTGCATCAAGTTCGCATAGATATAATTGAATCTTGAAGGTCTAAATTTGTATATCAAAATGAGGAACGATCTGCCTAGAGCACCTACCCAAAAGTGGTGGCTCAGTGGTTAAACCTGCCTTTTTAGCAGACAGGTCAAGCTTTGTGCTTCTACCAAAGTTTGTGCTTGGTTGAAAGTGAAGTGCTTTTAAATCGCCACCTTCGGGTAGCTGCAAAAAGTTGGTAGCAAGCTAGGAGACAACTGATAGAGATTTTATTACGCTAAGAATATGCAGACATTTATACACTACTTTTTACATTTAGGCTTTCCATTTTTCATTGCTTACGGATTCTTTAGAAAAGATTGGAAGAAAGTCTATTTGATATTACTTGCTACGATGCTGGTTGATTTAGACCATTTGGTAGCGGACCCAATTTTCCAAGCAAATAGATGTAGTATAAATTTTCATCCTCTGCATACATATTATGCAATGATAGTGTATGTGTTACTACTCTTTTTTCGCAAACCGTTCAACATAATAGGAATGGGGCTTTTATTTCATATGCTGACAGATTTCATAGACTGTATGATGATGTATTCTAACTGTAAGGACTGTTTTTTAGACTCACCAGCAATAGAACTTTTAAGAACAACTTCTAAAATATTAGGAATATGAATAAACAATGTGTGACATTAAAATGCATCATAAACGCATAGAAAAGAATAAAAGCCAGCTACCAGCATAGACTATAAGCGATTGGGGTTTAGGTATTTAATCCAAAAGTATAAGCATAGATCAAAGTTCAGTGCTAAACTGAAAGTTAGGGTATAAAATTACCCCACTAAGCAAAGCTGCCAACTAGCTGTTCCAGATTTGTAATCTGGAACGGATCTCAAAGGGTTTATAATCCGAATTCATTATTTAGCAATGGTTTTTGCATATACAATAAGAGACCAGGGAGCGGTTCATTTTGTGACCTTTACCGTACACCAGTGGGTGGATGTTTTTACCCGATCTATATACGTAAATATCCTTCTGGAAAGCCTCAGATATTGCCAGCAAAACAAAGGTTTGGTGATTTATGCCTGGGTTATTATGAGCAATCATTGTCACTTAATCGTAAGGGCTGAACAGGAAAACCTGAGTGAAATAATTAGAGATATGTAAAAATTTACATCCAAGAAGATAATGAACGCGATCGAAGAAAACCCTAAGGAAAGTCGAAGAAAATGGCTCTCAAAAGTGTTGAAATATCAGGGTAGTATATGGTTTTGGAAAAAGGGTTACCATGGAGAAGAAATCTTAAGTCGAGACTTCTATGAAACTAAAGTGGATTATATGCATAGAAACCCAGTAAAGGCAGGGATTGTGGAAAAAGAAGAAGAATATTTGTGGAGTAGTGCGGGTAATTTTTTTGGTATTCGAAAAGAATACTTAGACCTTCATTATTTTGGGTAAACTAAGGAGCACAGTTGATATACGGATCTTAGATCCTATGAAAATGCTTCGGAATTACAAATTCCGAAGAGCAGGGGATTTCCTACCAGCACAGGAAATGCCTTTCCATATTGATTCGTTTATGTACTATTGACCTTCAAAAACTACCCTTTCTTGGTGGTTAAACCATTCAGGATATTTTTCGAGATGAATCTTTTCCACTCGATTGCGTTTGACTTTGAGCGTGGGTGTCATCAATCCATTTTCTACTGACCAAATTTCTTGCATCACCACAGCTTTGGCTATTTTTTCATAGGATTGTAGGCTTTCATTGAGTTCGGAAATGGTTTGCCATAACGATTTTTGAAGCTCATTAGGAGATTTTTTACTTCCCGATTCTGATGGAACTACGAGGGCCAACGGTTGAGGTATTCCTGTTCCAACTACGCAAATTTGTTCCACATCTGTATTCTTTGATATTTCTAACTCTATAGGAGCCGGGGAGATGTATTTTCCTTTATCGGTTTTGAATTGATCTTTTGATCTACCTGTGATGGTGAGGTATCCATCGTGGTCAAATTCACCCAGGTCTCCGGTTTTTAAGTAACCATCTGCCGTAAACATTTCTGCAGTTTTTTCAGGTTCTTTGAAGTAGCCTTTCATCAGGCAATTGCTTTTGATGAGTATTTCACCCTCCGGGGAAAGCTTTGAATCCACACCCGGTAAAGGCCTACCCACCGTCCCTAGTTTGTTGGCACCGGGCAGGTTGAAGTGCGACAAAATACAGTCTTCTGTCATGCCATAGGCCTGATTGATTTTAATGCCCAGCTTATCGTACCATTCCATGAGGCTTACCGCAATGGGAGCAGCACCGGAGAAATTAGCTACTGAACGGGACAAACCTAGTTTCTTTTGAATTTTTTTCTTCACTACATTTCCGATGAAGGGGATACCCAGAAGTTTATCTAGCTTCTTTTGAGGCATTTTTTCGAGTATTTTTTCCTGAAACTTCTGCCAAATGCGCGGAACGCCAAAGAAAGTGTGCGGTTGTACACTGCTGAGATCTTGTGCGAATGTTTCAAGCGATTCAGGAAAGCTCACAGTCGCCCCTCGATAGATCACTGACATTTCCACACCTGCACGCTCTGCAATGTGTGTCATGGGCAGGTAAGAAAAATAATGAGGCTGTTCAGGTATTTTAATAACGGCCATGGCGGTTTTGATAAGTTGATCGAAGGATCCGACCGTATGCATGGCTCCCTTTGGGTTTCCTGTTGTACCAGAAGTGTACATAATGGTCATTAATTCGTCTAGACTTTGCGTGTGTACTTCAGCTGCAGGTTCTTTCGTTTCTACCCATTTTTCCCAGTGATGGGTTTCATCAATGCCATAGGTGTTTACACCAATTTTAACAATGTTGGGTATGCCATCTTTTTGGCTGGCATAGTCATCGAGTTTACCAATAATTACTGCTTTGGATTCACTGTGAACCAATATTTCATGGATGGTGTCGGCATCTAGGGTAGGATAAATAGGGATAGAAATGCAACCACCCATCATAATGGCCAGATCAGCCATGACCCAATGGGCACAGTTTTTAGAAAGTAGAGCAACGTGGTCGCCTTTTTTGAGCCCTGCCGATTGCAGTCCACTTACAATTTTACGAATTTCCTTATCTGCTTCTTCAAAAGTCCATGTTTTGTATTGCCGGTCAATAGGTTGGCGTAGAAAGGTTCGCTTGGGACTTTTGCCGACCCAATACTGAAAGGCGCTAAGGGGGGAGTTTATATTTTCCATGGTACGTTGATTTGCCAAGTAATATAGGAAAAATCAATAACATCAACAGACCTCTATTTTTTTAGAGGTGATTGATAGGGCGACTTTTTTGTTTATTTACTTGTGTTTTGGCTCCCATATGAGCCTAAGAAAAGTGCTTAACCTTTCGTTTTCCCTCGAAACGGGTATGCCCACAACTATACCAATAAGTAAGTTATCGGCAATTCCAACACGCATTTGAGGTCTAATGGTCATGTCAAAGTCATTATTGGCGAATGTTTTATTGAACTCGACCCCTATAAAGTTACGTGTACCTCTAATCATGTAATGAAAACTTGTATGGGCTTCATAGTTGGTTGTGGTACTGTGCTCTCTGAAGTTTCTTTCAATTCTAGGGCCTGTGTAAAGTAGTGAGTGAAAATTGCTACCTAATCGTTTGGCAACGATGAGAAAGGGGTTGAAAACATTCCCTTTGAAAAGTGGCTTTCCAAAATCTCTGAAGGGTGTAAACTCAAACTCGTTGATGTATCCTATGGCCATGGAAGTGCCCTTTTTTGGATTGACATAAAATGACCATTGTGCTGCTACTTTTAGACTTTCCAGTCGACTGGATGGTGGTTCATCATTTGGGTTTAGTTTGGAGTTAAAAATAGTAAATGGAAGTTCAACCTCAAGGCCCAAACGATTGATAGGTGCCCATTCATATTCCACCAAAGCTTCATAGGTATCGAAGTCAAGATTATCCGTTAAGCCAAGACCTAAGTTCCACTCTTTTTCTCCCTTTCTTGCCCCTAAATCACGAATTAAATCTATAAACAGGGGTTCGGCATGCAGCACTTTTGGCGGTAGGCTATCTGCCTTTTGCTCCTCTTGTTCATAGGAGTTGTCTTGGTGTAAATGGTCTTGACTCCAAGAATTTGAAATAAAAATAAAATAGGTAAACGTGATAAAGATAAATCTTGTCTTCATTTTTTAACAGGTTTAAATAAAATACAATAGTGATAACCCCCCACTGAAAGCGGGGTGAGAAAAATCTATATGTTATGGTATTTAAACTTCGGGAGGTGGGCTTAGCGGGTCTCTCTGAATGGTATGTACCATTGCATTATCTCTTAGGTAATACCTAAGAATGGTGAAGGGTGTTCGGTGCGATTGGAAGGATTTTTGACTAATAAATTGATCAATCCCCATTACTTTGACGAATTCGGTCTCATTATTTACCGGCTCACCATATTCAGGTACGGCATCTTCAATACCGAGTATTTCCTCTAATACAAGCTCATAGGCTGTGTCTATGTAGTTCATATGGTAAAGCTGATCTGAATGGGAAAAAAATTTCGGCGTAAGTCCAATGCTGCAGTTCAATAGTTGAATTGCTAAAAAAACACATACAGACGATTGTATTAAGCTGCTGTTTAAGCCATTGATCATGCTCAAAGTTACTAAAACAGATTGATGTTTGAAGCTTGAGGGTTATAAATAATGTTAAAAAATGAGTTGATTACAAACGTTTAGCCACCTTACTTAACAGTCATAAAAAAAAGCCTGTTTCGTAAGAAACAGGCCTTTATATGGATTGGCTTTGGGAGTATTCTCCCAAAGAATGATTACATCATACCGCCCATACCTCCGGGCATTCCACCACCACCTGGCATAGGAGCTTCTTCTTCTTTTTGTTCTGCCACTACACATTCTGTGGTCAACAACAATGCTGAGATAGAAGCTGCATTTTCGAGTGCCAGTCGCGTTACTTTCGTAGGATCCAATACACCCGCTGCAATCAAGTTTTCGTACTTGTTCTCTCTGGCGTTGAAGCCGTAATCATCCTTACCGGATTTTACTTCATTCACCACCACAGAACCTTCACCACCAGCATTGAAAACAATCGCTCTCAAAGGAGACTCAAGTGCCATTCTTACGATATTGACACCTGTAGCTTGATCTTCGTTATCGGTTTTCACTTTGTCTAAAGCGCTTGCTGCTCTCAATAGTGCAACTCCACCACCTGCAACTACACCTTCTTGTACAGCAGCTCTGGTAGCATGCAAGGCATCGTCAACACGATCCTTTTTCTCTTTCATTTCCACCTCGGTAGCAGCTCCGATGTAAAGGATGGCCACACCACCTGAAAGCTTAGCTAATCGTTCTTGTAGTTTCTCTTTGTCGTAGTCAGAAGTAGTGTTTTCTATTTGATTTTGAATTTCCTTTACCCTGGCTTCGATATGAGATTTTTCACCGGCACCATTAACAATGGTCGTATTATCTTTGTCGATGTTTACTTTCTCAGCAGTTCCTAAGTACTCTACAGTAGCGTTTTCTAATTTGTAACCTCTTTCTTCAGAGATGACAGTGCCACCTGTTAACACAGCGATGTCTTCCAACATGGCTTTTCTTCTGTCTCCAAAACCTGGTGCTTTTACAGCAGCAATTTTGAGAGAACCTCTTAACTTATTTACTACTAAAGTAGCCAAAGCTTCACCATCTACATCTTCTGCAATGATCAATAAAGGCTTACCACTTTGAGCTACAGGCTCTAGTACGGGTAGCAATTCTTTCATGGCAGAAATTTTCTTGTCGTAGATCAAGATGTATGGATTTTCAAGCTCAGCTTCCATTTTTTCTGTGTTGGTTGTGAAGTAAGGAGAGAGATAACCTCTATCGAACTGCATACCTTCTACGGTTTTCACTTCCGTTTCAGTACCACGAGCTTCTTCCACCGTAATGACTCCGTCTTTACCCACCTTATCCATGGCATCGGCGATCATTTTACCAATTTCAGCATCGTTATTTGCGGAAATGGTACCTACTTGCTCTATTTCTTTAGAGTCTTTGATCGGCTTAGACTGCTTTTTCAAATCGGCAACAACCGCTTCGACCGCTTTTTCAATACCACGTTTCAAATCCATTGGATTGGCTCCCGCAGCTACGTTTTTAATACCTGTACTGAAAATTGCTTGTGCCAATACGGTGGCAGTAGTCGTACCATCACCAGCACTGTCGGCAGTTTTGGAAGCTACTTCTTTCACCAATTGGGCGCCCATGTTTTCAATCGGCTCTTCTAATTCAATTTCTTTGGCTACAGAAACCCCATCTTTTGTTACCGTGGGTGCACCAAATTTTCTATCGATGATAACATTGCGTCCTTTAGGACCTAAAGTTACTTTAACAGCATCTGCAAGCGTATCAACACCTTTTTTCAGGCGGTCTCTTGCATCGTTTTTAAAGAATAAATCTTTTGCCATTTTTATTTTTTTTTAGTTGAGTTAATTATGATTTGATAATTGCAAAAATGTCAGACTCCTTCATGATGAGGTAGTCTTGACCTTCCACTGTAAGTTCAGTACCTGCGTATTTACCATACAAAACAGTATCACCTGCTTTCACAGTCATCGGCTCGTCTTTTTTACCACTACCAGCGGCTATGATTACGCCTCTTTGTGGTTTTTCTTTGGCTGTATCAGGGATGATGATTCCTGAAGCCGTTTTTTCTTCAGCTGCAGCCGGCTCTACCAGAACGCGATCTGCAAGTGGAGTAATGTTAACTTTTGACATTTGCTTAGTTGTTTAAAAGTGTTTAACGTTTGACTTGTGGGCTATTGCATTTTGTGTGCCAAGTTCAAATCATGCACTTTTGTCAGTATTACGCCGATGTAAATGGCATGGTCACTGTCACCTTCTTACCAAGAGACTGCCAAAATTTCGGTTTTTAAAGTGGTCTTGTCTCATTCGGTATAGGTGATGGCATTGTGTGCTAAAAACTTTCATTATTCCTGTTACACATAATTCCTGAATAAGCGTATCATCCCAAAATGAGGTGCCCACAGACCGATCGGACTATTTTGAATAAAAAAAACATGTTTTTCGATGAATCAACGCTTTGGTCTTAATCCATAGTCATGCGTATTCATGTATGTATTTGAAATGGATAGAAGACAGGAAGCTTGGCAAAAGGGCTGCTTTGAATACATTAAATTACCATTGACCAAAGCGCAAATAGATAATGCCAATGCTACTAAAGGGTTGATATGGTCTCAGTGCCCAGACCCTATAGAAATCAACACATCTCACTGAGCCAACAGTTGGTATGGATAGTGGTAGACGTAATAAGTGTTTGAAAAAAAACGACTAGTTCTGTTCTTGGGTAGTATCAATAGGTGTTGTTCCTTCGATTACCCCTTCAGCGTTATTTTGCTCTTGTCCTTCCAAAGGAACCTGAGGCACAGCTGCAGGAACCGACTGTTGTGCTGCATCGATGTTGGGGTTAACAAAATTACCTTTACCGGAATTGACCATGAGGCTTGATGCCAAACTGAATGAAAGCATAAGAACAATGAAAACCCACGTGGTTTTTTCCAAAATGTCAGAAGTTTTCTTCACACCAATCACTTGTTGGGCACCACTTCCGCCAAACTGGCCAGAAAGTCCACCACCTTTAGAGTTTTGCATTAATACGATGAGCACCAAAAGGATAGCAATAATGATGGCTAGGATCATGAACAACTGAAACATTCTTTCTTTACTTTAATTTTTGAATTTGGTCTGCAAAGTAACTGCTTTTTTCAGGAAACTTCAAACGTAGGTTTTCATAAATCTTTATTGCTTGACTTTTCTTACCCTGCTGGGCATAAATTTTGGCTAAAGTTTCTGTCTCAAACTCCTCACTCTTTCTTAATGCAGAGAGGGAAAGATCTTCTTGCTGGTTATTGTCTTCATCATGCACCAGCTCTTTTCTATTCATTTGAGGTTCTGTTGCTATGAACTTCTCAATGATTTTAACTTGCTCAGTATTTTTAGGCCTTGCCACTTTGGAAGGCTGTTTGGCTTTTATGGGGCTGCCCGCTAATAAGGCTTCTATGCGTTCCTTGGCAGTGTTAATTTCATTTAAATCTTTTTCAATTTGAGAAACTTCCCGGGGTTCAAAAGGGCCATCATTTTCTTGGGGCTCTTTTACTTCGGAGGCTTCTGCTTTTTTGGGAGGAGGTGAATCTTCTGCTGCTTTGGTAAAGGCCAATGCTTTTTCGGCTTCATCTTTGGGCATCTCTAAAATACGAAAGAATGCATCCTCATCTTCAATTAAGGTTTTTAAGTACTCATGATTAGCAGAATAAATCGCTGCTTTGCTGATAAAGGCGTTAGTTTTGGGGTGATCTCTTTCTTTTAAGGCCCTAGCTACCACCACATAAAGACTTTGGAAATAAGGGTATTTCTTCCTGTATTCATTCAGCGCTTTGATATCACTATTAGTGACCTTTGAAGGTTGGAGTAAAAGTCGACTAAATCTTTCTCTATCCACGATACGCTGTTTATACTGTCCTAAATTAAGTTTAAAATTACCACTGGGCAACAGAGGCTTGAAAAATATCGAAATATAGGGCTTCGAATATTTCATTTACCAAATCATCTTCCACCGCATTTAGGGTGGTGGTGCTTGGGTCATAATCTGCATAGAAAGAGAAACTTCTATCAAAATTGTCTTCTTCCTTTCTGATGTTGATGAAGCGCACCGCAACACCTATTTGCACACGCATGAGTGATGTACCATCCGATTGATTATTGTTGCCAGAGGAAGATATGGCCTGCGGACGTACGGCATAGTTACTAATTTCTCCTTCAAACTGAAGGTCACCCTGACTTTGAATCAATTCCAATTTAGTATTGGTTTGGAAATATTCTTTGAGACCTTCTGTAAAGGTTTGCGACATGTTAGGAGGGCCACTTCCCACACTATTGACAAAATTCGCAATACTCAGGGTTTTGATTTCATTATAGTTGATGGAAGCCCCATTGAACTTATATACCCCACAAGAAAATGGGAGAAAACACAAGGCTAAGAAAAGTACCGACCTATTGAATTTCATACTGTTTGATTTTTCTATATAAAGTACGTTCAGAAATTCCCAAATCTTGTGCCGCGTATTTTCTTTTGTTGTTGTTTTTTGTCAGCGCTTTTTTGATCAATTCCTTTTCTTTGTCTTCTATGCTCAAGGATTCGTCCTCCACGTGGGTAATGTCGTGTACGTTCTCATACTCAAAGTTATCCTCTTCGCTTTCCTCGGAGTCTGGCCGTACAAAGAAGGCTTCATTGGAATTGTTTCGCTCAATGGCTTTGGGTAGAGAAGGAGTGCTGTGCAGGTTTTGAAAGAGTTCAGGGTTTTCATTGAGTATGTCTTTGTCCACCTGTCCATTTTCGATCATTTCATGAACCAATTTTTTCAAATCGTTCATGTCTTTTTTCATGTCGAAAAGCACTTTGTACAGCAAGTCTCTTTCACTCAAGCTTTCTTGAGCACCAGCTTGTTCACCCCTATAAAGAGCCGGCAAGCTAGCGCCTTGTTGTGGAATGTATTTTAACAACGTTTCGGCAGAAATAAGGCGATTCATTTCCAAGGCTGACATTTGCTCCACCAAGTTTTTTAATTGACGGATGTTACCAGGAAACCGATAGCGCAGAAGTGCTTCTTTTGCATCTTCCATTAATTTGATGCTTTCTACTCTGTATTTTTCGGCAAAATCAGATGCAAATTTTCTAAATAAAAGATCAATGTCTTGGCCTCTTTCTCGCAAAGGGGGTACGAAGATGGGTACGGTACTCAAACGATAATACAAGTCTTCTCTGAACTTTCCTTTTTCAACAGCATCGATTAAGTTGACATTGGTGGCTGCCACAACACGTACATCTGTTTTTAAGACTTTCGAGGAACCTACTTTGATAAATTCACCATTTTCTAATACGCGTAACAAACGTGCTTGGGTAGAGGTAGGCATTTCACCAATTTCATCTAAGAAAATGGTACCTCCGCTAGTGACTTCAAAATAACCTTTGCGAGCGTCATATGCTCCTGTAAAGGAGCCTTTTTCGTGTCCAAATAGTTCTGAATCAATCGTTCCTTCCGGAATGGCCCCACAGTTTATGGCAATGAATTTGCCATGTTTTTTAGGGCTCAATTGGTGTATGATTTTGGAAAAGGATTCTTTACCACTACCACTTTCTCCGGTAATCAAAACCGACATATCGGTAGGAGCTACTTGTGCAGCTACCTGGATAGCATAGTTTAGTTTTGGACTATTGCCAATAATGCCAAATCTTTGTTTAATACTAAGTAGATCGCTGTTGTCCAATGTGTTCTATTTTTAAGATACAACCTCTCCAAAAAGCGTGGCAGCTGTACAGTCATTTACTTTTACTTTTACATACGCGCCTTTTTGCTGATTGCCTCGTGGGAAAATTACAACCTTATTGGCGGTATTTCGGCCCTGCAATTGCTCATCAGATCGTTTGGAAGTACCTTCAATAAGTACCTCATGTATCTTTCCAATGTCAAGGCGATTGCGCTCTAATGAAATTTCTTGTTGTTTATCAATGATTTCTTGTAAACGCTTTTTCTTGGTAGCAAGGGGAATGTCATCCTCATACTTTTTGGCAGCTAAAGTACCGGGCCTTTCAGAGTAATAAAACATGTAAGAGAAATCGTATTTTACATAGTCCATTAAGGTAAGTGTATCCTGATGTTCCTCTTCTGTTTCCGAACAAAAGCCGGCTATCATGTCGGATGAAATACCACACTCTTCTCCTAATATTTTGCGTATGGCATCTACTCTATTGATATACCACTCTCTTGAATAGGTTCGATTCATTAATTCTAGCACCCTTGTATTACCACTTTGAGCTGGTAAATGAATGTATTTGCAAAGGTTATCGTACTTTTTCATCGCATACAAAACCTCATCTGTAATGTCTTTCGGGTGTGAGGTAGAAAATCGTATTCTTAGCTCAGGCGAAACCTGCGCAACCATTTCTATGAGATTGGCGAAATTGATGACTTGAATAGATTCTCCCTTTCTTTCCTTTTTTTCTAACCACGACTTATTATTTTCTTCGGGAGACCATTTATAACTATCTACATTTTGTCCGAGTAAAGTGACTTCGCGATACCCTTTTTCAAAAAGGTCTTTGGCTTCATTTACAATGGAATAAGGGTCGCGGCTTCTTTCGCGGCCTCGGGTAAAAGGTACTACGCAGAAAGAACACATATTGTCGCATCCGCGCATGATAGAAATAAAGGCAGTGACGCCATTAGAATTTAATCTGACTGGAGCAATGTCTGCATAGGTTTCTTCTCGGGACAAGAAGGTGTTGACGCCTTTTTCTCCTCCTTCAGCTGATAAAACCAATTGAGGCAAGTCGCGGTAAGCGTCTGGTCCTGCCACAATATCAACAATTTTTTCTTCCTCTAAGAATTTCTCTTTCAATCGCTCAGCCATACAGCCCAGCACGCCAATGGTCATCTCTGGTTTGCGTTTTTTAATGTTGTTGAACTGACCCAACCGATTTCGGACGGTTTGTTCTGCTTTGTCACGAATTGAACATGTGTTCAAAAGCACAACATCTGCATTTTCGAAAGAAGAAGTGGTATCGTAGCCATTGGATTGCATAATCGAAGTGACTACTTCACTATCAGCAAAGTTCATTTGGCATCCATAACTCTCGATGTAAAGTTTTTTTCTTTTCCCTGTATCTTCCTCTTTACTGGTTATGACCATTTGAGCCGTTTCGTTGACTTTAGGGTCTATGATATCGATGTCTTTGATGAGTATCTCTTCCATGCGTATTTTAAATTGATACAAAGGTAAGAAAAACGATATGAATTATGACAAATTGGCAGGGGTAAGTATAGAGACATATTCCAACTTTCCTTTACCCATGAGAGTACAAATAATTGATTTTCTGATGTATGAATTGATTTTTACGATCAGCATAGCTGAATGGAATATGATGAGTAGATTTTGGTACAATTTTATTCATTTGAGAAGGTATTAAAACCCTCTAGCGGCATCTTCACCTCTCAGGTCGGCTCCCCCCTCCAGTTTACCATCAGGCAAAACCAATATGGCATCCACTCTTCCCATGTTTCCTGAAGGCTGCATATTATGTCCTATATTTCGAAGTTGGGCTAGGGTGAGACTGTCAAAACCATCCCGCTCAAAGCGAACGACATCTGGCAGCCATTGGTGATGAAAGCGCGGGGCATTCACAGCTTCCTGCATTCCCATATCAAATTCAATAACATTCAAAATGGTTTGGAATACAGAAGTGATGATGGTTGAACCTCCGGGAGTGCCTACCACCATAAAAAGTTCTCCGTTCTTGGTCAGGATAGTAGGCGTCATTGAACTGAGCATTCTCTTTCCTGGGGCAATGGCGTTCGCTTCACCGCCTACCAGCCCAAACATATTGGGAAAGCCTGGCTTGATACTAAAGTCATCCATCTCATTGTTTAGCAGAAAGCCTGCACCTCCCACAAAAACCTTTGAGCCCATACCACCATTGAGGGTTGTAGTAACGGAAACCGCATTTCCTTGGGCATCTACTACAGATAAATGTGTGGTTTCCATACTTTCCGCTACTTCAAATATACCGGCTTTAATGTCTTCACTTTTAGAGGCTTTATTAAGATCAAATGACATCATCCTTTCTTGACTGTATGTTTTTGAGAGTAAATGGTTCAAGGGGACATCATAAAAGTCGGCGTCTCCTAAATGAGTGGCGCGGTCGGCATAGGCGCGTCTTTCAGCCTCAACCATGGCATGAATAGATTCCATGCTATGGAATCCACTTTCTTTCAAAGGTAAATCTTCAACAGCATGTAACATTTGCGCTAAGGCAATGCCCCCACTAGATGGAGGAGGCATAGAAATAAATTCATAGTTTTTGTAATTTCCTTGAATGGGTTTTCTCCATATGGCCTCATAAGATGCTAAATCCTCTAAGCTAATGATTCCATTTCCTCGCTCCATTTCTGCAACAATGAGGTCGGCTGTTATTCCTTTGTAAAAACCATCTTTACCCAAATCCCTTATTCTTGCGAGTGTGGATGCCAATTCTTGGTTTTTTACGGTATCTCCTTCAGCCCAAGGTTGGTTCTCTGGTGCAATAAAGAAGTCGGGGCGAATGGTATTGAATTCTAAAAAAGCCTCTCGATTACTATTGAGCCCTCGTGCTTCTGCTGGAGTAAGCGCCCAACCCTTGGCTGCTAAATCTATGGCAGGTTGGACAAGTTCTGCCCACGGGAGGCTTCCATATTTATCAAAGGCAGCAGCGTGTCCAGCTACGGTGCCAGGCACTCCAGAAGCCAAATGCCCTCTTCGACTAGCCGATGGAATAGCATTACCATCAGCATCTAAATACATGTTTTTGCTTCCTTTTAAAGGAGCCTTTTCGCGATAATCCAAAGCAGTAATTTCTCCATTGGCCATTCTTGAGACCATGAAGCCACCACCTCCGATATTCCCTGCCCCCGGATACACTACTGCCAAAGCCAACTGGGTGGCAATGGCGGCATCTATGGCATTGCCACCTTTTTCTAGAATTTTTAGCCCCACTTCTGCGGCTAGGGGGTGAGCTGCAACCACCATGGCTTCTTCTGCAATAACACCTCTGGAAACTTCTTCAATAGTAGATTTGCAGGCCATTAGACTTAGTAGGCCTACGATTGCTAAAATATTTTTCATTCAAAATTATTTTTGTCCGATTGTATTTTCAAAGAGTTTGAAAATTCTCTTGTACTCATCTGTCCAGCTGGAGGGGGTCGTAAATCCATGATTTTCAACTGGATAAAGCGCCATTTCCCAATTGTCTTTACCCAATTCTATTAACCTTTGTGCGAGTCGTACAACGTCTTGAAAATGTACATTGGTATCTACCATGCCGTGGGCGATGAGCAAGTGCCCTTCAAGCCCCTCAGCAAAATAAATGGGTGAACTACGTTGGTAGGCTATAGGGTCATTTATAGGTGTATTCAATATGTTGGAGGTATAGCCATGATTGTAATGTGCCCAATCAGTTACTGATCTTAATGCCGCACCCGCCGCAATGATATCTGGATGCTGAAACATGGCAAAAAGAGTGATAAAACCACCATAGGAGCCACCATACATGCCAATACGACCTTGTTCGACCCCATGCTCCTTGATGAGATACTTAGCACCATCTATTTGATCTGATAAATCTTTGCCTCCCATGTGTCGGTAAATTCCGGTTCTCCAATCTCTACCGTAGCCGGAACTTGCACGGTAATCGATGTCTAATACCGTGTAACCCTTGGCCATCAACATGTTATTGAACATGAATTCTCTGAAATAAGTACTCCACCAGTAGTGGACGTTTTGTAAGTAGCCGGCACCGTGGACGAAAATTACACCTGCACCATTTGGATTGTCAGGCTTATATAAACGGGCATATACATCAGCGCCATCACTGGCTTTGAAAGTTATGATTTCCGGTTGATGCCAATCATATTGTAAAAAGCCCTCTCTTTGACTTTCGGTAAGTCGAATTGCTTTTGCATCGGGTTCATTAGGCTGAACGTATAATTCTGTTGGTTGGTCGAGGTATGAATAACTGATGGCCAAAGTTTTTTCATCGGGTGAAAGGATAACGCTGTTGTTACCATCCATTGTTGTGATTTGCTTGGGTATACCACCATTCAAAGGTAATTCATAAAAATGACGGATACCCGGATGCTTTAGGTTAGCGGTGAAATACCATTTTTTACCGTCATGGGAAAGTTGAGGGCTGTAAACCTCGTAATTCCCTTTCGTTAATTGATTGGTAACTCCATTGTCTAGGTTATGAGTATAAAGGTGAGAATAACCTGATTCTTCCGATTGGAAATAGATTGTGTGGCTATCAGAAATGAAACCAAAAGTTCCTGCACCAAATCCGCTTCCAATTCCAGGGCCTGCAATCCAAGCTTCATCTCGTTGCCGGTCGATGGTAATCATTTCACCCGTTTCAGGTAGTAATCTCATAATCCACCGGTCTTTATTATCATCTGACACGAAATGCGCTACTGCAAATTTTCCGTCCTCAGACCAAATCACATCATTTCCTGAAACTTTCCTTGGCTTTTGTTCCCACTTTTTATCGGGGTAATCTTTCACATAATCAGGTAAATCGGTAATGCCTGGCAATTGTTCAGTATCAACGAAGTAAAGAGAATCACCAGCGATATTATACATACCTATTTCCAAGTACCCTTGCTCTCCCCCAACTTTCGATCGTGCTCTTATGTCTTCAGTATACCCTGAATTGGTTACGTAATTGGGTACAATGGTGTTTTTAGCTCCATTTTCAGGAGAATGATAGACCGTAAAACTGATGTAATTGCCATCAGGTGAGAGTTGAGCTCCCCTGATATTTTTTAGAGTAACGGCTGATCTTGTATTACCTCGATCAAAGTTCCCACCAGATCTTCCTGCAAAATTTCTTCGCGGTCTATTTCTTTGGGTCTTCAAGTAATCAGAAGTTTCTAATTGATCTTCTCTCAGCCAACGGTCTTGAGCTGCATTTCCATTATTTTGGTTTGTTCTTAGCCTTGAACCCCCATCGCTCTGGTTATTTTCAATGAAGAAATTTGTTAACTGAGTGATTAAACTTGTCTTGAGGTTGAGTGTGTAAATATTATCCTCTAAGCTAAAAGTAATCACATCATCTTTGTGAAAACGTGGATCACTTTCTCTTCCATTGGTGGAAGTAAGTTGTTGTTCTTGACCAGACTCAATGTCTTTTAAAAAGATATCCCCGCCGCGGGCAAAGATAATTTTACTCTCATCGCTGTTATACTGGTATTGTGAGGGCCAACCTTCGTTAGTCTCATCAACTGCTTCAGGTTCTCCACCATCTTTACTCACTTTGAAAGGAGAGGTGGTACCATCCGCATCGGGATCCCAATAAAAGAAGATATTGGAATTATTCCGTGACCAACTGATGCGAGAAGGGGAGGTACCAATAAACCCATCCGGGTCTTGCATGATTTCTTCTACGGTTAGGTCTGATAGTGGCTTGGTTTGTGAATAAACCAGTAAAGTCCACATACTTAAAATGGAGAGAATAAATACTTTACGCATGTCAATTAATTTAAGGATTCCTTTTCAAACATAAGCAAAATGCATTTGAAATGAATTAGTTTTCTGTTTGATGGGAAAATAAAGCTTTCAACCGCAATTTTAGTTTACATGAAGGGCGATAGCATGTCTTTCTCTTATTCAATCGGAAAACGTTTAGGAGTTCCTCATTCCGTACCATCACCAGCAATATTGATTTTTTCACTACTTTAACCCACTTAAAGGGTGTATATGATTAATCCGATAAAACTTGAGCAAAATACTTCCATAAGGAAAGGGGAAAATAAACTAGGCGAATTTATTTTTACTTGTTCAGAGGGAGAATGGCAGTTGGCCTTGAAAACACTCCCTGAAGATGTACGTTTTTGTCTAGTGGGTATTCCAGAATCTATTGGCATACTCGGTAATTATGGTAGAACGGGAGCAGAATTTGCTTGGGAGGCCTTTTTAAATCACTTTTTGAATATACAGCACAATCGTTTTTTATTGGGGTCTTCTTTTTTTGTATTGGGAGCTATTGATGTGAGTGACTTACAAGATAGGGCGGTAGCATTGCAAAAAGAGAGTGGGTATAATCACCAAAAACTACATGACTTATGTGATGAATTAGACGAACGTGTGGAGGCGGTAATGTCGCAAATACTTCAGGCAGATATTGTGCCTATTGTGATTGGTGGAGGCCATAATAATGCTTACGCCCTATTGAAAGCAGCTTCTTTGGCATCTTCAATAGGTCGCGTGAATGCCATTAACATGGATGCACATGCAGATTTTAGGCAGCTCGAAGGCCGGCACAGTGGAAATGCTTTCTCTTATGCCATGCATAAACGTTATTTGAATCGATATTTTGTTTTAGGACTACATCAATCTTATAACTCAGAATTCATGCTGAGGACCCTAGATGCAAGGGAAGAGGTGATGTACACTATGTTTGAAGACATAGAAAGTTTGGACGAAACCTTATCAGAGGCCATTCATTTCATGGCTGATGATACCATAAAAACAGGTGTTGAGTTGGACATGGATGCCATTTGTTTTATGCCAAGCAGTGCATCTAGTCCGTCAGGCTTTTCCATGGAAGAGGCACGGTCTTATGTAAAAAAATGCGCCAGTCTATTGAATGTTGCTTATTTACATTTACCCGAAGCTGCACCACAAAATGAAAGGGATGCCTTGTTGGTGGGAAAAGCCTTGGCTTATTTGGTAAGTGATTTCGCCAAGGCTTTTCTCAAAAGAAAAGTTAAGCAATAACAATCTTTTCAATCTTGTCTCCCTGTTGAATCAAATCAATGATTTCTACCCCTTCTGTTACTTTGCCAAAACAGGTATGGTTTCTATCTAAATGTGCGGTGTTTTCGCGACTGTGGCATATGAAAAACTGTGAACCACCTGTGTTTCTTCCGGCATGTGCCATTGAAAGTACACCTCTATCGTGGTATTGATTGTCTCCATCTAATTCACAGTCAATGGAATACCCAGGACCTCCGGCACCTGTACCATCTGGGCAACCACCTTGAATAACAAAATTGGGAATAACGCGATGAAAAGTTAAGCCGTCATAATATCCTTTTTTAGACAAGCTGATAAAATTTTCAACCGTTTTGGGAGCATCCTCTTCGTAAAAACTAACTTTCATTAAGCCTTTGCTGGTATGTATTTCTGCAATCATTTTCTTTTTGTTTCTTTGAGGCAAATGTAGAATGATCTCGGTTATGTTAAAAATTTCAAGCGCCACAAAAATAAAAATGATTAATTTTTATCCGCCTTTTTTAGGAGCTGGAATTAAATTGAAGCGGCTCAGTAAGGATTTTATGCGTGCTGAAGTGGAAATGAAATTAAGATGGTGGAATAAAAATATGATGGGTACACATTTTGGTGGGTCACTTGCCGCCATGGCAGATCCTTTTTATGCCCTATTGATTATGCAAAATGTAGGAAAGGGCTTTATCGTTTGGGACAAAGCCCAGACCATACGGTTTAAAAGACCGGGTACGGGGAAGGTTAGGGCTGTTTTTGAAATCACACCGGATTTCGTTGTCCAAATTAAGAAGGACATGGAGGAGAATAAAAAAATGGATTATGAATTGCCTTTACAAATCAAAAATGAGGCAGGTGAAATTGTTTGTGAATTGATGAAAACCATTCATGTGCGCCATAAAAATAAGCCTCAGCATTTGAAGTGATAAAGAAATATAAAGTCACCTGTAAACGCTGGTTTGGGGTTATCTTTAATTTCTAAAACGACTGAAAGTTGACATTTTGTTATGCCTCGCAAATCCATCAAGTTGCTCAGTTTTACTTTTAGCCTAACCTCACTGTTCACCACTACAGCCTGATTAAATTTTAGCTTCTCAATACCGTAGTTGATCATCATTTTGATGTTTTTAATCTCAGCAATTTGCTCCCACAAGTAGGGTAAAAGCGATAGTGTGAGATAGCCATGCGCAATGGTGCCGCCAAAATTAGCTTCTGTTTGTGCACGTTCCGGATCCGTATGAATCCATTGATAATCTATGGTAGCTGATGCAAACTCATTTATTCTTCCTTGGTCTATTTTTAGCCATTTGGAAACCCCTAATTCTTGGCCTAGATAAGCTTCGAATTCTTTATGACTATTAATAACAATCTGCGACATGAGTGAAAACAATGTTCTTTCAAATGTAAGAGTATTCTCGCAAGGAGTGAAACTTGAACTTAAAAATTGATCGTCAACTGACCATTATTTTTGGCATTATGTCGGGTTTCACCTAAAAAATTACTCAGTGAGAGGCCAAGGAGCCTGACCTCAGAAGGTACTTGCAGCCAGTTAATATCATTTTCAAGTAATTGACAACCTAGCTCAAAAATTTCTTGTTCTTTTAGGAATGTTTTTTCTATGGTTTTACTTCGAGTGATTTGGGAAAAATCATTGAATTTTACTTTTAAAGTGAGTGTTTTCGGTGATTTACCACTAGACTGCAACCTGCGAGCGAGGGTTTCAGAAATCTCTTTTAAGGCCTCTGACATTTCAGATTTTTCTTTTAAATTTTTCGTAAAGGTATTTTCTGCTCCAATTGATTTTCTTTCCCGATTAGGATTAACTGGCCTATGATCAATGCCTCTTACCATGTTAAAATAAAACCGCCCTGCCTTGCCAAACTGTTTGAATAGTGCAGCTTCTGTCCACTTTTTTAAGCTTTTGCCATCAGTTATCCCCTTAGCTCTCATTTTTTCTGCCGTTACTTTGCCAATACCAAAGAAGGCTTCAATGGGTAATTGTTCTAGGTAGGTATGCACTTTTTCCGGACCTACCAAAGTAATGCCATTGGGTTTGTTGTAGTCGCTGGCAGATTTAGCAATGAACTTATTGATGGAAATGCCTGCTGAGGCAGTGAGTCCTGTTTTCTCTTTGATTTCCTTTTGAATGGCCTGTGCAATGTGGGTGGCAGAATGTATGCCTTTTTTATTGTGGGTTACATCAAGAAAGGCTTCGTCTAAAGAAAGGGGTTCGACCCAATCTGTATAGCTCAAAAATATATTTCTGATGACTTGAGAAACTTCCTTGTACCGATCAAATCGCGGTTTCACAAAAATGATCGAAGGGCATTTCCGATAGGCGATAGGTGAGGGCATGGCTGAATAAACACCGTAGGCTCGGGCCTCATAACTGGCTGCTGCCACAACCCCTCGGGTCCGACTTCCCCCAACTGCCACAGGCTTCCCCCGAAGCTTTGGGTTATCGTGCTGTTCAACAGAGGCAAAGAAGGCATCCATATCTATGTGGATGATTTTTTTCTCTTGATTACCTTCTTTTCTCAGCTTACTCATGATTTTAGCATTGAAATTATGAACTTTGTTTTCGATTCATAGTTTTATAGCATAGAATGAAAAATTCGAAAAAGATTTTTTTGGTGGTGGGGATACTTTTTTTCCTAGCGACAATAATTGTGGGATATGACATTTCACGCAGAACTTCTTTTCCAGGGTCGAAAAAATTGCTGAAAGAGTCCATTGTGCCCACACAAGAGAAGGATAGCTTATCCATAGAAAATAATCAAAAACACATAGAAGATTCGTGAGTAGAAAAGGTAAAAAAATCAATATCGAGGAGGTAGACATGGAACGCATGAAAGACATGACTACAGAGCAACCGGGGATTATTCCTTTTCCGCATACGGTAGGTGGTGCTTTAATCAAACCTGAAGATAAGGGGAAAATAAAGGGTAGGGCTTTGTCAGCCATGTATGGGCAAACGGAAATGGACATGAAGCAAATTTATGACCAAATGCAACTGCTAGCAGAACAAGCCAAAACCATACAAGGGCGTGTAAGTGTTTCTGAACGAATTTATCAGGCAAAGATGGGTTTTGATCCTATTATTGGTCGTATTTATCATCTTTATGCTAAATCAGATGGTACAGACATCCTTTCTTTGGTGGGGCCTCATGAGTGGGGTAAATCTAAACCTTTTGAAAGTTTTGTGGCGAGCATTAAGCTTTTAGCTGATCATACATGGGAAGTGATAGAGGAAGGTGACGGTTTGTTTAACTGAAAAGGCCGTTAAACTCCAGGTTTATATTCTCTATGATGTGCGCATAGTCTTCCACTCGTTGCACAAAATCTAATTCGTTGACATCAATGACCAAAAGTTTGCCTAAATCGTATTGTCCAACCCACTCCTCATAATGATTGTTTAGGTTCTTTAAATATTCTAATCGAATGAGTTCTTCATAGTCTCTACCCCGCTGCTGAATGTTGGCCACTAGCTTAGAAATATCAGCGCGTAGGTATATGAGTAGGTCGGGTGCTTGGGTATGTACAATCATAGAGTCGAACAGGGCTCGATAGTTTTGGTAATCGCGTTCGCTGATATGGCCTGATTGGTAGAGATTAGCTGCGAAAATATAGCAGTCTTCGTAAATGGTACGATCCTGGATGGTATCCTTTGCCGACTTACTGATGTTTTTCAACTGATTAAAACGGCTGTTTAGAAAATAAACTTGCAGATGGAAAGACCAACGAGGCATGTCTTCGTAGAAATCTTTGAGGTAGGGGTTGTCATCGACTGATTCTAGCTCTACTTGCCAACCATAATTTTTCCCTAACATTTTGGCTAAAGTGGTTTTCCCAGAACCTATATTCCCTGCGATGGCTACGTGCATTTATTTTTAATTTTTGATTACGAAATTTAAAACGAAGAACAAAACACCTTCGACTACAAAGAAAAAAAGCCTGTAAATGACAGGCTTTTTTTGAATGCCTTACAAATATATACAAGTATATGGTAAACATAAAAGCAAGGGATACCATCCTACACCATGTCAATAGAAGATTAGGAAGGCGTGATTTGCGGAATTTTTTTTATTTTTATGAGGTGGGTATCTAAATAAGATCACGTGCATTGTAAATTTGAAATGGTTACCTTGAAGTTTCATTTCTTGAATTACCTAAACTTATGCCTGTTCATACCTCAGCCTACAAAGGTCCTCCCTTTTATTTTTTAAACGCTCATTTCGAAACCATTATTCCAAGTTTGAATCGTAAGGTAAATGGGATAGATTATTTTCGGGAAAGCATTACTACACCAGATGATGATTTTTTAACCATTGATCGTCTGTCGGGTGATGGAGAAAGATTGTTGATCATTTCTCATGGATTGGAAGGCGGCTCAGACCGTCATTATGTGAGAGGTCTTGCTAAAATTTTCCATCAAAAAGGCTGGGATGTGGCTGCTTGGAATAATCGCAGTTGCAATGGAGAAATGAACCGACAACGCATTTTATACCATCATGCCGCCAGCTATGATTTACGTTCGGTGGTTAATCATTGTCATGAAAAAGGTAATTACCAAGAAATTGCTCTGGTTGGAATTAGTATGGGAGGAGGTCAGACCTTACGTTACTTGGGTGAGGCAGAACAGTTTTCTATTCCCGAAATCCTCAGAAAAGCTGTGGTCATTTCGGTTCCCTGCGCTTTGCAGGAAAGTATAAAAACATTGCATTTGAAAAAAAACAAGATGTATGAACAGCGCTTTTTATCGAAGTTAAGAGAAAAGGTAAAAAGTAAAGCTCTACAGTTTCCAGACATCGATCTTAATGGAATAGATGACATCAAGTCGTTAAAAGAATTTGACAATCGATATTCGGCTCCTTTACATGGGTTTAAAGATGCACAATCTTTTTATGCATTTTGCGATCCATTGCCCTTTCTACAAAAAATCGAAAAAGAGATATTCATTTTGAATGCGCTGAATGACCCATTGCTCGTTGGTGAGTGCTATCCTTATGCCTTGGCAGAACAAATGACCAATATTCACCTTGAAACACCCCAAAGAGGTGGTCATGTAGGTTTTGTACAAGCAGGCAAGGAATTTACTTATTCAGAGGAACGCAGCTTGGCATTTTTACAGTAAATTTTACTCTTCCATCCTCATGATTACTTTCCAAAGACCTCTAACTTCATTCTCCGAATAACCTGTAGCCATATCGTCTGGATAATGTTTTTGAATGGTTTCTAATGTTTTTGTTGAAATTTGAGTTTCAGAATTGCCGTGGCATTGCATGCATAACGTATGGGTGACAATGGGAAAGTACGCAATAATTTGACCTTTTCTTTTGCGCAATTCGGGTGTTATGCTTTTACCATTCTGCTTATTGTTTTTCAATTTATCCATGAAAGCTAGTTCATAAGAATCTCCCAAATGGTCGGGGTTTCTAGGCCTATCGGTAACGCGGCTTATGCGCACACCTTCCCACTCACTAATGCTATCTGTTAATGGAATGGCTTGTAGTTGGCAAAAATCAACGGCACCTGCACTCCCTTTTTCCCTTATGGCGTTCACCAATTGTCCAACCAGTACTTTTTGTAAAGCCATAACATGTGTTTTTCCTTGCACCAAATGTGTACTGTCTTGAGGTACAGCAAATAGGTTTTGTTCATCTGTTCTTTTTTGAGCGATAATCAAAACCAGTAAAATAGAGAATAAGAAAAAGGAAAGGAGTTTTCTTGACATGATTTGATTGACCTTATGAGAACCAAAGTTAAATAGAGGGGTATTGTATCGCTGTAACAAGGGTTACATAAGAGAGAGCAGTCTTATTGATAATCTAAGGCAGTTTTTACCGGTGGTAGCAGATTATATTCTGTTTCACTCATCAGCCGCGATTTGGTGATGAAACGTACGCCCATAGGTATTTCTAATGAAAAGCTAGCTCCACGGCCTGAGGTAACATCGATGGTTAAATGTGTATACTTCCAGTAATTAAATTGGTCAGCGGCCATAAAAAATGGGCATCCATGAATGGTTCCAAGATAAATATCATTTTCGTTTAGCATAAGGTCGTCTGCTGCTAGGCACATGGGTGCGGATCCATCGCAACATCCTCCACTCTGGTGAAATATAAGTGCCTCATGCTGTTGTCGAAGTTCATCGACAACAGCTTTGGCAGCTTCTGTTATACTTACGCGCTCCGACATACTAGAAAAAGCCAAGGGCGTTTTTATCGTAAGATATCAGCATATTTTTGGTTTGCTGATAATGTGATAACATCATCTTATGGTTTTCTCTACCAATCCCTGATTTTTTATATCCTCCAAATGGTGCATGAGCAGGGTAATTGTGGTAACAGTTGACCCAGACACGTCCGGCTTTGATGCCGCGCGAAATTTGGTAAGCTTGATGCGTATCTCGTGTCCAAACACCGGCACCTAAGCCATAGAGGGTATCATTGGCAATTTCTAAAGCCTCTGCTTCATCTTTAAAAGTAGTTACGCATAATACAGGACCAAAGATTTCTTCTTGAAAGACTCTCATTTTATTGTTGCCCTTCAATAAAGTAGGTTGAATGTAGTAACCGCCTTCTAAGCCTTCATTATAAGCGGGTTCACCGCCGGTAAGTACTTCACAGCCCTCTTCTTTACCGAGTTCAATATAGTTTAGAATTTTTTCATATTGGTCGTTGGAGGCCTGTGCACCCATCATGGTTTCTGGGTCAAGAGGATGTCCTAGTTTAATTGCCTTGGTTCGTTCAATTACCCGCTCAATAAATTGATCATAAATGCTTTCTTGGATCAGCAATCGAGAAGGACAGGTGCATACTTCTCCCTGATTCAGAGCAAACATTACTGCACCTTCAATACATTTATCGAAGAAAGCATCATCAGCTTCCATTATGCTCTCAAAGAAAATATTTGGAGATTTTCCACCTAACTCTAAGGTAACAGGCTTTATGTTTTTCGCGGCATACTGCATAATCAATTGTCCTGTTGTAGTTTCACCCGTAAAGGCAACTTTTTCTACCCGAGGGCTTGAGGCCAAAGGTTTGCCGGCTTCTACACCAAATCCATTCACAACATTTAAGACACCTGCTGGTAGAATATCTTCAATCATTTCCATTAAAATCATGATACCAACGGGTGTTTGTTCTGCTGGTTTAAGTACCACACAATTACCAGCGGCAAGGGCAGGTGCGATTTTCCAAGTGGCCATTAATAAAGGGAAATTCCAAGGAATGATCTGAGCCACTACACCCAGAGGCTCTTGAATATTCATGGATAGTGTTTGTGCATCTAATTCGCTGGCACTACCTTCTTCCGCGCGAATAACTCCGGCAAAATATCTGAAATGATCGACTGCCAAGGGCAAATCTGCGGCTAGCGTTTCACGGACTGCCTTACCATTATCCCAGGTTTCAACCCGTGCCAAGGTTTCCAAGTTTTCTTCCATACGGTCAGCAATTTTCAATAAGACGTTACTTCGCTCTGTGGCAGAAGCTACATTCCAAGTTTTTGCCGCTTCCCATGCGGCATCAATGGCCTTATCAATATCTTCGGCTGTAGATCTGGCTACTTTGGTAAATACTTGCCCATCTACAGGTGAAGTATTTTCAAAATATTCTCCATTGACAGGGGCAATCCATTTACCTCCGATAAAATTATCATACTGATTCTTAAAAGCGGGCTTTTCTAAAACCTTACTTTTGGTGGTTACATTCTCACTCATTTTCTTGTGGTTTAATTAAATACTGATTTTTTACATGGTGCCATTTTCTCTATGGCTAAACCATTATTCTGTAAAATTATATATTGTTGCAAACGATTGCCTGAACGATTCTATCGAAAACCTGAACATTCCTTGCAAATGCTTGGAAAAATTCATAAGATTAGGTTAGTTTTTTATGTGAACGACTTCACATCAATTTTATCATATGTAATTAACTCCCTTAGGGCATGGAGCTTTCTTCCGAATTTTACCAACAACGCACCCTACAGACTTTGGTTGAAAACCAAACAACCTATGCCTTGAATCATGCGGAAATGCATATTTTCGAAACACATCAAGAGGCAGACAAAGTTTTACTCAAATTTCATCATCCTGTTTTAGCTTCCATGCTTGTTGGAAAAAAAGTTATGCATCTGAGAGACAGTGAGGCCTTTGCTTTTCTGCCGGGGGAGTCTCTCATCTTACCAGCAAACGAATTGATGTGCATTGATTTTCCCGAGGCTCGAATGGACAAACCAACGCGATGCCTCGCCATGACAATCGATGATGAGATGATTACTCAAGTAATCAATCATATGAATGAATTGATGCCAAAAACAGACCATCGCGAATGGCAGTTTACACCTGAGAATTTTCATTTCACTAACGATGCTGCAATCCATCAGATCCTACAGCGCCTAATATTTTTGTTCACAGAAAATCATCCTTCCAAAGATATGTTTGTCGATATGTCTCTAAAAGAGTTGATTATTCGTGTCTTACAGACGGGGGAGCGCCAAATCTATAACGATAAAACCTTACAGGTCCAGCAATCTCATAGACTCGCTTTTGTCATTCGTTTTATTCGCGAAAATCTAAGCGAACCGCTTTCTATCGAGGAGTTAGCCAGAAAAGTCCATATGAGTGAATCTAATTTTCACCGTGTTTTCAAGAATGAACTGGGAGTATCTCCTGTGCAATTTATTAATAATGAGAGGATAAAACTAGCTACAAGCTTGTTGCAAAACTCTGAGTTGTCGATTAAAGAAGTTTATCTTGAAGCAGGCTTCAATAGTTTGTCTTATTTCAACAGACTTTTTAAAAGAGAAAATCATATGTCTCCCAGTGCATTTCAAGAACGTATGAAGCAGGCTTGATTCTGCTTTAAAAAGTCAAACTAGCTTTAATGGGTAAGTGATCTGAAACCCAACGTCCGTTGGGCCTTTTATCTCCTAGGTGTACATATTCATCTATTTTAAAGCCGCGCATAAAAATGTAGTCTATGCGGTTCTGCAAAGGGGCATCTAGATCAAAGCCACTGAAAGTACCCTTAGGGCCTACTAATGAAATATGAGATAGGTCTAAGGGGTCTTTGAAGTATTTTTTCATGACTTGAATAGGCGCTGCATCTGGCGTTGCATTCAAATCACCGGTAATCACTACATAAGCATTACCGGTTGTGAGCTCTTCAGTTTTTTGAGCAATAAGACGTGCAGATTGAGTTCTGGCTTCTTCTCCACGGTGATCGAAATGTGTATTAAAATGCCAAAAAGTGTTACCACTTTTGAGGTGTTTGAATTGGGCATAAGTACATATGCGAGGTAATGCGGCGTCCCAGCCTTTTGACACTGAATCTGGGGTCGACGACAACCAAAAAGTACCAGAGATCAAAAGCGCTAATTGGTCTGTTTTGTAAAAGATAGCACTGTACTCACCTTTGGATTGGCCATCATCACGACCAACCCCTACGGCAGCATATTGGTTCAACTCTTGTTTCAGATCATTCATCTGTAGGTTAGTCGCTTCTTGCACACCAAAAGCAGTGGGTTGATAAGTCTTTATGAGTTGCACCACATCTGGTTTACGGTTTCCCCATTGGTCATCACCATCGTTTGGATTATTGTATCGGATGTTATAGGAAATAATGTCGATGGTTTGTGCTATGGCAGCAAGAGGCAACATTTGAGGGAAGAGAAAAATGGCTAAAAAGATTCTTTTAAGTCTCATCGTTTATCAGATTTTAGCCAAGGCCATATCACTTACCTGATCCCCAATAGACAAGGAAGAGGTAGCGGCTGGACTTGGTGCATTACAAACATTAATGGCATTTTCCGCTTCAAAAATAGCGAAGTCGTCCAATAGACCACCCGTTCGGTCACAAGCCTGAGCTCTCACTCCGGCAGGAGCCGCTGATAAATCTTCTTCTTGAATTTCTGGAATCAGACCTTGCAAGGCTGTGGTAAATGCTTTTTTGGAAAAGGAGCGATACAATTCGCCAAATCCTGTACGCCAATACTTGGCAGCAACTTTTTGAAAGCCTGGCCAAAGTAAGGATTCTGCCAATTCACCTATATGAATTTGATGTTTTTTGTAGCCTTCTCTGCGGAATGCCAAAACAGCATTCGGGCCGGCTTCAATTCCTCCATGGATCATGCGGGTGAAATGTACCCCCAAAAATGGAAAATTGGGGTCAGGGACAGGGTAAATCAAATGTTTGACCAAGTATTCTTTTTCCGGTTTTAGTTCGTAATATTCTCCGCGAAAAGGAATAATTTTCAAATCAATTTCAGGGCTAGTCTGTTTGGCTAGCTTGTCGGAGTACAAACCGCCACAATTGATCACCAATCGGGTTTCATAGCTTTTACTTTCCGTATTTATTGTAGTGATACCATTTTTTTTACCGATATGAATGACCTTTTCTCCCAACACAATTTCGCCATTTCGGGCCTTGATGTTGTCGGCGTATTTGCGTGCTATAGCGACATAATCTACAATACCGGTATAGGGAACCTGTATGGCGGCAACACCTTTAACATGAGGTTCAACTTCTTGGAGTTCAGGGATGCTTAGGTTCCTGATGCGGTCTAGCCCGTTGGCCAAGCCTCTATGATAAAGATTGTCTAATAAGGGTTTTTGTTCGGGTTTCGTAGCCACAACTACTTTACCACAAAGTTCATACGAAATACCTTCTTTCTCGCAGAAATCCACTAGCATGCGATAGCCATTGATGCAATTAATTGCTTTTTGGCTTCCTGGTTTATAATACAATCCGGAGTGAATTACGCCGCTATTATTCCCCGTTTGGTGACGGCAAATATCTTTTTCTTTTTCAAGGACAGCTAATTTCAGACCTGGTTTTTTTTGTAGAATCTGATGCGCAGTTGCCAGTCCAACAATTCCACCACCAATAACTACAATATCGTATGCCATGGGTTAGAAGGGTAAGTCATCATCTGCATTCAACCATTCTGGTTTATCTTCAGGGGGAGGGGGAAGATCTTCGTTGGCTGCTGAAGTATTTTGACCTTTACTCTGCCCCGCAGCATTGATTTTCCAAGCCTGTAAGGTGTTAAAGTATTTGTCATTTCCTTGTGGGTCTGTCCATTTCCTTCCCTTTAAATTGAGGCTGACACTCACTTCTTGGCCTTCTGAAAAACCATCTAAAAGGTCACATTTGTCTTGAATACATTCTAATTTGATGTATTCCGGATATTTTGGGTTGTCTACATACTCGAGTACAAACTCTCTTTTCTGAAAAGAATCTGTTACTTTTTGCGTTGAGAAAATTTTTTCGATTTTTCCGTTAATTTCCATGTTGCTGATTTGCTTCAAAACAATTCAATAAAATGCCAAAAAACAAATTAATAGCCCGAATATATTACCCCAAACTTTGTGAGCCCTCAAAGGCTTTACTTGGTAAAAAACAAAATATCTATACAATCTTTATTAAAAACCCGTGAGGATTTGTGCATCTTTGATCTTCAAAAGATATGACAAGCTCCATAAGAAAAAATTGAAGAGGATTTTATTCATTTGTTTCTTGCTATGTATAGCAATCTCAAGTCGTGCGCAGGTCACTACTGAAGGAAGAGATTTTTGGCTCGGATTTATGGAGAATTCTCCAGGGCAAAATCTAGCACTCGAAATTTATTTTACCTCTAAAGATACTGCCGAAGTAAATATAACCGGGGCCATTAATAATCTTAATATCAATGTAACAGTTGTTCCGGGTCTTGCGGAAAAGGTTTCTATACCACTCGATTATATGCCTTTAGAAGAAGGAATCAGCAATAGGGGGATACATATTACGTCTGATAATGATATTTCTGTTTATGCACTCAACAAAAGGCAATTCAGTGCAGATGCTGCGGTGATTCTGCCCGTTAATGCGCTAGGTAAAGAATACTTGGTGACAGCGCACATGGAGCCACCTGAAGACATTGTTGAATCTTCGCGAGAATCTTCTATGCTCATTGTGGCGGTTGAAGATGATACTGAAGTAGAGATTGTTCCTACTGCAGATACCTTTCGTGGTTTGATGGGGGGTGACACTTCTGTTGTGACTTTGGATGCTGGTCAAATGTATCATATCAAATCTAATGAAGATTTAACGGGTACCTCAGTACGAGCGGTAAGTTCAGGTAACAATGATTGTAAAAATATAGCTGTCTTTGGAGGTAATGTGTTTACTAATGTGGGAGGATGCGGCCCTGCCCGAGATCATTTATTAGAGCAAATGTTTCCACTATCTACCTGGGGTGAGAATTTTTTATTCGTTCCCTATGTGTCAAGATCTGGAGGTGATTTTATTAAAATCATGGCAGCTGAGGACGACACAGAAGTACAAATAACAGGTTTAGATACATTTACATTGAATGCTGGTGAAGTTTTTATTGATAAAGCGCTCGAAGATGTACGCAGAGTTACCGCAACAAAACCGATTAGTTTTGCACAATTTAGCAGGTCTCAAGATTGTGATGGCTCCCAGGGTGATCCTTTTTATATTCTGGTAAGTCCGCTTGAACAGCGTGTGCGTAATGTCACCTTCAATGCTTTTGAAGTACAAGAAATTAACCGTTATTTCCTCACTCTAATTACTGAAGCCGGTGCGACTGCGAACGTACAACTAGACGGGGTTAATGTGAGCAGCCAATTTCAAACCTTTGAAGATGCGGCCTATGCCACCATACAAATAAGCAGAGGAAACCATACGGTTACTGCCGATGAAGGGGTAATTGCCTTGGTTTATGGGTTTGGGAATGTTGAATCTTTTGGTTATTCAGCAGGTGTAGCATTAGAAAACCTTAATCTTGAAATTAAAGGGGAAGATCAATTTATTGGAAGCATAGCAGATTATGCATGCCTCAATGCGGAAATTGATTTTGATGCTCGGTTTGAAACCCCCTTGGGAGAGGAGCCTCGTTTCAATACTTTTGAATGGGATTTCGGAGACGGGAACTTAGCTGAAGGGCAACAATTAATTCATAGTTATGAAAATGCCGGTACTTATGAAGTAAGACTTGTAGCCTCTGATGGTCAAGGCTCTTGTGGTACTTCTGAAACGGTTTTTCGCACCATTCAAGTTTCTGAAACAATAACCGATGACATTCTAGGACCCTCTTCTGTTTGTCCTGATGTGGAAGGGGTAGCTTATTCTATTTCAGGAGAGGTCGGTAATACCTATGAGTGGTTCATCGAAGGAGGAACCATTACAACTTCGCGTACAGCAGATCAAATCCTTGTCGACTGGGCTTCGGCCAGAGAAGACGCCTTTGTAAAAGTATTGCCTGCCAATGCTTTGGGTTGTGTAGGAGATACCCTTACCTTACCGGTTGTCATTAATAAGAGGTTGCAGCCTGCACCACCACAAAGTAACGGGATCACCGATCATGAAGTCTGCTTTACGGACTTAGAGAATGTCACCTATTTTACCCCTCCCACCAATGGGTCTAGTTACGAATGGTTTATAGCCACAGATAAGGGAGAAATAGTAGGGTCAAATGAGCAGAATGAGGTTAATGTACGCTGGTTTACTCCAGGAACAGGAAGTGTTTGGTATCGCGAATTCAATCCTAGTATCAGTGATTGTGAGGGTTTTTCGGATACCCTGCAAGTAAACATATACGATGAAATTATAGCTGTTCCTGAAATTACCAATGTTCTCTGTAATGGAGAAGATAATGGAGAGATCAGACTGAACCTGAATGGAGGAAAACCTGGAAATTATCAAGTGCGATGGGATAATGGCATGGAAGGGGCATCTATCAGTGGTTTGGTTGCAGGAGAATATGAGGCTAGCATCACTGATGCACTCGGCTGTGAGATCATAGAAACGTATACAATTACCCAGCCAGATGAGCTCCTTATTGAGGATGTAAGTACCGTTCCCGTACGC
This sequence comes from Roseivirga sp., assembly GCA_018402485.1. Classification (GTDB taxonomy): domain Bacteria; phylum Bacteroidota; class Bacteroidia; order Cytophagales; family Cyclobacteriaceae; genus Roseivirga. The sequence goes on along the minus strand of JAGYIY010000002.1, from coordinate 402,481 downwards.
TGTTTTCAAGAATCGAATGGGATAGCATCTTTGCTCATTTCGGGTGGCACGCCCAACACCCAAGGAGAATATAATTATCTTTGGGAGTCTGATGATGGCCTACAGGAAACCAATGAAAATATCATAAACACGTTGTCGGCTGGGAATTATATTGTGACAGTGACCGACTCGAACGGTTGTCAAACACAAGCTGATTTCACCATCGATGAACCTCCCTTGCTTGAGCCCGACTTGGAAAGCTTAATCAATGATCCTATTTGTCCTCAGGCTACCGATGGTACGGCGTTTATAGATGCCAAAGGGGGGACACCCGATTATCAGTTTTTCTGGGATAATAACCCTAGCATAGATAACCCAACGGCATCAGGGCTTTCAAAAGGTACATTTAGCGTGCGCATTGTAGATGCTAATGGATGTGAGACATTTTTGGATGTTGAGGTAACAGAACGCTTTCCAAAGATTTTTATTCCTAATGCATTCAGTCCTAATGGAGATAGTATAAATGACGTATTTAAGCCTGTGGCTGACTGCGCCCTTTCTTTTTCGATGCAGATTGTCAATCGCTGGGGAGCTATTGTGTTTTCTACAGAAGACGTTAATGAAGGATGGGATGGTAACTTTGAAGGCGAAACAGCACCAAATGGTAACTACTCGTACATTATTTTTTATTCAGGTTCACTCAACGATGTTTCTTTTGAAGAAACTTTTCGGGGTAGCTTTACACTTATCCGATAGGTTTAAAGTTCTATACCAAAGCTAATCTACTATTATTGAATCTTCATTTCGAGAAGAGTCAGTTTTTTCATCTGAATAAATCGATAAAATGGTGGCTTTTGTCCTGGTGAAATGAAGGAGGCGACTTTTTAACATCTCAAACACCAAGGGGGTTATTTAGGGCATGTTGGGTGTTAAGCAATTGCGTTTTTGCATTGTATTTTCCTTGCCAATGATCACATCAAGTAAAAACAAACAAAAAACCCCACTGATTGAATCTAGTGGGGTCTTTCATGTGATCCGCTCAGGACTCGAACCTGAAACCTACTGCTTAGAAGGCAGTTGCTCTATCCAGTTGAGCTAGCAGACCAACGGGCTTTTTTCAAAGCGAGTGCAAATATAGTGAAAAGCTATTTTTTAATACAACGTAGCGGCATTAAATCTTTCCGCTTTCTACAGCTGTCTTTCTGCTGATAATTTTCTATTTTAAGTCTTTCAAAAATTATGAAAGCAGATCTTACCAAAAACAACGTACAATCTGCGGCCTATTGGACAATCATATTGACCGGTGCCGTGGTTGGACTTATTTATTTTCGCCCATTTTTAGAACCTATCGTTTTAGCTCTTTTGGTTTGGTACTTGATTCTCACCATCAGAAAGTACATTGCTAAGGTAAAATTCATAAGGATGTATGCTCCCGTATGGCTGCAAAGAGTGCTTGCTTTTGGTATTGCTTTTAGTGTGATTTATGGTATCTATCAAATTGTTTCCCTCAATGTTTCCCTCATAGCGGTCAATGCCAATCGCTATGATGAAAACCTTCGCTTGTTTTTGCTGGAGGTGAGAAGCTTTACAGATAGGTATTCTTGGGTGCCTAACATAGAAGATGCCATTAGAGATTTTGATTACCGAAGTTTGGTGGCAGGTGCTTTCAACTCTGTCAGTGCCTTATTGGGTAGCATAGCCTTGGTTTTGGTTTATGTTATCTTTTTTGTAATCGAAGAGAATTACATGGGTAATAAGGTCTACCAAATGTTTAAGAAAGACAGTAACCGCGATAATTTTCGCTTTACCATTAACCGCATTAGTTATTCCGTAAATAAATATTTTACCGTAAAAACAGAAGTAAGTGTGCTTACCGCCGTTGTCAGTTACCTTCTACTGCTTTTATTGAAGGTAGACTTCCCGGTATTATGGGCTTTCATTATCTTCGTATTGAATTTTATTCCCTATATAGGCTCTTTGGTGGCAAGTTTACTCCCTGCCATTTTTGCCATTTTCCAATTTGCGTCTTTTTGGCCATTTGTGTATGTTTTTCTGCTCATTGAAGCAGTACAAATTGTGGTTGGTAATTATATCGAACCTAAACGCATGGGGAAGACCTTAAACTTGAGTCCATTGGCTGTAATCATGGCACTTTCTTTTTGGGGGTCTATATGGGGCATTCTAGGTATGATCTTGGCAGTGCCTATCGTGTCTGTTATTATTATTATCTGTTCACAATTCCCTGCAACAAGAGGGATTGCTGTACTACTCACCGAGCGTGGTAATATTGGCCAACTTGATCATGATCGATGATGCAAAAAAGAATTGTACCAGGTACGGAAATAGCACTTTCTGAAATCGGTTTGGGATGCATGTCTTTAGTGCCTGACCAAGATCAAAATTCCAGGTTATTGAGAGCGGCTTATGAAGGAGGAATTAATCATTTTGATACCGCAGATTTGTATGAGTTTGGGGCTAACGAAGAGCGAGTAGGGATGGCTCTAAAGCCTTTCAGAAAAGAAGTTTTTCTAGCAACTAAAGTGGGTAACGAGCCTAGTGGAACAGGGCGTAGTTGGCGATGGAACCCTTCGAAAAGTTATATTTTGAAGGCGGTTGACAAGAGCCTTCAAAGGTTGCAAACCGACTACATTGATCTCTATCAACTGCATGGTGGAACCATTGAAGATGACATGGATGAGGTGGTAGAAGCCTTTGAGTTACTGAAAGAGGAAGGGAAGATTTTACATTACGGTTTGTCTTCCATTCGACCAAATGTTATTCACGCTTACACCCATCATGCGAACCTATTAACAAACATGCTGCAGTACAATATGCTGGACAGAAGACCAGAGGAGTCAGTGCTACCAAAGCTGGGTCATGCAGGGGTAGGGGTGTTAGTAAGAGGCGCACTAGCAAAGGGTTTTTTATTGCTAATAAATAAAAGTATAAGTTTAGATATAAATACAAAAGATGCTGATTTATTGGTAGATAAGTTGAAGTTATTCTCAACTGAGAAAAGAAGACTGATGCATCTGGCATTGCAGTGGGTTTTGCGAAGGCAAGAGGTAACCTCTGCGGTGGTGGGAGTTAGAACAGAAGATCAGTTGGAAGACCTGCTAACTTTTGTTCATTCACCACAATGGACAGATGAAGCTTTGGAAAATTTAACAAAAGATTTATCCCCTTACTTTTACACGAAGCATAGGTAAATATGGATTCTGATCATTCTTCTTATGACAAAAAATATTACTCGTGGTCAAAGTAAATGGTCTGAAAATGGCTGGAAAATATAACACGTGTCAATCACAAAAAAGTACAAAATATTGGTCTTCCTAAAATGGATAGTTGATTTGAGGTCTGGGTCTTTTGGTGGAGCCTTAAACAAAGGATTCACCCACTTTCAAATCTTGAATTTAGGATGAGTGAAAAGTTTGAAAGAAGTTTTTATGTTTGGCCATTAAAACTATCTAAAACCCTTAAGTTTAATGTCTATGAATAAGGCTGGAATTTTTAAATTTATACAGGCGTTGCAAGAGAATAATTCAAAGGCATGGATGGACGCCAACCGCTCTTGGTATGAAGAGACTAAAGTCGCTGTTGAAGAAGTGATTGAACCCGTTTTAGAGAAAGTAAAAGCTTATGATCTTCGCATCATACAAGCGTCTGCCCGTAAATGCCTTACCCGTATCAATAATAATCTGCTTTTTCACCCTGAACGACCTACTTACAAGGATCATTTTGGGATAGTGATGGGTTATGGAAAAGGAAAAGCAGATTTTTATATTCATCTGGGTTTAGATGAATTGATGGTTGCCGGTGGTTTGTGGCATCCTTCCTCAGCGCAATTGAAGAAATTGCGCATGGAAATTGATTATGAAGGACAGGGGCTTGAAAAAGTACTGAGCAGCACTGCTTTTCAATCTCATTTCACCTTATTTCAGAACGACAGTTTACAAAATGCACCCAAAGGTTACCCCTCTGATCATCCTCATATAGAATGGCTAAAACTCAGGAGTCTCGCTGCCTTTCGGCCTTTTAGCCGAAAGGATTTTTACAGCGATTACTTTGTTGATCTCGCATTTGAGTCTTTTCAGACTTTGCTACCTATGCTCGATTTTGCCAATCGAGCGATTACAGAAGAGGAAAGTTTTTAGCCATTGTACAGGCTAATTTTTAACTCCGAATTTTTTCAAAATGTCTTCCATTAAGCACCACTTGGTCATGCTGGATTGTAACAGATTTACCCCCACAAAGGCTGTAAACCAGAGCCAATTGATATTGACATAAATAGCTAATAATAAGCTGATTAGAATAAATGAGCCTGCAACGGCTCTGACGATTCTATTGATCATGATTGTTAAATTAAGGTTAGTTTATAATTGTCGTGCGATATCTATCACTACAGCCCGAGCGGGGTTATTCGTTTCAAGATTAGCGTTAAAGGTTTTTAATAAAGCAAACAGCTCATCTACATGCTCATCGTCTGTGAATGAGAAATACATAATGGATTCAACGGCTGAATTTTCTCCAGAAAACCAGCTGGTTTGCATCATGGTCGCTGCTGTTTTAAATCCCCCAATATCGGAGGTGCTAAAGCTCTCAATTTGAGCTTCTTTGAATAGGCGTAGTATGTCTTTTTCATACGATCTCACCGCGGTTACAATCAAGAGTTTCATACTTTAGGTTTATGGTTTTTACGTTCTACTAAATAATACACCAGAGGCACAACCAATAGCGTTAAGAAGGTTGAAGCTATGGTTCCTCCCATGAGAGAAATGGCTAAGCCTTGGAAAATTGGGTCGAATAAGATGACAAAGGCTCCGATTACAACCGTACCTGCAGTTAAAAGAATAGGGGTTGTTCGAACAGCTCCCGCTTCAATGACTGCTTGCTTTAAATCAATGCCTTCAGCCAATCTGATATTCACAAAGTCAATGAGTAGCACAGAATTACGGACCATGATTCCGGCTAATGCGATTACTCCAATAAAGCTAGTAGCTGTGAAGAATGCACCCATGATCCAGTGACCAACAATAATACCGATCAGTGATAGCGGGATCGCAGCCATCATAACAATCGGTGCTTTGAAGTTTTGAAACCAACCAACAATTAAGATGTAAATGATGATGATTACGCCTCCAAAGGCTATTCCTAGATCTTGGAATACTTGCAAGGTAATTTGCCATTCACCATCCCATTTTACGGTATAGTCATCTTCATTCTGAGGCTGTGCCACGTACAACTCATTCATTTCATATCCCGACGGTAAATCTATTCCCATCAGCTTATCGGTCATTCCCAAAATAGCATAGACAGGGCTTTCTAACTGACCAGCCATATCTGCCAATACATAAGCCACCCTTTTTTGGTTTTTGCGATAAATATTTTTGTCTTTTAGGCCTTTTTCGATGCTTACCAAATCGCTGATTTGCACCATATCACCTTGCTGAGACTGCAAACGTAATTGTGTAAAGTCTTGTAAAGAAGATTGATTAGCTTCTGAAAGGGTAAGGTGAATGCCTACAGGACCAAAACTATTTTCATCGTATAAATTACCAATAGCCGGTGCCGACATGAGTGTGCGTAAACTTTCAACAATTTGCTGCGGTGCAATACCGTAGCGCATGGACTTTTCTTTGTCAATCACCAATTCATAAGCTACTTGATCAGCTTCTGCCATTCCATCAATGTCTACCACATCTGCGGTATTGTGTAGAATGGTTTTGATACTATCGGCGATTGCAATTTGCTTATCATATTCTGGACCATATACCTCGGCTACAATGGTAGATAGTACTGGTGGTCCTGGTGGTACTTCCACTACTTTTACATTGGCACCGTAGGCTGCACCGATTTCCTGAATGCGTGGGCGCAAGGCCTTGGCAATATCATGGCTTTGTGTATCACGATCATGCTTATCCACCAAATTGACTTGTATGTCTGCTACGTTACTTCCACTGCGCAAGTCGTAGTGTCTAACCAAGCCATTAAAGGTGATGGGAGAGGCTGTTCCAACGTAGGTTTGGTGGTTGATGACCTCAGGACGGGTAGATAGGTATTGGCCTATTTCTTTGGCCACCAAAGCAGTACGTTCAAGAGTGGTGCCTTCCGGCATATCAATCACTACCTGGAATTCATTTTTATTATCGAAAGGCAGCATTTTTACCGCCACTGAATTTGTGAAAAACAGCGACATGGAGCCCAAGAGTAGAACGACCGTTGCGCCTAAGAAGGACCATCTTTTCCACGGGGTATCGATGAGAGGGCGCTCAATTTTATTATAAAGACGGTAAATCAAGGTTGGTTTTTCTTCCTTCTGTTCTTCTATTTCTTCCTCCGTACCGTCTTTTTTCTGCTCGCGCAAGAAAATGTAGCCTAAATATGGGGTAATGGTAAGGGCAACAAACAAGGATAGAATCATGGCCAATGAAGCACCAATTGGCATGGGTGACATGTATGGACCCATGAGGCCTGATACAAAAGCCATAGGCAGAACGGAGGCAATGACTGTGAAAGTAGCCAAAATGGTAGGGTTACCCACTTCATTGATGGCATACAGTGCCGCCTGCTTAAAAGGTAGGCGCTTCATTTTAAAGTGCCTGTGCATGTTTTCGGCAATGATGATGGAATCATCTACGACAATGCCCGTTACAAAAACCAAAGCAAAAAGCGTGATGCGATTGAGCGTGTAATCGAGCATATAGTAGCTGAGTAAGGTCAAGGCAAAGGTGACGGGCACGGAAAGGAAAACCACCAATCCTCCGCGCCAGCCCATGGCCAACATTACCACAATGGTTACTGCTACAATGGCGCCAATCAAATGCAGTAGTAGTTCTGATACTTTCTGAAAGGCGGTTTCACCATAGTTTCTTGTTACCTCCACATAAACATCACTTGGAATCAGCGTGGCTTTTAGGTGTGCAATTTTTTCGATTACCGTATCTGCAATTTTCATGGCATCAGCCCCTTTTCGTTTGGCAATAGAAAGGGTAACAGCCGGGTATTCTGAAGGATGCTCAACGCTTAAAGCGGAAGCTTGGCCAAAGCCTAAAGAAACATAAGTGGTGGGCAGTTCAGGTCCATCAATGATACTGGCGACTTGTCTTAAATAGATGGGACTGCCTTCATTGACACCTATGATGATGTTTTCAACATCACTTTTTGAAGATAAAAACTGACCTGTCGCTACAGAAAACTCATAATCACTGCGCTGAAAATAGCCACTTTGCATCTGTTGGTGGTTCGCTTGAATGGCCTGTGCAATTTGCAAAACATCGGTTTTGCTTTGTGCCATAAGCGAAGGGTCAAGCTCAATACGTAATTCCCTGCTTCTGCCGCCAATGGTTTCGGTATTGGCTACATCACTGATTTTCTCAATTTCATTGTTGACTTCTTCCGCAATTTTCCTAAGCTCGAAATCGCTATAATTTTCACTCCAAAGGGTCAACCCCATTACAGGAACGTCATCAATCGATCGTGTCTTGACCAAAGGCATGGTTACCCCAATGGGCATCTTGTCCATGTGCTTGTTGATTTCATTGTACAGTTTGACCAATGATCGCTCAATATCTTCCCCCACATAAAACTGGACAATCACCATGGCTTGCTCGTCCATGGCAGTGGCATAGATGTACTCAACTCCGGTAATATTGGCAATCAACTTTTCTAAGGGTTTGATGACGCGTGCTTCTACTTCTGCTGGGCTTGCGCCTGGGTAACCCACAAAAATATCAGCCATGGGTACGTTGATTTGGGGCTCTTCTTCCCTAGGAATCAGAAATGAACTGTATACACCAATGATCATAAAAACAATCATGAGTAGTACCGTTAATTTTGAGCCTATAAATTGTTTGGCAATTCTGCCTGCTAATCCTTCTTTCATTTCAATTTGCTTTCTTATCCTTATTATTGAATCTTCACTGAAACACCATTGAAGAGCTTGCTATCTGCCGAGGTAATGAATGACTCATTCGGTAATAGCCCTGAAAGCACCTCTACTTGGTTATTATCTCGTTCCCCCAAACGAATCCATCGGAGCAAGGCTTTTTGGTCTTGACTCACTGTATAAACCCCTGTAAGTTGACCTTGGCGAACAATAGCTGATTCAGGAATAAATACGCTTGTGCTTTCGAAGGTACTTTCATCGGTAAAGTGTACTTGGGCATACATGCCGGGTAAAATAGGCTGCTCGGTGGCTTCTAATCTTATTTTAACCATAAATTGACCTCCACTCTGACTGCCTGATGCACTCATTTCTATGATGCTACCAGAGAGACTCGTTGCTAAAGCAGGAATGGTGATCCGCACCGGCATGTCTGCATTGATGTTCGATACATTGGATTCGGCTACAAGTGTCACCACGTCCAATGTGTTTTGTGACTCTAAACTGAGAAGAGGTGCACCAGGGTTGGCCAAATCGCCAGCTTCAACAAAATCGGCAGTCACTACGCCCGAAAAGGGAGCTTTGACGTTGATGTACTCAAATTGTGCATTGATTTCATTGCCTTTTTGAAGAGCCTTTTCTACATCTGACTGTGCCATTTTGAATCTCACCACTACATCATCAAACTCCTTTTCTGTAATGCTCTGACGTTCGTATAGTCGGGTAAAACGGTTAAAATCTTTTTCTGCAGCTGAAAGATTTTCTTCTGCCTTGAAGATGGCCGCTTCTATCTGCGCTTTTTGTGCATTCAGGTCATTGCTATTCAGACTCACCAACAATTGATTTTTCTTGACGCGATCACCCACTTTGACATGTACCTGATCGATAAAGCCGCTCATTCTCGTACTTAAGGTTATTTTTTTGGAAGCCTCCAATTGTGCGGGAGTAGTGAAGGAGCTTGTTCCTTTATTAGTTATTGCCTTTTGCAGACGAACGTTAACGACAGTTGCCGAACTTTTCACTTCATTTTCGTTTGCATCGCCACAAGCGGCCATTGATAGAACAATGGAGAGTAGGGCGAAGATGAATAGGTTCCTTTTCATATTTGTATGATTTTTGATCTTTATTCTTGTGTTAAAAATTTGATGTATGATTTGGCGAAATTATAGGCCACAATATTTTGATAATAAGAGAGTTGTTGCTGAGCTACTAAAGCTTCAGTTTGTAGTACATCATTTGATTTTTCCATTCCTTGTGCTAGCCGATCTCGTCTTACACGCAGCGCCTCCTCGGCTTGTGAAATGGCTTTTTCATTCAATGCGATGGCATTTTTTGCATCATCCAGACTTCTAAAGGCTTTTTGTAATTCGGCTTTGCTTTCTTCTTGGTACTGAGAATAGGTGAGAAGCGCCTCGTTGTACTGTGCTTCACTGCTCATTTTTTTACCAACCCTGCGATTGCCCTGAAAAATATTCCATTGCAAGGAGGCGCCTACCATGTAGGTGCGCACACTGCCCTGGAAAATGCGCTCATCGTGAAGTTCGTAGGTGCCAAAAGCATTCAGCTGAGGTAAAATGCTCATGCGGTCTGCCTTGGCTTGTTGTGAAAGTGCTTCCAGTCGCGCTTCTTGAGCCATTAAGTCTTTCCTATTCTCCGGTAGATTCGATTTTGAAATATCATCAAGGTTTAGTCGGAGCATTTCTGACGGCCGATACAGGTTGTTTGTGCTATCCGCTGCCAATACATTCAATTCATCAGATAAATTATTGATTTTACTTTTGGCTTGAATCAATTGGTTATCAACTTCCAGCAGTTTTACTTCTATTTCTAATAAGTCAGCTCGTTGCAATAAACCTTCTTCAAAAGCATTTTGAGCTACGGTTTGGGTAGCAAGAATCGATTCGCGTGTGGTTTGTAATACCTCAACGCTCTTATAGGCCAGCTGCAGATAGAGAAAGGTTTGCTCTACTTGTAGCATCAAGTATTCTACACTGCGTCCTTGCTGATAACTAACAGCCAACAACTGCGCTTGTGCCGCCTTGCGTTGGTAAATGGCATCCAGGTTCAGTATGGGTTGTTGTACCTCTAAACGCGTCGTAAAGTCTTGAATGTCATTGGGATTATTTAAGAAGTCTGGATTAAAATCTGCTGGGGTAACAATGGCCTGATTTAGTTTAGTACCAAAAGCATTCAATGGATTGTTTGTGCTTATACCCGTATGAGATATCGAAACGTTGGGTAGGAACGCGGCATCGCTTTGTTTTACTCTTCCCTCAGCTTGTTTTATGTCTTCTTCTCCGGCTAACATTTGTCGGTTGCTTGCGCGAGCCCGCTGTTGTAAGGTTGCCAAATCTATCACCTCTATTTGCTGTGCATAGGCAGAACTGAACAAGAGGGTCATGGCTAAAAATAAAAATGACTTTGTTTTCATAGCAATCATATTTGATACAAAAGTACATGGATGATAAGGGAGTGGATGTAACATAGGTTACCTCCAAATTGATAGGTAAGTAAATAGGCGAGGGTTAGCTCAATTCACCCTTATTTGATAAGGATTTATCATAAAAAATTTGGTCATCACTTTTTTCTCTTAAATACCAATACAGGATTACTGTCGTGATGCTGAATAGGGGTTTGTTCAAATCAACAAAAGGCCAAGACTAAGGTCTTGTCTTTTTGCATTTCAATCACTTATGGAAGCTATGGGCTTCCAACACAGTAAAAAATAGCGTCAGGATTACTATCGTGATCCTGAATAGGGGTGTATCCAAATCAACAAAAGGCCAAGACTAGGGTCTTGTCTTTTTGCATTTCAATCACTTATGGAAGCTGTAGGCTTCCAACACAGTAAAAAATAGCGTCAGGATTACTATCGTGATCCTGAATAGGGGTGTATCCAAATCAACAAAAGGCCAAGACTAGGGTCTTGTCTTTTTGCATTTCAATCACTTATGGAAGCTGTAGGCTTCCAACACAGTAAAAAATAGCGTCAGGATTACTATCGTGATCCTGAATAGGGGTGTATCCAAATCAACAAAAGGCCAAGACTAAGGTCTTGTCTTTTTGCATTTCAATCACTTATGGAAGCTGTAGGCTTCCAACGTTCTGAAATGCAAAAAGCCGAACACGTGAGTGTTCGGCCTTTTATTGATTTGTCGGGGTGGCAGGATTCGAACCTGCGACCTCCTGCTCCCAAAGCAGGCGCGATGACCGGGCTACGCTACACCCCGAGGTGTGTTCAACAGGCAAATTCGTCTACCTGTTCCCGATTCGGAGTGCAAAGATAGATGTATTTTTGAATTCCCTTAAAGGTTTTGCAAAAAATCACAGAGGAATTTTAGGGCTTATCTTTTGTGGTTGGTTTTGAAAGTAAATAGGAGATTGCAACGGAGAGTTGCTGAATAAAAAATGGACATTCATTACCTTTTTATCGGGTCTGGCTTGTATTTTGCTAAAACATATTCAAAGTTTACAGCATGTATAGATTGATTTTTCCTGTGGCATTCAGTTGGCTATTGTTTTTTGGCTTTTTAAATCCGATTGCCGCACAAACGCATACTTATTCTGAAGTGGAAATGGCAGAAATGAAAGATGGGGATGTGGGTGTATTTCAAAAAGCCAAAGCTAAATGGACCATTACAAATACTGATCGGGGGTATCAGGTAAAGGTATCTGCTCAGCCTGACACGATAGAAATGCGATTCATTGCACTGGAAGAAGGGCAGTACTTGTACCGGCCAAGAGGGGGAAGCATGTGGAATGGTAAACGCGTAGTGTACATGATGACCAATGAAAAAATGAGCGAGTACGCCAAGTTCAATGAAAGCGATAACCGACTGATCATTATTAACTATTCTGATGGACAGACCATTTTGGTGAAACTCTTGAAATAATTAATAACTTTTTCTAAGCACTTTCTTTAAATTCCATGCATTCATTTATATTTGCAGTCCTTTAGCAAATCAAACACGGAGAGGTGGGTGAGTGGCTGAAACCACATGTTTGCTAAACATGCGTGCGGGAAACCGTACCGGGGGTTCGAATCCCCCCCTCTCCGCCAAAGCAAAAAGCCCCAAACCGGGGCTTTTTTTATTCCCCGAAGTCTGAGCGTAGCTCAAGCGAAGGGGAAATAAAAAAAGAACCGTCTACGCAGTGGTAGGGTTTTTTGCTTTGAGGCCACCCCCAAAAGGGATCACGAATGAAATGAGTAATCCCGTATTCCAATATTTTATTTACTAGTTGACAGGCTTTTTTTATTCCCCGAAGTCTGAGCGTAGCTCAAGCGAAGGGGAAATAAAAAAAGAACCGTCCACACAGTGGTAGGGTTTTTTGCTTTGAGGCCACCCCCAAAAGGGATCACGAATGGAATGAGTAATCCCTTACCCCTTGCGGTCTAAATATATAAACTGGAATAGGATAAACTTAGGTTAATCGGGTCGTAAAATATGGATCATAGATCTTATGATCATGCTTCAGAATTTCAAATCCTGAAGAGCTACGTTTTATGCTACAAGTCTAAGTTGAGAAAGAAAAAAGTAGCTAGAGGCACAAATGTTGAAGAATGGGAAGATTCACGGGCGAATTTAGTGGTAGTACCAAGTAGCTCGGCTGACCATTCGCCATACCGCTTGTTACCTTGAGTTATTTTCAAGCCATTCCCTAATTTGATCGAAGCTCAATTTTCCCTCTGAAATTGAAATTACGAATTGATACTTCTGTTCATGGTCAGCGTCAATAGTAAGTTGATTGTTTAACATGAAAAGTCTGGCGAGCACATAACCCGTTCTTTTGTTGCCGTCTACAAATGGATGGTTCTTGACGATGCTTTCAAGTATTGCAGCTGCTTTCTCTATTGGTGATGGATAAAGTTCTTGTCCGTCAAAAGTCTGATATGGTCGATTCAAAGCTGAAGCCAGTAATTCCTTATCTCTTGTTCCGTTCGACCCGCCAAATCGTTCGATAAGAATGGTATGGATTTCAAGAGCCTCCTGTTCTGTGATCATTGAGCAAGTCTTTCTAGCAGTTCTTTATCTTCAGTTAAGATAGTTCTAAGGTTTTGGGAAAGAGATACTGAATGTTCCGACTCTCCTCGAACAGACTTTAAGTAAGTATACACTTCTTGAAGAACCTGCTCTGGCGTATTGTCCAATAATTGATTGATTGCTGTTTTTATTTCTTCTCTGCTCATACTCCAAAGTTACGAATTTGCAGTGAAAAACGTTCGGTTCGAGAATTCAAGCTAACGTACAGCTAAGATGGCTGTGTCCTCACCTGGCTAAAAGCACTTAAAATTTACAGCATTGTAAAGTTGAATCTTATTAGCAGCTACAAGCATATCTTGAACCAGAAGGAGGTTATCCCTTTTAGACATAAATCAAGTCTTTTTCGATGGAACTAAAATACTGAGGTTTGATTCCATTTTTAGAAACGAGATCAACCTTTCTGCCTAAGGCAGTTTCTATCACCTCAGCCAAATCGATGAATCTTGACCCTATTTTGCCGTTTAACTCCACTAGGATATCTATGTCACTATGATCTAATTGTTCACCACGAGAAAGAGAACCAAAAAGCGCCATTGAAGCAATTGGGTATGTATTGGTAAGCTCAGGCTTTAACTGTTTAAGCTTTGACAATATGTCTTCTTTATCGCACATAATGCAAAGTTAATCATTCATTTGACGAATAGGTAATCGGTTTACAAGACATCATTGCATTCATCGAAACTCACTGAAGGCATGGAAGTACGAAAGAAGAAGCATATCTGTGGAGTAGTGGGAGGTATTGTGTATGGAAAGGCTAACTATTTCTGATGATATAAGGAGCATAGATGCTTGATCATGCTTCAGAAATTCTAATCCCTAAGAGGGGGAGGAGCACAGCATTATTGCGCTTTTTCTCTTTCCAATGGCAGGGTAGAGCACCTCAACAGTCCACTCAATTTGGAAGTTTCACTATAGGGCACTTTGTGGCAGCGGATGTCGTGGGCTTCTAAAATTTTAATCAAACGGGTGAAATTTTCTTCAATCAAAACATCTTCCGGCCCAAGCGAAAAGATATTCGGGAACATTTGGTTCTTTTCTTCCATACTTACTTTGATGAGGTGTTCTTCCGCAAATAATTCATGGATGATGGTGGGCGGCTCCATAAACCCTGCTGGGTAATAAATGGCAAAATCTTTTCCTACAGGTTGAAAAGCACAATCTAGGTGCAAGATGTTTTTATCGGGATCATTGCTTACCACCAAAGGCATAGCATGTACTTTTTTATGGGGAAAAAGCGCCTTGATGGCTTCATAACCTGCTTGATTGGTTCTTTTGCTAATGCCCACAAACACATGCTGATGATGCACCAACACATCGCCACCTTCTATTGAGGCCTCGTCCGGGAGTTCCAATATTTTAGAGGGGTCAATTTGTTGTAGCACTTCTTCAATGCCGTTGATTTCCGTCTGACGAACTTTTTCTTTCATATTGGCCACCACAAAATAATCGTCAATGACAAAACCAATGTCGCGGGTAAAAATTTGTTTTAGGTGGGGAATGTTTTTAGGCTGATATACCTGAACTCCGGCTTGTTCTAATACGGCTTTGGCAGCTGCAATTTCTCGTATAATGTCGGTTTCCTTTGGGTACGTACCTTGTTTTTTGTGCATTTTGGCGACAGGGTTGATGTCATAGGGAGCCCCTTGGTCGGTTCCTATGCCTAAAATCACACGCTTAAGAGATGCTGTTTCACTGGTAATCTGTAAAGGGAGGTAGGCCACAGTTGCTCAAATTCGATTCAAACAAAATTAGGTAAGTCTGTAAAAGCTGCAACGAAAAACCAGTATAGTTTTATGAAATGTTTGAAGTAGACGCTTCTGGGAGCCTTCGGAAAGTACGTGCGCAAAGCAATAGGCAAACCAGTGAGAAAATGCTACCTAAAGCAAAAGCTGCTCCTGGAAAATAATGGTCGCTATTGCGGTTGGTGAAAAAATAAAAGGTTTCTGTCATGATAATGGGACCAAAAACGGCTGCCAAACTCATCAAACTGGTTAGTCCACCTTGTAATTCACCTTGCTCATTTTTGGGTAGTTTAGAAGACATAATGCCTTGCAGGGTAGGCCCTGCTAATCCGCCTAAAACGTAAATGGCTAAAACACTGTATAACATCCATGTTTGGGTCACAAACGCGAAGAGTAAAAGCCCAATGAGATTCATGGTCAAGCCCACATAGACGGTGGTTTTATTGCCAAACTTTTTAGTAAAAAAACCAATCAAACCACCTTGTACAACGGCTACCATAAGGCCTACAATGGTCAGTGAAAAGCCAATGTCTTTGGGTTTCCAGGCAAAAACTTCAGCCCCAAAGTACGACCAATTGGTTTGCACGGCATGGCTGGCGATGTAAACAAAGAATAGGGCTGTCGCTAAGCCTAAAATAATGGGGTTCTTCTTTAATTGCCCCATAGCACCGATGGGGTTGGCTCTTTTCCATGTAAAAGAACGTCTTTCTTCTTTGCTGAGGGATTCCGGTAAAATAAAAAGTCCATAAATAAAATTGAGTCCGGTGAGGCCTGCGGCCACAAAAAAGGGTACGCGAAGGCCATAAGCGCCTAAAAAACCTCCCAGTGCAGGGCCAACAATAAAGCCCAGGGCAAAAGCGGCCCCAAGCATGCCGAAATTTTTTGCTCTTTTTTCCGGTGCACTCACATCGGCTATATAGGCCGATGCAGTGGTAAAGCTGGCACCGCAAATGCCTGCAATGATGCGACCCACAAAGAATAAGGCAATGTTTGGAGCGAGTGCTAAAAACAAATAGTCGATGCTTAAACCCAAAAGCGAAATAAGGATTACAATTTTTCTTCCGTATTGATCACTTAAACCGCCCAAAATGGGTGCGAAAACAAACTGCATAACGGCGTAAATGGTAACCAAGCGTCCGCCAATACGTGCGGCTTCCGCATAGCTCATATCGCCTATTTGGCTGATCAGGTCCGGGAAAATGGGGATGACAATGCCCAATCCGATGACATCGATTAGTACAGTAATGAAAATAAACCCAAGTGCAGGTGTGCGATTCGACATGTGCGTGCTAAATCATATTCACTTCAGGCTCTAAATCAATATCATACTTAAACAAGATATCTAAACGAATATCTTCTGCCAGTTTCTTGATTTTTCTACCGTCTCCACCACCATAGTTGACCAAAACCAACGGTTGTTTGGCGTGAACACCGATAGGTCCTCTGCGATGACCTTTCCAACCCGCTTGCTCAATCAGCCAAGCAGCAGGAACTTTTACTTCATCATTAGGAAGTTCATAGGCAGGCATTTCAGGAAAGCGCTCCTTCAAGTCTTGATACTTGATTTGGGGAATGCTGGGGTTTTTAAAGAAACTACCCGCGTTTCCTAGCTTGGCGGGGTCTGGCAGCTTAGATTTGCGGATATAGATAACAGCATCGCTAATGATTTTTAGGCTCAATTCTTTCACTCCCCAAGTTTCTAATGTCGATTCAATGGCTCCGTAAGAGGTATTAAAGTTTGGGGTTAAATCTAATCGGAAAACCACAGAAGTTATGATGTATTTTCCTTTACCACCCTGTTTAAAAAAACTATTGCGGTATGCGAAATTGCATTCAGCATGGCTGAATCTTCGCATTTCTCCCGTTTCAATATGTAGGGCATGCAAATGTTCAAATACCTGTTCTAATTCCACACCATAGGCACCAATGTTTTGCATGGGGGCGGCCCCTACAGTTCCCGGTATCAAAGAGAGGTTTTCTATGCCACACCAACCCTGCTGAATAGCATATAGCACAAATTCGTGCCAGTTTTCACCGGCTTCTACCTTCACAAACACATGTTCTTCCGTTTGCCCGATAACCATGATGCCCTTCATGGCATTCTTTAAAATAACCCCTGAATAGTTTTGGGTAAAAAGTACATTGCTACCCCCTCCTAAAACCATAAAATTTTGGTTTTTAGAAATCTTTATAAGGTGTTTAAGTTCCTCTAAATTATGAAATGCTCTTATGCTATTGGCCGTTGCATGAACCCCAAAAGTGTTATAGTTTGTTAAGTCCTGCATGGTCCTCATCGTTTTATTGGTCTAAAAGTCTTCTGTGATAGTTCATTTGCCCTAGATGATATTGTAAATGGCCATAAATATGCTGTAAAAAGAACAGTGTCGTTACTTCCTTGTTCATGTGATTGACTGGGTAAATGGCCAATAAATCACTTTCCGATAACTCTTGTAAGGTTTCTAAAACCACTTTTTTGGTAGCTTTAATTTCCTCTACCAATTCAGAGCGTTTGACATCTTTGCGATCGAATTCTTCATCGCGCTTGCGAATGTAGCTGCTATTACCCAACATGGCTCCTATAAAGTGTTTGAGGTTTCCGGATAAATGCAAAGTCAGGTTGCCTGCTGAATTGCTAATGTCGCCATCAACTTTCCATAAATGCTCCTCCTTTTTATACGCTTTTACTTCTTTGATCAACTTATCTAAATCCCTTTTAAATAATTCGTAAATTGATTCTGTTACCTCATTCATATACCCAGTGTTTGTTTGATCAATGCTATTTTTTGGTTCAGCGTTTCTTTGACCGAAGTATACGCACCGCTACTTTCCAGCTTAAAGTTAACGCTAATGTAAAATTTTATTTTGGGCTCTGTACCCGAAGGACGTGCAGAAACTTTAGTTCCATCGTCGCAAATGAACTGCAAAACATTCGATTCAGGCTGCGAAATCTTGTATGACTGGCCTGTTTTCAGGTTTTTCCCAACCAATGATGTATAATCTAACACATGAACTACATCGCTACCCGCCAAGTGGGTTGGAGGATTATTTCTAAAATCTCTCATCATCTGCTGAATTTCATTCGCACCTTCTTGCCCTTTTTTGGTTATGGAGATGAGGTCTTCTAGGTAAAACCCGAAGTTCACATAGATGTCTTGCAGCAATTCAAATAGGGTAAGGTTTTGAGTTTTAGCCCACGCGCAGACTTCTGCAATCATGGCACAAGAAGCCGCTGCATCTTTATCGCGAACGAAATCGCCTATCATGTAGCCGTAGCTTTCCTCACCACCACCAATAAAGGTCATTTTCCCTTCTTGCTCGCGGATATGTGCGGCAATGAATTTAAAACCTGTGAGCGTATTAGGGCATGCCACCCCAAAATGAGCGGCCATTTTGTCGAGTAAATCGGTGGTAACAATGGTTTTGACAATCATTTCCTTGCCGGTAAGCTTGCCTTTTTCTTTCCATTGAGTAAGTAAATAATAAATCAATAGCGCGGCAGTTTGGTTGCCATTGAGGATTTCAAATTGGCCCGCGGTATTTTTTACGGCTACCCCCACACGATCGGCATCGGGGTCGGTGGCCATGGCCACATCGGCATCTACCTCTTCGGCCAATTTCAGTGTCATGCGCATGGCTTCCTTTTCTTCCGGGTTGGGATACACCACGGTCGGGAAGTTGCCATCTACTATGGCCTGCGCCTCTACCACATGCACCTGCTCAAAACCTTTTCTTTTCAATACCTCTGGAATAAGGGTAATGCCTGTGCCGTGTATAGAAGAAAAGACAATTTTCAAATCTTTTTGTTGTACTATGGCTTCCGGACTCAGTGTTAAGCGCATAATTTCCTCTATATACGCCTCATCTACTTCCTTTCCAATGGGCTCCATCAAGTTTGAATTAGGTTCAAATTTTACGTCATGTACCCCCGAAATGGCTTGTACTTCTTGGATAATGTTTTTATCGTGCGGTGCAATAATTTGTGCGCCATCTTCCCAATAGACTTT
Source organism: Roseivirga sp. (assembly GCA_018402485.1). Lineage (GTDB taxonomy): Bacteria > Bacteroidota > Bacteroidia > Cytophagales > Cyclobacteriaceae > Roseivirga. Next base: position 383,832 of record JAGYIY010000002.1, on the reverse strand, counting down.
AAAACCATTGTATTCTTTGGGGTTGTGCGATGCGGTAATGACCACTCCACTATGGCAGCCTAGGTGGCGTATGGCAAAAGAAAGCTCAGGGGTAGGGCGGAGGGCTTCGAACCAATAGACATGAATGCCATTGGCCGAAAAGACAGCCGCAGTGGTTTCGGCAAAAAAACGGCTGTTATTTCGGTTATCATGTGCAATGGCCACTTTAATGCTTTGGTTGGCAAAGCTTTTCTTAAGGTAATTCGATAAACCTTGGGTGGCCATGCCTACGGTGTATTTGTTCATTCGGTTGGTTCCTGCACCCATGATACCACGCAGACCCCCAGTGCCAAACTCCAGGTCTTTGTAAAAGGCATCGCTGAGCTCCGCTTCGCTCATGGCTTTGATTTCTGACTGCGTTTGGGCATCGACGGCCGGATTAGACAGCCATTCAGAGATTTTTGAGGAGATAAAAGTTTCCATTGTGAGCTTTACTTTAAAGTCGAAATGTGGTGACAGCGTCATTTACCCACAGGTAAAAATTCGAAGGGCAAAAATAAGCGAAGCCTTGGCAGAACAAAAGCTTTTTGTGGGAATTAGAAATTAGGAATGAGGAATTGGGATCACCGAAATGCGAATCACGAAGAGTACCTCCTCAGAAAAAACGGATCATAAAGCCTCTAACAACTCTTTTGATAAAGATAATATTACCTTTAACAACCATTTAAGTCGTCTCAAAATTTACATTTTAAACCAATAAGTTTATTTATTTTTAATACATAGATGCTTCTCAGGATTTGCAATAGTGAACCGAAACCGTAAGTTTGTCATCTTTATGAAAACTTTGAAGAGGGCAGACCTTTGGGAAAAATAAAGATAAAAAAACACGCTCTCATTTAGAAAATAAAAAAGAGAGAGGTTATAATTTTAAAAAAAATAATAATGAAATATGTTTTGATTTTAGTGATGATGTTGCTCACTTTCGGCTTTGCCAGTGCGCAAAGAATGTACGATGGTTCGGGCAGACAAATAGGAAGGGTGGACGGTGAGAGGTATTATAATGGCTCTGGCAGACAAATAGGTAGGACGAATGGAGAGAGAATCTATGACGGTTCGGGTAGACAAATTGGTAGAATGGATGGAGAAAGAATCTATGATGGCTCGGGTAGACAAATGGGTAGAATAGATGGAGAAAGACTTTATGATCGTTCAGGCCGGCAAATCGGTAGGATAGATGGGAATCGAGTTTTTGATGGCTCCGGCAAACAAATTGGACGAGCAGACGGGTTAAGGAGAATGCAAATGATTATATTTTTTTATTTTTACATGTAATCAGGTAATAAAGCATTTGAACAGATTCAGTAGTTTATGTCTTCAATAAACGTTTTAGTGGTCAATGTGAAAGTTCATTGACCCAAGTTCTCCACAATGTCACTAGGCAAAACGTATTAAGATTTTTCATATGTCAGTCACCTTCGAGGAGTTAAACATCTTGAGGGTATCATTTTAACCCGGCAGGTATTTTAACCTTAAAACTTAAACTTACACAGCATACTAGTGATGAGCCAATTGGAGCCTAACAATCATCAATTCAAAGCATTACAGAACAAATCCTTTCGGAGTCTTACGCGAATTTCTAAAATAAAAATCAAAAGTTACTTACAGGATGATTGAGAAGCGTGCTCACTAGCCAATTCCCATTCCCATCTTTTATGCCATTATGTTTGGTGTTTTTAATTTAACTCAAGAGTTTTGCAACAAATCATTAATTATGGATGTAGAAAAGCTGAATAAAGATTTTGCCCTGATCGCAGACACCATCAATGAGCTCGATGAGCTGAACTACAATGATGAGCGCTATGATGAATTAGAAGAGCAATTACACGATCTAGAAGATGATTTTATGGAAGAGTTCGGCAAGGAATTGGAAGAGGCCATTGGCTTAGTGCATGATGAATTTTGCCCCGACAATGATGTGTTGCTACCCATCGCCTATTTTGCAAAAAACTACATTCGCAACCAAAAAGATCACAAAGGACGCTATAGTTATGATGTGGAGTTTGGTGAAGGTGTACCCGTAGAAGTAGATGATTTTCCAGATCAGGAAGTTCGGATTGTATTGGTGCCAGGCCCGACCAGATTGCTGGTTACCGTTGGCGATAAGGCCAAGCAGGTGGCTTGGAGAGCTGAGTAAAACTTAAATGAATAGGGTTTTTTGTCTTGTGCACCAACAGGCCAAAATATAAGTATTGTATATCTGAATACTCCGCCGTATTTGTATCTTTAGGGTTCACTGCTAACCCAACCGAAATGAAAATTTTCTTATTGGCTTGCTTTTTATTCGTTGCTCCTTTTTGGGTTTCAGCACAAATGGATGAGAGAGAAAAGGCACTTTCTGAGTGGATCGATCAACATAATGCAGAGGCCATTGACCTGTTGAAGACCATCATCAATACCAACAGTGGTACCATGAATTTTGAGGGCGTGAAGCAAGTGGCTGAAACCTTAATGCCTGAATTTGAGGCATTGGGTATGGAGGTGAAATTCACAGATGGCGCTGCCTTCAATCGTGCCGGCCATTTGGTAGCTAAGATTGAAGGCGGTAAAGGGCCGAAAGTGTTAATGATCGGCCACTTAGATACCGTGTTTGAACCAGACAGTCCTTTTCAATCTTGGGAGCAAGTGGATGAAAATACCATCAAAGGCCCTGGTATTGCAGACATGAAAGGAGGAGACATCATTATTCTTCAGGCACTCAAAGCCCTGCATGCCCAAGGTTTATTAAAAGACATGAACATTTGGGTTGTGATGACTGGTGATGAAGAAATGAGTGGTAGGCCTTTGTCCTTGTCTAAAGCGGCTTTGGTTGAGGCAGCCAAATGGGCCGATATAGCTTTAGGTTTTGAAAATGGTGATGGTAACCCTGCCACGGTAAACGTGGCGCGAAGAAGTTCAACAGCCTGGAAGTTGGAGGTTACCGGCAATCCATCGCATTCCTCGCAAGTGTTTAAGCCTGAAGTAGGGGCAGGAGCTGTTTTTGAAGCTTCACGTATTCTTTACCAATTTTATACAGAACTGGCAGGTGAGAAGTTTTTGACCTTCAATCCGGGAAACATACTTGGGGGAACTCAGCTTAATTACAATGATGCTGAAACAACGGGAACGGTCTTTGGTAAAACCAATGTAGTAGCCGAACGAGTGGTGGTAAATGGAGACATCCGCTGCCTGACAGATGACCAACTTCAAAATGCAAAAATGACCATGCAGCGTATTGTGACTGATAGCTTACCCGGTACCCAAGCCATTCTCACTTTTGAGGAAGGCTATCCGCCATTTGCTCCGACGGATGGGAACTACGTGCTAATGAATGCATTCAGTCAGGTAAGCACAGATTTGGGCTTTGGCGAAGTAAAACCTGTAGATCCGGCAGACGCAGGAGCCGCAGACATTTCCTTTACTTCTCAGTACATCGAAATGGGCATCGATGGTATGGGTATGTCTGGCTCCGATGACCATACCATTAACGAAACGGGTAAAATTTCCGCCCTTCCCATGCAAGCGAAAAGGACAGCAGTATTACTTTACCGCATGCTCAAAGGCAGCTTAGCCATTACTGATTAGTTTATTTTTCTACCAATTTCCCATCTGCGTATTTCGCAAAACGTCCTTTATCAGGGTCGTGAATGTGCTCGTGGCTAGGCCATGGCCAACCACCAAACTCGGTGCGTTGGTATTGTTGGATGAGTTGATGGATTTCCTTCTGATCGTTGGCTACAAAAGGCCCATGTTGTACCACAGGTTCACCAATAGGTTTGCCTTGCAAAAACAGCATGCGAGCAGGAGCATCTCCATTGACTAAGGTTAGGGATTGATTAGCTTTGAGTGTTGCTACCTGCAGGTTGTTCATGGTCTTTTCACTCAGATTCAACCTTTCACCTTCGTACAAATACAAACTTCTGTTGGCTCCTTCATCTACAGTCGGCAACTCCCAAGTGGCATTAGCTTCCATATCAATTAACCAAATGGCGACTTGATTTTCTGGTTTCGAGGCAAAGGAATCGGGAGCAGGGGCATAAACTTTCTTATCACCTAACTCACCACAGATAAGCTTAATAGTTGTTTTCTTTCCCTTGGCATCCATTTCATGTATCAAAGGAATGTTTTCATGCCATAGCATGTCAAAGTAAGCAGGAACACTTTTACTAGCTTTAGGAAGATTCAGCCAAATTTGAAACAACAACAAAGGATTCTCCTCATTTTCTTTCAAAAGCGGGAACATTTCTGAATGCTGAACACCGCCTCCTGCTGTCATCCATTGTACATCTCCTTCTCCAAAGCGTCCTGCGGCACCCAAGGAATCGGAGTGATCTACTAAGCCCTTCTCAGCTATGGTGACGGTTTCAAATCCCGCATGAGGGTGGGCAGGAAAGCCCGGCACGCGCTGGCCATGGTACATGCTCCACCCATTTTTACCACTAAAATCTGATCCTATATTTCTTCCTGAAAGCGAGGTGCTAGGACCTAATTGTCCATTGCCAGTGGGGTAATGCTCGTTGTGGTAGGCACAAAACAAAAAGGGATCTTTTGTTTGCCAAGGGAATTGTAAGTTTTCGATGTGTATGATGGCACTCATGATGATTACGATTTATAAATGTTTTAACACATTTATCGAAAATGAGTTCCTCTATCTAGAGCTGAGTGCACATTAATTATTGTCCGCCAATTTGAAAGTTTGTTCCCGGTACCTGATTAGGGTTTAGCCTTTTAATGCTACCATCAAAATTTGCGTTGAGGGCATCAATGATTACGTTGGCAACCAAAACATTTCCAATGGGATTGAGATTGATGCCATCGACAGAAAAAATACCAAATTCACTGATGAGGGGTTCTAAAAGTACACCATCAAAAACAATTCCTTCTGCTGGATTGCCTAAAAAGCGATCGAAACCGGTAAATAACTCGTTAAAAAGTTCACTTGTATTCGCAATGGCTAGTCTCCCATTAGAGTTAGCAGCAATTTCTGCTAAAACTGTGTTGTATGCTTGAATTCTGGTTCTTATTAATTCGGCTTCACGATTGCTAATAAAACCATTGGCAGGCACGGGGTCATTGGCAAAGGATCCATAGCCATTTCTCAATTCATTTTCTCTTCTAAGTAATATATATTCATCTCTTTGGGCCTGTCTTATTTTATCTATTTGATTACCATTCACAACTACTTCGTCTAAATCATTGTCAATCACGATGATACCCCAATTGAACCTTTTATCTGCGGCAAAATCAAGAAGAGGTCTTTGTTCCGAAAACGGTATAGTGGGATTTTGTGCGTAAAATTCAGCCAATAGCTCATTGTAGTCCTCTGCTTTATCCCTTATCTCTCTTAAAAAAGTATTGTTATTTCCGATGTACGGGGTTAGATCGAACGAAAGTTTGATAAACATAGGGAAATTCAATATATCTGGAATATTCATCAATATGCCCTTTGTTTCGTTGCTTTGATTGAGCAAGGTATTTGTAAGTTCTTCCAACTTGCTTTTGAAAGCTGATTCAGTAAGCAAATCACCCATTTGGAAAGTATTAGGGTCATTCACTTCGGTATTTCCTTCTGCACCATTGAGTGCAAAATTTACAATATCCTGCATGCCAGCATCAATCACTAGGAAACTAGGTGAGTTAGCTTCAATTTCGTCTATTAAGGCAGATGTGATGTTTGGAAAAAAAGCATTGATGAATGGATTGGAAGAGTTGGCTTCGGTGAGATCTAGTAAACCTGCCTTGGGGAATGAGAAATTTCTGAGATTGCTGGAATTTGCATTGCTATAATTGAGTGATTCTCCAACGGTAATAAATCGTTTAAAAGAGGTGGTGTCTGGCTGGGTGAAAGAAGCGATGTATTTTCCTTGGTCATTATTCAAGTTAATATTTTCATAGATATTAAACCCATTTTGAGAATTACTAAACGGTATTACTTCTGTCACGTTATTTGAGAATTCACCCGAGGTAAGTATCATGTGTGGTATAGAAAAAGATACGGATCTTTGACTAAATGCACCATCTTCTAAACCTGCAAGGCGGCTACCACCTACAAAAGTAATGGACGACAAATCTGCATTTTCAGCCGTTTGAGCTGCAGGAGGAGGTGGTACTGGGATTTCATATTCCTCACAAGAAAAAATCAATGCTAAAGCGATTAAACTATAAAATTTTAAATTTTTCATGTGTCAAAAATTAATTGGCTTGAAACGGATCGTAGGTAAAGCTTAGGTAGTAGAAGGATCTGATCTCAGGCCCTCCAAAGCTATTGAATTGGTTGATATTCGCAATGTTATTACCACCAACCCTAATCATTGAATTAATGGATGGAACCTTCAAGCTAAATTGCATGTCGAAGGTTCCAAAACCTTTTACTTGTCCTTCTGCAAAAGGGCTTTGCCATAAAAAGTCAGTTCTTGATCGCCATGTAAACTCAGCTCCAAAGTTTCTAGATATTTTTCTATGACCTACACGAACATTAAATTTAAATGGCGGCGTATTAAATCCAGGAACAAGTGGATCGTTAGAACTTTGAATAATATTGGCAAAAGTAGCGTTCACAGCAAAGTTAATTCCACTAGATCCTGTTATGTCGTATAACATTTCTAAGCCTTGTGTAACGATTTGATCTTCAGCATTCGCTGTTATGAATAGGGCATCGCTCGTACCTGGGCTATTCGCTTGCAGAGCAGCTCTAGCCAAATCTGTACTCGGGCTCGTTCGTGGTTTAATAACGCGCAATGCACCGATGAAATTATCATAATAATTACGATAGTAGGTGATCTCAATAATTCTTCGATCTTGTAAGATACTCCGATAGCCCAATTCAAAAGAATTAATACGCTCTGGATTTAGGGTTCGGAAGCGATCATTCCCGATAATTCCATTTTCAAGTATATTTAAATGTCGCCTTTGAGCAGTTTCCGCTTTTTCATCATCATCGAAAATGGAGCGTGCCACGGCGTTGTTATAATCATTCAGTGCATTTTGTAAAAATGAATTTCCTTGAAGGTCAAAGGCGTCTGTTACCTGTGGTAAGCCACCCACTAATATTTGATCTCCGACATCTTGGTTATAAAATTGTTCTCTTACGTTGGCAAAACGATATCCACGTTGGAAGGAGGCTCTCAGAAAATGAATCTTTCCAATTTGTCTTACTAGTGATAACCTTTGGCTGAATTTACCATCAAAATTCTCGTTTTTGTCATAGCGTAATGAAGCAGTAAACTCCGTCATATCATCGATGTCTCGATTTACCTCAATAAAGGCTCCATACTCAAAGTTGGTTAAGTCATTTCCCGCAGTATCAATGAAAATGGTTCCATTAGACTCTGGGTCATATTGACGATAATTACCACCAAGGGTTATTCTTTTAGCGATAATTGGCAATTGGTCTATGTCATATTTACCTTCTACATGAAATAGTTTTGACTCATCGAATATACGTGCCCCATTATCGCCAACTTGTCTACTGACGATTCCGGTTCGGACACTATCAAATTCAACCGTACCTGGTTCAAATCGATCTGAAAACTGACCGGGAAATCTGGTATCTGCTAAACTTCTTGCACCTAACAAACCACGACCTGCCAAGTACAGTCTTCTGTATTGATCAAACCAAACTTCATCGGGCTTATGTGCTTGAACCATTCGGTCGCCTAATAATCCGACATTGTAGGAGTTTCCGGCATCTTGCTGAGTAGCATATGCCCTGAATAATATTCTTTTACCTTTTAACTCTGCCTTTTGTTGCTGTATTTGAAAATCTCTAAGCGCTATTCTGTCTTCACCGGTTATCATTGCATCAGCTGATCCGAAAAAAGCAGCTGTACTGAAAACTAAATCTGGTGTAATTTTAAATTGTAACTCACCATTAAACTTTAGGTTTCTCGAATTATAATTTACCAAATCACTTTCTCGGTAACCTTGTCGAGTTACTTGAAAGGCAGTGTCTAAGAATGACCTGACAAACCCACCACCTTCACCACCGCCCGGATTAACACCGCGTGGTAGTATCATTAAAGAAGAACGGTCATCTCCATAAACATTTACCAAGTTTATTCCTTGATTTTCAATGCTGTGTACCCTCTCAAATACATTTCCAGGACCAATATTATCAAAATTTTCAGCCCTAAAATCTACACCTTCTAATAGAGAGAAGTTGGCCTTAAAGGCAATGCGATCCTTAAAAGCTACTGCATATCTGGCTGATATATCTGAAATAAAATTGTTTCCAATATTGAAAGCTTTCGAATTATCTTGTTCAACAGAAACAGTGGCTGCTTTGGCTGTCATGGAAAATCCTTGGTATTCAAATGGGTTTTTGGTACTCATTTCCAAAACACCGTTAAAGGAAGAAGGACCATAAAAGGCTGTTGAAGGCCCAGGAACAAGTTGTAATGATTCGATATCTAAGGAGCTAGGACCTACAATGTTACCTAGTGAGAAACTTAAACCAGGCGCTTGGTTGTCGATTCCATCTGTAAATTGTCTAAATCTCGGGTTCGCTGTAGAGTTAAAACCTCTGGTATTGACGGTTTGTACTACTATACTTTGCGTGGTTAAATCAACTCCTTTTAAATTTCCTACTGCATCGAAAAAATTAAATGAAGGCCCGCTTTGTAATTCTAAAATACCAATACTTACTTTTTCAATTGGAGCACGAAGATCTTCTTGCGAGATTTTTTCACTGGTGAAAACTACATCTTCTAATTTTAAGTAATCCTCAGACATTCGAACCACTATATTTTTTTGATAACTGTTGTAAGTGATCGACCTCTTTAAGAACCCAATGGCAGAAAATTCAAGCTCAACGGGTAAAGGTGGATTGACGGCAATCATAAATTGACCTAATTCATCGGCGGCTACTCCAATGATTTTATTCCCTGGAATCTTAACAGTAACACTGGCAAATGGAATAGGCTCCTCAGTTGCACTATTGATGATCTTTCCTGAGAACGTTTGAGCGAAGGAATGATAAGAAAAACATAACAAGAAGGCAAAAATGATGAAGACCGCTCTTTGTAGGTTAATTTTTTTCAAATCCACAGTTATTTTAGTTGGGTAGATAGGAGCAAAAAAAAGAAATTTTAGTCATCAATCGATTACCATTTAACAAATTATGTGGCCTTTGGTCTAAATGCCTGTATGTGTTTTTCATCAACTTCGAGAAATGGTCCATCAATTAAGTCAATACAATAGGGGATGGCAGGAAATACTGCCTCCAAACATTCGCGGATGGCTTTGGGCTTACCCGGCAAGTTTAAAATAAGACTTTGGTGACGAATGCCTGCTGTTTGTCTAGAAAGTATGGCGGTAGGTACGTATTTCAGGCTGACTTGACGCATTTGCTCACCAAATCCCGGTATCATTTTTTGGCAAACGGCCTCTGTAGCTTCCGGGGTGACATCTCTTTCAGCGGGGCCAGTACCACCGGTGGTAATAATCAAACAACAATTTTCCTTATCTGCCATTTGTTTCATGGTACTTTCAATTAAATATTGCTCATCAGGAATAACCTGATGAATGGGTTCCCAGGGTGTTTTGATATATTCCTGAAGTACATCTATAATGGCCGGTCCGGATTTATCTTTATAATGGCCTTTGCTGGCCCTGTCGGAAACAGTAATGATTCCAATTTTTACAGCAGCAATACCCTCTGGCTTCATAATTTCGTTTTGATACAAAGATAAAAAACTAGACGAAGGGCAAGCGACAAGCTATTTATTTTTCTAAGTTTAGTTGGTAGAGGGTAGAATTTACTTTTTAAATTCGATTCCGATTGAATCGGTGTAAATTGCAGATCAAATTTTATACTATGGCTGAATTTTCTGAATTAGGAATTACACAAGACCTTATCAAAGGCATTACAGAACTCAATATCATAAGTCCTTCAGAAATACAAGAGAAGGCTATACCGATATTGGTGAAAGGGGATGCTGACTTCTTTGGACAAGCACAAACAGGAACAGGTAAAACTGCCGCATTTGGATTACCCCTACTCACACACATAAAAACAGAAAAGGAAGAGATTCAAGGTTTAATACTAGCACCTACCCGCGAGCTATGTCAACAAATTGGGAAGCAGCTTTTTAAATTCACAAAATATGCCAAGTCACGCATTTTTGTAGAAACGGTCTATGGGGGGGCGCCAATAGACGAGCAGATTAAGCGTTTGCAAAGGCCTACACACATCGTTGTAGCCACCCCCGGTAGGCTCATAGATTTATTAGAAAAGAAGGCCATCAATATTGAAAAGGTCAAAATTTTCATTTTAGATGAGGCAGATGAAATGCTCAGTATGGGTTTCAAAGATGAAATGTTTGCGGTGTTGAAGGCTGTTCCCCAAGATACTGGAGTTTGGTTGTTTTCAGCTACTTTACCAGAGGGTGTAAAACAGATTGTAAAAACTTTTTTAAAGCCAGGTTTTCAGAAGCTAGAGGTGGAAAGGTCTCAAGGTGTAAATGCCGATATCACCCATGAATATGTCATTTGTCAAACAAAGGACAAACTCCAGGAATTAAATGATTTCCTAAATTACCGAAAGGAAGAAAGAGGAATGATTTTTTGCCAAACGAAACGTTCAGCTCAAACCTTAAATAAGCAGCTACAAGCAAGGAATTTAAAAGTAGATGTTATAGAAGGAGACATGGGGCAGCGCGACAGAGATAAAGTGATGCGCATGTTTAAGAGTAAAAAAATTGATATTTTGATTGCAACGGATATTGCCGCTAGAGGCATAGATGTAAAGGATTTGAACTTTGTTTTACACTATCAATTACCCCAACAAATTGAATATTATACACACCGAAGTGGTAGAACGGGCCGGGCAGGTCAAAAAGGTTACTCTATTTTATTCATCCATGAAAAGGAAAAAGAGAGAGTTTATGAAATTGGAAAAACCTTGAAAATAAAAATTAAAGCACTCAATTGATCATGTGAATTGTGAGAATATGAAAAGATGGAATGGGTTTTTTTCGGTAGCAATTCTCTTTGTTGTTTTTTTTAGTGCTGCTTGCACTTCAAAAAAGACCTATCAGGTGGGTGAAATTAGCACACCCCTAGGTGATGTTTGGGTGTGGTTGTATGACGAAACTCCCAAGCATAAGGCCGCTTTTATTGAACTAGCCACTACAGGTTATTGGAATGATTATACCTTCAATCGTGTGATTGAAAATTTTGTGGCCCAAGGGGGGTGCCCAGATACAAGGGAAGGGTTTGCCTATTCCATTCATTTGTTAGAACCGGAATTTAACCCCAATTTACAGCATGTATATGGAGCACTGGGTGCAGGGCGTGATAATAACCCTAAGATGCTTTCTGCCGCTTGCCAATTTTATATTGTTCAAAACAAAGACGGTTTACATCGCCTTAACAATGCATATACGATTTATGGACAGGTAATCAAAGGAATGGATGTAATAGAACAGATCGTGCGGGTGCCAACAGATACTTTAAACCAACCGACAGACGACATCAAGCTGAAGGTACAAATGATTCAACTCACACCGAAACAAGTCGATGCGACCGGCTTTGATGTAAAAACTTATCAGATCAAAAAGCCTTAGTTTTTAACAAATAGCGAGTATGGTAAAGCCCGAAGGCAGGCCCAATCAAAAGGGTGAATAATAGCCATCGTACATCAATAACCTGCTGTAAGTATCCCAAAAATTGAATGGACGGTATGGTAAGTAAAAAGCCAATGCTCACCGTTAGGGTTAAGGCAGTACCTTTAAGTTGTGGGGGAGCTGTTATGGCGTTTAAGGAAGAGTACTGAGCAGAATCCCCAATGACAGCAAAGCCCCAAAGTAACATGCCACTGAGAAATACGACAGGAGGTAGCACATACAAAAAGGGTGAAATAAGGCATAGTAGACCCGAAGTCCATAAAAAGCGGTAAGCTACTTTTGCACTACCAAGGCGTTCTGAAATTATACCACCATAAATACAACCCATTACACCGGCTACCATAATGATAAAAGTCCAGAGACTCACAGGGAGAGCAATAGAATGGATTTTCTTATAATAGGCCAGTGCCATAGGTACGAAAGCCCAAAAAGCATAGAGTTCCCACATATGCCCGAAGTAGCCAAAGGCTGCCGAACGAAAACGCTTGTCTTTAAACACATTTAAAACCTTTTTTGGGTTGAAATGACTGCCTTTTTGTCGGTGATGGCCATCACCGACAAAAAAGAACATCATCAAACCACCCACAGTGGCTAAAATAGACGTTCCAACCAATACAAATTGCCAAGAATAGTCGGCGCCCCAATGATTAAGGAAATGGGGGAATGCCGAACCTAAGACCAAGGCGCCAACCAGATAACCCAAAGCTTTTCCTGTTTTCCCTCCATACCAATCCGTAGCAATTTTCATCCCTACTGGATATATTCCTGCAAGAAAGACGCCCGTTAATATTCGGCTCACCATCAACCAAAAGTAAGAGGGTGTAATCAGTAGTAAAATGACATTAAAAAATGCACCTAATAAGGAGCAAATCAAAAACACCTGACTGGGATGAAAACGATCTACAATGGAAATTAAGGCAAAGGCAAATGTGCCTAAAATAAACCCTAACATTACAGCCGATGTTACTTGGGCTAAGCTATTGCCCGGTAAATCCCAAGCCTCTTGAATTTGTGGCAAAATGGCATTTCCTGCAAACCATAAGGATGTCCCGGTAAATTGAGCGAAGACGATGACAGGTAATATGTGTTTTTGGATTTTCAATCTTCAAGCAGTAATCCTGCCCTTTTCAATAGTGGTTTTACTTCTGGTGCCTGCCCTCTAAACTTCTTATATAAGACCATAGGGTGTTCCGAACCACCCGCTTCAAGAATATGCTTTCTGAAAGCAGTTGCCACTTCTGAATCGAAAATGCCCTTGCTCTTAAAATAATCAAAAGCATCTGCATCTAGTACCTCGGCCCATTTATAGCTGTAATACCCTGCTGAGTAGCCACCTTGGAAGATATGAGAGAATGAGCAGCTCATATTCGTTTCAGGCAATGGAGGAAGCAAGTGAAAAGGAGACATTACCTTTTCCTCAAATGCTGCTACATCTTCTACTGTACGGTTATCCTTTCCATGCCAAGCCATATCCAACATGCCAAAACTTAATTGACGCATGGTTTGGTAACCCTCCATAAAATTGGCGCTGGCCACAATTCGGTCTACCAGACTTTCTGGAATGGTTTCTCCGGTTTGGTAATGTGTTGCAAAAAGGTCGAGGCACTCTTTTTCATAGCACCAGTTTTCCAAGATTTGAGAGGGTAATTCTACAAAATCCCAAAATACATTAGGGCCACTCAAGCTTTCAAAAGTACATTGAGAGAGGATGCCATGAAGTGCATGACCAAATTCATGAAAGAAAGTAGTTACCTCATTGAAAGTCAAAAGGGAAGGTTGTTTTTTTCCGGGTTTGCTAAAATTACAAACAATGGAGACCAAGGGACGATAGTTTGTGTTTTTAGCTGTGTACTGACCAGCATATAAAGTCATCCATGCTCCGTCACGCTTACCTGGTCTGGGAAAGAAATCGGTATAGAAAGTAGCCAAATCTTGCCCCGATTCATCTGTTACGTTAAAGGCTTTGACATCAGGATGATAAACTGTAATTTTTTTATTTTCTTTAAAAGAGATACCGTACAGTTTCTTTGCAGTTTCGAAACCACCAGCAACGACCTTGTCTAAGGAAAAATAAGGTTTAATGAGTTCATCGTCAATCTCGAAGGCTTCTTTTTTGAGCTTTTCTGAATAATACGCAAAATCCCACCTTTGCAAATCTGTTAGACCATCATGTTTCTCAGCGAATTCCACTAGTTTTTCTATGTCCTTTGCTGCACCTGCCTTACCGTACTTGCCAATTTCTTCTAAAAAGTGCATTACCTTTTCTGGAGATTCAGCCATGCGCTCTTCTAATACATAGTGGGCATGGGTCTTGTAGCCCAAAAGTTCTGCTCTTTCTTGGCGGAGTTGCACAATTTTTTTAACCACATGTCGATTGTCTTTGTCATTTCCTTGAAAAGCCCTTGCCCCAAAAGCTAAGCTCAACTCTTTTCTCAAGGATCTATTCTCTGCATAAGTCATAAAGGGAACGTAGCTTGGATAATCCAGGGTAATGACCCACTTTCCCTCTTTACCTTTTTCTTTAGCAGTTTCTGCAGCCTGTTCCTTTGCAAAATCGGGTAAGCCGTGTAGGTCTTTCTCATCCTCAATTACCAATTCATAAGCATTGGTTTCTGCCAATATGTTTTCACCGAAAGTAAGAGACCATTTAGATAGGGCCACATCAATTTCTCTGAGCCTCTGTTTATCTTCATCATTTAATAAAGCGCCATTTCGAACGAAGCCTTTGTAGGTTTTGTCTAGTAGTATGCGTTGTTCAGCATTTAATTCAGATCGGTCTACGTTTTCATGTACTTCTTTGACCCTTTTGAATAAGCTCTCGTTGAGTAAAATATCGTTTGTAAACTCAGAAAGCAGGGGTGCCACTTCCTGAGCAATTTTTTGCATTTCATCGTTAGTCTCTGCTGAATTGAGATTAAAGAAGATGGAAGTTACCCGATCGAGTCCTTTTCCTGCAAATTCAAGGGCCACAATGGTATTCTCAAAATCCGCTGGAGTAGGTAAATCAACAATGGCATCCACTTCTTTACGTCCGATGGCAATCCAATGTTCAAAAGCAGGCTGAAAGTCTGCATTATTAATTTCTGAAAATTGTGGGTGCGAATTTTTGATGAGCGCCTGATCGAGCAATGGGTTCATAGGTTTTTTCTTTTACTTGGCAAAGGTAAAAGGATTCGAGTGAATGAATGAACCGGAAAGCGATTTCTTGAAATGGTCAATGATTCAAAAACCGTAATCGTAATTTTTATACTAGTACTCGGAATTACATTGGGTAATTGATTTCTCACCAGAAAAGTAAGCCGTATTTTCACTTTCGTTGATGCCAATATTGATGGCACCTAGTATTTCATCTTCCAAAGGCCCAGAGGCTTCAAAGTGGATTTTAATACTGCCATCAAAATTAAGAAGATCATTATAGCTAAGTTGGGTACCATCTTCTAAGGGGCCTAAAATGGTACTGCTTCTTCCCTCGCCATTGCGTTCCTTGATATCGTTAAGAAGGGTGGCTACATTATCATCATCTGCTAAGCTGCCGAAATGCAAGTGCACAGGATGTGAGCCATGTTTCAACACATTTAGCAAGGTAATATCAATTTGAGCCAAACCATCTGTACGCTCTTTGATGATCAATTGACCCGATGTGGTATTTCCTTGTACTGTGCCTGGAATCATGTCTAATCGGATTTCATTGCCAGTAAAAAGCGAACTTTGGTCTGTTTCTGAACAGCCCAAGAGTAGAGCTGAACAAATGAAGGAGAGGATAATATAATTTTTCATGGTTTTGGCTTCTTGAGATCAGTAACGAAAATTCTTTAAATATGATGCGTTAAGTCGTATAAAACAGTAATTTTTCGTGCAAAGTATTATGCAAAGCCCAAAGCTTTTTTCACACGCTCTAAAACCTTCTTTGCCACGGCGGCGGCCTTTTCTTCTCCTTTTGCTAATTCTTTTTCTATCAAGTCAGGATCATTGATGTATTCGTTGTACACTTGTCTTTCTTTGGCAAATTTATCTATAATCAGTTCATAAAGGGCTTTTTTAGCATGTCCATACCCATAATTTCCTCCAAGGTAATTTTTACGCATCGTAGCCACTTGCTCAGGTGTTGCTAATAGTGAGTATAAGGCAAAAGTAGTGTCCTCATCAGGATTTTTAGGGGCTTCCAAAGGGGTACTATCGCTAACTATGCGATTAATATTTTTTTTCAATTCTTTATCGGATTGAAAAATGTCGATAATGTTACCATAAGATTTGCTCATCTTTTGACCATCAAGTCCGGGTACCGTCATAACCGTTTCATCAATTTGCGCTTCTGGTAAAATAAAAATATCACCATGCTTGTGGTTGAAGGTACTTGCTATGTCTCTGGTCATTTCAAGGTGCTGCTTCTGGTCTTTACCCACAGGAACGATGTCGGCATCATATAAAAGAATATCACAAGCCATCAATACAGGGTAGGTAAATAAACCTGCATTCACATCAGCCAGCCGATCAGATTTATCTTTAAAGCTGTGTGCATTGGCCAACATGGGGAAAGGGGTGTAACAATTGAGGTACCAATTCAATTCACAAACTTGTGGCACCCTCGATTGCCTGTAAAAGGTATTTTTTTCTGTATCGAAACCGAATGCCAACCATGCCGCAGCTACGGCATGTGTATTTTCTACCCGAATTTGAGGATCTTTGATGGTGGTCAATGAATGTAAGTCGGCGATAAAAAAGAACGACTCGTTGGCTTCATTTTCGGAAAGCGCTATGGCCGGTTGAATTGCACCAAGAAGATTTCCTAAATGTGGTTTGCCCGAGCTTTGAATGCCTGTAAGTATTCTGGCCATGGTTTTTTGATTTTTGGCAAATTAAATAAATAACAAAGCTGCAATTCAATAATACATCCTTTAATTTCGTGTTTGTTCAGAATACTATGCGCCAATCTATCTTTATTACTCTTTTGCTGTCGTGTTTTACTCCTTGCTTGAGTTTTGCTCAAAACACGTCCACATTTGTGGATTTAGGGCTTGTTCGCGGTGAATATAGGCAGATTACACAGACGTTTTATTGGAAAAACAACCTCAACCGAGCGGTTTCTTTTGTCCTTGATAGTCCCGATACAGCCTTACGCTACGACAGCAGATTGCAGCAAGTAGATAAAGGAGCTACAGCAACAATACAAGTAGAAATGCGCTTGCCGCAAAAATTTGGCTATTATGTCTATACATTAGACCTACTGGATACAGCGAGATTTAAAGTACATACCTTTCAACTTGGTGCCCAAGTATTGGCCGCTCCACAAGACGTTTTTGGTACGTACGATGAAACCCATTGGCCCTTCAAATCAAAACATAAAGTGTATAACTTAGGAATTGGCCGGGTGGGCGATACGTTAAGAAAGACATTCGATGTTTACAATTTTGGTGGTCAAACCTTTCATTTCACGCCAATTAATGCATCGGACACCTTGTTTTTTAATTTTAAACCCACAAAAATAGAACACCATCATTTTGGTAAAATGTCCATAAGTTATGTGCCTACAGATACAGCAAACTATGGATATTCAAAGGTGGTAGTGCCTCTGTTGGTAAAGGGTGAAGTGGAGAGCTATTTCCCCGTACAATATACGGTATTACCTAAAGAGGATTCTTCAGGTACTGCGGGGCCTAGGATTGAGTTAGACAAAAACTCATATGATTTCAGGGAGGTTCAATCAGGAAAAGTGGTAAGTGCACTTTTTCAAATAACAAACTCAGGAGATGAACAACTGAACATTTTAAAAGTGCAAAGCAATTGTGAATGTTTATCCTATCAATTGCCCCAATATGATGTAGATCCTAACCAAACTGTTGAATTAGTCGTATTTTTTGATACTACAAATCGGCGGGGTTTTGAGAAAAAAACGTTGGCACTGTTCAGTAACGATGTGATGCACTCGACTCAAGTAATTGATTTTCAAATCTCTGTGAGATAATGCAAAAGGTTATGAAAAAATATTAGTAATGCGTGAACAGGGAAATAATAATTTTTAACTTAAGCGCGCTGAATAGTAATACCAAATGAGTGAATTTTTAATTACCGACGACTCCTTAAAAAGTAAAATCAACTCTGAAAAACAGTTGACCAATGAAGACTTCAATAAAATTCAAACACGTGCGGATTTAGAAGCCATCTATGAGCAAAAAGGACACGACTACAGCAAGGCGCTTTTTAACCTGGAGTATGAGCGCCAATTGGAGGAATTACAAATCCAGTTGGTCAAGCTCCAACGCTGGGTATCTAAAAATAGGCAGCGCGTTGCCATTATTTTTGAGGGGCGAGATGCTGCTGGAAAGGGAGGATCGATCAAAAGGTTCGCAGAGCACATGAATCCACGTTCTCTGCGTGTAGTCGCTTTGAACAAACCCACAGACCTAGAGAAAAATCAATGGTATTTTAGGCGCTACATCAAAGAACTGCCCAATGCAGGCGAAATCGTATTTTTCGATCGCAGCTGGTACAATCGGGCGGTAGTGGAACCGGTTATGGGTTTTTGCACACCTGAACAATATCAGCAATTTATGCGCCAAGTGCCGGAGTTTGAAAACATGTTGTTTGAGGAAGGCACACACGTGATCAAATTATGGTTTTCCATTAATAAGGATGAGCAGCACAAAAGATTTGATGACCGCAGATTAAATCCCCTGAAGCAATGGAAATTAAGCCCTGTAGACGAGAAAGGGCAAGAGTTATGGGAGAAATACACTTACTACAAGGAGCAGATGTTTGCTCGAACACACACCACTTTTTGTCCATGGACCATTATAAAAACGAATAAAAAGAAAATAGCGCGCTTGGAAAGCATACGTTATGTGCTTTCCAAATTTGAGTACGATGGCAAAGAACAAGCCAATACTACCGTTTTACCCGATCCCAATGTGGTTATGAGGTTTCATCGTTCCATTTATAATTTATTGTAATGAGTGATAACCATATGTTTTCGGAAAAAGACCTCAAATTGCTCAATACAAATCGGGCTACAAAAGTACTTTTAAGTCAAGGGGATAACATCAACCCTGAAAAGGTACTTCGCTATGTGAAATACGAAAAGACCCTCGAAGAATTGCAGGTGGAATTGATTAAAATGCAACATTGGATCATTGAAAATAATCAGCGCTTGTGCATCTTGTTTGAAGGGAGAGATGCTGCCGGAAAGGGGGGAGCCATACGAAGGGTTACCCACCACATCAATCCTAGGAACTATCGTGTGATTGCCTTGCCCAAACCTACTGAGCAAGAAAAGGGTCAGTGGTATTTTCAACGGTATGTCAATAAACTACCCGATCCGGGAAACATCGTATTGTTTGATAGAAGCTGGTATAACCGAGCGGTAGTTGAACCAGTTAATGGTTTTAGCACGCCTGAAGAATACGAAAGATTCATGTCGGAAGTCAATAATTTTGAAAACATGATTACCAATGATGGGATCATCCTGATGAAATTTTACTTCTCTATTACGAAAAGTGAGCAAGCTAGGCGTTTTGATGATATTAAATCAAATCCACTCAAAAGATGGAAAATGTCTCCGGTAGATGAAAAAGCACAAGAATTATGGGATGTCTACACCGAGTACAAAGAACGCATGTTTTCCCATACCAATACGGAGAAGAATCCATGGATTATTCTTCGCGCCAATAGAAAAACTACCGCTCGTATTGCTGTGATCAAACATATTTTAAAAAGAGTGCCTTACAAGTCGGAGGTGTCGAAGTGAAGGGTTTCCAACATGCGTTTAAATTCGGCATGAGGAGAAGCTTCTAGGCTTATTGTTTTGTTATTTCTTGGATGTGAAAACGTGATTTTTTGTGCGTGTAATAACATGTTGGTCATGCCCCATTTCTCCAGAAAAAGCTTGTTTTGTTTATTACATCCATAGGGGCGGTCTCCAATGATAGGGTGCATGATATGCGCAAAATGCTTTCGCAGTTGATGCATACGTCCGGTTTGTGGTTTAGCTTCAACCCAAGAATAGCGTGAAGTATGGTGCTGACCAAACGGAAGGTTAACCTCGGTGTACTGAAGGGTCTTAAAGGTGGTTTTTGCATCTTGCAACTTGCCTTTATCGTTGGTGAGTGCATAGTCAATCAGACCACTTTCTGGCGACCAACCTCTCAAAATAGCCCAATAGGTTTTGTTCATCAGCTGTTCATCGAATTGTACTCGAATGCTTCTTAAATCTTCTTTGGTGAGCGCAAAAAGTAAAACGCCACTTGTCTTACGGTCGAGGCGATGGGCAGGGTAAACAAACTGACCTATTTGATCACGTAAAAATTGAACAGCATATTCATGTGCATTGGCTGCCATGGAAGAACGGTGAACCAATAAGCCATGCGGCTTATTGATGGCAATCAAAGCATCATCTTGGTACAGAATTTCGAGCATCAATAGGTCCTTTATTTTTTCTTCACTTCGTAAACGTCTTTTCTTCGGTCGAGTAAGTTTTTTACACTTCCAAACTTGTGTAATTCACGAAGCAGATCAATGTCTACGTCAGCGATTAAGATCATTTCAGAATTGGGTGTTGCTTCAGCTTTAATGCCGTTAGAGGGGAAAGCAAAATCGCAGGGTGTAAAAACAGCGGATTGGGCGTATTGAATATCCATATTATGTACTTTAGGTAAGTTCCCTACGCTCCCTGCAATGGCCACATAACACTCGTTCTCTATGGCGCGGGCTTTGGCACAATTGCGCACCCTGGAATATCCATTTTGAGTATCCGTTAAAAATGGAACAAACAGCATGTCCATTCCTTCTTCTGCCAACAAACGGCTTAATTCAGGAAATTCTACATCATAGCAAATGAGAATACCAATTTTCCCACAATCCGTATCGAAAGTTTGAATGGTTTTTCCGCCTTGCATCCCCCAAATTCGTGCTTCGTCCGGGGTGACATGAATCTTTTCAAAGCGTTCAACCGTACCATCGCGCCTACACAGGTAGCCTACATTGTAAAGCAAGTCATTTTTAATCTCAGGCATGCTGCCAGTAATTACGTTGATGTTATAACTGATGGCCAATTCTGTAAACTTTTGCACAATCGTTTCGGTATATTGAGAAAGTGCTCGAATAGCCTCAGACTCTGCTAAATGATTGTTTTCTGCCATTAAAGGTGCATTGAAGAACTCAGGGAAAAGTGCGAAGTCTGACCGGTATTCGGACACGGCATCAATAAAAAACTCAGCTTGCTGCATGAGCTCATCGAGGTTTCTGTAGGGCCTCATTTGCCATTGGATTAATCCTAAGCGAATGACTTTTTTAATGATATCTGTTTGGTTGCGCGCCTTTTCGTAATAGATGTTATCCCATTTCAGTAAAACAGCATACTCACTCGAAGCGTCATCTCCTTCTAGGTAACCTTTTAGTACTTTGGAAGGATGAAAATCATTGGATATTTGAAAGTTTAAGACTGGGTCGTGAATTTCCTTTCTTTTTACTTTTTCGATATACTCTTTCGGAGAAACCTCATGCGCGTATTTATGGTAATTTGGGATTCGCCCCCCAAAGACTATGCCCTTAAGGTTGAGCTGTTCGCAGAGCTCTTTTCGGTAATCGTAAAGCCTTCGCCCCAAACGTAACCCTCGGTATTCTTTCTTGATGAAAATATCTATGCCATACAATAAGTTGCCTTTTGAGTCGTGGGTGTTGAAAGTGTAGTTTCCAGTTACTTTTTTGTAGGTATGATAACCATCATATTTTTCATAGTCCACAATAATACTCAAAGCACTTCCAGCCAATTGTCCATTGACTTTAAGAACTACCTGACCTTCAGGAAATTTATGAATCAGTGCCTTGATATCATTTTCTTCCCAATAAGCGTCGGGTAAATTAGGGTAGGCTTCAATCATTGCGTCTTTCAATTGCTGATAATCTTCAATGGTAAGAAATGCCAATTCAATATTTTCAATTTTATCAACCATAGCCATCTAAATTTTTATCCTCAAAGTGGGTAAGTATGTTGGGCAAAGATAATCAGTGTAAAGCGAAGGCTCCTTAATTAGGGGGATTTGTATTTCATTTCAGTGAATAGCTTTTTTCTTCCACACGATTAAGCGTTACAAGCAAAAGAAAACTAAGAGACCCTAAACGTCTAACATGTAATGTTTTTGCTAACTTCACCATTGAATGATGCCAGAGTCAACCGCCTTGTTAATTTTTGCTCAAACAGCAAGTAAAGACGCTAAAGACAAATCCATATTATCTGTAAAGCGTAATCTACCGTTTTTTGAGGCACTTAACGCCCATACAGGTGCACAGGCGAATGCTGCCGGTATAGATGCTTTTTGGTTTACCGAAAAACATCAAAAAGGACAGGGGTTTGGCGAAAGAATCACCCACGCGATTTCCGAGGTGTTAGATAAGGGGTTTCAAAATGTGATTGTCATTGGCAATGACTGTCCCGATTTGCAGGTGGCTGATATCCTCTTAGCACGAGAAAAAGTACAAGGTGGACAATTGGTTCTAGGACCCGACCAAAGAGGAGGTGCTTATTTGATAGGTCTATCAAAGGAAATCTTTCAACAAAAAGAATTTGAAGCCATACCTTGGCAAACATCCAAAACCTTGGATGCCTTAGCAGCTTTACATGAGCCGAAGGCATGTTTTTTATTAGGCCAAAAGCATGATTTAAATAATGCATCAGATGCCAAAGAGTTGGTTCAACTATCTTCCGTCTTTCAGTGCATTTTGGTACGATTAAGCAAGACTGAAAAGGCCCTTCCAACCTATATCAATCAAGCTTTTACTACTGTTTTATCGCAGGCCTTGCTCTTGCGAGCGCCTCCCTTGACCGCGTAAATTCCCCATGATTTCTGATCACTTAACCATCCTTGTTGAAGGGTGATTGATTCTCTGTTTTGCCTACTATTAAAATTTACCTGATGAAATTTATCCTTACCCTTGTGCTAATGGGCTTCACCACAGTGCTTTGGTCTCAAGTAGACCTGGAAGTAACCGCTTACAGCATGCGAGATGGAAGGCCACAAGCCAACCTCCAAGTCCGTTTAAGTAATGCATCGATTGGTTTTGATCGAACGCTTCGTACGAACGGTCAAGCCAAAGCGATCTTCAGGGCGCTGCCTGTGGCCGGTGAATATGTACTATTTACACTAGAAAATGACGATTTTTATACCTCTGATACAGTTAAAGTAAGCTTTAGGGCCAACCAAAATCCTAGTGTTGCGGTTTTTGCTCCGGCCAAAAGACCCGCCACAGAATTGGAGGAGGTAACGGTTACCTATACCGGTGTTTCTCAAATCAATACCATGGATGCTGAGGTGTCGGCTGAACTGAATCAAAAGGAAATCAACGCTTTACCGGTGGAGGGAAGAGATATTACACAAGTTTTGTTTCGCCTGCCCAATGTTTCTAAAGCCACAGGGTTTTTCCCCGAGGCACCCAACGTAAGTGTAAATGGAGCCAATTCACTGTTTGCTAACTATTTGATTGATGGCATGGACAACAATGAAAATTTCTTAGGTGGCCAGCGTTTTGCCATTCCAGTTGGTTTTGTAGAAAATGTAACGGTATTGACGAATAACTATGCTCCGGAATTTGGTTTGACAAGCAATGGCGTTTTTAACATGACTACCAAATCAGGTGGTAACGAAACCAAAGGAGAGGCTTTTTACGTGGTGCGTCCAGGGCCTTGGCTTGATGCATCATCACCTTTTGCACAGCGTGATTTATCAGGGAATTTTGTGAAAGATGGTTTTTCCAGACACCAGTTTGGATTTGGGTTGGGCGGAGCCATTCAAAAGGATAAAACTTTTTATTACGTCAACGTTGAGCAAACCTTTGATACCAAGGATAATCTGCTGAATGTTCCTCAGCTAGGGGTGAATGAAACGGTTCGAGGGAATAATCAATTCACCTATTTGTCCGGAAAAATTGACCATCTTTGGAACAATCGTTGGAGCTCTTCTGTGCGTGCCAATGTTGGCCTAGTAGATATAGAACGTCAAGGAGGTGGTTTAGAAGGAGGGTCTGCATTTCCTTCTGCTGCCAATACCCAGCAAAGGAACTCTATGAACCTTGCCTTGAATACCAATTATCATTCCGGCAATTTCAGGTCAGAAACCAAGCTTTTATATGGTCGATTTCGATGGAACTATGCAGATCCGGAAAATGGGAATGATAGTCCCAATGTTACTGTTTTAGATCCCAATGAATTGACCATCGCTACCATTGGTCATCCCGGTTTTTTGTTTGACGAAACAGAAAATACCTTTCAGTTGAAACAGAAAATGATTTTTTATCAGGATAACCATACATTCAAAGTGGGAGCAGCTCTCAAGCGTTCTTCCTTTTCGCTTTTGGGTGGCGGAAACCCTAATGGAAGCTACACTGTAAAATTGAATAATGCGCAATTAACCAGCTTGCAAGGCATCGGTCAGGGCTTAAACATCAATGATATTCCGGCAGATGTGGAGGTATTGAATTATAATGTTGAGTTGCGCACTTCAGCCTTTGAAAAGACCCAAAACATCTATAGTTTTTTCCTGGAAGATCAAATCTCGGTAAATAGCCAATTGAATCTTAATTTTGGTTTGCGCTATGATTACGACAACCTGTCCAAAGGTGGGGGGACAGAAGGTGACTTCAATAACATTGCCCCGCGTTTAAGTTTTAACTTTAAACTAACCCCCAAATCTGTTATCCGAGGGGGGTATGGTTTATTCTATGATAAGATACTGTATGCTGTGTATGGCGATGCGCTTCAATTCAATTCTAATTCCAGCGACTATCAAAAACAGATTACAGCTTTGATAGAACAAGGTATTCTTCCTGAAGATACCGATCTGAATCGAGTCACGAATGAAGGAAATCTTGTAGGGAGTTTTAATAATGCAACTTATCTGAATGGTCCAACACCCGAGGAGTTGTCGGGACAGCGAGAAGATATTTTTTCCAATGAATTAAGGATTTTGAATCCGAATGGATACGATAACCCTTATTCAAATCAATTTACTTTGGGCTATCAGTATCAAATCAATCGCAAAACCTTATTTTCAGTAGATTTGATTCATAATAGGTCTGAAAATTTATTCCGTTTGCGTAATTTGAATGCTCCTGAAGCCTTTGATATCGACCCGGATAATCCTTCAATACGAACAACGGAGGCAGCAGATTTAACACGTCCTATTCCCATCATCAATGATGCAACCGGATCTTACGCTTTATTGAATGGAGAAAGACTCGATGGAATTGCAAGAAATGTGGTCATGACCGAGACAGCAGGTAGGTCTAGGTATTACGGAGCTACTTTTAACTTCCAAAGAGACCAAGGTGAATCCTCGTTTTCTTATCGTTTGATCTATACGCTTTCAAAGCTTGAAAATGATACGGATGATATCAACTTTCGGGCGCAAGATGCCAATGATTTTGCCGCTGAGTTTGCCCCATCTATCAATGACAGGCGCCATATCATCAATGGTTTCTTCAATTATTACCCTGCAGATGCTTTTCAAATCAACCTAGCAGGTTTGTTACAAAGCGGCCAACCTGTAAATAGAATTCCGGATGCTACCATTTTTGGAACGACTGATTTAAACGGTGATGGCCGTTCTTTTGGTGATGCCTTCGTGGGTAATAGCGATCGCCATCCGGGCGAAGACAGAAACAATGATCGCTTGCCATGGGCTTATACGCTGGATTTAGGTTTGCAGTATAATTATCAATTAGGACAACAAACCCTTACCATTCGTGCCGATGTATTTAATGTTACCAATCGAGCAAACCTTAGCGGATACTCTAATAATGCAACGCAGAGTAATCAAATACAAGTAGGCCCTGCAGGGTCGGGTATAGTTCAACGCAATGCCGGGGCACCTCGTCAATTTCAGTTTTCTTTACGTTATTTGTTTTGATGGATAAACCCAAAAATACTTGTTTTCATTTCCTCCTAAGCCTTAGCTATCTATTTCTTATTGGCTTTTGTGTTTCCTGCTCTTCACAACAAGAGGTGAATGAAGTGGACTTAGAGAAGGCCTCCTGGTCTGAGGTAGAACTACAATCCGAGGGTAGCACAGTGAGTATGATGATGTGGACAGGCGATCCATTGATCAACCAATACATGAATGGCTACATTAAACCTCAAGTGAAAGAGCGATTTAAGATTGATTTGGAGATTTCAACCGGACAAGGAGGTGACATTGTCACCTATGTGGTGGCGCAAGGTCAAACCGGAAAAAGGGGTGTTATTGACATGGTTTGGATCAATGGCGAAACCTTTTATCAACTTCGACAATTGAATGCACTTTATGGGCCTTTTACTGATTATTTGCCATCTAATCAATATGTAAACTGGGATAATCCTTTTATTGCCAATGATTTTCAGCAACCGGTTGATGGTTTTGAAGCGCCTTGGGGGAATGTACAAATGACATTGATTTATGATGAGGCTCGAGTGAAAACGCCACCCCTAAACCGCTCAGAACTGGCCGATTGGGTAAAGGCGAATCCAGGGCGATTCACCATTCCAACTGAATTCGCAGGTTTGACTTTCTTAAAAAGTTTACTGATCGACTTTGCTGGAGGGGGGGGAGCCCTGAGTGGTGAATTTGATGCAGATGTTTATGAAAAACACGCAAAAGAGCTTTGGGCTTATCTCAATGACATCAAGCTTTATTTCTGGAAAGAAGGGGAGACCTTCCCTGAAACCGTGGCTCAGATGCACCAGATGTTTACCAATGGTGAACTGTGGTTTACCCTGAGTAACAATGATGCTGAAGTTGATAATAAAATTGCAGAGGGATTATTTCAGCCAACTGCAAAGGCCTATGTGATGGATTTTGGGAGCATTCAAAACAGCCATTATTTAGGCGTATTGAACTCTGGGAGAAATCATGCTGGTGCCTTAACTGTCATTAACTTTATGCAATCACCTGAGGCTCAGTTTCAAAAAGCTCAACCAGAGGTCTGGGGTGATGGTACCATTCTTCAGGTAGATAAGTTGCCATTATCATGGAAACATAAATTCCAAAATATACCCGGTCGCCAACGTGCCCCTGATCGTGCCGAACTTCAGGAAAATGCTTTAATGGAGTTAGCGCCTCAATACATGATACGTTTGAACGAAGATTTCAGAAAATTTGTCATTGAAAAATAAAGGTAAACATATTGCCCTAGGCGTTTATTTGCTGCTCACAGCTCTGCCCTTGTTAGCCGGTATTGTCTATGCTTTTTTAACGAGTATTGGTCTTACCGATGGATTGTCAAAAGGATTCACGCTTTCGCACTGGCTGTGGGCTTTTCAAACACCCGAGCTTTGGCAGAGTTTGGGTTTCAGCATTTACATTGCTGCCATGGCATTGGGTTTGGCATTGGGTTTGGCATTCACAATGATTTCTTTTTTTCGCTTTGAATTAGAGAAAGGTGTTTTGTCTCGGGTTATTTATATGCCTTTGGCCATTCCTGCGGCTGTTGCTGCATTCTTTAGTTTTCAAATGCTTTCAGCTTCGGGCTTGTTGTCGCGTTTGCTTTATCAAATTGGCTGGATAGATTCCATCAGTCAATTTCCTGAGTTGATTAATGATGCGTGGGGCTTGGGCATTATCCTCACCCATGCCCTCATGGCTTTTCCCTTTTTAACCCTGGTTCTGCTCAACCTGTATCGATCAAAAAGATTATCAGAGCTGTCTGAACTAGCGGCTACGTTGGGCGCAAAGACTAAGGACACCCAGATGAAGGTTATTTTCCCCATATTGATGAAGGGAATCATGCCCACTTTAGGTTTGTTTTTTCTGTTCATTTTGGGGTCTTATGAAATTCCAATGTTATTGGGTCGTCAAGATCCTCAGATGATAACCTTACTGACTTTGCGTAAACTGCAACGTTTTGACTTAACGGTGATACCTCAAGCCTATGTAGTCGCACTTTTTTATGTTTTGTTGGTTTTATTGGTCATGTTGCTGGGGTTGAAGGGAGAAAAAATAAGGGCTTATGCGGATTAAACCTATACTGCTCTTCTTATTGATTATCCTACTGGTCTTACCCTTTGTGGTACTACCTTTTTTATCCTTGGTGAAAGGCTACCGTTTTCCTCAGATATGGCCGGAAGAATTCACCTTAACCCATTGGGGGTCACTTTTTCAACAGCGTTTTGGTTTGGGTAAAAGCCTAGGTCTGTCTGCCTTATTGTCCTTATCTGTTGCTGTACTGGTTACCTTGTTGGGCTTTTTCACCAGCCGTCACGTAGCTTATTCTCCTTATAAAAACCGGTGGTTGTTGATGGCCTATTTTCCTTTTATTTTAAGCCCTGTAGTGTATGGAGCTTTCTTGCTATACTATTTTATTCACTTCAATTTGAATGGTCAGCTCTTGGGAGTCATTATGGCTCAGGTTCTTTTGATTTATCCTTTTACCATCATTCTATTTACTAATTTCTGGGACCATCGATTGAAGGCA
Organism: Roseivirga sp.; assembly: GCA_018402485.1. Lineage (GTDB taxonomy): Bacteria > Bacteroidota > Bacteroidia > Cytophagales > Cyclobacteriaceae > Roseivirga. The sequence continues at coordinate 355,762 of JAGYIY010000002.1, read as the reverse complement.
TTTGAAGAACTTTCAATAACCTTAGGCGGTACCTCTTGGCAAACCTTCTATAAGGTGCTGCTGCCGATAGCTAAAAAAATAATGCTTTTGTGCTTATTTCAATCCTTTCTTCTTTCATGGTTTGAATATGGATTGACATCAATCATAGGTATGGGGAAAGTACAAACGCTAACCATAAACGTTTTCTACTTTGTGGGAGAAGCCAATATCTATTTTGCAGCCTTAGCGGCTTGCTTGTTGATTTTGCCTCCAGTATTTATCTTGTATTTCAACAAAAAATGGGTTCTCCGATGAGTTATTTAAAAGTAGAGCATTTATCGAAGTATTTTGGGGAGACTCCTGTCCTTCAAGATTTATCGTTTGCGATCGAAAAAGGTAAGACTTTAAGTATTTTAGGTAAATCTGGTTGTGGCAAAACAACTTTATTGAAAATTTTGGCTGGATTGCTATCAATGGATGAGGGCAACATCACTTTAGGCGAACAACAAATGAACGAGGTGAGCCCTGCCAAACGAGGTGTTGTTTACCTCTACCAAGAGCCGCTACTTTTTCCTCACTTGAATGTAGTAAAAAACATTTCTTTTGGTTTAGAAATCAAGGGGTGGGATAATAGCCTTATCGCCTCTAGGTGTATTGAAATGGTTCATCAGCTCGGACTGCAAGGACACGAAAAGAAAATGCCCGAAGAACTGTCCGGTGGACAGAAGCAGCGGGTTGCTTTTGGTAGAGCCATCATTACAAATCCTGCTGTGATACTGCTTGACGAACCCTTTGGTAATTTAGATGTTCAAATTAGAGGTGATATGCAGTTGTTTTTTAAGCAATTAGTGTCTGCGTATGGCATCACTACACTCTTTGTCACGCACGATTTGAAAGAGGCTTTAAAGGTAGGTGATCAAATGGCACTTATGACTGAAGGTCAATTAAAGACCTACCAAAGTCAAAAAGAATTTCTACTCGATCCCAACACAGGGGCTGGTGAGGAGTTGGCCTTTTGGGAAAATTTAAAACGCTAAAAGCGAAAGAATGAAAAATATTTTTAACCATTGTGAATCTATTTATTGGGTGTTTACTCAGCTGTGCAACGATAAATGCGACCATTGCTACAACAGTTCCGGCCCTTATGGTGCACGCATTTCTCAGGAAGATTGCATGGCTATCATCGATAATTTACCGGATCGCATAGATCGATTGATCCTTTCGGGTGGCGAACCTTTAGCGGATAAAAAACTTTTGTATGCGATTTTAGACAGGCTGAAAGAGCGTTACCAAGGTAAAACGCAAATTATGGTGCAAACAAATGGTGACCTTTTGACAGGAGAAATACTTGATACCATGATCGAGAAAGGTGTTACCCGTTTTGATATTGCCAGCATTGACCGGTACCACAAGGCAGCAGGTAATCGGCTTATGGAATTGGCCGAACTCTTTGCGTCACGAAATGTCAATGGGGAGGATAAAGATCCTTTGGTGAAAAAAGAAAATTATTTGAACGAATCTCCTCTGAGCTGGGGATATTGGGGAGCCAATGAGGAAATGTGGCTTGGAGGAAATTGGGCAAGAGGACGTGCCCTACAAAAGAATAATTGGTTGAAAAACCCTCACCATAACTTCTGTGGCATACTTTCTGGAGGTATTGGTTTCCTGAATGGTGCAGAGGATATTCCCCAGGAAATTTCCATACAGCTCTGGGCCATCAACCCGTGTTGTCCGGGCACAAAAAAAGCCATGGGCGATGCACGAAAAGAAAAAGTAGCAGATGTTTTAAAGCGGGTTTCTACATCAGCGGTTTTTCAGAAAATTGATAAAGGCGACCCGTTGTCCATGGGTGAAAGTGTAGGGGTTTCAAAAGAATATGCCAAAAAAAGAACCACAGAGCTGAAAAACATCTGTTTATGGTGCGATGAATTTTTCAACAAGCATTATGATATGGAGCAGATGGCACCTATAGATACTGTTTCTAAAGAAGTTTGATGATGGCAATTGTCATAAGCTTGAGAGGCTTTGTAGTTGTGCTTCGCTCAATTCGGCTTGAATGAGTTGAAACAGCTTTCTTTCCTCATTGCGAACATGTTTTTCCAACAGTTTTCCAAGCAGATCTAATTGTTCCGCTGTTGGATCTTTCTGGAGCCCATGAAATTGTTTAAGCAATTCTTTTCTTTCTTCTCTTAAAGATTTTATCAAAATACCAAGTGCATCAGAATGCTTCTCAGCAACTTCCCACAGACTTTCCTCCGTTTCAAAATGCTTTTGAAGTTGACCGGTGTAAAAGGAATGTGTATAATTTATTTTCTCAGATAGCTCAGTGGGGTATCCCTTGATTTTTGGGGCATTCTTTTTAGCCATCAAAGCAAGAAACAAACAGCTTCTATGAAATCTTGAAAAGGGAATAAGTGCCTCGTGTCTTTTCATGATTATGGTTTTATTTGCGGCTGAACATAGGAGTAACTATGCCAATACCATCTTCCCGACCCATCTTGAACGGTAACAGTAAACAAGGTCCTCCTTTGTTGTAGAGGTGTTTTAGGTTGGAGGACCAGCTGTACTTTTTGATCTTTTCCTACCTCAATAGCCTTTTTGCAGGTGCTGCCTTGAATAAAGCATTGGAGTTGTGGTAGTTGAAGTTCATTCTCCTCGAATTGAAGTGTTAATATGGGTTGGTCTTTACTTCCAATGTTGCCATTATTTGCTAATTCTTGCGAAGTTACTTCTAACGGTAAGGCCTTGATTTTCAGAATATAGTCATTTATTTCGGCATAGACTTCAGACATGGCAAAGCGTGGAAGAGCAAAAGCATCGGCATGTTTACCAATGATGCCAGAGTTTTGGGCTGCTGCACCAAGGTAATTTTCCAAAGCTAAAATCCTCGCCATTTTTGGATTCCATTCCCCATAGGGATAAGCATATACTTTTGGCACTGTACCCAACTTGTTTTCAAAAATCATATGACTGAGCATAAGGTCTGCTCTAAAATCTATATCTGATGATAGAAAATAGGGATGTTCATGAGAATGGTTGCCTATTTCTATGCCCTTGTTGCGTGCATTTTTAATTTCATCCCAAGTCATAAAATCAGGAGCTCCTACCGTAGAAGTGTTTACAAAAAGTGTGGCTTCAAAACCATATTTCATCAGAAGTGGTAAGGCATTTTGATAAAAGCTTTTGTATCCATCATCAATGGTCAGAACAACAGTTTTGGGTTTGAGCTGATTGGAAGCTCGTTTATTCAAAGCCTTACTCAGCGTGATGACTTCATAGTTTTCTTCGCGGAGGTAATCTAAATGTGCCTCGAACTGTTCTATTTTGATATTGGTGGAGGGGAATCGATCATCTCCGAACCTATGGTAGACGAATGATGGGAAAGCGTTGGTTTCCTGAGCTTCTGTAGATAGGTCTAGAGAAAGCAGAATCACCAACGATAAAGTCCATATCTTACTCATGGTTGTCTGTATCTAACTGAAACATATCGTAAACTCCCAAATCGTTGCTTATTATCATACCCCTCAATTGTTGTACATATTCCATGCCTCTTTCTGAATATCTGCTCAAATAGGGGAGTAATTCATTATAGTCGCCACTCTTCTCTCTTTGAATACGAAATTCTTTGTAGGCATTTACCCTGCCAATGGTTTTAAAATAGTCCTCTACAGATTGCGCAATGTTGTCGTACTTCCTAAGATACACTTGCAAGTCTTCACGTGCGAAAGCTGCCGGAATACGGTTTTCTTTGGGGTCTAAGCTCCAAATTCCAAAAACATTGTTGGCCTCACGGAAAAAGCGAGATTTACCCCAACCTGACTCCACGGCCGCTTGAGCCAAAACGATACTATTGGGATGTGTTTGAAGCCTTCTGAGTAAAATTTCAGGGTCTCTGGTTTTAAAATCCTTTTCCAATTGAGCGACGAAAAGGGAATCCTGCTCAGACCAACTGTCAAGTTTTAGAAGGCCTTGGTACTGTTTTCTGCGCACTTCCAATTGATGTTTGGCCACCAAAACTGAGGGCAGCATAATTTTAATGAATGCATCTTTGGCTTCTTGACCACTCAAATCGGATAGGAAATCTGCGCCACTGTAGACTACAGGAGGGACTAAACCTGAGTTGATGGGTTCAATGTCTTCAGGGCTGGTTAATTTTATTTTGCGTACCTGTAGCTTTTTTGGTGCTTCTTCCTCAATAAGAATGGCAAGAGGTACTTCTGGTTTTGAGGTGTATCGAAAAAAAAGCAAAATACACAAACATGCTCCAAAAAGTAGGATGACTTTTTTTTCTAAATCCATGATCAAAGATAGAAAAAATGTGTTGGGTAAAAGAACAGCAGTAAGCTACAAAGGTTAGATTTTTAACTAATTTCTCCAGATCCGATGAGTTCATTATCCTTGTACCATGCTACAAATTGCCCCGGTGCAATGCCTCTTTGCAAAGCTTCAAAAATAATATATAAACCTTCTTGGGTTCTATGGATGGTTGCTTTTTCAAGTGGTTGGCGATACCTTATCCTACAATCATATGGCGCTTGATTACCTATTGTAAGTTTAAGGTCTTCACGCAACCAATGCTCATTTTCAGCTGAAACAAACAGTCCCTTGCGCAACAGCCCTGGATGGTTCTCACCCTGACCTGTATAAATGATATTGTTCTCAGTATCTTTCTCAATAACGAACAGGGGCAAAGGAGTACCTCCAACGCCCAAACCTTTCCGCTGACCAATGGTGTAGTAATGTGCTCCTTGATGCTCACCGATTATGTGTCCATCTGTTGGTTGATAAATAAATGGGGCTACGAGATCTTTTAATGAGTGACCATTATCTATATGTGCACTTGTATGATTCACACTGTCCTTAAATAAGGGTGCGTTTTCAGGTATTTCGCGAATTTCCCCCTTTTTAGGTTCGAGTTGTTGTTGTAAAAAATCGGGGAGTTTTACTTTCCCGATAAAGCAAAGCCCTTGCGAATCACGTTTTTCAGCCGTTACCAAACCTCGTTCTCTTGCAATTTTACGAACCTCAGGCTTTTGCAAATGACCGATAGGGAATAGCGCACGACTTAGTTGTTCTTGGTTCAATTGACACAAAAAGTAACTCTGGTCTTTATTTGAGTCTGCTCCAGCCAATAACCTGTAAATGGTTTGTCCATCTTTTTCAATCATGTCCTTCTGTACATAGTGTCCGGTGGCAACAAAATCAGCATGGAGCTTAAGCGCCGCTTTTAAGAAAATATCAAATTTCACTTCCCTATTGCAGAGTATATCAGGATTGGGTGTACGTCCAATTTTATATTCGCGAAACATGTAATCAACGATGCGCTCTTTATAAGCTTCACTTAAATCAATGACGTGGAAAGGAATACCTAAGCTTTCGGCTACTGCCATGGCATCGGTGCTATCTTCGACCCATGGGCATTCATCAGAAATGATGACGGAATCATCGACCCAATTGCGCATGAACATGCCGATTACCTCATAGCCTTGCTCCACAAGCAAATGTGCAGTAACGCTTGAATCCACTCCGCCTGAAAGTCCAACAACAACACGTTTTTTCATGATTTGCTAAGATTGCCCTGTATAACAACGCTTTGGCAAAAATAGTTGTCTTTTGTGGTTTATGAAGGTCTATAGTGAAAAGAATAAAAAAAGGGATGCGCGAACATCCCTTTTCAATTCAAAAATGGTAGCGACTATTTTTTAATGTCAATCGCTTTTTTGTTCTTATCAACACTAGGCGTACGGTTTAAGAATTCATCGTACAATCTGATATGACGTGAGGTCATTGGTACTTTGTAACCGTCTATGAATAAATCTGTAATCTTGGTGGCTGTTTCAAAAGGATCACCTGTAGCTACGAATATATTGGCTTTTTTACCTACCTCGATGGAACCCAATTGATCTCCGACACCGAGAATTTCAGCAGCGTTGATGGTGATGGCTTTCAATGCTTCTTCTCTTCCCATACCAAAGCTCGCAGCAAAACCAGCATGGTAGGGGAGGTTTCTCACATTTTCAGATTCCATGGTTCTTAAAGCTACTTTCACTCCCGCTTTAGACATTACGCCAGGGTTGGCATAGGCAGCATCATAATTGTCTGACTGTCGTGTGGGGATGGCCTGAACAGGCCCTGTGATGACAGGAATTCCTGCTGCTGCAATTTCTTCAGCAACTCTCCAGCCTTCAGCAACACCTGTAAAAATAACTTTGGCGTAACCTCTTCCTTTTACCCACTCAATGGCGCTCAAGATATCCTTGGCAGAATTAACTTCAATGAAAATAGGAGAATCTCCTTTCACCACAGGAACTAAAGCTTCAATTTCCGGATAGTTTCTAAGATCTTCAGCACTTTCTAATTTTGCATAGAGCTCCGCTTTATCCCAAGTATCATTCACTTGTTTTAAAGCTTTTTCCTGACGTTTTTTCATTTCATCATCGGAAAGCCTTCTCCATCTGCGCCCACTGTTCATAGAGGGATAATTCATAATGATACCCTTAGAACCGGCAAACATTTGATCAGGTGTATATCCAAAAAGGTTGATAGACGCTGCAGTACCGGGGAAGGTTCCACCTTGTGGCATGGTCCAAACCGTAGTAACACCGCTTACACGAGTTACCGGAATGGCAACTGAGTTAGGGTTTACAGCAGTTAATGCCTGCATCTGAGGGGTTAATTGTCCTGTTTCCCTAAAGTCATTAGATTCAGAAATACTACCGATTTCGGCAAGTCCCAAAGTTGTTCCACCATCGATCATACCCGGATAAATTTCTTTTCCTTTTACATCTATGACTTCAGCATCGTTGGGCACAGTAATATTGGCTCCAACTGCTTCGATGATACCGTTGTTAATCACAATGGTTCCATTTTCAATAATACCGTTGGTAACGGTAAATATTTTCGCATTGGTCAATGCGAATTTTCCTGTTCGTGCTTTCAGTACCTGATCATCTTCCTGTGCAAAACTGAGCAAGGGAAGCATCAAGGTGACCAAAAGCAAAAAGCTGATTTGTTTAATCTTTTTCATGTCTCTTTATCAGTTTTGGTTAGAAAATAATTGATTGAAATCCATTACAAATGCATCTTCCATGCATCTGTGTTGTGTCTCTCTATCAAAAATATTGATTTCTTCAATGGTGGATGTTGGACTTACATAAAGTCTCTGGTCATCACCATCATTGGCTTTGTCGAAGTACTTAACACCATCTACAAAAGTCATAACGGGAATGGCATAAATCGAAAGGGGGTGCCCTTCAAATATGGCAATATCGGCGTCTTTTCCTTCTTCGATAGACCCCACTCTATTATCGATACCCAACTGCTTGGCAGGGTTTAAGGTGACTAAAGCGAGAGCCTCATCATCACTCAAATCGCCATATTTTTGTGTTTTGGCTGCCTCGTGAAATAAGTGTCTGATCAACTCTCCGGAATCGGAGTTAATGGATGTTAAAACACCATTTTCGGTGAGTATGGCCGCATTATAGGCTGTAGAATAATATACTTCCAACTTATAAGCCCACCAATCTGCAAAAACGGAGGCCGAAGCACCAAAAGCTGCTAATTCAGGAGCTACTTTGTAGGCCTCATTGGCGTGCTGAAAAGTCAATTTAGGAATATTGAAATCACTGAACACCTTCATCAACATGTAAATTTCATCTGCACGATATGAATGGCAATGTACAAGTACCTCACCTGCCATAATATCTACCAAGGTTTGCATTCTCAAATCGTATTCTGGAGCTACTTTTCTTGGTGATTTATCTGCCTTGTAAGCATCCCATTTCTTTTTGTACTCGAGGGCTTGCTGAAAAGAGGTACGCAACATATTTTCAACTCCCATTCTACTTTGGGGTTGTATTCCTCTAGAACGACCACCTCTTGTCGGATTTTCACCCAAGGCAAACTTAATGGTACGAGGTGCACCTTCAAACCTTAAATCATCAGGATTGGTAGTGCCATATCTCAACTTCATTGTTTCGTTTTGTCCGCCAATTACATTGGCAGAACCGTGCATTAAGTGAATACTTGTAACGCCACCTGCAAGTGCACGATAAATAGAAACGTCAAGTGGGTCTACCACGTCTTCCATGCTAACCTCTGAAGTCACTTGGCTCGTTCCTTCATTAATGGCAGAGCCCGCAATGTGTGAATGCGCATCGATGATTCCGGGCATCAAAAATTTACCTGAAATATCAATTTCTTCAACCCCTCGAGGAGCTTTCAAGTTTTTACCAATACGAGCAATTTTACCATCTCGCACGAGTACATCTGTACTTTCCAATGTGCCGTTAGTAATGGTGATTACATCGCCACCTTTAAAAAGCACATCGCCTTTAGGGGTTTGTGCAACAGTCGAAACACTTGCAAAAACCATCAATGTGAATATTAGAATTATGTTTTTCATTTTCATTTCTCTGAATCTTAGAATGATTTATTTTTCGTCTTTTGTCGCTGTCAATTCCAGAGATACATTAAATGCATCTACGCGCGCCTCTGCTTCGTATGTTTTGCCCGTAATAAGCCCTTCTACAACAATAAGAACTGATTGGCCACCAGCATCAATTGAAAAATCGAAGGTAAGCTCACCATTTCTGAAGTTGATGTTGTTCATGGTGTTATCAGGAGAGCCATCAGAACTTGTTAAATAACCACTGTAGCTTCCATTTTCCATTTTGATTACCATTTTACCGCTTTGTGGGTCACCTGGCGTATTCAAGTTGTAGGTCCAACTACCTACGAGGATGTCTCCGCCCTCTGCTGCTGGTTGAGCATCTTTATTTGTAGATTTTGCCTTTACTTCGTATTCGAATTTTTTTCCATCGACGAACATCATTTTGATGTTGGCATCTTTGTTAAAAATGGGGTCTGTAGAAACAATTAAGTTTGCTACTTTGCCATTGTCAAGCGTTCCCAGTCGATTGCTCAGTCCAAGAATATTAGCCGGATTTGTCGTTAGTGCAGCTAAAGCTTGATCTTCTGAAAGACCATTTTCTATCAGCTTGCGTACATTTCCTAAAATATTGTTGGTGCGTGTACCTGCTGTGGAAAATCCAAAGTTGATTCCGGCATTGGCCAGCATTCCATATTGTTCTACATGTTTTTTGTAGAATTCCATGCGTCTTTTTTCTAAAGCTTCGACTTCAGCAGTCTTATCATCTTCCTTTATTTCTTTTGGTTCATCTGGAAGGTCCAGAGATAGAAATACTGGAGTCCCTGAGTTTTTAAAATCTTCTACAAGATCCCAAGCTTCTTCTACACCAGCTACGATCAATGGAAAACCAAGGTCGTTTTGAAGCCTCATGGCCCTTCGCACATCTAGCATACCATCAACATTGAACATAACAGGTTTCTGCTGAGAAATAACAGGGAAGAAAGCTTCGCTAACGCGATCCTTTTCCGGTCTCTGTAATCCTGAAGGGTTTTGAGCGTACATTTCTACATGCTCTTTTCTATTTTCAGCGTTTCGGTAAAGATTTCTCCATTTGGCCATGATACCCAAGATATTGCCTGGATAAGCGCCTGGAGCACCCACCCATTGAGCAAATAGGGCCTTGTCTTTTTCCAAAACAATTTCATCAATGTGCTCCCCGCTACCCATCAATACAAGGGCACCCGAACCTGGAAGCATACGGCCATAAGGAACCACGTGCGAAAGTCCAAAACCAGCTTTTCTCATTCCATCGAAGTCGTTGCTGCTGATTTCTAACTGATCTATCACACTCTTTTCGGGTGTAATTCCAGCATATTCATTTGGCGGGTCAGGCGTAAAAAGATCTCGTGGTCTTTCTGGGTTTTCAGGTCTTTTAGCTCCTGCATTCGACATCCCATCAATGAATGCCGCATAAATATACATCTCTGAAGCATCTATTTCTTCAGCATCTGCCGGGATTTGTACATTCTTGCCGACACTCTGGATTAGTCCATTTTTGATCACAATCGTGGCACCGGCAATCTCATTTCCGGGTTGCGTTACCACTGTAGCATTCTTTAAAGCAAAAGTGGTCGTTACCGGAGAATCACCGGAAGGATCGCTTTGTGCCTGAGATTGCATGGTGATTACCGAAAATGAAAGCAGCAAAACCAGCTGTAGGCTTAACTTTCGAAACAATTTCATATGTAGTAAAATTAGAGTTAGAATTAATGGGTAATATAATTCAAAACTGAACTTCTAACAAAACTTAATATGAGAGTGGTCTTTTTCTTATTTCGGGGGTATTTATCAATCCATATTTCGTTGGCACCAGCTTTGGTCGGCCACAAGTAAAACCAATCATCCTGTTGAAAAGGGGTAGCTCAGTTACTGGTCCTATTAATAATACCAAGACACAATTCTCTTTTACAAGGAATTTTAAAAAGCAGTGCACATACTATGGTCACAATAAGGGCTAAACAGGATTATTTAGTAGATCAATCAACTGGTAAAATGACCATTCAAAAAGTTGGGCTTAAACCAGTTGAAAAAGATGGAATTCACTATGAGTTTACTTTGGCTTTGGATATTGATATCAATCATAAAGCTAGAGCTTCAAAAGACCGTACGGGATTATTTATGGATAAGGATCCATTTATAATTTCACCTAAAACAGTAATTACCATTTCAAAATTGTGTAATCAACCAACTAATAATTTAAATCATGAATACTTTACTTCAACCCCAAGTAGAATTGCAAGCCAATGCTAATGTGTTTATAGGAGCCAAAGCAGTTCCTGTATCACTACAGGAATTAAGAGAAGAACATATCATTCCATTCTTTGCTAAAGATAATAAGAAAACTATTTCACATTTTGAATTCATAGCTACTTGTTTTAAAGCATTAATGCAAATAACAAAGCGTAATCTAAAATTACCACAGATAAGAGTATCACATCCCATTAATGGTAGAATTCCTGAGGCAAGACATAAGAAAACAGTAGAACTAGAAAATTATGAAAAAACATTGTATTATGAAAGAATGATGTTTGTTGTTCAAATACCTAGATTTACTACTCTAATTTCGGGTGAAATGGTAGAATTAACCTTTGGAGGAATTAAATCCTACAGCCAAGACACACTCACTGGGAAATACACCAAATACCATTTTCATTTATTACTTGGCTACAAAGTAAGAGTTTGTAGCAATATGTGTATTTGTGCTGATATTGGTGTTTCTTCAATAGAGGTATACAACTATAGTGAAATTGAACAAGCAGTTGTGAATTTATTCTAAGGGTTTGAACATGACAAAACACTACATCACTTTACTAATTTAGGTTCAAACTTTATTAGCAGAAAAGAATTTGAAAGGTTTAATGGAAAATTAAGAGCGAGTTATTTAGATTCAAAAGTGGATTCTAAAGATTGGCTTGGAGACCAACAAATGAGTCAGGTAGTCAAAGGATATTTTAATAACCCTGATTTTTCTGCAAGCTTAGATGGTAGTATATCGCTCTGGAATATTTACAATCTGATGAAGGAGGCAAATAAAAACTCTTATATAGATAGATTTATTTCAAGAGCTAAAGAGATTGACAATATTGAAGCTCATATAGCAGGTAGAGGGGTGGCTCCCTCTACTTATTTTAAATAAAACAGATATTTATGTATGTTTGTCTTTCATGAGTAATAGCGCATATATTATTTTATGGCTTTTAAAGGGTTTATAAAAATTATTTATATAATATATTATATTCTAATAATAGAATGAAAAATTTAATTTACATATTTCTTTCAGTACTATTGGTTAGTTATGAAGAATCAGCTACTGATTATTCAGGTAAATGGATAGCCAAAGGAGACAATTTTGAGAACAATTTAGTACTTGAAAAGTTAGCAGGGGAAAAACATATGTATAAATTTTCATTCTTAGGATGGAGAGAGTCTTATGATCCATTTGCAAGACAAAATATAATATTTAGAGGCAATATGTCTGAAGACTTCTTTACAATAGAGATAAAAGAAGGTAAGGCTTATTACAGTGATGATGATAGAATTGAAAGCGGTGAGTTTCCTCTTTATAGAGAAGGAGAAGAACGGTGCAAGCTTTTGTTTGAATTTAATGATAAAACAATTAATATAAAAACAACTGGCTGTCATCTTATTTATGGAGGTAGAAGCGTTTTGTTTGATGGTGTTTATAATAAAACAAAATGATTATTTGATAGATATTTAGAATGGGTTTGATTGATCTAAAGATTCATTAAATAGACTATTGTAAGGAAAATTAATAGACCTAGTGTTTTAATCAAATGGCACTCCATCAGGAAATTCATTATCTTTCTCTGGGTTGTGTTTTTTTTGGTATTGTAATCTCCAAGCATTCCTTTGCTCTTCTGTCCAAAATTCATCTGGTGTTAATTCATCATCAAGTGGGTAAATTTCACCTGTAGCCTTTAACATATAAGTAATATTTGGTGTAAGAACAGATTTATCTTTTATCTCTAAGCCAGCAACACCCAAAAGTTTGTCTATTAGCTCATCCCGTTCCTCCATACAATTGGTATAGAAGTAAAATTCAATTTGTGGTTGCTCTTTAATCTTCCACCCATTGGTGAATTCAAAATCCATATACAGAATGTCATAGGACTTAGAGTAAAGGTAGTCTAATAACTCTGCTGTATTAGTGAATGGCTTCTTCATCCAGCGCTTGGGATGAATTGTATTAACTCTTTGTCTTTCCCCGTTGTTGATTTGATATTGTAGGTTGTAGTGGGCTAACTTTAAATGTTTAAAGTGTGCCAATAACCATAGATTGGCCCTGGTGCTTCCAACAAAAAGTTTAAAACTTTTATGGTTTGATAATAACTGTATACTACTAATTAGATTTGATCTCATCTACAAACTATTAAGATCTTCATAACAATCATCAATATTTGGCATACCACTGCCATGGTCATCAGGGTAATATCTCATATGTGGTTCAACATTTAAATAATAGGAGAATGGAATATTACCATACTTTGGATGTATTCCCCATGGAGGCTGATCATAGCCTTCTATTAATCTCAAGTTCATAGGATTTACCATGCTTTCAGAATTTAAGTTGTTTTCCCATACCTTGTCATTTGTGCACTTGAAAGTCAAGTTTTTAATTTCTGAAATGTCAATAAACCAATCCTCAAGTATTTCAAAACAATAACGTGCAAACCTGTTGAATTTAATCCTTGTTCGGAGGTGTTGAGGATGGTTTTGTTTGGTCCATGAGATATGACCACAATCTAAAAACTTGTTATAAATGTCGCTACCACTATTCAAATCATGCCAAAATAAAATTTTATCATCCTCAACAAACTCACTGAAATCACTAATAAAGTCATACCGTGTTGGGTTATCCAATAGATGGATCATGATGATTTTTATCATCACATACAATCTGGTAGCAACAGCTTCTTCATAACTAGTAATACACATTGAAACCTTCTGCTTTATAGAGATTCTTTTGCTTTTAATTAGGTCTAAATCATCAAATTTTAGGTCAATACTTTTGAACACAGAAATTACTTCATTTCTTAATTCACCATTGGACAATAAAATCTCAAAAAGCTTCCCTCCATAATCATCAGGATGCACGCTATATCTGCGTAAAGGATTTGATGTGGCTACTCCAAATGCAATATGAAATGCAAGCCTATCTTTTTGATCTTTTCTTTCATCTGCTGGAGGTGTATAGTACATGGATAAAGTTGTTTTAAGTCTAAATTGTTAGTATAATATCTTCTGAAAGCTCTGAACCAATAATATCATAATCATAGCTGTAATTATGAGCAACTAATAAATTATATTCTCTAACAGATTCATAGAACAATTGTTAATCTATGCCTAGATCTTCTCCAACTTCATTAGCTTTTTCTGTAGTAATTTTATGTACATTACTTGCTTCAAGTGGGATTGAAAAACCCTTTGGCTTTACTATAAAATTATATTCTTCTATTAACTTTTGATTTTCATTGTAAACTTGCCAAGCTAATTGCACAAGTCTGGGGCAATTATTTAAATCACTAACTGGAGCATTCCAATTTATTGGAAGACCTGTTGTTTCTGTATCAAAGAAAAATATTCTTCTAAAAAAAATTATCAAATTTAATAACTTGTTTTACGTTCGGCATATCCTCTTCTTTCAATTCAGCTATTTCTAAACCTCTTAAATAGGTTAAACTTACATTAATAGATGAATGCCCCATGGCTTTCTTAAGTATATGTTTAGCCGTAAATATCATTCAATACACCAGCCAAACGAACACCTGCTTGCAGAATGCGGTGTTTTACAATGTCGAAGTACTGGTAGCCATAAGCATAGCTAAGGCGACCATTTTCTGGTACATCGTAAATCTGCGGACGGTAAGTCATGGATTCATGTGCCCAATCCCGTACAGTAGCCGCTTGCCATGCTTTGATTTGTGACTTAGTCGGGTGGTTGACCCACTCAGCAAATTCTGTGTAACTATATTCTTTACCGTTGATCATTTTGCTGTCCCAGACACTATGTAAGTTGGTTTTGCTACCAAACCACTGCACTTTTACATCGTTACCACCACGATCTTCTCCTGTACCCACATGTAACGGTTGATGTATATCGCCCACCATGTGCACCAAAAACTTAAGCTTAATGGCTTCTTCTTCCAGCGACATTCCACCTGCTTTGAGTTCAGTAATTATTTTTTCAATGGCCCAAACTACATCGCCACCTTCTTGCACAGGAGCTTCTTCATAGGTCATACCATCGGGGATAGTGCAGTAATGCCATGTATTGGCATAGTTAAATTCACTGTCTGATCTCACTTCGTCCATGTAAGTACTTACCTCAGCTAGTGTTTCATTCTCTAAAACCCTTTCAATGGCTTTTTTGGTTTTGTTTTTTACCAGTCCCTCTGCAATTAAACCTACTGTTCTGTGACCAATTTGTCCCCAAAAAAGGGTTGAACTGGTATTGAAAAGAATGGCGGAAATGATAAATAGGGTAAGGGTGAACTTTTTCATGGGATTATTTTTCGACAAATATAGTAGTTGAGCGCTATGATTGTACGACTGCTATGTTAAGGATATGTGAGCAAGTCGATAAATTTAGAGACATGTTGCTATCTAACCGCTAATACAAAAATACGTGCATGCCGTTTTCTTTCTATTTATGTTTAGTTTTAAATCAACCTTAATGTAAAACCGTATGAAATTTAAGTATTTGTTTTTCGCCCTTTTCTTTTCCGTTTTGGCTTGTGAAGCACCAAAAGACCAAGAAAATAACATCGCTGATATGAGTGAACAAGGAATTAAAGAAATGGCCATGGCCATTCATGAGCGTGTCATTACCCTCGACACCCATGACGACATCAATACCTCCAATTTTACCGAAGAAGTAAATTACACCCAACGGCTCAATACGCAGGTGAATATTCCTAAAATGCAAGAGGGTGGTTTAGATGTGGCTTGGCTCGTAGTGTACACCGGCCAAGGAGACCTGACCGAAGAAGGTTATGCAAGGGCTTATGCCAATGCTGATGATAAGTTCAAAGCCATTCACAGACTATGTGAGGAAATTGCTCCCGATCAGATAGAACTGGCCTATACCTCTGATGATGTAAGGCGAATCGTTGCAGCAGGTAAAAAAGTGGCTATGATTGGTGTGGAAAATGGTTACCCTATAGGCACAGACATCAACAGGGTCAAAGAATTTTACGACCGAGGCGCGCGCTACATGTCTTTGTCGCATAATGGTCATAGCCAGCTCAGTGACTCTAATACAGGAGAACGCGACAGCATATGGTTGCACAATGGCTTGAGCGACTTGGGGAGAGAAGTAATCGCTGAAATGAACAAGTGGGGTATTATGATTGATCTTTCACACCCCAGCAAAGAGGCAAATATGGAAATGATGCGTTTAAGCAAAGCCCCTGTCATTGCCTCTCACTCCTCTGCAAGAACTTTGAATGATGTTAGCCGAAATTTGGACGACGAACAACTGATGATGCTGAAAGAAAATGGTGGAGTCGTTCAAACCGTTGCCTTTAAGAGTTATGTAGATACGGAGAAGAACAGAGATCATAGCACAAAAATGAATGAAGTGTTGGCTGAAATAGCTGAAGAGGCCAATTTCGAAATAAAAGACCGTTCTGCTTTGCGTGCCATGTCTGCAGACGAAAGATCGTCTTATTATGATGCTTATAATGCATTGAGAACCACCCATGAGGCCAAGATCAAAGAGCGTGTCTATGCTGAAGCACCTCCGGTTGATGTGAGCGACTTTGTTGATCACATCGACTATTTGGTAGAAAAGATAGGTTTGGAACATGTTGGTATCAGCTCAGATTTTGATGGCGGAGGTGGTGTTGAAGGCTGGAGCGATGCTTCTGAAACCTTTAATATTACCCTTGAGCTTGTGAAAAGAGGTTATTCTGAAGAAGAAATTGCTATGCTTTGGAGTGGTAATCTCTTAAGGGTACTCGATGAAACGCAAGCGGTTGCTGCTGAAATTCAAGCAGGAACAAAGTAAAACCTAGCTTACTATCGCCTTTAGAATAGCTATTGAAAAATAAATCAAAAAATCATTAGATTTAAAATTCTAAGTAAGGGATAGAAGTACCCATAATTTAAAATTCTTTTGAGAAAGAGATTAAACCACCACCTATGCAAGTAATCAATTCATCTAAGACCTACGATGTGGCCATTGTAGGCTCCGGTGCCGGAGGAGGCATGGCTACCAAAATATTATCAGAAGCCGGTTTCGATGTGGCCGTTTTGGAAGCAGGACCTTTTTTCGATCCTGCGCAAGACGAGTACAGAACACAATTGCGATGGCCCTGGGAGTCGCCCCGAAGAGGAGCCAGTTCAGACCGTAGGTCATTTGGTGATTTTGATGCCGCCTATGGGGGGTGGAATTTAGAAGGGGAACCTTATACGGAAGCTCCAGGTACTCGTTTTGCTTGGTTTCGTTCCCGTATGTTGGGTGGTCGTACCAATCACTGGGGCCGTATTTCCTTGCGTTTTGGTCCATTGGACTTCAAACGTAAAAGCATTGATGGCCTGGGCGATAACTGGCCGATTGGTTACGATGATGTGAAACCTTATTACGACAAGGTAGATAAACTAATTGGTGTGTTTGGCAGTCGCGAAAACATCAAAAATGAGCCGGATGGTTTCTTTTTACCCCCACCAAAGCCTCGACTGCATGAGATGTACTACATCAAAGGAGCAAGAAAAGCCGGTATACCGGTGATTCCTTCACGACTATCCATTCTTACCCAAAGAATCAACAACCAAAGGGGAAGTTGTTTTTATTGCGGTCAGTGCAACCGAGGCTGCTCAGCCTACGCCGATTTTTCTTCCGGCACATGCTTGATTTTTCCGGCACAGAAAAATGGGGGCAAAGTAGAGCTTTTCACCAATGCCATGGTGCGCGAGGTAACGACCAATGCGGAAGGAAAAGCCACCGGTGTCAATTACATCAACAAACTCGATCGGAAAGAGCATCATTTAAAGGCTAAGATCGTGGTTTTAGCAGCTTCTGCCTGTTCTACCGCGCGCATCTTATTGAACTCAAAAAGTAGCATTCATAGCGATGGATTAGGCAATAGCAGCGGCATGGTCGGTCGATATTTACACGATTCTACAGGAGCCAGCCGTGCAGCCTTCGTTCCTGAATTGATGAACAGAAAACGTTATAACGAAGATGGTGTTGGAGGTATGCATGTGTACACGCCTTGGTGGCTCAACGATAAAAAGCTAGACTTTCCACGGGGCTACCATATCGAAGTATGGGGTGGTATGGGCATGCCGTCTTATGGTTTTGGGTTTAACCCGAACGACCTGAATAAGATTACTGGTGGTAGCATAGGTGGCTATGGTGATGGCCTGCGCGATGACGTGAAGAAATACTACGGTGCTGTTATTGGCATTTCAGGAAGGGGAGAAAGTGTTCCACAGAAAGACAATTATTGTGAGATTGACCATGATGTAGTGGATGAATGGGGCATTCCTGTACTGAAATTCAACTACAAATGGACTGAGCATGAGGTCAAACAAGCCAAACACATGCAAGATACTTTTGAAGAAGTGTTGGAAGCTTCGGGGGGAATACTGATGGGTGATAAGCCCGGAAAGGACAGAGATTATGGCCTAACGGCTCCCGGGGAAATCATTCATGAAGTGGGCACCACGCGCATGGGTAAAAATAAGCAAACCTCTGTTACCAACGAATACAATCAGTTGCACGATGCTGAGAATGTATTTGTAATGGATGCCGGCCCATTTGTTTCTCAAGCGGATAAAAACCCCACTTGGACAATTTTGGCCTTGGCCTGGAGGGCTTCCGATTATTTGGTAGAGCAAGTGAAAAAACGAAATATATAGCCTTATGAAAAGAAGAGATTCACTCAAAACTTTGTTGGTAGGCTCTGTTGCCGGAGGTTTAATGGTCTCCGGATGTGCCCCCCGAACAGAAAAGGATACAAATGTTCCTGAAGTTCCTCAGTTGCCCGGCTATGGGCGAAATGAGGCAGAGAAGGCGCACGACGCGAAGGTGTTAGCCGAATCCTTTCTGAATGAACATGAATTGGAAACCATTGCGGTGCTTTGCGATATCATATTACCTAGCAATGCCGAATTTGGCTCAGCAACAGATGCCGAGGTTCCGGAATTCATTGCATTTATTGTAAAAGATATGCCCAGACAGCAGCTACCGATTCGTGGAGGCATTGCTTGGTTAGATAATCATTCGAACAAGCTGCATAATCTCGCATTCAAAGCTTGTAGTGAGGAGCAGCAAAAAGCCATTTGCGATAGCATTGCTTGGCCGGGAAAAACAGCGCCTGAATTAATACCCGGTGAGCGATTTTTCACGCGTATGCGCAACCTTACCTTAACCGGATATTTTACTTCAGAAATGGGGATAAAAGATTTGGGTTATGAAGGCAACCGCCCTGGTGTTTGGGATGGTGTACCTGATGAGGTTTTAAAAGAGCATGGGTTGTCTTATGAAAAAGAATGGCTGGCCAAATGTATAGATCAAAGCAAAAGAACGGAAATTGCGCAATGGGACGAAGAAGGAAATTTACTTACTTAACAACGCTCACCATTTTTTGGCTGGGTTTAACATGGGCATGTTCACCAAAGACACCTACTTTTGAAAAACTCAACGTTTCTGATTTTCAGGAGGTCATCGCAAACAAAAATGACATCTTGATTCTAGATGTACGCACGCCCGAAGAGTACCAAAATGGACATCTCAATCGGGCAGAATTACTTAATTTCTATGATCCTGACTTTCAAAACGAACTCAATGAGCACGAAAAATCACAAGCTGTTGCGGTATATTGTGCTGTAGGCGCCAGGAGCTTTCAGGCCATGGAGCTGATGAAAACATTGGGTTTCAGAGAAGTTTACCACCTGGAAGGTGGTCTGGTGGAATGGCAAAATGCAGGAAAGGAAGTTGTGCAAAAATAGTCTACAGTGTAAACGTGGACTGTTTAAAATACAATACATAAACAAAACCTTTTCACCAGTTTTAAAGCACCAGCGATACAAGTAAAAATCAATGTATTGAATTTCCTCATAATCAATGACTAATCCTTTTCTACATTGCTCTAAAAATTGTAATCCATTCGTTTTAAACTATTGATATACAGTAGTTTAATCAGTCATTTCTTTCTTAAAAAATTGTAAGTCGTAGGGAATTACATCATTGGTTTTGGTTGGTACAAGCTACTTTTCCATCAAAAAGTAGTGCACAATGAGCAAAAATCTGGTAGAAACCACCACCCATACTTTACTGAATAAGTATAGCCGAAGGCTAACCCAAGACCCTTCGCAGCCAGCTTCACAGGCCATGTTGTATGGTGTGGGTCTTTCGGAGGCCGATATGGACAAGGCACAGGTAGGAATTGTCAGTACAGGGTATGAGGGCAATACCTGCAACATGCACCTGAATGATCTAGCCAAAGCGGTGAAGAAAAGCGTAATAAAGGAAGATTTGGTTGGTCTTATTTTCAATACCATCGGGGTAAGCGATGGAATTTCTAACGGAACAAAAGGAATGCGATACTCCTTGGTATCGCGAGAAATCATAGCAGACTCCATTGAAGCTGTTACAGGCGCACATTATTACGATGCTTTGGTGACTGTAGTCGGTTGCGATAAGAATATGCCCGGTGCCTTAATAGCGATGGGCCGATTAAATCGTCCCGGAATTCTGTTATATGGAGGCACCATTGCTTCCGGTTGTTACAAAAACCAAAAGCTAAACATTGTCTCCAGTTTTGAAGCACTCGGTCAAAAATTTGCAGGTGCTATTTCTGATGAAGATTATAAAGGCATTATTAAAAACGCCTGTCCGGGTGCAGGGGCCTGTGGAGGCATGTACACAGCCAACACCATGTCCTCTGCCATCGAAGCCTTGGGAATGTCCTTGCCATATGGTGCATCTAACCCAGCAGTGAGCACAGATAAATCTGTAGAATGTAAAAATATGGGCAAGGCCATACGCCGTGTTCTTGAGCTCGACCTGAAGCCCAGGGACATCATGACCAAGGCATCTTTTGAAAATGCCATTCGCCTCATTACACTTTTGGGTGGTTCTACCAATGCCGTGATGCATCTGATCGCCATTGCCCATAGCATAGACATTGAACTGACCTTGCACGACTTTCAAAGGATTTCGGACGAAACGCCATTATTGGCCGACCTAAAGCCCAGTGGAAAATATTTGATGGAAGACCTTCATGAGGCCGGAGGTATTCCGGCCGTGATGAAGTGGATGTTGCAAGAAGGAATGCTCAACGGGGACTGCATGACCGTTACCGGAAAAACATTGGCAGAAAACCTAGTTGATGTTTCTGACCTAGACAATTCCAAAGGGATTTTGAAAACCAAAGAGGCTCCGATAAAACCAACAGGACATTTCCAAATGCTTTTTGGAAATCTGGCTAAAGATGGATCAGTTGCAAAAATCACAGGAAAAGAAGGGGAATACTTTAAAGGTCCAGCGATTGTGTTCGATGACGAATTTTCGGCCATTGAAGGTATTCAAAGTGGTAAGGTCAAAGCAGGGCATGTGGTAGTCATACGTTATGAAGGTCCTAAAGGCGGGCCAGGCATGCCTGAAATGCTTAAACCTACCTCTGCCATTGCTGGTGCCGGGTTGGGCAATACGGTGGCGCTTATTACCGATGGTCGTTTTTCGGGTGGGAGCCATGGCTTTGTGGTTGGGCATATCACTCCCGAAGCACAGTCAGGAGGGAATCTCGCATTGGTGCATGACGGAGATGAGATTGTTATTGATGCCGTTCAAAATAAAATTCAGTGGTTGGTTTCGGATGCAGAAATAGCAAAACGAAGTGCCAATTGGACGCCACCACCCCTCAAGGCGAAGCGAGGAGTATTGTACAAATATGCTCAACAGGTAAGTTCCGCATCAAAAGGTTGTATCACCGATTTGTAAAAACATAACAAAATGGAAGCTGTATTAACTAAAGCCATCACAAAAGCCATTGAAACCCAAGGTGCTGATGCATTGCTAAGGTGCCTGAGGGCTGAAGATGTGGATTTGATTTTTGGATACCCAGGAGGCGCAATCATGCCGGTTTACGATGCACTTTATTCTTACCAAGAGAGCATCCGCCACGTATTGACCCGCCATGAGCAGGGAGCCATTCATGCCGCACAGGGTTACGCGCGTGCATCGGGTAAAGTAGGCGTAGTAATGGCTACTTCAGGCCCGGGTGCCACCAACCTCATCACAGGTATTGCTGATGCCATGATTGACTCTACTCCACTCGTATGCATAACAGGGCAGGTAGGATCTCCCTTATTAGGTACAGATGCTTTTCAAGAAACCGACATCATCAGCATTTCCATGCCTGTAACCAAATGGAACTTTCAGGTGACACGAGCGGCAGAAATTCCTGAAGCTTTGGCCAAAGCCTTTTTCATTGCCAAAAACGGACGGCCAGGACCAGTATTGATCGACATTACCAAAGATGCCCAGTTTGAGGCACTGTCGTTTTCTTACAATAAATGTTCAAGCATTCGCAGCTATCGCCCTGTTCCTCCAATAGATATGTCATGTGTAGAATCCGCTGCTCGATTGATCAATTCCGCTCAAAAACCGCTAGTACTCTTTGGACAAGGAGTGATTTTAGGACATGCCGAGCAAGCCTTTAAGGCCTTCATTGAGAAAACTGGAATTCCTGCAGCTTGGACCTTACTAGGTTTATCTGCTCTGCCTACTGACCACCCTTTGAATGTAGGGATGTTGGGCATGCATGGTAATTATGGCCCGAATAAATTAACCAATGAATGTGATGTTTTGATTGCCGTAGGTATGCGTTTTGACGATCGGGTAACAGGCAACTTATCTAAATACGCCAAACAAGCCAAAGTAATTCATTTAGACATCGATCCCTCGGAAATCAATAAAAATGTAGCAGTAGATGTACCTGTCCTAGGCGATTGTCGAGAAAGCCTCGTAGCACTTACCGATAAAGTCAAGCGAAATAGCCATCCTGTTTGGCTAGAAGCATTTCGGGAATGTGATAAAATTGAAATGGAAAAGGTCATTCAGCCTGAATTATATCCTAATTCAAAGGACCTCACCATGGGAGAGGTTATCAAAGAGGTGAACTATTTCACGAAGGGAGAGGCTATTTTGGTAACCGACGTGGGGCAGCATCAGATGGTAGCTTGCCGATACACTGCATTCAAAAAATCAAATAGCAACATCACTTCAGGCGGTTTGGGGACAATGGGTTTCTGTTTGCCTGCTGCTTTGGGCGCTAAATTAGGTGCACCCAACAGGGAGGTAATTGCTGTGATTGGCGATGGTGGCTTTCAAATGACCTTACAAGAGTTAGGTACGATCTTCCAGACCGGTGCGGCTGTTAAAATTATTATTCTGAATAATCAATTTTTGGGCATGGTGCGGCAGTGGCAGCAGCTCTTTTTCGACAAAAGGTATAGCTCTACAGAGTTGATGAACCCAGATTTTATCAAAATAGCCGAGGGCTTCGGCATTGAGGGGATGGTAGTGGAAGACCGAAAAGACTTATCTTCTTCACTCAAAGAGATGATGGAAGCTCCGGGGAGCTATCTGCTCGATATTCGGGTGGGAAAAGAAGATAATGTGTTTCCAATGGTTCCTGCAGGAGCATCAGTATCGGAGATTCGATTAGCGTAAAAATGAAAAAAGATTTTACCATAACGGCTTTTACAGAAAACCATATCGGTTTACTCAACCGCATTACTTCTGTCTTCACGCGCAGGCATTTGAACATAGAAAGCCTGAACACCTCAGAGTCACAGGTACCCGGTATTCATCGTTTTACTATTGTATTGCATAGCACAGAAGAAATGGTGAAGAAATTGGTGTTGCAACTTGAAAAGCAGATTGAAATTGTAAAAGCGGTGTATCACACAGATGAAGAAACTGTGTTTCAGGAAATCAGCCTCTTCAAAGTATTGGTAGAAAGAGCCTCACAACCCAACCTCATCGAGCGCATCATACGTGATAGAAATGCTCGCATTTTATCTGTAGAAAAAGATTTTATGGTGATTGAAAATACAGGGCATAAAGAAGAAAATCAGGAACTTTTGTCTTTTCTCAAACCCTTTGGTCTTATCGATTATGTAAAGTCCGGTAGAGTAGCTTTGATAAAAGAAGATAAGCCTTTGAAAGAGCTTCGTAAAATACTGGCATCCAGTAAGAAAGAAAAAATAGCATCTGAATCAAACGAAAATAATTAAACAATAATAACATGGCACTTATCAATTTTGGTGGCGTAGAAGAAAACGTAGTCACACGAGAAGAATTTCCACTAGCACAGGCACGAGAAGTGCTTCAAAACGAAACCGTTGCGATCATCGGTTATGGGGTGCAAGGCCCTGGGCAATCACTTAATTTAAAAGATAACGGCATGAACGTGATTGTTGGGCAAAGACAGCCTTCAAAATCTTGGGACAAAGCCATTGCAGATGGTTGGGAACCTGGTGTAAACCTATTTTCAATTGACGAGGCATTGGCAAAAGGGAGTATCATTTGCTACTTGCTTTCCGATGCTGCTCAAATACAACTTTGGCCAACTGTTCAAAAACATTTGACTTCTGGGAAAATGCTTTATTTCTCTCATGGTTTTGGTGTTGCCTATTCTGAAAAGACAGGCATTGTGCCTCCTAAAGATATTGATGTGGCCTTGGTAGCTCCTAAAGGATCAGGAACGAGTTTAAGGAGGCTTTTTGTAGCAGGTAAAGGATTGAATTCGTCTTTTGCTGTACATCAAGATGCAACAGGAAAGGCAAGAGATCGTATTTTGGCACTCGGTATCGCCGTGGGTTCCGGCTATCTATTCGAGACCACTTTTATTAAAGAAGTAACCTCAGATCTTACTGGAGAGCGTGGTACCTTGATGGGAGCCATTCAGGGTTTGTTTCAAGCCCAATACGAGGTACTGCGCGCCAATGGCCACTCGCCCTCAGAAGCATTTAACGAAACCGTAGAAGAAGCTACTCAATCCTTGTATCCACTGATCGCTGAAAATGGAATGGACTGGATGTATGCCAATTGTTCTACCACGGCACAAAGGGGTGCTTTAGACTGGAAAGATAAGTTTTATAAGGCCACCAAGCCGGTGTTCGAATCACTTTACAAATCAGTACAATCAGGTGTTGAAGCACAAAATTCAATCGATTCGAATTCTCAATCAGATTATCGGGAAAAGCTAGAAAAAGAACTGAATGTTCTACATCAATCGGAAATGTGGCGTGCAGGGAAGGCGGTTCGTTCGCTTAGGCCGGAGAATATACCGGTTGAAGATGAAACATTAGACTCATGATTGAAACGACAATCTACCATCCTACTTTAGAAGATTTGCTAAAAGCACAAGAGCGTTTAGCTGCTGTGGTGAGGCATACTCCATTGCAGAAAAATGACTACTATTCTGAGAAGTATGGTGCTCAGATTTCCTTCAAAAGGGAAGATCTTCAGGTAGTGCGATCTTATAAAATACGTGGGGCCTACAACTGTATTGCTCAGTTGGGTTCAAAGGAGAAAAAAGTAGGTGTAGTCTGTGCTAGTGCAGGTAATCATGCCCAAGGCGTTGCTTACGCGTGTAAAAACCTCGACGTGAAGGCTCATATTTATATGCCGGCCACCACACCAAGGCAAAAAATAGATCAGGTGAAATACTTTGGGCGCAATTGGGTGGAAATTGTTTTAACAGGCGATTCATTTGATGATGCTTACACCTCGGCTAAGGTGTTTTCAAAAGAGAAAAATACAACTTTTATACATCCTTTTGATGATGAAGCAGTGATTGAAGGACAAGGCACGGTGGGCTTGGAGATTTTGTCGGATACACAAAAACCGATTGATTATTTGTTCTTGCCCGTGGGCGGCGGTGGCCTTTCGGCAGGAGTGTCTGCTGCCTTCCAAATTTTAAGTCCAGAGACAAAAATCATAGGCGTAGAACCATCCGGTGCACCTTCCATGAAAACTTCCATTGAGGCTGGAAAGGTGGTGTCATTAAGCCAAATTGATCGTTTTGTCGATGGGGCCTCGGTGAAAAAAGTAGGAGAAAAGACCTTTCATATTTGTAAGCAACACTTGCACGATATTTTGCTTGTACCGGAAGGTCATATATGTACCACCATGCTCAATTTGTACAGCAAAGAAGCGATTGTTTTGGAACCTGCAGGTGCCTTGAGTATTTCAGCATTTGCACCCTATGCAGAGCAAATCAAAGGTAAAAATGTGGTGGCCATATTGTCGGGTGGTAATAATGATATTTCACGTACCGAAGAGATTCGTGAACGATCTATGCTACACGAAGGCTTAAAACATTATTTTATCATTCGTTTTCCTCAAAGGGCAGGAGCGCTTCGGGAGTTTTTGGTCGATGTTTTAGGACCTACAGACGATATCGTTCATTTTGAATATACCAAAAAGACATCGAGAGAAAAGGGACCTGCTTTAATAGGTATTGAACACCACCAGGTAGCAGATTTTCAACCTTTATTGGAGAAACTGAAAGCTTTTGATGATGGAGTAGAATACCTCAATCATCGGCTACATTTAATGGGACATCTTATATAGCTGCTAGCGTAGCTTTTTGAATTTCTCCTTAATAATTTCCTGAACCGGACGGTTTTGGATTCGGCTCTCCAAATAAGATAAAATGTCTAAATAAAAGAAGGGACGCCTTTCGTAGAGATTATCGCTAAGCTGCAGCAAGCGCTCATAAACTTGCGAAAGTTCATCTTTTAACTGGCCAGGGGTAATTTTACCAGTTTTTTTCAAAAAATGAATGATCTCTTTTTGTACCGCTTGTTGGTCATTCATTCGGCCAATGAATTGAAAAGTAGATTTGATTTGATATTCAAGCATATAATCTTGTCCATCTTCAAAATGAGCGATAAGGTTTAAAATACGTGCAAAACAATGAATATCTTCCCGAAGCTGTACATCTTTAAAATTGATGATTAGGTTGAGATAGTAAATGGCCTTTCTGTATTGGGCATTGCCAAAGTAAAGCGAAGCAATTTTGTAATAGAATATCAATACGCGCTCAGGATCAATTTTGGATTTGTATTGATCTAGCTTGTTCAGTACTTCCGGTATGAACGCTACACCATCTGAGAAGTTACCTTCCATAAAGTATTTGTTGATTTTGGAGATATAGAAAAATTTAAAGATCAGAATCTCAGTATTTAAGTCTTGAACAATTTTTTCATTGCGGCTTAAGACTTCTACTTCTTCTAATACCTCACAAAATTTAGAGTAATATTGAAGTTGGAACAAGGCTCCCAGTAAATTTCCGTAACCTTTGATAAAATGTACCGACTGTTTTTGTGCCATGTTCTCGTCTGCTTTGAACAGATTAACCCAAGCCAATGAGTGACGATAAGCATTAGGGAAATGCTGTACAATTTTATTGTACCAAACATGGGCTTGGTGGTAATACAAAGCTTCGTAAAATTTTAAGTTTTGCACATCCACTTTGGGTAATTTTTCTTTAAAAAAGTGTTCTATCGACCTAAATTCTTCTTCATTTTTAGCATATCCTCTTTGTAAAAACAGACTATAAAGGTGCAAAGTGAGATTAGATAAAGTATGACCGGAACTTATAATCTGCGTAATTTCATTTACCTCTTGCGTCAGTGTTGCCGCTCTATGTTCCCCGCTACGCGTAATGAATTGAGCCTCAATTAATTTTTCAAACTCAAGCACTTCCAAAACCATGGTAAACTGCTTTTGCTGTCGTGCAACCGTTTTGGTCCTATCAAGCATTTTCAGGGCCTGCTGATAAAAGCCCTTATTGTAAAGTACCTTGGCATGGTCAAGTAATTCCCGAAGCTGTATATCAATGTTTTGGTGCAGATGATATTGCCTTAAACTGGAGAGGATCTGTTTGTAGAGGTTGGCTTTTTGGTTGGAGAGTTGTGCTTTTTTTATACTAGGCACTTTTGCTAATATTTTTTGATCGTCATACAATTTGAGCGTATCCATAGCATCGAATAGCTTGATGAATTTTACGTCATCAGAGCTTCTACTCTTATTTACAAACAGTCTGAAATGCCTTTTTTCTGTTTTGTTAAGCGAGTGAATCAGCTCAAATAAGGGGTCATGTTTTGCTTTTGCCATTGTAAAATCGATTCATTTAAAGCCCTGATTAATAGGGTTATATGTAGGTGTTAGTCTTGAAATGAAATCATAATTTGCTTTACTTTTCTACCCATAAGCTTTCACATCGTGGCTACCTTTCAACTCATAGCATTGATGCTGTAAAAGAATCAATGGGTCAGACCAAAGGAACAATGGATGCACAAAAGATACAAATATTTGACACAACATTAAGAGATGGGGAACAAGTACCTGGCTGCAAGTTGAATACTTCAGAAAAAATAGAGGTAGCGAAAAGGCTTGAAGCTCTTGGGGTAGATGTGATTGAAGCTGGTTTTCCAATTTCCAGTCCCGGAGATTTTGCTTCGGTAGAAGCTATTGCAAAAACGATTAGATCAGCAACCATTTGCGCCCTAAGCAGAGCGGTCGAAAAAGATATTCAAGTGGCAGCCGAATCGTTAAAGTATGCTAAGTTTCCCCGCATTCATACAGGTATTGGTACTTCTGATTCTCATATCAGGTTTAAACTAAAAAGTACGCAAGAGCAGGTTCTTCAAAGAGCGGAAGCAGCGGTGCGCATGGCCAAGCAATACGTCGAGGATGTAGAGTTTTATGCCGAAGATGCCGGACGTACAGAACTAACATTTTTAGCAAGGGTTTGTGAAGTGGCTGTCAAAGCCGGGGCTACCGTTTTAAACATCCCAGATACAACAGGTTACTGCTT
Source organism: Roseivirga sp. (assembly GCA_018402485.1). Lineage (GTDB taxonomy): Bacteria > Bacteroidota > Bacteroidia > Cytophagales > Cyclobacteriaceae > Roseivirga. Next base: position 327,487 of record JAGYIY010000002.1, on the reverse strand, counting down.
ACCTGAAGCCTACGGGTCAAAAATTAAATACCTCAAAGAGCATGTGAAGGGTATTGAAAAGGTAACGCTTTCTACTCATTGCCATAACGATTTAGGCCTTGCAACCGCTAATTCCATCGCTGGTATTCAAAATGGTGCTCGTCAAATTGAATGTACCATCAATGGATTGGGTGAACGAGCAGGAAATACAGCTTTAGAAGAGGTGGTAATGATTATAAAGCAGTATCCAGACCTACATTTGCAAACCAATATTGATACGCGCCAATTAAATACTATTTCAAAATTCGTTGCTGAAACCATGCGCATGCCGGTTCAGGCCAACAAGGCCATTGTTGGAGCCAATGCTTTTGCACATTCTTCAGGCATTCATCAAGACGGTGTGATTAAAAATAGAGAAACATATGAGATCATTGACCCGGTAGATGTAGGAGTAGACCACTCTTCCATTGTTCTTACAGCACGAAGTGGTCGTGCTGCCTTAGCACATCGATTTAAACTTTTAGGAGAAGATTTAACCCGAGATGAGCTGGATGTTGTGTATCAGCAGTTTTTAAAAGTGGCCGATGAATGCTTGGAAGTAGATGATAAAGCTTTAGCCAATTTAATTGAATATAAACACCAAATTGCGATTTAAACGATGGGAAAGACATTATTCGAAAAAGTTTGGGAAGCGCATGTGGTGAAGACCCTTTCTGGTGGGCAAGAAGTACTCTATATTGACCGTCACCTCATTCATGAAGTCACAAGTCCACAAGCCTTTTCGGAACTTGAAAAGAGAGGATTGTCTTTGTTTCGAAATGAAAAAATGGTAGCTACAGCAGATCATAACGTACCTACCAAAAATCAACATTTACCCATTCAAGAAGAGCTGTCGCGCAAACAGGTAGATCAATTAATCAAAAATTGCAAATTACATGGTGTTGAATTATTTGGTTTGGGTCATCCTTTTCAAGGTATTGTTCATGTAATTGGACCAGAATTAGGTATTACACTACCAGGCCGCACTTTGGTTTGTGGCGACTCGCATACTTCAACCCATGGAGCTTTTGGTGCCATTGCCTTTGGTATTGGTACTAGCCAAGTTGCCCAGGTTATGGCCAGTCAATGTTTGCTTCAAACTCGACCCAAAACCATGCGGATTAGCGTGAACGGACAATTAAGAAAGGGGGTTGGTGCCAAAGACATTATTTTACACATCATAAGTAAACTTTCCGCCTCAGGAGGAACAGGTTATTTTGTGGAGTATGATGGTTCCACCATTCGAGCCCTATCCATGGAAGGGCGAATGACCCTCTGCAATATGAGCATAGAAATGGGAGCCAGAGGAGGGATGATTGCACCTGATGAAACTACTTTTGAATATATTGAAGGAAGAAAATTCGCACCAAGAGGAAAGGACTTTGAAAAAGCTAAAACGTATTGGTCTACTTTATATACAGATGAAGATGCCCAATTCGATAGCAGTTATACGTTTGATTCCGCCGATATTCACCCCATGATTACCTATGGTACGAACCCCGGGATGGGGATACCTATTCAAGGAGAAATTCCAGCAATTGAAGCCATCAACAATATGGAGAGTTTTTCCAAATCATTAAAATACATGGGCTTTGAGCCGGGAGAAGCACTTCTAGGCAAAAAGATTGACTACGTATTTATAGGAAGCTGTACTAATTCTCGCATAGAAGATTTGCGCATGGTGGCTGGTTATGTTAAAAACAAGCAAAAAGCACCACACATTACAGCCATCATTGTTCCTGGTTCTAAACAAGTTGAAAAACAGGCCAAAGCGGAAGGTTTACATGAGATATTGGCTGCTGCTGGTTTTGAATTACGCGAGCCTGGTTGTTCTGCCTGCTTGGGGATGAATGAAGATAAAGTACCCAATGGGGCCTACTGCGTTTCTACGTCAAACCGGAATTTTGAGGGTCGCCAAGGTCCTGGAGCACGAACTCTATTGGCTAGTCCTTTGGTAGCAGCCATCACAGCCATTGAGGGTAAGATTGTAGATATTGAAGCACACTTAGGTTAACAAAATGAAATTTACAAAAGTTGTATCCACGGCAGTACCACTTCCTTTTGAGGATATTGATACCGACCAAATTATTCCAGCTCGATTTTTGAAGGCCACAACGCGCGAGGGCTTTGCAGAAAATCTTTTCCGTGATTGGAGATATACCAAAGATTACACTCAAAATCCTGACTTTGTTCTGAATCAAAAGGCCTATACGGGAGAAATATTAGTAGCAGGTAGGAACTTTGGCTGTGGTTCTTCTCGTGAGCATGCCGCTTGGTCATTGTATGATTATGGTTTCAAAGTAGTGGTTTCAAGCTTTTTTGCAGACATTTTTAAGGGGAATGCGTTGAACAACGGGCTTTTACCTGTTCAAGTTTCTGACGCTTTCTTAAAACCTTTATTGGAGACTATTTCAAGCCGTCCTCAAACTCATGTAACGGTTGATTTAGAAAAACAATTCATAGCTTTCGAAGACAAAGAAGAGTATTTTGATATCAATCCATATAAAAAGGAATGCCTATTGAATGGCTACGATGATATCGATTATTTGGTAAGTATTAAGCATGACATCGAAGCTTATGAAGCTTCTTCAAAAATAATTTGATGGGAAAAGAAAAAAAAATTGGGGTATTGCCAGGCGATGGTATAGGCCCTGAGGTGACTACTGAAGCGGTAAAAGCATTGGATGCGATAGCAGAGAAGTACGGTCACATCTTTCATTATACCTACGCCGATGTAGGGGCAGTAGCAATTGATAAAACAGGAGACCCTTTACCCGATGAAACCCTAAGGGTTTGTCAGGCTTCCGACGTGTTTTTGTTTGGTGCAATTGGCCATCCCAAATACGACAATGACCCAAAGGCCAAGGTGAGACCTGAACAGGGGTTATTAAAATTAAGAAAGGCACTCGGATTATATGCCAATATCCGTCCGGTGAGTGCTTATGAAGGTTTATTACACATGTCTCCTTTGAAAGAAGAACAAATTAAAGGAGTAGATATTGTTGTTTACAGAGAACTTACGGGAGGGATTTATTTTGGTGAAAAAGGCAGGACGGCAGATGGTGCCTACGATCATTGTGCCTATTCCAATAAAGAGATAGATCGCATTGGTAAGTTAGCTTTTGAAGCCGCTCAACATAGAAAAAAAAATCTTACACTGGTCGATAAAGCCAATGTGCTTGAAACTTCTCGATTATGGAGAGAACGGGTACAGGAAATGTCAAAGACTTTTCCTGATGTAAAAGTAGAAATGATGTTTGTTGATAATGCCGCTATGCAAATGATTCAAAATCCTAAGCAGTTTGATGTGATTTTGACGGAGAATATGTTTGGCGATATTCTTTCTGATGAAGCTAGTGTAATTGGGGGTTCTATGGGTTTGTTGCCTTCTGCCTCTATCGGTGCTCATTCTGCTATGTTTGAACCCATTCATGGTTCCTTTCCTCAAGCTGCTGGGCAAAATATTGCCAACCCTATGGCCACGATTTTATCGGCTGCCATGATGCTAGATCATTTAGAAATGATAGATGAGGCCCTAGACATACGGCATGCAGTAAAAGTGGCTATCCACAACGGAATGGTGACCTCAGACCTGTCTAAGGGAAGGTCGTTTGGTACAGACCGCGTAGGAGACTTTATTGCTAATCAGATACTTGAAGGAGAGCAAGGACAAACTTTCGATAATATTCATTTGGGCTCTAGTACGATAATATAAGATATAATTTTAAAATTATTACTTATTATATCTTATATTAGTCCTATGAATTTGGGCTTACTGGAAGAGTATGTATTGTTGGCTTTAGACGATGACAAGGGTCAGTTTGTCATTGACTCTACTGCTTTGAATTACGGTTTCGCTGGAGCTGTTCTATTGGAACTTGCGTTTAGAAAGAAAATTGTAATTCAATACGATCAACTCAATTTCTGCGATGACACCTACGAATCTGAAATCGCACTCAATAAGATGATCGATTTGTTAAAAGAAAAACAGAATTGCGGTGTTCAAGATTGCATTAAATTCTTGGCTAAAAGAGCCGAGGATATCAAAGAAGATACCCTTCAACACCTCATCAATAAGGGGATTTTAAAAATGTCTGAGAAAAAAGTATTTTGGCTCATTCCCCATAAAAAATATCCTACTACGAATGCTACCCCGGAAAATAAGGTAAGAAAAAGGCTAGATGATGTGCTGAATGATGAAATACGTACCACCGTTCACGATATCATGCTGCTTAGCCTTATTCAAGCTACAGATTTGGTAAAGGAGGTTTTTCGTGAAGCAGACGATTACAACAAAATTAAACATAGGATTGATGAAGTAACGCAAGAACTGAAAATCAGCAAGTCAGTAAATCAGGGCATGAGAGAGATTCAGGTAGCTATTATGGTGGCAATGGCCAGAACAGTTGTCCCTGAAACATCACGTTAAGTGATAAGATACAATCAATAGCATAGCTTATTTTTTAAGCATTATGCATCAATTCCAAACTCTTTTATAATTTTACGCGGCAAGCAGTAAAGCCATTAATATTTAAACACTATGGGAAGAGCATTTGAATACCGCAAAGCAGCAAAAATGAAACGTTGGGACAAAATGTCTCGAATTTTCCCCAAACTGGCCAAGGCCATTACCATGGCTGCCAAAGAAGGTGGGACAGATCCGGATATGAATTCATCCCTACGCACGGCTATTCAAAATGCAAAGGCACAAAATATGCCGAAAGATAACATCGATGCAGCCATCAAAAGGGCTACGAGCAAAGATGTAGACGATTACATTGAAATCAATTACGAAGGCAAAGGTCCGCATGGAGTCTTGGTGTTTGTAGAATGTGCCACTGACAATCAAAACCGTACTGTAGCTAACGTGAAATCCTATTTTAATAAATCGGGAGGTGGTTTGGTACCCAATGGTTCTCTGGAATTTATGTTTTCTAGAAAAGCTGTTTTTGAATTTGAGAAAACAGAGAATTTCGATTTGGAAGAAATGGAGTTAGAGTTAATCGATGCGGGTTTGGAAGAAATTGAAGTACATAAAGATGAGGAGGAAGAAACAGAAACAGTATATGTTTATGGCGATTATACCCAATTTGGGTCTTTACAAAGTGCTTTAGAAGAAAAGGGAATCAATGTAAAAAATGCGGCTTTGAAAAGGTATTCAACTTCTCCAGTAGCGTTTTCTGAGGAACAATTGGAGGAGATTGAAAAGATGCTAGATAAGCTTGAAGAAGACGATGATGTACAAGCAGTGTACAGCAACATTATGTAACGTTTACTTTCTGAATCTTAATGCGACAAAGTTGATTGAAGCGAAACCATAAGGTGATGGCAGCCACCGATAAACCAATCAATAACCCTAACCAAATACCCTTGGGCCCCATGTCCAGAACAAAACCAAGTACATAGCTGGCAGGAATGGCCAGACCCCAATAAGCCATTAGGGTGATTAAGGTAGGTTTCTTTACATCGGACATGCCACGTAAACAACCGAGCCCAACTACCTGAATGCCATCGGATAGTTGGAAGATACCTGCAACCCATATCAAACTGGCTGCAATTTCAATCACTTCTGCATCTGTTACATAGAGGGTGGGGAAGAAGTTTTTAAAGAGCATATAAGTAAGCGAACAGAATGACATAAAGAGTATGGCCATTAAAAAACTTGTATTTCCCGCTCGCCTCATATTCCACAAATCACCACGGCCCAAATGGTTTCCAATACGCACGGTGGAGGCAGCAGAGATACCCGAAGCCATCATGTAACTTACAGAAACCAAGCTAATGGCAATTTGGTGTGCTGCCAGTGGAATGGTTCCCAGCCAGCCCATCATGATGGAGGCCATAGCGAAAGCACCTACTTCAAAAATAAATTGAATACCCGATGGGATACCAATTTTTAACATGGGCTTGAAAAACTGACCCTTGATTTTCATCCATTGAAACCCTTCGCGGTATACCTGAAGTCTTGGGTAATGCTTAATGAACAAATAAAGACCATAAGCCATCAGAATGCGCGAGATTAAAGTCGACCATCCTGCACCATTTAAGCCTAATTCTGGAAAACCCCACTTTCCAAAAATGAGCAGATAATTCAGAAAGATGTTTAATAAGTTGGCCGCCATGGAGATGAACATGGTGGGTTTGGTGATGGAAAGGCCCTCTGCAAATTGCCGAAAGCACTGAAAAATCATTAAAGGAACCAGAGATGATGCAATGATGAAGAAATAAGGCTTTCCCAAGGCAATCACATCGCTAGGTTGCCCGAGTAAGGGGAATGTAATACTTAGAGCTGCCAATAGACCCCAAAGGGAAAGGCCAAGTGCCAGGCATAAAACGATGCCGTGTCTGAGTAATCTTGCGATTTTGCCCTCTTCTCCTCGGCCATCAGACTGAGCAACTAATGGGGTGATGCCATAAGAAACACCAATGCCAAACATCAAGAAAACAGCCATGAAATTATTGGCAAACGAAGAGGCTGCCAGAGGAGTAGGACCAAGTTTACCGACCATAATACTATCTACAACCCCAACCATAATATGACCCAATTGGCTGAGCATAACAGGATAGGCTAACACTATGGTTTTTCTAAGGTGCCGATGATAGGGTTGTAGCGTCAACATTAAATATTTTTTTGTCGCGCATATTTCAATATACCTGCCACACTTAAGCTATCGGTAATTTCACCCTCCATCACCATCTCTAATGCTTCTGAAAAAGGAAGCCTTCGGATACTGATGTCTTCGGTGTCGTCAAACTCAGGTGCACCAACAGTAAGTTCAGTGGCAAGGTAAACGTGCCCTACTTCATCCGTAACAGAATTAGAGGTATGGATTTTGCACAAAACCTCAAGTTTTTGCGCCGTTAGACCGGTTTCCTCCTTTAGTTCACGAAGTGCACCATTTTCCATAGATTCTGAGAAAGGGACACCCCCCATGGGGATTTCCCAACTGTAGGTGTTTAGGGTGTATCGGTATTGACCTACGAGCCAAGTATGGCCTTGTACATCAATGGGAAGAATGCCTACAGCTATGTTTTTAAAGGACACTTTTCCATAAATCCCCGGGTTTCCGGAAGGATTAATAACTTTATATTCGTTTAACCGAATCCACGGGTTTTCATATATTTCTTTGTGACTTAAGGTGATCCATGGATTATCGTGCTCATTCATTCTGCAAAAATAAACAAAGCCCTTGGTTTGTCGTGCTTTAGCAGACAGTTGTTTATCTTTATTGCCATGCTTAAAAGTTCATTTGGTTCAAATCAGTTGGAAGCTGGTTGTGATGAAGCTGGAAGAGGGCCGTTGGCAGGTCCTGTGGTAGCTGCTGCTGTTATTCTTCCTAAAAATTTCGTTCACAATGAACTTACAGATTCCAAAAAACTTTCTCAAAAACAGTTGATTCAAATGGAGGCATTGATCAAAAAGGAGGCCAAGGCTTATGCCGTTGCGGAGGTAAGCCCTCGAGAAATTGATGAGATCAATATCTTAAATGCTTCTTTCTTGGCCATGCATCGCAGCATATTGGCCTTAAACGTACGTCCTGACTTGCTTTTGATCGATGGCAACCGCTTTAAGGCTTATGAAGATATTCCGCATGAATGTATTGTCAAAGGTGATGCCGTCTACATGAGCATTGCAGCTGCCTCGATTTTGGCCAAAACACACCGCGATCGATTGATGTTTGAAGCAGCCAAAAATTATCCTGAATACGGCTGGCAGACCAATGTGGGGTACCCAACCAAAGCCCATCGAGAAGCCATTCGGAAGCATGGCATTACACCACTGCATAGAAAATCGTTTCGGTTGTTGCCGGAGCAAATGGACTTATTCACAGGCTCATAAAAAGAACCAATAATCTTTTATGGGCCGCTTTCCCATTTGGCTTAGCTGTTCCTTTATTTCTTGCTGGTCGTCAGGCCCGCTGACGGCAATGATGATTTGAGGCTCGGTCTTTTGTAACAGGTTCTCGACAGATTCAAGAAATACTCCATACACATTGTGGCCTATTTTATTTTCGTTTTTACAGACCCAATGAAAAGAAACTTTCTGCGCAAGCAGTATTTTTGCCAAATTTTTCCCGTGCTTTCCTGCCCCCCATAGCACTAAATCGCGATTTGGATTGCGATCGATTTGTAAAAAGTATCTGATTTTTAAATCGAAGTATCGGTTGTCTTGATAAATTTCCCAAGTTCGAGAAATGCGATTTGCCCTATCTCGCCAATGGTGCAATACTTTATCTATGCCAATTACTTTCAAACTGTTCTGATAAAACCGAAAACATAGATCATAGTCTTCCGGATACACTTCAGGTTCAAAACCTCCTACAGTATCAAAATCATCTTTATGGAGCATCCAGCAATGGGAGGGGATCACACATTCTTTATAAATTTCTTGATAGTGGGTTTGTGTCTTGGCTATCTCGTTGAGCCATGCATCATATCTTATGAAACCACCGCCCAATTTTCCTTCTGTGACAAAGTGTTGCGTACCACCTGCGATGATGTGGCCTTTGCCATATTTCAACCAATGTGTGACCAAGGTTTCAATTTTATCTTTAGGCATGATATCGTCAGAATCCATGCGATTGAGTAAGGTGCCATTGACAAATTGATAGCCATATTTCAGAGCAGGTATCAGTTTTTGATAGGGGCTGTGATAAAGCCTAATGCGGTTTTCCTTTTGAGCATAGTCGGTAATAATGACTTCTGTGCCATCTTTGGAATGGTCATTTACGACAATGAGTTCCCAATTTTGATAGCTCTGTGCGATGATGGAATCTAAACAAGCGCCTACATATGCCGCAGTGTCTCGGGCTGCCATGATGATGCTTACTAAGGGCTGTTCTTTTTGCACATGGCCAAATTACAAAAGAAATAAAGGTTCGGAATGGAAAACTAAACTACATGCAATAAAAAAGCCTCGGTTAAACCAAGGCTTTTTTGTGAAGTCGCCGTTTATTAAATAAACAACATTTTCGTAACTTCTTGATCGGCTTTACTGTAAAAGTCTCCGATGGTTAAAATACCATCTAATTCATCGACAAGGTCCTCTTTTTCTCGGTGATACATATCTACAGCTAGCTAAAAAATTGCAGAGCTCACAATACGAATGAGCTGGGATATTTAAAAATAAGTACTTAAAAAAATACTAAATGAATACCGGCTTACCTGCCAAAATAAGTTACACAAGAAAACAGGTTAAAAGGCTGAATATCTTAACGATAAAGTTGCTCTCTATCCGCCATGGCCTGCTCATTTTCAATGTACTCATCGTATGTACACAGTTTGTCTATGCAGCCATTGGGTCCGATTTCTAAGATTCGATTCGCTACCGTTTGGGTAAATTGATGATCATGCGAAGTAAATAAAACCGTACCCGTAAAATCTTTTAAGGCATTGTTAAATGCTTGAATGGACTCCAAGTCGAGGTGATTGGTAGGTTCATCGATCAACAATAGATTGCCCTGAGCCAGCATCATACGAGAGAGCATACAGCGTACTTTTTCGCCTCCTGACAAAACAGAGGCCTTTTTGAATACTTCTTCGCCCGAAAACAACATTTTACCCAAAAAGCCACGGATGTATACTTCGTCTTTTTCGCCCGTAGCGAACTGTCTTAACCAATCGATGAGGTTCTCATTGGTCTGAAAAAACTCAGCATTGTCATTGGGCAAATAGGAGGTAGTGATGGTTTGTCCGAATTTGAACTCCCCATTGTCAGGTTTTTGCTCACCCATCAATACCTGATAAAAAGCCGTGGTGGCCGAACTGTCTTTACTAAGTATGGCAATTTTATCTCCACGGTTCACAAACAAATCGAGGTTGGAAAATAAGGGTTTGCCTTCTTGTGATTTGCTCAAATCTTTGATTTCTAAGATTTGATCGCCAGCTTTTCTTTCCTGGGTAAAAATAATGGCAGGATAGCGCCTTGTGGAAGGCTGTATGTCATCCACATTGATTTTTTCCAATAACTTTCTGCGGCTTGTGGCCTGCTTAGATTTAGAAGCATTGGCGGAAAAACGAGCAATGAATTCTTGCAACTCTTTTTTCTTCTCTTCTGCTTTTTTATTGGCCGATGAACGTTGACTCAGTGCCAACTGGCTTGATTCATACCAAAAACTGTAATTACCGGAAAACATACGAACCTGTCCGAAGTCAACATCTACGATGTGTGTACAGATGGTATCTAAAAAGTGTCTGTCGTGCGAAACAACAATGACCGTGTTTTTAAACTCAAGTAGAAAGTCTTCCAACCAAGAGATGGTTTGTAAGTCCAAATCGTTGGTAGGTTCATCTAAAATAAGGATGTCAGGATTACCAAAAAGGGCTTGTGCTAAAAGTACTCGCACTTTCTGACTTCCATTCAAATGCTTTAAGTCGCTGAAATGATGTTCTTCTGAGATACCCAGTCCACTGAGTAGGGCTGCCGCGTCCGATTCGGCATTCCAACCATCCATTTCTGCAAATTGAGCTTCAAGTTCAGAAGCTTTGATGCCATCAGCTTCAGAGAAGTCTGGCTTCATATAGATGGCATCTTTTTCCTTCATTAACTTCCACAGAGGAGCATGCCCCATCATTACCGTATCCAATACACTGACGTCATCAAACGCATAATGATTTTGGTTTAAAACGGCCATGCGCTTGCCTGGCTCAATGCTTACATGACCCGAGTTGGGGTCAATTTCTCCCGCCAAAATTTTAAGAAATGTTGACTTACCTGCTCCATTGGCACCAATTACGCCATAGCAGTTATTGCCTGAAAATTTAATATTGACTTCATCGAAAAGAACGCGTTTGCCAAAGGCGAGGGAAAGATTTTGTGCCGCAATCATAGGTACATTTTTTAAGAAGCCGCAAAGTTAAGATTAATCTGCTAAAAGGCGTGGGTGGTAAGAGTCTTAGTTTATACATAAGCTAAAAAAGCACAGGCTTCAAAACCTGTGCTTTTTTCTAAAAGTTAATATCAATCTGTTTATTCTTAATTATTATTACTCAGCATAGATTGAACCTTTGCCATAAGGTCTTTGTCAGCTTGTACTTTTGCACCAATCTCCGCATAGCGTTCTGGTGTGAGCCCTTCATCCTTTACTGATTCCTCCATTTGGGCATTAGATTCCATTTGAATTTTCTCTACCGATTTTACCGCTTTGGTGTACTTACTCATTTCCTCCTCTGAGGCTTCAACTTCTTTGTTAGGATCCATTTCGGCTTGTCGAATGTTGTTGAATTTGTCTATGCTCAAATCTTCTTCGGCAATGGCTTGAACCATTTTTTGTTGACTTTGCTGACTAATGGATTGTATTTGTTTCAGAGCTGATACAAATTGATTTAATTCCTTATCCTTTACACTACCCTGTGCCATAGCGGTTTGACCCAAAAATAACACAGCCAATGCTGCCACTAAACTTAATTTAACTTTTCTCATTTCTTTTTTATTTTTTGATTCATTAGGTAAGAAAAGGCTTTCCAAAACAACTCAAAAATCAAATCTCTTAAAACATGTTAAACATCATTGGCTCATTAATAATCTGATATTGAGGTTTTAAATACTGAAGTTAAGTTAGACATCAAGACCCTCCTCTTCATTCATTACCTACCATCCATAACCTGACAAGGCCGTTTAAAATCAGTCTTTTTGCTAGAGCGTGGGGTTTACTAACTTTAAGGTAAAGAAATAAAGAACACCAAATAAATTGAAAGCGATATGAAAAAACACTTAAGCAAGTTTGGCTTGTGGGTTTGTGTATTGGCCTTTGGAGGTACTTTGTTTGCACAGGACTATCCTACCCTGAGCGAGCAAGAAAACCGGTTGAAATCCATCGCCAATGCTTCCGGCAATGCTACTTTAAAGTCTCTTGTTAAAACAGAGGGGGGCAAGGACATCTGGATGCTCACTTTGGGCACGGGAGATATGGATAATAAACCTGCCATGGCCATTTTCGGTGGCGTCGAAGGTACACACCTTTTGGGGGTAGAAATGGCCCTGCGTTTTGCAGAAGACCTGGTGAATAACCGAGCTTCTGTATTAGATCAAACTACGTTTTATGTTTTCCCGAACATGAGTCCTGATGCTTATGATGCTTATTTCAATAATTTAAAATGGGAAAGAAGCGGGAATGCAAAAGCTACAGATGATGATAGAGATGGACGTCTTAATGAAGATGGTTATGAAGATCTTGATGGAAATGGCATGATTACACTCATGAGGGTTGCCGATGCAACGGGAGATTGGATGATGCACCCTGCTGATGAACGCGTCATGATACCTGCTGATAAGGATAAAGGTGAACAAGGGAGCTTCAAAGTCTTTAGCGAGGGTAGCGATAATGATCAGGATGGTCTTTTCAATGAAGATGGTGAAGGAGGTATTCGTTTCAACAAAAATTTGACTTTCGAGTATGATTACTTTACTCCTGGCGCAGGCGAACACCCTGTTTCAGAACTTGAAACCCGTGCCTTGCTCGATGAATTATACCTGAAATGGAACCTCTATGGTATTTTTACTTTTGGACCCGGTAATAATTTGTCTACCCCATGGAAATATAATCGTGCTGGAGCCTCAAAGCGTGTTGTTACCAGCATACTTGAGGAAGATGCTATGTTGAACGATTTGATTTCGAAAGAATACAATAAGACCGTTGGTTTGAAAGATGCCCCGGCATCTGAAAATCCGGGTGGAGACTTTCACAGATGGGCGTATTTTCATTTTGGCAGATTAAGCTTAGGTACACCAGGTTGGTGGGTGCCCATGGTCAAAGGAGATTCAACCATGAAGCCCAATGCCGATAAAAATCATGAAGTGAACTTCCTACGATGGGCTGCAGAAGAAGGACTTGATAATTATTTCGCAGATTGGAAAGAAATCAAGCACCCTGATTTCCCAAGTCAAAAGGTAGAAGTGGGTGGAATTGCACCCTATGCGATGATGAATCCTCCCATTGAAATGATAGATGGGGTGGTAGAAAAGCACAATCAGTTCATCACCGATTTAACCACCAAGCAGGCAAAGCTGGAGTTGGTCAATATGCGTACCGAAAGTGTTGGGAAAGGCCTTACCCGTGTTACCGTTGACGTGTATAACTCAGGAGTTTTACCTACACATACACAAATGGGCGCAAGATCTCGCTGGTTACGTCCCGTAAAAGTGGTGCTTAACACAGAAAATAATCAGGAGATCGTTTCAGGAAGAAAAATGCAGATGATTCGTGCTTTAAATGGTGATCATCATCAGTCCTTCTCTTGGCTAGTGAAAGGTAAGGGTAGTGTTTCGCTGGAAGTAGGCGCACCACATGTAGGTTTTGTTTCCACAACCATCAATTTAAAATAAGTCATGATGAAAAAATATTTAATAACTACCGTTTTTATGCTTGGCCTGTTTGGTTTATCAACACCTGCATGGGCACAAGATGCTAGTCAGGTATTCCGAGCTGCAGGTTCACCACAAGACCCTAAAGTGCAGATTTCATTCAATCGCTATTATACAGCGGAAGGATTGGAAGAAATAGGAACCAAAATTGCAAAGGCTCACCCTGAATTGGTGAAGAGGGTTTCCATTGGAAAATCTTTTGAAGGTCGAGACATATGGATGTTGCAAATCACCAATTATGCAGAAGGAAATGCAGAGAGAAAGCCTGCATTTTATGTTGATGGAAATATCCATTCCAACGAGATTCAAGGGGCAGAAATATGTATTTATACCGCTTGGTACCTCACCGAGAATTTTGGGGATGTAGATTACATCACTGAAATGTTGAATGATCGGGTATTTTACATTGTACCAACGATTAACCCCGATGCTAGGAATCATTACATGCAAGAGCCCAATACCGGGAGTTCCCCACGTTCAGGCTTAATTCCTATGGATGATGATGGTGATGGTTTGTTTGATGAAGATCAACCCGATGATATAGATGGAAATGGATCTATTACACAGATGCGAAGAAAGAGCAGCTTGGGTAATTTCATTGTTGACCCACAAGATCCGCGTCAAATGATTGCTGTTGGCCCTGACGATGAATTGCCAGAAGGAACAGAACGTTATGAGTACTTGGGTCAAGAAGGCTATGATAATGATGGAGACGGTAGAGTCAATGAAGACAATGTCGGTTATTATGACCCTAACAGAGATTGGGGCTGGAAATGGCAACCTGATTATATTCAGCGTGGTGCGTACAAGTATCCCTTTAGTTTACCCGAGAATAGAGCAGTAGCGGATTTTGTATTGGCGCATCCCAATATTGCTGGAGCACAATCGTTCCATAACTCCGGAGGAATGATTTTAAGAGGACCAGGTGCTCAGGAAGATTTGGCCACTTACAATAGGGAAGATGTTCGTATCTACGATGCCATCGGTCAAAAGGGTCAGAAAATGCTTCCCGGTTATCGCTATTTGGTTGTATACAAAGATTTGTATTCGGTCTTTGGTGGGGAGTTAGATTGGTTTTATGGCAGTAGAGGTATTTACACATTCACCAATGAAATATTTAATCGTTTTGCCTATTATAAAAACAATGAAGGAGGGCGAGATGTGACTTATGATTTTGATAAGGAGCTACTTTTTGGTGATGCCTTCGAAACATGGAAGCCGTTTAATCATCCTACCTACGGAGAGATTGAAGTAGGAGGGTTCAAGAAAAATTTTGGTAGAGCAACTCCTGGGTTTTTATTGGAAGAAGAATTGCACCGTAACATGGCCTTTACATTTTACCATGCCTATCATATGCCGAATTTGAGTTTTGGAGAGGTAAAGGAAAAAGATTTAGGGGGTGGAATGCGCGAAATAACAGCGACAATCATCAATGACCGATTGATGCCAACTCATGCTTCTCAGGATTTGAAGTATAAAATTGAGCGTCCGGATTACATCAGCATTGAAGGTGTAGATGTGGTGGCTGGAATGATTGTTGAGAATGAGGACTTTGGGGTAACCAGAGAACAAAAGGTAAACCCAGAAAAGCTAGAAATAGCAAATATTCCAGGTATGGGTTCAGTAACTGTACGTTGGATTGTAAGTGGCCGAGGTGATTATTCTTTGACTGTAGATAGTGCAAAAGGAGGTCTGATTCAGCAATAACCTAATGCCAACAAAAAATAAAAAGCCATACTTTCGGAAGAAGGTATGGCTTTTTTATGCCAGTTTGTGCAAACCGCTAAGGGGTCATTTTTTATCGATTTGCCCTTCAAAAAATAAATTCTTCAATTCTGTGGCCTCCTCAGGCTTCATGCGCTTGGCCAAAACTAATCTTAGCTGCCTGCGTCTCAAAGCTCCATCATATAATTCTTGCTCTTCTTCAGTCTCTGGAATAAGCTCAGGGATATCGATCGGACGGCCACCTTGATCTACAGCAACAAAAGTGAAAAAAGCGCTGTGGCTCTTGAATTTGGTGCCAGAAGGAATGTTTTCTGCATATACTTCAATATAAACCTCCATAGATGAGTTAAAAGCCCGACTGACTTTTGCAGTCAATGTAACAACATCTCCTAATTCAATGGCATGATTAAAGCTAATGTTGTCGGCAGAGGCGGTAACAACAATACGATTGGAGTGTTTCTGAGCAGCAATGGCTGAAACTACATCCATCCAGTGCATTAATCGACCGCCCATTAAATTATTCAATGTGTTGGTGTCGTTGGGTAAAACGAGTTCGGTCATGGTAACACAAGAATCTGACGGTTTTTTAGTCTGCTTAGCCATATGAAATTTTGTTTGAGGTAAAATTATAAAATATACGTGGGTATTTTGAGTGTGATCGCGAGTCTTTCAAAATAGTATATATGTAAATATATACATATATTAATATATACCTATTATTTCCATCCTTCTTCACCTAGCAGTGGAACAAAACGAAAGTCGCTGAAGTTTTCAGTACGCACTTTACGCTCAGTAATTTTTGTTATGCGCAGCATTTGCTGTGTTTTATGGTCGCCTACTGGAATCACCAAAACACCGCCAACTTTAAGTTGCTCAATCAACTGATCTGGAACAGTGGGTGCCCCAGCAGTAACTATGATTTTGTCATATGGTGCAAATCTTGATAGGCCTTTGGAGCCATCGCCATAAAAAAAGTGTGGTTGATAACCCAGCCGAGGAAGAAACTGCTTGGTATTTTCGTAAAGTGCTTTTTGAAATTCTATGGTATAAACAATTGCGCCTAGCTTGAGTAATACCATGGCTTGATAGCCCGATCCTGTTCCAATCTCTAAAACTTTATCCTTTTCATTTACCTGAAGTAATTCTGATTGAAAAGCCACAGTGTAGGGTTGAGAAATGGTTTGTCCAGATCCGATGGGGAAGGCCTTATCTTCATAAGCATGTTCCACCAAAGCCTGATCGAAAAAAAAGTGTCTGGGGATTTCGCCAATCGCTTGCAATACTTGCTCATTTGAAATGCCTTTATCTCGTAGGGTTTTCACCAAATTCCTGCGCATCCCCTTATGCTTGTATTCGTCTTTCATTCTTGGGTTGAAGTTATTTCAAAATTAATCAGAACCCTTGTAAAACTTTCGTGTTTTATGATGAAGTGTTTTTCAAATCGCTAATTTTAAATTTTTAAGCTTTATTTATGTTTACAGGAATCATTGAAACCTTAGGAATCGTTCGGCATATACAAAAAGAAGGTTCTAACATCCACTTCGACATCAGTTGTCCTATTACTTCTGAGTTAAGTATCGACCAAAGTGTAGCTCACAATGGAGTATGTCTCACCGTTGTGGCAGTAGGGTCAGCGACTTATCGTGTTACTGCCATTGATGAAACTTTACAAAAAACCAATCTTGCTAGTTGGAAAGAAGGTTCAAAAGTAAATATTGAGCGCTGCATGTTGGCCAATGGAAGGTTTGATGGTCATGTGGTTCAAGGTCATGTGGATCAGCTGGGCTACGTGAGCCAAATCAGTGAAGTGGATGGGAGTTGGTTATTTGATTTTAATTATGATGCTACCTTAGGCAATGTTACGGTAGAGAAAGGCTCTATCTGTATCAACGGCACCAGTCTAACTTGCTTCAAGGCACAAGAGGGTAGTTTTAGGGTCGCTATCATTCCTTATACCTATCAAAACACTAATTTCAATCAACTCCAAGTAGGCGATGCCGTTAATTTAGAGTTTGATATCATCGGTAAATATGTACAACGTTTATTAAACCGTTAATGGCTCTTCAATTTGAAATCGTTCCCCATATCCTTCGATTTACATTTACTGCTGGTACATCAAGAGGTAGCTTTAATGAGAAAGAAACGTGGTGGATTAAGGTTTTTGATAACCGGAATCCTCAAGTTGTTGGCTGGGGTGAGGCAAGTCCACTCAAAGGGCTATCTATTGACTATTCAAACGATTTTGAGCATGTTTTGCGGAAGGAGCTCTTACGAGTCACAGCAGATAACTTTTCGCTTTCTGATCCACAATCTATTCTTTCATTGGTCCACAGCTTGGTGCCTTCTTCCTTACCTTCGATTCGATTTGCGGTAGAAACAGCTTTGCTTGACCTATTTCATGGCGGAAGAAGAGAGATTTTTCAGAATGACTTTTTTAATGGGAAAATGTGTATTCCCATCAATGGATTGATTTGGATGGGAGAGCCAAACTTTATGCAAGAACAAATTACGCTAAAACTAAAGGAAGGCTTTGATACCATTAAGATGAAAATAGGTGCCATTGGTTTTGATGATGAAATTCGCCTATTGGAATACATTAGAGAACAATATGGACCAAATGAAATTACTTTAAGAGTAGATGCCAATGGTGCTTTTGGTGAAGGAGATGTCAGAGAGAAACTGATACAATTAGCTGCACTGAATATTCACTCCATTGAACAGCCCGTCGCGGCAGGGCAACGGACTTTGATGCGTCAACTTTGTAAAGAAGCTATATTACCCATAGCCCTGGATGAAGAATTGATTGGGGTTCATGGCCTTGGTGAAAAGGCACAATTATTAGATCAAATTCAACCTCAGTTTATCATTTTAAAACCCTCATTACTCGGTGGTATTTTGGCTTGTCAGGAATGGATAGAATTGGCAGAAGAACGAGATATAGGCTGGTGGTTTACTTCTATGCTGGAATCAAATATTGCTTTAAATGCTATTGCACAAATGACAGCAAATTATGCAGAATTGATGCCCCAAGGCTTAGGGACGGGAAAGTTGTATACCAACAACCTCAATGCCCCATTAACCATCAAAAAAGGGCAACTTTTGTATAACCATAAAAGTCAATGGGGCAATATTTAGTCTTTTGCCAGGTCTATGGCACGCGCCACATTATCTGTAGGTAATTTGCAAACTTTATTCTTACAAACATATATCATTGTTTTTCCTTTCACTGCCTTATTCTTTAGTAATGGAATTTGGCCTTCTTTTAAACCTCCCATGATGACCCAATCAGGGTGGTATCCCTCTTTCAAAAATTCTCTTTGTACATCACGAAATTCAGCTCCAACAATCGCAATTTCATAAGGAGGATTATCTTCAAAAAGTGCTGTACGTATCCATTGACCTTTAAATGTAGGTTGTTTTAAGATGTTTGCCTTTTGTGTTTGGAGTAACGTCCTACCTAATTCATGCCAGTCATTGTGGTCTAAAAAATAAAATTCAGCTAATTGTAAGAGATTATGTGCCATTAAAGCATTACCCGAGGGAATGCTTGTATCTAAGGTTGGGATGGCTTCTAGAAAAAGGTCTTCATTTCTATCTGTGTATGCATATAAACCATTGCGTTGATCGAAATTTTTCAATGTGTTGATTGTGAATTTTTTAGCTTGATTTAGCCACTTTTCATCTAAGTCTGCTTGATATAAATGAATAAGAGCATGAATGAGTAGGGCTTGATCTTCTAGAAAAGATATTTCTTTCTGGTTTTCACTTCTTTGTAATAATTGTTTAGAAGTATTTAAGAAATTTTCTAAAAGCCATTCTGTTAGTTTTTTGGCAGAATCTAGGTAGGATTCTGATCCTGTGGCTTTAAAGAGGTCAATATAGGCTTCTATCATCAACGCATTCCAACCCGCCAGTACCTTGCTGTCTTTTGAAGGCTTCTTTCTTTTTGATCGGATATTTTTTAG
The DNA here is from genome assembly GCA_018402485.1 of Roseivirga sp. GTDB lineage: Bacteria > Bacteroidota > Bacteroidia > Cytophagales > Cyclobacteriaceae > Roseivirga. The sequence continues at coordinate 308,416 of JAGYIY010000002.1, read as the reverse complement.
ATCATTGAAAAGCCCATTCTCTGCCCACATCAAGATTTCATTTTTAAATTTTGGATTACTGTACAGTAAATTTTTTTCTTCTTCCCAATTACCTGTAGTGGTAATTTGAAAGGCATCGATAAATTTCTGCGAAACACCCGCTTGCTTCAGTTCTTCGAATTGCCAAGCATAAAATGCACCTTCCTCGTTATTGCTAACAGCATTAATTGACCCCAAAAATCCGCCCTTAGATAAGCGCATTTCGTCATTTAAAAAACCCATTGTCTTTTCAGCGATGTGTAGGTAAAAAGGGTCTTTAAATTTTTGATAGGCCTTAGCATAAAGCGAAATGAGCTGAGCATTATCGTAAAGCATTTTCTCAAAATGTGGTATTTCCCAACGACTGTCTGTAGTGTACCGATAAAAGCCACCACCTACTACATCAAACAATCCACCTGTTGCCATTCGGTCTAATGTTGTCTTTAAAAATTGATTCAAAACAGTGTTTGGGTGATAGTACGTGTAGTCCATCATAGCAAGTAAAGAAGGAGTATTAGGGAACTTTTCTTGCCCATTTATTCCTCCATACGCCGTATCGATTCTTGGTAACCAAAGATTGTCAAGGGTTTTTAGATCAAAAGAAGTACTACTGGATTCAAAGTTTTGCTTTTGTCTTATTCTATTGGCTAAACGCTGTGCATCCTCTTTTATGATTTCGGGCTGCTCTGTATACAAATAACTGGCTCTTTCTATTACGGCTAACCAATCTTGTTTTTCGAAATAAGTTCCTGCAAAAAGGGGTTTGCCATCGGGAGTGGCAATAACATTTAACGGCCAACCTGCATTTCCAGTCATTTGTAGCGCAGCTTCTGTATAAATCAAGTCAATATCTGGTCTTTCTTCTCTATCAACTTTTATTGAAATGTAATTTTCATTCATTATATGTGCTACTAAAGTGTCAGAAAACGTTTCTTCCTCCATTACATGACACCAAAAACATGAAAAATATCCTATACTTATGATAACCAATTTATTTTCACTTTGTGCTTTTTTAAGGGTTTCATCACTCCATGCTTGCCAATCAATAGGGTTTGTCGCATGTCTTTTCAAATAGGCACTTTCTTCAAATTGTAAGGCATTTAAGCTTTCAGTGTCACTTGTTGATTTTTTCTGTGAACATGCAAATGTAAATAATACAAAAGCAAGAAAAATTGCATTTCGAACAAATTGGTTTAACAAATCATTTGTGTTAAAATTGTTGATCAATGGTTTAAAGATATGGTCCAAAGGTTATTTCGTTCAATGTTAGAGATAAAGTCTCAATATTCAAAAATTGTACTTCAAATGTTAAAATATAATTATTTAGCTGTAGTACTCGTGTTGTTTTTTACGGCTTGCTCTGGGCCTGACCCAAAAGAGAATGAGGAAAAAGAAGAAGTACTAAATCCGATTTTTAGACAAGTGCATTTTACAAAATCAAACCTCAGTTTTATTAATTCACTGCGTGAAGACCGCGAGCATAATTTTTTTAATTTCAACTATATCTACAATGGTGCTGGTGCAGCGGTTGGTGATTTCGATAATGATGGTTTAAAAGACATTTATTTAGTGTCTAACCAAGGTGGTAATAAACTCTTTCACAATCAAGGCGAGCTTAGTTTTAAAGATATTACCGAATCTGCGGGCGTTGCTTCTAATGGAGCTTGGAAAAATGGAGTTACTGTAGTAGATGTGAATCAAGATGGTTTGGACGATATTTATTTGGTAAGATCGGGAAGATATCAGGAACCATCCAAAAGAGCTAATCAACTTTTCATCAATAATGGTGACCTCACTTTTACTGAAGCGGCACAAGATTACGGCTTAGCAGATACGGGCTACGGGATGCAAGCATATTTTTTTGATTATGACAGAGATGGAGATTTAGATCTTTATCTCATGAATCATCGGATGGATTTCGAAAATAATAATGTAATGAATGTAATTGCTGCCAATAAAATATTCGACCCGGCTGCATCTGACCGATTGTACCGCAATGAAAACGGACACTACATTGATGTAACAGCTGATGCTGGATTAATGAACCAGGCATGGGGTTTGAGCGTGGTAACAGGCGATTTCAACAATGATGGTTGGGACGATATATACGTGGCCAACGATTACCTCACATCAGATATGCTTTACATCAACCAGCAGGATGGTACATTCAAAGAAGAGATCGGAGAATATTTTCCACATACCTCATTTTTTAGCATGGGTAGCGATTGGTCAGATGTAGATCGAAATGGTTATTTCGACCTTTTTACTTTAGATATGGCTCCAGAGTCGCATGAACGTTCCAAACGTCTCATGGCATCGATGAGTAACGATTACTTCCGAAAGATGGTGGCCGAAGGATTGCAACATCAATACATGTACAATACCCTACAATACAATCATGGTGAGGGCTATTTTAGTGAAATTGCACAAATGGCAGGGATTGACAAAACGGATTGGAGCTGGACAGCACTTTTTGCTGATTATGATAATGATGGATGGAAAGATTTATTTATAACCAATGGCATCAAAAAAGACATAACAGATAACGATGCTATGAATGAAACCGAGCGCATGAGAGCCTCTGGACAACAGGTAACAATGGGGCAAGTTTTGCGCTTATTACCTAGCACAAATTTGCAAAACCCTATTTTTAAGAATGTCGATGGCTTACACTTTGATCGTGCAAATACCCAATGGGGCATGAAGCAAGCGTTTAATTCTAATGGTGCTGTGTATGCAGATTTTGATAATGATGGAGACCTCGAGATCTTAGTGAATAACATGGGACTCATGGCTACGCTTTATCAGAATTTATCAGTAGAAAATCACCAGCAAAATGCTTTTAAAATTGAAGTAAAAGGTCCCAAAGAAAATTTAAATGCTTTAGGTACCGAGTTGGTTCTACATACAAATGAAACGAAATGGGTAGAGAAGATAAGGGGTAGTCGTGGTTTCTTATCTCATGCTACTACCGATATTCATTATGACGCAGACCTTACCTTGACATCTGTCCATGTGAAATGGCCCAATGGTAGATCTTCGATAATCGAAAACCCAACTAAGGGTAATTTATTTATCGACTACGATGCCATGGATTTTGTAGAATTACCCAATGCTTCAAAAGATCCATTCTTTGTGTCACAAGAATTATCAGGTTTAAGTTATATGCACAATGAAAATGAATTTGACGATTTTATAAAAGAAATTCTTCTACCTCACCGACAATCTGAGCATGGTCCATTTACAGCGATTGCCGATGTAAATAATGATGGTTTGGAGGATATTTTTGTAGGTGGTGCCCATCAACAGCCAGCTTATCTTGCTATACAACAAATGGATGGTTCTTTTCGTCCGTCTTCTACGCAAGTTTTTTCTCAAGATGCTGCTTATGAAGATATGCAAGCTACTTTTTTCGATGCGGATGGTGATGGAGATCTAGATTTATACGTTGTGAGTGGTAGCGGTGAATTTTACAGAGGTAATGAACATTTATTGGAAGATCGTTTGTACTGGAACGAAGGAAATGGTCAATTCAAAAAAGCAACTGCAGGTACATTGCCAAACGACCGAGCCGCAGGAGCAAAGGCAATACCCATTGACTTGGATGGTGACAATGATTTGGACCTCATTATTTTAAACCGAAATATTCCTGGCCAATATCCTTTAGGACCTAAGAGCTTTATTTATGAAAATCAAAAAGGTCGTTTTATTAATGTTTCGGCCGAGCGTAATGACGACTTTACACAATTAAAAGCCATGCTTACAGATGGAGTAGTAGGTGATTGGGATGGGAATGGTTATCCAGATATGATGGTTGTAGGTGAATGGACGTCGCCTCTTTTATTTTGGAATGATGGTGATTCGTTTAAGCGTTCAGAACAAGATTTTTCAAATTTATCTGGTTGGTGGAATCGAATTGTCCCGATTGATCTGAACGAGGATGGAAATATGGATTTTATCTTAGGTAATAATGGCTTAAACAACAAATTTCATCCGAAATCCGATAAACCTCTGTACTTATTTTACAATGATTTTGATGGAAACGGTACAGGAGATATCGTACTTTCTAAGACGAATGGAAAAGAGTTATTACCGGTAAGAGGTCGCGAATGCAGTTCGCAGCAAATGCCCTTCATACTCGATAAATTCGATAATTACGAGAAATTTGCGAAAGCTGATTTAGTTTCTATTTATTCGCAAGAAAAACTTGATGCCTCCATTCAGCTTACAGTCAACAACTTTGAATCTGGAATATTAATGAACCAAGGTAATGGTAGTTTTGCCTTTAAAGCGTTTCCGACAAAAGCTCAATTTGGCAGAATAAACGATTTTATACTAGAAGACATTAATAGTGATGGACGAAAAGATATCATTAGTGGCGGTAATTTTTATGGGACTGAAGTAGAAACTATTCGCTATGACTCGCACTTTGGTACCGTAATGTTGAACAAAGGGAATTTTGAATTTGAGGTTGTACCACTCGAGCAAACTGGTTTAATCTTGAATCAAGATGTCAGGGATCTAGAGTCTATTAAAGTTAATGGGGAGAAATACCTTATTTCTGTTGCAAACAATGATGTAATACGTTCTTTTCAAATCAGGCGCTAAAATAGCTTAAGTACTTCTTCCATACCTGTGGTAGCATTCATTTCAATAAAATGAACACGTGCTGAACCTTCCATTTTTGGTTTCTTAGGGTCTATAACGTAGATTGGAGCATTTTGAGGGGTATAGTGAACTAATCCTGCTGCCGGATAAACCTGAAGCGAAGTGCCCACCACTATGAAAATATCGGCTTGCTCAACCAAACGTATGGCTTCTTCCATTAAAGGCACTGATTCTCCAAACCAAACAATGTTTGGGCGCAATTGACTTCCTTTTTCGCACTTGTCACCTATTTGAAGTTGCCATCCCTCCATTTCATAAATAAGACTTTCATCAACTGTACTGCGGCTTTGGAAAAGTTGCCCATGTAAATGAAGCACTTGTGTACTACCTGCTTTTTCATGCAAATTGTCTACGTTTTGGGTAATCACATGTACTTCGTGCGTTTTCTCCAGCGAGGCAATTAATTCATGTGCACGATTGGGTTGCGCATGAAGTGCTTGTTTTCTGCGCTGGTTGTAAAAATCAAGTACTAATTCACGGTTTTTTGACCAACCTTGCGGTGAGGCAACTTCCATCACATCATGGCCCTCCCATAAGCCATTCTCATCGCGAAAAGTCTTTAAACCGCTCTCTGCACTTACACCTGCCCCCGTTAAAACAATGATTCGCATATTTTGTACGCTTTTACTTTGCATGTATCAACTCATTCTAAATTAGACGATAAAGATGCATACTGCAAAAAAGGTTAAATATGATTCACTTGAAAGAAGAAATAAGGGTTATTTTTATGGGGAGCCTATGCCAAAGGGTAACCTATGTTATCGCATTAACTAACAAACCATTTTTAATGTTTCTTTGCTTAATGAGCAATGCAATGGGGAAGTTCAAGTGATTTATTAAGGGTTAAGCGACCAACTGCAATTCGTGCTTATGTTTTTCCAATACATTGATAATGAATTGAATATGTTCATCTAAGTCGACTCCTAACAACGCTACTCCTTTGGCAATTTCATCTCTTTCTACCTTAGCCGCAAAATTTTTAGACTTAAGCTTCTTTTTCACCGACTTGGGGGTGAGGCCGATAATACCATCAGGTCTTACCTGACAACAGGCTACGATAAAGCCTGTAAGCTCATCGCTTGCCAATAGGGCTTTGTCTAGTGTATTTTCATAAGTTACATTCCATTTGGTGTAGTGTGCTGAGATGGCATGTGCTATCTTATGTTCTCCTTTGTCTTGCAGTAAAGCCACTATCTTATTAGGGTGTTCCTCCGGGAATTTTTCATAATCCGCATCGTGTAACATTCCGGCAACAGCCCATTCTTCAGCATCTTCATCAAATTTTTCAGCATAAGCTTCCATAACAAGCTCAACCGTTCTGGCATGTCGTAATAAGCTTTCGGTTTTGGTCCAATTTGTTAAAATCAACTTGGCGTCTTCTCTTTTCATCGCAGTTGCTTTTTGAAAAAGTCTTTCATTTTTTCCACAAACAAGGGATGAAGCGGCAATTTTGGATTGGAATATGTAGCCAAATTCGTATTCCGTTCTTCAGGGGATTCTTTTAATACATGGTTCATTCCCTCGATGATGGTTAATTCAGCTCTCGGCTGTGCTTCTTTTAATGCCCCAGCATCTTTTGTACTTACTTGAATATCTGTCGTACCATTCACGATCCAGATAGCACAATTTACTTTTTTTAATTCTTCTTTAGGGTCGTATTTCATCCAAGAGCTCATAAAAGGTTGGATGGTTTTCCTAAAAAGTGAACTGAAATAGGGGGGTATGGAGTCTACAGACGCTCCCATTTCGAGCTGCTTAAAAATTTCTTCAGCCTCTTTGTAGATTTGTGCTGGATTGAAGGGATTGTCTTTGATTTGCTTTAATATAGTTTGGTCTATACTGTTACCAGTACCTGCGGCACTTACTAAAGCAGACACCTTTTCACTTTGACTTACCACCGAAGCAATGAGTGCCCCCTGACTATGCCCTAAGACTCCTATTTTTCCAAATTTTGCATTTTTCGAAAGGTATAAGACCCAGTTTTGTGCATCTGTAATGAAATCATCGAAAGTCAAATTAGTTTCTATTACTGGGGTCTGACCACTCATACCCATACCACGTTTATCATAACGCAAACTGGCAATTCCTTCTTCTGCAAGTGCCTGGGCGACATACAGCAATGCGTTATTTTTGCCTGTAGAAAGGTTGGAGTTACCATCTTTGTCAGTCGGGCCTGAACCTTGAATAATCAAGACCACAGGCGTTGTAAGAGCTGATGAATGATCTTTAGGATACATAAGCATTCCACCAAGTTCTATACCATCAGAAACGATACTCACTGAATCTTGAGGGAAATCCTGCGCTTGAGAAATAATGTCAAAACCAAAAAATAAAACTAGGATGAGGCTATACTTTGTCATTTCTTCTTTGCTTTTCCTCTGGCACGTGCTTTTTTCTCTGGAGCTTTTTCGGCTAATTCTAAACACTGTTCTAAAGTAAGCGATTCAGGTTCTGTATCTTTTGGTATTTTCACATTCTTGCGACCTACTTTTATATAAGGACCCCATCGTCCGTTCAAAACCTGTACATCAGCATTTTCTGGGAAAGATTTAATGTGTTTTTCAGCATCGGCCTTGCGTTTCGCCTCAATTAACGCTATTGCGGTTTCTTGATCAATGCTATGTGGATCGTTATCTAAACCAAGTGAAATAAATTTTCCATCATGACGAAGGTAAGGACCAAAGCGACCAATGGCAGCTACAATTGTTTTGTCTTCAAATTCACCAACAGTACGTGGCAGCTTGAATAGTTCGAGGGCATCTTCTAACGTAATGCTCTCAATGAATTGTCCTTTTCTTAAACTGGCAAATTGTGGCTTTTCAACTTCCTCGTCTTCTGAAGTTTCACCAATTTGAACCAAGGGGCCATATCTACCCAATCGTGCGATCACTGGTTTCCCGGTTTTTGGATCGTTGCCCAATTCCCGGCTAGAGCCAACATCTTTGCGATCTACCAATTCCGTATCTTCAACGGTTTTGTGGAATTTTCCATAAAAGTTACTAATCATGCCATCCCAGCTTTGTCTGCCATGAGCAATTTCATCGAATTCTTCTTCTACTTTTGCTGTGAAGGAAAAGTCAATCACATTGGGGAAATGTTCTACCAAAAAATCGTTGACTACCATGGCAACATTGGTTGGGAATAGTTTAGCCTTCTCCGTACCTGTAATTTCACTTTTAGTGTGCTCTTCTACCTTGTGGTTTTCAAGCGTAAGTTCTCGGTATTTTCTCTCAATACCATCTCTGTTTTCTTTTACCACATACTCACGTTTCTGAATGGTGGATATGGTAGGGGCATAGGTAGAGGGACGTCCGATTCCCAGTTCTTCTAACTTTTTCACCAAACTTGCCTCAGTGTAACGTGCAGGAGGCCTGCTGAAACTTTCGCGTGATGTAAGTTTGTTCAAGTCCAGAACATCACCAACATTTAAGGGTGGTAGCATTCCTTTGGCTTCCTCTTCGTTTTCATCATCAGTAGATTCTAAATACACTTTGAGAAAACCATCAAACTTTACTACTTCACCATGGGCTGTCAGGTGTTCTTCAGTAGTAGAAATGCCAATGGTAGCTGTTGTTTTTTCGAGTTGGGCATCTGCCATTTGAGAAGCTACGGCACGTTTCCAAATGAGGTCGTATAAGCGCTTTTCATTGTAATTGCCACCGGCAGTATGTGCCGAAAAATCAGTGGGGCGTATGGCTTCATGTGCTTCTTGTGCACCTTTAGATTTAGTCTTAAACTTTCTTGCCTGAACGTATTCTGGGCCGTATGCTCTGGTAACTTCCGCCGAAGCTCCTTTCATAGCATCTTGTGATAGATTGACGGAATCGGTCCTCATGTAGGTAATTTTCCCCGATTCGTATAATTTCTGAGCTAAACTCATGGTTTGGCCTACCGAATAGCTCAATTTCCTGCTGGCTTCTTGCTGTAATGTAGAAGTGGTAAATGGGGCAGCAGGCGTTCGCTTTGCGGGTTTAGTTTCTAACTTATCAATAGTGAATTCAGCACCTACACAGTTTTGCACAAAATTTTTCGCTTCTTCCTCGGATTGGAATTTTTTACCAAGTTCAGCTTTTAACTCTTTACCTCCAATTTGGAATAGAGCAGTAGCCTTGAAAGTAGATTCAGGTTTGAATTTTTCGATTTGCCTTTCTCTTTCTACTACGATTCGTACCGCAACAGATTGCACTCGACCAGCCGAAAGCCCCCTTTTTATTTTTTTCCAAAGAATGGGAGATAGTTCATAGCCCACCAATCGATCTAAAATCCTACGCGCTTGTTGCGCATGCACCAAATCATCATCAATATCGCGTGGGTTCGCAATGGCAAGGTCAATGGCAGATTTTGTGATTTCTCGAAAAACAATACGTTTGGTTTGTGCTGGTTTTAATTTCAAAGCTTCTTTTAAATGCCAACTAATGGCTTCTCCTTCACGGTCATCATCACTAGCTAAGTAGATCATTTCAGATGCTTTTGACAGCTTAATGAGTTGTTTTATCACATCTCTTTTGTCTGCAGTGACTTCATAGGTAGGTGTGAAATTATTTTCAATGTCAATGGCATTGCCACCTTTGGGTAGGTCTCTTACATGGCCGTAACTAGATACTACTTTATAATCTTTCCCAAGGTATCCTTCAATGGTCTTGGCTTTGGCGGGAGACTCAACGATGACGAGATTTTTTGACATTCTTTTCTTTGTTTTTTGTTTATCAGGCGTTCAAAGATGCGTAAAATTGTTTCAAAAAAACAAGTATTTGTAAATGGACTCTTGAAAAGCTTGACCCTTACATTACTTTAAACGTTATTGAATTCCGAACTAGATAGCCTAAGAAATGGTTAGAAATTTATTACTGGTAAGACATGCTGAGGCAGAGAAAGTGGGCAATGTTTCTACAGATTTCCAACGGAAATTGACCCCACATGGTATCAAACAAGCTGAATTATTAAGTGCAGCGTTTGCAGAACTGTCCATCCATTGGGATGCAGTTTATGTGAGTCCTTCTATTCGAACAGAAATGACAGCGGAAAAAACTTTTTATGCCTTGAGGCCAACCCCTCGAATGATTGCTTCAGAGGAATTGTATGAGGCAAGCACCAATTTAATGAAGGCTTTTGTGACCAGAATCAATTCTATTTTTAATAATGTGGCCATAGTCGGTCACAACCCGGGGATTTCGGAACTATTTCATTATTTATCGGATGATTTATGCCAATATGAACCTGCTACTTCAGCATGGCTTCAATTTGAAGGAGAATGGGAGCATTTGGCGCAAAATACTTGTCTTGTAAAGAAAATCTTTACCTTCTAAATTCTTGCATAGTTATGATGCTGAAGAAATGTGAAGATCTTATTTTTGCATCATGGCATCACTCGGAAGGCATATCATAGTAGAGTACTATCAATGTGCACCTGAATTACTCAACGATGTAGTTCATATTGAAAAAAGCATGGTAGCTGCCGCTGAAGAAGCAGGCGCCACCATCATCAACACTACTTTTCATCATTTTTCACCTTATGGGGTATCAGGTGTGGTCGTTATCCAAGAAAGTCATCTGGCCATTCATACTTGGCCTGAATATGGATACGCTTCGGTCGATCTATTTACTTGTGGCGATTCTGTGAATCCTTGGGTATCTTATCAAATTTTGAAAGAAAAATTTGGTGCCGGTCATGGTTCTGCGGTTGAACTGAATCGTGGTGAAATGGCTTTGCTCACGAAAAAGAAGTTTGACCTGAATGCTTTGCGTGATGAGCAAAGTGCTGATGATGGAAGCCCTATTAGAACCAGAGATGTATGGTTTACCGAAAGAGATGATAAAATAGCCTTGTCTTTGAAGCATGATGGTAAGCTTTACGATGTGCAGTCCGATTACCAGAGGGTAGAGGTATACAATACCCAAGCTTATGGCAATATGCTTACGCTAGATGGTATGGTAATGACCACAGAGAAGGACGAGTATGTGTACCATGAAATGATTACCCATGTACCTTTACTCACTCATCCTAAACCAAAGCGTGTTCTGATTATTGGTGGTGGAGACGGAGGTACAGCTAGGGAAGTTTTAAAGCATGAAAGTGTGGAAGAGGTAGTCATGGTTGAAATTGATGACAAAGTAATTGAAGCTTGCAAACAACATTTACCCCATATTGCTTCTGCACTAGGTCATGAGAAATTAAACTTAATTGTTGACGATGGCATTACTTATGTCAAGGAAGCTAGGGATGCTTCATTTGATTTGGTCATTGTCGATTCAACGGATCCTATAGGACCTGCTGAAGGCCTTTTTACCGTTGATTTTTATAAGGAAGTGCATCGCATTTTGAGTCCTAATGGGATTATGATTACCCAAAGTGAGTCGCCTCGTTTTAATTCCAAGGTATTCAAAGAAATTTATGATACCTATAGGGGTATTTTCGGTCATAACAAGGTGCATTGTTACCTGGCTTACATTCCAACTTACCCGACCGGTATGTGGTCATTTTCTTATTCATCTAAGGGAGAGGCACATCCACTTTTAGGGTTTGATAAAGAGAAAAGTGAGATTTTCGCAAAGGAACAAGGGTTACAATACTACAATGGAGATTTGCATGAAGCAGCCTTTGCACTTCCTAATTTTGTTAAAAAAATGATTAACTAAATCTTTCTTCAATGGCAGATGCATTTGATCCGAATGGCGTAGGCGTAAAGGGCAGTCTTTTTGGATTACCTTTTTCGCCTGATGAGGCTGACATCGTTGTGATTCCCGTACCTTGGGACGTTACTGTTTCTTATAAAGAAGGAACGGCATTAGCCCCTCAGCAAGTTTTAGAAGCATCTTCACAAATTGATTACGAGATTCCTGGAAGGTCCAAGCTGTATCAGACGAAAGTGGCGCTATCAGAAATACCTGAAATGTGGCTGTATAAAGATGAAGATTTAAGACCACTGGCCGCAGATTATATCAATTGGCTAGAAAGGGGGCAAATCATTGATGAAGCTGACGAAATGTATGTGCGACTGGACACAATAAATGCAGAATGTGCCCAGTTGATGGATTATGTGGAGCAAATCACACTAGATTGGCAAGCGCGTGGCAAGAGAACCATTTTATTAGGGGGTGATCATAGTACACCTTTGGGTCATATAAGGGCCTGTGCAGCTGCTTTCCCTCATTTCGGATTGTTGCAAATCGATGCACATGCTGATTTGAGAAATTCATACGAAGGGTTTACTTATTCACATGCTAGCATTATGCATAATGTGCTTCAAGAACAGCCCGATATGAAATTGATACAAGTGGGTATCCGTGACTATTGTGAAGAGGAACGTTTGGTCATGGATCATCAATCTCACCGGATAGTTACTTTTTTTGACGATGAGCTGAAGGCAGAAAAGTTTGAAGGTGTTTTGTGGAAAGATCAGTGTACTCGAATATTGACGGCCTTGCCCGAGTATGTTTATATATCTCTAGATATTGACGGATTGGATCCGAAATTGTGTCCGGCTACAGGTACACCTGTGCCAGGGGGGCTAGAGTTTCAAGAAATAGTGTATTTGTTGAGCCAACTGAAAGCTTCTGGAAAGAAGATTATTGGGGCAGATCTATGCGAGGTGGGTGTAGGAATGGATGATTGGGATGCCAATGTAGGGGCAAGAATGCTTTGGCAATTGGTACACTGTTTGTAAAAATAATCGTTCATAATTTTCACCTTAGCATCCCTTCTTTTAACTCCTGTTTACGCTTTAACCTTTTTAGGTTTTGAATTGCTTTGCTAAGAAGAACTTGAGTCTATTTTTGACCATTAAAGAAGGATCACTCAATTTGGAAAAGAAAATCAGAGAAACATCATGTGCACAACAAATACCTTATAAAGTTTGTGGGCTTCTACCAGATGAATTAATATTAAGGTCAAATAAAAAGTAAGCTTTGGAGATTATAGAAAATGCGGTGTCTGGTTTTAGTAGCTGGATTTGGGGCTTCCCTTTACTGATTTTGGTAATGGGAGGAGGATTGTTTTTTTTGGTTTATTCTCGTTTTACACCCTTTCTTTATTTTCGACATGCCATCAATATTTTATTGGGAAAATACGATTCCGATCATGAAGTAGGTCAGATCAGTCACTACGAAGCACTTTCTACAGCATTGGCAGCGACAGTGGGTATGGGTAATATTGCCGGAGTGGCAGTTGCCATTACCATGGGCGGGCCAGGTGCTATTTTTTGGATGTGGGTGTCGGCTTTTTTTGGTATGGCTACCAAATATTTTACCTGCACACTTGCCGTGATGTATCGAGGTAAAGATTCAGATGGAGAGGTGAGGGGTGGACCCATGTACGTTATTACCGAAGGTTTAGGAAGTAAATGGAGGCCTATGGCTGTGTTCTTTTGTATTTTTGCCTTGATTGGCGCCTTACCTATTTTTCAAGCTAATCAGCTTACTGCTGCATTAAATACGGTCCTAGGACCAGCAATGGGTTACGATGCTACTTCTTCTTTTCAGGCCTTTGGTGCTAATATTTCATACGCCTCATTGATCATTGGTTTGATCCTTACGGCTTTGGTATCTACTGTAATCTTTGGAGGAATAAAAAAAATCAGTCGCGTTGCTTCTAAAATGGTACCCTCTATGGTTGTACTGTATTTTGTATTGGTAGTTTATATCCTATTCCAGAACCTAGCTGGTATTCCTGATATCTTTGCAGCCATTCTCGAAGAGGCTTTTTCTGGAAGTGCTGTACTTGGTGGGGGAATTGGTGCTATCATTATTGTAGGTGCAAAAAGGGCTGCTTTTTCCAATGAGGCAGGCATTGGTACGGCTCCCATGGTTCATGGAGATACCAAAACAGATGAGCCTGTTCGAGAAGGATTGGTTGCCATGTTGGGGCCTGCAATAGATACTTTATTGGTTTGCACACTTACCGCTCTGGTAATCCTTAGTACTGGAGTTTACGAAGAGTTTGTTGGGGCCGAGGATACGGGTTTGCTTGGGGTTACTTTAACTTTAAAAGCCTTTAATGTGGCCATTCCTGGTGTTGGAGGTTATCTACTTGGCTTATGCATACTTGTTTTTGCCGTCTCTTCACTGCTATCTTACTCCTACTATGGTGTCAAGTGTATGTCTTTTATGTTCGGTGCGAAAAGAGGAGAACTATACAATTATATTTATATCGGAACCATCGTTTTAGGTTCTGTAACCTCCTTGGGAGTTGTTGTTGGGTTAATTGATAGTGGTTTTGCTTTGATGGCTATTCCTACCATGATCTCTGCCATTGTTTTAGCCCCTAAAGCTTGGGCGGCATCAAAAGATTATTTTGACCGATATAAGCGAGGGGATTTTCATCAATAGCTCTCTCCAAGATCGATGAGCATTTTCCGGAATTTCTTAGTGTTGTAATTGGCCATACCCTCTTTTTTAACCACAATATCGCCCTTGGGAGAAATGATAAAGGTGGTGGGAATAACCCCAGTTTCGTAAACTTTGGGTAGACTCGACGCTCGGTAGTAAATAGGAAAGTCGAAGCCTTTTTTATCTATCCATGCCTTGGCAGTTTCAAAGTTACGGTCTTCTGATATCATCAAGAATACCAAATTATTCATTTCACGGGTTTTATCATATAACTTCTGAATACCTGGCATTTCTGCCACGCAAGGAGCACACCAAGTGGCCCAAATATTAATGAAAATGATCTTACCTTTGAAGGTGTTCATGTCAACTTCCTGACCTTTTTCATCTCTCAAAATCAAATCATAAGACGCTTCCTTTATGGCGGACTCATCGAGCGTACCGGCATTCATCAAGCCTGTTTGTAATACGACCTGTTGCACTTTACCGAAGATTTCCGCTTGATAGCCACTGAAATAAATACCAGCAAATACAACAATAATTAAAGCTAGCTCAATGATTTCTCTCTTATTGATTTTTGATTTCGCTTTCTTTTTCATATTGAATTGACAAAAAATATTCATGTTAGGTTCAATTCCATACATTTGCTTTTTATTGCAACATGATCTTCATGAGATTACATTTAAAAAATGCAGAATGTACGTTGAAAAATTAGTTTGAGAGTTTCATCGAACTTTAAACAGTTAATTATGTTTTACTAGTAATGCCAAGCATATTTAAAGCAAATAGAAAAATCCAAATTATGAAATTATTGAAGCATTCAATTTTACTCTTAGCAATTTTAACCTTTGCAGCCTGTACACCAGAGGATGGTGTGTACTTTGAAAACTTAGAAAATGGTCAAGAAATAACATCTCCTGTTACCGTTAAGATGGGTGTTGTGGGTATGGAAGTAGAACCAGCTGGCCCTATCAATGACAACAAGGGTCATCATCACATTATCATTGATGGTGGATTCATTCCAGAGGGGGAAATGGTTCCAGCGAATAAAACAAATATTCACTTTGGGAAAGGTCAAACTGAGCATACATTAGAACTCTCTCCGGGTGAGCATACACTTACCTTACAATTTGCCAATGGCGTCCACCAATCTTATGGTAAGGCTTGGAGTAAAACTATTACTGTGAATGTTAAAGAGTAGTTGCATTGTCATCCAATATGAATAGCTGAATGCTAACGCGTTCAGCTATTTTTTTGTTAGATACACTTAGTTTATTCATCTTTATCCGTTGTAAGATGATTTATGCTCATCTGATAAATTCATATGACCGATGATGTAAGAGTTGACAGAAAATATCTGACAATACCATAGATTGAAGGTTGTTTGAAAATCATTAATTCATCCTTTGCTATGCGATACGTGGTTCTTTGGTCATTCATTTTTTCTTATATTTTTTGTGTTGGTGCTTTACAAGCCCAGAAACCATCAAAACCCAATGCTGCCGAGCTAAAGCAGGCATTAAATAAGCTCGAAGTATTGGGGTCTGCCATGTATGTAGCAGCCCATCCAGATGACGAAAACACTAACCTTATTGCTTATTTGGCAAATGAGAAGAAATACCGTACCACCTATCTATCGATGACACGCGGCGACGGTGGGCAAAATTTAATTGGTACGGATATCAGAGAATATTTAGGCATCATTCGAACACAGGAGCTCCTTGCAGCCCGAAGAACGGATGGGGGTGAACAAATTTTTACACGAGCTAATGACTTTGGTTACTCAAAAGACCCCAATGAAACTTTCAATTTTTGGGATAAAGAGAAGGTACTTGCTGACATGGTTTGGGCCATTCGTAAACATCGTCCTGACATTATAATTACCCGTTTTGATACAACGCGAGTCCCTGGTGGTAGAATGCATGGCCATCATACGGCATCTGCCATATTAGCCCAAGAAGCGTTTGACTTAGCAGGAAATCCGCAGGCTTTTCCCGAGCAAATAGAATATGTAGCACCATGGCAACCCAAAAGTCTTTATTGGAATACCTATAACTTTGGAGGAGGCTTCACCTCAGAGCATGAAGATGAACCTGGTTATTTCTCAGTCAACATAGGTGTTTATAATCCATTGCTTGGCCAATCTTACAGCGAGATATCTGCCCTAAGCCGTAGTCAGCACAAGTCTCAAGGGTTTGGAAGTACGGGTAGTCGAGGAGATAATAATGGGTACTTAATGTATTGGAAAGGAGATATGCCTCAAGATGACATTTTTGACAACATAAATGATAGCTGGTCGCGTATCGTTGGTGGAGAGCCTATTGGTCAGGCCATAAGAAAAGTCAATGCCGAATTCGACATATCAAATCCGGCTGCCATTGTACCTGAACTAATGAAAATAAGAAAGAACATAGCTGGTCTTGGCAACGAATACTGGAGAAATGTAAAGCTTAAAGAGCTTAATCAAATTATTAAAGGAGCATTAGGTTTGTTTTTAGAAGTAAAGGCCAATGATTTTTCTGCAGTAAAAGGTGAGCAAGTGTTCCTGCAATGGGAGGCGATCAACAGATCAGCCGTAAGTGTAATTCTTCAAGGCATTCAAATGGAAGGGAAGTCCTTACTGAATGAAACCAAAGCGCTCTCCAACAATCTAGATGTAAGGGGGTCTTTCGACTTTCAAATCAGTGAGAAAGAAATTTCGCAGCCTTATTGGTTATTCAACACCAATGAGAATATCGGAATGTATGAAGTAAATCAACCATTGCTCGTTGGGTTGCCAGAAAATCCACCTGCTCTCCTTGCTACTTTTAAGCTTAAAATAGCAGCAGAAGACTTCGAGTACACCATTCCCGTGGTCTACAAAGAAAACGACAGGGTAGAAGGGGAAGTGTACAGACCTTTCGTGATTACACCGCCTGTTTTTGTTTCTTTAGAAGAGGATATCCTCTTCTTCATCGATAATGAGCCAAAATCTGTAGAAGTACTAGTAAAAGCTGGAATGGACAATGTAAACGGCACTGTGCAATTGAATCTTCCACAAGGTTGGGAGGCAAGCACCAATGATATTCCGTATGAATTGATTCAAAAGGGGGATGAATTTCGCTATCAACTTTTTATCACACCACCAGCACATCCCTCAGACGATTTTTTATCCGTATCTACTACACTGAACGGAAAAGTGTACGACAGAGGTTTAAGAACAATTGATTATGACCACATTCCTTATCAAATGATCTTTCCGAAAACTGAAGTTAGATTGGTGAAGGCTGATCTTAAAATTAGTGGAGAACGTATAGGCTATATCATGGGAAGTGGTGATGAAATCCCGTCAAGTTTGGAGCAAATGGGTTTTAGGGTGGATTTACTAGATCCAGAAAAAATAAACCAAACCATGCTTTCTTCTTACGATGCAGTAGTGGTCGGCATAAGAGCTTTCAATACCGTCGAACGTATGTCTTTTGTACAACCTGAGTTGATGAAGTACGTGCAAGACGGAGGTAATGTCATTGTGCAGTACAATACAGCGATGCGTAATCAGCCTCCTATTGGTCCTTATCCTTTTAGTATTTCAAGAGATCGTGTAACAGATGAGTATGCTGAAGTAAGGATATTGGCTCCAGATCATCCTGTTTTGAATATACCCAATAAGATTACATCCAAGGATTTTGAAGGCTGGGTGCAGGAAAGAGGACTTTATTTCCCAGACGAATGGGACAGCCATTATACAGCAGTATTATCTGCTAACGATAAGGGAGAAACACCCAAAAATGGTGGCTTATTAGTCACCCAATATGGTAGAGGTTATTTTGTTTATACGGGGTACTCTTGGTTTAGAGAGTTGCCTCAGGGCGTGCCAGGGGCTTATCGAATTTTCGCCAATATGGTTTCTTTAGGCCAAGATGAAATTATTAATCAGGACAAGGTACAAGATAACAAATGAGCACAGAGAAAGAAAAAGTGAAATTTTTATTTGTTCGCAGTTGGTGTGGAATGTATGCTTTCGTTCTAGGGGTACTCGTCATTTTCATCGCCTTGTTTTATTTTTTTACTAAATTTTATGCATGACAGCCATTGATTGGATAGTTCTTTTTGGAACCCTCATCTTTATTGTTTCCTATGGGGTTTGGAAAACGAGAGGCGAACAAAATATGGATAACTACCTTAAAGGAGGTAGCGATAGCAAGTGGTGGCTCATAGGTTTATCCATTATGGCCACCCAAGCCAGTGCCATCACCTTTTTATCCACGCCGGGGCAAGCTTATACAGATGGTATGCGGTTCATTCAGTTTTATTTTGGACTGCCTATTGCCATGATTTTAATATCTATCTTTTTTCTTCCACTATATTATAAAGCAAAGGTGTATACTGCTTATGAGTTTTTAGAAAAGCGGTTTGACGTTAAGACGCGTATGTTGGCCGCTATGATTTTCTTAGTACAACGCGGTCTAGCTGCCGGCATCACCATTTACGCTCCTGCCATTATTCTTAGTGCCTTACTGGGCTGGCCGTTACAGCTCACCACGGTTGTCATTGGTGTATTGGTGATTATTTATACGGTTTCTGGAGGAACAAAAGCGGTTACACAAACCCAAAAACAACAAATGGCTGTGATGATGGGAGGGATGATCGTTGCCGGTATTTTGGTCATTACTTCGCTACCACAAAATGTAGGCTTCACAGATGCCCTGCATGTGGCCGGCAAAATGGGTAAATTGAATGTAGTCAACTTTGAGTTCGATTTGAGTGATCGCTATAATTTCTGGTCGGGTATTACCGGAGCTGTTTTTCTTTTCATGTCTTATTTTGGTACAGATCAGTCGCAGGTACAGCGATACCTTTCTGGAAAGACACTGAAAGAAAGTCGGATGGGCTTAATGATGAATGGATTGCTGAAAGTGCCTATGCAGTTTGTGATTTTGTTCATTGGTGTTATGGTGTTTGTTTTTTATCAGTACAATCAACCCCCCATCTTTTTTAATGAAGCGGTTCGTCAAGAGGTTTTGCTAAATGAAGCATTTGGAGATGGTTTTAAAGACATTGAAGTACGGTATACATCGGTTTTTGAAGAGAAAAAGGAAGTGGTCCAACTACTTAATCGTGCCATTGCCGAAAAGAATGAATTAATGATAGAGACAGCTCGGTATGAGCTCAACCGTTTACAAGATAATTCAGATCGATTGCGCGTCCAAGCCAAGGAGATGATCGCTGAGGCTTTACCCAACCGTGAAATAAATGACAAAGACTATATTTTTATGAATTTTGTAACCAGTACAATGCCAGTGGGGATTGTAGGGTTATTATTTGCAGTTATTTTTTCGGCAGCGATGTCATCTACCTCTTCGGAATTAAATGCACTTGGGTCTACTACAACCATCGACTTTTACAAAAGAAAAATAAGACAAGAAGCTTCCCAAAGTCATTATTTGAAATCTTCTAAATGGTTCACGCTGGGTTGGGGGGTGTTAGCTATTATTTTTGCCTCCACTTTGAGTCTGTTTGAAAACTTAATTCAAGCCGTTAATTTAATTGGCAGTCTTTTTTACCCCATCGTTCTAGGTATTTTCGTTGTGGCTATTTTTATAAAAAGGGTGAAGGGTAATGCTATCTTTATTGCAGCCTTATTGAGCCAAGCAGTGGTGATTTTTGTGCATTATCTGAATACACAAGGTCTGGCTGGGCCATTGACCATGGGATTTCTTTGGTACAATGCTTTTGGGTGTATTTTGGTGATGTTATTGAGTTGGTTAATTCATTTATTTACTCCTTCATCTTGACAAATAGCTTGCACTTCGGACCATATGCGTGACTTTTTGTTCTGATCGAATCTACTCAAAATGGCATTATCATTATACAGCTGCTGGCATGACACTATGCCTTCATGCATCAGCGTTTCTTTGTCTTTTTTAGTTAAAGAATGAATACATGTTACGGGGTAATGTTTAGATAGGGCTATGCGTTGCTTTAAACTCCCCTTACTAGGGTAGTCCCAAGCTATTAATTGTAGGTTATAACAGGTGGCATAGGTCTCTGCATCGGAAGTAAATCGGGTATTCGAAATGATAGCACATTTCATAGGTTTTTTTTTAGACTGTACTTGATCACCTAAAACCATATCTTGAAACCTAGCATGTACATACAAGGGTATTTTAACATCTGATTTGTATCCGGCACGACTGTGGTGTTTGCATTCTGCAATAATGATTTCATCAGGGTTTTGAGCCAAAATATCTACCTCATGAGTCAAACAACCTCCCTTAATATGAGTTCCTACTTTTGTTTGATAGCCTTGATGTTTCAAAAGTATGGCTACAAAATGTTCGAAAGGATAACCTGATGGTCCCATTTCTAGAAGAGCGGTTTTGAGTTTATACTGACCTGCTAACTTTTGGGAGTCTTGTCGTAATAATTGATAGGCTTGTTTATAAATAGACTTAGTAGTGGTAGCTTCGGTGAGTTTCTCGCTTATTTGTTGGGTGATTTGTGCAATAAGTTCTGGCGATGCCCCTGCTTTAAACAAAGAGGTTTTGAGCTTTTCTGGATCAAAAATGACCATTTCACCAGAAGCCTTTTTTATCCATTTTTTGTTATTCATGGTTTAAATTACAAAGAGTTATCTAAATTCAGAGCATGTACGCCATTGTAGATATAGAAACCACCGGAAGCTCTGCTAATGGAGGGAAGATAACGGAAGTTGCTGTACTTATTCATGATGGTGAGCGGGTGGTGGATGAATACCAAAGTTTGATTAACCCAGAGAGATATCTCCCCCAGTCCATTACCTTACTCACGGGCATCACACAAGCCATGGTAGACGATGCTCCACCTTTTCGCGAAATAGCAAATGAGCTCTTTGGAATGTTGGAAGGACATGTGTTTGTGGCACATAATGTAAATTTCGACTATGGATTTCTCAAAAAAGAATTTCAAGAAGTTGGCTTAAGTTTTTCGCCCACCAAACTTTGTACAGTTCGCCTAAGCCGAAAGATTTTTCCTGAATTAAAATCCCATGCTTTGGGTAGTTTGTGCCAATATTTTGAGATTGATAATTTTGCCCGACATCGGGCAATGGGCGATGCAAGGGCAACAGCCATATTGCTCGATATTCTGCTAAAAAATGAACAGGGAGAGTTTGAGTTTTTCTTAAAAAGAAATTCAAAAGAGGCTTTTTTACCTCCGCATCTTAATGAGGAAGTATATGAGAAATTACCAGAGGCTACAGGTGTATATTATTTTCTAGACAATCGAGGCAAAACTTTATATGTGGGCAAAGCCAATCAAATCAAAAAGCGAGTCCGTCAGCATTTTTCGAGCACAGATGTTATTTATAAACAGAAGTTGAAGGACAAAATACATAATATCCATTATGAGTTGTGTGGAGATGAAATGATTGCTTTTCTTAAAGAAGCCCATGACATTCAAAAACAGTTTCCCCCATTCAATAAAGCACTCAAATTCCCTAAACCTCGATTTGGTATTTATGCCTATCAAGACGTAACCGGTAATCCTCGCCTGGTGATTGGTAAAATTCAGAAGGGAATGAAACCTTTGGCACAATTTCCATCACAAGATAAGGCCAGAAGTTTTTTGATTCAGTTGGCCAGGGAAAATCAACTCGACCCCAAGCAATGTGGCCTTCCCGTGAGCATGATGAGCTTTTATGGCTATGATACAGAAACATTTGAGCCCAAGGCTGCTGGCGAGCGTCTAAAAAACACCATTGAAGCATTAACGGCTAATGAAGTGTCCTATGTGATTTTGGGTAGCGGGCGCACTAGCGCTGAACAAAGTGCTGTTTGGGTCAATAAAGGTACTTACATGGGCTATGGATTTTTTTCAAGGCAAAATGATGTACAAAAAGAGCTACTTCAGGAAATGATTATCAGACAAAATGAAAGCCGAGAAATACATGCAATTATAGCCCAGTACAAAACGAAAAGAGAAGTAATTTACCTTTCATAAAATAAAGTGAGAACATTGGTTGTTAAGAGGGTTATCTTAACCCGAAAAGGATCTCTGTTTTAGATAACCTGAGGAACATAAAAACGTTTACCTTAACAAATAAAGATAAAAGCACATGACACATATGAAGCACTTGAGTGACAAACTATTAAAATATGCTGGAGAAAAAATTCATCAACGCTCCATTCAAACCACAGAAAGATTGAAAAAGTGTATGTCAGATCTTTCTATTGTATCTAGAGAATTAGCCATTTGCAACAGAATACGCGTATTCAATAAACATTTATTGAAACAAGATATTTGAAACGCTTCTTTTCACAGAGCTCCTTTTTCCCAAATTTCACTCATAGGCCTTTTTATGTGCAATTTTTAAGGTTTTGGTCGAATGAAAGAAGGATGCTTACTGTCCTTCAAAGAAGAGAGCAATCCCCGGTAAATGACGAGGCTTAAAAGACGCAAAAGAAATTTTAAATTTAAAGTCATTTTGCAAAAGGTTAGTCAAAAAATGAGTTTTGAAACTTCTCTGCCAGTAATCAATCTCAATGGACATTATTCTTAGGTGGTAAGGGAAACATATTACAATGGTTGTTGTTTAAAGAAAAAAAGAAGTAATGAAGGCTAAAGTTATTCTGATATCAGGTTTGGTAATTGTATTGGTTACTAGCATTTTTGCCCTGCAGTTGCCAAGTTTAGGGCAAGTATCTCAAGATAAACCGACACAAGACAAAAAGTACAAGAAGGAAAGCTTCGAGATACAGCTAACAGAAGAAGAATGGAAACAGCGTTTAACACCAATGCAGTATAGCGTGTTGAGAGAACAAGCAACCGAGCGGGCATTTAGTGGTGAGCTAAACGACAATAAGAAGAAAGGAACGTATTATTCCGCAGCATCATTACAACCCGTTTTTTCTTCTGGTACTAAATATAATTCTTACTCAGGTTGGCCTAGTTTTTGGGAACCCATAAATGATTCTGCTATAAAATTAGTGAAGGATACTTCATTCGGAATGATTCGATGGGAAGTAGTGGACAGTAAAAGTGGTTCTCATCTGGGACATGTTTTTGATGATGGACCCAAACCAACAGGGAAACGATTTTGTATCAATTCTGCTGCTTTAATCTTTGTACCGGAGGGTGAAGAACCCCCAAAATTTAAAAAAGATTTAAAGTAAATTCGTCTCAATTAAATAATTCATTAACATTGGTTTGAATTTTTTTCAAGCCTTTTTTTTTAAAAAATATGGAAGAACCAAGACCATTGAATAGTGTTGCTCGTTTTCATAAAACCTTTAAGCACCCAATAGAGTCCAACCCTGTTATACCTGCTCAAAATAGATGCGATCTCCGTGTGGCCCTATTAGCTGAAGAACTTAAGGAATTACAAGAAGCCATTGCAGATCATAATTTGGTGGAGGTAGCGGATGCACTTTGTGATTTACAGTATGTGCTTTCTGGAGCAATATTAGAATTTGGAATGGGTGATAAGTTTAAATCACTTTTTGATGAGGTTCAACGCTCTAATATGAGTAAAACATGCTCAACAAGGGAAGAGGCGGAAGCAACTCGAAAGTTTTATCAAGACAAAGATGGTACAGAGAGCTATATTGAGGCTTCAGACGATTATTTTTTGGTCTACAGAACTTCTGATAATAAAACCTTAAAATCAGTCAACTATTCTCCGGCAGATTTGAAGCGTATTTTGGAAGAAAAGTAAACAGTAGTAGTTTTTGAAACGTTCTTAAAAGAAAACAGCCTATGAAAAAGTTTTTCACCTTAATTTTTATCACCCCACTTTTCATTTTGTCGTGCATGGCGCAAGGCACAAAGGCTGTTGTGGGACCTCAACTCAAAACTGGCCAAGCGGTTGCCACTTTCGCTGGAGGCTGTTTTTGGTGTACAGAGGCTGTCTTTGAAAGAGTGGTGGGTGTAGATGATGTGTACTCAGGGTATATTGGTGGTTCGGAGCAAAGTCCGACTTATCAACAAGTAAGTTATGGTGAGACAAGTCATGCCGAAGCTATTCAAATTATTTACAACACAGACTTAGTCTCGTACAAAGAACTTTTAGATATTTTCTTTTTAACACACGATCCCACTCAACTCAATAGACAAGGTCCCGACGTAGGGAAACAGTATCGTTCAGCTGTGTTTTATCATTCATCAGAGCAAAAAGAAATCACCATCGGGGTCATTAAAGAACTGTCTGCCAACCAAGTATATCAAGATGAAATAGTAACGGAGATTAAACCTTACGGGGTTTTTTGGATGGCAGAAGATTATCATCAAGATTATTATGAATTAAATCGAGGCAACCCATACATTTTAGGTGTTGCTGTACCCAAGGTCAAAAAGCTATTCAAATTGTTTCCTAATCAAATTAAAGAGCAATACCAATCTGAAAAATAAGATAAGCATTCATCAAATTTGTCATGAATACTTTATCTTACACATGTAATCTGTTTTTATCATTTAGCCATGGATGTTTTTTTGTCCTCTGTAGGTTTTATTTTTATTATTATTGGTTTAATAGGTTGCTTTTTACCCATTCTCCCAGGCCCTCCTCTTAGTTTTATAGGCTTAATTTTTCTTGATCTTACCGAAAAATCACCCTTCAGCGCCGAGATGCTATGGACTTGGGCTGCTATTACCATAGTGGTAACGGCTTTAGATTACATAGTACCGGTAGTTGGTACAAAGCGATATGGTGGGAGTAAAAGAGGCGTTTGGGGTAGTACCATAGGCTTAATCATCGGATTGTTTATGTTTCCTCCTTTTGGGATAATTATTGGACCTTTTGTTGGTGCTTTCATTGGGGAGTTGAGTTCTGGAAAAACAACAAATGAACGTGCTTTGAGAGCAGCCTTAGGGTCTTTTATAGGTTTTTTGGTTGGGACAATATTTAAGCTTATCGCTTCTGGCTGGATGACCTGGTTGTTCTTTGTAAACCTTTTTTCTTGAAGTAACCAATAAAAAGGCCATTCATCATTAGATGAATAGCCTTAATGTGTTTTTTCATATTTTTTTAGTCGCTTTTACCTCCACCTCTTCTTCTTGTGGGAGTGTTTTCTTTTCGCCATTTTTCGTAGGCTAACCACTGTTTTTCGTTGAAAATTTCTTTTAACTTTTTATCAAGATTTTTTCTTGACTCTTCTGTAGCCGATCGCATGCCCTCTCGGTTTCTATCTGCCATCAATGCGCGCATTTTATCGCGCATCTTATTTTGGTTCTGAAAAATGGCTTCATAAGTCATTTTATGTTGCTCATCTGAAAGCCCTAATTTTTCCTGTAAGGTTTCAGCTCTTTGCTTTGCCATGGTTTCAGGATCTTGGCGTTCAGCGCCACCCCTTTGACCACCGCCTCGCTGTGCTTGAAGCGAAATTATCGCTATGAACAGCATGGTGATTAGAATTACTGTTTTTCTCATGATTTCTATTTTTTTTACTTCTTAGATGACTGAATTAAAAAATAGTTTAACCCCATGGTGGAGAATTTATTTCAGTGCCTTTTGCCGTATCATCTCTCCAAAGCTCTTTCCTTCAATTTGTGCGTCAACCCAGCTCATCAAATCAAAATAGAGTAATGTTTTATTTTCAAAATCATCCCTGCTGATGTTTTCCAAATCTCTTTTGAGTCGCTTGAAAGCAGCAGGAAGTTCTTGAGGAAATATTCTAGCAGACTTGCTCATAAAGGCGATGAATAGTTTTTGAATTTCCCCCATGTTTTCCTCCTCCATGATGTATTTTTCCATTGATTTTATTTCACGGTCAAAATCCTCGGCATCGCCTGTTTCAAAGTCAATGATGATATGAATGAGTCGGGCATAACCTTTTAAATCACTTCTCAGGGCACCCTTGTCATTTAATAAAAACTTGAGTGATGCGCTCGCTTTTACGTAGTTTTGGCTGGCAAAGTAGTAAACGGCAGCTTTGTAATAGATGACCAGTAGGTTATGTTGGTCAATGAATTTCCTATGGACTTTTACCTGTTCCATGGTTGCTTCAACCGCCTGTGTAGCTTCCATAAAATTGGCATGCAAGAAGGTGTGATTGAATAATTGAATGGTTCGATACTTGTAGAGCAGTACCTGCGTATTACCAGTTAAGGGGTCATCACTTTGTTGATCAAAATCAACAAGTAATTCGTAATACTGATCAAATTTTTCGCGGTCATCAATGCGGAAGGCTGATTGAAGTAGTCGGTTCAATCCTTTAAGATAACCGGCTTTTCTTTTTTGAGTTAAGTTGTTCTCATGAAAAAGGTTAATCCATTTTTCTGCATATACCAAGCACTGCTCAAAACGATAGGTAAGGTAAGAAAACCAATAGTAGGCACGATACAGATAAAATTTCTCATTGAATGCGAGCTTCTCTTCATTAAACTGAGGTAGCTTCGTGTAAAATAAAGCTTTTAGGTTATTTAACTCTCTTTCACTTTTAATCATTCCTTTTTCGATAAAGCGTGCTTTGAGTTTTGTGGCAAGGGTGAAAAAGCGCTGAACATTAATAAATCGGTTCATAGCTTCTTCTGTAGCCTTGTCTATGGCATCAGCTTGATTTTCAGCTAGATCAAAGACTTGCTGTGAGCGGATTTGTTTCTCATAATCGAGAAGTGCTAATTCAAATAAATCTTTTCGATAATCACCTGTAACTTTTTTCGCCCGGTTAAGTAAGCGCAAACTTTGTCCATATAGCCCCTTTTTATATAAGATACGGATAAAATCAAGCTGTTCTCTTAGTTCAATGTCTATGTCGTCTTTCAAGTTGGAAAGCCGTAAGCTGCCTAATACCTGCCCATAAAGATGCACCTTCAGATTAGCCAATTGTGTTTTACTCGTCTTAGGCATTTTCTTTAAGATGGCGGCTTCGCTGTAGACCTCCATTTTCTCTAGAATGTCAAAGAGCCGAATGAATTTAGCATCATCGCGTGCACTAGACCTTTTCGCATATAGTTTAAAGCTTCTCTTTTCTGATTTGGTAAGAGAATGGATCAACTCATGCAATAATTGCTCGTGGGGTGTTTTAGACATAATATCAAATTAGCATATAAGGCACTGAATGTCAGTATTAAACAAAATGTGAAAAGAAGCTTGACCATCATATCAAACGGAATTCCCGGTTGTTGAAAGGATTTTAAAGTAGCTAAATTCATTCTTGAACATACTCAGGTTATGTCTATAATCAGCGTAATCGATTGCTAAAATTAAATCGGGAAAAGCATATGAAAGAAGGACTTTATAAT
Organism: Roseivirga sp.; assembly: GCA_018402485.1. Classification (GTDB taxonomy): domain Bacteria; phylum Bacteroidota; class Bacteroidia; order Cytophagales; family Cyclobacteriaceae; genus Roseivirga. Next base: position 281,212 of record JAGYIY010000002.1, on the reverse strand, counting down.
AAAGCATATGAAAAAGACGCATGTGGCATTGGTTTCATCGCAAATATAGATAATCAACCCACCCATAAAACCGTCCACGATGCCTTGGTAATGCTACACAAAATGGAACATAGAGGCGGTGTGGCAGCTGATGATACAACAGGGGATGGTGCTGGGTTACACATACAGATTCCCCATGCATTTTTTCAAAAGGAAGCACTAAGTAATGGTCTGGAACTACCGCAGCTTGGTAAATATGGGGTGGGCATGGTTTTTATTCCTAAAGAAGATGGGGGAACTTATCATGATATCATTGGCTCTTCATTGAAGGCCCTGAATTTAACTTTAATATGGAAAAGAAAGGTCCTTACAGAAAATAGTAAAATTGGAGATTATGCGAAAAGTAATGAGCCTGAAGTATGGCAATATTTTATTGATGCTAGCGATTTATCTGGTGTAGATTTTAATCGTAAACTTTATGTTTTTCGTAAACTAACGGAAAATCAGGCCAAACACCATCCTAAGCATAATGAATTTTATTTTTCAAGTTGTTCCTCCCATTCTATTATCTACAAGGGTGAGCTAAGGACCTACCAACTAAACACTTATTATCCAGAGTTAAAAGACCCGAGCATGACTTCGGCTTTTGCCATAATTCATTCTCGTTATTCTACAAACACATTGCCCGAATGGCGCTTAGCACAACCTTTTCGTTTCATTGCGCACAATGGTGAAATCAACACCATAAAGGGTAATATTAATAAAATGAAGGCACGAGAGGCTTTGTTCGATGCGGTACATTTTTCGCAGGAAGAGCTCAAACATCTATTACCGATCTGCCAAAAGGAGTTTTCTGATTCGGCCAACCTAGATATGGTGGTGGAATTATTGGTTATGGCAGGTAGAGATATAGAACGTGTTATGTCTATGCTTATTCCTCCAGCATGGCGCGAAGATGTGTCATTAAGCAATGAATTACGCGCCTTTTATGAATACCATGCCACCTTCCTTGAACCTTGGGACGGCCCAGCAGCATTGTGTTTTACAGATGGCAACAAGGTAGGTGCATGCATTGATCGAAACGGACTGCGGCCTACCCGATATACTGTAACGCGCGACAACCGCATTATTTTTGCTTCTGAAACAGGTATCGTGCCAGTGGCACCAGCTCAGGTGATGAAGCGCGGTAAGCTGAATCCCGGACAAATGCTTCTGGTAAATTTAGTAGAAAATACTTTTGAGGAGGATGATCAGATCAAAACACGCCTTGGCCAAGAAGAAAATTATCAAGCTTGGAATGCTAAACTCATTCATCATATCCCCCATAATATCTCTGAAGATCAAAACATTCCAGAAAAGTCTGCCGAGCTGTTGTTGAAAGAACAATTACGTTTTGGCTATTCAAAAGATGATTTAAAACACATCTTAAAACCTATGTCTGACAAGGGTGCCGAGCCGATTGGCTCCATGGGTAACGACACACCGTTGGCAGTTTTTGCGAAAAGGAATGCACACCTTAGTAACTATTTTAAGCAAATTTTTGCGCAAGTCAGTAATCCTGCCATTGATCCTATTCGGGAAAAAGCAGTGATGTCTCTGAACATGTTCTTGGGACAGTCCAACAACCTTTTGGAAGACAATGATGAGAGCTCGAAAAAAATATTTTTGGAACAGCCTGTTTTGCTTCCTGCAACTTTTAAATGGTTACAAAAGCAACAAAACCAAGATTTTAAATCCAGTACCCTAAGCACACTTTACAAGTCGGACGAAACGAATTTAAAGACGTATTTGATGAGTTTAGGTGAGATGGCTGAAGTTGCCGTTCGGGATGGAACCAATCTTTTGATAGTATCGAATAGGGCAAAAAAAGCATGGTTGTCGGTACCCTCGTTGCTCGCTGTAGGTGCCGTTCATCAGCATCTTACAAAGGTGGGTTTAAGGGCACGTGTGAGCTTAATTGTAGAGGGTGGTGACATTACAGAAACACATCATTTTGCAACACTGATTGGTTTTGGTGCATCAGCTATTTATCCCTATCTGGCATTGGAATCTTTGGTGCACCTCCATAACGGAGATGATCGACAGCAAGCAACAACACAATACCTTGCCGCTATTAATTATGGTTTAAGAAAAATTTTGTCCAAAATGGGCATATCAACATTAGCCTCTTATGAAAGTGCGCAAATATTTGAAGCACTTGGCTTACATAATGACATAATTCACCTCTGTTTTACAGGTACACCCAATCGTATTTCGGGTAAGGGGTTTTATGAGCTGGAAAGAGAAATCAAAAGGAATGCCAAGCTTGCGGATGATGAGCACGCCATAGAACATACGCTACAAGATGGAGGTATATATCAATGGAGAGCAGAAGGTGAAAAGCATTTATTCAACCCCAAAACCATTCACCTACTTCAAAAATCAACCCGTTTGAAAGATTTCGAATTGTTTCGGGAATATGCCAAGGCGATTGATGAACAAGAAAAGGCCCATGTTACTTTACGTAGTTTTCTTGATTTTAAAGTAGCTAAATCTATTTCAATAGAAGAGGTAGAACCCAAAGAGGCCATCATGAAGCGCTTTGTAACTGGGGCTATGTCCTTTGGTTCAATTTCAGAAGAGGCCCATACCACAATAGCCAAGGCCATGAATCAAATAGGAGGTCGTTCCAATAGTGGTGAGGGTGGAGAGGACCCTTCCCGATTCAAACCAGAAAAAGATGGTACTTCTGCACGATCTGCCACCAAGCAAATTGCAAGTGGACGTTTTGGGGTTACCACTGAATACTTGATGAATGCAGATGAACTGCAAATCAAAATTGCACAAGGGGCAAAACCTGGGGAGGGTGGTCAGTTACCCGGTATCAAGGTCGATGAAAACATTGCACGCATTCGCCATTCAACACCAGGGGTGACGCTTATTTCACCCCCGCCACATCATGATATTTATTCGATTGAAGACTTGGCTCAGCTAATTTTCGATTTAAAAAACGTAAATCCAAGGGCAGATGTCAACGTTAAGCTGGTTGCTGAAGCTGGGGTGGGAACCATAGCCGCTGGGGTGGCCAAGGCCAATGCCGATAACATCCTCATCTCGGGCCACGATGGGGGAACAGGTGCTTCACCACTTAGTTCAATTCATCATGCAGGAATTCCCTGGGAGATTGGATTAGCTGAAACGCATCAGACATTACTACGCAACGATTTGCGAAAACGCGTCAAATTACAAACCGATGGCCAAATTAAAACAGCACGTGATCTCGCCATAGCCACCATGTTAGGTGCAGAAGAATGGGGCGTAGCCACAGCTGTATTGGTGGTAGAAGGGTGTATTATGATGCGTAAATGTCATCTGAATACTTGCCCGGTGGGCGTAGCTACCCAAAAGCCTGAACTTACTCAGCTTTTCACTGGGAAAGTAGAGCATATCGTTAATTTCTTTGAATTTATGGCGGAGGAATTACGTCATATCATGGCCCAATTGGGAGTAAGAACGGTCAATGAACTAGTGGGACGCACCGATTTATTGAGCTTCGATAAGCAGAAAGCAATGCAGTACGGTGGTCACATCGATTTAAGTTTATTGCTTCAACACGATTTTGCAGCTGATCAACGCAAACAATATAAAACGACTACGCAGCCAAGTCGCACCAACGATGTACTTGATCACCGTTTGATAGAATTAGCTCAGCCGACTTTCAAGCACGGGGTAAAGGTACGATTTGAACAAGCCCTTCACAACGAAAATCGTACGACAGGTGCTATGCTGTCTGGTCATTTTTCAGAAAAATTTGGAGCAGAAGGTTTACCCGATGGAAGTATCACCGCTGATTTTTATGGTACAGCCGGACAAAGTTTTGGCGCTTTTTTAGCTCACGGAATCACTTTTAATCTAGAAGGTGAGGCCAACGACTATGTAGGTAAAGGCTTGTCAGGAGGTAAGTTAGTCATTTACCCATCTCCAGAAAGCGCCTGCAAGGCCGAAGATAATCTATTGATTGGAAATGTTGCTTTATATGGTGCTACACGGGGCAGGCTTTATGTGAATGGTCAAGCCGGGGAGCGCTTTGCTGTGCGTAATTCAGGAGTAAAAACTGTGGTAGAAGGCTTGGGTGATCATGGCTGTGAATACATGACAGGAGGTCGCGTAGTAGTATTGGGTGAAACGGGTAAAAACTTTGCAGCAGGCATGTCTGGAGGTATCGCATATGTCTTTGCAAGGGACTTTGATTTTGCTAAACGTTGCAATCATGAGCTCGTACAGTTGGAATACCCTGAAGAAGACGATTTTGATTTCTTATATACCATGCTAGAGAAGCATCACAGATACACCAACAGTGTCAAAGCCATCGAATTGTTAAGTAATTGGGATTTGATGAAGACACATTTCGTAAAGGTGATTCCAACTGAATACAAAAAGGTGATGGCCAAAAAGAGAGATTTTCAAAACGTTACAATATAAATATGGGAGATAGCCAAGGATTTCTTAAATACAGTAGGGGTGATAAGCGCAAACAAGCGGTAGAGGAACGGGTACACCATTTCGATGAGTTTGTAGACGCATGGGAAGAACCTCAATACACCAAAGAAGCAGCTCGCTGTATGGACTGCGGTGTTCCTTTTTGTCATAACGGTTGTCCGCTGGGAAATAAAATACCCGATTTCAATGATGCTGTGTATCGAGGTGAATGGAAAGAGGCCTTCCATATTTTAAAGTCTACCAATAACTTTCCGGAATTCACTGGGCGCATATGTCCTGCACCTTGTGAAGCTTCTTGCGTATTGGCCTTACATAGTGATGCAGTGAATATTGAGCACATTGAAAAAGAAATCGCACAAAGGGCTTTTTTAGAAGGTTGGGAAAAGCCTGTCAAATCCGTTGATCCAACAGGTAAAAAAGTGGCAGTGGTAGGCTCTGGGCCTGCGGGCTTGGCAGCAGCCGAAGAACTGTTTAAGAAGGGGCATTCTGTTACTGTTTTTGAACGCGATGAAGCTGCTGGTGGTCTACTTAGGTTTGGTATTCCTGATTTTAAACTGAACAAAGAAGTGGTGGCTCGGAGGGTAAGCCTGATGGAAAAGGCAGGAATACACTTCCGCTGTGGTGTGGAAATTGGAAAAGATATGACCTCTGAGGATTTAGAAGCCACCTTTGATGTCATTGTGCTGTGCACTGGGTCGTCTGTTCCAAGAGCTTTACCCATTCCTGGCAAAGAGTTAGATGGGATTCATTTTGCAATGGATTACCTCACTCACCAAAACCGTTTGATTTCAGGAGTACAAGCAAAAGTCGAAAATAGATATCATGCGGGGGGTAAACAAGTGGTGGTACTTGGAGGTGGAGATACGGGTGCTGATTGTGTAGGCACTGCCAATAGACAAAAAGCTGCTGAGGTGACCCAAATAGAGCTAATGGAGCGCCCACCAGAACAACGCATAACCAGTAACCCATGGCCTGAATGGCCCATGACACTTACACATTCGAGCTCCCACGAAGAAGGTGTAGAAAGGGATTGGGCCTTATTGACAAAAGCATTTATAGGTGAAGGCGGGAAACTCACAGGTATCCAAACCGTACGTATTGAATGGAAGAATACCAGTACCTTCGAGTTTGCTGAAATTCCCAATACTGAAAAAATCATTCCTTGTGATATGGCACTTGTGGCTATTGGATTTATTCACCCTGAGCATAAAGGGCCTGTGAATCAATGGAAATTGGCTCTCGATGACCGTGGTAACATAAAGACCACAGGTTTTCAAACCTCTAATCCTAAGGTTTTTGCCGCCGGAGATTGCCGTAGAGGACAGAGTTTAGTGGTTTGGGCCATCCAAGAAGGTCGTCAAGTGGCTAAGGCTGTAGAAAAGTATTTGGAGCCCGTATGTGTAGGCTAAACATATCTATCAAAAAAACCAAAGCGACCACAGAATCAAGCTAGGAGAATTAGCATTAATCTGTGGTGCCATCTACTTCTTCCCCAAAACCATCAAAGAGGAATGAGGAGTTTCTTCAACATTCAATTATTTTTGGCCAGGCCACTGAATTTCTAACAAAGGACCTACTTTTGCGTAACACCTTTTAAAAACTATACTGCTATGAAAGTGCAAGTCTTTAGAACCGTATTAAGTGTGTGTTTCATGATCCTATTGGCTTGTGATTCACAGACTCAGCCTCTTCAGCCCCAGCAAGTATTTGAATCAGCAGATTTAAAGCCGGTTTTGGTCACGGATCAAGTCAGTAACCCTTGGGGTATGGCTTTTCTCCCTGATGGAAAGATTCTAATTACCGAAAAAACAGGGAGTATTGTTTTAATCGAAGACGATAAGGTATTGAATACAAATGTACTAGGAGGGCCAGAAAGTAAAGTCCAAGGGCAAGGAGGTTTGTTAGATATCGCCTTGCATCCCGATTTTGAAATCAATCGCTGGGTTTATTTTACTTTTGCAAGCGATAAGGGTGAAGGCACGGGTGCCATGACGGCTCTCAGTAGAGCACAATGGGATGGGCAAGGTTTTGAAAACCATGAGATATTGTACAAGGGTTCGCCCAATACGCGTAGAGGACAACATTTTGGTAGCCGAATTACTTTCGATAGTGAAAACCACGTGTATTTCTCTATAGGTGACAGAGGAGCAAGGGATGAAAACCCACAAGATATTTCTAGAGATGGGGGTAAAATCTACAGATTGAAGGATGACGGTTCAATACCTTCAGACAATCCTTTCGTAGGTCAAGCGAATGCAAAAACAGCAGTTTACTCTTTTGGTCACCGAAATCCACAGGGAATGGGTACACATCCACAAACAGGTCAGATATATGCCCATGAACATGGCCCTCAGGGAGGAGATGAATTAAACTTGATCGAAAAAGGCAAGAACTACGGTTGGCCTGTGATAACTTATGGCGTGAATTATGGTGGAAACCCTATCACAGATGAGACCAAAAGAGAAGGAATGGAGCAACCTGTTACCTATTGGGTGCCATCAATCGCTCCATGTGGTTTAGCATTTGTGCACAATAGTAAATATGAAGGCTGGGAAGGAGATATGATACTCGGGTCTTTGAAATTTAACTATCTCGTGCGGCTGGTCATAAAAGATGATAAAGTTGTCAAAGAAGAACAATTGGCAAAAGGTATTGGCCGGGTGCGTAATGTGGTCATGGGGAATGATGGCTATTTGTATGTAGGGGTAGAGGGAGCAGGTTTGTACCGATTGGAAACCAAAGAATAATGTAGGAGGAATCTGCTGATTCCCTTTCGATTAACACGAGCATTTTTAAAAAAAAAGACCTCCATTTGAGGTCTTTTTTCATGCTAAAACTTGTGATTGAAACTAATCATCTAAATCTAAGATTTCCTCTATACGATCTTTTAGATCTTGCAAATGATATTGTCCTTCTCTAGCGGTATAGTTAATCATGGCCTTGTCAATTTGACCTAATAATACTTTGAGTTCATTTTTTACTACAGGACGGATGTCAGACTGACTGATGTTGACGTTTCGAGCCTGAAATCCTGTAGCTTCGTTTTCCATCATGTATTGCATTCTGGCCACAAAGGCTCTTTGCAAGTTTTTGCGAGGTATGGTTAAAAACTCACCCGATGCCAATTCTGAAAATAACCCTCGACGTATATCACTGATGAATTGATAAAGTGTATAGGTATTTCTATTCTTAAATGCTTCGGCTTCAATCAGTCTTTGAGCACGTGCCGGATCCATGAGTTGATTCAAAAATGAAACTTGCGTGCTTCGAATGGTATTCACAGCACCATATCCTTCAATCTTACGAAGAAGTGGTTCGTGCATCAACCATTCGGGTGTGGCAAAAGCATAATCATGAAGCCAATCCATAGCAGCTTTCTGACGGCTTTCTGCTACTACCTGAAAGACTTGCCCTGATTGATCCGTAGATTTTAAATCTTCGGTAATACCTCCAATATTCGTGATGACATGTCCCACAAATCTTCTCCATTGACCGATGGTTTCTCCATAAATTTCTTCTGCATCTGAATAGTCCTTAGTTTCTCCATCCTTCGTCCATGCCAAAATATTAGGAACGACTTGCATTAAGTTTTTCATACCGTAAGTACTTGCTAGCACACTATTATCTCCCAAATCTTCCGTTTGAGCTTCAGGATTCGATCCTGTTGAGCTTCCAAAACGAAACATGCGATCGCCTGACTTTTCTTCAATCCATGCATTCAAGGTGCTTTTTTCTTCTTCAGGAGAATTGGCAGTTGGAATTACGCGGTAGCCCCAGTTAATAGCATACCTGTCGTAAGGCCCGATTTTACGGATAAAACGAGTTACGCCATCACCGGGCTGAGCTATGTAGTTTAAGCGAGCATAATCCATAATGGTAGGAGCAACCCCAAACTCCTTTGCATACGCAGGGTCGCGAAGCGACTCTACAGGATAAGCCGAACTCGCTTTCATGTTATGTGGTAGACCCAAGGCATGCCCAATCTCATGGGCAATTACAGCACGCATCATTTCGCCTATATCTTCCTCAGGAGTATTTAATGTTCTGGCCCTAGGGTTTGCTGCTCCAGTTTGAATCATGTACCAATTACGATAAGATCTTAAGTGGTTATGAAACCATATGATATCAGATTCAATAATCTCTCCGCTACGAGGGTCTGAGGTACTAGGTCCTACAGCATTACGCGTCATGCTAGCAATGTAACGAACGGTAGAATAGCGGGCATCTTCCGGACTCCAATCAGGATCTTCTTCAGGTGAAGGAGGTTCCTTGGCGATAATGGCATTCTTGAAACCGGCAGCTTCAAAAGCCACTTGCCAATCTTCAATTCCGAGTTTAAACCACTTTTTAAATTTTTCGGGTGTAGCAGGGTCTAAGTAATATACAATGGGCTTGATAGGTTCCACCAATTCACCTCGGGTATAAGCAGCCATGTCTTTGGGCTCTAGCCTCCAGCGTTTAAGAAATCTTGTTTGATCACCCTTCAACTTATTAGAGCTATAATTGATATTTCCGTTGGTGAACCATCCGACTCGCTCATCGGCCAAGCGTGGCATCATCGGTTTTTCAGGTAATTGAATAATGGATTGACTCACCTTCATCGTGATTAGCCCTGTAGAACGATTAGAAGGTGGGCGGTTAGATTCATATGTCATTACCTGGCGTAATTCCACGTTTATTGGAAAACTCTTAGCAGACTCAATATAACTTTTGTCTCCTTCTAAACGCCTCACCTGCAGTTGTGTACGTAAACCTGAATTTAAAGCGCTGATGGCTTTGGTGTCTCCCTTAAAAAAAGGACTTACATCTATTAAATAAGATAATGAATCGTCGGGCTGACCTATGATTTTGAAAGCCCCAATGATAGGTGCAAAATTGTTGTTTTGTACAGACTGAAAAATGGCATCGGTACTATCTGCGACATTATTGAAGGAAAGGGTCTTTAAAAAAATCTGATCATTTCTTTTTTCCCACTGTACCACTTGCTCATTCATTTTCCACCCCGAACCTAGAAAAGGACTAAGGTTTTCTGGGGAAGAGACCAAACGCGTAATCCATAACATGTCTTTTTGCAATGCGTTGGCCGGAATATCAAAATATACTTTTTCATCGTTTTGATAAAGGGCGAAAACTCCCTCATCAATTGTCATGTCTTTGATTAGGTCGGCATAGGTCTTTTCTTTTTTTGGCTCTTCTTTGTTTTTTTCGCTATTTTGACCAAAGACGGAAATGGACAAACAATAAAAAACGAACAATATACATATGACTCTAAATTGTGGGTAACTTTTGTAACAAACCATGTGTTCTCATTTTATGTAATTTGAATGTAGTAGCATTCTAAATGCTCACAAAAGAGTTTCTTACTGAAGGTAAAAATGAAGGTTTTACGGGTGAATGATGTAACCAAATGAATGAGATTTTCGAAATTATTAAACAGTCTTACCAAGGCTATGGTGATTATCTATGGAAGGAAATAACTTTTCAATACACTGATAAACCCCTCTGGCAAAATTATTTTTGGCTATTGATAGGGGTTTCCATGTTTTTTTTGGTTTGGGAATGGGTGAAGCCTTGGCGTAAAAGTCAGCCTAAGTTTAGAAAAGATTTTTGGTTAGATGCTTTTTATATGTTTTTCAATTTTTTCCTTTTTTCACTCATCATTTTCAATGCACTGTCTGATGTTTTTGTCAATCTCTTTAATGATTTTTTGGCTGCCTTGGGTATGAATAATCTTGTGGCCTTGCAAGTAGCAACATGGCCGATAGGGGCGCAGCTATTGTTGTTGTTTTTTGTACGTGATTTCATCCAATGGTGGACGCATAGGTTGCTGCATCGCGTGCCTGCACTTTGGGAGTATCACAAAGTTCACCATTCAGTTAAAGAAATGGGTTTTGCAGCACATTTGAGATATCATTGGATGGAAACGCTGGTGTATCGGACGATAGAGTATTTGCCCTTAGCCATGATTGGCTTTGGCATAGATGACTTTTTCTTTGTTCATATGTTTACTTTAGCCATCGGGCACTGGAATCACGCGAATATCAATGTAAATATTGGTCCACTTAAATACATTTTTAACCATCCGAATATGCACATGTGGCATCATGCACATGAGCTACCAAAGGGCAGGTCGTATGGAGTCAATTTTGGCATCAGCTTAAGCATTTGGGATTATCTGTTCGGGACGGCTCACATTCCCTATTCTGGCAAGTCTATACCCATTGGATTTCCTGGTGATGAATCTTTCCCAAAAAATTTTTGGGGACAGATTACGCATGGGTTCAAGAGCAAAAAACAGCGATAAGCTATTTTCAATATTTTTTTTCGGGCATAACAAACGTTTTCATCAATACAGCTTCAGTCAGAGTATGCATATCATCTAGAAATTAGCCATATTGTACGCTCTAAACTAATTTACTGATGGCTGTAACCATTAAAGATATTGCAAATGAACTCTCTATTTCGCCATCAACGGTGTCGAGAGCATTAAATGATCATCCGAATATTAGCAAGGACACCAAGACATTGGTAGTGAAAACCGCTAAGGATATGAAATATCAAGCCAATTTCATTGCAGCAGGCTTGCGAACAAAACGCTCTAATTCCATTGGTATTTTAGTCCCCCAAATCACAAGTAATTTTTTTGCTTCAGCCATTGATGGTATCCAGCAAATTGTAAGCGATCATGGTTACTTTACCATCATTTGCCAATCGAATGAAAACTATCATGATGAGGTAGATCAAATCAAATCTCTACTCTCATGTAAGGTGGAAGGTGTAATTCTGTCTATCTCTAGCGATACGAAAAATTATGAGCACCTAGAAACGCTCCAGGCTTACGACACACCCTTTGTGTTTTTTGATCGAATTGCGCCAGGGTTTGAAACGCCAACCGTTGAGGCTAATGATTTTAAAGGTGCCTTTCAAGCCGTAGAACACTTGATTAAAAGAGGTCGAAAGAAAATTGGGCATTTGGGTGGTCCAGGACTTTTAGGGATTTCTAAAAGTAGGTATGAAGGATATCTCGAAGCGCTTAAAACCTACGACTATGAAATCAATGAAAATTCCGTGGTTTTTACAAAATCCGAAGATGATCATGGTCCTATCATTGAAAAGATGTTTGAAAACCCTAAAACCCGACCCGATGCACTTTTTACATTTAGTGATGAGTTAGCTGTAGAGGCCATCTTAAAAATTAAGAAATTAGGACTCAACGTACCTCGAGATGTATCTGTTGTCGGTTTTGGAAACAGTAACCTTTGCGAAATTGTGGAACCCAGTTTAACGAGTGTTACGCATGAACCCATAGAAATGGGAGTAGCAGCTGCTGAACTGCTTTTCAAAGTGATTGAAAAGAAGCATATTCCACCCCATCAAATGCATATTAAATACGACTCAAAAGTCATCATCAGGGATTCCTCGCGGTAAGTTTAAAACCTGAGTAAAAAATCACTTAGACTATCCTTACGTTCTAGCTCCAGTTTTTTGCGAATGCGGTATCTTCCAATTTCGACTCCCCGAACAGATATATTGAGTAAATTGGCAATCTCTTTGGTGTTCAGATTCATGCGTATGTAGGCGCTAAATTTTAACTCCTGTGGAGATAGGGCTGGGTAGGCCTCCTTGAGTCGCGTAATGAACCCACCATGTACCTGGTCAAAATTTTCTTCAAACTGTTTCCACTCATTTTCTGCGCTATGGTCTTTTTGAATGGTACGAATAATTCTATTGAGCTGTTTGGCAATCTCTTTATTACCAGCTTCTTTAGTGACGCCAATCAAATTATTTTTGATTTGATTAAGCAGTTGGTTTTTTTGAATTAAGTGCATCGCTGAAGATGTAAGCTCTTGCCTTTTTAAACTGATTTCTGCCATGAGTTTATCATTTTTCAACTTGACAATTTCAGCCTCACTTTTTTGGGTTACCTCTTTTAAGGCCGATTCCTTTTTTTGAATTTCTTCGTTTTTGGCAGTTGTAAGTGCATAATTCTCGCGCTTATGCCGCTTTTCTAAAAACTTATAGAGCAGTAAAAGAAAGATTGCAATGGTTAAAATATAAAGTAAATAGGCTAATGTGGTGCGATAAAGAGGGGGTGAAATCGAAAAAGCATAACTCGATGACTCTGATTGATTTCCGAAAACATCCATTGCCTTTACATGGAAAACGTAATTACCTTCAGGTAAATTAGTGTATTCTTTAAAGTTTTGAGTGGACCAAGGAGACCATTCATTTTCATAATTCTCCATGAGGTATTGATATTGCAACTGATCGCCTGATTCGTAATGGGTAGCAGAAAATTGAAAGCTAAACCCATTTTGAGCATAAGGAAAATGGTTTTCTTCAAGCCTATCATGTGCCCCATATCCAGCGAAAATTATTTCATCTTTCTTTCCTTTATTTTGAATATTGTTAAAAACAACATGTAACGGCTCATTTTTTATAAGGTCTTTCCTTGGATCGTAATGTACAAAGCCTGCTTTTGCACCTATTAAAATATTGTTGAGGTCAAGCACATTGATATTTCCTAAATCATCGTTCCAGATTTTTTTAATTTTATTAAAACTGTTCGACTTGATTTGATAATCATCCCCCACAATAGGCGTTAATAATCCTAATTTTTGGTTATCAATAAAATATATATTGCCTACTTCGTCCTCATCCATATCTACCACGGATACGTCAGCCCCTAATAGATTGTTGAATTTTTCATATGGTAAAAAAGAATCACTCGCCTTATCATAACGAAAAAACCCCCTTTCAGATCCAAACAATAGTTTATTTGATATTTCAAAAGCATTAATCAAGATATCTGAGGGGAATCCGTTATCGCTATTGTAAAGCTTTACTTCCTTAACTTGATCTAAAGTTTCATCAAATTGTAGTCTGAAAGCTCCTTTATACCCTTGAGTTACCCATAGGTATTCTTCATCGAAAGCCATAATCCGTGAAGATTCTTTGAAATTTGAATAAGGCTTGCTCTCAATGATTTGATTATTCGTTAAGGTTACTTTTCGAAGACCATTGTAGGTACCTTTCAAATAGGTGTTTTTCATTGTTGGATGCGATAAAAAATCCCATACACCCTTGTCATTTTGAATCTGTTTTATTTTTTGGTTTTCATATTCAAAAGTACCAAGATGATGACCAATTAAGGTTCTTCCTGCCATGTTTTGTATAGAATACACCTGTCCTTCAGCACCTTTTATTGACTCTATTTCTTGCTGATACCAGCGATACAAACCATTGTTAGTACCCATTAAGATTTCATCCCCAGATTTTAGTGCAGTGTACCCAGCTCCTTCGATGCCCATGTTGTGGTGTATGTAGCTGAATGGAGAATGAATATCAACTCGGGCAAGGCCATTATTGAGTGCCAACCATACATTTTTGTGCCGATCCTCATAAATAAAGTTTACGGTGTTGTCTTCTAGTCCTTCATTGCTGGTAAGCTGATAAACCAATTCACCGCCAATGGTAGTTAGAAAGAAGCCTTCGTTTTGAGTGGCTATACCTAACTGCCCGTTACTTAACCTTTTGATGGTATTTATGATCAAGTTATTCGGAATTTCTTTGGAGAGAGGGTAAGGCTGTATCTTACCATTAGTATATGTAAAAATACCATCCTTGAATGTGCTGATAAGCCAGCTGTCGTTGGTAAATGGTAGTATTTGAGAAATCCTTTTGTCCTTGAAAAATGTTCCATTTTCAATCAAATGGTATGTTCCATTTTTTAAGAGTGAAAGTCCTCTATTCCACTCTTGAACATAAATGTTTTGGTTGACTTGAAATGAAATTTCTAAATCAAAAGCTGAAGGGTAGCTAAAGATACCTTCTCCATTATAGAAATAAATTTTATTAAACGTACAGAAATATAAGCCATCATCCTGACTGTATATTTTCCATGTTTCATCAAAATCACGATGCTCGTCGGGTAAGGAGTCTGCTAAAGATACATAATGCAATCGACCCCTGGAGTCAGGCTCAAAAAATCCAAAGTCTCGCTGAGAGCCCACGTATATTTTATTAGAATGATCATAATAAACAGAACGAAGTTTAGTGTGATTCATAACGCTATGCAACTCCCACTTTGAACCATCAAAACTCAGTAAACCTAAATTGTTAGCGATATAAAGCCTTCCTGAAAAGTCTTGAGTGATCTCCCAATTCTGTATGCCACCTTCATAAACATCTGAACTGTAATTTTGAATGAATGGCAATCCTTGAATGGATAATGATTGTGAATGCCCTAAAGTTGAGATTAAAAACAATAAGAGTAATGCTGAAATCGACCACAAAGGGGAGATGTAAGGGTTTTCTCTCAATCGATTGCAAAGTGTAAATCTTTCTTCATTCATGTGTAATGTTGTATTTCATCAAATAGCCTTTAAAACACGAATATAGCATTTTTATTTTGATTGTGTTGAGTTATTGTAGTAGTGCAGACGAAATACATGTAGAGTTATTGTAGTACCTAATTATTTGCTCCTTTGTAAAGAAGGTCGGACTTTGAGGTGAAAAAAATAGAAGAATGATGAAAACACAAATCAAATTGGCCCTTACAGCACTCGCACTTGTTGTAATGGTGGCTGCCTGTGAAGACGACAGAGCAGATTTAGTGCTTATAGACTCAGATCCAACGGTTACAATCGATGGCATTAATTCCGGTCTTGTAGAAGGAGATAATTTTTCTATTAGCTTGAGTTTCAATGACGGACTTGAAGGAAGTTCAATCAGTACACTTGCATCTGTAGATTGGAATATTACTTCAGGAGGTGCTAGTGTAGTTTCTGGAAGTGAGGAGCTTACAGGCGATAATGATGAAGTAACCATAACCTCTTCACCACTACCTGCTGGTAATCATCTTTTTAATGCAACCGTTTTTGATTCGAATGGAAACTCTGCAACAGCTACTACAGAAGTGAATGTGGTGAGTGCTTTACCAGACATTACCGGAACCTGGGTAATGAAACCTGTTCAAGGTGCGCTAAAAGTTGGACCAGCCTCAGGCAGTGGAGAATGGTGGGGCGTACCTTTAGCAGAAGTAACTGGTGTTAGAGATTGCTTTTTCGACGACGAATGGACTTTCAATTCAGATGGTACTTTCACCATTGCTATGCAGGGTGCAACTTTCCTAGAAGCTTGGCAAGGTGGAGGAGACTCTTGTGGTACACCCATTGCTCCGTTTGATGGTAGTGGTTCTTACACCTATACTTTTGACGGAACCAATTTTGTTGTTAATGGAATTGGTGCTTACATAGGTTTACCTAAAGTAACAAATTTGGGTGAATTGGGTAATCATGTTGCCAGCGATGCATACCCTTCAAGGGTAACTTATGAGGTGGCTAGTGTGAGCGAAACCGATATGGAGTTACGCATTGCATTCGATGCAGATGGCAATGGTTTTATGGTACATTGGACTTATTTGCTCGAGAAAAAGTAAGATCAATACATATTCATTCAGGTGCCCACCATACTCAGCAATTAGGGTTGGTGGGCGCCTATTTTTATCCAAGCCTTATGAGATTATACCCGTCATTACTGATCTTAATCTTGTTCCTCCTTTCTAGTTGCGGTGGTTCTGATGAACCAACACCTAACCCTGTTCCTGTTGGTTCAGAGATAGAAATTCCAGCTACTGGTTATGTTTCTCCTAATTCGTACCCTAACCTTACATTAACTTGGGAAGAGGATTTTAGCGGAACTTCTTTAAACCGTAATCATTGGTCTTTCGAAACGGGCACGGGTAACAACGGATGGGGCAATAATGAATTACAATATTACCGTGAGGAAAATACCAGTCTTCAAGAAGGTCATCTAGTCATTACAGCGAAAAAAGAATCGGTTGGCTCAAGTCAATATACTTCTTCTCGCTTGGTGACGATGGGAAAAAAGAATTTTCGTTATGGCCGAATAGACGTGCGTGCCGCACTTCCCAGAGGACAGGGCCTATGGCCTGCTATCTGGATGCTGGGAACGAACTTCTCTTCTGTCGGTTGGCCTGCAAGTGGGGAGATCGACATCATGGAAATGGTGGGAGGTAATGGCAGAGAAAATACAGTACATGGCACAGTGCATTGGCAAAATCAAGGTCAACATGCCGAGTTTGGCGGTAGCAAAACACGCGCTACTGGCACGTACAGTGACGAATTTCATGTCTACTCCGTTATTTGGACAGAGAATCAAATTCGATGGTTAGTAAACGATGAAGTATATCATACGATAGATACATCCCCTGCTGAATTAGATGAATTTAGAAAACCCTTCTTTTTTATCCTTAACTTAGCCGTTGGTGGGAATTGGCCTGGTTCTCCAAGTACTTCCACCTCTTTTCCTCAGCATTTCATTGTAGATTATATTCGGGTATTTCAATAATCATTTAATCGACTCAGGCTACCTATGACAAGACAAGCTAGTTTCACCGCAAAGATTGCTGCGATAGTAGCACTTGGTGGTCTTTTGATGGGGTTTGATGCATCAGTCATTTCCGGTGTCAACAAATTCATTCAAGTTGAATTTGCCTTAACAGACCTTCAATTGGGTTTTTCCGTGGGTTCTTTAACGATCGTGGCATCACTCGCTATGATGGTCTCGGGGCCTTTAAGCGATCGTTTTGGCAGAAGGGTATTGCTCAAGGCGTGTGCGCTTATTTTTGCTGTTTCGGCTATAGGGTCAGCTTTAGCCCCAAACTTTATACTTTTTCTCATTTTCCGGATGATCGGTGGTCTGGGTGTAGGTGCTTCCTTAATCCTAGCGCCAATGTATATTGCGGAAATCGCTTTACCGAAAGAACGTGGTAAGCTTGTTTCTTTTAACCAATTGAATATCGTTGTCGGGATCTCCTTAGCATTTTTTAGTAATTACCTTATCTTGTCTTTAGGAGATTCAGATCTTCATTGGGTGCAATCTCTAGGAATTGACCAATATAACTGGAGATGGATGTTGGGTGTAGAAGCTTTTCCAGCCGTTTTTTATTACATCGGTCTAGCTTGGGTGCCTCGTAGCCCGCGTTGGTTGATCATGAAAGGAAGAGTGGATGAGGCACAGGAGGTAATGCTCAAGTTCGCCTCTAAGCATCAAGTAGAAGAAGATATGGTTGCGATTCGTTTGGCCATCAAGGCAGATGAAAACAAGCCCAAAACGCCAATGACAACAGTGTTTAAACCTGCCTTCCGGCTTGTACTGATCATTGGCTTGGTCATCGGGGTCCTACAGCAGATTACTGGCATCAATGCTGTCTTCTTTTATGCACCCATGATTTTTGAACAGTCGGGTATTGGTACCGATGCTTCATTTGTTCAGGCCATTTTGGTCGGAATTACAAACCTTGTGTTTACAATTTTGGCCATGGTTTTTATTGATCGTTTGGGTAGAAAACCTTTATTGATCGTAGGTGTATCGGGCATTGCTATTTTCATGTTCATCTTAGCCTATGGATTTAATTCAGCCACTTATCGTTTAAGTCAAGAGAAAATAGATCAAATTTCTGATCCTCAAGTGCGCACAGAAATTTCTGTATTGGCTGGCCAGAACTTTGATAATGACGTCAACTACAAAAATGAGATCAGGGCAGTATTAGGCTCTGTGCGAGCCAAAGCATTTGAATCAGAGCTAATCACAGCAGCAATAAATATAAATCCCACACTTATTCTGATAGGGATTATAGGTTTTGTCGCTTCCTTTGCCATCTCCCTAGGCCCTGTGATGTGGGTTTTGTTCTCAGAATTATTTCCACTAAGCGTAAGAGGAATCGCCATTTCTTTAGTGGGCTTTGTCAACTCTGCTGTTAGTGCTGGTGTACAGTTTATCTTCCCATGGGAACTATCCACCTTTGGCAGTGCCATAACCTTCTTTATTTATGGTGTATTGGCTTTCTTAGGTCTAATTTTTATAGTTAGGAGACTACCTGAAACCAAAGGAAAGAGCTTAGAAGAACTTGAGAAAATATTGATCAAAAGTGAATAATATGAAACGCCATATCTCTTTATTTGGTATCGTTATTTTAGCCTTTTTAAGTGTTTCTTGTGTCAATACCGAGCAAAAAGAATCACCCAATGATCCGATTTACACCATTGCAGCAAGTGCATTTGATACCTCTTCTGATGGAATAACCCAAACGGATAAAGGTGTGTCAGCAGTCAATGAGGCTTGGGCAACCTATCACTTGGAAATCAAGGAAACCGGACGGTACAATATTGCTTTTTCAGTTAAGGGAGAGGGCCAAGTGTGGTTAGAAGATTATTACGATAACCCAGACGGAAGAACTTATAATGTCACAGGTGTCGTAGCGGTCGATGGTGATGCTTTTTATAAAGTATCAAGAGATGGTAGTCCCTTGAGTGCAGGCAATCATCCTGTTAAATTGCATCTCAGTGGTGTAGAGGTGGAAGCTATTCACATTACCAAGATGATTGATCATCAAGATACGCCTGTGGTTTTGGAGCAATCTGTGGAAGGAACAGATTGGGAGCTGGTCTGGTCGGACGAATTTGAGGGCACTGGCTTACCAGACGCTTCTAAATGGACATACGATGTAGGTAACTGGGGTTGGGGAAATAATGAACCACAATACTATACAGCTGAAAGAACGGAAAATGCCCGGCTTGAAGATGGCAACCTTATCATTGAAGCTCGAAAAGACGATATGGATCAACCTTGGACATCTGCCAGACTGACCACAAGAGGTAAAGTAAGTTTTTTATACGGTAAAATTGAATTCAGGGCCAAAGTGCCTGCCATAGATGGCACTTGGGCAGCCGGTTGGTTATTGGGGGATAGCTACCGTGATGAACTTTCATGGCCTTATTGTGGTGAAATTGATGTACTGGAATGTGTAGGTAGTGAAATTGATGATGTAACCGGAAATGGAATGAACCATGGATCTTGCCATACGCGTAAGTATTATTTTAAAGAAGGTACCCACATAACTGCAGTAACAGATGTTGAGGATATGGTAGATACGTTTCACACCTATAGCATAGAATGGACTCCTGAGGGTGTTTTTGCGGCTGTAGATGGCGAGCATTATTATACCTATGACAAAACAGGTGATGAATTAGAATGGCCATTTGATAAACCCCAAAATTTGATTGTTAACTTAGCGATGGGTGGCGGAATGGGTGGTGAAATATCGCCAAATGCAAATCGAGAACAATTTATTCTCGATTACATTAGAGTTTACGAAAAGAAATAAACCCAATGAGTAAGGTGCCCGCGCTTCTGGACTTGATCGCACAAATGACATTGGCAGAAAAGGTGGGGCAACTCAACTTTGTGGTAGGTGATTTGTTCATTACCGGCCCAACAATGAAACCCACTACCTCCGATAAATTTGATGATCAAATTAGAAATGGAGAAATTACCGGTCTTTTCAATGTATACGGTGCTGATTACGTTCATCGTTTGCAGGAAATTGCCATGCGGGAAAGTCGTTTAGGTATACCACTATTGATTGGTGCCGATGTCATTCATGGTTTTAAAACAGTTTTCCCCATACCTTTAGCAGAAGCGGCTAGTTGGAATTTGGAGCTTATTGAACGTACGGCCCAAATCGCTGCGAAAGAATCTACAGCAGCAGGTATCCATTTTAATTTTGCACCTATGTGCGATATTAGCAGAGATGCCAGGTGGGGGCGTGTGGCCGAAGGCGCAGGTGAAGACCCTTACTTAGGTGGGTTAATTGCACAGCGAAGGGTCAGAGGCTTCCAAGGAGATGATTTATCAAAGCCAGACACCATGGCAGCATGTGTTAAACATTGGGCCGCTTACGGTGCTCCGGAAGGTGGTCGCGATTACCAATCGGTAGATATGTCTGAGCACTTATTTCGCAGCACTTATTTGCCCCCTTATCTCAAGGCGCTTGAAGCAGGTGCAGCCACAGTAATGACCGCCTTTCATGATTTTAATGGAGTTCCTTGTACTGCGAATGAATGGTTATTAAAAACACTCTTAAGAAAGGAATTAAACTTCGATGGCGTTGTGGTTTCAGATTGGGGGTCCATTGCCGAGGTATCTGCTCATGGTGCTGCTGAAAATGAAGCTGGTGCAGCCTTGAAATCTTTTCAGGCCGGAACAGATTTAGACATGATGTCGGAAGGATATCTGAAATATTTAATCCCTGCCATCAAAGAAGGGAAGATTCAAGAAAGTGTGCTAGATGAGTCGGTCTATCGTATTTTAAAACTCAAAAACGATTTAGGGCTTTTTGATGACCCATTCAGGTACGGCAACCGTGAAAGGGAAAAACTGGAGCTCAAAACCAAGGATCATTTATCTGTTGCTCGCCAAATGGCACAGCAAAGTTTTGTTTTATTAAAGAATGAGGGTAGTATGCTGCCCTTGAAAAAAAGCTTGAAAGTGGCATTGATTGGTCCTTTGGCCGATAATGCTCCGGATATGAATGGTACTTGGTCATTTTTTGCAGAACCTGATGATCCTGTTACCATCAAGGAAGGCCTTGAAGAGGCTGGTTTAGATGTTCTGTTTGCGCAGGGATGCGAACTGTATCATTCTACCACAAAACATTTTCCTCTGGCAAAAGAAATCGCTAAGCAATCAGATGTGGTAGTGATGGTACTCGGAGAAAGTGCTGTAATGAATGGTGAGGCAGCCTCCAGAGCGGAACTTGGTCTCCCTGATAATCAGTTAGAGCTTTTTAGAGAAATAAAAGAATTAGGCAAACCAGTAATCGTTCTCCTTTCTTGCGGACGTCCGCTTGTGGTTCCTGAATTGGCTGAAGAGGCAGATGCCCTAATGGTCATATGGTCGCCAGGCTCGGAGGCAGGCCACGCAGTCGGCGATGTGCTGGTCGGCGATGTTGTACCTTCAGGAAAGCTCCCCATGACCTTCCCAAATGCCGTTGGACAAATCCCCATTCATTATCAAATGAAGCGGACAGGCAGACCCTATTTGGGAAATTACGATGAACCTGCTTCAGAGCGCATTTACTTATCGAAATATAGAGACACTCCCAATGAACCTCTATTTCCATTTGGCTATGGATTAACCTATACAAAATTTGAACTTTCAGACCTGACACTTTCCCAAACATGTATGGAACCTGGCGATAGCTTGGAGGTTTGCGTGAACCTAACCAACACAGGATTATATGATGGTACAGAAGTGGTACAACTTTATATCAGTGACATCAAGGCAAGTATTACGCCAGTGGCCAAAGCGTTGAAAGCTTTTGAAAGAGTGACTTTACCGTCAGGCGAAAGTTGTAAGGTCAAATTCAAATTAGAAGAAAAAGACTTTCAGATGCTTAATGAAAATCGGAAATGGATTGTGGAACCCGGTGATTTTGAAGTATTTGTAGGTGCTAATGTCAATGAAGGACTCACTGCTCGATTGGAATGGACACTCTAAAAAAGGTATTTTATCATTTAAACGAATGGTCTCAAAAAAGACCTTCAATTAACGGCTTAGTCATGAAACGCATTTTTATACTGTTTTTTTCCCTTGTTGTATGCGTGATGCTTTTACTAGCATGCGGGCAGAAAGAAAGAAGCTTAGTTTGGCAAGATGAATTTCAGGGGAATGAATTAGACACTTCTAAATGGACAGCCTATGTAGGCGATGGATGTCCTGAAATCTGTGGTTTTGGCAACAACGAATTACAATATTATAGTGATCGACCGGAGAATGTTACGGTACGCGACGGAAAGCTCATCATTACCGCACTGAATGATTCTTTGCAAACCAGCGCTTATTCCTCAGCTAAACTCATTACAAAAGACAAAGGTTTTTGGCAATATGGCAGGGTAGAAGTTATGGCCAAAATACCGGCAGGTAAAGGCAATTGGCCAGCGATATGGATGCTCCCTCAAGAAAATAAATATGGTGGATGGCCAAAAAGTGGTGAAATAGACATTATGGAGCACGTAGGTTACCATCAGGGCATGATGCATGGTACGGTGCATACCCAAGCATTCAATCATATGAAAGGAACACAAAAAGGCGATTCGATACAGGTTTCAGATATTTCCGATGCTTTTCACTTGTATGCTGTGGAATGGACGGCTGATCGTATTGATTTTTTTAAAGATGATGAGAAGTATCATTCTTTTGTTAATACAGATAAAAATACTGAAGAATGGCCTTTTGATCATCCTTTCTACCTCATCTTAAACATAGCAGTGGGTGGTAATTGGGGTGGGAAATATGGTGTTGCAAACGATATCTTTCCAAACCGCATGGAAATTGATTATGTTCGTGTCTATCAATAAACTTGGTGTGCGGTAAAGCACTTAACTTTTTGAGCCTATGGTAAGTCTTGTAAGTCTTGATTATGTCTTCTTAATCGGATATTTCCTGATCGTTTTTGGTATTGCTGCTTGGGCCACTTTTAAGGAGAAAGTAAACGCATCTTCTTCCGATTATTTTTTAGGAGGTAAAAATGTGGGGTGGTTTGTGATCGGTGCATCGCTTTTTGCTTCCAATATTGGTTCCGAACATTTGGTAGGACTGGCAGGCAGCGGTGCATCTTCTGGAGTTGCTGTAGGTCAGTTTGAAATCCTTGCCGGTTTTATGCTGCTGTTACTAGGCTGGGTTTTCGTGCCATTTTATGCCAAAAGTGGTGTTTTTACCATGCCAGAATTTTTAGAGAGAAGGTATTCATCTTCGGCTAGAACTTATTTAACATGGATATCTATCATTGCTTACATCCTCACTAAAATATCTGTGACCATCGCGGCCGGAGGCATTGTCTTTACCGCCATTGGAGTGGGTTTTTGGACCGGTGCATTTATCATTGTTATTGCTACAGGTATTTACACCGTATTCGGTGGATTAAAGGCGGTGCTCTACACCGATATGAT
This sequence comes from Roseivirga sp., assembly GCA_018402485.1. Lineage (GTDB taxonomy): Bacteria > Bacteroidota > Bacteroidia > Cytophagales > Cyclobacteriaceae > Roseivirga. Next base: position 257,939 of record JAGYIY010000002.1, on the reverse strand, counting down.
CCAAATGTTTGTACTGATTGGGGGTTCTATAGCTGTAACTTTCTTTGGTTTGAGTGAATTGGGAGGTTGGGGTGCTTTGGAAGCTTCGGTAGATGATGGTTTTTTTGATATGTGGCAGCCTATGAATCACCCTGATTTTCCGTGGACAGGCATTTTATTTGGTGCACCCATTTTGAGCGTTTGGTATTGGTGTACCGACCAGTACATTGTGCAAAGAGTGCTATCGGCGCGCAATATTGAACAGGCGCGGAAGGGAACCATTTTCGGTGGTTTTTTAAAAATGTTGCCTGTTTTTCTCTTTGTTTTGCCAGGTATCATTGCTTATGCTCTGTCTCAAAAAGGCGTTTTTGCCCTAGAAGATAACGATCAAGCCTTAATTGTGATGGTTCAAAACATGGTTCCTGCTGGGCTGAGAGGCCTCGTGATTGCTGGCTTATTGGCCGCTTTGATGAGTTCCTTATCTTCTGTCTTCAATTCCTGTTCTACGTTGTTTACCATTGATGTTTACAAGCGTTGGAAACCGGAAACTTCAGAAAGGAATTTGGTGCGCATTGGTCAGATAGCTACCGTTATCATGGTGGGTATAGGTTTGGCATGGATACCCTTTATGGAAAATGTTTCAGATCAGCTTTTTGTTTATTTACAAAGTGTTCAAGGTTACATAGCTCCTCCAATTGCCGCGGTTTTTTTATTAGGCATCTTCTTTAAACGATTGAATGCAAAGGGAGCGATGGCAGCCTTATGGAGCGGTTTTTTCATTGGTGCCTTTCGTTTTGTTATGGAACTCAACAAAAGTGAGTTGTCCGAAGGTACGTTCCTGTATAGTTTTGCCACCATTAACTTCTTACATTTTGCAATCTTCTTATTCATCGTTAGTTGTACGCTGTTAATCGTGGTTTCCCTGTTCTACGATGCCCCATTGCCAGCACAAGTGGAAGGTATTACCTACAATAAAAATGTAAAAATACCATCAGCAGGTAAAAGAAATGATACCATACTCACGGTTTTGCTTGTCCTTATTATTTTTGCTATTTGGATCTATTTTAGCTAATCTAGTTTATGCAGAAAGAATCTCGTATTGCTGTAATTGGGCCTATTCCACGCGATCACATCACTACCCACAAGGGTGAAGTTTTTGAAAAGTATGGATGTATTACACACCCAACCATTGGTATTGCACAACTCATTCAGGGGCATGGTACAGTTTACCCAATATCGCATATCCGTAAAAAAGACATGCCCGCAGTTCGTGAGATTTTTGCCCCTTACCCTGCCATAGACATGTCAGGCGTATCTGATGAGGCAGATAGTGGTGATGTGATTAAACTGAAATTTCTAGATCAAAATTTTCGCGAAGAACGCCAAACGGCTTTTATGAACCCCATTATGCCTCGAGATTTGGCTCCTTATTTGGGATGCGATGTCTTTGTCTTTGTTCCCATTACGGATCATGAAATTGCTTTAGATACACTCAAGTACCTCAAAGAGCATAGCGAGGGGCTCATCATATTTGATGGTCATGGCCCTACACATACCCTTACCATCAGTGGGCAGCGCCATAAAAAGTTTTGGGTAGAAAGAGATCTTTGGCTTCCATACATCGATGTGCTCAAAATGAATTTGGAAGAATCGTGGTGCACTTGGTATAAGCATGAATACAAAGAAGAAGAACTAACCGATCTATTGGACGATATCGGTCAAGATCACCTGAAACCTATGGCGGATTACATCTTAGATATGGGCCCAAAAGCGCTTATCATTACCACCGATGAGAGCGGGTGTAAAGTGTTCACCAAAGAGAATGGTACATTAAAAGAAGACTTCGTGCCTTCCATTTTTATGCAGCATGTAGTAGATACTACGGGTTGCGGAGATTCATTTGCTGGTGGGTTGGCCTATGGATTAAAAGATGTCAAAGACGATTACATCAAGGCAGCGAAGTATGCCAATGCATTAGGTGCACAGCGTACCCAAGGAAGTACGTTTAGCGTCTTTAAACCTTTATCCGAAACAGATAAAATGATTGAGAACAATTACAAATCAATTCAATGAATAGACCAAAATGTTGCATTTTCGATTTAGATGGTGTGATTGTTGATACAGTGCCTGCTCACTTTATAGCTTGGAAAACCATTGCCGCTGAATTAGGGGTCCCTTTTAGTGAAGCCGAGAACGAACAATTAAAAGGAGTCAGCAGAACCTCTTCGATGAAGCGTATTTTAGCCATGGGTGGCATTAAAATGGAAGAGGAAGAGGTGTTAACCTTCACCAACAAAAAAAATGAAGTTTATCGGAAAATTATTTCGAAAATGACACCACACGACATTCTTCCCGGTGTAGTTGATTTTATTACCTTACTCAAAGAAAACAATGTTTTATTGGCATTGGGTACATCAAGTAAAAATGGACCATCGATTTTGAAGGCAGTGGGGATGGAAGATGTGTTCGATGTTGCCATAGATGGCACGCATGTATCGCACTCTAAGCCAGATCCTGAAGTGTTTTTGCTTGGGGCTAAGGCCTTGAATGTGAATCCTGCTGATTGTGTGGTCTTTGAAGATGCCATATCTGGCGTGCAAGCGGCCTTGGCTGGTGGAATGAAATGTATTGGCGTAGGGCAACCTGACATATTGTATCAAGCACATGCGGTGATTCCCGACATGAAAAATTTAGACTTAACGATTTTTGAAAAACTTTAAATCAGCATGAAGAATTACATCAAACAAGATCCTTGGTCCATCATAGAAGAGGGTTTTGATCCGGAACTCAACAAAATTTCTGAAAGCATTTTCAGTTTGGGCAATGGAATGTTTGGGCAACGTGCCAACTTCGAAGAACAATTTACCGGCCATAGCCTGCAAGGGAATTACGTGGCAGGTGTCTATTACCCCGACAAGACCCGTGTAGGCTGGTGGAAAAATGGTTACCCCGAATACTTCGCAAAAGTTTTAAATGCTTCTAATTGGATTGGTATTCATCTGTTTTTTGATGGTGAACCCTTAGATCTAGCCAAAGCTAAAATTCATGCTTTCCGTAGGGAATTGAACATGAAAGAAGGTTGGCTGAAGCGTTCTTTTCATGTGGCTTTACCTTCAGGGAAAGAGGTGAAGGTTGTGGCGCAAAGGTTTTGCAGCATGGCCCGTACCAAAGTAGGTGCCATTTCCTACCAGGTAACACCACTCAACTTCTCGGGAACCGTTACCCTTAAGCCTTTCATTGATTTTGATGTAATCAATGCAGATGCCAACTATGATGAGAAGTTTTGGGAAGAAGTAGATAAAAAGGCTGACAGTCATTTTTCTTACGTAGTCGCCAACACAAAAAAGACAAACTTTCATGTGGTGACAGGAATGGCTTACGACATTACTGGCGGTTGGGTGCAAGAAAGTATAAGTGCACAAGAAAAAGAAAAGTATGTGGAAGTAACAGAAGAAGGGAGCATACAGGAAGGTGTGCCATTTACCGTTTTCAAATACGCTTCTAACATCTCTTCCATGCATGTGGATAAAGGTGAATTGACCTCTGTTTGTCAAAAAGAAGTGCTAAAAGCTCAACAATCTGGTTACGAAGAATTATTGCAGGAGCATGTGAACTTATGGGCGCAGAAATGGGAGAAAAGTGACATTACAATTGATGGGGACGTTTCTGCACAGCAGGGCATACGCTTCAATATTTTTCAACTCAATCAAACCTATACCGGAGAAGATGCGCGCCTGAACATTGGCCCCAAAGGGTTTACAGGCGAAAAATACGGGGGTAGCACCTATTGGGATACAGAAGCCTACTGCTTGGCCTTCTATTTGGCGACCTCCGATCAGCAAGTGGCTAAAAACCTCTTGCTGTACCGCTACAAACATTTGCAAAAAGCCATTGAGAATGCACAAAAACTAGGGTTCACCGATGGTGCTGCTTTGTATCCTATGGTGACCATGAATGGGGAGGAATGCCACAATGAATGGGAAATTACCTTCGAAGAAATTCATAGAAATGGTGCCATTGCCTATGCCATTTACGATTATATCAATTACCACAACGATCCGGATTATTTGCTGGAGTATGGCTTAGAAGTCTTGATTGCCATCTCCCGTTTCTGGGCACAGCGTGTACACTGGTCTAAACAAAAAGGACAGTATGTAATGCATGGGGTTACAGGTCCGAATGAATATGAAAACAATGTCAATAACAATTGGTACACCAGTAAAATGGCACTGTGGACCTTGCAGTACACCCTCGATGGTCTGCAAGCATACAAAGGCAATGCCGCACTAGATGCTTTGTTAAGCCAACTCAAATTTTCCCCAGAAGAAACAAAGCATTGGCAGCATATCTTAGACCATATGTACCTTGGGTATGACGAAGAAAGAAAAGTATTCCTGCAGCAAGATGGCTTCTTAGACAAAGACATCATGACGGTAGACGACATTCCTAAGGGTCAAAGGCCAATCAATCAAAACTGGTCTTGGGACCGTATTCTGCGTTCTTGTTTTATCAAACAAGCCGATACACTGCAAGGGGTTTATCTCTTCGAGGATGAGTTTGATAGGGAGACCATTGAGCGAAACTTTGATTTTTATGAGCCCATGACCGTGCATGAGTCCTCACTTTCTCCTTGTGTGCACGCCATATTGGCGGCTAAATTAGGCCGGAAAGAAAAAGCCTACGAGATGTACTTGCGCACAGCTCGATTGGATTTGGACGACTACAACAACGATACAGAAGATGGTTGCCATACCACGTCTATGGCAGGTACATGGATGGCTTTTGCCAAAGGCTTTGCAGGCATGCGGGTGAAAAAAGGCGAGCTACACTTTTACCCAATGCTACCAGCCCAGTGGAAAGGTTATTCCTTCCATATCAAATTTAGAGATTGCCATTTGACCATAGCTGCCAACAGTACATCTGTTGAAATGAGCAATGAGTCGGAGACCCATTTGTCCTTATTTGTTTATGATGAGGCATATGAGGTAAACGGTGGGGAGACGATTCGTTTGAATTTAAAGAATTGATACTTCAGGAGATCAATCTTTTCTCTTTCCATGTGCCACGTTTGAACCAATACACAGTAAGCAAACAGGAAAGTACATAACTGATTGGGAATGACCACCAAAGCCCGGATTGATCCATCCAACCCATGCGTGTGCTAAACCACGCGAATGGGAATTGGATCACCCAAATGCCTATGATGGTAAGAAACATAGATTCCAGGGTGTTCCCCGAACCACGCAGCGTGCCTACCAAGGCCAGTTGCGCACCCATAAAACCAAAGCTTAGGGAACATATTTTCATAAAATTGACGCCCATCTGAATCACATGCTCGTCTCCGGTGAGGAAAGTGCGCACCAAGGGGTCTGCAAAAAAGTACATGATGATGCCCAGTATGCCCAGACTCACAAAACCCATCCATGCCGCATAAATGGCCCCTTTTTCTGCCCTTTCTATCTGCTGAGCCCCCATATTTTGCCCAACCACAGTAGAAGAGGCACGCAATAAACCCAAACCGAAAATGACAACAAAGCTGATCAATCGTGAGCCTACACCATAAGCGGCCAGTACTTCAGTGCCGAAGTAGGCTGCTATGCCCGTCATTAAAGTTAAACCCAAAGCACGTGCTGAAATTTCAATGGAAGAGGGTGCACCTATTTTAAAGGCTTTCTTTAAAAGAGGAATGTCGAAAGAGAATTTCCTAAGCGTAAGCTGAATGTCTGTGATGCCTTTGAACAAAACATAGTGCCCAATGGCAGCAGAAAGAAAAAGCGTAAACAAGGTAGAAACTGCGGCACCAGCTACCCCAAAAGCAGGCACAGGTCCCCAGCCGTAAATGAATAGGGGGTCGAGTACAAAATTGAGCGCTAGGGTAGCAGCATTGATGTATAAAGGGATTTTGACTTCACCAATGCCACGCAACAAGGATTGGAACATGATAAAGCCAAAATTGAAGACCAGCCCCAGAAATATGATGCGTTGAAAAAAATTAGCATCATCGAAAATCACTTCTTCAACGCCCAATCCGGTTAAAATATAAGGGGAAAGCCAGTAAGCAATGGCAGACAAAACAATGGACATGATCACGACCATGGCCAAGGTTTGGGTAGCCACATGGTTGACCATCTGCATTTTTTTGGCTCCCGCATATTGGGCCACAAGTATGGTTCCGGCAAAAGCAAAGCCTGAGCTGAGTGAGATCAATAGAAAATTCACCGGATAACTGATAGACACGGCAGCCACAGCATGGGCTCCCAAACGACCTACCCAAAAGGCATCGACCAATTGATAGCCTGTTTGCAATAAATTGGCGCCAATAATGGGTAGGGAGAGTGCAATCAGCCCTTTGATAAGCGAACCACGAGTAAGGTCAATTTTCTTGCGTTGCATCAAGATGTAAAGCTAAGCCTTACAATCATTTTTCTGATGGAATTACATGGATTTCACGCAACAAAGGGAATGGAATTTTACTTTAAGCTTTGTATCATTGTATTCAAATTCTATTGCTTATGTTACTTGTTCTTTCTCCTGCCAAAACGCTTGATTTTGAAAATCCACTTCCGCCTGCTGCCCAAAGTTTGCCGCAAACACAGCCTGTTTTCCGTAAACAAGCTACTACCTTGGTCAAGCAGCTTCAGACACTCGAAGCCCGCGACCTCAAAGACCTCATGAGCATTAGCGATAAATTGGCCGAACTGAACCAAGAGCGCTATTTGAATTTTGATGTCAATAACGATCCAAATCATGCCAAGGCAGCGCTTTTTGCTTTTCAAGGAGATGTTTATCAGGGCATGGAGGCGGCATCGCTGAGTGTCAAAGCTGTGGCTTTTGCACAAGACCATGTCCGCATTTTATCGGGTTTGTATGGTGTTTTAAAACCTTTGGACTCGATGCAACCCTACCGGTTAGAAATGGGGACAAAGCTGCAGGTAGGCAATCACAACTCACTTTATGCCTTTTGGGGAGACCAGCTGGCTAAGCAATTAATGAAAGAATTAAAAACCCAAGGCGATGATGTATTATTGAACTTGGCTTCAAACGAATACTTTAAGGTCTTAAAACAAAAAGCCCTGACAGCTCGCGTGGTGAATGTAGATTTTAAAGACGAAAAGAATGGCAAGTACAAGGTCATTTCTTTCTTCGCCAAGAAGGCGCGTGGTGCCATGGCGCGCTACATCGTACAAGAGCAAATCAATTCAGTGGAAGGCGTTAAAACCTTTACAGGCGAAGGTTACCGCTTTGATGAAGAAGCGTCTACGGAGAATCATTTTGTGTTTTTAAGAGGCTAGAAGTGGGGGGGTAGTGGTTGGAGGCTGGAAGTCAGAGGTTAGAAGTCAGAGGTTAGAAGTTGGAGGTTAGAAGTTGGAGGTTGGAAGTTAGAAGCTGGAAGCTGGAAGTTAGATTTCAGAAGTCAGAATGTAGAAACCAAATTCAAAAATCCCCAAATCGTAATTCGTCCATCACCACAGCTCCATAAAGTGAGCATTTGCAAACCGCGAATCATCCCCTTATGATTTTTATTTCTTTTGTACTAACTTTAAAAGATGGTCGCATATTTATTACAAGAGCTAAATGGTACAGTATTTTGGTATCCGGTCTATTATACTGACTATTAAGGGGTTAGGCTTTGGTAGGTACATGTGATATAACGCGCATGCGCGTTATACAAATGTTGGGCGTCATTAGAAAAAAACAAGTGAATGGAATTTTACGATAGAATAAAAGAACAAGTAGCTGAACTAACTACAAACGAAAAATATCAAAATGACGGAACCGCATTCGGTCATTTTATAATTAAAGAGTGTTTTAACAAAATCATTGACTTCGAATATGACGGAAATGATTTCGACCAATTTATAAAAGACCATATTGTAGATATGGCTAATGATTTGGGAAATGATGCGATTTTCACAAATCAAGCCAATAATGAAATTTTGGTTTTCCAATTCAAGTACTCTAAAAACCAATTACTAAACACTAATGAAATCAAGAAAAACAAACGTTTTATTGATTGGATAATTGGTTTGACTGACGAAAACTTATCACCTAATCACAAACTGAAAAAAGTGATTGACGAAGAGTTATTGCCAATACTAACACCCGAAAACTTAAAAGCAAACAATTTCTCTATCACATTTTACTTCATAGACCCTGACTTTATTGGCAATATAAAAACAGATATAAATGCTCTTCATACTAATTACAAAGACAAGAACATAAATTTTGACATTCGTTATTACAATTACCAAGAATTGGAAGAACTTTATGATGATATTGAAATACCCAAAAATGAAGTTGAATTAAGATTTGTTGAGAACGAAATATTTTCAAAAAACCTTACTTACTATGACAATGACGAATCAGAATTAGAAACAGTTGTCACCTCAATTTATGCCAATTCCCTAAAGCCAATAATTGAAGATAAGAAAGAGCTAATTCTTGCATTAAACGTTAGATATTACAAGGGCGAAAACGATATTAACTCAAAAATTAAAAAAGAGTATTCTAAAGGAGAAAAATCAAATTTTTGGATTTTAAACAACGGAATTAATGGAGTGTGTCAAGACTTTACAATTAATGAAAATAATACCTTGACAATCAAAAATTTTCAAATTGTAAACGGTGGACAAACAGCCAAGTCACTTATAAGAATTGTAAACGACTTACCAGATAATATTCAAATTTTACTTCGATTAACTAAAGTAAAAGACAAAGCAAGAACTTCAAAAATATCAATGGACATTGCAGTTGCCAGTAATAGTCAAAATGCTATAAGTGCAAGAGATTTACATTCAGGCGACAGAATTCAAAATAAGATTTTTGAACACCTAAATAATGTTGGGGTTTTCTACGACAAAAAAGATGGAGAATGGGCAACGGTGAATAAGAAAAAATATAGAAATCCATTTGGCAAAAGTCCAATGCATTTAAAAATTAGAAATTTAGATTTAGGTGTTTCGTATTTATCTTTTTACTTGCAATTACCAATATCTACAGTGGGTCGCCATAAGTTGGTATTCTCTGAATTATACTATGACAGAATTTTTGACTCTTCTAAAAATGAAGATGACCAATTTTACAAACTCATTTTAGCTTATCGAATTGCGGAAAGAATAAACGACATTAAAGGAGAGAAATATAACAATTATGAAATTTTATGGAACAACTACATAAATGACGTTTTACTTTCACTTTCAGCTTTATACTTCTTTCAAGACAAACTACACAAAATAGATTCACCAGAGAGTTTAATAAGTGAGTTGTCCACTTTCAAACCAAATGGATATGTAAATCAAAGCGAACGTTTCACACTAACTCTTGAAACTGAATTTGACGACTTTGCTATTAAGACGATTAAAGCACTTCAATACTATCTTGATGTGAAAAAACAAGCGAAAAAGGAATATGTAGGAGAAGAATGGCTACCGAACGACACAAATAAGTGGCTAAAGAAAGACGGAACGTATAAAGGAATTTTTGAAGCTGTGATAAAGAAACTAAAAGAAGAATAACGAACGCCCAACAATGTATATAAAAAATAGGCGAAACAGTAGTGAATTCATGCGTTTTGGCTCGTTTCAAACTTTGTACTTAACCGAAATTTTTGTGCTTCGAAATCGCCTACTTTTCATATACTAAACGTTGTAAGCCCCCCCAAAACTGCTACAGATTAAAAATAGAATTTCTAATTTTAAAAACTGTAATATGAGAAAGAGTAAATTTTCCCCGTCCCAAATAGCCAAGATGCTATATGAATTTGATTTGGGCAAAGATGTCTGACACCTGCGAGGTGTCAGACCTCTTGAAGTACCGCTTTTAACCGGCTGTCGTTTCTACTGAAAAGGTAGGAATTCAGCAGATTTAAAGGTGAGTTTTGAGACGGACTGCCGTTGGCAAACATTCATACCAAGTGGCTAATCTATTTTTAGAAACCAAACCCATAATGTCAAGTATTTTGCGCAATATACTTGACAAATCACTGCGCTTTATTATCTTTACTTCCATTAAGAAATGTACTATCAATGAAGGTAGCAGAGAAAATAGAACGTAAGATCAACAGGATGCAGGAAGGAACTACCTTCAAGTATCAACAGTTATATATTGCTCAGTCGGAGTACGGTGCTACTGCTAAAGCTATTGAGCGATTGATTAAGAAAGGAATAATCAAAAGAGTGTCAACCGGAGTATTCTACAAACCTAAACAATCTGCATTTGGTGAACTCAGGCCACGAGAAGAAGAACTCCTTAAACCATATCTTTTTCAGGATGGAAAACGCATTGCATACATTACCGGAGGGGCATTATACAATCGCATGGGCTTAACCACGCAGGTGCCTAAAACCATCAAGGTAGCAAGTAAAGTAAAAAGGGTAACCACCAAAATCGGTAAAACACAAGTCAAACCGGTTAAAAGCTATGTTGATGTAACCAATGAAAATTACCACCTGCTGGAAATTCTAGATGCACTAAAAGACTTCAAGATCATTTCCGACCTAGACAAGAAATTAGCCATTGCGGTACTGAAAAACAAAATAAGCAAGCTATCTGAAAATGATCAATCAAAAATGATCCGGTATGCTTTGAAATACCCACCAAGAGCCGCAGCATTATTGGGCGCCATATTGGAATTATCAAAAAAGAAGAGCGCTCTTGAAAGCCTTAAAACAAACCTGAACCCATTGACCAATTATAAACTCGGAATTAAAGAAGAAACATTGCCAACTGCGCCAAAATGGAATATTAACTGATATGAATTACATAGCCACAAAGAACTACTACAAGATGCAATACTTGCCACAGCGGAATATCTCGACATGAGAGACATTTATGTGGAGAAGGATTATTGGGTAACGGTTGCTTTGTATGAGATATTCAATTCAGATATAGCCGATCAGTCCGTTTTTAAAGGTGGAACAGCACTTTCAAAATGCCACAAGCTAATAGAACGATTCTCAGAAGATATTGACATGGTGGTACTCCGTAATGAAGGAGAGAACGACAATAGGTTAAAAAAGAAAATCCGAGCAATCAGTAAAGTAGTGGAAAAGGTAATTCCGGAAATAAAAGTTGAAGGACTAACCAATAAAATGGGAAATATTCGGAAAACGGTTCATCATTACAACAAGTTATTTGAAGGAGATTTTGGTCAGGTCAGGGAACACGTAGTGGTTGAGGCTACATGGTTAGGGAATTTTAAACCTTTTTCTGATATGCAAGTCAGTTCTTACATTTATGAAATGATGAAATATAAAGGTCAAGACGAACTGATTGAACAATACAATATGGCTCCATTCACCATTCAGGTTTTGAGCAAGCTGAGAACTTTCTGCGAGAAGATGATGAGTTTGGTGAGGTTCTCCAGAACAGAAGAACCGATAAATGACCTGAGAAACAAAATCCGTCATGTGTACGACATCCATCAAATGCTAAAAGATGAAGAAATAAAGCAGTTCTTTGAAAGTAGTGGTTTTGATGAAATGCTGATAAAAGTGGGTTATGACGACATGATAAGCTATAAGAACAACAACAACTGGATTCCTGAACATCCTTCAACGGCAATCATATTTGCCAAACCACAAGAAACATGGGAACAACTCAGAACTGCATACAAAGGTGATTTCAAAGACCTGGTAACAGGTGGACTTCCGGCAGAAGGCAAATTGATTGAAACCCTGAAACAAGTTGCTGCTCGTCTTAAAAAAATAGAATGGAATATAAAATAACTTGTGCCAACAACTAAGGATTCTCTGGCCCGTTAGCCAATGGGAAATCCTAGGTTGAGCGAATCGGGGATTGTTGCACCCACCGCCTTGTGGGTTTTTCGTAAAATTTACCTTATTTTTTAAAGAGGTATTCTACTTCAACTTACGTTTTACCCGGTGGGTATTGGTGTTGAGATGTCAGACACCTGCGAGGTGTCAGACCTCTTGAGGGTACCGTTTTTCATGGAAGGTATTTATACTGATAAGTAAGGAAGTCAGCGGCTTTAAAAGTGAGTTTTGAGACACACTGCCGTTACCTTTCAGCCATCTTCCAATTGCGATTCGAATATTTTTTTAGAACTTTAGTGTATGGTTCGAACTGTTTACATTGATACCTCAGTGGTAGGAGGTTTATTTGACGAGGAATTCCAGCATTGGACTGAATTGTTCTTTCAAGAAGTGAAGGATGGCAATTACAGGCTTACAGTATCGGACATTCTTTTAAGAGAATTGAAGAATGCTCCAACTAATGTGCGAGATTACTTGAACTACTTAACTCCGGAACACTTAATAGCAATCGAACTCAACCAACAGGCTGAACAACTGGCAGATATCTATTTAGAAGAAAGAATTGTAGGGTTCAAGAGTTTGATTGATTGTCAACATATAGCCACTGCCACAGTTCATAACATAGAAGTTCTGGTAAGTTGGAACTTTAAGCATATAGTGAACCTTGATAAAATAAGACTGTACAATTCTGTAAATCTGAGAGAGGGTTATCGAACTATTGAAATACGAACACCAAGAGAAATTTTGCACCATGGAGACTAAAACGAAAAAGAAGTTTGATGCGGTAAGGATGATGCGCGATATTCGGAACAAAATCGATCGTGAACTACAATCCATGACCTCACATGAACGGCAAGAATATTACGATAAACAAAGAAAGGAATTTGAGGAATGGAAGATGGCCAAAAAGGTAAGAGACGCTAAAAATCCATAGGCTTTCGTACGTGTTTGCAAAGTTGACTGCTAACCTACGTAATTACGCATAGCCAAAACGCTCCAGATTTGTAATCTGGAACTGTTATCATAGGATTTATCATCCGTTAGACACCCGCTAACGAAAGGGGAATCCTAAGTTGAGCGAATCGAGCATTGTTGCGCCCAACGCCATATGGTTTTTCCGTAAAGTTTACATTCTTTTTAAGAAGGCTTTCGGTTTCAACTTACATTTTACCCAGTGCGTATTGCTGAATTCAACGTTATAGATGTCAGACACCTACGAGGTGTCAGACATCTTGAAGTTCCACTTTTACCGGCTGTCGTTTCTAAGGAAAAGGTTGAAATACAGTACCTTTGCAGGGGAGTATTGAGACGGTCTGCCGTTAAAAATAATATTGACTAGCTAGCGTTAGCATTTAGCAAAGACTTATAATCAGATATATCAATAAAGTGTACTATTTAAGAGCGACTAAAGAAAATGAATATGACAAGTAGAAATGCAATCCCTATGATTCTAATGGCTCTCTTCATGAGCGCATGTTGTAGTGAAAAAACTTATGAGATCACAATTACGGGTATTGAATCAAGGGCTTTGATCTCAGATGGTAGCAATGTCATTGAGTTTGACAAACAAAACGCAATTGATAAGGACGAATTTATAATAGAAATAGATATTATTGAACAAGAAAAAATGGTTTCGATTGAACTTGGAGATCCTAAAGAGAGAGAACCAAAGGTCTTAAAGGCCGCAGTAGTACCTTGTGCAGATCAGGTAGTGATGTATAAAAATAACATAGAAAGTATTAAGGTAGAAATAATTGATGTTGCTAACGACAATGAAAGAATTGATATAACAAGTCAGATGGTTATAGTAGATACCCAGACCTCTATCTCACAATATATATCGCAAAGCTTGCAAGGATTGGGTGGCTTTTTGGTTCAATTTTCTGATACGTCCAACATACCAAGTCGAATAGAATATGTAATTGAAGCTAGGTTAGATGATGGTACCAAGGTGAATGCAAGGAATGGAATAATAACTTTTAACTAAAGCTAAGGATTGAGTGGTAAGCTTTTTTAAAAGAAACTAGCTTTACTTTATGCCAAAAATGAATGCGATCTGACCGCTTTGAAAACTTATGGGTTCGTAAATCTACTTGTTTTAGCAGATGGAATCAGCTGTTCCAGATTTGCAATCTGGAACATTTATCATAGGATTTGTAATCCGGCTTACTACATATTCCTAACCACCGTACAGCGATGAACCTACTTGCAGTCGGCTCACCCTCACCATGACGGTTGCTGAGGCTTTCGAAGCACGGCTATTTTTCAATGAGGAATTATCAATAGCCATTTACGAAATACGATTGAAGATTTTGGGATTCTTACTTTCTAACTTCTAACTTCTAACTTCCAACTTCCAACTTCCAACTTCTAACCTCTAACCTCCAATCTCTAACCTCCAACCTCTAGCTTCTAACCACCATCCCTCTCAATAATGATCTTACGGTTATCGCGTTGCAAGGCACGGTTAAACTCCTGTATGTCAGTATTGACCAATCGGTCGAATTGTTGAATGGCATTTTTTAAACGCTCATCCAATACCTCATACACTTCACCTTGTTGGTTGGTAGGGCGAAAGTCTATTCCACTGCCGTTTATGTCACTTGCCAAAGCACTTAGGCGACCATATAGCTTGATGGGATTTCTAAAGGCATCTTCACGCGCTCCGGTAAGGTGAATGTCGTATAACTTGGCTGCTACATCTTCAGCCTTTCCGCGCAGCGTTAAAGCTTGTCGTTTGATGTTATCGTCTTCAGCTTCTTCAATAAGGGTTTCTAATTCTTTTCTTAAGATTTCCACCGCATCAATATTACGCACAGCCAAGTTGATGGCATCTCTTAGTTGTAAAGAGAAAGCCACCTGCGCCTCAATGTCTGCTTGCGTTCCTTCGGCATAAGGATCTTTTAAAATGCTTACTTCCTCGGTAAAACGACCAGTTTCATTTCCGTCTTCATCTTTTACCACAAGATGTACATCATAAGTACCGGGAGCCACACGAGGACCAAATTGACCTGCCATGAGGTCGAGGTCCCATTGCACCAATGGACGCCAGCCTTCGCCATTCAGCTGCACCCATGGTCTTCCTGGAGGCTGTACGCGCAACTTCGGCCGGAAGGTAGGGGCATAGCGTAAATCCCACGTCATGCGATTGAGGCCTTGCTCATTGCGTCCATTCATTGCTCTAATCAGGTTGTTGTCTTTATCGGTGATCTCGAGGCTTACTTGCCCCTCTACTTTTTCAGGTAGATAGTAATTGATGATGGCGCCATTGGGTGGATTTTGTCCTGCATTGGTACTGGGGCCGTCGGTTTTAATGCTTTCTCTTGTGTTGAAACGATAACTATCTTTGACGGGTAGTAAAACAACCTCATCGTTTAACTGGTCGGCGTTTCGTAATGCTGTGAGATCGTCTAGGATGTAATAACCTCTGCCATAGGTTCCGACAACCAAATCGTCAAAACGCTCTTGAATTTCTAGCCAATAAACGGGAGCAGGAGGTAGGTTCAAACGCAAACGGCTCCAGCTCTCACCATCGTTGTAGCTCACATAAATACCTTTGTCGATACCGGCATAGAGCATACCTTTTCTTTTAGGGTCTTCTCTTATCACGTGTACAAAACTCGATTCAGAAGCAGGAATTCCCTCGGAGATTTTTACCCAGCTTTGACCATAATCGGTTGTTTTATAAACATACGGATCAAAATCACCCATTTGGTGCAAATCTACTGAGATATAAGCGGTAGCTGGATCATAGCGCGAAGGTTCTATGTTGGCAATGGTACCCCATTCTGGCAATCCTCTGATATTGGCTGTCACATTGGTCCATTGTGTTCCACCATTGCGTGTTACTTGCACTTGTCCGTCATTGGTACCTACCCAAATCAAGCCTTTCTCCAAAACGGATTCCTCAATGGCAAAGAGGGTAGAGCCATCGAAAGTCATGAGGTTGTCGATGGCAATGCCACCCGAACTTTGTTGGTGCGATTTTAAGTTAAGGGTAAGGTCTGGGCTAATGATTTGCCAGCTTTGCCCACCATCGTCAGATTGGTGCACATACTGACTACCCACATAAACCCGTCCTTTAAGGTGTGGGGAAAAGCTCAAGGGAAAATTCCAATGCCAGCGGTATTTCATATCGGCAGGTGTCCATCCGTAACCAGCTTCTGGCCATACGCGAACTTCACGAGAATGGCCGGTTTGTACATTGTGCCTTTCCAAACCTCCATCGTAGCACCCTGACCAAATGATGTCGTTATCATTCGGGTCGGGCTGCGCAAAACCGCTTTCGCAACCGCCTACACCTTTCCATAGCCCCAGTGGAATGTAGCCTTGCAGGGAATTGCTTGGCCCCATGTATGACCATCCATCTTGCCGATTGCCAAATACATTGTATGGAATTTTATCGTCTACCGCTACGTGATACATCTGCGCAATGGGAAGTACCACGCGCTGAAAAGACTTACCATGGTTCAAACTGATGCTCGCACCACCATCGTGTGCCACCATCATCCGGTCTGGATTGGTCGGGTCTATCCACATGTCGTGGTTATCGCCACCGCCTCTGGGTGGACGTCTCTCGCGGGTTTTTCCGCCATCTAGAGACTGCACAAAGCGAACACTCAAAGAATAAATTTCATCAGGGTTGCCAGTGCCTACGGCAATGCGAGTGTAATAAGGGGCTCTTTCGTTCCAATCATGGTCACGGCTTTGCAAGGTCCAAGTATCACCTCGGTCATTACTGCGCCACAGCTCGGGGCTTTCTGCCTCAAAGAGGGCATACACCACGTTGGGACTGCTGTGGGCAATGGCTACGGCTGTTTTTCCCACATGCCTGTCGGGTCCACCGGGTAAACCCTTTTTGTACATGGGCTCCCAAGAGTCTCCGCCATCCACAGAGCGGTACACGCCACCACCAGGGCCGCCACTGTTCAGCCCCCAGGTATTGATGGCGATAGACCACATGCCTGCATATAAGATTTCAGGGTTTTCAGGATCCATGGCAATGTCTGCTGCACCGGTATTTTCATCTGCAAAAAGCACCCTTTGCCATGTTTCGCCGCCATTGGTCGTTTTGAAGATGCCACGTTCCTGCTGGGGGCCATAGGTATGTCCTAAAGCAGCAGCGTAAATGATGTCTGGATTTTTGGGGTGGATCACAATGCGTCCGATTCTGGCTGTTTTTTCCAAACCTTTATGTTCCCAGGTTTTACCGCCGTCAGGGGAAAAGTAGATGCCATTCCCCATGGCGTGGGCAGGACGAATCACAAAGGTTTCTCCTGTTCCTACCCAAACTTGCTGAGGGTCGCTAGGGGCTAAGGCCACCGAGCCGATTGAACTGATGTCTTGATCGTCAAAAATGGGTCGCCAGTTGACGCCTGCATCCTCTGTTTTCCACAGGCCACCAGAGGCTGCACCGATGTAATTCACCATGGGGTTACCGGGCTCTCCGGCTATGGCAATGGTTCTGTTGCCTTCAGGGCCAATGAACCTGAAGCGGTGATTACCTAATGGATCATCGAGTGTTTCTTGAGAAAACAATGGGAAACACAAACAAGCGAGTAGGAGTGTAGAGAAAAAGCGCATCATTTATTCTTTCTTTTTTGTGAAAGATATGCAATTCACTTCTTTTCTCCACACCGATAATGTAAAGGTAATGCCTTGATTGCTTTAGGCAAAAGCAGGAATCCCAGTAATATCGGCACCTAAGATGAGCAAGTGGATATCGTGGGTGCCTTCGTAGGTAACAACAGACTCTAAGTTGGCCATATGCCGCATCATGGGGTATTCACCGGTAATGCCCATGCCGCCATGCATTTGACGCGCTTCTCGGGCAATGTTCAGAGCTGTTTCAACTGCATTTCGTTTCGCCATCGAGATTTGAGCCGTAGTGGCTTTGCCTTCATTGAATAACTGTCCGAGGCGTAGGTTCAAAAATTGTGCTTTTGTAATTTCCGTCAGCATTTCTGCCAATTTTTTCTGTTGCAATTGAAAGCCACCAATGGGTTTTCCGAATTGCTCCCTTTCTGCAGCATATCTGCGAGCCGACTCATAACAGTCCATTGCGGCACCGATGGCGCCCCATGCAATGCCATAGCGGGCAGAATCGAGACACATCATAGGTGCACCTAAGCCACTTTTATTAGGCAACAGATTTTCTTTAGGTACTTTCACATTGTCGAAAACCAATTCCCCCGTAGCACTGGCTCTCAAAGACCACTTACCATGCGTTTCAGGCGTAGAGAAACCTTCCATACCACGTTCTACAAGTAAGCCGTGTATGCGGCCTGCCTCATTTTTAGCCCATACTACAGCTACATCAGCATGTGGAGCATTAGAAATCCACATTTTTGCCCCGTTTAGTAGGTAATGGTCTCCCATGTCTTTGAAATTTGTGGTCATGCCCGAAGGGTTTGAACCGTGGTCAGGCTCTGTTAAACCGAAACATCCAAGCATTTCTCCTGAAGCCAATTTGGGAAGGAATTTCAGCCGCTGCTCTTCAGAACCAAATTGATAAATCGGATACATCACCAACGAACCTTGCACAGAGGCGGTTGAACGCATGCCTGAATCGCCTCTTTCAATTTCTTGCATTATGATACCGTAAGCAATGTAATCCATACCGCCACAGCCATATTTTTCAGGTAGCTGAGGACCAAATGCACCAATATCTCCAAATTTTCTCACCATTTCATAGGGGAAATGAGCCTCTTCAGCCCAACTTTCGATGTATGGAGAAATTTCTTTCTTTACAAAATCACGGACCGCACTTCTGACCATTTTGTGTTCTTCGGTGAGTAAATCATCCATGCCGTAAAAGTCAGGGTGTTCGAATTCATCCGTTTTAGAAGATTTTGAAAAAGTTTTGTTTTGGGCTGAGCTCATGTTTTCGTTTGGTTTATGCGCAAATAGTAGTCAAATTTGCCTGACCACTTTTTCCTCACCCTACAAACAATTTGTTGGAAGTGTTGTTTGGGGAGAATTTTTTTATGTGCGCTAAATTAAGCTTTGCAAACGAATGAACAAGTCAGAAATCGATGAAAAGATAGCAGAGAGAATTCAACTCCTTGCAGATAAGTATGATGCCATGGGGCAAGATATGATTTCTTACCTCGATGGCCTGCTCCATGCAGATTATCTAAAATATTGGGAATACATCAACTTAGACTCACTTTTAGGTCTTCAACAGCCAAAAACAGGCTTTCCAGACGAGATGGTATTCATCATTTATCACCAGATTACCGAACTCTATTTTAAGCTTTGTCTTTGGGAAATGGAACAAATTCATCACCATGAACATCCTGATGAAGCCTTTTTTATGGCACGCTTGCAACGCATTAACAATTACTTTGTAAACCTTTGCCACTCCTTCAACATCATGACGGAGGGCATGGAAAAGGAACAGTTTCTTAAATTTAGAATGTCTTTGCTGCCTTCTTCTGGCTTCCAATCTGCTCAATACCGCATGATTGAAATACGAGCTACTGATTTAATCAACTTGGTGAATGTGAATAAGAGAAAGGAGTTTGAAGATTATACCGCGGTAGACCAATTGTATGATGCGATGTATTGGAAAACAGGTGCTACAGAATTGAAAACAGAAAAGAAAACGCTCACTTTAGCGCAATTCGAAGAAAAGTATTCCGAAGTGTTTGTTCAATTGGCAGAGAAATCAAAAAACCATAATTTCAATCAACTTTTTCAAAAGCACTACCAACAAGGTGATAGCCGTGAGCTCATCAAAGAATTAAGGCGTTTCGATTATCTGGCCAATGTGGAATGGCCTTTGGCTCATTACAGAACGACTGTGCGTTATTTACAAAAGTCGCCAAGTGATATAGCGGCCACGGGAGGGACGAATTGGCAGCAATATTTACCACCGCGTTTTCAAAAAATAATTTTCTTCCCCAATCTCTGGTCTGCACAAGAAAAAGAAGAATGGGGTAAAAAGTGGGTGCTTGATCAACAGGCTAGCAACGAGCAAAAATTACCTTAAGTCTTAAGTTCAAATATGATGGAAAAAACCATTCAAGCCATCTTACCACCAGAAGTGGCCTTTCAGCCTGAATTGCTCGCGCAAGCGGTAAGAAAGAAAGTACGTTTAAGTGATGAAGAAGGTGAAGTACGGCTCGTCAGACGTTCGGTGGATGCCAGAGGAAAACAAGTGAAGGTTAATGTGCAGGTCTTGGTAACTGATAAGCATAAAATGCCCCCATTGATCAGTTACAGAAAGGATTTTTCTGATGTAAGTCAAGGCCAACCTGTAGTGATTGTAGGTTTTGGTCCGGCGGGCATGTTTGCGGCTTTACGTTTGATTGAGCTAGGCTATCAACCCATTGTTATTGAACGTGGGAGTGATGTGCGCAAACGAAGGAGAGACATTGCAGCCATCAACAAAGACCATGTGGTCAATCCGGAGTCTAATTATTGTTTTGGCGAGGGTGGTGCAGGTACATATTCTGATGGCAAACTGTATACCCGTTCTAAGAAGCGCGGTGATATCCAAAAATCACTCGAAATTTTGGTGGCCCACGGTGCTCCGGAAGATATTTTGATTGATGCACATCCACACATCGGCACCAATAAACTACCCAAGGTAGTTCAACAAATACGTGAAACCATTCTTTCGGCAGGAGGTAAAATACTTTTTGATACGCGCGTTACAGATCTTATCATGAAGGCAAATAGGATGAGGGGTGTGGTTTTGGGAAATGGAGATAAGGTGGAAGGGATAGGTGTAATTTTAGCCACCGGACATTCCGCAAGAGATGTGTTTAAGTTATTGAATGATAAGGGTATATTATTAGAAGCTAAACCTTTTGCTTTAGGTGTAAGGATCGAGCACCCTCAACAGTTAATAGATCAAATTCAGTATAACTGTAAACCAGATAGAGGTCCTTGGTTACCCGCTGCTTCTTATGCTTTGATTCATCAAACCAATTATGAGCAGAAACAGCGCGGCGTGTTTAGTTTCTGCATGTGTCCTGGTGGCTTTATTGTTCCTTCTGCAACACAACCAGGCGAGGTGGTAGTCAATGGCATGAGCCCTTCGAGAAGGGATTCAAAGTATGCTAACTCAGGCATTGTAGCCGCTGTTGAACGAGAAGATTATATGAATAAATATGGACATCATGGTCCATTGGCAGGTCTTGCATTCCAGCAAGAAATTGAGGAACAGGCTTGTGCTTTGGCAGGAAATACGCAAGCAGCCCCGGCTCAGGGGATGATTGATTTCGTTAAAAACCGAGTTTCGTCACAACTAAACGAAACGTCATATCAACCGGGTTTGTTGAGTGTCGATATGAATGAGGTTTTACCCGCTGCTATCCACGAAAGGTTACGCACGGCTTTAAAGGCTTTTGGGCATAAAATGAAAGGTTACTACACGCAAGAGGCACAAATTGTAGGGGTAGAGAGCAGAACATCTTCACCTATTCGTATTCCTAGAGATGCGGAAAGTTGTGAGCACGTTCAAGTGAAAGGCCTTTTTCCATGTGGGGAAGGTGCGGGGTATGCTGGAGGTATTTTATCCGCTGCGATGGACGGAGAAAAATGTGCAGATCGATTGGTCGAAGCTTATGGCTAAAAATCAAAAAACCATAGAAATGGATTTATTCCTTTCCACCTACAATCACTTCTTCCAATTGGTCTACAAAACGCAATTGATCTCCACTTTTAGTAAGTGATTTGGCTTTTGTGAAGTGCGCCTTCGAAGCTTCTACATTCCCTAAAAGTCCTTCAAGGTATCCTTTGAGTGCATGGCTTTCAAATCGATTATTATCCCTTTCAAGGCCTATCTTAAGCCAGTTGATGGCTTTCTCATACATTACCTGCTTGGGGTAGCTTTCTAAAATATCAACCACAACTGAAATGATGAAATCAGGATGGTCTGAGCTGGCCAAATGATTGTTCATATAGGTATTCACATTCATTTCGAAAGCCGAAAAGTCCTCCCTTTGTCCATGAAAGACACCTTTGGTACTGTAAATGGCTTTGGGTAAGTCTCCTTTTTCTACCATCTCAGGTAAAATTTCGCTGATAATCTTGCTGAGCAAATCTTCATCACCATACCTGATGGCCAAATCTAGGTTGTGGTTATAAGCTGCGAGCATGTAATTCTCCAACTCACTTTGGCCTAATTTTTTAATCACCAAATCCCGATGAGCTCTCATGTATTGATAATATTTGGAGCCTACCATGGTGCCATAAGTTTTGATAACAAAAAAATGATTTTTAGTCAGGTAGTCATCCGTAGCAAGGTCTTCAAGGTAATCTTTGGCAATTTCTTGCGCTTCGAGCGGTTCAATCCTTTGTAAGATGAATATCAATTCTTGCTGCTCCTTTTGTGTAATGATACCCCTTTCTGATTTGGCTTTTAAGCTAGGTATTTTACTCCAATCTGCTAAGGCTTGTTCACCAACTGCCATCAAATCTTTAACCGGAACAAAACCTTCAATGCGATCAAATATTTTCGATTCAGATGTCACGTACAGCAGTGTAGGGTAGGAATTAATTTCAAAATAGGCAGCCAGCTTACTTCCAAATTCAGCTTCGGCATCGAACTTTACATTAATAAAATGCTGTTCGAAGTAACTTTTTACCTCTGCTTTGCTATACACTTCTTTATCAAGTTTGTGGCAATACACACACCAGTCGGTATAAGCGTCAATGAAGATTAATTTATTTTTTGTTTCGGCTTGCTTGAGCACTGAATTCCATTCAGATTCAGAGGCTACCTCAATAAAGGTTAATCCGTCATTAACAGGTGAAGCCCAAAGTGAAAAAGTGACTAAAAGGGCTGATATAAGGAACACCATTTGCCTCATTGGAAATTTTGTTTATTTGTTGCGTACACGAATAAAACACCATTTTAGTTCAAAAAAGAGTTTTTTATGAGAAAAACAGTTATTGTTGGTTGTACTCCCAAGCACGATAATTATGCTAATGCAGCTGCTGAGCGATTAAAAGCCGCGGGTTATCCTTTTGTTCCCGTTGGTATTCAGGAAGGCGAAGTCTGTGGAGAGCCTATTCTTTTGATGCATGCGGAGCCTAAAATTGAAAAGGTACATACCATTGCCCTCTACATCAATGCCAAAAGGCAAAAGCAATGGTTTGGTTATCTTCTTTCTTTGGGCCCAAGACGCATTATTTTTAATCCCGGTGCTGAAAATCAAGTGTTTAAGGAGTTGGCCGAAAAGGAAGGAGTAAAATGTGAAGAAGCTTGTACATTAGTTATGCTTTCGGTAGGGAATTACTGATCAAATTTCCGTATATTCGAACTTTGTTTTATACTTTATACAAGCGTTTCTAAATCGAAGAAGCGAATGCTTTAAAAGTGTATGTTTTAATTTTTCAAACAAATTCATGAGCGAAGAAAAACCAAAATCAAAAGACCTGTACTCAGCAGGTAATATTCAAGTATTAGAAGGCCTAGAGGCTGTAAGAAAAAGACCTGCCATGTACATTGGCGATGTTGGTGTCAAAGGTCTTCATCACATGATTTGGGAGGTGGTTGATAACTCCATCGATGAAGCCTTGGCCGGACATTGTGATCATATCAAAGTAACCATAGAAGAAGATGGTTCGGTAAGTGTCGAGGACAATGGTAGGGGTATTCCTACAGACATGCATGAAAAGGAAAAACGATCTGCACTTGAGGTGGTAATGACTGTTTTACATGCTGGTGGTAAGTTCGATAAAGATACATACAAAGTATCTGGAGGGTTACATGGTGTAGGAGTTTCTTGTGTGAATGCACTTTCTACAAAATTGGTAGCCACTGTTTACCGAGATAACAAGGTGTATCAGCAGGAGTATAGCAAAGGGGTACCCCAATACACGATTAAAGAAATTGGAACGACAGATTTGAATGGTACGGTCATTCAGTTCTATCCAGATGCGGAGATTTTCAACACAACTGAGTTTAAGTACGAAACCGTTGCTACCCGTTTGCGTGAGTTGTCTTTTTTGAATGCAGGCATCAAAATTGACCTGACAGACAAGCGTGAGCAGGATGATAATGGAGATTATAAATCAGATCATTTTTACTCTGAAGGTGGTTTGGTTGAATTTGTGGAATACTTAGATGGCTCGCGTGAAATGTTAATTCAGAAGCCCATATACATAGAGAGTGAAAAAAATGGTGTACCTGTTCAGGTAGCCATGAGTTACAACACTTCTTTTTCAGAGCATGTAATCAGTTATGTGAATAACATCAATACCATTGAAGGCGGTACGCATGTTTCTGGTTTCAGGCGTGCACTTACACGAACGCTAAAAAGTTATGCCGATCGTTCTGGTTTACTAGACAAAGTAAAGATTGAGATTAATGGAGACGATTTTCGCGAAGGATTAACGGCTGTGATTTCTGTGAAAGTAGCAGAGCCACAATTTGAGGGTCAAACCAAAACGAAATTGGGTAATTCAGACGTAGCGGGTGCAGTTGAGTCTTCTGTAGGTGAAACCCTAAATACCTACTTAGAGGAAAACCCTAAGAATGCTAAACAAATTGTTTCTAAAGTCATTTTAGCGGCTCAAGCGCGTCATGCAGCCCGTAAGGCACGTGAAATGGTGCAACGTAAAAACGTTTTATCAGGAACAGGCTTGCCAGGTAAATTGGCAGATTGTGCTTCTAAAGATGCTAGTATCAGTGAGCTTTACCTAGTCGAGGGAGATTCTGCCGGCGGTTCTGCTAAACAAGGGAGAGATCGTCATTTTCAAGCTATTTTGCCATTAAGAGGTAAGATTTTGAATGTAGAGAAGGCCCAAGAACATAAAATTTACGACAACGAAGAGATCAAAAATATGATCACAGCCCTTGGGGTATCTTTTGGAACAGAAGATGATGAGAGGGGCTTAAATATGGAAAAGCTAAGGTATCACAAAATTGTTATCATGACGGATGCGGATATTGATGGAAGTCATATCAGGACTTTGATCCTTACGTTTTTCTTCCGCTATATGCGTGACTTAATCGACCAAGGATATTTATACATCGCTTTGCCACCTTTATACCAACTCAAAAGAGGTAAGCGCATAGAATATTGCTACAGCGAGAATGAAAGAGCTGCAATGACCCTAGAAATGTCTAAAGATGGTAAAGAAGATTCAGTTTCACTTCAACGCTACAAAGGCCTCGGTGAAATGAACCCTGAACAACTTTGGGAAACAACCATGAATCCTGAGACGCGTGCTTTGAAGCAAGTTTCTGTGGAATCAGCGGCTGAAGCCGATCATTTGTTTTCTGTTTTGATGGGAGATGAAGTGGCACCTCGTAGGGAGTTTATTGAAAAGAATGCGAAATATGCCAAAGTAGACATTTAGTCTTCAGCGCTACATAAAACCAAAGCCACCATTGAAAAATGGTGGCTTTTTTGCTTTTAAAAGTTGCCTTGAAATTTCTCTTGATTGTTGTCGAAAAGCATTTCCATAATCCCGTCTTTTAAACCCGTATTCGGCACAAAAATAGATGTTGCTCGTATCATTTGCATGATTTCTCGATAAATCATTGAAGCTGGAACAATTACATCAGCACGATCAGGATTTAGGTGCAGCTTGTAAATTCTTTCTTCTTTCGTCAGACTGGTTAATTGATTTTGAATGGTTATTAATTTCTTGAGTGAAAGTAGGCGCGAGCCACTCCTATTTCCAGATAGTTCATAGATTTTGCTGATGTTGCCTCCTGTTCCAATGCAATGAATAGAAGAGGTTACCTTCTCTTTTAACCATTGTTGAATGTCTTGAAAAATATGCGCGTTACCCGGATCTTTTTGATTGCGAACTGAGCCTAATTGAAATGATTGAACTTCTACATTTTTATTATTTACGACCAAGTTCAATTCCGTACTCCCCCCACCAACATCTATGTGTAGAAAGTCTTCATTTGGAAACTCCTTTTTAATCACTCTCAAAATAAGAGCTGCTTCCTGCCTTCCGTCAATAACATGGATTTTTAAGCCATACAACTGCTTAATTTTTTTAGCCAATGCGCTACCATTCTTAGACTCACGCATGGCAGATGTTGCACAAGCATAAAAATCGTCTACCTCATATAATTCAATCAATATCTTAAAGGCATGCATCAGTTTAATAAGCTTATCGGCCGTTTTGGGTTTAATTTCACCATGTGTGAAAGCATCGTCGCCTAATCGAAGCGGAAATCGCACATATTCGAGCCGCTTGAAGTAAGGTTCTCCTTCATAAAAGGTAATGTGAGTAATTTGAAATCTGATGGCATTAGAGCCAATGTCTATAGCGGCTAACTTCATTTTGGTAAAGTAAACGATATTTAGGAAAATAAAATTCTTTGTGCTTACTTTGCAGTCGCTTATCAAGAAAGACGGAGGGACTAGGCCCTGTGAAGTCTTAGCAACCTGAGTAAAATCTGGTGCTAACTCCTAGCCTCGAACACATCGAGGAAAAGATGAGATTAGAACCTCCGCAAAACTTTTGAGATAAGCCATAATGATACCTTATGGCAACAAATATTCGGGATTTACTGAAAGAAAAAGTGTTGGTTTTAGATGGTGCGATGGGCACCATGATTCAAAGACACACGCTAGAAGAAGAAGACTTTAGAGGTGAGAGGTTTAAAGATCATGCACACCCTTTAAAAGGAAATAATGATTTGCTTTCTCTTACACGTCCGGATATCATTAAAGACATACACGAACAGTACCTTGCAGCGGGAGCAGACATTATTGAAACCAATACCTTTAGCTCTACCTCCATTGCCCAGGCCGATTACCATTTAGAATCTGCTGTTTATGACTTGAATTTTGAATCAGCGCGTATAGCAAAAGAGGTTGCGTCGGCATTTACCGAAAAAGAACCTCATAAACCACGTTTTGTAGCGGGTTCCATTGGGCCTACCAACCGTACCGCTTCCTTATCTCCTGATGTGAACGACCCTGGATATCGTGCTGTCAATTTCGATGATTTGGTCAAATCTTATGGTGAACAAATAGCAGCCTTAATAGAAGGTGGCGTTGATATTTTGTTGGTCGAAACGGTTTTTGATACACTCAATGCCAAGGCTGCTTTATTTGCCATTGAAGAAGTTTTCGATCACAAGGGGTATGAGTTGCCCATTATGGTTTCAGGTACCATCACCGATGCGAGTGGAAGAACCCTCTCGGGACAAACTACGGAGGCCTTTTTAATTTCACTTTCTCATGTGCCTTTGCTTTCTATTGGATTGAATTGTGCTCTGGGTGCCGAACAACTTAGACCTTATTTGCAAACATTATCGAAGAAAGCCCCTTTTTTCACAAGTGCGCATCCGAACGCAGGACTGCCCAATGAATTTGGAGAATATGATCAATCGCCTGAAGAGATGGCCGAAGAGGTTTCTGATTTTCTCCAAAATGGTTTCTTGAATATCGTGGGAGGCTGCTGCGGCACCACTCCAGAACACATTAGAGCTTTGGCCATCGAAGCCGCCAAAGTTCAGCCTCGCACCTTCGATTTAGTGGGCCTAAACATTTAATTCCATCAAAGCATTTATGTTAAATACCCTATGAGTATCGAACACGCAACATTAACCCTATCTGGCCTGGAGCCATTGATTGTAACCCCTGAAACAAATTTTGTGAATGTGGGTGAGCGTACCAATGTAACTGGATCACGTAAGTTTGCACGATTGATTTTGGACGAAAATTATGATGAAGCCATTGAAGTAGCTCGAAATCAGGTAGATGGAGGGGCTCAGATTTTAGATGTCAATATGGATGAAGGCATGCTTGATGGCAAACAAGCCATGGTTAAGTTTCTAAACTTAATTGCAGCTGAACCTGACATTGCTCGCATCCCTGTTATGATTGACTCCTCCAAATGGGAAATCATTGAAGCAGGTCTCAAATGCATTCAAGGTAAAGGCGTAGTCAATTCCATTTCCCTTAAGGAAGGTGAGTCACAATTCATCGCCCATGCCAAAAAAGTAAAGCGCTATGGAGCAGCAGTCATTGTTATGGCCTTCGATGAAAAGGGGCAAGCAGACTCCTACGATAGAAGAGTAGAAATTTGCCAAAGGAGTTATAATATCTTGGTCAACCAAGTAAAATTTCCTGCCAATGACATCATTTTTGACCCTAATATCTTTCCAGTAGCCACTGGGATTGAAGAGCATAATAACAATGCGGTCGACTTTTTTAGAGCCACACGTTGGATTCGAGAAAACTTACCGGGTGCCCATGTTAGCGGAGGTGTCAGCAATGTTTCCTTTTCTTTCCGCGGAAACAATCCTGTACGAGAAGCCATGCACTCCGCTTTTCTATACCACGCCATTCGCGAGGGAATGGATATGGGGATTGTAAACCCTACCATGCTGGAAGTATATGACGATATTCCAAAAGATTTGCTGGAAAGGGTAGAAGATGTGCTACTCAATAGAAGGGCAGACGCTACTGAGAGACTTTTAGAATTTGCCGAAACCGTAAAAGGTGAGGGGAAACAGCAAGTGCGAGATGATGCTTGGCGTAAGGAGTCTGTCGAAAAAAGGCTAGAGCATTCTTTGGTCAAAGGCATTGTGGAATACATAGAAGCGGATACGGAAGAAGCCAGACAACAATATGATAAGCCCTTGTATGTGATTGAGGGGCCTTTGATGGATGGTATGAATGTGGTGGGCGATTTGTTTGGCAGTGGTAAGATGTTTCTTCCACAAGTAGTAAAAAGTGCTCGGGTAATGAAAAAAGCAGTGGCCTATCTCTTTCCATATCTAGAGGCGGAGAAGGCCGCTAACAAAGATACCTCTGCAGCTTCTAAGGTGCTTCTGGCCACGGTAAAAGGCGATGTCCACGACATAGGTAAAAATATTGTAGGTGTCGTATTGGCTTGCAATAATTTCGATATCGTTGATTTAGGCGTGATGGTACCACCAGATAAAATCTTGGATGCTGCTATTGAGCATAATGTAGATGCCATAGGTCTAAGTGGCTTGATCACACCGTCGCTCGATGAGATGGTTACCGTGGCCAAAGAAATGGAGCGCCGAGGCATGCGTTTGCCGCTGATGATAGGTGGGGCCACTACCAGTCGTATCCATACCGCTGTAAAAATTGACCCTGTCTATTCAGGTTCTGTGATACATGTGTTAGATGCTTCGAGATCAGTTCCTGTGGCAGGTGAGTTAATTGGAAAGAAGACGGCTAAGGCTATTCATGAACGAATTAAGGCTGAGTATAGCCAGTTGAGAGAAGATCATGCCAATCGCAAGGAGAACAAGAACTACATTCCCTATCGACGTGCCTTGGCCAACAAGCTCAAAGTCAATTGGTCTGAAAAAATTTTCCATGAGCCCAAGCAACTGGGAAATCATACCTTTAAATCTTATAGCATACAAGAAATTGCCAATTACATTGATTGGACACCTTTTTTCAGCACATGGATGCTCAAAGGGAAATTTCCGAAAATTTTTGAAAATGAAATCATAGGAGAGGAAGCTAAAAAGCTCTTTGCCGATGCACAGCAATTGTTGAAAGAGGTGATTCAAGATGATTTATTGTTCGCGAACGGTGTGGTGGGTCTATATCCGGCCAACAGTGTTGGCGATGATGTAGAGGTTTATACCGACAATAGCCGCAGTGAAGTGCTAACCACCTTTCATATGCTGAGACAGCAAGGTAAGAAGGGTAGTGGACTTCCTAATCTGTCTTTGGCAGATTATATTGCTCCCAAAGGAGAGGGTGATGATTATATTGGTGGGTTTGCCGTGACTGCAGGAATAGGCATTGAGGCGCTCATTGACAAATTTGAAAAAGATCATGATGATTACAACTCCATCATGATTAAAGCAGTAGCTGATCGCCTGGCGGAGGCCTTTGCCGAATTAATGCACGAAAAAGTCCGGAAAGAACTGTGGGGGTACGCGGCAAATGAGACTTTCGATAATCAAGCCTTAATCAAAGAAAGCTATCAAGGTATTCGTCCGGCTCCAGGCTACCCTGCCTGCCCCGATCATACAGAGAAAAGATTGCTTTTTGATTTGTTGGAAGTTGAAAAGAACACAGGTATCAGCCTTACCGAGTCTTTTGCCATGTATCCTGCTTCTTCGGTCAGTGGGTTTTACATCATGCATGAGGAATCAAAATATTTTGGTCTTGGAAAAATTGAAAAGGATCAGGCCGCTGATTATGCCCAAAGAAAAAATATGCCTCTAGAAACGATAGAGAAATGGCTGGCGCCTAACTTAAACTACGATGTTTAGTCGTAACATAAATGATTTGAATAGGACCTAATGAAAATTACAGAACACATTAAGCAAGCCAAAGGGAAGACCCTATTTAGCTTTGAAATTTTACCTCCCGTAAAAGGAGAGAGCATTGATAGCATATTTGCCGCCATCGATCCTTTGATGGAGTTTAAGCCTCCTTTTATTGATGTTACCTATCATCGTGAGGAATACATGTACAAAAAGCGAGAAAATGGCTTGCTTGAAAAAGTGACTACACGAAAGCGGCCGGGCACCGTTGGTATTTGTGCAGCCATCATGAACAAGTATCACATCGATGCTGTACCACATATTATTTGTGGGGGATTCAACAAGGAAGAAACAGAAAACGCCTTGATTGATCTTGATTTTCTTGGGGTCGATAATATTCTTGTACTTCGTGGAGATGCCATCAAAAGCGAAGGTCGTTTTATTCCCGATGAGGGAGGTCATGCTTACGCCAACGAATTATTAGGTCAGGTGATGGAACTCAACCAAGGTAAATACATTCATGAAGAAGTGACAAGAAACCCTACTAGCTTTTGTGTGGGTGTAGCAGGTTATCCAGAAAAACACTTCGAAGCACCGAGTCTCAAATCTGATTTAAAATACCTCAAAATGAAAGTAGATCAGGGAGCAGAATACGTAGTAACTCAGATGTTTTTTGACAATCAAAAATACTTTCAATTTGTGGATAAATGTCGAGAAGAGGGTATTCATGTGCCTATCATCCCGGGTCTAAAACCCATTACTACCTTGAACCATATGAATATTCTCCCAAGTATTTTCCATGTAGACTTACCAGATGATTTGGTGGAAGCTTTGGAGGGTTGCAAAAACAACGAAGATGTGCGTGAGGTAGGTATTGAATGGGCAATTCAGCAGTCTAAAGAATTAATGGAAAAGGGAGCACCTGTCTTGCATTACTACACGATGAGTAAGAGTAAAGTAATTACTAGGATTGCAGAAGCCCTTTTTTAAGGGTGTTCTTCCTTGAATTTGGCTGTCTTTTCCTCTGCTGAGACATCTGTATCCCGTTTGCTGTGCAGCCGAGCTTGAATCACTGTTTCGGGACTTAAGGCATTGGCCAAGTCAAATACGTGATGAAAGACTTGCATAACTTCTTTGTATTCACCTTCCAAAATGGTTTCGAAAGGGGTAACTTGGTATTTCACCCCTGATTGCTGAATGCATGCAATACATTCATCCACAGTATCGTAGGCTTTTTGAGAAGATTGAACAGGCAATACTTGGATTCCTAAATTGACGATCATTGTTGCTTCAAGTTTAGTCGTTGTACTCTGTCATGGTTCTGGCTGCTCCTATGGTACAAAATCCAAAGATCATATCGATGGCTTTGTCCATAGCAAAAGGTAATTCTTCAAATTCTTTATGAGAGAATTTGCTCAATACATAATCCACCTGCTGACCACGTTGAAAGTCATCTCCTATGCCAAATTTTATCCGTGAATAGTCTTGTCCACCTGTTAAATCCTCTATGTTCTTCAAACCATTGTGCCCTGCACTAGAGCCTTTCGTTCTTAACCTCAGTTTACCGAAAGGAAGGGCAATATCATCGACAATGATGAGTACATTGCTCTTTTCAACTTTCAGTTCTTGCATCCAGAATTTTACTGCTTTACCACTTAAATTCATGTAGGTTGTAGGCTTAATCAAATGTATACTACGCCCTTTGTACTTGATTTCTGTGTAAAAGGCATGTCGATTCATTTCGAATTTTGCCTCTTTTGTATCAGCCAATCGGTCTAGGGTTAAAAAACCGATGTTGTGACGCGTCAATTCATATTCGGCCCCAATATTCCCTAACCCAACTACTAAATATTTCATGGCTACAAGTTTTTATTTTGGTGCTAAAATAAAAAATCCCACCCCGAAAAGGGCAGGATTTTTATATGTGTTTTAAAAGGTTTATCCTTCAGTATTTTCTTCAGACTCACCACCCTCCGCTGCTTCCGCTGCTTCTTCTTCCTCAAGCTCTGCTTCCGATTTACCTCTAAGGGCTCTAGGAATGGCCACGTTCACAACGGTGACAATCGGACTTGTTAAGAATTCAAAATCTTTTGCCTCTAAAGCACCTACTTTAATGGCTTTTCCCATTTGAAGGGCCGAAACATCAACCTCAATATGCTCTGGCATATTTTTAGGCAAGGCTTTGATCGATAAACGTGGGTTCTTTATGATCAATGTTCCACCAGCAGCAACTCCAGGTGCTACACCTACAGTTCTTACCGGAATGTTCATTTTTACAGGTTTACCAACATGTAATTCTAGCAAGTCAACATGTAGTAAGGTTTCACTTACCGGATGCCATTGTGTTTCTTGAACAATGGCGCGGGTCTCGTGCCCTTCAATGTTAACCTTGATAAAACAAGCCTGGTCGGTGTACAAAGCCGCACGGAATTGAATGGCAGGGGCATAGAAGTGAATCACTTCATCTCCACCGTACAATACACCCGGCACATTGCCTTCCTCTCTGATTTTGCTGGCTTCAGCTTTACCGAGATTTGCTCTTTTAAACCCTATAATCTCTACTTCTCTCATAATATATGTTTGTTAAATAAATAGTTGACTGATTGAACCGTGAACGGTTATGTTTTTAATGGCTTTAGAAAAAAGCTCTCCTACTGTTAATACTCTAATTTTTTCAGATTCCTGCCCTAAGGGTATGGTATCTGTTACCACCAATTCTTCTAAAACTGATGCACTAATGTTTTCGTATGCCTTTCCGGAAAGAACAGGATGCGTACAAACGGCTCTTACTGAAGATGCGCCCTCATCCATAATGATTTGAGCAGCTTTGCACAGCGTGCCTCCCGTATCTACCAGGTCGTCCACCAAGACCACATTCCTGCCTTCAACGTTACCTATGATGCGCATTTCCGCAACCTCATTGGGTCTTTTTCTATGTTTATCGATCACGACCATCTCCGCATTGAAATATTGCGCGTAAGACCGTGTACGTTTTACACCCCCCACATCGGGAGAAGCAAACAGCAGATTGTCTAAATTTAAACTTCTGAGGTAGGGCACAAAAATGGCGGAACCATCAAGATGATCCACAGGAATGTCAAAAAATCCTTGAATCTGACCGGCATGTAAATCACAAGTCATAATACGATCGGCACCAGCAGCTGTTAATAAGTTAGCTACCATCTTGGCTCCAATGGCAATTCTTGGTTTGTCTTTTCTGTCTTGACGGGCATAACCGAAGTAGGGAAGAACGGCAATGATTTTGTAGGCACTAGCCCTTTTGGCGGCATCAATCATCAAGCACAATTCGATCAAATTATCGCTAGGCGCCATGGTGGATTGAATCAGAAAAACATTGGCACCACGAATGGATTCTGTGTAATAAGGCGCCATTTCACCATCAGAAAACTTTTGAAGATGAATACCACCTAAACTTTGACCATAGAATTCGGCAATGTTTTTACCCAGCTCCAAAGAGCCTGTTCCAGCAAATATCTTATGATCGTGGGTATTGTTTTTCACTTTCCGCCAAATTGAGGTGCAAATGTAGTGAAATTCCCATCAAAAGTTAAGCAGCTTTTCCTATGTTTTTCGATTTAGTTCGATGCCTAATCTTTTAATAGGTAATGAATGGTGGTAACCACCCTTACATTCTTAATTTCAGGGGTGTTTTGGTCTCGGTTGGAGATAGAAAAAATACCCTGTCTCGCACTCTTGATCTTACCGACTGCCGAATTGGAGTCTTGGGCAAACTTTTCGGCTACTTGTCTGGCATTTTCTGTGGCCTCGGCAATCATGGCGGGTTTGATGTTGTTGAGTCCGGTGAAAATATATTCAATGGGCTGCCAGGTGTTTTTTGCGTTGAGTAAGATTCCTTTGGCGGCCAAAGCCAGGGAAGCACTCACGGCTTCTTTTAGTTTCTCTGTTTGGTTCGTACGAATGGTGAAATCTGACTTGGCAATGTAGCGAAAGGCACTGCGTGCATTGTTGCCATACACATTGGCCATGGCATCTTCAATTTGTGTCGACCCCACATTCAATTCTTCAGGGCCAAAACCTAAATCGCTTAAGAATTGCTCAACCTCTTCTTTGTGGTTGGCAATCTCTCTTTGCATTTCGGCCAAATCGTTGCCCGCATTGCTGATCTGAAAGGGCCAAACGGCCAAGTCAGCTTTCACTTCTCTTTCTGCAAGGCCTTTGACTTCCACGCTTCGGTCATAGGCCTTGCCTTTTTTATGCATGTTGCCAATAAAGTAGCCACTAAGTGCAATGGCAAGGGCCAAGATAATGGCCGTGAGTAAAGTTCCTTTGTTGTTCATTTCAATCTTTTTAACCTATTTTAAAGATACCAACAATTGTGCCCAAATTCAAAACCTAGGTTATTCAAGAAACTTTCTAGCACATTCCTTTCTTCGTCTTCCGGAAAAACAGTGATCAGGGCATGTGCTTCCTTGTTTTCAGGCATAAGATTGATGTCATGAATGTCTTGGCCGTAAATTTTCTTGCGATGTCCTTCCTGTTGTCGATCGAACCATTGAAAGGCTTCGTTTTCTTGTAGTAAACATCTGGCGGCTAATTTGCCCTTGCGCATGGTACCGATCAGGTACAGCGATTTATGTTGGCTTTCGAAGGCTAAGAACCTTTTGATCTTTAGCGCAAAGAAACTTTCTTGGTTGTAGTGTTGCGAATTTCTGGAGGTTCTTTTCGGATGCTCTCTCCAAAGCAAAGTGGTTTCATGTATTCCTTTGATCTGAAACTGGTGGTTGTAGCACCTTAAGATCAAATCGTAATCTTCGGGATAAAGCAGCTCATCAAATCCACCGATGGCCTCCAAGGCTTCCTTGTACATCATCCAGTTGGGGGAGGCTACCACACATTCTCTATAGATCCAATCCCAATGATCTTCTTGAACGATTCTTTCATTCAGCCATTGTTCATACTTTAAATATCCCTCGCTGACAGGCGATTCACCAAAGTATTTTACTTTACCTGTGACCATTGTTTTACTTCCACTCCTTGCCAACGCATGGGTCATGGATGCCAATCGATGGGTTGGCATCAAATCGTCACCATCCATTCTCGTAATCATCGTGCCGTTGCATTGTGCGAAAGCCTTTTGTAAAGCAGGAATGATTCCATTCCCTGTATTTGTGACGTACGAAATGCGCTCATCTTCGCTGAATTGCCGTACGATGTTCATGGTATCGTCTTCAGAATGGTCGTCTACAATATGCAATTCCCAAAGTGCATGGCTTTGTTGCTGAATGCTTTTGAGTGTTTCGGCAAGGTAAGCTTGCATGTTCTTCAAAGGCATGATAATGCTAATGAGCGGACCGGTTGCTTTCAAAAGAGCATATTTAAGCGGGTTGTAACGGCATACTTCTGAGTCGCTGTCCTGTTAATGCGAAAACAGCATTGGCAATGGCTGCCCCAATAGGGCCTAATGGGGGTTCGCCTACAGCTCCCGGAGTTTGGGCATTTTCCAGCAAAACCACATCAATTTCTTTGGGGGCATCACGCATTTGTGCCATGCGATAAGGACCGTAAATGATGGGTTGAAGGCTATTGTCAACCACTTCCATTTCCTCAAACATGGCCGCACTCATGCCCATGATGATGGCACCTTCGCATTGGGCTCGCACTTGGTCGGGATTGATGACCAAGCCCGGATCGATGGCACAGGTTACCTTATGGACTTTGATTTTATCGTTGCTGATCGATATTTCTGCAACTTGAGCGACAGGGGTATTGACATCTGTAGAACAAGCAAAGCCCATGGCGTGCCCTTCTTCTAATGCTTGACCCCATTTGGCTTTTTCCGCAGCCGCTTGAATGACAGCTTTGAGACGTAGGCCGGCTTCGCTGTCGTTGATGTGGGCCAAACGAAAGGCCACAGGGTCTTTGCCGGCACGATGCGCCAACTCATCCATAAAACTTTCTATGGCAAAGGTATTGGCCAGCAAACCTAAACTTCTCCACCAACTGGTGGCAAAAGGAAGTTTAACGCGCCAAGAGACAGCCCTGTGGTTGGGGATGCCACTGTATTGAATCATTCCACCTCTCCAAGCGCCCAAATCAGCACCCAAAATGTGCTCTGCTATACCTGGAAACAATGGGGATCCAAACATCACATCTCCACTTGAAACATGGTGTTCGAGCGCTATAATTTCTTTATTATCAGATAGTTTGGCTTTTAAGACATGGTGTGTTGGCGGCCTGAATGTATCATTTTGAAACTCTTCTTGTCGGTTGTAGAAGCATTTTACCGGACGACCCACTGCGCGTGAGAGTACAGCAATTTCTGCGGCATGCGGGGTGTGCAGTCTTCGGCCAAAGCCACCGCCCAAAAAGCTGGGAATGATGTTGACTTGTTCCTTTTTCATGCCAAGCCTTTTGGCGACCTCGCTGCGCGTAAGCTTAACCACTTGGGTGGAAATGATTACCGTGGCTTTATCTTTTTCTACATAAGCCACCGCACCATTGGGTTCAAGTTGGGCATGCGCCCCGATAGGGCTGCTATATTCGGCTTGCATAAGGCCTTCACTAGAAGAATCCAATAATCGATCGGCTCGGCCTTCCTTTTGTATTTCTTGTGGTGACCCTTTGCCCACCTGAATCATTTCAAGGATATCGCTACTTTGCCATGCTCTGTTGGTTTTCCAAGTGATGTTCAGCGCATTTTTTGCGTTCTCTGCTTCCGTGTAGGAGTGGGCGATTACCCCAACAAAATCTTTTTCTTGAACAATTTTGACCACTCCGGGCATTTTATCCGCTTCGGCAGTATCTACGGTGCCCAGCTCAGCATCGACCTTATCGGGTCTGGCAATGGCACCAAAAAGCATGTCAGGCATTTCTGCATCCATGCCATAAATGGGTGATCCGGTTACTTTTTCGAGTAAATCGACCCTGGGAATGGGTTTGCCCACCCATTGATAAGACTTAGGATCTTTCAAAGGAGGGGTTTTGGGAACTGTCCATGTTTCCACGGAAGCTGCTATTTCGCCATAGGTAAGTTGCTGTTCCCCGTGGCGAATCATTCCTTCGGAGGTGGAGAGGTCCTTGATGGGCAAATTGTGCTGTTTTGCAGCCTCATTTTTAAGCATTTCGCGCATGGTAGCCGCCAATTCCCTTAAAGGCTGCCATAGGCTGGAAATAGAAGTGCTGCCTCCGGTTGAAAATTCATCGATATTGTCGGTATCGGTAGTGGCATGCACCACCTGCATTTGATCTACGCGCACATCCAATTCATCGGCAGCGATTTGGGCTAAGCCTGTAAAAGCCCCTTGACCCATTTCTACCTTGGGGCAGTGTAAGATGATTTCATTGTTGGCTTTGATTTCGAACCATAAATGAGGTGGAGCAGGTTTGAGGTACGGTAGATCTATGGTATTGGCCACCCCGGCCAAGTAGCGTCTCCATACCTTACGGCTCAAATAGCCACTGCCTAAAATCACCCCGACACCAATGGCTGAGCCTACCAAAAATTTTCTTCTTTTCATAAGGTGCTGTTTTCTGAGGCTGTTTCCTTTTGGTGCTGTTGAATGGCAACCGCTCTGTGGATGGCTTTGCGCATGCGATAATACGTGCCACATCGGCAAATGTTGGTGATGTTTTGGTCAATATCCTCATCCGTAGGATCCGGAATACGGTCGATTAAAGCAGCTGCGGCCATCATAAATCCGGGTTGGCAGTAGCCACATTGCGGTACAATTTCTTCTTGCCAAGCCTGTTGTACGGCATGTAAAGCGCTTTCATTTCCCAGTCCCTCAATGGTTCTGATTTCTGCTTGTTGGGCAGCTTGAATAGGATAGGAGCAGGAACGAATGGCCGTTCCGTTCACGTGGACGGTACATGCCCCGCAAGCCGCTTTTCCACAGCCAAACTTGGTGCCTTTCAGACCCAATTCATCTCGCAAAACCCAAAGAAGGGGTGTGCTGCCTTCTGTTTCAAGCTTACGCTTTTCACCGTTGATGGTACATTCAATTTTCATGTTGATGGATTACCTTTTGTTGAACCAACTGGATGTCAATCTAGTAAATTTTTACATATAAAAGGAATTGGAAAAGCCTTCGGTTCAAAAGCCTATTTACAAATTCATGGATACCTCAAGCAGATGATTCCTTTTTACTTTTGGAAAGTTGAGAACTTTCCAAAAGTTAAAAAAACAAACCTTTTCAAAACTGTAAATCCGGAATGGATGAATCCCTTGCATTGAAGAGTAAGTAAAGGTTTAGGATCTGGAAAAAGCGAGCAATGGAGTATAATCACCCTGATCTGCCGCTCTTAATGCTGCCAGATAGTCGGCTCTTGTTTTACCTGCTTCAACTATGTTCCCTGCACCCCAAGAGAATGGCTCATGACCATAGATTTTTTCTATGATAATGTCTCCCATTAAGCGGCTGTGTCTCCCATTGCCATTTGGAAAACAATGAATGCTTACTATTCTATGTTTGAAGCGGATGGCAATTTCTTCAGGTGGATAGGTATCATCGTTCATCCAAAAGAGGGCATCATCGCAGAGCACTTTCAGCGCAACGGGTATTTGATAGTTTTCAATACCAATATTTTTGTTGGTCTTTCTAAACTTACCTGCCCAAGCCCAAACATCACCAAACATTTGCTTGTGCAAGTCCCTAATGAATTGGTCTCTAAAAACCTCTTGAGCTTTGAACTTTCTTCCAAATACCCACTGCAAGGCTTCTTCGATGTTCAGCTGCTCAAACTCATTTAATTCGCTATTCGTAGCAATGGTCTCAATGAGCAAACCTTCCTTTTCATCTTCATCAATAGGCGGTTGTCCATTAATGTAGTTGAGGTCTAATCCCATAACATCTTAGGTAGCTCATTTTTAATCAATGCTTTTCGCTCTTCAATGGCTTTTTTGATGCGCCTTGGTGTGTTTTCCTGATCTTCTAATTTCATGGTATTAGATGTTCTAGAGACAATACTTGTGGCCAGGACTTTAGCTTTGCGGTCAATTAATTTAGCCAAACTTCCGTCTTTGGGTACAAGACCATAGACCAATTGCATATCCAAAGCATTAGCCGTTTCACGTAAGTTCTTCAAAGTGATATTGCCTTCTTGCTCCCGGATTTCTATTTCACGGACACTCTGCTTGCTTATGGAGAGTTTATCTGCTAGTTGTTGTAAGGACATGCCTAATGCAACTCTTACAGCTTTAAGCCATCCTGTAGGAGGGGGTACGACATTTCGCGCAGTATTAAATCTGCTCAATTTGTTTTCTAATTGTTCTATTTGTAGCTTCTTCTTGTCCATAACGTAAGGGTATAACCTGACTTAGT
The DNA here is from genome assembly GCA_018402485.1 of Roseivirga sp. Taxonomy (GTDB): domain Bacteria; phylum Bacteroidota; class Bacteroidia; order Cytophagales; family Cyclobacteriaceae; genus Roseivirga. The sequence continues at coordinate 218,688 of JAGYIY010000002.1, read as the reverse complement.
AGATGTAAAGGTAAGGGTATAACCTTACAAAAGCAAATAAAAAGTAAGGGTATAACCTGACGAAAAACTGTGTAATGATTGGTGATGGCTTGATGTATAGCCACTTAGATTAAAGTGAGTAGGTGTTAAGCAGAAGTATTATAGACCCACTGCGGTCGCTCGGGACATGCTTCTCGCCCTATAAATTTCAGTGTGATAAAAAAAGCACCCCATTTTTAAAGATTGGGTGCTTCAAATAAAGTTGGTCTACTAGGGCTTCTCGAGACTCCCTAAGGTCGCTCGGGACAGACTTCTCGCCCTAAGCAGCGCAAGGTTCTAAAAAAGAAAGACCCAACCTTTTGGGCTGAGTCTTTAATTAAGTTGGTCTACTAGGGCTTCCCGAGACTCCCTGCGGTCGCTCGGGACAGGCTTCTCGCCCTATGCAATGACAAAATAAAAACCCAACCTTGTGAGTTGGGTTTTTTCAACTAAGTTGGTCTACTAGGGCTCGAACCTAGACTCTTCTGGACCAAAACCAGACGTGTTGCCAGTTACACCATAGACCATTCTCAATGGGAGTACAAAAGTAGTATTTGAGATTTGATTTGAAAATCTTTTTGGAAAAAAATATGAGAAATATTAATTCTCAATTTTCCAGAAAGCAATTCCTCCTGCTTGCTTGCCTAAATGCGCTGTATCTACCACTTTTAAGGTCTCTAAATCAATGATATCCACCATTCCGGGATCATCTTGTACACCTTCAACGCTGACAAAGGCATATCGGCTATCAGATGAAATGGCAACACCATGGGTTACTTTTTGACTATTATCCAATCTGGCAGCTTCTTCACCTGTTGTCAAATCCCAAATTCCCGTTTTTCCTGCTGTTTTGTAGGAGACCACCATCCATCGGCCATCAGGACTTAAATCAATGTTATAAGGTCCTTTGTCGGTTTTGAATTTACGGGTGGCTTTCCAAGTCTGGGTATCAATTTCCAACACCTCAGCTTTGCCATTGCCTGCCACATACACCACATCTTTAGCGGGGTGAGGGCTTACCCAAGTAGGTTTAAAGGCCGAATGCTTCATTTTCATCTCACCCATGTTGCCATGGTCCATTTTAGAATGGTCCATTTGACTGTGATCCATACCGGCCATATCCATTTTTCCCTTGGCATTCAACGACTCAGAGGCAGCATCCAAATCCAATTGGCGCGTTACTTCTAAACCTAGGGCATCAATCTCAAAGAGTTCGCCTGACATCATGGCTACGGAGTAATGCTTTTGGCCATCCGCAGACAAACGGCTGCCATGCGGCATGGCACCTGTTGTAATCTGCTTGAGCTCTGTCATGCTTTCCACGTCAACGACAGAAACCGTGCTAGGCACCATGTCGCCATGCAAGTTGAAATTGACACAATACAAAAAGCCGGTGACCGGGGAAACCTGCATAGAGGCCGGGAAAAGTCCCAGTTTGACTTCTCCTACCAATTCATCCGTTCCGGTTTCGTATTTGTACAAAGTGCCATAGGGGTTGCCATGTGCTAAGCTTAAATACCAATACTTCCCTTCAGACCCTACGGTAATACCATGTGGTCCTTCTATTTCAACCGGCCAAACACCCACTTGTATGGTCTTAATGGTTTCGGCTTTCTCTCCGTCAAATTTGATCAGGGCTACTTCATCCTCCGACTCTGCCGTTACATAAACGTAGTAATCCTGTCCAAAAGTGAGAGATGTCCAGCTCGTAGCTGCCATGCACATCAACATCATGAACCAAGGGGCGAGGAATTTACTTTGCTTATTTCGCATTGATTTGGGTTTCTTTAGGTTTTTCAGGTTCCATTTTAGCTGACCAAAGGCCACTATTCCAGTCGGAATAGAAGATGTGCCCTTTGTGCAGTTGCGCACCCCAAGTGAACGGTGCATTTGGCACAAAGCCATTCGGGTCGTTGGGAATGATCCAAGCCATTTCACGGCCTTGTTTTCTTAGGTCTCCCATGAGCTCACCGCTTAAATCTACCACGCGTACGCCACCATTATAATAAGCAACGTAGAGGATCTCATCTTCTATCCAATAGTTGTGTGATCCTGCGTAAGGTACTTCAAAACGAGCAATTTCTTCCGGATTGTCTAGGTCGGTAAAGTCCACCACGTGTAGGTAACCTCCGGCCATATTGACACCATCTTTGCCTGTATTTAAGCCATAAGGGAAGATTTCGTCTCCACCAATGACGTAAAACTTACCGGTAGAAGGACTACGGAAAGGGAAGGTGGCATGATTGGCCTTGTTGGGGTAGGCATAGCTGGCGAACTGCACTGGGTTTTTCAAAGACCCACCTGCAATGCCATTGCCCACATCAACCATTTGAATACCATCCGCCCAATTGGAAGAGTAGGCGATGCCATCTTCTACCCATACATCGTGAATGGAATGACCAGGAGTGTCTAATTCAAAATCAGAAACGATATAAGGCTTTGTGGGATCTTCAATGTTGATGATGTAGTACTTTTGGCCAGCACTCAGCGCAAATACATGCTTTTGGTAGATGAAGACATTGTGCACACCACCTGTTAAATTATCATCGAAAGTGGCAATGATTTCTGTTTCTCTTGGGTTGGTAACATCTATGATCACCAAGCCATTTTTGCGGTCGGAAGCACCTTCACGACTGATGACACATACTTTTCCATCTTCAGATATTTTTACATCATTCACCGTTCTTGCATCCACTTGAACCGAGTCGATTTTAACGATATTGGCCGGGTTGGTTACATCCCAAAAATAGGCGGTACCGTCAGCGCCCCAAGTGCCTGTTACACCATAATCGCGGCCATCAACGCCTTCCCAAATCCATAAATCTGAGGTGTGCTTATCGTTGACAGAGCCATGACCAACCATTTCAATTTTACGTGAAACCTCACGGGCGATAATTTGGAGTGTTTTGCTGGCTGCAGCAACTCCTGTGGAGGCAGTTACCGTGTAGGTGCCCGGCTCATCAGCTACAAACCTACCGTCTTGCTTAATCATGCCTGAAGCGCTTTGGCTGACATTATCAGATACACCACTAAAAGAGTAGGTGATGGGAGCATCCGCAATTTCTTTTCCATTTTTGTCAACAGCCTTGGCCTCAAAATGAAAAACATCACCCGTACGTGCGGTGACGCCATTTACTTGCAGCATCACTCGGGTAATGGGGTTTTTGACCACATTTAAAGATACTTTGTTCTCAATGTTTTCAGCCTTGAGGGTAATGTCTACTTTTCCTGTGGCTAAGGTACTGACATTGCCAAAATCATCTACCTCAGCAATGCTTGGGTCGGATGATGAGAAGGCAACTGAAGCATTTTCTCTTGTTAATCCGGCTTTGTCGATCAATGCATATTTAAGTTGAATAAGGGTTCCTGCATAAATTTTATTAGGAATGTTCTCTACATTGATCTCAGCCAATGCTGGGTATTTCACGTTGAAAGTAAAGTTTTGGCGATGGTCTGTTACCAAACCAATGATTTCGAAAGTACCAGGCGCATAGGCTTTTGCCATGAGGTTTCCATCAACGAATAAACTTCTTCGGCTTCTTGAAAAAAGGCGAACAGTCTCGTCTGTTTTCTTGCCATTTTCCAGCACATAGGCTTTCAGTTGTAGGGAGTCACCCACTTCGAGCTCTAAGTTTTCGGGCTCTATGACAATTGTTTTTTGTGCCAGCGCACTAAAGCCAAAGAAAAGGCCTAAGAAAAGGAAAAAGAAGTAATTTTTTTTCATGGTAATTGAGTTGATTTTGTAAGGTAAGGTAGCAAAATATTACATTCAGAACAATGGCTTATTGTCCTATGATTTGAAAGCAGACGGATGGGTTGTCGTAAGTTTCCATGGTTAATTGAGCTCTTTGTTACATGAACTCCTTTTCTAAGGCTTCCAGTGTTTTACCTTTGGTCTCTGGCATTAAGTGCCAAACAAATAAAAGCTGCATGACCATCATCACTGCGAAAAAAGCAAAAACAGGCCATGGGTTATCGGCAAATATACCGGCATCTGCATCGATAAAGATAGGTGTGAGCAGTGTAATCAGGGCGGCAAATACCCAATGCACTCCTGAACCCAAAGACTGACCGAAAGCCCGCACCTGGTTGGGGAAGATCTCTGAAATGAAAACCCAGATAACCGCTCCTTGGCCTATGGCATGTGATGCGATAAAAATAAGAATAAAGCTTAAGAGAATGATGGGTTGAATTTGAAAAGCAAAGCAAATGGCTGTTCCGGAAAGCCCCAAAATATAGCCAAAAGACCCGATGTACATGAGTTGTTTTCTGCCAATGCTATCGATTAAAGCCATGCCCAAGAGGGTGAAAAGAAGGTTGATGCCACCAATAGAGATAGAACTGCCTAAGGATTCACTGCCCACAAAACCCGCTTTTTCTAAAAGCTCCGGGGCGTAATACAAAATGAAGTTAATACCTGATAACTGGTTGAATAAGGCGATTAAAAAAGCCAAAAGAATGGGTTTCTTGTACTTGCCTGAAAAGAGTTTGGGTTTAACGTGCTGAGATAAACTGTCTTTTTCAATGGCAGCTATCCTTTCCTCTACTTGGTTTCCTTCCAGTAAATGAAGTACGCCCCTGGCTGCTTCAATATCTTTCTTTTTTAACACAAGCCAGCGTGGGCTTTCAGAAATGGTGAGCACCATAAGCGAGTATAGTATGGCCGGAATCGCCTCTACGCCTAGCATGTAGCGCCAATCGTTGATACCTCCAAAACCATCGAGTAAGTAATTGGAGATAAAGGCGATGAGAATGCCAAATACAATCATGAACTGATAAAGCGCAACCAGTTTGCCTCTGTTTTTGGCAGATGAAATTTCAGAAATATAAGTTGGTGCGGCTACGGATGAAGCGCCCACACCCATGCCACCAACAAATCGAAAGAAGGAAAAGACATAAGGATCCGTTGCCAATGCCGAGCCTAGGGCCGAAATAAGGTACAATAGTCCGATCCAAAACAGGGTCTTCTTTCTACCTAAGGCATCGCAGGGAATGCCTCCGAATAAAGCACCAATGACAGTGCCCCAAAGTGCCATAGACATGATGAATGTGCCATGGAAGAAGGGGCTGGTCTGCCATAAGTCTTTAATGGGTTGATTTGCCCCCGAAATAACAACAGTATCGAAGCCAAATAGAAAACCTGCTAGTGCTACGGTGATCGACCAAAGTAATGCCTTATTTTTCTGCATCTTACTTCTTTAGTAAGATAGTTTTTTGAGGTATTTGATGCTCGTTTCTAAACTAGTGACCGCATCCTTCTGAAAGAAACCGTCTTGTTCAACAAAAAAGTAGGAGAGCCCTGCATCGGCCTGATGTCTGAAAATTTGCTTCCAATCAATGATACCATTACCCACCTCTGTCATGGGATAACCTTCGTCAAGAGAAAGGTCTTTGACATGCCAAAGGGGTACTCTTTTTAAATTGTCTTTAAAAAAGGTCAATGGATTCACCTCTGACTTCCTGGCCCAATAAATATCTAATTCAATCTTCACCAAATCCGGATCCATTTCTGTTAACAAGACGTCCATGGGAACCTGTCCTTCCAGCTTTTGAAATTCAAAATCGTGGTTGTGGTAGGCCAATTGAATACCAGACTTTTTGGCCATTTCACCGGCTTCATTTAGCCTTTGGGCGAGTGCTTTGTATTGATCAATGGTTTTTCTTTCAAAATCCATAAGGTAAGGACATACTAAAAATTCGGAACCCAAAGTTTTGGCATCGTCAATGGCTTGCTGAAACTCATGCCAGATGGTTCCGGGTATTTTTCGATCCCCGGCGCCGGTAGGTACATGAATGCTTTTGACTTTAAGCTTTGATTCATCGATAATGGCTTTTCCTTCCATAATGGACTTCCCTAAGATTTTACCATTGGCAAAATCGAACAATTCTACATAGTCATAGCCTGCTTTTCGCAAGCGTTTCAAGGTGCCGGACATATCCTTATAGATCACAGATCTTACGGTATAAGCTTGAAATCCAAAATTTTGTATGCGATCGATCATTAGGTGGGCCGACATGGGGTGTTGTGTTGCTAAAAGTCCTAAGCTTCCTAAGGCTGAATTTTGTAAAAATGTTCTGCGTTTCATGATTTTTATTTGAGACTAATCTAAGTAAAAAATATATTTCTTCCTAAACCATGGAGCCATAGAAGCTTTTCTAGCCCCAATGTCTACTAAAAAGAGTTAATACCATCTCGTTGATACCAACGGAAAGTACTTCTTTTTCGGTCCGGATGCTTTATATTTCGAAACTTTAGGGTTGAGGCGAAGCTCAAAGGGAAAGCTTTTATCTAACCTATATGCTGGTTAAGTATATTTTTTGCCATTTCTAGGTCTTCCTCTGTGTCAATAGATACTCCTATGTAATCGGTGTTTACCATCTTAATTTTCTTTCCTATTTCTAAGTAGCGAATGCCTTCAATCTTTTCAGTGTCTTCCAAAGGCGTAGATGATGTGTGATAGAAGTCCATCAAAGCAGATTTTCTGAAGGCATACACCCCTATGTGTACATAGTATTGTGTTCCTTTATGTACAGATCGTGGATATGGAATGGGGGAACGAGAGAAGTACAAGGCATTCATGGCCAGGTCTGTAATGACCTTGACAAAGTTGGGATTGTTGATGTCTTTTTCATCGTGCAGTTCCTGTTTTAATGAAGCTAGGTCTATTTCTCCGGAAGGGTCATTTTTGAAAACAGCGAGTAAATCTGCTAAAGGTTTCTTTTTTATAAAGGGTTCATCACCCTGTACATTCACCACAATGTCTGCGTCCAGTGATTGGGCTGCTTCAGCAATTCTGTTGGTGCCGCAATCATGCTCTTTTTGGCTTCTGATCACCCTTCCACCGCATTTAAGAATTTCTTCTTCTATGATAGCTGAATCGGTCACCACATAAGTACTTGCAAAGAGGTTCGTATCAACTACGGCCTCATAGGTTCTTCGAATCACTGACTTACCTCCTAAATCAGCCATGAGTTTACCAGGAAATCTACTGGCTTCATACCGCGCTGGAATCATGGCTATGGCTTTCATATCGGATGCTTGTTAATTATTAATCTCAGTAGTGTCTCTTTGCATTCTTACACCACTACACAAAGATCAAAAATAAAAAGAAATACCGATGGTGCCCCATGCTAGCCCTTTGATTCTTCTCAACATGGAAAGTAATACGATGTCTTTTCCCAATTTCAAAAGCAGTAAACATGATAATAAAATGTAAAATACTGTATATCAGAGATATATGTAATTTATTAAGATTGATCAGGACATTGGCATTTGGAGAGTTAGATTGATGTTACCGAAGTAGGTAGGTGGAAGTTGATGGTTATTATCTATTTGGGTTAGATGAGTCCTGTAGAAAACGCCTGCGGGACTCTTTATTACACAGTAAGTAAAATTCTTATGTGTTAAAAAAAAAACCTTCTCATCCATCGATGAGAAGGTTTTTTTTGAAATGCGTGTTGTTTTAATTGGTAGTGATAACACTGCGTAGCGCAAGCACATTGATGGAAGGTATATTTGCATCTTTACTAGCGTTGAGCGCATCAATGATAATGTTGGCAATGATGGCATTGCCACGAGGGTTGGGGTGGATGCCATCTGTTGAGAAAACACCATTAGGAGCAAAGTCAGGTCTTAAGTTCACTCCTTGAACTTCTATCCCTAATTGGCCATCGGCCGCAGCTGCAGCTGCTTGTCCCATGCTCGCTAGGAAAGGGTTAGCTCCACTGCTAGGGTCGATTAAGAAGGAAGCTAAAGCAGGTGATAAACCAAAAAGATCTACAAAAGCAGGTTGAACATCTACTAGGGTAATGGCACCGCCTGAGGCTTGATTCAATTGAGCAACTACACCAGCAATGGTGGCATTATAGGTAGCTCGTGTACCCACAACAGTTTGCACTTCAGATGCAGAAAGAATGAGGTTATCGGGTGCAGGAACACTAATACCCAAAAGAGCTTGCGGATTACCACCTACCTGGCTTCCTAAGGAGCTTGCAGCGATTAAGGTAGGAAGATCGTCAGCTGTAGCTGGTCTCGATTGTCCAAAGGGATCTAACGCAGCTCTTTGGGCAGGAGTAATAAAACCGGCACCCAACATGATATCAAATTCTCCTCCAGGACGTGAATAGTCCGTGAGGGCATCATCCTGCATTAAAATAGGATTTGGACCAGCAGTATACTGCACAGTTCTTTGGGCAACATCATCTGCGGTAACAACAAGACCAGGTACTAATCCGCTCTGGGACAGTTGATTCAAACCCACTAAGGCTAAATTAAAGCTGGTAAAAGCTGAATTTAACTGACTAGCTTGATCGGTATCCAATGCAATGGCGTTATATGGAACCGCGCGAAAGTAAGGCAACAATACCAAAGGAGGTAAGGTCATTACAACGCCTTGCGCACCTGATTGCACCAAACCACCTAAAGAAGTGGCCAATGCATTTTGAAAATCAGCTTGCGAGGTAATAAGAGATTCATCAGCTCCACCACCAGCGGCATAACCAAGGATGTCGTTATTGCCTAACCAATAAGTAAAGAAAGTAGGAGAGGCTGCTAGTGCATCGCCCAATACCGTACTTGTTCCCGGGTTAGATGCGAAACGTGCGTACAATCCGTTGCTTACTAATCCTGGATCATTTACATCGACAATGCGCATTCCAGGAACACTAAAGTTGTTCAAGGCGGCCTTATCACCTGAGAAAGCGCTAGGTAATTCACCCGGGGTAGGAACAGGTCGTTGCTGGCTCAAGCTCAGTACTAAGCGTCCCAGTGGATTTCCTTCTCCATCGACACCGGAAAATCCATTAGCAGAATTAATATCTGGCTGCTGGAATACACCTCCTCCAACACCTTCAATTTGAAATTGCTGTGCCAGTAATGCCGGTATCGATTGTTGTTGACCATCGGAGTAAAGTGCACCATCCATGAAACCTGCTGTTGTTGAGTTGCCAATGGCAACATATTTTGTTAGGCTCAAGCTGCCTGCATCTCCAGTTACTGGTTCTGGTAATGGGTTCTGGGCTTCTAGCTCAGCCAATAAATCCTTGTCTTCATCACATGAAAACGTAACGAAGAGGATCGGTAAAAGGGCTATTAAGAGTATTTTATATTTTTTCATTTTCATTCTTTTTTAGTTGAAGAATTCGTCAAAAGTAAATTGAATGTAGAATAAGCTTCCTTGTGTAGGGTTACCAAAAGAAGTTGTAAAACGCTCATTCAACAAGTTGCTGGCACCCAGCTTTAGGCTTGATTTCCATTCAGGAATATTGTATGTCACCTGCGCATCTAGCGTACCGAATTCAGGAATAATACCTACACCAAAGGAAGATTCCCAAAGGAAGGCTTGTTGCCATCTGTAAGCCAAATTGAAACCTATACGGTCTGTTAATTTTCTATTTCCAAATTTTAAATTGAAGCGGTACTTAGGTGTATTATAGCTTGCGCGGAACCCCTGAGCCAAAAGATCGTCTTGAGAGATAAGCTCGTTGTAGGCAACATTACCACCAATAAAATAATCTCCAAATAGGGTATAATCAACAGAAACAGCCCATCCTTGAGATTCAACCTGACCTTGTGCATTGATGTCGAAACCATAACGCTGGGTGGCAACCGTACCATCTACTATGCTCTGACGTTGACCAGCTGATCCTGCATCTGGGTTAGCATTTGTCAAACCATTAGGAATAGCTTGGGTGAAATCTATTTCAGCGATGAAATCAGTGTATCGGCTGTAGTAATAATAAGCATCTACGAATAAACGACCATTGTCAAATACGCCTTTGTAGCCTACTTCAAATGTGCTTACTTTTTCTGTTTTAAATTCATCACTTACGCGGTCTTCTACCACCAAAAGGCTAGGGTCACCGGCGGCACGTGCCTCATTAACACTTTGTGAATTGTAAATGGTATTGGTTTCGAAATTGTATCGATCTACCAATAACCTGTTACTACCAATCAGTCTTCTGGAAACTACATCTAAATCAATGAATTGATCTTGCGTGGTGGGGATTCTAAAACCTCTCTGGAAAGAACCTCTTAAGTTATGACCATCTGCAACAGTTGCCACAGCAGAAAAACGAGGCGAAAACTGGCCTTTGAAATTTTCGTTTTTGTCATATCTCAATGACCCTTGAAGTCTTAATTTATCATTAAGCAAATCTTTTGTCGCTTGTACATAACCACCGCCCTCGTTAATGCTCACCTCATCGCCATTGTTATCTAAGGCGAAAAGTGTTCCTTCAGAATTTAGTGAATACTGTCTGAAATTAGCTCCAACCACAATGTCGGCCCAATCAATTCGCTCCGACAAATTCCAGCTACCTTCTGCATGGTATAGCGCGGATTTATCTAAAAACTTAGCTCCACCATCTGCAATGGATAGGTTTCTGAAGTTTTCGGCAAGCGAGTTAAACTGAGCGCTTCCTGGTTGTGGTTGTGCAGCATCTGCAGCTTGTCGAGCAGCAGCATGTGCTGCTTCAATGCCCGCACCTTGAAGTCTTGCACCCGCAAATGTTTCTAAATAAGGTGCCAGATAAGTGCTTTGGTTGATCAATGATGCCAATGTGTTGGCTGCATAAGAATCACCTGAGTTTTCTTGGGTGGTATAACCTCTCAAATAAAATTCAGAACCTCTTAATTCTAATTTAGCCGTAGAAATGCTGAAGTTATCCAAAACAAAACGGTCATTGGCCGTGTATACAGTGCTACCGGAACCGTAATTGAATTGACCCAATACTTCTAAATTATCATTCAGCCTATAATGAAGGGCACCACCTACTTTTATGCTTTCAGTCGTATTATCTACGAATGAAGTTTCTGCAAAACCGGTAGGGGTAAACAAACCATCTTGGCCATCAGGAAGTAAACTCCGGATGCCTGCCAACGAAGTGTTTCCACCAGCAATGGCAATGTCTGCAATTTGGCCAACGGTAATTCCAAAATCACCATAGGTATTCACACCATCATAAAAGCGGTTACCATCTCTTGAATCTGAGCCCCTTTCAACGACACCACCGGTTGCTAAACCTTGGTCTCTAGAATCGATACCCTGAAAGTCAGTTGCACGTAAATAGGAGGCGGTTACTTTAAAAGCCAATTTATTGTTAAAAGACTTTGCCCAACGCATACCATAATCTTGGTATAAATGGTTGCTTTCACCATTCCCGCTATCTACATTATTCACTCCTGTTTTCGCGTAAGCACTAAAGCCTTGATAATCGAAAGGGTTTTTGGAGTTGAGGAGTAAAATACCGTTGATGGCATTGGGGCCGTACAACGCTGATGCAGCTCCTGGAATCAGTTCTGCAGATTCCATGTCAAGGTCGTTGATCCCTACAATATTACCTACAGCAAAGTTCAAACCAGGTGCCTGGTTGTCAATACCATCAATTAATTGTACGAAACGTGTATTCCCGTTTGCACCAAAACCACGTGTATTGACAGATTTAAAGGTTAAGCTTTGTGTACTGAAATCGACACCTTTTAGGTTAGCTAAACCTTCATAGAAGGAGGGTGAAGCCGTATTTTTGATATCTAAAATATCAAGCTTTTCAATCGACACCGGTGACCTCAAGATACTTTCTTCTACGCGTGAGGCTGAGACAACGACTTCATCTCCGAACATAGAGGTTTCCTTCATACGTATGTTCAATTCCACATTATTCTCTGTAATTTCAACCTCCTGTGAGGCAAAGCCTACGAAAGAAAATATCAAACGGAAAGGAGCCTCTTGGTTGACAGAAAGACTAAACTTACCACTTGCATCACTTATGGTACCTATAAGTTTGTCTTTTACCCGTATGTTCACACCGGGTAAGGTTTGGTCTGTGGCATCATCTACTACAGTTCCTGTAATTGTTACCTGTGCTTGTGCTGCAAATGTAATCGTTTGCATTAAGATTAAAACAGGTATCAGTTGGGTAAAAATTCTCTTCAAATTCTTCATCTTTTAAATTTTAGACACAAAATAAAGTACGGCAATAACACTACCTAATCGTTAAACATACGCCATTTCACCAAAAAAACAATGATTAAGGCGTGAATAAAGCGTAATTTTAAGAAAATATTCGGTTTGACGAATATTTTTAACTTCGCAATAAAGTAAAAAAATATGATTACTCAGCTTGTTTACGATTTTCTTCTTCAAGGTGCTTTACCATTTTGTCGCAAAGTCGATTCAGGGCGGTAGACATGTATTCATCACCGGTAGCGCTCAATAAGCTTTGTGCTAAGCCCCCAAGGCAATCTACATAAAACCTTTTCATTTCATCTACCGGCATTTCTTTGTTCCATAAATCGATGCGCAACGTGTTTCCATTGTTGTGGTCCCAAATGCTTAGGTTAAATGCTTTTGTTTCTTCAGGGCCATTTCCATCTTTGTCGGTTGCATCCCAAAATATTTTTTCAGGAATATTATCTTTATCGAGTTCAACTCTAATTTTAATTTCTGAATCTTTCATAGTACATTTTCTGTGGCCATCAGCCCATTCTAATTATATTTTCATTTCGGGGATATTGCCTTTGACAATCAATCTTCCCGCAGTAGCTTTTATAATTTCTTCTTCACTCACGCCAGGGGCACGCTCTACCAATTCAAACCCACCTTCAGGCAAAACTTTTATCACTGCTAAATCAGTTACAATTTTGGTAACACAACGTAGCCCCGTTATGGGTAATGAGCACTCTTTTAATAGCTTAGAGTCACCGCTTCGACTTTTGTGTTGCATGGCAACAATAATGTTATCAGCTGAGGCCACTAAATCCATCGCTCCACCCATACCTTTCACCATTTTCCCTGGGATTTTCCAATTGGCAATGTCACCGTTTTCTGATACTTCCATGGCTCCCAAAATGGTTAAGTCCACATGTCCTCCTCGAATCATGGCGAAACTTTCGGCCGAATGAAAAAGCGAAGATCCTTTGCTGGTGGTTATGGTTTGTTTTCCGGCATTGATCAAATCGGCATCTACTTGATCCTCTTCAGGGAAGGGGCCAATGCCTAACATACCGTTTTCTGATTGAAGGACCACGCTAATATGATCCGGAATGAAGTTAGCCACCAATGTGGGAATGCCTATGCCTAAGTTGATGTAGCTTCCATCTTCAATTTCTTGTGCAATCCTTTTTGCGATACCGTATTTGTCGAGTGCCATATATTTCTTTCTACTTAAGGTTTAAGCAAGTTGAGTGGTACGTTGCTCTATCCGTTTTTCGTAGTTATTACCTTGAAAAATACGTTGAACATATATACCGGGTGTATGTATCATGTTGGGGTCGAGTTCTCCGGGAGCCACCAACTCTTCTACTTCAGCAATCGTAATCTTCCCTGCTGCTGCCATGATGGGATTAAAGTTGCGTGCTGTTCCCTTAAAAATAAGGTTTCCGGAGGTATCGCCTCTCCATGCTTTTACCAGTGCATAATCAGCAGTCAGTCCCGTTTCTAACAGGTAGTGCTTCCCGTTAAATTCTCTGACCTCTTTGCCGTCAGCTACCTCTGTTCCATATCCTGCCGGAGTAAAAAAAGCAGGAATCCCTGCTCCACCTGCCCTAATTCTTTCTGCTAAAGTCCCTTGAGGGATTAAATCAACAGCTAACTCTCCAGATAGCAATTGTCTTTCAAACTCCGCATTTTCACCTACATAAGAAGAGATCATTTTCTTGACTTGATGCTTTTTGAGCATTAAACCGATGCCAAAATCATCAACACCTGCATTATTTGAAATGCAGGTCAGACCCGTAATTCCTTTTTTTACCAATGCACTAATGGCGTTTTCAGGGATTCCGCATAGCCCGAATCCGCCAAACATTAAGGTTGCACCATTTGGAATGTCTTGAATCGCCTCCTCTGCATTTTTAACCTCTTTATTAATCATTTGACTTCTTTTTAAATGCCTCTAACTTTTCCTTTACTGCAGATTGATCTTTTTCCAACTGTGACTGCAACAGGTCTAATGAATCGAATTTTTGCTCATCACGTATGTAATCAATCAATTCTAAGCTAATTTCGGTATTGTATATGTCTTTGTCAAAATTAAAGATGTGGACTTCTATGGATCTGGCCTGTCCACCGACCGTAGGGCGATGACCAATGTTGAGCATGCCGTCAAATTTCTCGTATTGAATACATACGCGAACGGCATAAATACCATCACCCGGAATGAGTTTGTACGTCTCTTTGATGTGCAGATTGGCCGTTGGAAAACCCATTGTTCTTCCTATTTTATCTCCTTCAATAACACGTCCTGTTAAGGAATAGGGTCGACCTAAGTAGGTGTTTGCTTTTTGAATGTCTTTTGCTTGAAGCGCTTTCCTGATTTTGGTTGAGCTCACGCCAATGGCATCTACGTCTTGCCTGGGTATTTCTTCTAAGTCAAAGCCATAGGTTTCACTCAAAGCATTAAGTGTTTCAAGTCCTCCTTGACGATTATTGCCAAAACGATGATCGTAGCCAATAATGAATTTCTTGGTTTTAATCCGCTCATGTAAGATGATGCGCACATAATCTTCGGGAGAAAGGTCTGAAAATTCTTGCGTAAAAGGGATTTTAACCAAATGATCAATCCCGAATAGCTCCAACAAACTAGCCTTTTCCGGAAAGGTAGAAAGCAGTTGTAGTGCGTTGTTATTGGGCTGCAAAACAAGTCTTGGATGCGGCCAATAGGTAATGAGCACTGTTTCTCCCCTCAACCTTTCTGCCTCATTTTTTAATTTTTTTAATATCTTTTGATGACCCAAATGGACACCATCGAAGGTACCGGCAGTTACAATGGCACTTTGCACATCTGCTAAGGCTTGGGTGCCCAAATGGATTTTCATGGCAGTGTGTTTATTTCTTCAATCAATTCGGTAATCTTTCGTGCATCGTTAACACTCAAATTACCAATTCTAGTTCTGCGTAAAGCACTTAAATGCGCTCCAACTTCTAGAATTTGACCAAAATCGTGGGCCAAGCTTCTGATATAAGTTCCTTTCGAGCAAACCACACGAAAATGTACATGGGGAAGTTCAATATGGGTTAATTCAAAAACTTTTATTTCTACAGACCTCGGTTTGGGTTCAACGCTCTCTCCCTTGCGCGCAAGTTCATACATGCGTTTGCCATTGATTTTAATGGCAGAGTGAATGGGAGGAAGCTGCTCAATTTGGCCTGTCAATTTTCTTGCTGCTTTTTCAATCTTTACTTGCGTAATACCCGATAGGTCTTGCATGGGCGATGGTTTACTTTCTAAATCGTAAGTAGGGGTAGTTTGGCCCAAAGTGATACATCCGGTGTATTCTTTTTCTTGTCCCATGAATGATTCTATGGACTTAGTTTTCTTTCCGGTACACAAAATCATAAGGCCTGTGGCCAGTGGATCTAAGGTGCCAGCATGACCTATTTTCTTGATCTTGATTTGATTTCGAATTTTCTTTACTAAATCAAAGGAGGTCCATTGTAAGGGCTTATCCACCAACAAAACTTGACCTTTTAAAAAGTTTTCTTGTTTTGAGAGTGTAGGGTCAATTTGTAGCATAAACAGACAGGAAAGAAAAACAGATGATGGCTTAAGATTTTTCTTTCTTGAAAATGGCAAAAAATTCAATAACAAACCCTGCCATGATAATAATGGGACTTAGCGTGAGTCCTAGAAACCCTTGACCATGTTGGGCATTGTCTAACGACATGATGATGAATCCCGAAACAATCAGTGCAAGGCCAATCAGCATCAATTTGTAATTGGTTTTTCCAAAAGCAAATTTGTTGTTTTTATCTTCCATAGTGTGTTAATACAGTTCGTCTAACGACATTTTTAGGTATTTATTCATAGCCCTCAACGTGCTAAAATAGGCAATCAAGGCACCTGTTGCAACCAGAATTCCATAAAGTATGATGAAAAGCTCGGATTGTTGAATTTTCTCCAAGCCTTCTACTTGCTCATTTGCAATGAGTAAAGCACTAGCAATGAGCAAAGAAGCTATAATGCCAGATAAAGTGCCATGCCACAGTGCGCGCCTAAGGAAAGGGCCTTTGATGAAGCTACTTTTGGCTCCCACCAATTGCATGCTTCGTATTAAAAAGCGTTGTGAGAAAAGTGCCAATTTTATGGCATTGTTAATCAATAACACCACGATGAAAACCATTAAGATAGAAAGTCCGGATAAAATCAGACTAAGCTTGGTCAAGTTATTATGAATGGAATCAATCAGGTTTCTCACGAAGGTCACTTCGTAAACCCCACTCATTTGTTCGATTTCACGACTTATACTATCTAATTGCACATTGGTTTGGTAGGTATCTTGAATGTTAATAACGAAGGCATCTCTCAAGGGATTATCACTTAAGAATGCAGAGAAATCCTCTCCTGTTTCAGCGATAAATTGCTCTGCCGCATCGGCTTGGCTAATGAAACGGACGGATTTAGCATCCTCTGTTTTTAGCACATAATCGCTGCTTGTCAACTGATTTGCAATGCGTGCCTTTTGGTTTTCCGATAAATTTTGGTCCAGGTAAATCTGAACTTCCAAATTCTGTTTGATAAGGGTGGTGAGTCTTGCCGCCTGCAAAGCAATAACAGCGAAAAGACCGATGACAAAAAGAGCTAATGCCGTACTGAAGACCACGCTTACAGATTGATAAGTCCCTAGTTTTTTCTTTCGTTTGTATTTTTTAGCAGATTTGTTCAAGTCGAAATATTTAGGTCAAAAATAGTAATTTAATTTAGACCAATGCATGGAAGGTGACATCTATGATGAACATATATCTCTCATCGGTTCAATAGACCTTAATTACCTCATCATCTGCTATCACATAAATCTCAGAATCTTTTAAAGCTTTGATGCTTGCGGTTCCTGTAAAATTGCCAAATGCCGGCATAATGGCCTGCTCTTTACCAAAATAAAAACAGGGTAATTTCATCGCTTGATGTCCTTTGCCTTTCATTCGAATCGCTGGATGCAAATGGCCTGAAATATTATAGAAAGGGGTATTTTCTGGTATATGAGTAAAACTAAAGGGATATATAGTTAAATCATTACTAATCAATAGATTATCAATAATGTATGCATCAGGGGGTAGCATGTCATGATTCCCCATAATCAAATGGAATTGCAGAGGGCTTTTGCTGCGAATGTACTGTTGAAAAATACCCCATCCTGCATTGAGTTCACTATGAAATAGGTCACCCAAAAACAGTACGGTTTTAGGACTGAAGTATTGAATAAGTTGTTCTAAGCGTAAAAAGTCTTTGGCATGTACCCATTCAGAAATGGGAATGCCAGATTTTCGGAAATGAGCAGCTTTACCCAGATGTAAATCAGCAAGAATTAGCACGCTTTGCTCTTTCCAAAACATGGCTTTTTCTGCTGTAAGCAATAGGTGTTGATCTTTCAGTAGATGTTGAATCATGGAGGGTTATCGAAACAATTTCTATTTATTTGCATTATATACTATCAAAAGCATACACCAAGATGAACAGATTGATTTTTTTACTATTTCCCATGTTTTTTGTTGCTCAAGTCTTTGCCAACACAGACCCTGATGATGTTTTAGGGTTTTGGCTTACAGATGATGGTCAGGCGAAAATAGAAATTTACAAAGAAAATGGGAAGTACAGCGGAAAAGTGGTTTGGCTTCAACGCATGAAAAACGACGATGGGTCGGTAAGAAATGATAAAAATAACCCAGACAGTGAGCTACGAAAAAGGCCAATTTTGGGTCTTAACCTAATTAAAGGCTTCATATTCGATCGTGGAAAATGGGAGGAAGGCGAAATATATGATCCTGAAAGTGGAAAAACCTATGATTGTGTCATCCGAAAAAAAGGAGATAAACTAGAATTAAGAGGCTATATCGGTATTTCCATGTTTGGCCGTACGGTGGTTTGGACCAAAACAACACATCGTCCTTAAAAGTCGATGATTACACCAATGGCTGGAAGGGGAGAGGAATTCTCAATTTCAGATATTTCTACTAAGGTTCGGGGATCGATGATTCCCCCTTGTTCATTTCGATTTAAGCCAAATTCAGGTGGCTGAGGTATGGCTTGTCCTAACACATTTTGAATTTCTAAAAACACATTCAAGGTCCATTTTTCAAAATTGAACTTTTTATCGATTCTTACATCTGTTTGATTGAAAGCATTGATCCGCATATCTCCTAAGCGGTTGTAGTCAAAAATCACAGCAGGGTAATTTTGAAGTGTTTCATTTTGATCCACAGGTGCAAATGGGGTTTTTCCTACAAACCTCATTCGAGCACTGATTTCCCAGTTATTACCAAACTGATACCCTCCTGTAAAAGTAAGCAAATGACGACTGTCCCATGCACTGGGGAGGAATGCTTCCGTATCAAATCCGGTAAATTCACTCCAGAAAAGGGTATATGCTAGGATGAGGTAGTAGTCGTTGGTGAACTTCTTTTGGTATAAAAATTCAAGCCCATAACTTCTTCCTAAGCCTACGGAGGCAATGGGTTCGTTGCCTAATACGGAAAAGTCTGCTCCCAGATTGGCTAAGGATACGCTATCGGTGATGGAAACCGGGTAGTTGTTGTATTTCTTGTAAAAAGCTTCCAGCGAAAAGCGGGCAGAAGGGGTAACTAAGTATTCGAGACCAGCCACTGCATGGGTGTTTCGTATGTACTCAGCATCCTGATTAGATAGCCCACCATTGATATCTCTGAAACCCAAAATGGTATAAGGTGGGATTTTGTAATACAAACCCAATGAAGCATTTACCGACCATTTTCTTTGTGCATCAAAAGTATACGATGCAGAAGCCCTCGGACTGAATTGTCGCCAGAACTGATTTCCATTGTCGGTAAAGGTGTTTCCATCTACGCGGAAACCAAGCGAATAAGACCAACGCTGGTCGGGGCTCAGCCTTGAGGCCTGCACGGAAGCGCCATACCTAATAAAATCGATCTCACTATTGAAATTGAAATTGTCAACCAGATTGATACTATTATTGCTGTAATCTACTTTTTGAACGGATTGGCTAAGTTTTAGCGTCCATTGGCCCCGAAAGAATGTTTGAAGAGCTCTTAGCTTGGTTTCTTGCTCTATGGCATCGTTTTGTAAAAACAATCCCGTTTGGTTTTCATTGTCTCTAAATTGTCTGAAATTGTTGCTTAGCCTATTGGTGCTTAAACTCACTTGCAACAAGCCTTTGTCGTTTTTGAAGCGATTTTTCCAAGTTATGCCTATGGTATTTGTTCTTTGTTGAATCACAGGTACGCGGTCGAGGGTGGCCTGTTGCTCTGCATCAAATTCATCGGGTACGTTGATGCTGAAATCATCTATTGACCCTACGCCAGTAATCGAAAGGGTATTGTAAGCATCAAATTCATGGTTGATTTTGTATTGAAAATCCCAATAATCAGGCAGAAAAGGTAATCCAATCACTTCAAAAAGAAACTGCAAATACGACCGTCTCACTGATGCTATGAAAGTGGTTTTGGCATTTTTGGCATCTCTTTCTCTTTTAAATAGAGGGCCTTCAAAAGTCAAGGCCGCCTCACTGCTGCCCAAACGAAAGTTGGTTTTTAATTTTTCTTGATTTCCTATGCGTTGGTCGAACTGTAAAATTCCAGATAAGGCATTGTCGTACTGGGTTGGAAAAGCGCTGCTAGAGAGCGTAACACCATTGAAAAAGCTCACATTCAGCAAGCCAACAGGGCCACCGGCACTCCCTTGTGTGGCAAAATGATTGATATTGGGGATTTCAATACCATCGAGGTAATATACGTTTTCATTGGGGGCACCACCACGTATGATAATGTCATTTCTAAAACCACCTATGGAGCCAGAAACCCCGGGGAGGGATTGCACCACCTTAGCAATATCGTTATTGCCTCCAGGATAGCCGGCAATTTCCTCTGCATTGAGTTTTTGGATAGATAAAGGAGTTTCTTCTTCTTTTGAAAAAGGATTTGCCGTAAAAACCAACTCTTCTAATTCCTGGAAAGATTCTTCGAGGTTAAAGTTTACATTTGGTATTCCTCCCGAACGCACAATCACACCAAAGCGCATTTGGCTTATGTAGCCAACAAAAGAGGTCTTTACGGTGTATGTGGCTGTTGGAATATTCCCTATCACATAATATCCATCGCCATTACTCACGGCTCCTAAATTGGTTCCTTCGAGTTGAATGGTGGCTCCAGGAATGGGGGCTCCCGTTTTGGCTTCGCGTACATAACCCTTGATTTCACCTGTGTTTTGAGCAAAAATGGGTAGAGTAGTTAACAGCAGAAATGCCGTGAATAATTTGAAAAAAATGGAGTGGTTTTGAAGTTGAAAAAGCATCTTGAACATTTTTCCACTAACCAAAATAAGCACAAAAGGTTTTTAAATGTCTGTTTTATTAAAGATTTTTCGTTCGGCTACAAAAGTACCAAAAGGTAGCCAAGCAGCTAAAAGTGCCAAAAACGTTTGGCCATAGGACCATGCTGCTTGACGTGCTACCAGCAAAACCAAGGCATTGTAAGCCACAAATAAAACACCATGGGCCAAACCAACAGGGTGTGTCGGCTCAGGAATACCAAATACATATTTTAATGGAACACATACGCCAAGCAGTAGCAGGTAACTGATGCCTTCCGCTATGGCAATCCATCGAAGGGTTTTTAGTGAATAATACATGGGCTTTTAAAAGATTGGGTTAAACTTAGTGAGGAGAATTGAGCCATTCACCTAAAAAGGCTATTAATTTTAATGAAGATGTACTAGTATTAAGGTATTAAACGAACCCAAAACTCATGAAAAATTTTTTATTCATACCATTTTCAGTTGCCCTGATGGCTTTTATGGTCCACACGGTGCAAGGTCAGGACAAATTAAAAAGTATGCCAGGCTACGAGCATTATATCAGTGTTGCACCGAAAATTCGTAATTCAATGGTTTCAGGCGCCATGCGCGTAACTTGGGCTGAAGACGGTCGCAGTTTTGAATATGTGCAGAATGGAAACCTATTTAAGTATGACGTCAGGAAAAAGACAGCGACTGAACTAGGTGAAGCGCCAAGACCCGAAAGAAGACCTTTCCAACGCGGACCGGCACGTGGAAGACAATTCCCCTCAGCCATTTCTCCTGACGGACAATGGAAAGCCTATACGCATGAGAGAAACATGTACCTCAGTACTCCTGAAGGAGCTGATGTGCTGCCTATTACCAAAGATGGTAACGCAGAAAATCAAATCAAATACGGCATTGCCACCTGGGTGTATGGGGAAGAATTAGGTCAAAGAACGGCCATGTGGTGGTCTCCTGATAGCAAGAAAATTGCTTTTTACCGATTTGATGAATCGAATGCTAAGAAGTATTACGTGCTCTATAACCAAACCCAAATTCAAGATTCTTTAGAAGTAGAGGCCTATCCAAAAGTAGGGGCTAAAAACTTACCTGTAGATTTAATGGTCTACGATTTGGACAGTAAGTCCATGTTAACTTTTGATGTGCGCGATGGAAATCCATTTGAGGATGGACCAATGGGGACTTATTTGTATGGAATCGACTGGACTCCCAACGGAACAGAATTGATGTACCATTCCACCAACCGAAAACAAGATGTCATGGAACTTCGTGCCGCTGATCCGGTTACAGGTAAAACAAGGGTCATTGTAAGGGAAGAGTGGTTAGATAGTTTTACAAAAAACAGTCCTGAAATGAGGATTTTATCTGATGGAGACCGTTTCATTTGGGCTTCCGAGCGGACGGGCTTTAACAACTATTACCTCTACAGTATAAAGGATGGTTTTTTAAATGTCATCACCAACCATCCTTTTGAAGTATCCAATGTGGTACACATAGATGAAGACAAAGAGGTGCTTTATTATATGGCCCGTAGTGGTGATAATCACATGAAAATGCAGTTGCATCGTGTGCATTTCGATGGGTCAAAAGATGAGCGCTTGACAGACCCGGCCTTTCACCATTCCATACAACTATCACCTGATGGCAAACATTTGATAGATGTAGCCGAAACGCATAATCAGCCGCCTTTCACGCAATTAGTGGATGCTAAAGGTAAAGTCGTTGATCGCTTGCGCGAAAGTGATTTAACACAATTCGAAGCTTTGGGACTTAAAAAAGTGGAAGTATTTACCTTCACCTCTGCCGATGGGGAAACAGAGTTGCATGGCATGTTGCATTTCCCCTCTAATTTCGATCCCAATAAAAAGTACCCTGTTATTTTGGCCAACTATGGTGGGCCATCTACCAACGAGTTTCGAGAGAGCTTCACCTTGCCTAATGGTCTTACTGAGTTTGGCTTTTTGGTGGTTGATATTGATGGACGTAATGTGCGGGGAAGAGGAAAAAGATTGTTAGATCAGATTTATGGTAACCTAGGCATCGCTGAGCAAGATGATTTTGCCGAGGGCATCAAGGCGCTTTACAGCAGACCTTATGTCGATAGAGATCGGGTAGGGGTGTATGGTACTTCTTATGGAGGTACCACGGCTGCTACTTGTTTATTGCGACACCCTGATGTTTTTCATGCCGCAGTTGCTAACTCTGCCGTTACCGATTGGCGCAATTATGACAACATTTATACCGAGCGATATATGAACCTTTTGGAGAACAATAAAGCAGGTTATGAGGCGTCTAGCTTAATGAATTATGTTGAGAATTTGGAAGGTGAATTGATGATTTATTATGGGACAAATGATAACAACGTGCATCCTTCTAACTCTTTGCAATTGATTCAAGCTTTGCAAAAAGCAGGTAAAAGTTTTGAAGTGCAAGTGGGGCCAGATAGAGGGCATACAGCTGTTTCTATGCAGCGCATGATGGAGTTCTTTATTGAACATTTAGTGATGCGTCCTCAACAAAAATTTGTAATTGCCAGAGACTGATGCGCACGGATAGACGCGGTTTTATGAAAAAATCTCTGGCCTTGGGGGCATTCTCCCTTTGGCCGGGGATTTTTCATGGCTGGTCTGCACAGCGATCCGATATGCTGATGAGCTTGAACCCTGGCGCCATCGGTGTGCAAGTTACCCATCAAGAACTGGTAGCCTATGCATTAAAACATGGATTCAGGGCCATAACTCCTTTGCCTGAGTTAAGCCGGTTATCGGCTTTGGAACAAAGACAAGTCAAGGAGGAAATGGAAACCCAAATGCTGCATTGGGACGCTATGGGCTTACCTGTGGAATTCAGAAAAACCAATGCGCAATTCCGAAAAGAACTTCACCAACTACACGTTTATGCTGATATGCTGCGAAATATAGGAGCACGAGCCATGACCACCTGGATTATGCCCATGCACGATGAATTGACCTACCAGCAAAATTTCGATCAACATGTGGAACGATTGCGAGAGGTGGCCAGGGTGTTGGCCGCCTCCGGATTAAGTTTGGGGTTAGAATATGTAGGTCCATTAAGCCTGATGAGCTCAGCTAAGTACCCTTTTATCAGTAATCTGGCGGAGCTGATTGCTTTGATACAAGCCATGGAAGAACCTAATGTAGGCGTACAATTAGATGCTTTTCATTGGTATTGTGCTGAAGAGACTGCTGATGATTTGCTGGCACTATCCCCTAAAGACATCATTACTGTGGACGTGAACGATGCCATAGCTAGTCGATCTGTACTGGAGCAGGTGGATGGAGAGCGGGAGCTTCCCGGTGCTTCAGGTGTAATTGACCTGAGTTTATTTTTGAACACTTTAGCACAAATTGGATACTCCGGGCCGGTTCGGGCAGAACCTTTTAATGCCCAACTGAATTCTCTCGATAATGAAACTGCCATGAACCAAACCGCAGAAGCCATGTTAAAGGCTATGGCGCTAATTAATGGCTAGGCATTTCACTTTGAAATTCTACTTGCATTCGTGCAATGCGCTCAGAAAGTTTCTCTGATGTAAATCTCTCTCGCAGCCGATCTACCATGATGGGAAAACAAAAGGGTGTTGGTCTTCTTAACTTTTTTACCACTATTTTTTGCTCGTTTATACGAATCATTGCTTCCATAACGCGGTTTTCCTCGTTTTGTACATTGAGCACTTCCTGATGGGCTTGACGCAACAAGAGGTTATCGGGTTCATAATCTTCAAAGACTTTAAAAATCATAGCTGCCGATGCTTGTAAATGCCTTCCGGTAACGTTTTTACCCGGGTAACCTTGAAAAATAAGCCCCGAGATAGCGGCAATGTCTCTGAATTTACGTTTGGCCAGTTCTGTATTGTTGATACTGCTCATGACATCTTCCAGCACATTTTCTTGATGCAGTATGTCCAATTCCAAAAAGTCTTCCACTTCTATATTTTGGTCGGTTAAGAGCTCAAAACCATAGTCATTTGTGGCAATGGAAAAACTGATGGGTTGACTGACGCTGATGCGATAAGCCACCAACGCTGCCAGCACATCATGCACATACTTCCCTTCGAAAGGATAGAAGAAAAGATGTGTTCCCTCATCCGATTTGATTTGTTCGATCAAGAGCTCGTTCCGATGAGGTAAGGCCGAGAGCGCTTGTTGTCTGGCTAAGAGTGGCGCTATGGTCTGCATTTCTACATCTTCAAACCTTCCTAGGTCGGCAGCTTCTAGTCGCAATCGAATCTGATGGCTCAGTAAAGAAGTAAAAGAAGCTTTTCCACCACCCCAACGAGGAATGGGACCATTAGTTTTGCTTGATTTTTTTACTTGAGCTGTCAAATCCTTCACGCGAATCAGTTCCAAACTTCTGCCCGCATACCAAAAGTTATCACCCGGTTTGAGTTTCGCGATAAAACTTTCTTCAACTAACCCAATAAAGCCACCTTTCACAAACTTTACTTTGACCATGGGATCGCTGACAATGGTGCCCATGGATAAGCGGTGACGCATGGCCGTTTTTCTACTTGTTACCACATATTTACCTTCTTCTGATATGTGTACCTTGGTAAATTCATCGTAAGCACCTAAAGACTGCCCACCGGTAGTGATGAAAGACAGACACCACTGCCAATCTGTTTCTGTCATTTGGGCAAAGGCGTTTGTGTTTTTTACTTGTGCCTTCACCATATTAGGATAAAAACCTGGCCCCACGGCAAGTGTGACTAAGTATTGAATAAGCACATCGTAGCAATCGGTGAGTGGGGTACGGCTCTCAAAAGCTTTGTGCTTGATGGCTTCCTTCATGACCGAGGCTTCTATCAATTCCAAAGAATGTGTAGGTAAAAAATAGACAACACTTTCTTCCCCAGGACGATGTCCGCTGCGCCCTGCCCGTTGGAAAAAACGAGCAACACCTTTGGGTCCCCCAATTTGTACTACCTGATCTACAGGACGGAAGTCTACGCCTAGGTCTAAGCTCGAAGTACAAACCACACACTTGAGCCTTCCGAGGTGTAGGTTCTCTTCCACCCAAGCGCGAACCTTAAGATCGAGAGAACCATGATGCATGGCCATTTGTCCTGCTAAATCGGGTGCCTTCTCCAATAAGTGTTGGTACCATACCTCAGTTTGTGAGCGAACATTGGTGAAAAGCAAAGTAGACTGACCCGACTGAATAATAGGCATCAAATCATCCGACATATGTAAACCCAAATGCCCTGTCCACGGCAGGCTATCCACAGAATCAGGCAAAAGGGTTTGCACGCGTATGCGCTTTTCTACCTTGGCTTTAATGATTTCAAAGGGGTACTCCGCGTTGCCCATCAATACCTTTGAGGCCTCCTCCAAGTTGCCAATGGTGGCCGAAATGCCCCAGGTTTTCAGGTTATGCTTGTTTTGTTGTCGGAAATAGGCCAGCGCCAATTCCATTTGAACCCCACGTTTAGAGCCTAGCAATTCATGCCATTCATCTACAATTACGGCACTTAAGTGTTTAAACAGTTGAGGAGCATTTTTTTGGCTCAGCAAAACATGAATGCTTTCGGGGGTGGTAACCAAAGCCTGCGGCATATGCCGTTGCTGTTGTTTTTTCTCCTTTTGTGAGGTATCTCCAGTACGCAAACCAACGGTCCAATCGACCCCTATTTCATTGCAGGCCATTTGTAAAGCGGCCTGTATATCTTTGGCCAAAGCCCGAAGAGGAGTTACCCAGATGATTTGAAGGCCTTTTGCCTGTTTAGGTTGATTCAAGGCTTCCATCAAACATGCTAACCAAAGCGCATAGGTTTTTCCACTTCCAGTAGGAGCATTCAATAAGCCGTTTTTACCTTCCAAGTAAGCCTTCCAAGTAGCCTGTTGGAAAGCAAAGGGTTTCCAGTTTCTGGTTTCAAACCATTGGAGGGCTGGGGAAATATCGTGTGCGGCTTTTGGCATGATGAGAACTCAACCCTAGAATGAAAGGTAATTGTTTAAGGAAGCAAGTTTTTTAGCTATGATTTGAATCGCTTTCGATATCAGACACCTTTCATGCTTCCAGATGTCAGACACCATTCTTTCTTCTAGATGTCAGACACCTTGGAGGTGTCAGACATCTTTAGATTTTCTTTAGTTTCAGTGTTTAGCTATCAGACACCTTTCTTGATTCCAGATGTCAGACACCTTGGAGGTGTCAGACATCTTTAGATCCTAAAAACTAATTGATATCACTCAAAATCAAATCTAGTGCAACCAAACGCTTTTCAGTACTTCCGATCTTCAATGGGCCAGTCGGATAGTATCCAGTATTGCGATCTGTTTCAATCAATAAATAGTACATCTTGTTATCGGTATCAATTTGGTAAAACCCAGATTTATTCGGTTTAATGATGTATCTCGGAACAACATTTTCTTTTTCTTCCGCCTTTTTTAAATCATAGAAAGTTTTGCCTTTCTTTTGGAAAGCCACTTTCTCTAACCCAGGCAATGAAGAAGCTTCATAAACATAAATGGGATTGCGCGACGGTAAACCCCGAATTGCCGTAGAATCTAACTGCTTTTTGGGTTCTCCAGACACCAACAATCTTCCATAGTACCCATTAATAATGGTTGGCTCCCCTAACTTCTTATGCATCTTAAGCTTGAAAGTAAGGGCTAGAGGCTCTTCTTGCGATTCCTTTTGCGGAACATTCTCCTTGCCACAAGCGTGAAGGAACAACAACAAAACAATAAAAATGAAGCTCGATAGTTTGCCTCTCATCATGCGTTAGATTTAACAGGACACGAAGTAAATAAATTAATTGTGTTTTTTTTAATACGAGAGAGTTAAAGATTCTTAATGGCTCGCATATCAAGCAATTCTCTGAATTTTAAAATATGCAATAATGAATTAAATAGGTTGAAAAACAACCCTTTTATGAAACCGATTGCGCGAATAAATTAAAAATAGGGTCATATAATTGCTCAATTACATAAATTTAATGTGTGATAATTTAAATACCACTTGAATCGAACCTCTTGTTCCTGTTCAAATTCATGCGGTACAATTAGTATGGGAGCTCGTTGCCTATGGTGAAGCACATCGGCCTGTAGCTCTAGAAAAAGTGGAGGTCAAATGAAAAAAATTGTTTTTACAGATTTAGATGGTAGTTTGCTCGACTTAAAATCTTATTCCTATTACAAGTCGGAGGCTGCCGTGCAAAGTTTGAAAAAGGACAATATCCCAATTGTCTTTTGTAGCTCAAAAACGAAATGCGAACAGTTGTTTTACCAAGAGTCCCTAGGGCTAAGGCATCCTTTCATTACTGAAAATGGTTCGGCCATATTCATTCCGAAGAGGTATTTCAAAAGGAAAATACCTTACCATACCTTTGTAACCGATGATTATGAAGTGATTTCGCTTGGGAAAAGTGTTGCCGAAATTCGTGCTTTCTTAGATACCTTTCGAAAAGAGTTTGAATTAAAGTTCACATGTTTTGCAGACATCCCACCAGAGGAAGTTTCCATGTTGACTGGGCTAGACGTACGTTCTGCAAGGAGAGCTATGATGCGTGAATACTCCGAAATGCTTCTTTCCGGTGCTGTTAATCAAGTATTTTACAATGCTTTGGCATTAAAAGATTTACGTTCCATTAAAGACAGTAAGTTTGAAACCATCGTAGGGGCGAAGGCGAGTAAGGGCGCGGCTGTAAAGATCCTTAAATATCTATATGAGCGTGAATTTGAACGAATTCGTACATTTGGTATTGGAGACAGTATCAACGACATTGAAATGCTCGAAGAAGTAGACGATGCCTATTTGGTGCAACGTCCTGAAGGTTCTTGGTCAGCGATAGAAATGGCAGATCTTAAAAAAATGCTAGGGGTAGGTCCGGTCGGTTGGACCAGGGTAGCTGAATTAGTGCACTCTATTCAATAAATGCACGAAATGTAATCTGCTTCATCGAAAAAAAACACCCTACTGAATTTCAGCAGGGTGTTTTAGCATTTTATCTATTGAGACGGTATTACTTTCCTGTCCAATGATCTTTCATTACAATGGCTTCTTTTACACTTAGGTCGTCACCCTTCTCAATGGTTACGCGGTAAGTACCGGCACCCACTTTACTGGTAATGTATTTCATAGCTTCCATTCGCTGTTGAATGGCCACATCTGATAAACCAAATCGTCTGAAACGGTCTGCCATGTTCTCTAATTCACTTTCAGAACGTTCGCTTATGATTTCATCAAAGTTCCAAATCATATGGTTCAAGCCTGCTTTTGCATCAATGTTTCTAGTAAATATTTGCTTAGCACCTCTGTACACTTTTACTGTGGCTTGACCCGCATTTTGGGCATAAAAATAAAGATGCGAACCCGGTGCTTTGCTTTCACCTCCAAAATTAGTAAAAGCCGAAACAGGTTGTGGAGGGCCTGACATCCATTGAACGGCAGGTTGAATGTCGAATAATGTAACTCCTGCTTTCATACTCGTAGCATCCATGCCTTGTAATGGGCTTATATCAGCAATAAAGATACCTCGTCCATGCGTAGCCACAACCAATTCATTTTCTCTTGGGTGAATGACCATATCATAGGCAGGGTTTGTAGGCATATTGGTCATGAATTTTGTCCAATTTTTACCTCCATCAATACTGGCGAAGGTTCCTAATTCTGTTCCTACAAAAAGTAAATTTGGGTTCTTGTGGTCTTCACGAATTACATTGACACCTCCGTCAGGAATTCCAGCTGCAATAGAAGTCCAGGTTTTACCATAATCTGTTGTCTTGTACAAATAGGCAGTGAAATCATCTCTTCTCATGCCATTGTAAGACACATAAGCTGTTCCGGGAAAATGTGCTGAAGCCTCAACACGTGTTACCCAATATTTCGGATTGTTCGGAATGTAATCGTTTAGGTTCATCCAGTTTTTCCCTCCATCTGTGGTAACGTGCACATTACCATCGTCAGTACCGGCCCAAAGTTCATCAGGATCAAGGGGTGATTCTTCCAAGGTAGTAATGGTTCCATACTGGATGTTTCCTGTTCCATCTCTTTTTACAGGGTCATTGTTCGATAAGTCAGGGCTTATTTCAGTCCAGTTTTCACCTCGGTAAGTTGATTTAACCACTTTGCTGCCAGCATGGTAAATAACATTTGTATTATGAGCCGAAACAATAATAGGGGCATTCCAATTCCAGCGCATTTCCTTGTCACCTGTGTAACGAATGCTCGCAGACTCACCAGTTTCCATATCTAACCTTCGCAAAGGCCCAAACTGTGACTCATTGTATAAGTACCGGTTATTACTTTTGTCAGGAACATTGTACATACCATCACCACCACCTACTCGTTGCCATACCTCGAAAGGCATCGGGCGTCCGTCTGTAGATGTACTTGGCCCTCTGACAGACCCATTGTCTTGTAGTCCGCCGTAAACATTATAAGGGTAAGCCATATCTACATCCACTGCATAAAATTGAGAAAGTGGGATTTCATCGGGGTGGTACCAAGTGTCACCTGCATCATAGGTAATACCCATACCGTGGTCGTAGCCTAAAAGTATATGCTTAGAATCGGCAGGATCAATCCACATGGCGTGGTTATCTCCACCAAAACGGAAAGGTTGTCCCCAAGTATCTCCGCCATCTTTGGTTTCCCAAACGCGAATACCCAACACATACACATGATCTTCATCATTTGGGTCTACACGCACTTGCTGGTAATAATAGGAGGGATAGCCGCCTACATCTTCACCATCAGGGCTAATTTTTCTCCAGGTTTCACCGCCATCATCAGAGCGATACATCTCAGTACCTGTTACACGCTGACCACGACCTAGTGGAATACCAACCTCGAGCATGTGTCTTCTTTCTGCGGTAGAAATACCTTCTACATTTACATTTTCAATGTTGGCATAAACCACATTGGCATTTCCGGGCGCATAGGCAACACCTATTCTTCCTAGAAAGCCACCAGGTAAACCATTGGAGATTTTTTTCCAATTTTCCCCACCATCTGTAGACTTATAAATGGCACTGCCTTCTCCACCTTCATTGAAGGTCCATGGTCTTCGTATTTTATCATAGGCAGCAGCAATGAGTGTATTAGGATCATCAGGACTCATGGCAACGTCAACAACACCGATGTACTTACCATCTTCTCTTTGAATTTCCAGTACTTTATCCCAGCTTTGGCCGCCATTGGTTGTTTTATAAAGCCCCCTTTCAGGATTTTCGGAATAAAGGTGACCGAGTGCAGCTACATATACGACATTAGAATTATTCGGGTCAATCAAAACCCTTCCGATGTGATGTGACTCGGGTAAACCCATATTCTCCCAATTTTGGCCTCCATCTGTAGATTTGTAAATACCATCTCCCCAATAAGAACTGCGAGAGTTGTTAGCTTCTCCGGAACCTAGCCAAACAATGCTGGTATCGCGCTGGTCTACTGCAACAGCACCAAGTGAAATCACTGCCTCATTGTCGAAAATAGGTTTCCAAGACTGACCATTATTGATGGTTTTCCATAATCCACCAGAGGCTGTAGCCGCGTAAATTACTTTTGGAGCACGCTCCACGACCGCAAAATCTACATATCGACCACCTTGACGAGTAGGGCCTATCTCCCTAAAAGCGATCGATTCTACGACTTGTTGAGGGATATTTTGTGCATGAGCATCTAGATGGCCCAAACCCAAAAGCATCAGGCAAATCCCATACCTCTTGATTGCAATGTTTATTTTTTTCATCATTCTATTTGAAGTTACAGACATGAAAATACGTCAATTTAAAATCAGTACAAAAAGGCTGCAAGGCATTTATATAAGTGGTAGGATTTTATAAAAGATAGCCGGTGTCTTTAAGTATTGAGTGACGCCATATTTTTGTTAAAAGAGATACATGGGCCAAAGCAGATGGCAGATGGTTTATAGCTAACTTTTTCTCCTTAAGGGATTGTAGTACATTATTAATGACCTTAACTTCTGTTTGTTAATGACTGTTTTTATGGTCTATCTCTTCTTTCGAATCCCAGCAGTTCATAAGGAAAGGTTTTTTGCGCCAAAGGAAGTTGTGTTATCCAGAAAAAGATATAATCATTATTTTTAATAGACCCAGATGCAGTTCTAATCCATAACAACAACATTTTTTCCTAAAACTTTTCGATCCATTAGGTCCTGGATGGCTTCAGCACCTCGATGTAGTGGGTATTTTCGATGGATGTAATGTTTGATTTCACCAGTTGAAATCCACTTTAAAATTTGTGCAAAATTGGCCTGACTCTCCTTCA
The DNA here is from genome assembly GCA_018402485.1 of Roseivirga sp. GTDB lineage: Bacteria > Bacteroidota > Bacteroidia > Cytophagales > Cyclobacteriaceae > Roseivirga. The sequence continues at coordinate 187,134 of JAGYIY010000002.1, read as the reverse complement.
CCTGTTTTTGGGCGAAGGCTCCCCAAAATACGCCTACAACAGATGCTCCTTTCAATAAGGGTAGGTTCATTGGCAGGGCTGATGGCTTTCCTGCTGCAAACCCTACCACTAAATAACGTCCTTGCCATGCCAAGGCACGAAAGGCAGGTTCTGTGTACGCATCACCCACGGGATCAAAGATTACATCCGCACCGTTGTTTTTTGTGAGGGTTTTTATTTGCTCTTTTAGGGTATTGGGTTCATAAATAAAACTTTCGTCAGCGCCATGGTCTAAACAAAGCTTTGCTTTTTCTTCTGTACTGACAGCAGCCAATACTTTAGCCCCCATCAACTTACCGATTTGTACTGCAGCCAAACCTACACCTCCCGAAGCGCCTAAAACGACAAGTGTTTCCTGAACCTGCAATTTTGCACGCTGTTTGAGGGCATAAAGCGAAGTACCGAAAGTGTACATGGTTGTGGCTGCTGTTTCAAAGTCCATACCGTCTGGCATTTTTAGGCATCTCTGTGCATCGGCTGCTACAAATTCTGCCATTCCGCCCCAGCCTGTTAAAGCAAAAACCCGATCACCCACTTGGAGGTGTTTTACTTGTTCTCCTATTTTTTCAACCACACCGGAAACCTCGCCTCCGGGAGAGAAAGGCAACTCCGGTTTGAATTGATACTTGTTTTGTATGATGAGGGAATCTGGATAATTAACACCACAACACTTTACTTTTATAAGTAATTGATTATCATTGATAACAGGTGATTTAAATTCACCATAATTTAATCTTTCAGGCATTCCAAAAGAGGTACATACTAAAGCTTTCATTGGTAAGATTAATGGTACATGTTAAAAGTAAATGTCATTTCCTTTCGCAAGGTTTGCTGCTTAAATTGATAATCAGGCAGCTCCTTTTGGGATGCTTCACTCATTTCGTATTGCACAGACCTAAAAATGGGATCTGAACCGCTTGGTTGATAGTTCACACGATGAACTTGAGCTTTGGCATAACCACTAGTTACTGCAATAATTTGCGCATCTTTAACCGCTTTTTGGATGGTCTTTTCAATCAGTTCTCGATTGTACTGCTCTTTTAAAGCCTTACTGATTTGAGGGATCAAATGAATACCTATTTCAGGTACTGCATTGGAAATTATACCCAAAATATTGGCGGTAATTTTTGTATCAGCTGCAATGATCAATTCCAGTTCTTCCTTTGCTTCGTAATAAACCTTTTCATTTTTTTGAGGATTGTGATAGCGTTGATAGGTGTTAAGGTTAATCGTTTTGATGCTATCTTCATCGATTTTTAACTGCGGTAACTCCCTAGATAACCTTTTTTTCATCGCTACAATTTCCTCCATAGCAACTTTCGCTTCCAAGTGGGTAGCTTTCAGTGTCATTTGAATTTTTAAAAGGTCGTGCATCACTACCTTTTCGGCATAGGCTTTTAATTCTATTTGAGGAGGTAGATTGTTTTGTGCAAAGGATGAGTGGCTTAAATAAAAAGCCAAGCAAAGTAGCATAATAGGTTTCATGACTTCTTTTGTTTGTTTAGTAAACCCTTTTCAATAATCAGACCACGTTTCAAGACCTACCCGGCTATAATCAAAACTCGGCCAATGATAGGCTTCTTTAATTGCTGGTATATTGCCCAAATAGGGCTGATTTTTTCGTTGCTTAAGTGGTGCAACACTGTGGAAAGACAAAGCATCGTCAGGAAAGGGTTTACACAGTGCAATTATTTCTTTTTGAAAATTTAGTACTTCTTTTGGAGCACCATTTTCTCTGATGGCAAATGGAAATGGTTTTAAATAACCAGACACATCCTCCTCTTTTAAAATCACTAACATACGGTGTCCATTGCCTCTTTGTATCATGTTTGGATTGTTATGAATACGAGATAGGGTGCTATTTGCTTCACAGGTTAATGTAGCCAATACGTTTTTATGCACCAACTCTCCTGTCTCCTTATCCACCCACTTGGCCCTTCTGCAAAGGGCAGCTACATACATGGGTTTTCTATCTTTGTGATAAATGTAGAAAGGATAAGTCTTTCCCTTGTAATGATGAGATTCGTAATAACCTTCAATCATAACAACACACCTTCCATAGCGTGCTGCTTTTGTAAAAGCATGCTTGCTGAATAAGGTCTGTGATTGTACATTTAGTATATTATTATAGGGTTTTGAAGCATTATAGGCCTCCCCGGAAGACTGTACCCAATGTGGAACGAAGCCCCATTCCGCAGCAATAGCTTTGAAAGGATTTACCGAATGGTAGGCAATAAGAGGGGGATGAGCAAAACCACTGATGTGATGGAAAATGGGCCAACCATCTAATGTACTATTCTTTATAGCAAGCGAACTGATTCTTCGAATATCCTTTTTTAAAACCTCAATTTGTTCTTTTTTCAAACCTTGATGCAAGGCCTGTTTCAACTGATTTTTTACCAGATAAGACATATCATAGCACATATTTTGAAGTTAAGAAATGCACGCATTAAAACAGCAAAAAAGTCGTATAACTTTATGGGTTCAGTGTAGTTTTACAAATATGGCAAAGAATATATTTGGTGAAAATCTGATCCCCTGTGGTACGGATCCCCTTACAGGATTTTATAGAGATGGCTGCTGCGAGACAGGGATAGATGACTTAGGCACGCACACGGTTTGTGCAGTTATGAACGAGGCATTTCTAACTTTCACCAAGAGTAGGGGCAATGATTTGTCATCCCCCATTCCTGCTTATAACTTCCCGGGGTTGAAGCCAGGAGATCGATGGTGTTTGTGTGCAAGTCGTTGGTTGGAGGCCCATAAGGCTGGAATGGCACCTCAGGTTATTTTAGAAGCTACACACGAGAAAACCTTGACTTTTATCAGTCTCAATGAGTTGGTAAAGTATGCCTTTAAACCGACTGAATAAGTGCGGTGGCTGTGGTATCGACAAACCACACCACATTGGGATGGCCTTGACTAATATGGAAAGCAGGATAATGCTCGGCCTCCTTGCTTTCATGGTAAATGGCACTGAGCTTTTCTTGTTTACTCTTTCCGGTTACCAAAAAGCAAATGCATTTGGCATTTTTAATGATTGGTCCGGTGAGTGTTACTCTTTTCTGACCGCTCTCTGGGTGAGTACCCACTGCACATGTTTTTTCAGCCGTGAGTAAATGCGCTTCGTGTGGAAATATAGAAGCTGTATGGCCATCTTCGCCCATCCCAAGCATAATGATATCGAAGACAGGAAGTTGGTTTTCTTTTGGTAAGGTATTTTCTAATAATTGGGTATAGCGCACTACTTCCTGTTGAGGCTCGTTCTCACCCATGATGCGATGAATGTTTTCCTTAGGTATAGGCACCTTTGACAATAGATACTCATCTGTCATGCGGTAATTGCTTTCAGCATCGTTCGGAGGTACGCAGCGTTCATCGCCCCAATAAAGATGTAACCGTTCCCATCGAAAATCATGGACATGGGTTGCCATGTAATCGAAGAGTAATTTAGGTGTGGAACCACCTGACAAGGCTAGGTGCAAGATGTCCGTAACCTCTAGTTTTTCTTTTAAAAAAGAAGCAAAATCTGCAGCAGTTTTTTCAGTAGTGGGTTGAACACGTAATTGCATCGTTATTTCTTTTAAAGTTCACAATAATTTCCATCATTGGTCAGGTTACTGCAGGGGTAGCGCCATTTCATATTCTTCCCATCTATGAGATTATCGGAATGTTCTGGCCCCCATGTTCCCGCCGGATAGCCATAAATAGGAATGCTTTTATCTTTTTCCCAAGCTTTCAGAATAGGGTCTATAAACTCCCATGCAGCTTCGGTAGAATCTCCTCTTGCATAAAGCGTTGCATCTCCTTGCATACAGTCTAAGATTAACCGCTCATAAGCCTCAGGAACATACACGTTGCTAAGCTCATCATAGTGGAAATCCATGTTTACCTGATCGGTATTATAACCGGCGCCAGGTATCTTCATGGTGAATTTCAATAAGATGCCTTCGTTGGGTTGAATGCGAAGCACCAAAACATTTTGCTGATTTGATAGATTTGGGTCTGATGCAAATAAGTGGTGGTGATTTGGTTTAAAGTGAATAACCACTTCGGTAACCCTAGTGGGCATTCGTTTACCAGTGCGAATGTAAAAAGGAACCCCTGCCCATCGCCAGTTGTCTATGAAAAATTTCATGGCCACATAGGTTTCTGCCTTAGAATTCTTTGCTACGCCATCTTCATCTCTATAACCCAGTATTTGTTCATTCCTTATTTTAGAGCCTAAGTATTGCCCTCGTATGACATGACTCTTGATTTCGCTATTTGTATAGGGTCTTAGCGACTGAAAGACTTTAAGTTTTTCATTTCGAATAGACTCAGCATCTGCCTTAACCGGAGGTTCCATGGCCACTAAGGCGACCAACTGAAAAAGGTGATTTTGCACCATATCACGCAAAGCACCCGCACTTTCATAGTAACCTCCACGCTTTTCGATACCCACACTCTCCGAAGCAGTAATTTCTACTCGGTGAATGAAGTTTCTATTCCATAAAGGTTCAAAAATACTATTGGCAAAACGGGTCACAAACATGTTTTGAACCGTCTCTTTACCCAAATAATGGTCGATGCGGTAAACCTGATCTTCATCGAAATGCGAAAGGACGTGCGCATTTAACTTTTTTGCAGAATCTAAATCATAACCAAAGGGTTTTTCAATGATGATCCTTCTCCAGCCCGTTTGATCATGATTTAAGCCGACATTTGCTAATCCCGAAGAAATGGCCTCGTAAAGACTGGGAGGCGTAGAAAGATAGAAAATACAGTTTTTTGGACGTTTTTGTAGGCCATCAGGTGCATCTACTTTCTTTTTGAGCAGCTTAAAATCACTCAACTTTTTGGTGTCCATGCTTTGGTAGTAAAGCAGTTTCGCAAAAGATTCAAGTTGCTTGCTGCTTATCTTTTTGGGGAAATGTGGATTTCCGAAAACAGATTGTTGCCGATAGCTTTCATCGTCATAATCCGTACGCCCCACACCAATCACAGCGTATTTTTCAGGCAATAGACCACTTATAAAAAGGTTAAAAATAGCAGGAATTAATTTGCGCTGCGTCAAGTCACCCGATGCACCAAAAATCACCAAGATTTGATCATCCGTCTTTTTCATTTAATTATTGCCTTAGTTTAGTTTCCTTTGTAGTCACAGTGGGCTTCCATTTGCCCAAATATAGTGCGATATTACGAGAACCGATAGACAAAGAATGTTCTGAGAACAAAAGTAAAAGGAAAAAGATGCAAGAAAAATACGATTTCGGATTGATAGGTTTAGGTGTAATGGGTAAAAACTTTTTGCTAAACGTAGCAGATCAAGGTTTTGCTGCTTTGGGATTTGATTTGAACAAAGAAAAGGTGGCTGAACTGTTGGAAGAAAAAGAAGAAAGAAAACTCATGGCAACGTCAGACCAAGCAGCGTTTCTTTCTGGTTTAAAAAGTCCTAGAAAAATTATGTTGCTAGTGCCAGCGGGGAAGGTGGTAGATGATGTCATTGCAGCTTTGCGCCCTCACCTTGATCGTGGTGATATTATCATCGATGGAGGGAATTCTTTTTTCACCGATACAGATAGGCGTTTTGAGGAGCTGAAGAATCATGGCATTCATTTCTTTGGTTCAGGTATTTCCGGAGGAGCAAAGGGGGCACGTAAAGGCCCAAGTATTATGCCAGGAGGAGATCAGATGGCTTACACGCATATCCAGCCAATCTTTGAGGCAGCGGCTGCAAAGGTTAATGGAGAACCCTGTGTAGATCACTTGGGTAACGGATCGGCAGGGAACTATGTTAAAATGGTTCACAATGGCATCGAGTATGGTATGATGCAGCTCATTTCTGAAGTTTATGACCTGATGAAACAACAAATGAAAATGAGCAATGAGGCCATGGAATCGGCTTTTAAAGAATGGAATAAACGAGAACTTGCTTCATTTCTTGTAGAAATTACGGCAGAGATTCTAGGACAAAAAGATGGCTTGACCAATGGGGATTTAGTGGATCAGATTTTGGACAAGGCCAAACAAAAAGGAACAGGCAAATGGACATCTCAAAATGCCATGGATCTTGGTATTCCAGTACCAACCATAGACGCGTCTGTCAGTATGCGAGAAATTTCAGCCTTAAAAGAGATGCGGATGCAGGCCGAAAGCTTATATGGTATAACTTCTCTTAACAATGAATATCTCAGCTTAGAAGAGATTCAAGAGGCCTTGTACTTTTCTTTCATTATAACTTATGCCCAAGGCATGCATCAAATGAGAGAAGCCTCTGATAGTTATGAGTATGCCTTGGACATGGAGACTATTGCTAAAATTTGGAGGGGTGGCTGCATCATTCGATCTGCTTTTTTGGAAGATATGCGCAAGGCATACCAAAAGGAACCAAAATTATCACACCTTCTGCTCGATGCTACCATTGCTGATGTGGTAAAAAGGTGCTATCCGGCTGTAACAAAAGTGGTTTCAGTGGCCATTACAGCCGGTATTCCTGTTTTGGGCTTATCTGCTTCCCTAAATTATTTTAATAGTTTTAGAAGTGGCAGACTGCCTCTTAACCTAATTCAAGCACAAAGAGATCATTTTGGAGCACATACCTACGAACGGATCGACCAAGAAGGTGTTTTTCATACCCATTGGGGTATCGACGACTAACGTCGAATTTTAGCTGTACTGAAATTTTGAAAAGAATTTGTCGTAAATGATAATATGAGGCATGCTCAGCATGGAAATGGCAATAAGGAAGAGCATTTCAGGAACAATTTGCTGCTGAAAATAAAAACCTGCCATGTACAACAAACCAATACCAAAAAGAGATATGACAAAGAAAGGTAGGCTTTGAATAATGAAATGCTTTAGGTTATAAGCATCATGCCTAGCAATCTTGCCAATTTGAAGCTGCGTGGCTCTTAGCGAATGCCACAAACCAAAAAACAAGGCAAACGAAATAAGCAGGTCTGTCGAATACGAGAAAAGGGCAATAATAAGCAATTCAACGCCTTCAATTATTGATGCCTTTGCACCCAACTTGTAGGCAAATATGGGGATCGTAAGAAGTGAAGTAACAAAAGAAATACCGAAAATCCACTGACCGTTATCGAGTAAAAAGGGAAGCCATTGTGCATTGGGGAAAGCTGACTGCAACAGGTTAACGGATGTTTCTGTCGATCCAAATATGAGCATTCCCAAAACAGATGCTCCCCAAAACAGGTATAAGATTTTTTTACCCAGATGTTTTTCTCTCATGGGTAGGTATTGGAGTTGGGTTTGTCCAAAATGATAGGCCGAAATGGCTAGAAAGATGATGAGTGCAGGTAGCGGAGCAAGCCACCATATGAACCCCATGGCTCCGAGAAGAAGAAAATAGCGTGTAAAGAATAATTTTGGAATCTTATGTTTGATGGTATCGCATTCATTCATCAAAAAAAGTACGTGATCAGTGGCACCATGCATGATGCCAATACCCAAAATTAGAACAATTGAGATAATTTGAAGAAGAGTATTGGGCAATGGAGTAATGGAAATAAAAAGAGCAAAAAGAACGATAATTATTCTAGTCACTGGGTAGAAATGTGATATGCTCGATAGTGACTTCACAAATAGAGGGTATGTTGAAAAAAAAATGAGAAGGGAATGAAATTCCCCTCTCATCATGTGTTTTGATACTACTTAGGCATTTGCACGTGCCATAGCAGTTTCTTTGATCGCTACGGAGTAGATTACTAACCCGAAACCAATTTTGTTAATAGCATCTGCTAAGTTGTAGAACAAATCAATGCTGCTCACTTCAAAAGCTCCAGCTAATAAGTTACCAGGTAGAACCATGTAACCGATAGGATAGATTGACCAGCCTAAAGTGATAAAGATCTTTAATAAAAACATGGCTCTGTTCAAAGCTTGGCTGTTTGAACCTTTGGCCAATTTGGCAATGTCACCAGCGAATACTTCATAAACAATGTACAAGTAACCGAGGGTAGATAAAACGCCCCACATCACATTGTTGTCAATACCTGAAGTTTCACCAATGTAACCAGTTATGAGCATTACCAAAGATGCAACGATCAATTTGAATAGAGTGCTTGATTTTGCGCCAAATGGTTTTGTGAGCAAATAAAACTCAACACACATCAAAGGTACAGTCAATGTCCAATCAACATATCTAAATGCTGTAGGTGATTCCCCTGTTGCTAGATAAAAATCCCGCATGTAGTAGTAGTGTACTGCGGCAATACCGGTGATTAAACCGGAAACTAAAAGTGAAGTCTTCCACTTTCCGTCTACCGAGCTTCGTTCTACAAAGAAGAAAACGGCAGATGCTAACATGGCCATGTATCCTATAAAGAATGTGATGGCAATTGGGTCTGAATTGATCAACTTGTCCAATCCAGCGGTTTCAATAGCTAAAATAGTCATAAGGTCATTTGTTTTTTTTCAAATCTATAACATTCGCGGGTTAATGTTGTTTAAGGTTTGATGAAATATATCAAACAAAAAGTCGTGCTACCGAGCATTTAGGCATCGCAATCGTTTGTATTTCGTGCGCAAATGCACATAATTTACTAAAAACACATCTTATTTAGAATGAATATAAATTACAAAACACTGACTCTGCTTTGAACCTTTTTACCTCAGTTCATATATCAACGTGGTCTTTGCCGGTACTTTAAAATCTTTTAGTAGCGAAATGCTTCGATCTGAAAATATTTCTTTGGCACTAGAATAACCCCTAAGCATCTGTATATGCTTTTCTCTTGAGATATTCATTGCTGACTCATTCATGTTCATAATCACCATTACGCGATCTTTATCGGTATAGCGGAAGTATACATACACATTGTTTTCAGGTAAATAATGCAGCAGCTTACCATCGTGAATGGCTTTGCTTGTTTTCCTCCAATTGGTGATTTTTTTAACATATTCGTGCATTTGCCTTTCTTTACTGGTTCTACCTGATGCATCAAAAACCGAACGCTCATCGCCAAGCCAACCTCCTGGCATTTCCGCCCTTTTGGCTCCATCACCCCATGCTGAAGGTCCTTGTTCAAAGGCTAATTCTGTTCCATAATACACTTGCGGTATACCTCTGGTGGTCATCAGAAAAGCATATGCCATTTTTAGATGTTCTATGTTTTCGCCTAAGGTGCTATAAATACGGCCAATGTCATGGTTATCGAGAAAAATGACATTCTTCATAGGATCGGAGTACAAGCGATCTTGTGATAGGGCGTAATAAATATTCATTAATCCTGTTGTCCATCCAAAGTCTTGGTTAAAGGCATCACGGACAGCAAATTGAATTTGAAAATCTGTTACACTGGGTAGAAAAGAATTATATCCATCTTCTTCGCCCGGTTTATCTTTCTGCCAATAAGACTCATGTGCCACACTCTCTACCCAACTTTCGCCTACAATATTGAATGTAGGATAAGCCGATAGCACCTCTTTGGCCCAGCGTGCCATGTAATCTGCGTAAGGATAGACGTAAGTATCCATGCGTATACCGTCTATCCCCGAGTACTCTATCCACCATAGGGTGTTTTGAATCAAATATTTTGAGAGCACTTCATTGCTTTGGTCTAAATCTGGCATTTCATTCACAAACCAACCTTTCACCAATTTATCGTAATCATATTGAGAAGCATAGGGGTCAGATGCTACACTACCCCGATAGCTAGTGTTACCATATACTTCCTGATCGTGCAACCAATTGTTGAATGGCAAATCTTCCATCCACCAATGCTGATCTCCAATATGGTTATGAATCATGTCCATAATTACTTTCAGACCTTTTTTATGGCATGCCTCAACGAAGGCTACAAATTCTTCATTACTGCCAAATCTGCGGTCGATTTTGTACATATCTGTCGCTGCATAACCATGATACGCCTTGTATTCAGGTGTCTGGTCATTTTCAAAAACAGGGGTAAGCCAAACAGCAGTCATGCCTAAGTCTTTGATGTAATCCAGGTGCTCAAGTACACCTTGTATGTCGCCTCCATGTCTTCCACTGGGGTCATCTCTCCGAGCAGGCTCCAACATACCTTCCACCGTATCGTTGTTTGGATTTCCATTTGCAAAACGGTCGGGCATCAGTAGATAAATGACATCTGCGCTGCTAAAGCCTTGGTTACGATTGGTAGCTCGTATTCGTTTTTTCAGTTCATAATCTAAGGTGTTTGTCTTAGTCTGATGACTTAATTCAATGGTAAAAGTGCCATCGGAAACCTCAGGAGAAATGCTTAGGTCGATAAACAAATAATTCTGTGAATCACCTACTTGTTGCTGAACCAAGCGAATGCCAGGAACATCGACCTTGGCACGCCACAATCCGATGTCTTTACCGTGTAGCATAATCTGAAGCTCAGTGGTTGGCATTTTAGTATACCAAAAAGGAGGTTCAATGCGTAGGTTTTGCTCTTGTGCCCATGAAACGATAGGGGAAAAGCATATCAAAAGGAATGTAAATAGGTGTTTCATATGTCAATTTTTAAAAGCAAAGTAAACTAAGGAATATTTCATAAGGATGGAAAGGGAAAATGAAAAATACGTTTTACAATAGTAGTAGCTTCCACTATGGTGCCTGAGCCCCCAATAGACAAACTTAAATGCTTTACAAAGCCAATGCAAAAGCGAACGGTGTTTTGGTAATAGGTGGGCCCGCCTTTCATCCGTTCACTCTGTATTATTATTCAAAACTTATTGGCTTTCAAAAATTCCTTTTCTACATTTGGGCTAGAAATGAAAAACAAAAGACTTTATAGCACTTGGTGGTGGTACGCAACGGAACTCCGATGATGTGAACCCTTTGGTATAAAGAAAGAAATCTAAAAAGCCTACAGTTCATGTAGGCTTTTTTTGTTTAAACCCATTGAAATATGCACCCAATACAACTGAAAACACATTATAAAAAGTTGCTAGCCGATACGGTAACACCGGTGAGTATTTACTTAAAACTGCGAGACAAATTCGAAAACCCCTTTTTGTTAGAGAGTTCCGACTATCATGGAGATGAAAACAGTTTCTCCTACATCTGCTGCGAGCCCTTAGCCAAGCTTTCAGTAAAGTCAGGTAAATACACGATCCAAACACCTAAAGAACAGACAACTTCTGCTTTGGGCCAAGACCAATTGCAGGACGTGCTACAACGATTCAGCATGGCTTTTGAAGTGGAAAAAAACCCTTTTCATTTTATTCATAATGGACTTTTTGGTTACATCGGTTATGATGCTGTTCAGTACTTTGAGCACATTCCGGTAGGGGAAGGAAAAACAGATGAATACGAGATACCCGAAATGCTTTACCACGTGTATCGTTATGTCATAGCCATCAATCATTTCAAAAATGAACTCTATATTTTTGAACATTACCCTAAAGGAACTGAGCCTAAAGGCCTAGATTCCATTGAAAACTTGGTGAACAATAAGAATTACCCTTCTTATGATTTTTCTCTTTCGGGGAAGGAAACTTCCAATTATACAGATGAGGAGTTTTTAGACATCATAGACCAAGGCATGAAGCATTGCATGCGTGGTGATGTTTTTCAGATTGTGATGTCAAGAAGATTTCAAAGTGGGTATATAGGCGATGATTTTAATGTATATCGCGCCTTACGTTCGATCAACCCCTCACCTTATTTATTTTACTTCGATTTTGGAAGCTACAAAATATTTGGCTCAAGCCCCGAAGCTCAAATTGTAATCAAAGACCGTAAAGCCACCATACATCCCATTGCTGGTACTTTTAAAAGAACAGGTAACGATGCTGCCGATGCTGTATTAGCCCAGAAGCTGTACCAAGACCCTAAAGAAAATGCAGAACATGTGATGCTTGTAGATTTGGCCCGAAACGACTTAAGTCGGGCAGGCTCGGATGTGGAAGTGGCAACCTATAAAGAAGTTCAGTATTATTCTCATGTCATTCACCTTGTTTCTAAAGTGACAGGAAAGCTACGCGATGATGTATCTTCTTCGCAGATGGTAGCCGATACCTTTCCAGCAGGAACCTTAAGCGGTGCACCTAAAGTACGTGCCATGCAATTGATCAATGACAATGAAAGTACGCGCAGAGGTTTTTATGGTGGGGCCATTGGTTTTATGGGGTTCAACGGTGATTTCAATCACGCCATTATGATTAGGTCATTTTTTAGTAAAAATAATACGCTTTTCTACCAAGCTGGGGCTGGAATTGTTGCCAAATCCGACAGGCAATCAGAGCTCGAAGAAGTCAATAATAAATTGGCTGCTTTGCGCAGGGCCATTGCTCTAGCTGGAGAAATGAAGGGTTAAGACAAGAAGAAGCGAGAAGAAATGAGGATTTTAGTACTCGATAATTACGATTCATTTACCTTTAACTTGGTGCATTACTTGCGTCAATTGGGTTTTGCAGAACAAATGGATGTGTACCGCAATGATCAAATCAATTTGGCAGAGGTGGCTGCGTACGATAAGATTTTATTATCTCCGGGGCCTGGTATTCCTTCTGAAGCAGGTATTTTACTCGACCTGATTAAAACCTATGGAGCTACTAAAAGTATTTTGGGTGTTTGTTTAGGACACCAAGCCATTTCAGAAGTGTATGGATCTAAATTGTATAATATGCCGGAGGTTTTACATGGGGTGTCTAGCAAGCTTAAGGTGGTCGATGTAAACGACAGGCTATTCAAAGGGCTACCTCAGCAGTTCACCATTTGCCATTACCATAGTTGGAATGTAGATCGAAAGCATTTGGGGGAGCAGTTGGTCATTACTGCAAAAGATGAATACGATGAAATCATGGCTATTTCTCATAAAACGCATGATGTGAAAGGTGTACAGTTCCATCCAGAGTCTATCCTTACGGAGCATGGATATGCGCTTTTAGAGAATTGGGTGAATAGTGTTTCTGCAAAAGAAAATCGAAAAGGCTATTAACCCAAAAAAAAAGAGATGTGTAATGCCTGTTGAAGTAATAAAACGAGATGAAAAGAAAAAATAAAAAGTACTCACAAACGAAGAGGAGTTGTCAATTAACAATCGCCAACCAATGAAAGAAATACTCAATCAACTCATTGAATACAAGTCGCTCGACAAATCTACGGCTAGGGAAATTCTAAGCAATTTGGCACAGGGTAAATATAACGATAGCCAGGTAGCCGCTTTTCTCACCATTTATTTGATGCGGAGCATAACGGTAGACGAGCTTGAAGGCTTTCGAGAAGCCATGCTCAACCTATGCGTTCCTGTTGAAATTCCGGAGTATGATGCCATAGACCTTTGTGGAACGGGTGGCGATGGTAAGAATACGTTTAATATATCAACGCTATCCTCTTTTATCGTTGCCGCTGCAGGTCAACCTGTGGCCAAACACGGTAATAATGGTGTTTCTTCTGTCTCAGGTTCTTCCAACCTGATGGCCCATTTTGGCTATGTATTCACTAGCGACATCAGTAAAATTCGTAAAAGCATGGATACTTGTGGATTGTGCTTTTTACATGCGCCACTTTTTCACCCTGCTATGAAAAATGTAGCACCTATTCGAAGAGATTTAGGGGTGAAGACATTTTTTAACATGCTGGGGCCGATGGTTAACCCTTCTTTCCCTAAAAAACAATTGGTAGGTGTTTTTAGTCTTGAATTGGCTAGGTTATATGGCTACCTGTATCAAAAAACAGATAAGAAATTTGTGATTTTACATGCATTAGATGGTTATGATGAAATTTCCTTGACGGGTGCTTTCAAAAAGATCAGCCAATACAATGAAGAGGTGATGACACCGGAAGGCATGGGCATGTCCGCAGTGGCAGCCTATGAAATTGAAGGTGGAGCAACGGTTGAGGCTTCGGCTAAGATTTTTGAAAAGATACTTAAAGGTGAAGGAACTAAAGCCCAAAATCAGGTGGTGATTGCGAATGCAGCCATGGCCTTGCAATGTGGTTTGGACATTCCTTTAGAGGCAGCCATTGGTAAAGCTGAGGAAGCTTTGATGAGTCGTCAAGCCCTGAAAACATTCAAAACGATTTTAGAGATATAAAATGGATATACTAGAAAAGATTATAGCACAGAAAAAGATAGAGGTTGAAGACCAAAAATCGCTTTATCCGGAAAAATTACTTGAAAAATCAATTTATTTCGAAGGGAAACCGGTTTCACTCACACGTTACCTCACACGCCCAGATAAATCGGGTATTATTGCTGAATTTAAAAGGAAGTCACCTTCAAAAGGAGTGATCAATGCACATGCCAAGGTGGAAAAAACGACTATAGGTTACATGCAGGCAGGTGCTTCTGCCTTGTCTGTTCTGACAGATAAAATCTTTTTCGGGGGTTCTGGTGAAGACTTAGGCATGGCAAGAAAATTTAATTTTTGTCCTTTGCTGCGGAAAGACTTTATGATTGATGAGTATCAGATTGTTGAGTCTAAGGCGATGGGAGCTGATGCCATTTTGTTGATTGCTGCAGTGCTATCACCACAGCGATTGAAAGCATTGGCTACTTTTGCCAAAAGTTTTGGGCTTGAGGTGTTGATGGAGGTACACAATGAGGAAGAGTTACACAACAATATTAATGAACATTTGGATGTAATAGGCGTGAATAATCGCAACCTAAAAACGTTCGAAGTATCTTTGGAGACCTCCAAAGCTTTAGCGCATCAAATACCCAATGACTTTATAAAAATTTCTGAAAGTGGTATCAATGATGTTCAGGATTGCATGGCACTGAAAGCCTATGGCTATCAAGGGTTTTTGATTGGAGAAATGTTTATGAAAACAGCTCGACCAGAGGCTGCTGCCAAGCAGTTTATCGAAAGGCTACAATCAGCTCAGCCATCATAAGCATGAAACAAAAAATAACATGGAAGGTGTGTGGCATGCGAGACAGCCATAATATAAAGGAGGTGCTTGCTTTGGTACCCGATTATATGGGTTTCATTTTTTATGAAGGCTCCCCTCGATATGTATTGCCTCAATTAGATGAAAATATGATGCAGCAAGTCCCTCAATCCACAAGTAAAGTAGGTGTCTTTGTGAATGCTGGTTTTGAGGACATAAAGCAAAAGGTAGTGCAATATGCTTTGGATGCCGTACAATTACATGGCGATGAGCCCCCGAGCTTGGTAAAGCGTGTAAAAACACTAGCGGTAGAAGTGATTAAGGTTTTTGGCATAGGTAAGGCCAACTTTGATTTCTCTCAGTTAGCTCCTTATGTATCGGATGTTGATTATTTTTTGTTCGACACCAAAGGCAAAGCAAGGGGTGGGAATGGCCAATTATTTGATTGGGGGAAATTGAAACAATATCCATATAAGAAGCCCTTTTTCATCAGTGGAGGCATAAGCACCGAACAATTAGACCAATTGTCACTGTTATCCGATTTACCTTTACATGGTATCGATGTCAATTCAAAGTTTGAATTAGCTCCAGCCATGAAAGACATACCGGCACTAAAGGCATTAAAAAAACAACTAGAAATGTTTTCTTCGGAGAACACAAACCAATGAATACCATGAATGTAAAAGTAGATGAAAGAGGATATTATGGTAAGTTTGGTGGGGCTTTTATCCCTGAAATGCTTTACCCAAATATCGAAGAGTTAAGGGAAAACTATGAGGCCATAACTGCCGATGAGGCTTTTAAAACTCAGTTCGACCAACTGCTAAAAGATTTTGTCGGTCGCCCGACTCCTTTATACCTAGCTGAACGCTTATCTGAGAAGTATGGGGTTAAGTTATACCTGAAAAGAGAAGACTTATGCCATACAGGGGCGCACAAAATCAATAATACCATTGGGCAGATTCTATTGGCGCAACGCTTAGGTAAACAAAAAATCATTGCCGAAACAGGTGCAGGTCAGCATGGCGTGGCTACCGCTACGGTGTGTGCATTGATGGGAGTGGAGTGCATCATTTATATGGGTGCCTTGGATATGGAAAGGCAAAGGCCCAATGTAGAGCGCATGCGTATTTTGGGTGCCGAGGTACGTGCGGCAGAAAGTGGAAGTAAAACGTTGAAAGATGCTACCAATGAAGCCATGCGCCATTGGATTAACCACCCAACAGATACCCATTACATCATTGGATCGGTTGTCGGACCGCACCCATACCCAGAGATGGTTGCACGTTTTCAGTCTGTCATTAGTGCAGAGATGAAGGAGCAACTGCTTGAAAAGGAGGGAAAGACCAATCCAGATTACGTGATCGCTTGTGTAGGGGGAGGTAGCAATGCTGCAGGTGCCTTTTATCACTATTACGAAGAAAATGCCGTGCAGTTGGTAGCAGTCGAAGCAGCAGGCCTAGGCAACCACACAGGCAAAAGTGCAGCTACTACCACCTTGGGAAAACCTGGTGTTTTGCACGGTAGCAAAACATTATTAATGCAAACCCCCGACGGGCAGGTGACTGAGCCTTATTCGATTTCGGCAGGATTAGATTATCCGGGAATTGGCCCTGTACATGCTCATTTGCACGATACAGGCCGGGCAACTTTTTACAGCGTAACAGATGAAGAAGCCATGAAAGCAGGCATCGAGTTAAGCCGCATGGAAGGTATTATTCCCGCCATAGAAACAGCGCATGCCTTTGCAGCTTTAAAGCAAATGAGCTTTCAACCCGAACAAATAGCCATCATCAATCTTTCTGGCAGAGGTGATAAAGATTTAGAAACCTACATCAAATGGGGGAAATATTAAGCAAATGAACAGAATTACATCACTTTTTGAGCGCAAAGCGAAAAATCTACTGAATGTTTACTTTACAGCAGGATACCCAGATTTACACGATACCCTTCCTACCATGAAAGCCCTGGAGGCATCTGGAGTTGATCTGATAGAAATAGGTATTCCCTATTCAGACCCCATAGCAGATGGTCCTACCATTCAAGAAAGTAATGGTAAAGCCCTAGACAATGGCATGAGCCTCAAATTTCTTTTTGAGCAATTGGCTGAAATGAGAAAAGAGGTAAGTCTACCCGTCATATTAATGGGGTACGTTAATCCTATTGAACAATTTGGCATGGAAGCTTTCTGTCAAAAATGCCAAGAAGTAGGCGTAGATGGGGTTATTCTACCCGATTTACCCATGTATGAGTATCTTCATGGTTATCAAGAGCTCTTCAAAAGGCATGGTTTGTTGAATATTTTCCTCATCACGCCTCAAACCTCAGATGAGCGCATTCGACTGATTGATCAAGCCTCGGAGGGCTTCATTTATATGGTTTCTTCCGCCAGTACTACAGGAGTTAAAACAGGTATATCTAGCGATCAAGAACATTATTTTGAAAGGATTGCCCAAATGCAATTGAAAAATCCATGCCTGATTGGTTTTGGAATTTCTGACTTTCAAAGCTTTCAAAAGGCTTGTGAACACGCCAGTGGTGCCATTGTAGGAAGTGCGTTTATCAAGGCCATCAGCGCACAAGGCGATGTGAGTGCAAAGGTGAAAGCATTCGTACAAAAACTACTAAAAAACTAGATTACGATTTTTTCATTTATCATCTATTACTATGATCATTCAATTCGAAAACGAAATTAACGAAGTACAAAAGGAAGCCATCCTCAACCGTATTAAAGGTCTTAAATATAAACCTACGGAAGTGAAAACCCAGAAAGGAAATTACCTCATTGGTATTGGTAAAAAGGACTTTGACATCCGTAGCATTGGTGCCATGCCTGGCATTAAAGATATTCATATTGTTTCTGATGATTATAAGTTGGTTTCACGGAAATGGAAGGTAAACCCAACCACCATTGACTTAGGCAATGGCGTGATGATTGAAGAAGGCGGTTTTCAGGTAATGGCCGGGCCATGCTCTATAGAAGGGGAAGATCAGATAAGAAAAACCATTGCCCACCTAAAAGAACAAGGGGTATCCATCATGAGAGGTGGGGTATATAAGCCACGCAGCTCTCCCTACTCTTTCCGTGGTATGGGGAATGAAGGGTTAAAGCTTTGGTACGAATTGGCCCAAGAAGCTGGTATTAAAATCATTACCGAAGTAATGCAGGTTTCTCAGATTCAAGAAATGGATCCTTACGTAGATATTTATCAAGTGGGCGCGAGGAATACGCAAAACTTCAATTTATTAGATGAGTTGGGTAAGAATACAGATAAGCCTGTCATGATCAAACGAGGCATATCAGGAACAATTGACGAGTTGCTCTATTCAGCAGAATATGTATTCAGCGCAGGTAATGAAAGGTTGCTGCTCTGTGAGAGAGGTATTCGAACTTACGAAAATGCTACACGCAACACCATGGATTTAAATGCTATCGCTGTTTTAAAAGAAAAAACGCACTTACCTGTGATCGCAGACCCTTCTCATGGTATTGGTATACGTCATCATGTCGCACCAATTGCCCTGGCGAGCATTATGGCTGGTGCGGATGGGGTTATTTTCGAAATCCATGAAAAGCCGGAAGAGGCGTTTTCAGATGGTCAACAAACTTTGAATTTTGCCGAATCTGCTCGCTTAATTAATCAATTAAATCAAACTTTTGCATTGAGGAAATCTTTTAATCAAGCATGACATCTGTCTCAGGCCAAATGTTCCTGCTGAAAAAAAATGAAATGTAAGTTGTGCCTAAAACGGATAATCCTATATTTGTGTCAACGATGGAAACAAAAGCATATACTTACCGGTATTATCATGTTGCGCAAAAGCGGAACGGTATGTGTATGTTCTAAATTGGAATAAGACCAACAAAAATATACAGCCCGATTCCGCAAGAATCGGGTTTTTTTATGCCCAAACTTAAAAATTATGAAACAGATTTATGAAAATTACACCTCTGAAGATCAGCAAGTCTGGAAGATTTTGTTCGACCGTCAGTTTCCTGCATTGCCCAATGCGGCAACAAAGGAATTCTTGACTGGATTGGATAGCGTCAATTTTACTGCCGATTCCATCCCCAATTTTGAAGAGACCAATAAAGTATTGAAAAAGCTCACGGGTTGGGAGATTTATGCAGTTCCCGGTATCGTAGAAGATGCCTTGTTCTTTGACCTGATGGCCAATAAGAAATTCCCCGCTACCACTTGGGTAAGAAAAATGAGTGAATTGGATTATCTGGAAGAGCCTGATATGTTTCACGATGTATTTGCTCATATTCCACTGCTAGCCAATCAGGCATTTGTTGATTTCTTGCAGGCCATCAGTCAATTTGGCCATGAGTGGGTAAAAGACGAATGGGCCATTCACTTACTTTCTAGGATTTACTGGTTTACCATTGAATTTGGTTTGATAAGAGAAAATGGAGAGCTTCGCATTTACGGAGCAGGTATTCTTTCGTCTTCTGGAGAAACGCAATTTTCTTTGTCGGATGAACCCAATCACTTTGCTTATGACGTAGATAAAATCTTAGATACCCCTTATCGCAAAGATAAAATGCAGGAAAATTACTTTATCATTGATTCTTATGAACAGTTATATAAGTCAATACCTGAGATAAAAAGTAAAATTGAAAAAAAACTGAAGGAAAGAGAAGCGGTTTAACTACCACTTTTCTTGTGAAATCATGCGTGTGGTGATTATCAAATACAATGCGGGTAATGTGCAGTCGGTTACCTATGCTTTAAATCGTTTAGGAGTTGTGCCTCTCATTAGCAACGAGCCTGAGGTGATAAAATCAGCCGATTATGTCATCTTTCCAGGCGTTGGAGAAGCCAGTACAGCCATGCGCTATTTGAAAGAACGTAATTTAGACCGCCTGATCAAGGATTTAAAGCAACCTGTTTTTGGGGTTTGTCTAGGCTTGCAGTTAATGTGTAACCATTCGGAAGAAAATAACACCAATTGCTTAGGGATTTTTGATGTGGCAGTGAAAAGGTTTCCAAAAGATTTAAAAGTCCCACAAATGGGATGGAATACCATTGAGGAGCGGTCTTCCCCTTTGTTCGATGGTCTGCCGCCTGAGGCTTATGTCTACTATGTGCATAGCTTTTATGCTGAAATATCCACCTCCACCATCGCTCAAACTAACTACATATTGCCCTTTTCTGCAGCCTTACAAAAAGACAATTTTTATGCCTTGCAGGCCCACCCAGAGAAAAGCGGGAAAGTAGGTGAGCATATCCTTAAGAATTTTTTAAATATCAAGAATTAAGATGATCATTATACCTGCCATAGATATTATTTCAGGGAAAGTTGTTCGCTTAACCAAGGGAGATTATGACCAAAAAACAGAGTATGAAGATCAGCCTTTGTTGGTGGCTCAGGCATTTGAAAAAGCCGGTTTGAAGCGGTTGCACTTGGTTGATTTGGAAGGAGCAAAAGCTCAAAAACCGGTTAATCTCGCAGTTTTGAATAGTATATCTACCCATACAAAGCTAGTGGTTGATTTTGGCGGTGGAGTGAAATCGACAGAAGCCTTAGCTTCGGTATTTGCTAATGGCGCTCAACAGGTTACAGCAGGCAGTATTGCAGTTAAAGACAAAGCTTTGGTCACCCAATGGATTAAAGCATATGGACCAAAAAAAATCATTTTAGGAGCAGATGTCAAGGATGAGCAAATAGCAGTTCATGGCTGGCAAGAACGCAGTGAGATTAATTTGTTTGATTTCCTAGACGAATACTGTCGGCTTGGCGTAGAAGAAGTCATATGTACGGATGTTGGTAAGGATGGTATGCTGCAAGGTCCTGCTTTCGGATTGTATGAACGCATTCAAAAAGCATTTCCTCAGCTGAAACTTATAGCAAGTGGTGGTGTTTCCGGGAAAAAAGACCTAGAGGAGCTAAAGTCCATGGGGCTTTATGGTGCTATCGTTGGTAAGGCTTATTACGAAGGAAGAATTACGTTGAAAGAGTTACTAGACATTTAAACATGCTTACAAAAAGAATCATTCCCTGTTTAGACATCAAAGAGGGAAGAACGGTTAAGGGTGTCAATTTTGTTGGTTTGCGCGATGCCGGTGACCCTGTGGCTTTGGCTGCTCAATATGCTGCCCAAGGAGCAGATGAATTGGTTTTTCTAGACATAACAGCTACCGTAGAGGAGCGGAAAACCCTTGTGGAATTGGTTAAAAAAATCGCTGCTGAAATCAATATTCCTTTTACAGTAGGAGGCGGTATACAGAGCATTGCAGATGTTTCGTCCCTATTAAATGCCGGGGCAGATAAGATATCCATCAATTCAGCAGCTGTTAAAAACCCCGAATTGATTAATACATTGGCTTCAGAGTTTGGTAGCCAATGTGTAGTTGTTGCCATTGATACACGTTTTGTAAAGGGAAAACATATTGTACATGTGCGAGGTGGGAGAACACCCACAGCCTTAAGAACGATCTGTTGGGCATTAGAAGTGCAAAAAAGAGGAGCAGGAGAAATCTTGTTGACTTCTATGGACCACGACGGAACCAAAGCAGGTTTTGCAAATGCTTTAACCGCTCAAATATCTGAGAAACTGTCCATACCTGTCATCGCCTCAGGAGGAGCAGGAAACATGGAACATTTCCTACATACCTTTCAAGCCGGAAAAGCAGATGCAGCCCTGGCAGCAAGTATTTTTCATTTTGGTGAAATAAAAATACCTGAATTGAAGCACTATTTGAAAACACAAAATATACCCGTAAGAATTGAACCATGAGGAATTTGAAAGATATAACAGCCATAGACTTCCAAAAACTAGGCGGTTTGGTGCCAGCCATCATTCAAGATGTAGCGACACATAAGGTGTTAATGCTCGGTTACATGAACAAAGAAGCAATAGAAGTATCGCTAGAAAGCAGGAAAGTAACGCTCTTCAGTCGCTCCAAAAAGCGTTTATGGACCAAAGGAGAGGTCTCTCAAAACTACCTAAAGCTGTATAGCATGGCATTGGATTGCGATGGTGATGCTCTATTGATTAAAGCAAAACCAGAAGGACCGACATGCCACACTGGAGCAGACACTTGTTGGGATGAGGACAACCAAAATAGTTTGGCATTTTTAGAATTGCTTACTCAAGTAATTCAGGAAAGAAAAACACAAGAAATAAGCACTTCTTATACCGCAAAAATGTTCGATAAGGGCATCAATAAATTAGCTCAAAAAGTAGGTGAAGAAGCAGTCGAAATGGTGATTGAAGCTAAGGATAACAACGATGATCTCTTTTTAAATGAATCGGCTGACTTACTTTTTCATTACATGATGCTTTTAGAAGCAAAAGGTTTTACACTCTCTGATGTATCTCGTATACTTAAAGATAGACACAAGTAGATATGTCATAAAAGTCTGATATAGAGTTTATTAAAGTAAATAATTTAGACTAATCTAAATATATAATATATTTTAACTAAATAAATAATTGCAGGTATCAAGAAATATATTTTTATTTGTAGCAACAAATAAAGGTAAATGAAGTGTCTGTCTTTGATTTTTGGAATGAGCATGTGGCTCATCGTTCCTCAGCTTCACGGCCAAGTTCAAATTCAAGGTAAAGTGATGGGCGAGGAAGGACCTATCTCTGGAGCTTTGGTCCTTTTAAAATCTACCTATCAAACTGCTCTTACAGATGCTGATGGAAACTTTAAGCTGAGCCCACAGCAAACCGGAACGCAGCTGTTGGAAATCCGTTTTGTTGGTTATAAAAGCTTAACTCAGGTCATTGACATCCAAGACAAAAACAACCAAACCTTTACTTTTCAAATGGTATCTGACGTTTTGGGATTAGATGATGTGGTGGTGAGTGCCACGCGCTATGCAACTTCAAAAACAGAGGCTAGCGTTTTGGTTAATACGCTCAATAAAAAGGTACTCAATAATACACATTCCAATAATTTGGCAGAAGGATTAAATTTCCAGACTGGAATTAGAATAGAAACCAACTGCCAGAATTGTGGCTTTACCCAAGTTCGCATGAATGGGCTAGAAGGGGCTTACAGCCAGATTTTAGTCAATAGCCGGCCTGTTTTTAGTGCTTTGATGGCCGTTTATGGCCTAGAGCAAATCCCAACATTTATGATTGATCGGATAGAAATCATTAAAAGTGGGGGTTCTGCACTTTTTGGATCTAATGCCATTGCAGGAACCATCAATATCATTACAAAAGAGCCTGTTTTAAATGCGTGGGAAGCTCAAAGTCAGTTGGCTTCTGTGCAGGGACGTGCAAATCAATGGAGGCATGCCATGAATGGCACTTTTGTCTCTGATGAGCTAGATTATGGTGCAACCATTTTTGCGACCATAAGTGAAAATGATCCCTTTGACGCCAATGGTGATGGTTTTACCGAGTTAGTGAAAATGAAGAACCAGGCTTTAGGAGGTAAATTATTTTATAAGTTGAGTGCACAAACACAAATCAATCTGGATTTTAACTACATCAATGAATTGAGAAGAGGAGGAGATCGACTTAACCTCCGCCCTGAGCTTACCGACATCACCGAGCAGCTAGACCATGAAATATGGATGGGCGGCCTAAGCATTGATCATTTTTTTAATCAAGGACGAGACAAGCTTTCAGGTTATGCTTCCATTCAAAAAACCATCAGAAACAGTTACTACGGAGGCCTTGGGGGTGGAAGAACGCAGGCAGATAGTGTGTTAGCCGCAAATGCATTTGGGCGTACAGATGACAGAGCACAGGTGATTGGAGTACAATGGAATCACTTTTTTAATCTGAAGCATATGATCACCTTAGGCCTCGAGTCTCAGCTTTTCAAGACCACAGATGAAATTCCGGGTTATGGTAGAAAAGTAGATCAGAAGGTGAATATGTTAGGATCTTATGCCCAATGGGAATGGCAAATTGCTCAAAAACTGAAGCTAATGAATGGGCTACGATGGGATCGTAGCGAGGTAAAAGGCTTGTATCAACTTGATAATATGAAGCGTAAAGTCAATAATAACTTTCAGGTGCTTAGCCCACGAATTACATTTCTTTATGATGTGAATGAGTTTTGGCAAATTAGAGGTGGTTACGCCCGAGGCTTTAGAGCACCGCAAGCCTTTAACGAAGATATGCACATCTCTTTTGCTGGGGGTGAGCCCTTATTTGTTTTGCTTTCAAATGATCTGATAAAAGAAACATCAGATGCATTCTCTTCTTCTTTGGCCTACCAAAAAACAGTAGGAAACACACAAATAAGAGCTTCTATCGAGTTATTTCGGACAGCCCTACATGATCCATTTGTGCAAGTTAATACGGGGAGACAGCTCACAAATGGCTCTATTGTAGAAGAGGTTAGAAATGGAGCCGGAGCCGTTGTAGAGGGTATAAATTGGGAATATACTTATGCCAAAGCACTCCAGTACAATCTGCAAGCAGGTGTCACCCTTCAAAAAGCAAGGTTTAATGAAGCCCAGGTCATTTTTGAACCGGAGCTTGATGGTGATGTTATTGAAAGTAAAGATTTTTTGAGGACACCAAATTTGTACGGATTTTTTAACCTGAATTATGTCCAGCCCAAGCATTGGGAGTTGGCATGGAGCAATGTACTTACCGGTGGCATGACAGTACCAGAAATTTTACAACACAATGGACAAACAGTACTGAGACAAACCGACCTGTTTTGGGATAGTACCATCAAAATTACGCGCCAATTTGAACTGAGTAATCATTTACACCTCGATCTGTCCTGGGGTATTCAAAATATCTTTAACAGCTATCAAGACGATTTTCAAAGCGGTCCTCTGCGCGACGCCGACTATGTTTACGGTCCTGCCCGGCCACGCACTTATTTCATTAGCCTAAAAATAGGTAACCGTAAGTTTGATTAACATAATGGAAAATATAATGGGTGAAAGGTTAGTAAATTCTTCAGCACTTTGAGGTTTTAGAAAAGCCTAAGACTGATATCCTGAAAGATTTTATAGATTTGCGCCTATGAGAAAATGGGGGTGGATTTTTTATCGGTTGTTCATTTTGTTAGCCCTCAATGGCTTGAACTCAAATGAACTTTTGGCTCAAACTATTTTTACGGATCGTCCCACTCAAACTACCTCTTCAGCCCTTCTTTCTAAAGGTCATTTTCAGGTGGAAACTGGCGCTTTTCTTTCAGAAGCCAGTGATTCTTTTTTAGGGCAAAACATACAAATACAACAATGGGTTTTCAATAGTTCACTTTTGCGATTTGGTATAACCAATCGCTTTGAATTGCGGTTTGTGCAGGACTTGTCACAAAATAAAATGAAGATGAACAATGCTTTCATCGACACTAACCTACAGGCACAACCTACATTGATTGGTGCAAAATTTCAACTACTCAAAAATCACAATTTTCTGCCCAATTTCGCTTTGATTACTCATTTGGGTGGAAACCTTTTTACAAATGAGCGTTTTGCTTTTCAAACAACTGTGCTCTTGGCCGTAAATCAAGCCATTAACAATGAGTGGGCTTGGTTTAGTAACGTTGGCGTTAAGATGACCAATGATTGGAACAGTATGGCCGTTGTTTACACTGCCATGGTTACGCGCGTAATCAACTCCGATCTGTCCGCTTTCTTTGAATACTATGCATCACTGAATGAAGTTAATTTTAATCATCACGCCCTCGACTTTGGTCTGATGTATTTAATCAATGATTTTTTACAAATCGATGCTTACGGTGGCTTTGGCTTAACCAATGCCACTCCAGACTTTCTATTAGGCTTGGGCCTAAGTCATAAAATTTTAAAAGATTAAGATATGAATCAAGCTGCAAAATCAATTTTAATGGTTCGGCCGGCTCATTTTGGATTTGATCCCAGCACAGCCAAAACAAACTCTTTTCAACAAGATGAAGGCGCAGAAAAGCAGCACTACATTCAACATTTAGCCCTTGAGGAATTCAATGGAGCCATCAGTCATTTAAGATCTTACGGCATCCATGTAATCGATATCAACGATACAGAGTATCCCAGAAAACCCAATGCAGTTTTCCCAAACAATTGGGTTTCTTTTCACGATAAAGGAAAAGTGATCATCTACCCAATGCTGGCAGAAAACAGAAGGTGGGAACGAAGATTAGATCTATTAGATCAGTTGATAGATGAAGGTATCATCGTGCGAGAAATCATAGACATTTCTTTATACGAAGAGGAAAATAAATTCTTAGAAAGTACAGGTAGTGTAGTATTAGATTATCAACATCATTTGGCTTATGCCTGTTTGTCTTCCAGAACAGACAGAACCGTTCTCGATAAAATGTGTGAGATACTCAACTATGAGCCCGTTCTTTTTGAAGCTCATAACAAAGTGGGAGTCCCCATCTATCACACGAATGTTTTAATGTGTATTGCCGATCATTATGCCGTTGTGTGCGCTGAATCTATTCATGAAGAGCAACGTTTTGATGTCATTCAAGTGTTGGAAACAACAGGACATCAAGTAATAGAGATTACCATGGATCAAATGTATGCCTTTGCCGGAAATATGCTTGAAGTAGTTAATCAAGAAGGAAAGAGCCATTTAGTGATGTCGCAAACAGCGCATGATAGTTTGACATCCTTACAAATTGAGCATCTAGCGAATTTTTCTGAGTTAATTACTGTTAAGATTCCAACCATTGAAAAATATGGAGGAGGCAGTGTACGTTGCATGATGTGTAAATTAGGATAGTTGAAATCAATAGGATGCACTTTCGAGTAAGGAAAAAACATTTGAAGGCAGAAATAAATGATTTTGAATAGAATTCTATTTAATGAAAGTCAATCTTTGTGCATCGATCCATAGGTCAATGGTTCATACATGTTTAAAAAGGTCAATTTGAAACGCAAAGGTTTTTTAATACTTGCCTTGTTCTTAACAGGATTTGTGAGTCTATATGCCCAAACTGTAATAATGGGTAAAGTCATTGATGCCGAAACGGGCGATCCAATTCCATTTGCCAATGTGGTGATAAAAGGCACCAATATTGGTGCACCCACCGATTTTGATGGTTTTTACCGTATTGAAGGTGAAGGTGAAAGTGATACCCTATTGGTTTCTTACATTGGGTATGCCCAGAAGAAAAAGGTCTATGAAAAAGGCATCAGCCAGACCATTAACTTTCAATTAGAACCTGAATCTACTACCCTCAATGAAGTGGTTGTTTATGCCAGAAAACAAGAAAATCCCGCTTTTGCTATTATGCGCTCTGTTATAAATAACAAACCCAATAACGATAAAAGGCGCATTGCAGGTTATGAGTATGAAAGTTACAACAAAATTGAAATTGATTTAGACAATATTTCCGACAAGCTGAAGCAGAAAAAGTACATGCAAAAAATCTCTGCCGTGCTCGATTCCATTGAAGTGATAGCAGGTGAGGATGGTAAACCTATTTTACCTTTGTTCATTTCAGAATCCTTATCTAAATTTTACTACAGAGATAACCCTAGGTTAACCAAAGAACTGATTGAAAAAACAAACCTCATAGGAATTGGGCTAGAAGATGGGAGCCTAATTTCACAAATCATTGGATCCTCTTTTCAACAATACAACTTCTACCAAAACCGAATGAATATTGTAGAAAAGAACTTTGCGTCTCCCATAGCCGATGGATGGCGATTGATGTATGACTATGAACTAGAAGACTCTGTTTATATAGGGAATGATTTTACTTATTTGATTGATTTTAAACCCAAGAATGACCAGGCACTTGCTTTCAAAGGTAAAATGTGGATTACGAAGGCAGATTTTGCCATCAAACAAATAGATGCCTCTGTTCAACCTAGCGCTAATCTCAATTTTGTAGAGAAGATTAAGTTACAACAAGAGTTAGAAAGAATGGAAACCGGAGGTTGGTTGCCAAAAAAAACGAGAATACTGATTGATGTTGCGGAGATAACCAATCAATCTGCGGGGTTTCTGGCCAAGTTTTATACCTCTAACAAAAATTTGAAAGTTACAGAACCAAGAGAAACGGCTTTTTTTCAAAGAGCCATAGAGCTGGCAGAAGATTCAAGAAATACAGACGAGGAGTTTTGGAATGAAAATAGGCATGAAAAGCTAAACCCCTCTGAATTGAATGTGATTTCAATGATCGATACCTTGAGGAATATCCCCTTTGTTAAAACCTGGGCAGAGGTATTTAAAACTTTTGTTCGGGGATATGTAGAAGTGGGGCAATTGGATCTAGGACCTTGGCCTGTATTGGTGGGTGCCAATAATGTAGAAGGTTTGAGGCTGCGATTGGGCGGTCGTACCAACGAATACTTTAGTGAAAAGTGGCAATTGAATGGCTACGGTGCTTATGGCTTTGACGATGAAAGGTTCAAATATGGCCTGGGTGTCAAATACATTGTTGACCGTAAAAAATGGACAACTTTAAATATGAGTTATAGAAATGATCTTGACCAATTTGGTCTTCAACCCGATGCTTCTGTAAACATAGATGAAGGAACAGCCTTTTTTGCTTTGACACAATTGGGGAATTTGATTCGACCTTTTAGGTACGAGAGAATTCAATTCGATGCCTTTAGGCAGTTTTCTCGGGCTTTTTCGGCCAACATCCAATTAAGAAGGCAAGCGTATAACCCGGAATTTTCTTTCCGTTATCGAAGTAATTTCGGTAACGTAGATTCCCCGCTTGCCAGTGCTTTTACCACTTCTGAAGTTACGCTTCAATTGAAGTATGGCAGAGATGAGGCTTTTATCATTGCCGATAACAATAGAGTAAGTCTAGGGTCATTGAGATGGCCTATTTTTGTTTTAACCATTTCGCGAGGTTTTAAAGACCTAGTCGGAGGAGACTTCGATTATACCAAAATGAACTTCGGCTTCAGGCAAGAAGTGAAAATGGGACTTTGGGGTATGACCTCCTACCAAGTAAACATGGGGCATGTTTTTAATGCTGTTCCCTTTACTTTACTTACTTCTCACATTGGTAACGAACAGTTTGTTTACACGAATATCGCTTTCAATACCATGGATTTCTTTGAATTTGTGAGTGAAACACATGCCTCTGTAAAATTTGAGCATTTTTTCGATGGTTTTATTTTAAATAAAGTCCCTTTGCTTCGTAAGTTGAAATGGCGAATGGTGGGCACGGGAAACTTGCTTTTCGGAGGGGTAAGTAAAAACACACTGAATGACCAAACACTTATTGATGAAAATGGTAATACTCTTCCCGGATTTAATGTGCTAGATCCAGGCCGACCCTTTGCTGAGGTTGGAATAGGGATTGAAAATATATTTAAACTTTTCCGCATCGACTATGTAAAACGTCTAACCTATTTGGATAAAGATGGGGTGAGGAAGTCTGATATCAAATTCAGCTTCAATCTTTCGCTTTAGCCGTTATTTTTTACATTTCTCCTGTTTTTCAAAAGGCATTATTGCATCTTTGTAACTGAAAAGAAATTAACATTCTGATGGTTTGTAACATCAGATCAATCAAATCATATGAGCCAAAATCAAATCAATATCACACTACCGGATGGAAGTGTCAAAATACTAGAAAAAGGTATTTCTGCCATGGATGTAGCCATGGGCATCAGCGAAGGTTTAGCTAGAAATGTATTGGCAGCCGAAGTAAACGGGGAAGTTTGGGATGCAGGCCGACCCATACATACAGATGTATCTTTAAAATTGCTAACATGGAACGATGAGGCCGGAAAATCAACCTTTTGGCATTCTTCCGCCCACCTTATGGCCGAAGCCTTAGAAGCCCTTTATCCTGGAATTAAATTAGGTATTGGCCCCTCCATTGAAAATGGTTATTACTACGATGTTGATTTTGGTGATAGAGGCTTCGATGCTGCAGAACTTGAAAGCATCGAAAAAAAAATGCTTGAACTAGCCAAAGAAAGAAATACTTACAAACGCCAGGAAGTACCTAAGGAGGAAGCTTTGGCTTATTTTCGAGAAAAAGGGGATGAGTACAAGCTAGAATTATTGGAAGATCTTACCGATGGTAGCATTACATTCTATACACAAGGTAATTTCACAGACCTATGCCGTGGCCCACATATTCCACATACCGGCTTTATCAAGGCCATCAAATTATTGAGTGTGGCAGGTGCTTATTGGCGCGGGGATGAAACGCGCAAACAGTTAACAAGGATTTATGGAATTACTTTTCCAAAACAAAAAGAGTTGTCTCTCTTTTTAGAAAGACTCGAAGAAGCCAAGAAGCGCGACCATCGAAAAATTGGCAAAGAAATGGAATTATTTACCTTCTCCGAAAAGGTAGGATTAGGCTTACCTCTATGGCTACCTAAGGGAACAAGATTGAGAGAACGACTCGAGTCTTTTATGCGCAAAGCTCAAATCAAAGCTGGTTACGACCCAGTAGTAACGCCACACATAGGTCATAAAAAACTATATGAAACATCAGGTCACTACGAAAAGTATGGAGAAGATTCCTTTCAGCCTATTTCTACCCCCAATGAAGGGGAAGAGTTTTTGCTGAAGCCCATGAATTGTCCACATCATTGCGAAATATACAACAGCAAACCCCATTCCTATAAAGACTTGCCGGTACGTTTGGCGGAGTTTGGAACCGTTTACCGATATGAACAAAGCGGTGAATTACACGGACTTACGCGGGTGAGAGGGTTTACGCAAGATGATGCGCATATTTTTTGTAGACCTGATCAGGTTAAGGAAGAATTTAAAAAAGTAATTGATTTGATCCGTTATGTTTTTGATTCA
Organism: Roseivirga sp.; assembly: GCA_018402485.1. GTDB lineage: Bacteria > Bacteroidota > Bacteroidia > Cytophagales > Cyclobacteriaceae > Roseivirga. Next base: position 156,613 of record JAGYIY010000002.1, on the reverse strand, counting down.
TTAGGCTTTGAAAACTTCATTGCCCAAATAAGTTTAAGAGATAAAGAAAATAGATCTAAATACATAGGTACAGATGAGGCTTGGGAAAAAGCCGAATTAGCAATACAAGAAGCCGTGCAAGAAAAAGGGTTGAATGCCATTACTGAATATGGTGAGGCGGCTTTTTATGGCCCTAAACTAGATTTTATGGTAAAGGATGCTTTAGATCGGAAATGGCAACTAGGTACCATTCAGGTAGATTATAATTTACCAGAGCGCTTTGAGTTGACCTATACTGGTGCCGACAATCAAAAGCATCGTCCTGTCATGATTCATCGGGCACCTTTTGGTTCACTAGAAAGGTTTGTTGCAGTATTGATAGAACATTGTGCAGGAGAATTTCCTTTGTGGCTAACCCCTGATCAAGTAGCTGTTTTACCCATTTCTGAAAAATACAGCGACTATGCTAAAGGAATTTATAAGCAATTGGAAGAAGCCGAAATAACCGGTTTTATGGATGAACGTGACGAAAAGATTGGTCGAAAAATCCGAGACGCAGAAGTGAAAAAGATTCCTTTTATGCTCATTGTGGGTGAAAAAGAATCCTCAGAGGGAAAGGTTTCAGTTAGAAAACATGGCGAAGGTGATGTAGGTAGTATGTCTATTGATGACTTTTTGAACTTTTTCGAAGAAGAGAAGACAAAATCTATGGGAGCAACTTCATAAAAAATCGAATCACCTTAACTTTTGTGAATTAAATTTTTATCACGATATTTGCAGTCATTTTGAAAAAACAAGGAGGTTACAATCGCTAAAATGAGAAGACGCTACCCACCAAGAGGTAGGGCAGAAGAGCCGTATAAAGTCAATAAAAGAATCTTAGCACCCGAAGTAAGGGTGGTGGGTGAAAATGTCGAACCGGGAGTTTATCCCATTAGACAGGCTTTAGAAATGGCTGAGGAAAGGAGTTTAGACTTAGTCGAAATTTCGCCAAAAGCGGAACCTCCGGTTTGTAAAATCATTGATTATTCAAAATTTAAGTACGAGCAAAAAAAGAAGCAGAAAGAAATTAAATCAAAGGCATCCAAAACCGTAATCAAAGAAATTCGATTTGGTCCAAATACCGATGATCACGATTTTGAGTTCAAACTAAAACATGCTCAAGGTTTTTTGAAAGATGGTGCTAAAGTGAAGGCGTATGTTCATTTTAAAGGTAGAACCATCGTATACAAAGAGAGAGGAGAGATTCTGCTACTAAAATTTGCACAGGCCTTGGAAGAATTCGCCAAGGTAGAACAGTTGCCGAAATTGGAAGGAAAGAGAATGTTTCTTTTCCTTTCACCAAAAGCAAGTAAAAAATAAATAGTTAAACAAAACGATAAAATGCCGAAAGTTAAAACAAAATCAGGAGCGAAAAAGCGTTTCAAATTGACTGGAAGTGGTAAAATTAAAAGAAAGCATGCTTTTAAAAGCCATATTCTAACCAAGAAGGAAACGAAGCAAAAGCGCAATCTTACTCATGATACACTGGTTCACAAATCAGATGAGAAGAATGTGAAGTTAATGCTCAACATTTAAGAAAATACAGGTTTTATGTTCCACCAGAGTTTTGGTATTAAGTATCAGGGGTAAACCCAGTTCGCCAAAAATCAAAAACGATTAAATTATGCCAAGATCAGTAAACTCGGTAGCCTCGCGCGCCAAAAGAAAAAGAATCCTCAAACTTGCCAAGGGCTATTGGGGTCGTAGAAAAAACGTATGGACAGTCTCTAAAGGAGCTGTCGAAAAAGGTCTCACTTACGCTTACAGAGATAGGAAAGCGAAGAAAAGACAATTTAGAAAATTATGGATTCTCAGAATCAATGCTGCCGCCAGACTGCACGGCATGTCTTATTCTCAATTTATGGGTAAATTAGGCAAATCAGATGTACAGTTGAACCGAAAGGTGTTAGCCGATTTGGCCATGAATCACCCGGATGCTTTCAAAGCAGTTGTAGATCAAGTGAAAAAATAAGCATAAATTTTTTTTTTGAAGAAGCCTCAACCTTAACCGTTGAGGTTTTTTTTTGCTCAATCATCAGATGCGAATGGAGTATGTAAAATTTGAATTTCCCGAAGTGCGCTTTTTCACCTCTCAATAAGGCACGCTCAAGCCAATATTCTTTATATCTCGTGTTTTTATCATCCGATAAAAGGGCTAATTATGCGCCGTTGTGAGCAGAACGGATGCGATAGTCGTTTCAGTCTCATTGGTAGCTTTCAGGATTTGAAACAAGCTATCTTTATTACGTCTTTCGTTTTGAACAGACCTTTCTAATACCTTCCTTGACTTCTTTCGCAAAAATGAGCTGACATCACCGCCTAAAGCATTGAAAATTTTCTATCGATTTTAAAGCGGTTTATCCGAAGATAATATCCTTACTAACCCTATTTTAGCAGTATTTAACATACATTAATTACCATTTAATACGCATGCAAATGGGAAATATGTTTGTCATCCCTGCCCGTAAATATTATCAGTATAAGTTACAAAAAAAGGCAAACCGGTAAACCGATTTGCCTTTTGTAGCGAAGACGGGAGTTGAACCCGTGACCTCAGGGTTATGAATCCTGCGCTCTAACCAACTGAGCTACCTCGCCTTTTTTGCAGGTGCAAATGTAAGTATCTCTATGGTGAAACAACAAATGGAATAGCATCTTTTTTTGTGCGTTCCACTTTTTAATTCTATATTACTCACCTTCATATGAAAGCCTATGGGAAAGTTTAAGTTTACTACTGAATTTGAGATAAATGCATCGCAAAAGATGCTTTTTCCTTACCTCAGCTCGGCAAGTGGTCTGGCACAATGGTTTGCTGACGATGTTAACATTGACGAGGATAAGGTATTTAGCTTCATTTGGGACGATGAAGAGCATAAAGCCATAAAGGCCGGACAAAAGTTGAATCAATGGGTGAGATTTGAGTTTTTACCCGAAATGGAAGAAGATAAGGAAGACCCCTCTTATATTGAGCTCAAACTAGATGTTAACGATTTGACCCAAACTCTTTTTTTACAAATAACAGATTATTCAGATTTGGACGATGCGGAAGAACAGCAAGAACTTTGGGAAAACCTCGTTCTTACCTTAAAAGAATTGATTGGAGGTCGCTAATCCCTCTCTTTTTTTTGGTAATTTGTTCCCAGGCATGATAATTGCTATTCTAGCTGCAAGTTGTTTATGAAGAAAATCGATAAACTTATTTTTGGCTCTTTTTTAGGGCCTTTTCTTTTAACCCTAGTTGTTGTCGACTTCATTCTTTTACTGGTTTCGCTCATTAAGTATTTCGATAAGATTTTTGGAAAAGGTTTAGGTATGGATGTTTACCTTGAGCTTTTTTCCTATTTCTCCATTTCCGCCTCACCCGATGCCTTTCCATTGGCAGTTTTGTTAAGTTCCATCATGGCCTTCGGGAACTTAGGGGAGCATTCTGAACTGACGGCCCTTAAAAGCAGTGGTATTTCGTTGACGAGAACACTTTTCCCTCTTTTCATTTTCGTTACAATGCTTACCGGAATCACCTATTATTCCAACACTCATTTGGTGCCAAAAGTCAATTTAAAAACCTATAGGCTTCTGTGGGATATGCGGACCAAAAAGCCCGCTCTTGATATCAAAGAAGGGGTTTTTTATACAGGAATTCCCGGATACACCATTAAAGTAAATGAGAAGCTTGGAGATGAACAGCTGAAAGATATCATCATCTACGACCATACGATTGACGATGGAAGAGGCAATAGAAAAGTCATCTTGGCAGATTCAGGACGTATGTATTCCTTTATGAATCAGCGTTATTTGGCCTTTGAGCTTTATGATGGGGCTAGCTACGAAGAGAATGTCGAGCAAACGTATGAGTCTAAGCAGGAGGGAGGTAAATTCATTCGCGAACAGTTTGAATCTAGTGTCATCCGTTTTGACTTGTCTTCCTTCGATATGGGTAATACAGATGAAAACTTGTTCCGGAGAAGTAGATTGGTGCTAACGAATAAGGAATTGAAAGAGGGAATAGATTCTATACAGTATGAAATTTATAAAAGAGAAGAGCAACTATTTCAATCGATAAGTAATAATACATTTCGATTTCATTTTGTGAATCAGTTACCGATACCGGAAAAAATTGCTAAACCAAAAGCTGTTTATGATAGCATAAAACGCCAAAAAGACATTCTGAAGAAAATGTCTCGAGTAGATTCAAAAGATTCCTCCACTACAAACCCTTTCCAAGAACAAGAATTGTCTTTTTCTTCAAATGATCAAATCGCAAAGTATAAGGTAAATTCTAAAAATGAGAGTTCAGATTCGAACAGTAAAAAAATAATGATGAACCAAGAGGAGATAACTTTAGAAGTTCAACGTCTAAAGGAATATTATAATCCCAGTTTGATAGGTGAAAAAACTGATAATTTGAGAATTTCGGCAGCTCTTAATTTAGGTATTAACCAATCTAGAACAGCCCGGAACTTGCTTAATTCACGCATAAGTAATTTAGAAAATCTTCAGCGAGACCAACGAAAATTTGATGTAACACGGAATCAACAAATTGCTAAATCCTTTGCTTGCTTTATCATGTTTCTGATTGGAGCACCCATTGGTGCTATCATAAAAAAAGGAGGCTTAGGTTTACCGGTCATCGTTTCTGTTATCTTTTTCCTGATTTACTATGTGCTCAACACAACAGGGGACAAATGGGGAAAGGAAGGGGTAATAGACCCTGTCTTAGCTGTTTGGATATCGAACGCTGCACTTTTGCCCATAGGTTTGTTCTTTTTAAGGCAAGCCCGTAGAGATGCTCGTTTGTTTGAAGTAGATGCCTATATCATTTTTTGGGAGCAGCTGAAGCAGTTCTTTAAACGGAAAGTAAAAATACAAGAAGCATAGCTTGCGAATTGAGACAAAAACCAATACATTTGCAACTGTTTTAAATAACCATTAAACATTTAGCTAAGCATGTATTTATCAAGCGTTAAGAAACAAGAATTGTTTGAGAATCATGGTCGGTTAAAGTCAAAAGAAGATACAGGGTCACCTGAATCTCAAGTTGCACTTTTTACCTTCCGGATCAATCATTTAACTCAACACCTGAAAACAAACAAAAAAGACCACTCTTCTAGAACAGGTCTTTTAAAGTTGGTAGGTAAAAGAAGGAGATTGTTAGACTATCTTCACAAAAACGATATTGAACGATATCGTTCCATTATCAAAGAATTGAACTTAAGAAAGTAAAAACGGAGAGAGGGAATGTTAACATTCCCTTTTTTCCTTTCAATCCAATGCGGGTATCTATTAGCCTGATACAATTTAAAAAACACATATGTCAAAATTTATATCAAAGACCATCAAAATGCCCGATGGCGCTGAAATCACTATTGAAACGGGTAAACTAGCCAAACAAGCAGATGGAGCAGTTGTTGTTAGAATGGGAGACACCATGCTCTTAGCAACAGTTGTTTCCAATAAAGATGCAAAAGAAGACATGGACTTCCTTCCATTGTCTGTCGATTACCAAGAAAAATTTGCCGGTGCAGGAAAAATACCTGGTGGTTTTCTGAAACGCGAAGGAAGACTTTCAGATCATGAAGTTTTAATTTGTCGTTTAGTAGACCGCGCACTAAGACCTTTATTTCCTTCTGATTATCATAGCGAAACGCAAGTGATGATCTCTATGATCTCTCACGATGAGAAAGTGATGCCTGATTCCTTAGCTGCATTGGCCGCTTCTGCCGCTCTTTCTGTGTCAGATATACCTTTCCAGGGGCCTATTTCAGAGGTTCGCGTTATCCAAACCAATGGAGAATATAAGGTCAACCCTAGTCGTCAAGAAGCTGATGCAGCTGATTTAAATATCATAGTGGCTGCTGATAGTAAAAACATTATGATGGTAGAAGGTGAAATGAACGAAGTTTCTGAAAAGCCATTACTTGAAGCGATGAAAGTCGCTCACGAAGCCATTAAAATTCAATGCCAGGCTCAAAAAGAGCTAGAAGCTGAAGTTGGTGCAACAGAAAAAAGAACCTACCAACATGAAAAATCAGATGAAGCATTATTGGTGAAAATGGAGGCTGAGTTATATGACAAACTTTATGAAGCTGTTGCGCGCCAAACCGCCGATAAGAATGTAAGAAGTACCGATGTTAAAGCCATTAAAGATGAATTCATTGCATCTCTACCTGAAGATCATGAATACGATGATTTTTTGATCAAACAATATTTTAATAAAATCCACAAAAAAGCAGCCAGAAATATGGTGCTGGATACTTCTAAGCGTTTAGATGGTAGAAATTTTGATGAAATTCGTCCAATTGACTGTGAGGTCGATTATTTACCCTCAGCGCATGGCTCAGCACTTTTTACTCGGGGTGAAACCCAATCATTAACTTCTTGTACTTTAGGTACTAAGTTAGATGAGCAAATGATCGATGGTGCTACTGAGAATGGTACTAACAAATTTATCCTTCACTACAACTTTCCTGCATTCTCAACAGGTGAAGCACGACCAAATAGAGGGCCAGGAAGACGTGAGGTAGGCCACGGGAATTTAGCCTTAAGGGCTCTCAAGGCTGTGTTGCCTCCAGCAGATGAAAATGCCTACACCATCCGACTCGTTTCGGATATTTTAGAATCTAACGGTAGTTCTTCCATGGCTACCGTTTGTGCAGGTTCTTTAGCTTTGATGGATACTGGAGTTAAAATTAAAGCTCCTGTATCTGGTATTGCCATGGGAATGATATCAGATAGTGAAACTGGTAAACATGCTATTCTTTCAGATATTTTGGGCGATGAAGATCATTTAGGTGATATGGACTTCAAAGTTACAGGAACTTCTAAAGGTATCACTGCTTGTCAGATGGATATTAAAATTGATGGTCTCTCTTACGAAGTGCTAGAAAGCGCACTCAAACAAGCTCAAGAAGGTCGTTTGCACATTTTGGATAAAATGGTAGCAACCATGAGTCAGCCTCGTGAAGACTACAAACCGCATGTACCAAGGAGTCAAAAAATCATGATCGATAAAGATCAAATTGGTGCTGTTATTGGTCCGGGGGGCAAGGTAATTCAGGAAATTCAAAAAGAAACTGGAGCTACCGTAAACATAGAAGAGGTTGATAACAAAGGTGTGGTTAGCGTATTCGCTGTTTCTGAAGAAGCTATGAAAGCGGCTGTTAACCGTATCAAAATGATTGTTGCTGTTCCTGAAGTTGGCGAAGTTTACGAAGGTAAAGTTAAGTCTATTATGCCATTTGGTGCATTTATAGAGTTTATGCCAGGTAAGGATGGTTTGCTACACATTTCTGAAATCAAATGGGAACGTGTAGAAAAAATGGATGGTATCATGGAAGTGGGTGAAGAAATTGCTGTTAAACTGATAGGCATTGATGAAAAGACTGGTAAATTCAGACTTTCTCGCAAAGTACTTCTTCCTCAACCGGAAAGAAACGAACAGAATTAGTTACTGAGCGTTTATAAGTAGGCACAACTTATTTTTTAAAAAAGGTGTTGCTTGGAAAACGTAATTTGAAATCAAAAATACTGAATGAGACAGCTTAAAATTAGCAAACAGATTACCAATAGGGAATCGCAATCGCTGGACAAATATTTACAAGAAATTGGTAAAGTAGATCTTTTAACTCCCGATGAAGAAGTTGACTTAGCGAAACGCATAAGAGAAGGTGATCAGCTAGCCTTAGAAAAATTGACTAAAGCTAACCTTAGGTTCGTCGTATCTGTTGCAAAGCAGTACCAAAATCAGGGATTATCCTTAGGTGATTTGATCAATGAAGGTAACCTTGGATTGATCAAAGCGGCACAGAGATTTGATGAAACACGAGGCTTTAAGTTTATATCATATGCTGTTTGGTGGATTCGACAGTCTATCTTGCAGGCGCTAGCAGAACAATCGAGAATTGTAAGATTACCCCTCAACCGAGTAGGATCTCTCAATAAGATCTCTAAGAAATTTTCTGAACTGGAACAGCGATTCGAAAGAGAGCCTTCCCCAGATGAATTGGCAGAAGTCTTAGAGGTAACAACAAAGGAGATTGTTGATACTATGAAAATTTCTGGCCGCCACGTATCGATGGATGCACCATTTGTACAAGGCGAAGAAAATAGTCTACTAGATGTTTTAGAAAACGACTCTGAAGACAAGCCAGATGATGAATTGATGAATGACTCTTTGAGAAGAGAAGTGCAGCGCGCGCTTTCTACGCTTACACAAAGAGAAGCCGACGTAATAACACTTTATTTCGGACTGAATGGTGAGCAAGCTATGACCTTAGAGGAAATCGGTGAGAAATTTAATTTAACGCGTGAACGTGTTAGGCAAATTAAAGAGAAGGCAATCAGGAGGTTGAGGCATACCTCTCGAAGTAAATCTTTAAAGCCTTATTTGGGTTAGAAGCTTATCATAAAGCAAACAGAAAAGGCACTCGATAAGTGCCTTTTTTGTTCCCTAATAGAGGCATAAAACCATACGCATAGGGTTAGCATATTAAATTAAAAAGAAGAAAAATATGAGCAACGAAAATATCAAAGTCCTTATCATTGGCTCCGGACCTGCCGGCTACACAGCTGCTATTTATGCTTCACGCGCAGGACTCAACCCTGTACTTTACACAGGTGGTGAACCAGGTGGCCAATTAACTACCACCAATGATGTGGAAAATTATCCCGGTTATCCGGAAGGTATCAATGGGCCTCAAATGATGATAGATTTTCAAAAGCAAGCAGAACGTTTTGGTACAGATGTTCGTTTCGGTTTGGCCACTAAAGTAGATTTCTCTTCTTACCCATTAAAGGTATGGGTAGACGATACCCATGAGATTACAGCCGAAGCTGTCATTATTTCTACGGGGGCAAGTGCTAAGTATTTAGGCTTACCTTCTGAACAGAAATTCATGAACAAAGGTGTTTCTGCATGCGCGGTATGCGATGGGTTTTTCTATAAAGGACAAGAGGTAGCTGTTGTTGGTGGCGGAGACACTGCTGCTGAAGAGGCAACCTATCTCGCTAACATTTGCCCTAAAGTATATTTATTGGTGCGCAGGGGAGAAATGAGGGCTTCAACCATTATGCAAGAACGAGTTAAGAAGACAAAGAATATTGAAATCCTATGGCATACCGAAACCGATGAGATTTTAGGTGATGAAAGTGGTGTTACCGGTATGCGAGTGTTTAACAACCAAACAAAAGAGAAAAAGGAAATTGATATCAGTGGATTCTTTGTAGCCATAGGTCATCAACCAAATACTGATATTTTCAAAGATTGGTTGGATATGGATGAAGTGGGATATTTAAAAGTTCAGGCAGGATCTTCTAAAACCAATGTGGAAGGTGTTTTTGCCACTGGAGATGCAGCAGATCGTGTTTACCGTCAGGCAGTTACGGCTGCAGGAACTGGCTGCATGGGAGCCTTAGATGCGGAACGCTTTCTAGCAGCAAAAGAGTTTAGCGTAAGTTCCAAATCTGAAAACACCTAATTCAAATCCTTATGAAACTTGATATCCTAGCGTTTGGTGCACATCCTGATGATGTGGAACTCTCCTGTTCAGGAACACTCATTAAGGCTGTAACATTCGGAAAGAAAGTGGGTGTTGTTGACTTTACATGCGGGGAACTGGGTACAAGAGGTACTGTAGCCCAAAGGGAACAAGAAGCAGGACAGGCTGCTGAAATCATGGGATTAAGTGTAAGAGAACAGTTAGGGTTTCGCGATGGTTTTTTTCAAAATGAAGAGTCGCATCAATTGGCTTTGATTCATATGATTCGTAAATATCAACCCGATGTTGTTTTAGCCAATGCGATCCGGGATCGACATCCTGATCATGGTCGAGCAGCTGAATTAGCCAGAGAAGCTTGTTTCAAGGCTGGTTTACAAAAGGTGGTGACTACGGATGATGAAGGGAATGAACAAGCGGCATGGAGGCCCAGAGCGGTATACCACTACATTCAAAGTATTCCCCATACGCCCGATTTTATCGTAGACGTGAGCAATATGTGGGAAACCAAGATTAGGGCCATAAAGGCGTACAAAACACAGTTTTTTGATCCGAATAGTGAAGAACCGGATACCTATATTTCTTCCCCTAGGTTCCTAGAAATGATTCACTCGCGTGCTATTCATTGGGGGCACGAAATTGGTGTTCAGTATGGAGAAGGTTATACCGTAGGGCGTACCCTTGGAGTGAATGACATTCACTCTTTACTTTAAGGAGCTAGTCTGACAATCCTCCAATCATTATTTTCTTGCTCATAAAGTAGCCGATCATGCAGTCGATTGGGTCTGCCTTGCCAAAATTCAAAGGAATAGGGTTTAATTTTATAGCCTCCCCAAAAGTCAGGTAAAGGAATTTTACCCGCCCTAAATTTACGTTTTATTTCTGCTAGCTTCATTTCCAAAATACTTCGAGAGCTGATCACACTGCTTTGCTGAGAAACCCAAGCCCCCAGTTGGCTACCATGAGGTCTTGATGTAAAATACTTGAGGGAATCTTTGGTGCTAATTTTCTCTGCATGGCCTAAAATCGCTACTTGTCTTTCCATCTCATACCAAGGAAAGAGCACACTCACTTTTGAATTACCCCCAATTTGCTGTGCTTTTCGGCTGCCGTAGTTGGTGTAAAAGACCAGCCCATCACCATCTAGCGCTTTCATCAAAACCGTGCGCTGAAAAGGTTGATGATCCTCGCTTACCGTACTGAGCACCATAGCATTAGGTTCTGTAATTTCACCTTTCCTTGCTTCATCAAACCATTTCTCAAATTGTACAAAAGGATTCACATCGACACTTTCGATATCGAGTGAAGCTTGGGTATATTCTTTCCTTAAAGTGGCAATATCTGTATTCATTCCGTTTGCTTTATGTAACTTGGTTTAACCATTAACACCTGCTTTCGTCTGTTCTCGTCAACCTTAAGGCTAAGGGAAAAGACCTTCAGCTTTGTTAGTTTTATGAAATCAGAAATGAAAGGATTTGTTTCAGCCTCAACATTTTATTTTATTGGTCCAAAGTTATACAGATTATGCTATTCGAGTACGACAAAAACATTCCTGATCCCGAAAAAGGTGATTTCCTTATTTCAGAGCCTTCTATGGGCGACCCCAACTTTGAACGAACGGTTATTTTGATTTGTGAAAACAGTGAAGAAGGCACATTTGGCTTGGTGATGAATCAACTTACACAATTGAATCTTAATGATGTACTCAATGAAGAGATGATCTTTGAAAGCTCTTTATTTCTTGGTGGGCCTGTAGAACAAAATACTTTGCATTTTGTCTATCATAAGGGGGTAGATATCCCAGGGTCAATGTCTTTGAATAAAGAATTGAGCTGGAGTGGTGACTTCGAGGAAGTAAAATGGATGATGAAAAGTGGGATGTTGTCGGTAAATGATATCAAATTCTTTTTGGGATATTCCGGTTGGAGTAGTGGTCAGTTACGCGATGAATTAGATCGCCAATCGTGGTTTGTACGCAAAAATGCTCGAAAAGAAGAGGTATTTGACATGAATCATGATGCTTTGTGGAAGGCCATTTTAAACAATATGGGAGGTAAGTATAAGCTATTTTCGAATTACCCACCCGACCCACGATTGAATTAATAGTTTTACTAACTTTGAAGAGCAATGTAGCGGTGAAAGCCGATGAATTTTGAATTATGAGCGAAGAGAAAAAGTCTAATGAAACAAACGAAGCTGAAGGCGAGGTTAAAAACATCAATGAACAGCAGTCAGCCACAGCGGACCACACAGCTAAGGTAGAAGATGTAGCAAGGGCTAAGGAGGCTGTGAAGTCGGATGAGTCCCACCAGGACACCGTGGCAGATGATGCTAAGGCTCAGGACGAGCAAGTAGAAGCCAAAGAAGATGCCTATTCGACTACTGCAGAAATCGAGCCTGCGGCTCCCGTAGAAACTTCAACCAGGAATGAGATAATCCCAGATGCAACGCAAGTAAACGAAGCAGAGAAAACAGAGCCGATTGAAGACGCTAGTAACGATGAACAGGAAGCAAAGCCTAGTGAACCAGCAACCGATGTTGCAAAGGATACCACAGAGCAAACAGAAGATAGTTCGGAGGATGATGATCATGAGGACCAAGATGATGATGAAGAGCTGCCCGATTACGAAACCTACAGCCGCGAACAGCTGGCAGAAACCATTGAAGATATTTCGCATTGGGATAAATTCAAAAAGATAGATCGTATTTTAGCTGAGATCCTCCCCCTTTTCGAAGAAATGGAAGCTGCCCGAAGGGCAGAAGCCTTTGAGAAATTCTTAAAAGATGGCGGTGATGAAGATAGCTTTGAATACCGACATGACGAGTTGTACGAGCGCTTCGATGCCAGTCATCGTTTAATTCGCGATAAAAAGTCTGCTTTTTACCGCGAAAGAGCCGCCTCTAAAGAAAAGAACCTTGCCAAAAAACAGGAGCTTCTGGATAGTTTGAGGGCTTTAGTGGATGGGGAAGAAGCAACGACAAGTATCAAGCCTATTAAAGAAATTCAAGAGGCATGGAAGTCCATCGGAGCTGTGGCACCTCAATACAACAAATCTTTGTGGGCCAATTACAATGCTTTACTCGATCGGTTTTACAATAATAGACACATTCTCTTTGAGCTAAAGGAATTAGACCGAAAGAAAAATCAAGAGGCCAAAGAAGTTCTTTGTGTGAAAGCAGAGGAGCTTTTGAAATGGGAGAACCTTAAAGATGCCATTCTTAAACTCAATGAGCTACACGAAGAATATAAGCACATTGGCCCGGTTCCTAGAGAAGTTCAAGAAGAGTTGTGGCAACGGTTTAAAACAGCATCTGATTCCATTTATACCAAACATAAGGAACAACTAGATGAAGTAAAAGAAGAGCTTAAGGTCAATATTCCTAAGAAAGAGGCTTTGATTGAAGAGCTCCAAGCATTTGTAAGCTTTGATGCGGATCAAATTGTGGCTTGGAATAAGAAGACCAAAGAAATTCTAGCCATTCAAAAAAGATGGGAAGCCATAGGTGGCATACCGAGAGAAAATGCCAAAAAGCTCAATAAAACGTTCTGGTCATCTTTTAAAACATTTTTTGCCAATAAGAATAAGTTTTTTAAAGGCTTAGACGTGGTGTTCGAAGAAAATCTGAAGAAGAAGGAGGTCTTGATCGAAAAGGCGCATGAGCTTAAAAATGCGGAGGACTTGGATAAGACGGCCGAGCAGATGAAGCAGCTGCAAAGGGAATGGAAGAAAATAGGTCCAGTTCCAGAAAAGCAAAGTCAAAGTAGCTATAAAAATTTCAAATCTGCTTGTGATCACTTTTTTAATAGAAAAAGAGAACAGCAAGGGCAGGCAGAAAAGAATTATCAGGACAATCTCAATGAGAAGGAGGCTGTTATTGCGCATATGCTTCAAAATCTCAAGGAGGGAAAGGGTAGTGAAGAGGCACTAATGGCTTTTGCCAATCAATTTAAATCGATTGGTTTTGTTCCAAAAAACGCGATCAAGTCCATTGATGTTGAATTTAGAAAAGCCTTAGAAACTTATGTTTCAGCTCTGGAGATGTCGAAAGAAGATCGCGAAACCCTACAGATGAAAGTAGAATTGGTAGCTCTACAAAAAGGTGGTGGACATAGAGGAATTGAGAAGAAAGAAGGAGGTATTCGTAAAAAAATCAATGAGTTGGAAGATAACATTAGCTTATGGCGTAACAACCTAACATTTTTCGCCAATTCAAAAACAGCCGACAAACTAAAAACAGAGTTTGAAGAAAAGATTATTAAGGCGCAGGACGAGGTGAAACAGCTAAAGAAGCAGCTTAAAGTTTTACGTAATTTGTAGCAAAATCTTTTTTATAAAATATGCTTGCTTCAGCTTTGCATATTAGAAATGCACTTCTATATTTGCAATCGCTTAAACGAAAGCGGTTTTACATTTTAATTCAATTCCTTAGTTTAGCTGAGGATGTGACGTAAAGAAATCATCCAGATGGATGATTTTAGGAACAGGCCAGCCAGCAGGGTAAGCACCAGCTGAGCGAAACCTAAACTTTGACATATAATAAGCCTCCTTAGCTCAGCTGAGGATGTGACGTAAAGAAATCATCCAGATGGATGATTTTAGGAACAGGCCAGCCAGCAGGGTAAGCACCAGCTGAGCGAAACCTAAACTTTGACATATAATAAGCCTCCTTAGCTCAGCTGAGGATGTGACGTAAAGAAATCATCCAGATGGATGATTTTAGGAACAGGCCAGCCAGCAGGGTAAGCACCAGCTGAGCGAAACCTAAACTTTGACATATAATAAGCCTCCTTAGCTCAGCTGAGGATGTGACGTAAAGAAATCATCCAGATGGATGATTTTAGGAACAGGCCAGCCAGCAGGGTAAGCACCAGCTGAGCGAAACCTAAACTTTGACATATAATAAGCCTCCTTAGCTCAGCTGGTAGAGCAACTGACTTGTAATCAGTAGGTCGTTGGTTCGATCCCGACAGGAGGCTCTTTCAAACCACTGTTCTTCTTTTGTGCCAAGAAATCAGTGGTTTTTTAATTTAAAACCGCCTTTTTTACTACCTAAAATCATCAAATTGAACCACCTTTACCGTAAACAGGTAGGGTAGAAGCAGGTAAAACATCGTTTTCCTCCAAGCGTAATGCGCTGACATCGAAAAGGAAATATTACCTCCAATGAGGCTAAGGATTTTGATGATATTTTTGAACTCTTAAGGTGTTATCTATCAATATCATTGAACGCCTTATGCACTAGGGTTACACCGATAAAATGGTCTTTCATCTTCCAATTTCCTTATTCGTATTTTAAACTATCAAAACGGAAGCAGCAGCTTAAGCGGTTAATTCCATTACAACGAAGCTTTTGGTTATAACGTGTTGGTGATGAGGTTGTAATGGAGGTTGGGTTAACTGAGAGTGCTTTCCTGTACATTTGGCTTTTTTATTTCCACAGGTGTTTTTTGGTATGAAAACTATGGAATGGCTGCATTAAGCCATTGATAAGGTGTAGGGGAGAAGTAGGCGACCTTTGCTTAAGGATTGTTCTCAAACTTTATAAGATGATTGTCTTTGCGATTCTTTTGCTGTGCTTAGGGATATTGTACCTTTAAAAAATAAATAATAATTCATTATGGAAGCATTTGAACATCAGCCTTATCAGATCGCACTTGTGGCACTTGACCTTACCGAAATGGATGACCATGTCATTCAATATGTTTCAGTGATCAGTAAAATTTTGCACCTGAATCGGATTTACTTTTTGCATGTGGCCAAAGATCTGGAGCTTCCTGAGGAATTATTAAAAAAATATCCATCCCTCATGGCACCTTTAGATGAAAGCTTAGAGTTAGAGATGAGACAACAAGTGAATAAGTACATGGAGGATACTGTCGATGTTTCACTTGAGTTTGTTGTCAAAGAAGGAGCACCCATTGAAAAAATACTCAAGTTTGCCAAAGTCAAAGAGGTAGATCTCATTTTTATGGGCAGAAAACGAAGCCTTAAGGGTTCTGGCTTGGTTTCTAGTCACATTGCTCGCACATGTCCAAGCTCCTTACTTTTGGTGCCTGAGCAATTTAATAGTCAGGTAAAGCAAATTTTGGTTCCTGTAGATTTTTCTAATCATGCTTATCTTGCCTTAAAGCAAGCTGAGGAACTAACAAAAGAAAAAGGGAGACAAGTTAGATTAGTACACTTATTTACGGTTTCATCAGGATATTCTAAAATTGGTAAATCATATGAGGAGTTTGAAGAAATCATCGAAGGGCATGCACAGAATGATTGTCAAAAATTTTTGAATAAATATCAGTTCGCTAAAGATTTAGAATGTGCCTACATCAACAGTAGGGATGGAAGTAAGGCCGAATTGATCCATAATCATGCAGTGAGCTGTAAGGCTGACATGATTGTGATAGGGTCGAAGGGACGTACGCTTGCCTCAGCCATTTTAATAGGTTCTTTAGCAGAAAGGCTTGTTTTCTATGAATCAGATATACCTGTTCTTGTAGTAAAGAAAAAACATGAAAACATGAGCTTTATTGAGGCCATTTTCAGGATATAGGGAAAGCAACTTGTTTTTAATTTCATTTACTCCTGCATTACGCTCGATAAGGTAGATAATGAAATCACTTTAAAAATACTTTTCGGAAATAAGGGCCTATAAAGCCCTTATGTGCTTCTTCAATACACACGTCCTTTCTTAAAAGCAAAAGAAAGAGCACCTGGAATTTGGGCCTTGGCCATGATGACCTTGGCTTTGGCAGACTCTATTTTGGCTATCATTTCTTGTTCATAAGCTACAGCATTGGCTCTGCGTTCTTCGGCTTTGGCATTGGCAATCTTAAGGTCTGCACCAGCTTGATCTATCTGCAGTTTTGCCCCAATATTGTGACCAATATTAATATCTGCTATGTCTATGGAAAGAATTTCGTAGGCTGTACCAGCATCTAAGCCAGATGCTAATACACGTTTTGAAATTTCTTCTGGTCTTTCGAGCACTTTTGTATAGTCGGCAGCCTCGCCAATGCTGGAAATGATACCTTGACCCACACGAGCCTTAATCGTTTCTTCTCCGGCTCCACCCACTAATTGCTGTATATTGGTCCTTACAGTTACCCTGGCCTCGGCAATCAATTGTATTCCATCAATTGAAACTCCTGTAATGGCAGGCACGATGATCATATAGGGATTGACAGAAATCTGGACGGCTTCTAAAACGTTTCTGCCGGCCAAATCGATGGCAGTGGCCTGCTTAAAGGTGAGATTTAAATTGGCTTTATCAGCTACAATCAATGCTTTGATGACATTAGTCAGTTTTCCGCCAGCTAAAAAATGGGTCTCAAGTAATTGGGTATTGATGTTGGGAATTCCTGCTTTGCTTGCCAAAATCAATGAGCTAACAATTAGCGGAGGTGGTACCTTTCTTAGCCTCATAAATACCAAGGTCATCAAATTGATCTGTACGCCTGAGAATACGGCAGAAATCCATAGATTGATAGGGATGATGTAGAGCAAAAGCCATAGCCCTGCGATTCCAGCTCCTATAATGATTAGTACTTGTACATCCATATAACGATTGGGCCCAGCGATGTGAAATAGGAAGGTAGTGTTTATTATTGGCTATTCTAAGCTTTGGTAAATATTGTAGTAAAAGAAATCATCGGGTATATGTATAAATTTTTATATGAATGCAGAATTCGAATGATGTCGTGGATGTGTGTAGTGGAAAACATTACCGCATCTGTCCTTAATAGTATAAGGCACGTTATCGCACTGCATAGCGATAACTGTTATGATGTGTAAATAGCCACTTTGTGGGTATTACGGAGTTTGCTATGGAATAGTATAACTACAATTTTTACTGCAAACCTCCTTAACATAAATGCTGACGTTATATCACTGCTGCGCAGTGGTCATAACTGCATTTATGTTAAATAGCCACGATGTGGCTATTACGGAGTTTGCTATGGAATAGTATAACTGCAATTTTTACCGCAAACCTCCTTAACATAAATGCTGACGTTATATCACTTGCTGCGCAGTGGCCATAACTGCATTTATGTTAAATAGCCACGATGTGGCTATTACGGAGTTTGCTATAAATGTTACATAATTTATATTATGTAAAATAGAATATCAGAACTAAAGGGAAGCGCAATTTGCACTTCCCTTTTATCACTTGTTTAGTTTTTATTGCCCACCCATACCTTCAACTTTGTCGATATGATCTAAGATTTTATCGCGTTTGTCTGGCATAGCTAATTGATCATAAATAGTGCTTAGTGGACGTAAGCTGTAGATATCATCCGGATTGGCTGCAATACATTTTTCAAAAATTGGCATGGCTTCTCTAAATTTCACTAAAGCTTTCTCTCGTAAGTCCTCATACTTATTATTATCTCCTGTTATCTCATTAGCCTCTTTCATGGTTTCAGCACCTTGATTAAAAATCACTGAACCTGCCACATAAAGCGCTTCTATATATTCAGGATCTAATTCGAGCGCCTTTTTAGCACTTTTTTCAGCTTGGTCTAATTGTTCATTATTCCACTGTAGATAACCTAAGGTATAGTATGTTACTTTATCAGCTTTACCTTCATCAACTAGTTCTTGCAATCCGCTAATGGCTTCATCCATGCGGTCAGACTGAATAAGTAAATCCACTTCCCAGTCTTTAAACACCTTCGCCTCTGGGTACATTTCTTGTCCTTTGCGAGCAGTTTTTAAAGCAGCTTCATAGTCTTCCTCATTCTTCTCATACTGAATAACATAATTTAATGCATACTCTAAATTGTCATAAGGTTCATTAAAATCAATTACTACTTTAAAAGCTTCATAGGCCTCTTTTTTCATATCAGCATTATCAGCTGCATATCCCGCAAAAAAAGCTTTTTCTATATTGGGGTTTATTTTAGCAGAAATCGTACCTAATTTAAAGGCTGCTTCAAAATCATTATTTTGTAATCTGTCGTTGAACTGTATGATCAAATAATACTCTAATAAGGCCAAATCTTTACCGCCACCCATGTATACGCTAGGGTCTTGAGGGTTAAAAAATGGCGGTTCCATGATGCTTTCTTCCGTTTTATCATCTCCTACTTCTAAAGCTTTTGCATAAGCTTCATAACTATTGTTGGCTGCATCGAAATCTTTAAACTCGGAGTTTACAAATGTTTCGAGATAAGCTTGTCCCAAAGTAATATAAGTATCTGGGTCTTGTTCTGTTTCTGAATCTTGAGCTGCTTGCTTGGCCAAGCTAATGGCCTCTGTTAGTTCCCCTTTACGCAAAGCTTTTGTGGCTTCCTTTAAAACTTTTTTCTGTGCGTAGGCTCCCATTACAACGAACAAAGAGGCCGCAATGGTAAAAATCAATCGTTTCATAAGTAATAAGTTCAAGTTTAGGTTTTAATTGTTCTCGTCATTTTCATCGGTTGCTGAAGTTTCTGCTGAGCTATTGGTTTCAGTTTCTTCCTCTTCTGCAATTTCTATGTGCTCTATCTTCTCTACAGAAGATATTTCATCGCCTTCATTTAGACGAATCAGTTTTACACCTTGCGTGGCTCTACCCATCACGCGCATGTCTTCTACACTAATACGGATGGTAATGCCCGACTTATTGATAATCATAAGGTCATCGCTATCGATTACCTCTTTGATGGCTACTAAGTTGCCTGTTTTCTCCGTTATGTTAATGGTCTTGACCCCTTTGCCACCTCGTTTGGTGATGCGGTAATCTTCTATGAGCGATCTTTTGCCATAGCCTTTTTCCGATACTACTAATAAATTGGCGTCTTCTCTACTCACACATACCATGCCAATCACCTTATCCTCTTCATTTTCAAGCGTTACACCTCTTACCCCAGCGGCTGTTCGGCCCATGGAGCGAACATCTCCTTCATGAAAATGCACCACTTTACCCGATTGCTTGCCGATGATTATGTGGTTGTCTCCATTGGTAAACCTCACTTCTAACAACCGGTCACCTTCATTGATGGTAATGGCATTGATACCATTGGATCTTGGCCTTGAATAGGCTTCTAATGGAGTCTTTTTAATCGTGCCTCGCTCTGTACACATCACCAAAAAGTTATTGTTGATGTATTGCTCATCTTTCAGATCTGCTACATTGATGACCGCTCTTATGCGATCTCCAGGCTCTATATTGATGAGATTTTGTACTGGGCGGCCTTTGGCTGTTTTACTACCCTCAGGTAATTCCCATACTTTTTTCCAAAAAACCTTTCCGTATTCTGTGAAAATCAGCAAATAATTGTGTGTCTTTCCCACAAAAAGGTATTCCGTAAAATCGTCTTCTTTGGCTGAGGCGCCACGAGAACCAACACCTCCGCGTCCTTGTGTACGATATTCAGATAATAGTGTTCTTTTGATGTAGCCTTCGTGGGAAATGGTTATCAGCATTTCCTCGTTAGGAATCATATCTTCAGTGGTAAAATCTTCGGCAGAGTGAACAATGTCCGTTCTACGCTCATCGCCATATCGGTCTTTGATTTCAGTCAGTTCATCTTTGATGATCTGCATCCTCAGCTCTTCTTTCTCTAAAATCTCCTTCAAACGATCGATCAACTCCATGATTTCATCGTATTCTTTTTTGATTTTATCGCGCTCGAGTCCGGTTAAACGTTGTAAACGCATTTCCAGAATGGCTTTCGCTTGAATTTCAGAGAGTTCAAATTGTTCTATCAAGCCAACTTTAGCAATTTCAGGATCGCGAGAAGCTCGTATCAGCTCAATTACAGCATCGAGGTTATCCAGTGCTATGAGGTAACCTTCTAAAATATGTGCTCGTTTTTCGGCTTCATTCAATTCATACTGGGTTCTGCGAACTACCACAACATGGCGGTGTTCCACATAGTATTGAATCAACTCTTTTAGGTTGAGTGTTAATGGTCGACCTTTCACTAAGGCTACATTATTGATACCGAAAGAGGATTGTAACTGCGTGTATTTGTACAAGTTATTCAACACCACATTGCCAATGGCATCTTTCTTTAATTCATATACGATGCGCATTCCGTTCCGATCCGACTCATCTCTTAAATCAGAAATACCTTCAATTTTCTTTTCGTTTACCAAGGCAGCGGTCTTTTCGATCATACTGGCCTTGTTGACCATATAAGGAATTTCCGTGACGATGATTTGCTCGCGACCAGATTTCAAAGTTTCAATATCTGCTTTGGCTCTTAGAACCACACGTCCCCTACCCGTTTCATAAGCTGATTTCACCCCAGTGTAACCATATATGGTCGCCCCGGTGGGGAAATCTGGAGCCGTAATGTGTTGCATCAGCTCCTCTGTGCTGATGTCTTTATTGTCAATATAGGCCACGATACCATCCACTACCTCATTTAGGTTATGTGGTGCCATATTGGTGGCCATACCTACAGCGATGCCTGAACTGCCATTCAAAAGCAAACAAGGCAATTTACCGGGAAGTACAGTTGGCTCTTTCAATGAATCATCGAAGTTGAGCTGAAAGTCTACCGTGTCTTTGTTGATATCGGCTAACATTTCATCAGCTATACGCTGAAGTCTGGCCTCGGTGTAACGCATAGCGGCCGGTGAATCGCCATCTACCGAACCAAAGTTCCCTTGTCCATCAACTAACGGATAACGCAATGACCATTCTTGGGCCATGCGAACCATTGTATCGTACACGGAAGAGTCGCCATGTGGGTGATACTTACCGAGGACCTCTCCTACAATTCTTGCTGATTTTTTATAAGGCTTGTTCCAGTTGACGCCCAAGTCGAGCATTCCATACAAAACCCTTCTGTGTACCGGTTTTAAACCATCGCGTACATCGGGTAAAGCCCTT
This sequence comes from Roseivirga sp., assembly GCA_018402485.1. Lineage (GTDB taxonomy): Bacteria > Bacteroidota > Bacteroidia > Cytophagales > Cyclobacteriaceae > Roseivirga. The sequence continues at coordinate 135,278 of JAGYIY010000002.1, read as the reverse complement.
GAGATAATCACCGACATTGAGTAGTCGATGTAGGCACCCCTCATCTCATCTTCTATGTTGATGGGGATGATTGTTTCATTACTTCCTTCTGCCATAAACGGATTGAAAAAATAGATTTATTTGAAAGGGCAAGATAATAAAAAGATTCCTTTTATGGGGCTTTTAATGGCTTTAATTACCCTTGCCGTTTTTCTTTTTTTCATTCGTATCTTTTGCACGCTTGAAGGGCAAACCCAAAGGTTTTCTTCGCACTCTATTTTGTCCGTAACGTGGGTTTTGTTTTTGGTAAAATGGCCTACCTCTATACATTTTTCCATTAAAAACATGTTCCATTTGTACTTGGTGAGCAGGGTATTGATTACGCGGATAAGACGGATACTTTAGCAATAGTCCTATGTCTATGCTGAACACGTTGAATTGATGGGTTGGGTTAAAGATGTTGTTTACCCAGGAATAGCTGCGTAATTCTATGGATGGTCGAATATACCCTTTGAAATATTTAGAAAAGGTGGTTTGCAGCATTATTCCTACGTTTATAAATGGATCGTAGGAAATGAGTTCATTATTGGCCTTTGAAGTTTTGATTTCCCAAACACCTGCTTTCACATCTGCCAGCATAGAAAAATCTCCCTGTGTATAAAAATTGAAGGTGAGAGAACCAAACATTTGAGTCGTTGAAAACCCTTTGGTGGCCGTTGTAGAGTTACCCATAAGGGGCAATACTTCTTGGTTGGTGATTTCATTTCTGAATTTAATTTTGCCAAAGCTAATGCCGCCTCCGATGCGCAGTGCGTCTTCATCTAGATAGCGTTTTTCATCTGTGGTCTTAAAATGTTCCTTATCTAGTTTTTTAAGGCTAAAAGAAAGTCGTAGAGTTAAGGGATTGATGGTTCCGCTATTGCTCTGCTCTAACTTATTTTTATAATTGAAAAAACCGTAACTCTTTTCTATTTGAAGGTTGAAACGATTTAGCATTAAGCGAGTTGGATTTACCAATTGGCGTGCCATGGCTTTTTCTCTTTCCTCCGGAGTTATTCCCTCTTCGAGTACGAAACCAACACCCTGCTGTTTGTCTTTTTTCTTTAAGAACTTAAAGAATTGCCCATGGGCTTGCGAGGCAAGCCATATCTGCAAAGTGCATAGGGAAATACAAAGTATGATCAGACGCATGTTCAAAACTAATGAAAGATAGGCAAAGTGCTTTATTATGATAAAGGACAAAAAAAAGACTACCAAGGTAGTCTTTTTTGTGGATTAAGGTTGATTGATTTTTATTCTACGATTGCTTTAAATGCATCTACTTTGGCTTTGGCTGTGCCACCTTGCGCGTAGGCCTTTTTAACAGCGTTGTATTTTGCAGCACCTAAGGAATATTTAGCTAAGGTATTTAAAACAGTTTTTGCAGCATCTTGCTTCTTTTTAATCTCGCCATTGACCAAGTTCAAGAATTGCTTTTCCCAATCTTGAGCAGGGTCCCCACTATTCGATCTGAGCTCTTGAAACCTTTTTCCAGTCATTCCTTCTTGTTTTTCAATCAAGTCGTTTACCATTGGACTGATTTTCTCAGTAATGGCTTCTTGCGCCATCAAAATCACAGCGTAGTCTTTGTAATCTTGATCTGTTAGATCTTGTGCTTGTACTTGCACAGCACCGAATGTTACAAAAAAAGCCATTAAAAGCGCTTTCGTTAATTTTCTCATTCTTAATTTTGGTTTAGTTAAACAGTAAAACGTTTTTCTGTTAGTTAGTATTTTATTTGAAGTAAGCAAAAAAAGGCCATTCATAACTAAGATACAAGTTAAATGACACCAAATTTGCTGTGCTATTGATAAAAGGGTTTAATGTTATGGTGAATGGCCTTTTTATCTTACTTATTTATCGAATTTGACCCGATCCGTATACATAATATTTGTTCGTAACGAGCTGTTCGAGCCCTAAGGGTCCTCTGTGATGCAGCTTGTCTGTACTGATGGCCAACTCTGCCCCAACTCCCATCTGTCCACCATCTGTAAAGCGTGTAGAGGCATTATGGTAAACTGCGCCACTATCCACTTGTTCCATAAAGGTTTTGGCCTCATCGGTATCTGTTGTCATAATGGCCGAGGAGTGACCGCCGGAATAAAGGTTGATTTTCTCAATGGCTTCTTTGGAGTTATTAACAAGCGCTATGCAAGCTTTTAATGCCAAAAACTCTTCATACCAAATCTCTTCTTTTGTAATTAAGGCTCCATCAGGTAGGAATTGCTTGGTATCTCGGTCAACCCACAATTCAACTTGATGAGATTTTAAAAGATCAGCCAGTTCCTTCAGTTTTTCAGAAATGTCGGGAATACGTTTGTCAATCATAATTTTATCTAGCGCATTACATGCAGATATTTTATCTGTTTTGGCATTGAGAATTACCTTTAGACTTTGTTTCCAATTGGCTGAAGGAGCTACATAAATAAAGTTGTTGCCTCTCCCACTGACTAAAACAGGGCAGTTGGCATTTTCCTTAACAAAGGCAATCAGTCTTTCTCCACCGCGAGGAACAATCAGATCGATGGGTACATCTGGAGATTTCAAAAAGGCCTGGGTTTCTGTGCGGCTCATTTTTAAGAGCCGTACCCAATCTTTTTCTAATCCATGCGCCTCTAGTGCGTTGTGCCAGCATTTTACGAGTACTTCGTTGGTACGAAGAGCTTCTTTGCCACCTTTAAGTAAGATTTTATTATTGGCTTTGAAAGCCAAAACCGCAGCCTCAATGGTGACATCAGGTCTTGATTCATAAATGATCATAATGGTACCGAAGGGTGCTGCTTTGTTTACAATGTTCAAGCCATTTTCTAGCGTAATTTCTGACTTTACGTAGTCTAATGGGTCAGGCTTTTCTTTGATTTCCTCAATGGCTTGGATCATTTCACGGACTTTGCTTTCGTCAGCGATCAATCGATCATACATGGCCTGATCATCCTTGCCAAAAGCCTTTAAATCCTCTTGATTCGCAGCAATTATTTCGTTTCTGTGACTTTCCAACTGTTCTATAACAGTTGCTAAAACATTATCTTTTATTTTTGATGTTAATAAGTTCATTATAAATGCTTTATGATGTAAATCTTGTACCTACACTTTTGCCTTCGACGATGTCGATAATAACATCTTTTCGCTTGCCATTGGCAATAAAAGTAGTGATGTTTTTTGCGGCCGTTCCTTGCGCAATTTTCAATTTGGATTGCATACCGCCACGTCCTTCTGCCTCGCCTTTTTCATTCTCCTGAATGTAATGGGTAAGGTCTTCTGTAGAAGATACTTCTCTGATGATGTTTGTATGGTTATCATTAGGGTGTCCGTTATAAAATCCATTGATATCTGTGAGAATGATCAGCATATCAGCTTCAATCAATTCAGCAACCAGACTGGCCATTTCATCATTATCGGTAAACATGGAATTGGAGACAGAGGTAGCATCATCTTCATTGGCAATGGGTATAATGCCTTCCGATAACAAACCCTCGTAGCAATTGATCATATTTTCGCGCCAAACTCCAGGGTTAAAGTCTCGTTTTGTGGCCAAAACTTGGGCACACCGCATACCGTAATCATGGAATGTTTCGTAATAACTCCGCATCATGCGGGGTTGACCAACAGATGAAAACACTTGTCTACGAATGGATTTGTCCTTTATTTTTGACGAACCCAGTACCTCTTTCCCGGCGATGACGGAGCCCGAAGAAATCAAGACAGATAAAATATCGTCTTCGTACAGTTTCGATATTTGCCTTACAATATCGTGGATAACAGGACGAACAATACGGTTGTCTTTGTTGGTCAGTACGTTAGTACCGACTTTAATAACTACTCTTTTTTGTTTAGATTGCTTCAAACCTTTTTGATCTCATGTACAGTTTCAATCTTTTCTTCTTTCTCTTCGTATTTACCTAATTCAATGGCCCTATTAAAAGCAGCATAGGCAGCGTCGTGTATGAGTTGCTTCACATTATTGTCTTGCAAAGAGTCTAATGCAGCCTGTGTAGTACCTCCTTTTGAAGCGACGCGCTTCATCCAACCGTCTGGAGTTAATTTGTTTTTCTTGAATAATTCAATGGCCCCTTCAAATGTGGCACTCACCAACACTTTTCCATCGTTGTCTGAAAAACCCATGCTTTTTGCCGCTTGCATCATAGATTCCATAAAGTAAAAGACATAAGCCGGACCGCTTCCTGAGATTCCTGTAGAGGCATCGATAAACATTTGAGAATCTACCCTAACAGATTTCCCTGTACAGTTGAGTAATTCTTCAACCATCCACAGTTCGATGCGTGAAATTTCCGGGGCTGCCAAATAAGAGGTCATCCCCTTGCCCACCTGAGCTGGTAAATTGGGCATGGCACGAACTATTTTTTTTATTCCTAAGCCTTGTTGTAGGGTTTCTATGGTTACCCCTGCCATGATGGAAATGACCAATTGCTGGTCGTTCATCAATGGTTTCATACAGCCCATTAATTCCTCAATATGATAGGGTTTAACAGCTATGAAGACAATGTCAGCTAGGGGCATACTTTCTTCTAGCGTATCATATACCTCAAAATTATGGTCACCTTTTCTCAGGGTCTCCCTCAGTTCATCTGACTTGTCGAACATCATTAATTCCTCTTTGTTTCTCTGCCCTGATTTGGCAATAGCACTTGCATAGGTGAGCCCCATATTACCGGCCCCGATTACTAATATTTTCATAAACTTTTTTGATTATAAAATGAGAAAACATACGCGTTACAGCCCTCAAAAAGAGAGAGTATAGGTATTCTAGTAAATTTCAGATTAATTGACTGAGCCTGTGTAGTAAGGGTGAGAAACCCTTGGGTGCGACATGTTACAATACTTAGACTGTAAGATTTCGTTAGCGTAGCTCATATGATAAAGGTAACGCTTAGCCTTGGGAAAGGTTCATATTGCCTACAAAACCTATGAAAACGATTGAAAAAATACGTTTTCTGCCATTATTCACTAGAAAAATGTTTTGCAAGGGCTATCCATGAGAGCGTAACACAAGTGTAACGTTCAGGGAAATGCCTTGCCATGGTAAAAGCAAGCACATCAGGGTCATTCCAAATGGTCTCTGGTTGTTCATTCTCTTGTTGATCTGCCACACGCAAAAACTGTTGGATGCATTTTGTAGCTTCTTCTACCCTTAAACCCTCTAATTTTTTTGCCAATAAGGCAGTAGAGGCTTTAGCTATATTACAACCATAGCCTTCAAAACGAATCAATTTAAGGTTTTCATGCCCTTTTTCAATGTATAATAAAAAATCATCGCCACACATAGGGTTATATGCGGTAATTTTTACGTCTGCATGAGCTAAAGCTCCAAAGTGGGTCTTGCTATTGCCTAATTCTTTTATGCGTTGATTGTATAGTTTTTCGATTTTCACGAGAAAAATTTTTGTGCAGTCTTTAAATGTTTTATCAATTCATCAATTTCATCTTTGGTATTGTAAAGGGTAAATGAGGCTCTCAAAGTTGCTTTTAGGCCTTCCGTTACCAAAGCAGGCTGTGCACAATGGTGACCGGCTCTCAAACAAATTTGACTTTCATTAAGGTAGGCAGCGACATCATGAGGATGAATACCAGACAATCCGAAGGATACAATTGGTAAGGCTGGTGAATGCAAATGCTGATAAATTTCTACACCTTCCATGTTACGAAGTTCTTTCAATGCATAAGCAAGTAAGCTATTCGCGTGGGATGTTATTTGTTCAAAGCCTATGTCTGTTATAAAATCTAACGCTTCACCCAATCCGAGCACGCCCGCCATATGTGGCGTCCCTGCCTCATGTTTGTATGGACTTTCTTTAAAAACGGTTTGCGGTACTGTCCTCAATACACCGCCTCCTCCCAGTGTCATAGGAGGCATTTTATCTAGCCACTCAGATTTACCATACAATACACCCAGTCCTGTCGGTCCAAAAACCTTGTGTGCCGAAAAAACCAAAAAATCACAATCCCAAATCTCAACGTCTGTAGGCGCATACGTAATCCATTGAGCTGCATCGATAAGTACTTTTGCGCCCGATTCATGAGCAATCTTTACTATCTCAGAAACCGGCTGTATGGTGCCAAATGCATTGGTTCCTGCTTCTATGGCCACAAGTACCGTTTTATTTTTACACAATTGAGATAAAGCCTTAAGGTCAATTTGTCCCATCGAATGGGTTGGAATTTCTTTGACTTTGAGTTGATAAGCAGTGGCCCATTGCTCCCATACCAAAAGATTTGAATGGTGAGCTTGCGAAGAAATAAGGATTTGGTCTCCGGCTTTGGCAAAGGCTTGGAAAAAGCTTTGAGCCATTTTGTTGATACCATCTGTGGTGCCAGATGTAAAGACAATTTCATTGACATTCTTGGCCTTGATAAATTTAGACACCTGAAGTCTAATGGCCTCATAACGTTTTGTAGCCTCCTGTGCCAAACCATAACTACCTCTGCCAACATTGGCATATGAAAAACTGTAAAAGTCAGTGATAGCATCAATTACTCGTTGCGGCTTGTGCGTGGTGCTGGCATTGTCTAAGTAAATCAATGGAGTCTCTTTCAGACTGTTCTTGCTGAAGATGGGGAATTCATATCGTATTTTTTCGATGTCCATGACTTCTAACTTTATGGATGGGCAGCAACCCATACTTCACCATCCTCGAAAAATTCTTTTTTCCAAATGGGTACAGTTTCTTTGAGTGTATTTATCGCGTAGGCACAAGCTTCAAAGGCAGCCTGACGATGCGCAGATGAACAAGCGATAACAACGGCGGCCTCTCCGATGGCCACATTGCCCAAACGATGATGGATGGCTATTTTATGCAAGGGCCATTGTGTTTTGGCAGCTTCGACAATTTTTTTCATTTCAGATAAAGCCATTGGTTGATAAGCTTCAAAGAATAGATGTTGTACAGCTTTGTTGCGTGTTTGATTGCGCACGGTTCCTACAAAAATCACAATACCTCCACTGGTTGGGGTACTGACGAAGGCCTCAATGGCAGTTGTCGGCAAAGCTGTGGTATGTAGAGCAACAGCGTCCATTAACCTCCACTTACTGGTGGAATAAGCACCACTATTTCTCTAGATTTAACAACATAATCATCTGATACATAACGTGTTTCTACCGCAAACTTTAAAGAGGATAAGCGTTCAAATTCAGGATAGTCTGCTATCAGTTTTTGACGGATTTCGGAGATCTTACCTGATGGACTTTGGCACAAGATCTTCTTTTGCTTTAAAATATCCTTGGCAATGCCGAAGGCTATGATTTCAGTTGTTATCATCAATATCTGGGTAAAGTTGGATTTACTTGTTCTTGATAGGCCATTATTCCTCCCTTAAGGTTGAAGGTATGTCCAAAACCCTGCTTTTGCAAAAGAAGTAAAGCTTCTTTGCTTCTTACACCTGTTTTGCAGACACAAATGATCTTGGCTTCTTTGTTTAATTCATCACAGCGCTGTGCAAGTTCACCTAAAGGAATGGAGATTCCTCCCAAATTAACCAGCTTAAATTCATGTGGTTCCCTTACATCTAAAAGCAGTATGTTTTCTGTCAACCTTGCGGTTTCATACTCCTTAACAGTGATCTCCAAAATATTAACATCACTTAAGGCATCTGAGGCACAAAAAGCTTCGTAGTCGATTAGTTCCTTGAGTTGTGGTGGATTGCCTCGCAAGGGATTATCAACCAACGCTTCAATTTGAAGCTCGAACGTGGAAAAGTCTAGCGCATCCCATATGAATAACCTACCCGACAAACTTGTGCCTTTTTGTAGAATAAATTTCACCGCTTCACTGGCCATCATACTGCCAATAACTCCCGGGAGCACGCCTAAAACACCACTATCTGCGCAATTAGGCGCCATATCAGGAGGTGGAGGTGTTGGGAAAAGATCGCGGTAATTTGGCCCCCTTTCTCCATTTGGTAGTACTGCATTGAACAAAGAAACTTGACCTTCGAACCTAAAAATAGCACCATAAATCAGTGGCTTATTTCTTAAATAGCAGGCATCATTAACCAAGTAGCGTGTGGGAAGATTGTCGGAGCCATCAATGACTAAATCATAAGACTCAATGAGCCCTAATGCATTTTTTGAGTGGATCATGATAGGGTATTCCCTCAGCTCGATATGAGGATTTAGCAATTTGAGTTTCTGAATGGCAGCACTTGTTTTGGTTTGACCTAGCTGTTGGGTTTCAAACAATACTTGCCTTTGTAAATTAGAAAGCTCAATTCGATCAGCATCAACGATGCCTATATGGCCAACCCCGGCAGCAGCCAAATACATTAAAATAGGAGCTCCTAAACCACCTGCACCAATCACTAAAACAGAAGCCTTTTTTAGGCGAACTTGTCCTTTTTCTCCTATCTCAGGAATGAGCATTTGTCGATTATAACGAAAATATTCTTCTTTATTCAACACGGTTTATAAAGTTTTGTAGGTCTTCTTTGGTGTCAATATCTGTGATAAAGTTGGTATTTGGCACGTTTATTTTTAGAACAGCATTCGGGTTGTTTTTAATTATCTTAAAACAACCTTCCGATGGTGGCTGGGTAGCGATCTGATTCAGAAAAGCAGCACCAAATATGACAGGGTGGCCCTGCTGATGGTTGAAATAAGGAACGATGATGTGGTTGATGCTACCCTTTTGCAGAAAGGCATCAATCAGCAATTCAAAATCTTGCGGGGTTAAAGCTGGCATATCCGCTAAAGCTATCATCAGACCATCAGTGGTCTGTACTTTTGCTAGCCCGGCCTGAATCGAACCGGTCATTCCTTTTTCATAATGAGAATTGAAAATGATTTCATCGTTCTTTCTTGGTGAAAGTTTTTTTCTAATTTCATCATCTTCAGCTCCTGTAACAAGGATAATTTGATCGACAGAAGATTGCGAAAGCGCAGCATAAGTATGTGCAATCATGGTTTGATTTTTGCCTAAGCTGGCCAATTGCTTAGGGCTTTTCCCAAAACGTTGAGAGCGTCCCGCGGCTAACAGTATGGCAGTTATGGAAGTTATTTCGTGCATGAGTCGCTTTGACTACGAAGCTAATAAAAAAGAAGATAAAAGCTTTGCCCTTATCACCTTCATAATCAGTTAGCTCTCTTTTGTTCTGCCTTATTGCAATAAAAATGGTCATACAAAATCTTATCGCTTTCTCATTGCTGTAAAACATCTTGATCCATTAGATCACGATTTCTAGTTTGATCAATAACATCCCACAATGGTATATGCATAACTCTGCCTTTTTTTTATCCTTGGTTATGGCTTGTACTACTTGGTTATGGAATTCTTTTAAAAAATTATGAATTGCTATTCATGCTTACGAAAGTTCGTTTGACTTTCTCAAGCACCTCTTGGTTGGGTAAAGATTACTTTTTGGATGCAATACTTATCAAATGTATTTAGTCGAATATCTTAATTAATCGTTTCGTAAAGGTTTACTATATTTTTTATTTCCTATTATTAAATTTTTGGTTGTACCGGTCTTACCCAAGTAAAATGATTAATATATTCTTTAATATTCAAATCCTTGCCCCCTTAAATTGTTCCTTAGCGATCTATTCGGGAGGTTAGAGTTTATTGCAGCCCAGTGAAAAAAAGTGGGTCAAAGGTATTGTTGAGATAATGTTCTTTGTCAGACACTCTACAGACTCCCGGATAATCTCCTATCTTTCCTTCCATATCAGCTATGAGTTGCAGGTGAAGATGTGGTGGCCAGTGAAAGTTCTCTTCATATTTACCTAAAGTCCCTATTTGATCACCCGCTTTAAACAGTTTTCCTATGGCTAAACCGTTAAGTGATTTGCGAGATAAATGACCATATAAACTAAAAAAGTGTATTTCTGATATTTGGTGCTCTAGGATAATTACTGGTCCATAATCACCATGCCTTGCATGATTTCCCCAAGAGTGTATTCTGCCTTCAATAGAGGCAAATACGTGGGTATCCTCTTTGGCCCAAAGGTCAAGTCCTAAATGGAAACTTCTAGGTTCTTCACCACCAAACAAGGTACTCCGTTCATAGAACCTTCTATGCTCGCCGTATCCACCAAAGCCTACCTCCTTGCCAGCAGTTTTTAAAGGGTTGAAAATGAAATTGCTGAAAGCTTTTTTGTCATTCCAATCTATATCGCCAATACCTTCGCGTTGTATACTCAAGTCTAAGGGCATAAATGCGTAAGAGGGAAAGTCGAGCACGGGACAAATGGCAACACCTGCCTCCTGAAGTTTTACTTGAAGGTCTTTCATTGGCAACAATATGCTGTAAGTCGATGCACAAAATCAACTCCCATTTGTAATTGTCTTTTGCTTATAAACTCATTTGCTCTGTGGGCTTGTGCAATATCACCGGGGCCGCAGATAATGGAAGAAAACCCTGCTTCTTGAAACTGTCCAGCTTCAGATGCGTAAGAAACCGCATCTAGGGTATCATTTTGAGCCACCGTCTTTACTATTTGAACAATCTCAGCATCATTGTCCGTATTTAAACCAGGAACAACAGGGTTTCTGTGCAAGGTTTGAATCTTAAAATCGGGATAAACCTTTTTCAACTCTTCTGTTCTTTCCTCGCAAAAAACAGCAAAATCAGCAGCAATATCTTCTGGTTTTTCACCGGGAATTGTACGCACATCCCAAATGAAAGTGCAGGCTTGGGCGATTACATTGGGCGCAATTCCTCCTGTAATTTTTCCGATGTGTATGGAAGTATGATTGGGTGTAAATCGATTATCGGTATGCCCGGCAGATAATAAGGTATCCATCTTATTTTCTAACCAAAGGATTAAGCGCATGGTTTCATGAATGGCACTGACTTCTTGCTTAATTCTACTACTGTGACCTTCTGATCCGCTAACAGTTGTTTCATAAATACAAATGCCTTTTTGTCCTACGGTTGGTATCATCATGGTGGGTTCACCAATAATCGCAAATTGCGGTCGATGGGTATAATGATTAAAGATGGTGGCAGCCAGTTCAGGGGCCGCCAAACAGCCTACCTCTTCATCGTAAGAGAAGGCAAAATAAATAGGTTTCTTCAAATCGGCTTTTACCATTTCAGGCAAGGCTGCAAGGCAACAGGCGATGAAGCCTTTCATATCGCACGAACCCCTACCATAAAGTAAATCATCTCCTTTGTCTGTTAAAACAAAAGGATCGGTATGCCATTCTTGCCCTTCCACAGGTACAACATCTGTATGTCCTGATAGAATAATTCCTCCTGATTCATCAGGACCAATGCGGCAATGTAAGGAAGCTTTCATGCCGTCAGGGTGAGGTACTAAAAAGGTCTCAACCCCTAAATTTTCTATGTATTCCTGAATCCAATGGATGATAGATAAATTACTTTCACCTCCCAAAACTGGAAAGGCGACGAGTTTACTTAAGATTTCTTGCGCATTCATATCTTTTTGATTTGATCAAGCAGGCCCCCATTCAATGAAGACACTGAAAAGTAAAAATAACCAAGCCATAATTAGAATGATGAATACCAATGGGATAATAAATTTCAACCAACGATCGAAGGGTATTCTGCACATGGCGAGCATGGCGATTAAACCACCCAAAGTGGGGTTGAATAAATTGGTAACACCATCTCCTACTTGAAAAGCCAAGATCGTAGTTTGACGTGTTAGACCAATGAGGTCACCAATGGGAATCATAATGGGTAATGTAGCTAAGGCTTGCCCACTTCCTGAAGGGATGAAAAAGTTAATCATACTTTGTGACCCAGACATGGCCAAAGCAGATAAATATAAGGGCAGTTCCTGAAGTTGTTGCGATAAAGTGAAGGCGATGGTATCAGAGATGTTGCCCATTTCCATGGCTACTTTGATGCTTGTGGCCAAACCGACCATAAATGCACCCGGAGCAACAACAGCTACAGATTTCAAAACAGTCTCACTCAAAGTACTCCCAGACATCCCCGCCACTGCTCCTGCTGCAATGGAAATCATAATAAAAATAGCTGATATCTCATTGATGTACCAATGCCAATTGAAGACACCAAAAAGCATGATGGCCATACCCACTACAAAAACAGCTAAAACTACCCAATGCTTTCGGCTCATTTCGTAATTACTTACCGGTTGAGCAAGCTCAAATCCTTGCGTTTCAATGCCCTTAGCCCTACTTTTTTCAGGATGCGCAATGATTTGTTTGAAATACCTTACATTAAAAAAGGCTAATAGGGAAAGTGCAGAAAAGCAGAGAGTAGATCGCAGGACAGCTCCTGAAAACATGGGCATTTCAGCGAGTGTATGACCTGTTCCAACGGTATAAGGATTCACTGGCGATAAACCAAAACCCACCGTAACACCGCCCACGGCAATTCCTGCGGCTAACATCAAATCGCCCCCAAGTGCTAAGCTGGTGACCGCAGCAATCGGGATGAGTGCTATGTTATTTTCATAACCAACAAAAATACCTAGCCCGCCGAACAAGAAAGTCATGAGAATAACAATTAATATTCTTCGCTCGCGTCCCAATTTCTTCACAAAAGTACCAACGGCATGTTCAATCATGCCAGATTTTTCCAGCACACCAAACATAATTCCACTTGATAGCACCACAAAAATGATAGCAATGGCGGAAGAAAATCCACCTGGAATAGCTAAAAACATATCTAAAACCCCCAAAGGTGTATTGGGAATTTCTTGATAAGACCCTGGTATAACTTGTTCTCTTCCATTCACCAAGGCTCGGTCATAGGCTCCTGCAGGAATAATATGGCTTAAAACAGCCATAAGCACAATAATTCCAAAAAGCATCACAATGGGATGTGGAATTTTAGGTGAACAGTTGAGCTTTGGGCTTTTCAAAATCTTACTTTAAATCTTTATATGCCTTTTTTATATGCTCAAATTCTGCCTTCAATTCATCAAGCCTTTCGTAGGCATCTTTTCCTGGGCGTTGATCTGCACGTCCGATCATACTCCCCAGATAGCCTGTTTGCGATTGAAGCATTGGGCGCATGTACGTACCAGGAGCTGTAACCAAGCGATAGTAAACTTGGTCAAAAGCCTCTTTTTTACGGTTACCTTGTTCTGTATCTAAGCTATTGATCAGTTCTTTACGCTCTTTTTGAAGTTTATCTACCATTTGATTGACCTCATTCATGAATTGCTGTACTTCAAGTGCCAAGGCTGTCTGAGCAGCAACATCAGCATCATCAACCATCGTAACACGTGGATCCATTTTTACACGGAATGATTGCGTTAGCTGTTTATCCCCCACACTAAGTCGAGCCATAAATTCTCCATTAGCAACCATGGGACCATTGCCCCGATAAGCGCGTGCTGGATTGGCACTCCACCCACCTGCATGCCTCATGTTCCAAACATAGCGATTGAACCCTTGCTTGTTCGGTAAGCCCCCAGCAGCCGGCGGATTACTGAATTCAGTAGACATATCTCTTTCCGTATTGGTTTCCATGGGTGGCCTACCACTCACAAAGCTACGTACGACTTCGCCTTTATCATTTAATATATCTAGTTGAACTTCTTTTTCCGCATCTTTCAAATAATAATCGAGGGTGACGCCCATATCAGGATATTCCGGACCGTTAGTGGAGGAACTTGAACGCATTCTATTTCTGAATCCATCCTTCGGCTCAAACAAGTGAGCCTCTTGGTCTTTAACATCAGAAATACTTCTTAGGCTGACCAAGTTATCTAAAATCCAAAAACCACGTCCCATGGTAGACATCACTAGGTCGTCCTGATGAATTTTGATATCAGTGATTGGGGTAATCGGTAAGTTGTTTTGAAAAGGGCTCCAGCTTTCTCCGTCATCCATAGAAATAAATAAACCGAACTCTGTTCCTGCAAAAAGCAAGCCTTCTCGCTTTGGATCTTCACGGATAACACGCACTGGGTAGTCTTGTGGGAAACCACTTTCTGCTGTAGAAAGTAAATCCCAGGTTTGGCCATAATCCTCCGTTTTGTAAATGTATGGTGTGTAGTCATTAAGATGATATCTCAAAATGCTTACATAGCCTTTGGCAGGATTGTGTGGAGAAGGTTCAACGGCATCTACTCTTCCACCCTTTGGCATATTCGGCGTAACATTGTCCCAACTTTTCCCACCATCGCGAGTAACATGAACAGGTCCATCATTGGCACCAACCCATATTAATCCTTCCTTCAACATAGATTCCCGAATGGCATAGATGGTACTGTAGTATTCTTCTCCTGTTACGTCTCTGGTAATGGGACCTCCAGACGCCATCTGACGTCCATTTCCTTCTTCAAAAGCCGTCAAGTCGGGAGAAATGATTTCCCAGGTTTTTCCATCATCGACGGTTTTATGGACATACTGTGAGGTATGATAAACAACATCCGGATTATGCGGGGATACATGAATAGGCACAACACGTTGAAATCTGAATTTTAGGTCTTTAGGATTGTGTCCGTAGATGTTTGTTGCACCTACATAGTACTGCAATTCTTGGCCTGTTCTTTTGTCGTAGACACCAAAGCGTCCTTTACAGTTGGCATACACAATATTATGATTGCCCGGCTTCGGTACGGCAGGTCCTGTTTCGCACCCTCCTGTATTGAGGATAAGTGCATCTGCACCGGTTTGTGTGCTCAACACCGGCATGCTAGGAACAGCAATAGTGCTATAATTATCTTGCATTCCAGCATATAACCAGTAAGGATATTGATCATCGACTTCTACTTGATATAATTCAGCGGTGGGTTGGTTGAATTGGGTTGACCAAGATTCACCGTTATTGAGTGTTACATTTGCACCTCCATCATTAGATTGAATCCAAATACTCGTATCATTCGGGTTCATCCATACATCATGATTATCACCATGAGGTGTGCGCATGTAACTCCAGTTTTTTCCACCATCTGTAGATTTAAGAGACCTTAAAGCATTATTATGAATAACATTACCATTTTTTGGGTTTGCATAAATATTGGTATAATAGAAAGGCCTATTGGTCAGGTTGGGATTGTCTGAAATAAATTCCCAGGTTTCTCCTCTGTCATCTGAACGATACAAACCTCCTTGATTATCGGAAGCCTCAATGTTGGCATAAACCCTATTGGGTATATTGGCCGATACAGCAAAATCAATTTTTCCAATCAATCGATTCGGAAGACCCTGAGTAAGTTTCACCCAATTTTTACCGCCATCGGTAGACTTATAGACGCCTCCTTCTGTTGAACCACTGATGATGGTCCACGGCTTTCGTTGCGCTCTCCAAGCTCCTGCATAAATGGTTTCGGGGTCATCGGGGGCTAACTCTAGGTCCGAAAACCCAATGCTATCTGAATGGTATAATACCTTTTCCCAGCTTTGTCCGCCGTCTGTGGTTTTAAAAACACCCCTTTCTTCATTGTTGCCAAATGCTTGTCCGATGGCCGCAACGTAAACAACATCGGGGTTGTCTGGGTGAATTTCAACAGCTCCGATTTGGCCCGTATTTTTTAAGCCTACAAATGACCAGGTTTTACCTTCATCCGTAGATTTGTATACCCCCTTTCCAGCAATTACATTCGATCGAAGCCCATCAGAACCTGTACCCACATAAAGAATATCAGGGTTTTTCTGATATACGGCAATGGCACCTATAGAAGGCGTTTTGAAAAATCCGTCTGAAATGTTACGCCAGGACATACCATAATCAGTTGTTTTCCAGACACCCCCGCCTGTTGCACCCATGTAAAAAATAGATTTTTTATCGTTAACGCCCATTACCGCGGTTACTCGCCCACCTCTTAAAGGACCGACATTACGAAATTCATAGTTTTTCAGTAGCTCATCTTGAGCCTGCGCATAATAAGTAAAACAGCACAGTAGAATGGCTAACATAAGATATGGAAAAGATTTTTTCATGTTGATGGTGGAATTGGTTTTGAAAAGGAAATATAAGAAAGTCTGAGGTTTGATAAGAATAAAATCTCACCAACGGTAAACAAGAATATAAAATTATCTTAACGAGGGCTTAACTCAGGTGTCAGAAGAACCCCTTAACTTGAAATAAAAAATATGAAGCCCTCTAGTCTCCTGCTTTTATTCCTTTGTTTTCTAATGGCTTGCCAACCTTCTGAAAAGTATCCGAAAGTTGAAGATCCGTTGGCTCATTTGTACGATCAACAACTCAAACCTTTTTATTATGGTGTAGCCTCGGGTGACCCTACTGCTTCTGCTGTTGTGATATGGACTAAATTAGTACCTGAAGATAGCTTACCCGAGGCTTTAGTAACATGGAGAATGAGTGCAGACGAAAGCTTTGATGATGTATTGCAATCTGGAGAAATTGTGGTAACACCTGCCTCTGGCTATACAGCAAAAATTGATGTACAGAACTTAAATGAGGGTGAAACTTATTTCTATCAGTTTGAATACAAAGGACAACCCTCTTTGGTGGGAAGAACAAAAACTGCTAAAAGCACCACCGATGTTCCCCTTAATTTTGCCGTTGTAAGTTGTAGCAACTACGAATTTGGGCCTTTCAATGCCTATGGTGCAATAGCCGAACGCGAAGATATCGATGCAGTCATTCACTTAGGTGACTATATTTACGAATATGGTGCCAAAGGATATGGAGATACCACAACAGGTCGTTTTCATTTGCCTGAACATGAAATACTAAGTATTGAAGATTACCGTACGCGTTATGGACAGTATCGATTAGATCAAGATTTGCAAGAGGTGCATCAAATGCACCCATTTTTCACCATTTGGGACGATCACGAAATTGCAAACAATGCTTTTAAGGATGGCGCTGAAAATCATCAAGAAGATGAAGGTGACTACATGACGCGAAAAGAAATAGCCAGAAAGGTTTATTATGAATGGTTACCAATTCGTGAACAAAAACAACTTTATCGAACCATTCAATATGGAGACTTAGCTGAATTAATACTTCTTGATGAACGCTACGTGGGACGCACAGAACCAGTTAACAACTTAGAAGATCCTGATATTGAGAATGAGGAACGGACCATGTTGGGCGAAGAGCAACTAGATTGGTTTTTGGCAGAGCTCAAAGGCTCTAAAGCCCAATGGAAGATCATTGGCAATCAGGTCATTTTCAGCTATTTGAATTGGGGCTATCCTACTTTTAATTTTAATATGGATTCTTGGGATGGTTATCCTCTTGAGCGCGAGATTATTTTGAAAACCATAGCTCAGGAAAATATTAAGGATATTGTATTCATTACAGGCGATACACATTCTTCATGGGCTTTAGAAGTAACGGCTGACCCAAACCAGGAATATGCTCAGAAAGGAGCTTATGCCGTTGAATATGGCACAACCAGTGTAAATTCAGGGAATACCAACGAAAGAGGTATTGCCGATGAGGTAATCATTGCGCATGAAGATAAAATAACCAATTCAGAGATTAACCCCCACCTGAAATATGCAAACCTGCGAGATCATGGTTATTTATTATTGAGTCTGTCGGAAAATGCAGCTGTGGCAGAATGGTACTACACGCCATCGAGAGTGGTTCCTTCACGAGCAATGGAAATGGCTAAAAGAGCCATTACTCCCGCGGGTTCAAATCGTGTATTGATAGATAAGTAAATACTTTTCTTAGTTAACCTTTTATGTAGATAGCGGAAAGACAGTTAAATGGTTAGCCATAAAATAACATCTACTCTCCTATTTTTTCTTCTGCCCTCCCATGTAGCGTTGTCATACACTGGGTTAAACAAACCGAAGTCTTTTATTTCAATCCTGCCACGGGTGATTTCCTCTCGTTGTATTAAGGCTTCAATGACCGTTGCCCCCCGCATTTCACTCAACATTTGATTGTACGCTTTTCCCCCAATATTGTCAGTATGGCTGTGGATGGTGATGACATAGTTTTGAAGATTAGGTATCGAATCCAAAAAATGATTCAAGCTCTCATATTGCTCAAAATCAACAAAATAACTTCCTCCTCTAAAATAGATACTCTTAATGGCAGTAGGTTCACCCGATTGCCCTTTCAAGGTCATTGACAGACTACAAACCATGGTTACTAGGAGTATTAAACGTTGCATACCTAAATTAAACCACTTTTGAGTCATTGTGTTTTGCTATTCAAAAATTACCTTGGTGAATTAAACCATTTTTTTACGCATGAAAAAAGTGATTTTGGTAATGGGTATCAGTGGCAGCGGAAAGAGTACCGTAGGTCAGGCCTTAGCTGAAGTCTTGTCTCTACCGTTTATTGATGCGGATGATTTTCATCCCCGAGAAAATCTGTTAAAAATGAGGCGAGGCGAGGCATTAACAGACGAAGATCGCTGGCCTTGGTTAGCCTCCTTGGTGGAATATATGTTGCAAAATCATCATCAAAAATTTGTATTGGCTTGCTCAGCGCTCAAAGCTTCTTATAGGAATTATCTTTCCCAGAGGTTGTCGGTGCAGCCAATATTTTTGAGCATAGAACAGTCGGTTGCTGAAGCACGGCTTGGTGAGAGAAAAGGACATTTTATGCCTAAGGAGATGGTACAATCACAGCTTGAGGCACTAGAAGTTCCGAGAGATGTAAAAATCTATCAGTCAACCACCTCTGTAAATGATATTGTAAAAGACGCTGCTGCCCATTTTCAAAAGCTGATATAATTTCGCTACTTGATGTTTTATTTTTAAAACATGACAGATCTTCAATTGTACATTGCCATTGCATCGGGAGTAGCTTTGCTTCTATTATTAATCATGAAATGGAAGCTCAATGCCTTTATCAGTTTGTTGATCGCGTCCATTTGGGTTGGCTTAATTGGGGGGCTGTCGGGTACAGTCATTATTGATTCGATAGCCAAAGGTATGGGCGATACCTTGGCCTTTGTAGCTACCATTGTAGGTTTAGGTGCTATTTTTGGTGCCTTGCTCGAGCATTCAGGTGGCGCTCAGGCTTTGGCTCGTTATTTATTAAAAAAAGGTGGTGAAGCGCGCTCGCGTTTGGCGCTTTTGGTGACTGGTTTTATTGTCTCGGTGCCCGTTTTTTTCGATGTCGGAATTATAATTCTGTTTCCTTTAGTGAAAGCATTGGCTAAAAAGTCGGGTAAGAATGTCTTGCATTACGCTTTGCCTTTGCTCACGGGCTTGGCCATCACGCATAGCTTTATTCCTCCTACACCGGGGCCTGTTGCTGTAGCCGATATGCTGCAAGTCGATTTAGGCTATGCCATTTTAGTAGGTGCTGCTTTGGGAATACCTGTAGCTTTAATATGTGGTCTTTGGATGAGTAAATTCTTAACCCCCGAAAGCTTAGAAAAGGTAGAAGTAACGGCTGCAGCTTCAGATAAAACATCCGACCCTTCCTTTATTCGCATCATCTTTTTGGTTTTGGGGTTGCCTATTTTGCTGATCCTTGTAGGGTCTTTACTGAAAACCTTAGTAGCTGAAGAAGTGATGGTTGGTGGTTGGTGGATTGATACACTGGCCTTCGTAGGGCATCCCTTTATATCCTTACTTTTGGGTACCCTATTGGCCCTATACTTTTTAGGTGTCAAAAAAGGGGTGCATAAAGAAGAGCTCTTTAAGATTACTGGCCGTTCATTAGGCCCTGCGGGTTCTATCATTTTGATTACTGGTGCTGGTGGTGTTCTCAAAACGGTGATGATTGCGACAGGAGTTGGTGAGGTCATTGCTCAAACCATGGAGGAAGCAGCTATTCCATTGATTGTTTTGGCATATCTGGTCACCGTGCTTGTCCGGATTATGCAAGGTAGTGCCACGGTGGCCATGCTTACTGGAGCAGGAATTGTTGCAGCCGTTATGCCCGGTGTGGATTTGAATATGCTCGATAAGACCTTAATTATGATGGCCATAGCTGCGGGCAGTGTGGTCTTGTCGCATGTCAATGACAGTGGGTTTTGGTTGGTAAATCGCTACTTGAACCATCGGGTAGATCAGACCTTAAAATCTTGGACCGTTCAATCCAGCTTCATTTCCATCACAAGCTTTGCATTGATTTTTCTGGCGTATTTGGTCTTATAGCTTACTGCCTTCTATTGGCCAGTAATGGAGGGGGTTCGCCTGTAAAAGGGTTAAACCGGCTAATGGTTTTAGCCTCTATGCCATAGGCCCGCATGATCTTTCGATCGCCGTACTTATCTCTAATCTTATCCATGGCATGGTACAACTGAATAAGTTCCTCAGCATCTTCAAAAAGATTGATTTGATACCCTCCTTCTACCAAATGGCTATATCGAATACCAATTAAGCGCACCAACAAACGTTTTTGGTACAGCTTTTCAAAAAGAGCTTTGACTTTATCGATCAATACATGGTCGGCAGAAGTGTAAGGAATGCGTTC
This sequence comes from Roseivirga sp., assembly GCA_018402485.1. Classification (GTDB taxonomy): domain Bacteria; phylum Bacteroidota; class Bacteroidia; order Cytophagales; family Cyclobacteriaceae; genus Roseivirga. The sequence goes on along the minus strand of JAGYIY010000002.1, from coordinate 114,998 downwards.
CTGCAAAGTGTAGGTATTAAAGTCAGAGTATCGGATTTTAACCGTAACACAAGATGTAAGTTTTTGCCCTCTTCGTAGTTGGAAGGCTAAATTTTCGGCCATAGCCAATAAAATACTTTTGAGTTTGGCTACATCTATCGTGTCTTTATCGAAGGTTCTTTCAGTAGAAATGGACTTCCTTTCATTGTAAGGAACTACTGGACTGTTGTCTATGCCATTGGCTTTTTTCCAGATGCTGATGCCATTTTTGCCCAGTACTTTTTCCATCAGCTCTATGGGCATTTCCTGTAAAGTATGAATTTTTTTCACCCCTAATCCAAAAAGTATATGTTGTGTCTTTTGACCTACCATAGGGATTTTACTAACAGACAGAGGTGCTAAAAAAGGCTTTTCAGTGCCATGCATTATCCTTAACTGGTTGTTAGGTTTGGCTTCTCCTGTAGCTACTTTAGAGACGGTCTTATTGCGTGACATACCAAAAGAAATGGGCAAGCCAGATTCTTTGATGATGCGTCTACGTAATTCTGTAGCCATCAAATAGCTATTGTGAAAGCGTTCCATACCCGTCATGTCAATGTAAAACTCATCGATAGATGTTTTTTCATAGACTGGAACGTCTTCTTTGATGATGTCCGTAACCAGGTTAGAATACTTGGAATAATTGGCAGAGTTTCCTCTGATTTGTATGGCATCGGGACAAAGCTCTCGGGCGCGCTTCATAGGCATGGCAGAATGTACTCCGTATGCCCTAGCCTCATAGCTGCAAGCAGCCACCACACCCCTATCGGTTACCCCGCCAATTAATACTGGTTTGCCATTTAAACGACTATCTAGCAGCCGTTCTACAGAGACAAAGAAAGTGTCCAAATCAAAATGTATGATGGTATTTTCGATTGCCATTTTGGTAGAATTTTTTACAGTTCAAAAATACTAAATAAATTAGTAAACTAATATAATTAGCCAAAATGATTGAAGTATTTTAAAACACAGTCCTCCTTCCGACTGCAGCATAAAAAATTTTCCTTCATCCTTTTCTATGCATACATACTTCACAACTAAAATATATTTAATACTTTAGGCACGTATTTAAAGACCTATTCAAATGATACAGTATCTCGCCATCGAAAATGGAAAAATCATTGTGGAAAAAGGTGATGATTTCCTTGATAAAAAAATTATTTGGATTGACCTCATGAGCCCTGAGGAAGAAGAAAAAATTTTGGTTGAAAAAACTTTTGCCGTAGAGCTTTTTACACCACAAGAAAGCGAAGAAATTGAGTCGAGTTCGAAGTATGCAGAATCAGAGGATGAAATAGGTATAAATCTCAACTTTCTGAGTAAAGAAGAAGGTCAATACGTTAACGAACCGGTATCTTTTATTTTAAAGGATAAGTTGCTGGTGACACAAAGGGATTATGAGTACAAAACATTTTCTGACACCTACAAAAAAATACGCACCCTCAAGCCCAAAGAAGGGAATGATATTCTATTGACCCTTTTTGAGACACGGATTGATTTTGATGCTGATTTGATTGAGAACATTACCGACCAAATTACACGCATTAGTAAGGGCTTAGTTGAAACCAATGAGTTGGATAGAGACTTATTATTGAAGATTACAGCGCTACAAGAATCTACCATTGCCATACGGGAAAATATTGTTGAGAAGCAGCGTATCCTTTCTGCTATTCTGAAGAGTAAGTTTTTTCCGAAAGATAGTTACGACATGTTAAGGGTGATGATCAAAGATGTGAGTTCTCTTTTAGATCATACTAGTTTTAATTTTGAGCGACTCGAGTTTCTTCAAAACACCTTTTTAGGTTTGATAGATATGGAGCAAAACCGTATCATTAAAATATTCACTGTAGTTACCGTTATCTTCATGCCTCCTACACTCATTGCCAGTGCCTATGGTATGAACTTTAACTTTATGCCAGAGCTGGACCAAAAATGGGGCTACCCTTTTGCTATCGTTTTGATGATCTGCTCCTCAGCTTTTACCTTGCTTTTTTTCAAGCGGAAGAAATGGCTGTAGAAAGCTAGCTGATGATGGCTCCTGGATTTACTTTTTCATTCGGTTCCAGTAATCGTAAGTTACCTTCTGCATCTTCTGCCATCAATATCATGCCTTCTGAAGGTATGCCCATGATTTTACGGGGTGCCAAATTAGCTACAAGGGTTACTTGCCGACCAATGAGCGTTTCGGGGTCATAGTGCTTGGCAATGCCACTCAAAATGGTTCTTTTATCTACACCGGTATCCACTAAAAATTGCAGCAACTTGTTCGATTTTTCAACCTTTTTAGCCTCTAAAATGGTACCAACGCGTAGGTCTAACTTTAAAAAATCCTCGAATACAATATGCTCTTTAATGCTTGCTAAAGTGCTTTCATTTGCTTTCATGTTGTTCTTTTTAGTTTGTTCTAATTTTTGAACTTGGGCTTCTATAACCTCATCCTCTATCTTTTCGAAAAGTAATTGAGGTTTTTCTAAAACATGACCTGAAGGTAATAATGCATCGCTGCCTGCTTTTGACCAATCATGTTTTTCAAGGTTCATCAATTCTGAAAGCCTATCCGCAGAGAAAGGAATAAATGGTTCTGCAACTATGCATAAGTTGGCAACTACTTGTAAAGCTAAGTTCAGAATTGTACCTACCCTTTCTTCATCGGTTTTAATCAATTTCCAAGGTTCTGTCTCAGCTAAATAGCGGTTGCCCAACCGTGCTAATTCCATCATCTCAAAAAGAGCTTCCCTGAATTTATATTTTTCAATGGCTTGTTCAATTTTCATGGGTGCCTCGCTGAGCGTTTTCAGCAATGCTATATCGATATCAAATAGTTCGTTACGTTTTGGTACCTTACCTTCAAAATACTTATGGGTAAGTACAACAGCACGGTTAACAAAATTACCTAGGATAGCCACTAGTTCATTGTTATTTCTGGCTTGAAAATCCTTCCATGTAAAATCATTATCCTTCGTTTCTGGGGCATTAGCACATAAAGTATAGCGCAGTACATCTTGCTTTTCAGGAAATTCTTCCACATATTCATGCAGCCACACAGCCCAGTTGCGGGATGTAGAAATTTTATTACCTTCTAAATTTAGAAACTCATTGGCTGGTACATTATCAGGTAAAATATAAGATCCATGCGCCTTGAGAAGAGCAGGGAATATGATGCAATGAAAAACAATGTTGTCTTTTCCTATAAAATGCACCAATTGGGTATCCTTATTTTTCCAATAAGGTTCCCAATCTTTGCCCGTGGCTGTAGCCCACTCTTTGGTGGCCGAAATATATCCAATGGGTGCATCGAACCAAACGTATAAAACCTTTCCTTCGGCTTCTTTTAGAGGAACTTTCACACCCCAATCTAAATCACGTGTCATGGCTCTTGCTTGTAAACCTCCGTCTATCCACGACTTGCACTGCCCCCATACATTGGGCTTCCAATCTTTTTTATGGCCTTCCACAATCCATTGGTTGAGCCATTCCTCGTAATCTTGCAAAGGCAAGTACCAGTGATTCGTTTCTTTCATAACAGGAACTTTTCCTGTTAATGTACTTTTGGGTTTAATCAAATCATTGGCATTCAAAGAGGAACCACATTTTTCGCATTGATCACCATAGGCTTCAGGATGGCTACAAACTGGGCATTGACCTGAAATGTAACGATCAGCTAAGAATTGTTGTGCTTCCTCATCATAAAACTGCTGACTTTTTTGGCTTTCTAGACAACCCTCTTGATATAGTTTTTTGAAAAATGCTTGCGCAGTTTCGTGATGTGTTTTGTTGCTGGTTCGCGAATAGATATCGAAAGAGATGCCTAGCGTAACAAAGCTTTCCTTGATCATTTGATGATATTGATCAACAATAGCCTGAGGGGAAACTCCCTCTTTTCGAGCACGCATGGTAATGGCCATGCCGTGTTCATCCGAGCCACAAATGAACGCTACATCTTTGCCTTTAGACCGCAAAAATCGGGAATAAATATCTGCAGGAATATATACACCAGCCAAATGTCCAATGTGTATAGGTCCGTTAGCGTATGGCAAGGCAGCTGTAACGGTATGTCTTTTGTAATCTATTTTACTCATTGCGCACAAAGATAAGGGCTATATCTTAGTTGTTGATATGTATAGAAAAGTATTTGAATTTTTGAACCCCTGGCATATTGATCTCAGCCATTTACTCCAAAAATTGGCAAGATATCGGATAGATGTATTAGAAATCGTTTGAAGTGACTATATTTAGATGATACAACAAACTCGATTTTTTTATGACAGCAGAAGAAGCGTTAAACCAACTGAAAGAAGGTAATTCAAGGTATGTAAAAGGCGATATAAAGCACCCCCATACCGATATTCAACGAAGAGATGAATTGACAGGAGGGCAACATCCTTTTGCCGTAATTTTATCTTGTGCAGATTCTCGTGTAGTTCCTGAACTTTTATTCGATCAAGGTTTGGGTGATTTGTTCGTGATTCGAGTAGCGGGTAACGTTGCCAAAGATAAAGTGATTGGGAGTATTGAATATGCTATTAAGTTCCTTAATTCTAAGTTGATTGTAGTTATGGGGCATGAGAACTGTGGTGCTGTAAGTGCTAGTTTAAGTAATGCCGATCCTGGGGGGCATATTGGTGCTATTATTGAAAAAATAAAACCTGCAGTTTATATGTCGAAACGAATGCCAGGCGATCATTTAACCAATGCCATCAAAGTAAATGCACAATTGGTTTCTGAAGAACTAAAAGATTCAAAACCGATTTTACAGGATGCTGTAAGAAGTTCTGGTGTTAAAATAGTTTCGGCATATTATAACTTAGGTAGAGGTGAAGTTGAATTCATGGATTGAAATAAATCAACTTCATTTCTTTATTTAGGTATTCATTTTGTTGAGCGTAATTTTTCGTACCAAGTATTTGCCCACCCAAAATTTTTATATCTGAAAAAAATAGATTTACTTTTGCTCAGATTTGAACCTATCCATCAAAAAAAAACATGCCTAGAAATAACAATCAATCAACGGATTCATCTACACATCTCACACAACTTAGGCAAGGTAGCGTCGTCAAAGGAAACCTCAAGTCTGCGCAGAATATTCGCGTAGATGGTTTTGTTACCGGTGATTTAATTTCAGAAGAAAAGATTATCATCGGGAATCATGGTGAGATTGGCGGTAATTTGATAGGTTCAGACATCAGTATTGATGGTTATGTAAATGGAGATGTTTTGGCTTACGGTGTTTTGAGTATCGGAGCAAAGGCACAAGTACACGGAAAAATCTATGCTCGACAGATTGGCATAGAAAATGGAGCTGAGCTCACGGGTCAAATTATGGTAGGTGAAAATGTTGAACTCGTGCAAGCTGAAAAAAATGCTTTATCTAGAAACTCATCTGGTGCAATTGATAATTCCCCAGAAAAAAGCAGTGGAGAAAATAATACTTACGAAAAAGTAGCTGGGTAAAACAGGCTACTTTTCTTTTCTATCCACCTTTACCCTTTCTATCTTTGCATCTACAAGAATAATCGAATGAGCGACAGTCTGGTTAAAGAACTACAATGGCGAGGTATGGTTCACGACATCATGCCTGGTACAGAAGAACAACTTAATAAAGAATTGACAGCAGGTTATGTAGGTTTTGATCCTACGGCAGATTCACTGCATATTGGTAACTTGGTGCCAGTAATGTTGTTGGTTCATTTACAAAGATCGGGGCATAAACCCATTGTTTTGGTAGGTGGTGCGACAGGGAGAGTGGGCGATCCTTCTGGGAAAAGTGCAGAACGTCCCCTACTCGATGAAGAGATTTTACAGCATAACTTAGAAGCTCAAAAACAACAACTCTCCAAGTTTCTTGATTTCGATTGTGGTGAAACTTCCGCAGAGATTGTCAATAACTACGATTGGTTTCAGTCGCTTAATTTTCTTGATTTCATACGTGATGTAGGTAAACACATTACCGTGAACTACATGCTTTCAAAAGACTCTGTGAAAAACAGATTAGAAGGTGGAATGTCATTCACAGAGTTCACCTATCAACTTGTACAAGGGTATGATTTTTATCGACTGTATGAAGATAAGCAATGTAAATTGCAAATGGGGGGCTCCGATCAGTGGGGTAATATTGTTACCGGTACGGAATTAATTCGAAGAAAAGCCCGTGGCGAAGCCTTTGCCTTAACAGCACCCCTCATTAAAAAAGCAGATGGTACAAAGTTTGGTAAGTCGGAAGGTGAGAATATTTGGCTTGATGCGAAGAAAACATCTCCTTACAAGTTTTATCAATACTGGTTAAATGCGAGTGATGAAGATGCCTCCAATTTCATTCGTATTTTCACCCTTAAACGTCAAGATGAAATACAGGCATTGGAAGCTGAACATGCCTCTGCACCTCATCTTAGAGTACTACAGAAGGCACTTGCTGAAGACATTACCTTGAGGGTTCATGCGCCAGACGATTTGTACATGGCACAAAAAGCAAGTAATATTCTTTTTGGAAAATCCACTACATCGGATTTGGCTTCTTTGAATGAAGATACATTACTAGCCGTGTTTGAAGGTGTTCCACAAATCAGCATATCCATGCAAAATTTTCTAGCTGCCGACAATTATATTGATTTACTTTCTACAGTTACTAAGGAGCAGGTTTTTGCATCAAAAGGTGAGGCCAGACGCATGCTCAAAGGAGGTGGTGTGGCAGTAAATAAGCAAAAAATAGCCTCAGAACTAGATGCTATAGAGATTGAATTATTGCAAGGAAAGTATTTCCTAGTTCAGAAAGGAAAGAAGAACTATTATCTGATATTGGTCGAAAACTAGTTAGATGTGGTGCTTCGGATTGCTTTCAATTCCGATAGCCTTTTATTTGAATCATCCTGAAGTGCTTCCTTCATGTATTCATACCCTATGTCATACATTTCTTTGGATTTTTTAAAATCGAAGGTGCCATAGGATCTGAGTTCTGAAGGTTTGATGTACATGTCACATACTTTGCTACTTGCTGTTACATTGGCACTCAAAGCCAATACGGTTACCCGCTCAAATATCCTCTTGGGGCCAGACAACTCCGGCTCTTTAATTACAGGAGCTACATTTACACCAATGATAAAGTCAGCTCCATTTTCTTTTAGCGTTTCTGTAGGTAAATTGTTCAACACCCCACCATCAACATACAATTGATCATTGATCTTTACCGGGTCGAACACAAAAGGAATGCAACAGGAAGCTAAAATGGCTTGGTGTAAGGGGCCTGTGCTAAATATTTCTGACTTACCTTCATTGAGATTCGTTGCAGAAATATAAAGTGGTAGGTTGGCTTTGTCGAAGCTGTCCTCCGGTATGTATTTTTCGTAGATGGATTCTGATTTTTGTATGTTGAATAAGCCCGTTACACTAAACGCAGGCCAAATTAGTTTGAGTAGATTGGTATTATCAAATATTTCTAGTATCTCTTCGGGCGAATAGCCAAAAGAATAAAAAGCTGCTGCGACAGACCCAGCACTGGCACCACTGATCATATCAATTTGAATATTTGCTTCCTCAAGGGCTTTCAATACCCCTAAGTGGGCAATTCCACGCGCTCCACCGCCCGATAAAGCCAATCCTACTTTCATGTGAGTACTTCTTTTAAAGTGAAGGTCTTATCTAGTCGAACACCTTTGTCGGTGTGTTTTACTGTACAGCATTCGTAGATAGGATCGTGCTCTAAAAATAATATGTATTCATGATCTGCAGCTTCTTTTAAAAAGGCAGCCTTTTCTTCTAAAGTTTGTAATGGGCGTGTATCGTAGCCCATCACATATGGCAATGGAATATGCCCCACTGAAGGAAGTAAATCGGCAACAAAAACAATGGTTTTATCTTTGTATTTGATTTTGGGGATCATCTGCTTTTCGGTGTGGCCATCTACTGTCAAGATATCGAAGGCACTGAATGGTGAAGCACCATTAATGGGAACAAATGCTAACTGTCCACTTTCTTGTATGGGTTGAATGTTTTCTTTCAAAAAGGATGCCTTTTCACGTGCATTGGGTTCAGTAGCCCATTGCCAATGATCTGCATTCGACCAGTATTTAGCATTTGGGAAGTGCAGTGTTAATTTTTTGTTACTGTCGCCCGCATAATCTACGCTACCACCGCAATGATCGAAATGCAAGTGTGTTAAAAACATATCTGTAATATCGTTGGGATGAAAGCCTGCTTTTTTCAATGAACCATCTAAGCTTTGTTCACCGTGTAAATAATAATGGCTGAAAAACTTAGCATCCTGCTTATTACCCATGCCATTATCGATCAAAATGAGTCTGTTTCCATCTTCAATGAGCAAGCAACGCATACTCCATGAACACATGTTGTTTTCGTCTGGTGTGTTGGTTCTACTCCAAAGACTTTTTGGTACAACGCCAAACATGGCACCCCCATCTAATTTAAAATTACCGGTATGAATAATATGTAAATCCATCACTGATACTTTCTTAAATGAAAGGCACTATTGTTCTTCTTCGACCTCTCCCATTTCTGAAAACTTTTGAATACGCTTTTCAATGCGTTCTCTGGGCTCCATTTTCATCAAAGGTTTCAACTCCTTTAAAATGGTTTTTTTCAATTCTTGATACATCCATTCCTCATCTTTGTGAGCTCCTCCAAGTGGTTCTTTAACAATACCATCGATTAAGCCAAAACCCAACATGTCTTTGGCAGTCAGTTTTAAGGCTTCAGCAGCTTGTTCCTTATATTCCCAACTACGCCATAAAATGGAAGAACAAGATTCAGGAGAGATGACTGAGTACCAAGTGTTTTCTAACATCAAAACCCGATCGCCAATGGCAATACCTAAAGCACCCCCTGAAGCACCTTCACCAATGATGATGCAGATAACAGGTACTTTTAGCATGAACATTTCTTGGATATTGCGAGCAATGGCTTCCCCTTGGCCCCTTTCCTCAGCCTCCAGGCCTGGGAACGCTCCGGGGGTGTCGATAAGGGTGACGATTGGTTTGTTGAATTTCTCAGCCATTTTAAATAACCTCAAAGCTTTGCGATAACCTTCGGGATTAGACATACCAAAATTACGCATCTGGCGCTGTTTTGTATTTCTACCTTTTTGTTGCCCGACCAACATTACCGTTTGCCCATCAATCGTTCCAAAACCTCCTACCATGGCCTTATCGTCCTTTACATTTCTATCGCCATGAAGCTCAATAAAGTCTTCCGTGAGGTTATAAAAATAATCTAAGGTATAAGGTCGCTCTGGATGTCGAGATAGTTGGACACGCTGCCAACGGGTAAGGTTCTTATAGGTTTCATTCTTCAAGTCGGCTATTTTCTTTTCTAGCGATTTGACATCTTTCGATACATCCACCTGACTTTTTTCGGCCAACTCTTTCATTTCTTGTAGCTTGCTTTCCAGCGCCACTATAGGTTCTTCGAATTCCAAAAGCATTGTTCGTTAATTGATCAAGGTACAAAACTAAATATTAAACTTCGTCACCATAGCAATTTTTAAAAGAAAAGATGAGCAGTTGCTTCGCAAATGCGGCTAATTTGATAGATTTAAAACAAATTACGAAATATGAATGCAACTTCATCGGATTTGCGCACCATTAAAAACGTCTTGCTGCTTTTTGCAGCTATTGTTTTGATAATGATTTTGAAAACTTTGGCCGGTTTGCTGATTCCATTGGCATTTGCCTTGTTTATTGGTATCCTGGTTTCACCCATTATTGAGTACCTCGATAAAAAGAGATGGCCTTATACCCTTAGCATTAGTTTGATCACGGTGGTTACACTTGGTTTTTTGTCTTTGATTGGATTAATCGTAGTAGATACTACTTCTCAAATCATAGGTCAGAAGGAGAAACTTTTGAATCAGATCAGTGATAAATTGAATGAATTGATTAGTCAATTAGAATTTATACCGGGTATGCAACAGCTAGATTCATCAGGTGTAATCAATGGATTAGGTGAGCTTGTCTCTACAGATTTTCTACTCAGTACCAGCGGTACCGTGGCAAGTTCGGTAGGCACTTTTACCTTCAATTTTATTCTTAGTGCCATTTATTTGGTTGCGATTTTGGGCAGTATTGTGCGTTATGAGAAGTATATTCAATATTTGGAAGGAGATGACCCCAAAGGTAAGGAGCGATTAATGCATTCCTTTCTTCAGGTAAAGACTTCTATTGTTTCTTACATGAAAGTGAAGTTTTTTACCAGCTTGGGGACTGGTATTTTCTTTGGCGGGATAAGTGCTTTATTTCAAGTAGATTTTGCTTTGTTTTGGGGTTTTTTGGCCTTTCTTCTAAACTTTATTCCTACGGTAGGTTCCATAGCAGGCACCATCCCTCCTATTTTATTGGGCCTTGTTCAAATTGATAGCAGCGGTACTTTTCTTTTTTTCATCTCCCTTTTGATTGCCAGTCAATTTGTTTGGGGAAATATCATTGAGCCCTTTATTTTAGGAAGCTCCGTTTCTCTAAATACAGTGACTGTTATTCTTGGTTTGGTTGTTTGGGGCTATATTTGGGGGGTAACAGGCATGTTGCTTTCTGTGCCGCTCATTGTAATGGCGCGCGTGATTTTGTCTCAGATTCCGGATGCAGAAATGATCGTTAAACTTATGGGTAGAAGCGATATTAAAAGCATCTAAAATAATATTTACAAACAGGTTGCCATCTGAGTAGCACGAATATTAAAACGTTTGACTAGTTAAAAAAAATAAATTAGTTTTCAGTCAATCCTATTTCAGAAAACTAAGGCCTAAATTGGTCTAACGATTAGTGTAGATTAAGCAAGTTTAAAATAAATTTTAATGCGCATGTCATTTATTTTCTATACCGCATCCGGTAAACAAATAAATAAAAATGAAATCAGTTTTACTGCTAATCAAATAAATATATTTAAATGCATGTATGAGATTCTGGAATAACATTAGAGGCTTTTTTCATGAAAGAAGTTATCGCGTACTTACGATGTCAGCTTTTGTAATCATTTTGATTGGGTCGGTTTTTTATCGGGTTGTGGAAGGGTTGAGCTGGTTAGATGCCGTATATTTTTCCATTATTACCCTCACTTCTGTCGGATACGGAGATATTTCACCAAAAACGGATATTGGGAAGGTCTTTACGTCAGTCTATATCTTGGTAGGAATAGGCATCATCTTTGGTTTTATCAATGCAGTTTATAAGCATCAACTTTCAAATGTTGGTGGTGAGCCTAAACGAAGGAAAAAGAGAATGCACGACCATCACAAATAGGTATGAATGTCTCAATTGCATGTGATGAAGACGGAGTGTGCGATAAACAAAAGATTAAACTTCCCAATCTTTTTTATGTGTACTTACTTTTTTGTTAGGAAGTACATAGGGAGCTACAATGGCAGCGATAAATAAGGCAATAACGATAATGATAAACATAGCGGTTTCTTTGCTGCGAAGATGGGAAGAAAAACCTTTGGGGTAAAGAAAAAAATAAAAAACCTGAGCTCGAGAGTCAGCTCAGGTTTTAGTTAGAATGCATTTTGGTTTATTGTTTAAAAACGGAGTCGAATAGTTTTTGCATTTCCTTCCAGCTTTGTTCATCAGCTTCTTTATGATAGGCCAAAGGGAGGTCAAACTTCTCTCCCATGGCTGTGGCATCAAGACTTGTAAAGGCATGTAGGGCACCTGGATAGGCAATGTATTGGTAATCAGCACCTGCAGCATCCATGGCTTCTTTATAGGCATGCACTTGGTCTTCCGGTACAAAGGGATCATCGGCTCCATTGGCTACTAAAATTTTAGCTTGTATATTATCCGACGGGGGAATGGGCAAAGCCACTCCTGCATGGAAGGCTACTACCGCGTCTAAATCGTATCCTGCATTGGCCATGCTTAAGACCACAGAACCACCAAAACAATAACCAATGGCAGCAATTTGCTCTGAATCAACATCAGGGTGCGCGTTTAAGATTGCCATGGCAGCTTTAAAACGGGCTTTGGCTTCGTCTATGTTTTTAAAAACCTGACCTGAAAATTTACCAGCATCTTCAGGATGCTCGGCTTGTTTACCATCGCCATACATGTCTACGGCAATGGCCACGTATCCCATTTCAGCGAGCATATCTGCTCTTTTACGTACATAGTCATTGTGCCCCCACCATTCGTGAACGACTAAAACTCCGGGTCTTTTTCCTTTTTTATTTGCATCAGTGGCCAGATAGCCCTTCATTTCAGTAGAGGATGTGCTATAGGTTACTTCCTCTCCGTTTACTTGAGGCCCTTGTACTTTTGCAGTTTCTTTTTCTTCAGTTTGGGTTTCTTTGTTACTTGTGCAAGACACGGCCAAACATGCACCTAGACTCAATATCATCCATAATTTCATCGTCTTTGTCTTCATATGTCCGTCATTGTTTGTTTTATTGTAAATGTAAACAGAATTGCGGGAATTAATAAAAAGCAGCACTTACCAGATGTCAGACACCTTTGAGGTGTCTGACATCTGAAGCCATGGAAATAGATACAACTTAAAAAGATAAAAGCTTAAGACCTCATTGCAGGTTTTCATACCCTACAACAATACAGCTCTAAATTTAACAAGAAATGTTTTGATATCTTAATTTATATATATACATTTAATCATTATCTAATTTATTACAATCATGACCTATATAATTAATATTTCCGTTATCATTTTGTTAGGTTTCGTTTGGCAACCTGTATATGGTCAGTCGGAAGCTATTGACCAACTAATGATTACAGCTGAGAAGCATTTTGAAAAGGGCGCATATCAAAATGCTTTATCTGTTTTAGATCAAGCCATTGAAGTGAATGGAGAGCCCAATGCAAAAATCCTCCTATGGCAAGCTAAAACGTATATAGCCCTAGGCCAGAATGAAAAAGTGGACAAACTTTTAATTACTTTTTACAAATACCAGGCAAGTGATTCTCAAAAACTCGAGATGGATAAATTGGTGAAAGAAATGTTGTCGGCTGAACAAGATGATATAGAAGAAAATCCTGATGAATACGCTGAGTTTCAAGGAGGATCCAAAGCTTACTTTAAGTTTCTGAAAAGAAATTTAAAACACCCTGATAAAGCCAAGCAGAAAGAGATATTTGGTAATGTTAAATTCTCTTTTATTGTAGATGAAAAAGGCAAGATTTATGATATTAACATATTTGAAAGTGCCCACCCGATTTTAAGTGCAGAAGCCTTACGTGTTATCAAGTTATTCCCAAACTACAAGCCCGCCATTAAGGATGGAAAAGCAGTGAAATCGAAAATAATAATGGGCTTCACCTTTAGACCAGGCTGATAAATTGTCTTAAAAACTGGAAGGATAAAAATAAAGAATTTAGATAAACCTTAATTACAGGACATGAAGGGTTCATTTAACAGTATTTTTTTTTCTTTACTAATAGCGTTCAACCTTACCGCCCAGGAGTTTACCATTATCAGCAAGCAAGACTTTGAAAACATCAACTTCAATAGTAGGATTACACTGAAGGAGTTGATTGCCGTAAAAGACTATGAGGCTAAACTGGAGTCCTTATTTGGCCCTCCACTTTCTAAACAAATACAAACAACAGTGATGTCTTTAAAGAATGGTGATATTTATTACAATGGCTTTCAATTAGGCTTTTTATTAGATGATGAAATAAATGATTTAGTTTTAACCAACTCGAGCAAAAGCTTAAACTACAACGGGCATCAGCTTAGAGTAGGCATGAGTTTAAATGAAATAGAAAAACTATTTAAAAAATCATACGACAGCCGGTATGTGGTTGACCTAAACGGAGGTGAACATATTATTAAAGTAGAAACTAATCCATACAGCCTAAGACCAACGATTTTATTCATTTACGATCCTACGCATAGAGTTGTAACCGAAATAGCAGTTCATTTTGAAACAAGTCGCTAGTATTTAAATTTTATAGAAGGTGGAGAGCTCTTTATTGGCTAACTTCTAAAATATAGAAACTCAATAAGATGTCTGACGTCTTGAAGATGTCCGACAGATAAAACCATCAAATCAAGGAGAAGACACGAGGCGCCTGATATCTCAAACTAAAAAAATGGAGCGTTTAGCGTACCACGATCTTTTTATTTTATAAACAAAAACCATTTGTTATGCTTATATAGTATGTAATGAAAATTCTTTTAACCGGTGCAACCGGATACATCGGTAAACGACTCTTGCCCAGGCTTATCCGTGAGGGCCACGAAGTAGTTTGTGGGGTAAGAGATCCTTCTCGTTTTCAGCCGCCCCCCTCTCTAAAGCCGCACTTGGAGACCATCACACTAGATTTACTGAAGCCTGAAACGCTTAAAAACATACCAAAAGACATTCATGCTGCCTACTATTTGGTTCATTCCATGTCCACTTCATCAGACTATACAGCATTAGAGGAAGCGTCTGCCAAAAACTTCAGAACAGCCATAGAGCATACTGAGGCAGAACAAGTGATTTACCTTAGTGGTATCATTAATGGAGAGGAACTCTCTACTCATCTTAAATCACGGAAGAATGTAGAGGAGTTGCTGGGGCAAGGTACCTACCACCTCACCACCCTTCGTGCAGGGATCATCATCGGTTCTGGTAGTGCATCATTTGAAATCATTCGAGACTTGGTAGAAAAATTACCGGTCATGATTGCACCCAAATGGCTCAATACACGCTGCCAACCCATTGGTATAACTGATGTACTGGCCTTTTTATGCCGGGTGTTGGGGCATGAGAAAACCTATGGTCGAAATTTTGACATTGGCGGTCCCGATGTGCTGACCTATAAAGAAATGTTGCTCGGCTTTGCCAAAGAACGTGGGTTAAAGCGATGGATAGGTACTGTACCTGTAATGACTCCTCGCCTCTCCTCCTACTGGTTGTACTTTGTTACCTCTACTTCCTACAACCTGGCATCTTCCTTGGTCCAAAGCATGAAAGTAGAAGTGGTTTGTCGAGATTCGCGTATTAATGAACTTTTGAAAGTAACTCCTTTGAGTTATCAGGAAGCCCTGCGCAAAGCATTCGATCGGGTTGAAAACAATGAAATTGTATCGAGTTGGAAAGACTCTTTTGTAAGTGGCAACTTAGATTTCAGAG
Source organism: Roseivirga sp. (assembly GCA_018402485.1). Classification (GTDB taxonomy): domain Bacteria; phylum Bacteroidota; class Bacteroidia; order Cytophagales; family Cyclobacteriaceae; genus Roseivirga. Next base: position 99,913 of record JAGYIY010000002.1, on the reverse strand, counting down.
TATCTGAATTCATTCGCGTACCGACTTTTGGTTGTTTTAAGGATGAACGTATGATGATCATCAAGGACAAGGAGAAAACCTTATCAAATCTATGGCAGATCGGTGGAGAAAATGGCTGGTATTATGCCAATTTTCTGTGGAAAATTCGAGGTTATCTTGATAAGTTTTTTGGTGGTGTGGGTCTGCGACGTGGCAGAACCAGCAAGGACGATATTCAAGTAGGTGATGCCCTAGATTTTTGGCGTGTGCTTTATGCCAATAAGGAAGAAGGGCGGTTATTGTTGTTTGCTGAAATGAAATTACCAGGTGAGGCCTGGCTAGAATTCAAGATCGTTAACGAACAATTGATACAAACAGCCACTTTCCGTTCTAAAGGGTTACTAGGTCGTTTGTATTGGTATTCAATTGTACCACTGCACGGGCTGGTTTTCAAAGGGATGATTCGTGGTATAGTTGTTTAATCTATTCGACCATAGAAATCTTTCGAGGGTCTTTGATTCTCCGAAATAAGCATTATATTGAACGTAAAATAACCTACAAACTTATGACTATCGGCCTTTTGAAAGAACCTGATTACGAAAACCGGGTGGCCCTACTCCCTGAAAGTACAAAAGCTCTAAAGGACTTACATGTTACCGTATGGATTGAAAAAGATGCAGGGGCTAAGGCTTTTGCTTCAAACGATAGCTATCGTGAACAAGGTGCAGGAGAAATTAAAAACCGCAAAGAGATCCTATCAGCAGATCTCATTTTAGGTATTCATCCCCCATCTGATGAGGAGATGAAGGGCCTTAAAGCTAACCAAGTGATTATGTGTGCTTTTCAGCCCTTGAGCAACAAGGCTTTGGTAGAGCAATTCATGACCCTTAAGGTAACAAGCTTCAGCATGGACAATGTGCCGCGTACCACTAGAGCACAATCTATGGACGTACTTTCCTCTATGGCTACTGTGGTAGGCTACAAAGCGGTATTAATGGCGGCTACTCAATCGCCTAGATTTTTCCCTATGTTTATGACTGCCGCAGGCAGTATCATTCCCTCTAAGGTATTGATTCTAGGTGCAGGTGTAGCTGGCTTACAAGCCATAGCAACAGCTAAGCGTTTAGGTGCTGTTGTCGAGGCCTTTGATGTTCGTACGGCCGCCGAAGAAGAGGTAAGAAGTCTCGGAGCCAAGTTTGTAAAGGTCGAAGGTGCAAAAGATGATGCTGAAGCGGGTGGTTATGCCGTTGAGCAAAGCGATGAATACAAAGCCAAGCAGCAGGCACTCATTCAAGAACATGCAAAAAAGGCTAATATCATCATTTGTACAGCTCAGATACCAGGAAGAAAAGCACCTGTTCTGATTACCAAAGAAACAGTAGCAGCCATGCCACCTGGCGCTGTGATTGTAGATTTAGCAGCTTCTACCGGAGGGAATTGTGAGCTCACAAAAAATGGTGAAGTAATCCAAGTGCATGATGTGTCTATTATTGGAAGATCCGATTTGGCTTCGACTTTGCCCATGGATGCCAGTAAGATGTATGGTAAGAACATGGTCAATTTTCTAAAGTTGATTATCAATGGTGAAGGGGAATTACACTTGAATTGGGAAGATGATATTGTTGCAAATACATGCGTTACCCACCAAGGGGAAGTGAAAAGTGAGCGTGTGAAAAATATTTTATTTAAAGAAGAAACCACTTAAACATGGAAAATCTATTAACCCTCTTTTATGAGCATCGAGAGTTTATCTTTCTCATTATCGTCTCTATCTTTTTAGGTATAGAAGTGATCTCCAATGTGCCTGCCGTACTACATACACCTTTGATGTCGGGGGCAAATGCCATTCATGGTGTAGTCATCATTGGCTCCATCATCATTATGCTTCAAGCAGATCCCGAGAATTACCTTGCCCTCATTTTAGGCTTTTTAGCTGTGATTTTAGGAACCCTGAATGTAGTCGGTGGATTTGTGGTGACCAACCGAATGTTGGAAATGTTTAAAAAGAAAGAAAAATAAACAAGATGACAGAAATACTAGGATTGAGTTTGTTAGAAGCCGGTTATCTTGTGGCTTCTGTAACTTTTATTTTAGGGCTGAAGATGCTTAGCAGTCCTGATAAAGCGAGGAAAGGAAATTTAATTGCAGGTTATGGCATGGGTTTGGCTATTGTGGTCACCTTGCTGTTCAAAGAAGAACTCAGTTCGGATAAATGGTTGAATTACACCTTGATTATTGCTGGCCTTTTGATTGGTACTTTAATTGGTATGCGCATGGCAGTAAAAGTAAAAATGACCGCCATGCCTCAAATGGTGTCATTTTTCAATGGTATGGGTGGTGCTTGTGCAGCGGTCATTTCGATTGTTGAATTTAACCATGTTCAGCACGGTGCGGCAGTCGACACGGGAATGATGGTTGTTATTGTTCTAGGGTTGATCATCGGTAGTGTTTCATTTGCAGGTAGTATGGTCGCCTATGGTAAGCTGGAAGGAAAAGTGGCCGATAAAGCACTTCCTGCGGGGCAAATGATCAATATTCTTCTGCTGCTGGCTATCCTTGTGGTTGGTGCTTTAATGGTTGCTTCTGCAGAGCCCCAGCCTAATTTGCTCTACATTTTATTGGCGATTTCTTTAATGTATGGCGTATTATTCGTTATGCCCATTGGGGGGGCCGATATGCCGGTAGTCATCTCTTTACTCAACAGTTTTACTGGGGTTGCAGCGGCCTTTGGTGGTTTTTTATATGGCAATCAAGCGATGCTTACAGGCGGTATTTTGGTTGGATCAGCCGGGACCATTCTTACCGTGTTGATGTGTACCGCCATGAATCGCTCTTTGACCAATGTAATCATCGGCTCCTTTGGAGGCGGTGGTTCTGCAGTACGTGGTGATGGTGTGCAAGGCAATATCAAGGAAATAACGGCCACGGATGCGGCCATTTTAATGGCCTATGCATCCAAAGTGAGTGTGGTACCAGGCTATGGTTTAGCCGTTGCCCAGGCCCAACATACGGTTCATAATCTCGAGAAACTATTGGCTGACAAAGGAGTTGATATGACTTATGCCATACACCCTGTTGCCGGTAGAATGCCTGGGCATATGAATGTTTTGTTGGCGGAAGCAGATGTCCCCTACCCTAAATTGTTAGAAATGGAAGCTGCCAACGACGACATGAGTAACACCGATGTGGTGTTGGTGATTGGTGCAAACGATGTGGTTAACCCTGCTGCTGAAAATGACCCTTCAAGTCCTATTTATGGAATGCCAATTGTGGATGTGCTGAAAGCCAAACACGTAATTGTGATGAAACGCTCTATGGGCAAAGGCTATGCTGGCATTGAAAACGAACTGTTTTTCCATGAAAAAAATAGCATGCTCTTTGGAGATGCCAAAGACTCCCTTGAAAAGTTGATCAGTGAAATTAAAGCACTATAAGTAACTCAGAAATCAAATTTTAGCCGATCTGTATGGAATAAAAGAACAGGCCTTTACTGTTAAAAGGAAAACTAACGAGCGCAACTTCTTTTTAAAATGAAATGTAGGCTCTACATTGATCTCTTGAATACATGTTAAAGCAACTTTTTACTCCTGAAATACTTTGAAAACACTTTATCGCATAGCTTTCTGGTTAAGTTTTGTTGGGATTTTAGCCTTCATATTTGATTTTGGATTTCCGCAGTCTGATGGTTTGCAGACTCTCTTAAATCCATTCTATGCCTTTGTTCTTGTGGTGGGGCTCGTGTCTTTGGTGACGCGTTATGTGGTTAAACAGACACTTTTTAAGAAAAGTGCTTTCTTTTACGACCTAATCTATTTCCTATGTCAACTTTTCATTGGCTATTTTTTCATCTTTGAGACACCGGATGAACATCTTCTATCTTTTCTGAAATCGCCTATATACATTAAGCTAGCAGTTATTTTCATCTTCATCCGTGAGTTTTCAGATGTCAAGGTTGATTACAAACGGCAAGCCTTGAACCCAGCACAGCTTTTTGTACTCAGTTTTTTGACGATTATTTTTCTGGGCTCTTTTTTATTGATGCTTCCAAAAGCCACCCATACAGGCATAGGCTATTTAGATGCCCTATTTACATCCACCAGCGCGGTTTGTGTTACGGGGTTGATTGTAGTAGATACAGGCAGCTATTTCACACAGTTTGGTCAAACCATCATTATGATTCTCATTCAAATAGGTGGAATTGGTATCCTTACTTTTGCCAGCTATTTCAGCTACTTTTTTAAGGGAGTGGCAACTTATGAGAGTCAGTTAGCTTTAAGCGATATCACGAGTTCACAGCGCGTTGGCGAAGTGTTTTCAACCCTTAAGTACATTTTGGTGATTACCTTTAGCATTGAACTTGTAGCAGCTACTTTTATTTACTTCTCACTAGATAATACCCTATTCGCTTCGTATTTCGATCAGGTTTACTTTTCCGTTTTTCACGCCATTTCTGCCTTTTGTAATGCAGGCTTCTCCACTTTACCCAATAGCATTTATGAGGCAGGCTTTCGATTCAATTACGGTTTGCAATTTGTTCTTCTATCAACATTCATCTTAGGCGGATTAGGTTTTCCAATAGTCGTCAACGTCATCAACTATTTCAAATACAGGTTCAAACAATTGGTTCTCTTGGCGAAAAATGACCGTTCTTATAAACCATGGGTATTGAACATGAACAGCAGGATTACTTTGGTGACTACGGCAAGTATTACTGCCGTTGCGTTTGTTGTTGTTTTTGTCTTAGAATACAACAATACTCTGGCTGAACACAGCTTGTTTGGAAAGGTAATTACGGCCTTGTTTAGTGCTGCCACGCCACGAACGGCAGGTTTTAATAGTGTAGACACAGCCTCCTTAGCTTTCCCTACCTTGATGATGGTGTTTTTATTGATGTGGGTTGGCGCTTCTCCTTCCTCTACAGGAGGAGGAATTAAAACAAGTACTTTTGCCATAGCTGCGCTCAATATCATCAGTTTGGCACAGGGCAAAACGAGAATAGAGGTTTTTAAAAGAGAAATTGCCAATACATCAGTGCGAAGGGCATTTGCCATCATTTCGCTATCACTCGTTGTCATTGGTTTGTCAATTATGTTGATTGCCATTTTTGATAAAGAAAAGGACTTGATGAGCATCGCCTTTGAAAGCTTTTCGGCTTACAGTACCGTAGGGTTGAGTCTTGGTATTACCTCAGAACTAAGCGCGTTTAGCAAAGTTGTCATTATATTTACCATGTTTGTAGGCCGTGTGAGCATGTTGACCATTGTTATCGCTATCTTCAAAAAAATCAGATACAGAAATTATCAATACCCCACTGAGGAAATCACCATTAACTAATTTCAATACTTATGAAATACATCATCATCGGACTGGGTAACTTTGGATCTTCACTCGCTGAAAAGCTCACATCTCAAGGGAATGAGGTGATTGGTGTTGATACGCGCATGGAGAAAGTAAACGAATTTAAGGAAAAGATTTCTCATACCATGCGATTGGATGCTACGGAGGAATTTACCGTAGGCAGTTTACCGATCAAAGAAACCGATGTGGTGATTGTTGCCATTGGTGAAGACCCCGGTGCAAATATTATGACCACTGCACTATTCAAAAATCTGCAAGTGAAACGACTAATCAGTCGCGCGATTAATCCCCTTCATGAAAAAGTACTTCAGGCCATAGGAGTAGACGAAATTGTTCATCCTGAAGAGGAAACCGCGGAAAGATGGGCAAAACGATTGAATTTAAATAATGTGGTAGACTCGTTCGAGTTAAGCGACGATTACAGTATCATTGAAGCGAATGTGCCCGAAGAATACATTGGTAAATCTATCAGAGATATTGGGTTTAGAACTCACTTTAATTTATTGGTGCTGACTACAATGAAAGTATCAGAAGAAAAAAGCTTATTGGGGAAAACCAAGACAGTTACCAAAGTTCAAGGTGTAGCTTCGGCAAGTCAACAACTAGACGAAAATGACATATTGGTGCTTTACGGTCATAACAAAGATTTGAAAACTTTTCTGCAACAGCGTGAAAGTGAACAATAGTGGGAACTTGTTAACTATCCATAGGGGATACCTAAATGCTCGATTAAGGTTTTGTTTAATGATTGGCAATGCTTTGTAGTGTCAATTTATTTAGAATTATTCTTAATAAACTTGTTTTAACAAAGTGGTCAGCGTATTTTCGCAAATCAAAGACCTTATCTTACTTTAATTTAGGTACTTCAAAAATGAAAAGAGTAAAATTGCTTTTGATTTTTACGATGGCCTTTATGGCAGTGGGTACGCTTTTAGAGCTATTCCTTTTGTCTCATTACGAAGATGAATGGCAATTACTTCCAATCTTACTTATTGCAGGCTCCTTGATTACATTTATGTCTTTTGTACTTAAGAACAAACAGTGGATATTGAGGATTTTTAAGATAATGCTTTGGTCGACGGCTTTCAGTGGATTGTTAGGCGTGTATTTCCACATGAAGGCTAATTTTGAATTTGAGTCTGAACTTCGTCCTAAGCTATCTTTTACCCAACATTTGTTGGACAGCTTTTCTGGAGCTTTACCGGCCTTGGCACCTGGGAGCATGGTCGTTTTCGCTCTTATTGGTTACACATATATATACATTCAACATAAATCTATATCAAATGAAACACCCAATTAAACTACTGGCCATCTTTTTTTTGGCCCTAATGGTGGCTTGTCAGCCCAAAAATACTGAGGAGAATACAGAAACAGAAGTTTCAGGTACCGCAGGTGAAATATCGGAAAACATGGGTTCAGATTTTATCAACCCCAACCTTGCTACTAAGGAAGATTTGATTTCTGCAGGACTATCAGAAAAGTTGGCTGAAGAGGTCATAGCACTTAAGCCCATCCTTAACATGATGGATTTGCATGCTTTACTTCTACAAACGCTCGATCAAGCTGCTATTGAAGCACTTTATGCCAAGATGTTTGTGCCCTTCAACTTAAATACTACCCCTGAAACCGATTTTAAAATCATACCGGGTGTAGGTGATCGTATGGCGCATGAATTTGAAGAATACCGTCCTTACATGAACCTAGCTCAGTTTAGAAAAGAAATAGGTAAGTATGTAGATGAACAGGAAGTAGCCCGTTTTGAACACTATGTTTTTGTTCCTGTAGAATTGAATACTGCAGCAGAAGAGGATATCTTATCCTTACCCGGTGTAGGTTCACGCATGGCACATGAATTTGAAGAATACCGTCCTTATACAAGTATGGAACAGTTTAGAAAAGAAATCGGAAAGTATGTAGATGATCAAGAATTGGCTCGCTTAGAGCGCTTTGTTTACTTGAAGTAAAGCTACTTCAAATTACATAAAAAGCTTGGTGAGTACCTTATCGGTGATTAACCAAGCTTTTTTTATTCCCTTACCCCAACTTAACCTTTACCCTCTACATTTTGTGTACACATGATTTGAATTGCTACGTGCCACAATAAAAATTTTATGGATGAGGAAATCCATTGGCGTACATCTTATCTATTCAAAGATACATTTGAATCTTATGCTAATAAAGAGATCTTCAACTAAAGCTTGTCCGGTCAGATTAAAACAGGTATCAATTTATATTTAGGATACTCTTTAAACTGCTGACCATAAAAAAAGACAATGCGTAAACATTGTCTTTTAGATAAGGATGGAATGAAAACAAAAGGGTTATTTCTGATAGCTCTTAATGATTTCAGTCAGCTCAGCTTGAATGCTTGAACTATTGTAATTTTCTTTTTTAACAGCTTCATCTCCCAGGGCAAAAATGCGTTGAAAGAGTACTTTATCCTCGATTTTACTTGCTATTGCCAAAGGTTTTCGCTGGGCATAAAACTCATCCCATACGGCACGCACATCTGCCCAGTATTGTTCATTGTCTGCCCACCAATCTTGAGCTGCTTGGCAGCGGCTATCAGATACTTTTTTGTAGGTATTCCAACCCTTTTCTTCGGCAAGAAGCACATCCCCATTGTTGTTGCGCAATACTTTATCGTTGTCTTGTTCGTGAATCCAGCCATCTGCTGTAATTTCATGACGGTTGGTTCTCACCATAACATTATAATCACTACGCTTCGAAAACTCTCTACGTGGTAGTGGCGAATCAGCCGTGTTTTCCCAATAATGACGACCATCTACATGTACCCAACTGGCTGAACCTTCATATCGTGGACTGTCATCGACCTGAAAAACACGTTGTGCCCACTGACCTTTTACATCCTTTTTATCTAATGCGATAGGCTGCCAAACGTTTTCTTTGTCAAAAGCATACAGTTCTGTATGCTCATAAAGCCAGTCTTGTCGCCAATGCTTTACGATCATTTCGTCTCCAACAATCAACAGGTGTTGCATGGATATTTTATTTTTCTCGTCTTCTACTAATTGCACCCATTCTAAACCGCCCGAACGATAGTTATCGTGGAATGCATAATCTTTATCGGGTGCAAAGGTTTCTGCAAAATTAAAGGTGACCTCATAGCAGCCGCACATGGCCTTGATGGCTTCTCTGTCTTGCTTTTTCTTGCTTTGAGCTGTCGCATAGAAGCTCATCAAAGTGAACATAATAATAAATAGGTATCTCATGATTTTATGATTTTATGGAATTGTTTTTCTGTTGTTAAAAAGGCGATTTTAAGTCTTCGATAACCGGCTGCTATAATGAGCAAGTTGGCTATTAGGTATAGGCCATGTATCATAATTTCTCTTACATCACCCCCACCCAGAAATACTTCAAATAAGAAGATATTCAGAGTCAAGGGAACTAGCATCACTGCACCCAATAGAGCATAAACCTGGCTTAGTAGTAATATACCAGACAATATTTCTGCTATCCCCAGCATTGGCCAGAAATAACCAGTTTGTTTCATGCCGCCTATAAAGGACTTAATTTTCACAACATGTTCAGGTAGTTCTACCTGCTGTTCTGTGCCCTGAGAAGGCCGAGGTTCCGTTGTTTGAGGTTTAAATTTTTGACTTCCCGCATATAAGAACAGAACCCCTAGCCCTAGCCGTAACGCTATGATACCGTATTGTATGGGTGTATTGTTTCGCATGAATTTGTGATTAGGTATTTGAAATTGTTCAGCTATTTAGACTAATTACAGATAGCAAAGAAATGAAGAAGAAAAACAAAAACAAACCACTGATTAAAATAATGTAAGTGACGACAGAATCTTGCAGAACTGTCCTAGCAAGAACTTAGCTATAAAAACATAGAAAGATTGAAACCTAAGCACATTTAAAGGCCAATGATGAGATTAAATACATTTACTGTTTCTGAACTTAGCTTTAAAGAAAACTACTATGAGTAGTGAGTATAATTAACTACTTCTAGGTATTGACATCAGTACATCCGCTATATACTTTTGCACTGTTTATAATCAGTCTAAATAAATATAATGTACAGAGAGAATTGTAGTAGGATGTATAGGTACGCTAGGAAGGCTCATTCTTCTAATCTTCCCATGTATAAGCTTCTACTCTACCCATCCTACGAGTTCTCGATTTTAACCCAATTCAATAAAAAAAAACAGTGCACTGGCGACTTTGCTCTGTATAACATTCAATGATGACGGATATGTATAGAGTCGGTTTCATTTTGATTTTTCAATTGCCTCTTATGCTGTGGGCTCAAGACTGGCATACTTTAGAGGGCCGAGTGGTTGATTCTAATGGTGAGCCTCTTCACTATGTGAATGTGATGGTTGATTCCATGGGTACCAGCAGCAATACCAATGGAAATTTCTCATTGACTTTAAAGCAAGGGGTTCATCAAATTAAATTTAGTCTTATCGGCTATCAAATAGAAACCAAAACCATCAATATCCCTACTAAAGCCCCACTATTGATCGTATTACAGCAAACAGCTCAACAGCTCGAAGATGTGGTTGTAACAGCAACACGAACCAATAGAAAATTAGATGATGTTCCAGTTCCCGTCACCGTAATTAACGATGAGCAAATTCAGCGGATGGGCGCTCTAAGGCTTAACGAAGTTCTACAGGAACAAACGGGTTTGCAAATGACGTCAGATCATGGAACTGGTTTAATGATGCAGGGATTACCTTCAGAGTTTATCTTAATCTTGCTTGATGGTGAACCAATTATTGGAAGAACCGCAGGCACGTTAGATTTAGAAAGGCTATCTGTTGACAACATCAAACAAATTGAAATTATTAGAGGCCCTTCATCTTCTTTGTATGGAAGTGAGGCCCTAGCTGGGGTCATTAATATCATAACAAAGGAATCCGATGAAGGATTTCACTTGGGCGTGCGATCAAGGGTCAGGTCTTTTGGTACTTCTGATGTCGGAATTAATACAGGGTTCAAAACGGAGAAATTCAGCACCCATTTATTTCTGAATCGATTGAGTTCAAAAGGATATGATTTGAATGAATCTACCATTTCACAAACCGTACCACCTTTTGAGGCCTACACGATCAATCCCAAGTTTTCATGGGACATTACCGATGCCATTAAAGTAAGTCTGAATTCTCGATTCTACACAGAGCAGCAAGAGAACCAATTTGAAATCAATCAAAATGCTGAATCTTTTAATATTTCCGAAAAGGGCAAGAGAGAGGATTGGAGTATTATGCCCAATGCAGAAATACTTTTTAACGATCGACATCGCTTAAATATAAGAAGCTACACTACGCAATATAAAACCGAAATGGTATTAAACCGGCAGAATGATGGTAGTTTACATGATGCTGACTTTTTTAATCAGCTCTTTAATAGATCAGAACTTCAGCACGACTGGTATATAAGTGATCAACATATTCTAACATTGGGATTAGGAAGAACTTATGAAAAAGTAGAGGCAACAAGGTTCGATGGGTTAAATATTTTTCACGCTAACTATGGATTTGCCCAACACCAATGGTCTCCAGATGAGCGCTTCAATATTATATTGGGAGGCAGATTTGATACGCACAGTGCTTATGCTTCAAGGTTTAGCCCAAAAATTGCTTTGGCTTACTCTGCTAATAAGTGGCTCAAAGCAAAGGCCTCATTTGGTGGAGGATATAAGGCACCCGATTTCAGACAATTACTCTTAAACTTTACAAACCCGGTCATTGGCTATACAGTGATTGGGTCTAATCTCATCCGAGAGCGAATTGAGCAACTACAAAATGAAGGACGAATTAGTGCTATTTTGATTGCACCGAGTACCATGGAACAGATTCAAGCTGAGCATTCTATTGCTTTCAACCTATCGCTTGAAACCAGTTTCAATGACAGATTTATGAGCTCAATTAATCTTTTTCGGAATGAAATAAATAATATGATTGATACAGCCCCTATCGCAATAAAAACAAATAATCAGAATGTATTCAGCTACTTCAACTTTGATGAGGTGGTAACACAAGGCATCGAATTCAATAGTTCTTACAGGCACTCTGCCTCTTGGGAGATATCGGGTGGATACCAATACTTAGATAGCCGAAATCTAGAAGATGTTGAAGCGATAAAGAATGAACAAGTTTTTAGACGTAACACCACCACGAATCAAACAGAGCTAGTGAGGCTAACGGATTATGGAGGTTTACCTAATCGGAGTAAGCATAGCGGTAACTTCAAGGTCTTCTATAAAAATATGATGTATGATTTCGATGTGGCTCTTCGGTGGATTTATCGCGGAAGATGGGGTACGGGTGATAATAATGGTAATGGCCTGATTGACGCATCAAGTGAATTTGCAGATGGGTATTCTCTCATCAACATAGCGCTAAATAAACAACTATATGGTCAATTTAGGATGGAAGGTGGTGTGAATAACCTTACTGGAATAACGCATCCATTCGATCCAAGTCTTGCCGGAAGAATCTGGTTTATTGGATTGAATTGGCAATTAAATTAATCAATCAACAATTAAATATAAACACATGATAAATTTCAAAAAACAATTTTTAAGCATCGTAGGGATATCTTGTTTAGTCGTGATGTCTTGTGAAAATGAAGCAGATCAGAGTCCTGAAGTACCTTTAGAAGTGCAGATAGCTAATGATATTCCGGCAGATCCTAACGCAGAGCGTGGAGCTCCACCCAGTTTCACCTTTTATGACTTGGAATCGGGTACGGTTTTAACAAAATCTGACTCTAATTCTGTTCAATGGGATTTAGCCTTTTCAGGAACAACCATCCTTATTAACGGAGGTACATCAGGTCCGGGATTAGGTTCAGCCCAATTGGTAGAAGGAATCTTTGACAATTTAGCGTCTGCACCTGCAGATGGTTATTCTGTTGATGGTCAGAATGGATTTGCAATCCCAACGGGAAGCGGAAACGGCTGGTATAATTATACCGGTGGAAGTGTTCCTATTAATGCCATATTGCCAATACCAGGACGTGTTCTTATGCTAACCACTGGAGATGGTAATTATGCGAAAGTTGAAATACTTAGCTACTATGAAGGAAATCCAGATCCCTCATCGCAAGCATTTATAGATCAAAGTAGCCGTTCAGCAGCAAGGTATTATACATTTAAATTCATGGTTCAGCCCAATGGAAGTATAAACTTTTAAAGTAAAACCATTAAGCCTTAAGAAAAACTGTGGTCTTATAGATTATGGTTTTTCGAAAGGCCACGGTTTGCTCACACTTTAAACATCATTTTGTTTAAAGCTAACAAGACATGATCAACTGATTCTTTTTACGGCGTAAACAATCAGTTCTGAATACGAATTTAATTGGAGTTTACGGATTAAATTTTTTCGGTGCGAGTGAATGGTATGTACACTTAAGTGAAGTTCATCAGCAATGGCCTTGGATCCTTTACCTATCTTGATAAGATCTAAGATTTGTATTTCTCTTTCAGTAAGCTTTTGCACGTATTGCTCACGGTAGTTGAGCACTTCTTGGACCATTGGAGTGTAATATTTGCCGCCAAACGAGAGTATGTCTATTGCGTTAAATAGTTCTTTTTTGTCGGCTCTTTTATGCAAAAAACCATCTACACCATGGTTCACCCAATCTATAATGGAATTGGGCTGAGTGTCATCAGAGATGGCTAAAGCACATAATTGGTTTCTGTACTGTTTTAATTTTTTGAGCTCACTGCAGCTAAATTCTACACACGTTGCATAATCAAAGATAAGCATGATGCGGTCATTAATGATTGTATGCTCTAAGATTAAATCAGGATGGTTAAGTAGTTTTAGATCCGAAAAGCCAGTATAATGACTGAAAAGGCTTTTTAAGCCGGTTTGAGTAAGGTACTGAGCATCGCAGATGAATCCTTTCATTTATTTAGACTAATTAATAATAGTAAATAAAATGGAAACGAATTACTTATGCAAGTAAGTTGCAGAGATTACTAAATTTTTTTTATCTACATAAAAAATGGAAGTATATGAGCGTTACCATAAGAGATACCTACACAACTATGCAATAAATCTTTTGACCCGTTCTAGGCGCATGGCAAAAGGAACTTCATTATGAGCAAAAGTGTACTCCAGTCGATTTCCTAAACTAACTTGATTTTCTGCGTCTATTGTCTTCATGGCTGACTGGGCCTCAAATGTTGTTTTTAGACTACTATCAATTATCATTTTGATGTTACCATAATAGAGTTCGGTAATCATAAACAGCCTTCGGATTTTACCATCATATTCTTCCCATTGGTCTTTTTTAAGCGTATCTAGCAAATCGAAAATACGCACGCGTTCCAGATTGGTCATAATACGAGCTTGAAGATCAGCGAAACTGAACTTTTTTATTTTCTCCAAACCCATAGAGGCTTCCAGGGCATTAATTTGATGATAATCAAGAGATCCGGCAAAGTCAATATCAATTTCAACTTCGCTTACAATTGAACTGAATTGAGCAGGTCCTAGAGGAATGTTTTTAGAAGATTCAAGGAATGAAACCAACTCTTCATTGTTAATAAGGTTTGCCGTGCGAAACGCATTGTAGATATGATTAGACATGCCAGGATGGTTGAATTTAGGTTTACCAATGATTGGATCCCAAACTAATGAACCTAATATAATGCCATGATGCGATGCAGGGATTAACTCCAAATCGTACTGGCGTCTGAATTGTCTGATTTCCATGGCTCTTTTGTTAAAATGAACAACACAGACAAGTTAATAAATATTAATTTAAATAAAATAAATTATGAGGATAAAGTGCTATTAAATTAAAAAATGATTCGTCTCAAATTTTAAAATATTATCATGGTTTTAGGATAATAACTACTTGACATCCCATATCTTTAAAGTCTATTTTGATAGGCTGCTTCTATTGATAACCAGCTTACCCTTCCCTTTTAGCTTTTTTTCAGTATCGAAACACACGATTTTAAAATCAGCATCTTCTTCCATACTCTCGATGGTTAAACTTTGACTATCGGCAAACACCATTAAGCTTTTTCCATGGATCATCAATCGGAAATGAACATGTGTCCAATGGCCGGGCAGTGAAGGTTGAAATTGTAATAATTTACCTTTTTGCTTGAAACCTGCAAACCCTAAAACAATAATTTGCCATGCTATTCCACAGGCCGCGGTATGCACACCACCTATAAATGTACCACCACTAGAGGGCGGATGAGAGTTGGCGATATCCACCAAAGATGATTTCAAAAAGTAACGATAAGCTTGATCTAGGTTTCCTATTTGAGCTGCAATGATGGCATGCACCCCAGGGCTCAAAGAGGATCGATGATGTGTTCGTTGTTCATAGTAGTTATAATTAGCCTTCATGACTTCCTTGTCATATTCGTGCAAAACAAAAAGTTGTACTATATCTGCCTGTTTGATGACTTGTGTTTCGAACGCAATACCATTGGGCCACCCCCAGTATTCGCTTTCATCTAATAACCTTTCTGCCAATTGCATCGGACGAATGTCCTCCAATTCAAAATAACCATCAAATTGAGGGATTAAATGGGTCTTAGGGTCTGGCTGGGGTATGTACATTTTATGCGCAATGGTATGCCATTGCCCAAGCATATCTTCTGTGACTTCAGTTTTTTTCAAGAGTGCTTTTAAAGCACCTTTCTGTTTTTCTTTCAACATATTCGTTACCTCTAATGCTTTTTCTAAAGCATATTTTGCCTGTACGTTGGTAAAAGTGTTATTATCTGCATTTTCGTGGTATTCATCAGGCCCCAAGACCCTGAGGATCTCATACCTGTCTTTGTAAACATTATAATGTACACGAGAATGGAGGAAGTGAGCTACTTCAAGCAATATTTCCGCACCCCGCTCTACCAAAAAATCGAAGTCTCCCGTAACTTGGTAATAACGCATTACAGTATAACTAATATCTGGACTGATATGGATTTGCCAATCATTAAAATGGTTACGAATGCGTCTTTTTGAAATGACATCGATGAAGAAATGGTCAGGGCAAAGTTCCTCTCCTGTATCTCCGCTGATCCATGGGTAATAAGCGCCCTTATACCCCAATGCTTTGGCCTTCGCTTTGGCACCATTGATGACTTTGTGCCGATAGGTCAATAAGTTTTTTGCTACATGCGGTTGGGTATATAAAAACATGGGTAGATTGTAGATTTCCTGATCCCAGAAAGCAGCCCCCTGATAAGCTTGGCAAGAAAGTCCTCTGGCTCCAATGGGCTGAGTATCGGTATGTGCGGGAGTAGCGATAAAGTTGTGATACATGTTATATCTTAAAAGATTATTCGCCAAATCATCACCTCCTATTCCAATCTCAGCCGCTGACCACTTTTGATCCCACTCCTCCCTATGTTCGGCCAAAAGCTGATCAAATCCTTTATTCATGGCTGTCAAAAGACTTTTCTTAGATGCCTCTTCCGGTTCTGCTGTATCATTTTGTGAATAAACGGTCATGTAAAGGGTAAAGCACAAGGGTTGACCTGGTTTCAAGTGTATCTCGTGCTCAGAAAAAATACCTCCCTCATTCGCTACATCTTTGCCATTCGTTACTAAACCCGAAGCTCCCTGCATCACATAGATGGGCATACTTTTTTCGGTAGTTCTAATATTGCATTGGAAATAATCTCGACTTCTACCAACCGACGCAGTATTAAAATGATTTCCATTTAAACTCCATACCTCTGTATCAATACCCGTTGTGAGTTGCAGAAGTCCTCCCCTTTCAGAAGTAATTTTAAGGTGTTGAACGACCAAATGAAGGTCTTTATAAGATGCAAATCTTTGCCAATTCATTTGAACATCACCATGTTTATCACTCAGCCAATGGCCTTTTCCTGAGGTAATGCCATAGTTGCTGTCAAGGAAATGGTCATAGAAATTACACTTATTTGAAAAAGCACTTAGCACTTCATCTTCTATTTGAAACTTAGCATATAGTGCATTAGGAACAGTACACAACTCCTTCCATTTACCATCTGCATTGTCAAAAGTATTGGTGACAGTGCAAGCCATGTATTGCTCCTTCCTCCAATCAGGATGTGTGCCTCGATATCCGAGATAACCGTTACCGCAGAGTGTCATATTTCCACTATTGAACACGTCATCAACCGGATTGAATGGTACTTTAAGAATACCTTTATCAACGAAATAGTTTGGCTTGTGAGTTGGGCTCATGTAAAGAGAATGTTTTAAATGGATGAACAAGTCAAAAATAAATAAGAATTGCTAGGGTGCAAGTGGGCTGTTGATAAATAATAGGGAACAATTCCGAACACATCAGTAGTGGCTTATTAGTCAAAACAGCACAAAACCGATAGGGTTCGACCGTTTAAATAGAGATTATCCGTCATTTTCCAAAGGTTCTTATTATCTTGCATGCTCAATGAAATAACCAAGCAATTGCAAAGACCATGTCAACAACAAACAATCTACGTTTTTGCTTTCTAAGTATGATTGATTTGACAATTCATCATAATCGTTTTTAATTCATTGTTCACAACAGTTTGAGATTTATTGTAAACCTGACTTTCAACATAAAGTCGACTAATAATTTTTAAAAATATTATGCGAAACGAAGCTACTGACACAAATGCCTTTTTTCCTCTTTGGAAAAAATACCGTCCTGCCTTATTGAAATTGATGATAGAGGCAATGGAAGGCAAGCCACAGGAATACCAGTTTGCTTTTCATGAGTTTGATGATTTAAACCCTAAAAAGACAACAAGCTATCCTTTTAAATTAGAGGTATTTAAAGGAAGGGCAGTCAACATTACAAAAACTTCCCTAGTGGCTCAGGCGCTTTTGTCATTGCTTAATAGTTCCACTACTGCTTGGGAATTGATGGAGAAGGCAAGTTTCAAATTTGAACTCAATAAAAAATACATCTTGCACATTACAGCCGAAATGGCTGAAGAAGAAGCTACTGAATCTACCGAGGGCGAAAACAATTCAGCGGAGTAAAAGCAAATGGTGTTTAAATAAAGCCGACCATGAAAGATCGGCTTTATTTTTTTAATAGGTGCTTAAACATGGGGAAAACAGTGGGTGTTTTCTGTGCATACTCCTGAAAATTGGGGTCTGTTTTGTACTTAGCCTCTAACATAGGAACTCCCGAAACCCTAAGCAAAAGGAAAGTAATTAGTATGGGACCCAAAAGCCCTGTCCATCCGAAATGGACCGGTAGTACGATCAGACCGATGCCCCACCACATGCATATTTCTCCAAAATAATTGGGATGTCTACTATAGCGCCACAAACCACTTTGAATAATACGCCCTGAATTCATTTCAACTTGTTTGAATCGTAGGAGTTGATAATCAGCAAGAGATTGCCAATAAAAACCTAAGCCCCAAAGTAAGGTTCCCAAACCAGTCCATATGCTGAATTTACCTTCAATTTGAGTTGCTACTACGATGATAGGCGTACTGATTCCGATCAATAAGAGAACTTGAAGAAAATATACTTGTAAAAATGAGCGCCAATAGAAGGATTTTCCCCAGTCTTTACGCCATTTACGATATCGAAAATCCTCCTTTTTTGTTCTATTACGAAGTCCGATATGAATGCTTAATCGAATTCCCCATACTATCACCAAAGCATAAACCACAATGGCAATAGCATGTGTGGCCTGTGTATGCAACAAATAAAAACAAATAAAAACATAGCCCATCCCCCAAGCCACATCGGCTACATCATTTCTTTTAAGTAGTAAAGAAATGATAAACCAAAAGAGCGCATAGACTGTGCCAGCGCCTAATAGTGTGATATAAACGGAAACTAAGCCTGAAGCCATCTCATGATGCTATAACCCGATATGCTAACAGAAGCAGTCAAAACAGCTCCCCAGATGACATCTATGATAACAACCTGTACGGGCCACCCTTTTAAAGTCGCCAAATTGGTCATGTCATAAGTAGCATATGTAAAGAAACCAAACAACGCACCGTAAAGTAATGCATGACTAAAAGATTCTTTACTTACAGCTGGCATAATGGCAAAAATGAAAATACCTATGATAAAAAGTAAATAAAAAATGATGGCAGCTGTCCAGTTCACTTGGTCTGCCAAAAGACCTCCTAAGAGTTTATTATACAGCCCTTTAGCAATAAGGCCGAGCCAAAGCATATCAATTGCAAAAAAAACAATGGTGGTGAGCAAATAACCCAATAAAAGTTTAGAGATAGGCATGGGAATAATGTTGATTGTTTCAATTTAAGCAAATGTTGAATAACAATAACGCCTACTTGCAAGATATGTTTGTTTTATGAGTTACGAATAACCCTCAATCAACTGCATTCTCCTTCTTACTTTCCTAAAGTCTCGTCTTTGGCTATTTAAAAGTACCTCGCTTATCCTAAGATTATGGTTTGGTCTTAGGATTCCCTTGAGTCTTAGCTTCTTTTTTAAGCGTTTTGCTCATATCACATAAAAAATTTCTTTTTAGGTTGTCTAAGTCGCAACATTTACCCTAATGTTAGTTACCCTCATTTGCTGCCTGCTCACCCATTCCCCTCTGATTATTGTTGAAGGGGATAATGAAAATTGCCTCGCAATTTGTAAAGTACATTTGCTTCTAACAAAAAAGCACTTACCGTAAGGCAAGTGCTTTTCAATTATTTAATGGATGATTCGCTTATTGAATAACTTCAACATTTACAGCATTCAAACCTTTTCTTCCTTGCTCAACTTCAAATTGAACTTTGTCATTCTCACGAATCTCATCTATTAATCCACTTTCGTGAACAAAAATATCTTCGTTGGTGTCTGATTGTACAATGAACCCAAAACCTTTTGAGTTATTGAAAAACTTTACTGTTCCTTCTTTCATTTTTATTGTATTTAACTAATTGTTATTAAGTAATTTGTGTTTTCTTGTTTTAAGTATTTATTAATCTATTTTTCTACGTTGAGAAACATTTCTTTTATGCTTTTCAACGGTTACTCTGGTGGCTTCTTTGTCGGGGTCTGTGGTAATGTTTCCATATTCATCCACAAAGGCCATCATGTCTTCTAGCTTACCGCTGGAATCTTCTGTTTTCCGAGCGTCCATTTTTTCTTTTTTAGCTAGTTTCTTTTTTCTCTTTTGTTCAGCTTTTTGTTTTTTAATAAATGCATTCTGACTTCTTCCCATATACTACACTTTCGTTCTTATTATCTTCTTCGTGAGCGCGATTTTGGTCTATCGTTTCTTCTTTTTCTTCCGAAATTAGAGGCACCGCCCCCACCATGATTGAACTCCTTGCGAGGTCTTCTTTGTGGTGGTCCATCATGATCTTCGTTCACACGGATGGCGCGCTCATTCACCATTATGCCATCGAATTTTTCGGCAAAGCCTTTTTTCTCTGCTTTATCTACATAAAAAAAGCTGCAGTTTTTCTTCACGTCCACTTGATTGATTTTCTTGGAATCGATGTTAGCTACATCTGTTACAAAGTGAATCAAGTCAGCTTTTGTTACACCATCTATTTCACCTACATTGATAAAAAAACGTTGATCTGCATTGGGATCGGACGGCTTATTTCTTTCTTCATTTCGCTGGGCTTGCCCTGTCTCCTCATTGAGGTCGTTGGGTTCTCCTCCTGCTCCATCTGTAGATAAATGGTCTAACTGTAAAGTGATTAGACGCTCTAAAAGTTCCTTTTGACTTAAATTAACTAAATCTTGATCTAAGTTAGCGATGATCTCTTCAACATCTTGTGCTACTTTTGTTTGAAGTATCAACTTGCTCCAATGGTTGAGTCGACTGTACTTCATTTGTTTCTTATTAGGCACTTCCACCAATTCAAAGTTTACCTTGATTTTTCTTTCTAGGTCTTTGATCTTCCTACCTTCTCGTGGATTGATAAAGGCCAAAGAAATTCCTTTTTTACCTGCTCTTCCTGTCCGTCCACTTCTGTGTGTGTAACTGTCTAATTGGTCGGGCAATGTGTGGTGAAATACATGAGTAAGGTCGTTGACATCTATCCCTCGAGCTGCTACATCGGTAGCGATGAGTAATTGCATGGATCGACTTTTGAATCTCTTCATGACTGCATCACGTTGGTTCTGTGATAAATCACCATGTAAAGCCTCTACTCCATAACCCCAAGTTGAAAACTGGTCGGCAATTTCTTGCGTTTCCCGTTTCGTACGGCAAAACATAATACCTCGCATATCTGGCTGGATATCTAAAAACCGTCTTACTGCAGCTAATTTGTTGGCCGATTTGGTAACCACATATTCATGCGAAATATCTTTGTTACTTTTCTGACCAGCATCTACGCTCACCTCGTGAGGGTTACTCATGTATTTATCTATGATTCCTCTAATTTCACGAGGCATAGTGGCCGAAAATAGCCAAATGGCACGATCTTCTTGGGTATGGGATATGATTTCATCAATATCTTCTTTGAACCCCATGTTGAGCATCTCATCCGCTTCATCTAAAACGACGTATTTCACATCGCTTAGGCTGATGGCTTTTCTCTTCATCAAATCGATCAGACGACCGGGGGTTGCTACTACAATTTGAGTAGGCTTCTTTAGGGCTTTGATTTGACGGGTGATATCTACACCACCATAAACGACTTCTACATTCAGCTTTTTATGTCTGACAACAAACTCATCAATCTGTTTGGCCGTTTGCTGACCTAATTCTCTCGTAGGAGACATGATAATGGCTTGCGTCGTCTTTTGATCTTCATTCATTAATTCAATGAGTGGAAGACCAAAAGCAGCTGTTTTACCCGTACCCGTCTGGGCTAAACCAATAAAATCAGTTGTATGATGTTGGAGTAATAGCGGGATGGCTTGTTCTTGGATGGGAGTTGGTTTCTCAAAACCCAGTTGTTCTAGTACTTCACAAATGGTTTGCGACAGGCCTAGCTCGGAAAAATAATTCAATAAGTAACTGTTAAAATGTGTTACAAAGGTAGGTGGAATAAATGGGAATCAAAGTGCTTATGATAAATATTCTGCAAATAGCCCTTAGTGGCCTTTAAAAGACATTTATTTTAAACCTTCTGGCATATCAACCTCCAGAAATCGCCTGAACAATATAGACCGACTCTCCACTTTTTACCTTATCGGTTAACCCTTTCCTATCTTTAATCAAGGTATTACCAATGTAAATATTGATATGGGGACGTAAATGTCCACAATCATCTAGCAGATAACCACTCAGGCCTTTGTAATGCTTTTCTGCGGCAGCAATCAGAGACTGAACATTATTACCTGGTAGTTCAGTGGTTTGGATGTCCTTGAAAAAACGTTTTAAATTAGATGTAAATTTAACAATTGGCATTTCTGTAAACTACTTAATTTTTTCTCGAATAACAGAGGGGGAAGGCTTCTATCTTTCAAAAAATCTTTATCATAAAATGGGACACTAATGCCTAACTCATCTAACCCCATTGTGTTTAATTTGTTAAGAAATCAATTTATTTTCTTTAGTAATATTCAGAGTAAAATTATTTCTTTCACTACTATTGAAAAAGTTTGACTGTCATAATTTTCACTTATTCATTTATGGTATGCACCTCTGTAATAGATTTAAATTGTATGAAGCTACAACAATGGTTTGAATTGTTATTGAATTGAAGTTAATATTGTTTCACAGTTTGAGGAAGCCGCCTGCATGGAAAATTTCGTTGACGTAAGAAGGATCATAAAAGAAAGGAACGCTAAACTACTTAAATGGATACCTAGGTGGGTTATACACTATTTAGAAAGTGTACTTCATCAAGAGAAGACCAATGCTTTTATGCGTAAAACTGAAAATTACGATGCCTTCCAGTTCAGTAGAACATTGATGGAAGACTTCAATGTGACCTTAGAATTAAAGGGCAAGGAAAACGTCCCATCTGCTCCTGAAAGCTGTATTTTCGTTAGTAATCATCCCTTAGGAGGCTTTGATGCCATTGCAATTATTTCCTCATTAAACGATGTAAGACCTGATATAAAATTTATTGTGAATGACTTGCTTTTGTATGTGACCAACTTAAAAAGCCGCTTTATTGGAGTAAATAAATTGGGTAAAAATGCGAAGCAATCATTACAAGCGGTAGAGGCACAATTCGCTGCTTCTGGGGCAACGTTCGTTTTTCCAGCAGGATTGGTCAGCAGAAAGCAAAAAGGAAAGATTGAAGACTTAGAGTGGAAGAAAACTTTCATCACGAGAGCAAAAAAATATCAGAAACCTCTGATTCCTGTGTATATTGAAGGAAAATTGACGGATAAGTTTTATCGGCTGGCAAATTTTAGAAAGTTGATTGGCATAAAGCTCAATATAGAGATGTTTTACCTATTGGATGAATTTTTCAAACAAAGGGGCTCTACCATCAAAATTACGATTGGAAGACCTATTTCACCAGAAACCTTTGATAAATCAAAAAGTGAGAAGGAATGGGCAGAATGGATGAAGAGAAAAGTTTATCAAATGCAAACAGAAGCAAAGAGCAAAGAAGCATAAGAGCATGGCTGAAAAAAAAATTGTACTACCTGTGGATCGTAAATTGATTGAGCGTGAGCTGAATGAAGAGCGATTTGTAAGATTTACGAATAAAGGAAGCAATGAGATTTATATCTTAAATCACCACAATTCTCCACATACCATGCAAGAAATTGCTCGTTTACGTGAAGTTTCCTTCCGCGGCGCTGGAGGGGGTACGGGGCATGAACTGGATATCGATCAATACGATACACAAAACCAATGCTACGAACAATTGATTGTTTACAGTCGAGAAGAAAAAGAAATCATTGGAGGCTATCGTTTTATTACTGGCCCGAGGGCATACGATGCACAGTCAGATACTTATCACCTATCCACCTCCAAATATTTTGAATTCTCAGATCATATGAAAAAACATTATCTACCTTATGCTATTGAATTGGGTAGGTCTTGGGTACAGCCTAGCTTTCAACCTACTATCAATCCTCGGAAAGGATTATTTGCTTTGGCCAATATTTGGGATGGCCTCGGAGCAATCATTGTCAACTATCCGGAAATGAAATATTTCTTCGGAAAAGTAACCATGTATCAGCGCTATGAAAAAGAAGCCAGAGACTTGTTGCTGTCTTTCTTATCCTATTATTTCCCTGACAAAAACAGTCTTTGCGTTCCCAAATCGGAACTTTTAGCGCATTTTGACGACACCTTGTTCAAAGAATACTTTTCGAGCATGCCCCCTTTCGAAAACGCATTTCGTCATTTGCAAAAGCTAATCCGTGAAAGAGGAGAATGCATTCCTCCTCTGGTGAATATTTACATGAATTTATCTGCTACCATGCTGACCTTTGGTACAGCTCTCAACCCTGATTTTGGAGGTGTGGAAGAAACAGGGCTATTGGTTACCATTGCAGATATTTATGAAGAAGTAAAGGAAAGACACATTGCCGGATATGTTAAGTAATGGCTTTATAAATAAGCAATCCATTAGTTTTATTGGTATCTGAGAATTCTGTTGGTTACCTTTGCAAAAAATATTTGATTTATGCGTTTGGGTCAGTTTTCGAGAAAATTTGAAGTGAAGAGCACCGAGGTAGTAGAGTTGCTAAGCGAAAATTTCCGTACCGTAAACCCACACCCCAATATTAAACTCAAAGAAGAGGAACTTTTATTTTTACTTAAGCATTTTCAGGCCAATGAAAAGACGTCTGTTTTTTCAAATGAGAATGCCCATTTTTTACAAGCCCCCCCCTCCCAACCTTCTGAAGATTCCTCTCATGTTACTGCAGGGTCATTTTCTAACCATGAGCATAACTTAGAAGAGCATAATGAGCTCCATATCGAGAGCAAACAAGATGAAACCCCAAAAAAAGCAACCGAGGATCATCAACCCAGTGTACCAAAAGTCATCAGCTTAGAAAAGGAGTATAAAGAGCAAACCAAAGATGTTGAAATCATTACCACTGATAAACCTAAATTGGAAGGGCTTAAAGTATTAGGTAAAATAGAGATTCCAGAAACCAATGGTGAGAAACCGAAGCACAATACAAAAGAGGTAATTATTAAGGGGGCTAAGCAAAATTCAGAAACGAAGAGACCTAAAAAGAAGGCAAAGGGTCAAAAACTCAGTTTAGAGGAGCAGCGCCAGCGAGAAGAGAGATTAGCTTGGAAAAGGAAACAGCAGGAACAAAAAGAATTAAAGGAAAAACGCAGATTGCATTATGAAAAGCAATTGGCAAAAAAGAAAGAAGCACAAAAACCTCTCAAGGCTAAGCAACAAAGTACAACCAAAGTAAAAGAAGATGTACCTCGGAAAATACCGACAACTACTGTTCAGTCTGTCAAAAAGAGTCGAATCAAACGATTTTGGCAATGGTTAAATGGTGCCTATGACAATATTTAATTGTGTTTTCTGTTTTTAACTTGTATGATACCGGCCATGATACTCAACGCAATTTCTTTGGCAGACTGAGAGCCAATATCAATTCCTATGGGTGCATCGAGTTTATTTAACTTTTCTTTCGAAACGCCTTGTTTCAAGAGTCGATCAGCCCGTTTAGCTTGCGTTTTACGACTGCCTAATGCACCCACGTAGGCCACATCAGAAGAAAGAAGCATTTGCAAAGCAGGATCATCTATTTTTGGGTCGTGAGATAAAACCACAGCAAAGGTTTGTTCATTCAAGGATAGTTTCGGTAAAATTTCTTGAGGCCAAGCAGCATACATTTGGTCTGCCTTATTTGATCTGAAACTATTTTTAACGAACTGGTCACGCGGATCAATCACAATGGTTTCAAATTCATGCCATGCTGCCAAGGTTAATAATTCAGAAGTCAGATGCGCTGCACCAATCAAGAGCAGCGTGTAAGGTCTTGGAAAAGTATGTAAGAAATACAATTTCCCTTCCTTTTCCAAAAGGCCACTTTTACCCGATACAACATGCTCGTTCATTTCGTCTGTTAAAGTATAATGGCCGTTTAGTGATGAAAATTGTTCAAAATTATTTTCTACAGAAGTAATGAGATGGAAAGATTCTTTTTGTTCAAACGCATTAAACAATGAGTGCCATGAGAAATCCCGATCGGGTTGAATCAATACATCTAGTTTACCGCCACAGCTCAATCCGACTTCCCAAGCTTCATCATCAGCAATGCCATAATGAATCAGTTCCGGTTCGCCTGAATTGATGACATGTAGAGCGCTCCTCACTACTGAAGTTTCAACACAGCCACCACTTACGGAGCCAAACATTTCCCCAGAAGCCAAGATGAGCATTGTTGCCCCCACAGGTCTGGGTGAACTTCTCCAAGTCTTGACTACTCTGGCTACAGCAAAATGCTTTTCTTTGTCAACTAATTCCTTTATCCTTGGTATCCATTCCTTCATAAAGTGAATGTCTGCTTATATTTTAAAAGCTCAAAACGAAAAATGAATTTGTTGTACGATAATCATTCGCGCCCATTGCGCTATCTCCGATTAGGTGTAACGGAACGATGCAATTTGCGATGCTTTTATTGCATGCCTGAAGAAGGCTTGCCATGGCAGAATAAAGAACAAATTCTTAGTTATGAAGAAATGCTTAGGCTTACCCGCATTTTATCTGAAATGGGTATTGATAAGGTACGCATTACAGGTGGTGAACCTTTTGTTCGGAAAGATTTGCTACCCTTTATGCAAAAGGTGATTGACCTACCATGTGTGAACAAGTTGAGTATTACGACCAATGGCACAGCACCATTGAGCACCATCACTGAAATGAAGCGCATGGGTATTCATGCGGTCAACCTCAGTTTAGATACATTAGACCCTAAAAGGTTTGCTAAAATCACAAGAAGAGATGAGTTTGATAAGGTTTGGGCTTATTACCAGGAGCTATTAAACCAAGGCATAACTACTAAAATCAATGCAGTAGTTATGGAAAACCAAAATGTAGACGATATACTAGGGCTTTGTCAACTTACCTTGAAAGACAAAGTGTCTGTGAGATTCATTGAAGAAATGCCCTTTAACGGAGGTAGCAAGGCTTATCAAGCCATTCGTTGGAATTACAAATACATCCTCGGCCATATCCAAAAAACCTTTCCCCAACTCACAAAAATGGTCGACCATAGCAGCTCTACTTCTTATAATTATAGAGTAGCTGATGCACCGGGCACCATTGGGGTAATTCCTGCTTATAGCCGAAGCATTTGTGCCACTTGCGATCGCATTCGACTGACTCCAAAGGGTGAACTAAAGACATGTTTGTATCAAAATGGCGGTTTTAGTATGCGTGATTTTATGCGAGAGGGAGCCTCTGACGAGAACATAAAGGATAAGTTTTTGTTTCTATTTGGCCGCAGGACTAGGAACGGTTTTGAGTCTGAAAAACAAAAAGATTCTGGTAGTGCTTTTGAATCTATGGCAACCATTGGGGGTTAATCGATAAAAAATGAATGATATGATTTCCTCGGAAGAGGCTTTACAAATACTTCAACAACACACTTTACTTCACAAAAGTGAAAATGTAAGGATTGAGAACTGTGTGGGGCGTGTATTGGATGAAGATATTTTAGCAGATCGAGACTTCCCTCCTTTCGATCGGGTGACAATGGATGGCATAGCTATCAATTACAAAACCTTTATTCAAGGGCAGCGTCAATTTCTCGTAGAAAAAATATGTGCTGCTGGAGAACCAAAATATACCATGCAGTCCTCAAATTCCTGCGTGCAAATCATGACCGGTGCCATTATGCCTCATGGGGTTGATACGGTTATTCGTTATGAGGACATTAGCATCATGAATGAACTAGCTGTTGTTCATGTTGAAGATGTGAAAGAGTTTCAGAATATTCATTTTCAAGGAGAAGACAAAAAACAGAACGAAGTTTTATTAAGTAAAGGGGTCACTTTAATTGCTCCTGATCTGATTGTGGCGGCATCAGCGGGTAAAAGCATTTTGTCGGTCTTGGCCTTGCCAAAAGTAGCGCTCATCACTACTGGCAATGAGCTTGTTGGAATCGATGAACTACCGAAAGCCCATCAAATCCGTAGGTCAGGAAATTATGGCGTTCAAGCTATTCTTCAGGTACTGCATGTAGAAGTAACACCCTTCCATGTAGAAGATGATGCTGACTTGATGCAAAAACATATTCTTGACCTATTGACAGACTTTGATCTGCTAATTTTTATTGGAGGAGTTTCTAAAGGGAAGTTTGATTATTTACCTGAAGTTTTAGAAAAGCTAGGAGTTCAAAAGCATTTCCATAAAATCAAACAAAGACCAGGTAAACCCATGTGGTTCGGTACTTCAAAAGAAGGCAAGCCTGTCTTTGGCTTACCAGGAAATCCGGTTTCCTCTTTCGTCTGTGCTTTGGTTTATGTTCAAATCTATTTGCGCACAATGCTCAAACAACCTATTGTTTTTGAATATGTTACATTGGGTGAAGATGTTTATTTTGAACCCAAATTGACTTATTTTCTTGCAGTAGCATTGGTAAAATCCCCTAACAATGAAATGGTTGCACTGCCTAAAAAAGGGCATGGATCAGGCGATTTTTCCAATCTGTCACAGACCCATGGTTTCATCATGCTGCCAGAAGAAGGGGTTCACTTCAAGGCTGGTGAGCGTTTCCCTTACCTTTCGTATAAAAAGACATTTATAGGAATGTAATGTTTGAAATATGAAGTTAATGATTGCCACCGATAAAGGTCTGATTCAATACAACAAACTTGGTTCATCATGGGGCTTTTCTGATCTATTTTTTGATGGTTTACCCGTAAGCTGTTTTCATGTTGATGTAGAAGGTCACTGGTGGGTCAGTTGCAGGCATTTGCACTGGGGTGTAAAAATCTATCGCTCCGTAAATCAAGGAAACGAGTTTCAGGAAATTACTGCTCCTAAGTTTTCAACAGCTAAAACCCTTTTGAAAAACGTTTGGGAAATACAAAGTCGGATATTGAATGGTCGAAAGCAAGTTTTTATTGGTACAGAGCCTGCCGGCCTGTTCATTTCTGAAAATAACGGTACATCCTTTCATGCTATTGAAGGATTAGAAAATCATCCGTCAAGGTCGCATTGGCGAGGTGGTGGAAAAGGCAGCATAAATCCTTTTCTTCATACTTTATTGATCCATCCTAAGCGGCCTGATGAATGGTTGATTGGCATTAGCTGTGCTGGTGTATTTGTTACCTACGATGCTGGAACTACCTGGAAATCTCAAAACAAAGGCATCTCCTCTCCTTTCTTGCCAGATGCTGTGGCTGATGTTGGTCACGATCCACATTGTATCAAACGTCATCCCAAACAAGCGGACCTCCTTTGGCAACAAAACCATTGTGGCATTTACCTTTCTTATGACAATGGCGAATACTGGCAATCTGTATCAGATAAGGTAAACGAACTGTCTTATGGTTTTGCTTTGGAGATAGAGGAAGCGCATCCCGGCAATGCCTGGGTGATTCCTGTTGCTGCCGATGACCATCGCGTTCCACTAAACCATAGATTATCCGTTTACCATACCCAAGATTTTGGCAATCGTTGGGAAA
The DNA here is from genome assembly GCA_018402485.1 of Roseivirga sp. Classification (GTDB taxonomy): domain Bacteria; phylum Bacteroidota; class Bacteroidia; order Cytophagales; family Cyclobacteriaceae; genus Roseivirga. The sequence goes on along the minus strand of JAGYIY010000002.1, from coordinate 71,111 downwards.
AAATCACTCAAGGGTTACCCGATTCTCTAGCCTTCGATGTTGTACTACGCAAGGGAATGGTCAAGAAAGGGCTCGATATGGCCTTTGGTACCAATCATGGTAATGTTTATGTGTCGGAGGATGCAGGTCAGTCGTGGCAGAATTTGAGCCATCATTTGAGCAAAGTCACCGCCTTGTACTTCATTGATTAGTAGCCCAATTCTATGTCTACCTGATGTAATAAAGATTGTCCTTTTATCAGTCTTTTGGCATTATTCTCAAGCAAATTTATGGCTGATTCTGGTGAAGTTACACTGGCAACATGAGGAGTGATTTTGATTTTTGGATGATTCCAAAAAGGGTGTTCTTTAGGAAGGGGTTCTTCACGAAAAACATCCAATAAAGCTCCGCACAACTGACCTTGATCCAAAGCATTTACCAAGTCTTCTTCAACCACATGGTTGCCACGAGCCACATTAATAAGATAGGTACCCGTTCTTACTTTAGCGAAAAAGTTAAGATCAAGAACATCGGTTGTTTGTGATGTAATCGGTAATAAATTTACCAACACGTCAGGTTCAGATAAAAATGCATCCATTTCATTTTCATCAAAAGATTTCACTCCTTCAATGTGTTTTCTTGTGCGGCTATAGCCTAGCACCTCAAAGCCAAGATCGACCAATTGTTGAGCCAAATGACCACCCAAAGCTCCTAGGCCTAGTACACCAATTTTCAATGGGTGATAAGGCAAGCGGTTCCAATCCATTTTTTGCTGGTTGATCTTGTGTTCATCCATACTTCTTTGATGCATTAAAATGCCCATAATCACATAATTGCTCATGTCTCGAGCTAGCCAAGGATCAACAATACGTGTAATAGGTATGTGCCGAGGGATTTGAGGATCATTCATGAGGTGATCTACACCTGCGCCCAAAGAGCTTATCCATTTTAATTGAGGCATTCTTTCAATAACACCCCGATCAAGGGGTTTCCAAACAAATAAAGCGTCAATGGTTTCAAGGTCTTGGGCTTTAGGCCAGACATCAACGGTACCAAATGAAGGCATTTTTTCCAAACCTTGTTTCCAAGGTTGTGCCGACCAGGTCTTTGCGGCAATCATTGCATTTATCTTCTGCTTATCCATGGGTTATCTTTCATATAAAACCGCTAAGGTTTTAAGGTATCTTCTTTTGCATAATCTACTCCTATTCTTTCAGAAACCACAATTTATTTCATCGGAATCAGTTTCTTTTCTTTTCTTCTCAATTACTACCTTAGAATTCCGTTCATTCTGCGTTAGACAAACTCTTACAATTTAGGCTAAAATAACCGGGCCACATAAGTCGCTGTATCTTATTCTCCATGTTAGGTGCAAAAATTTTAACTTAAAAACCCTTTAGTAACATGTACCAGGTTTCTTTGTTCGTAGAATATTTTACTTAATTTAGCTTGTGTCAAAACCAAACTTATTCAAAAGAAATCAGTTAGAATAGACAACTAAAAAATTTAAAATGATGAAAAAACAAGCCTTATTAATTGCTTTTTGTGCCCTGCTAAGTTCACCAGTTCTCATGGCTCAAAGAGGTCCTGCTGCAAGTCCGCAAGTCACCATAAAACAGATGATCGGCAATACAGAAATGGAATTGATTTACTCTAGGCCAAGCTTAGATGGTAGAAAGATGAGCTCATTGGCTCAAAATGGACAGGTATGGAGGACCGGTGCGAATGCCAATACCAAAATCAATTTCAATAACGATGTCAAACTTGGAGGCAAAGCCTTACCGGCAGGTGAGTATTCTCTGTACACAATTCCTGGAGATAATGAGTGGACCATCATCATTAATACGGAAAAGTCTTGGGGGACCAATTATGAAGAATCTTCTGATGTCATCCGTTTTATGGCGACTCCTACAATACTGGATCACTCCGTTGAGACCATGTTTATTATGATGACTGATTTTGATAAAAATGGAAAAGACAAAGCCAATATTGAAATTGCATGGGGTAACACCTCGGTAAAGTTTCCAGTAGAAGTGAATAACTAAAAAATACAATTGAACTTGTATGTGAAGAACATAAAAAAGAAATGATGAAGAATTTTTTGATACCTATTTTCATGATAGCCATCTGTATGAGCCTATCAGCTCAAATTCAAATGCCTGCACCGAGTCCAACTTTTGAACTCAAAGGAATGATTGGTAATGCTGAAGTGATGGTAAAATATGCTCGACCTAGCGCGAAAGGAAGGAAAATTGCTGGAAACCTGATTCCCTACAATGAGGTTTGGAGAACAGGTGCTAATGAGTCAACTAAAATTACTTTCAGTAAAGATGTTTTGGTAGAAGGACAAGCCGTAACAGCAGGCACCTACGCCTTATATACCATGTTTACGGAAGAAAAAGCCACCATTATTTTTAGTAAAAACCTAACTTGGTGGGGTGCAATGGGCTATGATTCCAAAGATGATTTATTACGTTTTGAAGTGCCCGTAAAGCATCCATCGAGTCACTATGAAACCTTTACCATCAGTTTTTCGGATTTCACTATGAATAGTGCAAACCTTAACATGAAATGGGGACATACAAAGGCCATGTTTCATATAGAACATCCGGTAGATGATGAAATCATGGAGCAAATTAAGGTACAGGTTATTGATAATACCCCCGGAAATGCGGGTATTTATTTTCAGGCCGCCACTTATTACTATGATACAGAAAGAGATGCTAACCAAGCCTTGGCATGGGTAGATATGGCCTTAGCTGCGCAAGAGCAGTATTGGATGGTTCACTTAAAAGCCAAAATACTTGTGAGGTTAGGACAGACCAATGAAGCGAAAGCAGTAGCTGAAAAATCTATGGAATTGGCAAAAAGTCAAAACAATATGGACTACGTTCGCTTGAATGAAAAACTCATTGCCTCTTTGAACGAGTAAAAAAACAGATGCGAGAAATTTAAAAGCCTGAGAAATCGGGCTTTTTTTATGCGCATCAGCGTGTTACTTTAATGCCTGATGAACGTTCCAAAAGCGCTGCTACAAACTTCTCATTGCTTTCCGGACTGATGTAGAGTTCATCATACTTTTTGTATTTAATAATTATGCCTTTGCGTGCTGTAGCCGGACGTAAACCTACCCACAACGTCTTATCGACCACTACTTCTCGAATATCAGACAATAGAATTTTTCCATTGATTACTCCACTTCTATAGTAAAGATGTTGCTGGGTTAAGCTGTAATGGGTTCTGTAATAAATCATACCCAACAACACAATCACAAAAAAAGTTGGCACCAATAAAGCGATCATACCTGCTAAATTGAAATCATTAATCACTTGATAAATCATAAGAACAATCAGCAAACCTATCACAGCAAAATTGATTGTGGTAAAAAGTTCATCTTTACGACTTTTGAACTTGAGGTGATGAGAGGTTTCCATTCAATAAAAATACGAGAGGCTAAAAAATAATCAAACTTCTGGAGGCCTACGCATGGCTTTTTTTTCACCTAATTCCTTTTTGTTTTTAAGTCTTTTGCGTACCACAGATGAAGGTGGTTTTGTAGGTTTACGTTGTTTTATGGGTGCAAATGCTATTTCCAATGCTTTTTTTAATTTTCTAATTGTCTTTTCCTTATTTCGGAATTGACTTCTACTACTGGAGTCATGTAGAAGCAACTCTCCTTCCTGGGTCAACTGATTATGCCATTTTTGCTGGAGGTGTGTCCTTTCTTGTTCTGTTAAAATGGTAGATTGCGTCACCGGCCAACGCAATGTCACTCTTGTTTCTACTTTGTTCACATGTTGCCCTCCTGCTCCGGAACTACGCGAAGTTTCAAACTTCCATTCTGAACTGTAATCTCTGCTTAAAACCTCTTTGACTTTACTCATCCCTTAACAAAACCATTATCAGTAAACTTACCTTACCATTCATCCTGCTTATCTACTAAAAGTACTTACTTAGCCTTTGACTAACTGAAAAATTTTTTAACTTGTTTTCAGAATATCGATCAAATCATGGATACATCTCAACCGAATAAATCGCGTAGAAAATTTATCAAACAAATTGGATTGGCTGGCGCTGCCTTCACCATTGTTCCACGGCATGTATTGGGCAAAGGTTTTAGAGCACCCTCTGACACCTTTTATTTGGGTGGAATTGGGGTCGGTGGAAAAGGTTATTCTGACTTAGTAGAATGTGCCAAAAGCGATGCTGTAAAGATCATATCGTTATGTGATGTAGATGACAGAAGAGCAACTCGTGCTATTCAGGATTTTAAAGGAGCTAAGTACTACAAAGATTATCGTCAAATGCTCGATCAAGAAAGTGGTTTAGACGGTGTAACGATTGCCACACCCGACCACATGCATGCCATACAATCACTGAATGCCATGGAGCGGGGCTTACATGTTTACGTCCAAAAACCGCTGACTCACGATATAGCAGAAGCACGCGCCATGACGGAAGCGGCACATCGATATAAAGTAGTCACTCAAATGGGTAACCAAGGTGCTTCAGGTGATGGTGTGAGGAAAATGCAAGAATGGTACCAAGCAGGTTTGATTGGAGATGTTACTGAGGTGTGGTGTTGGACAGACCGTCCGGTTTGGCCGCAAGGAATTCCTTGGCCAAAGAACAAGAAAATGGATGTACCCAAAGAGCTCGATTGGGATTTATGGCTTGGCACAGCTCCAAAAAAAGAATACATAGATAACCTCGTTCCTTTCAATTGGCGTGGCTGGTGGGACTATGGTACTGGTGCCTTGGGCGATATGGCTTGTCATATTATTGAGCCAGCTTTCAAAACATTAAAATTGGGTTACCCAACAGCAGTCGAAGCCTCTGTAGGCTCTGTTTATGTGGGTGAATTCCGACGAGGTTACTTCCCCGAGAGCTGCCCTCCCTCCTCACATATCATTTTAGATTTTCCAGAAAGAGAAGATAAGCCTGCCTTAAAACTACACTGGATGGATGGTGGTATTCAACCTGAACGTCCTGAAGAGTTGGGTGCCAATGAGCAAATGGGTGACGGTGGTAATGGGGTAATCATGAAAGGTACTAGAGGCACAATGATGTGTAATACCTATGGGATCAATCCTAGATTAGTGCCCTTGGCTTTAAATGATGCCATCAATGTAAAAGAAACAATTCCTCGTGTGCCAGAGGGACATTATGTACAATGGGTGAATGCCGCGATGGCAGGTTATGGTGCACAAGAAACAAGTTCTGACTTCGACATAGCCGGGCCGCTTACAGAAAGTATACTTATGGGGAATTTAGCTTTAAGAAGCTTTGATATTAGAAAGCGTCAAGGGAATGGTTATGAATACCCCGGTAGATACATCAAATTGTTGTGGGATGGGCCAAATATGAAAATAACTAACTTCGATGAAGCCAATCAGTTTGTACAACGAGATTACCGTACGGGTTGGTAGTTAGCAAATGGCTTTTAATTCTTTTATGGTGGCTTGAGGATCGACAGATTTAAATACAAAACTACCGGCTACTAGGATGTCAGCCCCAGCTCCCATCAATTTTGGTGCGTTCTGGGCATTTACGCCACCATCAATTTCTATTAAAGTAGATGCCTCATTTTCAGCAATGATTTCTTTGAGTTGTCTCACTTTTTTGTAGGTATTTTCAATGAAGTTTTGACCACCAAAACCAGGATTTACGGACATCATACAAACCAAATCAATATCCCCTATGCAATCTTCCAGCAATTGCACATTGGTATGTGGATTGATGGCTACACCCGCGCGGCAGTCTAAGGCTTTGATTTCTTGTAAAGTTCTGTGCAAATGTGTACAAGCCTCATAGTGTACTGAAATATTTGCAGCTCCTGCATCCCTGAAAGCGGAAAGATACTGCTCAGGTTTAACAATCATTAAATGTACATCCAATGGCTTTTGTGCATGTCTGTATATGGCATCACAGACCGGAAGCCCAAAAGAAATGTTGGGTACAAATACACCATCCATAATGTCGATGTGAATATAGTCTGCTTCACTTTGATTCAGCATTTCAACATCAGATTGCAGGTTGGAAAAATCAGCAGATAAGATGGAGGGTGCAACAAGGGGTGTTTTCATACCCAAATATAATTTTTATTTTATGATTCTTTTTGTTGTACTACCACTAGCGGTAATCAAACGCAGTAGATAAAGACCGCTGGGTTGGTTTTTCAATGCCAATTTTATGCTAGCCTCGGGCAAAATTTGTCTTTCCATCACCTTTTGAATCAATCTACCCGAAGACGACCATAGTTCTAACTCCACTTGCTGCCCGAGTAAATCATCAGATAAACGCACTTCTAAGACATCATGGGTCACGGGATTGGGGAAAGCGCTGAAAGAAATATCTTCTACCTTTTGATCTGCTACAATTGCCTCCATGGCTCGTACAAAAGAAGGAATGCCAAAACCTTGAATCGTATCCGGCTGATCTGCCAAAGTACCTGATTGGCGAATGTAGTTTCTGAGCTGATCGGATGTGAGCTTAGGGAATGCTTGCTTCAATCCAATAGCCAAACCTGAAACAGCCGGAGCTGAAAATGACGTACCATTTTGAAAAACAAATTGCCCTGTAGATGAAACCATTTTAACTCCAATCCCCAAAGAAGTCACATCAGGCTTAAAGTGATTGGGCCGTTCAAAGCCCCTCGAAGTAAAGGATGCCGGTTGTCGATTATTGTTTAGGGCGCCCACGGCAAGTACTTTTCTGCTATCAGCTGGTGCTACCACAGAAGTCCAAGTGCTATTTCCGGTATTTCCGGCACTATTGACCACCAAGATTCCTCGTTCGGCTGCCCAGTTAGCGGCTTGGGTTACAATGGTGGTCTCACCATCCATATCTGATAAAGCATAGCTCATAGTAGGGTCATCGAAAATGGTATAACCCAGAGAGGAATTGATGATGTCAATTCCAACGCTATCGGCTCTTTCTGCCGCAAATAACCAATTGTATTCTTCAATGCGGTATTCACCACTTGTTTCGGTTACATACAGTGCATAGTTCGCCCTTGGAGCAATTCCTGGTAACTCTTCAGAATCAGCAGCCATAACGGACAATACCCTAAGACCATGTGTAAAGCCATTTTCTACTTGATGGCGTAGGGTTACAAAATTGAAAGTATCTGCTAGTCGGTTTTGTTGAAAGAGGTGTCGGAGTTGAGGTAAACTGGTAATGGCCTCGAATCCATCATCAAAAACAGCTACCCATACGCCTTGACCACTAATACCTAACCTGTGCATTTCTTGTGCATCAATAAAAATTAATTGATCTAGTTCCTCTACACCCGTTTGAGCTACCTTTTGTTCAGCTTTCGCAAAAGCTCCTGCTCCTTGATGAACTACTAACGGAGCGCCAGGAGCAACAAATTCTATGTGCGCTACAAAAGACAATTCGCTCACCTTTTTGTATTGATAAGAGTCCATCTGCACCAAGATACCATTCATCCACTTGCTGCTTTGGAAAACAGGTATTTCTAAATCTTTTAAGGCATTGGTATAAATAGGAGAAACAGGAAGGTCTTGGGCAATGACAGAAACATTATTTAAACTTCTTCTTGCTAAAGATCTTGCAGAAAGGAATGAAGTTGGTTCTTCGACAGTATGCGGTGTTCCTGTTTTATCGGTAAAGAAAACCATATAGCGATCTTGCCCATTTAAAGCATTTGATAAAAATAACAGTAAAAAAACAATCGTCTTTCTTATCCAAGAATACATCATTCCTATAGTTTGATAAACTCCACAACTCTTTTGAGCATTGAAATATTTAGCATACAAAGTCAGCAACACATTTCTAATACACGAAAGTAATCCAAAAATCACAACCTGTATCTATTTAATTCACTGTAATTGACACCCATAGGAATATGAAAATTTCTCACAATTACTCCATTTTTAAAAGTGCATTTAACAATGCAGACAGATCCACCTCATTAATAGAAGTCGTTTTGTGAATGAGTTTACCGTGATAAAAAGCTTGTACGGTTGGAAGTGCATTGATATGATATTGCCTTTTTGTATTTGGGTTGTGCTCTGTATTCAAGGATACAAAGTGGATGGTCTCATACTTGGCATCCAAAGAAATACGTGCTAATCTTGGTGTGAGAATCCGACACATTCCGCACCAATCAGTAAAATACTTTACCACTACTCGTTCGTATTGTTGTAAAACCTCAGTGATTGTTTTATCGCTTACCTCTTTCATATCAATCTTGAAAATAGGTATTTCTTTAATAAATCATCTAAAAAGACCTAATTTAGCGCCGCATAATCGTTCATTTATCCATTTGATGGTATCTAAATATTCTTTCTATGGCCTTAAAAACCTTTGTTAAAATAAGCGAAGTAACCAACCTAAGTGATGCACGCTATTGTGCGGGAATGGCTGTCCAACAGTTGGGCTTTATTGTTGACCCTAATCACGCCTCTTATACTGATCCTAAAACGTTTCAAGAGTTAGCTGATTGGGTATCGGGAGTAGCATTTGTTGCGGAAGTTTCAGACAGCAATGAACCCATTAAAAACCTCATTGCTTCCTATGCTGTTGATGCCGTTCAAATTAAACAACAGGTACAAATACAAGAGGCTCTGGGCTTAGGTCTTCCCGTTATTTTTGAAGCCAACCAACTCATAGAAGCCTTGGAAGCATGGCAAGAGTCCGACAAACAATTAGATTATATTTTATTAGATGCTTCAGCACTGATGCTTGAAGAAGTAGCTGCCCATGGCCATGAATTGCCATTGGTCGTTTCAAATGCTTTTGAAGGGAATGAAGTATTAAAGTGGATCGAAAAAACATCTATTAAAGGGATTGCCATGCGAGGAGGTAATGAAATTCGGCCGGGCTATAAAAACTTTGATGCCCTAGCTGATGTGCTAGAAAGTTTAGAAGATGATGAGTATGCCTAAGTGGAAAGAAGCGGCCATCTTTCTATTTTAGATTAAAAACGGAATTTCACGCTTTATTTACAAGATAAGACCCAATGATAAAGGCCTTACTTAGATAAGTGTTTTTAACTTTTTCTTATGATTTGAGATGAATTTTATATTTTCAAAAAACATCTTTGATTAGAAAAGTCTGTGATTTAATGGAACAAGATATGTGTTGGAAGCTGCACCTTTCTACTTTGTAAAGAGCCATCCAATTACTGCAAGAAATTTCTGAACTTTCTAAGTTAGCAAAGGAAGGTCTGGTTGTTCATTACAGCAAAATGAGTCGCCAGACCTTGGGTAAATTCAATTTGGAAATTATTGGTAGTGATGTATCCTATCTCGTAGATTTACAAAGGGAGGAAAACATTTAAATACCAAAAGCTTTTAAAACACATGCAAAGGGTTGGGAAAGCCATTTATAAAAGAGAACTATAACAATCTAAACCTATAAAAATGAAAAACATCTTTACGATATGCATTGCGTTTTTACTTTTTACGGCTTGTAACGACAAGACTCAAGTACAGCCTACTTCTTTTATTTTAATGCGTCATGCTGAAAAAGGAAAAAACGATCCACGTGATCCTTCATTGAATGAAAAAGGAAAACAGCGCGCAGAGGCCATTGCTGATTTATTTGGTCGTACCACTCCTGCTGCTCTGTATGCCACACCCTATAAAAGGACACAAGAGACTTTAATGCCATTGGCCGATTCATTGAATCTAGCAATACTTACCTATGACTTAAATAGGGAGCATATGATTGAAGAAATCATTGAAAAGTATCAAGGAGGTCTTATTTTTATAGCAGGTCATTCTAATACCACTCCAGCCTTGGTAAATAGGCTAATGGGAAATACAGAGTATGAAACTTTGTCGGAAGATGATTACAGCACGATGTTTTGGGTAACCCTAACAGAAATGGGTAATGGTCATGTACAAGTCATTCGTTATTAAATGTAGGTTCTGCCTCAATTTTAAGAAAAACAATACCCACCAAAGAACTCAATAAAGTAATCAGGAAAAACAAGGAAGCCAAGGCCACGGATTCTGTTTGTTGAATGGAAAAGTAACCATTACCAAAAGCGAAGATAAATTCTCTTACACCAAAACCTCCTGGCAGAGAAGCAGGTAGGGCGGCCGCTACTGAGGTAATTAAAAACAGGGTCATGTAATCAATGTAGTTGGCTTCAACCCCTGTGGCGCGCAGAATAAAATAAACAGATAATAATTGGAAGCCTTGTACTAGAATGGCTTGTAGATTTGTTAAATGACTGATCGACTTATAGGCTTTAAAAAGCCAATGCACCAATAAATAGTACACAGGATATACCAAAACAGCCAAAGCTGCCAAACCATACCAACCTCCTAGAATCTGAGGAGGAAGTGAACCTAAAAGACTCAAAGATAATGCTAAAAAAGTGAGAGCCACTACACCGCTTAATCGATCGAGCAAAGTTGCCGAAATCAAAAATTTTACTTTCACACCATATGCTTTGTTCAGAAAGTAAACCTTGTATCCATCACCTCCTATTCCTCCTGGCAAAAACTGATTGTAAAGCATGCCCAAGTAGTATAATTTCAAATTAAACCGGTTGGACAGTTTTAAACCTGTTACCCTAAAAAAGTGGTTCAGGCGATAGGCACTAATGATTTTAGAAAAATTGAAGGCTACTAATGCCAACAATAACCAAACTAAATCAGCCTTAAAGAGTACCTTTTTTAGGGCATCGGTGTCAATTTCTCTTACAACAAAATAGATAGCTACTGTTGCGACAAGAAGCTGAATAATTAATTTTAGCCAACGTTTATGCTTTTGATGCACCGATATAGGTTTCTTTGAGGCGATAAACTTTTTTATTTTGTGACTCAAAATAGGTCCTCATCATCAATTCAGCAATGATTCCCACTGTGATGAATTGAAATCCGGCGAGTAGTAAAATGGCACCTAAGAGCAACAAAGGTCTTCCCCAGATGTCTTCTCCAAATCCAAACTTAACTACAAGTAAATAAGACAAGATAATGCCTCCTGTGGATAGAAAAAATAGACCTAATCCACCAAATAAATGCATGGGTCTTCGAAAATATTTTTGAAAAAAAATCATCAAAAGTAAGTCTGCTACAACGCGAAAAGTCCTATTGATTCCATATTTAGAAGTACCGTGCGTTCGGGGATGGTGTTTAACATTCACCTCTGTCATTTTAGCCCCTTGTAGTTTAGCCAAAACAGGAATAAACCGGTGTAATTCGCCATACAGGCCTAAATTTTTAGCTATATCTTGCTTGTAAATTCGAAGCGAACACCCGTAGTCTTTTAGATGTACATCTGTGATGTTCCTAATCAGCCAATTGGCAATCTTACTTGGTAATTTTCGCAAAATAAATCCATCTTGTCGGTTGGCACGAACTCCTGCCACAACATCCACATCGGTATTTTCTAACTTCTCTAACATGGCAGGAATATCAGAAGGGTCATTTTGTAGGTCGCCATCCATGGTTACCACATACTGTCCAATGGCAGCATCGATTCCTGCCGACATGGCTGTACTTTGGCCATGATTCTTGTTAAATACAAGTACTTTTGTGCGTTCGTTGGCAACCGATTTTGCTCTTTCAACGGTTCGATCAGATGACCCGTCGTCTACCAGTATCAATTCATAATCAATACCATCAAGTGCTGCATACTCTTGTTCGCAAAGCGGAATTACATTGTCTTCTTCGTTGTAAAGGGAAACAACTACAGAGAGTTTCATAGGCAAAAATTAAAACACAAAGTAAATCCATTCTCCTTCAAATACCTAATTTAAAGCCCATACTTGCAGATAGACCTTCTAACATAAATCGTTTTACAAAACCTGCCGTCACAGTACAATTAATGATAATTCATTTAAATTTGTGCTCTCATGAAAAATAAGCTCCTCTCTTTGGTATTGTTGATAGTGTCTATCATTATTACCTTCTCCAATATTGGTGGTCTTGATATTTATGCTTTGGATGAGGCTAAAAATGCTGAAGCCGCGCGCCAAATGTTTGAGAGTGGAGATTATGTAGTACCTCTTTACAATGGCGAATTAAGAACTGATAAGCCTCCATTGCACTATTATTTCATGTCTGTGGGTTACGCGCTTTTTGGAGTGGGCGCATTTGGCGCGCGTTTTTTTTCATCATTGTTTGCTCTTTTGACGATGATACAAACCTACTTCTTTGTAAAAAGGCATATCAGTGTAAAGGCAGCAACCTATTCTGCTCTGGTTTTACTTAGCTCCTTGCACTTTCATTTACAGTTCCACATGTCGGTACCTGATCCCTATTTGATATTCTTTCTTACATGGGCCTATTTCTCGTTTTACAATGCCTATGTATCGAAATCTCGCTGGGCATTGCTGTCATTCTATGTGGCCATAGGCTGCGGATTACTCACAAAAGGCCCCATTGCACTGGCGCTTCCGGGTATTGCTGCTGTCACCTTTTTATGGTGGAAAAAGGATTTTCGATGGTCGACCATTCTCCGTTTACAGCCATTTGCGGGAGTATTAATGTCTTTGTTTATTGCATTTCCCTGGTATTATAAGGTTCATTTACAAACCAACGGTGCATGGACAAATGGATTTTTCTTTAAACATAACTTAAACCGTTTTACAGAGCCCATGGAAGGTCACGACGGTTTTTTCTTACTGCCTATTTTATTTGTTCTTTTAGGACTGTTACCCTTTATTCCTTTTCTTGTTCAAGGCATTACATTTACATGGAAGCAACGGAATGAGGCTACCATGTATGCCTTACTCTGTGCCTTTGTGATTGTTTTCTTTTTTGCGTTTTCAAGTACCAAATTGCCCAATTATACAACCCCTGCTTACCCGCTGATGGCCATTGTATTAGGCGTTTATTTAAGCCAACTGCCGACCGATTGGTTAAAGAACAAGTGGAATCGCTCAGGGTTCGGTTTCTACGGTTTCTTGCTCCTAGCCTTCCCACTGGGTATTTATTTTGCATTGGAAGCTGATTCATCCTTGCGTCATCTCTCTTACCTTGCCTACTTTTTTATTCCACTAGGCCTTTTGGGCATATTCTGGTGGATGCAAATAAAATCAATTCAGAAGGTTCTGCACACCAACATTGCCATTTGGGTACTTACCATTTTTCTCTTTTTTCAATTCATATTCCCACCGATAGATGCGCAGAATCCGGTTAGGAAGCTTTTACCAGGTATGCAAACAGAAAATGTCCCTATCATTGCTTATCGACAATTTAATGCGGCATTTGTGTTTGCATTACAAAAAGAAATACCGCGGTATGCCAACTTGCGTGAAATTGAAGCAGAAATGGCAATGCATGATAATGGCTATGTGATTAGCCGAACAAGCGAATTATCTGCTCTTCTCAGTATCGAAGGTTTAGTTTATCACGGAGAAGCACACGACCTCTTTGAAAAACCAACCACACTGGTTTTAAAATGGGGAAATCCTTAGATAGTCCTTCAAACCTTTATGGAGTTGGATTTTATGGGTTTTACTTTTTATGATCGAGAAGGCAATATAAGCTGATAAAATTCCGATGATACTTCCTGCAAATACATCCATGGCAAAGTGTTGATGAATATAGACCCTACTCATTCCAACCAAAATGGCAAGAATAAACCAAAACCATTGCATCGAGGCATTTTTAGTAAACATAATGAGAATTGCAGCCATGGTGAAAGCTACTGCAGTATGTCCGGAGGGAAAACTATGAAAACCATGCACCTCAATTCCCTCAATAAAATTTAGTGCAATGCCTTGTTCTTCAAAAAACAATCGTGGACGCACTGTAGATGGAAACAATAATTGTTTTCCTAATTGAACGAATAATGTTTGAAAAATGACGGCAATGAGTAAAGTGAGAAAATGAATCCAACTTCGATACAGCATTACCAATGCCAAGGGAATCAATACAAAACCATCTCCTACATGCGTGATGTACTTAAAAAATACATTTAACGACGAGGTTTGATGATGGGTAAACCATAAAACTACATCACCTTTGGCAGAAAAAAGAAGCAACAAGGTGAAGGCCATAAAAAATAAGGTTGCCCACCCCATGAGAGATGTATTGATAGGCTGGAAATATTTATTCTGAGCAGTCATAGCTTAAGAACGTAAAGGTAATGTTCTAATCGTTTAATCGACAAACTGAAATACCATGTACTTAATTGGAATTTCGTTCTGTAAGAATTTCTTCTCAAATTCAGTTTGTATTCCGTGATGCGCGGTTATTAGAGTAGATTGATAAAGATCATATGTACTTTCTAATATCTTTACATCATTCCGTTCTTCCAACACTTCGATGGTGTAGTTAAATAACGGAAGATTGTCTGTTTTCAAGTGAATTAGTCCTCTTTTTTTTAATAGGTCCTTATACAAATTTAAAAAGCGTGGAGCAGTCAATCGTCTTTTGATATCTCGGTCTTTTGGTCTGGGATCTGGAAAGGTAATCCATATTTCATCTACCTCATCCGTATCAAAAAAATGATTGATATGTTGAATTTGAGCTCTTAAAAAGGCAGCATTTTTGAGCCCATCTTCTAAGGCGTTGGTACTTCCCACCCAAAGTCTATCTCCTTTAACATCAATGCCCACGAAATTTTTATTAGCATAAATTTTAGCTAAACCCGTAGTGTAATGGCCTTTACCACAGGCTAACTCCAGAATGATTGGGTTTTCATTTTTAAAACAACCTTTTCGCCAATTACTTTTAATAGAGTCATAAAGAGAATGTCCTTCTTGCAATACATTCAAGCGCTCTTCCAGCCCATTAATTCGTTTTAACTTTGCTCTTCCCATCTACAAATCTTCTATTTCAGCTACTACAAAGGTACTTCCACCAATGAATATAAAGTCATCGGAATGGGCTCGCGCTCTAGCCCATTCAATGGCAGTCGATACATCTTCAACAAAGTGATGCTCAGCTTTAAAATTAACCAGCTCCTCTTTTAAAGTGGCCAGTGACATGGCCCTTGGGATTTTTGGAGCACAAAAAACATAAACCGCGTCTTGAGGTAATATGGGAAACAATTTACTCAAATCTTTCTCTTTGACGAAGCCAAGTACCATGTATAATTTACGGTATGCATAAGTAGAAATATGGTTAAGTATATATTCAAAAGCATCTTGGTTATGACCTGTGTCACAGAATGTTAATGGATATTGACTTAAGCAGTGCCATCTTCCTTTCAAACCCGTTAATTCACTTACATGCTGAAGTCCGTCGACAACATTTTTGTCTTGAATTTCCCAGCCTTTCTGTCTTAAAACTTGAAGGGTGGCTACAACACCCCTTGCGTTTTTCAACTGATGCTTGCCGAGTAACTGCAAAGAGGGCAACGCAACATGCGAATGCCATGCCTGAATTAAAGGTGCTGATTTACTCTCTGCTACTTTTTCAAAAACAGGCAAGGTCTCCGAATGAAATTCGGAAATGATTACGGGTACACCATTCTTAATGATGCCTGCCTTCTCACCTGCAATTAAGGGCAGCGTGTTTCCCAACATATCCATATGGTCAAAACTTATGTTTGTAATCAATGAAACTTCGGGGTGGATAATATTGGTTGAATCTAAGCGCCCCCCTAAGCCCACTTCAATTACTGCAATATCTACCTTTTCACGTGTAAAATGATCAAATGCCATCACGACAGTCATTTCAAAAAATGAGGGCTTGATTTTTTCTAAATGCGCCTTATTCACTTCTACAAAACGAATCACATCGTTTTGCCTCATGGGCTTACCATTGATGCGAATGCGTTCAGTAAAATCTTTTAGATGCGGTGAGGTGTACAATCCAACCCTATAGCCTGCCGATTGGAGAGCTGCTGCAAGCATATGTGAACTGCTTCCCTTACCATTGGTTCCTGCTACATGAATTGTCTTTAAGCCTTCATGTGGATTCCCCAGTGCCTCTGATAGCGCAATGGTATTTGTAAGGTCTTTTTTAAAGGCAACATTACCAACCCTTTGGTACATGGGCAGAGCCGAAAAGAGGTATTCTAAAACCTGCTCATAGTTCATGACGCGAAGTTACACCTCAAAATGAAATCTTAGAGAAATGAAAAGAGATTAATTAGTCTTAATGACAAAGGTGACTTCTCCTTTAGATATAGGAGCCGGTGCTTTTGTTGCATCTGTTTGTAAAAATCGGATGCCCAAAACCTGTTTTTTATAAAAATCTACAATGGTGTTATCCGAAATCGTAGTACCGGGCACCACAGAAATGGCTATCACCTTACCCCTATCATCTACGGATATTGAAAACTTGATGACCCCATCTACTTGAGAATTGTCTTTTTCGGTGGGAGGACTTTGCCACTTCCAACCATCTAGACTATAACTTACGCCCATATCAGCCCCACCATCTGTTTTGCCTTTGGCCGTAGCTTTTCCATCAGGATTCCCTTCATTGCCTTTTTCATCGGTAGAACTACCCTGATTGTTCGAGGCTTCTTCTGTGTTCTGAACATCAGTTTTTTTACCGCCCATGAGGGCACGGTTATCGATTATCGGTTTTGGCTTCGGTTGTACTTCTTTTTCTTTTTCAACCTCAGATGCTTCATTCTTGGCGTCTTCTGCAGCAGCGGTTTCTTTGTTTTCTTCTTCAACCTCTTTTTTTACTTCTTGCGACTTCTCAACCGTCACTTCAGACTTTTCCTCTTGCGATACAGCTTCTTCTACCACCTCCTCGGCTTTCGTTTCTTCAACTACCTCCTTTACAGGAGCTACTTTTTGTGCCTCTACCTGTTCTTCTGTAACTTGCTCCGCTTCTCCTATTTCTTCTGTTGTTGTATTCTCCTCTTCTGTTTGTGTATTTTCGGTCTCGGTTTTGGCATCAGGTGTTTCTGCCTGCTCCGTATCCTTAGTCAAGGTCTCATTTTCTCTTTCCGTATCGCCGCTTCCCGCTGCTTGGAAACCTAGATTAAGTTCAATACCATATTCGGGTAAAGGAGGGTTAGGTGCCCTCCAGGCTATTAAAAAAACCAGTAACACAAGCAAACAGCTGTGGATGATCAGGGAAACGATTAAGCTGAATTTTTTATCTTTCTTCTCTTGCGCTGTCATTATTCTGGCTTTGTTACAAGCACTGTTTTTTGTTTCAATTTTGCAGCTAGACCACCTACTTTTGCCAGCTCACCTACTGATACAGCCGCATCTATGTTTAAGCTAAGAGTACCTTCCTGCCCACCTGTCAGACGGCTAAGTTCAGATTCAATTGTATTGCTTGATATCTCTTTGTCGTTTAGAAAATAACGATAATCAGCCGTTATGGTTAGGCTATTCTTTTGCATCGATATCGAAGCAGAAGCAGCCGTAGGCAGATTAACGGGTAGTCCTGAAGGCGTAATAAAAGAAGCCGTCAACATGAAGAAAATTAATAGTAGGAATACAATGTCCGTCATGGATGACATGCTAAATGCCGCTTCTGCTTTATGTTTGGTTTTAATGTCCATTCTGCTGTGGTTCTTGCAATAAGTCTATAAAATCTATCGAGGTGTACTCCATAAAATGAATGGCTTTTTGTACCTTGGCCACCAGGTAGTTGTATCCTAAGTAGGCTATTATGCCTACTACTAAACCGGCTGCAGTTGTTACCATTGCTTCATAAATTCCAGTAGAAAGAAGTTTTGGGCTTACAGATCCTTCCTCTTGCGCTATGGCAATAAATGCCTGAATCATACCTGAAACCGTACCTAGAAAACCAATCATGGGAGCTGCTCCAGAAATGGTTGCGAGTGTAGATAGATTTTTTTCGAGCTTATATACTTCTATTTTTCCAACATTTTCGATCGAAGCTTCTATGGTTTTGAGAGGGCTACCGATTCTGCTTATTCCTTTCTCTATCATTTTGGCAATGGGTGAATTGGTTTGAGCACATAGTAGCTTCGCACCGCTAACATCTCCACGGATTACCATACTTTTAATTTGATCCATGAAATCAAAAGGGGTTTTGGAGGCACGATTAAGACCTCTTAGCCTCTCTACGAATATGTATATCGCAATGACCCATAAAGCAGCCAATGGAATCAGCCAAAACCCTCCTTTTAATAAGATATCGAACAAAGACAATGTCTCGTTACCCGCAGCTGTCATGTCTAAGGACTCCTGCGTTGCTAAATTTTGTAAAATATTGATCATTTTAAAATTTTATTACCCAAATAGTTTCTCCAAATTCTTCGATGAAATCTTCTCTTCGCTGAATGGCTTCATCTAAAGAAGCAGACTGACCAATGCCTACCCGATGGAAATTGAAATCCCCAGATGGCTCAATTAGGTATGCATTTCGCCCATTAGCGACTACGGCTTTCGCCTTGTCTTCAGCCATATCTTCATCAAAAAAGCTCCCAATGATAACATAATAATTACCTTCTAGTCTGCTCAGATTATATAATTGAGCTTCGTTAACAATGGATTCTGGTTCTTGAACAGGCACTGGCTTTGGAGTTTGCTCAGACTCTTGTTCAGGCACCGGTTTAGGAGCTTGTTCAATTGGCGCCTTTTCTACCGGTTTAGGCTCATCACTTTTAAAAATAAAATAATAAAGGAATACAGCTAGAACAGCCAATAAGATAATGACTAAAAAAAGAATTCCGCCACTCTTTTTATTAACCTTTTCGGTGATTTCCTTTTCTTCGATTTTATCGTAAAGAACTGATTTTTCTTTGATTTCATCTTTACCCAAAATTACCTTATCACCTGCGGGAGAAACTAAGGGTTCAGGCTTTTCTTTTTCTTCCTTCAAAATTGGTGTTTCCTTTTTAGGGTCTTCGGATGGAGTAACCTCTTTGTCATTTTTAGCTTTCTTTTGAGCAGGCTTTTTTCGCTTTGAAGGTTTGCTTTTCGGTTGAGTTTCCTCTAAATAAGCGTCAACAGGATCTAATTCGATATCATCTAGGCCAAAATCATCATCTAAGCCATCATTCTGTTCCGGCTTAGCCTTTGGACTTTGCTTCTTTGTATTGGGTCTACCTTTGGGCTTCTCATTTCCCTGATCTGATTTTTTCTTAGCCGCCATATGTGTTTTGGTTCTTGATTGCCGTACAAATTAATAAAATTAAGAGCAGTAAACTAAATATTCACCGAACTAAGGCTTCTAAAAGGATATACTCAATCCTCCAAGAACTTGTAAGCCTCTAGAGGGATAATTCAAAAAACGCTCATATTCATTACCAAACAAGTTATTGACTTGAAGGAAAACACCGAATCGATCATTGATATTATACTTCCCCCCAATGTTTAAATCCGTTATGCCCTCTAATGCAAAAGATTCACCAGTTTCACCATTCAGGCCATTTAATCCTTCTAACATATAGAAATCAATGGTAAAGGAGAGACGCTCTAATAAGAACAAGGTGCTATTCCAACTTACTTGTAAATCTGGTCGGTGCCAAGCTTCTTGTAGGGTAGATAAGTTGTAATCATAAAAATCGACCCTTAATGAGGTTCGTAGTGCTTCGTTTTGTTCATAGTTCAGCACCGAATAGATATTAAATCGATGGGTTATTCCATTATCGTATAACGCATTGAACCGGGCAGAATCTGCTGCTGAATTGGTGAAAAACTGCATATGATTTAGGCTTGCATAAGAAATGCCTGAGCTTAGTCTTAAGCCTTCAAAAATATTAAAATTAAGCCCAGCATAGACATCATTTCTTTTTTCTGTATTACGCAAATCTAGCCCTTGTTGCACCCACGGGTTGATGTCTACTGAGGACTCAAGTGAATTAAAAGAAAGATCTCCTTCATATCCAGCAAAAACTTTCAGACCGCTTTTCACTTCATAGCCTACTTCTAACACCGGGTAAAGTTTCACACCTGAATTAAACTCATTATCCCCTGCGAAATTAGCTCCGGCAGTAACTGAAAAAGCATCTTTGTTGTACTCAAACCTAGGCCTAAGGTTTAGGAAGTTTCGATTCATCTCTTCCATCCCTTCCAGCGTAGACAGTGTTGCAAACAAACTCATAGATAACCTGATATGATCGTTGAGTTTGTAAAAACCACCTAGGTCAAAATTGAATTTACTTTCTTTAGATTCAAATGAATCACTCAGGAAGCGCCAATCTGTTTTGAAGTGGTAATCAAAATTTTTCTCTTTATCTGCATTTTCAATTTTTACATCTGCATTAAACCGACTATAATTTTGTCTAATGTCGTCAGGCGTTAATTCCAAGGTTGGACTGTAACCAAAATAGTGCTGGGTGTGGGTACGATAATTTAAAGACCCTGAAACCTTATTGATTTTACTAAAGAACTTGGCAGCTACAGAAGCCTCTGTGTCGGAATTAGCAGAATTTTCTTCCAAAACGGGTCCTACATTAGACGAAAAATGTCTGGCATGCAAATTAATTAGGTAACTATCGTTCCTCTTTGTTCCGAAATAGCCTTCAGCATAAGGAGTTCCGAAATTACCATAACCCAATTTTACATAATTACTGGTCAATTCGCTTCGCCTTGTGTTGGTTTGGTATTGAGCTGACCTAAAGGTGGGCACCATCGGTTGAAGGGGTAAGGAAAATCTTCTGAAGCTAAATTTTTGCTGGGTTGCAGCTTCTGACAAGGGAATCTGAGGCATTTTCTCAAAATTTCTTGTGGCAGGGGGTAATAAAATCCTCCTGTCTTTTCGTATCACAATTTCAGCTTCTTCAAGCTGCCCTTGTTGATTTTGCTGTGCATAACTCATTAAGCTGTTGCCTAATAACACAAAAAGTACAAAATATCTGACCATGTTGCTCATCTTATTGCCCTCCTCCTTTCTGAATTATTGTATCCGCGGCCATTTCATCGCCAGCCTCTTTTCGGGCACGCTCTTCTTCCATTTTTTCAATCAATTGGAGTTTCTCTTTGGCTTCAGCTAATACCGACTCATTACTGGAATTTTCAATAATTGAATTGATAGTAGCTTTTGCCTGAAAAAGTTCATCTAATGCCATATAGTTATCTGCAATCAATAAAAAGGCTTTACTAAACCAAGGTTCATAATTGCTGAAATTTTCACCCATTTCAAACAGGGTGTTTAAAGACTGTTCGTATTGTTGGTTCTGAAAAAAGATATTACCGAGCATGTACTGCGCTTCAGCTCCATACTTGTCTTTTGCCGTATTGATGGTGGTAAGGAAATGATCTATGGCAGTATCATAATCACCTTCTAAATAGAATGTTTTCCCCATGTAAAGATGAGCTTTATTTACAACATCAGGACTGATGTTCCCTTTCTCAATCAATAACTTGGCATACTTTCTTGTGGCTTTGAAATCGCTCAACCTAAAATGAGCTTCCAAAAGTCCTGTCCATACTTCATTCTCCTGCCTTTTGCTTTCTGCTATCTTTTCTAATTTTGAATAATAATTTACCGCCTCTCCATAGTCGCCATTTCTCAATTGCAACTCCCCTATGCGCTGATAAACAATATCAATATCTGTGGCTTGTGCTTCACGATCCAGCTCATAGTATAATTCAAGCGCTTTTTCATCACCATTCAATCTGTAATGGCTTTCCGCCCTGAAGAACTTGGCTTGAATACTCAAGGGACTACTGGCATAGTTTTTTTCATAGTCTTCAAATGCACCTATTGCAGCATCGTATTGTTGACTGAAATAGAGGTTTTTAGCAGACTCTAACTCTATGTTTTCTAGAGATTCATTATCAGGATTAGCCTCTTTATAGCGCGATAGGTAACCTTCAAACTCCAAGCTTTTATCATTGAGTTTCAGTGTATTTTGTAAGCCTAACAAAGCACTATTGGCTACTTTACTGGTTACATATTGGTCGAGAATCATTTTATAATCTTCTTCTGCCTTCTCTAGTTGGTTGAGGTTAAAGTAAGCAAGAGCGCGGCTCTCATAGGCGTAAGGTATAAAAGGGCTTTGCTTTTCCCTTTCGATGATGCGAGTAAACCCTGCAATGGATGCGGAGAAAAGACTACCCTCTAATTGTATCTGTGCCTTTTTATACAAGGCATCATCATAATAACGAGAGTTGCTGTAAGAATTGATGACTACTTCTAAAGCTTGAATGGCCTCGTTACTTTTATCTTGAAAATCCCTCACTACACCCTTCTGAAAATAAGCATAGTCTGTATTAGGGTTATTATTATCAATGGCCCTTTGATAGTATGAAATGGCTGTAGCATAAGCCTTATCAACATAATAGCAATCGGCAAGACGCAAGATGGCATCATCATAATTTAACCGATCCTCTGCTGTTTCCAGAGCATCTACGTACTCCTTAAAATAAACCCTAGCCAGACTGTAGCTTCGTGTATTGTAATAAGCATAACCTAGACCATAGTTGGCTTTCAAATAATATTCGGAGTTGGAATTACGCGTTTTAAACACACTTAAATAAGCATCTATGGCATTGGTGTAATTGCGTGAAGTAGCGAGTGCCTCGGCCTTCCAGAAAAAGGCAGCTGTTTCTAAATTCTTATCTTCTTTAAATCGCAGAGACTTATTGAACAATTGAACCGCCGACTCGTATTGACCTGCATTAAAATATTCTGTGCCTTTGAAAAAGGTCACTTTTTGATAAGCCGCACGCAGTCGGGGGGTCATTTGTGATACGCGTTCAATAAAACTAATGGCACGATTGAAATCACGTGTATTTAAAAAAGCTTCTGAAAGCATGTTATTAGCTTCTGTTAAATAAGTACTTTCAGGATACTTTTTAATGAACTCATCGAGCGCCTGAATGGCTTGCCCGTACTTCTTGGTTAGAAAATTCACTTTTGCCAAATTGAAATAGGCTTCCTCTTGAATGTTTTCATCAAAAGTAAGCTTAGCTGCCTTTTCAAATGCGTTGCTAGCAAAAAGATAGTTTTCTTCTTTTACATAAAGTTCTCCTAAATAGTAGGTGGAAAACTGTGCTAACGAGTCATCTTTAAGCGCTACAGTCTTGAATTTATCTATGGCATTTTTAGTATCGCCCACAGCTTGATAAGATACACCCTGCCGATAAAGTGTTGCTCTAGTAACTGAACGTGCGGCTAATTGCTCGTACAGCTGGTAATGGGCTATTGCTTCTTCATACTTTTGCTCCCTGAAAGAAGATTCTGCGACCATTTGATAGATTTGGTACAGATCTGTAATCTTCTTTTTTTCTTGTTCAATGTTTTTAAATTGCTGGGCATAGGTAAAAACTTCACCATATCTACCTTGTCGAAAATAGGAACTGGTAATCATTATGGGTACTTTGTAGCGATAGGTTGGGCTGTCCTCTGCTCGCTTTAGATCAACTAGAGCCTTGTCAAAATTCTCATCTAAATAGGCAAGAAATCCAGAATAGTAAGTTGCATCGTAGTAGTATGCGCTTCCCTTTACTTTCGCTCTGTCAAAGTATTGAGAAGCTTCCTGAACTTGGTTCATCATGAATGCAGAATAAGCAATCTTAAAATTAGTTTCCGACTGCTCTTCCTCACTTAATGCGTTGGGTGTAGCCAATTTAAAGTATTTGTTCGCCGTTGGATAATCGGCAGAGGTAAATGCTGTTTTTCCCAAATTATAATATGCCTTCCCTGATTTGGGATGGCTTGGATGGTTTCTAACGAACTCAGAAATAAGTTTGGGTCCATCGCTATTGTTTAACTGAATGGCACATAATGCTATGTAGTATTCTGCATCAGCCCGATTGATGTTGGAAGGATAGGTAAGCAAGTACCTTTCAAACTGTTCTCTTGCCGCACTGTATTTTTCCTTATCCCATAACTCTAATCCAAATTGAAAAAATTTGCGATGGCTTTCTTGGTGTAATGTGTTCTGGCCATGTAGACTTTCTAAAGAGGTTAAAACCAGGGCAAGAATAAAAATGAAGTTTCTCATGAATTGTTTTTTGCTCACTTCTTGTATTGCTAAACTCAATTTCTGTTTACTTATTATATTTGATGACGACCTATCGCTATTTTAGTGCATCATCTTGTAAATAAATTCCTTTAAAATTTCTTCCTGAGATGTAGTACCAACTCCTACACCTTTCGCTTTTAAATCTGTTGATCGCAAGATACTGATGTTTTGAACTACTTTACCCAAAGGATAATTTCTTGCTCCCATTTGATATTCCTTCATTACAAAAGGAGGAACCCCCATAGCTCTCATTTTTTCTTGATCAGAGTGTCCGCTCATGCCATGATAAATCAGTAAGTTAGAAAAATAACTAAATAAAACAGCCACTGTGGGGATGACGGGGTTCGCTTTGATATTGGCCATGAAATGATGCACGATGCGCATTGCTTTTTCAATGTTCCTATGGCTTACCGCACTTTTTAATTCAAACACATTGAAATCTTTGTGAATTCCCACATACTTTTCAATGTGGGAAGGTGCAATCGCTTCACCCTGTTTAAGGTTGATGGCTACCTTATTGATTTCATTACTTAATCGCTCTAAATCATTCCCAATGTATTCTGCGAGCATTTGTACCGATTTATGCTCAATGGATAATTTTAATTCCTTGATTGATTGCTCTATCCAGTTTGGTAATTCGTATTCTTTGAGCTTATCGCTGGTAAGAAAAACGGCTGATTTGGGTAAAACTTTACCCAATGGTTTTCTACCGTCTATTTTTTTGTGCTTATGTGCAAAAACGAGTATCGTTGTAGGTACTGGGTTTTTAAGGTACTCCATTAATGCTGTCTGACCTTCCTGACGGTTTAAATCTTGAATATCTTTGGCTTCTTTTACAATTACAACCTGTCTTTCTGCCATCATAGGAAAACGTCTAGCTGCTGCCAAAACTTGTTCAGAAGTTACTTCCCTCCCATATAAAATCGTTTGGTTAAAGCCTTTTTCAGCTTCGGTTAGCACGTGATGTTCAATGTAATCTGTAATTCGATTGATATCGAAAGATTCTTCCCCTTGCAAAAAATAAACAGGAGCGTATTTCCCTGCCTTTAAATCTTTTAAAATTTCTTCGGCTTTCCCTTTCATAGTTAACATTTCAAATATACACACTCGATTCTATTTTCATGAAAAAATGAACCAAGACTTTGACAAGGAGTTTATCTTTGGGTAAAACGAAAAGCAAAGAAGAAATGATTGAAGCTTGGATGAAAAAGGGTGTTGAAGCCTGTGAGCATGGAGATTTTCGAATAGGTTTAACCTATTTTAATCAAGTCCTTGGGCTTTCACCACAAAACCATGAAGCACTGTACCAAAGGGCCAAGGTGTATTTCAAGTTAAATGAACTTAAAAATTCCATTGTAGACTTTCAGCAATTATTAGTCTTGCAACCGGGTAATGCCCATTACAGAGGGGAATATGCTATTGCACTTCATTTAGACGAGCAGAACTCCGAAGCAGCTTTGGAATTCGACAGGGCAACAAGTTTAGAACCTGAAAACCCTTACAGGTATGCTTCGCGTGCATTCTTTAAAGATAGAATTGGAGATGCTATGGGCGCCATCTCAGACTACGAAAAAACTTTAGCGTTAGACCCAGAAGATGCTATTGCACTGAACAACAAAGGCTTAATTGAGGAAAAAATGGGATACATGAATCGGGCTAAACAAAGTTTTGATCGTTCCAATCGTCTTGTCAATTATAAGCCAAAGTTTTCAGGAGCTGACACCCAAAAAGAATTCAATCCCTCTGTCGTCAAGAGGAACGAACGTGATACAAAAAAGGTAAAACCACTCACACGCGGAGCCATCATTTGTTCCCTATTGACCCGAGAGGGATTCAACGATTTTACACAGTTTTTGAAGGAGAAGTTTTCTCGATAATAGGATCCGTCTTACGATAGATGTCTGCCCATTTTTGGTCTTTATCAATTCTAATACTTACCTTTAAAGATATAAAATGATCAGATCTTATGAAAAATTTTTTCATTCCTTCAATTCTATTTTTATTTATAACTTCTCCTGCCTGCAGCCAGATCAATGTACAAAATCAAATCAAGGAGGCGCTTTTAGCTGCCCCAGTCAATGTTCGTGAGGAAGCTCATGTTTATGGGTTCAATGAAAATGGAGATCAAATCACCTTAAGAGAAGGTACTAATAATTTTATTGTCCGCAGCGATAACCCATTTCAAGAAGGTTTTGAAGTGGTTTGTTACCCTAATGATGTTGAAGCTTTTATGGCACGCGGACGTGCATTGCGTGCGGAGGGAAAAAGTAGGGCAGAAATCCTCAAGATAAGAGAAGAGGAGATGCAGAGCGGGGTTTTGCAAAAACCAAATTATGGCTCAACTTTACATATTTATTACGGAGATGAGGCTAAGTACAATCCAGAAACTGAGACCATAGAGGGCGCTCAATACCGCTATGTCATTTATACACCCTTGGCTACGCAGGAAACCACTGGTTTGCCTTTGAGCCCCAATGGCGCGGGTCATCCTTGGCTAATGTTTCCAGGACTCTATCGTGCCCATATCATGATTACTCCACCTGCAGAGAAATAAGAAATTACGCAAGGGTGAGTGAAATAGTGAAAGTACATTTCTATTACACTGGAATGAATTGTTTAGTTTTAACCAAAAATTTTCAAATGAAACGAATCCCCAGACTAGGCCTTATTTTAGTTTTAATCTTTGCCAACATCGGCTGTGATCAAATCACGAAAAAGATGGCTCGAGAGCAAATCAAGGAATACGAGACCATTGAAGTTATTGGGGAGTACCTTATACTAACAAAAACAGAAAACACCGGCGCCTTTTTGGGAATGGGTTCAAACTTCCCCCCAATTGTGCGAACGCTATTGTTACTTGTCCTCCCTATATTAGTTATGATTGGTGTTTTCATTTATCTATTACGCACCAAAGAGCTTTCTCAAATCAATGTTGTCGGATTGTCATTTATTGTAGGTGGTGGAATTGGTAATCTTTATGACCGTATTTTATATGGTTCTGTAACTGATATGGTCTTCATTGATCTTCAATTCGCTCATACCGGTATTTTCAATTTGGCCGATGTTTCTGTTATGGTGGGCACAGGATTAATTATTTTAGATCAATTTGTTTTGAACAGAAACTCAAAAAAGACCGAGAAGGGATCAGCTTAAAGGGCGATCCATAAGATTAAAGCCAATATCAGTAGTAAAGCAACCCCTATTTGCCATTTTGGTGTTGCCGGAAAATCGTAGGAGCAAATGGGACATACTTTGGCACTGGCTTCAATTTCCATAGCACAGGAAGGGCATTCTTTCTTTTCCATTGTTACAAACATATAAAAATAAGGGTCTTGGTCCATCAATCCATTGCATAGTAATTTCTAAAATCTTGGTGATTCAGGTAGGTGCGCCTACTTCCATCAGGGGCTTATCTTCTAACCTACATGCTTCGTTAAATAAGTTGGCAAAGTTGAACTAAACATGTGGCTACTGCCCTGCAAAAGCCAGTAACTAATAGACTTTGATGCGAAATTTTCAGTAGTTAAAAATACGACCGTCTCATGAGAAGCCCAAAACATTGTTAGTAAAACAGCATGTAAAGTGTCTCATGCATTGACCCTTACTTTTCATTTGAAAGAGAGCTTCATTATTTTACATCGTCAGCATTGCCATTTACGCTACTGTTTATCGCTTGCCATGGTTTTGTAAACTAGTATTTTAAATGAGTATGGCGATTTGCAAAAACAAGTATAAAAGCCATCCCATTACTGATTGAAAAATAGCTGTTACTGAAAGTATCATCTCGCTATTTTTTTTACCATCGGTTTGAGTTCTTTAGCGCTTAGTTCTATCTTATGCCGTTAAAGAACGAAACCATGATAAGAAAGATTAAATTTATTTTTATTGGATTACTCATTGTCGGTGCCACCATTAGGGCGCAAAACGATATTGTACGTGCCATTATTGACGAAGCAAGTGAAAATTCACAACTCGAAGAATTGGCTTACGAAATGATGGATCTGATTGGGCCACGGCTTGTAGGAACGCCACAAATGCAAAAGGCGCATGATTGGGCTGTTGAAAAATACAAGAATTGGGGGATAACAGCCCGAAATGAACAATGGGGTGAGTGGAAGGGCTGGGAGCGCGGCATCACGCATGTCGATATGATTTCGCCACGTGTCAAAACATTGGAGGCCATGCAATTGGCTTGGAGTCCGCCGAGCAACGGCATTGTAGAAGGCGAAGTTATTATGATTCCTGACGTTGAAAACCAAGCAGCTTTTACAGAATGGTTGGCGACGATAAAAGGCAAGTTTGTCATGATCGATATGGCTCAGCCTACCGGAAGACCTGATGACAACTGGCAAGAATTTGCCACTGACGCTTCTTTTGATAAAATGCGCGAGAAACGGGCTGAAGCTATGAGAGCTTGGCGAATGCGTGTTCAAAACACAGGCTATAATAGTAGAACCTTACCAGGGGCTTTAGAAGACGCTGGTGCTGCTGGAATTTTCATCTCTAATTGGTCTAGGGGGTTTGGTGTCAACAAAGTCTTTGGCGCTCAAACTAAAACCATACCTACCATTGATATCGGTTTGGAAGACTATGGAACGCTTTCTCGTATGGTTGAACATGGAGATACTCCTAAAGTTCGTGTGGAAGCCACTTCCGTAGACCACGGCATGGTACCTACTTTCAATACCATCGCTGAAATTAAAGGCACTGAAAAACCCGATGAATACATTGTGCTTTCAGCGCACTACGACTCTTGGGATGGTGGTACAGGTGCTACTGACAACGGTACAGGGTCCATCTTGATGATGGAAGTAATGCGGATTTTGAAAAAGCATTATCCCAATCCTAAGAGAACTATTATTGCTGGTTTGTGGGGCAGTGAAGAGCAGGGCTTGAATGGTTCAGCTTCTTTTGTTGAAGATCACCCTGAAATCATTGAAGGTTTACAAGCTTCATTTAACCAAGACAACGGAACCGGTCGAGTGGTCAATTTAAGTGGACAAGGTTTTTTGCATGCCTATGAGTTTCTTCAGCGATGGATGGAACCAGTTCCTAATTCCATTAAAGGACAGATTAACACCAATTTCCCCGGAACTCCAGGAGGTGGCGGTTCCGATTACGCCTCATTTGTGACGGCAGGAGCCCCTGGTTTTAGCCTTAGTTCATTGAATTGGGATTACTTTACCTATACTTGGCACACCAACAGAGATACTTACGATAAAGTGGTTTTTGATGACGTACAAAGCAATGTGATTTTAACCGCCATCATGACCTATATGGCGTCGGAAGATCCTGAGAAATTTCCTCGTGATCGTTCTGTATTACCCATGAATAGGCGTACCGGTCAACAAATGGAGTGGCCTTCCCCTAGAAAACCAACACGAAAAGGTGGTGGCGAGTGATGGGAGCTCAATTAAGATTAACCCGACACTTTCTTTGTGTCGGGTTTTTTATTGCCATTTTTAGTCTGCTTCCATTTTTGTAACTACCTTCAACATTTCTTATCTTTGAGTCAATGAGCAAATTTTTACAATGTTTTACAATTTTGGCTTTCACACTGGTTCTATGGGGATGTCAGGGTGAAGGCAGCTCCCCTCCGGAAGAACCAAAAGGAGCAGCTAATATGGCGTATAGATGGGGTCATATCGCACTAGAAGGCACAGCATTGGATACTGAAAGATTTAGACCTCGGCCTACCATTACCTCTCGCTATCTGGGTTTAATTTTTACATCTGTATTCGATGCATGGAGTCGATATGATGAAAAGGCCATTCCAGTCATGTTGAAAGCAGAAAGAAGACCTACTGCGGAGCAAACTTTAAGGAACAAAGAAATAGCGATAAGTTATGCCGCCCTTCGAACCATGAACGAGTATTATTTTACGGATAGTTTGCTCTGGAAAAGCCATATGCGTGAAATGGGTTTTGATCCAGATGATTTCTCATTAGATCCTTCAACCCCTCAAGGAATTGGGAATTTAGCGGCAAAGGCAGTTATCGAGGGTAGAAAGAATGATGGTAGTAACCAATATGGACAACTAGCAGGATCGAATGGAAGACCATATTTCGATTATGTTAATTATCAACCCATCAACTCACCCAACATAAATATAGATCCTAACCGCTGGCAGCCAAAGTATTTTGCAGATGAATACGGTGGACGATATGCTCCTGAATGCCTGACGCCTTACTGGGATTTGGTAGATCCAATTACCTTAGATTCAGCAAGTCAGTTTAGGCCAGGTCCGCCTCCTATGATGGGCTCGAAGCAATTAGAAAAAGAAGTAAAAGAAGTTATTACACTGCAAGCCAATCTAACTGATGAAGAAAAGGCACTGATAGAATTTATGCGAGATGGACCGCAATCCGTGCAGCAAGCCGGACACTGGCTTAAATTTGCACAAGAAGTATCTATCAGAGATGAACATACGCTAGATGAAGACGTAAAAATGTACTTTTTGAATCAAATTACGGCTATGGATGCATTTATTGCCTCTTGGGATTCTAAAATGTACTACGACTTTGCGCGTCCTTACGCTTTGGTGCATGAGTATTTTAAAGAGCAGAGAATCATGGCTTGGGGAGGTCCGGGTAAAGGAGTTATTGAAATTCCAGGAACAGATTGGAAGCCCTACTCTCCTGAAACCTTTTTATGCCCTCCTTTCCCCTCTTATGTTTCGGGACACAGCTGCGTAAGTGGTGCTTGTGGAGAAGCGCTAAGGTTATTTAAAGGAAGCGATGAATTTGGCTCAAGCGTTACATTAGTGGCTGGAGCTTTAACCGAGCCCAATCATTTAGGAGATACTGTGAAGATTGAATTTCCAACCTTTACGGAAGCTGCAAATATGGCCGGGAAATCTCGCGTTCTAGGCGGCTATCACATTGAAGCAGACAATGTTGCGGGATTGGCCTTAGGACGGCAGGTGGCCAAAAATGCCTATGAATTCTATCTAGAGCACATTGGCCAAGAATAACTTTTTATTTTCATTTTTTAAAGTTGAACTAACATTCCATCATTAACATTTCTTACTTTAGAAATTCGATGAAATTCTAAAAGTGATGGAGCACCTTAACTTTACACCTCTCTTTTTAATCATTGCCATAGCATGGGTGGTACCCCTGGTGCTCTCGTGGTTTGAACTGGGTAAAGTGCCTTCTGTAATCGTTGAAATATTTATGGGGGTAATGATTGGTCCGTATGTTTTCGATATGGTGGATAACGCCCCCTATTTGGACTTCTTAGCTGAGATGGGCTTTCTCTTTCTCATCTTTTTAGCAGGCTTAGAAATTGATATGAACAAAATTGTGGCCTCTCTGAGCCGCATAAAATTTAAAGTGAAATATTTCATTAGCGATACGCTTATGCTGGCCCTACTTATCTACCTAGGAACACTGGCCCTATCGTATCCAATGATGTTATTGGTAAATCAGTTCTATGCAATTAATGTACTCTTTTTCACACTACTTTTTCCTACAGTAGGAATAGGCATCACTGTCCCAATCCTAAAATCTGAGGGTGAACTCAAAAAGAAGTTTGGACAAATTATTTTAATGCAAGGAGCGATTGCAACTGTGGTAAGTATTTTATTGATATCAGTCTTTTCTGGTTATGTCAGCAAAGGACTAGATTTTGAGCTTTTCTTTTTTGCCTTCATTTTCGTTGCCTTTATTTTATTTCATATCCTGGGAAAGCGCCTTATTCGCATCAAATCTTTTGAAAGAATATTGTATCGGTTGGAGCATGCAGCAAGTCAAATCAAAATTCGGGGAACAATTGCATTGCTATTAGCATTTGTCATGATCAGTAGTGTGATAGATTCAGAGCCTATTTTAGGGGCATTTTTTGCTGGCACTTTACTTAGCCTCTTCGTAACCAAAGATCGCTCAGCACTTATTTTTAAGCTAGACGGAATGAGTTATGGCTTTTTTATTCCTATTTTCTTTATCAGTGTGGGCATTAACCTTGATTTATCCACCCTAGCGCAACTAGAGGAATCTGTTCCTTTTGTTATTTTACTGACAGGAGGATTTTTCCTCACTCAAATCATTCCAACAACTATTCTTACCAGACTTTTTGGCTTTAAAAAGGCTTTATCAGGCGGTGTTTTACTCTCTGCCAGACTTGGTGAAACCATTGCTGGAGCTCAAATTGGATTATCACTAGGTGTTTTAACTGCATCAGATAACGCAGCTTTAGTAACAGCTTCCGTTCTTACCTGTATCATCGCGCCTTTGGGCTTCAGCATACTCAATAAAAAGGTTTTAACCCATAGTAATATCATTCTTATTGCGGGGAATCGGGCTAGTCTATCTTTGGCTGAGCGTTTTAAAATGCATGATGTTTCCTTCATTACTTTTATTCAAAATGCTAAAATGGCAGATGCTTTTGAGAGCAAAGGTTTAGCGGTCAGACGCATCAAAGAATTGTCTACCGAATTGTTTGATAAGTTGGAATTAAGAACCGGAGATACAGTGATTTTATTGAGCGAATCAAACCATATCAACCATATGCTTGCAGAATACATAAAGCAAGAACTTGGGCACAGCAAAATTATTATGAGAAAACAGTCTGCTTCAAGAAATATGCTCAACGATGCACTTAGTGATATCAAATGGGTAGATCATGAACTTCTTATTGCTCAGCATATTGAAGACATGATCATGCGGCCCGATGCCATCGATAGCCTTTCAAACAGCTTCGATATGTATCGCATTGAAGAAATACAAGTTACCAACCCATCCATACATCGGAAGTTGGTCAAAGATCTGGCTTTACCTTCTACAGGTTCTTTGATTATGCAACGAAGGCAAGGTGAGGTGTTTATTCCACATGGAAATACACACTTATTATTAGGCGACCAAGTTACCGTTATTGGAAATGGAATGGCCTTAACGGAGTTTAGGAGGATTTTAGAGGGTAAATCTTAAAGAAATCCGCCTACTTCGTAAATGGCAATGCCATAAGCAATGAAGCGAAGGATTCGGAAAGAAGATAAAATAAGATACTTCTTTTGAGGAAATAAAAGGGTCCCCGTTAGAAGACTTATGAGTGAAAAGGGTAAAGGTGTAACTGCTGCAACAATAATAAGTCCACTCCCATATTGTTCAAAGCGCTTTTGGTATTTTTTTAGGCGTAATCTCCTGTTGAACAAGTGAAGAAAAAACTCCCGATTGGCAATAAACCTGCCAAAAAGATAATTTAGCCATCCTGCAAATATCGAAACAACTGTCATCACCAAAATAGAAAGGATATAATAGTGCAAAGGGTCGTCTAGTGTCCAAACCATAAATAACTCGGGAGGAATGAGACCTACGAAAAGCTCAGAAATAAGAAAAATAACAAACATTTTAAGATAGCTGTCTGATATGGCATGTTCAATGGCATCGAACTGGGATTGGAAGTAGTTTTTGAAAAGAATGACTAATCCGATGAGCACCACTAAATAAACAAACCCCTTAAGCAAGTTTTTAAAAAAGTATGAATAAAATGCCCTTTTGTTCTCCATCAGTTTGTTTTCATTAGGTCAACCCTACTCCTCTTTATATCAAGTTCTCCTCGCCCTCAATTTGGCCTTAAAGTTACCGTTTTTTAGCGCTCAAATATGGTGATGATTTTGTTTGACAACAAGTTTATTTGTGACATTCAAATAGGCAGCTCAATCGAGTTAATTGAAGCTCTGAGTTCTTTTTTACCAAACCCATCTTTTTACCAAAAAGCAAGCTAGTAGCAAATACCTCCTACATTTTTAACGCATAGGGTTCACAATATGAATGCGTTCTTGTCTTCCATCAATATACCACACACCACTTTCATCAAAAAAAGCCTCCTCCTCAAGCATAATGCGTATTTCTTTATCCCATTCTTTTAAAAATACGGCTGCATTGAGTTCTATAGAGTATGCTGTTTGAAGATGAAGCGGGTAGTCGCCGGTGTAGGGAACCCCTTCTTGGGCATCCCACATGCCCAGAGTTGTGCCTGCTGCGTGGCCGTGGTAGCCGATGGGATGTGTGTAAATAGAAGGTTTAATTCCCTCAGCAATGGCTTGTTCTCTGCTCTTCTTGAGCACTTCGTTACCGGTTCTACCCACAGCAAATTGGTTAGTAAATATATCTTGCAGTCGATTACCAATTTCAAGTGCGTTTTTTAAGTATTGTGGTACGTCGGTTTCTCCAGGCTTTAAAACGTAAGCCAATTGTTGTTGATCAGAGTTTAATCTCAGATAAGTGATGCCAAAATCGCAATGAAGTAAATCACCGGGTAAAATCACATTGGGATCAGGCCGTTTTGAAAAAGTCCTTAGATGTTCGAACTGCTCGGGATCTTCGCGCTGAACGTCTACTGTTGGATGAAACCATGTTTGTAATTTAAGCTCGCGAATTTTTTCTCGCATCCACCATACTACATCTTCCGTTGTTGTTACTCCGGGGGTAATCACTTTATCTGAGAAAGCTTCTTTGATGATATTGTGGGATATAGCGATAATGTGAGGATAAATCTGCATTTCAGCAGCCGTACGTGTTTCTAGCCAAGCCAGAGCCAATTTTTCCGCAGAAACAATTTTCGATTGGTCTTTGGAAGATAAAGCTGCTTTTAGTTCTTCATAATCTGTGGCGGCTAAACCATCAGCCAAACCATAATGCTCGGAAATATTTACACCAATTTTCTGAGGCGACCTTTCCTCAATAATTTCTGCCAATCGTGCCCATTGGTCGGGTTGCTCTTCTTTGTTCCATGCACTTTTAAAGACACTACCCACGTCGTAACGTGCTACAGCCAACGTTTCCACTCCTTGCCCCTCTCCTTTGTCAAAGAACACCAAAATGGTTCTTCGTCGGGCAGCAAGCCATTCAGCAGGAAGCAAGGTTTTGATGACTGGATCCTCATTGTATTCACGCGATATTACTACCCACATGTCAATATTCGTGTTACGCATCAGCTGAGGCAAGGTGTTTTGTACTTTATCTTCTAACAATCGATTAATCGTTGAAGCCCGTTCCTCCATACTCAAAATGGCACCGTAGGGATGTTGCGCTTGGGCAAAGTAATGGCCAAAAAGCAAAACAGATAAGCCCAAGGTAAGAATGGACCTGAAAAAAAAGCGATTGTTTTTCATAAGTCAGAAGTTTTCTAAAACGAAAGATAAAAAATTAAAAATCTTCCTCCACTTTCAAAATCATTAAAATCCAAAGCAATGGAGTAATATCTTTCAGAATGGTCGATAATAAGGTAAACAAGTTTTAATCTTTTTAAGACCATTTCGTACGAGATAGGTTTACTGTCGATTGGTTTGAGATTCTCTATCAAAACTTTAACCATCCACTTTTAATCATTTAGTAAGAAGCAAAAGCATAAGCTCGAAAGGTAAGAGGTAGGGATGATCATGGTATCAATCACCAAGCGCATCATGAGATTGAAAAGGCTTCCCTTACTCCTTAAACGAAATATATTGCGTTAGTCACAAAACTGATTAAAAAATGAGAGCCAATCGAGATCTTTACTCTTGTATTTCGTTTTTAAGGTATGGTGCTAAAATATTCTATTGACTTAATAATACCTTTCTTAGGAGGTGTTTTTCTATTTTTATCGATACAAGAAAAACCAATCCCTAAAATTTTATCTCCAGGAGTTGTCTCAAATAACGAATCGCAATGGAATAACTATTTCCATACCAAAGACTCCATCGGGTTTTTTACAAAATGGGAAGAGGGAAAATCACGCATCATGACTTACCCATATATTAACGGCTCATTTCACAACCCAAAGCCAATGCCTTTCGATGATCGCTTCAATTACGCAGATCCTTGGATTAGTGTTGACGGAAAGCATATGATGTTTCAAGCCAATATTGGCTCAAATGGCCAGATATCAAAGGAATATCAATTGTTTGAGTCTTTTTTCATCAACCAAAAATGGAGCAAGCCAGAACCCTTAGTAATTCCTAATGCCATGAAAGGAAATAAAGGATGCCCTGTTCTTACCCATTCAGGTAATTTGTATTTCACAGCACTTTCAGGTCATGAAAACTACGATATCTTTATGTTAAGAAAAGGATCAGATACTCCAGAACCGTTAGGTACTGCAATTAATAGCAGACATTATGAGGGTGGCTTTTACATGGATCCGAATGAAAATTTTATTGTTTTTAGTTCGGCAAACCGATCTGAGGGTATTGGTAAATCGGATCTTTATGTCTCATTTCGGAAAAATGGGATTTGGCAACCCTCTAGGCGACTTGACAACTCCATTAATAGTTCTGAAGAAGAAATTAGCTCCTATATCACTGAAGATGGCAAGTTTTTAATTTTCACTAGTAATCGTGAGGCACCTTATGCTATGATTCCCAAATACAATCATTATTACATTTCCATCGACCTTCCCTCTTGGGAAAGATTGCATTTAGAGTAAGACTTCGCATGTCTCGGTTATGTTTAATCTATCCTTATCATTTAGTCGTCCGCTTGAATGCATTGCCATTATAGCATTAAAAATATCGAATTAAACGCCGATTTATTCAAGCCGAATCATTACCGGCCAATGGTCAGATACAGAAGTAGCATAGCCTGCAAAACAGTCTGATAAACGCAGTGTTGAGGTAAGCAATTCTCGATTAAAAAGCTCGTCGCTTATCAATATATGATCTAAATGGCTGGGCCGAGAAGGGTACGACCAGAATGATGGGCTGCCTTGAGCAATGGGCAAGGTGGTAAATTGATAGTTCACAGGATCGTTGAGAAAAACATCAAACACATTGTTATCGTCTACTAATTCATCGTTAAAATCTCCCAAGACAACTACTGGCTGCTGTGACCATTCTGTATCTATTTTTTCTTTGATCAGGCTCAGTGCCTTTCGTCTGCGGTCTTCTGATCCATTACAACATTTCAAATGCAGATTAACCACCTCAAAACGCAATCCGTTTTGATGAAGAAAACTTCCATGAATAGGTCGCCTGACTGAGGTAAATGCGTCGTTATATTCTTCTGTATTGGCATCGAATAAATTTCGAATGGGTTGTAGTAAGGTCAATTCACTGGTTTTGTACAAAAAGGCTAATCGCTGTGTGCCATTCCCTACAGTCAGTACATCACCCTCCCAACCTTCGAGATCTTGCATCAACAATTCAAATTCGCTTAGGGAACGAATTTCTTGCAAGGCGATTAAATCTGGATTAAGCGTTAGAATGATTTGTTTAACTTGTTCTCGGGTTTGAAAACTAGCGGGAAAATTCTCTAAATTCCAAGTCACTAGTTCTAAAGTTACATCTCCCACCGGAACAACGCAAGAAGAATAGTTTACTGCCTCAGGCACTACAGGGGAAGGCATAACCGTATTGCTACCACCACAAGCGAAGAGCATCAAGCTAAGCAGCCCAATGTAAATTACATTCCTCATCTTATAAATTTTCATTCTTTTGCCTTTCTTTTATCACCAAATAACACCCAATCAAACCAATGCCCAATGCAAAAAGTACCATCCATAATAGAAACCCGTCTTCCCCACGCCAGGTTTGGTTAAAGCTGCCAAATATAGCTTTTACTACATTCAAACCACCCAAGGCCGAAGTCACCAAAAGTGTAATGAGCATGGCAACATTCCATCCGAAACCATTTATATGCTCTTTTAGCATGCTTTTGCGGTTCATTAGAACCCAAATGGCTAGTGTAATCAACGGCAGGATTAGCCCGTTAGCCGCTTGTGCTGCTATGATGACGGGGATCGGCTTCACGCCTGATACTCCAAAGATACATCCGGCCAACACAATGATTGCCCACAGCCCACGAAATTGCTTTGAATCATCACCCCAATCCTGCCCATTGGCATGAATGCTTCTTATGGTCATGGCTCCTGCTAATGCTGCCGTAATGGTTGAGGTAAAACCCGCACCAAAAAGGCCAAAGACAAAAACATAGCCCATCCAAGCACCGTGCGTGTATCGGAGTTTTTCATACAAAGATTCAAAACTAAAGGATTCCGTTAGGCCCGCCCCCAATACCAAAACTGCCATGGATATGATACCCCCCAGCACTACCGAGATAATGAGACCGTGTCGCATATTGCTTAACGTTTTCCCTTCAGCCATTCCGGCTCCTAGGAAAATATTATACGGTACAATTGTAGTACCAATCAATCCAAGTACTAATAACGTACCGCCCTTCGGAACCCTCGGTATGATGACTCCTTTAGCCGCTTCAAGCCAGTCAATACC
The DNA here is from genome assembly GCA_018402485.1 of Roseivirga sp. Taxonomy (GTDB): domain Bacteria; phylum Bacteroidota; class Bacteroidia; order Cytophagales; family Cyclobacteriaceae; genus Roseivirga. The sequence goes on along the minus strand of JAGYIY010000002.1, from coordinate 33,133 downwards.
TGTGGAAAAGGCTGCATAAAGTAAGCCCAAGCCCATAAATGCTACTAAACCTCCAAGTACCTTAGCCACTTGATCTGTCTTCCCCAGATAAAGCAATACAATGGAAATTCCTGTAATGATAACCGTAAAAGCCCATTGTGGTAAATGAGAGGAAAGAAGCGAAATTCCTCCGATGGCACCTAATAGATTTCCGGCCTCATAAGCCATGCATCCCAAAAAAATACTAAGCCCGATTAACCAAACAAAAACCGACGATGAAAACCGTTTCCGTAGCGTTTGGCCTAGGCTTAGGCCCGTCACTATGGTTAATCGGGCGGCGGCTTCTTGTAAAACAATACAAGCAAAAATAGAAAACAACAAGGCCCACAACAACTGATACCCATGAGCTGCGCCGGCAGCGGCAGCTGTGGTTACCGTTCCGGGACCAACAAAGGCTGCTGCAATAACCAACCAAAAAACATAGTTCAGCAGTTTGGATTTCATACAGGAATTTAATCAATGATTCGGAATTGACTACCCTAAAAGGTAACCAACAGATTTAGGTTGTTTCAAAAGCCATCCTGTAACGCTGCCGCGTGGTACATTGGTAGGTAGTACCTCATGTTCAATGACATCACTTTTAAATAATACCAATTGCTTCCCCTTTGGAGGGATGATGACTTTAGATTTGCCAATGGGGTACAAAACCAATTCACCACCGTGCCCTTGCTCCCATTTCTCATTCAAATAAATAATCATAGAAAGCAGTCGATTGTTTCTGTCTTTGAATTGATCAAGATGTCGCGCATAAAAAGTACCCTTGGGGTAATAGGCCAAATGTGATTCAAAATCCTTTAAGCTCAGAAAGCAATAAGCATTCAGCTGATCAATGAGTGTTCTAAATAGTTCAAAAATCAAATTCAACTCGCTGTCAACTTTCTCGTCTAACCAATACACCTCATCACCCCTGATGGAGCGTTTGATTTGATGGTTTTGCAAAGCCCCGATTCCTGCCTTTTCGAATTGGTCTTTTCTTCTTTGGCGATTAAAATAGTTGAGAATTCTATGCATTAAATCATCTGAAATAAAATTTTCAATGATGAGGTAATCATCCTCTGCTAAGGCATCGACCCAGTCGATCCATTGCTCCTCTGGTATTTGTTTCAATCCTAATTTCAAATAATAGCGTTGAAAGTTCGTCATAAATTCGATGATTTAATTCAAATTATATGAAATTTGAGTCTTAATTCCGTACTTGAACATCCATAACAGAATTACTAATGACCCATTTGGCAATGATATGCGGGGGTAAGTCCACCGAACATGAAATTTCGCTTCTTTCTACCCAGAGCATTTTAAAGCACATTGATAGAAAGCGATACCACATCCATCTGATTAAAATCGATAAAGATGGCCTATGGTCTGTTATTGCTGAAGACGAGATAAGTTCTTCCGTCGCAGGCACCTCTGTTACCTTCATCTCTGCAAAAGATAACACATGGCTGATCAACGCAGAGTCAGGAGAGCGTATTATTACCATTGATGTTGTGTTCCCTGTGCTTCATGGTATGAATGGTGAGGATGGCACCATACAAGGTTTGCTGAGCCTATTGAATGTTCCATACGTAGGCTGCGGCGTTTTGGCTTCTGCCACATGCATGGACAAAGATGTTACCAAGAGGCTGCTAGAAAAGGAAGGACTATCAACGGCCCCTTATCGCTGCGCTTACCAAAACCATATACCTACTTATGAATCGCTCGTTCTCGAATTGGGCGATATTCTTTTTATTAAACCTGCCAACCTAGGTTCCTCGGTAGGGGTTTTTAAGGTGAAAAACAAAAAAGAATATGAAGAAAAAATCAAAGAAGCCTTTTTGTACGATCACAAGCTCTTGATTGAAAAAGCCATCGTAGGGAAAGAAGTAGAATGTTCCGTATTGGGTAACCAGGAAGTGAAAACAGCTATTCCAGGTGAAGTGGTTACAGCAACAGATTTTTATGATTTCAATTCAAAATACGTCGATAAAGAGGCCTCAAAAACGTTAATTCCTGCCAATATTTCAGTTGAGCAATTAGCCCGCGTGAAAAAAATGGCGGCCAAAGCCTATCGCATCTTAGGTTGTGAAGGCTTGGCAAGGGTAGATTTTTTTGTTTGTAGCTCAGGCGATCTATTCATCAATGAAGTCAATACCATGCCTGGTTTTACACAAATTAGCATGTATCCTGCCATGTGGGAAGCTGCAGGGCTCTCCTATCCTGAGTTGATCAATGAGCTGATTCGATTAGCATTTGATCGTCATCAACAACACTTGGAAATTAGTTTACAGGCTAAAATGTTAATAAAGTGAAGGCCCATCGAAGTATTTTTTTCAATGCTTTATTACGATTTCTTAGCAGCATAAAACTCTTTAAATGATACCGATATTCAATAAATCAATATATATTTATTAACTATTGCATAGCCCACAAAAAAATGTTTTAATTTTATACTAAATCCATATCAAAAACCGAACAAATGAATTTAGCTTCAAACAAACCACGTGTAATCAAAGATTTCGATAAGCTGGAGGAGTCAATTCAGCAACAAATCAAGCTGGAATACCCAGAGGGATTCGATGAATCTCTTATCTATTTTACCAATAAAGAAGGGAAAAGGGTTTCTGCCCTACCCTTTGAAACCGATGAAAAGTACTATCTCGTGCGCATGACCATTGAAGAAGCACAGCAAATGATAGAGGATGATGACGATTATGATGATGATGGTAAATTAAGAGAAGAAATAAAAGAGGAATACGAAGAAAAGCATCACGATCAAGGAGAGGATGATGATGCGGATGATTATTAGAACCTACATTCATGGCCTTCGTTAGGGAAAGAAGTTATGAAGTTAGGAATAATAGGAGCAACGGGAATGTTGGGGCATCATTTGGCCATTGCAGCTCAAATAAGGCAGTATGAGCTTGTGGTGATTCATCGACCGCAGTCAGATTTAAGTAACATCAGGGACTTGCGGTTTGAAGCTCGAGAAGCTGATTTAAGTGATAAAAAGAGTTTGATAGATGCCTTTGAGGGACTTAATGCTGTTGCCAATTGTGCAGCTTACTATCCAACAGCGCCTAAACCTTTGTCTGAAGAAATTAAAATAGCTCGACTACAAATGAAATTCTTTTTGACAGCTGTGGCAAAAGCCAAAGTAGAACGAGCTCTTTATGTTGGTGGAGATGCTGTGCTGCCAAAAGTTAAGCAGGGTTTAGCAAATGAAAAAGCTGTTTTCGAAAAACAGCCTGATGGAGGATCCAACTACGTTCAGATCAAATGGCTGATGGATCAAATGGCCAGAGATGCAGCAAAGGAAGGCCTACCGGTGATCATTGGCATTCCATCTATGACCTTTGGATCTTACGATTTTAGACCTACCACAGGTAAATTGATTGTTGAAATAGCCAATAACACTTTGAAAGGTTATGTCAATGGCAATCGGAATGTCGTTTCTGCTGAGGATGCAGGAAGAGGTTTACTTTTGGCTTTAGAAAAAGGCGAAATAGGCGAAAGATACCTTATTACCGGTGAAAACACAGATATTAAGACCATTGTGAAGACCATCGGCGATTGCGCCAACGTTACTGTCCCCAAAATGGTCTTACCTCTTTCAGTGGCAAAAATATTTTCAAAAGTTCAAGAAATAAAATATGCACTTTTGCAAGGTAGTGAACCACAACTTTCTGCTACTGCACTATCCGTACTTGCCGGAAGTCAACATTTAGATGGCAGTAAGGCCAAAGTCGAATTGAACTATACACCAGATCATAGCATGCAAGAGGCAGTCGAAAAAGCCTTCATCTGGTTTGAAAGGAATGGTTACATCACCCCTTCTGTGCTGTAAGCAGATTGTCTCAACAAAGGAATATCATTACCTTGTAGATTGGTTATGAATGAAAGCCCTAAGATATTGATCAATTGTGATATGGGGGAAAGTTATGGCCCATTTAAGGTGGGTAATGACGAAGCTCTTATGCCTTTGATTGATGCTTGTAATATTGCGTGTGGCTTTCACGCTGGAGATCCATGGCATATGGAAAAAACCATTGATTTAGCTTTGGAACACAAGGTTCTAATTGGTGCACACCCAGGCTACCCCGATTTACAAGGCTTTGGCAGACGACCTATGCATATTCCAGCCAAGGAGTTATCTGCCATTATAAAATATCAAATTGCCGCCTTGAAGGGAATGCTGGAAAGCAAAGGAGGTAACTTACACCACGTTAAACCACATGGCGCTTTGTATAATGCTATGGCCAATGATATCGCCTTGGCTAAAACCGTTATTGAAGCCATTCATGCTATAGATTCAACCTTACCACTTATGGGGCTAGCTGGCAGCTGCTTACAGCAATATGCTGAAAGCCATCAAGTTCCATTCATTCCTGAAGCTTTTGCCGATAGATATTATGAACCGCATGGTATGCTTAGATCAAGAACCTTAGCCAATGCTGTCATTGTTGACCCTGAAAAGGCAACCCAACAAGTCATACAAATTGCCTATCAGCAACATGTAAGCACCTATGAGGGACCTCTAATTCCATTGGCCGCTCAGAGTTTTTGTATTCACGGTGACAACCCTTCAGCTGTAAACATGCTAGATGTTTTAAGGAATGTGTTAAATGATCATTCTTTGTTAACCCAATACATTTTAAATGAAGATTGAGCCATTCGGTCAGAGTGCTGTATTAATCTCATTCGAAAATGAAATTGATAGGGCGGTGCATAACAAAGTAATACATCTGTATGAGCGATGTAAAAGACATCCTGAATTCACCTTCCTCATACCAGCATATCAATCCTTAACCTTAGGTGTTGATTTAAACGCCATTGACCTTACTAATGCACTTCAATTCATCCAGCAATTGGCGCAGGAAGAGGATTTGAGTCAAACGTTAAGGCATGTTAGAAAAATCACACTTCCAGTTTGTTACGCGCCTGCCTTTGCAACGGATATGCCTCAAGTAGAAGCGTTAACTCAAATGGACTTCAAAGACATCATTCAGGAGCACCAAACTCATTCTTATCGTGTATTCATGCTCGGCTTTGTGGCTGGTTTTGCCTATTTAGGCAAACTGCCGCAAGTGCTACAAGTTGCACGCAAAGCTACACCTGAAAAACGGGTCTTAGCGGGTTCTATAGGGCTCGCTGGTCTACAAACAGGTATTTATCCAGTAGATGCTCCAGGTGGTTGGCAAATCATTGGAAGGACACCTGTGTCTATTTTTGATGCATCAAAAGACAATCCAAATTTTTTAAGAACAGGAGATGAAGTATCTTTTAGAGCCATTTCAGAAGATGAATTTAGGCTGATTGAAATCAAACAAGAAGCAGGCATCTATGAACCAGAATTAGAAAAGGATGCCTAAAACAATCGTCACCATAAAAGAACCCGGACTTTATACCTCCATCCAAGATAATGGTCGAACAGGTCATCAACATCAAGGTATTCCTTTTGGAGGGGTCATGGATAAAGAGTCTTATCACATAGCCAACCAGCTAGTCGATAACCCAATTGATACTCCTGTTTTAGAAATGACCTTAAAGGGGGCTATCATTGAGTTCGACAAAAGCTGCCAGATTGCAATAACGGGAGCAAACATGCAGCCTTCCCTCAACAATGAACCCGTAGGGTCTTATACTACACTGAACGTGCAAGCGAAAGACATACTTCGGTTTGGACAGGCGAAGCAAGGCTGTCGTACTTACGTTGCCATTCGTGGTGAATGGAAAGCCAAAAAGTGGCTGGGTAGCTTTAGTGCCATAAGTCAAATGAAAGACCACAAAAACATTCCTTGTGCACTTCAGGCAGCGGATTCTTTTTCGGTAGAAGTATTTCCTTTTACAGAACAGCGCACTTATCCAATTCAAAAAATAAGTCTTTTTTCAAACTGTTACGTAATAAGAGTAATCTCCGGGCCTGAATTCCATCTGTTTCATAGCGATACATTACTTAATTTCTTTGATCGCACGTTTACAGTTTCTACAGATTCCAATCGCATGGGTTACAGGTTAGAAGAAAAATTAGAAGCTTACTCAAATGCTGTGGAAAAGATTTCTTCAGGGATTATTCCGGGAACTGTTCAAATCACCCACGACGGACAACCCATCATTTTAATGGCAGATACACAAACCACAGGCGGTTATCCGAGGCTAGTTAATGTTATACACGAAGACATTGGTTTTGCTGCACAGATGAAACCTGGCGATGAGGTAAGGTTTATGCTTGTAAATCCTGAATAAATACTTCCAAATGTAGAACCTATCAAATAACTTGCATCCTACATGGCACACCCCCCTAAACCCGACTTAAAGGCAATTCACTACTTTTTGCCTGAAGAGAAAATTGCAAAATATCCTCTGGAAGAGCGTTCTCAATCAAAATTATTGGTGTACCGAGAGGGTACCATTACCGACCAGACATTTATTCAATTGCCTTCTCAATTACCCAAGGGAAGTACTTTATTTTTTAACAACACTAAAGTAATTCCTGCTCGGCTCTTGTTTCAAAATGATTTCGGTGCTCAAATTGAAATATTTTTATTGTCCCCTACTGCACCAACAACTTTGGTGAGTGAAAGCATGACCACGACAGGTTCTGTTACATGGAAGTGTGTAATCGGAAATCTGAAAAAATGGCGCGATGATGTTATCTTAGATCAAGAATTCATCATCGATAACCGTCAGGTTACGCTTTCTGTAAGTTTAGTAGATCGAGAAAAGAGTTGGGTTTGCTTTTATTGGGAACCTCGAGATTTACCTTTTGTTAATATTGTTCAGCAGGCAGGAAAAACACCTCTCCCCCCCTATTTACAAAGACAAGCAGAGCCACAAGACAAAGAACGATATCAAACGGTGTATTCCTCATCGGAGGGTGCGGCAGCGGCCCCTACTGCTGGATTACACTTTACTAATGAAGTACTTTCCTCACTCGATCGTTTAGGTTTCGAGCGAGTTGAACTTACCTTACATGTAAATGCTGGAACTTTTCAACCCCTTCGAGCCGAAGATGCCAGAACACACGATATGCATCAAGAGCAAATTGAGGTCAAACGTGAGGTCATTGAAAAAGTGATTACATCAAGGCATATCATCCCTGTAGGTACAACGTCCATGCGCACTTTGGAAAGTCTTTATTGGTATGGACAAAGGTTGCTGAATGGAAACACCGCATTTGCCATTGAAAAATTAGAGCTATATCCGGTCGATTCTTTCAACTTGCCCACAAGAAATGCTGCTTTTCAAGCCATATTAGATTTCATGGATGGTGAAGGAATGGAACAGTTGTTTGGAACAACAGAAATAATGATCATGCCGGGTTACTCTTTTAAGGTATGTGATGGTTTAATAACCAATTTTCACCAACCAGGGAGCACACTTTTATTGCTTATTTCTGCTTTTTTGGGTGAAAATTGGCAAAATGTCTATGCACATGCCCTATCTCATGGGTATCGTTTTTTAAGTTACGGCGATTCCTCTCTCTTACTTCCAAAACCTATTTAATTGATTATATTAGCTCTTCAATATGGGAAGCACGTTTTATCAAAAGCTCATTGAGATCATCAATAGTAAGATCCCTTTCCTTTCGGAATCTATTCCGTTTTTGGGAAATGAGTTCACCATTACACACGTAATTGTTCCTATCCTTTTCCTGATTTTATTGAATTTACTCGGGAATCTTATCCGTCATTTACTCATCAACAAAATTCTAAATCGATACATAGACGATAGAAAAACAATCTTGTCGATTGGCAATACAACCAAGTATGTAATCCTTTTGATTGGTGCGGCTTTTCTACTTTCTAATTTAGGATTGAACAAGGATGTACGATTGAATTATGTGCTTTTGAATAGCGAGAAGAATCCTGTTCGGTTATTCGACCTGATTCGATTTGCCTTTTATTTTGGTTTATTAATTTATATCACTGGAAAGCTTAAAACGATATTTGTAAAGCAGATTTTAGTTAAATACACCACCGATATTGGCGTCAGTCAGTCAATCGGTACGATTGTCCAATACCTCATCATTGTATTTGGTGCTTTTATCATCATTCAAAACATAGGGATCAACTTAGGCTCACTCAACGTTTTGGCCGGTGCTTTGGGGGTTGGTATTGGTTTTGGATTGCAAAACATCGCAAATAATTTTATTTCAGGACTTATCATTTTATTTGAGCGGCCGATCAAAGTAGGTGATCGCATTGAAGTGGGTAGCATTTCTGGTGATGTCATTAAAGTTGCCCCTCGTGCTACTACGCTTACCACAAACGATAATATTTCAATCATCATTCCTAACTCAGAATTCATCAATAAACAAGTGATCAATTGGAGCCACAATGATAGAAGTGTAAGGCTACATATCCCTGTAGGTGTTTCTTACAATGAGGACCCGTCGCAAATCAGATCCATCTTAGAAGAAGTGGCAGGGCAACATACATCTGTTCTGAAGCATCCTGCCCCGCAGGTACTTTTTGTAGCGTATGGCGACAGCTCCTTAAATTTTGATTTGTTGATTTGGACTTCCCACTATATTTCGCGTCCAATTATTTTGCGCAGTGAACTCTATTATGCCATTTTTGAAAAATTCAAAGAACATAACATTGAAATACCATTCCCACAAAGAGATATTCATGTACGCTCCGGACTAGATGAATTCAAAACAAAATCTTCACCTAACACTACTGAATAAGTTTTCACTAAATTTGTCGAAGAAAAGAAAGAATTAATGAGGGTAATCATAGCTGGTGTTGGTGAAGTCGGTTTTCATTTGGCCAAATTATTATCACAAGAAGGGCACGATATTGTTCTCATCGACCCTGTGGCAGAAAAACTAAAGATTGCGGCCAATAACCTTGATGCGGTCACTATCAAAGGTACCTCCACCTCTTATAGTGTATTAGAAGAAGCAGGTGTTTCTGAGGCAGAATTGCTTATTGCAGTTACGAATTCTGAGGAAGTTAACATTGCTACAGCCATCATTGCCAAGCATTTAGGTTCAAAAAGGACAGTGGCACGCATATCCAATACAGAGTTTCTTTACAAAAAGGATAAACTTAACCTCAAACATTTAGGGATAGATGAAATCATATCTCCTGAGTCTTTAGCCGCTCGTGAAATTAAAAGACTACTAAAAGAGGTAGCCCTTACAGACAGTTTTGAATTTGAAAAAGGACAACTTCAATTGATTGGGGTAAACATTGATGATAAAAGCCACTTGCTAGGTAAATCAATGATTGAAGTAGCAAAAATCAATCCCGAACAAAATTTTATAACCGTTGCTATTCTTCGCGACAACGAAACCATTATTCCTTATGGTGATACAAAGTTCAAGGAAAATGACCATGCTTATTTCATCTCACAACAAGAAGGGGTAGATAAGCTTTTATTTCTTACAGGCAAAAAGAAAGATTCTGTGAAGAATCTTATGATCCTTGGCGGTTCTCGTGTGGGCATGCATGCAGCAAAAATATTAAGCAATAAATACAATGTTAAAATCGTGGAGCAGGATGGTCAGAAATGCTTTGAGTTGGCAGATGCCCTACCCGATGTGATGGTCATTAATGGCGATGGACGTAATGTAGAACTATTAGAGGAGGAAAACATCAATGAAATGGATGCCTTCATAGCTGTTACAGGGGATGCTGAAACCAATATCATCTCTTGCCTGATGGCAAAGAATATGGGGGTCAAAAAAACCATTGCCATGGTAGAAAACATGGACTACATACACTTATCGCAAAGTATTGGCGTGGACACAATGATCAATAAAAAGCTGATCGCAGCTAACTTTATCTTTCGTCATATTCGCCAAGGAGAAGTGTTATCTATTACGAGTGTGCATGGTGTAGATGCAGAGATTCTAGAGTTTGCAGTAAAAGAGGACACAAAAATCACGGAAAAAGCCCTGCAAGATTTAGACTTCCCGAGAACGGCCATCATTGGTGGTGTTATCCGAGATGGAAAAGGACTGACTACACCCGGAAGCTTTAAATTCTTACCAAAAGACCGGGTGGTTGTGCTGACCAAAACAGATAGCATTGGTTTGGTAGAAGACTACTTCATTTGATGAATTTCCCATGAATTTTAATTACAAAGTCATTGGCAACATTTTGGGCATTCTACTCATCATCAATGGTGGTTTTATGCTTTTGTGTCTGGGGGTATCTTTGTATTATGATGAATCAGAGAGCATTTCATTAGCCATTTCCAGTGCCATCACTCTTTTATCGGGCTTTGTTTTGTGGCTTGCTACCCATAAAAAAACCACCAAAGACCTAAGGAAAAAAGATGGCTATTTAATTGTTTCGTTAGGATGGATTGTCATGTCCTTCTTTGGGGTATTACCTTACGTGTTGAGTGGTACTATCCCTTCCATTACCAATGCCTTTTTTGAAACGGTTTCAGGATTTACCACCACAGGAGCTTCCATTCTCAGCGATATTGAGTCGGTTTCGAAAGGTATTCTCTTTTGGAGAAGTTTGACCCAGTGGATTGGGGGCATGGGTATTATTGTATTGGCCTTGGCCATACTTCCCTTCTTGGGCATTGGTGGTATGCAGCTCTTTGTGGCTGAAGCACCTGGAATTACACCCGACAAGCTGAAGCCTAGAATTCAAGATACGGCGAAAAGACTTTGGTATTTGTATGTGGGACTTACTTTTATAGAAGCGATAGCCCTCTATTTGGCTGGTATGGGTGGTTTTGATGCTGTTAATCATGCACTTACTACCATGGCAACAGGTGGTTTTTCTACTAAAAATGCAAGCATCGCCTACTACGACTCTTCCCTCATTCATTACATCATCATTTTTTTTATGTTCTTGGCGGGTACAAGCTTTACACTCACTTACATTGCTTTAATCAAAAGGAACTTCAATAAGGTTTTTAGGAACGAGGAGTTTGTGGTTTATCTGGTTTTTACGGTGGTGATAACAGCAATCGTTACGACAGCTCTTATGGTTGTTCAAGATTTTGGGTTGGCCTTGTCTTTTAGAGATGCCCTCTTCCAAGTGGTTTCACTTGTCACAACAACCGGCTATGCTACAGCAGATTACACTTCATGGTCTTCTTTCTTGACCGTTTTATTCTTCATTCTGTTATTTGTGGGAGGCTCAGCGGGATCGACTGCCGGTGGTGTTAAAATCATTCGCCATGTTGTACTTTTTAAAAATTCCTTTTTAGAATTAAAACGCCAATTACATCCTTCTGCCATTATGCCGGTTCGCATAAGTGGTAAAGCCATCGACCAAAATATCGTTTATAATGTACTGGCATTTATCATGATTTACATCCTCGTCTTTCTGGTTGGCGTTACCTTACTCTCTTCCATGAATGTAAATTTTGATACGGCTTTTGGTGCCGTGGCCACAAGTTTAGGTAATGTAGGTCCTGGCATTGGAGATGTAGGCCCCGCCAATAACTTTTCGGGCATGCCGGTAGGTGGTAAATGGTTGCTTTCCTTCCTTATGATTTTAGGCAGGCTTGAATTATTTACCGTTCTTATGCTTTTGAGCCCCTATTTTTGGAGAAAACGTTAGTCAAAAAGAAAGCAACCTCTTCTTTTCTTGAATATCGAAGCCAGCTTCTTGTACCAAGCCAATCACTTCCATTTTGTCAGGAAAAACCCCTGTTACCGTAAGTTTTTTATCTTTGGAACTGGTATCTACATCCCAGGCTGATATACTCTTTGCTTGGGTTAAATAGGGAGTTACTTTCTCTATGCAGCCTCCGCAGTTGATGTTTGTTTTGAATGTAAGTTTCTTCATTTCCTCCTTTTTAGATTGACATAAGCTCGCTTCTTACTATCTTTCAGTTTACAAATTTCAAACGAATATAGTTCATACCTTGACATTCAAAGAATTAAAATTACACGAAAATGTGCTGGCAGGCCTAGAGGCCATTGGTTTCGATCAGCCCACCCCTATTCAAGAGCAGGCTATCCCCCATGTGCTAGCAGGAAAAGACATCATCGGATGTGCACAAACAGGTACTGGCAAGACTGCAGCATTCTTGCTACCATTGATGCATAAGATATGCAGTGAGAACATTGAAGATGACCATGTAAATAGCCTGATCATATGTCCCACGCGAGAACTCGCCATTCAGATCGACCAACAATTACAAGGTCTTAGTTACTTTACGGGTGTCTCCTCCATTCCTATTTATGGAGGGGGTGATGGAAATGCTTTTACACAAGAAAAAAGCGCTTTGAGTAAAGGCACCCACATTGTTGTTGGTACACCCGGAAAACTTATCTCACATCTTAATATGGGCTATGTGAACGTGTCGAAGTTACAAAACTTGGTGCTCGATGAAGCCGACCGTATGCTTGATATGGGCTTCAGCGATGACCTAAAAAAAATCATCAGTTTTTTACCCAAAGACCGGCAGAATTTAATGTTTTCTGCTACTATGCCGCCCAAAATAAGAAGTCTGGCCAAAGAGGCGATGGTAGATCCGGTTGAAATAAATATTGCTGTTTCAAAACCTGCAGAACGTGTTACACAAGTAGCCATTATGGCTTATGATCATCAAAAAATTGAGATCATCAAACATCTATTACGCTACAACGATATTCCAAGTCTTATCATTTTTGCTTCTCGCAAAATAAAAGTGAAGGAAATAGCCAAAGCGCTTCAAAAGGAAGGCTTAGATGCCAAAGAGATTTCCAGTGATTTAGAACAAAAACAACGCGAAGAAATACTGCGGGCATTCAAAAACAAGCAGGTTCAAATGTTGGTAGCAACAGATGTAATCTCTAGAGGGATTGATGTAGATAATATTGATATGGTCATCAATTATGATGTGCCCAATGACCCCGAAGATTATATTCACCGCATTGGGCGTACAGCGCGGGCTGCAAGTGAAGGTGAAGGTGTTACCTTTATCAATCAAGAAGATCAAGGTAAATTTGAACGCATTGAACGCATGATGGAATCTGAGATTCGGAAGTTACAGCCTCCAGCCAAAATTGGTGAAGGGCCGGAATATAACCCCAAAGCCAATAAAAAATTTGAGCAAAAAGGACGCTCCTTTCGGCAAAAGAGAAAATGATAGTCAGATCAAAACAATGAAAACCATTTTAAAATTAGGTTCCAATAACCAGTGATTTTTCGTTACGCACCCTGAAATTGTAATACATCTGCTTTTTCAAAAGAAAAATAAACCGTCTGGTTTTGTTCAAAGTCTAATGATGGGCCATAGCCTATTATTTTATCTCCTCGGTTGTTTACAAGTCGAATGAGGTAGTGATCTCCCATAAAAGTAGCATCTAAAAATTGTGCAGCATAACCTTTTACTGCTGAGGTGGTAAAGCGAATGTGCTCCCTTCGCACAAAAGCGCCTTTCTGATTTAAAAGGTGAGAAACATCGTTTAATGGACTGAAAAAGCGGGCCACCAACTCATTTTTTGGGTGCTCATACATTTCTGTTGGTGTGGCTTCTTGCAAAGAAATTCCCTCCGAGAGGAATAAAATTTTATCCGTAACCCGGAGCACATCACGCGTATCATGGCTCACCAAGATAAGACCAAGAGATTCCTTTTGAACAATTTCCATCACCTGCTCCAGAAGCTCTTCCTTTGTTACAGGATCTAAATTACTAAAAGGCTCATCCATCAATAACAGTTTAGGGTCGTCTGCCAAAGTTCTGGCCAAAGCCAAACGTTGTTGTTGGCCGCCGCTTAAATGAGATGGGGGTTTACTGCGATGTGATGTTAATCCGCAAAGCTTTAATAGTTGTTCCGTTCGCTCCTTTTGATAATCATCTTCACAATGAAGCAGCTTGTATCGAATGTTTTCTTCCACTGTTCGATTAGGCATGACCTTAAAGTTTTGAAAAACAAGTTTTATTAAGTTGTGCCCGGCGATCAATTGTTCTTCAGGATTAGCCAGTTGCTCTCCTTCAAATATAATGCTACCCGATGTAGGCCGCAGTAATCCCGCTAGAAGTTGTAATAAGGTGCTTTTCCCCGACCCGCTAGGTCCGACGATGGAAAGCACTTGGTGTTTTCCCAAAGACAAGCTGATTTTTCTCAGCACGTAATCTTTGGCTGAAGGATAGTGAAAAAACAGTTCTTTGACTTCCAGCATTTCACGCGAAGAAAAACATTTTGAGCCATATTACAGCCCAGAATAGCAGAAATTGTTTAGGCCCCTTGGTAGCTAATGCGGTATATGCAGTGGGCTACATCATCAGACACCAAAATAGAACCATCGGGCATTTCCAAGATATCAACAGGTTTCCCCCAACCTTCGTTGGTTTCTTTATCCAGCCAGCCATCTGCAAAAATTTCACTTTTTACCACCTCATTATTTTCAATCTGAATCCATCTCAATTGATAGCCAATATGACCTGCTTCCGTAGACCTGTTCCAACTACCATGTTGTGCCACAATGGCTTGTTTATGGTATTTCTTAGGGAACATGTCTCCCCTATAAAAACGCAGGCCTAAAGGGGCACTATGTGGTTCGAATCTATAGGCAGGTGCTTTAAATTCAGATGATGGATAAGCCTCACCAAAATCAGGATCTGCCACATCTCCTTGGTGCCAAAAAGGAAAGCCAAAATGAATTCCGGCTTCAGGTGCATGGTTTAGCTCACAGGCAGGTACATCATCCCCCATCATGTCGCGACCGTTATCCGTAAACCACATTTCATTGGTTTCAGGATGCCAATCGAAACCCACTGAATTTCTTACCCCGCTTGCAAATACCTCCATATTTGAACCGTTTGCATCCATGCGTGTAATGGAAGCATAAACCTTATTTTCATCCTCCTTATTACATACATTGCAAGGTGCACCCACTGGGACATACAATTTACCATCAGGCCCAAAGGCAATGAACTTCCAACCATGGTGTCGATCTGTTGGATACGCATCGTAAATCACTTCAGAAACAGGGTGATCCAGTTGATTCATGATGTCCTTGAAAACATGAACCCGATTTACTTCAGCCACATATAAATCGCCATTTCGATATGCTACTCCATTGGGCATGTTTAATCCCTTGGCGATGGTATCTACCCTATCGGCTACCCTGTCCCCATTGGTATCTGTTAAAGCATAGACATTTTTTCTTCTTCTATTGCCAACAAAAACCGTTTTACCATCTTCGGTACGAGCCAAGGAACGCGCATCAAGAACATTTGCTGCATAAATGGAGATCTCAAATCCTTCCGGCAAATTAATTTTTGAAAGCAAAGTATCATATTCGGGAAATTGAACTATTGCTTCTTGCTCATTTTCGCAGGCCAAAAAGGCAAAGGCCGTTAGCAATAGCATCAGTATGGTGTTTTTGAATGATTTCGTTTTCATAAGGTTCAATGTAAAAAATTAAGCTGACAAACTCTTATTCATTTTTATCAGCGGCATGGTTTGTTTTCCGTTGGCTTCGGCTAATTTTGCAGCATGATTGCCATCAACAACTTGTCTTATTACCTAGGAGATCGCCCGCTTTACGATGAGGCCAACCTTCACATCAAACCTAATGATAAAATAGGCCTGATTGGTTTAAATGGTAAAGGCAAATCAACCTTACTCAAACTCATCAATGGAGAGATAGACCCCACTTCTGGCACCATAAGCAAAAGCAAAGAAACGAGCCTTGGATTTCTTAATCAAGATCTTTTGTCGTTTCAATCTGACAAAAGTATCGTAGGTATTGCAATGGAAGCCTTCGAAGAAGCCAATGCACTTCAGGATAAAATCGATAAGCTTTTACACCAAATGGAAGTTAATTACGAAGATCATATGGTTGAAAAGCTTACCAAAGCGCAGGAGCAATTTGAATCCTTGGGTGGTTACAGCATGCAGTCTGAGGCAGAAGCCATACTCGAAGGCATAGGATTTCAAACCGCTGATTTAAACAGGCCCTTGAGAGAATTTAGCGGTGGCTGGCGCATGCGTGTCATGCTGGCCAAATTGCTTTTGCAAAAACCTTCTCTTCTCATGCTCGATGAGCCTACCAACCACTTGGACTTACCTTCGATTCAATGGGTTGAAAATTACCTTAAGGCCTACGAGGGTGCTGTCATTGTAGTTTCTCACGACCGTACCTTTCTTGATCGTGTCATTACTTCTACGGTAGAAGTTGCTGGTGCTAAGCTCACACATTACAGCGGTAATTACTCTTTTTACCTGACAGAAAAAGAGCAACGAGAAGAAATTCAGCGTAACGCATTCGAAAACCAGCAACAAAAAATTAAGCAAACAGAGCGTTTTATCGAGAAATTTAGAGCAAAAGCTACCAAAGCGCGGCAAGTACAATCTCGGGTTAAAGCCCTAGGCCGCATGGATAAAATCGAAGATGTGGTAGACGAAAACATGACCATGAATTTTAGGTTTGGCTTTAAGCAGAAGTCAGGACGTTTTGTCATGGATCTGAAGCACGTGAATAAAGCCTATGGTAACCTGACCATTTTAAAGGACGCGGAGGCGCAAATTGAAAGGGGGGATAAAATTGCCTTGATTGGAGCAAACGGCAAAGGAAAATCTACTTTGCTTCGGATCATTGCCGGTACAGAACGCATAGACGGAGAACGTAAGGAAGGTCATAATGTCAATACTGCCTTCTACGCTCAGCATCAATTGGAAGCCTTGCAGGTAGAAAATGAGATTTTAGAAGAACTACAACAAGCAGGAAGTAGTAAGACAGAGCGTGAACTTAGAGGTATTTTAGGCTGCTTCTTATTTCAGGATGAAGAAGTCTTTAAAAAGATAAAGGTTTTATCGGGCGGTGAAAAATCCCGGGTGGCCTTGGCCAAAACACTGCTATCAGACGCCAACTTCCTTATGATGGATGAACCTACCAACCATTTAGACTTTCTCTCCGTGAATATTCTTGTACAAGCCTTACAGCAATATGAAGGTACCTATGTGATCGTTTCTCACGACAGGCACTTCATCGAACAGATTGCAAACAAAATATGGTACATCGAAGACCAACAAATCAAAGTATATCCGGGTACATTCCAGGAGTACAGCTATTGGATGGCTCAGCGCGAAGAGGCTGCGGCAAAGTCTGAAAGAAAAGAAGTACCTAAGAAGGAGAAGCCCGCTCATTCGCCTCAGAAAACAGCCCCTACTACTCCAAATCATAATGTATTGGAAAGAGAACTTGCAGATATGGAACAAGCGATTGAAAGCAAAGAGGCGGAAATTAAGGCCATCGATGAAGCTTTGGCACTCCCCGACATTTATGAGAAAGCAGAAGCTTTAAAAGAGTACAGCGAAAAACGCAGGCAAGCCGAAAGGACATTGGAGCAGCTTCATCAAAAATGGGAAACCGTTTATGAGCAAATGATGGAAGAAAGCTAAGCTTTTCGTAACATGTCTCGATAAAATGGTATTTTCGGAACGGTTTTTATATTTTTAACCCGATGAAGTATTTATTTCTTTTGTTGGTTGCCTTGCCACTCTACTTGAGTCTAGCTCAACTCGCACATGGGCAAAATAAAATACTTCATCCTGTCAATAAAGTATATGAACCCACCATTCGAACTGTACAACTGTATCCTACCGGCAACTCTGTCAATAGCCGTATCGCCCCCCCCGTAACCACAACAGGAATTGCAAACCGTTTGACCCTTTCTTTCGATGACCTGCGCGAAGATGCTGATTATTATTACGTGTACTTTATTCATTGTAATGCAGACTGGCAACCTTCTAAACTAAGCTCTGCTTTGTTTTTGAATAGGTTCAATGCATTTGAAATTACAACCTTTGACTTTTCTGTAGAAGCCAAACAACAGTACGTTCATTATGATGTAAAGCTGCCTGCTTTCAATTACAGTGGTAATTATTTGGCCGTGGTTTATCGCAACCAAGACAAAAAAGACATCGTGCTTAGTCGTAGGTTTTATGTGGTAGATGAGCAGGTCGGTGTAGGCGCTTCTGTGCTTCGCTCCTCAGAAACAGCCATGCGTTTGAGCCGTCAGCGCGTGGAAGTATTGATGAATTATGGCCAATTATTGGTGAATGATCCGCAGCAACAATTCAGGGTAAAGGTTGTACAAAACCAAAGGCCAGATCAACAGCGCTTTTTGTCACCCACGTTTATCGATGAAAGCAACCGAAGCATTCGGTATCAAAACCTTGGAGATGGCAATGAGTTTGAAGGTGGAAATGAATACCGTTTTTTTGATTTAAGCAGCATCAATATGACAGGGAGAAACGTGGTTTCTACCACTTATCGTAATGGTGAAGTATTAGCTACTTTAAACCCAAACCGCCCCTTTCGCGAGGCCTATCTTCAGCAACTAGATATCAACGGACAATTCTACGTGAAAGACAATGAAAGTCAGTTGGGTGATTTGGCTGCTGAGTATGTAAAAGTTCTATTTCAACTGGAAGCGGCGTCTCCTTATCAAGAAGAACTGTTTGTGGTTGGCGCCTTTAACGATTGGGAAAAGACTGATGCCAATAAAATGAGCTACAATACAGAGAAAGGCATTTATGAGGCAAGTATATTGATGAAGCAAGGTCTTTACAACTACAAGTTTGAAGCTGAAAAGAACGGTACCTTAGTTTCAAAAAGCTTTTTTGATACCGAGAACCTGTATGAGGTATTTGTGTATTACCAGGCGATGGGTAGCAGAGGCGATGAGCTAGTCGGTTATTTTCGCGTGAATGTTAACGCTAGGCGTTGATCATCTCTCGATCGAAAGTATATCTTTCGGTACGGTCTTTAGGATCGGCATTGGCCAAGTCTAACATACCAAAGCCTTTGTAGGTATAATTGCCTAAACCACAATGAAAAACAAACTCCTGTAATTCTTTGGCCGCAAGTAACTGGATCGGCAAGGTATATCCCCTTACGTCGTACTTTACATCTGATTCAAAAAGGCTGTATATGCGGGCGAACTTTTTATCGTTGGCCTTCAATCGTTCTATGTAAGAATGATCTGGCAGGATTTGAAATTTTGTGAATCCATCAAAATCTTCGGGTTTGTAACGTCCTGTCTTTTCAAGTCGCCGCAAGGTAGAGTCGTAGATCAAATCTGAAAATTCATCAGTTTCCGGATGGATAAACCGTTTTGCTGCCGAATCATTGAATTTCGCTTTCAGCGGAACAATCGGAGAAATACAAATGAACTTGGTGTCTTCGGTGAGGTCTACGGGTTTTTCAATTTCCGTAAAGAGCGGCTTGAGCTGAAGGTTACCTAAACTGATGGTATCCAATGCAAAGATCTGCCCCAATAAAAAGTCTAGAAAACCTTTGTCTTCGGCAGAAAGTACCAAAGTAACCAAATGGGAGTGGTAATGTAATCCATCTCTAGAAACACGCGTTTGCCCCTTCAATCCAGAGAAATTGTAAAAGTCGTAGTTGAGATAACGCTCTTCATTGGCATTTACAAGTACACCTTTTAAAAATTGAGCCAAAAGGTATTGGTGGTGGAAAGGTAAACTCTCCCCTTTGTTCATTAATTTAAATATAACTCGTACTCTCACAGATCAATCTTTTAATAGACAAACGTCAACGGTATGAAATACAAAACGTTAACAGTTATCTATAAAAGATTGTTTATTCAATGGGATGAAAAAGAAAGGGGAGCTTTATTCGATGGGCTAAACATTAAAGCGAAAATGCATCACATCTCCATCTTTCACCACATATTCCTTTCCTTCTACCGACATTTTACCAGCTTCCTTTACAGCCACCTCTGTTTTCAATTGTTGGTAGTCATCAATTTTAATGACCTCGGCTCGAATAAAGCCTTTCTCAAAATCGGTGTGAATAACCCCAGCTGCTTTCGGCGCTTTCCATCCTTTTTGAATGGTCCAAGCCCTTACCTCTTGCTTGCCAGCGGTAAAATAGGTGATTAAGTTCAACACATCGTAAGACGTACGAATCAATTTATTCAAGCCAGATTCCTTTAAGCCATACTCCTCCAGAAACATGGCTTTTTCATCTGCATCTTCCAATTCAGCAATTTGAGACTCAATGGAAGCGGAGATCATGATCAGTTCTGCTCCTTCTTGTTGAATCGCTTCTTTTAAGGCGGCTACATATTCATTACCCACATGAATGGAAGCCTCTTCAACATTGGCTACATAAATCACAGGCTTTCGAGTCAACAAGGATAGCTCTCGAATCAATAGGTCTTCTTCTTCTGTTGTTTCTAGCGCCCGTGCATTCGCGCCACTCTCTAGAGATTTTTGGAATTTTTCTAAAACAGCTAATTCTTTTTTAGCGACAGCATCACCAGATTTTGCTATTTTCAATAGACGCTGTATTCTCTTATCAATCGACTCAAGGTCTTTCAATTGAAGCTCAGTATCGATGATTTCTTTGTCAAAAACCGGGTCTACCTGACCCGCAACATGCACTACATTATCATCTTTGAAACATCTAACTACGTGAATGATGGCATCTACCTCGCGTATGTTGGCTAAGAATTTATTTCCAAGGCCTTCTCCTTTACTTGCCCCTTTGACAAGGCCTGCAATATCGACAAACTCAATTACGGTGGGCAATACTTTTTCTGGATGAACCAAATCAGCCAACACTTTTAAGCGAACATCCGGCACGCTCACTACTCCCACATTGGGTTCAATGGTACAAAACGGAAAATTAGCAGCTTCTGCCTTAGCGCTAGAAAGCGCATTGAAAAGAGTAGATTTCCCCACATTAGGAAGCCCCACGATACCACATTTTAAGCCCATATCGAACGAATCGTTTAGAAAATAAGGCGCAAAGATAAGAAAAGCCTGTTACTAGGTACAGAAATACGAAAACAAATGAGCGAAAGAAAAGCGGTTTAATCCCACTTTAGTTCTGTATCAGCATCCACATTATGGTCTGTAGATTCAGAATAATCGTCCCTTTCAAACTGCTCGAAATCAACATCTGGCAGGAGTTCGTCTTTCACATGTGCGACAGCACCATTTAAGGCTTCGAGAAATTTGTGAAAGTCTTCTTTGTAAAGAAAAATTTTATGCTTTTCATAAGCTACTCCATCATCCTTAAACTTACGTTTGCTTTCGGTTATGGTGAGGTAATAATCTTGTGACCGAGTGGCCTTTACGTCAAAAAAATAGGTTCTTTTTCCTGCCCTTACCTTCTGCGAAAATATCTCGTTCTTGTCTTCCACTGCTTAATGATTTCTAAAAATGTTATGAATTGGTTTTAATTACGGCGTTAATATAAGGCAATAAAGTTTAGTAATACAAATTGGTCTATAGAAAAAGAGCAACTTATGTGCCCACATTTGAGTTGCGTACCCTATATTTAAGTTTGGAGATACATACATTAATAGAGACCGCATGGAAGTAACCCTGAACAATGTTCAAGCGATTGGCAGCCTAGAGTTATTGGCCAAGCAAATGGTGGAAGGTTTCATTACAGGCTTACATAAATCGCCCTATCATGGTTTTTCAGTAGAATTTGCCGAACATCGTTTGTACAATAATGGAGAGAGTACGCGCCATATCGATTGGAAAATTTTTGCGAAAACGGACCGTCTCTATACCAAACGCTACGAAGAAGAAACCAATCTTCGCTGTCAGCTGGTACTCGATCAAAGCTCGTCCATGTTTTATCCCAAAGAAAATTACGGAAAAATGCGTTTCAGTGTTTTGGCAGCTGCTGCTCTCTCCTATTTATTTCACAAACAGCGCGATGCTGTGGGTTTGCATACCTTTTCTGACCGATTGGAAATCGAAACGCAGGTTAAATCATCGGCATCGCACATGCATCAGCTGATGGTGCATTTCAATGAATTACTCAAAAAACCTGAGCATAGAAAGAAAACCCGTGTTGCTGGCATTCTACATGAGTTGGCTCAAAAAGTACACAGGCGTTCGCTGGTCATTCTTTTTAGTGATATGTTCGACAATGAAGAAAATGAAAAAGAATTGATTGCCGCACTACAACACCTAAAACACCAAAAGCATGAGATCTTATTGTTTCATGTCACAGACCATCGTACTGAGTTAGATTTTGAGTTCGAAGACCGCCCCTATGAATTCATTGATGCTGAGACCAATGAAAAACTGAAATTGAACCCTTCAAACATTAAAGCTGAATTCAGAAAAAAAATGGACGCATACTATCAATCTTTGTACTTAAAATGCGCCCAGCTAAAAATTGATTTGATCACAGTTGACATTAACCAGGGCTTTGAACAAGTACTTAAAGCCTATTTAATTAAGCGAAATAAAATGGTATAATCTATTGATATACAATTTCTTAACAGGCTATACTTAAACGTGCATCCAATCTTTTTTCGCCAATAAGTCATCTTCAGATTCACGGTAATCCGGATCATCGACACAACAATCTACCGGGCAAACAGCCGCACATTGTGGTTCTTCATGGAACCCCATACATTCGGTGCATTTACCCGAAACAATATAGTAAAACTCGTCGGACACCGGCTCCTGTGGCGCATTACCATCCACGACAGAACCATCTTCTAATTCTACTTCATTAAGGTCTGTCCCTCCGGCCCATGTCCATTCTATACCTCCTTCATATATTGCAGTGTTAGGGCATTCTGGTTCGCAAGCCCCACAATTAATACACTCGTCAGTAATCATTATTGCCATAACTGTTCAGTTTTTAAAAGTCATCAAAAATAATAACAATAAAACCCGTAGTTGGTTCATTGTCTGTTCCGTTGCGCACAAAAGTAAGAGCAAAATTTTCTTTTGGCGCAACCATTAATGTTATTTTTGTGAATGATTCAATCTCCCACCCTTGAAGAACGCATGCAATCATTTGTACATCTAGGACAATGGTTTGCAGATACTTCCTCTAATGCTTTTCAAAAGCTTACGCAAAAAGCCATTGACGGAAATAGTTGGTTTACCCCTCAGCATATTCAAATGGCTTTTGAAGCTTGGTCTCTGGTACTGACGAAAGAAAAAATGGAGGAATGGCTACAATCCTACACGTTTCCCGATTTGAATAAAAAAGTGGGTCTGGTTTTGGCAGGTAATGTACCTATGGTAGGTTTTCATGATGTTTTATCTACCTTAATCAGTGGAAATCAAGCACTTGTTAAATGTGCAAGCCAAGATGCTGTTCTGATCAAAGCGAGTATTAATGCCCTGGCTGAATATGCCCCTCAATTGGCGAATCAAGTTACTTGGATCGAACGCCTTACTGATTTTGATGCTGTAATTGCTACCGGATCTGATAATACAGCTCGATATTTCGAGTACTATTTTGCCAAGCATCCTCATATCATTCGTAAAAATCGGGTTTCGGTAGGCGTACTGAATGGCAGAGAATCTGATGAGGAACTAATGGCCTTGGGAAGGGATATTTTCACTTATTACGGACTGGGATGCAGAAATGTGGCCAAGATTTATGTACCAGAACATTATGATTTAACCCTTCTTATTCCTCACTTCCAGCCATTCGAAAAAGTACTCGACCACCACAAATATCAAAATAACTACGACTATAATAAATCCATTTACCTTGTAAACAGAGAAGAGCACCTAGACAATGGCTTTTTGTTGTTGCGAGAGACAAAAGATTTGGTCTCACCCATTTCTGTTTTGTACATAGAGCGATATAAAAATGAGGCACTACTCAGCTTGAATTTGGCAAGCATGAAAGACAAGATACAATGCATTGTGTCTCAGAATAGAGCATACGAAGGTAGCCTCCCCTTCGGTGAGGCACAGAAACCTGAACTATGGGATTATGCCGACGGCGTAAACACACTTGATTTTTTGTGTAGCCTGTAAGGTTCATTGGCACCGTCTCTCAAAATCTTTGCATATTTGTGTGATGCGAGAAGATCCAATTTTATTGCGCATGTTTCGGCAAATATTGCCCTCTCCCTTTAGCATTGCACTGATTCTAACGCTTGTCGTCTTTTTGCTTGCCTTTATTTTCACATCCAGGCCTGAAAATGCAGCTACAGCTTACCCAATAACCCTTTTAACGTATTGGCAAACAGGTTTTTGGGAGTTGTTGCGTTTCACCATGCAAATGTCATTGATCCTTATTCTTGGCCATACCTTGGCGCTTACCCGCCCTTTTCACCAACTCATTACTTTTTTGACCCAGTATTGTAGAAACACAGCAGGTGCAGCATGGCTTGTGAGTTTCATCACCATTGCCCTGAGTTTTTTCAATTGGGGCCTTTGCCTCGTATTTGGGGCTATTTTCGCCCGAAAGATTGGAGAGCAAGCACAAAGAGAAGGCATAAAAATCAACTATCCTTTGGTAGGTGCAGCAGGCTACTCCGGCATGATGTGCTGGCATGGTGGACTCTCCGGTTCTGCGCCACTCACCGTTTCGGGAAACGATCATTTTTTAATGGAACAGATTGGAAGTATTGGCATTGAGCAAACTCTTTTTTCGTCTATGAACCTAACAGGTATGCTTTTGCTCTTGCTTGTTTTACCTGCACTCTTTTACTTTCTTGGCAAAAAAGGAAAAGATACATTCATAGACATTGCTTTTCCTACACCACCTCCATTTACTCAAAATAAAGTGAGTGGAGCGGAACGATTAGATCATTCAAAATGGCTTGCTTTGGGTTTGGGCCTTTTGATTTGCCTTTTGAGCATTCGCCAAATCATCGTCTCGCCAAAAGCAGGTGGTCTCAATTTTATAGACCTTAATTTTATCAACTTCTTCCTCTTTGGTTTGGGCATATTGCTTCATGGCAGCTTAGCACATTTTCTAAATGGCATACAAGAAGCCATTGGTAGCGCTTCAGGAATCATTGTACAGTTTCCCTTGTATGCCGGAATCATGGGAATCATGAGTTATTCAGGGCTTGGTGCTAAGCTATCACTGGCCATTGTGGAACTTGCCAACGCCCAAACGCTCCCTTTTTTTACTTTCATTAGTGCTGCGCTCGTTAATATCTTTGTCCCTAGCGGAGGGGGACAATGGATCGTACAAGGTCCAATCATTGCAGAGGCAGCACAGGCCTTGGGGGTAGCATTGCCTAAAAACATAATGGCATTGGCCTATGGAGATCAATTGACCAATATGCTGCAACCTTTTTGGGCCTTACCATTGCTGGGTATCACCCGGTTAAAAGCCAAAGACATTCTTCCTTACAGCGGTTTGGTTATGCTGGTAGGCTTCGTTCTTTTCATCGCATTGCTCTTCGTTTTCTAATGATGAAAAGGGCTCGCAGAAAAGATTTTTTGAGCACTTTTCCTCATTCAATAAGCAAGACCTATTATTCTAGGTTATTTTGATGCGTCATCATCGAACGTTAAGCACACAAGCTGCGTTATAAGATTGCGATAGCGATAAAAGAATTGCATTTAGAAAAATGGAGTTGAACATAGAAAAACTTTATGGAACACTTTGTTTTTAATATCTTCGTGCGATTTTAACAGATTAGAGAACATACGATTTTTAACCTAACCCATTTCACATGGCCTTTGATATTGATATGATTAAAGCAGTTTATGAACAAATGCCCCAACGCATTGAAGCTGCCAGAAAAGTAACCCAAAAACCACTGACCTTATCTGAGAAGATTCTTTACGCTCACCTATGGGATGGAAATGCCAATGAGGTGTACAAAAGAGGGAAATCTTACGTCAATTTTGCTCCAGATCGTGTGGCCATGCAAGATGCGACTGCTCAAATGGCCTTGCTGCAGTTTATGCAAGCAGGTAAAGCTACTGCTGCTGTTCCTTCTACTGTTCATTGTGACCACCTTATTCTTGCCAAAGAAGGTGCTGAAGAAGATTTACGCAATTCATTAACAGCTTCAGGGGAAGTGTTTAATTTTCTTGAATCCGTTTCTAACAAATATGGCATTGGCTTCTGGAAGCCTGGTGCAGGTATCATTCACCAGGTGGTACTCGAAAATTATGCTTTCCCTGGTGGTATGATGATCGGGACAGATTCGCATACGGTAAACGCTGGCGGACTTGGAATGGTAGCCATTGGAGTAGGTGGCGCCGATGCTGTAGACGTGATGGCAGGTATGCCCTGGGAATTGAAATTCCCAAAATTGATAGGCGTAAAGCTGACAGGAAAAATGAATGGCTGGACGGCAGCCAAAGATGTGATTTTAAAAGTAGCGGGTATCCTTACCGTAAAAGGAGGTACCGGATGCATTGTAGAGTACTTTGGAGAAGGCGCCAAAAGCATTTCTGCTACAGGCAAGGGCACCATTTGTAACATGGGCGCAGAGATTGGAGCAACTACCTCTACCTTCGGTTACGACGATGCCATGGAAAGGTACTTGCGTGCAACAGATCGTTCAGATGTAGCTGATCTTGCGAATACAGTAAAAGAACACCTCACTGGAGATGATGAAGTTTATGCCCACCCGGAGAACTATTTCGATCAAGTGATTGAAATTAACCTCGATGAATTAGAACCACATATCAACGGGCCCTTTACGCCAGATAGGGCCACACCCATTTCTAAGATTGCTGAGGAGGCAGAAAAGAACGGCTGGCCCACAGAGGTAGAATGGGGACTGATTGGATCTTGTACCAACTCTTCTTACGAAGATTTATCCCGTGCTTCTTCTATTGCGCAACAAGCCATCGATAAGAAATTAAAAACCAAGTCAGAATTTGGTATCAACCCGGGTTCTGAACAAGTTCGATTTACGGCAGAAAGAGATGGTTTATTGAAGATTTTTGAAGATTTAGACGCAACCATTTTTACCAATGCCTGTGGCCCATGTATCGGTCAATGGGAACGTAGCGGTAATAACAAGCGTGTGAATACTATTGTGCACTCCTTTAACCGGAATTTTTCCAAAAGAGCAGATGGCAACCCAAATACCCATGCCTTTGTTACCTCTCCAGAATTAGTAGCTGCCATTGCCATATCAGGTAAATTGGGCTTCAACCCAATTACCGATACGCTCACCAATGAAGCCGGTGAGCAAGTTAAATTAGACCCACCGGTTGGAGATGAGCTACCTTCTAAAGGTTTTGCCGTAGAAGAAAATGGTTACCAAGAGCCGGCAAAAGATGGTAGCCTGGTAGAGATTAAAGTGAATCCAGATTCGAAAAGGCTTCAGTTGCTAGAACCTTTCGATCCGTGGGATGGAAAGAACATTACCGGTGCCAAACTTTTAATCAAGGCTTTTGGGAAATGTACGACCGATCACATTTCCATGGCTGGACCTTGGCTACGCTTTCGTGGACATCTCGACAACATTTCAGACAACTGTTTGATTGGGGCGGTAAATGCTTTCAACGAAGCCACCAATTCGGTGAAAAATCAATTGACAGGAGCATATGGGCCTGTTCCGGAAACACAAAGGGCTTACAAAGCCCAAGGTGTACCAACCCTTGTTGTAGGTGATCATAACTATGGGGAAGGATCTTCTCGTGAGCATGCTGCTATGGAACCACGTCATCTTGGTGTAAAAGCCGTACTTGTAAAATCTTTTGCAAGAATTCATGAGACGAACTTGAAAAAACAAGGCATGTTGGCCCTTACTTTTGCCAATGAAAACGATTATGCTAAAATCCAAGAAGATGATACCATCAACTTCTTAGACCTAGATCAGTTCCGCGAAGGGCATCCTATCCATATTGAATTCGTACATGCTGATGGTAGTAAGGATGTTATCGTAGCAGAGCATACTTACAATGAGCAGCAGATTGGCTGGTTCAAAGCAGGCTCTGCACTGAACCTCATCAAGCAACAGAACCCATAACCTGTTCACTTTTGAGCAATAAGACCCGATACATGTGCTATCGGGTTTTTTTATTGGTAAGGAAAGCAATTCACAAGAATTGATAACTTTGAAGGGTTAAATGGCATAAAAGAAAAACATGGCAAAAAAAATGAGGAGACGTGCGGGCGGTAAACACCTAGGAGTGACAGGGAAAAGAAAACTGAATTTAGCCAAGGTAACCATGGGTCTTTTCTTATTGGTGATACTAGGCTATGTGGGTTTATCGATTTATGAAGGGCGTATCATTCCTGAGGGTTTAGATTTTGAAATGGATTTTTTCAACAAGGATAAGGCAGGCTCACCGGCGCAAGACACCCCTAATGAAACCCCTACTCCTGCGTTCGATGATCGAGGATTTGATCTCTATTTCACCAAAGCCTTTGATTTTATGTGGCCGGCTTATGCTGTCGACCAACAGGTGATCGAACGCCCCTATTATACACTGCGCTATGATGCGGATCGTAAACAAGCGCTATGGGTAGCTTATTCCGTTAATAGCGACAGTTTGCAATTGCCTTTGACAAAGCATCGGTTTAACTTGAAGAAAGACCCTCGTGTAAAAACAGGGGCTACAGCACCATCCGACTTCCGCAATGCTGATTTAAAAGCCCTACCCTTAGCCTCTGCCGATCATTTTGCTTACAGTGAATTCGCATTAGGTCAATTGAATTACACGAGTTTGTTCAGCCCTGTATCAAGCAACTTTGAAAAGGGTGCCTGGTCAGCTTTGAATGATCAGATTAAAAGATGGGCAAGTCAAAATGGACAGGTGTATGTTGTAAGAGGTCCTATTTTTGATACAAAAGCCAAAAGAACTGATAAAGCCCGTGTTGCCATTCCTAATGCCATTTATACCATCGTTCTCGACATACAAAGGCCAGAGATAAAGGCCATCGGTTTTGTTTTACCCAATGGCGAAAACAATCTACCCCTCTCTAATTATGCCATTTCGATTGATGAGATAGAGCGCAGAACAGGACTAGATTTCTTCCCAACCATCTCAGATGAGCTAGAAAATCATTTGGAGAAATACCTAGACACCACAGGGTGGTTTTGAGTTGGGGTGTTGGGGTGTTGGGTGATTGGGGTGTTGGGTTATTGGGTGATTGGGGTGATTGGGTTGTTGGGTTGTTGGGTGATTGGGGTATTGGGTTGAGTATACTCTCTGACTTCTAATTTCTAATTAATGCGTGTAATATCATTCCCTCGCCTACATCACCCCCCCTAAGCGACCTTGTCCCCCTCTGGAGGGGGTTAGGGGGAGGACGTAGCCACCGTCATCCTGAACTTGTTTCAGGATCCCTTAGAAACTAGCACCACACGTACACTCCAGAAGGACGATCGTTTTCCATTACAAAAAGATCCTGAACCGCGCATTGCTCCTATCGGTCGCAATGCTTTTCAGGATGACGGTGTGGGTAACGTCATCCTGAACTTGTTTCAGGATCCCTGAGTTCCGTGGAGCAATTGAAACCTCGTAATACACCCTTTTTCGACGGGGGGATTCTTCAGTCGTCCTGCGGACTCCTTCTGAATGACGGTGTGGTATTAGTTTCGGTACACATAACATTCCCTCGCCTACATCAAACCCCCTAAGCGACCTTGTCCCCCTCTGGAGGGGGTTAGGGGGAGGACGTAGCTACCGTCATCCCGATAACTATCACCCCCCCCCAGTTCAAGGCCGTCATTCAGAGCGCAATACCGATGCAATCGGTATGAAGCGAAGAATCTCCCAGTTCCGTGGAGCAATTGAAACCTCGTAATACACCCTTTTCCAACAAGGAGATTCTTCAGTCGTCCTACAAACTCCTTCTGAATGACGGTGATTATTTTTCCTTCTGATTATATATTTTTATTTGATATCTATTTTAAAATCCCATGTATATACTTTCAAAGCCTCTTCATTTTCAACAAACTCTTCTTTTTGAAAAATGCCAAAAAAATGGAGAATATCATTATCTAAATAGGGATGTAAGAAAAAAGGCGTGGGACCACTAAATGTGAGATCCTGCTCACTGTAATAATTAAATGTTGCATCTCCATTATTTAACCAAATGAGTTTATTTAGCTTCACACCTCTAGATCCCTCCACATTCCATTGTTCAGGAAATATTCTAAAGTCGCTTTTAAATCCATAGCCATTTAATAAAATATCGTTATAGCCATCACCATTGGCATCAAATATTTTGAATTCTTGGAAATCCAAATTTTCAAATTCATGTGAAAAATGAGGTGAGAAGCTTCCATCACCATTATTTAGCCATACCTCAAACCCCCTATTCCCATCCTCTCTAGCAACAACAATTTCGTCATAATTATCATTGTTTAAATCTTTGCAAATAATTGATGTAGCACCCTTACCCCAAGAATAAAAGTTGGGTTCATTATTCTTAAAATTCAATTCAAAACGTCTAGTTGATGGATCAAACTTGTATATTCTTATTTCATGGTCGTCTGAATCAGGCACGCTTCCTCCGCCGTAATCCGCAGTGACAATTTCGTCTATGCCATCATTATCGAAATCATGAAAATCTAGGGTAAAAGGTGTTGCGCCTTCAAAATTCAAAATATCATCTACTCTTTCGAAAGTACCATTTGTTTTTTGGACAAAGATATTGATCCCATCATGGTTTATACCAGGTGTTCCGCCAACATCTTGTAAACCATCTCCATTTAAATCTCCGGATGTTGTTCCATGATAAAAACCTCGTGTATCAATACCATTGACTCTTTTCCAACTTAAATCTCCATTGAATAAAATTTCAGCCGTCCATATGTCAGCGCCCCACTTCCTTGGATCATTACCAAGTTCACTTCCATCCCCAACGGTTATAAAATCATCTAGTACCTTAAAGTTTCGGGCTACCCAAAACTCAGATTCATAGTACACTTTGTGAAATTCCCATTTATTCGCAGTTTTTCTTAACACAATACTAGGTGCAGGTTCTACCTCATTAATACTGTTATAACTCATTTCATCGTATATATTACCAAAAAAAAGCATGAAGTTTTCGTTTGATTTTGATGCGTAATGAGTATAACCAGTTACATCAGATATTGTAGGTATAATATATCTCTTATCTGGTATGTTAGGAGCTGATATTACAGTTTCATTGCTGTAAAATGCGAACTTATCCTCTATTGGTTCCTCTTCAATAGGTATTTCAGCATCATCAGCGCATGAAAAGAAAACCATAAAGAAAATGAAGGTTATATATCTATACATTATTTTAAATTTCTAAATATTTTTTTGCTATTCATTCAAATCTTAAGCCCTCTAACACTTCTTCCACCTGCACATGCCATTTAGCTTCTCTCTTTTGTTTGTGCGTAGCGAATACTTCCAACAACATGATTGCATAGAGGGTTACCATGGCGATAATCAGGAGAGATCTTTGTACTGCATGTTTTGCTTTTTGCATGTGCCAAAAATAGAAGGCAAGAGGCATACCCTTCCCAAAAAATAGGTGCTATTAGGTAAGAAATAGGTGAGTGAGATTGGTAAAGTTAGTAAATCCGTCTAGCTAAAAACGCATCAATCGTTGTTTCTGGTGATCTTATAGACATATTGCCTTCTGTCTTCATGTGATCTTTCACGGGTAATCAATGGCTTGCCTTGTGTACTTTGCGCGTATTCATTGATTTTTTTGAGCATTCTCGCACGGGTTGCTTTTCTACTATCTATGTTTTTGAAAGCTTCAATTCCTAATAATTCATCCAGCTCATCGATGGATAGCAGGGGTACTTGCTGTGCAAGGACTTGATCGTACAATGCTGAGATGGAAACTCCATTCATATTGAAGGAACCAGCTTCGCTTGCTCTATCGTTTGCAGGATTAGCCCTTTTTGCCACCTTCCATTTTCTATAAAACACAATGGCGACAAGGAGAACAATCAAATTAACAAATAGAAGCATGCGGCTGCTTGACAATGGCGATACACTTTTTTCCTCTTGTATGATCTTAAGTTGACCTACAGGTTCCGCTTGATCGTAAAGGGCTTCAATATCCAGGCTCACTTTTCGGTTTAGACTGGACAAATACTGTACCTCATCTCCTTCAATCATTCTCCAGTATGCGAATTTATAATCACTGAAAGGGATTGGTGATGCCACAAACTTAAGCTGCCAATCCGCTTTGTCCAACATAAGAAACCCATTCAATCCATCTGAAGATCTGGTGGCAAAAGTCACCATGTAGTTCTCCGTACTCATAGCATACTCGTCTTCTTTATCGATAAAATAGGGAGTTTTTTTTGGGTTGAAGGAATAATATTTACCAAAATCCACCTCATGCCACCGTTTACTTTCAAAGTCTAGCACAAATGACTTATTCGCTACCAAGGTGTAGTCTTCTACCCTATGGTTCTGGTATTTTGCATGAAGGTAATAAGCATAGGAAGGTCCTATTCCTTTAAAATAAGTTGAATAACCTAAAGGCTGGTTTTGGGTTTTTATCAATTCCCAAGAACCAAAAGTTTTGTCAAAAACAAGCCAATCTGCCTGCGCATTCCAAAAACCATCACTTCCAAGGGCTGAAATTTCCCCATCCTTCTGAAAAAAATAACTATTGCAAGTGTACCCATAGTTATCGTACTGATAGAGGTTTTTCCAGGCACCCTTTTCCCATTGATGCACTTCAAAAGAGCAGGCAACTACTAAATAAAAACTTGTATCTGATGCGAGTAATGTAACATCTGGACTCCCTTTTACCTGCTCTAAAAAGGGTCCAAGACTAGCCATTATTTCTGATGGGATTTTCTGGGATAAGGACTCATCGTCTTGCAGAAGATTCACATTTTTGGTATGAATACGTACCCAAAATGCTCTTTGCACTTTTGTATGCTTTTCACCAGTAGTGCTCTCTTGGCTCTTATTCTTTTCAGGCGCTTGAGCGATGGCCTGCTGTGCAGAAAAAAAGGTCATCAACACCATAAAAGCGATCAATGCAATGAATCGCTTTTGCATAGCGTTGACAAACCTCTGGTATTTTAACGCCCTGATTTTTATAAAAGGTATACTTTCTCCCATCTACAAGATTCGAACTAGAAGCTTTAAACATAATGATTGACCTCAGTTTCTGCAACTCTTTTTTGCATTTTAGGAGGGAAATGGGTTTGCCGGGCTTGTAAAGTGATTCAATGCATGGGCCTAGGCTGTTTCTGATCATGCTCTGGACCTATTGCCTGCTGGGTTTCAACTTTATTTTCTGGTCGTGAATCTGCCTATTTTCAATCATTTGAAATAGATAAAAGCGTTTATCTCCTCCCCCTAGCCCCCTCCAGAGGGGGACATAGCGGTTCTTTGTTCTGCAGGGATCTCTTTTTTGTAAGGACTGCGGTCCTACCGCTACATTCCTGCCGTCATCCCTCACCACCGTCATCCTGAACTTGTTTCAGGATCCCTGAGTTCCGTGGAGCAATTGAAACCTCGTAATACACCCTTTTCCGACGGGGGGATTCTTCAGTCGTCCTG
>JAGYIY010000017.1 GCA_018402485.1 Roseivirga sp. | reverse complement strand
GACCGACCGCATTGGTCCCCGATTGACCGGGT
Source organism: Roseivirga sp. (assembly GCA_018402485.1). Taxonomy (GTDB): domain Bacteria; phylum Bacteroidota; class Bacteroidia; order Cytophagales; family Cyclobacteriaceae; genus Roseivirga. The sequence goes on along the minus strand of JAGYIY010000017.1, from coordinate 1,004 downwards.
CGGAGGGTCTTAAAAGTGCCTATGACTGGACGTCCTCAGAAATGAAGTCTTGGGGCTTGACCAATGTAAAAGTAGAACCATGGGGTGACTTTGGTGCAGGTTGGGATGTACGTAAATCGTATATCGCCATGACTGTTCCTTATTACCAATCGCTAATTGCCATTCCCAAAGCATGGACCCCCGGAACAGGTGGATTAATTGATGCCGAAGTGGTGTATGTAGAAATCCAATCAGAAGCAGATTTAGCTACTTACAGAGGAAAATTAAGTGGTAAAGCGGTGATTTTACCAACCAATATTGAGGCCACAACTACTTTTGAGCCGGATGCCCGTAGGTATACCGAAGAACAACTCGATGATATGACAACTGAGCGCGTGAGCAATGGCAACAGTGCATTCAGTGCCCGCAGAATTTCTGATTTCAGAAGACAAGCGCAGTTGCGTAATGCAGCGTATCAGTTATTTAAGGATGAGGGAGTGGCACTTGTGATGAACACGCACCGAGGAGGTGGACAAGGAACATTTTTCACATCAAATGGCGCACGCAACAATCCGGAAGCCTTACCGGAAGTAGAAATGGCGCCTGAACATTACAACCGCATGGTTAGACTGCTCAGCAAGGGAGAAACCGTGAAAATTGAAGCCCATACCGAAACAGAGTTTCATACACAAGACACCCAAGGGTACAATGTATTGGCCGAGATAGAAGGCAGTGATCCACAGTTGAAAGACGAAGTGGTGATGTTAGGTGCTCACCTCGATTCTTGGTTTGCCGGCACAGGAGCAACCGATAACGCAGCCGGTTCTGCCACCATGATGGAGGCCATTCGTATTTTGAAGGAATCGGGTGTGAAGCTACGCAGAACCGTGCGCATTGCGCTATGGAGTGGTGAAGAGCAAGGCTTATATGGTTCTAGAAACTATGTTCAAAATACCTTTATGAACGATGGAATGCCCAACGCTGCCCATGAGAAGTTTTCTGCCTACTTCAACATGGACAATGGC
>JAGYIY010000016.1 GCA_018402485.1 Roseivirga sp. | reverse complement strand
AGCTTACTTACCTCGGTTCGCGTTAATTTACCACTCTCGATAAGCTCAACTTGTTCTCTGCGAAATTCTTCGCTAAAACGTCTCCTACGTCTTTCTTCTACTGTCATAATCATGTCAATTTAAGAAAGTTAATAACACTTTTGTGTCAACCTATACCATGAGAGGGCATCGTAATTCGCAGTTCGCAGTTCTTAATTCGCTTTTCGCGATTCCTAATTTCTAATTCTTTATTGATCAAGTAGAGTCAAGGGATGATTGATGAATTGTAATTCAGGCTCGCCAAAAGCCAATGGCTAATAGCTAATGGCTACGCGGGTTGGGTATTTGGGGGGTTAGGGGGCGGTTTCCGTAATTTGGGGTTCGCAATTCGCTTTTCGCGATTCTCAATTCCTTATTCGTAATTCGTAATTCCTAATTGCTCATTGTTCATTGTCAATTGAAAATTCAATCCTCTGTATTCATGGCAATAAGGCCTTTACTTTTTCCGGTGGACGCCCAATTACGGCTTGGTTGCCTTGCACCACAATCGGTCGTTCGATTAACTTGGGTTTTTTCACCATAGCATCAATCCAATCTTCATCGCTTAACGTCTTACCCTTGTACTTTTCTTTGTAAACCGCCTCATTTTTTCTCACCAAGTCTTCTGGACGAATACCCAGTAAATCAATCAATTCGGCCAATTCTTCACGAGAAGGAACAGTTTTGAGGTACTCAACAATTTGAATCATTTCGCCACTGGCTTCCAGTATCTTTAAGGCTTCGCGACTTTTACCACAGCGTGGATTATGAAAAATCTTAATCATTGGCTTACTTTTTTTGGTTATACTAGGTGAATTTAATACTTAATGCCAATTTTAATGAATCTTAAACAAACCACATGAAGCAAATCAAATTAACAGACGATTTTAGCATCTCGCCTTTGGTGCAAGGCGTTTGGCGCTTAACCGAATGGAACTACTCCGCAACAGAACTGGCTCAGTGGGTAGAAGAATGCTTAAGTTTAGGCATCGACACTTTCGATCATGCCGATATTTATGGTGATTACCAATGTGAGGAACTCTTTGGTAAAGCCTTATCTCAGCATCCTGAGCTCAACAAACAACTTAAAATCGTGACAAAATGTGGCATTAAACTAATTTCTTCCAACCGGCCAAAGCATTACATCAAGCATTACGATACAAGTGCCGAACACATCATCGGCTCAGCGGAAAAAAGCTTAAAAAACCTGCACCGCGAGCAAATCGACCTTTTGCTTTTACATCGCCCCGACCCCCTCATCAACCCTCATGAAGTGGCCGAGGCATTTGACCAC
>JAGYIY010000015.1 GCA_018402485.1 Roseivirga sp. | reverse complement strand
ACTTAAACATTCGAATATCGAACTTTAAATTCTCCCGGAGGGACTTCAATGAAACCTGTAACCAAGTGGGATTTATCTTGGAACGGTATTCAAATTAAAAACTGTAGACTTCGTCGAAAATATCAGAGATTTCGTCCGTATCAGGCGATATTGAATTATTGAGAATGTATTCGTCAATGGTTATCCCCTCTCTTTCCGCGTAAGCTATCAGAAATTCTCTAAATTCAATGGATAACTCGGGGGTGTAGTACGATCTCGTTGATATATGTTTAACAAGTCTATAAACTACTAATCCATCTCTGTTTTCTTCTTCAAAAACGCATTCCTTTCGTAATTCTGCGTAGCGTCCATATCCCTTTGGGACCAAAATAAAGTATTCATCTTCTTTCATTGTTCTATCCATTTAATGGGTTTTTAAAAATAATAGATAAAATTCCTGACAAAGTCAACCCCCCGAATTTTGACTTCCAATAATTAAGGTAAATCATATATAAGAATTACATTAATATTATTATATTTACCCAAACTCAATGGGTATGCGATATAATCGGATAAAAGAGGAATTGGACAAACAGGAGTTGTCCCAAAAATGGTTATCAGACCAAATTGGAGTCTCTGTAGTCACTGTAAATTTTTGGTGTAGCAACAAATCCCAACCTTCTATTAAGACCCTGTTTGAGATTTCTAAAATTTTAAAAATCACCCCCGACAGGTTACTTAACAAACAGGTCTAGGGATAAAGTAATAATCTATGTCAGAAGAACAGAGACGCCAACTTGATGCGCAATTGTGGGGGATCGCAAACCTCCTAAGGGGTAAAGTGGATCCTGATGATTACCGAGACTACATCCTCGGATTCATCTTTTACAAATACCTATCAGAAAAACAACACCTGTACGCAAACGAACTCCTCAAAGGAGAGAGTGTGACGGACTTTGAATTGGTGAAGGACCAAGATACACTTGACGCAATTCAAGAGGAGAGTTTGATTTCTTTGGGGTACTTCCTAAAGCCGGAGGAATTGTTTTCGGCAATCACCAAAAGAGGTAATGGAAACACTTATATTTTGGATGACCTCCAATCTGTTTTAAACCATATTGAACAATCTACTGCTGGTACCGATAGTGAGGATGATTTCAATGCGTTGTTTGAAGACTTGGATTTAAACTCTACCAAATTGGGTAGAACCCCCAACGCAAGGAATGAGATCATCGTCAATATTCTGACTTACTTGGACGAAATCGACTTCCGATTGGATGAAGTAGAGAGTGATGTCATTGGTGACGCGTATGAATACCTCATTGCGAAGTTTGCGTCTGGTGCGGGTAAGTCTGCGGGTGAGTTTTATACTCCTCAACAGGTTTCCAAAATCCTATCTAAAATCATTACTACAGGGAAAACAAAACTTAAGAATATATATGATCCTACTTGTGGATCGGGTTCTTTACTGTTACGTGTGGCG
>JAGYIY010000014.1 GCA_018402485.1 Roseivirga sp. | reverse complement strand
ATTTTTTGTTTCACCGTAATAAGAAACCAGCTCTTTTGTATTAGGTAGATTTAATCGCGAACCATCCACGGCTAAAAGTCTAAATCCATTCCACAGTTTTACAGACAAGTCATTGTCGGTATAAAATTCATTGACAAGAACATTAGAAAGATGCTTAAACACTTTAGAATTTATTTTTTTTCGATACTGCACGAAAGCACTTTTAGTAAACAATTTTAGCTCAGATTCAGGGCAGAAAACGTTGCAATAGCTCACAAAATTTTCAATCTCAATAGACAAACTTTTTCTGATTAAACTTATCATAAAAACGATAGTTCCAGAAAAGCTTTGTTTCCTTCTTCTAGAAAAGTCCGAAGGGTTTAATTTATAGGTATTTTGAAGAGCTTCAGAAAAGAGTGATTTACTAACTCTTACTAAGATAGAATTGGCAGTTTTTTTTCATTATATCTATTTGATTACCAAATAAATATACATAAAAAGATGTGAAAATAATACATAACTAATTAACAGTCAAATGTTTAAGACTTAACTTAATGACATTGGCCGATCCGCCAGCTGGCGGACTATTCAATTGAACTACGGGGCCTTAAAAAAGGAGTGCAAATATAATGCGCGCAAGTCTAGAATTGGAGTAGTGATTTAAGAAAGTGAGGGGTTAATTTGTGCGTGGGAAATGACTTTGAGTTGCGCATTTTCTATTCAATGAAGGTGTTTTTAAGAGGAGAACGTGTGCGGTAACCTTCAGAGCCGATCCGCACAATGTCATTAAGTTAAGAGATCTTCAAAATGTATCTCTTTGATTTTTAGGTGTTTTTGGTTTGATATTCCTTCTGTATTTCTCAGTGTTTCTTTCAACTTGTCTATTGGGTCTGATTGGAATAAGGTGATTTTTAAATGCGTTTTTTAGGTCATCTACGATTGTCTCTGATTTTGTCGGATTCAGAAATATCGAAATGATTTTGTTTTTAAGTATTCCATAAGAAATGGCGGTATTTACTTTGTATTGGTATTGTTTTTCAGTGTTATTGGGCGTTGATTTAAGTTCTTCGTTTAGCTCTCCGACAATCAGCGACTGAACATTACTTACGAATAATGATGCTTCAAAATCCTGCTCTATTATTTGCCTTGAGTACCCAGAAAAACACTCTATTTTTAGTTTGTTTTTGAGCTCATCATAAAATGTTTCTACCTTCCATCTTTTGAAGTACAAGTCTTTGAAAATTGAATGACTATAGGTTGCTTCATCGCTAAGAGAAGTCATTAGAATTTCAATGTTTTCATTTCCTAAATCAACTCTGATTAGTCGTATTTTAATGCTTGATTTCTTGCTAAAAGGAAGTCCGATAAAGCTTTTCTTTTTACCTGGGCTTATCTCAACAATTTTTGATTTTTCACCAGTCTCAACAAATGATTTAACCACTCTGCTAAAACTCTCTTTTACCCTGATCACAAAGTGGATATTAGCTCTGTTGAGTTCGTATATCAACGGAAAACCTGGGTACCCTCTGTCAAAAATGACCAAGTCATTTGATTTACAGCTTTTTAAATGTTCAATCGCTAATTTGCCTTCTCCAATTTTCAGTGGACTTAAAACTCCATCAAGAACATAATTATTGAGCACATCATATAGAACAGAAACCCGCGCTTGAACAACGCCTGATGTATTTTG
>JAGYIY010000013.1 GCA_018402485.1 Roseivirga sp. | reverse complement strand
AAAAAAGCGATTCAAAGGTTTAAAACAGAGCTTATTGAAAAAGGAGAAGCCAGTGAACTTTTCGGTAATGAAAGAGATGAGTCATTTAAAGGTATTTTAGGAAGCGTATCCCAAACCGTTTTTGGCGAGTTGGCATATCCTTCAATCGAGGAATAAGCAACGCAACTACTCTATTCCATTATCAAGGGGCATCCATTTAGTGATGGGAATAAACGCATTGGGTCATTTATTTTTGTCTGGTTTCTTGAACAAAACCAACATCATCTAAACAATAAAGGAGAAAGAAAAATTAACGATAATACTTTGGTTGCTATAGCCTTGACAGTTGCTCAGAGTTTGCCTGAACAGAGAGACACAATGCAAAAACTGATAATGAATCTAATAAAAAACTAAGCCCGACAACCTAAGATTTTCGGTTGGCTAGCGGGACAAGAATGTTCGGTTACCGACTTATCGGTAACCACATTACCTGCCCAGTACCTATGGTCGGGGAATCCTTAGTTGATGCGCAAAATTCTTAAAGCATCTCCAATCTGTGTAACGAGATTATTTGTTTAATGTCCATGGGATCAAGGGTGTTGGCCATGTCGTTTTTTTATTTATGATATAACAGGTTATGCTTGAACTTTCACAGTGGCACAAATCAAACCGAAATCACTGGCACTATTTAACCGAAATGCGTGGCACAAATCGAACCGAATTAGCCAATTGATAATCAATGGTTTTAATAGTCCTGCTCGCGCTACAAAGTAAGCCGAAACGATTTGTTTCCGCTTTTTTAATGCATTTTGGTTGAGTTTCAGGTGGTTTTTACTGATTTGTTTCATACAATGTTTCATACTTTGTTTTACAAAAAAGCCTCACAATTTAATGGGTTATGCCATTGAAGGAACAGAGGTAATACTTCCCTTTAGTGGTTACTTTCAGGAAAACTGAATATTCCGATTAACTCGCTACCCTCACTCGATTGTTCGGGATTTGTTCGTCCTTTGTTCGGGGTGTTGTTCACCTTAATTTCGTCTAATGTTCGGGCAGAATCATTCCCTTTTATGCGCTCTAAAATATGTTGGTTGTGCTTGTGGTTGTGCAGTATTAATTTAATGAACTTAGAGCGTTCACTAAACCCATCTTGAATAAATATATTTTTTCTATAAATTGAAAATAGAAAGGAAAAATGAGCAAATGCTTTCTAAATGAGGCCGATAAGATCAAACACTTTCTTTGCGTAAAAGCAAAGCAGTGATCCGGTGATAAAAGCTAATGACGCTATTCATCGTCAATGACTGATAAGGGATGTAGAGATAGGCTTATAGCTATAAGATTACCTTGATACATAAATTGGGCTTAATTTGAAAGAATCTACATGAATCTACCTGAGATAAAAAATAGCGAACTTATTGTATTTAAACCTAAGGGTGGTCAGACTGAATTTCAGGTAATACTTGATGGTGAGCATGATACAGTGTGGGCGACCGAACAACAAATAATGGAGTTGTTTGGTAAAGCCAGAAGAACAATCGAATATCACATAAAAAATATATACGAAGAAGGCGAGCTAGACAGAGCATCAACTTGGCGAGATTTTCGCCAAGTTCAAAAAGAAGGGAAACGGGAAGTTTCTAGAAAAATCTCTGTTTATAATTTAGATGTTGTTATTTCTGTCGGATATCGTGTTAAATCTCAAGTAGGGATAGAGTTCAGAAAATGGGCAACTCGAAGACTCAAAGAATATCTATTGAGAGGGTACACAATCAATAAAGAGTTGCTAAAAAAAGAGCAAAATAGAGTGTCAGCTTTACATAAAGAGCTATCTGTTCTTAATGAAGAACTCTTTGAAACTCAAAAAGCACTTACTGACGGATTTTTGTCAATAATTTCACACTATTCAAAATCTTTTGAACTACTCGAAAAGTATGACAAGGATAATCTGTCTTCTGAAAACCTAAATAAAGATGTAATCTATGTCATTAATTATGAAGACGTC
>JAGYIY010000012.1 GCA_018402485.1 Roseivirga sp. | reverse complement strand
AGTTACTTCAGTGATGGGAATGTTTTTTGGTCCAAACACTAAGTTTAATAGAGATATATCCAATTGGGATGTGAGTAATGTAAATAATATGGAAGTAATGTTTCGTTATAATAAATCCTTCAATCAAGATTTATCCAATTGGAATGTGAGTAACGTTACAAATTGTTTTAAGTTTTCAGAAGGTACTCCTCAATGGACAAATTCAAAACCAAACTTTACTAGTTGTAACCCTGATTAAATTCTGAATATCTAAAATATTTAAGGGTAAGTTCAATATAGTTCTTACCTTTTTTGTTTTCCATATAGAGAAAAAAATGACTCCGATATAAAAACGGGTCAGATCACCATTTTAGGAAAAAGTAATTTTCTTAGTTACAAGAAACCTATCCCTATTTGGTATGATTTAGTAAATTAGGTGGGGTTTGTTTTATATATGATTCAATTAGTTTAATTACATCATCTAAATTATAATTTGGACGAACTTCAATTAGAGTTGAATGATTCTCTTTAAACAACCTTTTCTTTCTTTCATCCCTTTCCAAATTCTTCTTATAACTCTCTTCTCCACCAAAGAACTCAATTGGTTTATCGTGTTGTATTCCTTGATACTCAATACCAATATTAAATTTCGGAAACCAAATATCTATGTGTTGTAATCCCAACCAAGAGGGTTGTCCGTGATGTTGAACTTCGTATTCTTTGAAGTAATTTTTAAGTTCATAATAGAGGGTAGTTTCTGAAATCCACCCTTCACCAATTTTTGGTAATCCTTTTGATTCTCTTAAAACATCCTCTAACTCCTTTACACTTTTTTTCAAGAAATTGAATGGAGTAAATGTATATTTTTCATCACCAACCTTACGAGGATAGAAACAAGGTAATCCTTTGTTGTATCTGATTTGAACATTGTCATATTCTTGTTCAAAGATGTATTTTGGATTAGGAAGAGATTTATCATCAAAACGATTAAAATCACCATTATCGTGAAATACTTGATATGTGTGGGGGAATAACTCTAATAAATAATTCAATAATTCTTCACTGATAAATTCATCAAAACTGAAGTTTTCAATCTTTGGGAAAAATCCATAGAAGTATTCATAGAATACAGAAAACCCATTGAAGATGAATGGAAATACAGAGGATACATCAACAAAGAAAACCTAACTACTACACTGGTTTAAGAAAAACCAAAAAACAATAAAATCAAAACCAAAATGAGAAAAGTAAATAAAGAAGAAATTGAATGGATTAAGAACAACCCAAAAGAATTTATAGAAGAACTTAAACGAACCACAGAACTCGTCAACAACTTCTCTCACCTACTCCAACCATACAGAGAACAGAAGAATAAAAAAGAATACCAAAAACGATTTAAAGAACTCCTAAAACAAGAAAGGAATAAAGATGGAAGAACGAATCAGTAAACAAGAACTCATGAAACTCTACGGTGTGGATAGGGTGACGATTGAAGAGTGGAGGAAAAACCTCGGTCTTCCGTTAATTAGAATATCTTCTCATTCAAAGTATATCAGAAAGAAAGATTTGATTGAATGGGAAAACAATTTGATAGGGAGTAGTTGTCAGATAGTTCAGTGAAGTGGAGTTTATCAAAATGAATCAGATTGAATCTTTGATATGGTATTTAAAAAGTTCTGAACTAAAAATATATATCAAAGATTCAAAAACTATTCTTCGTTCGAATGAGTCTACTTACTCATCAATTCCACAAACTCTAATGATGAAACAAGGGGTTGATTCTCCAACTCCTTAACATATTCCGTTCTCGGTAAATCCCAATACTTCCTCACCTTGACAACCGTTTTCGTAGATACTCCTAATCTACTACTGATGTCCCGGACAGATTTTCCTTTCTCTAAAAGTGAGATGATTCTCTGAGTTCTCTCCTTTTGAAGAAATTCCTTTCTGTTTTCAGTAGTTCCAACCTTCCTACCCAACTTACCCCCATTCATCACATACATCTTTCTACCCATCTCCGTTCTCTCCACGATGGATTCTCTTTCCAGTTCATATAGGGAACTCATCACAGAGGTAATCAGATTCCAGATGGGATTCTTCTTCCCATTGACAATAGATTGAAGATTACCCATACCTCGAACAACTACATTTACATTCTTATCTTCAAACTCTTTTAGAGTGGTTAAAACATCCAGGGTGTTTCGTCCCAGTCGTGAGAGTTCTTCTACTACTACTTCTTCCACTTTACCACTTTGAACAAATTCTAAGAGTTTCATACCTCCCTCCCTTTCAGAGAATGGAATCTTACCTGATACACCCTTATCGAAGATGGTCAAATCATAACCCTCTTTATCAAGTTTAAATCTCTCTCCTTCTTGTTGAATGGTTGATGTTCTGTTATACTTAATCCTCATCATATGTTGTTGTTTAATATTGAATTTTAATATACAACATATTCCCTTAAATTCAAAGAGAAGTAGAGAAAGAAGTGTAGTAAAGTTTATTAAAAATTAAAGGGAAACGAAGAAAGGAAACAGATAGGTAAACTAGATATTACCTAAAATACTTAAAACCTATTGGTAAGAACTTCAATACTGACTTTCTTGTGGACCTAAGGGTAATACCTCAATATTATAATGTAAATAAAATCATATGAAAAAATTATTATTACTATTTATGACTTCCCTAATTATTTTTGGATGTGAAAATGAAACCATAATAGATGAGGAACCTGATAAAGAACCCCCTCTTTTTTTACATGAGAATGGAGTTACTATTAAAGTCCAAGAGTGGGTAAGAGTTGGAGATTTTCATGAATTTAATGGAGTCAGATACGAAGTAATAAACGATGTTAGTAAATATCTTAAAAATCCCAATTACGACTTAAGTAAAACAGTTTTGAAAGATGTAAAATCTATGGATGGTTGGTTTGGAGAAACTACAGTTGGAACTCCGGACCACATTAAAAAGTTTAATCAGGATATATCTCATTGGGACACAAGTTCAGTCACTGATATGTCTAGACTTTTTATTAATAATAGTGAATTCAATCAAGATATATCCCATTGGGACTTAAGTAA
>JAGYIY010000011.1 GCA_018402485.1 Roseivirga sp. | reverse complement strand
TAGCTGTCTTTTGGTAGTTTTGCTAAAAATGCAGCATCTTCATTTTTGATGCGCTGTATTTCTACCTGAATGGCTTTGTTGGGTGTTTTTTGAACTGTAAATAAAGTGTCTAGTCTATACATTTTCTCTAAATACACCCAAGCACTCAATGCCTGCTCCCTGCGAGGATGCTCTTTGGCATACTGCTCAAACCATTTATTTTCTTGTCCTTTGGTGATTTTTATAGTTTCTACGGTACCTAAAGATGCTCCTACTACTTCAATATCCTCGCCACTAAGTATCACAAACAATGGCTTTTCATCAGCCGACATCAGGTAACCAACTCCATAATCGGCTTTAGCATAGGTGAGATTAAAATTGCCTTTTTCATCAATGATTGATGATGAGATTGGGTAAGTTTTTAGACCATTGAAGCCTTCTAGTTTTATCGGCTGATTTATTAATTGAGATAAATTACCTGTTATACTTTGGGCATTTAAGAAAGTAGTGTAAAACAGAATTAGTAATAAGGTTATAATTGTTTTTATCATTAGGTAAGCGCTAATTTGTGTTTTTTCTTTAAATGTCATATGTTTCCTTACTTCTAAAAAACCGACCCAGCTTGGCGGCAAGCAAGCGCTGTGCTGCATTTAAAACTCCCTGCCCTGCGGGACAGGGAGTTAAAGTGTCAAATTAATCAAATCGCTTCGCTAGTCAAAGTGTCAATCCTTAAGGCAACGAACAGAAAATCCGTAAGCTCGGTCGATGCCGACCGCGTGCACGTTGGCATTGCTGGTGTTGAAATTGAGGTTGCGAGAATTGGTACCACTAACCGTACTGCTCCAATAGTGGCCGACGAGACCGACACTGTTGAGCGAACCACCGCCGTTGTTGCGGAAGCCTGCCCTGGGCAATTTAAGCGGAGAGGCAAAAGCACCTGCGGAATTATTTGGGCTCCAACTTGCGCGTTCTGCGTTTAATTCAGTTTCTGTAGGTAATCTATAGCCACTTGGGCAAGGGTTGTTCACGCCCGTTCCATCTTCTTTCCATAAATCATCAGGATTGGTACCAGTATACCAGTTTGAAAATCCTGTTATAAAGGTACTCCCTGGGCTTGCTGAGTTGCTTTGTGCAGGTGGTGTACCACTAAGTGATGATCTAATTTGATGCCCGTCAGCTCCTCTACCCCACTGGTATAAATCACCAAAAGAAGCTGCATCGGTACTACTTGTAGCAACTTGCGAAGCGCCCAAATTGCGGTCTAACCAACATTTTGTACCAACAGATCCTCCATATGCTCTAGATACTGTGCCGTAAGTAAAACCGTTGTAGGTAAATGTTACATTACTACTTCCGCATACAAAAGGGGAAGAAGAATTAGAAGCAGCACTGGCAGCACCGGTTCCAACGCTGTTAGTAGCAGTAACAGTAAACGTATAAGCTGTTCCATTGGTAAGCCCGGTTACGGTTATGGTTCCGCTTCCTGCCTGAGATATGGTCCCGGTAATGTTTCCCGGATTAGAAGTGGCTGTGTAGGATGTAATAGCTGAACCACCATCGGAAGCCGGAGCGGTAAAAGGTACAGATGCCTGACCACCTCCTGCTGTGGCTGCACCTATGGTTGGTGCATCGGGAACGGTTGCAGGTGTTACAGAATTGGAAGCAGCACTGGCTGCACTGGTTCCAACGCTGTTAGTAGCAGTTACAGTAAACGTATAAGCTGTTCCATTGGTAAGCCCGGTTACGGTAATGGTTCCGCTTCCTGCCTGAGATATGGTCCCGGTAATGGTTCCCGGATTAGAAGTGGCTGTGTAGGATGTAATAGCTGAACCACCATCGGAAGCCGGGGCGGTAAAAGGTACAGATGCCTGACCATTTCCTGCTGTGGCTGTACCTATGGTTGGTGCATCGGGAACGGTTGCCTTAAGGCAACGAACAGAATGGCCGTGCGCTCGGCCGCCGTCGTTCATGAAGGCACTGCTGCTGCTGTAGTTGAGGCGGCGAGAATCGGTACCACTAACCGTACTGCTCCAATAGTAGGCTTCGGTACCGGAATTGTAGATTCCAGTGGGGGTGGTGCGATTGCGGAAGCCTGCCATGGGCAATTTAAGCGGTGAGGCGAAAGCTCCTGCGCTGTTATTATTTGGGCTCCAACTTGCGCGTTCTGCATCCCATTCTGTATCGGTAGGCAAACGAAATCCACTAGGACAGGGGTTGTTTACCCCATTCACACCCTGCCATAAATTATCGTTTTGAGAGCTGCGCCAATCGTAGTTTGAGACGCTTGTCCCTTCAATATAGTGGCTATTTCCTGGTTGGTCGGTGCTGCTCAGGGTAGAGGTGGTGGTTGAGGAGCGGATTTGATGCCCATCATCTCCACGACCCCACTGAAATAAGTCACCATAAGAAGCTGCATCGTTACTGCCTGTTGCTACTTGTGTAGCACCCAAATTACGGTCTAACCAACATTCATTATTGGCACCTATCACCGTGCCATAGGTAACACTAGAACCGTTGTAGGTAAATGTTACATTACTACTTCCGCATACAAAAGCGGGTGTTACAGAATTGGAAGCAGCACTGGCTGCACTGGTTCCAACGCTGTTAGTAGCAGTAACAGTAAACGTATAAGCTGTTCCATTGGTCAGGCCTGTGAGGGTAATGGGACTACTGGTTCCAGTAGCTGTAAGGCCTCCCGGATTGGAGGTGACCGTATAGTCCGTGATGGTAGCCCCACCATAATTGGCTGGAGCTGAAAATGACACCGAAGCCTGACCATCTCCTGGTGTGGCTGTGCCTATGGTTGGTGCATCGGGAAGAGCAGCAGGACATGTTCCCCAAGTAGGCACACCATTGCAAAAGACTAAATTTTGTGCCTGATTACCATGTAAAATGGTTCCTGCAGGTATCACCACCCAAGCTGTGCCGTTCCAGTATTTCATTTGTCCTGATGCGGTGCCATCTACTTCTCCTTTTTTTGCAGTATTTAATGCTATTGCAGTATTTTGAGTAGTTTGTTCGCTTTGGATTGTGCTTATTGCAGTTGCAGATGCCTTGGTAGCAATGTTCATTGCATTGGTTGATGCGCTTGTTGCATTCGCTGTGATTTGTGTTTGAGCATTACTTATCAAACTATTGATGGCTGTTGTGGCAGCATCCACATATTTCTTGGTTGCTGCATCTTGTGCCGAGGTAGGATCAGCGACGCCGGTTAGTTTATTTGCTCCCAAAGCAACCTCGGCTGCAGCAGCTCCAAAG
>JAGYIY010000010.1 GCA_018402485.1 Roseivirga sp. | reverse complement strand
CTGTATGAATGAGACCGTATTTACCATTACATTCATCAAATACATTCAATCCCATTTCCCTTTTCTTCCATTCTCCGTTTCCAATAAATCGGGATAAGTGTTGGTATAGGTTCTCTTTATTTGTGTAATGAAGTATGAGGTGGATGTGGTTTCTTCTACCATCTTTATCTTTTTCAATTGAGTATTCAGACCATATCTTATCCCCTTTCTTCAATTTTCTGTGAAGTGTCAGTATCTGTCTTTTTAGATTCTTCTTTGATGGGTTGGTGTGTTTTCCTTTCTCTGTGTAATCCCATTTTCTAATCATTATTCCAATCTTTTCCATCTTCATTCTTATCGTTTAGTTGAGGTATGGATAATAGATAGGTATTATGGGGTGAATCCACCTCTCCCCATTCCAAACTTTTCCATAAACTCTCCGATTCTTACCTTTCAATAGTTCTCACTATACCGAATGAAGGATTTTTCATTTCTCAAAAAGAATCGGATTCCTTTTGGGTATAAGTATTGGTAAGTTGAAGAAACCGTAAGAAACTCAATAAAAAAGGAGGGTAAATCCTTGGGGAGTAAACTCCCCAAAATCCGTAATTTACTCCCCAAAATTGGTTTTTAAATCACATAAAGTACTGTATATCAATAAGTTACGAAAGTGGTTCGAATCCTCTCACCCCGACAAAACAATGCCCGCCACGTATGTGGCGGGTTTTTTCATGCCCAACCACGCAAGCTTGCTTGCCAGTGGTTGGGCATGAAAAAACCCGTAAGCGCCCGCAGGAAGCTTCGGGCATTGTATTGTCGACTCCCCCCTAAAGGATCACCGTAGGTAATCCTCTTGTCTTGCTTGCCAGTGGTTGGGCATTGATAATTACGAATTACGAATTACGAATTACGAATTGGGAATTGAGAATTGCGAAAGCGAACCCCCCAACCCCCAAAAAACCCAACTTGCGCAGCTATTAGCTGTTCGCTATTAGCCATTAGCGGTGACAATTTGACGAATACCCCTGCTTACCCCAAAACCTAATAACCTAACCACCCAACCCCCAAAAATCAATTACGAATTGGGAATGAGGATTTTGGATAGCGAACACATTTAACCACTAAAACCAACAACCCACACAGCTATTAGCTGTTCGCTATTGGCCATTAGCGGTGACAATTTGACGAATACCCCTGTTTAAGCCAAAACCCAACCACCTAACTGCCCAATTTCCCAATTTCCCAACAACCCAACAACCCAAAACCCCAACCCCCAAAACCCCAACAACCCAGCAACCTAACCACCCAAATCCCAAATCCCAACCTCAATTTATCTTCTTCAAAAGGCGGTATTTCACGAATAAGGAAATAAACCTGGGCAAAATCTTTTGAATTTTTAAGTAACCATATCCTGTGATGAAACATTAGATTTCTGTATGCAAAATGCATTTTTTGAGGCACAATGTGCCAACTCATTTCATACAAAGTTGATTTAAATTTAATCTCCACTAATAAAAAATGTAAATATAACTTGTATGTAAATATAAAATCGTTTAAATTCATTTCTCATTTGCAAATGAAAGGAATACAATTCTGTATATATGTTTGTACAGTTAGGTATTAAGCATGCTATTAACAAAATGAATTTTGTTATGGTATTTACTTGGGCTACTATTTATGTAGCTACAAGGTATTGGACGCATTGTGTCTTATGAGAATTATTAATCAACTTAAACTATTTATTATGAAAAACAGTAAACAATTTAAATCTAAGGTGGCATCAACAATTTTTGCCTTTTTACTCATCTTCACCATGATTCTGCCACCAAATCAGGCTTATGCTGAGGGTGATAGAGTATTACGAGATGGACATTGTTGGCTTGATGGAAGCAAAACGTGTAGAAAGAAAAGGAAGGGTACGGAGTGCGATAACCCTAAACGCTGTTCTGTTGAAGCCTACTTAGAAACGGGTGCAAAAATTGTGGGCATTATTGTTGGTGTCCTCACCATAGAAGATAAGCTTTAGCGTTTATTTAGAGGAAACTTATATGAAAAATGTATTTTCATTTTTTATGCTTTTATGCTTTGTAGGTTGTATGACCAAGGAGGAATCTAGTATGGACTCCTCCTTGGTGACCTACCCAGTTGATAAAGACAGCCTTGAACTGGTTTTTACGGGGGCAGATACCATCCACTTAGAAGATTTTGTTTTAGGTAGTTATACAGATTTTCGGGCCATTCAGCAAGAAGGTGAGCATTTCTTAGCTGGTATTCATTCAAGTCAACATGCCCTAGATTTGCTTAACCTTTCTACTTTGTCTTCAGAAGGTCAAATTGCTTTTGAAAGAGAAGGCCCCAATGGTATTCTAGGCTCCATAGATGGTTTTTTCTACCACAATGTCGATAGTATTTTCGTTCTAAGTATAGATGAAAACACCATTCATTTAATGAACATTGATGGAAAAAAGATAGATGCCTTTGATTTTAACCAATTTGCTTTGCCCGATGGATTTGAAGACTATGATGTTTATGCAGATCAAGGCTTGATGAACGGCCCGGACTACAATGCTCAGGAAAAAACATTGCAGTTCTATACTTACCGTTGGGCAGATGCCTATCGCACGCAACTCTTTGCCAGTTATTCGATTGAAAGTCGTTCTTTTCAATCCATTTATGGCAGTTATCCTGAGCACTATCAAGAAGATAAAAATTATTTATTGTATGAAGATCCTGGCTTATTAACTGTTGGTAATTATTCCTACGTTTATTTTGGTACCTCTCCAAATATTTATACTTACGACAACCGTTCGGGAGAATTACTTTCTGTAAAAGCATACCATTGTGAACATTGGCCGGGAGTTCCTGAAGGCCTACCTCTAAATACAGACTTTCAAGAAGAGGTGGATTGGTTGACTGAGGTAGCCGCTTATGTCTTTTTATTGTACGATGAGCAGAACGAGCTATTTTATCGTTTGATGAAAAGGGAACAGCCTGTTACCAATTCCAGTGGACTACTGAATCCCAGATGGTTTGGCCCATGGTGCATAGATATTTTTGATAAATCATTAAACCCTGTGGGGCATACAGAAATTCCGGCAAATACGGTGCTTCCTGTCATGTCCTTTGTGAGTAACGGTAAATTGTGGATGAAAAACCCTTCAAAAGAAGTCAACGAGGAGGAGTCACTCTATTATACTTTGCAAATCAGATCAAAATGAAGAACCGCGTAGTCCTTATCATTTCCTTTATCTGCCTGCTGTCTATAAGTTGTCGAGAAAGTGTTAGCTATGCATATCAAACACAATTGAGCAGGTATTTAAGTGAAGTGCATGGATTGGATGTAGAAGGAGAAATGCCAAATAGTACCTTATTGGTCCTCCCGCTTAAGGGTTGTCATCCGTGTTTAACAGAAATTATGAAGTATAGTCTAACCACTTCAATTAACGTTAACCTTATTATATTCTCAGGTAATGGGCAAGAAGGAGAATTAATGGAATTATCGGAAGGTTTAGCTAGAAAATACAAAACCTCAATGGATGGTGAGGGTCAACTTGAGTTGTATAGAGCCAATATCAGCTCACCAAGTATCATTTATTTA
>JAGYIY010000001.1:280000-1523056 GCA_018402485.1 Roseivirga sp. | reverse complement strand
TACAGAATTTGGTTCTTTTACGGTTGGAGAAAGTGGTGCATTTTTCTATTCTGTACTCGACCAAAAGCAACAAAACGATAAAGAGTTGTGGTACATGATTGATGGCTCTTTTATTACCCATTTACCCGATGCTTGGGGGCTTAACCAAAAGTATATTTTATTGGCCATCAGTAAGTGGGATCACCCTTTTCACAAAGTCAACTTGGGGGGCTTAACCTGCGACAGCATGGACTATTACAATTCAGAATCGCATACTTCGGAGGTGTTTTTGCCGCACATTGAAGAGGATGAAAAACTGTATGTAGGTTTTTTCCATACCGGTGCCTATCAAGAATCTTTAGGAGGTTATGGTGGTATTCAGCACTGCCTTATTCCGGCTCCAAAACACTTGTTGCTCGATAGAGATGAGAATGGCCAACTAACACAAAAGATCTTTGCAGAAGAGCAAACCCATGAGCATATGTTGGAGATATTGGGGTATTAGGGAGATGGGGTTTTGGGTGTTGGGTTGATGGGTATTTGGGGTTCGTAATTCGCAGTTCGCAGTTCTTAATTCGCTTTTCGCGATTCTCAATTCGTAATTCGTAATTGCTCATTGACTATGGGTGCTTGGGTTTTTGGGTATTTGGGGGATTGGGTTTAGAAGTCGGAAGTCAGAAGCTAGAAAGAGACAAACCGAAGCCGTGCTTCGAGGGCCTCAGCAATCGTCATGGTGAGGGTGAACCGACTGTAAGGAAGGTCATCCCGTGACCACCTGCCTGCTGTACCCCTGCTTACAAGTAGGTGGCAGGTCTCCCTAAACTTAGAGCGAGTGGAGTTGAGGCGATCGAAGGAGTACATGTTCCATAATCAGGAGGTGCTCACGGTCGACTACTTCACTTCCGTTCAGTAATCTTCCTCAGCATGACGTGGTGGGTTTGACTTATTGTCTTCTAAACCTCCACCTCGAAGTTGTCATGCTTGCTTCGCAATCGTCAATTTCCAATCGTAATTCGTAATTTTTAATTTCCCACTCCCATCTGAACAGTTTTTTTTGTTTTTGTAAATCTTTGCATCCAATCTTTTAGATAAATCTTCTTGGTTTGTTGTTATCTCAGGATTCTTGCCCTCTGAGCATGAAAAAATGGCAATTGAGATAAAAAGTAGAGCGTATTTCTTCATTATTTTTCTTAAAGTTTGAATTGAATCAACTCAGCACCTTCTTTATCATATGCCCAAAGTGTTTCGTTATTGATAGTTATTTCTTTGAAAAAAGCACCTTCCAATTTTAGGTTAATCACCCTTTCTAGTTTCATAGAGTTATCATCTAGGTTTATTATAGCTACTTGATTGCTGTTTGGAATTTCATAATCTCCAATAAAAAGCAGGTATAGCTTATTTTTAGAGAGTGTAATGTCATTGTAATAGGAAAAAGACAATGTATTCTTAAAGTTTGGATTCTGAATTAGAAGTTCTTCATACTTTTTAGTCCGAAATGAAAAAAAATCGCTTAAATCTAGCCTATTTAAAAGGTCACCATCATTACTATGCAATTCAATGATTGGATGAGATGTAAAAACATTGATAATATTATTGTTATCGGTTACGATCAAGTTTTGTGTATTAATTGCCCTATTATGTGCTTCGCTCTCATATTCAGGAAAATGTCCAAATTCTTTCTCTACTTCGGAGAGATTGTTGATTTTAATAATTGGATTAATTGTCTGGAAAGATTGCAGGTAGAATTTCTCCTCGTCATCAACACCAAATTCATAAATAAATGAATGGAATTCATCAAATGGAGCTTTGATTGTTTCTAACCAAACACCGCCATAACTGAACTTGGATAACGCCATCTTCCCATAATCTGCTATGTAAATTTTATTACTTCTTAAAACGGCTTTATATGAATGTCTTATATCCGTAGGTCCGTCTCCATAATTCAATGTTTTTACAATTTTGAAGTCACTATCTGTTATAAAAACTTTCGATTGTTTATTGTCCACAATCAGAGTGACTGAGTCATTCATAAGGAATTCTCCTATACCATCAGTGATGAATATCGAATCGTTAATTTGGTCTAAAGAGTTTATTGGGAATCTATCATCAAATGATATTGAGTTTTTTTCTGAACACCCTAAAAGAATGATCCCAAATAAAAATGTGAAAATAAAATAATTAAGCTTCATATTTATGAATCGGTTCAAACTTCAAAAAACTGTTAAAAGAATAAAGAATTAATTACATTATTTACTTTATTTAAAATTATTAATTTTTTTGACTACAAAAAAATAAAATACTAAATGGTTATTCGTTTTTATCGTCAGTATAGATGGTGCGCACACTCAAACGGAAATTCAACAAATCAATTTGCTGATGCGTGGGGCTCATTTTAAAAAACTGTTCCATTATCTTAATGTTCTTTTTCATATGCCCACTCATCACGTTTAAAGCCTAATATTTAACTGAATTCTGTTTACATCTACCTGCCATTCTCAATGCATTCAATGCGATATGCTTACTTAAACATAACATACTTATTAATAGTAAACAATATTTATTTATATTTTTTGTTGGTGAAGGGTAAATAAAAACAGATACACCTTACTTTTTAGTTCACACTTCTAATCATCGGTTTTTGGGCTGGTGGGTTTTTGGGTTGATGGGTTTTTGGTTAAATATGTTCGCTATCCAAGATCCTCATTCGTAATTCGTAATTCGTAATTTCTAATTAACTATGGGTGTTGGGTTAATGGGAGTTGGGTTAATTGGTTTTTGGGTTGATGGGTTGGTGGTTAAGGGAGATCGCTATCCAAGATCCTTATTCGTAATTCCTAACTCGTAATTTCTAATTGACTATGGGTGTTGGGTTGATGGGTATTTGGGGGGCAGTTTTCTTAATTCCGAGTTCGTAATTCGCTTTTCGTGATTCTCAATTCCTCATTCGTAATTCGTAATTTCTAATTGACTATGGGTGTTGGGTTAGGGTAATCCATTGTTTAACCTATAGCAAGAACAAGGCTTGCTACGCACCTTTTTCCGTGGAATGCTTCTATATTGTCAGTTGTAGGTATTTACTTGAACAGGCCAATTTTCAGTCCTACATAACCTGTCAGGCCTGAAATATCTGATTGGTTGAAGTTTCGATAATCCATTTGTCCTACAAAACGATAACCTGCACCAAGATTAAAACGAACGTATTTGTGTAAGTTAATTTCTAACAACGCAGAAGGCTCAATTTGGAAGAAATTTGCCTCTCCAAGATCAGTATCATCGTTTTCATTGTCCATTTGCACTTCTCCATACCCTACATGAAATGGAAAGGTTAAATGAAACACTTTTTTAGAAAACAATGTGTATTCAACAAACCCACCTACGGACCAGTAATCCATGTAAACATTTGACAAGGTTTCACTTTGAGGTCTAATTTCATTTAATGAAGTTTGGAAGTACCCTCCCAAAGCGATCTGATCTTTCAAACCAATTCCGCCGCGTAGATGGAATAAAGAGGTTGCACTTCCATCCATTTGGGTTAAGGCATAGCTTGGTGCAACAAAAAATCCTACATCTTTGGTGCTTATTAGATTTCCATTCCCAAACAATGTTTTTGCTTCGTTATTTTCTTGAGCAAAAGCGTTGAATTGAAAAATGATCAAGCAGGCAAGTATTGATATGAAGATGTTTTTTGTATTCATTTTACTCACATTTAGATTTTTTGTTTATTTATTATATTTAACTTTAAACCAAAGTCATTAGCTAATAAATGCAAATGTTTTCAAAAAATTGGAACGTCAAATTATTTAAGAAGGTTGCTTTATTATATTAATTGAATGAGAATTTTATTTCAATTCTCTTATGTATACCTCCTAGGTTAAGATTTGAAATAGAAATCACTTGGCTCAACCAAGGATATAACCATAGCAAATGAAGACAGACAATTTTCCGTTACTGATAAGTTGATACGGGCCACTATCTGCCACACACCTATGTACTGGATGTTTTAACTGTTGATAGCTACCCTGTTTATTTCAGATCAAATCGATCTGCATTCATCACTTTTACCCATGCCTTAATAAAGTCTTTTACAAACTTTTGTTTGTTGTCATCTTGGGCATAAACCTCTGAATATGATCTAAGAATAGAATTGGAACCCAAAACAAGATCCACTCTTGTAGCTGTCCATTTCTTATCCCCAGTTTTACGATCAATTAAGTAGTATAAATTATCTCCATGCGGTCTCCAAGAATAATTCATATCAGTTAAGTTGACAAAGAAGTCGTTAGTCAAAACGCCTACATTTTCTGTAAAAACGCCTTGTTTTCCTCCAGCATAATTTGTGTCCAAAACTCTCATACCTCCAATTAAAACAGTCATTTCAGGTGCTGTTAAACCCATTAATTGGGCTCTATCAAGGAGCAGCTCCTCAGGTGCAACATCATAATCCTTTTTTAGCCAATTTCTGAATCCATCATGGATTGGCTCTAGTGGATCAAAAGATTCCACGTCGGTCAACTCTGCTGATGCATCACCACGGCCTGGGCTAAATGGTACTTTCAGATCAAAACCACCATCTTTTGCAGCCTGTTCAATCGCAGCGCTTCCACCTAAAACAATGAGGTCGGCAATACTTACTTCTTGGCTTAAACTAGTCTGAATTTGTTTGAGTTTCTGTAAAACTCTCTGTAACCTGTCTGGTTCGTTCCCTTCCCAATCTTTTTGTGGTGCCAATCGAATTCTCGCTCCATTTGCTCCCCCTCTAAAATCAGACCCCCTGAAGGTCCTGGCACTATCCCAAGCAGTATTGATCAATTCTGATTTACTTAGACCAGAAGTCAAAATTTTTGTTTTCAAATCTTCTATTTCTGCCTCAGTTAAGGTATAAGAAACTGCGGGAACTGGATCTTGCCAGATTAAATCTTCAGCAGGTACATCTTTACCAAGGTATTTTACCTTTGGTCCTAAATCTCGATGCGTTAATTTAAACCAGGCTCTTGCAAATACCTCTTTGAAATATTCAGGATCTCGATAAAATCTCTCTGAAATTATTCTATAATCCGGATCAACTTTCATGGCCATATCTGCATCTGTCATGATTGGGTTTCTTTTTGTATTTGGATCATGAGCATCAACAGGCATATCTTCTTCATTGATATTTATTGGCTCCCATTGGTGAGCTCCTGCAGGACTTTTTACATTTTCCCATTCATAATTGAGCAAAAGATGAAAATAAGTATGATTCCAGCGATCAGGAGTTGTTGTCCAAGCTCCCTCTATTCCACTGGTGACAGTATTTGCTGCCTTGCCACCTTTCCAACCAAAGCCTTGCTCTTCTAAATGAGCAGCCTCTGGCTCAGGCCCTAATAAATCAGGATTTCCATTCCCATGACATTTTCCCACTGTATGTCCCCCCGCAGTGAGGGCTACAGTTTCTTCATCGTTCATAGCCATCCGTTTAAAAGTCATTCGAACATCTTTCGCCGTCCTTGCAGGGTCGGGTTTGCCATCTACACCTTCTGGATTTACATAAATAAGCCCCATCTGAACTGCCGCCAATGGATTTTCCAATGAAGTACGATCTTCTTCATTTTCATAGCGATTGTGAGTTGCCGCCAACCATTCTTTTTCTGAACCCCAGTAAGCATCTTTCTCAGGATGCCATATATCTTCCCTTCCTCCAGCAAAACCAAATGTTTTAAATCCCATAGATTCATAAGCCATATTTCCTGCTAAAATGATTAAGTCTGCCCAAGAAATTTTGTTACCATATTTTTTCTTAATTGGCCAAAGTAATCTTCTGGCTTTATCTAAATTTACATTGTCTGGCCAACTATTGATGGGTGCAAATCTCTGATTTCCTGTATTTGCTCCCCCACGACCATCTGCAATTCTGTATGTACCTGCGGCGTGCCAAGCCATTCTAATCATTAATCCTCCATAGTGACCCCAATCTGCAGGCCACCATTCTTGGCTATCGGTCATCAACTCTTTCAGGTCGATCTTGATGGCCTCTAGATCTAACTTTTTAAATTCTTCTGCATAGTTAAAGTCGCTACCGAGTGGATTAGTTTTGGTGTCATGTTGATGAAGAATATCCAAATTTAAGGCTTTTGGCCACCAGTCCATTCCACTATTTTGTACTACTGTATTTGCCCCATGCATTACTGGGCATTTTCCCTTTTTTGCTGCGTTCATAACTCTACTCATTTAATTTTACTTATCTCGCCTTTACCTACTTGCTGTCGGATTGACTTATCCTTTTTATCAATCATATCTTACACCTAATTCCACATACACGGTCAGTTTTTATTTTCTACCGTTTTTTATTTACAAGCATATAACCACAAGATTTTGGTTTTTAGTTCTCTTTGCTTTAAATTTTAAATAAAATAAGGTTTACATATGACTCCTCATAAAGCACCTCCATAGTTTTTTATCACTCATCACAGCAGAACTACCCCTAATTAATAATTGATAACACCCCGTGTCGATTCATGACAATAAGTTCTTTATCCTTTCCGGTGGACGCCCAATTACGGCTTGGTTGCCTTGCACCACAATCGGTCGTTCGATTAACTTGGGGTTTTTCACCATGGCATCAACCCAAGCTTTATCGCTTAAGGTTTTACCCTTATACTTTTCTTTGTAAACCGCCTCATTTTTTCTCACCAAGTCTTCCGGACGAATCCTCAGTAAATCAATCAATTCGGCCAATTCTTCACGAGAAGGAACGGTTTTGAGGTACTCTACAATTTGAATCATTTCGCCACTGGCTTCTAGTATCTTTAAGGCTTCGCGACTTTTGCCACAGCGTGGATTATGAAAAATCTTAATCATTGGCTTACTTTTTTTGGTTATACTAGGTGAATTTACTACTTAATGCCAATTTTAACGAATCTTAAACAAACCACATGAAGCAAATCAAATTAACAGACGATCTTAGCATCTCGCCTATGGTACAAGGCGTTTGGCGCTTAACCGATTGGAACTACTCTGCAACAGAACTGGCTCAGTGGGTAGAAGAATGTTTAAGTTTAGGCATCGACACTTTCGATCATGCCGATATTTATGGTGATTACCAATGTGAGGAGCTCTTCGGCAAAGCCTTATCTCAGCATCCTGAGCTCAACAAACAACTAAAAATCGTGACGAAGTGCGGCATTCAACTGGTATCTTCCAACCGGCCAAAGCATTACATCAAGCATTACGATACAAGTGCCGAACACATCATCAGCTCAGCAGAAAAAAGCTTAAAAAACCTGCACCGCGAGCAAATCGACCTTTTGCTTTTACATCGCCCCGACCCCCTGATCAACCCGCATGAAGTGGCCGAGGCATTTGATCAACTCAAACAACAGGGGAAAGTAAAGGCTTTCGGGGTTTCGAACTTCTCTCCTACGCAATACAAGGCATTGCAAGCCCATCTGGATATGTCCTTGGTGACCAACCAAATTGAGATATCTGTGGCAGCCCTGGAACAGTTCGAAAATGGCACCATAGATCATTGCCAGGAAATAGGTTTAAAACCCATGGCCTGGTCGCCTTTGGCGGGAGGAGCGGTTTTCAAAGCAGAAACCCATCGTTTTCTGACTTTAAAGAATGTGCTTCACAAGTTGAGCAAAAATTTGGAGGCGCCTATTGATCAAATCATGTATGCCTGGTTATTGAATCATCCGGTAGGTATTATTCCTGTTTTGGGTACCGGCAAAATGGAAAGAATCAAAGGTGCCATAACGGCTTTAGATTTAATACTAAGCCGTCAGCAATGGTTTGAAATCTGGGTTGCTTCGAAGGGTGAAAGTGTTCCTTAGCTCAGCATTATTCCGGATAATTGTTTACTTACATGTCAATTATCCCTTATGAAAGTCAAGTATTTATTCCTTTTATTCGCTCTTTTAATGGCTTTGCCTATCGAAGACCAAGTCTCCCACTTTATTTTTAAGACCATTTTCTTCTAGAAGTCTATCCAAAGCATTGACCCGAATTTCAACAAAACGACTCTGACTTCAAGGTTTGATATTTGGTCTAATTTTAAAATCTATACGAGGGTTAAATACATTTAAAGCGAGGTATTGGAGACAGAGAGAAGCCGAGCGATCTTGGTTAAAGAGGTAGCTAAGAAAAATGACCCAAAGTGCAGGACTTAAGAGCATTAAAAAGATATTTTTGATCTACCTCTCACTAATAAGAATGAGGATAAATTGAAAGGAAAGTATGTAAACGAGTGCTTATGCCATGTTGTAATATTCTGAAAATAGCTTTCTCGATTCCCAGTCAGGTACCTAATACTTCTCGTACGGAATCTCTGTAGCTCTGCCCTACCGTGATTTTATGCCCGGCCACTCCCAATTGGTTACCCTCTAAAAATTCAATTTTGGAGGTATTGACAATGTACGATTTGTGCACCCTCAAAAACTCAGGGTAGGGCAACTCCACCATCATATTTTTCATGGTTGAACTAATGATAAGGGTCTTTTCTTCGAGGTGAACTTTGACATAATCGCCTAAAGCTTCACAATACAAAATGTCTTTCAGCAATACACGATATGTCTTCTTATCTGCTTTCAGCATCATATGCGTTTTCGAGCTGTTCCCCTCTCCTTGCTGCCCTTTGGCTTTTACTTTTTCTATGGCTTGAAAAAAACGATCGAAGGCAATGGGCTTTAACAGGTAGTCTGTGGCCTCTAGCTCAAAACCCTCCACGGCATGCTCAGAAAAGGCCGTAGTAAAAACAACCTGAGGCTTTTGCTGCAACGATTTGTAAAAACTCAAACCCGAGAGCTTTGGCATGTGAATATCTAAGAGCAGTAGATCTACAGGCTCTGTTTCCAAATGCTTCATGGCTTCCATGGCATCTTTACATACCCCTGAAACGACCAAGTCAGGATGGTCTTCGGCATAGCTTTGCAAGACCTGACGGCTTAAGGGTTCATCGTCAATGATTAGGCACCTGATCATAGTATGGAGAGGTTAACTGTAAAATCTTCATCCCCTGCCTCTACCTCAAATCGATGGCGGTCAGGGTACAATAAAGATAAGCGTCTTTTCACATTTTCTAAACCAATTCCCCCTAAGGAGTCTATGGATTTATTCTCGCCGACATTGTTCTTCAAAGTCAAATGAAGGCCGTTCTTGACAACAATCTTTAGATGCACATAGGCACTTTCCGAGACTGTTTTCACCCCATGTTTAAAGCTATTTTCCAGCAAAGGGAAGAAGAGCAAAGGGAAAATATTTACATCATCTGGTTGACCCTCTACAATCAACTGAATGTCTGTACTATCATCTGCTCGTAGTTGTTGCAAAGCAATGTATTGCTCTAGCATCTCTATTTCACGAGAGAGTGGTACTTGTTCCTCTCCTGCCTCGTATAACATATACCTCAGCAGACTCGATAGCTCCAATACGGCCTCTGGCGTTTTTTTATTTCCCGCCATGGACATGGCATAAATGCTGTTCAAACTATTGAACAGAAAATGTGGATTCACCTGTTCTTTCAGGGCCCTTAATTCAATGGCTAATTTTTCTTTTTGCACTTGCTGCAAGGTGTACCAAGATTTAGACAACTTCAACAGAGTGGTTAGCACTAAATAGATGGTGAAAATGGTGACAAGTACCTGCCAATCTGTAAAAGAAACCATGTAGAATTCTGTATCGAGTAAAGGGAAAAGCACCTCAAAAGTGAGCTCATGCAATCCATAAGTAGTGCCTAAAAGCAAAGGCACGGTCAATGCATATAAAAACCAGCGCCCCTTTTGCAAAAACTTTGGAATCAGCAACCTCAGGTTAACATAAACCAAGAAGACCAAGGGAATGTGGAAGAGTACGGCATAAAAGAAATCAATGAACTTCAGAAAATTTGAAATTGAAAAATAGTCGCCTATGGCATAAATGGACAACACCCAGAATACTGAGTGTTGTAAGCCTTTGGATTTAAAAACTTGATAAACCTTTTTCATTCTTGTTCAACTTTTGAGTACACCTCGGTTGATTCGAATACGGTTTCATCGTTGCTGTATCGCTCTAGGAATTTTCTGATTTCATCTGTTTTTGCTGTCAGCAACACCGAACCATCTACCATTTCATGTCGCATACGAACCAAATTGCTTTCAAAGAGCCTTTTCATTTTATCTAGTTTGAAGGAAGACAAGAGCAGTTGGCCATTTTTCACCTCCATCTTCATGAAACTATGCACGGGAAACCAGACCATGGAAGAAACATTGGCCAGAGAAGCATCTTCATCTGACGGGTATATGTCCATGAAATAATCCTCCCCAATTTTTGTAATGACCATTTCGTAACGAATTAATCCATCCCCATCTTTTACTTCCATTAGGTAGCTCATGTCATCTGCTGCAAATGTTAAAGGTGTCATGCTATTTGAAAGATTCCTTGACATACGGCTCAGCCCATCTGCGAACTTAGATAAGCCTATGGCCAACTCTCCGGTATTGGCGGCAAGCTCGGTGAAGATGGAGTCAAGTTGGCCTTTGTAATAACCTTCAACCTTCTGTTTATCTCTGATGGTATCGCCATTTTGTACGAAATATTCATCATCTTCAAAGGTGATGGAATAGGAGGTTTCAATTTCCACATCTTGCTTTTTGATGGTTACTTTTTTATTGGCCGCATCCACTGAAGCTTGACCATTGATTTCCGTGTTCGGAATAAAGCGAATGTAATCTTCACTTGCCTCATCGGTACGCCACGTACCTTCTAAACTGGCAAAGTAAAACATGGTGTCTTTGGTGTAAATCGGAAACAAAGAGTACACACAAGAGCTCATCAAGAAGAGCATACAAAACATCAAGGGCATCTTTAACTTGTTCATATCGGTTGTTATTGTTGATGCATCAAAACTCGATCAAAGCTCAAGTTCGACCAAAAAATATCGATGAACAAGGTAATTCTTCGGATGAACATAAATTCATTTTACGGCTAGCTCAAAACCCAAGTAAAAGATTGAAAAGATTTCTGCGGCACTTCTATGAAATGCATCCCCCTCAGATAAGCAAAGAATAGAACGAAACACAACCAAATCAATAATACAAAAGGACCATGATTTGAAAGAGATAATGGCAAACCGTTCTGATTAATGACCATGGTAAACAAAAAAATGATTGACTTAAAACAGGCAAAAAAAGGGAGCAGGCAACAAAAAAGACCGCAAAATGCGGCCTTCAGGAGTGGGCGCTGAGGGATTCGAACCCCCGACCCCCTCGGTGTAAACGAGGTGCTCTGAACCAACTGAGCTAAGCGCCCGGAATAGCAAAATATTGACTTGCTAAAACAGGAATGCAAAGGTAGTAGGCCTCTTTTATTTTACAAGCCATCTCAGTGAATATTTTTTAAAAATATTTCAACCCGATTTTAGGGTGATTTCCCACAAAAAAGCCATTTCTTCATTTTCTCTTTAAGGGAACACCCCTCCAAAGGAGGAATCAGAGAAATTACCTGTTCATTGAAAAATGGAATAACAGCATAAACAATTTCTTAAACGACAAAACTGGTGAGGTAGATCTCAATGAAACCCTTTCATCGTGTGCGTTTCCTATGACTTCATTTCTCTGCCGCAACCTTTCTGAGGTTGAAATGATGAGTTTAGGACATGAAAAATGGGTTTAGAAAATGTAATTTACGCTTGAGCAAAGTACATACAGATAACATGGCTTCTTAATTGATTATCTATACATAAGGAATTCATCACTTCTTTTAGTTATCGAATAGGGGTAATAAAGTTTCTAAGGCCATTCCTCTAGAAGCTTTCAACAGTACTTGAGCATCCTTAATTGGGTTATTGGCTAAATGTTGAGCCAATATTTCTTTGGTTTCGAAATAGGCTATTGTATCAT
Source organism: Roseivirga sp. (assembly GCA_018402485.1). Lineage (GTDB taxonomy): Bacteria > Bacteroidota > Bacteroidia > Cytophagales > Cyclobacteriaceae > Roseivirga. The sequence continues at coordinate 1,511,228 of JAGYIY010000001.1, read as the reverse complement.
TCTTTTCAGAGGCGTATTTCATCATTTTTCCACAAACTAACACTTCATCTAGCGACAAGTCTTTGGTAAGCGCTCCAATGGCAGCATGTTCCTTTTCCGCATCCTTGCCTAACTCAAACATATCTCCTAAAATCGCCACCTTTTTACCCTCACCGACTGCAAAATTTTGTAATGCAAACTGCATAGAAGTAGGGTTAGCGTTATAAGCATCCATATGTATCTGATTACTCCCTTTTTGAAGTAGCTGCGACCTGTTATTATCTGGAATATAATCTGCTATTGCCTTCAGCATGTCTTGTTGAGGAACATTGAAAAAGGTACCTAAGCAGAGAGCTGCACAGATGTTATCAAAATTATAAGCTCCTGACAAAAGTGATTTGCATTGTGTACCATCTGGCATTTCAAAAAGAATATACGGGTGTTGTTGTATCAAACAGGCCGAAAAATAATCATCCGAATTAGGGTACATATAAGGTGATTCCATTCGCCGCTCCGCAATATTTCTAAGGATTTCACTATTGGAATTGACGAAAATCTTACCCTTGCGCTGAATCAGATGGTGGTATAATTCCGTTTTCCCCCTAATCACTCCATCCATACCACCAAACCCCTCTAAGTGTGCCTTACCGATGTTGGTAATTAAACCATGACTTGGTTCTGCGTACCTGCAAAGTTCAGCGATATCCCCTACTTTATTGGCGCCCATTTCAATAATAGCAATTTCAGTACTTTTACTGACCTCTAAAACCGAAAGTGGAACACCAATATGATTATTCAAATTTCCTTTGGTCGCTACAACTTCATATTTTGTAGCCAATACGTCTCGGACCAATTCCTTGGTGGTTGTCTTACCATTAGATCCTGTAATGCCAATAAATGGAATTTGGAATTGCTTTCGATGATGTAGGGCTAACCCCTGTAGGGCCTTCAGACCATCGTCTACTAGTATGTATTGAGCACCCTTTGCATAGCACGCATCATCAATCACAACATAATTTGCCCCTTTGCTGAGTGCTTCATCAGCAAAAGCATTGGCGTTATAATTGGGCCCTTTGAGAGCAAACCAAAGATTCCCTTTTTTTAAAGTTCTCGTATCGGTAGAAACACCTGTGCTATTATGAAAAGCTTGATATAGTTGGTCAATCATTTTTGTTCTTTGGTTTCGGAAACTAACATACAAATTTCTAAAATCTACGTTATAAAAATAGTAACTCATTCATTTAGCTCTTTCTTTGTAATCAGCATGAAAATCAGACTCATTCTATTTTTCATTTTTGTTACCGTCCCTTCATGGGCTCAAGTGGCTTTTGAATATGAGACAGCTATTCCGGTGAGAGCGAATGGGGAGACCTTAAATAGAGCCTTTGAAGGAGGATTGAATGCAACACAATTTCAAACCATGGATTTAAACGGTGATGGAGAGCTTGATTTGGTGCTCTATCATCGCATGGCGCAAGAAATTACCACTTACTTGTCTGTTAATGGATCCTATGAATGGGCACCTGAATTTGCATACTCCTTCCCTGAAGACGTTGTTCACTGGCTCATTTTGAAGGATTATGACTGCGATGGAAAAAAAGATTTATTTACCAGTACCTCATTGGGCATCAAGGTGTATAAAAACATAAGTGAAGATAAGTTTCCAGCATGGGAGGAAGCTGAAGCTTTTCTGACCATTACTTCGGGAAGTAACATACAAGTAAGTCCAGGAGATATACCAGGAATTGCAGACATTAATGGCGACGGCGCCCTTGATATTCTCACCTACCGATTTGGAAGCGCCAGCACCATTGTCTACTACGAAAATACTGGTGCATGCGGAGATTTAAGCTTTGAAAGAATAACCCGAAATTGGGGCAATTTCGAAGAGTGTAATTGTAATAGCTTTGTATTCGATGAGCCTTGCCCTGTTGGAAACAGTGCTTTTGATACCACTGCCATTCAACATGCTGGAGGAAAAACGATTTTACCTTTCGATGCAGATGGCGATGGTGATATAGACATCATTACATCGGATGAGCTTTGCGAGAACCTTTATTTTTTAAGGAATGAAGGAACAGCACAAGAAGCCCAAATGCTCGACTTCGCCCTCTATCCAAATGAAAACCCTATTCAATTCTCATTTTTTCCCAATGCCTTTCTGGAAGATATCAATTTTGATGGTTTACAAGAATTGATCATTTCCACCAACGTAGACCAAAATTTAGGAGATGTGGTGAATTTAAAAAATCATATTCAAGTACTCGATGATTTAGGCACAGTAACAGAACGCAACTTTCAAAATGCAAGACCATTTTTACAAGATGAAATGATCGATGTGGGTGAGGACGCTTTTCCTACTTTTATCGACATGGATAATGATGGTGATTTAGATTTGTTTATTGGTAACAGGGGCCTGTTTAACGGTCAAGATTTTTCTGCAACAGTAACCGTTTTTGAAAACATTGGCAATCAGTTTGAACCCTCTTTTGAAAAAATTAATGATGACTTTTTATCCCTCAGCACCTTGGGTTTTACCTCTTTCAAACCTCAATTCATTGATTTGAATGGTGATGGTAAGCCAGACTTACTGCTACAAGCTAAGGTTGGCTTAGCTGATACACGTCTTTTTTATTACGAACAAATCGAAGACTTTAATTTTGATAGCCCCATTGATATTTCGGTCGACCTCAATGAATTTGACAACCCATTTTTTGCTGATGTTAATGATGATGGCCTGCCTGATCTTTTAATAGGCCGACAGCTTGGTAGCCTTTCCCTTTATCTAAACAAGGGTAACCTCAACTGGTCGGATGAACAATCTAACTTCGGAGGATTGATGAACGACTTTAATCGATTGAATCCTGCTTTAGCCGTTGCCGACTTCGACAAGAATGGCCGTTCGGAGCTGCTCAGCATCGATGGTTCTGGCACTCTGCGTTGGTATAATCGGCCCATGATGGTAGATTTTAATGCCATAAATGCACAAACGGATTTGATACAAATAAATGAGGAGATGCTACCTTCACGTTGGGGGCGTTTTCACTTCCTTGCTGTAGCAGATATCTATGGTAATGGCCTACCCGATCTGATAGCAGGTAACAACAAAGGAGGATTGATTTTTTTACGAAATGTAAGTGAACCCAAAAAAAATGGAAATGATGCAGATGAAATCAGAGTAATCGTCGCTCCTAACCCATCCTCGGGAGAAATAACTATTTTACCTGAAACCACTCTTCAACTTACCATTTACAATGTTGATGGACAACAAATGCAAGATAACCTATCACTGACTTCTAGTGAACGAAAAAGCATCTCAATAAGACAGTTCCCCAATGGGATTTATATTTTCAGATTTTCTGATGGTAATCGATTCACAACACGGAAAGTAGTTTTACAGCGATGAAAGTGTACATTTATCTTCAAATCAAACCTCCTCAAGAGGTTCAATTCCACTCACCATTCCGTGAAATTTTCAAATTAAAAGGCTACCAATGCTTTGATGCTGACCAAGATTCAGATTCATTTTTAATCAGTCAGGGTCTAAGCTTTATGAAGGAGGCTGAAGAGGTAGTAGTCCATTTATCTGTTAAAAAACCTACTCTACCAGGTAGTATAGTTCATTTTTTTGAGGTATTAAGAAAGGTCAAAACCCCTGTGTTCATTGTTTGCGAAGGTGGGAATGAAATGATAGAAAAAATGCTGAAGTTGCTTAAAAGAGATGTAAATTTTACGTCGACAGAGGAGGAAGTCTTATCCCATTTTGAACACTACTTGAGTTCAAAATGATCAGCATCTAAATGAGCTGGGAATTTTCCCCTAAAAGAGGCTAAGTCCTTTGCTGAAAGTGTAACATAAAGTACTTCTTCCTTTTCCGAAAAAATCAATCGCTCCCCTTTGGGATTATAGGCTGCTGAATGTCCATTGTAAGCAATTCTTTTACCGTCTATCCCTACCCTATTCAACCCTAAACAGTAACTAAGGTTTTCTATGGCACGCGCCTCCAATAGGGTATCCCACGCATTCACACGGGCAGCTGGCCAATTGGCCACATATAAGATCACATCATAAGATAGTTTGACATTCCTCGACCAAACAGGGAATCGTAAATCATAACAAATCATGGGGCAAATTTTCCATCCTTTGTAAGAAACGATCAGATGCTCTTGGCCCATATCAAAATATTGATCCTCCTCTGCCATACGGAAAAGATGACGCTTATCATAGGTATGAAAACTACCATCGGAATTCATCCACACCAGTCTATTAAAGACTTTCCCTTCTTCTTTTACGATATAAGAACCACATATGGCTGCCTTTTTTTGAGCCGCCATCTGTTTCATCCATTTGAACGTAGTGAGGTTCATGGGTTCTGCCAGTGCTTCATGCTCCATGGTAAACCCTGTTTGAAACATCTCTGGAAGAAGAATTACATCAATGTCTTCCGAAATCGCCCAGATTTTTTCTTCAAACATGGCCCTATTCGCTTCTGGCTGGTGCCAATGAATATCTGATTGAATTAAAGCGAACTTAAGATCTTCCATACTGATTACAATGATACATCAATTCTATTGCTCTCACCAATAGGTTCATTACCTTTTGAAGGGTTTAATGCGACCATAATGCCTGATATTCACCCTTTGGATCGTAAATCTCTTTTTGACTTTGCAAATTGAATTTTCTCCCCCCTCTAGGATCATTCCCTACTCCAGCAATATAGGCCCAGTTACCATAATTAGAAGCAGGGTCGTAATCTACCAACATCTTTTCGAAATAGGCTGCTCCCTTTCGCCAGTCTACGCCTAGATCATGGATGAGGTATGACGCTACATTTTGCCTCCCTCTATTGCTCATAAACCCGGTACGGTTGAGTTCTTTCATATTGGCATTCACGAAAGGCTCAGCAGTCAGCCCCTCGCACCACGAATTAAAAGACCTATTTTTATCAAATAATGGGGGTGCTTGCTCCGCCATCCCCTGCTTTTTAAACAAGCTAGCCCCAGCTTGGTAAGCTACAAATTGAAAATAATCCCTCCAGATCAGTTCAAAAATCAGCCAATAGGTAGAGCTATTTTTCTTAATGTATTTTTCAAATCGCTTGATTTCATAAAAGATGGTTCGAGGTGACAAGCAGCCTTGAGCTAACCAAGGGGAAAATTTGCTAGAATAGTCACCACCGATTAAACCATTTCTCGTATTTTTATACTCGGATAAAAGTTCTTTTTCCCAGAGGTAATAGTGTAATCGCCTCTTTCCTGCTGTCTCTCCTCCCAGAAATAATTCAACTGCTCGATCGTCCACTACAGGCGTTTCAAAACCCAAATCTTCTAAGGTTGGGATTTGGGTCTGTTGATGTTTCTCCGTTTCAATTATCACCGGAGCTGCAACCAATTCTCTAATGATTGCTTGTTTTTCTACTGCTTTGCGGAACTCAGTGTATATTTTTGGCAATTCCTCTATGGTCATAGGTAAATCATCCAAGTGATACAAGGTACTCCCCCAATACCAGCGTGCATTCAGCTGTTCAGATAATTCTCTTTCTAGATTAGTTTCATCAATGGCAACCCCCTGCTGTGCGTAAAGTGCTGAACAAGCCCACTCCTCGTATTGCCTTTGGAGTATTGTTGATGGATCGCCAATGAAAAAAAATAGATCGGAGCCTAAAGATTGTAGAGAAGATTTTAAATCTCTTAGGCTTTCCAATAGAAAGCGTAATCGATGCACACCAAGGCGCTCGACCCCCATGAACGAATGATTCAAAAGTCGTTCATCTAATACATAAAGGGGATAAACAACTTTGTTCCCTTTAACAGCCTCCGAAAGACCCTCATTATCAGATATACGGAGATCATTTCTGAACCAATAAATGGCTTTACTCATAGCTCATTAAGTTGATGTAAGTAGGTATCCGCCTGTTGAAGTATTTGGTTTTTCTTTTCCTCTGAATTCTTGCCCCATACACGATAGATCATTCCCATGCGAGGATTTTTACCCAACTTTTCTTTGTTACGATCTATAAAGTGCCAATACAAACTATTAAAAGGACAGGAACCTTCGCCTGTTTTTGATTTGTAATTGTAATGACACTGACTACAATAATCCCCCATTTTATGCATGTAATTTGCAGATGCCACATAGGGCTTTGTGGCCACCACCCCACCATCAGCAAACTGACTCATGCCTCTGGTATTGGTAATTTCCACCCACTCAATAGCATCAATATAAACCCCCAAATACCAAGCATCAACTTCGTTGGGATCAATCCCTGCCAATAAGGCGAAGTTTCCTGTGACCATGAGCCGCTGAATATGATGCGCATAAGCATAATCCAAAGACTGTTCTATGCTGTGGGAAAGACATTTCATTTTTGTTTTACCCGTCCAGTACCATTCTGGAAGTACTCTTTTATGATTAAAAAAATTAGTTTTGGCATAATCTGGCATATGGTGCCAATATATACCTCGCATGTACTCCCTCCATCCCAAAATTTGGCGAATAAAACCTTCTACAGCTGGCAAAGGAATTTCCTCTTCATGCTGTCTGTAATATTCTTCTGTGGCCTCAATCACATACTTAGGGTTTAAGATTTTGGTATTGAGGGCAAAGGAAATACGTGAATGGAACAATGACCAGTCTTTGGTTGTCATGGCATCTTGATATCGCCCAAAGTGAGGGAGCAGATGTGATAAAAAATACTGAAATAACTCCTTTGCATCAGTTTGAGATACTGGCCAAATGAACTTTTTCGGATCTATATTTCCAAAGGTAGCCACACCTGATTCATCTAATAGTTTTTGAATATCCTCCACTTTTTTCTGAAATATCTTCGGAACAGGCAGGCTTACATCTTTAGGCATTTTATTCCGGTTATCATGATCGAAATTCCACTGACCTCCGATAGGATCGGGTCCATTCATTAAAATGCCATGCTTTTTGCGCATATAACGATAAAAGGACTCCATTAACCATTGTTTTTTGCCCTTAAAAAAACCCCCCAGCTCCTCTCTTTTGGTAAGGAAATGTTCTGTATCTACCGCCTGAAATGGTATATTCAGTTTTTGACAGATGGATGCAAGCTGTTCATCAAGGCGGTATTCATCGGGCAATTGAAATTCAAAACGTTGTATCTTATGAGTTGCGATGATACGCTGTACATTTTTCTCCAGCTGATGATAATTCTCAGGATTATCTAAGGTCAGGTATAAAAATTGATGCCCTTTGGCTTCTAGATCACGTTTAAATTCGCGCATGGCCAGAAAGAAGGCAATTACCTTTTGTACATGATGCTTCACATAAGTGAGTTCTTGCTTCATTTCCATCATTACATAGAGATGATCCTCATTCAATTCTTCGAACCAGGAGTGTTCCTGATTGAGTTGATCGCCTAAAACCAGTCGGAGCGTTTTCATTTCTTATTTCTTCTACAACGTTCACTACAATATTTTACTTCATCCCAACAGGTAGACCACTTTTTACGCCACGCAAAAGGTCTCTGACAAATCAGGCAAATTTTTGTAGGGAGTAAGCCCTTTTTCATGACTTACCAACCTTGAAGGGTATAAATGGTTTAATTTCTTCCATTAGAATGAGCGTGGAATGACATGCTTTTTCAAAATACGTTGACCTTCTGACCGAACCTCCGGATGCTTCTTGTGAGCCCACAGTTTTTTTCTGGCTTGCTCAGCAGCTTTTGTCACATCCACAATCGGCAGTAAATCTTTTACCTGTAAACCGAGTATCTGTGCTTCAAGGGGAGGCATAAGCCAAGGTTCATGAATATACTGTTCAGGGACTGCGGCCAATTCAGGCACCCACTGCTTGATGAATAGGCCTTTTGGATCGTGTTCCTTGCTTTGTTTGATCGGATTATAAATTCGCAGGGTATTCAAACCAGTTGTACCTGCCTGCATTTGAAACTGCGTATAGTGGATACCGGGTTCAAAATCCAAAAAATGTGTTGCCAAATGTATGGCACCTTGTTTCCAATCTTGCCATAAATGATGAGTTAGAAAGCTCACCAACATGGCACGCATCCTGAAATTGATGTATCCAGTTGATTTCAAACAGCGCATACAAGCATCCACCAAAGGCACCCTCGTTTCACCCTTTTCCCATGCCTCCAAATACATCTCATTTAAGCCTCGATCTAAGGTGTTGTAACCCTTGTTGATATTTTCAAACTCATACCGCTCCTCTGATTCAAATTTTTGAACAAAATGATCATGCCATTGCAAACGAGCTGCAAAAGTGGCCGATGGTTGCTTGTAACCTACAGATGCTTTAGCACGAAGGCGTGCCTGATAAACTTCTCGAAGACTTAAGTTGCCCCATGCCAAGTAAGGCGACAAACGGCTACAACTTCTGCGACTTTCGAGGGGTTTGGAGATGAAACGACTGTAGTCCTTCACACGCCCATTTAAAAAGGAATGCATATATTTCAATGCCATTTCTCTTCCACCTCTCTGAAAATGAGCGTTTGACATTTGAAAAGCCTCCGGAATGGGGAGGTGGCCGGTGAGTCGGGAAGGGTCTATAGAAGTGGTTTTTAAATGACTCAGATCTACGTCATGCACAGGTTCATACATGAAGGCATGCCAATTCTTCACCCAGTTTTTTCGATGAGAAAGTCGTCTTTGAATACCATTATAGGGGCTTTCGTCCCAGAGAATGCCCTCCTCTTTGCAGTATTGCTTCACCCATAAATCCGTGTCATAAGTAATTTTTAAACCTGTTTCTTCATGAGAAAAAAGGTGAGTAACATTCCATGCGTTTTTCAAAAAAGGCAGCACATCAGGCATTCCAGCATGAAAAACAATAAGTTGTTGGCCATGGCGCTGCAATTCCTGAGACATATCTTCTAAAGATTCCCAAACGAAACGCCAATGCCTTCGGTCGTAATGTGGATCTTCGATCAGTTTAGGGTCGAAGCAGTAAATTAAAATGACGGGTTTGCCAAGGGCAATGGCTTTTTTGAGTGGCAAATGGTCTGTCAAGCGCAAATCTCTTTTGAACCAAACTACGCTTGTTTCCTTTTTACTCATAAGAATCGAACATTTAATTCTTATGTGTTGTTTGAATCATTTTAACTGGTGAAAAATATTTCTGATGCTATCGCAGGAAAAAAATCCTTGGGTCGAGCTTATTCCTTTATACCAGAGCCTAAAAAAGATTTTTGAGTGAATGTTAGTTTGTAATTGATGAAATCAACTTTCCTTTATTCCTAGTTATTTAGATATTTACCTTCTACATTATTAAAGCTTGCCATTTCAAAGATCAGCAACGAAGCATTTAAATAGCATGAAAACCATTGGCCTTCTATCGGATACACACAGTTATCTGGACCCCGCAGTATTTCTGCATTTTGAAAGTTGCGATGAGATTTGGCATGCGGGCGATATTGGCGATCAGCAAGTTCTGAGGAAACTGGAAGCCTTTAAACCCGTTCGTGCTGTGTATGGTAATATTGATGATCGTTTACTCCGACAAGAGTTACCTGAATATTCTATTTTCGAGCTTGAAGGGATAAAAACTTTGATCATTCATATTTGCGGTAAACCCGGACACTATGCCAAGGATGTACAAAATTTGATCCATCACAATCAACCCAAACTTTTAATTTGCGGCCACAGCCATATTTTGCGTGTGATCAAAGATCAGAAAAACAACCTTTTGTATATGAACCCTGGTGCGGCAGGGCAGCATGGATTTCACCAGGTTAAAACCCTTTTGAGGTTTCAATTAGATAAAGAAGTAATTAAAAACCTTGAAGTAATAGAACTGGGAAAAAGGGGTAGTTTACAATAAAAAAGACCCTCTAAAGGGTCTTCATTTTTTATTAAAAAAGTAAGCACAATTACTTCTTATCCTCTTCTTTCTTTGTCGGTTTTACTTTCTCAGCCTTAGGCGCTTTCTCAGCCTTAGGTGCTTTTTCTACTTCCTTCTTCTTGGCTTTTGGTGCTGCTTTTTTTGTCTCTATAGTGGTATCTTTAGCTACATCGCTTTTCATTTCCTCCTTCTTTGGAGAATCTTCTTTGATGGCTTCCACCTCAGCTTCAGCTTTTTTGGTTTCAGCTTTTTTCGACGCTTTGACTGATTCAAAAGATGCTTTTAACTCCTCCTGATCCACATTTTTAATCACTGGCTGTTTCGTCAAAAACTTAATTCTGTTTTTTCTAGCAGCAGACTTCTGCTTATTTCTCTTGGCTTTTCTTTTTAATCTAGTGACACCCATAGTCAGTCCTTTTTCTAAATGAGGGGCAAATATAGGTGTTTCAAGTGGATTTACGAATACTTATCAAAATAAAATGTTTGTTTTTTTCTTCTCAGCCCTTAAGCATGGTGCGGGACGTATTCTATTTCTTAAATTTGCATGAAATAATCATTCATGTCGCAAAAACCCAGCTTACCAAAAGGTACCCGAGACTTTACTCCTAAAGTAGTTTTTCAGAGAAATTACATCATCCAGACCATTCAAAAAGTATTTCAAAAATATGGTTTTGATCCGATAGAGACCCCTGCCTTGGAAAATCTCAGCGTCCTGACAGGCAAATATGGTGACGAAGGTGATCAGTTATTGTTTAAAGTACTTAACTCCGGTGATTTTTTAAATAAAACAGCGCCTGAAGATTACGCTGCAGGGTCTGCACACCTAACGGGCAAAATCTCCGAAAAAGGCTTGCGATATGACCTTACGGTACCCTTTGCTCGCTTTGTGGCGATGAACCGGAATGAAATAAACTTCCCCTTCAAGCGCTATCAAATTCAACCTGTCTGGCGAGCTGATCGACCGCAAAAAGGGCGTTATAGGGAATTCTACCAATGCGATGCTGATGTAGTAGGGACACATTCTTTGCTTTGCGAAGCGGAATTAATAGCCATGGCCCAAGAAGTTTATGATGGCTTAAGCTTTCGTGACTATCAGGTTTCACTGAGTAATCGGAAAATCCTAGAAGGTATAGCTTTGGCCTGCGGTGCATCCGATCAATTCAATGCTTTTTGTGTGACCTTAGATAAAATAGATAAAATAGGTCGAGAAAGAGTTTTTGAAGAACTGATAAAGATAGGTTTAAAGGAGAGTGACCTTCAAACCTTGTCGGATATTTTACATATTGAAGGCGATCATCATGACAAACTCAACCAACTCAGGCCATTTGTAATGGATTCAACACAAGGGAAAGTGGGCATTGAAGAGGTAGAAAACACGTTAAATTATTTAAAAAGTTTAGATGTATCTACAGAAAAAATTGTTCTTGACTTTACGCTGGCGCGCGGACTTACTTATTACACAGGCATCATATACGAGATTAAACCTACTACCCTACAAATGGGTACGATCACTGCGGGCGGCAGGTACGATAATTTAACAGGTGTCTTTGGTTTACCCGATGTTTCAGGGGTTGGTATATCTTTTGGAATTGACAGAATTTACGATACGCTAAACGAATTAAATCTATTTCCAAAACAATTAAAAGTGGAAAATCATGTTTTAATTACGAATTTCGATGCCACCACAGAAAATCATGCCTTACACGTTTTAAGTGTTTTGAGAAACGAGGGGATAACAGCGGAACTATATCCTGAAGCCGCAAAGCTGAAAAAACAGTTATCTTTCGCTCATAGAAAAAACATTCCTTACGTGTTAATGGTCGGTACAGAAGAAATGAAAAGTAAGGAATACTCGTTAAAACATATGGAAACCGGAGAGCAACAACGGTTGTCGGTAGATCAACTGGTGAAGTTACTCCTAGCTATGAATTAACCAACTTATGATTGATGATGAAAAGAGCATCATGATGCAATGAAATTAACAGGAACAGCATATTGCAGGCAGATGTCCCCCTTGTACACGGTTTTTTACCTGGGCCTTATGATGGGCTTGTTTTTCCTTTGTTTTGCGCATGATGCCCGAAGCCAAGTCACTAGCGAAAAAGGATGGATAATTGCCTCAGCGAATACAGGATGCGCAGATTTGAGTATTAGCATTACCCATCAAAGATCTGGGGTTGGCGAATTACAGTTTAGTTTTGAGGGGGACATAAACGACCCCATTGCAAGTGATGTGGGAGAACCTGTAGGGGGTTCGTTTGAATTCGGTGAAACGAAAACATATACATATGAATCTCCTGGAAATTTCGTTATTTTCATTTTTGATCAAACCAATGGTTTAACCGATGAAGAACGTATTGATCGACTCGAAATCACAGTTTTACCAAACGACCCTCCCAAAACATCTGTTACCTCTTGTCAAGGTCGCTCTATTTTAATCAATTTTGATAAAAGCAACGATCCATTTAATTCCTACCGGATTCTTTTTGGAGATGGTGCTCAAGAAACCTTTTCAGGAAATGAATCGGTGGAATACACTTATGCTGTGTCGGGTACTTATGAAGTACTTGTTCAAGGTTTACTAGATAATGGTGAAAGTTCAAGCTGTAAGTTAGCAAAGCATGAAGTTTCTGCTTTTGATCAACTGCCAATTCCTCAACTGAACAGTTTGGTAATTAATGACTTAGAAACCATCACTTTTAACTACGAGCCTCTAAATCCTGGCTTACAATATTATGTAGAAATAGATAGTGGCTCAGGCTTTGAAGTTTTAGAAAACATTGACGCCCTTACGGATACCAACCGTTTCCAATACAGCTCTTCCAACTTAAATTTTCAAGATTTAAACTACCGTTTCCGCATCCGAGCAGAAGATGCCTGTGGCCTATTTCAAGAATTCTCTGAGGTAGGAAACAGCATTGCTTTTGATATATCCTATTCAAACATCAATACAAGTATTGATTTTAATATGCGGTGGTCGACCAACTCAATAGGATTTACACAACTCGAATTCTTTACAGAAGACCAATTGCTTTCCACTTTCACTCAGAATGAAACTTTAGATTTTCTCTTTAGCACCATAGATTGTAGAGATTTAGGCGACTTTTTCCTCCAGGGCACCTTTAATGGAGTTCTCAGTACCAGTATGGTGATAGACCCTTTTAGGACAACTGCACTCACCCTTCCTCCACCCCCGCCCCCAAGGACAGACCTCATAGGAGCCAATGCCAACCTTACCTTTCCTGAAACTGGTTTTATCTCCTCGAATTTTCAAGTTTTCAGAAAAGACATAGACGACCAGTTCTCCCTATTAAACGAGACTATTGGACCTACCTATGTAGACATTTCCATTCCCTTAGGCTTAAGCGAAGTATGCTATCGCATTACCTACGAAGACGCCTGCGGCAATATCTCGGCACCAAGTGAGGAGGTGTGTTTAGCACTAGGTAGCTCGCTGGGTATTCCAAATGCTTTTAGCCCCAACAATGACGGTATCAATGACGTTTTCAAGGTCAAGGATGCTAATTACCTTAGCTTTACACTAGAAATCTTTAACCGTTGGGGAAATTTGGTTTTTAAAACTACAAACCCTTCCACAGGCTGGGATGGGTATTTTGAAGGTAGACCTGCTCCAACAGGGAGCTATACTTACCGTGTTTCTTTTCAAGGAACAGACAAAGTACCCTTTACACGGGCGGGTTCTGTTCTATTAATTCGATAATTTTACAACAAAGAAGAAAATATGTTCGACATGATGAAAATGATGGGCAAGGTCAAAGAGATGCAAGCCAAGATGCAAGAGGCCCAAGAAAAGCTGGTGCATATTCAAGAAACCGGAGAGTCTGGAGCAGGCATGGTGAAAGCCACCGTCAATGGTAAAAAACAAGTTATCTCGATAGATATCGACGATGGCCTTTTGCAAAAAGAAGACAAAGAAATGCTACAAGACCTTACCGTAGCCGCCATCAATATTGCCTTAGAAAAAGCAGATACAAGTGCAAAGGAAGAAATCAAGAAACAAACAGAAGGCATTATGCCCAATATACCTGGTATGGACATGGGTAATTTATTTTAAATGAAACAGCTTGCTGTTGTTTTATTAAATTATAACGGACGCCATCATTTAGAGCGTTTTTTACCCCTGGTGATAGAACATAGCGGAGATCACCAAGTGGTAGTAGTAGACAATGGTTCAACAGATGGTTCTGTGCATTTTCTCCACAAACAATTTCCCTCTGTGAGGTGCATTTCACTAGATGAAAATTATGGTTTTTGCGGGGGCTATAACCGTGCCATTCAACAAATTGAAACAAAATATGTGGTTTTGCTGAATACAGACGTTGAAGTCACGCCCCTTTGGATTGAGCCCATTCTTACTCTTTTTCGACAGCACCCCAATATCAAAGCCATTCAACCGAAAATTCTTGATTATAACCAAAAAGAATACTTTGAGTATGCAGGTGCTTCTGGCGGTTTTATTGACTACTTAGGTTACCCTTTCTGTCGAGGCAGAATTTTCGAAACACTTGAAAAAGACTTGGGGCAGTACGATGATTTTACGCCATGTTTCTGGGCTTCAGGCAGCTCTCTATTCATAGAAACAAAAGTATTTCAGGAATTGGCAGGGTTTGATGAGAGTTTTTTTGCGCACATGGAAGAAATCGATCTTTGCTGGCGCATTTGGAATGCCGGATACCAGGTGGCTGTATGTCCAGAGAGCAAGGTTTACCACGTGGGAGGAGGGACCTTACCTAAATCTAAACCGAAAAAAACTTATTTGAATTTTCGAAATGGCTTGAATTTACTCCTCAAAAATGAAGCTTGGCAAACATTATTGTGGAAAATTCCAATTCGTATGTTATTAGATTATATTGCTGTTTTTAAATTTTCAATACAAAGTGGTCCTCAACATGGGATAGCCATCTTACATGCTCATTTAGCGGTGTTAACTCATTTAGGAAACACATTTAGGAAAAGAAAAAGTTTGAAGCACGGCAAACACAAAACTTATCCGTTATTCAAAGGCAGTATAGCTTGGTCTTATTTTTTTTCAGGAAAGAGATATTATAAGGACTTGAAGGTCTAAAACATAAATTTAATTATACCAAACCGGATTTTGTCTTCTACGCAGATGCTTTCTAAAATTGATGATGTAGGCCAAGCCCAAATAAACAATAAGTGGTGATCCGAAAGTCAAAAATGAAGCATATATAAAGAAGAGGCGGATACTAGAGGTTGAAAAATTCAGTTTTTCCCCTAGTTTGGTACAGACACCAAAGACTTGGAATTCAAAAAACTGTTGTAACCTCTCCACTATTTTTTCTTTATCACGAAGTTAAAACAATTTATGTAGTTTTATCGGATTGTGCTAAAAAATTCTTAAATTTGCCCGTTGCAAAATAAGCTAGATACAGACGAAAACAATTAGAATCTTATGAAAACTCCAACAGTTAAAAAGTTTTTCCCACTATTTCTTATTGCGGTACTATCCTTCTCTGGGTGCGCTTTGGGTAAAATGAAAAGAATGGCAGAAGATCAGCAATTGAAAGTTGAGCCTTCGCCTTTAGAAGTACACGCAGATACGGTGCGTTTTGATATGAGTGCTACCCTTCCTCTTAAGATGCTCAAGCCAAATAAGGTCTATCAAGTAAGAACTAAATATACTTACGGGTTACAAGAACAGCAGCTTAGAGATATTGAATTTAGAGAAACCGACTATCCTAATGCTGGAACAGAGCAGCCTTCAGTGACAGAATCTTACTCCTTCCCATTCAAAGAAGGTATGGAAAGAGGAAACGTAGTCATTCAGGGTAGAGCCTTAAATCCAAAAAGTGGTAACTTCCTTGATACTGAAGAGTTGGTGATTGCTGAAGGTGTGATTACCACTTCAATGTTGGTACAGCCTTCATACTACACAGCTTATGCCCCACATGGCTACAATGACCAAGAAGAATTAATCCCTACGAATGTCGAATTTTTCTTCGATCAAGGTAGATCTGTTTTTAAGACCTCTGAAAAAAATAGTGATCGTGGCGAACAATTCAAAGCTTTTATAGCTGAGAAAAATGTTACACGCACTGTAACCATCACGGGAACACACTCCCCAGAAGGTAAGGAAACCATCAACTCAGACCTGGCACAAGAAAGAGCCGATGCCATAGAATCTTGGTACAGAGACCAAATGGATCAGTACGACTACCAAGGCATGGCCGATGGAATACGATTCATTTTGAAACCTGTTGTACAAAATTGGACAGGGTTGAAAACGATGCTAGCAGATTACAGTGGAATCTCTTCTTCTGATAAAACAGAATGGCTTAATATCATCAATGGCACAGGATCCTTCGTGCAGAAAGAGAAAGAATTACAAAAATTATCTACCTATAAGCAAGTTTTCAAAGACATCTACCCTCAACTTCGTACTGCCAAAACAGAAGTTTTAACAGTAAAAGAGAAGAAAAGTAAAGAAGAAATCGCAACACTTGCCTTACAAATTGCCAATGGTAGAACTTCTGCCAATGAACTATCATTAGAAGAGTTGGCATATGCTGCCGAAAACAACCCTTCTCTTAAAGAAAAGCAAATGATTTACGAAGCTGCTGCTAAAAAGAATGACACCTGGGTTATTCATAACAATCTTGGAGCAGTTCATTTGGCAATGGCCATGCAAACTACTGGTAACGAGCAAAAAGGGCACGTTACTACTGCAATGAACCATTTTGAAATTTCCAAACAAAAAAATAACAACGTATATGCTTCAGCGAATATGGCTATGGCTATGGCTATGCAAGGCAACCTTTGGGGTGCACATGCTACCTTAACTGAGTCTTTAGGAATGAGCCCAAGCAACGACCTCCGTCAAGGCATTAATGGTGCAAAAGGTGCTGTAGAAATCATGGTGGGTCGCTACGATTTAGCCATCAATTCTCTAAATAGTGCTACCAGCCGTTCTGTCGATCAGTTCAACAAAGGCTTGGTTCAGTTGTTGAGAAAAGATTTCAGAAATGCGCAAGCCACCTTAGAAACGGTAATCAGAAACGAGGCAGGTTACATCATGGCACATTACGCTGCCGCTGTAGCCGCTGCTCGCCAAGACAATGAGAACAAAGTAATTGAGCACTTGAGAAATGCCACCAGCGCAGATGCTTCTTTGAAAGAAAAAGCGATGACTGACTTGGAATTTAGAGCCTACTCTGCTTCTCAAGCGTTCTTAGATATCATGAACTAATACCGTTTTTAAACGCTATAAAAAAAGCTCTTCTCTGAAGGGCTTTTTTTATGCATAACCATGGAGCTCCACTATTGGTTATTGCCATCCTAATGCTTAATTTTAGCCCCCGAATAAAAACAGATCGATGAGAGAAATACAATTTAGAGAAGCCCTAAGGGAAGCCATGAATGAGGAAATGAGAAGAGACGAAAAAGTCTTCTTAATGGGTGAAGAGGTAGCCGACTACAATGGTGCCTACAAAGTGAGTCAAGGTATGCTTGATGAATTTGGACCTGAACGTATTGTAGATACACCCATTGCCGAACTTGGTTTTGCGGGTATTGGCGTGGGAGCAGCCATGAATGGTCTGCGCCCTATAATAGAGTTCATGACTTTTAATTTTTCTCTTGTTGCCATCGATCAGGTCATCAATTCCGCAGCAAAAATGATGTCCATGTCGGGTGGCCAATTTTCTGTACCCATTGTCTTTCGAGGACCTACGGGAAATGCCGGAATGCTGAGTTCCCAGCACTCACAAAATTTCGAAAACTGGTACGCCAATACACCTGGGTTAAAAGTAGTAGTTCCTTGTGATCCGTATGATGCTAAAGGGCTCCTCAAAACAGCCATTAGAGATAACGACCCTGTGATATTTATGGAGTCTGAATTGATGTATGGTGATAAAGGTGAAGTACCAGAGGAAGAATACTTATTACCCATTGGTAAAGCACATGTTGTAAGAGAAGGTAGTGATGTGACATTAGTCTCCTTCGGCAAAATGATGAAAGTAGCGCATGAAGCAGCTGATGAATTACAAAAGAAAGATATTTCTGCCGAAGTTATTAATCTGAGGTCTGTTCGGCCTTTAGATTATGCTACGATTGTTGAATCAGTGAAGAAAACAAACCGTTTGGTAGTTGTTGAAGAAGCTTGGCCACTTGCATCCATCGCTACAGATATAAGTTACAACATCCAAAAAGATGCTTTCGACTATCTCGATGCCCCTGTAAAAAGGGTGAACAGCATGGATTTGCCACTCCCTTATGCACCAACATTGATAGAAGCGATTCTTCCCAATGTAAAACGTACCATAGAAGCTGTAGAAGCAACTATGTATATTTAGAAGGCTAATAATAAGGACAAATGAGGGGTCACCTGATACTCATCTCTGGGTTCAGCCAATCTGGGAAGTCTTCACTTGCCTCCTGGTTGACTTCAGTCCTTCCATCCTCGATTCATCTTGAACAGGATTCCTTTGTGCTTCCAGCACATAAAATCCCTACACTGAGCAATCGAACAGATTGGGAAAGCCCCAAAAGTATTGACTGGAAAAATTGGAATCAAAGAATAAGACAGGAGTTAAAGCATCCTCAGTACATTTTAGCTGAAGGTTTATTTGTTAGACATGATCAAACTGCTGTTCAAAAAGCTGCACTCATCATTCAACTTACCATTCCATATGCTATTTTTCTACAGAGAAGAAAAAATGATCAGCGATGGGGACATGAGCCCGAATGGTATCTTCAACATGTATGGGAAAGTCACTTCAAAAATGAACGGAAAGAAAAGGGTACAGTCGATCTAACTTTTGAATATTTAACTCAATCAGACTACTTTGATATTTATGAACGCATCAAAAGCCTTCCTTTCTAATTCGAAAGAAGCACATGATCCTGTAGAAACGCGTTTAACATAAATCTATTTGATAAAAGTTAGCATCAATGAGGAGCATTAATGTGTAAAGAAAGAAACCCATAAAGCTTTCTAAATGGTCATTCATCCTAAAAATTGTATTTGGTTCATCCCTAAATGTAAAGAAAAACAGCATGCATAATTTCAGGTTCGCTTGAATACCATTAGAATATTCTCCTTTTTTGTATCTTATGATGGCGGTTATCCAAAGAGTTTCAGAATCATCAGTAAGCATTTCCGGACGCAAGAAAGCTTCTATCAACCATGGATTAATGGTGTTATTGGGGATTGTAGCTGAAGATGACTTGGAGGATATTCAATGGCTTTGCAGAAAAATTGTACAGCTCAGGATTTTCGCTGATGAACAAGGTGTTATGAACCGCAGCGTTCAAGATATTTCAGGAGACATTTTGGTCGTGAGCCAATTTACTTTACACGCAAGTACAAAAAAAGGGAACCGTCCGTCCTACATCAAAGCAGCTTCTCCTGAGATTTCTATACCCCTGTATGAATCGTTTTTAAGTGCTTTGAGTAGCCAATTGGGCAAAGAGGTTGCCTCCGGAGAGTTTGGTTCCGATATGCAAGTGAGCCTGATCAACGATGGCCCTGTAACACTCATCATAGACACGAAAAACAAGCAATAATGAAAGAGCAAATGAAAGGTATTAGTGCACTACAGGAAGAGGTAGATCAATGGATTCAAACCATTGGAGTAAGATATTTCAATGAACTTACTAACATGGCCCAATTAACGGAAGAAGTGGGCGAGGTAGCCAGAATCATTGCACGCAGGTATGGAGAGCAGTCTGAGAAAGAAAGCGATAAGACCAAAAACCTTGGTGAAGAATTGGCAGACGTGCTGTTTGTTACCATTTGTTTAGCCAATCAAACAGGTGTAAATCTACAACAAGCCTGGGAAGAACGCATGAATAAAAAAACAACGCGTGACAAAAACAGGCATCAAACCAATCAAAAACTCAAAAATTCAATCCAATGAGAATTTTAAAAACATGTATGCTGTTGATTTTATTACAAACTGCAGCAATGGCTCAAAGACCGTCAGGTTATACATTAAAAGTGGGCGATTTATTTCGCATCCATATCGAAGCTACTCAAGAAATTGCCCAAACCGTAATGGGTCAAACGCAAGAAATCAAGCAAGCTACCATCAATGTTGATGATTATGAAGTCATTGCCGCAGCTCATGGTGTTTACACCATCAAGACGACAAGCATTCAAAGACAATTAGAAAATGCAAGTCCCATGGGCAGTATGGTAATCGATTCTGAATCAGACGATCCACATAGTGCCCCATTTAGGGCCATGGTGAATCAGACCTACCAATTCAAAATGAATAAGATGGGTGAAATTCTTGAGGTTGAAGGGCTAGAAACCATGACCGCTTCCATCCGTGAAGGACTTACCGATAACGGACTTGGTGCACAAGCCGATGATATCCTTGCTGCTTTCGAAGAGGAAATCCTAATAAGTACACTTAGCCAACAATTCAATTTATATGAGCCTCAAATGAATGACTCTTGGAGTAAATCCAATACCATGGTAGTTTTGGGAACTCCCATCACAACGAACTCTACCTTCCAGTGGGAAGGAAACAACGTGATTAATGGTGCAAGTGATATTGAGATGACAGGCGACATTGAACAAATGGGCATGGCCATGACCATGGATGTAACAGGTATTCAGCAAACAAAAATCACCCTTGATGAAGCCACCGGAATGCCAACTCAAGTGGTAATGGATCAAGAAATCTCAGGTGATGTTGAAGCACAAGGCATGACCATACCTTTATCCATTACAGGCATAACCACTTGTACCATTGTAAAACAAAAGTAGTTAGAACGACATTTAAAAATGATATACACGATTTATTATCAAGGTATTCAAAATTTAATTATACTTTTGTGATCAAACGCAAAGTTTGGAGTAACTCAATGGATAGATTGACTTTGGCTTGGGTAGTTATATTCCCATGCTTATTCCATAGCGTTTCGATCGAACGATTAAGTTTTTTGCTAAATGATTATTCTAGAAATCTTAGCCATCTTTCTGGGGTGTTTTTTCCTATTCAACCTAATTCTATACTTTGTAGAGCCTAGTCTTATAGCCATCACTTTTTCACTTGTGCTACGCTTATTCTATAAAAATCCTCCCATGGTGGATTTAGAAAAACATTTTTCCAAGCACCAATTGCTTAAAGACAACTGGAGAACGATACAAGAGGAATTGATTGAGTTGCTTAAAAATGAAAATGATATTCCTAAATTTCATGAGGTAGACAAAATACAAAAATTCATAGCCAATAAAGATCAGGCAGCTTGGAGGGTTTTTATGTTTAAGGCCTATGGCAATTGGCAAGAAGGAAATTGTAACAAGGCCCCAAAAACTACCTCTTTATTAAAAGAAATTCCGGGCATCACGACAGCAATGTTTTCCATACTTGGCCCACAAAAACACATTCCTCCTCACAATGGTTTCTACAAGGGAGTTTATCGCTATCACCTGGGGCTAATCATCCCTAAATTAGGTGAATGCTACATCATCAACGGTGGGCATCGTTACGACTGGAAGGAGGGTGAAGACATACTGTTTGATGACACCTACAAGCATGCCGTTTGGAACAAAACGGAAGAAACCCGTGTGGTACTTTTTTGCGATATCTTCAGAAATGACCTTCCCAAAATTTTTCAACCCATCAATCGCTGGGTCTATGGGCTAAGAGAAAAAAGCCAACGCCTTAAAAACGTTTTGAAAAATGCGGAGGTACAAGTAGACTTAAAAAAAGAGCCCCATGCACCAACAGCTACAAAGGCCTGAGTTCACCGTTTTGTAGCACAGGAACCACATCAAAAACATTGCGCTGGGCACAGTAAGTCACATCATCTGCAATACCAAAGCTAGAAAGCCTTTGAGCATGATCACTTTGGGCTATCACTTCGGCTAATTTAGTTTCACAAGCCTGATATAAGTAAATAGCCGCTTGTGTAGCATCCGTAGTGTGTGTTATCATATCCGACAACCCATTAGCAATAGCACCAGCACAAAGGCTGTCTTCAATATTATATTTCCCTTTCCATCCTGCGCAAAATAAAACAACATCCTGTTTTTGAAGGCTTAGGTAATCCACAACAGCACGAAGATTCAAAAAAGAGGCAATCACAACTTCCTGTGCATCATCAGCGCATGCAATGGCTCGTGTACCATTGGTCGTCGTAGTTGCAATGTGCTTTCCTAGCCACTTTGCTTCTTGGTATTCCAAAGGTGAATTACCTAAATCAAATCCCTTCACCTTTTGACCATTTCGTTCTCCAGCCATCGCATACCCTTGCTCACCCAGCGCACGGCACTCCTCCACCGATGCAACTGGACGAATACTCGCTACACCAGAACCCATGCCTGCTACCATGCATGATGTGGCACGTAGTACATCTATAATGACCACACTTTTGCCTCTTAAGTCAAACTGATGAATCAATTCGGGGGTGTAGCAAACTTCTACGTACATCACTAAGCCTTGTAAAGTGGTAATTTTTCCACCACTGCCTTTAGTCTTTTATTTCTAACACCAATGTAAATCTCTGTGCCTGAGGTATGAAAAGGTTTATTGACATAGGCTAAGCCGATTCCATAACCCAAAGAAGGTGACATGCTGCCGGAAGTTACTTCACCAATTTCATTATCATCCCCATCAAATACCACATAATGGCTTCTGGGAATTCCCTTATCCATCATTTTAAAACCTACAAGCTTCTGATGAGTCCCTTGCTCCTTTTCGGCTTTCAATGCATCGGCATTGATGAAGTCTTTCGTAAATTTAGTGACCCAACCTAAACCTGCGGCAATGGGCGAAGTTTCGTCAGTGATATCATTGCCATACAAACAATAACCCATTTCCAATCGCAAGGTATCTCTGGCTCCTAGACCAATGGGCTTAATACTATATTCTTTACCAGCTTGAAAAATAGCATCCCAAACCTTCTGAACATCCTCATTCTTTACATACAATTCAAAGCCTCCGGCTCCCGTGTAACCGGTTGCTGAAATGATCACCTCGGGCACATCTGCTAATTTTCCTTCTGTAAAATGATAAAACTTTACAGCCGATAGGTTGATATCGGTTAGCTTTTGGAGGGTTTGTATTGCCTTAGGACCCTGAACTGCCAAAAGTGCATAGTCATCAGACGCATTGGTGAGTCGAGCATCGAAAGTGTTGTGTTGGTTAATCCAATTCCAGTCCTTTTCGATGTTGGAAGCGTTGACAACAAGCAGATATTTATTCTCATGAAAACGATACACCAAAAAATCATCGACGATTCCACCTCGGTCATTGGGTAAATAGGCATACTGGGCTTGGCCATCCATCAGCTTTGAGGCATCATTGCTGGAAATCAGTTGAATCAAGTCCAAAGCCTGATTCCCTTCTACAAAAAATTCACCCATATGCGAAACATCGAAAACCCCAACTGCTTCACGGACTGTTTTATGTTCTTCCATATCTGAGGAATACCGTACTGGCATATTGAAACCTGCAAAGGAAACCATTTTGGCACCCAAGGATTCATGTACTTCATTGAGTGCTACTTTCTTTAATTCCATAGTTGTGCTTGTTTGGATACAAAAGTAAACATTGAACAACAAATTAACGGAGTTCTACTATAGAACTTTGTTGAGGTTATGCAAAAAGCGCTCAATACAAATCATTAATCCGTACACCAAATATACAGCAAGGCATCTTCATGCATACATTGCCTCAATGTTTTCAATGATAGTCTAAAGCCCTTTATGGGCAATTTATTATTGGTTAAACTTGGTTCGAAAAAAAGAATCGCCTAAATTATAGCCACAATCTAACTAACTACGCATGGAAACAACACAAGAAACCCTACAAACTCAAATCGATCAACTTGAGTCTCAGTTGACAGGAGACATGTTCAAAGACATGGACATCAAAGACAAAATTCACAACCTCAGAATGAAACTAAATGGCGTTAAGCCGGTTGATTCAGCCATTGACTGTGTAGGATGTGGAAGCTAAACCTAAACAAACAGCATCATCTTCAACCTTAAAGATAGAGCTACTCGTAGCTCTATTTTTTTGCGCCATCCTCTCATGTTCAACGCCAACCCAAACCTTACCCTCATCCCTTCCTGAAAACAATTCTTTCCTGTATGTATTGGGGGTTGCCCAAGATGCAGGTTATCCGCAAGCGGGACAACAAAGTGCTTGGCAACAGGTTAAAACAGGCGAAAAAGACATTAAATTTGCTTCTTCTTTAGCACTTATTGACCCTGTAAGTCAAGAAAGATGGCTGTTTGATGCGACTCCTGATTTCAAACAGCAGTTGGCTTTGGTAGATGATATTTCCACTACCACTCAGTATCCTTTTGATGGTATCTTTCTTACCCATGGTCACATGGGCCACTATACCGGGATGATGCATTTGGGTAGGGAAGCCATGAACAGTCAGGAAGTACCTGTTTATGCCATGCCACGTATGGCTCAATTTTTAACCCAAAATGGTCCCTGGAGCCAATTGATAGCACTCAATAACATTCGCATCAACACCATGTCCAGTGGTCAAAAAGTTCAACTCAATGAAAGGTTAAGCGTAACCCCCCTGCTTGTTCCTCACCGGGATGAATTTACGGAAACAGTCGGTTTCCTTATCAGTTCCGGAAAACAACAAGCTTTGTTTATTCCCGACATTGATAAATGGGGCAAATGGACAGAAAGCATTGTGGATTGGGTCAAGCAAGTAGACTATGCCTTATTGGATGCCACTTTTTACAATGAAAGGGAACTCAAAGGAAGATTAATGACTGAAATACCACATCCTTTGGTGGAAGAAAGCATGCAATTATTCAAAGACATGCCAACAACAGAAAAACAAAAAATTCATTTTATTCACATCAACAACAGCAACCCTTTGTTGTGGAGGAATCAACCTGAATACAAAACGGTGATTCGCGAGGGATATCAAGTGGCCTTCAGGGGGCAAGTGCTTGAGTTGAAACCATAAAAAAAGGCTGCACCTTCATAAGATACAACCTTCTCTTAACAGTTACGAAGGTTTAACCTATAGCTACTCTTTTAAAGTCACTTACAGTTAATCCTTTATTCACTTCATCAAGATATTGCTGAATATTTTGCTTAGGGTTTTTTACAAAAGACTGGCTCAACAAAGTATTCTCTTGGAAGAACTTATTCAATTTACCCATGGCAATTTTTTCAATAATATTTTCAGGCTTACCTTCTTGGCGAGCTTGCTCTTTACCGATCTCGATCTCTTTCTCCACAATAGCAGCATCTACACCCTCCTTATTCAACGCAACAGGATTCATGGCAGCAATCTGCATACCCACATCTTTTCCTGCATCAGAAACATCTTGTCCACCTGTTCCTTCAAGTGCTACCAAAACGCCTAATTTACCATTGGAGTGAATGTATGAAGCCACTTGTTCGCCACTTAATTTTTCATAAGCACTGATTTCAAGCTTTTCACCAATCTTACCTAGTAATTCTGTCACCTGCTCTTGTAGCGTTTGTCCATCAACCGAAATGGCTTTCAATGCCTCTAGGTCAGATGGTTCTTGCGTCAAAGCCAAATCTGCTATTTTCTCACCCATGGCTTGAAAATCTTCGTTCTTCGCCACAAAGTCAGTTTCGCATGTAAAAGAAACCAAAATGGCACTTTTTTTATCATCACTCTCGCGAATGAAAACAGATCCTTCAGAGGTTTCTCTTTCTGCTCTTTTTTCAGAAAGCTTCTGACCTTTTTTACGTAATACTTCAATGGCCTTGTCAAAATCGCCATCGGTTTCAACCAACGCCTTTTTACAATCCATCATACCGGCACCGGTCATTTGTCTTAATTGGTTCACTTCTTTTGCTGAAATCGCCATGTTATCAGTGGTTTATTTTTTTCAAAGTTGATGTAAATAAAAATTGAACACCGAATAGGATCAATGTTCAATTTTCAAATGTATTTGATTGCAGTGGATTAGGCTTCTTTTGTAGCCGCTTCTTTTTTCGGCTCGTCAACAGCTCTTTTTTCCTCCTCTGCTTTTTCTCTATCTTTTTGTTCTTTCTCTTGTTTCCTCTCCATCAAACCTTCCTCAACCGCTTTACCAAAAGCCTTGGTAATGATTTCAACAGATTTGTAAGCATCATCATTACCCGGAATGACGTGGTCTACAGAAGTAGGATCTGAGTTGGTATCGCACAAAGCAAATACCGGAATGTTTAATTTTTTCGCTTCAGCAACAGCAATATGCTCACGCTTCACATCGATCACGAAAAGTGCAGCCGGAAGACGAGTAAGGTCTGCAATACCGCCTAACAACCTTTCCAGTTTTTCCTTTTCACGCATCTTCATCAAACGCTCTCTTTTGGCCAAGGCCTTGAAAGCCTCTTCTTTCATCAATTTGTCAATACCTGACATTTTTTTCAATGACTTGCGAATGGTTGCGAAGTTGGTTAACATACCTCCTAACCATCTTTCGGTCACAAATGGCATGTTTAATCTTTCGGCCTCTTCTTTCACAAGCGCTCTGGCTTGTTTCTTGGTGGCAACAAACATGATTTTTCTACCCGAACGAACAATGTTCTTCGCAGCGTTTGATGCTTCTTCGAGGCTGCTTAGGGTTTGATGAAGGTCTAAAATGTGAATCCCGTTTTTCTCCATAAAAATATATGGCGCCATACGAGGATCCCACTTTCTCGTTAAGTGTCCGAAATGAACACCAGCATCAAGTAAGTCCTTATGAGTTAAATTTGACATTATATGAGTTATAGTTATGATTAACGTTTTGAGAATTGGAAAGATCTTCTGGCTTTTCGCTTGCCATATTTCTTACGCTCTACCATTCTTGGATCACGCGTTAAGAAACCTTCTTTCTTCAAAGGACCACGGTGCTCGATATCGGCTTCACATAGCGCTCTGGCAATGGCCATTCTTACCGCTTCTGCCTGACCTGAAAGGCCTCCACCATCTACATTCACTTTGAAATCAAAATTTCCATCTTGCTGCACTAGAACTAGCGGCTGCTTCACAATGATCTTTAAAACATCGTCTTGAAAATAATTGTCAAGAGATTCCCCATTGACAGTGAATTCTCCTTTGCCCGGTTGCATATAGAGACGCGCTACGGATGTCTTTCTTCTTCCTATGGTATTAATAGTATCCATTCGATTTGATTAAATTTCTACGGTTTTTGGCTTTTGCGCATCGTGAGGGTGTTCTACACCTTCAAAAACATGCAAATTGTTGAATAAACTTCTTCCCAACCTGTTCTTGGGTAGCATACCGCGTACAGCTCTTTCTACCAATAAAGTGGAAGATTTCTCCTTCAATTGTCGAGGAGTAGTGGCTTTTTGTCCTCCAGGATATCCTGTATAGCTCAAATAGACACGGTCGGTCCACTTTTTACCTGTTAACCTTACCTTATCTGCATTGATTACAATGACATTGTCACCGCAATCTACATGTGGTGTAAAGTTTGGCTTATGTTTACCACGTATCATTTTTGCCACCTCACTGGCCAATCGACCTAATGTTTTTGACTCAGCATCCACCAGAACCCACTGTTTATCAACAGTTGCTCGGTTCGCCGAAATTGTCTTGTAACTTAGTGTATCCACTTCAGTTTGTTTTATTGACTTTAATTATTAATTCAGACCCTCCCTAAAAAGGGACACAAAGATAGAAGTTTGGTTTTTCATTTCCAATAGGGAAATAGAAATTTTAATGGGCAGCCAAAAGTTACTTGTAAAACAGGCCTATACACCATGTCTCTCTAGTTGACGTTGTAGAGCCCTTAAATCCTTAGGGTATGGCGCCTCCACTTGAATACGCTGTTCAAAAGTATAAAATTCAAGCTGAAATGCATGCAAGGCAAAGCGTTGAATCAGCGGTTTTTCGTCTTCCCACTTTTTAAGATTGTAATTTCTTTTCAAAGCGGAAAGATATAAAGGTTGTCCTCCATACAGGACGTCATTGATAATAGGTGCCTCAAGCTTGCTTAGATGCACGCGGATTTGATGCATTCGCCCCGTAATGGGCTGGCAGGCCACTAAAGAATGTGTGCGATAAGATTTAACGGTATCAAAAAAAGTGAGGGCAGGTTTGCCTTTGAATAAGTCGGTAGTTACTCCTCCTTTTGCTAAAGCTCGTATGGGCAGATCAACCTCTTTATGATTGAAACTGTGAACACCTTGAACAAAAGCATGGTATTTTTTATTGATTTCTCGCTTTTCGAATTGCATGGCTGCTTTCCTGTAGGCCTCTGCATTTTTTGCATAAAGTAAACATCCCGATGTTTCTTTGTCCAAACGATGACAAGCCGATAGTCCTTCCAAATAAGTTTCAGCCAATAATTGCATATTCACATGCGCCCCTCTGTCTGCCAGTGTGGCAATCATGGGAGGCTTGTTAACCACAACGAAGTGATTATCCTCAAATACAATAAGATCTTTGAAATTTATTTTCACTTAATCGTTTTCTTCCTCGAACGCTTCTTCTTTTTGAAGCATCATCAATTGTTTTCTTGCGGCTTCTTCCATCTCAGCTGTGCTTTGACCAACCGCTAATGTAAAACTAAACGTTGAACCTATACCTACTGTACTGGTTACACTTACCTTGGTATCATGTGCCTCCAAGATGTGTTTGACAATGGCCAAGCCTAAACCTGTGCCACCCATTTCCTTGGAACGTGATTTTTCTACGCGGAAAAAGCGTTCAAAAATACGGTTTAAGTCATCTGGTGGAATACCTCTACCCGTGTCTTTTACAATCACATTTACTTTTTGCCCCTTCTGCTCAAAGCCTATTTTGATTTCTCCTTTATCGGTGTATTTAATTGCGTTAGAAATAAGGTTAATAAGTACGCGGTATATTCTTTTTTGATCTGCATAAATAAAAATTGCTTGTTCATAATTTTGGTCTAAACTTAAGATCAAATCTTTCTTCTCTGCCTTATTTTCCATTTGGTCAATGGCTTCTAAAGCAGTAGTTAAAATGTTGAAATGCTCAAAATGCATTTTTATCTGCCCTGTTTCAATTTGAGAAAGGGTTAGCAGATCTTCTATGAGATCGTCGAGATTATCTAAACTTTTAGCCGCACGCTTTAGGAATTTTTTTCTAATTTTTTTATCACTGGCAGCACCATCTAGCAATGTATGTACAAAACCTTGAGCAGCAAAAACAGGCGTCTTGAGTTCATGACTTACGTCTGCTAAAAATTCTCTTCTGAATACTTCGAGCTTTTTTAAATCTTCAATCTCCTTGTTTCGATTAACCCCATAGGTATATATCTCGCGGTTGATTTTTTTGATAGGGTGATTGGATGCTTCATGCTCCAGCTCATCGATGTAGGAAAAATCTTTTTTGCGCATTTTATTCAGCACCTTATAAATCTTACCAATTTCTCGCATGACAAGAAACTCAAAAGCAATAAAAACAAAGAAATAAGTAGCAGCAAAAGAAAGCCCCCCTGCCACCAAAAAACCAGGCATAGGCATAGATGGTACGAGGGTGAGAAAAACAACAGTAAGGGCAGCCACAACAGCTGCCAGGGTAAGCGCTACAACCCGTGAATTGAAAAACATCAGCTAGCTGATTTTGAACTTATACCCCACACCTTTCACAGTTGAAATAAAGCCATCTCCTATTTTCTCGCGCACTTTACGAATGTGTACATCCACTGTTCTTGCCAGAACATAAACATCTGTGCCCCAAATGTTTTGCAAAAGTTCATCTCTGCTAAAAACTTTATTTGGATTCTGAGCTAGAAAGTAGAGCAACTCAAATTCTTTCTTGGGTAAAGAAAATTGCTTACCGCTTACTGATACGGTGTAGCTCGAACGGTCGATGGTGAGGTTGCCCACAACCACCTGAGGTTTCGTTTTATTCTTACTGTCCTTGCGAAACAAAGCACTGATGCGGCTCATCAATGCTCTAGGCTTAATGGGCTTTGTTATGTAATCATCCGCACCTGCTTCAAAAGCAGCCACTTCCGAATACTCCTCGGCACGGGCTGTGAGAAAAATGATATGCGCATCAGCCATCTCTGGAATTTCACGGATTAATCGACAGGTTTCGACCCCATCTTGCTGCGGCATCATTATATCCAATAAAATCAACTCCGGACCGAAGGACTTTGCTAAATGGATGGCTTTGTGTCCATCACTTGCTATTTCTACATCGTAGCCTTCCTTTTTTAAGTTGTACTTAAGCAACTCTAAGATATCTGGGTCGTCATCGACTACGAGTACTTTAGGGTTATGTTTATTTGCCATGGATTTTTTTTATGGGTAAATATAGGCGAAATAAATACTTTCTGTCAATGACTTTCTTTGGCTTTATGTCTAACCTACCTATTTTGTCATTGATGTTAATCAATCTCAATGTAAGTAATATTCACTGCTTACAAAAGTTATTTGGCCCCAGCTAGTGGATACTTTATGTTTTCTAAGGATTTAGCTTCAAGTGTAAGGTATCCTACATAGATTTTTGCCTTTACCTGAAGAGGTATTTTATTCTTGTCTGCGGAAAGCCAAATTTTAATGGTATTGTCTTCCTCAAACAGAGCATCCTTCTCCAGCATGGGTACCAAAACATAAGCCCTGAGTTTACCAAGTTTTGTTCGTATTACGTCAGTTCCTAAATATTTGACTCTAAAAGGCTTATCCTTATTGTCGTAAAAAGTATTGAATTGAATCATATCTCCTTTCTTCAATTGGGTAAAGTCCACGGAGCGGATGTAGTAATAACCGCTTACCATATCTTGGGCATTTTTGGGCAAAACGTACAGAGAGTCTTTTACAGGCTCTCGGGTTACTTGGTCTAAACTGCGCACGTTCACCGAGTCGTTTTCATGATCGAAGTAAAGAATTTCATTCCTGCGAAAACGTCCTTCTCGAAGGTATCGGTAAAATTGCCGAGGTACTAAGGCCGATGTGTCGTAGTAGGAACCCCATTGATCTCTGAGCTTGGAGAAAATATCAAACATGCCCACCGTATTGGCAGTGACCACTAGCTTCCAGGTGGGTTTGCCATTGATTCGATGTGCCTGCGGATCGACAGTGAGTGTAGCCTCGGCTGCGCGGATAAACCCGATGGAGGCCACCATATTGATTTGCTCACCCATCATAAAGGGCAATTCTTTGGTTAGGGAATGATCTTGTGCTTTTACTTCAGAAATGAAACTGATCAAAGCCAAAAAAATAAAAAGTCGTTTTGCTATCATAAGTTAAGCTTAGGCAAAAGCTATACCATCCTCATTACATACTCGGGTATTTCTTTTTGAGCGCGGCCAAATAGGCCGCTAAATCTCCTTGATAATTTGTCAGCCATTCCTCTTCCAAAAGCACTTTCTGACCATTGTAACGCAGCATGGACATAAAATAGGTGTTATTGGGCGTAAAATCATCAAAGTACCCTTCGTAAACCGTTGACTGAAAGTTTAAGGTATCGAAAGCTGTTTGAATTTTAGCAATTTTTTCCTCTTTCATTTGTAACTTCAAGCTATCAGCTTCTGATGCAAAAGAGGTATAAAGTGAATCCAATGATTGCGCAGCGCGCAGCATAAAGCTTTTAAAAATAGTTTCATCCGCCAGTTTTGCGGCATAGGCTTCCGCTTCTGCTGCCCCTTTTCCGTATTTTTCTTCTAAAAAAAGTAACGCTCCTTGATCACCGATAAAGGAAGCGAGATTTTCATTGAAAGTCACGGAATCTTTCACGAAAAGCGTGCCATGCGTAAGCTCGTGGATGATAAGGTTAGCTAAGTCGCCTTCCGAACGATTGAGCATATTAGAAAGTACAGGGTCTTTGAACCAACCTAAAGTGGACCAACCACCGGCAGTGCGTACACTTACTTCCAGCCCCTCCTCTTCCTTGATTTTCTTGGCTTCAGCCAAGGCCTTGTTCTTTTCAAAGAACCCCTTGTATGGAAAACTCCCCACAACAGGGAAATGCCACATACGGGGTTGGAATGCATATGGGGCACAGGCGGTGACCACATACATGCTGGGTTGCCCTTGCTGGTCGAAAAGGGTGGTGTAATTCTCAGAAGGCAAAATACCAAGGCGGTCGAAAGCAAAGGTACGTGCTTCTTGTATCACCTTGATTTTTTCTTTTTGATCGTGGGTAGTGGTTTGCAAAGCCAGAAAGACCTCCAAAGGCACGGCCTTACGTACTACTTCCAATTGACCCCTCAACTGCATGAGTCCATAATTGACCAAAGGCCATTGCCAAATGACCAACACGGTGAGCATCAGGATCAAAACCAAAAGAAACCGAAAGACCAGTTGCTTTAACTTCATATCGAAGCGAAATTACAAGAATATTTGAGTTGTGTATTGATGGCTTTACTAGTATCTTCACGTTCCGTTAAAATATAAATCCAATCCAACATGAGCGATAAAGCAGAAAAATTAAAAGCCCTACAGTTAACCATCGATAAGCTTGAAAAATCTTATGGCAAAGGTGCTGTGATGAAATTGAGTGATAACAAGGTCGTAGATCTGCCTTCCATTTCTACCGGCTCATTGGGGCTCGACATCGCCCTGGGCATTGGCGGTATTCCCCGAGGTAGGGTAACAGAAATCTACGGCCCGGAATCTTCGGGTAAAACCACTTTGACCATGCACTGCATTGCCGAAGCCCAAAAGGCAGGTGGTTTAGCAGCTTTTATTGATGCGGAGCATGCTTTCGACAAGAGTTATGCAGAGAAACTAGGCATCGATACAGAAAACTTATTGATCTCTCAGCCCGACAATGGCGAGCAGGCTTTGGAAATTACAGAACATTTGATCCGCTCAGGGGCCATTGACATCATAGTGATTGACTCCGTAGCTGCATTGGTGCCTAAAGGAGAATTAGAAGGCGAAATGGGCGATAGTAAAATGGGTTTGCAAGCTCGATTGATGTCGCAGGCCTTGCGAAAGCTCACGGGTACCATTAATAAAACCGGTTGCGCCTGTATTTTTATCAACCAGTTACGTGAAAAGATTGGGGTGATGTTTGGCAACCCGGAAACGACTACGGGAGGAAATGCACTGAAATTCTATGCCTCTGTTCGATTGGACATTCGAAGAATCGGCCAAATCAAAGAAAGTGCGGACAATATCATGGGCAACCGCACCCGTGTAAAGGTGGTAAAAAACAAGGTTGCTCCTCCTTTTAAAGTAGTAGAATTCGACATTATGTACGGACAGGGCATTTCTAAATCGGGAGAGATTTTAGACCTGGGCGTAGATTTGGAAATTGTCAAAAAGGCAGGCTCATGGTTTTCTTACAACAATGAAAAATTGGGACAAGGCCGTGATGCTGTAAAACTCTTGCTGGAAGACAATCCGGAATTGATGGAAGAACTCGAAAAGAAGATCAAAGCCCATATCAATGGTGAAGAGGTAGTAGAGGAGAAAAAGTAATGGAAGGCTGGTAACGTGTAAAAACCGATGGGTGACTGTCGGTTTTTTAGTGATCCACTCATTAAGTATTGGCAGGTAAAGGATAAACTTGCTCTTGGGCTCGCCCCCTCTTGCTTTCTAAAAACGTATAAGGCAATGTTTGAACAATAGCCGATTCGCTTAACCTAGGATTTCCCATTAGTGAGCATGTGCTTGACGGATTGCAAATCCTATGATATCGGTTCCGGATTGCAAATCCGGAATAGCTGGGTTCTTTGCAAGAAGCACTTGTTACAAAGAACTGCAGTCCGGATAAAAACATTACCCACAAGATGTCTGACACCTCGAAGGTGTCTGACATCTAAAACGTTGAATTCAGCAATACCCACCGGATAAAATGTAAGCTGAAACCAAAAGCCTTTTTAAAAATAAGGAAAAATAAACGTAAAACTCATATGGCAAGCATGTAACAATGCCCGATTCGCTCAAACGAGGATTTCCCAATAGTGAGCATGTGTTTGACGGATTGCAAATCCTATGATAACGGGTCTGGGTTGTAAATCCGGAACAGCTGGTCACTTTAAAATCTCTTCCAATTTTTCGGGGTCTTGTCTGCTGTCCCAAATTGTAAGGAGAATGATTGAGCTATTGGTCTCTTCGTAAATGAGAAGGTAGTCCTTTATTATCTTAACCCTGACCTTTTGGTCGTCCGTCGGTTGGCCAATTTGAGGGTAGTCACGAATGATATTGAGCGCTTCTCGAAATGGCTTATCCAGCTTTTTGCTGTATGTGTTTGAATTGTTTCTTTGTAACTAGTACTCTAAAATTTGTTTCCTGTCAGTTTGAGCTCTTTGAGACCAAATTATTTGCTTAACCATTCGTCAATCTCTTTATTAGCTTGGTCCTCAGTTAAAAACTGACCGTTTTTAACCTGTTGTCTGGCTTCACTAATCGCTTCTTTTTGGTCTAAATTTAATCTATAAATTTCAATATCTTCAGTCTCAAGTTCAAGAAGTCTGTAAGCTTCTTCAAGGATTCTTTCGTCCTTGGTTTTATGTATTTTGTCAATTAATCGCTTTCTCAATTCTATTGTTGACATCTTCTTAAATGTTTGTCTCAAGATAATAAATTTTGGCCAGTTCTCAGTGTCTTTTTTCTTGGTCACAGATTTCTACCAACGGCAGTCTGTCTCAAAACTCATCTTCACAACCGCTGAATTCCTAATTTTTCAGTAGAAACATAGCCGGGTAAAAACATTACCCACAAGATGTCTGACACCTCGAAGGTGTCTGACATCTAAAACGTTGAATTCAGCAATACCCACCGGATAAAATGTAAGCTGAAACCAAAAGCCTTTTTAAAAATAAGGAAAAATAAACGTAAAACTCATATGGCAAGCATGTAACAATGCCCGATTCGCTCCATCGAGGATTTCACATTAGCAAGCCGGATAAGCATGTTCGGTTACCGATAAGTCGGTAACCACATCAGCTGACCTGCACCTGTGAATCATTATTTGATGGTATTCGTTTTTAATTTCATTTCTATAATTTTTCCATTTCTGGTAAAAATTAAAGGAGTGTTTTTTTGACGTTTGAACTCCAAAAGTTTTTTATAGGTGTTTTCAAGACCTTGTCTCACTTTATTCTCGAGGTCTAATAAGTTATTGTCCATGATATTGTTCTTTTAGATAGTTCCACTTTTTAGGATTGTCGATGTCAAATTCATTCTTTGAGCCTTTTGCAATAAATTTAAAATGCTCATCTGAATTGTCTATTGGTAGCCAAGAGTCTACAATTGGGATGTATCTATTGAAGAAGTTAACGAGTCCATTTTCGAAACGTCTCTCAATAACATCTGTAGGAATGTTGTGTCCCCCTTCAATAATTCTCGTCTTTACTCGTCTAATTGCTAGTTCTGTTGAATTTAAATACAGAAATAGCAGAATTGTTTCATAGCCCAAAACTTGGGCTCGTTTGATTAACGATTGGTAACTTTTGGTAGCCAGCGTGGTTTCGAAAGCAAAGGTTTTTCCTCTTTCTATTAGTTCATTTATCCTTTCTAGCATCAGTCGACCGGCCTGAAGTCCGACACCTTCTGGGTTGAATGGGGAAAGACCTCTTGCAATTTCATCTGCATTAACAAATTCATGGCAGTTAAATATCTCAGGTAGAATGGTGTAGGAAGCAGTTGTTTTACCTGCTCCATTAGGTCCAGCTATGATATAAATCTTTTTCATCTGTGAATCAAAGATAGACATCATGAGACGAATTTTCTACAGAAGGTTATTTATTATACCGCTTAAAGCAGTCCATCCCACCTTCACAAACGTTGAAAATACAGAATACCCTAAAGATGTCTGACACCTCGAAGGTGTTTGACATCTCAACATTTTGGGAAATGGGTTTTGGGTTTTGGGTATTTGCATGATGGTGGTCGCTATTCGCAGTTCACGGTTCGCTTTTAGCGGTTCGCAACTCGTAATTTCTAATTGATTCAGGGTGGTTGTGAGTTGGTTTTTTGGGGGTTGGGTTAATGTCTTAATGGGTTATTGGGTTTTGACGTAAGCAGGGGCATTGGTCAAATTGTCACTGCTAATGGCTAATAGCGAACCGCTAATGGCTGTGTGGTGTGGGATGGGATGTATGTTGTTGGCTTTAGTGGTTAAATGAGTTCACTATTTAATATACTCATTCCCAATTCGAAATTTTTTAATTCCGAACTTCCAATACCCAAATTATGCCGCACGCATGGCTTCAACAGGGTCTAAACGTGCTGCTTTGGCAGCAGGGATAATGCCCGAAGCCAAACCAATAACGCTGGAGACGACCACACCCAAAAGAATGTTTTTGGTACTCAGGGCTACTTCTAATGTGCCAAAAGGGATGAGCGTGAGCAAAAAGACGATCAGAACCCCAAACATTCCCCCAATCAAGCATAGGAATACGGACTCAAATAAAAATTGGAATAGGATAAAGTAGTTCTTTGCTCCTAAGGACTTTTGAATGCCAATGATCTTGGTGCGCTCTTGCACAGATACAAACATAATGTTCATAATACCAAACCCCCCTACCAAGATGGCAAAACCGCCAATGATCCATCCGGCAATGCCCAAGACATCAAAAATACCCCCCAATGCATCCACAAGGGCTTCTGGTCTGTTCATCGCAAAATTGGTATCTTCCTTGGGTCGCAGTCCACGCATTTGCCGGAGTGAACCTTCCAGCTCATATTGCAATTCTACCAAACCAATATCTGTTTCCAATCCTTTTACAGCAATGGAAGGATTGATACCAAACTGTTTACGAATGGTAAAGAACTTGGTAAACATTTTATAAGGAATGTAAATGCGGTTGTCATTGCTGGGGGTGCCAATAAAGCTCTCACCTTCCTTTTCCATGACGCCAATAACCCGCAGCTTCTGTCCCTTTACTTTGATATCTTGCCCCAAAGCATTACCAAGGGGAAACAAACTTTCAGCAATTTCAGCACCAATTACCGCTACTCCTCTTCCTGACTCGATCTCTCGTTGCGTAAAATAACGTCCTTGCTCTACTAAAACTTCGTACACCAAACTAAAATCATAGGTAATTCCATGCAAATCAACTTGATTAACACTGCTACTGCCATATTTAACTGTCGTCTGGGTTCTTCCGACAATGGTAACTGCCGCGGCATTTTTTAGATTGGCATTTAAAAATTCATATTCTGCATAACTGTTATTGGGTCTTCTGAAATACTTCCACCAAGGATAATTGGGATCGGGACCGGTACCAAAGGGGAATTTATCTACCGTCACCACATTGGAGCCCAAAAAGTCAAGGCTATCCTTTACGTTTTTCTCTAGCGAGTCTACCATGGTAAAAACGGCAATGATGAGCATAATCCCGACGGTTACTCCTAGCAATGAGAGTGTAGTACGGAGAAGGTTGGTGGTCAACACCTGAATAGCAAAGCGAATGCTTTCAACCAATAACTTTAAGAAAATTCCAATCTTCATGAAGGGTGAACTTATTACACGTTTTAATTAGGAACGTAAAGCATGATAAAATGTAAACAGTATGGAAGTGATTATTGCTAAAAAAAACAATTCAGCAAACGAGTGGAAATTATCGGGGGTGAGTGGGAGACCAAAAAATAGTTGATAGCGGTTTTCTCGAAATATGACCGCATTATTATGAAGCACGGTCTTTTATTTTTATCTTTGCCAGCTATTTAAAACGACAAGGCTTTGAGCATCGAAAAAATGAAATTGTCGGCATTCAAATTTGAGTTACCTCAAGACCGAATTGCCAAGTACCCAAAAGAAAACAGAGACGAATCCAGGTTAATGGTTTTGCACCGCGAAACGGGCGAAATCGAGCACAAAGAATTCAAAGACATCGTAGATTATTTTGACGAAGGCGATGTAATGGTGAGCAATGACACCAAGGTCTTTCCTGCCAGACTCTATGGTCAGAAGGAAAAGACGGGCGCACAAATTGAAGTGTTCTTGTTGAGAGAACTGAACAAAGAGATGAAGCTTTGGGATGTGTTGGTCGATCCGGCCCGCAAAATTCGTGTAGGCAATAAACTTTATTTTGGTGATGGCGAATTGGTGGCTGAGGTCATTGACAACACCACCTCCCGTGGTAGAACCATCCGCTTTTTGTTCGATGGAAACGATGAAGAGTTTACCAAAACAGTAGACGCTTTAGGCGAAACGCCACTGCCACGCGTGATCGATCGCCCTACCGAACCTGAAGACCGTGAAAGGTTTCAAACCATTTTTGCTAAAAATGTAGGCGCAGTGGCTGCTCCTGTAGCGGGTCTTCATTTCACTCCGCATTTGCTAAAACGTTTAGAAATCAAAGGCGTGGACGTAACACCGGTTACCCTGCACATTGGGCTTGGCACTTTCCGTCCGGTGGATGTGGAAGATTTAACCAAGCACAAAATGGACTCTGAGCATTACAATATTGGCCCGGAAACGGAAGCCTTGGTGAACAGGGCGTTGGACGCCAAAAAACGTGTGGTATCTATTGGTACAACTTCTATGCGTGCTTTGGAGTCATCAGTCAATGCACACGATCGTTTGAAAGCCAATGAAGCGTGGACGGATAAATTCATCTTCCCTCCTTACGATTTTAAAATTACCAATGCATTGGTGACCAATTTTCATTTACCGGAATCTACATTGCTCATGCATGCAGCAGCTTTTGCAGGCTACAAAACATTGATGAATGCCTATCAGGTGGCCATTAAGGAAAAATATAGATTCTTCAGTTATGGAGATGCTTTGCTGATCATTTAGACAGCCACCCAATAAGATATAAAAAGCCTTTGCCCATTGGGTAAAGGCTTTTTTTGTATTATCGGTCATGCAGAAATTTGCACTCGTAGTGGCAAGAGGATCCGGACAACGCATGCAGTCCGATACGCCCAAACCATTTTTACCCCTCAACGATCTTCCCGTGTTAATGCACACCTTTGGTGCTTATTTTTTTACACACCCCTAGTTTAATGGCTACTCTTCTTCAATAAACTCATTGTACAATTACTTGATCAACTTAGCCGCCATTGCCTGAAGATACGCATCAGACAATTCAGGAAGTGAATAATGTGGTAACCAAAGATTATCCAATCTATTTTCTGCTTTTAAAAGAAAAGCATAAGGAGCTTGAGTCCTTTCCAAATCGTGCCCTGTTATTTCTGGTACCAAAAAAGCAATACATTCCAACAAGTTCAATCTTCTCAGGAAGATGCTCATTTTTCGCTCACTCTGGAATTGTCCCAGAATAACCACCCTCGCTTTATGTTCTCGAAAATGATCATTGATAAATAAAGCCATGTCCTTAATGCATTCTTGGCAATGAAGCTCAGATAACCTAAGGTATAGGTATTCACTCCCTAAATCGGATAGGTTCAATGTATCATTCAAACGGATATCGGGAAATATCGAATCTTCATAATAAAATCTTGAGCGATCTATTTCAACCAATTGATTGAATTGAGATTGCAAATAATCCATCTCGCGCTGACCTGAATGTTCGTTAGGCTCATTGTTACAAGCATGTAAAAAGACAAGCATACCCACAATAGCACCTATTCTCAACCTACTCATTTTCTTTGTTTAAGATAAGCCAGCAGCAGAATTGGGTTTTCTTTTTCGAAGACGGGATCACTCAGCAATTGCTTTATGGTATTACTTTTTTCTGCGGCTGGCATTTGCTCATCCATCATCAAAAGTAATTCAGTAGGTAAATCCGCCAGCAATAATTCATCATTGGCAAACTTAATATGCATAAAGGGA
Source organism: Roseivirga sp. (assembly GCA_018402485.1). Lineage (GTDB taxonomy): Bacteria > Bacteroidota > Bacteroidia > Cytophagales > Cyclobacteriaceae > Roseivirga. The sequence goes on along the minus strand of JAGYIY010000001.1, from coordinate 1,471,802 downwards.
ACCGCATTGATGTCATTTTCTATTTTGCTCACCACTTGGGGCTGTCCCGTCTGTTTATCATAAAACAGGTATTGATAGGTTTTGCCGGCAAAGAACAGGGACATGAGGTAATCGGAGGTCTCAAAAGTATCGCCCATCAAGTAATGGCTTTTCATCCTTTGCTCAGATTGCAAGAAATCATTGATTCCGAAAAAGCCCCCTTCAATTTGAGACAGGGATCGGTCTCCAAAGTCAATCTTATATTTCCCGGTAAGGGTGTTTCCCGAAATTTCATAAATCGAATCATTCAAGGCTTGGCTAAATATCCAGCCCGCATCAGTAGTCTGTAAGGGTCGAAATGAGTCGTGATAGGAGAAGTAATTTGTTTCCAAACTTAGAGGTAGGAATGACCGAAGTATGGCACCCTCTTTCGATAGCACCACCACTTGATGGTTTCTCCACTCATCTGCCTCATTATATTGGTTGTTTCGAAATACAGCTATTTCATCCTTAAGGACATTCAGAGCAGCTGCAAAAAAAGGCAAACGAATGCTACGTACAAACGCGCCAGAAAAATCAAACACCTTTATGTCCATGCGTTCATTGTCTAAGATGTACAATTCCTCATTCTGTTTACTCACATCAAAATCTGTGAATTCCAGTACTTCACCAGGCCCTCCAATACCTTCTTGAATATCAAAAAGATATTTCCCCTTGCGGTCGAATACATAAAGGGCAGAGGCTATTTCGCGGTCTAGGACAAAAAACGTATTGTTGGATAAAAGTACTCGATCGATTTGCCCGATGGCCAGCTCTTCAGGTGTGTCTAAAAGCACATAACTAACCGAGTCGGCAATGTCACTTAAAGGTAATTGTTTGGCATTGGCAGGGTTTACGCTAATGGATTTTATGTTGTGGGTTACACGAGTTACTTGGTCGCCTGAACAACCCAGCACAAGGAATGCCGTCAAAGAAGCCAGCATTACAAACCTGATGTGATGATATTTTATCATTTTTAATGCATTATGTATGAGTCAAATTCAATGCAGTGATGCTTCACTTTGCATCTTTGACCAGTCTTATTCCCGTTAATGGTCCCTCTGACATAGTTGCCCCTCCTATATGTCTGTAAGAACCGTTCTCTAAATAATCTAACTCAAAATAATCTTTGTCAGTAAAGAAGCTACCTCCCATACTCCATATTTTTTTATCCGTGAAGTCAGTAGCCACCTCCTCAATGTTTCCCCCAAGGTCATAAATACCGAGTTCATTGGGTGTTTTCTGACCGATAGGCATCAAGGTTTCTCTTGAATTACCATCAAACCATCCTACCTGACGAGCTCTATTTCCACCGACATACCGGTAGGATTTACTTTTTATTCCGCCATGAGCAGCATACATCCACTCTTCTTTGGTGGGGATACGCTTACCCACCCACTGGGCATAGGCCTGAGCATCTTTAAGTGAAACCCTACTAACTGGCAACTCATTATATCGTTCTTGTGGTATTTCCCTACCATAAACGTCATGTCTCCAATTCACACCTTTTACCTTTCTGTAATACGGATTATATACTTTGCCAGAATCCAAAATTTCTGTAGAGGTCTTATAGCCGGTTGCTGCTACAAAACGCTGGAATTCCGCCATGGTCACCTCATACTTATCCATGTAAAAAGATTGGATTTCACCATTGCCTTCTACCCATACCATGGAAGTGTCACTGTCTTGTGTAGTTCCTAAAACCAAGAATAAAGCAAATAAATTGAGCATAGCGCTTATGTTTTATTAAATCGTTTTTTGAATCAATCTCAAGGAAGCAGCATACTACTTTGCATCTTTTACCAACCGCATGCCTGTCAATGGGCTGCCCGGTTCGTCAATATAGTTCATGGTACTATAAGATCCTTTTGCTATATAGTCCATTTCAAAATAGTCTTTATCCTTAAAGAAACTACCACCCATACTCCAGAACTTATCATTACTTAAATCTGATGCAATTTCCCCAATGTTACCTCCCAAATCATATAAGCCTAACTCGTTAGGCATTTTCTGACCAATGGGCATTAAGATTTCATATGAATTACCATCAAACCATCCTACCTGACGAGCTCTATTTCCACCAACATACCGGTAGTATTTACTTTTTATTCCACCACGAGTAGCATAGAGCCATTCTTGTTTGGTTGGCACACGTTTACCGACCCATTTCGCATAAGCCTGGGCATCTCTGAGGGAAATTCTGGTCACTGGAAGCACAGCATACCGGTCTGCTGCTATTTTATTGCCTCTATGATCATGACGCCAATTCACCCCTTTTACCTTGCTGTAATACGGATTATATACTTTGCCAGAATCCAAAATTTCTGTAGAGGTCTTATAGCCGGTTGCTGCTACAAAACGCTGGAATTCCGCCATGGTCACCTCATACTTATCCATGTAAAAAGACTGGATTTCACCATTGCCTTCTACCCATACCATGGAACTATCACTGTCTTGTACAGTTCCAATAACTAAGATTAAAACAAATAAATTGAGCATAGCGCTTATGTTTTATTAAATCGTTTTTTGAATCAATCTCAAGGAAGCAGCATACTACTTTGCATCTTTCACCAACCGCATGCCTGTCAATGGACTGCCCGAATCATCGATATAGTTCATGGTACTATAAGATCCTTTTGCTATATAGTCCATTTCAAAATAATCCTTGTCCGTAAAAAAACTGCCTCCCATTCCCCAAAAGCGATTATTCTCTTTGTCAATGGCCATTTCGTCAATGTTACCGCCCATATCATATAAGCCTAGCTCGTTAGGCATTTTCTGACCAATGGGCATTAAGATTTCATATGAATTACCATCAAACCATCCTACCTGACGAGCTCTATTTCCACCAACATACCGGTAGGATTTACTTTTTATTCCACCATGAGCAGCATAGAGCCATTCTTGTTTGGTTGGCACACGTTTCCCAACCCATTTTGCATAAGCCTGGGCATCTCTGAGGGAAATTCTGGTCACTGGAAGCACAGCATACCGATCTGATGCTATTTTATTGCCTCTATGATCATGTCTCCAATTCACCCCTTTTACCTTTCTGTAATAAGGATTATACACTTTGCCAGAATCAAGCCTTTCTGAAGAGGTCTTGTAGCCGGTTGCTGCAACAAAACGCTGGAATTCCGCCATGGTCACTTCGTACTTATCCATGTAAAAAGATTAGATTTCACCATTGCCTTCTACCCATACCATGGAACTGTCACTGTCTTGTACAGTTCCGAGGGCTAAGAGTAAAGCAAATAAATTGAGCATAGTTTCTGTATTTTCAATGAAAGACCCTACAAATCAATATTGTAGGGTCTATTAAAATTATAATAAGCTAGATTGACATCGCGTTAAGCAATCCTTATCACATGTGTTATAATCCTTGTCACGTCTACAAGCCTTTTTGGATCCAATTGCAAGAAAGCCTCTAGACTCCCCTACAGAAAAATTACCCTTTAATGATAAACAACTACTTATGTGATTCAATCACTCGCCTAACTAGTATAATAACATAAATTATATTTTAATATTTGTAAATATATAATATGATGTTAAAATACTTATTATACCAAATAATGTATGTATAAGTATTAATTTTATCATTTTATATTTTACTATATATTTATTTATTTTATTATTAAATATAATATTTAATAATTCTACTATTAATACTGAGCTTATTATAATATATATATATATATTCATAATATCTATTTTGTCATACAATCTGTAAACTCATAAGCTGCTATGGCTAAACCAACCCATCCCAAGGTTTTTCCCGCAGCTTTCCCAAGTACTTTAATCAGCCCCTTTTTTCCATAATGTTCAATAGCCTCTTCAATACCATATTGAAAAATATAACCAACTGCCGCAAACCCAAAGGCTTCTAAGGCACAATCTAGAACATCTCCTTGAGCATAACTTTGATTCATCATTAAACTATTCAAATCAAAGTATGATGCTGAAGATTTATCTTTTTTGATTTCTTCTAAAATGATATAAGCTATGGCCGCCGTATTAGGACTATTAACGCCACCAAGTTCAGAATCAATGGTACTCTTATCAAATCCAATACCAATCAAAAATTTCATAGATTGATCTGTGAAATCTGAAAGTACTTCTTTGGCTTGGCTTTCAGACATTTCCTCAACTTCTAAATTCGCAGAGTTACCAAAAGATGAATTAAAAACCCCTCGGTTTATAAAACTCTCATATTCATCAATTGCAGTCTGATCAAAGTTAATCTTAGGCTCTATAGCATCACTACATGCCTGAATAGTAAGTAAAAGACAAATTACTCCAATTTTCAGAACAAACAAACCCGTTAACCCTCTCCATGATTTTTTAATTACCCTTTTCATTTTTCTTTTGTTTTAATTAAAATTCAAACTCAAAGCCAATGCTTACCTAGGACTTTGTATCAACTTCTTACTTGCAAGTATAATATTTACCAGTGCTGTAAATATGTCACCGAGTAATATTTTTTTTATTTTTTTCTGAAATGACATTGTAATCACACATATCAATCATTCTATAGGTATAAAGCCAAAAGAAAACTTTACGTTTTCAGTATATACATAGGAACCTATGGTTGGATCGTAAACAATTGGGCCTCCATGGCTCCTCATTTCATCTATTAAACGGTGCAAGTGCCGTTTATAAATACCAAACCTTTTGGCACATTCTTCTGGGCTTTGTCGGCTTCCCGTGCCCTATCCCCCCCAGATACCGGTAGGATTTACTTTTTATTCCACCACGAGCAGCATAGAGCCATTCTTGTTTGGTTGGCACACGTTTCCCAACCCATTTTGCATAAGCCTGGGCATCTCTGAGGGAAATTCTGGTCACTGGAAGCACAGCATACCGATCTGATGCTATTTTATTGCCTCTATGATCATGTCTCCAATTCACCCCTTTTACCTTTCTGTAATAAGGATTATACACTTTGCCAGAATCCAAAATTTCTGAAGAGGTCTTGTAGCCGGTTGCTGCAACAAAACGCTGGAATTCCGCCATGGTCACTTCGTACTTATCCATGTAAAAAGATTGGATTTCACCATTGCCTTCTACCCATACCATGGAAGTATCGATTAAAGCAGGCATTTGTAGGATAATAAATAAGAGTATTAGAGTCATCATAACAACAAAAGTTTAATGGGAGGGTTCTACTGTTCCAATAATCATATTAGCAGAACCCTCACATCTTTATTCTACATTTGAAATAGCCGATTCGCACCCTGCTAACCAATCCTTTCGGCAAGGGTTAAGTTTATCCTTTCTACAAACTTTTTTATGACCTGTAGCTAGCCCCCCCAGGCTCCCCAGAAGAGAAGTTACCCCACAAAGACAAACAACCTCTTATGTGTTCTCTTCTTCCCTCAATGCACTCAGGACACAAACTCTCTGCGTAAATATCCTCTTCTTGGTATATACTTAAACCCACGACCAAAAATAAAACCAATACCAACCCTATTAAATTTTTCATTTTCATTTTTATTAATAAACAAACTCAAAGCCAATGCTTACCCAGGACCTTGTATTAGCTTCTTACTTGCAAGTATAAGGTGAGGTTGTATCATAAAATGTCACTGCCACATTTTTAATAAATTTATTTTGATTTTATCCTTCAAACATCTCAAATCTTATCTATTTATACCTTTCCCCTCCCACTTGGAAATGAAATCTGAGCTCACTTCATATTTCTTTGATAATTCAGCAAGTGTATGCTGATTTCTGATTGCTTCAACGGCTATTTTAGCCTTAAAGGCTGGAGAAAATTTACGTCTTGTTCGCTTCTTTAAATGGTTAAATTTAAATCGTTTTTGACTTAACCTTTGGTCTCAGTTTAGGGGAGTACAAAGCGCGCTCATTATTAAAAAGAGCCATCAAAGTGCAGATTAAGGCTTACTTCTGTTAAGGAAAATGTTAATACCGGCAAGTACTAAAAACACAATGTTGATCGTAACATGCTGGTCAAATGTCAATGTTTCAAAAAGTCCTCCGCACGAACATGGAACGAAACCACTTAAATTGTTTAAGTTTATAAGATAAACGGTAAAGCTTGACAAAAGAAAAAACATTAGATAGCGACCAAATTTTCTAGACGATTTTATTGCTAATAAAATAACCACCATAGCCTCAATAAATGGAACTGAATAGACAAATAAGTTTAAAAGATCTAGCCCAATTAGTGGTGATTTCAATAATTTTTCAGCGAAGGAGTCCAAACTAAGGAACTTCACTAGGGATGAGTATGAAAAAAGAAAAATAAACCCTAGATCGATAGAAGTTGATATGAGTTGGCTCTTGTTCAATGCGGACTTATTCATCTTTTACCATTGTGTATTTTTTGATATCCTGATTTTCATATAGGACATAAAGATCGTTGCCATCTATTGATTTAGTTATGTCTACCGGATATTGATCGCTAAATGTTGGGATTTGTGCACTTCCGATATAATTGCCATTTTTCAAATTGTAAATGTCTAGAACAAGATTGTCTGATTTCTCAAAAAGTATAGTTGAAATAATGTATAGATTATTTTTATCGATACAAGCCGAATAATTCACGTTATGATCAGGCTCTCTAATAAAAAAGTTTATTGCTCCCATTTTTCTTACAGAAATCTCAGGAGGATCAGTTTTGTCTATAGTGTTATAAGGTCGTGCTTTTATATCAGAACTTTCGATGACAAAAAAGGTTCCGGCTTTTAAACATACATAAGCGCAATAACCTTGTCCATTTGATACAAAGTAACCTTCATAAGCTATGTTCATATTTGGATATGCTTCATCATAACCAAGAAGGTTAGGTATATCAATTTTCGTGGTTTTACCACTTTCTAAATCCAATGTGAGAAATTCAAAAGTCTTTCCATTTTCAGAGACAGACGTTATCAAGTTTTCTGTTAAAAAAGTACCTGACCAGAATGGCAATTGCGGTTTCTCATAAAGAACTAATTCCTTTTCGTTTTCTATTATTTTAAATTCTGATTTGTCTCTATCTACTATGTATATTTTTTCATTTTTTATATCGAATGATGATATTTCTCTATTTTCCCAAGGAGCATCTCCTAATCTCCCCCATTTTCTCAAGACTTTACCATTGTCATCGATTGCGTAAAAGCTTTGGTCACTGGAGCCAACTATCCATAACTGATTATCTATTTTCTTCCATTTCCAAATTCCGTTTTCCTCAAAAATAATGTCTTTTTCTTCTTTGAGTTTAAACATAAAATCTCTGAATTCTGGAAGTTCATTCGACATTATGGCAGAATTGATGACGCTATCACTCCGGGCTGACTCAGTGGTTTTAGCACTATTGTTTGAGGTGGTAGAATAATCAAACATCCTCCATTTCATGGCTAATACCACCATAAAAGAAGCTATAACCAACACAGATAAGATAATAATATTTCTCATTTTTCAAATAATACAGTATTCCGAAATCGGAACACTGTATATGTTAATGATTACTTAATGATTAATCCAGGCCCACCTTTGGTTTTCTTTAACCAAATTGGAATAGTCGCTAACTTCGCACCGAATACTTTTATATCCTTCTCTACCCTTGCACATCTTTCACCTCTGCCTGGGCAAAGCTCATATTCTTGAGCTGTTGCAATAGTATTCCATGCAATGAATGAACCAAAAACAATGGTTCCACATAAAAATAATTTATATGCTTTTTTCATAATTATCACTTTTGTTTAACTACTACTTTTGCACCTTTCCCCTCCCACTTGGAAATGAAATCTGAGCTCACCTCATATTTCTTTGATAATTCAGCAAGTGTATGCTGATTTATGATTGCTTCAACGGCTATTTTAGCCTTAAAGGCTGGAGAATATTTACGTCTTTTTCGCTTCTTTAAAGGGTGAAATTTATTTTTTTTGACTTAACCTTTGGTCTCAGTTTAGGGGAGTATTATACTATCCTTTAATACTCTTGAGTTTCCTTTGATATAGTCGCAGCATAATGAATGCAAACAATAAGCTAACAAATATATCAATATAAAAATCAATTGACTTCAAATTATTTAATGTATTTTTATAATTACTAGAAATCCCTAAGTAAAATAATAAATATAAGTTTATAAATAAAGACATTCTAAGTACTTTAAATATTTTTTTTGACATAATAATATATATTTATATACAACAACTATTAATCAACTGAAAAGACACTGCAAACCTGTCTTGACAACTCCTAAGGCACCTCCAACAACTGCTCCGCCTGCACCACCATAGATACATCCAGCAACTGCTCCTGTAACAGTGCCTACACCAGGAAGTAAAACAGTTCCTCCTGTACCTCCAGCAATTCCTCCCAAAAGACAACCTCCTAAAAATCCATATGCCATCCCCTCTCCAGCATTACTCCCAACTTTTTCTCCGAAACAATCCCAAAAACCGCTACTTCCATCAAATTCCTGTTCTTGGTTAATACCGATTTCGGCACTTATATTAAATGCATACGTTAGAAAAAGTAGATTAGACTTAGCCTGATTATCCAATGAACTTATCAAAACTTCCTCCTCAAATTCCTGAATAGTTTCGACCAAATAACTATTATGCACCTTAAAGAGTTTCTTCAAGAAAGGAATCATAAGATCCTTGGACACTAAAGAGCAGTTGGAACACTTTTCATATTCTTTTAGTAAATCTAATTGAAATTGATCTTGATCTATAAAACCATCGGAACTCGAATACCCCTTATTAAGTCTATCATTTAAAAATTTAGAGGTAAGTATTGCTCTTTGCTCCAAAATATCAGATTTCTTCTTTGCAAAACCCTTTACAAGCTGTCTATTGGCTTCTGTGTTTAGACCATGCTCATAAATATTGACTTCAGGATTTACTTCCTGACAAGAATAAGTCATACATAATACTAATATAATATGTAATTTTTTCATTTTTCTTTTGTTTTATTTGTAATTCAAACTCAAAGCCAATGCTTACCTATTACTTTTTATTAGCTTCTTACTTGCAAGTATAATATTTACCAGTGCTGTAAATATGTCACCGAGTAATATTTTTTTTATTTTTTTCTGAAATGACATTGTAATCACACATATCAATCATTCTATAGGTATAAAGCCAAAAGAAAACTTTACGTTTTCAGTATATACATAGGAACCTATGGTTGGATCGTAAACAATTGGGCCTCCATGGCTCCTCATTTCATCTATTAAACGGTGCAAGTGCCGTTTACAAATACCAAATCTTTTGGCACATTCTTCCGGGCTTCCCGTGCCCTTTCTTCTGATCATGGCATCTAGCCTTTCCATGCGTTGGATTTTTTCTCTCATTGTTCTTCCCTTATATGTAATACCTATAGTAAGTCAATGGTGCTTGGGCAAATGCTTTTAGGCTGTATGATGCTCTGGAACATAACTTTAAACCACATGTTCATTATACTCATTCTACTTAGGCTAAATGTACATAATATAAGTGGAATAAACATAATATATTTGCATATTAGATTTTTGAGAAATTAAAAGATTACCTCTTTTAAATAATTTGTACCACATTTGTTTACACGCAGCTAATTTTTTTACTTTTTGTCAATTTTTCACAGGAAGGGAGGCCTAAGCATAGCTTTTTATCTTTATCGCTTTTAAATACCTCCGATACCCCTTACCACACATTTTATCCATACAATGCTTGTTGACCCTTTATCTTAGATAGAAGTAATTTCAACCAACTACTATCCTCAAGTCCTTTTTTTTGTATTTTCGGCCATGCAGAAATTTGCGCTTATCGTGGCAGGAGGATCCGGACAACGCATGCAGTCCGATACGCCCAAACAATTTTTACCCCTCAACAATCTCCCCGTTTTAATGCACACCCTAAGGGCTTTTGATTTCGATGACATTCAAGTTCACCTCGCCTTACCAAAACACCAAATCCAACATTGGCAAGAACTTGTAGAGCAGTATGATTTTGATGTTCCTCATCAAGTATTTCCGGGTGGAGAAACTCGTTTTCACACAGTACAAAATGGTTTACAAAACCTGAGTGCTGATGATGGCTTAGTCGCTATTCATGATGGTGTGCGCCCAATGATTAGCCGCGAAATCATTCGCCAAAGCTTTGCTATCGCTCAGGAAATGGGCAATGCCATTACCGCTGTCCCCTTAAAAGATTCCATTCGTCAAATCAATGGCGACCATTCCTCTGCCCTAGAAAGAGGCCAATTCCGGTTGATACAAACACCACAAACTTTTCAACTTCCGATCATTCAAAAAGCTTTCGAACAGCCTTATCAACCGGGTTTTACGGATGATGCTTCGGTATTGGAGGCTGCGGGCCATCATATCCATTTGATTGCCGGAGACTACCGAAACTTGAAAATTACTACCCCCGAAGATATGATTGTTGCGGAATCGCATTTGAAAGCTTAATTTCCCACTTGCAAACCGTAATTTTTTAGCTAACTTATTGCTTCTTTATGATGAAACGCGCAACACTATTTTTATGCCTTGGCATGCTCTGGCTAAGTGGCATGCTTTCGTGCCGATCGGCTCAAGAAGATGAGTGGATACCACTATTTAACGGTAAAGACCTGGAGGGATGGATTCCCAAAATCACGGGTTACCCTACTGGAGAAAACTATGGCAATACCTTTCGGGTAGAAGACGGGCTTTTAACTGTGAGCTACGATGATTATTATTCTTTTTCCAACCGCTTTGGACACTTATTTTACGAAACCCCTTTCTCTCATTATCTGCTACGCATAGAGTACCGATTCAAAGGAGAACAAGCGACAGGCGGTGCCCTTTGGGGCAAGAAGAACAGTGGGGTGATGATTCACTCCCAATCTCCGGAAAGCATGGAGGAACAGCAAGATTTTCCTATTTCTTTAGAAGCACAATTTTTAGGCGGTTTGAATGAAGGCCCAAGGGGTACCGGTAATTTGTGTACCCCGGGAAGCCATGTAGTAATTAACGGAGAATTAATAGAAACACATTGTATTGAAGTAGATGGCCCTACTTTTCATGGAGAAGAATGGGTGACCATGGACATTTTGGTGATGGGTGATGAGAAACTGGCTCATATTGTGGATGGTGATACGCTCATTCAGTACAGCCAACCCAGTATTGGTGGCGGTGTGGTGAGTAATTTTAATCCAATAGCCAAACCAGATGGTCAACCTCTGAAAGAAGGTTACATTGCTTTGCAGAGCGAAAGCCATCCGATACAATTTCGAAAGGTGATGCTCAAACCCTTAAAAAAAATGAATTCATCTAAAAACTAAATAAATCAGATAACTATGGCTGCAACATCTAACGGCATCAAAGTGCGATTGAGCATTATGATGTTCTTGCAATTTTTCATTTGGGGAGGCTGGTTTGTCACCCTAGGTACTTTTTTGGGTAATAACATCAACGCTACTGATGGACAAATTGCCCAAGCTTTTTCAACACAATCATGGGGTGCCATCATCGCTCCTTTTATCATCGGCCTCATAGCCGACCGCTATTTCAATGCCGAAAGAATTTTAGGTGTATTGCATTTACTAGGGGCCTTGCTCATGTATCTGATGGCCAACACCACAGACTTTGCCGTTTTCTATCCTTATGTTTTCGGCTATATGATCCTTTATATGCCTACACTTGCCTTGGTCAACTCTGTTGCCTTTCGCACCATGAGCGACCCTTCAAAAGATTTTTCAAAAATAAGGGTTTGGGGTACCATCGGCTGGATTGTTGCCGGATTGGTGATTAGTTACGTTTTTGCTTGGGATGCGCAGGCTGCTATCAAAGCAGGTATGCTGAAAAACACCTTTGTCATGACTGCCATTGCATCCGGTCTTTTGGGTTTGTTTAGCTTTACCCTTCCGAAAACACCACCGAAAGCAGACCGTACCCAAAAAGCCACGGTGAATGAAATACTAGGCTTAGACGCTTTAAAACTTTTAAAGAGCCGCAACTTTTCGGTGTTCTTTTTCTCTTCTGTATTGATCAGTATTCCTTTGGCCTTTTATTACCAAAATGCCAACCCTTTCTTAACAGAAATTGGTGTGGAAGGTGCTACAGGTAAAATGACCATAGGTCAAGTATCGGAAGTGCTATTTATGCTTCTTTTGCCCTTATTCTTAAAGAAATTCGGTATCAAAAAAACCTTATTATTTGGCATGGCTGCCTGGGTGGTTCGCTATCTGTTGTTCGCCTATGGCAATGCCGATAGTGGCGTATTTATGTTGTTGATCGGTATTGCCCTGCACGGTATTTGCTACGATTTCTTTTTCGTTTCGGGTCAAATTTATACGGATTCGAAGGCAGGAGAAAAATACAAAAGCTCAGCTCAGGGGCTGATAACTTTGGCCACCTATGGCGTTGGTATGCTCATAGGATTCTGGGCAGCTGGAGAAATCTCTAGCTTTTACACAACAGAAGATGGACATGCCTGGCAAAACGTCTGGTTGATTCCTGCCGCATTCTCAGCCTTGGTTTTTGTTATTTTCGGACTGGCCTTTAAAAACGAAAAAATATCTTACGACCCGGAAGCTTAACTTCAGTAAATCTTAAAACAAAATATATTTTTTATGTCAACACACAGAAAAATAAGAATGGGAATGATTGGAGGTGGCCACAGCTCTTTCATTGGAATTGTTCACCGCATTGCATCCTATATTGGTGAAGAATACACATTAATTGGTGGAGCTTTCGATACAGATTACGAGCGTGCCCAAGCCTTTGCCAGCAAGCTTGAGCTTAATCCGGAGAGAACCTACCCAGATATTGATACTTTTATCACCAAAGAAACGGCACTTCCAGCCCATGAGCGCATTGAGGCAGTGGTGGTGGTTACGCCCAACTTCCTCCACTACCCCATGGCCAAGCAATTGATTCAAGCTGGATTTCACGTCATCTGCGAAAAACCTGTTACCAATACCGCTGCCGAGGCTGTGGAGCTGGAGGAACTGGTCGCCAAACATCAAATTGTTTTTGCCCTGACACATACCTACACCGGTTACCCCATGGTACGACAAATGAAAACCATGATTGCCGAAGGGGTGATTGGCAAAATTCAAAGGGCGGATGCGCAGTATTATCAAGGCTGGATCAACCCTGTGATTCACGATGTAGAAAAGCGCAAAACCGTTTGGCGACTCGACCCCGACAAAGCAGGGCAAAGCTGCTGCATGGGTGATATAGGGGTGCACGCTTTTAATATGATTGAATACACCACCGGCCTGACCACCCAAAAAGTACTGTCGGACTTAAATACCTTGTATAATAACAACCCTTTGGATGTGGACGGAACGGCTTTGTTACGATTTGACGATGAGGTAAGAGGTATGGTTCGTGCCAGCCAAATTGCCACAGCAGAAGAAAACAATTTATGCATTGCCGTTTATGGTACAGAAGGTGCGCTGAAGTGGGAACAGGAAAACCCCAATTATTTGTATCACCTCAGGGAAGGACACCCTATCAATGTGCTTAAACCTGGCAATGCCTACAATGGGAAAATGGCCACCGAAGCCACAAAAATGCCTCCCGGCCATCCTGAAGGGATTTTTGATTCCATGGCGAACCTATATTTGGGTGCTGCCAAGGCCATTCGAGGTGAAGCCTATCTGAAAGGAGCTTTTCCTACCATTCGCGATGGTGTAAGAGGAATGAAATTCATTGAAGCTACACTTGCTTCAAGTAAAAACGGAAATGTTTGGACGCCTATAAACGACTAAAACAAATGATGAAAACCATTAAAGGACCTGCCATTTTTCTGGCACAATTTGCAGATGACCAAGCTCCATTCAATTCACTAGATAGTATTGGGAAATGGGCAAGTGGTTTAGGCTACAAAGCTGTACAAATCCCTTCAAACGATAGCCGCTTGTTTGATTTAGATAAGGCTGCGGAAAGCAAAACCTATTGCGATGAGGTAAAAGGTACATTGGCACAATATGGTCTGGAAGTAAGTGAGCTTTCCACCCATATACAAGGTCAATTGGTAGCTGTTCACCCTGCTTATGAAGAATTATTCAAGGGTTTTGCACCCAAAGGAATGAACGCAAAACAGCGCCAAATATGGGCGGTAGATCAAGTCAAAAAAGCAGCTGTAGCTTCTAAAAACTTAGGCATTGATGTGCATGCCACCTTTTCGGGTGCCTTGGTTTGGCCCTATTTTTACAATTGGCCACAACGACCTGCCGGATTGATTGAAAAAGGATTTGAAGAATTGGCCAAAAGGTGGACGCCTATTTTGAATTACTTCGATGCGCAGGGCGTAGATGTTTGCTACGAGGTACATGCCGGAGAAGACTTACACGATGGTACTAGCTTTGAGATGTTTTATGAAGCCACAGGCAAGCACAACCGCGTGAAACTGCTTTACGATCCATCGCACTTTATTTTACAACAGCTCGATTACTTAGCCTACATCGACCATTACCATGAGTTTTTCGGCATGTTCCACGTAAAAGATGCCGAGTACAATAAAAATGGTAAGTCTGGAGCTTATGGCGGTTATCAGGATTGGGCAGACCGACCGGGACGATTCCGATCTATCGGAGACGGACAAGTAGATTTTAAAGCCATCTTCTCTAAGCTCACCCAGTATGGTTACGATGGTTGGGCAGTATTGGAATGGGAATGCTGCATAAAGTCTCCTGAGCAGGGTGCCAAAGAAGGTGCAGAATACATCAAAAATTTTATCATTGAAGCCACGCAAAAAAAGTTTGACGACTTTGCCGATTCGGGCATCAGTGATGAAGAATTTAAAAACTTATTAGGAATAGATTGATATGAAAAAGATTAACATGATTTTAGCCTTAGGCTTGCTGGGCATGACCTTACAAGCTCAAATTACTGACCCTAAAGCCACGGAAGTTTGGGAGCCAGTACCCCGAAAGGTAAACCCGGGAATGAACGGCGGAGCCCCCTCCGATGCCATTAGCTTATTCAATGGTGGCGATTTAAACGAATGGAAATCGCGTAAAGATGGTTCTGCAGCTGCATGGAAAGTGGACAATGGCTACATGGAAGTAGTTGCCGGTGCAGGCGACATTGTGACACACAAAAAGTTTGAAGATTTTCAATTGCATTTGGAATGGAGTGCCCCAACTGAAATTGTCGGCGAAGGCCAAGGAAGAGGAAATTCAGGTGTTTTCCTACAAGAGAAGTACGAAATTCAGATTTTAGATAGTTACGAAAGCCGAACCTATTCCAATGGGCAAGCTGCTTCTCTTTATAAACAGTCTATCCCTTTGGTCAATGCAACAGTAGCTCCGGGAGAATGGAATGTGTACGACATCATTTACAAAGCTCCTCGTTTTAACGCCGATGGTGTCAAAGTGTCGCATGGTTATGTAACGGTGATTCACAATGGAATTGTGGTTCAAAATCACCAAATGATTTTGGGTACAACTGAATACATTGGTATGCCTAAAAACCCCGCCCATGGGCCGGGAGCACTTATTTTACAAGACCATGGCAATCCGGTGCGCTATCGCAATATTTGGATCAGAGAATTTTAATGGAGAATGACCTTTAAAAGAAAGCCACTAGTGGCTTTCTTTTATTTAGTAACATAGCCCCATTCCTTTAGCTTGCGATATATTTCCAGACAAATCCATGCATCGGTAGCTGCATAAGTGATTTGTTTTGGGGTAAGGACTTTAGCCTCCCAATTGGACGTTTGGGCACTTTTAGAAATGCGAAACTCCAAGATCATAGCAGATAAATTCCGAGCTCCAATACTTTCTGCCCCTAGTTCAGGCATCAAGTTATTCAAGTCAATAAACCCCTCAAATTGAGTTATCCGAAGCTTTGTTAAAAGGTGAAGATCGTCTGAAAGACCAATCCCAACTTTCAGGATATTTTCATTTTCTAAAAAACGATGAATGCTATCCACCATACCTACTTCATGCGTGCGCAGTAAAAATACTTTTTTATCGGTGGCAATTTGAATCAACCCTAAATGCCGCTGCTGGCCCTTTTTAAAAGTAGGTTTTGACTCGGTATCAAACCCCACGATAGCATATTGTGCAATTTCGCCCATGGCTCGATCGATGGTATCCTCATCGTAAGCCAATACAATTTGACCTTCGTAATGCCCCAAAGGCAAACTATTTAGTTCCTCTTTGGTAATGCTTGTAGGAAACATCATAAGTCGGCGGTAGTTTTCAGTTTTCTTATTTTAATATGAAGGTAAGCAAAGACAATCGTCATAAGAGGGCTTATGTAATTGAAGAATGCATACATAAAATAATCTCCAGTAGCCACTCCCAACACCTTAGAATGATATGCACCACAAGTGTTCCATGGAATTAGCACAGAAGTAACAGTGCCGGAATCTTCTAAGGTCCTACTTAGGTTTTCGGGAGCTAACCCTTTTTTCTTAAATATGTCGGCATACATACGGCCAGGTACAACAATAGCCAAATATTGATCGGATGCTGTGGTATTAAAAAAGATAGTAGTGCCAACTGTGGCAGAAATAAGTGATCCTGTAGACTTTACCTTTGATATAACTGCTTCTGCAATGCGCTTCAACAAGCCGCCCGACTCCATCACACCACCAAAAACCATAGCAGAAAGAATGAGCCATACGGTACCCAACATGCCATACATACCACCTGAGGTAAGCAAATCGTCTACAATGGCATTGCCAGTAACAATTGAAATACTCCCATAAAGTGATTTCATCAGTCCAACAAAAGTCATTTCAAAGGTAGTCCCCTCCCAATTTGAGACTTCTCTTACCATATCGGGCTGAAAAATTAGTGCAAAAACACCACCTAGCAGCGCCCCCGCCAATATAGCGGGTATGGCGGGCACTTTTCGCACAATCATAATAATGACAGCAACGGGTACTAAAAAAAGCCATCCGTTGACGTTAAATTTTGATGCTATGGCCTCGGTAATTAAGGCTGTGTCTGTTACCTCCCCTTCTCCATTATAAACAAACCCCAATATCAAGAATAAAATCAAAGCGATTGAAATGGAAGGGATGGTCGTGTACATCATGTACCTAATGTGGGTAAACAGGTCCGTACCAGCCATTGCGGGTGCAAGGTTTGTAGTATCGCTTAAAGGTGACATTTTATCGCCAAAATAAGCACCAGACAAAACCGCCCCAGCCACCATGCCTTCATTCATTCCTAATGCTTTACCAATACCCACTAATGCGATTCCAACAGTAGCTGCTGTAGTCCATGAGCTACCTGTCGCTAAGGAAATAATCGCACAAACAATACAAGCAGCAAACAAGAAAATGGTCGGGTTCAAAATTTGCAGCCCATAGTAAATCATAGCGGGCACAATACCCGACAGTAGCCAAGTACCAGCCAAGGAACCGATTAATAGTAGGATTAATATGGAGGCCATAGCCGAATTGATGCTACTCACAATTCCGCTTTGAATCTCTTGCCATTTCATGCCTAATCGAATAGTCACTAAGGCTGCAACTGCTGCAGACAGCATGAGAATGATTTGATTTGATCCGTCTAAAGAAGCGTCTCCGAATATTCGTACGTTAACAAAGAGCGCAATAATCAGAAAGATGATTGGAATGAAAGCTTGAATTAAGGTTGGCTTTTTGTAAGTATAACTCATATGGAGGCTTAAAAAATTGAAGATAGCAATAATTTACTTATGAGGTCATCTGCTCTGCTAATTCTACACCTAACCTACTACCAATAGCCACTCCCATTCCTCCTAACCTTACGCCAAGAAATATATGATCGTTATATGATGTAACTATAGGTTTTTTATTAGGTCCAAAAGCCATAATACCCGACCAGGTGTGATCGATCTCAAATTGCCTATCGGGTAAAATCAAATCAGACAAATCAGATTTTAAACGATGCAAAATTGTAGGGTTCACATGAAAGTTTAACGTTTCCTCTGTGTGAAGGTCAACATTCCGACCTCCTCCAAAAATAACCCTGTTTTTATAATTTCTGAAATAGTAATACCCCTCTTCATAATGAAATGTACCACAAAAAGGCAAGTCTTTAATGGGCTTTGTAATGAGTACCGTTCCACGACCTGGCACCAATTCCACATCCGGCAGAAGCAGTTGAGTAAAGGCATTGGTACAAAAAGCCACTTTCTCTGCTGTGAACTTTAATCCGCCATCTAGTGCAATCTCCACACCATGGGATTTTTCCTCAAAGGCTAAAACCTCTGCTCCCGTTATCACTTCCACACCTAACTGAGTGGCAAGTAAGAGCAAATTCTTCATCATCTTCCCTGTGTGGATTTGACCTTCTAAAGGATTAAACACCATTTGCTTTACCCTTGATTTATTGAAGCCAAACGTACTGATTTGCCTTGAAGACATTCGGTACACCTTTTGTTCAAAAAGGGGATGTAAAAGGTCATTGACATGATCTAAACCTGCTAAAACAGCATCGGATGCATCACCAAGCAATTCATACCCCCCCCATTGATGATAGTCCATTTTCTCATCTCCCAACCGCTTCCTTAGTAATTGTAAACCGTCCCAACGGTATTTTATCAGTTTAATTACGTCAGCTTCTGCCATTGTTTTCAAATCTACTAAAACCTCGCTTAGACTACCAAAACAAGCAAAACCTGCATTTTTTGTACTAGCTCCTGTTGGGAGTAGACCTTTTTCCAATACCAGAACACGATGCTTAGGATTACGTTCCTTAAGGGCTATGGCGGTTGAAAGCCCTACAATTCCAGATCCAACAACTATTTGGTTGTACTTCAGATAAAAATCTTTTTCCCAAAAACTTAACATGGGTGAAAATTACAGAAGAATTCATAAATTCAGCAAAAAACGTAAGAACATGTTTGACCCTGCTGCATTGATGGAAAAGGCCAAATCATCAAAAAAACATTTGGCACTTCTCAATTTTGGTCTGTTAAGAATGATCCCTTTTAACAAACCCCATGGTTTCAAAGTGAAACAATTAAACGATCGAGAGGTAACGATTCACATTCCATTTAAACGTGCTAACTTCAACCATATCAAGGGTATTCATGCCTGTGCTTTGGCTACGGCTTCTGAATATGCCACCGGCCTAGTCTTACTACATACCTTGGGAGCGAAAAGCTATCGCATCATTATGCAGAAAATGGAAATGGAATATCATTACCAGGCTAAGCAAGATGCAGAGGCTAGATTTAGGATTACGGAAGAATGGTTGGAGAAAGAAGTCAGGCAACCCATTCTTGCAAACGAAAGTGTTGTGGTATGTTGTGAAGTAAAAACCTTTGATAAAGCAGAAAATCACATCACTACCGGAAAAATCTATTGGCATATCAAGCCTTGGGATAAAGTGAGAACCAAAGCATAAGACAGATATCTCTGCGAGCGACCTCATTATCTCAACGATTGGCAAGATTTATCTATTCACATTATTACTGATCCAAAAATACTTCTGTTGGATTATAAAAACCGTTAACCACTCTTTAAAGACCGTTACCACACACCATTTGGCGCTACATTTGGTCCATCTAATTGGGGTGTATGATAATTGGGCTTTATTCCCTCGATGAACTTGACTTTCTTTTGTACCAATAAGAAGCCGTACTGAGCATACACGTTAATCAAATACTAGACCGTCATATTTATCTAAATCATCCCCTTTCACAGGTGTTTTCATATCGGAATATTGAGTATTCGGGTTAAGAATGAATAGCATCTAAAGCATCGCAGGCCGCTTCAATTACCTTTTGAGCAAACTCCTCATTGATACCTAAAGAAATAAAATAAGACTCGAACTGTGAAGGTGGTAAGTAAACGCCACGTTCCAACATAGCTCTGAAAAACAAACCAAAAAGCTCCAGATTACATGCTTTCGCCTCCTCAAAATTAGTGACCTGACGATCAGTAAAAAATAAGTTCATCATAGAACCTACGCGGTTCATGGTATAAGGAAGCCCACGTTTATCTAAATGTCTTTGGATACCCTCTTCTAAATATACTGTTGTGGCGTCTAAACGGGAGTAAAGGTCATCCATCCTGTCTAACTGCTTTAGCATAGCTAAACCGGCAGCCATGGCAATGGGATTACCACTTAAAGTACCTGCTTGATAAACCGGCCCATCGGGAGCCACAAAATCCATGATCTCTTTCTTACCCCCATAGGCGCCAACGGGCATTCCTCCACCAATAATTTTCCCTAAAGTTGTCAAATCAGGTTGAACTCCATATATACCTTGCGCTCCTGATTTTGAAAGCCTAAATCCTGTCATTACCTCATCAAAGATCAAGACAATATCTTCTTTGTCACAAATAGCTCTCAAGCCTTGCAGATAGCCTTGCTCAGGTAAGACGCAACCCATATTACCTGCTACTGGCTCAATGATGATGGCAGCAATCTGTCCTTTGTGGAGGCTTACTGCCTCATGAACCGCATTCAAATCATTATATGGCACAGCTAAAGTATCCTGCGCAGTTCCTCTGGTTACTCCAGGGCTATTGGGCTCCCCTAAGGTTATGGCTCCACTACCCGCAGCTATCAAGAATGAATCTCCATGCCCGTGATAACATCCTTCAAATTTCATGACCTTGTCCCTTCCAGTAAACCCACGTGCCAAACGAATGGCAGACATGGTTGCCTCAGTACCCGAATTAACCATTCTCACCTTCTGAATGGAAGGCACCATTTTACAGATGAGTTCGGCCATATCTATTTCAGCATAGGTAGGCGCACCAAAGGAAAGGGATTTGGCAATCGCTTCGCGCACTGCTTCTTGAATCTCTTCATTTCCATGACCCAAAATCATGGGACCCCAAGAGTTAATCAACTCAATGTATTCATTATCATCTTCATCGACCATGATGGCACCCTTGGCACTTTTAATAAACAGTGGATTACCTCCCACCGCTTTGAATGCCCTAACGGGTGAATTAACTCCTCCTGGAATTACATGTTGTGCTCTTTTAAAAAGGGTATTACTCTTATTGGTTTGATGCATATGCTAGTTTTCTTCCAAAATCTGAACCCTTCCATCTTTGAAAATTAGAAAGGGCATGTATCTATTATCGTTGCTAAACCGATAATGAAAGTATTCTGTTAACACTCCTGGCACTTTTTCTTTTTGCCGCATGGCTAGCTGAAAATATTTACCATGATTAAAAAGCAGACGACCAAAAGAAACCAATATATCATAAGCAATATATGCATCGCCCAGGCGCTCTTCTCGTACGGGAGCTTCTAAATATTTATCCAAATAAGCTGCTCTGAATTCCGTAACCGCAGGCTTACTGTAATTAATGTAGTTTGACCCTACAAATACAGCATCCAAAGCTTCGATTTGATCAAAATTAATAGATCGTTCTGCCACTAAAAAACGTGAAGAGGACAAGAAACCAATGGTATCTGGTCGAGTAGCAATACCACTCAAGGCACTAGCAGATAATGAAGAGAAATCTGATGCTACAAATACATGACCAATGCTATCGGGTAATATTTTGAGGGTATCATAAACAAAATCTTTTTCATTATAAATCTCCCAATCCTCTACTCCTGCCTCCAGCAATGAATCCATTTCAGCCATCATTTCAGCCACTACCAAAGAGTCTTTATCTACTTCATGATCTTCCATAAACATTTGCTGTATAGCAACAGATTCATTCGGTGCCACTCTTTCAAAAATGGCAGTTTTAAAAGAATCTTTTTCCATAGCCTTTCGATAAGTATCTGCTCTAGTGTAATCAGATTGACCCGAGTAGAAAATGGCCATATTTTTATTTTCTACAAAATGTTTTTTGGCGTACTCTGCCGCTCGAAGTCCTAAAGCTTCATTTCCAGGATAATATAAAAAGGCAAAGGGATTATCTACAAGCACATCCGTGTTAGATGAAAGCGGGTTTATAAAATTAATCTGCTTTTCTTTCGCAAAAGCGGCCACTTCTTGAACAGCATCGAAAGTAACAGGGCCAATGATTAAATCTAATTCATCTAAATCTCCTGAACGCATTAATTCTTTCAAATCGTAATCGGAAGCCCGTGTATCAAATACATTCAGATGAACATTTATACCCTCACGTTTTAATTTATCTATGGCGAGGCGTGCTCCTTGAAACATGGCTGTAGTCCATGCATTTTGCATTTGTACTCTTCGCAAGGAATCATCTCGGTAACCGAAAGGAAGCATTAATCCGACATTATACACTTCTTTTTTTGGAGACGAAGGCACAGACGGTAGGGCTAATTTCAAGTCTAAGATAAAAGTAGACTCTAATTGATTTATTACATCTAAATCTTCATCATTGACCGGGCTTTTTAAAATCTCTGTAGCCAAGGCTGATGCAACCGATTCTTCTGGAAATTGTGCATAGAGAGCTTTAAGTTTTGTTTTGTCTTGAACTTGAGACAATGCCTTTTTTTTGAGGGAATTGATCGCTGGCTGCAGTGATGGCTCATTGATATCGCTAAAATAATGAAGCGCAGATTCTGGGTCGTTATTTTCTACAGAAATGAACCCTAACCAATAGTTAACCTCTGACTTTTGCCAATCAGGATAACTATTAAGCATATTTTCAAAGGTTATTTGTGCATCTTTTATAGCACCCGAATTGAACGCTGAGATAGCATAATAAAAAGAGGCATAGCGCACCATTTCATTATCTTGATCTAAAGTGAGTATAGGTTTGAACTTACTCATGGCCAAGGCATGCTGTTGATTGTCAAAGCGTTCTTTCCCTTCTTTGAAGAGGGTGGAAATATCCTGACCTAAGCACTCAAAAGAAGTGATAAGCACAATACTTAAAACCAATACGTATCTCATTATTCCCATTCTATGGTGGCCGGTGGTTTAGAGCTGATATCGTAAACTACACGATTAACGCCTTTTACTTTGTTTATGATATGATTGGAGACATCTTGCAAAAAGTGGTAGGGTAAATCTACCCAATCGGCTGTCATACCATCTACACTTGTTACAGCTCTCAACGCTACTACTTGTTCATAGGTTCTTTCATCGCCCATTACCCCTACGGATTGTATTGGTAAAAGCATAGATCCTGCCTGCCAAATTTGATCATAAAGTCCATTTTCTCTTAAACCAGAAATGAAAATATCATCAACCTCTTGCAGAATGGCAACCTTTTCGGGGGTAATATCACCTAATATGCGTATACCAAGTCCCGGCCCGGGGAAAGGATGACGTCCTAATATGTTCTGACTTATGTTTAACGCCTTTCCTACCTCACGAACCTCATCTTTAAAAAGAGCATTGAGGGGCTCTACTACCTTTAAATTCATTTTTTCTGGCAATCCCCCAACGTTATGGTGCGATTTGATGGTTGCGGAAGGGCCTTTAACCGAAACCGATTCGATCACATCTGGGTAAATCGTACCTTGTGCCAGCCATTTCACATTTGTAATACGGTGTGCTTCTTTGTCGAAAGTTTCGATAAAAACACGGCCAATGGCTTTTCGCTTTGCCTCAGGCTCTGATATTCCCTCCAATGCTTTGTAGAATTCCGTTTTAGCATCAACTCCTGTCACATTGAGGCCCATATGTTTATAAGAATCTAAGACTGATTCAAATTCGTTCTTTCTGAGCAGACCATTATCGACAAATATACAGTGTAGATTTTCACCAATGGCTTGGTGAATCAACATGGCTGCCACCGAAGAATCAACCCCACCCGAAAGGCCTAGTACCACTTGGTCATCACCCAACTGCTGCTTCAAAGAAGCTACCGTACTCTCCACGAATACATCCGGTGTCCAATCTTGACGACATCCACAGATATCAACCACAAAGTTAAATAACAACTGTTTTCCTTCTTCAGAGTGGGTAACTTCAGGATGGAATTGTATGCCAAAAGTCGCTTCATTCTCAATTTGGAAAGCCGCTACCTTTACACTGGAGGTGCTAGCTATGATTTGAAAACTTTCAGGTAATTCAGCGATGGTATCTCCATGCGACATCCAAACTTGCGAGTTGAGAGAAAGCCCTTTCATCAACTCATTTGCACCAACTATCTCATTGAGTCGGGCACGGCCATATTCTCTTATTTCAGAGGGAAGTACATGCCCACCTAGGTGATGTGCCATCATCTGCGCACCATAACAAACTCCTAAAACGGGCACTTTCTTACGAAAGGCGTCCATATCAATAGAAGGGGCATCATTTTCTCTAACCGAACATGGGCTTCCGGAGAAAATGACACCTTTCACATCTTCAGACAGTTTTGGTAAATGATGAAACGGATGAATTTCGCAATACACATTGAGTTCGCGAACCCTTCTTGCAATCAATTGGGTATATTGCGAACCAAAATCAATAATTAATATTTGTTCGGCCATGCACAAAAATAACAGTCGCCACGACTATTATCTACAAAAGCCGATGAAATATTAGGGTTCGTCTCCAATGTTCTTAAGATCTTCGGAAGTCTCCTCAGGTTCCTTCTTTGGCTTGGGTGTCTCAAAAAGTTTAGGATCGTGCGGATCGCCACTCATACGCTTCAGAAAATAAGAAAGACCTTCTTCGTCAAAAGTAACTTCCTCCTCAAGCCCTACCTTGCTGAATTTAACCAAACCCCAAGTCATTACTAACCCAGTAAGAATTATCGTTATCAAAATGACATCTGGGTTAAATAAATCGGATTCATATTCGGTGGGTATGGAGAAAAATAGTAAAACAGTAATCAAGCCACGAGGTGTAATAAAGAATTCAGGAAAAATAGTTTGTTTGAGGAAAAATAGTTTGAGGAAAATAAACCTAGACAAATAAAAGAAGCTCACAATCGCTAAACTAACTCCTAAAGTCTCCAAATTAGCCAAAGCCTTGACATCGATGGTGGTTCCGAAAACAACAAAGAAAAAGGTACGCACAACAAAAGCTGTTTCTCGGGTAACCAAATGTAAATCCTTTAAAATAGCACTAATGGTATTCTGATTCACCCACTTCTTTAGTTTCCCTATAAAGAACAGACTACTGTTGTTAATCAACAAACCAAAGACCAAGATAATAATCAAAGAAGAGAGATGAAATTGCTTACCAATGGCATAGAGCAGTATCAATACAGCAATCAGCATAAAGAGTTTGACATCGCCCTCCAATCGTTGAAACATCAAAATCAACAAATAACTTACTAGAATTGAAATCACAATAGTGATCAAAATATTGCCTACAATGCTATAAATAACTGTGTTAGCACTTTCTACCCCTATATTTTCTATCAAGAAGTAGAAGAACATGATGCCTAAAATATCTGAGAATGTACTTTCATAGATCATGAACTCCTTTTTGTTGGGGGCCAAACGTACCACACTCGGTATGACAATCGCACTACTCATGATGGACAATGGTACTGCATAAACCAGAGATATGATGGGGTCTTCTTGATAGAACTGATTGATAATCAGAGATATGGCAAAGGCACAAACCACCAAAGAAATTAAAGCAACTACAAAGGATTTCCAGATAATGGGCCATTTCTCCTTAGAAAGTTTCAGATCTATGGCAGCTTCCAACACAATCATGATCAGTCCTACAATGCCCAAGATTTCAAGCATACTAAATATGATGCCGTCTTGCGAGAAGTTGTAATACTCCATGGCAAACTTTCCTCCAATCCCAAGCAGTATCAAAAGGATAACGCTAGGGATATTGGTTTTCTTAGATATGTAGCTGAATATGTGTGAAAATATAATCACACATGCCAAGATAATAACAAGACTATACGCATTCATTGGCTTAGCTATAAGTGAATAAAATTAGACCATTACCCTGCAATGACCAAGACAATATTGAGGTATTATTCTTCTTTCTATTTTTTGAAGGTACGTAAGCCATCTCGCAACCTTTACCCATTCACAAAATTCCATACCAACGACATTAATGAACAAGGTCTGTCTACATAAGATTTCAATGCAAAAAGAATTAATCGTACTTTTGCCAAACTTTTAGACTGCTAAGGAGTAAATAGAACAAATCGTAAAGCACTCTGTATTCCATGAAAAACGAAACGAATAAATTATCTGAAGAGCTATTAAAAGAGATTGAGGAAATGGGCAGTGACCATATCATGTCTTCATTATCGACCCCTATGCGTGCCGATGCCTTCGATTTGACTGATGAAGAGAAAATTAAAAAAATCAGTGAATACTTCAGCAAAATCATGGAAACGATGGGGCTGGACTTGACAGATGATAGCTTAAGTGGCACACCGCAGCGCGTGGCCAAGCTCTTTATCAAAGACCTATTCAAAGGATTAAATCAATCCAATAAACCAAAGATTTCTACGTTCGACAACAAATACCGGTACCATCAAATGCTGGTCGAGAAAAACATTACACTTTATTCTAATTGTGAGCATCACTTTTTGCCCATCGTGGGCAAAGCGCATGTAGCTTATATTCCTAAAGACCGTGTTATTGGTCTTTCAAAGATCAACAGAATTGTTGATTACTATGCCCGCAGGCCTCAGGTGCAAGAACGACTTGCTCTTCAAATTTTAGATGAAATGAAGCGTGCTTTACAAACTGAAGATGTAGCCGTTTACATTGATGCCATTCACATGTGCGTGAGCTCTAGAGGTGCATCGGATCAATCATCGAGTACGGTAACGGTAGAATACAGTGGCCAATTCAAGAAAGAAGCCATAAAAGATGAGTTTTTCACCTACATCAAAGATACACTCAAATGAGTTTAATTAAGGAATATCCCATTTCTATTTTTAATTCCTTAACGAAAGAAAAAGAAGTCTTTGAACCTCTGATCAAAGACAAGGTAGGCATGTATGTTTGCGGTCCAACCGTTTACAGCGATGTGCATTTAGGTAACGTCCGTACGTTCATGTCCTTTGATATTGTTTTTCGTTACCTTAAATACCTCGGGTACGCAGTGCGCTATGTCAGAAACATCACCGATGTGGGGCATTTGGTTGGCGATGCTGATGAGGGTGAGGATAAAATTGCTAAAAAGGCAAGGTTAGAAGAACTGGAACCCATGGAGGTGGTACAAAAATACACCAATGGTTTTCATGCGGTCATGCGCATGTTCAATATCCAGGAACCTTCCATTGAACCCACAGCCACGGGGCATATTATTGAACAAATTGAATTTATCAAAACCATCATTGGCAATGGATACGCCTACGAAACAGATGGCTCTGTCTATTTCGATGTCAGAAAATACCATCAAGACCACGAATACGGCAAGCTATCGGGCAGGAACATTGACGATATGCTGAGCAATACGCGGACCCTAAGCGGACAAGATCAAAAAAGAGATCCGCTCGACTTTGCCCTTTGGAAAAGGGCAGACGCCGGGCATCTGATGCAATGGCCCTCTCCTTGGGGGAATGGATTTCCGGGGTGGCATTTGGAGTGCTCTGTAATGAGCACGAAATACTTGGGTACCACCTTTGATATTCATGCCGGCGGAATGGATCTGAAATTTCCACATCATGAAGCAGAAATTGCGCAAAATCAGGGTTGCTGTTCAAAGGGAGGGGCTCGATACTGGATGCATGCAAATATGCTCACTGTAGAGGGTAGGAAAATGGCGAAAAGTGAAGGCAATGGTTTTACACCTGAGCAACTTTTAACCGGTAACCACAAGTTGCTGGAGAGAGGGTATTCGGCCATGACGGTTCGCTTCTTTATGCTCATGAGCCATTATGCCAGTACACTGGATTTTTCGAATGAGTCCCTTCAAGCTGCTGAAAAGGGTTATAAACGCCTAATGGTCGCGTTGAAGTTAAGCGAAAAACTACCTGAACCCGGAACTGGAAAGATGGATAAGGAGCAGAGTAAAGATTTCAAAGCACCTATTGATAAGGCTTTTACAGACTTAAGCAATGATTTCAATACGGCAAAAGCCATCGCTTCTCTCTTTGACATGGCCTCGAAAATCAATATCATTTACCAAGACCCTAAAAAAGCTGCCAGCATTGACCCTAAAGATTTCGACTGGTCAATCATGCACTTCCAGGGTATTATAAAAGATGTTTTGGGTTTACATGATGAAACCCAAGAAGAAGGCGGTATGCAAGTATTAGATGGGGTGATGAAAATGGTGATGGAATTGCGCAAGCAGGCCAAATTTTCTAAGGACTATGCCCTTTCTGATCAAATCAGGGATGACTTAAAAGCCAAGGGTGTTCAAATCAAAGACGAAAAAGACGGTGGCATGTCTTATACCATAGATTAAGCAAATGATTCTATCTGGAAGAGAAATTAAAAGAGAATTGGGTAAGGGCATCAACATTGAGCCATTCAACGAGGCACAGTTGAATCCTAATAGCTATAACCTAAAGCTACATGAAGAGCTTATGGTGTACGATTCGCCCATACTTGATATGAAGCAACCCAACCCCACCAGTCGTCTGACCATCCCTGAAGAAGGTTTACTACTTGAAACCGGTAAGCTTTACCTAGGCAGAACATTAGAGCGCACAGAAACCACCAAGTTTGTTCCTATGTTGGAAGGCCGTTCTTCCATTGGTCGATTGGGGCTTTTCATCCATGTAACAGCAGGCTTTGGTGATGTGGGCTTCAAAGGGTTTTGGACTTTAGAAATATTTTGTGTGCAACCCATCCGTATTTACGCGCATGTAGACATTTGTCAGATTTTTTACCACACCATTGAAGGAGATTACGATACCTATCAAAATGGTAAATACCAAGACAACGAAGGTATACAGGCAAGTATGCTGTACAAAGATTTTAAGTAATAATAAATTCCTTACACACGTTCCCTGTGCATGGTAATACGTGATTGATCAGCTAGCCCACCAATGGGAGGGTGTTTTTTGGCTACCGAAACAGTGATGGCTTGTGCGCTTGCAAAGTGATTGAAAATTTGCTGTACCATGCGGCCTGCCAAGGTCTCAAGTAATTGAGTAGGAACATCCATAATTTGCTTGACGACTTCATACACTTCACCATAATCTATGGTACCCTTCAAATCATCAGCATCTACAGCTTGTTGAAATGAGGTATGAATAGAAACATCTACTACATAATGGTTTCCAATGGTACGTTCTTCTTCAAAAACTCCATGATAGGCGTAAAACAGCATCCCTTCCAATGAAACAATATCTTGATTCTTCATTTTCAACCGATGCTAGTCAAATTTATCAAAGAACGAGCTCTTATCTTTGGTTTCTGCTTCTGCATCCTCTACAGTATTATTCTCACTATCGTTTTCGGAACTCTCAGCTTTACCTTTAAGCTCCTCAAAAAGAATTTCAGGTTTTGCTAATTTGTTCTCTTCTGTTGGACTGGTTTTATCAGATTTTTCTTCCTTCTCTTTCTCTATAACGAATCCTCCATCAATGGCTGCATCAGTTTGGTCATCTACCATTTCATCAATGCTTTGCTCTGCCTCTTTTTGATCGTGCTCATCCATTATTTGGTTTACATCTACAGATTTTTTTACATCATTAAACTCTCGACTTAGCTCCTTGGCCTTTTTTAAATGTGTTTTAATTTCTTGAGGGAATTCCTCATGGCGCTGAATTTTAGAAAGCATATCCTCAGCCAACATTCGTAGGTCAGAAACCATGGCCTCTTTGTTGCCTTTTAAGCTTCTAAATACCTGCTCAAGTTGAGCGATTTCATCTTCCATATCATCTACAATCATCTTGGCCTTGTTTTCAGCATCTTCGATAATAGACTTAGCCCGAGATTTGGCTTCATTCATCAAACCATCTGCTCTCATCTCCGTTTCGCGCATGTGCAGTTCAGCAGTTTTGGTTGCCTGCTCCACCATATTTGCACCTGTATCTTCGGCCGTCTTCAATGTTTTAAATAATGAGTTTTCAACCTCTCGAAGTTTCTTTACTTCATTTTCAGCAGCCTCAAGTTTATATTTAAGTTCTTTGTTTTGCTCATTAACTTTCTCCCACTCTACGGAAAGAGAATTCAAAAAGGCTAAGACCTCATCTTTGTCAAAACCACGAAATGACTTTTCAAATTGTTTTTGTCTAATTTCTAGGGGTGTGATGTTCATGTGTTGGAAGAATTAAAATTAATATCCCAGATTGAAATGCTTCGGTCGTCACTTGCCGAGACCAATAAGTTGTTGTATTTAGTCCATAGCAGACGGTTAACAGAAGTACCATGACCCGCATGCCGTGCTTTGTCTATTACTTTTAGGAGTTTAAAAGTCGTGGCGTCCCAGACCTTAATCGCCTTATCCATGCTACAAGTTACAAAATGTTTGCCATCACCACTAAAAACAAGATGGTTTATTGCATACATATGCGCAACAATAGTCTCTTGCAATTCATATTGCTTTATCGCCGACCAAATTTTGAGGTGGGCATCTCTACTCCCAGTCAAAAGTAAACGTTCATCTGGCGAAAATTGTACTGAAAAAACAGAATTTTTATGGGCTTCAAAACTTTGTTTCAATGTTAAATCCTTGAGTTGGTAAATACGAATGTAATTATCACTGAAACCGACAGCCAACTCACCTCTTTTTTTGGAATAAGCCATACACCTGACGCTCGCCTCTGAGGCCCGAATAATTTTCAGGGTCTTTAATGTTTTAATATCTAGTACATGAATTTCACCATTCCCCAGACCTGCAAATAAGACATCATCTATCACCTTAATGACAAAAATAGCTGCCTTCCCTAATTGAATAGAAGCCATGGCTTTTCTTTGCTCTAAATCTATCAAGTGCAAACCATCAAAATTCTGTCCGACCACCAAAACATTTCTTTCCGGATAGTGACATAATGCATAAACTGAGCTCTCTACTTTGGCCAACATTCTACCTTGGTCGGGCGAGCGCAAGTCCCATTCAGCAATGACACCATCGCCCCCCGATGAAAAAACCAAATGATCTTCTGTACTATGCTCAAGCACATAAACACAATCTTGATGACCAGCTAGCGATTTTATTTTATTAATTTGAATACGATTCATGGGCAACTTGATGGAATTTAATACTTTCACTCAAAAATAAGCATTGTCAAAGAGGATTCCTGCGTATTATGCCAATCATTGAACAAATTCAAGTTGAGCCTCACATGGCCTTTGCCTTGTGGCATATCACCGAATCGGAAGAGGAACTTCTGGAGTATCTGTCTCTCAATTCAGCAGAGTTGCAGGAACTTACTAGCATTAACCATCCTCAAAAAAAACGTGAGTGGCTAGGGGCACGCAATGCTTTAAAGTCTCTAGTGAAGCCCTACGGGCAATTTTACATTCATAAAGACCCCAATGGCAAGCCATTTTTAGACGACCCCAACATAGGCATCTCAATGAGTCATGCGGGTGATTATGGAGCAGCAGCAATTAATTTAAATGGAATGATTGGAATAGACGTTGAAATTGAGCGTGCTCAGGTGTTGGCCATTGCCAAAAAATTTATACATCCAGAAGAAAAACGAACAATCCCCATGACAGTCGAAGACTTAACACGCATATGGTCTGCTAAGGAAGCGCTCTATAAAATGTTTGGTCGGAAACAACTTACTTTCGGAACAGATATGGTGGTGGAAGCAAAATCCAATCTGGAAAGCCAACCCTTTAAAAGATATTCAGCGAAGTATAAAAATGAAAAGTGTCATACCTTTCATTATTGCCCATTAGCTGGATTACACATAACCCTTGCTATTCCGGTGAATCACTATTAAACCGACCGCAATACATCTAGCATAGATTTTACTTCATCCACTTTTTCGGTATGGCCTAATTTTTCGTGCGAATTGATTAAATTACGCAAAACCCTAACAATGATGTCTTCATTGGTGCATGGCTCATAAAAGCTATCATTGGGTTGAAGATTGAGATTTTGAATGTATTGGTCAATCTCCTTGCGAGAAAAAATCAAGCCACGGTTAAAGGCATTGATGTAAAACTGTACGTCTTCTGTTTTATAGGTCATCACGAAAAGGTTGGGCAGATTCACACCATAAATGGGCATCTTCAATTTTTGAGCTACTAGCATATAAATGACACAAAGCGAAATAGGGTTACCTTTTCTAGTTTGCAAGACAACATTCAACATGGAGTTGCCGGGTGAATGAAAGTTCTTAGTATTGGCTCCAAAATGTAAGCTATTAAAAAAAACGGAGTTAAGTTGCTTCACCTGATCTACGGGGTGAATGTCTGACTTAAATTCCATCCATACATTGTAATAAACTTGTTCTATTTCCCTGGTGAGTTGTTCCAGTTCCAGATCTGGATATTGATACGTATTGACCAACCACATGCCCTCCAAAAGATCCTTTGCCCCTTGCGCTTTCCATGCGTATAACTTCTCCTTCGTAAGTTCAAACTGAAGACTGTGCACTAGTTCTTCAATGCGCTTTTGTACAATAGGATTGAAACTATTTTCCCATTCAAATTCCAAGTAAGGAATAATGTGCGTACCAAGAGACATAATTCTCCCCTCTACATGTTGAATTACCTCTGTATCATCATCATCTAGCAAGGAAACCAAGGCCTTTAGCTCTTTATTATTCAAATAATGCGCATCACTCATCAAGTTTGAATTACTCCAACGTTAAATGTCTTTTCAATCGGTGCATGATTGGCTGCACGAATTCCCTTGGCAATTACATTTCGGGTTTCCAGCGGATCGATAATACCATCTACCCACAGTCTGGAAGCCGCATAGTATGGGCTCATTTGCTCTTCATAATCAGCTTTGATCTGATCCAAAAGCTTTTTCTCATCCTCAGGCGTAATTTTTTTTCCTTGGGCTTTTAAAGAAGACACTTTGATTTGCAACAAGGTTTTTGCTGCGGAGGCACCACTCATTACAGCAATTTGAGCGGTAGGCCATGCATAAATCAACCTGGGGTCATAAGCCTTTCCACACATGGCATAGTTACCTGCCCCGAAAGAATTTCCGGTGATAATCGTAAACTTAGGCACCACTGAATTGGCCATGGCATTCACCATTTTAGCACCATCTTTGATAATACCTCCGTGCTCCGCACGGCTACCTACCATGAATCCACTGACATCTTGTAAAAACACCAAAGGAATCCTCCGCTGATTACAATTCATGATAAAACGAGCGGCTTTATCGGCAGAGTCGGAATAAATGACGCCACCCATTTGCATTTCGCCCTTCTTCGATTTGACCACTACCCTTTGGTTGGCCACTACGCCCACTGCCCATCCTTCAATTCGACCATAACCACAAACGATGGTCTGACCATATTTTTCTTTGTACTCCTCAAACCTTGACTCATCTACCAACCTTTCGATTAACGCTCTGACCTCATAAGGTTTTACACGATCAGAAGGCATCAGACCATAAAGTTCTTGAGGATCCTTCTTAGGAGGTTTCGCTTCTTTCTTATCAAATCCAGCCTTTTCAAAAGCTCCAATTTTATCAAAAATGGATTTGATATAATCTAGGCAAGCCTCATCATTTGGAAATTTATTATCTGTGACGCCCGATATTTCACATTGCGTTGTGGCACCCCCTAAAGATTCATTGTCGATATCTTCTCCAACTGCAGCTTTAACCAAATAGGAACCTGCCAAAAAAATGGAACCCGTTTTATCAACAATTGCGGCCTCATCACTCATGATGGGAAGGTAGGCCCCGCCCGCAACGCAGCTACCCATGATGGCAGCAACCTGAATAATGCCTTTCGAAGACATAATGGCGTTATTGCGGAACTGTCGACCGAAATGTTCCTTATCTGGAAAAATTTCGTCTTGCATGGGTAGAAATACACCTGCACTATCCACTAAATAAACAATCGGCAAATGGTTTTCCATGGCTACCTCTTGTGCTCTTAAGTTTTTCTTGGCAGTAATGGGAAACCAAGCACCTGCTTTGACTGTCGCGTCATTAGCTACAATAACACATTGTCTTCCACATACATTTCCAATACCTGTTACTACCCCTCCTGAAGGACAACCCCCAACATCTTGGTACATACCGTCTCCCGCCAATGCACCGATTTCAAGAAAATCATCAGCATCGTCAATTAAATAAGCAATTCTTTCACGCGCAGTAAGCTTTCCTTTGGCATGTTGTGATGCTATTTTTTTTTCACCACCTCCTAACTTTACTTGTTTGATTTTCTCCTTCAACTTAAAGTTAAGCTGACGCATGCGGTCATCATTCATGTTAAATTCGATATCCATGGTTATCTTTTTTGTTGAAGTGGAATTCTCTGGGCAAAGGTTTAAAATTAAAGTCTTAAACCTTTACATCAAACCTAAAATGAGATGTATGCTTACTTCTTTTTTCTTTTGGTACTTATTTCACGTCCATCGGCTGGAGGACGGTTTTTTCTACCAAATACAGAGAAGTGAATATACCTTTTCGGGTTGTACCTTAGGTCTATAAAAAGCGAATCTAAATCTGCCATGGTACGTGTAAGGTTATCATACAAAGAATCATTGCTCATTAGCTTCCCGTAGGTGCCCTCTTTACTGTTAAGGCGATCCACAAAGGCTTGTGTACTTAACAATACTGAATCCATTTTTTGAAGCCTCGATTCAACATCAACCGCGTTTAATTTAACGCCTAACTTTTGATACTCTTCAAGTAAAGGTTTTATCCCGCCCATTACAGCCACTAAAGAATCAGCAGTGTAGTCTAATTTGAGTTTTATCTGTTCTAAGGAAGACCTTGCATCACGGGTAACCAAAACCAATTCATCAGAAAAATATTTAAAATTATCGATGGCTAAAGAAATGGTATCTGCTTTGTCTACAAAAGGATCTAAAACATCATTGATTTTATTCACCAAGGCAGAAAGGGAATTAGCAGCACTAAGTCCTTCTTCAGTCAATAGTTCAGTAATGCCACGATCGACTGCTGCAATAAGGGTATCACCGCTTTGCAAGACACGGTTTCCACCTGCTTTCATAACGAGTTGAACCTCCAAGGCACCTAAAAAATCTGGCTTAGCCAACTTAGCCATGGTACTATCTGTTATCACAATGGTTTTATCAATGGCCATAGTTACCATGATCTCATCATAGTGTTGGTCAATAAACTGCCTCTCCACCACACTGCCTACCTCAAGACCATTAAGAATCACTCGGTCTCCTTTGTTCAAGCCACTTACGTTTTTGTAAACAGCATAATAGGTGTTTAAAGGAGAAAACACATCAAGACCTCTCAAGTAATTGAAACCAACATACAATGCCCCTGCCATGAGCACCGCAAACAAACCAACCTTGAATTCTTTTCCTTTTGCCACTAGTTGCCAATTTTATCTATGCTTTCGAAATAATCTCTAATTGCTCTAAATATTGCAGATGCAATATAGTCCTGAACTTTTGGAGAACCCAACTCTCTTTCTTCTTTCGGATTGGAAAGGTAACCTATTTCAATCAAAACACTTGGCATAGCCGTATTCCAAAGTACCCAAAGGCTAGATTGCTTTACACCCCTGCTATTTCTACCCGCACGTTTAGCAAATTGCTCTTCCAAGCTCTTGGCCAACCAAATGCTATTTTCCTGAAAGGCATCCTGCATCATCTCAAACATCATATTTACCTCGGGATTCGAGGGGTCAAAACCTTGGTATTTTTCTTTGTAATCTTCTTCTAATAAAATTACGGAATTCTCGCGTTTCGCGATTTCAAAATTTCTACCTTCATTGTTTACCCCCATTACGTAGGTTTCGGTTCCGTAAATGTGAGAATTACCTTTCGGCATGGCATTCGCATGAATAGAAACAAAAAGATTTGCTTCAGCATCATTAGCCATATTGGCACGGACTTTGGGATGGCTGTAATCATCCTTTGTTCGAGTAAATATAACCTCAATGTTATTGGTGTATTTTTCTAAGTATTCTCCCACCTTTAAGGTTACCGACAACACAACATCCTTTTCTTTAAGTTGGCTGCCTGACGTACCCCAGTCCTTTCCTCCATGGCCAGGGTCTAAAACCACCTTGTATTTCTTAGATTCACTTTGTCCAAATAGACTTGACAAAGAAATAGAAAGCGTAAGTGTCATCCAGAAAGTCAGATAAATTATGTGTTTAATGTGCATGAAACGACTGATTAAAATAACTTTACGCAAAAATCCGAAATTTTCGGAAGAACAGAAAAAGCACAATTTGTCTAAAGTAAACATTTTTCTTTGTTTTTGGCTCTGCATGGTTGGCTTTGTATCTTATGGTCAGAACAATCAAGTACAAATAGACTCCCTAAAAAACCGCTCCGAACGCCAATTAGTTCTACCGGGCGGTATTAAAAAAGACACAGTTCCTCTGTTACAAGATTCCATTTCAATCAATGTCAATGGGTTTCAAACCACTGTGAAATATTTTGCAGAAGATTCCATTATCAATAAACTCGTTACCAATCAAACTTTCTTATACGGGAATGCCAAAATTGAATATGGACAAATTAATTTAGTGGCTGAAAGAATTACGATTGATAAGCAAAAAAACGAGCTTCATGCCACAGGAGTGCAAGACTCTACCGGTGTCTGGGTGGGACTCCCCGTTTTTAAAGATGGACCAGACATATTTGACACCAGAGAGATTACGTACAACTTTAAGACACAAAAAGCGCGTATCAAGGGTGTTTCTAAGAAAGAGCCCGATGGCTTTATAAGAGGTGAAGTGATTAAGAGAAACCCAGACCAAAGTGCTTATGTACTGAATGGTAAATTTGTACCCTGTTTAGACGACAGTGAAGCAGGAACCTACATTAAAGCTAAAAAAATCAAAATTAACCCAGGTAAAAACATCATCACAGGCCCATTTTTGTTATACGTTGGCGGGATACCCACACCCTTCGGACTTCCATTTGGTTACTTCCCCGATACCCAAGAAGCCACTAGCGGTATCCTTTTTCCTAAATATGGAGATGAAAGGAGAAGGGGTTTATTCTTAAGAGAAGGAGGATACTATTTTGCTTGGAACGATTACATCCATACTGCAATAACAGGTGACATTTATTCCAAAGGCAGTTGGGCAACTCGCGTTCGATCTGTTTACAAAAAACGCTATGCCTATAACGGACAATTTGATCTGACATACAACAGAAACATCACACCAGATACAGATGAAACACCCTTGGATTCGAAGGATTTTTGGGTTTCTTGGTCTCACGCTCCCGACTCAAGGGGTAGGAATGCACGATTTTCTGCTAGTGTAAATGCAGGAACTAGTACGTTTAACCAAAATAATTTAAATATCAATAATTTTCAAAACAACATACGATCTGAATTCCGATCGAACATTAACTACAGTGGGGTGATTCCTAATTCACCCTTTAGCTACGCCATAAGTGCCAGGCACAATCAAAACGTTCAAACCAATATCATTGACATTACGCTTCCTGAACTTTCTTTACAAATGAACCGAATTTTCCCTTTCAAGAAGAGTGAATCGGAGCTACTCAAAAGGCTCAATGTAGGTTGGAGAATGAATGCATCAAATCAGGTAACTAATTTAGTAAGGCCAGGCTCTGCTGGGTTTAACATTGCCAATAGGGCACAAACCACAGATACTATTGCGTTCAATCTGAATAATTTAGGTGCACTTTTGAAAAATGCGCAAAATGGCGTTCGACATAATATTGATATTTCTACCTCCATGCCTGTCTTGAATTATCTCAACCTTTCCCCTTCTCTAAGAATAGAAGAACTTTGGTACTTCAAAGATCTTCAATACGAATTTCTAGAAGACCAAAATGCGGTCCGAATAGACACTATTTCTGGATTTAGTCGTGCGACAACCTACTCGGCAGGTGCTTCTTTATCCACTCAAATCTTCGGAACCTATAATATGGGAAAGCGAAGTAAGGTAGAAGCCATAAGACATATCATAAATCCTTCCTTATCCTTCAACTACAGACCAGATTTTAGTGATGAAAAGTTTGGCTATTTTCAGCAAGTTCAAGTGGACACTGCAAATGGGGGAAGATCCCGACTACTTTCCAAGTTTGATGGCTTCCGATTTGGGAGCCCTGCATTGGGTGAATCGGCCAATATAGGCTTCAGCATCAATAATAAGGTAGAAATGAAAGTAAGAAATGACACTACCAAATCTAAAAAAGTGGCTTTGATTGAAGGATTAAACTTAAGTGGAAGCTACAATTTTCTTGCCGACTCCTTTGCCCTTTCCACCATCAATATTACAGCCAGAACATCACTGTTTGAAAACAAGTTACAAATCAATGCAGGGGCTACAATAGATCCATACACCTACTTACCTGAAAATTTAGAAAATGGTGTTACCCGACTTCGAAGAGTGAATGCATTGGCCATAAGTTCTGGACAAGGAATTGGGAAACTCGTAAATGCTCGTTTTTCACTCAATACCAGTTTAAACAGTAAAGCATCATCGGGCAGTATGGGCAATAACTTTTCGGGTGCCGAAACCCTAAACAACATAGGTGATGGGTTTGGAAATGAACAGGATAATGAGTTTGGATCCATCAATGAAGGGGGAAACGAAATGGTGAACCAGATGAACCAATACTTTTTTGAACCCAATCAGTATGTTGATATAGAAGTACCTTGGAACGTACAATTAAGCTTGGACTATAGTTATCGGTGGAATCCAAATGGTTCAACGACACGTTTGGCTGTGAAGGCATTTGGACAATTGGCCTTAACACCCAAGTGGCAAATCACCTACAACACTGGCTATGATTTTGACATGCAAGAACTCACCCAAACCTCAATTGGTATTTACCGAGATTTAGGCTGTTGGGAAATGCGCGGCAATTGGATTCCTTTTGGGAATTTCACCTCTTACAGTATTGACATACAAATTAAGTCTTCTGTACTCAAGGATTTGAAAATAGGCAGGAGAAGAAGTCAATTCGAACGCGGAGGAAGGCTTTAATCCAAGCCACTTACTCCGGAGTTTTAACTGAAGGAAACTCTTTTTTGAAGTCACCCCAATATTCCTTAACCGTATCCTTCATATCTTTCCGCAACAAGAAAATCCCTAACAAGTTAGGCAAGGTCATCAGCGCAATGGCAATTCCTGAAAGTGTCCAAATAATGGTCGTATCTGCAAATGAGGCCACAAAGAAGCCCGCCACATAGAGAATGCGATAATACACTACGCCTTTGGTTCCTACCAGATATGTAACCGCACGATCACCATAATATGACCATGAAATAGCCGTACTGAAGGCAAATAAAAGCAATCCTATGGAAACAATGTATTGCCCATAATCACCTAAAAACCCTTTGTTAAATGCTTTTGCTGTTAATGGAGCACTGTGCATTAAAGATTTTCCGTGAAAAGATATCGAACTATTCACAGGCCTCCCGTTTACAATTTCTACAGGGCCTGTGAGAGGAGGCCCTTCAAAATATTCATTTACAGCAACCTCCTCGGCCAATGAACGAGCATTGACAATGGTTACATCATTTTGAATTTGACCTTCTATTACATTCAGAGTACCTGAAAACAAGGGCAAGGGTTTACGACCTGAAATATGTCCTGCCAATTGATTGACCCCTTCTTCGGTTTGGTCTGTATAATCTGTACCCACCAAAATGGACATGTCAATCGCATCAAAATCATTTTCAAACTTTTCCTGCCAAGCTCCAGATGATAGTAAGGTTAGCCCTGTAATAGAACATATAATAATGGTATCTATAAATGGTTCAAGTATGGCCACCATTCCTTCAGAAACAGGTTCTTTGGCTTTGGCAGAAGCGTGAGCAATGGGTGCAGAGCCTTGCCCCGCTTCATTCGAGAATAAACCACGTCCAACTCCTTTATTGAATGCAAAACTAAATGCAGCTCCTAAAAAGCCTCCTGATGCCGCAGTATCTGAGAATAAATTTCCTAATACAGCAGCAATGGAAGGTAAAATATTTTCTGCATTGGCAAAAATAACGGTGAAACAACCCAAAAAATAAATAATGGCCATGGTTGGAACTAAACGCTCCGTCACTTTAGCGATTCGTTTGATACCACCAATGATTACGAATGCCAAAAGAACAGAAAGAATTGCCCCAGTAATCCATTGCTCAATATCGAAAGTAGCCTTCATGGTAGAAGAAATACTATTGATTTGCGGCATGTTTCCAGTCCCAAATGAAGATAAGATGGTGGCCACAGCAAAAATGGCTGCCAACCATTTCATGTTCAATTTGTTTTTCATGTAGTACATTGGCCCGCCCGAGAAGCTACCATCGTCATTTTTCTCACGGTACTTGTGAGAAAGCGTTACCTCAACAAACTTTGTACACATACCAATAGCAGCTGTTACCAGCATCCAAAATAATGCAGCAGGCCCACCAATATGAATGGCCAACGCTACCCCTGCTATGTTACCTGTTCCTACTGTACCTGAAAGTGCTGTTGTGAGTGCTTGAAAGTGTGATGTATCACCTTCACTACCTTCACGATCATATTTGCCTCTTACGATACGTAACGCAAATCTAAAATATCTGATTTGCGGGAACTTTAGGTAGATGGTGAAAAATAACCCTATTCCAAGTAAGATGAAGGGAAACCATGGAGAGCTACCAATTTTACTATCAACTATGGAAAGGAAATCATTGAGTTGCTGCATGAAAAAACAGGTTAAGTTTTATGAAAGTTACAAAAATAGAAAATATACTTTCCTTTCAAAGACTTACCTGATGAAGAAGTTCTTTATGAGGGAGATAATAAAAAAAGAGAAGACTAAAGGCCTTCTCTTTTTTACTTATCTTAATGGGCCTAATCAGACCATAAAATACACTTTACTTTTTATCACCTTCTTCTGTATCGTCTTGCTCTTCCGTAGCCTCAGAAGATTCTTCTTTTGCTTCAGGTTGCTCTTCAGATGCCTCTGCTATTACTTCCTCCTTTGCTTCTTCAGCGATCTCTTCCGTTACCACTTCATCAATCACTACCGCCTCTGCCGCAGCAGAAGGGCCATCTTGAGTTGATTCAGTTGTAGGACTGCTTACATTTTTACCCCCTCTACGACTTCTTCGAGTTGTTTTCTTCTCAGGCTTAGCTTCTTCTAACAACAGTTCGTTATAGTCGACTAATTCTATGATACACATATCAGCATTATCTCCTAATCTGTTATTCGTTTTGATAATACGCGTATACCCTCCTGGCCTTGCACCTATTTTGTCCGCTACTTCATTGAAAAGTGTCGTTACAACAGATTTATTTTGCAAATAAGAAAATACTACCCTTCTTGAATGGGTGGTGTCGTTTTTAGCTTTGGTAATCAAAGGCTCAACATACTTTCGGAGTGCTTTGGCTTTGGCCAAAGTTGTTGTAATCCTCTTGTGTTGAATCAATGAAGAGGCCATGTTTGACAGCATCGCACTTCGGTGCGCTGCTGTTCTGCTCAGATGATTGATTTTTTTACCGTGTCTCATTTTCGTTACTCCTCCTCTAATTTATACTTGGAAAGATCCATTCCAAAGGTTAGGTTTTTATCTGCAACAAGCTGTTCTAATTCGGCTAAAGATTTTTTACCAAAGTTACGGAACTTCATCATATCGGAGATTTCCAACCTTACCAAATCGCCTAAAGTTCTTACATCTGCTGCTTTGAGACAGTTGTAGGCTCTTACGGAAAGATCTAGATCGTTCAATGAGGTTTTCAATAGTTTCCTCATGTGTAACATCTCTTCATCTACCTGCTCAGGTTCATCCAATGCCCCAGTTTCCAAAATCATATTTTGATCTGAGAACAACATAAAATGCTGAATGAGAATATGAGCTGCGCCCTTCAAAGCGTTTTCGGGATGAATTGACCCGTCTGTCTTTATATCCAAGATGAGCATTTCATAATCCGTTTTTTGCTCTACACGTGTATTTTCAACGCTATACTTCACATTTTTTATAGGTGTGAAGATCGCATCAATTGGAATATAGCCGAAAACTTGCTCACTCGGTTTGTTTTCCTCTGCGGGCACATAACCTCGACCTTTTTCAACCGTAAGTTCAAGTTCAAATTTGATGGAAGGGTCAAAATGACAAATTACATCCTCAGGGTTCAAAATTTCGAAAGCACTGGTAAACTTACCAATATCTCCTGCTGTAAATTCATCTTCGCCCTGAATGACCACATTGATTTTATTGTCAA
Source organism: Roseivirga sp. (assembly GCA_018402485.1). Classification (GTDB taxonomy): domain Bacteria; phylum Bacteroidota; class Bacteroidia; order Cytophagales; family Cyclobacteriaceae; genus Roseivirga. Next base: position 1,429,866 of record JAGYIY010000001.1, on the reverse strand, counting down.
CCGTATCCGAAATTTTCTTAAACCTTACTTTTTTCAGATTCAGAATGATTTCGGATACATCTTCTACTACCCCATCTATGGTTGAAAACTCGTGCAACACACTGGGCATTTTGATACCAGTGATGGCGTAACCTTCAAGAGAAGAAAGCAAAATTCTTCTTAAGGCATTACCAATGGTTACCCCATAACCCTTTTCTAGTGGCTTAAAGGTAAACTGACCATGAAAATCGTCAGCTTTTTCCATGACCACCTTCTCGGGGATTTGAAATGCTAGTATTGACATATTTCTTTTATTTAAAAGGTTCTTACACTTAATTATTTAGAGTAAAGCTCTACAATCAGCTGCTCTTTAATGTTCTCCGGAATATCTTCGCGGGTAGGTATATTTATAATCTTACCAGACATGGAAGACTTATCCCACTCTAACCAAGGGTACTTTTGTACTGAATTACCAGCCAAACTCTCAGTCACTAATTCCAAAGATTTAGATTTCTCTCTTACCCCTACGATATCGCCAGGCAATACGTTGTAGGATGGAATATTCACAATCTCACCATTGACAGTTACATGTTTGTGCCCCACCAATTGGCGTGCAGCTCTACGTGTTGGAGCAATACCCAATCTGTAAACCACATTATCTAAACGGGATTCCAACATTTGCAGTAAGATCTCACCTGTAATTCCTGATTTGCTGGATGCTTTTTTAAACATGTTGGAGAATTGTTTTTCTAACACACCATAAGTGTATTTGGCTTTTTGTTTCTCCATCAACTGAATCGCATATTCTGATTGCTTTCTTCTACGCCCTCGACCGTGCTGGCCGGGAGGATAAGCTTTCTTTTGTAATGCTTTACTATGACCAAAAATTGGTTCGTTGAACCTTCTCGCTATTTTAGCCTTAGGGCCTTTATATCTTGCCATTACTTATAATTTCTTTATTAAACTCTTCTTCTTTTGGGTGGACGGCAACCGTTGTGTGGCAGTGGTGTCACATCACGAATTACAGTAACTTCAATTCCGGTATTCTGAATTGTTCTGATTGCAGATTCTCTTCCTGCACCTGGACCCTTTACAAATACTTCTACCTTTCTCAAACCTAAATCGTAGGCTTTCTGAGCACAATCTTGGGCAGCCATTTGGGCAGCATAAGGTGTGTTCTTCTTAGAACCTCTAAAACCCATTTTTCCTGCAGAAGCCCAAGAAATAACTTGTCCTTGCTGATTGGTTAAAGAGATAATAATATTATTGAAAGAGGCTTTGATATGTGCCTGCCCGAGTGCATCAATTTGCACTACTCTTTTCTTAGCTTTATCTTTTCTTTTTTGAGCCATCGTCAAATTTCTGTTAAGGCTTTAAAGCCATGTCAATTATTTGGTTGCCTTTTTCTTATTGGCAACTGTCTTTCTTTTACCTTTCCTGGTGCGCGAGTTATTCTTGGTATGCTGTCCACGAACCGGAAGACCTTTTCTATGTCTAAGTCCACGATAGCAACCAATATCTAGCAAACGCTTAATACTCATTTGTACCTCAGATTTCAATACACCTTCAATCTTGAACTCCTCAGTGATGATGGTTCTGACTGCTTTTTGCTGTGCATCGTCTAAGTCTCCTATCTTGGTGTCCTTATCTACACCGGCTTTTGCCAAAATGTAGTTAGAAGAGCTACGGCCTATACCAAAGATATAGGTCAGCCCTATTTCTGCTCTTTTATGATCTGGAATATCAACTCCTGCAATTCTTGCCATAATTACCCTTGTCTTTGTTTGAATCTCGGATTTTTCTTGTTAATCACGTAGAGCTTACCGTTTCTACGGATGATTTTGCAATCAGCACTACGCTTTTTAATAGACGCCTTTACTTTCATTGTCTCTTATTTATACCTGTAAGTAATTCTTCCCTTTGTTAAATCGTAAGGTGACATTTCTAATTTCACTCTGTCACCCGGTAATATCTTAATATAAAACATTCTCATTTTGCCTGAAATGTGTGCCAAAACGACATGACCATTTTCAAGCTCCACACGAAAGGTCGCATTGGGCAAAGCCTCAATGATTGTTCCGTCTTGTTCTATCGATCCCTGTTTAGCCATACTATATATTTACTACTTCTTCTATGTATTTATGACTCGTTAAAACCTCTGTGCGATCACTAAAGATCGCCACCGTATGTTCAAAATGTGCCGAAGGCATACGATCTTTGGTGCGTATGGTCCATCCGTCAGGCTCTTGAACAATAAACTTCTCACCCAAATTAACCATAGGTTCGATAGCAATTACCAACCCTTCGCCTAATTTTGGTCCTCGACCTCGTTTGCCATAATTGGGAACTTCAGGACTTTCATGAAGATTTTTACCCACACCATGTCCTACCAATTCACGCACTACACTGTAGCCTTTTCCCTCAACAAAATCTTGTATCGCGAAAGCTACATCACCAATGCGTTGACCAAACTTAGCCGCTTCAATACCTACGTACAACGACTCCTTCGTTGTTTTTAGCAGCGACATTTTCTCTTGTGAAATTTCTCCTACGGGGTATGTATAAGCGGAATCGCTATGAAAACCTTTGTAGAAGACTCCACAATCTATAGAGATTATATCACCGTCTTTTAACTCGTATTCACTCGGAAATCCATGAACAACTACTTCATTCACAGAAATACAGAGCGTTGCCGGAAACCCACCGTAACCTTTAAAAGAAGCGGTGGCTCCTTGATCTGCGATAAAATCTTCAGCAATTTTATCCAGATCCTTTGTCTTTACGCCAGGCATAACTTGCTTGGCTACCTCGCCGTGAGCTCTCGCTAAAATTTCAGCACTCTCACGGATACATTGTATTTCTTCTTCCGTTTTATAGTGAATCATATTAGGCCACTGCAACATTTTGCGATCTCCCGCGCATCTTACCGGATTTCATCATTCCTTCGTAATGACGCATCAGAAGATAACTTTCAATCTGTTGTAAGGTATCTAATATCACTCCAACCATAATCAGCAGGGATGTACCTCCATAGAAGTATGAAAATTGCTGACCAACACCTGCATTAAAAGCAAAGGTTGGTAAAACGGCTATAATCGCTAAAAATATTGAACCCGGAAGTGTAATTTTATCCAACACACCTCCAATAAATTCTGAAGTTGCTCGACCAGGCTTAATACCAGGAATAAATCCACCATTTCTTTTCAAATCATCAGCCATACTTGAAGGATTCACCGTAATAGCTGTGTAAAAAAAGGTAAAGGCTATGATCAACAATCCAAATACTACATTGTACTGCCAGGAATATGGATTTTGGAAGATCGTTGTGATTTTCAAAGCAATATCACTCGTATCCGCCCATATTTGACCCAAAAGTGTAGGTAAAATCATCAATGCCTGTGCAAATATTATAGGCATTACACCTGAGGCATTCACCTTCAAAGGAATGAATTGACGTTGACCTCCATACACTTTACCCCCTACGACCTGCTTAGCATATTGAACCGGAATTTTTCTTGTGGCTTGCACTAAAGCAACTGTAATAACTACTACAAAGAACAGCACAATGATCTCTACCAGTGAGAACAAGCCACGGCTGATACCGTTCGTTGTCACAAATTCATACCAAGCAGCTCCCGGAAGACTAGATATGATACCTATCATAATCAACATGGAGATACCGTTACCAATCCCTTTATCCGTAATTTTCTCACCTAACCACATACAGAACATTGTACCTGAAGTAAGGAGTATCATGGAAGACGCCATGAAAAAGGTTGGGTTAATATCGGATGAAATTGCTTCCTGTGGAATAGTTACCTGAAGGTATCCTATACTTTGGGCTAAGGTGACCAGGATGGTTAAAACCCTTGTAATTTGGGTGATTTTCTTTCTTCCAGACTCCCCCTCCTTCTGCATTTTTTGGAAACTCGGCACGGCTACTGTCATCAATTGAATGACAATAGAGGCGGAAATGTAGGGCATAATACCCAAACCAAAAATAGATGCTCTACTAAAAGACCCCCCAAGGAGTGTATTTAAAATTCCAAGTATACCACTATCTGCTTCAGACAAAAGTGTCGGGTCTACACCTGGTAGAACCACGAAAGACCCAAGTCTGAAGATAACCAAGAATCCAATGGTAGCTAAAATTCTATTTCTCAGCTCTTCAATGGAAAAAATATTCTTAAGGGTGGTAATGAATTTCTTCATACGATTACAGCTTTGTTACAGTTCCACCCGCTGCTTCAATAGCTTTCTCAGCAGTTGCTGAAAAGCGATGGGCTGTTACATCTAACTTTAATTTCAATTCTCCTCTACCGAGGATTTTAATTAAATCATTTTTGTCGGCTAAGCCATGTGCATACAATACCTCAACAGTAACTGCAGACTCTTTATGCTCTTCAGCTAGCTTTTGGAGGGTATCTAAATTTATGGCTTTATATTCAACGCGATTAGGATTGGTAAAACCAAACTTGGGTACGCGTCTTTGCAAAGGCATTTGACCACCTTCAAAACCAAGCTTCTTTGAGTAACCTGATCTTGACTTGGCACCATTATGCCCTCTGGTAGAAGTACCACCTCTACCTGAGCCCTGGCCTCTACCAATTCTCTTTTTTGTTTTTACAGAACCCTCAGCAGGTTTTAATGTATTTAATTTCATCTTATGCTTCTTTAACCGATATAAGGTGATTCACTTTTTTAATCATTCCAGCAATTTGAGGAGTCAACTCGACTTCAACAGTCTTACTGATTCTACCCAATCCTAAAGCTTGAATGGTTCTTTTCTGCCTTAAGGGGCGATCAATGATACTTCTTGTCTGTGTAATTATAACCTTACTCATCGCATTAACCATTATAAACTTTTTCCAATTCAACACCTCTTTGTTCTGCTACAGCATATGCATCGCGCATCTTTAACAGCGCATCGAATGTTGCTTTTACTACATTGTGCGGATTAGAAGATCCTTTGGATTTCGCCAAAACGTTGTGTACTCCAGCGCTTTCAAAAACAGCTCTCATTGCACCACCGGCTATAACACCTGTACCCTCTGATGCTGGTTTTACCAAAACGAAACCACCACCAAACTTACCAATGGCCTCGTGAGGAACAGTTCCTTTTAATACTGGAATGTTCAGGAGATTTTTCTTAGCATCATCTATTCCTTTGGTAATGGCGTCTGTCACTTCATTGGCCTTACCTAGACCATACCCAGCAACACCATCACCATTTCCAACTACTACAATAGCAGAGAAACTGAACCTTCTACCACCCTTAACTACTTTCGCCACGCGTTTGATCGCTACAACTTTTTCAGTTAAGTCGATGTCACTTGCTTTTAATCTTGATTTTGTTTGTGTCATCTTCATTTAAAATTTTAGTCCACCTTCTCGAGCACCATCAGCCAAGGCCTTTACTTTTCCATGGTATACATAGCCATTTCTATCGAAAACCACTTCTTTTATTCCCTGTTCAAGTGCCTTTTCTGCCAGGGCTAAACCCACTTTTTTAGATATCTCTATGTTTGTGTTTTTAAGATCGCCTTGCTCAGCAGATGATGCCGAAACCAAAGTATGACCGTTTGTATCATCAATAATCTGGGCATACATTCTGGCATTGCTCTTAAACACAGAAATCCGTGGACGCTCTGTAGTGCCGGAAATTTTCTTCCTAACACCTCTCTTAATTCTAAGTCTGCTTTTACTAATCGCCATGGTTAATATTATTTCGCTGCTGTTTTACCAGCTTTTCTTCTGATTTTTTCTCCCACAAAACGTACACCTTTGCCTTTGTACGGCTCAATGACTCTTAGTGACCTGATTTTGGCAGCTACCTGACCAATCAGTTCCTTATCGTTACTTTCAAGAGAAACGGTAGGGTTTTTACCTTTTTCCATTGTAGCAGATGCCTTAACACCTTCAGGCACTTGCATGTAAATGCTATGTGAATATCCTAAGTTAAGTTCGAGAATATCATTACTTACTGCGGCCTTGTAACCAACACCCACCAGTTCTAACTGCTTGGTGTAACCTTGCGAAACACCAATCACAATGTTGTTGATCAAAGCACGATACAAGCCATGTAGTGCCCTGTGACGTTTTTGCTCTGTAGGTCGGTCAATGGTCAAGACATTTTCTTCCAACTTTAAATCAAAGTCTGGATTCACTTCTTGAGCCAATTCGCCTTTAGGACCTTTGGCTGTTACTAAACCTTTCTTTATTTCAACTGTAACTCCCTCGGGAATGATTACAGGACTTTTTCCTATTCGTGACATTTATCTATGATCTAGTATACGTGACACAATACTTCTCCACCAATATGATGTAATCTAGCCTCTTTGTCGGTCATAATACCTTTTGAGGTAGATAGCACAGCGATTCCTAAGCCATTTAAAACCCTTGGTAACTCTGATGCACCCACATATTTCCTTAAACCCGGCTTGCTTACGCGTTGCATATTCACTATGGCCGGTTGTTTGGTCTGCGTGTTGTATTTCAGAGCAATTTTAATGGTACCCTGTACATCGTTATTTTCAACTTTGTAGTTGAGTATATAACCTTTTTCGTGCAAAACCTTGGTAATTTCCTTCTTCACATTAGAAGCAGGGATTTCCACCAATCGGTGCTTTGCTTTCATCGCGTTTCTTAAGCGCGTTAAGTAATCTGCTATTGGATCAGTCATTTTTATTTTTTTGTGTGCTTTCGCACGTTACATTCTGGCGATATCTCCCAGCGATGTTTCCTTTTTCAGCCGCGCTTTCGAACGGCCTGCAAAGGTATGGATTTTAAATTTCTTTTAAAAGTATTATTTACCAACTTGCTTTAGTAACTCCAGGGATTTTTCCTGCAGATGCCATTTCCCGGAAAGTAACCCTAGAGATACCGAATTTTCTCATGTATCCTTTCGGTCTACCTGTCAATTTACACCTGTTGTGCAAACGTACAGGTGAGGCGTTTCTTGGAAGTTTATCCAATCCTTCATAGTCACCTTCGGCTTTCAGCTTAGCTCTTTTATCAGCGTACTTAGCCACCAATCTTTGGCGTTTTCTTTCTCTTGCTTTTACAGATTCTCTTGCCATAATAATTTTATTTTTTACTTGATGCAAAGGGCATGCCCAATGCTTTTAGTAATTCAAATGCTTCTTCATCAGTATTGGCATTGGTCACAAAAGTGATGTCCATACCTGAAATTTTACTTACTTTATCGATTGAGATTTCGGGAAAAATAATTTGTTCCTGTACACCTAAGGTATAGTTACCACGACCATCGAAACCTCTGTCCTTCACGCCTCTAAAGTCGCGCACCCTAGGTAAGGCAATGTTCAATAACCTATCGATAAATTCATACATTCTATCTCCCCTCAATGTAACTTTCGCACCAATAGGCATGCCATCTCTCAATTTGAAATTTGAGATAGAATTTTTGGCAATGGTTGGAACAGCTTTTTGGCCCGTAATTGTAGTCAATTCTTCTACCCCGATGTCAACCAATTTCTTATCAGCCACAGCAGCACCGATACCCTTATTGAGTACAACTTTGGTTACTTTCGGCACCTGCATTACACTGGTATATTCAAACTTCTCTTTCAAAGAAGGAATGATTTGCTCTCTGTAAAGCTCTCTTAATCTTGGACTAGTCATTTTTTATCACCTCCCCGGATTTTTTTGCGTATCTAACTAGCTTTCCGTTTTCATCCATTTTTCTTCCTAGTCTTGAAGCCTCCCCTGATGAAGGATCCACTACCATTAAGTTTGATAAATGAATAGAAGCCTCTATCTTATCAATTTTTCCATTGGGATTATTTGCAGACGGTTTTACATGCTTTGAAACAATGTTGACACCTTCTACAATCGCACGGTATTTAGCAGGGTAAACCTCTAATACTTTGCCTGTTTTCCCTCTTCCGTTACCGGAGAGCACCTTTACGGTATCTCCCTTTTTCACGTGAAGCTTATTCACTTTAATTTCTTTTTTATTCATCCTTACAATACTTCAGGTGCCAATGAAACAATTTTCATAAATTGCTTTTCTCTAAGCTCTCTCGCCACGGGCCCAAACATACGTGTTCCTCTCGGTTCATCGTTAGGGTTCAATAAAACAGCTGCATTGTCTTCAAAGCGGATGTATGATCCATCTTTTCTGCGCACTTCTTTTTTTGTGCGTACAATTACGGCTTTTGATACTGTACCTTTTTTGAGACTGCTTGAAGAATGTGCGCTCTTGACAGTAACGACGATCTTGTCGCCTACTGATGCGTATTTTCTCTTGGTTCCACCAAGCACACGGATACATAGCACCTCTTTGGCACCACTGTTATCTGCTACGTTTAGTCTTGACTCTTGTCTTATCATGGTTACTTGGCTTTTTCAACGATTTCAATCAATCTCCACCTTTTGTTTTTACTCAGCGGACGTGTTTCCATGATTTTAACGGTATCACCGATACCGCATTCATTTTTATCGTCATGAGCGGTAAATTTGGAAGTCTTCTTCACAAATTTACCATAGATCGGGTGCTTTTCTTTACGCTGCACAGCAACGGTAATGGTTTTTTCCATTTTGTCACTTGTGACAACACCGATTCTTTCTTTTCTAAGATTTCTGGTCTCCATTTTCTTATTAATTAGCCAGTTCCTTTGCTCTCAATTCCGTTTTTAAACGAGCGACTAATCGTCTCGTTTCTTTCAATCTCATTGGGTTTTCCAAAGGAGAAATGGAATGCGAAAATTTCATTTTTCGCAAAGCATCGCTTTCTGATTTTAACTTCTCAATTAACTCTTCAGTAGAGAGTGATTTGATTTCTGAATTCTTCATAATTATGCACTAAAATCTCTACGTACTACAAACTTCACAGAGATAGGTAGCTTTTGGGCTGCCAATCTCAAGGCTTCTTTGGCCAGTTCCATATCTATTCCGGCAGCTTCGAATAAAATTGTACCAGGCTTGATCACAGCTACCCAATAATCGGGGGCTCCTTTACCTTTACCCATCCTTACTTCTGCAGGTTTTGAGGTAATGGGTTTATCTGGAAAAATCCTTATCCATACTTGCCCCTCTCTTTTCATTGCCCTTGTCATGGCAATACGAGCGGCTTCAATCTGTCGACTGGTAATCCAACCGGGTTCCAAAGATTTGATACCGAAGGTTCCGAAAGCCAACGTATGACCTCTGCCTGCCATGCCTTTGACACGGCCTTTCTGCATTTTTCTGAACTTGGTTCTTTTTGGTTGTAACATCTTCTCTAAATTTTAAAGTCGGATTAACTTTTCTTGTTTCTATTAGGTCTTCTAGCGCCACCTCTTCTATTGTTGTCGCCACCGCCCATTGTGTTGGGTGCACCAATGTTGGGTGATAGATCTCTCTTGCCGTATACCTCTCCTTTGAAAATCCAGACTTTGATCCCGATTTTACCATAAATGGTATGAGCCTCAGAAATGGCGTAGTCAATGTCAGCACGTAAGGTATGTAAAGGAATTCTACCCTCTTTATACATTTCGGTACGTGCCATTTCAGCACCACCTAATCTACCTGAACACTTAATTTTTATACCCTGAGCTCCCACGCGCATAGCAGAAGCTAAGGCTTGTTTCATGGCTCTTCTGTAAGAAATACGTGCCGCTAACTGTTGAGCAATAGATTCACCTACTAACTTAGCATCAAGCTCAGGACGTTTAATCTCAAAAATATTGATTTGAACATCCTTGCTGGTGATTTTCTTGAGTTCTTCTTTGATGCGATCAACTTCTTGTCCCCCTTTACCAATTACAACTCCAGGTCTGGCTGTATGTACAGTTATGGTTATGCGTTTTATTGTTCTCTCAATGATTACTTTAGAGATGCCTCCCTTGGGAATACGCGCATCAATATAATTTCTAATTTCTTGATCTTCAACAATTTTATCAGAGAAGTCTTTTCCACCAAACCAGCTGGAATCCCATCCTCTAACAATGCCTAGTCTAAAGCCTACCGGGTTTACTTTTTGTCCCATGGTTATGAATTATCCGTTTCGTTAGTAATTTCCTCCTCAGCGGTAACTTCCTCAGCCGTATTTCTTGAAGCAACGACTAATGTTACATGATTGGAGCGTTTTCTGATTCTATGTGCTCTACCCTGAGGTGCAGGCCTTAAGCGTTTTAAAATGCGTCCACCATCTACGAATATTTCTTTTACGTAAAGATCAGCATCCTCTAATTTCTCATCCTCATACTTAATTTGCCAGTTTGAAATGGCAGAAAGCAAAAGTTTTTCTAATCGGGCAGCACCTTCTTTGGCTTCGAATTTCAAGATATTCAATGCACTATTGACACCCTCACCTCTAATGAGATCAGCTACCATACGCATTTTGCGTGGTGCTGTGGGTACGTTATTTAATTTTGCAACTGCTTCCATTATCTTCTCTTGTCTTTTTTAGCAATGTGTCCTCGGAAGTTTCGGGTTGGTGCAAATTCACCAAGTTTGTGCCCCACCATATTTTCAGTGACAAATACAGGAATGAATTTATTCCCGTTGTGTACAGCAAAAGTGTGACCTATAAAATCGGGAGAGACCATTGATCTTCTTGACCAAGTCTTAATGACCGATTTTTTTCCTGAAACCTCCATAGCTTCAACTTTATTGACCAATCTGAAATCTATATACGGTCCTTTTTTTAACGAACGTGCCATGACAGGTTATTTTTTCTTACCAATGATTAATCTGTTAGAATATTTCTTCGGGGTTCTGGTTTTCAATCCTTTCGCATATAAACCATTTCTAGAGCGTGGATGACCACCAGATGCTCTACCTTCACCACCACCCATTGGGTGATCTACAGGGTTCATTACAACACCCCTCACGCGTGGCCTTCTTCCTAACCATCTCTTTCTACCCGCCTTACCTAAACGCACATTCATGGCCTCAGCATTGCCCACCGAACCTACGGTTGCCATACATGATGAAAGGATATTCCTTAATTCACCAGAAGGTAACTTCAAAGTAGCATACTTTCCTTCACGGGCCACGAGTTGTACATACGAACCAGCACTACGTGCCAAAGCCGCACCTTTACCAGGTTTAAATTCCACATTATGCACAACAGTACCCAATGGAATACTGCTTAGAGGCATAGCGTTACCCACTTCAGGAGCAACAGAAGTTCCTGACACCACAGTCTGTCCTACCGTGAGTCCTTGCGGAGCAACTATGTATCTTTTTTCACCATCGGCATAATAGAGCAAAGCAACACGTGCAGATCTTGAGGGATCATACTCTATGCCTTTTACCGTAGCAGGTACATCGAATTTGTCTCTTTTAAAATCAACAATTCTTAGTTTTCTTTTATGACCACCCCCCATGTAACGCATGGTCATTTTACCAGTATTATTTCTTCCTCCAGATTTTTTCAAAGGAGCCAATAGTGACTTTTCGGGAGTAGATTTGGTCACATCCGCAAAATCGGGTGCCATTCTTCCTCTCGTTCCCGGGGTCATTGGTCTTAATTTCTTTACGCCCATTTTCTCTTAATTAAATACCGCTGTAAAAATCAATTACCTCTCCATCAGCTACCGTCACAATCGCTTTCTTGAAAGCGTTAGTACGGCCTGAAATTACCCTAGATTTGGTAAAGCGAGATTTGCTTTTACCCTGATATCTCATGGTATTGACATCCTCAACAGTTACTCCATACATTTCTTCAACAGCCTGCTTAATTTGGATTTTGTTGGCTTTTACATCAACCACAAAACCATACTTACCTTTTTCGTTCAAGGCTGATACTTTTTCCGTTACCAGTGGTTTTTTTAAAACGCTCATCTTTACTTATTTAAAAGGTTTTCCAGTTTTTCGACTGATTTCTCACTCAACAAAAGACTGTCGGCATTCAATACATCGTAAGTATTCAATGTATCGGCTGTTACCACTTTTGCATTCTTAATATTTCTACCTGAAAGTGTGATGTTCTTATCGTTCTCAGCCAAAACCAAAAGTGTCTTCTTGTCACTAAGAGTGAGGTTATGCAAAAACGCTAAGTAAGACTTGGTTTTTGGTGCATCAAAAGAAAAATCTTCCAATACCACCATTTTATCTTCCTTCACTTTGTAAGACAAGGCAGATTTACGTGCCAAAATCTTTGTTTTCTTATTCAGTTTGAAGCCATAATTTCTTGGTTTTGGCCCGAAAACACGGCCTCCACCTCTAAAAACAGGAGACTTAATGCTACCGGCACGAGCTGTACCTGTGCCTTTTTGCTTTTTGATCTTTCGGGTTGACCCTGAAATTTGACCTCTTTCTTTCGACTGGTGCGTACCTTGTCTTTGATTGGCTAGAAACTGCTTGACATCCAGGTAGATGGCATGATCATTAGGTTCTACACCAAAGACATTATCCGAAAGATTGATTTTTCTTCCGCTTTCCTCACCATTATTTTTTAATACTGTAATCTCCATGGTCTTATTTCTCTAATAATACGGTTGAGTTTTTAGCACCCGGAATAGACCCGGAAACCACAATAAGGTTTTGCTCTGCCACCACTTTCATCACACGAAGGTTAATCACTTTTACACGATCGTTCCCCATACGGCCCGCCATTCGCGTTCCCTTGAAAACACGTGCAGGATAAGATGCACCACCGATTGAACCGGGGGCTCTCATTCTGTTATGCTGACCATGTGTTGCTTGGCCTACACCACCGAAACCATGACGTTTTACAACGCCTTGAAATCCTTTTCCTTTTGAGGTGCCAATGGCATCCACAAAATCGCCTTCTTTAAAAACATCAGCGACTTTAATTTCGTTACCTAAGGCCACTTGACCTTCAAACTCTTCACGGAATTCTCGAAACTCAACCACATCTCTCTTAGGCGTAGTATTTGCCTTTTTGAAATGGCCTTTTAGTGCACTAGGAGTGTTTTTCTCCTTACGCTCACCAAAAGCCAGTTGAACAGCTTTGTATCCGTCTGTTTTCTCATCTTTTACTTGCGTGATTACGCAAGGACCAGCCTCTATCACCGTGCATGCGACATTACGTCCATCGGCACTGTAAATGCTAGTCATTCCGATTTTTTTTCCGATTATTCCAGACATCTTTTTATTCGTTTATATAGACCCTTACCTAGGGTTTTTGAGAAACGGACTGCAAAGATAGAAATTTAAATTTTTGTTACCAAGAATGATATTGAAATTAAGGAAATAATTTCTTCCCAAATGATTTCTTTAGCCTCACAATAAACTGACTGCATTAAAGAAAGAAATTGATTAGAATTTTATTTCGCTTTTTCCAACGGATGAACCCTCCAAATTCTTCTTTGATATTCCCAGATTCATCGCACCGTACTGCCGAGTTTTTAACCCGCAACCAGTCTCCTGAAACAGCCAATGGAACTAAACATGTATAGCGTAGATTTCTTAAAACCTCTTTGGCGGAGACATATGGAGCTTTTCGTAACCTATTATCGTTCGACTTTGGCCTCACACGATAAACACTCAGCAAGAATTCCTCCCAATTATCTACTTTCGCATTTGGTGAAAAGAGCCAATGAGCTACCTGCTGATCTTTTGAGCTATCAGTGATCACCTTTAGCCAGTCCTCTCTTTTCTCCACAACACGCAACGCTAATACCCCTCTCTCAGAGGCATCATAAAGAGGAACAAATTTCAAAGTACCGAACTCACTTACGTTACTTTTCACTTTTAGGTTGGAGGAGTCAAGGAACAAGTCAACAATAAATACCGGTTGAAGTCCATTTTTTGGTTGATCAAAAAACTCTAATTGAACATTGTTTTGCAGCTCAATATGGAAAACCCCAATCCCTACTTTCGAGGGATTGCCACAGCCATTTAGATGCATGGCGATTAAGAAGAACGTCAATTTGATATGAGACTTCACTGCAAATTATACTTCACCAACTTCAATTTATCATCGTGCTTATTGAAAGACATGAACATTAGTCCTCTTTTAGAGACGATAGGGAAGATATAGTAATTTTCAGGAAATTCAATCTCGCTAATCAAATTTAGATGCTCATCATAAAAAAACAATCCATAATAGTCTTCATCAGAAGGAGAGTTTGAATCTGTTTTCTGAACTTGACCATAGATATCCTGATGCTTATCAGAAACCATCGGGTAAAAGGCCTGAGATGATAATTGATGTTTTATTCTATTCTGATTCCAATTCCCTCCTCCCTTCATGGGCTGGGCTAAGTTGTCAAGCAGTGGAGATTCAATATCATAAACCATTAATGAATCAGACTCTTTTATAAAAACCTTAGCGGCCATAACAAAATTGAAGACTATCTCACTTCCTTTTCTCCAAAACCCTATGCGCGTCAATTCACCATAATCCCCAGGAAGTTCAGTAAAGTCTTTTGGCATCTTAATATCAAGTGGAGCAATAGCGTTACTCCTTAGATCAATTTCAGCCAATCTACTAGTTGTATCGCGCTGTGGGTAACGTCTATTTAAACTGGCAACTCCCATCAAAAATTTTTTGCTTTCCTGATCAAACTGCAAGCCTGAATAATGATTATAATAGAGTTCATACTTTTCAAAGTCAATTCCCTCCAAGTCGTTTTGTTTTCCACTATTCATCCGAAGTCGTTTTAGAACTTTACCCTCAAGATTGATGAAAGTGATCCATTGATAATTTACAACGATAAAACAGTTCAAATCAACATCAAAAGACACAGCACCAACGGCATCAACAAAGTGAGGTCCTTCCCTATCTAAAGAGATTCTTTTAGCGTAAGTTTCATCTGTCAAATTAAAAATTGACAAACTATGATCTAGATAATTATAAGCCGCTAAGTATTCTATTTGGCCTTCCTGCCAAACGACAGGCTTCGCTAGATTTGAAGAGGTGAATGAGGGTATGTCGATGGTAAGGGTATCTGCATAAACCTTCAGCCCGCTCAAGTTCACGTTTTGTTTCTTGTTGCATGCACCAAAACAAAAAAGTAAAGAGAACGAAACGACAAGAACTAAGTGGCCTCTTTTGTTTAAACCTTTATTTACGATGGTCATAAGTATAGAACATGTGCTTAGTCAAGACTTAAGTGCAAGCTAGATAAAAAAATATTATCCATAATTCTAAACTAAAAAAGAGGCTCTCCTTAACGAAAAGCCTCTTTTTATTTTGTATCCAATAGGTATATTACACCTTGATTTCTACATCTACACCCGAGGGTAATTCCAGCTTCATTAATGCATCAACGGTTTTTGCGCTGGAAGAATAAATGTCTACCAATCGCTTATAGGTGCACAACTGAAACTGCTCACGCGCTTTTTTATTTACATGCGGTGATTTCAGCACTGTAAATTTTTCTTTCACGGTAGGCAAAGGAATTGGACCACTCACAATGGCTCCGGTAGTCTTTACCGCTCTCACGATTTTCTCTGATGACTTATCCACCAGGTTGTGATCGTATGACTTTAATTTGATTCTAATCTTCTGTGTCATGTTTTTTAATTTACAGCTTATTCACCTTTGGTTTTAGCAATCACGTCTTCTGCAAGGTTATTGGGTACGGCCTCATAGTGAGCAAATGTCAAGGAAGCCGTAGCTCGTCCCGAAGACATGGTTCTTAAATCCGTTACGTATCCAAATAGCTCTGAAAGGGGCACATCGGCTCTTACAACGGTTGCACTACCTTTTGTATCCATTCCCTTCATGATACCTCTACGTCTGTTCAGGTCACCTGTAATGGACCCGGTATATTCATCAGGCGTGACGACATCAACAGCCATAATAGGCTCCATCAATCTAGGTTGTGCTTTTTTAGCCGCAGCTTTGAAGCCCAAACGCGCTGCCATCTCAAAAGATAGCGAATCTGAATCCACATCGTGGAATGAACCATGGAACAATCGTACTTTCATACGCTCTACTGGATAACCCGCTAAAGGCCCATTGTCCATTGCTGATTTAAAGCCTTTTTCAATGGCCGGAATGAATTCCTTAGGAATGATACCCCCTACAATTTGATTCACAAATTGTAGTCCGTCTTCTTCTTGCTCTGCATCAGCAGGACTCAATTCAAATGAGATATCGGCAAACTTACCTTTACCACCTGATTGTTTCTTATATACCTCTTTGTGTTCAACACTCGCATTGATCGACTCTTTGTAAGCCACTTGCGGGGCACCTTGGTTCACTTCTACTTTAAACTCACGCTTCAAACGATCCATGATGATGTCCAAGTGCAATTCTCCCATTCCTCTCAAAATGGTTTGACCTGTTTCTTCATCCGTATTTACCGTAAGCGTAGGATCCTCTTCTACTAGTTTGGCAATGGCCATTCCTAGTTTGTCCACATCTGCTTGTGTTTTCGGTTCAATTGCATAACCAATTACAGGCTCTGGGAATACCATGGATTCCAAAACAATCTTATGTTTTTCATCGCAAAGTGTGTCTCCTGTTTTAATGTCTTTGAAGCCTACCACAGCAGCAATATCACCTGCGTGCAGAGAATCAATCGCATTTTGCTTGTTCGCGTGCATTTGAAAGATACGCGAAATACGCTCTTTTTTATCCGTTCTCGTATTAAAGACATAAGAACCAGAATCTAACGTACCCGAGTAAGATCTTACAAAACACAGACGCCCAACGAATGGGTCGGTAGCAATTTTAAAAGCTAAGGCAGCGAATGGTTGGTCTGATTGTGGTTTTCTTGAGGTTTCTTCTTCCGTATCAGGATTGATACCTACAATGTTATCTCTATCTAAAGGAGATGGTAACAACTCCATCACGTAGTTCAAGAGTGATTGAACACCTTTGTTTTTAAAGGCCGAACCACACATCATTGGCACAAAAGCCAAATCTATGGTAGCTGCTCTCAAGGCAGCAATGATTTCATCAACCGAAATAGAATTCGGATCTTCGAAATATTTTTCTAACAAAGAATCATCGTATTCGGCTACCGCTTCTAAGAGTTGCTCTCTGTATTCGGCAACCTCATCGATCATGTCTTCTGGAATTGGCACCTCGTCATACGTCATACCGTTATCCTCATCGTTCCAGATGATCGCTTTATTCTCTACGAGGTCAACAATCCCTTTATAGTTTTCTTCCGCACCAATAGGCAACTGCAAAGGAACGGCCTTAGTACCCAACATTTCTTTCACCTGCTTACACACGTTTAAGAAATCAGCACCAGCTCTGTCCATTTTATTCACGAAACCGATACGAGCTACTTTGTAGTTATCGGCCAAACGCCAGTTGGTTTCTGACTGTGGCTCAACACCGTCTACAGCTGAGAACAAGAACACCAAGCCATCTAAAACACGAAGGGAGCGATTTACCTCTACGGTAAAATCTACGTGACCCGGAGTGTCAATGATGTTGATGTGATATTCTTCGTCTTTGTAAGGCCAGAAGACCGTTGTAGCAGCCGAGGTAATGGTAATACCTCTTTCTTGCTCCTGCTCCATCCAGTCCATGGTAGCGGCACCATCGTGTACCTCACCAATTTTGTGAGACACACCAGTGTAATATAATATGCGTTCGGTTGTCGTGGTTTTACCTGCATCAATGTGAGCAGCAATACCAATGTTCCGAGTTAATCTTAAATCTCTTGCCATTTCTGTGTTAGGAATTAAAATCTAAAATGTGAAAATGCTTTGTTAGCGTCTGCCATTCTGTGGGTATCGTCTTTCTTCTTCACAGCAGCTCCTTCACCCTTGGCACCGGCAATGATTTCACCAGCCAATCTTTCGACCATGGTTTTCTCTCCTCTTTTACGAGCAAAAGAAATCATCCACTTGATACCAAGCGATGTTTTTCTATTAGGTCGTACTTCAATGGGAACTTGAAAGGTGGCGCCTCCTACTCTTCTAGACTTTACTTCAACAGAAGGCATAATGTTACCCAATGCTTTTTTCCAAGTCTCAAGACCATTCTCACCTGAACGTTTTTCAACAAGTTCTATGGCATCGTAAAAAATGCCGTAGGCAATACTCTTCTTTCCATCGACCATCAGGTAATTCACAAACTTTGTTACCAAAGTATCTTGGAATTTCGGATCGGGAAGAATATATCTCTTCTTTGGTTTCGATTTTCTCATTCTATTATGTTTGTTCTATTTTTTGTCTTTAGGACGTTTAGCTCCGTATTTGGATCTTCTTTGAAGTCGACCATTCACTCCGGCAGTATCTAATGCACCGCGGATAATGTGATATCTCACACCTGGAAGGTCTTTCACTCTACCACCGCGAATCAACACAATGGAGTGTTCTTGTAAGTTATGACCCTCACCGGGGATGTAGGCATTCACCTCT
This sequence comes from Roseivirga sp., assembly GCA_018402485.1. Lineage (GTDB taxonomy): Bacteria > Bacteroidota > Bacteroidia > Cytophagales > Cyclobacteriaceae > Roseivirga. The sequence goes on along the minus strand of JAGYIY010000001.1, from coordinate 1,411,641 downwards.
TTGCCGTTGGTCAACCTTACCCTTGCCACTTTGCGCATGGCTGAGTTTGGTTTTTTAGGGGTGGTTGTGTACACACGGGTACAAACCCCTCTTCTCTGCGGGCAGCTGTCCAAGGCCGGAGATTTTGACTTGGAAGTCAATTTCTTACGCCCTTTTCTTACCAATTGTTGTATAGTAGGCATTTACAGAATTTTAGATTTTTTTTCCTAGTTATAAATTTTGGACTGCAAAGGTAGCAAAAGAAGTTTTTGAAACAAACAGTTGCTTGCAAATAAAAAACCTTCAAGCCCAGACCATGCTACACCCCTCTCAAACCTATTTTAAAGAATGTGACAGCAGATTCATAGGAATTATAACACATGATTTTCATCCTCGAAATTACTTTCCGCTATTTTAAAAGACATATAACTTAGATAGGAGGAAATCAAAACCGCCAAAAACACACCTAAAGCATTCAGGTAACTCATATTGCTATGGATCAATGAGGCGATCAGGATGATTAATAAGTTGACTGAGACAAAGATCCATCCAGCACAAAAACCGAGTGTATAGGTTAGATTAAAATGCTTCAAAACTCACATCTATTGGTCCCAAAAGCTAACAAATATTTCGCAGATCCTCATGCAAATGATTCGTTTATAAGGTTTATCATGAGTTCAGCTCAGGCTCAAACCAAAAAAACCACCTCAGGGTGGTTTTTTTGGTTTTTATTCTTCGAAAAAACTTAAGCCTCTCCGACTGTACCTCCAAAATTCATTGGAAACTTGGGGGGATGATCAGCTTCTTTGATATCACCAAAGTTGGCTTCGAATTTATCGATGTTGTCCTTGAGCGCATAAAGTAAACGCTTGGCATGCTCGGGCGTAATAATTATTCTCGATTTCACCTTCGCTTTAGGAACGCTTGGCATGGTTTTGATAAAATCAATCACAAACTCACTATTAGAGTGAGCTATCATCGCCAAATTCACATACTGACCTTCCGCAATTTCTTCCGGAAGTTCAATATTCAGTTTTTGCTCTTTTTTAGATTGATCTTGATTTGCCATATTTTAACAATTCTATTCAGCGTTTTCTTCTTGCAATTCGGCTTCTGCGGCTGCGGCTGCATAAGCCTCCTTCGCTGCTGTCAGCTTTTCGTACTCCTCCTTATTGCTTACCAATAAATCGTTATAGCTTCTCATGCCAGTACCTGCAGGAATCAAATGACCTACAATCACATTCTCTTTCAAACCTTCTAAGGTATCGGATTTACCCTTGATAGAGGCTTCACTCAATACTTTAGTTGTTTCCTGGAAGGATGCTGCAGAGATAAAGCTATCCGTACCCAAAGAAGCTTGTGTAATTCCTTGAAGTTTAGGTCTTGATACCGCTGGTTGTGCATCTCTTACCTCAACAACTTTCAAGTCCTTGCGCTTCAAGGTTGAATTTTCATCTCTCAATTCCCTTGGCGTAACAATCTTACCTGGTTTAAAGCTTTCGCTATCACCAGATTCTGTTACTACTTTCAGGTCGAGTACGTTATCGTTTTCTTCCATGAATAAGAACTTATCGACCACTTGTCCGGGTAGAAATTGTGTGTCGCCGGAATCAATGATTTCTACTTTCTGCATCATTTGTTTCACAATCACCTCGATGTGTTTGTCGTTAATTTTCACACCTTGAAGTCTATAAACTTCTTGGATTTCGTTCACCAAATACTCCTGAACGGCTGTTGGCCCTTGAATATTCAAGATATCATTAGGGGTGATGGCTCCATCAGACAACGGATAACCCGCTCTTACAAAGTCATTATCCTGAACCAAAATATGCTTAGAAAGTGGCACCATGTATTTTTTCTTCACACCATCTTTCGACTCAATAAAGATTTCTCGGTTACCCCTCTTAATGCCACCATAAGAAACCACACCGTCAATTTCAGAAACAACAGCTGGGTTTGATGGATTTCGAGCTTCAAAAAGTTCAGTTACCCTAGGAAGACCCCCTGTAATATCGCGAGATTTACCCATGGCACGAGGTATCTTAGCCAATGGCTGACCTACCTTTACTTTATCTCCTTGATTTACTGCCAAATGAGCCTCAACAGGAATGTTATATGACTTCGAATCATTCTTAGCCTTGACAATAACAGCAGGGTTCTTATTCTTATCCTTTGTATCGGTAATTACTTTTTCTCTGTGACCAGTCTGCTCATCGAATACCTCTTTGTAAGTAACACCTTCTTCAATGGCATCAAACTCTATTACACCGTCAAACTCAGAAAGAATCACCGCATTGTAAGGGTCCCAAGTACAAAGGGTATCACCCTTCTCTACTTTATCTCCTTCTTTCACTTTCAAAACAGCTCCGTAAGGAACGTGATTAGAGATTAACACTTTTTTAGACTTAGGATCGATCAATTGAATCTCACCCGTACGTCCCATGACAATATTAATGGTATTGCCCTCATCGTCTGTCGTTGGAAGCGATCTTAGCTCTTCATAAGAAATAACACCGTCAAATTTCGCCTTGATGCTCGCATCAACGGCAATGTTTGAGGCGGTACCTCCTACGTGGAAAGTTCTCAATGTCAACTGTGTACCCGGCTCACCAATAGACTGAGCTGCAATAACACCCACTGATTCTCCTTTTTGTACCATGTTGTTGGTAGAAAGGTTTCTTCCATAACATTTTGTACAAACACCACGCTTTGCTTCGCAAGTCAGTACAGAACGAATTTCTACATCTTCAATGGCAGACTCATCAATCTTCTCTGCAATTTTCTCAGTAATTTCCTCGCCAGAAGCAACCAGTAATTCTTCCGTAATAGGATCGTATATATCGTGTACTGACACACGACCTAATATTCTTTCGGAAAGCGCTTCTACAACCTCTTCGTTGTCTTTCAATGCAGAAACGGTAAGTCCTCTTAAGGTTCCACAATCTGGTTCATTGATGACACAATCTTGTGCAACATCTACTAAACGTCTTGTTAAATATCCTGCATCGGCAGTTTTCAGAGCCGTATCCGCCAGACCTTTACGCGCACCGTGTGTCGAAATAAAGTACTCGAGTACATCCAAACCTTCTTTAAAGTTAGAAAGGATTGGGTTTTCGATGATGGCACCGATAGAACCCGCTAGGTTTTTCTGTGGTTTAGCCATCAGACCTCTCATACCCCCCAACTGTCGGATTTGCTCTCTAGAACCACGCGCACCGGAGTGCATCATCATGTAAATAGAGTTGAATCCCTGACGGTCTTCTTCCATTTCATTCATCAGTCCATTGGTCAACTTGGTGTTCACCCTAGTCCAAATATCGATTACCTGGTTGTATCTTTCGTTATCTGTGATCAGTCCCATCAAGTAGTTTTGCCATACAGCATCCACTTCTTCTTTAGCACTATCAACCAAATCCGTTTTGTTATCCGGAATATGAATATCGTCAAGTCCCATGGAAAGCCCACCTTTGTAAGCCATTTGGAATCCAAGATCCTTGATGTCATCCAAGAACTTAGCCGTTTTTGAAATACCGCAAATGCTTACTACTTTCTGAATGATTCCTTGTAGCTTTTTCTTGGTCAATAATTCGTTAACAAAGCCTACCTCTTCTGGTACTGTTTCATTAAAAATTACACGACCTGCTACGGTTTCAATCATTTTATCCACTAACGCATCATTTTCACGCACTTGCGTTCTTACGTGGATGTAGGCATGTTTAGAAATTCTTCCTTCATTGATAGCAATAATCACTTCTTCATGAGAATAGAATCTCATTCCTTCACCTGCTACCTTTTCTTCTTCTGTCGATTTTCTGCCTTTAGTTACATAGTATAACCCTAAGACCATATCCTGGGAAGGTACCGTAATTGGAGCTCCGTTCGCAGGGTTCAAAATGTTGTGCGAAGAAAGCATCAACATAGAGGCTTCCAGGACAGCATCGTGACCTAATGGAACGTGAACAGCCATTTGGTCTCCATCAAAGTCGGCGTTAAAAGCCGTACAAACCAACGGATGTAACTGAATGGCTTTTCCCTCAATCAACTTAGGCTGGAAGGCCTGAATACCCAATCTGTGCAATGTAGGCGCACGGTTAAGTAGTACAGGATGCCCTTTCAAAACATTTTCTAAAATGTCCCAAACAACAGGATCTTTACGGTCTACAATTTTCTTTGCTGACTTTACGGTCTTTACAATCCCTCTTTCAATCAGTTTTCTAATGATAAAAGGTTTGAAAAGCTCGGCAGCCATATTTTTCGGCAATCCACATTCGTGCATCTTCAATTCCGGCCCTACGACAATAACAGAACGACCAGAGTAGTCTACCCTTTTACCCAACAGGTTTTGACGGAATCGACCTTGTTTACCTTTGAGCATATCACTCAAAGACTTCAACGCCCTGTTTCCATCGGCACGCACTGCATTTACTTTACGAGAGTTATCGAAAAGTGAATCTACTGCTTCTTGCAGCATACGCTTTTCGTTTCTCAAAATCACTTCCGGTGCTTTGATATCGATCAAGCGTTTCAAACGGTTATTTCTAATGATTACCCTTCGGTAGAGGTCATTCAGATCGGATGTTGCAAAACGACCACCATCTAATGGCACTAATGGTCTCAATTCCGGTGGAATCACGGGAACCATTTTGATGATCATCCATTCCGGTCTGTTCTCGATACGTGTACGAGCATCACGGAAAGCCTCTACCACTCTCAGCCTTTTCAGTGCCTCAGCTTTTCTTTGCTGTGATGTATCTGTAGCTGCCTGATGACGTAAGGAATAAGAAAGTTCATCTAACTCTAGGCGAGACAATAGCATTTCTAATCCTTCGGCACCCATTTTGGCGATAAATTTCTCGGGGTCAGAATCATCAAGCATCTGGTTTTCCCTTGGCAATTTGTCCAAAATGTCTAGGTATTCATCTTCGGTAAGGAAATCCATGTAACTGATTCCTTCCTCTTCTTTGATACCTGGCTGAATCACCACAAATCTTTCGTAATAAATGATTTGATCTAACTTCTTTGTTGGGAGGCCAAGGAGATAGCCTATTTTATTAGGTAGGGATTTAAAATACCAAATATGAGCTACAGGAACAACGAGTTCGATGTGTCCCATGCGCTCTCTACGAACTTTTTTCTCGGTAACCTCAACACCACAGCGGTCGCAGATGATACCCTTGTATCGAATACGCTTGTATTTACCGCAATGACATTCCCAATCTTTTACGGGACCGAAAATTCTTTCACAAAACAAGCCACCCATTTCAGGCTTATATGTTCTGTAATTGATGGTTTCCGGCTGGGTTACTTCACCGTGTGACGATTCCAATATTGACTCTGGAGAGGCCAAACTGACCGTCACTTTTTGAAAATCGGTATTGAGTTTTTTATTCTTTTTAAATGCCATAGTTTTTGTTTCTAAAATGAAGACTGAAGCCAGTTACAATTTCTTAGTCTAAGGTGATTTCTAATGCCAGACCCCTTAATTCATGAACCAAAACATTGAATGATTCAGGGATATTAGGTTTAGGAATGGTATCTCCTTTCACGATTGCTTCATAAGCTTTCGCTCTGCCAACCACATCGTCTGACTTAACAGTAAGGATTTCCTGTAAGACATGAGAAGCACCAAAGGCCTCTAATGCCCAAACTTCCATCTCTCCAAAACGCTGTCCACCGAATTGTGCTTTACCACCAAGCGGTTGTTGTGTAATTAAAGAGTACGGCCCTATTGATCTGGCGTGCATTTTATCGTCAATCAAATGACCCAATTTAAGCATATAAGCCACACCCACTGTAACGGGCTGGTCGAAACGATCGCCCGATAGGCCATCGTATAAGTGAACTCGACCTGCTTTAGGCAATCCTGCTTCTGCTAGTTCTTTGTTCACTTCCTCTAAACTAGCTCCATCGAAAATAGGTGTTGCATATGTTCTTCCCAGCTTTTCTCCGGCCCATGCTAACACGGTTTCGTATATCTGGCCTATGTTCATACGAGAAGGTACACCCAATGGGTTCAATACAATATCCATTGGCGTGCCATCTTCTAAGAATGGCATATCTTCTTCTCTTACAATTTTCGCCACTACACCTTTGTTACCATGACGACCTGCCATTTTATCACCCACTTTTAGTTTACGCTTTTTAGCTACGTAAACCTTCGCTAGTTGAACAATGCCAGTTGGCAATTCATCCCCTACCTCAATCGTAAACCTCTTACGCTTGAATTCTCCTGCAATTTCGTTGCGCTTCACATTGTAACTTTTCACCATGCGTACGATCAAATCATTGATGTGATCATCGGTTGTCCAACCTTCAAGATTCAAGTCGGTAATTAAATTAACCTCTTCCTGAACGCTATAGTTACTTTCGTCTCGATAGATATTTTTCTCTGGGAACAAATTCTCAGAGATATTTCTCTTGTTGAATTTTGTTCCTTTAGGAATGATATCATCACCAAATTTGTGCTTCACACCTTGTGAGGTTTTACCTTCCAACAGAGCGTAAAGCTTATCAATCATTTTACTTCTGAGTGCAGTTAAATCCTTACTGTATTGGGCTTTTAGTACTTCTACCTCTTTTTTGGCTTTTACCCTTAGGTCTTTGTCTTTCTTAGGGCGAGAGAACAATTTGGTACCAATGACAACACCTTGCAATGAAGGAGAAGCTTTCAAAGATGCATCTTTCACATCACCGGCCTTATCTCCAAAGATAGCTCGCAACAACTTTTCTTCAGGAGTCGGATCGGTTTCTCCTTTTGGCGTAATCTTTCCTATAAGAATATCACCTTCTTTAATTTCTGCCCCTACTCTGATGATACCATGCTCATCTAAGTTTTTGACAGCCTCTTCGCTTACGTTTGGAATTTCTGAAGTAAGCTCTTCCTCACCACGTTTTGTATCTCTCACCTCTAGTTCAAATTCATCGATGTGAATTGAGGTATAAACATCATCACGAACAACTCTTTCAGAAATTACTATCGCATCTTCAAAGTTGTACCCTTGCCATGGCATGTAGGCTACCTTTAGGTTTTTACCTAAAGCCAATTCCCCATTCTGGGTAGAATACCCTTCACACAAAATTTGCCCCTTTTTCACTTTATCACCTTTCAGTACGATAGACTTTAAGCTGATACAGGTATCTTGGTTTGTTCTTTGGAATTTGATCAGATTATAGGTTTTGAATTCCGTATCGAAATTCACCAATTCATCCTCAGCATCCTGCTTGTACTTAATAACGATTTTATTGGCATCAACATAATCCACTACGCCATCACCTTCAGCAATAATTAATGTCCTTGAATCTCTAGCTGCTCTACCTTCTAAACCGGTACCTACAATTGGTGCTTCAGACTTCAACAAAGGAACTGCTTGTCGCTGCATGTTTGAGCCCATAAGTGCACGGTTGGCATCATCATGCTCCAAGAATGGAATTAACGATGCGGCAACAGAAACAATTTGGTTTGGAGCTACATCCATGTAAGACAATTCCTTTGGTTCTACTACGGGGAAATCTCCCTCAAACCTTGCTTTTACTCTGTCGTTTTCAAAATTTCCTTTGTTTGACAAAGGCGCATTTGCCTGGGCAATATTGTGCGTATCTTCCTCTTCCGCAGTTAAGTACACCACATTTTCGGTCATATTTACCTTACCTCCGGCTACTTTACGATAAGGAGTCTCAATAAAGCCCATGCTGTTCACTTTTGCATGCACGCACAAGGAGGAAATCAAACCGATGTTAGGCCCCTCAGGGGTTTCGATTGTACATAGTCTACCATAGTGAGTGTAGTGAACATCTCGAACCTCAAAACCTGCTCTTTCTCGCGACAGACCACCTGGGCCTAATGCTGATAGCCTACGCTTGTGGGTAATTTCAGCCAAAGGATTCGTTTGATCCATGAACTGAGAAAGCTGATTCGTTCCAAAGAAAGAATTGATCACACTAGAGAGTGTTCTTGCATTGATCAGATCAACGGGTTTAAAATCCTCATTATCTCTGACATTCATACGTTCTTTAATGGTTCTGGCCATACGAGCCAAGCCGACACCAAATTGTGAATACAACTGCTCTCCCACAGTTCTTACTCTTCTGTTAGACAGGTGATCGATGTCATCCACAACAGCTTTGGAGTTGATCAGACCTATGAGGTATTTCACAATTGAGATGATATCCTCTGTGGTTAGAACTCTTTTCTCAGAATCAATTTCCAGGTTCAACTTTTTGTTGATTCTGTATCTTCCTACTTCGCCCAAGTCATAGCGCTTATCTGAAAAGAACAACGACTGAATGATGTCACGAGCTGTTTGTTCATCAGGAGCTTCTGTATTTCTTAATTGGCGATAAATTTGTTCAACCGCTTCTTTTTCTGAATTAGAATTATCTTTCTGTAGGGTATTATAAATAATGGTATAGTCAGCAATATTGATGTCTTCTCTGTGGAGAATAACTGATTCAACATCTGCCTCAATGATCATTTCGATATCTTCTTCCTCTAAGACTGAGTCTCTTTCTAACAATACCTCGTTTCGATGGATAGAAACCACTTCACCGGTATCTTCATCCACAAAATCTTCTACCCATGTTTTGAGCACACGAGCTGCTAATTTTCTTCCTTTTGCTTTTTTGAGGGTCGTTTTGTTGGCTTTAATTTCTTCAGATAGCCCGAATAGATCTAAGATATCTTTATCTGTTCCATAACCGATGGCCCTTAGCAAAGTGGTTACAGGAAATTTCTTTTTCCGATCGATGTAAGCATACATTACGCTGTTTACATCTGTTGCAAACTCAATCCAAGACCCTTTGAAAGGTATGATTCGCGCAGAGTAGAGGGTTGTTCCATTGGTGTGTTTGCTTTGGGCAAAGAACACACCTGGAGATCTATGTAGCTGAGAAACAATTACTCTTTCGGCACCATTTACGACAAAAGAGCCTTTTTCCGTCATGTAAGGAATATTCCCCAAAAACACTTCCTGTTCGATGGTTTCGAAATCTTCGTTATCGTCATCATTGCAGGTCAATCTCAATTTAGCCTTTAGAGGAACTGAGTAGGTAAGTCCACGATCGATACACTCGGCCACATCGTATTTGGGAGGGTCTACCAAATAATCTATAAACTCTAAAACAAAGTTTTCTCTTGAATCTGAGATGGGAAAGTTTTCAGAAAACACTTTGAACAATCCATCCTGTGTTCTTTTATCAGCGGGCGTTTCCAACTGGAAAAAGTCCTTAAAAGATTTGATCTGCACATCAAGAAAATCAGGATAATCCAGTACTGATTTAATCGAAGAAAAATTAATTCTATCTGATTGATTTGCGATTATAGCCAAAGCTGTAAATTTTTTGTTATCAATAATTCAAAGTGCACACAAATGTGTGAACGGTTCGGAGTAAAAACTCCTTAGTATGTACAAATAGGAAAAGACCCATGATTACGATCCCCTATAATTGGGGAGAAATCAGGGCCTATTCCGTGCCATTTAAGGAAAATGGCAATTCAAATTACTTAAGCTCTACTTCAGCGCCAGCTTCTTCGAGTTGCTTCTTAAGTGATTCTGCTTCGTCTTTTGCGATTCCTTCTTTGATTGCTTTCGGAGCGCCATCTACCATTTCTTTGGCTTCTTTCAGTCCTAAACCTGTCAATTCTTTCACAAGTTTAACAACCGCAAGCTTAGCACCTCCAGGAGCTTTCAAGATCACGTCAAATTCTGACTTTTCCTCGGCAGCAGGACCATCTTCGCCGCCAGCCACAGGGCCAGCAACAGCTACAGCCGCAGCTGCAGGTTCGATGCCATATTCATCTTTTAAGATGTCAGCCAATTCGTTTACTTCTTTAACAGTTAGATTTACCAACTGTTCTGCAAATTCTTTCAAGTCTGCCATTGTATTATTAGTTATAAAGTTTTAAATCTTAAGTTCAATTAATTATCACGTTCAGAGAGTGTTTGAAGAATTCCTGCCAATTTGCCACCAGAAGCCTTAAGGCCTGAGATCACATTTTTAGCAGGTGATTGAAGGATGGTGATTACTTCACCAATAAGCTCAGCCTTAGACTTGAGCTTACTCAACATATCTAAATTCTCCTCTCCAATAAAAAGATCGGTATCGATGGAAGCACCTTTTAATACTGGAGATTTACCGCCTGATTTTTTTCTATATTCTTTGATTAATTTCGCTGGGGCATTGGCGTCTTCACCAGAAAACATCACACCAGAAAAACCTCTTAACACTTCATCATCAAAAGGAGCATAATCTGTATTCATACGCTCTAATGCTTTTTGAATCAATGTGTTCTTCACCACTCTGTATTCAATGCCTTTATCAAAGCATAATTTTCTGAGTGCATTAGTCTTGGCCACCGACATACCGGAAGCATCCGTAATGTAGAAGTTATTATTGGCAGAAAATCTTTCTACTAACTCCTCTATCAATTTTGCTTTATCTTCTCTTGTCATTTTATTCCGGAAATCGAGTGTTTATCAATTTTAACACCTGGGCTTTGCGTTGTTGACATATTGATACTTTTAAAGTAAGTACCTTTCGAAGATGCCGGTTTCAATTTGAAAATGGTGCTGATTACTTCAGCAGCATTTTCAGCGATTTTATCTTCGCTAAACGAGACCTTACCAATGCTTGCATGGATAATGCCGTGTTTATCTACTTTAAAATCAATTTTACCGCCTTTTACATCTTGAACTGCCTTCGCAACATCCAGTGTAACTGTACCTGACTTTGGATTAGGCATCAGACCTCTAGGTCCGAGTACTCTACCCAAACGACCTACTTTAGCCATTACTGTAGGCATGGTGATGATGACATCAATGTCAGTCCAACCGCCTTCAATTTTAGCTATGTAATCGTCTAACCCCACGTGGTCTGCACCAGCATCTTTCGCTTCTTGTTCCTTATCAGGCGTACAAAGCACTAATACCTTCACTTCCTTACCTGTACCATGTGGCAAAGCGACAACGCCTCTTACCATTTGGTCAGCTTTACGTGGATCGACACCCAATCTCACATCTATATCTACCGATGCATCAAAACTAGCTCCATTGATCTCTTTTACGATTTCAGCTGCTTTGCTCAGCGGGTATATTTGTGTTGGGTCATATTTACTAAAAGCTTCTTTTTGCTTTTTTGTCAATTTCGCCATTTGTCTAAATCTTTAGTTCTCCCAAGGAGCTTTACCAGAAACCTTCAATCCCATGCTTCTTGCTGTACCTGCTACCATTTTCATGGCAGATTCTTCAGTAAAAGCACCTAAATCCGGCATTTTAACACCTGCGATCTCTTTAATTTGATCCCAGGTAACACTTCCCACTTTTACGCGGTTAGGTTCTGCTGATCCTTTCTTCTTTTTTGAAGCTTCAAGGAGCATAACAGGAGCCGGCGGAGTTTTGACAACAAAATCGAATGATTTATCCGCATAAATGGTAACCAATACCGGAAGTACCTGCCCCATTCTATCTTGCGTTCTACCATTGAACTGCTTACAAAACTCCATAATGTTGAGTCCTTTCGCACCCAGTGCAGGACCAACAGGAGGTGAAGGGTTGGCTTGGCCACCCTTGACTTGCAACTTCAGATAACCAGAAATTTCCTTAGCCATCTTAATCTTCTTTTTCTACTTGCATGTAACTTAATTCTACAGGAGTGTTCCGTCCGAAGATCTTAACCATAACATTAAGCTTTCTTCTTTCTTCAAATACCTCCTCAATTGTACCCGTAAAACCACTGAAGGGCCCGTCCATTACTTTCACAGACTCTCCGACTATATATGGTGTATCAAGTTGTTCATCAAAATCGTCGATTTCTTCGACCTTACCTAAAATACGGTCGACTTCACCTTGACGTAATGGGACTGGCGGAGTGGAAGCTGTACCAGACTTTTGACCTAAGAACCCTATGATACCCGGAATATTTTTGATTAAATGAACAACCTCGCCATTAGATATGTCGGCCTGAACCATAACGTAACCAGGAAAGAGATTACGATCTCTCGATTTCTTCTTTCCATTACGCATCTCAAAAATCTTTTCAGAAGGAATCAGAACTTGTGGTATTTGATCTGAAAGATTATCTCTTTCAATCTCGTTTTCCAAGTATTCTTTCGCCTTTCGCTCTTGACCTGAGACGGCTCTCACCATGTACCATTTCAACTCGGACATTGTTCTTTTTTCTTAGAGGTTAATGTTATAAAACCAATCCATAATATTATCGAAGCTCAAATCAATAACGCCAATTAACAAGGCGAAGATCAGAGAGGCTATCAAAACTAAAACAGAGCTACTCTGTAAATCTGAATATTTCGGCCAGCTAACGCGATGCCTCATTTCAGTATATGATTCGTCAATAAAGGATTTAATTTTACTCATTTTTTTCCTCGTTTTTGCACGGGTGGTAAGATTCGAACTCACGACCTTTGGTTTTGGAGACCACTGCTCTACCAACTGAGCTACACCCGTTTGTTGTTATCCGGCTGACCCTTCTAACTTGATTACAAATCACTCCAAATGCAGCTGTATTCTCCAAAATCAAGGCTTGTTGTTCTTAGACCTCTCCACCTTTTCTCCCTTTTGACTTACCTTGTAAGTATATTTACTCTTTCCTAAATTGGAAAGCAGCTGTCAAACGGGCTGCAAATGTAGCTAATTTTTTATAATGAAACAAACGCGTTTCCGTAAAAACGAAAACGCGTTTGAATTCACTTAGATTTATTACAAGATTAGTCAAGAATTTCGGTAACCTGACCGGCACCTACAGTTCTACCACCTTCTCTAATCGCAAATCTCAATCCTTTTTCCAAGGCCACCTTGCTGATTAATTCAACTTCGATGGTTACGTTATCACCTGGCATTACCATTTCTATGTCTGCAGGTAATCTGATTTCTCCAGTTACGTCAGTTGTTCTCAAATAGAACTGAGGACGGTATTTGTTAAAGAATGGAGTATGACGTCCACCTTCTTCTTTTGAAAGCACATAAACTTCTGCTTTGAAAAGAGCGTGTGGAGTAACAGAACCAGGCTTACAAATAATCATACCTCTTTTGATGTCCGCTTTTTCGACACCTCTCAATAAAAGACCTACGTTGTCACCTGCTTCACCACGGTCCAATATCTTACGGAACATTTCAACACCAGTGATGGTAGATTTCATATCTTCGGCACCCATACCGATAATATCAACAGGGTCACCAGAGTTAATTACACCTCTTTCGATTCTACCTGTAGCAACAGTACCACGACCTGTGATCGAGAATACGTCTTCTACTGGCATCAAGAAGTCCTTATCTGTTAAGCGTTCTGGCATTGGGATATACTCGTCTACGGCATTCATCAATTCCATCACTTTTTCACTCCACTTGGCATCACCTTCTAGTGCACCAAGGGCTGAACCCTGAATTACAGGAATGTCATCACCTGGGAATTCGTAGAAAGAAAGTAATTCTCTTACTTCCATTTCGACCAACTCAAGTAATTCCTCATCGTCTACTAAATCTACTTTATTCATGAAAACGACAAGTGCAGGAACACCTACCTGTCTTGCAAGCAAAATGTGCTCACGTGTTTGAGGCATTGGTCCGTCAGTTGCAGCTACAACCAAAATTGCACCATCCATTTGAGCGGCACCCGTAACCATGTTTTTCACATAGTCAGCGTGACCCGGACAGTCAACGTGCGCATAATGTCTGTTTTCAGTTTGATACTCAACGTGAGAGGAGTTGATTGTAATCCCTCTTTCTTTCTCTTCAGGAGCATTGTCAATTGATGAGAAATCACGGTTTTCGGCAAGACCAGCGTCTGCCAATACTTTAGTAATCGCAGCAGTTAAAGTGGTCTTACCGTGGTCTACGTGACCGATAGTACCAATATTAACGTGCGGCTTGGAACGGTCAAAGGTTTCTTTAGCCATGTTTGAAATTAGTTAATATTAACGTTTTATTTAATACAAAATCAGCGCCATTTTGACGCGTTATACTCTCTTTATTGAGCCAATGACGAGAATTGAACTCGTGACCTCTTCCTTACCAAGGAAGCGCTCTACCCCTGAGCTACATCGGCTTAAAGTCTTCAGTTCAAAGGTTCAAGATGAACTTAAAACTCCAAACTTGCTAACTCTTGGTCAGAGCGGGTGACCAGGTTCGAACCGGCGACCTACAGCTTGGAAGGCTGTCGCTCTACCAACTGAGCTACACCCGCTTTTTCATTTGCAAATTAACCTTGTCAATTTGCAAACTGGCACTCTAAAAATAAAGTGCTGTGTGGGGGGAGCAGGATTCGAACCTGCGAAGTCATAAGACAACGGATTTACAGTCCGTCCCAGTTGGCCGCTTTGGTATCCCCCCGTTTAAATTTTACCCATTGTAAAGAACGACATAAAAAAACCCTCTGGGTTAAGGGAATGCAAAATTAGACCCTTTTTAATATTTATCAAACATTTGCTTTAAAAAGATGATCGTTTTTATTTCCCCCCGAAAAAAGCTCTCCTGAACGCAAGAAAGAGATGATTGAAGAACATCTTGTATAAAAGATGAGCGATGAGAAGTCCTTTGTTATTTCATGCTATCTCAAAAAAAATGTCTTTATATTTGAGCGTTTAGACAATTTGATTCTGTTGAATATCAGTACAGATCATTAAGTTCAATAATAACCAAGATGTACCAAACCCTTTCCAAAGCAGGCAAACCATTTAATATCTCATTCCAAAAGGACCAGCTTTTTATTAATGAGCATGCTTATGCTTGGGAATTGAAACCAGAAAGCAATCATACCTTTTTCATTTTAAAAGGTTCTAAAAATTTCAGGGCTGAACTTGTTGAAATGGATACGGAACAGAAAAAGGTTAGTGTAAAAATCAACCACCGCATTTATAGCTTTGTGTTTAAAGATAAGATGGATCTACTTTTGGCAGACATGGGAATGGACACCTTGGCTACCGCCGCTGTTAAGGATCTCAAAGCACCTATGCCGGGGTTAGTCTTGGACATTACCGTTAAGGTGGGTGATGAAGTAAAAAAAGGACAACCCCTCCTTATTTTAGAAGCCATGAAAATGGAAAATGTTTTAAAAGCAGAGGGGGAAGGTATCGTCAGTGACATCACTACCCAAAAAGGCGACAGCGTAGAAAAAAATCAAATACTCATTCAATTTTAATTATAACCACATATGGCATACAAAAGAATTCTATTAAAGTTAAGCGGTGAGGCACTCATGGGTAATCAGAATTATGGTATCGATCCCCAACGCATTGAACAATATGCACTAGATATCAAAAAAATACATGAGCATGATATAGAAATTGCCATTGTCATTGGTGGTGGAAATATTTATCGAGGAGTTCAGGCTGAATCTTCTGGAATAGACAGGGTACAAGGCGACTACATGGGTATGTTAGCCACAGTAATCAACGCCATGGCGATACAGAGCACATTAGAAAAACACGGAATGTACACCCGACTGATGTCGGGTATTAAGATGGAAGCGGTATGCGAGCCATTCATAAGAAGACGAGCCGTTCGCCATCTCGAAAAGGGAAGAATTGTTATTTTTGGTGCTGGGATTGGGAATCCTTATTTTACGACAGATTCAACAGCTAGCCTGAGGGCCATAGAAATTGAAGCAGATGTGGTGTTAAAGGGCACCCGTGTTGATGGTGTTTATACAGCCGATCCTGAAAAAGATAAAACCGCTAAGAAATTTGAAAAACTTAGCTTCAATGAAGTCATCAGCGGTGGTTACCACATCATGGACATGACGGCCTTTACGTTGTGTAAAGAAAATAATGTACCTATCATTGTGTTTGATATGAATGAACCGGGAAACCTAGAAAAAATCGTAGTGGATAAAGCCCCACTTGGAACACTTATTAGTTAAGCTTAAAATGGAAGAGATAGAAATATATTTAGATGCGGCAAAAGAATTGATGGACAAAGCCATCAGCCATGCCAAGAGTGAATTGACCAAGGTAAGGGCTGGCAAAGCCATGCCAAGTATGCTTGATGGCCTGTTGGTAGAATACTATGGCACTCCTACCCCCATTAATCAAGTAGCTTCTATTACTACACCAGATGCCAGGACTATTTTTGTAAAACCTTGGGAGAGGTCCATAATTAGTGATGTAGAAAAGGCCATCATCAATAGTGACTTAGGCCTAAATCCTCAAAATGATGGAGAAAATATTATCATCAATGTTCCCACACTCACTGAGGAAAGAAGAATTCAGTTGGTCAAACAGTCGAAAACCATTACTGAAGAAGGTAAGGTTAGTATTCGAAATGCTCGAAAAGAGGCTAACGATGACCTTAAGAAGCTATTGAAAGATGGTGCTGCTGAAGACAATATCCGAGCAGCAGAGGATAAAGTTCAATCTTTGACAGATGTTTATACCAAAAAACTTGATGATCTTTTGGAGCACAAAGAAAAAGAAATAATGACCGTTTAACCCATTAGACAGGTATTTTGAGGTAAAGCTTCGAACAAAACTTTTTACTTATTACGATAACCAGGTTTATATTTTTCCTCGGCCCTCGCCTCTACATCTTCTTTGTAAAAGGCCACATCCTTAAATTCAACATCAGCATAGCGCTGAACTTGATCGTCGAAATGAGGAGATTCAGGATCTCCACTTTGCCCTCCTGCCAGTATGCTTTTAGCCTTCAACTTCTCCCCAAACTCAACCATGGCTACAAAGCTATTTCCTCGATAGCCATAAATCTTTTTTGTGCCATTAAAGCTTTTAGCTCCAAATGCTGCCAAGGCACCCCAACGTGCTGTAGTCATTCCAATAGGGATGGAAGGCTTGTCATCACTGTAGGATAAATCCATATCGCCAGATAAACGTTGGAATCGATTATAGTCTCCCCATGGAAGTTTCCATGTGCCAAAATCGTTTTGAATTTGATTGAGAGCTGTTTCAAAGATTTCAATTTTCTTGCCATCAGACAACCCGGTGCCCAAATATTCAAAACGGCTAATGCCATTGCCTTGCCTAGGAACTTCTCCACTACCATAATAGGCCATACCATAAAAATGAGCCAAAGTCATGGCTATGGAAGTCTTGCTCGTCTTCAAATCCCAATTTTTCATCATATCGTAGGCTTCTTCCCACTGTACTTTCTTGGTGGGGTTGTTATCAAAAGCTCGGATTAAACCAGGTACAACCTTTTCAAAGGCAGGTAAATAAGGGTCATGGGCTAATTCAATCAAACCCTCAATGGTTAAATCCTTGGCCTCTTCCAAGACCTGAACCGCATGAATACCTCTAAAATTCTCCTGATCTGGAGCCATATAGGAAGGATAATCCTCAGGCTTCGGACTGTAGGGGCCTGCTGCTGTAAAAGGTGTAGAATTGCAATTTTGTATCCACCCATTCTCAGGATTGACCAATGTAATGATCTCATCTAATTCATGCATCCCTTGCCAATCTGCATCCGGATTCGTACCATCCACCGGACGGGAGTAATCGAAGTCGGGACTTCTTTTAGGGATAAAGTCTCCATGATAATAAGCGATGGTACCATCAGCATCAGCATATACGGTGTTGTTTGAAGAGTTTCTACGGATTTCCATCATCTCCCAAAACTCTTTATGATTATTCGTTTTGGTACGCCTGTAGGATTGTACTAAAGCCTCTATGGGTTCCCAGTTCAATGCGGTAGAAACCCATTGGTCACCCATTTTTCCGGTGATGGGGCCATGATGGGTTCTGTATAAAGGGAATGTTTTTTCTTTCATCTCCTTTCCATCTTTATACTTCAGCGTCACTTCGGAAGTCCAAACATCCTTCCACTCTTCCCCATGCTTGTATTGAAGTTTACCCTCTCTCTCCTCAATGGTTTCCAGAAAGTCGTCTTTAAAATCCACACCTGTCGAAGTATGCATCCACCCATTCTTTTGGTTAAATCCCTGGTAAATAAAGAACTGGCCCCAAGTTGCTGCGCCATAAGCATTCAGACCTTCTTCACTCACCACTTGAGACTCTCCTCTAAAGTAAAAGCTGGTGTGGGGATTAATGAGCAGCATGGCATTTCCAGATGCTGTATGTTTACCAGCAATGGCCATTCCGTTAGAGCCTTTGGGTTCTTCATTCATAACCTCTTTTTCTACCCAATCTATCATGGCCATAGACTGATCTTTACCATAAAATGCTTCTATTCTGCGGGTAGAGATACTTTCAATATCGCCCCCAATGGAGCCTTCAAAGAAAAACAACGGGAACCATGGCTCGAAACGATCGAGCACTTTTGGTTCCACTTCAGGATGGGTATGGAGGTAATAATTAATGCCATCTGCATAAGCTTGACAAAGCTCTTTTAGCCAGGCTGGGGCTCCCTCATACATTTCCTTAGCCTCATCGATTGTCATAAAAAGCCTGGCCCGTAAATCAGAATATAAGGCCTGTTCTCCTTCCGCCTCTGCCAATCTACCTAAAGCCCAGTAATAATTCCTTTCGACTCTAGGAAAGTCGTCTTCACATTGTGCATACAACATACCAAATACGGCATCAGCATCTGTTTTTCCATAAATATGCGGTACACCGAAGTCATCACGCATAATTTCAACACGTTCAGCTTGAGCTTTCCATTGCTCTACCTCTGTTTGTTGCTTTGCTTGGCAAGAAGCCAATAAGATGATGGCAAGGAGTAAGATTGTGTTTTTCATGGCATTAAGGTTTACCTCAATAATGCCATAAGTTTTTCACTCCACCAACAATTTTTTTTTGAGTG
This sequence comes from Roseivirga sp., assembly GCA_018402485.1. Lineage (GTDB taxonomy): Bacteria > Bacteroidota > Bacteroidia > Cytophagales > Cyclobacteriaceae > Roseivirga. The sequence continues at coordinate 1,392,943 of JAGYIY010000001.1, read as the reverse complement.
GTTTTTATTTTTTGACCAATAAATAACTAATCAAAGCTTTCAGTTCTTCCATACCACCCAAAGAACCGATATTGATTTTATATTTATCATTAATGATCAGCGTTGGCACATTATTAATCCCTTTCTTCTGCCAATCCTTTCTCATAATGGAGGCCTCTTCTACAACCTCCGACGAGTTGTAAACTTCATCGAATTCATTGGCTGTTACACCATTTTGCAAGAATATTTTCCTGATGTCCTCCTCCGTTTTCAGTTCGGCCTCTGCCAGATGTATGGCAGCAAAAAAAGTTTCCGTTAGTTGCTCTTGTTTGCCCAATGCCTTCATAGTCACAAATGCCTTCACAATCCCAAAACTTACTTCCTCATTATCTCTTGGCATGTAGTCTACGTGAGATTTTTGAATTTTCAGTTGTTCTTTATAGCTGTCTTGAAGCAACTTTATGACAGGTTCAAATTGAAAACAATGACCACAAAATAAAGAAAAGTATTCTGTGATTTTTGGATCTTCCGAAGCTTGCTCTGCCACAATATCGTAATGCGTACCTTCCTCAAAATTTTGGGAAAGAAGAGCCCCTGAAGTAAAGAGCACTAAAAAAGAACTTAATAATATTTTCATCATCACTGTCAACTCAATGGTTTCTGTTAAATCATTTTCCTCAATAACTTCAAAACTAAAAAATAAAACTTAAGACATCAATTATTGAAGAGCGAAGCGACACCAATTCGAATAACAAATTCTCTGGCTTCCCAGCCCTGAAGGGATTGAACGAACTCAATTCTCAAGATTCTTAAAACATTATCCAAAGTATACCCCAATTCCATGTAGTCATCAGATGTCATTGTATTCAGGTAATTCACAAAGAGGTTTTCCTTCACACCACTTAAACGAACCATGGGGAGCTGTGTAAACAATAGTTTACGGAACCTAACGTGTGTTCTAATGGAAAAGTAATCGCCTGCAGTACTGTATTTATAATAATCCAAGGCTCTAAAATTTCCAGAAACATCTATCGGAGCAAATCCTAAGCGATTACCACCGAAATGCTTAAAATCCATGAATTGAAGTTTAGGATCACCTAAGAAAGTACCGACTTCAGCATCAATATCTACCACAGCCCTTACCCCTAAGGCAATGTCTTTTTTAAGGCCCAATTCTAAATGATCGAACTGTACATCGCTATAAAAAGCAGCGTTAATTCCTTTACGATAACTGAAACGTATTTCTGGTGAACTACTTTCTAGGGGTATTAATTGACCATTATATCTTCTAAACTTTAGCCATGGTTTTGCTGTAAGCGTTAGACTGGCAATTAAAGCCTTGTTGTTATTAAAATCGATATTTGGTGTTTCTAAACTATTCGGTCTATTCAACTTCAAAAGGCGATTTTCCACATCAAAAATGGAGAAATCAGAGTTATTCACTAGTTGACTTCGGTTTGCCCATTCAATTGATGTCTCTAAACGATATTTGTACCTAAAGCGTTTATCAAAGCTGACTTTCACAAAGTCTTTCTCGTATAATTTCATATAATTCCTACGATACAACAGCGTGTATATTGAGTTAATAAATGGGCCTATCGCTGCCGGATTGAATTGTTCTATATAACTACCACCAGAAACCCTAAAGTTTCCTCGATTAACGCGATTACCCACTCCAAAAACAGATTCTACCTTCCCATAAAGTTGATCTGAGGCAAATCCGTAGCGAACGGAAGGATAAATTTTTAATCTTGAGGTAGTATCGTTTCTCCATTCAAAATTCCCTGTAAAAGTAAGGTTAAGTCCTTCTACAGCATTGAATTGTAATTGAGGTAAAAAGCCTGGGAAACGGTATCGTAGGCGTTCTCCCAATTTATAATACCCTCCAAAAAGTAACCCATTCAATCTCAACGGATTACCATTTCTAAGCACTAAAGAATCTGCATCACGTTTTACCTTTTCGGCAACATACACGCTATCGTCTCTTTGATAGCCTTGTATTTCCTTTGTGGTCAATGGAACTGGCCTAATTCTAGCCCAATAAATAGAGTCCTTTCGGGCTGCAAGTGTATCCATTTTGAAACTATAATCTGAAATTACATCTGGTTCTTCTTCTTGCTCTAGCTCTGCCTTTTCATATTCTTTCATCAATTTTTTGAATTGTTTTCTCGAAACTTCTTTTTCTTCTTCGAAAACTTCTTGAACACCTTTCTCCACATTTTTATTACTGATAGCCTGAATTTCCTCGGGAGCAGGAGCAATTTTCTCATCCACTAAAATCACTGCATCGCCAAGGTCTTCATTGGGCACTATTTTGTAGTTAGAAACTGAGGCCAAGTAGGTATAGGTTCCTCCTAATCCAAACACCTTTCCTGAAAAATCATACTGTTGTGTGACCGGCATCCATATGTCATCGTTTACGGGTGCATAGATTTGTTTAACGTGAATATCAAACCCATATAGGCTTGTTGTTAAATCTAGTGAGTGGATGTTCCAAAAATTTTCACGTATATAAATTTCGCCAGTAAAAACTTCATCTCCATTAGATCTCGGAGTTACTTTAATTTTATTGATCTCAACACCTCCCTCCATAAAACTACCTTGATATTCAAAACGATAATAAGAAAAAGCAGAAGGGCTAAGTGGTGAAATGGCATTTACCACCTTAGGCAAGTAAAAGCTACTGTTGATGTATGCATTGGGGTTGGCATTGGCCATATCTTGTCCTGAAGCGCGTACAGAAATGACATTTTCCTTGAAGGTATTCGGCCGCTCGAAGTAAATTTCGCTTACCGATTCTGAGGTAAACACCTGACTTGTATCGACACCTTCTTTTTCAAATGTTTTCTTCAAAAACCAAGGCACTTGCGTCAATTGACCTGTACCTTTCACATACACTTCAGCAGAATAGCTGTCATTTTGCAATAAATGGTATTTTGCTTTTGTTATGGCTTTTCGCATTATTGTATAAGAAGGATCTTCCGCATTTGCGCTGACGACTACTTCTGCTAACTGATAAATTTGAGGAGTCAACACCACATTGATGGTCGAAAAACCTTGACCCACCTCTACCTGCCTGACTTGTGAGGTATAACCCATAAACTGGAAGGTGACATTATATGCGCCAGGTGGTATGTTAAGACTGAAATTGCCTTCCAAGTTGCTGCTGGTTCCAGTACCCAAGGCTTTGACATATATAGAAGCAAAAGGAAGCGCTTCACCAGAAATGTCTTTGATACTACCTTTTATCCCCTGCGCGACCAAGGGAATACAAATGATGTAAAGTAACAAGGCTGTGATACTCAACTTAAACCGCATAAGCATTTTGACTTTTTGACCTTTTCAATCCAAATATGCATGGATTACTATCAGAAAGACGTAAAAATAAACAAAACGTATGCCGAAAAGTTAAAAAAGTTTGATCAGTTTTTTACTCAGATGGAAGAAAGGATCGTCTTATTAGCCATCAGCGTGTTGGTTTGTCAATCATCAATTCGCGCTCTGAAACATAGTGGACAATACTGTATTCTTGCAGGCGTAATTTCATTTCCACAGCCATCTCATCCAAGCGAGCTTCAATATTTTGTGGACTAGGCATGACAATATTATGCGCTTCTATTTTTGCTCTTAGTGTTCTGTTGGCTGGAATGGTTAGCCTTTGGTAATTCAGAGGCACAGCTGAAGTTCCTTTGTTCAGCTTAATTCCGACAAATATCTTAACCTCATTTTCTTTTAGGGTAGTGTCATTGGTATAATGAACCATGGCTAAAACACCCGGTATTTCTCCAGAAAGCACCAAGTCGCGTGCTCTAAAAAAAGCTTTTTCTAAAGCTTCACTGCCCTCCGAACCGCGGTAGTATTCACCCATAAAATGATAGTCCTTAACATTCTCTATGCTGTATTCAACCGTGTTTAAACCTCCTAAATAGAAATAGATGAAAAAGCTGACACCTATCAGAACCACCATGATCAATCCCATTCTTCTTCTCTTCATACAGCTTTGGTTTCTTTGTATTGCATTTGGTATAAATTGGCATAAAAGCCCCCTAAATCTAATAGTTCTTGATGTGTTCCAGATTCTTTTATTTCACCCTTATCTAACACTAAAATTTTGTCTGCGTTTTGAATGGTAGACAAACGGTGGGCAATTACGATAGCTGTCCTTCCTTTCATCAAAACTTCAATGGCCTTCTGAATAAGCTCTTCTGTTTCTGTATCTACAGAAGAGGTTGCTTCATCGAGCACAATGATTTTAGGGTCATACACCATGGCTCGTACAAAAGAAATCAACTGTCTTTGACCTACGGATAAGGTGGCTCCTCGCTCCATTACATTATAATCGTAACCCCCAGGAAGTCTTTCAATGATTTTTCTTACCCCGACAAGCTCTGCGGCCTCATTGACCTTTTCAGTGGTGATGTCAGGATTATTGAGGGTTATATTTGCTATAATACTATCTGAAAACAGAAAAACATCTTGTTGTACTACGCCTATGTGTTGCCGCAAGGCACCTACATCATAGGTTTTTAAATCTTCCCCATCAATGTAAATGTTACCTTTATTGATCTCATAAAACCTTGAAAGCAAATTAATGACGGATGACTTTCCTGCCCCTGTTGCACCTACAAGGGCCAACGTCTTGCCTTGCTCTACTTGAAATGAAATGTTCTTGAGTACATAATCCTCATCGTTGTAAGCAAACCAAACCTTCTCAAATCGTACATCCCCTTTTACTTTCTTGGGCGAGAAGGTGCCATTATTTTGTAAATGTGATTGATTATCTAAAAGATCAAAAATGCGATTTGATGAAACTATACCCATTTGTAGGGTATTGAAGCGATCGGCAATCATTCTTATGGGACGAAAGAACATTTGAATGTACATAATAAAAGCAATAATGACTCCCGGCCCTTCACTCGTATTGGCCAAAATCCCTCTTGCTCCGTACCATACCGCCATGCCTATGGCTATGGCTTGAATAATTTCTGCTACCGGAAAATAAATAGAATAATATAGAACTGACCGAATGTGCGCCTTACGATGTTCACTATTGATTTCTTTGAATTTATCCATCTCACGTTTTTCGGCATTGAATATTTGCACAATGCTCATGCCTGTTACATGCTCCTGAACAAATGAGTTTAAATTAGAAACGGCATTTCTTACTGAATTAAATGTAACCTTAATTTTCTCTTTGAAAATATAAGTGCTAAAAATAAGGATGGGAAGTGTTGATAAACTGACAAGGGTTAGTCTCCAATCTAAATAAAACATAAACACCATAAGAAAGGCGAGTTGCAGCAAATCTCCAATTAGGGCTGCCAACCCTTCGCTAAACACCTTAGAGAGGGTTTCGATATCGGAAACATTGCGGGTCACTAAACGTCCAATGGGAGTTTGATCAAAAAACTTAAGTCTTTGACGGATCAGATGATTATAAAGTTTGACTCGTAAATCTTTAATAATGACTTGGCCAATCCAGCCGGAAGCATAGGTATGTAAGTATTGCACCACAGCCAGTAAGATCAAATGCCCGAGGAGCAATGTAATCATCAGCACCAAACCATCATAATCCCCTTCAGGCACATATTCATCAATTGCCTTCTGAACAATATATGGCCTAATGGGGGTTAAAATAGCAAGAAATAAGGTCAACAGAATCAGTCCATTGAATTGCCATTTGTAAGGCTTCGTATAAGTAAAAAGCCGTTGAAGTACTTTGAAATCAACAACATTTCCTGGTTTAACTTTGGCTTTTTCTTGTTTCAAAACTCAGTTTTCAATGGATTTTGGATAGGCCACTTCCGTTAAGTAAAGTCCTTGTGGTGGAACTGACCGCCCGGCCACTCCTCGATTTCTTGCTGCAATGATACGTTCAAATGTTGAAACATCTATTTTTTCACGTCCAACATCTATTAAGGTACCAACCAACGCTCTCACCATCCCTCTCAAAAACCTGTTGGCCTTAACGTTAAATATTAAGTCGTTGTTTTTAATTTCCCAATAAGCCTGTAAGATTTCACATTCAAAATGATTTACTTCTGTTTTCACCTTACTGAAACTTTTAAAATCCTGAACACCGAGCAAAGATTGTGAGGCGTAATTCATCTTATCGATGTTTAAACTCGGCTGATAGAAATAGCTTAAACCTTCTAAAAAAGGAGATTTTCGGCTATGAATATGATACGCATAGCTTCTGTATAAGGCATCAAATCGGGCATGGGCGTTAGGGGCCACCTCCCAACAGCTATCTATGGCAATGCACATAGGCAAAAGGCCATTGAGTTGATTAACAACTCTTTTTGTTTCTAGTTTCTTAGTAGAGTCGAAATGTGCCACTTGTGCTTTTGCATGTACTCCCGTGTCAGTTCTGCCACTACCGGTTATGATTATTTTCTCTTTGAGAATGGTTTGCAATGCCTTTTCCAATTCTTCTTGGACAGAATGCGCATTTTGCTGCCTTTGCCAGCCATGATAAGAGGTGCCATAATAGGCCAAACGCATGAAGTAACGAGGCATAAAGCTAAGTTAAATAAAAGATAGAGTATTACATCAGAGATGCTTACTGATAAAACTTTTTAATTTTAATGTAGTCGACTACAGGCGGAGGTAATAGGTATTGGGCTGAATGATTATTGCGAATGGTTTTACGGATAAATGTAGCAGATATATCAAGCATAGGCGATTGAATATAGCGAATATTCTTATGTTTAATTTTAATTTTACTTTGGTCAACTTGAGGTCTAGGGTATACATACAAGCCCATGTTTTCTAGAATGACCTCATAATTTTTCCACTTATGAAAATGAACCAAATTATCTTCACCAATGATTAACTTAAATTCATGTTGCGGATATTTGTCCATTAAGTAAGCCAAGGTATCTGCTGTATAACTAGGTTTTGGCATATTGAATTCCACATCGCAAGCTCTGAACTTAAAGTTTTCTGCAATGGCTAGTTCCACCATTTTTAAGCGATCAAATTCATGTAGTAATGAGTTGCTGCTTTTAAATGGGTTGAGAGGACTAACCACAAACCAGACCTGGTCAAGATCTGTCTGGTCTGCCATTACATCTGCAATAACAAGGTGTCCGATATGGATAGGGTTGAACGAACCAAAGAATAAGCCAATGTGCACAATTGCTCCTTTAAGCGTTGATAAATTTTTGAACCAATTCTTCTGCTTTTCGAAAAGAATCTTCTAAGTTGTTATTGACCAAAGTTACATCAAATTTGTTTTCGAAAGTCATTTCGAATTCTGCCCGATACAAACGTTGAGAGAGACTGTCTTCAGATTCTGTTCCCCTCCCCTTCAACCTTTCTTTTAGGGCCTCCATGCTGGGCACTTTTACAAAAATGGTGATTGCTTTTTCTCCAAAGTACTTTTTTAGATTCAGCGCACCTTTGACTTCCACATCAAAAACTACATGCTTGCCTTCTGCCCAAAGTCGTTCCACCTCAGACTTTAAAGTACCGTAATAATTACCTGTATAAACCTCCTCCCACTCTATAAAATCTCCTTCATCTATTTTACGAATAAAATTTTCTTTGGTCAGAAAGTAATAATCCTTCCCATTTTCTTCTGTTCTACCTCTTTTATCTCTTGTGGAAGCAGAAATAGAAAATGCCAGGTTATCGAAAGATTGAAGTAAATGTTTGACAATGGTTGTTTTGCCTGCTCCGGAGGGAGCTGTAAAAATAATAGCCTTACCTTCCATTTATTGAGCTATACTTTTTCGGATCGACGCAATTAGGTTCTCTGGCATTTCGGTCTTATGTTCTGATAGCTTTTGCCTCAATTTTTCGCGTAAATGCTTTTCTTTCTCGAAGGTAGTCTGTGATTTCACACAGTTCTTTATTTTCTCTTCAAAAATCCTTCTGGATTCTTCATCTGCCTCATCATCAAGCACCAATTGAACAATCTCCTCAAATCGTTTTTCATTTACCAGATTACCCTGATCGCAATAACACTTTTGAAATGTGTCTTTAAACCATTCTGAAAATTTAGTCATTGTCTTTCTTTTTATTATAACCCATTTCTGCTGCGTAAACTGAAAGTTTTTCTTTCATCATATTTCTGGCCCTATGCAATCTAGAACGAACCGTACCAATAGGAATGTCGAGAATTTTCGACATTTCCTCATAGGTAAAACCCTCAAGGTCACTCAGTATTATGACCGTTCTAAAATCTACAGGTATATTGTTCAAAGCCCCTGTAATTTCATCTCCAATCATGTGCTGAATGGTCTCTACCCTTAGGTCTGTGGTGATGCTTTCACCAGCATCATCGGAATTGTAATACTGCTCAACTTCGTTGTAATCTATTTTTGCCGGCTGTTTACTCTTTTTCCTAAACTCATTAATAAAGCTATTTTTCAATATGCGAAACAACCAAGCTTTGGCGTTGGTTCCTTTATCAAAGGAATTGATAAACCTAAAAGCCTTTAAATAAGTGTCTTGCACTAGGTCTTTGGCATCATCCTCATCAAAAGTCAGTCGATAGGCAAAGTTGTACATGGAGTTTACATGTGGCATAAACTCTTGATCAAAAATGCGTGCCTTCACCTGGTCCGAATAATTGGCCTTCTTAGGTTTTTGTTCTGCTTGTGTATTTTCAGACATGTGCCAAAACTACTAAATAATCAAATCAGTGTGGACACCAATTTTAGAAATAATGGTATTTGAACGCACTTCCTTGCGACTTTAGGATGTCATTTTCGTATAATCACCATGATATCTGCTGAATAATTCCGTTCTTCACCCAAAATAAAAGCCTAAGGATTGCGTATTTTATTTCTAACCTATCAGGGAGATCTTGCCGGGTCGACTTATTCGATTGCCTATTTGTCGAAAGGCTTGGCTAATCGCGGCCACTCTATTTATGTGGGAATTCGAAAGGAAAGCTTATTATGGAGTTTGTTGGAAGGTAGCTCAGTGCAAAGGGTTCCTATGACTTACCATGGAAAATTTGATTTCACCAACTGGAAGCAAATTCGAGAGGTTGTTCTCCACTATAACATCCAGTTGATCAATGCTCAGAGCAGTTACGACCGCTATACCTCCATATTTTCTAAAATTCGCTATGGTCTAAAGGTGAAAATTATCCATACCAGACGACAAATGCCCATGAGCATGGGAGGTCCGATTCAATTATTTCTTTACAATCATAAAACAGATGGCATTGTAGCTGTGAGTGAGCAAATGAAGGTTGAGCTTTGTAAGTTAGGTATTCATTCTGAACATATAAAAGTGATACACAATGGTACACCTGCGGAAAAATACCAAAACCTATCTGACCAAAAGGTACAATCATTAAAAAATAAATTTAACATCTCAGACCATGATTTCGTTATCGGCTGCATCTCTCGTATGAAGCAACAATTGCAAATTATTCGAGCCTTGGAACACCTCAGCTTCCCAGTAAAAATGATTTTTTGTGGCATAGAACCCACATCGGAAATGAAAGAGTTGATCGATCAGGCTACAGAAAAACACCAATTCTATTTTGAAGGGCATGTAAATCCTGAAGACATTCTTGCTTACTATAAAATATTCAATATTAAGATACTGGCCTCTACCATGGAGGGACTGTCGCAATCGCTCCTTGAATCTATGGCCATGGGCACCCCTGTAATTGCAACGGCTCATGCCGGGAACTTAGACCTGATTGAGCACGAAAAAAATGGACTGCTTTTTAAAGATGGAGATATCGACTCTATCAAAGAGCAAATCGTAAAACTTCATGAAGATCAATCTTTACGAGAGCGCCTTGTACATGAGGGTAAGATTACAGCCCTGCAAGATTTTAACATTGAAAACACCATTTCTAGGTATGAGGAATACTTCCTGCAATTGGTTACCGAAAATTAGAATCTAGTCTTAACTTGCCACTTGAAATAAATAGTAAAGCAGACTCCCACAAATGGAATATTTGTCATCTTTAAATGAGCGTCAGTACGAAGGTGTTGTAAATACTGAGGGGCCTGCCATGATTATAGCCGGGGCAGGATCAGGAAAGACACGTGTGCTTACTTATCGTATTGCTTATTTGATTAGAGAAAAAAAAATTGACCCTTTCCGTATTCTTGCCTTGACCTTTACAAACAAGGCCGCTAAAGAAATGCGCAAAAGGATTGAAGAAGTGGTTGGCATGGATGCTCGAAACTTATGGATGGGGACATTTCATTCCGTTTTTGCACGTATTCTGCGTGCTGAATCGGGAAGATTAGGCTATCCAAGTAATTTTACCATTTATGACACAGAAGACTCCAAGTCATTGATCAGAACCATTATAAAAGAGTTTGGCCTTGACGATAAAATATACAAACCCAATGTAGTATTGAATCGAATCTCTGGAGCCAAAAACCGGCTTGTTTCTTGGCAAGACTACATAGACAACCCTCATTATGCAGCAGACGATGCCGCTGCACAAAAACCGGAGATGGGTAGGGTTTACAAGGCCTACTGCAAGCGCTGCTTCAAAGCAGATGCCATGGATTTTGATGATTTATTGTTCAACACAAATGTGCTTTTCCGCGATCATTTAGATGTACTTAACAAGTATCAGCAAAGGTTTCACTATGTTATGGTGGATGAATTTCAAGACACCAATGTATCACAATACCTGATTACCAAAAAACTTTCAGCGGTCAATCAAAACATCGCTGTGGTGGGTGATGATGCTCAGTCTATTTATGCCTTCAGAGGAGCCAATATTGAAAACATATTAAACTTCGAAAAAGACTTTCCAGACCTATCTGTCATTAAACTTGAGCAAAATTACCGATCTACTCAGAACATCGTAAATGCGGCCAATTCGGTGATTGCGAAGAACAAAGATCAGTTACAAAAGACCGTATGGACATCTAACCAAGAGGGCACGCAAATTGACCTCATCAAATCCATATCAGATAATGAGGAAGGCAGATTTGTTGCCTCAGCTATTTTTGAACAGAAAACGCAAAATAGTTATCAAAACAGTGATTTTGCCATTTTATACAGAACCAATAGCCAATCTCGAGCCATAGAAGAAGCTTTAAGAAAATCTGGCATACCCTACCGCATTTATGGTGGTTTATCTTTTTACCAACGGAAGGAAATCAAGGACTTGATGGCCTATTTACGTTTCGCCATAAACACCAACGACGAGCAATCTTTCCGTAGAATCATCAATCTACCAAAACGTGGAATAGGGACGTCTTCTGTTGAAAAAATAGTAGTAGCCGCATTCGAACACGATATACCTTTATGGGATGTTTTAGTAAATATTGATTCTTTTCTACCCGGAAGAGTCGCTAATGCTGTGCACCAATTTGTTACACTAATTAAAAGTTTTCAAATCAGTACCGAAACAAAGGATGCCTTTGAGGCAGCCAATCACATTGCTAAGAATTCAGGGCTACTAAAGGAATTGTATGCTGATAAAACAGTTGAAGGATTAAATAGGTATGAAAACGTACAAGAGCTACTCAATGCCATCAAAGAATTTGTAGATGACCCCGAAATTGAAAACAAAGACTTAGGTACATTTTTACAAGATATTGCCTTGCTGACCGATGCCGATAAGGAAGATCCAAATGACACAGATTTCGTTTCTTTAATGACCATTCATGCCTCCAAAGGGTTGGAGTATAAAAATATTTTTGTAGTTGGACTAGAGGAAGATTTATTCCCATCCCAAATGATGATATCTAGTAGAGCAGACCTAGAGGAAGAACGCAGGCTTTTTTATGTGGCCATTACCCGAGCACAAGAGAACTTATTCTTTTCATATGCCCTTTCTCGCTACCGCTATGGGCGGTTGATCAATTGTGAACCCAGCCGTTTTATCGAAGAAGTTGACCCTATGTACCTCCGTGTAAATACTAGATATGGCAGTAGATCACCACAATTAGGTTATTCCGACCAACCCCCAGGTTTTCGTCCGAATTATGCCAAAAACTTGATGGCTACTCGAAAAAATCAAACACAGAGACCGCCTAAATATCATCAGCCATCGGCGAACTTTGCACCAAGTGACACCTCGGCCTTAACCGAAGGAATGAAAGTAGAGCACCCAAAATTTGGGTTTGGAAAAGTTCGGGTGGTAGAAACAGAGGGAGCCAATCGAAAGGCCAAAGTCGTATTTGAAGATTTTGGAGAAAAAACATTGTTGCTCGCCTTTGCCAAACTGCGAATCGTGGAATCTTAATATTAATCCTTCTCCTTTAAGGAATAATTAGTAATTTAGGACATTCAAAAAAATTATGAGCTTAGAATACAACACCGAGAGAACTGATGTTAGGCTAAAAGAATACGGCCGTAACATTCAAAAATTAGTGAGTCACATTAAAACCATTGAAGATAAAGCGCAAAGAAGTGCCTATGCACAGACATTGACTGACCTGATGAGACAAATCAATCCTGACCTAAGGGGTACCCAAGATTACGAGCAAAAAATATGGGACGATTTGTTTAACATTTCTCAGTTTGAATTTGATGTAGAAGCTCCTTTCCCCATGCCAGAAAAAGAAGCCCTTGGAAAAAAACCGCAACGGGTACCCTATAAAAACTCTAAGATCAAATACTTACACTACGGCAGGAATGTAGAAATTATGATTGAGCAAGCCATAGCCATGGAAGATCCAAAAACGAAGGAAGAGGCTGTAATCCATATTGGGCGCTTAATGAAAGGATTTTACAATGTTTGGAACAAAGACAATATTGATGATGAAATCATCCTTAAACAGATCAGGGAGCTTTCTAACAATCAACTCGACATTGATATCGAAAAGGTAAAAGAGCACGGTTTATTCAACAACATTATTAAGCCTACCAAACGGTATTCCAATACGAATAATAAACGCAAAGGACCATTTAAAAGACGAAAAAGATAAATGTCATCATTTGTTATTGAAGGCAACGCACGCCTGTCAGGAAGCATTACGCCCCAAGGTGCAAAAAATGAAGCGCTGCAAATCATTTGTGCCGTTTTGCTCACCCCAGAAAAGGTAACACTTCACAAAGTTCCAGATATTCGAGATGTCAATAAACTCATTGAGTTATTAGACGATATGGGTGTTGAAGTGAAATACCTTGGACCGGAGTCCTATTCTTTCTGTGCAAAAGATGTTAATATAGCGTATTTGGAGACTGAGGCTTTCCGGAATAAGGCTTCTACACTTCGCGGTTCCATTATGATTTTGGGGCCCTTATTGGCACGTTTCGGCAAGGGTAAAATTTCTAAACCGGGAGGAGATAAAATCGGAAGAAGAAGACTAGATACGCACTTCACAGGATTTCAAAAACTGGGAGCACGATTTCTTTATGAGTCTGAAACAGGTATGTATCACATCGATGCTTCACAGCTAAAGGGCACCTACATGCTTTTGGATGAAGCCTCCGTAACCGGAACAGCCAATATTTTGATGGCAGCAGTGATGGCCGAAGGGAAAACCACCATTTATAACGCCGCTTGCGAACCCTATCTACAGCAATTGTGTAAAATGCTGAATCGAATGGGTGCAAAAATTACTGGAATAGGCTCAAACTTACTGCACATTGAAGGTGTTTCTTCCTTGTCAGGAACAGACCACACCATGTTGCCAGATATGATTGAAATTGGTTCATTTATTGGTATGGCAGCCATGACACAGTCAGAAATCACCATAAAGGATTGCAATATTGAAGCTTTAGGATTAATTCCCGATACTTTTAGAAGACTTGGGATTCAACTAGAGTATCGTGGTGATGACATATTTATTCCCGCACAGGATAACTACGAAATTGAGACTTTTATTGATGGCTCCATCATGACCATTGCCGACGCCATATGGCCTGGATTAACACCAGATTTATTAAGTATTGTATTGGTTGTAGCAACACAAGCGAAGGGAACTGTTTTGGTACATCAAAAAATGTTTGAAAGCCGTTTATTTTTTGTGGATAAGCTCATTGACATGGGAGCACAGATCATCCTGTGTGACCCACATCGTGCAACCGTTATAGGTTTAGATAGAAAGCAAAAATTGAAAGGTATTCGAATGACATCTCCCGACATAAGAGCAGGTCAGGCCCTTCTTATTGCTGCCCTCTCAGCGGAAGGCAAGAGTATCATAGACAATGTGGAACAAATCGACAGAGGTTACCAGCAAATTGACCAGAGACTAAACGCTTTAGGAGCTAATATCGAACGAATTGAATCCTAAAAGACATGCAGCATCATGAAGACAAACTGCATCGTAAAAACAGTATTTTCTCCAAGGTTCAAGACTATATTGGTGAGTTCATCTATGGGGGAATTGATGGAAGTGTAACCACCTTTGCCGTAGTAGCTGGGGCTGCTGGAGCTCAACTAGATAGTTCGGTAGTTATTATTTTAGGTTTTGCCAACTTAATTGCAGACGGCTTTGCCATGTCCGTAGGTAGTTATTTATCTACCAAGTCTGAAATCGACAACTACAACAAGCATAAAAACATTGAGTATTGGGAGGTTGAACATTTACCTGAAAAGGAAAAGGAAGAGGTACGTGAAATTTATGCAGCCAAAGGTTTTGAAGGGGAACTTTTAGACCAAGTTGTTGCAAAAATAACAGAGAACAAGGACCGTTGGGTAGATGTAATGATGAAAGAGGAATTAGAGTTGCAAGAAGAATCTAAATCCCCTTTTCAAATGGGTTTAGTAACCTTTATCTCCTTTTTGCTCATGGGTTTTATCCCTCTTTTGGTATATGTGATAGATTATGCAGGCAGTGGACTTGCTATTGACTTATTCCTTTATTCCTCTGTTCTTACCTTCATTACTTTTGCGGGAATTGGATTTGCCAAAAGCTATGTAACCGCTACCAGTCGTTTGAGAGGAGTTTTCGAAACCCTTTTTCTCGGTGGTTCTGCCGCCATTTTAGCCTACTACGTTGGGGTATTTTTAGAAAAAATCATTTAAGCTTCTTCTTGATTTAGCTGCTTTTCGTACAAATCTGCATATGCCCCTCTGGCTGCCAGTAAATCTTTATTTGTGCCTTGTTCAATAATTTTACCATCATCTAATACCACAATATGATCGGCTAGCTTAGCCGAGGAAACACGATGAGAAATAATCACTGAAGTTCTGCCCTTCATAATTCTTTCTAAACTTTTCAATATGGTGTTTTCAGTGTTTGTATCTACGGCTGATAGGGCATCGTCTAAAATCAAAACCCTGGGATTCCTGACAATCGCACGAGCTATGGATGCCCTTTGTTTTTGACCACCTGACAATGTGATTCCTCGTTCTCCAAGCAAAGTTTCTAATCCTTTAGGGAAGTCCAAAATATTATCATACAAATCAGCATCTTTTGCAGCTTGCACTACTTCCTGCTCACTAATCCCTTCATTTCCAAAGCGTATATTATTCCGTATGGTGTCTGAGAATAAAAATACATCTTGCGGAACATAACCCATTCTCCCTCTGAGCGTTGAGATATCATAAGCTTTGATGTCTTTCCCGTCAAGGGTAATCGTACCTTCTGAAACATCATAGAGTCGCAAAAGTAAATTAGCAATGGTGCTTTTACCAGAACCTGTTGTACCAATGATGGCAATGGATTGACCTGCCTTCACCTGAAAAGAAACGTTTTTGAGTGCTTGAATACCTGAATCAGGATATATGAAACTTACCTTATCGAAAATAACATCGCCTTTGAAGCCTGTTTTTATATTTTTGGTACTGACCAAATGATTTTTCTCTTGCAAAAATTGGTTGATACGTTTTTGAGAAGCTGCAGCTCTTTGATTAATGCTTGTAATCCATCCCAATGCGGTTACTGGCCAAGTTAACATGTTCACATAAATGATAAATTCAGCAATGTTTCCATAAGTAATTTCACCTCGGATCACCTGACTGCCGCCAATGTAAATGGTAAGTAATACGCTCACACCAATGAGTGCCATGATAAGCGGAAAAAACAAAGCATTTACAAATGTAAGCTTAAGTGAGCGGTGCTTGTACTGCTCACTTTGTACCTCAAACTTTTTAACCGATTCCTTTTCACGAACAAAGGCTTTTAGCACTCGAATGCCTGAAAAAGCCTCTTGAACAGCCGTAGACATATCGGACAAACTCTCTTGAATCTCCTGGGACCGTTTGTTGATAATATTATTTACAAAGTATATACAAAGAGAAAGAATAGGCAAGGGTAAAAGCGCATACATGGTGAGCTCTATGTTAACGCTCAGCATTTCGTATATCACCATTGGAAACAATACCACGAGATTAACACCATACATAATTCCCGGACCAAGATACATGCGCACATGATTCACATCTTCCGAAATTCGATTCATCAAGTCTCCCGTATTATTTCTACGATAGAAACTCAGAGGCAAATTCTGATACTGCTCATATATCTCATTTTTCAGGTCATACTCGATTTTCCTCGACATTACAATAATGGTCTGCCTTACGAGAAACAAGAAAAAACCGCGTAATAGCGCCATCAAAATCATTAGCCCACCAAGAATGAGTACCCCCACTTCAAGGTGATTGAAAATATCTTTACTCAACACTCCACCTTCAAATAAGCGATATACAGAAAAGCTATTGGTTACATAATCCACAGCATATCGCACCACAATAGCGGGCCAAATGCCAAAATAGTTGGAAAGTATTAAGAAGAGAACACCCCAAATCATGTGGTATTTGTACTTGAACAGATATTTATTGAGGTGTTTAAGTTCTTTCACGCTTTTGTTAACTGGTCACAATTCATAAAGGTTACCGCACACAACACATTCTCCTTAGAAGATCTCAATTTATTGGTTAGTTTTGCGACTTGTGAACGCGCTGTCATACTTTCGACAAATATAAAGTAAACTATAAGATGAATGTAAAGGAAAAGAAAAACTCTGAAGCTGCTGAAAAAAGTATATCGATTTTTGAAAGAGCCGCGCAAATGGGCCACGAGCAAATTATTTTTTGTCATGATGAACCTACGGGTCTCAAAGCCATTATTGGCATCCACAATACCGTCTTGGGCCCGGCACTGGGTGGTACTCGTTTTTGGAATTATGCAACCGAAGAAGAAGCTGCCATTGATGTGTTGCGCTTGTCAAGAGGCATGACGTATAAATCTGCTGTTTCTGGTTTAAATTTAGGTGGTGGGAAAGCAGTGATTATTGGTGATCCATTGCAACTAAAAAATGAAGCTTTTTTAAGAAGATTCGGGAAATTTGTCAATAGCCTTGCAGGCAAATACATTACTGCCGAGGACATGAACATGAAAACACGCGATATGGAGTATATCGCGATGGAAACCAAGCATGTAACTGGCTTACCTATGGAATTAGGAGGTAGTGGCGATCCCTCACCGATAACCGCTTTTGGTGTTTTTATGGGAATGAAAGCAGCAGCCAAAAAAGCATTCGGCTCAGATAGTCTGACAGGAAAAAAGATAGCTGTAGAAGGTGTCGGACAGGTAGGGATGTATCTAGTTGAACATCTAGCCAAAGAGAATGCGAGTATTTATGTTTCAGACATTAATAATGACCGTTTAAAGCAGGTTGCCAACAAACATGGTGCTACAGTAATAGAAGCCAATAAATTATATGATCTAGATGTAGACATTTATGCTCCTTGTGCCATGGGAGCCACCATAAATGATGCTAGCTTAAAAAGATTAAAAGTAGCTGTTATAGCTGGAGCAGCTAATAATCAACTCGAAAACGAAAATATACACGGACAAATATTGGTGGATAAAGGAATTACTTATGCACCAGATTTCGTTATCAATGCCGGAGGTGTTATTAATATCTCATCCGAATTGAGTGGGAGTTATAACAAGGAAGTAGCTTTGAATTGGACGGAGAAGATTTACGATACCACCCAGGCCATTTTTGCAAAAGCAGAGGCAGAAAATATTCACACACAAAAGGCAGCAATGCACTTGGCCGAAGAAAGGATTGAACAGGTCGGGCGCGTAAAACTTTCATTATAATTTACCAATTTGTTTAAATCCTGTATACTAGTCCTTATTTTTAGGCTCAAATAGAAATATGCTCAACAGACGATCACTACGAGTTAAGGCAATGCAAACCCTTTTTGCTTATTACCAATGCCGAGAGGCTAACTTCAACTTAGGGCAAGAAGAAGTAAAGGATGCCTTTAAGCCCGACTTGAATTCGATGGAGCCACAAGACAAAGAAGAACTCAAGAAAAAGTCTGTTCAGGTTACAAAACTATTTGATGCTAAAGTTTTTGGAACAACCACCAACGAGACGATTGTTAACGATGCAGATGTTGAAAAGGTGGCAGCAATGGCTCATAAAAACTTCCTAGATAAAACTGCCAAGGATTTATCACTCTTGAAAAAGGAGATGATTCGAGATGCAGAGGCATTAATTGACTATTATTTATGGGTCATCACTTTGCTCTTCGCATGGTCTGACCTCAACGAAAAGGAGGTTAAAAAGAAAGAACAGATTTCACCAGAAAAATTACTTTCAGGCGATTTCAACTTTTCTCAAAATTCCATACTCAAACTTTTTAGAGAAAGTACTGCATTACAAATGGGCATATCGAAGAAAGATGTTCATTGGCAAGAAGAAGAGGACACCGTAAAGAACTGGTACAAAGAGGTTTTGAAGAAAGATGAAAAGTTTAATGAATACCGTAGAACAGCAAACCCAGGATTCAAAGAAGACAAAAACATTATTGAACACATTGTTAAGTCTTTGATTTTTAAAGCGGAGGTAATCTTATCCTTTTTTGAATCAAAAGACATGCATTGGCAAGAAAACCAGCCTATTGTCAGAAGTTTAGTAACACGCTCTATTCGCGATATCGAAAAAGACACCGCAGCAAAGGATGTTGGAATGCCAGACTTTTCAAATAATTGGGAGGAAGATCGGGCGTTTTTTGAAAAAATGCTAGAAGTAACGGTAAGCAGAGATAAAGAATTAACAGACATGATTGCGGCCAAGACCCAAAACTGGGAGATGGACAGAATAGCCGGTACTGATCAGATTATTTTAAAGATGGCATTGGCTGAAATGTTGAATTTCCGTAATATCCCTGTTAAAGTCACCATTAATGAGTATATTGAACTTTCAAAAAACTATAGTACACCGAAGAGTAAGCAGTTTGTCAATGGTATTTTAGACGTAATTTCGTCAGAGTTAAAAGCCAGCGGCGAAATGAAGAAATCTGGTCGAGGACTTTTAGACAACAAATAATTAATTATGAACAAAGGAGTAGGAAACACTTTAGCATTTTTAATTGGAGCGGCAGCCGGTGCAGTCATTGGTATTTTATATGCTCCAGACAAAGGTGAGAACACCAGAGACAAACTTTCCTATCAGTTAGATAAGTACAAAAAACAACTTGAAAATCTAATTGATGACTTGGTCAGTGGTAAAATGGAAATTTCCTCTTTGGCCAAAGAAGAAGGACAAAAAGTAGTAACCGATGCCAAACAGAAAGCCGAACAATTATTAAAAGATGTAGATGTACTGATGGATCAGTTGAAAACAGTTGAAAACAAAGACGATTAAACCATATGAAAATGAAAAATCTATTATTTGCCTCCCTGATCTTAGCAGGAGGTTTACTAAGCTGCAATGATGCAGAAACGGAGAAAAGATTGGCCAACCTAGAGAGGAGAGTCAACCAGTTAGAGACAGGTGGAGTGGCAAGAAATAATGTTACGACACCCGTTCAAAGCACCGGAAATGTAGAAAATAACCTTTCGGCAGATGCTGCATTTCAGTGGGAAGAAAAAGTGTACAACTTTGGCACCATTAGTCAAGGAGAAGTTGTCAACCACACTTTTAAGTTCACCAATAGTGGAACAGAAGATTTAATCATTCGCAGTACTTCTGCCTCTTGCGGATGTACTGTCCCAAGACATACAAAAGAACCTATTCCTCCGGGTGGATCGGGTGAGATCGTTGTTCGTTTCGACAGTAAAGGTAAAAATGGCCAGCAAAATCCGGTCATTACTGTTGTGGCAAATACCGCTCCTCAACAAACCCGTTTAAGTTTGAGAGGATTTGTTCAAAACAATACGATTCCTCAACCATAGGACTTTATGATTTATCATTTTTTATTACAGCAAACCGAATCTCCGCAAGGTGGAGCATGGATACAGCAACTGGTTCTTTTTGGTGGTATTGCTTTGGTCTTTTATTTCTTTATGATCAGGCCACAGCAAAAGAAACAGAAAGATCAGAAAAATTTCATCAGTGAAATCAAAAAGGGTGACGCTATTGTGACCGTTGGAGGTGTTCACGGAAAAGTATTTTCTGTAGCTGATGAGACTGTAGTGGTTGAAGTAGATAAAAGTACAAAGCTTACAATTGAGAAATCTTCTATTTCATTGGAGGCGAGTAAACGCGCCAACGACAAGAAATAGCGATTAAACATTTGATCAAATGAGATAAAAACGGATCAATGAAATTTGATGCCAAAACAAATCAATGGAAGGTGGTTGTTACATGCTTAGTCATATCAACCACCTTTTGGTTTTTTAGTGCGCTAAATAAAGATGGGTATGTCACGCAAATTAACTACCCCATAAAAATTTCTTATAATCAGGCAAAATACATAGCCACTAAGCCTCTACCAGACAAAATACCAATAGAAGTTACTGGAGGGGGATGGGATTTAATGACTCGTTTTTTTGGACTTAAAATGACTGCGTATGAACTAAACATCGATGACCCTATGCGACAGCCATATGTAATTACCTCAACCCTACGAAGTGATCTTAGCTCTTTATTAGAACCCATTACCTTGAACTACTTCTCCCAAGACTCAATTACTTACGGCTTAGAAGCGTTACAAACCAAGACCATTCGTTTAGGGGCAAAAAAACAAGATTGGTCATCTTCACTCAATGATGATTTTAAAATTTCTTCAGATATTCAGGTAACTCCAGATTATGTAAATGTAACCGGACCATTTTCATTGGTAAATGCTCTTCCCGATACGCTTTGGTTGCTCGCAAATGAAAGTGGCATAGAGGATGATGTTAATACTACTGTACAGCTACCTCCCTTACCCAACCTTACGTCTGCCAACTTAGAAAAAACCAATGTTCAATTTAATGTCGTACGCTTATTAAATATTGATGTTAACTTGCCCGTGCAACAAGTGGGTTTCCCTGATGAAAACTGGCAGGTAACACCTTCCTATATCCCCATTTCCTACCAAGTGGCTGAAACCAATTTTTCGATTGAGGATACGGCATCTATCGTGCTCAAAGCTTATTTTAATGAATTGAATCAAGATTCTAGCCTCATTCTGCAAGAGGAAGTACTTTCAGAATATATACTCAATGTTACCTTTAAAAATGGTAAGCGTGTAAAGGTTACCCGCAATGACTAATCCAGCAAAAATCGGAATAACAGGAGGCATAGGCTCCGGAAAATCTACCGTCTGTCGTATATTCGAATTGTTGAATGTTCCCGTTTACTATGCTGATGATAGAGGGAAGCACCTCCTATCGAATGATGCATCCCTTATTCACAAAGTGAAAAATTATTTTGGAGAAAAAAGCTACTTCAGTGACGGATCATTAAATCGTGGCTATCTAGCTGAAAATGTTTTTTCAAACCCCGAGCAATTGAAAATATTGAACAGTATTGTTCACCCTGCCGTAGCTAAAGACTTCAAAAATTGGTGTAATCATTATAAGAAACAGGCGTTCGTCATGAAAGAGGCAGCTTTGATTTTTGAAACTGAAGCACATTTACAGTTGGAAGGCACCATTGTGGTTATGACTTCTAAGACCATACGCATGCAACGGATTTTGATGAGAGACACACAAAGAACACGATCTCAAATCGAAGAAATTATGCACCAACAAGTGAATGATTCTGTAAGAAAAGAATTAGGAGATTATTTTATTGAAAACAATGGTGACCAACTGCTCATTCCCCAAATACTTAAAGTTCATCAAAAGCTAATTCAGCGATTTAATTAAGCAACCTATACCTATTTGATCGGTATAAAATTTCATTCGTGTATGATGGTAATCAAGCTCCTCTACTTTATCAATTCGATCTTCACGATGATTGTAAAAAACTTCAATGTACTCCCCTTCTAGCAAGTAAAGGTTTACCTTATGACCATAATATCGAATAGAAATTTGAAAAGTCCCATAACGATAAAGATGCTGTATCTTTTCTGCTAGCGACAGTTCTAAAAAAAGTTTACGATGATGGGCCATACTTCAAGATAAGAAAAATATGAGTTTTAGTAATGTAAAGTGTGTCGAAATAAGTTTTGAGGAGGACTGAGGGTCTTATAAACAAATACATACTCTCCTTTATCAGCATATTCATTCAATGGCGATTTAAGAATATAACTTTGCTTGGTAAGGTGGCGAATAATCATCATTGCGCCTTTGAAAGAATCCGTTTGCCAGCTTTTAAAATGTCTACATTCAAAATCTGACCTTAATTTAGAGGCAATATCATTGATTTCATCATTACAACTAATACCAACTCTCCAAACATAATGGGGGTCGTTTACCAGTGAATTTGATAAAATCCAACCTTTCACCTCTTCGAGTATCAATTTATCTGTTTCTTGGTGCTGTTCATCCATCATATTTTCTCACCATGGGGGATCATGCCGTGCTACAATTAAGTAGTTGTTTAGAATGTAAATAATCTACCCATTGGGTAGGTGTATGAATTACGCTTTTAAATAACAGAAAATCAAGCCAATAGCTTTATGGTTCTGTCAAAGATAAAAGAATATTATTTTAATGGTTATTTGACTTTTTCAGTGGTTATACGTAAAAGTTTGAAAGATGTTAATTCAAGTGTTCGATCCATCAAATCACAGGTTTGTGAAAATAATCTTCCTTTATCGAGTGTAAATTATGCTGTGTTGGAATTTCTCTGCATTTAAGTTGTGTAGTTGGGTAAGTTATTTGGCTCAACAAATGCACGCCTGAAAAGCATAAGAGTATGGAATATTACAAACTAATTCATGTCTTTTTATCCTTGCCGTATCTCAAAACCAATTCAACCCAGCGCCTTTTAACACAAAATCCCTTGTCATTTGACAAGGGATTCGAAATAAATCAAGGATGAAAAATAATCAGTAATTATTGAGCATAACCGGCATGACTAACATTAAAATATCCTCATTGTCATTCTTATCTGCCGGAATGATTAAGCCAGCACGATTGGGTGCTGACATATGTAGAGTAATGGATTTAGAACTAACGTTACTCAGCATTTCTACCAAAAACTTTGCATTGAAACCAATCTCGATGTCTTCACCATCATGGTCGCAAGCTAAGGTTTCTTTTGCCTCATTTGAAAAATCTAAGTCTTCTGCTGAAATTGTTAACTCGCTACCCGTTATTTTCAATCGAATTTGATGGGTTGTTTTGTTAGCATAGATTGAATTCCTTTTTAGTGAACTTAAGAATTCATTTTTGTTAATGGTCATGGTAATGGGGTTCTCACTTGGAATCACATTTTCATAATCCGGAAAGCGTTCATCAATTAAACGGCAAATCATGCGAATGTTGTTGAAATGGAAATACACATTTGAAGCATTATATTCCATAACCACGTTGGTATCTTCTGTTGGAAGTGTAGCCTTCAACAAATTCAAAGCCTTGCGAGGAATGATTAAAGACATTCCGTTTTCGGTGGCTACATCTACTCTACGGTAACGTACAAGTCGATGACCATCTGTAGCGACAAAGGTCGTACTGGTATCATCGAGCTTTATGTAAACACCAGTCATGGCCGGTCTTAACTCATCACTACTGGTGGCAAAAATCGTATTACTTATGGCACTGCTTAAGACCGATGCCGAAATATCAACTGAATCTGCCTCTGTTACTTCGGGTACTTTAGGGAAATCAGTGGCATTCTCACCTGCCAAACGATAGCGACCATTGTCTGAATTGATTTCGACACTGTAGGTCTCACTGTCGACAGAAATGGTAACTGGCTGTTCGGGTAAGTTCTTGAGAGTATCCATTAAGATACGTGCAGGTACTGCAATGCTTCCCTCCTCTTTGGCTTCTACATCAATTTCGGTCATCATGGAGGTTTGTAAATCGCTGGCAGTTATTGTTAATAAGCCAGACTTAATTTCAAATAAAAAGTTCTCCAGAATAGGAACAACAGGATTGGTTGTAATTACACCATTAATATTAGAAAGCCTTTTCAAAAGATCTGCTGAAGATACTATAAACTTCATATGAGTTGGGTTTTAATTCGTACGTTTCAATGCATAAAGTTAAAAATAAAATCAATACTACATAGACCTCAAGATTCATTTTGAACCACCTATTTATGATCAGCTTCAAACCACCGGCCATCAATGCTCAGCCGTTTACTATTCAAAAAGATGTTGCGACGCTTACACTTAAGTATTTATGATTATTAAATGATGCGTATTAATTTCAGGTTACTCGATCATCCTGATCAATCAGTAGGTTTGAGGTGAATAATAAATTTTCGTGATGGTCTATAGCGCTAATACTTCAGATTTTTGTGGTTTTAACGTGGTCAGTATCGTATCTCCAAGAGATTTTAGATGCAGTCATTATTTCCAACGGCAAAGTACCTACCTCATCGAAACGACTCAAAATAATTTCGAATGAGGTTTTAATGGAGAAGTTAGATGCCCATATACAGAAATTACGTTTGATTCGTGGTAACTTGAAAGGCGATTTTGAGTTTAACGAAAAAGCACTAATTGCACTCACCACTGATTGGGTGACCATTAAAATTTTAAATTAACCAAACAAATAATGAAAGAAATAAATGTTAATGAGCTTAAAGCTTTAAAAGATGATGGTAAAGAATTCGAATTGATTGATGTAAGAGAGCCACACGAAGTAGATATCGCCGAGATTGGTGGACAATTGATTCCCATGGGTACAGTTCCCCAACACCTTGACCAATTCCCTAAAGATAAGCAAATCATTGTTTACTGCCGTAGTGGTCAGCGGAGCGCTAATGTGGTACGTTGGTTGGAAGCCAACCATGGCTATGAAAACATTTACAATTTAAAAGGAGGGATTTTAGCTTGGGCCGATGAAATAGACCCCTCTGTTCAAAAATACTAGTTACATGTGCTTGGTATATTTGGACTTTCGCCAGTAAAAACGAATGAGGCCAAAACCCAAGAGGAGTAGCAGTGGACCGACAAGATTGAGGAGTTGCCATATCAGTCTTTCTTGTCTTACCCTCACCCGATTCAGAGGTCTTAGTTTTACCTCTTTGGAGCGGGAGGTAATCAGTCCATTTTCATTGGTCATATAAGCCAAAGTATTGAACAAGAATTCTTTATTGGCATAAGTGCGCTTCTCACCCTGTTCTGCAAATGGATTAAAGCCCAATTCAAAGGGAGCTCCATTATTGAGGTTTTTTTCGTTCCGTATGATGTCGCCATCCGAAACCACTAATACCTTGGTCAATAAGCCCTTTTCGGAGAATAAATTGGCATCTGCTCCCTGTGGTAAAACCCTGTTTCTAAACATTGAAGTAAACTGCCCTTCCAATAAATAAGCCACAGGTTCCTTACCATGTGTAAAAAGTTCATCAGCCGGTTCATTGGCATAATCTTCAAAGGCCACTGGTGCAGGTGCAGAAAGCACTCTTGTTTTTGGTGATGTGAACATCAAAGGTGTCTTTTGGATTCCCTCTGCTTTAACTGTATCCATGGTTCCGAAAAACCTTGCGTAAACACCATCTAGGTTACGAGTGATCGGATGTTCGCTAAAATCATATAAGCCTGCATAAAAAGGCCATGGCAGATTAATCAATTGCGCATCTTCGCCCACAACCACAGGATAACGGCCAAAATTTTGTATGTCTTGAATGAGGTTGCTATTCAGGCGTATTCCATATCGAAAAAGCATCTCATCTAAATTATGATTTACGGGAGTTGCCAATGTTCCAGCTCCTCCGGCTTTGTTCATATCAGCGGCTAGGGCATCCAACAAAAAAATCACATCACCCCCATGCATGATGTATTGATCCAGCGCATATAAATCTTGTCTGCTGAAAGGTTCAGTTGGCTTTGCCACTATAAGGGCGTCATAAGCTATTAAATCAGAAGCGTGTTGTAGGTCAACCGCTTCCAAGTCGAAATATTGTACCATTTCACTTAAAAAGCCAACCACCTCCATGGAGTCAAGTTCATTATGCCCTGTTACCAAACCAATGCTTTTTCTATTCATTCGAGCCAATCGCTGAATACCCACGGCCAATTCAAACTCAATTCCCTCAATCGATTGGTTGAGCCGTTCTTGTGGTGTACTTCCTTGAGCGCCTTTCAACAATAAAATTCCAGCCGCCTGCCCTTTGTAACGAATGATGGCATACGGAAAAATGAGTTTTTTTATTTGCTTACCATTCTCCGTATCAAAGACTTGAGTAGGACTAAAACCTTGCTGCATCAGTGCTTCATAATTTTGATTTCGCTCCTGAGCATTGTCAGCATTTCCCGGATCTCTAAATGAAAATACAATTGGTTCTTGCGTGTACACTTCAAATTCCACCAAGGTTTCCTGAATGGATTTTTTCAGCCTTTCAAAACCCGGGGGTAAATCTCCATCAAGTAAAATTTCCACCTGCAAAGGTTCCTCAATCTGTCGCAGCATAGCCTTTGTGGCTGGTTTCAGTGTGTACCTTTGGTCTTCGGTAATGTCAATACGAACGAAGAAATTAGCCGCCCAAATGTTAAAAATGAGGAGTACCAAAAGGCCCAAAATAATGTGGCGTAGCAGTCGCATGCGCAAAGGGCGAAACGCCAGTTTACGAGCTATGACTTGCCAATGAGCAATGATGAGAACAAAAACTATGGTAGAAATAAAAAAGGTAACATCTCGTGTATCAATAAGCCCTCTACCGAGTGCGTCATAATGATAACTAAGACTGACATCTTCTAGATAGAGCGCGATATTACCCTTGAATAAGGCAGCGATTTCACTCACACCAGTATAAAAGAAAAAACAGAGGAAAACAGCCAATATGAAACCAACTATACTATTACTACTGACGGATGATGCAGCCAGACCAATGGCCGTAAAAACTCCTCCTAAAAGAAACAAGCCTAAATATGAACCAATGATTCCCGGTGTATCTAGGTTTCCTGGCGGATTTCCCAATTGGTATAGGGAGTAATAATAAAAGAGGGTGGGGAGGATTGAAAAAACGACCAAACTAAGAGCTGCGGCATACTTACCTAAAATAATTTGCCATTCCGTCAAAGGCTTCGTTAATAAAAACTCCAGCGTGCCTGCTTTCCGCTCCTCGGCTAACATACGCATGGTAATGGCTGGTACTAAAAACATGAGTACGAAAGGCCCAAAAGAAAAAAGCGACGTTAAATCAGCAAACCCAAAATCGAGCACGCTGGTCTCAGGAAACACCCATGTGAGTAGACCGATTCCTGTTAAAAAAATACTTATAGCTAAATAAGCAATCAGAGAATTTAAAAATTGGGCTAATTCTTTTTTATAAATTTCCCACATACCTAAGCTCCTTGAGTTAATTCAGAAAATATTTCCTCCAGCTCTCTCTCCTCCTGATTCATACTCAAAATGACCCAGTTCTCGCTTTTTGCCAAATCAAATACAGCTGCGCGCAAATCCTTCCCTTCCTCGCTCTTCAATACAAAGCTTGTTTCATTCAGCCTTTCCACATCTGATAATTGCTTCAGTTTATTAAGATCGGGAGAAGTTTGAAACTCTACTTTCAAATGCCTCTGGGCTTTCATCAAATCGCCTAATGCCGAATTGGCCACCATTTCTCCATCCTTAATGATAATCACCCTATCGCACAAGGCTTTTACTTCTTGCATGATATGAGTTGATAAAATTACCGTCTTATGCTTACTCAAGGTTTTGATCAATCGCCTGATTTCACCAAGTTGATTAGGATCTAAACCGCTTGTTGGTTCATCTAAAATAAGTACCTCTGGATTATGAATCATTGATTGCGCTAAGCCAACACGTTGCTGATAGCCTTTGGAAAGGGTGCCAATCTTTTTGTGTTGTTCTTTTAAAAGGCCACATTGTAAAACCATTTCCTTTACCCTTGCTTGTCGGTCTTTTTTTTGAACCCCTTGAATGCGAGCTGCAAAAAGCAAGAACTCATGCACATACATATCCGGATACAGTGGGTTATGCTCTGCCAAATAACCCATGCAGCGACTGGCCTCAAGTTTATGCATCATTACATTCATTCCGCAAACTTTCACCTCTCCCTCTGTGGGTAACAAAAAACCTGTAATCATCTTCATCGTGGTGGATTTACCAGCACCATTTGGTCCTAAAAAACCAAGGATCTCACCGTTTTTGGCATCAAAGGAAATTTTTTTGACAGCATGCTGCAAGCCGTAAGTTTTCGAAAGTGATTTTACTTCTACCGACATAGAGATTCTAACGCCTTTGTGTATGTTGAATTGTGCTTAAATATAGGTCAAATCCGACGGCTTGAGCAAGTATTAAGGTACATTGCTATTAAAATCGCTCCCAACGATTGGCAGTCTGCTTCCTTTTCAATTCCCCTGAGTCTATCATTTCTTGCAATTGTTCATTCCTAGAAACGGATTTACTGGTTAAGTGCCACCCACCACAGAGCTCACATTCATATACATTTTGTGGTCCCTCGTGCGGTAAAAAATTTTTATAGATATGCTGGTCTATTAAAGCGGTTTCCGCCAGCTCCTTACTCATGTATTCATATTTGTGTGACGGGCAAGACATAAATAATGTTCGTTTAATAAAGCTGCATCAAATTAAATTTATTTCACCTATCGACCAAGCTTTTGCTGTTAATTCGTTTGAATAGAGCAGTTATAAATAAAATTAAATGCAGTTTCATTTGACATATAAAAATATCTTTTAGTAGCTTTAATTTTCAATTACTTAGTTATGAAGTACACTCCCGGTTCACTTAGTCAGCGTGCAGCCGATTTTGTAAACAGTACAGATCGGCACATTTTTCTTACGGGAAAAGCGGGAACAGGTAAAACTACTTTTCTGAGGTACATTGTAGAACATACCCATAAAAAATGTGTAGTAGCTGCCCCTACCGGCATTGCAGCCATAAACGCTGGTGGAGTAACGCTGCATTCTTTACTTCAACTTCCATTTGGTACATTTCTTCCTGAGCGCGTACCCCCCTCAGATGTTAACAGCCAGGTCACAACCCTGTTCAACTTATTTAGCAAGTTACGCTTTAATGCCACAAAAAGAGCTATGATTCAGACCATGGAGCTTTTGATCATTGATGAAGTCAGTATGCTTCGTGCCGATCTACTGGATTGCATTGATCACATGCTCCGCTTTCTACGAAAAAAGAAGCATTTACCTTTTGGTGGTGTACAAATTTTATTCATTGGCGACCTCTGGCAGTTGCCACCCGTGGTGAAAGATACTGAATGGGACTTGCTCTCTCCTTATTATGACAGTAGTTATTTTTTTGAAGCACTGGCCTTAAAAACAGAACCCCTTATACACATCGAGCTCGATAAGGTATACAGACAAAGTGATGAGCAGTTTATTGGTATTCTTAATCGTTTTAGAGAAAATAGGCAAACTGAAGATGACGTAAATTTTCTGAATGGTTATTATCAAAGTGATGCTGATCGAATGGTGCAAAAGGGATACATTTTACTGACTACGCACAATAATAAGGCCAATACTTTAAACCAAAAACAGTTGGAAAAGCTACCAGGGGAATTCAAACATTTTGAATCTCAACTTCAGGGTGATTTCAATGAAAACCAGTATCCAACCTCGCCTACTCTTTCCTTAAAAAAAGGAGCACAAGTCATGTTCATCAAAAACGACCCTTCCGGTGAGGGGAGATTTTACAACGGAAGAATTGGCTCAGTCTCAAAGCTCCACGCTAACGAAATTGTTGTGCAGTTTGAAGATGGAGAAGAGGTAGATGTACCACTGTACAAATGGGAAAATAAGCGTTACACACTGAACAAGAACACACAAGAAATTGAAGAAAAGATATTAGGCACTTTTGAGCAATATCCCTTAAAATTAGCTTGGGCAGTTACCGTACACAAAAGTCAAGGGTTGACTTTTGAAAAAGCGATATTAGACCTTAGCTCATCATTTACACATGGTCAAGTTTATGTTGCTCTTTCGAGACTCACTTCCCTAAAAGGTTTGATTCTCTCCACTCAACTTCCCAATGAAGGTTTCGAAGCAAGTGCCTCTATGAAAGCCTTCGCCTTGACCAAAGCCAAACCCGAAGAACTGGAAGAAAAGCTAAAAGAAGACCGGAAGGGTTTCCTTCATAAAACATGTTTAAATGCTTTTGATTGGAAATTAGTGATCAAGACATTTGAAGTACACGTCAGAGGTTTTGATAAGCAGGAAAACCGTTCGCTAAAGCAGCAGTACGCCAAAGATTCCATCCAGTTATTCGAGCAAGTAAAAGACCTAAACGAGATAGCAGAAAAGTTTACTTACCAATTAGAAGCCATTTTTCAACAGCAAAAAGATTATTTAAGCACTTTAAAGGAACGCCTCATCAAGGCAGAAACATTTTTCTCTCCTAAACTAGAAGCATGTGTAAAGCCTATCAAAGAGCGAATAAATAAAACCTCTGGTCAAACAGGTCTAAAAAACTATCATACAGAATTGAAAGAACTAGAAGAGCTTGTCTTTGACAAACTCATAACCATTCAAAGGCTTAGCGCATTGGTCAATGCCCTCTTCGAAGGAAAAGAACTCAGCAGAGAAAACGTTCGACCAACTACATCATTCATTCAAGAAAGGAAAGTATTTTCAAAAAAAGAGAAAAAAAGCAAAACGCCTACCTCCGAAATCAGTTACACACTATTCAAAGCCGGTAAGAGTATTGAAGAAATTGCAGAAGAACGGGGCTTTGTGCCTACCACGATCGAGGGACATCTGTGCCAATATGTAGCTTTAGGTGAAATACAAGCATCAGCCCTAATGGATGCAACAAAACTTGAAAATATCCTTCAGTTAATTACAGACGAAGCACAACCATTGGGAGAAATAAAAGCAAAATTAGGTGATGAATATAGTTATGGAGAAATAAAAATTGCTCAAGCACACCTCCAACAACTGAAAAGAAAGAACTGATTTTTACGATATCGTCTGTTTGTAAGTCTTCTGCTAACGTCCAATAAAAAAACCCACCGCATTTTTACAATCCGGTGGGTTATTGTGGAGCCGCAGAGATTCGAACTCTGGTCCAGCTAAGGAACACTAAGCGCCTTCTACATGTTTATTTGCTTTTGATTTTCGAATGCATCAAGGAGAGCAGCACACCTAAAACACATCTTAGTTGCAGTTGGTCTTACCGATGTATCACAACCCTACAGCGGCCAGTTCTGCGTGATGATGCCTCATATTCCTACCCGGCAGAACGAAGGGTAAGAGAGACACATTGCTAACTAAATCTGATTAGGCAGCAAGGGCGTATTGTCTTTCGCCAATTAAAAAGGATGAACGTTTTATTTACGGGAAATACGCACAACTCCCGACATGCTTACACTTGCATTACACCTACTGTCAATTCCAGTCGGCCCCAAAATACAGGCTGCTGCTAAGCAGGTACTGTTTGCAATGGTACATACAAAGATAGAGTCTTTTTAGTTCCCTGTTCTTTTATTTGAAGAATTCATCTTAGCTGAGTAAAAATTGAAGATAATCTATTCACCACAAAACAATCTAAAACAATTGAATACAAGCTTATGAAACCAAAATCACCAAACTCTTATTTATGCGAGAGCCTTCAGTATTCAGAAAAAAAGAGAAAAGTGAACATATTTTTACCGAGGTTGAAGTAAGATTTATATCTTGCACTAATGGAAAATTTTGTTGTCTCAGCGCGTAAATATAGACCTGTAGGTTTCGAGGAGGTTGTAGGTCAGGATCACATTACTACCACTTTAAAAAACGCTATAGATAACGAGCAATTGGCACAAGCCATGCTTTTCTGTGGGCCTAGAGGTGTGGGGAAAACCACCTGCGCACGAATTGTTGCACGCCTCATCAACAATCAAAAATCAGATAATCCGCTAGCGGAGAATGACACTTTCAATATTTACGAGTTAGATGCTGCCTCCAATAGCGGTGTAGATGACATCCGTAACCTCATCGAACAAGTACGTTATCCTCCTCAGCAAGGAAAGTATAAAGTCTATATCATCGATGAGGTGCACATGCTTTCTTCAAGTGCATTCAATGCTTTCTTAAAAACGCTTGAGGAACCTCCGAGCTATGCAATTTTCATTTTAGCGACTACGGAAAAACATAAAGTAATTCCTACCATCCTTTCGAGGTGTCAGATTTACGATTTTGAACGCATAGAGATTAGCGACATCTCTACTCAGCTAAAAATGATTGCTGATAAAGAAGGAATAGAAGTAGAGGACGAAGCGCTTAATCTTATCGCCCGAAAGGCGGATGGTGCCATGCGCGATGCACTTTCGATGTTTGATCTCATTGTGACTTTCAGTGGCAAGAAGGTGAGCTACCAAGTAACCATAGACACCCTACATATTTTAGATTATGACTACTATTTTAGGATGACGGAGGCCCTTTATCAAGAAAACACAACTCCAGCCTTACTTTTATTCGATGAAATTTTAAGAAAAGGGTTTGACGGTCATGATTTTATCTTAGGGCTCAGTGGTCATTTTAGAGATTTGTTGGTCTGCAAAGACAAAGAAACTTTGTCACTTCTTACTGTATCGGATACTGTGAAAGTTAAATACAAAGAACAAGCTGAGGCCATTCCGATGTCTTATTTGCTTACCGCCTTGAACCTTGCCAACCAATGCGACATTCAATATAAATCTAGTAAAAACCAAAGGCTGCATGTTGAGCTATGTTTGCTAAAAATGGCGCATTTAAACGCTGCCATACAGTTGTCACAGGCTCAGTTAAGCGACACTACAAAAAAAAAAGCCTGAGCACTGAGCAGCAGGATGTAAAAAATATTACCTCATCATCTTCAACGGAAAAAAACGTACAAAAAACCATACCTTCTACCCCGACCAAGGCGCAGTCTACATCCGCACAAGGCCACGAAAAAACACCCATTCATGAGCTAAATTCAGCCGATAAGTTTAGAAAGCCGGAAGCCAAAAATAATAGTAAAAGTAATATTCCGGGCGACTTAAACGCTTTGCGGGCAGCGGTGAAAACCAACATCAAAGAAGAAAAAAAACATCCCCAAGAAGAGGAAAAGCAAACAACAGCAACAAGAACAAAATCTTATCGTCAGGAAGATATTGCAGAACAGTGGGAAGCCTTTCGGACAGAGCGATTAGCCAAAGGTTTAGATAAGGACGCGCTCTTACTAAAGGCTGGATTTAGAACAGATGGCCACAAAATTTTACTCCAATTGGCAAACGAAGCCCTCGCTCCTTCCTTTGAGCGAATGCGTTTCGATCTGTTGCACTACTTAAGAAATGCTGTTGAAAACGATGAGTTATCTCTTGATTATGAGGTGATTCAAATGGCCAAAGAAAAAATGCTTTACACCGACAAGGAAAAGTTTGACCACTTAAAAAAGAAGTACCCCTTATTACAGGAGCTTCAAGAAAAACTGCGGTTAGATCCTGAGTTTTAATCAAAAAGACAAGGTGAATCCAACGGTAATGACATTTTTAAGCTGAATTTCTTTCCCTTGGGTGCCATCAGACCTTGTAATCAAAACATCCTCATCAAAAATCAATTGTGAACTAATTTTAGACTGAATGTATTCATTAACCTTTAAATTCAGTTCACCTTCCAAATTCACTACGGTAGTCGGGAATTTCTCATAATTTGAGAAAAAGTTATAGTTCGTTCTCAATTCAATATTTTTCATAATTTGAGTCTTATAACTACCGGTTACACTTATTCCTGCCTCAGATCGGATTTGTTCACCCGGCAGCACACCAAAGGCCCCTGCATTTGATAAAGAATCGTTCAGTACGAAGGTAAACCTGCCTGTGAAAGGCGCCACTGTAATGTTAAATCCATTGTCTTTGCTTCTATAGGACAAACCCAAAGAGGCTTGCAAATAACCTGGAGCCATAAAGTCTGAAATGAGCACCCTTCTTCGTTCAGATTGTCCTGCAACCGTTTCTAATTTAAAACCATCATCCATTTGAGTTTGAAAGTTGATGGCTGCCGACATGAGTATCTGTTCACTGAATTTCTGACTGTATTTGGTATTTAGTGAAAGTACATCATTGGTCTTTTCAAATCGATTGGATTGATCACCATTGCGAATCACACCATATGCAATCCTTGTTCTATTTTCCCAGACAATCTCCTCTCGCTCATAATTAGAAAAAGCCTCTACTGTGGCTCCTATTGCTATAGATGATTCACCTCCTGCAGCCCAGTTGGTTAAACTTACTTGTTGAAGGTTCAAGTTGAAAGTGACACCATCCTCCCAATACGAAATACTATCTGCAGCTACACTAGTACTATCTCCTGTACCCTGCCACATCCCAAAAACCTCGGGTGTATGCAGGAAGGAAAGCATAGTGATCAATAAATAGAAAAGTCTTTTCATAAAAATATTGGCGTAAAACTAATGTTATTCATTTACTTAGATGAGCGAACCTTTAATTTTTCACCAGGTGAAAGGATGTCATCTTTTCGATTGTTCCAATCTTTTAGCTGTTTTACAGAAACGCCATATTGCCTTGAAATTGACCAGAAGGTTTCGCCGATAGCAACAGTATGCTCGGTAAATACTTTGGCCTCGGGAACCAGCTTCGGAATAATAATCAGTAATTCTTCACCCACTTTCATGGTATCTTGAACGGTTCTGTTGTTCCATTCTAAAATATCGTCTATTTCGACTTGATACTTGGCAGAAAGGGAGAAAAGGGTTTCTTTGGATTGTACTTGATGTATAATAAGCTCCTCACCTTTACTTGGGACAGGTTTCTTCCATGTGGGTATCCTGAGATTTGATTCTCGCAGAGGTAAATCTCTCGTTGTTGGTTTTCGTTCTATTGAGGTTAATTTTTTATCCATTTCAGCAAGCCTTTTTGGAATAGGTAATTTTTTATTATCTACAGGAATGCTTATTTCACTATATTCCACGGGAATTTTTTTCGGTCGAATAAACCTGAGCCATAACACCCTTCCTACTTTCAAATCTACTACTTCGCGCATTCTGTTTTTACGTAATAGTTTTTTCAGCTTTATTCCATAGTCTTGTGCAATGCCCCAGAGCGTTTCACCGGGCTGAACGATATGATAATGTACTTGACCTTTGTTCTTTTTCCTTTTCAGGTAATAAAATTTTCCCGGACGCACATTCCCTCTGTCACCAATATCGTTGAACTTTTGAAGCTTTTTCACTTTCAAGCCTGTGCGCCTAGACATTGTTCTTAGATTATCATCTGATTTCGCCTGAATGGCTGGAATACCATTTAACTCAACCTGACCCGGTTCAACCGCATTGGTTAAATTACCCGTTATTCGTGGAAAATCACCTATGTTATGCTCAATCGCCCTAAATTGAAGGCTGTTTTTAACCGTTTTTGTGGCTGGATTTTCTGTCTTTGTCGTTGATTTACTTCCTTGCTGATTTCTTTCTTCAGTCTTTTTTGCATCCGGTGTTCGCTGTACAATAGGTTGCTTTCCAGATTGACTCGGATAAAAAACCATATAGGACTTATCATCTGGAATTTGGGTTTGGTTGAGCCATTTGTTGTGCTTTTTTAAGATAACATCATCTACTCCGGTAGCGTTGCTAATCTGGCGCAATGTTTTCCCTCTTCCCTCATACGACAGCAAGGTCAGGTTTTGATTCACCCTACCGTTTCCAACATGATCTTGAAAAGCGAGATAATGCGCCAAAAACTTCTTAACATACCAATGAGATTTACCATTAATCACCATGCTTTTAGCTCCATAAAGATCTTCACTTACTGATCTTTGTGTACCAGTTAGGCCTTGTAAATAGGATTGCAAACTGATTAACCAATTGTCAAAAGTAAAATTCGATCTTTTGAAATAACGTGTGGCACCCACAGTAGCGTATATGATATGCTTCCTTTCGTCTACTACTCCATCTACCCTTAACCCCAACTCTTGTGCGGTTGCCTTTTTAAATTGCCAAAAACCAACAGCGTTTGAAGAAGATACGGCATCGGAAATCAATTGACTTTCTTGAATGGGTAAAAACTTCAGGTCTTCTGGTAGGCCTTCTTGTTGAAGAATTTGTTCAATGTAAGGCATGTACATGCGCGTGCGCTGCACCAATGCATCGAAGTGCGTGGAACTTCTGGTAAGTAAATCGTAGGTTTCCTGAATTTCTTTTTGAGCATCTGGCCTGATTTTGAGCTTAATGCCAGCAACTTCCATTTGAGAAGGGATAACCATTGGGGCTTGCGCTAATAAACCAAGCGAAGCCGTCAGCATGCATAAAATTAAGCCGATCGATCTTCTCACGATATTTTTCTTATTACCATTAAGCCATCTCTAATCGGAAACAAAACATTTTCAACCCGATTATCTTCCTGTATCAAACGGTTAAAGTCTCTCATGGCTTGTGTGCTCTTATCCGTTTTTGTTCGGTCTGCTACTTTCCCACTCCAAAGTACGTTGTCCACAATCATGTAACCACCCCTTCTTACTTTTTCAATTACCAATTTAAAGTAATTCAAATAATTAACCTTATCCGCATCGATAAAAACAAGATCAAAAGTTTCCTTAAGCTGGGGAATCAAATCTAAGGCCAAGCCCACTCGAAAGTCAATTTGGTCGTTAAAGTCTGACTTGCCAAAATAGGCCCTTGTCAAAGGCTCTAACTCCTCATTTTTATCAATGGTAATAATCATTCCTCCGGGCGCCAGCCCCTCAGCCATACAAAGGGCTGAATAACCGGTGTATGTACCTATTTCGAGCACTTTTTCCGGTTGTATCATATGTGTCAACATAGATAGAACGCGTCCTTGTAGATGCCCTGAAAGCATGCGAGGTTTCATCACTTTTAAATGCGTCTCTGAATCAAGACGCTTCAACAGATCAGGCTCAGAGCTGCTGTGTTGCTCTGCATAAGACTGTATATCATGAGGTAAAAATTCCATCAATTTTGAGGTAAAAAGATTAATGAACTGATGTTCTCCTTGGGTAATACCTCATTGGCTACGTGCAGAAGATCAGCGTTACTGATGTTCCTTATTTTGGTAAATACCTCTTCTAAGGACTCAATTTCTCCGCGATCTAAAATTCCTTTCCCAAGCATCAGCATCAAATGAACATTATTTTCTTCGGCCATGGCCAGCTGACCAATCAGTTGCTCCTTGGCTTTGTGCAATTGAAGTGTACCTAAAGGTTGCGAACGAAGTTTTTCTAATTCTTTGTCAATCAATTTCAAACTTCGATTCACTTGCCCCTTCTCCGTGCCAAAATAAATGCCGAACAAACCTGTTTCAATAAAAGAGTGATAGCTAGCTTCGACATGGTAAACAAACCCCTTTCGTTCGCGCAAAGCCATATTTAACCGAGAATTCATACCCGGTCCGCCCAATAAGTTTACCAACATAAAAAAGGGAAGTCGATTTTCATGTGCTGTTGGATAAGCAACCGTTCCTAAAGCACAATGGGCCTGTGTAATACTTTTATAACGTACAACATGTTGGGGCTTAAAGCCTGTAAATGGCACTCGATTCAATTGACCCGTCAACATAGGTATATCTTCAAAATATTTTCTTACCAAACGCTTAATCTTATTAAAAGGGATATTGCCCACACAAGAGAAAACAATGCGTTCGGTATTTAAATTTTTCCCTATAAAGGTTTGAAAATCATCCTTATGAAAAGATTTTACACTCTCCGTTGTACCCAAAATATTTTGTCCTAGGGGGTGATCTCCATAAATCACTTGATCTAATTCATCTTGAATAGCATCTTCCGGATTATCGCGGTACAATGACATCTCCTCTAAGATTACGCCTCGTTCATTTTCAATTTGCTTTTCAGGGAAAATGGAATCGAAAGTAATGTCTTTCAATAATTCAAAAGCGCCTTCTATATGTCTATCTAGAACGGATGCGTAAAAACAAATTTTTTCTTTGGTGGTATAGGCATTTAACTCACCACCCACTGAGTCTAGTTTATTCAAGATATGAAAAGCTTTCCTCTTTTTTGTTCCTTTGAAAGCCATATGTTCCCAAAAATGGGCTATACCTAATTGATTTTCTAACTCATCGCGACTACCTATATCCAAAACAAATCCGCAATGCACGATTTTGGTATGGGGTACAGGGAGGTGCACTACCCGAATACCATTTGGTAAAGTCAACACATTCAATTCGCTCATTTCTCTTCTCAGAATAAAGGCAAAGATAGGATAATTGTCTGCATTTACGGCCTTAAACGCAATGCTATCCACTACTACCTTCTAATGAATATAATACAGAAAGCTATCGTTATGGTAGTCCATCAAAAAGTAAAAAGGAGAAGTCAACATGAAGAAAACTCACCTTTCGCAAGTATGCACCATGGCAAGTAAAAATAGAATGAAGCATTCGAAATATAAAAAGCCACATCTGCCAAATCAATTCCTTAAATTCGCAGACAATGAAGCAATCTTTTAATAAAATATTGGTGATTCAAACAGCATTTATAGGCGATGTAATCCTTTCAACGGGCTTAATAGAAAAACTACATCAATCCTACCCAAATGCTAAAATACACTTTCTCGTAAGGCAAGGAAATGAGATGCTTTTTGAAAAACACCCTTTTCTTGAACGGGTTTGGTCATGGAAAAAAAACGAGAACAAATACCTGAATTTATGGAAAATACTGAAAGGCATTAGGCAAGAAAGGTTCGATTGGGTCATCAACGTACAAAGATTCGCGAATGCTGGCATGCTCACTGCTTTTTCAGGAGCGCAAATAAAAACCGGTTTCAGCAAAAACCCTTTTGCCTTCCTTTTTACAGAAAAAATAAAACACGAAATCAGTAATGGCCTACACGAAGTAGAACGTAACCACCAGTTGATTCAAAAACATACCGATCAGGATTTTAAAAAACCAAGGCTTTATCCTTCAGCCCATCATTTTGAAAAAGTAAAGGACTTTAAAAATAAACCCTACATCTGTATCGCTCCAGCTTCTGTTTGGTTTACCAAACAATATCCCATTGAAGGCTGGGTAGATTTCTTACAAAAATTAAATTTCTCAGGCCGTATCTTAATGATTGGTGCGCCATCTGACTTTGATTTATGCCAAAAAATTATTCATCAAAGCGGTAGGCCTAAAGTTGAAAATTTATGTGGGCAACTGAATCTATTAGCATCTGCTGCATTGATGAAGGACGCCACCATGAACTACGTAAATGACAGTGCACCCATGCATTTGGCATCTGCCGTCGATGCCAAAACTTGTGCCATTTTCTGTTCAACCATTCCTGATTTTGGCTTTGGCCCACTTTCGGAAGAGTCTAGTACGGTTCAAATAGAAACCCCACTCCCTTGCCGTCCTTGTGGTTTACATGGTAAAAAGGACTGTCCGGAAGGACATTTTAAGTGTGGCAAGGATATTCAAACCCATCAGCTTACATCAGTTTTAAGCTAACAAGTGCCTAAACGTTTTCTTTTCTCCTCAATTCCTGCTTATTTCGTTCGTATACTAAAATCGTTACATCATGAGATACGAAACCATCGGTAAATCCTTATTTATTCGAAACAGAGAAAAGCTGAAAGCACAACTCAAACCAAACTCGGTTGTCATTGTTTGCTCAAATGACATTATGCCCACCAATGCAGACGGTACCATGCCGTTTCGACAAAACAGTAATCTTCTCTATTTATCTGGAATCGATCAAGAAGCTTCTATTCTGCTTATTGCACCAGATTTCCCGGATCAACACATGCAAGAAATTCTTTTTGTAACGGAAACCAACGAGCACATTGCCGTTTGGGAGGGTCATAAATATACACCAGCTGAAGCTACGGAAACATCTGGTATACAAAATGTAATGTGGAGCCATAAGTTTGAACAAACCTTCAACACCATATTGGCAGAAACTGAACACATTTATCTTTATCAAAACGAACACATTCGAAATGCCACTGAGGTAGAAACGCGAACGGATCGATTCAATACATGGTGTCATACCCAATATCCTAATTATTCATACGAACGATTGGCTCCAATCATCTATTCCCTGAGAACTGTCAAAGAAGAACGTGAAATTGAACTCATGCAAACGGCCTGTTCTATTACTGAAAAAGGATTTAGAAAGGCTATGAACATAGTAAAACCTGGTATTTATGAGTTTGAACTAGAAGCAGATATTTTGGGTGAGTTTGTACGCAACCGTTCGAAAGGATTTGCCTACACGCCCATTATTGCGGGTGGTGGAAATGCATGTGTTTTACATTACACCGAAAATAAAGATGAACTCAAAGATGGAGATTTAATTTTAATGGACATAGGTGCCGAATATGCGAATTATGCCTCCGATCTTACCCGTACAATTCCTGTAAACGGTAGATATACCAGAAGACAAAGAGTTATCTATGAATCTGTTTTAAAGGTAAAAAACCTAGCAACAGACATGCTCCGACCAGGCAATGACATTCCTACTTACCACAAAGAGGTAGGTGAATTAATGACGGCTGAGCTCATTCATCTGGGTTTATTAGATAAAACAGATGTAAAAAATCAAGACCCCAAATGGCCTGCCTATAAAAAGTATTTCATGCACGGCACTTCCCATCATATAGGTTTAGATGTTCACGATGTGGCAAGCATTTATACTAAGTTTAAGGAAGGTATGGTTTTTACGGTTGAACCCGGTATCTACATTCCTGCAGAGGGAATAGGTATTCGTTTAGAGGATGATATCGTTATTACAAAAGAAGGAACACGTAACTTGATGCGCAACATCCCAATAGAAATTGAGGAGATTGAGGAAATCATGAACACTTGATCGAAATTGAAAGGAAGAATATATTGCTTTTGAAGTCTATTGACAACTTTTAAGGGGCATAGCCAAAAAAAATGATTTCATCCTTTATCTTCATTGTTAAAAAAAGCACAAAATGTTAATTGCAACGCGTAACGAATGGTTCATAGAAATCATTGGGCTCAGCATTATAAGCTGTTTGAGGTCTTTTTCCTTAGCGAATTATCATAACATAAGATTTTCTGTCCTACCTTTATTCATTAGCGAATGGAGCATACCGTAAAAAATACATTCAAGAATCTGGTCATCATTGGCGATCGACTTTTAATACGTATTAAGAAATCACCGGAAAAGACCAATAGTGGGTTATATTTGCCACCAGGTATTCAGGAAAAAGAAAAAGTGCAGTCGGGTTACGTACTGAAGGTAGGCCCCGGCTACCCTATTGCTTTGCCGCATGAGGAGGATGAACCTTGGAAAGAAGAACAAGAGTCTATTCGATACATCCCCTTACAAATAAAAGAAGGTGACTTAGCTATCTTTTTGCAGAAAGGAGCCGTTGAGGTAATGTATCAAGGCGAAAAATTATTTATTGTACCTCAATCTTCTGTTTTAATGTTAGAACGTGAAGAGGATTTCTAACCTTGCACCCTATAGAAAAGTTAAACAAATTAGCTTAACAAACAGCTATCATAAAATACTTGCCTTTTTCATCGGACAAGTCTACATTTATAAATAATTGTGTACTTCCGTTGTCAATTCAAAATTAGCCAATGCAATACAAAACCATCAGATTCTCTAGAACTCACCAGATTGAATTCATTACAGACTTGAAAAAGCAAGTGAAAA
Organism: Roseivirga sp.; assembly: GCA_018402485.1. Taxonomy (GTDB): domain Bacteria; phylum Bacteroidota; class Bacteroidia; order Cytophagales; family Cyclobacteriaceae; genus Roseivirga. The sequence goes on along the minus strand of JAGYIY010000001.1, from coordinate 1,351,240 downwards.
ACTATTTTGACCAAAATAACATTTCTACTTATGGTAATGGTCAAATGGTACTTAAGACGATAGTCATGTTTAGTCTTTACCTTGTGCCTTATTTCTTAATGGTTTTTGGTGTAGTCACAAACATATGGCTCGTCTTGGGCATGTGGACTATTATGGGAATTGGAAATACTGGAATCGGACTTTCAATTATGCATGATGCCAATCATGGTGCTTACTCAAAAAACAAGCATGTCAATAAATACTTGAGCTATGTTATGAATTTGATTGGGGCTAATTCATTTATTTGGAAAATACAACATAACGTTTTACACCACTCCTTCACAAACATTGAAGGCATGGATGAAGACATTGATCCAGGCCCCTTAATGAGGCTTTCCCCCCATGCACCGTTGCTGAAAGCACACAAGCATCAACATATTTATGGGTGGTTTCTTTACGGTTTAATGACGTTTTTATGGCTCACCACCAAGGATTTTAGACAATTGGTACGTTATAAAAAATTAGGACTGATGAAAACGCAGAAGCGTACTTTCAAATCTGTACTGACTGAAGCCATTATTTCGAAGGTACTCTATTACGTTTATGCACTTATCATTCCGTTGGTATTTATACAAGCTCCATGGTATATCATCTTATCAGGGTTTTTTATCATGCACTTTATAACGGGAATAGCATTAGGTCTTATCTTTCAACCGGCCCATGTTATGCCTTCTGCCGACTTTCCTATCCCCGATAAAGACAGCAGTGTAGAAAATAATTGGGCAGTACATCAACTGTTTACCACAACGAATTTCGCACCGAAAAGTAAGGTATTCTCTTGGTTTGTAGGAGGTTTAAATTATCAGATTGAGCATCACCTTTTCCCCCATATTTGTCACGTACATTACAAAAAAATATCAGAGATTGTAAAGGCAAAAACAGAAGAATACGGACTTCCCTATTACTCGCAAGAAACTTTTTTCGCTGCAGTTCGAGAGCATGCAAAAATGTTGAAGAAACTTGGTAGGGAAAGCTATCAAATGGCTTCTTAAGGAGTATTTTGGTCTTTCAATAAAGCAAATTCCTTGGCATGATAGGTGAGAATAATGTCGGCACCAGCTCTTTTAATGCTGAGTAGTGTTTCAGGCATCACCTGTTCATAATTCAACCATCCCTTTTCAGCTGCGGCCTTAAGCATGGCAAACTCTCCACTTACATTATAAGCAGCAATGGGTTGTACAAAACTTTCTTTTAAAATATGAATGATATCTAAATAGGCTAAGGCAGGTTTTACCATTAGAAAATCAGCACCTTCATTAACATCCAATTCAGCTTCAAGCAATGCTTCTTGTTGATTGGCGGGGTTCATTTGATAGGTTTTTTTATCCCCTCCTCTTGGTGCTGAATCTAAGGCATCTCTAAAAGGACCATAAAATCCACTGGCATATTTTGCCGTATAGGACATGATAGAAACATCTTGAAAACCATTCTCATCTAAAACAGAGCGAATGTAGCCTACGCGTCCATCCATCATGTCTGATGGGCCGATGATATCAATACCACAGGCCGCTTGCGACAAAGCTTGTTTACCTAAAACTTCTAGTGTTTCATCATTCAAAACCTCACCACCTTTAACCAACCCATCATGGCCATCAGAGTTGTATGGGTCAAGAGCAACATCCGTCATGATAACTGCTTCCGGAAATTGTTTTTTGATCACTCTTAGGGCTTTTTGATAAAAAAAACCATCGTCAAAAGATTTATCAGCCTTAGGGTTTTTAAAATGATCAGGCACTACGGGAAAGATATCAAAAGCTCGAATACCCAATTTTAAACAAGTTTCTACTTCTTTTAACAGAGATTGCAGCCCAAGGCGATAAATACCAGGCATAGATTCCACCTCCACGCGATCATTCTCACCCTCAAGGAGAAATAATGGAAAAATGAGATCATCTACATGAACTTTTGTTTCTTCAACTAACTTGCGAATACCTTCTGATTTGCGGTTTCTTCTGGGCCGTATGTGCATAAATGGACTGCTTGATTTGTGATTTACTGCACAAATTTAATGCTTAAAGGGTAATTAAAAAGTCTTCCTTTATCTGCCTCAATGGTAGCAAGAATCACGCATATCAAATTAAAAACAGGTATGATGAGAAGAAAGGGAATCCCGATCAATAGAAAGATAAAAAAGGCAGCAATGATGGTGTAAATGGCCACAGAAATTTGAAAATTAAGTGACGCCTTTGCATGCATGGCTACTTCAACCGATTCATCCTTTTTAGAAAGCCATATGATAAGTGGCACAAGAAAGCTCCCCAAAACAATGCCATAACCCAACAAGGTACCCAAGTGCGATGCCAATATCCATGGCCTGTCTTCCTGCTTCATCATAAACAATTTATTGAACTCAATCTTGTTCCAAGTTAGGCATATTTTTAACATCCATAAAATGGCTTAAACCATTTGATGAATTCTACATCTAAGAGCCACTATGAAAATAAAAACCCTTCTTATACTATTGCTTTTGGCAGCTGCTCAAACACTTTCCGCACAATTTTGGGTGGTAAAAGGGCAAGTAGCTGACAGTGCCTCGAAAAAAGCGCTTCCTAGCGCCACCGTGATACTTAAAAAATTATCCGATCAATCTGAACGTGTTTTTGCAACTAACCCCGATGGTGAATTCCGATTTACAAATGTATTGCAAGATGACTATAGATTGGTCGTAAGCTATGTTGGTTTTAAATCTTTGGACACTATGCTGCAAGTGCGAGATACAAGCATAGATTTAGGCGAGATCCTACTCGCCATGGATACCAAAAATCTGGGCGATGTTACTGTTGAAGGTCTTATTGAAAGAGTAAGACAAAATGGTGATACCACCGAATATAATGCTGATGCTTTCAAGGTGAACCCAGATGCTACTGCCGAAAACCTGGTAGAAAAAATGCCTGGAGTGGTTATTCAAAATGGACAAGTGCAAGCACAAGGAGAAAATGTAAGGCGGGTTCTTGTAGATGGGCGTGAATTTTTTGGAGATGATCCAAACGCTGCGCTAAAAAATCTTCCTGCCGAAATCATTGAGCGCATTCAAATTTATGACCAAGCGTCAGACCAGGCTCAGTTCACTGGGTTTTTAGATGGAGAGACAACCAAAACAATGAATATTATTACAAAGGTAAGCATGCGAAATGGTGAGTTTGGTAAAGTTTATGCTGGAGGAGGCTCAGACGAAACCTACAACCTTGGAGGCAGTATTAATCTGTTTCGATCCAAAAGCCGAACAACCATTCTGGGACAAATGAATAACATCAACATTCAAAATTTCTCTACGAGCGATTTACTTGGAATGGCTGCCGGTGGTCGCAGAGGTGGAGGTAGAGGAGGTGCTGGCGGAGGTAGAGGTGGCGCTGGTGGTGGAGCCGGCACAGGTGGCGGCTCAGACTTTTTAGTCGGGCAACAAGGTGGAATTTCTGAAACCAAAGCATTAGGTATCAATTACTCTTTTGAAGATGACCAGAAGTTTAAATTTAGTGGAAGCTATTTTTTCAATCAATCAGACAATGTCTTGGATGAAAATATTTTCAGACAATTTACCATTCCTGAAAACCAGGGTCAAACTTTTACCGAAAGCAGCTCTTCCCCTAGTAGAAATATAAATCATAGATTTAGTGGAACACTTGAATACAAGTTTGATGATAAAAACGCTATCATTATGCGCCCCAGGTTTACTTTACAAGACAATTCCGGTAGTGCCATTGTCAATGGTGTTACCATGGTAAATGAAGACATGCTCAACCGTGCCTTCACGCAAAATCAATCCGATTTGATGGCTTACTCCTTCAGCAATAACCTTCTTTTCCGACATGCCTTCGAGAAAAGGGGAAGAACATTGTCGTTGAATCTAAGTACGGCCATCGATGAAAATACAGGAGATGCATTTCTGATGGCAGAAAATGAGTTTTTTTCCCGAAACAGTCGTACCGAAGAAATCAACCAATTTACCGATACAGATACCTATCGTACCAATATGACGATCAATGCCACCTATACCGAACCCTTAGGAGAACGCAATCAACTTTCTTTTGGCTATCGTTACGGTTATCAATACAATGATTCAGAGCGAGAAGTTTTTAGTTTCAATGAAAGCAACAATGGCTACACCGACTTGAATATTCCCCTCACCAGTACCTTCGAAAATGACTACATTACCCATAGAGCTATTTTGGGTTTTAACAAAAGAGGTACAAAAGGCACATTAACGATTCGTGCGAATGTACAAAATGCCCTGCTCGATAATGACCAAGTCTTTCCGGAGGCAGACAACATTTCGCGTGTGTTCAATAATTTTTTACCCTCTGTTGTTTACCGATACCGATTTGGAACCGGCAAAAGCTTTAACTTTAACTATCGCACATCTACAAACGCACCAAGTGTTGGACAATTGCAAAATGTAATCGATAACTCTAATCCCTTAAATATTTCAGCAGGTAACCCACAACTAGATCAAACCTATCAGCATTCTGCCACAATTCGATACAACGCAGTAAATGCTGAAACCTCTCAAACATTCTTCACCCTAGTGAGCGCAAACTTTTCAAATAACGAGATAGGGAATAGCGTATTTATTGCATCACGAAACAGTACCACTATCAATGGCATAGCGCTTCAACCGGGAGCCACCTTCAGACAGCCTGTTAATTTGAATGGTGCCTGGAATATCCGCAGTTTCATTTCATATGGCTTACCCCTTGGCGGTTTACGCTCGAATCTCAATTTTACCGGAACTCTTTCTTACAATCAATCACCTGAAATGATTAATGAAGAGCTGAATTTTGCAAGAACTCCAACTGCCGGCTTAGGTTTAGTTCTGAGCAGCAATATCAGCGAAAAACTTGATTTCACACTTTCTACTCAATCCAGCTTTAGCTCTGTTAGCAATACCCTTACGATCCAAAACAATACATCGTTTTTCAACCATATCACCCGTTTACGCCTCAATTTAATCGTGGGGAAAGGGTGGGTATTCCGTTCCAACGTCAACCATATTTTGAACTCCGGTTTATCGGAAGGCTTTAATCAGACCTTTGTGCTATGGAATGCCGAATTGGGTAAAAAGTTTTTGGGTGATAAAGCGGAGGTAAATATCTCAGCATTCGACATCCTCAAACAAAACCAAAGCATTCAGCGCAGTGTCACTGGTTCTTATATTGAAGACCGCCAAACACAAATTTTAACGCAATACTTTATGCTCAACTTGGTTTTTAATATTAGAAGTTTTGGCAATGCACAAATGCCTCAAACAGATGATAGGTTCAACAGACTTCGTCAAATGAGACAAGGCGGCATGGGTCGTGGCAATTAATCCATCTGTTCACTATAGCCCAAAATCGTTTTTTCTATGATATCACAACACTCGTGTAGTTGTTCTTCAGTCATTACCAAAGGTGGTGCAAATCGAATGATATTTCCATGCGTGGGTTTGGCTAATAAACCATTTTCCTTCAGTGCCAAGCAGATATTCCAAGCGGTTGAGCTACTAGGATGATCATTGATCACGATGGCGTTCAATAAGCCCTTCCCTCTAACTAAACTGACCAATGCACATTTATGAATCAAATCGTTCATGCGTTTACGGAAGATCTTACCCAATTCTCTGGCATTCTGGGTAAGTTTTTCATCTCTTATCACTTCGAGGGCTGCCATGGCAACAGCTCCTGCTACAGGATTTCCACCGAAAGTGGAGCCATGTGTTCCCGGAGTTATCACCGACATTACTCGGTTATCGGCAAGTACGGCAGAGACAGGGTAAACCCCACCAGAGATGGCTTTCCCCAAAATCAATACATCCGGCCGGGCATAAGTGGCCTGCTGTTCACAGTGCCCTTCACAAGTACAATTACCACAAACAGCTAATAAACCGCCCGTTCGACCAATACCCGTTTGAATTTCATCGGCCATAAACAGTACATTGTACTTTTTGCACAAAGTAGCAACAGCCTTCATAAAATTCTCCCCTGGTACATTCACCCCAGCTTCACCTTGTATGGGTTCAATCAATACCCCCACCACATTTTCATCTTGCAAAGCTTCTTCCAGTGCTTCTTTGTCGTTGTAGCTTATTTTAATGAAGCCATCTGTGTAAGGTCCGAAATTTTTGCGGGCATCCGAGTCGCTAGAAAAAGAAATGATCGTGGTGGTTCTGCCATGGAAATTTTGGTCAAATACAATGATCTTTCCTTCGTTTTCCGGTACTCCTTTTTTCTCATACCCCCATTTGCGACAAATTTTTATGGCTGTTTCAACCGCTTCAGCTCCAGTATTCATGGGTAACACCTTATCGAAACCAAAATATTCGGTAACATACTTTTCGTATGGCCCTAGCATATCGTTGTGGAATGCCCTTGACGTTAGGGTTAACTTCTGGGCCTGCTCGGTCATAGCGTTGATGATGCGCGGATGACAGTGACCTTGATTGACAGCACTATAAGCGGAAAGGAAATCATAGTATTTTTTTCCTTCTACATCCCACATAAATACCCCCTCTCCTTTCGACAAAACTGCGGGTAAAGGGTGGTAATTATGTGCCCCATGTTTTTGCTCCAAAGCAATAGCTTCCTTACTCGATTCTACGATTTCCATAATAGTTTACTTAATTTGTGTTTCAAATTTGCATTCATCTCAAAGGTATTAAAACTAAGTCAGGCGAAAAAGACGATGCATGGAAGAAACAAGCAGGAGGAGTCGATGAAAAATGATAAAGCTTATTACTACATTGATGAAAAGGGTAACTTGGTATTTACAGAAAAATATCACTTGAAACGTGGATATTGCTGTGAAAACGGGTGCCGACACTGCCCATATGGCTTTAAAAAGAAACAATGATTTTTGAAAACCTTACAGTTGATACCAATGAGCTTCCTAAAACGAGCGAATTGAGCTTTGAACCTCTGGAGAGAAAATACTTAACCGTATCTCTTTTGGCTGATGCTTTGTTCTTTGTACCGCTACTTATCGGAAGTGCTTGCCTCATTTTTTTCAATGATAATATTGCTACCGTCTGGACAAACTTTGTTTACCTATGCGGTGGCATTCTGCTGCTCTGGTCTTCTGCCATACTGATTACTTACAAGGGTTTTTTTAAAAAAAAGTATGCCCTAAGAAGCAGAGATGTCATTTACAAAAAAGGCCTTTTTTGGCAAAGCAGAATCAGTATTCCCTTCAATCGCGTACAGCATGCTGAAATCAAACAAGGCCCGATTGATCGAATGTATTCCTTGTATAGCTTAAAGATTTATACCGCTGGCGGTCATAGTAGTGACCTGGTCATTCCTGGATTAGCGGAAGATAAGGCACAAGGCCTAAAAGAATTTATTTTGAAAAAAACTGCTGAAGATGCACCCCGTATTAAGTAAATACGGTCAACCCAGTCGGCAATCCCGTGTAGCCATTGGAATTGTATTGGTTAAGTTTATTAAAACCTCCATTCGGGCAGCATGGCCTATCTTGTTGGGGTTGCTCATTGGTAGAAAAAACTCCGACAATTTTACCCAATACCTTCTGATAGCCGTGCTGGTTTTTGCAGCATTTAATCTCATAGGTTCCATCATGACCTTCTTTCGCTTTTATTTCTCCTTAGATGAAAGCAGCATATTGATTGACAAAGGAATTTTAAAAAGAACAAAGATCAATATCCCTTTTGAACGCATTCAAACGGTGAACCTCCAACAAAACTTACTGCATCAAATGTTTGGAGTAGCCAGTATCGAAATTGATACAGCAGGTGCCAATAAGTCTGAACTCACCATTGATGCCCTCAAAAAAGAAGAAGCTGAAGCCATTCGCCAGTTTATTTTGGAAGAAAAAAAACAAATCCAAAGCCAACAAGATCCGTTGAGCAGGGGATTAGAAAGTGAAAATGAAAGTGAAATAGAGGAGAAAACACTGCTACAACTTTCTTTTAACGACTTATTGAAAATTGGTTTTAGTCAAAATCATCTCAAATCAATGGTCTTACTCTTTGCTTTTGCCTTTTCAATCATCAATGAAATATCCAGTACCCTGGGTGATGATCTGGTTGAAGAACAACTTTCAGGCTTCGAGGCTTACTTTTTAAATAGTGGTTGGGCAATGGCATTAGGAGCATTGATTTTGGTTTTCATCATTTCTTTTATCTATTCCATGATCAGCACGATCTTGGTGAATTTCGAACTCAAAATGAGCATCCAGGGTAAAGGGTTTAAACTTTTCAAAGGCTTGATCAACCGTGAAGAAATCTCAATCAATACCTCTAAAGTACAGATATTAAGTTGGTCAGATAACCCGGTGAGAAGGCTTTTCCGAATGCACACCATTATACTGGCACAAGCCGGTAGCACAGAAGCCAACCAGCAGCACACCAAGATTAAAATACCTGGCGCATACCTCAAGCAAATCAAACAAATTGCTTGGCTTATTTTTCCAAAGCCGTTTGTGCGAAAGGAGCAGAAACACAGGGTAAGCAAAGTTTTGATGTATCGCATTATCCTAGTTGCCGGATTCATCCCTTCTTTGATTGCGGCAGGAGTAGGGTATTATTTTTTAGATGCCAAGGCTTTATTCTTCTTGCTTTGGTTACCCTTTCTGATTTTTGGAACTGTACTTTACTACAAAAAGAGAAGCTACGAAATCAATGATGAGCTGCTCAAAAACAATAAAGGAGTTTTTGGTAACCATCGTGAGATGGTTCAGTTGTATAAAGTCCAAGCGGTAAAGATCAGTCAAAGTTGGTATCAGCGAAGAAAAAAGCTAGCGAATATTCATTTATATACAGCAGCGGGAGCCATAAAGATTCCATTCATCACACTCGAAAAAGCTGAAGCATTAGAAAATTTTGTGCTTTATAAGGTTGAGTCGAACGATGTGAATTGGATGTAATGGGAAGGTTAATTCAATTCAAATAAGCAATGAAAGTAAAGATTCATATGCATCTAGCAAGTCAAAAAAAGCTAATCTATTACTTGTATAAAATGAAAAAGGGATTTCAATGAAGTTTTTTGTACCCTACAAGAACACTTTTTTTTTCAACCCTTAAGATCAATTGCAACGTGATCTCTCCTCTTGAGACATATTCATACCGATATAGACAGCAGTATTATCCTAAAAGTGAATGCCTCTTAGTGAAAGTGAACGGCGGGAAGGCACAAAAAACATTCTTCTTCTACTTTTGTATAATCAAAGATTATTCAGATATTTGCAGTCCGTTTTGGAAAACGGCTAATAAAAAGAGATATGGCAAGAGTTTGTGAAATAACAGGAAAGCGTGTACAAACGGGAAATAATGTTTCTCACGCGAATAACAAAACCAGAAGAAAGTTTTACCCTAACCTTCAGAAAAAGCGTTTTTATCTTGCTGAAGAAGGTCGTTGGATTACGCTAAAGGTATCTACTTCTGCTATTCGTACCATTAATAAAAATGGTCTAGCAGCTGTTTTAAAAAAAGCACGTCAAAACGGTAATATTTTAGTATAATAGCGTTTTCAAACGCCTTTATACGATGAAGCCAATTTTACAGAAAATATTAATCCTGATATGTCTGACATCATCAGGATTTTTTATGTCTTATGGTCAAAACAAACCTGATGACCTTCTAAAACCTGATTTTCATGCAGGAAGGCGTGAGGCATTACGAGCTGCCATGCCGGACAATTCTGTGGCTGTTTTCTTTGCTAATCCGGTGCGAAATCGCTCCAACGATGTAGATTTTCTCTACCATCAGGATCCTGACCTTTATTATCTCACAGGCTACAAAGAGCCACATGCTGTCCTACTGATTTTCAAAGAGAATCAACAAGACCCTACTGGAAACCTTTACAATGAACTTTTCTTCGTTCAAGAGAAAAACCCTATGGCAGAAATGTGGACGGGCATTCGCTTGGGCATTGAAGGGGTTCAACAAACTTTAAAAATCCAAAATGCCTACAACGGTTCGGCCTTCAAAAATTATCAAATTAACTTTGGCAGCTTCGACGAAGTAATGTTTTATGACTTTAAAAACGATGTTCGTGACAACATAAGAGACGAAGCCGATTTGTATAGCCTGATAGAACAATTCAAATCAAAGGTAAACTACAAAAACATATCAAATGGATTAACACCAGAGCCACAGAAAAATAACCTTGATTTCACTACGCTAAATAGTATCATGAACGATTTGAGGGGTATTAAAACACCTGAGGAAATCGATTTGATTCGAAAAGCCGTTTTCATCTCAGCAATTGGCCAGGTGGAAGTAATGAAAGCCATGAAACCCGGACTTTCAGAAGCCGAAATTCAAGGTATTCATGAATTTGTGTTTAAAAAATACGGATCTGAGTATGAGGGCTACCCAAGCATAGTAGGTGCCGGATACAATGGGTGCATTTTGCATTACCAAGAAAACGCAAAACCTGAAATCAACAGTGAAGAAATGGTTTTAATGGATTTGGGCGCAGAATATCATGGCTATACAGCAGATGTTACCCGTACAATTCCGGTTGATGGAAAGTTTTCACCTGAAGAAAAAGCCATATATGATTTAGTCTACAAGGCACAAGAAGAAGCCATACAGCAATGTAAGCCCGGAACCCCTTTTGGGCAGCTAACCAGCATCGCAAAAAATATCATTAACCAAGGTTTAGCTGATCTAGGAATTATCAAGAGTCCAAGCGACAGGCATCTGTACTTCCCACACGGATTGTCACATCATTTGGGTTTAGATGTGCATGATAAAGGCAACTACGATCGTTTAGAAACAGGAATGGTCATCACCATAGAACCAGGTATTTACATCCCCAAAGGTTCAGATTGTGACCCTAAGTGGTGGAACATTGCCGTTCGCATAGAAGATGATATCCTCATTACAGAAGATGGTTTTGAAAATTTATCTGCCTTTGCACCAAGAAAGTCTGAAGAAATTGAAAAGACCATGGCACAGCCCAGTCCACTAGACCGTTTTGTATTACCTGATATCAAGGGAAACAAATAGTCGTTTTAAAAAACACTTTCACATATCTATTTTTTTCAATACACCTTGGTGAGTTTATTTATTCATCGTAATATTGCAATAAATAAAAATTGATGGGTATAACCAAAACAAACCTGTTTTCCGATGTTCAAAATGAATTGGCTACTTTGGCTAAGGCATTGGGCCACCCGGCTCGGATTGCCATTTTACAATACTTATTAAAGTCAGACCAATGCATCAATGGTGAATTGGTAGATGAACTAGGTCTTGCACAAGCTACCATTAGCCAGCATTTACGAGAGTTAAAAGAAGTGGGAATTATTCAAGGCTCCATCGAAGGAACAAAAATGTGCTACTGCATTCATCCTGAACGATGGCAAGCGATCCAACAACAGTTTAGCCTCCTATTCGATCAGTATCCCTGTAAAAACCCATCTTGTTAACTTAATAGATAGCACTATGACATTGAGCGAAACAAAATATGCACTAGAAGGTCTGGAAAGGTTAGCTTTTGTGCTACCCAACGGACAACACGTACCATCCCATTTTCACGTAACAGAAATTGGAAAAATTGACAAACATTTTATCGATTGTGGAGGTACTGAACGCCATGAGTCTGTCATCAATTTTCAATTGTGGAATGCCAATGACTATGACCACCGACTGCACCCTAAAAAACTTCAAAACATCATTCGCTTATCCGAAAGAAAATTGAACCTTGAGGATCTTAAGATAGAGGTTGAATATCAGGGTGAAACCATCTCCAAATATGGACTAGAATTTGACGGTAAAAGGTTTTTACTCACCCAACAATTTACAGACTGCCTCGCGAAGGATAGCTGTGGCATTCCGAAAGCAGATGTTCATGCAGATTCTGCAGCAGGCTGCGCTCCGGGTTCAGGTTGTTGCTAAATCCCTTAATCATTGAATATGCTGTATAAAAAACTTCAACAGTATTTAAAAACGCTTGACTTCGAAAACATCAAAGAGGAGAGAAAGCAGTTTTTAAACCCTTTTATTGAGCGTTTACAGAAGCTGCATTATTTAAATCAAGACATTAACCTAAATTTTATCTGTACACATAATTCAAGGCGGAGCCATTTAGCCCAGTGCTGGGCACAAGCTATTGCATATCATTTAGGTCTATCTCATGTTCGGGCTTACTCTGGTGGAACAGAAGCCACGTCCGTTTTTGAAGAAGTACTGCACTCCTTGAATAAAAGTGGCTTTCAAATCGACTCAATTGCAACCAAGCCACAGGCCGTTCATGCCGTCAAGTACAGTGAAAACCAGCATCCCATTCTGTCCTTTTCAAAAATACATCATGATTCTTTTAATCCTGAGTCTGATTTTATAGCCATTATGGTTTGCTCAGATGCCGAGCAAAAATGCCCTTTTGTTCATGGCGCTGCGGCTCGCTTTGCGATTCCTTTTGAAGACCCAAAAATGGCCGATGGCACAAGCCAACAAACACAAGCATATCAGGAAAGAAGCAAACAGATTGCCACAGAATTACTTTATGTTTTTTCTCAAATCACCACAGCATGACCACGCCGAAAAAAATTGCATTTTTTGAAAAATACCTCAGTCTATGGGTAGCTCTCTGTATTGCCACCGGCATAGGGCTTGGTTTTATCGGAGGTGAAAAGATGCAAATAATATCCGATTGGGAGATCTACAATGTCAATATCCCCATTGCCATTCTCATTTGGCTAATGGTTTACCCTATGATGCTCCAAATTGACCTTAGCAGTATCAAAGGCATTGGAAAAGCTCCTAAAGGCATTGTTCTTACATTGGTTGTCAATTGGCTCATTAAACCATTTACGATGGCTTTTTTTGCTTGGATTTTTTTTGAAAAACTCTACGTAGCTTTTATTGACCCCGCTCAAGCAGGAGAATACATTGCCGGAGCTATTTTATTGGGAGTGGCCCCTTGTACTGCTATGGTTTTTGTTTGGTCGTACCTTTCAGATGGTGACCCCAATTATACACTTGTACAAGTTTCTGTGAACGACCTGATCATTTTAGTTGCTTTTGTCCCGCTGGTCGGATTGCTCTTAGGAATAACTGATGTTGAAATTCCTTACAATACTTTGGTTTCGTCGGTCCTTATTTTTGTTGTGATTCCTTTGCTAGCAGGCGTCATTACCAATAAAGTTTTGATCCAGAAAAAAGGGGAAAAGTGGTTTAAAATTGAGTTCCTTCCGAAACTAAAACCTGTCAGTATCATCGCACTTTTATTAACCTTAATCCTACTATTCGCCTTCCAAGGCAATAACCTCATTGACAACCCACTTATCATTCTCCTGATTGCCCTCCCTTTAACCATACAGACCTATTTTGTTTTTTTTATCACATGGTTTGCCGGGCGAAAGCTTAGACTTTCGCATGCCATTTGTGCACCTGCATCCATGATTGGTGCCAGTAACTTCTTCGAACTGGCTGTGGCCGTAGCCATTGCTTTATTTGGCTTGCAAAGCCCGGCAGCTTTGGTTACCGTAGTTGGGGTTTTGGTAGAAGTACCGGTGATGCTTAGCCTCGTAGCATTGGCCAATCGTTGGAAGTACTGAATAGTTCAAGTTTGAACACTTTCATTATTCCACTATATTGACGTCTAAATTAATAAAAAGCACTCTTTTGGAAATTTTCTTCTTTGCCTTACTGTTCATTGTGGCTTTCTTTTATGCCTCGGTAGGACACGGAGGAGCCAGTGGTTATTTAGCATTAATGGCTCTTTTTGCCTTTTCCCCTGATACCATGAGGACAACAGCTCTCACACTGAACGTATTTGTATCAGGCCTTGCCTTCATACAATTTTACCGCCAAGGATATTTCAAATGGTCATTTTTCTGGCCTTTTGCTTTGGCTTCAATTCCAGCAGCTTTTATTGGCGGAACCATTTCTGTCGATGAAAATGTATACAAAAAAATATTAGCCGTCCTTTTGCTCTTTTCCATCATAAGAATGGTGGGTTTCGCATGGAAGCCCATGCATCGACCTAAAAGCCGAAACATACTACTCTCTTTGCTCCTAGGTGCTATCATTGGCCTTTTCTCAGGTATGATTGGTATTGGAGGCGGTATCATTTTAAGCCCAGTGATTCTATTGCTTGGATGGGCTAATATGAAGCAAACTGCTGCTATTTCCGCCATTTTTATCTTTGTGAATAGCCTATCAGGCATAGCCGGAATCTATCAAACAGGACTTCTATGGGATCCGGCCATGGGGTGGATGTTAGCCATAGCCATGACTGGAGGAATGCTCGGATCTTACTTTGGGGCAGCCAAGTTCAACACATTACAACTTCGTAGGCTTTTGGCTTTCGTATTATTGATTGCGGCTATCAAATTATTTTTCACCTAACCCCAGTATCCATCTTTACATGAAATTACAGCCTATGTATTGGCCGGCAGGATGATTACCCAGACGAACCAAGGCAAAGGGATATGCTACTGCATGGGAACTCAATGATTTTACACTTTCCCCAATGTGTAGAAAACTCCTTTCAGATGTTTGTATTGTCGTGATTTTAAAACCTTATGATCCTATGTATTCCATTGCATGTATGTAATTAAGCATCATTTCGAACCTTTTCTAGCTGTTTAAATGCATTAGAAATTTGTAAACCCTCATTTTGTAGGTATCATATGCATTCTATTCCCTCCTACAAAGATTTGATTTCAGCTACAAGGAATGAAGACCGTTTTATTCCTTCGATCAACCATGCCTGGCAACCCTCTCCATTTCTATTCTATTTATGCCCCTGTAGCCATTGGGAAGAAAAGAGTAGAACATGTTGTTAGAATATCTTTTTCATGCCTTTCCGTTAAAAGAGGTAAATTTGCAACATGACCCTTATCAACGGCCTAATACATTGATGATTGTCAACAACCCTCTAGCATTGGCTCCAGCGGAAGAAATAAAAAGTTATGATTGATATTACCCACAAAGAAAAAACACATCGAACAGCCATTGCACAGGCCGTGGTGACGGTCAGCAGTGAGGCAACCATTCAATCCATAAAAAATAAAACCGTGCCCAAAGGTGATGTGGTTGAAGCGAGCCGTATTGCAGGCCTTTTTGCAGTCAAAAAAACCAGTGAAATGATTCCAGATTGTCATCCTTTACCAATTGAGTTTACCGAAGTAAGACATCAAATTAAGGAGTTGGCTATCTTCATTGAAGTTGAAGTAAGTACCATTTACCGCACCGGTGTTGAAGTGGAAGCCATGCATGGTGCATCAGTAGTTGCACTCACCTTATACGACATGCTGAAACCCATAGATAAAGAGATTTCGATCGAAAAAATTCGCTTATTGGAGAAAAGAGGTGGGAAATCTGGGGATGTCAATTACAGATAACCTTCTTAAAAAGGCTATAATCGCAACCTTGAAAGACTTTAAATAATTTCCTACCTTTGATTTTATAATCAAAAACAGTTAGCTATATTTGCAGTCCGAATTTTGAAAGCAGAGAAAAATGGCTAAGAAAGGTAATAGAGTTCAGGTAATTTTAGAATGTACCGAGCACAAAGAGTCCGGCAGACCCGGAACGTCAAGATACATCACTACAAAAAACCGTAGAAACACCACCGAGCGTTTGGAGTTGAAGAAGTACAACCCCATTTTGAAGAAATATACTGTCCACAAAGAAATTAAATAATCATGGCTAAGAAGGTAGTAGCAACATTAAAAAAAGAAGGTGGCGTAAAATATGCCAAAGTAATTAAGGCTGTAAAATCTCCAAAAACAGGAGCTTACACTTTCAAAGAAGAAATGGTTGTTGAGGACATGGTAAAAACAGTTTTGTCTGATAAGTAATCCAAGTCTTTTTTAAGCTATATTGAAGTCCCGTTCAGGGACTTTTTTATTTCACTCAATCACTCAGCATCATGGCTTTATTCGGTTTATTTTCTAAAGACAAAAAAGAAAATCTCGATAAAGGGTTAGAAAAAACAAAAGAAAATCTCTTTTCAAAAATCGGTCGTGCCGTTGCAGGCAAATCTAAGGTAGATGATGAAATTTTGGATGAACTGGAAGAGATTCTCATTACTTCAGATGTTGGCGTCGATACTACAGTAAAAATCATTGAGCGCATAGAGGAGCGAGTGGCACGCGACAAATACATGAACACGGATGAATTGGATCGCATCCTGCGTGACGAAATAGCGGCCTTGCTTTCAGAAAACAACACCCAAGACCTCATAGACTTTCAACTACCCGATGGACCCAAGCCCTATGTCATTCTTGTCGTAGGCGTTAATGGGGTAGGAAAAACCACTACCATTGGAAAGCTCGCTGCCCAATTCAAAAACAAAGGTAAGTCAGTAATTTTAGGTGCTGCAGACACCTTCCGTGCCGCAGCGGTTGATCAATTGAAATTGTGGGGAGAACGCATTGATGTGCCGGTAGTGGCCCATGGCATGAATACCGACCCAAGCGCAGTAGCTTATGATGCTGTGAAGGAAGGCGTTGAAAAGCAAGCAGATTTGGTTATCATCGATACTGCGGGTCGCTTACATACCAAAGTTAACTTGATGAATGAGCTGAGTAAAATCAAACGCGTTATGCAGAAGTTCATTCCGGAAGCCCCACACGAAATCTTATTGGTATTGGATGGTTCCACCGGGCAAAATGCATTCTTACAAGCCAAAGAATTCACCAAGGCTACAGAAGTAACGGCCTTGGCCATTACCAAACTTGACGGAACTGCAAAGGGTGGAGTAGTTATTGGTATCTCCGATCAATTTAAGATACCTGTCAAGTACATTGGCGTTGGCGAAAAAGTAGAAGACCTGCAAATTTTCAATAAAGTTGAATTTGTAAATTCTTTGTTTTCAAAGTGATGCAGCAAAATACAAGTCTAAGCGGGTTTTCAATAGCACCTAATATCTAGGAAGCCCTATTAGAATACCTCAATGTAAAAAATTCAGTAGAAGGCCTTTAGAATTCATTACCTTTGCAGGCAAATTCGTAGAATGAAGGCAAAGGGACTCAAAAAAGACAAAGTAAATATCGTTACACTAGGCTGCTCCAAAAACCTAGTAGATTCAGAAGTGATGCTGAGCCAGCTGCGAGGGAATGGCATCGACACACATCATGAGTCTAAAAATGATGATGCCAACATCGTTATCATTAATACCTGCGGCTTTATCGACAATGCCAAGCAAGAATCTATCGATACCATCCTTCGTTATGTTGATGCCAAAGAGGAGGGCCTGATTGAAAAAGTATATGTAAGTGGCTGCCTTTCCGAACGCTACAGAACAGATTTGGAAAACGAAATCCCTCAAGTCGATGCCTTTTTCGGTACAAGAGAATTACCTAACCTTTTAAAGAAATTTAAAGCTGACTATAAGCATGAATTGGTCGGGGAACGATTAGTGGCCGGACAACAGCACTATGCCTACATGAAAATTGCCGAAGGCTGCGATCGCCCCTGTTCTTTTTGTGCTATCCCTCTGATGCGTGGTGGCCATGTATCGCGCCCTATAGAGGAGTTGGTCAAAGAAGCACAACATTTGGCCAAAAATGGCACCAAAGAGTTGCTGCTGATTGCTCAAGATTCAACCTACTATGGTCTTGATCTATACAAAAAAAGGAATTTAGCTGAATTGCTACAGCGTTTGTCCGATGTGGATGGAATTGAATGGATCAGATTGCATTATGCTTTCCCGACTGGTTTTCCTACAGATGTATTAGATGTAATGGCTCAGCGTTCGAATATCTGCAATTACCTAGACATTCCGCTTCAGCATGGGTCTACGAGAATGCTCAAGTTAATGCGAAGGGGCACAACTCGAGAGAAGACCGCAGCCTTGCTGACACAAATGCGTGATCGTGTTCCTGGTATTGCCATTCGTACCACGCTGATTGCCGGACATCCTGGAGAGACAGAAGCGGATTTTCAGGAAATGATGGAGTTTGTAGAACAATCAAGATTCGATCGATTAGGCATATTCACTTACTCGCATGAAGAAGACACACATGCTTTTGGAATGGAAGACGATGTGCCGGAAGATGTCAAACAAGAACGTGCCAATGCCGTCATGCAGTTGCAAGAAGGTATTTCGTACGATATCAACCAAGGCAAAATCGGACAAACTTTTAAAGTGCTTATCGATCGAAAAGAAAGTGGTAATTTTATAGGTAGAACGGAGCATGATTCTCCAGAAGTAGACAATGAGGTGATTGTTTCTGCCAAAGAACATTATTTAAGAGTAGGAGACTATGCAGCAATTAAAATCACAGATGCAACAGAGTTTGACTTGTTTGGCGAACCTGTCTAAACCTTTAAGCGTTTAGCTCACAAATAAAAAAGCCGATCGAGCTGTTTTAAATGGATGTAACCTATGAATACAACTACCGAATCTGACTGTTTGCTTGCCAAAATACCTTTTGCCGCTACCCACAGTTTCTCTCGAACCTTCCTAGATTACATCCAAAATAAAGGCGAACTCGAAAATTTTCACAATGGCCTCCCCTCCCCGGAACGCATTCATGATCATGCAGAACAGAGTAATTTCTCAGCCAAAAAGCGCCAAGTACTTTATGATGTACTCTCAGAAGCCTATCAAAAAGTAAAAACTAGCCCTGTAGTAAAAAATAATCTGGAAAGCCTGAAAAAGGAAAACACCTTTACCATCACCACAGGACATCAATTAAATATTTTTACCGGCCCACTTTATTTTATTTATAAGATCATCACAACCATTAAGGCTTGTGAAGTAATGAATGAAAAGTATCCTAAAAAGCACTTCGTACCTGTTTATTGGATGGCGAGTGAAGATCATGATTTTGATGAAATAGATCACTTTCGGTTCAATGGAAAAACTTTTAGATGGGAAACGAAGCAAAAAGGAGCTGTCGGACATTTTCATTTAGATGGTTTAGACTCTATATTAAAAGAGATTATGGGTATGCCTGATTTTTTTAAAGAGGCTTATACCCAACAAGAAAACTTGGCTGATGCTTGCCTACACTATGTCAATGCCTTGTTTGGTGCTAAAGGTTTGATCGTTTTAAATGCCGATCACCCCCGACTTAAAGAGCAATTCAAAGGGGTAATGCATTCAGATATCTTTGATAACCGCTCAGAGTCTTTGGTCAACGAAAGCCTGACAGCCTTGCAAGCAATGGGTTATGAAACTCCGGTAACACCTAGAGGTATTAATTTTTTCTATCTTAAAGAAGGACTTCGAGAACGTATTGTTAAAGAAGGGGATCAATACGCTGTCTTGGGTACAAAAATTACATGGTCAAAAACAGAATTAGAAAAAGAAATAGAAATATTTCCACAACGCTTCAGTCCCAATGTGGTTTTGCGTCCTTTATACCAAGAACAAATTTTACCGAACCTAGCCTACATTGGCGGGCCGTCCGAGCTTGTGTACTGGCTACAATTAAAAAGTGTTTTTGACCTGCACAATACGCCATTCCCTGTATTAATGCCACGCAATTTTGCTGCCATTTTGAACCCTGACACCTTGCGGAAAGTAGAGCAAATTGGGCTTGATTGGGAAGAATTATTTATGCCAACGCATGAAGTGGTCAAAGCAAAAGTCATAGCACAATCGCAGTTCAACTTAGACCTGGAACAACCCTTAAAAGCCTTAGCCAAGCTGTTTGAAGAAGCCCAGCAAGAAGCCAAAGCCATTGATACCACACTTGAGCAATTGGTGAAAGCAGAGCAGAGAAAAGCAGAAAAATCCTTCGAAAAAATAGAGCGCAAAATGCTCAAAGCGGAAAGGAAAAATCAAGAAATTTTGGTGAATCGTATTTATGCCATTCATGAGCATCTTTTTCCCGATGGCACACCGCAAGAACGAAAAGATAATTTTTTAAATTTCTACCTCCACAATGATCAATTTGTAACGCAATGTTTTTCTGCTTTAGACCCTTTCGATTTTCGTTTTCACTTGCTCAAGTGCCATGAATAAAAGTACCCTCCGCTCAGTTTACCTTCAAAAAAGACTTGGTCTTTCCAATAGGGAATACAAGAGTCGAAACGCACAAATCCTATCATTTGCCAAGGCATTTTTAGCTCAGCATTCTTCCCCGATTCACATTCATACCTACCTTGCCATGGAAGAGCAAAAAGAAGCTTCGACACTTCAAATGCTCCCTATACTTTGGGCACGACATAACACAAAAGTCTATAGTTCTAAAACGCATTATGCAGAAAGAAGGCTTAGCCACCATCTGATCTCCGCATTTAGAGATATTCATCGAGATAAACGCGGTATTCCTTTCCCTATGCAGACTGAAGAATTTCCAGCCGCAATAATGGATTTGGTATTCATTCCTTTAATTTCATTCGACCGAAAAGGAAATCGCATCGGTTATGGCGCAGGGCTTTATGATCGTTTTTTAAGCCAATTACGTCCTGATTGCCTTAAAATAGGACTCTCATTGAGCCCCCCCCTAGATCATATCCCTTACACAGAGACTCATGACATTCCTTTGAATCAATGTATTACACCCTTGGGCATATATGCTTTTGACGACTCCCCGAGATCGCCTACTACTTAGGTTGCTTTAACAGTTTAACTGTTGCCCTTTCTCTTGAACTAATGGCGCGCAACACGTAAACACCATCTTGCTGTGTTGTCAAATCTATAGGTACTTGCTGACCTGTTTGATAGGCTTCTATTTGCCTGGTCTGTACACTACGACCTGAAGCATCAACAATCTGCAGCTCTATCTTTCCGGTAAATTCGACAGGGAAAGAAACATTGAAAACACCGGCTGAAGGATTAGCATCAACAACAATCTCATTGGAAAGCAGAACAGATTCTTCGATAATTGAGGCTATGACATTATCGATTAGAAAGTCTTCAACACTTACTATTTCTCCTGTAAAAGCATTACCAGCTAAATCGGAGATGTCTTGACCAGGGGCAAAACCAATGCTTAAACGACCATCTGCCGCAATTTCATTCACTCGTAGCTCAAAAGTTTTAGTTCCGGTAAGTGCGATGAGTGTATCGAATTCAGCACGAGGCGAGCCTGTACTAAACACAAAATCGAGTAGATCTACATTATTTACACCTTCGCTGAAGTCAACCGTAAAACTCACTTCATTGGCATTAGTCGTTTGCTCAGATGGATTTCTTCTTGTAATTGTCACAGTCGGTTCAATTGTATCAATTACGTTATAGCTTTCAGAGGACTGTATTATACCTTCAAACAGGTTGCCTGCTAAATCTGTAATCGTTGGAGAAGTTGAACCTACCAACCTGAGCTCACCACTGCCCCCAATTCCGTTTACTGTAACGTCAAAAACAAGGCCGGTTGTGGTTTCTTCAACTATTGTCGGAACACCCGAAGCAGTTCCTGAAGTGGCAAATGATTCAGGGGTAACATTTATCACGGGTTCGTTAAAAGTAACAGTAAACTGAGCCGTAGTTGCCGTAAGGTCTTCGCCCAAAGGGTTAGCACGAACAATGGAAGTAATTTCTGGCGCAATACCATCTAAGGTTAGGGTTACCGTATTTGAAAATCCAGATTGTTCATTCTGATTAAACACTTGTAGTTGGTAATCGCCTTCATTATCTGCCACAAATTCTGATTCATTGGCCCCTTCAATGGGGGTACCATCTACGTACCATTGGTACCCAAGAGGGTTATCTACATCAAAACTCCTGTTTCCCCGAAGAGTGACCGTGGAGCTATCATCGGCATATGTGTAATTGATGTTTGGAACGATAGCTACCTCATATTGTCCTTTAAATACCCCATTACCATGTGTTGTTGCTAGCACTGTGCCATCGATGGGTCTTATCTGAAGCGAAGAAACCACTACATTACCAATTTGTGAGGCTCCTTGTTGTTCCCAGACTGTGTTAGCACCATCTAAAGCGCGCGTCATAAACAACCCTACAGAAGTACCTGCAAAGTAATAATAACCACCTAGCCCGTCAGGCATAATACGAACAGCTCGTACGGATGGTCCTGCACCAGTGCCGTCTGTATTTTCTTCTAAATTACCTGATACATCTGTCCAGGTATCCCCACCATCTTCACTCATAAAAATACTTGGAATTTCATAATTGGAGAAAGCTATCATCAAATGGTCGGCATCCAGAGGATTGACCGAAATATCATTGATATTCCCTATCGGTAAAGACTCATCGTTTAGGCGAACAGCCTCATCTTCATCTGCTAGATTTTTTACATCTTCTACCTTGTATATTCTTCCGACTCTCGTACCAAAATACAAAACACCTTCTGGTTGGTGTGAAAGACCAAATGAACTCACAAAAATATTATTCAACCCTGGCCCTTTAATGCTCAACCATTCTTCCGTTCCACTAGGGTTTCTACGAGCATCGTGGGTAAAAAGAACCTCACTTCTACTGGCAGAAAAAATCTGATTCTGTTGTACGGGATTGAAAATAAAAGGGTTAATGAATAAAACATTATTGGTAGTCGGTGTAATATTAGCAGCAGATTGATAGACGTTGTCGACCAAAGGGAATCTTAAAATTCTACCGTTCTGCGATGAGCCATAAAGTGCATTATAAGTGAAAGCCGTGTAGGCTCCATCTCCACTGGTTGCCTGAACCCAATTCTCATTAGGGTCCTCTGTAAATTTAACCCAAACACTATTATCTTGCATTCCACCGATTACTTGCTCATCTGCTAAATCATATTGGTGTATGTTGCCATGATAAAACTGGGTAGTGAGGTATCCATTATTTAAAGATTCCCAACTAATAGGCCTTACCTGATTTGTACTTAGTATATTATTTTCTGTTCTAAAAACTCCTCCATCATTAGAGGTCAGCATTTGATTAGGGTTAGAGTTATAAAATGCATACCAGTGCTGATCTGGATGATGGCTGGGGTAAACAGGAAAAGAGTTCGGATTATTATCATTAGCATAACCTCCAACCTGCATTGCGTTAGTTGAAGTACTGAATCCGTTTGTGGATCTAGTCAAATTTATTCCACCTAAAAATACTACCTCCGAACTGTCTGGATGAACGGAAACATACAAATCATAACCACCCTGATCGTTATGACCATCTCCAACATCTCCACCACTACTCACTGCTCTAATGTTTGCACTTAAATCTGTCCATGTGTCAGAAGTAGCATTGTAAAGAAATAACTTATCATTGCTCACAAAATAAACTTTTGTTTCATCATTAGGATCAATACCAATTTCAAAGCGATTAAATGTGGTGGGCATGCTTTCTGGCTCTTCCAGTTGTGCCCAATTTTCACCATCTTCCGAGACAAAAAAACCATCCACACCATTTGCCCCATTAAAGCTCGCATTCGAAATTACAGCATAAACGACGCCTTCCGAAGTTACTGCCACATCACTATAGTTTGAGCCCGTATTTTCATCACCCAATACGATTGCCCAGGTGTCAAAGCCATCTGTCGACTTAATAATCTCACTCAATCCTGCGGCATATATTTCTGTGCCATTCGGCTCGGAAAAGTCTATGGCTAATTTATGAATGATTGTGAATACATCTGAATTTACAATCACATCAGTTCCTGCTGTACCAGGTACAGCAGTACTATTGATCAATGACCAAGTATCACCATTGTCTGCAGATTTGTAAATTCCATTGCCTTGATAAAAGGCTCCAGATGAGCTCGCTGAATTTCCTCTAAACTCTCCTGTAGCGTAATACCACTCGCTTGTTTTTCCATCTCTTTCATCTTGAATGACAAAAGAAACTGCAGGGTGGTCTTCTAATCTGGTTGTACGTCCCCAGGAGGCTCCTGCATCAGTTGATTTCCACATACCACCAGAAATACCGCCAGCCAAAATAACCTCTTCATCGTTGACATCAATTGCCAGGGCGCGTGTGCGACCACCTTTGTTAAAGGGACCATAATTTACAAATGCAACTTCTTCAGTATTAGATGTTCCCATTTTAGCGAACGGAATTTGTTGAATATTCGCATTTATTTTTTCTCGTAAGAATTTTAATGACCTATCCCGAATATTCAATGGAATCTTACCCGTTTCGGGATTGATTAGCTGGCTAGTTTCCCATGCTAAACGCTCTTCAGGATTCTCCAATTTTTCGGAAAGCTTTCTTTCATTGGTACTGCTTAAAATATCATCATTCACGAGGGGTGAAAGGTCTTTCACACCTTGTTCAAAAGATAAAGAAATGTTTTGTTGATATGAAGCATCCTTCTGTTGAAAACCCCAGCGGACTGCCGAAAATACTATAAGTAAAAGCAGGGTAACTTGTAAAATTCTTTTCATCTGATTAATTATTTATCATGTCAATGCTTAATAATCCATCCCCTCTCCTCTGCGGAGTATAAACATCAATCATTATTTTTAAATTTCTTTTTAGTTTGATGGTACTCAATGTAACCAGCTCAACTTTTTCTCCTTGTCGAGGCACTATGGAACTAACTGTCGCACCTAGCTGCACAACTTCATCAACTTCCATCTCATAAATTATTCTGTCGCCCAACTTTTTTCCCTTACTTAAGATCATTCCTCGAAGTCGAACAGCATCTTTATGCATGGCACCTTGACCAAACGCCAAGTAGCCATCTTCATTAACTGAAAATTGTTTCATTTGTTGGGTAGATTGGCACCCTAAACTGCCTAACATAATGATTAGGCTAAGCAAAAACATGATTCTAGCAATCTTCATCCGTTCGTGTTTTTTTAAATGACATTGAAAAGTAAAGATGATTCTTTAAAATTGAAAGTTTTAATACAAAAAACTAAGCGTCGGTTCTTTTCTTCTCATTCATATACTTCACTGCTCTGGTCATCTCTTTTTTGCCCGGAGGTCCATTAAGAGATTCTATTTCAAGGCCTATGGCTTTCAAACTTCTTTTCAATTGACCTTGCGCGCAGTAGGTCACAAAAACACCACCAGGATTCATCATTTCATACACCTTATTCAATATCGAAATATCCCACATCTCTTTCTGCTTGCTTGGAGCAAAGGCATCGAAATACACCAAATCATACCGTTCACCTGCGGTTAAATGCTCTAATCTACTTTTCATTTTTAAAAGATGAAAGTTAAACCTCAGATCAATGGGTTCATCCCAAGCACATTCATGTAAGTTCTTAAAGTCCTTACTACTCAAACCTATTCGTTGTGCATAGTTTAGCTGATCTACAATTTCTGTGGGTAATGGAAAGGGTTCTAAGCTATGGTAGATGATATTCATCTCTGGATGTTGATGGGCAAAATGGAGGGTGAGCAGCGCATTTAGCCCTGTTCCGAAGCCCACCTCCAGCACTGAAATGGCATCCAAACCCAGAGACTTTTGATAGGCCAGTCCTTTTTGAATGAAAACATGCTGAGATTCAGTGATGGCACCATGGGTAGAGTGGTAGGTTTCTTTCAGTAGTGGGTGGTACAAAGAATGAGAGCCGTCAGAAGTAGTTATTACTTTCAAATCCGGAGCCATCTCTTACGCTTTTTGAATCAATACCGTTGCATAAGCAGCTATACCTTCTTTTTTTCCTACAAACCCTAAATGCTCAGTAGTAGTCGCCTTGATGGCAATGTCTTCTTGGGAAATTTTCATTACCTCTGCCAAACAAACTTTCATGGCTTCTATGTGGGGCGAAAGTTTTGGAATTTGCAGGGCAATGGTAGCATCGATATTTCCTAGTTCATAACCTGCTGCGCGAATCATTTTCATCACTTCCTTTAGTAATAGCTTACTATCTATCCCTTTGTATTTTGAATCCTGATCAGAGAAATGAAAGCCAATGTCGCGCATGTTGGCTGCCCCGAGTAGGGCATCACAAATTACATGGATGAGCACATCAGCATCAGAGTGACCCACAGCCCCATGGGTATGGTCAATTTTTATACCCCCCAGCCAAAAGTCTTGTCCTTCGGCCAGCTGATGAACATCATATCCAAATCCTACTCTAATTTTCATGATTTATTTTTTTTGCATGATATCTTAAAACTGAAGCTCTCTCCCTTTGCAAGATAAGATTTGCCTGATCCATGATGTCATTGGCCGTTACTTTTCTTATCGCATCCAGCTCTGTATTCACCTGATCAGCATTGCCTAGCATATCGAAATAAGCCAGATTCATGGCTTTGTTGAGCAATTCTAAATTGGAAAAAGTAACCGTAGACTCTGCCTTAATTTTTACTTTTTCCGCCTCGCGAGGTGAAAGGCTCTCTTTTTTAAAAACTTCTAAAAAATCCCAAACGGCCTTTTCTCCCATTTCAGCAGTTTTACCGGGAGCCAACAATCCCTCTATGACAAATAGCCCTTTGTCGATTGCCCCAGAAACATGCGCACTCAAGTTGTTAAAAACATGAGACTCTTCAACCAAAGACTGATAAAGCCTGCTCGACTTACCTCTGCCCAATACATCACTCAGCAGATCTACCGCATGATAATCGGGATGCATACGCTCAGGCATTTGAAAAGCCAGATAAAGTCCATGAAGAGGAACATCAGCTTCTGTTTCTACCATGCGGTAGGCGTTTTGCTCAGGTTCTTCAGGTAAATTTCTTTGTACCGTTTTACCTGCAGGTATTGGGCCAAACCATTTTTCAGAAAGCCTTTTGACCTCCTCGACCGTTACATCTCCAGCAACCACCAAGGTTGCATTATTGGGTATGTAAAACTTGTAAAAAAATGCTTTCACATCCTCCATTGTAGCACGCTCCACATGGGCTATTTCTTTACCAATGGTTGGCCAACGATAAGGATGCACCTGATAGCACAAGGGCCGAAGTTTCAGCCAAACATCGCCATACGGTTGGTTGAGGTAACGTTGTTTAAACTCTTCAATCACCACATCGCGCTGTATGCGCAATACCTCAGGATCGAAAGATAAACCCATCATTCGGTCTGATTCCAACCAAAAAGCCGTTTCAAGGTTTTTGGCAGGAAGGGTGATGTAGTAATTGGTAATGTCATTACTTGTAAAGGCATTGTTATCGCCACCTACACGCTGTAGAGGCTCATCGTAGGCCGGTATGTGCTTAGAGCCTCCAAACATTAGGTGCTCGAAAAGATGGGCAAATCCTGTTTTTTCTGGATCTTCATCCCTCGCCCCTACTTTGTACAATAAATTGACCACAGCCAAAGGTGCCTTATGATCTTCGTGTACAATAACTTTTAAGCCATTGGCCAAATAAAAACTTTCGTGTTGAACCATAATTGTAGCACGAAATTAAAAAGATTGTGAGTTAATTTTGGCAATCTTACCTTTAACTTACTTTTACTTTTTAATCTGCACTTATGCGATTCAACAAAACCGGATTTACAAACGAAAAGTTATTAGACCTTTACAAAGCGATTCTTCTGCCTCGCCTGATCGAAGAAAAGATGCTCATTCTTTTACGGCAGGGTAAAATTTCCAAATGGTTCTCCGGTATTGGTCAGGAGGCAGTTTCTGTAGGTGCAGTGCAGGCGCTTAGAGCCGACGAAGTAATTTTACCCATGCACCGAAACTTGGGGGTTTTCACAGGAAGAAATGTGCCTTTAGAGCGACTTTTCGCTCAATTTCAAGGAAAAAAGACAGGATTCACAAAAGGAAGAGATCGTTCTTTTCATTTTGGCACCATGGAGCATCATATTGTAGGAATGATCTCTCACCTAGGGCCTCAAATGGCTTTGGCCGATGGTATTGCCTTAGGTCATCTGTTAGGTGGAAACGAAAAAGCCACTTTGGTTTTTACTGGAGATGGAGCAAGCTCTGAAGGCGATTTTCATGAAGCGCTCAATGTAGCAGCCGTGTGGAATCTGCCTGTTATTTTTATGATTGAAAATAACGGATACGGGCTATCCACACCAAGCCACGAGCAATTCAAATTCAATTATTTTATTGACAAAGGGCCGGGTTATGGAATCGAAGCGCACCAAGTAGATGGCAATAATGTGTTAGAAGTTTATCAAACCGTAAATAAGGTAGCAAAAGACATCCGTAAAAACCCTCGTCCTGTAATGATCGAAGCCCTTACCTTTCGCATGCGTGGGCATGAAGAAGCCAGTGGTACAAAGTACGTTCCCAAGGAATTGATGGAGCATTGGGCAAAAAAAGATCCTGTATTACGTTATGAAGCGTATCTTCTCCAGCAAAAAATAATCAGTACAGAGGTAAGTGATGCCATCAAGGCAGAAATCAAACAAGCGATTGATGAAGGATTGGCTAAGGCGTATCAAGAGCCAGAAGTGGTAGCTGATACAGACACTGAAACCCATGATCTCTATTTTCCTTTTGACCAAAAAGTGACAGCTCCCGGTAATTCTACAAAACATAGCAAGCGGTTTGTAGATGCCATTTCCGATGGCCTAAAGCAAAGTCTTGAACGCTACCCTAAACTCATTGTAATGGGGCAGGACATTGCCGATTATGGAGGTGTATTCAAAATTACGGAAGGTTTTTTGGAGCAATTTGGAAAAGAACGCATTCGGAATACACCCTTGTGCGAATCGGCCATTATTGGTACCGCTTTGGGGCTCTCCATTCAAGGTTATAAAGCTGTTGTCGAAATGCAGTTTGCCGATTTTGTGACATGCGGCTTTAATCAGATTGTCAATAATTTGGCGAAAATTCATTACCGTTGGGGGCAATCGGCAGATGTAGTGGTGCGTATGCCCACGGGTGCCGGAGTAGGTGCAGGGCCTTTTCATTCACAGTCTAACGAAGCTTGGTTTTTTCATACCCCAGGCCTCAAAATTGTATATCCCTCTTGTGCGGAAGATGCCAAAGGTTTGCTCAATGCGGCCATTGAAGACCCCAATCCCTATTTGTTTTTCGAGCACAAAGCTTTATACAGGTCGCATAGTGAAGAAATACCAGATGCTTATTACACCACAGCAGTAGGAAAAGCGAAAACGGTACTTTCCGGTAATAACATGAGCATCATTACTTATGGAATGGGCGTTCACTGGGCACTTAGCGCTGTAGAAGCTATGGAAAATATTTCCGCCGATATCATCGATTTGAGAACGCTACTGCCTTGGGATAAAGAAAGCGTATGTGCATCTGTTAAGAAAACCAATAAAGTTTTGGTTTTGCATGAAGATACACTGGCTGGTGGTATAGGTGCCGAGATTGCTGCATGGATCAGCGAACATTTATTTGAGCATTTAGATGCTCCTGTGGTGCGCATAGGTAGTTTAGACACGCCAGTTCCATTTGCCAAAAATCTAGAAGAGAACTTTTTACCCATTAAAAGACTTAAAGAAAAGTTATACACACTTAATGCTTATTGAGCCTATGTTTTGGAAGACAAAAAGTGATAGCCCAGCCATTTCTTGGCATCCCTTAACGCACAAGAATCAATTGGAGGAAATTCGAGAAGAAAGCTTTCAACAACCGGTAATCATCTATAAACACAGCACCACCTGTAGCATTTCAGGAATGGCACTGAACCGTTTGGAGCGGAACTGGGACGCGTCATTAGCCCACACCAAGTTGTACTACCTAGACCTTTTATCTTACCGCTCCATCTCCAATGAAGTGGCCCATGTATTTCAAGTGCATCACGAATCGCCACAAGTATTGGTCATCAAAGATGGGCAAGTAATACACAATGCCTCGCACATGGGGATATCCGTTACAAATATTGTTTCTGCTTTAAAGAACTAAGGCTTTATTGTCGAGTCCAGATTTCTTTGATAGGGTCTCCTGAAGAGCTGTTGCCCGAGTGTGTCCATTGATTACCATTCACCTCGTAATTAAAAGATAAATTAGCTCCTATACGGTCCGGATTTCGAGAGAAAAACTCAATATGCTCGGTGTATGTCCCGTTCGCTAAAGTAACCCTGCCCCCTCCGGTTCCGGAGAATTGCTTGGTTTCAGGATTGAAAGCCGCCCACTGAAAACGTGAACCCGTTATCATTTTGATGGTTTTGCGTGCCCCTAAGCGCATGGCTTGCATCGCTCCATTGCGCATACGGTCGGTAATGCGCCAAGCACCCGCTAAATCACCCATACCATCATCTACACGGCGGGCTACAACGGTAACCTCCTCACCCATCAAGGCATACCGAAATGTCACTTGACTTCCCTTGATATCGGCCTCCAATGATAAATTCGTCCCAATTTGATCTGGATCACCTGTGTTAAATTCAGTCGTATAGCTCATTTTATTGGCCTGTAAATCAATCATCCCACCTTGTGCATTCACAAATGTTTTGGCATCAACATCGAACTCGGTGTAAAAAGCATATGGAGCCTGAATGAGCATAATGCCACGATGCGGTAACGATTCTCCATTAATGGTTTGCACCTCCCATGCGCCTTCTAACGCATGCATGGAGATTGTATCGGAGGGTGCCCCCCAAGGAATAATAAGAAAAAGAATAAGCAAGAATATCATTAAAGATTTCATAACCCATGTTTTATAATTTAAAGATAAAGAATTTTTAAAAGGAAATGAAAACCGTTTGCCAAACAAGGTCGGATCATCAGATACACCAGACTTATCTGATTTCGAAACCTCACTAAATTTTAAGGTAAAACTTTGTGTATATTTGAAGAAGACTTATCTTTGCATCCCAATTCAGAAAAAAAAGAGCATGGCAAATCATAAGTCCGCATTAAAAAGAATCAGATCAAACGAAGCGAAGCGTTTGAGAAATCGCTATCAGCACAAAACTACACGTACTTTTGTGACACGTTTGCGCAATACTACAGACAAATCAGAAGCTCAGGATTTGTTGAAAAAAGTGATTGGTATGTTGGATAAACTCGCCAAGAAAAACATCATTCATAAGAAAAAAGCATCTAACCAAAAGTCTAAGTTGACAAAATTGGTCAACAGTCTCTAGGTTTTTTTTTTAAAGATAAATCAAAACCGGATGTACACATTCGGTTTTTTTTATGCCTTTTCGCTAAAGCTCAGTCCTTAGCCATACGATCAAATCCATACTAAAGACACATTAATACTATTACTCCTTGATATTATTCATAAATAATCTCATATTGCTTATCAGGTATGGGCAACTCCTTGAAAATATTGAGCTGGGCTGAAGAAGACCGGCCCCGCGAGAAACTCTTGCTTAAGGGGCGATCGGCTTTATCAGATGCTGAGTTAATTGCTATTTTGATCGGTTCCGGGACACGAACCTTAAGTGCTGTGGACTTATCTAAGCAAATTTTAGCATCCATCGGTTATGACCTCAACCGACTGGCTAGCCTCAGTGTTAAGGACCTGATGCAGTTCAAAGGAATTGGAGAGGCTAAAGCCATTGCCATCGTAAGCGCTTTAGAACTAGGCAGAAGAAGGAAAAATGCAGAGCCTACAAAAAAAATAAAAATCACATCTTCTCAATTGGCATATGAATCCATGGTGCCTGACCTACTAGATCAACCCGTGGAGCAATTCTGGGTATTGATGCTCGATAGGGCTAATCACATCATTCGTCGACGATTGATTAGCACAGGTGGTATAGCAGGCACTGTAGCAGATCCTAAAGTAATTTTTAAACAGGCCATGGACGATCTAGCCAGTGGTATTATTTTGGTGCACAATCACCCCAGTGGTAACCGAAAACCTAGTAACGCAGATCATAAACTCACCCAAAAAATGAAGGACATTGGCCAGATTCTTGAAATCCCGGTCTTAGACCACATTATTTTTGCTGATCGTGATTATTTTAGTTTTGCAGACGAAGGCCAACTTTAATTCAGCCATTTCACTCAGCTGCCTTCCTATTTCAGCAGAACAGGTTTACCTTTGTGGCTATGAAAAGAAGCAACCTTTTTATTTTTGTGATCATTGCCTTAGTGGCCATTACCCTCTTCAATTTCCTAACGGTGGGTGAAAGCACCGAAGATTATAAAGAACGGATTCTCACAGAGCGCAAAGATAAAAATGGTTTTATGTTGTCTTCTACCTCCCCTTTTACAGACGAAGGTAAAGCCGATTTCAAAGGCCTTCATTATTTTGACATTGACAAAAGCTATCAGGTGACGGCTCGTATTGACCTTTTGGAAAACAAGCAACCCATCTTCATTCCCTCCAACACGGGAGAACAGCTAAAATACATTCCCTTTGCCAAGGCTTTCTTCGAATTAAAAGACAAGTCTTTTGAAGTTTTGCTCTACCAAAATTGGGAAGAAAAAAATCCAAACAAGTTATCTTTTATGTTTGCCGATGAAACCAGTGCACGCAGCACCTACGGAGGTGGGCGGTACATAGATGTAATGTATCGGAATACCAATTCTGTTATTATCGACTTTAATGAGGCTTATAACCCCTATTGTCATTACAATCCGGAATTCAGCTGCCCACTCCCCCCCGCAGAAAATATGCTTGATATAGCCATCGAAGCAGGCGAAAAGTTGTTTGAAGTAATGGATGAAAAGTAAGCCATTGGCAGAGCTATTGATGAACTACGACTGACGATTTTGGAATTGATGCACCGAAACCAATACTGCACCGTCATCCTGAAAAGCATTGCGACCCATAGGAGCAGTGCGCAGTTCAGGATCCCTTTTTATTGGAAACCCATTGTTCTTTTACAATGTAAGAAAGTACCCATTTTCGCAGGGATCCTGAAACAAGTTCAGGATGACGGTACCTCGAAGCAGGTTGCTGAGGCCCTCGAGGCAAGGCTTCGATTTGGCTCTTCTAGCTTCTAACTTCCGACCACCAACTTCTAGCTTCTAACCTCTACTCCCCACCAAAAACCAATCCCTAAAAACTAACCCCCACTCTCAACCCTCAATTACTTTCTTACCGAAAGATGAAAGGAATAAACATAATCCTTATTTTTGCCATCAACACGAATTGGCGAATAGCACATTATGAAAATATCCCTTAGCTGGCTCAAAGAATTTATCGAACTGGACGCCTCTCCTGAGGCCATCTCTGAAAAATTAACAGATATTGGTTTAGAAGTAGAACACCTAGAGGAAATAGAATCTATTCCTGGTGGACTGAAAGGTTTAGTCATTGGTGAACTCATCACTTGCGAACCACATCCTAATGCCGATCGATTGAAAAAA
Source organism: Roseivirga sp. (assembly GCA_018402485.1). Classification (GTDB taxonomy): domain Bacteria; phylum Bacteroidota; class Bacteroidia; order Cytophagales; family Cyclobacteriaceae; genus Roseivirga. The sequence goes on along the minus strand of JAGYIY010000001.1, from coordinate 1,318,326 downwards.
ACCACCGTCGATATTGGTGCAGACACTCCATCGCCGGTTGTTTGTGGTGCCAAAAATGTAGCTGTAGGACAAAAAGTACTGGTAGCCACGGTTGGTGCTACGTTATACCCTAGCCAAGGTGAACCCTTCAAAATCAAAAAAGCCAAAATACGGGGTGAAGTGTCGGAAGGCATGATCTGTGCTGAGGATGAAGTAGGTCTAGGTCAAAGTCATGAAGGTATTCTAGTCCTCGATACAGATTTACCGAATGGTACTCCTGCTGCTGACTATTTCAATCTCTCTTCTGACCATGTGATCGAAATTGGCTTGACCCCCAATCGTGCGGATGCAGCGTCTCACTACGGCGTAGCCAGAGACCTAAAGGCAGCTTTTAAGCAAGACTTACAATTACCACCATTACCTAAAATTGAAACGAGGCCATCTGAAGATGCCATTCAAGTAGAGGTAAAAGACAAGCAGGCTTGCCCTCGATACTCTGGTCTTACCATCAAAAATGTAAAAGTGGCAACCTCCCCGGAATGGTTGCAAAACCGTTTGAAAAACATTGGCATTCAACCCATCAACAATGTGGTAGATGTAACCAATTACATCTTACACGGATGGGGCCAACCCATGCATGCTTTTGATGCCGATGCCATTTCAACTGGCAAAATAGTGGTACAAACCCTACCTGAAAATACGGCATTTACAACCTTAGACGAGAAAAACAGAAAACTATCTGCGCACGATTTAATGATCTGCAATGGCAACGAAGGACTTTGCCTTGCAGGTGTATTGGGCGGTTTATCCTCGGGAGTGACAGAGAAAACAACCCGTGTTTTCTTAGAAAGCGCTTACTTTTCGCCTGATAGCATTAGAAAAACCTCACAGCACCACCAAATCAAAACAGACGCTGCCTTTCGCTACGAGAGAGGTACAGACCCTGAAATCACCATGGTAGCCTTGAAGAGAGCAGCAGCATTGATTCAGGAATTGGCTGGTGGTGAAGTGGTTGGGGAGTTCGTTGATCTCTACGATGCCCCTGTTTTACCTTTTCAGGTCTCGGTTACTTATGCCCATGTCAACCGCTTGATTGGTAAGAACATTGAACCAGAGGAGGTAAAAGAAACCATGAGGCTGTTAGACATTAAAATCTTGAAAGAAAGCCAGGAAGGACTAGAGCTTCAAGTACCTAGCTATCGGGTAGATGTTCAGCGTGAAGCCGATATCATCGAGGAAGTACTGCGTTTGCATGGTTACAATAATGTGGCGTTGAAACCTTTTCTGAGTAGTACATATTTATCTGATTTTCCTAAAAAAGATGATGATGCTTTGCAATTGGAAACCGCCCGCGTTTTAACAGGGTCGGGGTTTTCCGAAATCATTACCAACTCGTTGACCAAGCATCAATATGCTGAAGCTTCGAAAGACCTGCCGGAAGCAGAAAGCGTTTACATGCTCAATGCGCTCAGTGAAGAACTGAACGTTTTGCGCCAATCCATGCTGTTCAGTGGTTTAGAAGTAGTTGCCCATAACATCCGCAGGCAGCAAAAAAACCTCAGACTTTTCGAGTTCGGTCATACCTATCATAAAACCTCCAAAGGCTATGATGAAAACAATCATCTGGTACTTTTTCTCACAGGAGAAAAAATGTCAGAAAACTGGTTAGAAAAGAGCAGACCGCTCCAGTTCCACGACTTGTCTCAAACGGTTAATCAGATCTTGAATAAGTTTGGTGTTCTAAAAACAACAACACAAGACGCTACAGAAGACTACTTCGCTTATGGCTTGCACGTACTGATCAATACCAAAGTACTTGTACGAATGGGCAAGGTGCATCCAGAGTTCAGTCGTCTCTGCCAAATACAACAGGAGGTATTCTATGCTGAACTAGACTGGACACTACTGAAATCGCAGTTATCATTAGACGTAACCGCACACAGCATTTCCAAATTCCCAATGGTAAGAAGAGATTTATCTTTGGTGGTAGATCGAAAAGTAAGATTTGAAGACATTAAGAAAATAGCCTATCAAGAGGCATCGCGTTTGTTGCAAGGCCTAAGGGTTTTCGATGTCTATGAAGGAGATAAAATTGGGGAAGAAGAAAAAGCGTATGCCATCAGCTTCTTTTTACAAGATGAGCATCAGACCTTGACAGATAAAATGATTGATAAAACGATGCGCACATTAATGCTTATCTTTGAGCAAAAAGTAGGAGCAAAAATCAGACAGTGATGAGCGAAACCACCATTAATCAAAAACTAGAAGGTTTAGAAAAAAGACTCATGTCTTTGATTAGTGCGTATGAGGGGCAAAAAAAAGCCTATGATGAGTTAAAGAAAGAGAACGAAAGCCTCAAAACCAGCTCTGAACAACTCAGCTCACAATTATCTGACTTTCAAAATAAAGAGAAAATTAGTAAAATTGCATACGGGACAACAGTGGAGAAAGTAGAAGCCGCTGAATTAAAGGACCAATTAAACGAGTACATAAAAGAGATTGATCGATGTATCGATCATTTGAGTTAAACATAAATCCATGAACCTTCTCTCAGTCAAGTTAAAAATCGGTGATCGTGAGTACCCCATGAAGGTAAAGCCTGAAGAGGAAGAGCGCGTGCGCAATGCGGGAAAAGCCATCAATGAGCGCTTAAAGACCTACAGAGAGAAGTTTGGTATAGATGATAAGGAAGACCTTTTGGCAATGGTAGCCTTCGATGCTACCGTAGCGAGGATGAAAGGTGAAGAAGAGATGGTAGCGTTAGACCATCACTCGGAGGCTAAAATTGAAACCTTGGATCAACTCATTCAAAAAACACTCTCTTAGATAGCTCGGGTACTTTTTCAGTAAGTTTTTACTCCACATAAATTATACATACTTATGGGAGAAATGCTTACAATCATACTCATTGCGTTCGGAGCAGCGGCAATGGGGTTTTTTATCGGTAGATCATTGTTACAAAAGCTGAACGGAAAAGCTCTTGAAGAACAACAAGCTAAAGCTGAACAAATCATTAAATCTGCACAGCTAGAGGCCGAAAACATCAAGAAAGATAAAATCCTTGAGGCAAAGGAAGCATATTACAAAATCAAATCCTCTTTTGAAGAGGAGGCAAATCGTAAGAAAGAAATCCTCATCAGCAATGAAAACAAGTTAAAACAACGTGAAAGTAAGCTTTCACAGCTGCAAGAAGGTATCAATAGGCAACAAGCAGAACTCGAAAGTGAAAAGGAAAATCTTCAAGCACAACTTGAAATCGTAGCCAAAAAACGTCAGGAACTCGTAAACAAAGTAGATGCGAAGGTTAAAGCACTTGAAAAAGTAGCTCAGCTCTCAGCCGATGAAGCACGCGAACAACTCATCGAAACCTTAAAAGACGAAGCTGAGAGTAAAGCCTCTGCATTGGTTAAAGACATCATTGATGAAGCTAAACTCAGCGGCGCGAAGGAAGCAAAAAAAATTGTGATACAATCCATTCAACGCACAGCCACTGAGCACGCCATAGAAAATTGCGTATCGATTTTCAATATAGAAGGCGATGAAATCAAGGGTAAAATCATTGGCCGTGAAGGCCGTAATATTCGCGCTTTAGAAGCAGCTACAGGTGTAGAAATCATAGTAGACGATACCCCAGAAGCCATTATCATCTCAGGATTCGACCCGGTACGCAGAGAGATTGCAAGGTTATCTTTACATCGACTGGTGCAAGATGGAAGGATACACCCTGCTCGCATTGAAGAAATCGTATCCAAAACCACCAAAAACATGGAAGAGGAGATTGCAGAGATTGGCGAGCGTACGGTCATCGACTTAGGCATTCATGGCCTTCACCCCGAGCTCATCAAATTGGTGGGGCGCATGCGCTTTAGGTCTTCCTATGGTCAAAACCTTTTGCAGCATTCAAGAGAGGTAGCTAATTTGTGTGCCACCATGGCCTCTGAGCTAGGATTAAATGCCAAGAAAGCCAAAAGAGCCGGTCTTTTGCACGATATAGGTAAGGTATGGTACGACGAACCTGAACTTCCGCATGCACCTCTAGGTATGGAGTTGGCCAAGAAGTACAAGGAGAGCCCCGATGTCTGTAATGCCATTGGTGCCCACCACGATGAAATAGAAATGACATCCATGATTGCCCCACTTGTACAAGCTTGCGATGCCATTTCAGGAGCGCGCCCTGGAGCACGTAGGGAAATCATTGAGTCATATATCAAGCGCTTGAAAGACCTTGAAAACTTGGCCCTAGACTTCGAGGGCGTCAATAAATGCTATGCCATTCAAGCCGGCCGTGAACTGCGCGTGATGGTAGATGCCGAATCTGTAACAGATAGTAAGGCCAGTCAGCTTTCTTTCGATATATCTCAGAAAATAGAAAAAGAAATGCAGTACCCCGGGCAAATTAAAGTCACCGTAATCCGTGAGATGCGCTCTGTTAATTTTGCTAAATAGTAACGAATACCTTAAGGTACCTGTTCGACCCCATCCATATCCCTTTTTGGGTATGTATGCGCCCCAATCATGCGCCTGGCTTTGATAGTCAGCATTCATTCGGCATGTTCTTCTGCTTTTGAGTTGAGTCTTTTGAATACAGCGCATGCAAAGGGTCGCCTTGCTGTTGTTTAAAAAAAGATAAAAGCCTCAGCCTATTTTGCCCATTCGAATAGCATACCCCTGCTTGATGCAAATGATTTATTGGATCAATATTGCATAAAAAAACCCTCTTTACTTGCGCAAAGAGGGCTTATACTAACACTATAAATTTTAACCCTTCAACACTTTAGCCATGGTTTCACCAATATCTGCAGGTGATTTCACCACATGAATGCCATTGGCTTCTAAGATTTTCATTTTGGCCGCTGCTGTGTCATCAGCCCCACCGATAATGGCTCCGGCATGTCCCATTCTTCTTCCGGGAGGTGCCGTTTGCCCTGCGATAAAACCAACAACAGGCTTTTTGTTACCTGTACTTTTGATGTACTCTGCGGCCATGGCCTCATAGTTTCCGCCAATTTCACCAATCATTACAATGGCATCAGTTTCGTCGTCTTCCATCAATAATTGAACTGCATCTTTTGTAGGTGTTCCAATAATGGGATCACCACCAATACCGATAGCCGTTGAAATGCCCAATCCGGCTTTCGCCAACTGATCAGCGGCTTCGTAGGTCAAAGTACCCGATTTTGAAACCAGACCTACACGACCTTTCTTGAAAACAAAACCCGGCATAATTCCTACTTTCGCTTCTTCGGGCGTTATAACACCCGGGCAATTTGGTCCGATTAAAGTTACGTCTCTGTGCTGGATGTATTCTTTTGCGGTAACCATATCTTTTACGGGAATACCTTCAGTAATGGCAATGATTACTTTTATGCCCGCATCTGCTGCCTCCATAATGGCATCTGCTGCAAAAGCCGGGGGGACAAAAATGATCGAAACATCGGCTCCTGTTGATTCAACCGCATCTGCAACGGTATTAAAAACAGGTTTATCTAAATGCTTCTGACCTCCCTTTCCCGGGGTCACTCCACCTACTACTTGTGTACCGTATGCGATCATTTGTTCTGCATGAAAAGAACCTTCAGACCCGGTAAAGCCCTGAACAATAATTCTAGAATCTTTATTTACTAAAACACTCATGGTTGTTGCCTTAAAATTTGAACAAAATTAGAACATTAAATGGCTTGTCCAAAGCCTAAAGCCATTAAGGCCTATCTTATTTATTCCCCATTTTTTTTTGAACAATAGGCAGCTGCACTTAACGTATTTTAACTGAAATATTTGTTCGCTTTTGAAACAAATAGAACGGCCTTTCCGTATTTACAGTAAGTTTTATTTTACGAGATGGCTCAAAATAGCTTTCAAGCAGAATAAAATTCTAAGTGAGTAGTATAATACAGTTAGTTAGTTTTTAGTATTTTAAGGTTGAAGATGAAAAAAGCCCCACTCGGGGCTTTTTTTATTGCTTTCAGTTTTATGCGAATTGTGCTAATTTGTGTCCGCATGAAAATTAAGGATGTCAAAGGGGCTGCAAGACTACCGATAAAACTAGTGGGTTTAGTTCTGGGGCCTATTTTTTATGTACTCACTCCCCTATTGGCTCCCCCAGACCTCTTGAACCCTGAAGCTTGGCAAGTAATAGGAATTGCATTATGGATGATTTTTTGGTGGGCCACAGAAGCCGCACCTATTGCCGTTACCGCTCTGTTACCCATTGTTCTCTTTCCCTTAGCAGGGGTTTTCAATATCGATGAGGCTACGGCTCCCTATGCAAACAAAATTATATTCTTGTTCATGGGTGGTTTTATGTTGGGGCTGGGCATGGAAAGACATAACCTGCACAAACGCATTGCGCTTAACCTGATCCTCAAAACAGGCACAAACCCAAACGGAATTATTTTAGGTTTTATGCTTACCACAGCATTCATCTCCATGTGGATCAGCAATACAGCTACCACAGTCATGATGCTGCCCATTGGGATGAGCATCATCAACCTGCTTGAAATCGATCAGCAATCATCTGCCCCAAAACGTAAGTTTGCTTTGGGCTTAATGTTAAGCATTGCCTATGCTGCCAATGTGGGAGGAACTGCCACCATCATTGGTACACCACCCAATGTGGCATGGGTGGGTTTTATGAGTGATATGATTGGCTACGAGGTGACCTTCTCCACTTATTTATTGATAGGAATTCCCATTTGTCTGTTGATGCTCACCATTGTTTACTTGATGATTACTCGTGTGCTTTATCCAAGTAAAATAGGTCAGCTCACCGCATCTAATCAAATCATAGAAGATCAATTGAAATCATTGGGGCGCATGTCGGGAGCAGAAAAAAAGGTTGCCATTATTTTTATCCTCACTGCTCTAACATGGATACTCAGAGGTTCAATCAATAACGTGCTGAATTCCGATTTACTCAATGATTCTATAATTGCTATGGCGGGTGGAATTCTTATGTTCATCACCCCAAACCATTTGGGAAGAGGTGAATTTCTATTAGAATGGGAATATACCCGCAAATTACCCTGGGGTATTTTATTACTCTTTGGTGGTGGACTTACCTTGGCCAAGGCCATGGAAAAATCAAACATTGTACAAACCATTGGAGACAGCATTGCTGGCTCTGGTGAAATCAATAGCATACTTTTAATCGCAGGACTTACAGCCTTCATGCTTTTTATGACAGAGGTAATGAGCAATGTCGCACTCGTCGTTATATTCGTACCCGTAGTGATTGGGATTTCACAGAGTTTGGAGATCAACCCCATGTATCTCACCGTACCAGTTACCCTAGCCGCTAGCTATGCTTTCATGATGCCCATTTCCACACCGCCAAATGCCATTGTGTTTTCGAGTGGAATGATCCGAATGAAAGACATGATAAGAGCGGGTATCTTGTTAAACATCATTGCCATTATTGTTTTGGTTATCTTATCGCAAACCTTGGTTCCATTGATCTATTAAGCCATGAGAGCAACAGCAAAAACCCTTTATCAAATCATAGAAGACCGAAGATCTGTTCGGATTTACGACCCAGAGGCAGACTTCGATTCCGAAGCAGTGAGCAGAAGCTTAAAAAGTGCTGTTTTAGCGCCCAACAGTAGTAATATGCAGTTGTGGGAGTTTTATCGCATACAAAGTGCCAAGGCAAAAGAGAAGATTGCCTGGATGTGCATGAACCAAAAGGCAGCCAAAACCGCCCATGAATTAATTGTTGTCGTGGGAAGAAGAGATCTATGGAGAAAAAGACAGCGAGCATTGGTTGAGGAAATGCAACGCGCATATCCGGATGCAGCAGCAAAGCAGGCCAAGCGTGCCATGAATTACTATAAAAACCTGATACCAAAATATTATTGGACAGATTGGTTTGATTTGTGGGGTGTCATGAAAAAAATCATTTATTTTTTTGTTGGTTTGAAAAGACCTATTGTACGGCATGGTAACCGAGCTGATATTCGGATTTCCGTGCACAAAAGTGCAGCACTGGCAGCAGAAAACTTTATGTTGGCCATGAAGGCTGAAGGTTATGACTCTTGCCCCATGGAAGGAATGGACAGCCTGCGCATTAAAAAATACTTAAACCTTCCCCGAAAGGCTGAAATTGTAATGGTGATTGGATGTGGCCCTGCAGCTGAAAAAGGCATTTACTCAAAAAGATTCAGAGTACCCAATGAGGAAGTCATCAAAACCGTCTAGTGCTTTAAAAAGATGTTTTTGCTATTTTTTCTTGCATGGCATTTACATTCATCAATGCGGCGCTACCATACCACAGGTGTAATTCCATGGTCAATCGACCTGACTGAACGGCAGGATCTGTTTCTATTAAGGCTTTGGCTTCTTCTAAGGTTTCCACTGCAAAGACAAAAATGCCTTTCATCTCCCAATCATCGTTAAAAGGGCCTGCCAAGGTTAGTTTTCCTTCTTGGGCCAAGCGTTGAATGTTCTTGAGGTGACCTGCCTGAATTTCTGCCACTTTTGTGGAATCTTGACTCCTGTTAGGTCCTTCCTTTAAAAAAGCAAAAACATAGGTACGCATGCCATAATCATCAGCGCCCCAAGCTTGAGCCAAAGCAGCATCATAAGTATTTTCCTCTGCTTTATGGTCACAAGCCCAACAAAGCACGCCTAGAACTATCAAAATTGCAATCTTCATTTTATATTCCTTTATTGGTTGAGTTCATTTACTTCAATAGCCATACTTGTCTTGCCATAAAAACCTCAGTCTCTTGCGCATTTCTTCTTCTCGCGGGTTTTTACCGGGATCGAAAAAGGTGGTCCGTGCAATTTCATCAGGTAAAAACTCCTGAGGAGCGAAATTATTGGGGAAGTCATGGCTGTATTTATACCCTTGCCCATAGCCCTCTTCCTTCATCAAACGTGTGGGTGCATTTCTAATGGGCAAAGGAACGGGTAGGTCGCCTGTCTTTTTTACCATTTCCTGCGCCTTATTGATGGCCAGATACGCTGCATTACTTTTGGGGGAAGAAGCCAAGTAGGCCACCACTTGAGATAAAATGATGCGTCCTTCCGGATAGCCAATCATGCTCACAGCTTGAAAAGCATTGGTAGCAATCACCAAAGCCGTTGGGTTCGCATTGCCAATATCTTCTGAAGCCAGTATCACCAAGCGTCTGGCAATAAATTTAATATCTTCGCCTCCTTCGATCATGCGTGCCAAATAATACACCGCAGCGTTCGGATCACTACCTCTAATGGACTTAATAAAAGCAGAAATGATATCATAGTGCATATCCCCCGATTTATCGTAGGTAGCTACCCTTTGCTGGGCAACCGACTTGACCACCTCGTTGGTGAGGATGGCCGGATCATCAATCACATGTTCGAGCACCAGATCAAGCAAGTTCAATAGCTTTCGGGCATCTCCTCCCGAAATGTTGAACAAAGCCTCTGTTTCTTCGAGTTCCACCTTGCGTTGCGACAAAACAACATCCTTGGTTAAGGCAACTTCTAGCAATCGGGTTAAATCTTTCTTATTCAATGCCTTGAGGGTATACACTTGCGACCGAGATAACAAAGCCGCATTTACCTCAAAGGAGGGGTTTTCTGTGGTGGCACCAATGAGCGTAATGTCTCCTTTTTCTACAGCACCAAGCAGCGCATCTTGCTGGCCTTTGTTAAACCGATGAATCTCATCAATGAACAAAATGGTATCGGATTGAAATTTTGCACGTTGAATGACTTCGCGTACTTCTTTAACGCCCGAACTGATGGCACTAAGCGTAAAAAATGGAGCCTTAACGGTTTGTGCAATGATATTTGCCAAAGTGGTTTTGCCTACCCCTGGAGGTCCCCATAGAATCATAGAAGGCACTCTTCCGGATTGAATCGCTTTTCTCAATACGCCATGCTCGCCTACCAAATGTTCTTGTCCTATCACCTCATCGAGCTGTTGCGGCCTGACCCTTTCGGCGAGTGGTTTGTTTGAAGGTTCCATTTCTGTAAATTAAAAATGTTCTCCAACTTATCATCTCTTTCGGGTAGAATAAGTTTCATCATGGCTTGCTTTAAAACGCTTGGCAGTATGTTAAAAAGCCTTTAGCTTTGCAATAGAATTAGGTGATAAGCGTGCATGAATAAAGTTGAAATCAAATCTAGGTTAGAAGAAAGTTATTCGGCTTTTTTGAATTACCTAGACAGCCTCTCCAAAGATGACTTCGATTATGCCCCGCAAGGTAAGTGGTCGGCAGCCCAACAAGCCGAGCACCTGATCAAAAGTACTTCGCCTCTGGTGAAAGCCTTTTCTTACCCCAAGTTCATGATTCGCTATAAATTTGGAAAGGCAAATCGTTCATCGCGTAGCTATGAAGAATTAGTTGAAAGATACCTGAATCTTCTGAGTGAAACGCATTACCAGGTAAGTTCTGCCTATCAACCCAATGCAAGTACCCACCACCAGCAAAAAAAACTCAAGGAAACACAACTAGAATTGATTGATAAAATCAATCATAAGTTGAATAAATGGTCGGAGGATGAATTGGACCAATATATTTTTCCACATCCCTTACTTGGTAAGCTCACCGGAAGAGAGTTGCTTTATTTTACCATATATCACGCACACCACCACCATCAGCTCATTAAAAGTTATTTAAAAGGTGTTTAAGACCAACCCCTGTACTGAAATAATCGTGTCGCTTTAGGTGCGCGAAAAAAAACGCTAAACAATTAAAATGCAAAGACCCTATTTATTCCTCCCTTCCTGAGCCTTATTCAGAGAGAAATAAGGGCCTATACCCAAAAAGTGAATAAATGAGAGCAATCGTGGTTTGATCATCAACTTCTCAACCTTAGTCGCATATTCCTATAGCAAACCTTGTTTTTTTAATCGAATTAATGCGGGGTGGTTCGATAGATACTTTAAAACCTTAGGTTTTATTTGATTCACAAGATCCTGTTCTTTTAAGAAAATATAGGCTTCCAACAAGGCGATATATTCATTGGGAGCTTGTTTTATTTCTTCGCTTTTATCTTGTACCGATAATGCTGGATGAGTTAAGATATACTCCAACGATTCAAAAACCTTTTGCACATCAAAATCATATTTTTCACTTAGAAATTGATTGGCAAACCCAAGCGCTTTTTGATACTCCTTTTTGGCTAGAGCCAGTTTAAGCTTCGCCTCCAAGTAGCGATAATCTTGTTTGTTTTCAGGGAATCTGTTCAGCATGAATGCAGCTCTTTCATAATTTTCTAGCATTAGTAAAGCATCAATTTCCAATAAAAGATAATCGGGATTTTCATATTCCTGCCACAAAACATGAGCCGTTTTCCAGGCCTCACTTGACTTCTGGCTCATTTGAGTATAATAAGAATTCAACAACAATTGGTCGAAGGAAATTTGCCCACTTACAATTTGTTTTAATATGGGGTTGGGTTGCATTTGGACTTCTTGTCCTACAGGAACAAAGGGCCATTTTTGCATCATTTCCTCAACTAACTGATACGCATATGTGCTATCCGTTTCTGCAATGGCAAAAGAAAAAGGAGCCTCTACATCTTGCTGTACTATATTTCTTTCCTTTAACAAAAGCCAACTCACCTTTTCAAACGCTGTTTCTGCCCATAATTTTTGTCCCTCCAAATTAGCATGTACGTGCTCCAACAACAATTCATTGCCGACGATTGAGTTACGTGATTCAAAAGCGCCTTTCATATCAAGAAGATGCGCTTGATAAGCTTCTGCTAATTTGGGAATGGTTGCTTCAATCTGGCTTGTTGCCCTGAATTTTATCAGATCATAATCTCTAGCTTTTTCAAAGGATTGCTTGGCTAAAACTGTATCTTTTGCAAGTAGTAATTTTTTACCTTCATTAAAAGCGTGCGTTGCACTATAGGCATTATCACTGCTTGCAAAGGGAGAAAAATCTTTGACATTACTGACAAGGGTTGAGATCAATACCGGCACACCTTTTGTCTGATAGTCAGATAATGTCTTTTTTAAATTTGCTTGGTACTGCTCAACTCCTAGCATTGCAATTTTAGAACCATGGGGAATTTGCTCCTCTTGAACCATTTGAGACATTAATGTTTCGCCGTTCCTGTTAGTGGAAACTCCATAAGAGCGGGTAATCACCTTTTTCAATAGTTGAACAATCCTCAGGTTTTTTAATCGGAGATAAAAATTAGTCACCATTGGATAGCGCCCTAAAGATTGACTCGACCCCACACCCAAAGCACCATAATATTCATTATGTCCGCTATAAATAATTACCATATCAGGCTGTTGTTCCAGTATTTCAGGCACCATATCGCGTATGGTATAGCTATTGGTGGCCACTAAACTTGTATTCACTACCTCAATCGAGTAATTCGGGTAATAATATTGCAATTTCTGTTCCAATAACCTGGGGAAAGAAGCTGCACGAAAAGGAAAACCAGCCGAGGAAGAAGCCCCTTGCACAAAAATTCTAATGGTCTTTTCCGTTTTTATTTTCTTAAATGGGTCATAAGCCCCCACCGTTACAAAATCCTTATTAGGAAAATAACGTTCAGCAACTGCCGGGTTCATAATGAACTGAGAACGATTCATCGGGTTGGTAATAAACAAAGGAGGAGCATTCTCTCCCACTTGAAAAAAACGCAGGCTCAGTTCAAACAACCCAAGAAAAAAGAAGGGTACAAGTAAAGTAATGAGATAAAAGAAACGTTTTTTCCTGCCTTTGACCATAAATCACATCTGTGCTAGTTTATCATTTAAAATACACTGTATATGAAAGGGGCAAGGGCAGAACCCTCGACAAAAACAATGAGTAATCCTAAAAGCAATAAGATAATAATAATTGGAGCTAACCATAAACGCTTGCGCTCCGACATAAATTGAAAAAGCTCTTTCAAAGAATTCATCGTTTTAATTTTAAGGTTTCTTGCAATTGATTCAAAGCACTATTCGTTGGAATAATCTGCTTCAATTTTCTATGAAGGTTAGCAACATCATCAGTCCGCTTCAGGTAAGCCAAGGCTCCTAAAGCTCTGATGTAAGCATCAGGATTAGACAGAACTTGTTTCGGTTCTATTACTGCCAATCGAATGGAAGTAATATCGGTCAATGCAGCTACTAAATATTGGTTTTCAATGGACTTCTCCAAAGCAAATAACGATTTTGCAATGGGTAAAGCACTAAGATAATTTCCTTGTGACAATCGAGCATTTAGCTGTAATTGAAAGCTGCTTTGCGATTGAAATTCTTTTGGCATTTGAGATAAAAAATCCACTGTTTCATCATATGCTTTCATTTTATAGTAAGCTTCACCAGCCATCAAATAGGGTTGTGCTGTATGCGGGTATTCCTGAACCATTACGAGAGCTGTTGTTAAGGCTTTTTCAGGTCTGGTTTCAATTTGTCTTGCAAAAGCATTAGACATTACAGCAACCCACAAGAAATCGCCGGCAATTAGCTTTTCTATTTCATTTCTTGGAGGGCTAATTTGGTTTTGAACCTTATCTGTAAAAGGCCAATTACTCATTAACTGTTGAATTGAGGTGCTACCATAAAGGCTATCAACCTCTGCTATGCGGTAGGTAAAAGACTGAGAGGAGTCTATTTTAATATTTTTCTCTTTTAAAAAGCTTGCAACTTCCTCAAAAAAAACGTCTGCAAAAAGCCGTACTCCTGTTAAATTAGCATGCACGTGTTCTAAAAGTAAATCGTTTCCTATGATCCCATTTTCACTCTTTTTTTCAAATGCCGTCCTCATATCTATCCAGCGAGCACCGTATTTTTCAGCTAGTTGAGGAATCCTATTCACCAAATCTGTAGGGGCTCTGAACTTTAACAGATCATAGTCTCTGGCTTTTTTAAAAGCAACCAGAGCATTTTCAAAATCTTCCTTCTCATAAAACTTTTTAGCTTGTTCAAAAGCCAATGATGCGTCAAACTCTGTATCCTCACCCGTAATAAAGGGCTCAAAATCCCTAAGATTACTCACAAGATTGGATATCATTACGGGAACACGTGCTTCCTGATACTTACTCAATAAGGTTCCTATATTGGTAGAATATTGATCCAAACCTTGATGATAGGCAGAAGAACCAAAAGGTATGCTTTCATCGCGTACCATTTTAGACATCAATGTTTGGCTTGACTGTTTTTCATTCTCTGAGTAAATCCATTGCAATAAGTTTTTCAATAGTTGTACAGTACGGACATTTTTTAATTTCAAATAAAGATTAGTAAGGCCAACAGAACCTGCAAAACGTTGCGAAGAACCAACCCCCAAAGCACCATAATACTCATTATGACCACTATATATGAGTACCAGGTCTGGCTGTTCTGCTAGAATTTCATCAACGAAATCTAACAAGGTATAACTATTAGTAGCTGCTAAGCTCGTATTAATTACTTCAATATGATGGTTAGGGTAATAGTGTTGAAGCTTTTGCTCTAATAGTCGTGGGAAGGAGCCACTATGTAAATAAGGGAAGCCAGCTGAGGAAGATGCACCTTGTACAAAAACTCTAAATGTATTATTTGTTTTTTCTTTCAAGAAAACATCGTATTGGCCTTTGGTACTATAATCCTTGGTGGGAAAATAACGCTCTGAAACAATAGGATTCATCACACGATGTTTGGAAGAACTTACATCATCAATAAATAAAGGAGGTGTTTCACCAAAATTGATTGCAAGGAGAATCAGCTCCAAGATTGCAAAAAAAGCAAATGGAATTAAGAGCGTAACAACGTAAAACAGCCGTTTTTTTACAGAACTCATTCTTCAGCGTCAGAGGGTTGCATTATGCGTACAGTACCTTTATAATTCTCACTGGTACTTACCTTTATTGCCTTTCCATCTGTGCGCTCTAGATGCAGTTTACCCATTGTGGTATAATAAATAGAACTTGTATTCTTATAGGGTAATTGTAAGGATATCTCATCCTGCTCAGCAAATTCGTTCAATGCAGAGATCAAATTAAAAGCAAGGTCACCGCTTGTTAACTTCTTATCTGTCCATGTGTCATCAATCAGGCACACTTTATACTTTGTAGAAGGTAGATAAAATTGCTCTGCATCAGGATCTGAATTAAGCGCCAGATAATTATATTCATAGTCTGGTTCACATCCTCCCGATGTGTCATTCGTAATATGATATAACCTTAAGCCATCGACTTCAATCCAATCACCTTCCTCAACTTCTCCCCAATATTCTATTTCTATCTTTTGGGATTTAACATACTTTGCTCTTTCATTACACGAATGAATGAACAAAACCACAGTTGCCATTACAATAAACTTCATATATCTAGTCATACTTTCTTACATTTATTCGTTCTCTTACCCTAGGTTTTGCAAACTTAAACCTGAGTAAATTGTATACTTTCCCATCATTCATACTAATAAACTTATCAAGTTCCGACCGTAGCAGAGGAACTGTAGGCTGAATCTCAAGAATATTTACATTTGATCCTATTTCTGCTGTCAAGTCTTTATCGCCCAACTCCTGCATCGAATATTTCAGTAACCTAGGCTTATTCAGCTCATTGATTTCGATTAATTTATTTTTCACTTGATCTGCCTTTGCTTTTAAGGTATCAATGGGAGTCACTACATATAAGCCTGAGTTTAACTTTAAGGTAGCGAAATAATACACTGTACTATCATTTACATTATCTTTGGCTTCTATCTTTTGTGCTTGGGCACTCATCATACATAAAGCAAAAGCAACACATACTATCCATCTCATTTTTAAATTCTTTTAGTGTTCAACAAATAATTAATCACGTAATCAGACACTCCATCTTCCAAGGAGGTAAAAGGCTTATTGTAGCCAATATCTTTTATTTTTTTCATCTCTGCCTGGGTGAAGTATTGGTAATTATCTCTTATGTCTTCAGGGGTGTCCATAAAAGAAATATTTTCCTTCATATTTAGGGCATCGAAGGTAGTCCTCACCAAATCTAAAAATGTTCTTGCCTCGCCACTTCCCAAATTATATATGGCAGAATTCTTGCGATGATGCATTAGAAAGTAAAGTACATTTACTACATCTTTGACATAAACAAAATCTCGCCTTTGTTCGCCATCTTTATAATCCGGGTGATGAGAACGAAACAGCCTCATTTCTTGGTGATCCATAATTGAACGGAAGGCATGCCACACTACTGACCCCATCCTCCCTTTATGATATTCATTGGGACCATAAACGTTAAAAAACTTAAGTCCTGCCCAAAAAAATGGTCTTTCTTTTTGAAGTAAGACCCACTTATCAAACTCATTTTTAGAAACACCGTACGGATTTAGCGGTTTCAACTCAGGAATAATTTGATGGTCATCTTTATAGCCAAGACTTCCATCCCCGTATGTCGCAGCCGAAGATGCATAAACCAATGGTATTTGATAATCAATACATTTTTGCCAGATCATTTTAGAATATTCTGTATTCAATGTACTAAGTAGGTTTGTATCAAATTCAGCCGTATCGGTACGTGCTCCGAGGTGAAAAATGAATTCAACTTTATCTTTCTTTTGATCTAGCCATTCAAAAAACATACCTCTTTCTACCTTTTCTAAAACGTTTTTATTGTTAAGATTAAGGTTTTTTAGTGGTGTATCAAAAGCGTCAACAGCTACAATATTATTGAAGCCCTCAGCATTCAATTTACCGATTAAACAGCTCCCAATAAACCCCACTGCTCCTGTAACAACAATCATACCCATAGTTTTTCGAACTGCTAATATACAAGAATGGAAAGAAATGGACGATGAAGTATCGTATTAAAGCCACTCAATAATTAGCAGCGTTGAATTGTAAAGATTGATTTCGCTTCAATATCGCACCCTCGGCATTGTTTTTCAGCACCATTAAATAAGGTTGATTTTGTATGTTCAATTTTAAAAATTGACGAATTACACCATCTTTCAATAGGGGTGAAAGGGTTTTTTGTGTGATAGGAATAAAGTGTCCGTTTCCTTTTCCTAGCATTAGTAATGAGGCTTGTGCATCGTAACGTCCGTTAAATACCTCAGGAGCAAAAGAATTTCCACCTGTTAAAATATCTGGAAAACCGTCTTCATTGATATCATCGATCATCAGTTCATTAATTGGTGAAAACTGAGCCTCTATTGGAAAAGGTATAAAATTAAAACGTCCGGACTGGTTCAAAAACGTACCACTAGAAAAATTGACAGCTTCAAGCCTGTACGATTCTTCTAATTCGCTTTGGGGAATAACGTCTTTCAAGCTTGATTCTGCATAATTTATATTCTTTGGGAATTTTTTTCTAATTGCATTGATTTGTTGGGATAGCGTTGTTTTATCATGAATGATAAATTCACCTTGAGCATTGGCGTATGACATGACTGCATCAATTGATCCGTTGGCATCATAATCTGATGCATAAATTCGCAATGGATACGTTTCACTAGCTTTGTAGCGGCTGTTCAAGCCAAGGTTACCTACAATAATTTCCAAATATCCATCTTGATTTAGGTCTTTTACCTCAATTGTATTCCACCAACCTTCGTATCCAGCTGTACCAAACCTTTCAGATTCATCCTTCCAAATCTCACCTTGCTTTTCGTAAATGTGAATACTCATAAATTCACCCGTCACGATCAACTCGACTTGCCCATCGTTATTCAAGTCAGCCCACTGAGCCGCTTTGACCATTCCTATATTTTTCAAACCGGGCATCCATTCATCTATTCTATCTTTATAAACCCCATCTTCTTTTACTAGTAACTGACTAGTGCCAGGTAAAGGATAGTTTCCTGGGTTCAAACGACCTCCAATAAAGAGTTCTAACTCTCCATTTCCTGTAATGTCATGCGCTGCAATTACCCCTCCACTTAAATGAGCCTTTGGTAACACCCCTTCGAGTGGACTAAAATTGCCCTTACCATCATTGGCATATAATCTATCCTGATAGGTTTCATGATCCGGATCAAATTCGTTACTACCACTAACCACATATAAGTCCAAATCTCCATCTCCATCAAAATCATAAAAGAATGCATCAGTATCCTCTGATTCTCTATGCCATGGAAAGGTGGATTGACTCCAAGAAGAGCCACTATTTGACCAAGATTGCATCCAAATACTGGCATTCTTATTGGCAGCACCCCCTATAAAAAGATCGGTTAAACCATCGCCGTTAATATCTGCAGCAGCGGCTATAGGCCCTTCTTGAGACAGCTGATGGGGTAGCAATGCTTCCCTTTTAAAGTCTACAAAGTCAGATTCTTCATGTAAATATTCAAAAGTAAGCTGATCAGAAAAATCTTCCCATAGGAAAATGGAATCTTCAATTGGGCTTTGTTCCACGGAAATAAGGTTGTTCTTGTTAAATGTTAAATGCTGATTGGCTTCTATATTTAATAAGCGTTCTTTGGTGCCGTCTGGCCAAGTAACCACCAAAGAATCAATGGTTTGATTACTAGCCAAGCCAAAATGCAAACGTGGATCTACAGAAGATTGAAAACCTCTGTAAGGATTTACAAAACGGATCATTTTAACGGTTGGAAGGTAAACCTCTACCTTACTTCCAATGGCTAATGCATGGTTATTTTGAACAGTTACATTCACCATTAAATAATTTACACTGTCAATTTCTTCCAGATGATTTTTAAATAAAAATGAGGGCTCGTTCAAATTATTTACAATAAAGTCTAGATCTCCATCATTATCTAAATCACTGTAAGCTGCGCCTGTTGAGAATGAAGGTCGGGAAAGGCCCCAATCTCGGGCATAGTTTTCAAACTGATAATTCCCCTTATTTTTAAAAGCGTAATTACTTACTTTTTCTCCCTTTAAGTCTTGCAGGGCTGTTACCACCAGCTTTGGGTCAAAAGGTTGATTCGAATTACGACTTTCATTTACTATATAATCTCTAAAATCAATGTCGGTCACATCTTTTACATAACCGTTGGTCACATAAATATCCAATAGACCATCATTATCCATATCTGCCATTAAAGGTGTCCATGACCAATCCGTAGCATGGACCCCGGCTAAATAGCCAATTTCTTTATACCTTCCCTTTCCATCATTTAATTGAAGGCTATTGCGCATGTATTGAGAGGTATACCCTCGGTCTAATAATAGACGCTGCCTATCGTAGTTTAAACCGCTGAGCAATTTCTTCTGTCGACGATTGTCTTGAGGTAACATATCTAGCTGAAAAATATCAGCAAATCCATCATTGTTGATGTCACCTACATCTAGGCCCATTCCAAAATTACTGGTGTGTTTTACATATTCTTGCAAAGATTCGGTAAAAGTGCCATCCTTATTATTAATATAAAGCAAATCGTCGTATGCAAAATCGTTGCTGATGTAAAGATCAAGCCAGTGATCGTTATTGAAATCATGCACTGCAATACCCAATCCATAGCCCTCATGTAACACGCCAGCCTGTTTTGATTGATCTAGATAATAATTATCCTGATTGATAAACAAACGGTCATTACTTAGTGTACTACCAGATGCTTTTTTAGCTACTACTAAATTGGGGTCTTTGGTTGGGTTATTTTCATAATTGATCATATATGCATCTAAATCCCCATCCTTGTCGATGTCAAAGAAGACGGTATGAGAAGTCAAATATTTACTATCAAGACCATACTCAGAAGCCGATTCAATAAAAGTCATATCGCCTTGATTCATAAAGAGTTGGTTTCGAGAAGATTCGCCTATTTGCTTACCTCCAATACTTAAATAAATATCCAACCAGCCGTCTAAATTGATATCAACCAAAGTTACACCATGCACCCAACCTTTCGCATTAAACCCAGCATCATCTGGTGTTTTATCAAATTGAAAATTTCCTTTGTTTATAAATATTGAGCTCGAATTCATATTCGCCGCCATAACGACATCCATCAAACCATCATTATTTAAGTCTCCAATGCCAACACCGCTACCATTATAGATATACAAATGCTCAAATGCATTTAAAGTATCTGATTCAAAGATATTATTCTCAAAAAGGAACCCACTAGATGAGCCATCAGCCCTAGAAAAAAGGTCATTGTCCTTATTAGTGCACGAACACAAAAATGCCATTAAAAACAGCAAACCAACAAGTCTGTTGATGCTAAATAGGGAATATATACTACTAAAATGAACCCCCATTTGTGTACTTTGATAACATTTATATGACAATCAGAATGTTAATCTAACAATATTTTTAGAAACTAGAAATAAATTGGCATAAAAAAAGCCACTCTGAAAGAGTGGCTTTTTAAGTAGTTTATTATTTAGTCTATTGCTCTGGTTGGTTACCTCCAAAAGTATAGAAAGGAATACCAAATATAGATAGCTCATCTGCAGGAACTGGTAAATGTCTTGCTGTAGCAGGCTCTAGATAGTATAGATTTGTCGCATCTGTGTTTCCAGATGGAGTTCTCATACGTCTCTGGAACCAAGGGTTACCACCCATGTGATGAGAAGTCTCTACTAACAACTCGTAAGTGATTGCATTCAATAATACATCATCGGACTCTGCTCCAGTCAATGGTGCTAGACCACCACGTGCAACACGAGTTACGTTGATTAAATTAGCTGCATCAGTTTTGCTTCCGCCAGTTCTAATAAGCGCTTCTGCTCTGATTAAACCTACCTCCGCTTCTGTTAAATAATCCATTGGTTCGGCAAATGAAGCTCTGTAAGATTCATATCTACTGTAATCATAATCACTGTAGAAATACCAACCTCTAGCAGAGGAAAAAGGAGAAGCACCAGCAAAAGTAATATCAGTACCGATACGGTCATCGCCAGGGTTAGCAATTGCACCAATTGTTCCCACACCATCAGGCCATGGATAAGGAACCGCAGCATTACTAGCATCAGGGTTCATCATTTTGATCATTTTTTGAGAAACACGAGCCCATCCCGGATCTTGTCCTTGGATCAACAAACGATGCCACCAGACATTACCACCGTCACCCAGAGGTGCCAAGTCAAAGTCCATGCCATTAGATGCATTCGAAAGAACATTAGCCCAATCTATAGCAGCAGCTTCAGTAGTATTTCTGGCCACAACAGCTTGAAATTTTGCAGCAAATGAACGAGCAACTTTTGCAGCGTCGTTGCCAACAAAATTATATTCTGGAAAACCAGTCATAGACCAATTAGAACCTGCAAATAAGGCAGCCGCTTCTTCCAATTTTTGAACAGCAGCAGCATTTACTTCACTGTAAGGTCTGAATTCAAGGTTGCTAATGTCTGAAGCTTCATCTACGATATAGGCCTGATTATAAATCAAAGACAAATATCCCAATGCCATTCCCTGTACAAATTTACCATTCGCAACAACACTCTGAGTGATGTCGTTACCAGCACCGTCGGGCACTGTTACGCCATCTTCAGCAATGATTTTAAGAATGTTATTGACAGGTCCTAGAGCTGAATACATACCATTCCAAGATCCTGTAAAAACACCACGGTTATTGTAAGTCAAGTTATTTTGTAAAGCTTGACGAGGTATGGTACCCAAATCTTGTGCACCCCAGTTACCCCAAGACATGGACAAACTTTGCGCCATGACAGAGATTGGAAACTGGAAGGTACTGTACTGCGTTGCACCCCACACTGAGGAGTACGCACCTTCTATACTCGCAGGATACTCCGAAGGTTCTGCAAGCAAAGCTCTTCTATCAGGAGAGTTCAAGTTCTCTACTTCGAGATCTTGACACCCCATCCCTACAGCTATGAAGGCTAAAGCGATGATTAATAGTTTATAGTTTTTCATATGTATTATTCTTTCTGTTTAAATAAATTGTTTAGAAAGTGAGGTCGATAGCTCCTGTGAACGTTCTTACCAAAGGATAAGCAAAGTCGTCTACCGGACGCTGTAAGTTACCTACCTCAGGATCGAAACCTGTGTAATCCGAAGCTACTAGTAAGTTTCTTCCGATAAAAGAAATCTTAGCTGCTTTGAATACATTGCCTAATCCCATACGATCTAACACACTCTTATTAAAGTTATAATTTACAGCTAACTCAGCTAATCTTAGGTTCGTTGCATCTTCCAAGAACCAAGAGTTTGACCTGTTAACATTATAAATACTTGTATAGTAAGCTGTTGTCTTTTTATCACCATCAGCTTTTCCTGCTTGATCAAATCTAGCATCGATCAAATCTCTGTGCATCCACTGTCTAGACTGGTTGTATACTAAACCACCACTTTGGTATGTCCATAACATGTAAATGTTTAGGCCACCTAAACGGAAGTTCGTATTTAAACCTAAGTTAAAGTCAGGAGTAGCATTACCTAATAAAAGGTCGTTTTGCACAACACCATTATCATCGGTTAGTCTTAACACAGATTCTTGGTTAGTACCAATAGAAGCGGTGTGAACTACAAACCCGTCAGAGTTAATGCTATATTCATCAATTGTTCTATCTCCAGCAAAAGGATCATTCAAAACAAAACCATTACCATCAACTGACAATTGGTCTAAAGTTCTTGCAAAATCCTCTCCATAAATGTCACCGATCTGTGCGCCAACTCTCCAAATGTTCAAACCAACTACTTGATCTCTTCTGTCGAATTCAGTAATCTCTCCTCTGTAGCGATCGAATACCAATCCAAAAGTAAGACCCATTTTTTCAGTTCTAATGGCTTCGTAATCCAAAGTAACCTCAAAAGAGCTACTTTCTACAGTACCTGCATTTGCGATTTGAGAAGAAAACCCACCCGTAGCAGCACCAGAAACTGGTACAACCAAGATTTGGTCTGCGTTCACTTGATCAGAGTAAGAAGCTAACATGCTGAAGCGATCTAAAAAGTCAGCTCTCAATGAAACTTCCCATTCTGTAGTAATCGCATTTTTTAGGTTCGGGTTACCCAAGGTACCGTTAGCTGAAATGTTTCCAGCGCTAACACCAAAGGCCTCAAACTGATCTGAGAAACCAGGACGGTTACCAGAAGTACCATAAGAACCTCTAATGGATAATTCTTGAAAACCCGGGATTTCAACATCTTCGGAGATTCTGTAGTTAAATGAACCTCTAAAGAAGGTTTGCCAACGCTCTTCAGCACCAAACAAAGACACACCTTCATAGCGGATTACCATATCAGCAATGTACTTATCTTGGTAATCACCACCAATGGCGGCAGCAAAGTTACTTGCAGTTATTTCACCTTGACTAGAAGACAAAGGGTTAGTAATTGCAAAGTTGTTGAAACTGGTAACACCAGATGCTTGCTGCTCACGTGCAGATAATCCCCAGCTTTCGAACTCGTTGTTCTCATACTGATAAAAAGCCCTAGACCTTACATTCCAATCTCCGAAAGAAGTGGCATAAGAAACTGTTGCTGTTGAAATTATGGCCGTTTGTGAACCAAAGCTATCCGATCTATTTCCTAGCGTTGGACCATCTCCTGCTGACAAATCTAAGTGACCCTTTGGTAAGAAAGCAAAACTCTCCGTATTAGATCTATCGATAGACGCTGCATATTCTAGATTTAAGCCCTCGGCTAACTCATAGTTCAATCTTACATTTCCTAAGAAACGATTCGATTCAAACTCATTGGTTAATCTATCTAACG
Organism: Roseivirga sp.; assembly: GCA_018402485.1. Lineage (GTDB taxonomy): Bacteria > Bacteroidota > Bacteroidia > Cytophagales > Cyclobacteriaceae > Roseivirga. The sequence goes on along the minus strand of JAGYIY010000001.1, from coordinate 1,294,845 downwards.
TATAAAGTGGGTTAGATTCAGAATTACCAAACTTATTCACATTCCAACGATAGTTAGAACCATCTACGTTTTTCTCGAACAAGTCAGCTGAAGGATCCATCATGAAAAGATTCCTTAAAGCTCCACGAGTTCCTAAACCACCATTTAAGTTTTGGTCGCGGAATCTTCGTGCCCATAGAGAAGATACGGATAATTTCAATCGATCAGATAAGTTTTGATCTACGTTCACGCGAAGATTTTGACGGTTTGCACCACCATTTAATGGAACAACTCCTCCAGAAAGAGTATTTTCAAAAGATGCAGCTACGTTTCCTGATGCATAGTTTGAAGTAATTTGTAGATAAGAAGTCCAAAAGGTATTTCCTTGGAAACCTTGGTCTAGGTGATCTACTGTACCATTAGGGAAGGGTTGATCCTGAATCTGACGTGCATCATCAATACCCAATTGAAAACCTAGTGGATCAGGATTCGTTTGAATTGACCCGTCAGCGTTTGTCGCAAAGTGATGAGAATTGGTTTTTTGAGGTGCTCTAGAATTGTAAAGCGTCTCAAAACCAACTTCATTTCTGAACTTCACATTGGTTGTACCTTGATCTAATTTGTCACCTCTTCTTGTGGTAATGGCAATTACACCATTTGCTGCACGAGATCCATACAAAGATGCACCAGAAGCACCTTTCAATACTTCGATGTTTTCAACATCTTGCATGTTGATATCACTTAATGCACCTTCAATCAAAATACCATCTACAACAATCAAAGGAGCATTAGAAGTTCTCAACTGAGCTGCACCACGAATTTGAAAAGTAGGGTTAGAAAGTGGCGCACCACTTTGTCTTACTTTTACACCTGCTACTTTACCACGAAGGGCTCCACCAGCGTTAGACTGAGGTACTTGCTGAATCAATTCTTCGTCTACTTTAGCAATAGAGAAAGCCAGCTTTTTCTCAGGCGTACCCGTAGCCACCCCTGTTACAATTACATCTCCCAACGAGGTTGCGTCAGTCTGCATTGCAATATTGTAAACAGAACGCTCTGTTACCTCAACTTCTTGGGTGACAAAACCTAGGAAACGGAACACCAAAGTTGCACCAGAATTAGGAACACTTAAGGTGAATTCGCCATCCACATTAGTAGGAGTACCCTGGGTAGTCCCTTTTAACAAAACAGTTACATTAGGCAATGGCAGGCCATCTTCGGCACTGGTTACCTTTCCTGAGACTGTCCTGTTCTGTGCCATCGCAGCTGTTGATAAAAACACCAACGCTAACGAAACACATGTCAGTAAAATTCTCTTCATTTTGCTTTCGTTTTAGTTTAGTTAATGAAAAATTTATTTGTTGTGAAGGTCAAACATAAAACAAAAAGTCATCATTTAATAATAATTCGGAAATAAATTTCTGAATCAAGCCACTTCAAAATCAGGCTTAATTTTGGTTTAAAGGCTCATTTTAACAGAAATTAAGAATTTTGTTTTGATGAATAAGGGTAAAGCTCTAGTTAGGAAATAATGAAATTTTTGAAGCCTTAAAAGGGCAATTCATCACTTCATTTTTGATATTGACTATTTTTCTACTCTATAAAATAGGCCTTAAAAAGTGCTTTATAACCTATTTTGTGAGTGATCGTTTGATTACTATTTCTACTCTACGGTTTTCAGACTGCCTCCAACTTTCGTAACTTTTGCTTAACATACGAGATTTTCCGTAAGCACGGATAACCAAATTTTCTTTGGAGACATTTTTTTTCAAAAGATAGGCCTTTACTTTTTCTGCGCGCATTCTGGAAAGTTTTTCATTGTAGGCATCCGTCCCTACCCCATCTGTGTGTCCTTGAATCTCAAAAAGAAAGTGGTTTTGCTTCCTCATGTAATGTGCCAAGGGATCGAGTTTGGCCTGAGCCGCGGGTGATAATTCAGCATCATCGAAACCAAAAAATATGGGTTCTTGCAAGATGGATTCATCAAATGACACTGGCATCAATCCAACCTCTGTGGTGTCGCCAGCCGCTGGCATATCTGTGATGTTTTGCTTTTCAAAACCATCGGCATAGACAGTGAAATCTCCTGTTTTACCAGGCTCCCACTTAAGAAAAGGGCCATTTTCTCTTCGTACAACTCCCCCCTCTTCTACAAGAATCTCCTTTATAATGGGGGTTTTGGTTCGGGCATTGAGGAACCTCAAGATGGGATTTAGGGGTGCTACCGGCTCTGGAAGCAATTCTTGAGGGTATCGGAAACGGCTGAGTAAAATACGACCATCGGGCTGTTCTGAGCTAAAATAAGCCCAGCCTGAATGACTAATACTATAGCCTACCTGATCGTATGCATTGTTGATGGGATAACCTAAATGGATGGGCTTTTGCCAATTACCATCTTTCCATTCACTTTGAAAAAGGTCGAAACCACCCATGCTTCGGTTTCCTTTTGACGCATAAATGAGCGTAGCTCTTTCGTTTAGAATTACAGGAGAAACATCATCGAAGGGTGTATTGATCGGTTTACCCAAGTTTTGGGCGGGCTGCCATTGTCCATTAGCCCACTCGGAACGGTAAATATCTTGTCCACCTACACCGCCAGGACGCTTGCTTACAAAGAATAACACTCGGCCATCACTACTTAACGAAGGTTGTGAGTCCCAATGAATGCTATTCACATTTTCATTCAATAATTCAGGGGTTTTCCAATGTCCTTGCTCTTGGTAAGTGATGTATAAATCACAGCTCCCCATGTTGTTGGGGCGGTTACAACTGGTGAAGACTATGGTTTTTCCATCCGCAGAGATGGATGCCGTTCCTTCATTCTGTTGAGAATTGATTTTGTCTGAAATACTGGCAGGTTCGCTCCAGCCAACCTCCTTTTTCCAACTTATGAAAAGGTCTTCATCACCTCGCCCGGTCCTATCGCGTACCGTAAACACCAGATGGTCATCGCCAAAAACAGAGGGGAAATATTGCTGTGTCCACATATTCAATGGTTCCGGTAAGGTTTCGAAATGGATCTCTCGACTTTGCTGTACTTGCTTCAAAGAGAAGTCAATATTGGCCTTGAGGTGCTTCACTCCAGCCATTTCATCATCTTTTAAGCCATCGAGCGCCACCTGGCCCATCCAGTTTTGAGCTTCCGCATATGCCCCATCACTGAAATGATAATAACTCTGGTCAATTTTAAGCTGATTCGCGAAAGCAGAAGTCAGTTCCGTTTCTTTCAAGGCAATCCACTCTGCTGCCGCTTCAGGTTGATTGGAACGGAGTAAAACCTGATGCAGTAAAACAATGGCCTCATCGAATGAATCATCTTTGCCCAAGGCTTGTCTGAGTAAGTTTTGTGTGCGGTTCAAATCTCCCCTTGCAAACCCCTGCTGTGCCTCTTCATAAAAAGCTATGGCCTTTTTCTTTCGCGTATGGTACGCTCGTTCCTGCCCGTAAAAAGGGAGGGTCATAAGGAGCAGTACCAAGAAATAAATGAAGCGAACCATTTAAGGAATTTTCATAAATTTATGCGTTTGCAGCGAAATTCTCCAACGAGGATTGTGTTTTACGTATTCAATTAGCTCAGGAAGTATTTTTTCTGACTTTTCCCATTCAGGTTGCAAGTAAAGTAAACATTCCGGCCTTACTTTTTCGGCATGCTCTTCAGCCCAAGCAAAATCGCTTTTGTGATAGATGACTATTTTCAATTCATCGGCTGCCTGATAATACGCCTCACGAGGCTTCATGAATTTTTTTGGGGAAAAACAAAGCCAATCCCATTCTCCTGTAAGCGGATGTGCCCCTGAAGTTTCCACATGTGTTTGTAAACCTTCCTTCCGCAAAGCACTAGTTAAAGGCCGCATGTCATACATCAAGGGCTCTCCACCGGTAATGACCACCAAACGGGTTTCAGCAGCCAAGGTCTGCGCAACCAACTGGTCCACTGTAAGCGTGGGCCATTGGTCTGACCAACTTTCTTTAACATCACACCAAACACAGCCGACATCGCAACCTCCGGTTCTGATAAAATAGGCAGGATTCCCTGTAAAGTACCCTTCTCCTTGAATGGTGTAAAAAGCCTCCATGATGGGAAGCTGCTGGACATTTTCTTTCATCTTCAATTTTTTAAAGCAGGTGTTGAAACTGCTTGGTTCCGGGAATATTCCCTGTTTCAGTTATACTAGCTTTTGGCTGGTCAAATACGTATTCCATAACAAAGAAGCGATGGTCATAGGGCCAACACCTCCTGGTACAGGCGTAATGTAACTACAATGAGGTGCTACTTCATCAAAGCGCACATCGCCCTTCAACTTAAAGCCAGATTTGGTCGTATCGCTGGGCACACGGTGGATACCCACATCGATGACCACAGCGCCTTCTTTCACCATAGACTCCGTAACAAACCCTTCCTTACCGATGGCCACAATCAAAATATCTGCTTGCCGTGTAATGGATTCTAAATTTTTGGTTCGACTATGGCAAAGTGTTACCGTTGCATTGCCCGGCTTAGCATTGCGCGACATTAATACACTCATAGGCGTGCCTACTGTATGGCTTCTTCCTATCACAACACAATGCTTTCCGGAGGTTTCAATACCGTTTCTTTCCAACAATAACATCATCCCTTTTGGGGTAGCTGGCAACAAAGTAGGCAAATCGAGCAGCATTTTCCCCAAGTTGGCTGGGTGAAAACCGTCAACATCTTTGTGGGGCAGAATCGCCTCCACTATTTTATGCTCGTCAATTTGTGGGGGCAAAGGCACTTGTACGATAAAGCCGTCAATGTTAGGATTGTCATTGAGTTCAGATACCGTATTTAAAAGTTTTTGCTCAGACGTATCTTCAGGCAAATGAATGAGTGTAGAACCAAAGCCAATTTGCTCGCAAGCCTTTACCTTGGCATTCACATACGTTTTACTCGCCCCGTCTTCTCCTACTAAAACGGCTGCCAAATGAGGTGTCTTACCCCCAAGCGCCTTGATTTCTTTTACTTTCTCTGCCAATTCATCCTTAATGGCTTGTGCTGTAGTTTTTCCGTCTAGTAGTTTCATTGTACTTGGTTTTAGCGCTCATTCCCTCATACGCTGTTCAAAATGGGAATCTCCGTTTATTTCTTTCACAATTTTATACCGCCTTGTTTTAACTTGTAACGTTCGATGAACTGTTCCAATCGTCTTTAAGCGTCTTAAGCTTTCAGCTCATTTTACTAGCATCAAAAAAGGGTGTGCCGTTATTTCATAAAGAACCCCAAGCACAAAATTAAGAATTGGAGTGATACCCTTTTTATGTTGGCGTGCCTATCACCTCAACATCATTCCACAATCCCTAATCTAATTTTAATACCGCCATAAAAGCCTCTTGGGGAATTTCCACATTCCCTACTTGTCGCATGCGTTTTTTTCCTTTCTTCTGTTTCTCTAAAAGTTTTCTTTTTCGAGAAATATCACCTCCATAACATTTGGCCAAAACGTTTTTTCTTAAGGCTTTTACCGTTTCTCTTGCTATGATTTTGGTCCCAACCGATGCTTGAATGGCTATCTCAAACATTTGTCGTGGCAGCAATTCTCTCAATTTTTCGCACAGTCTCTTGCCCCATTCATAGGCTTTATCGCGGTGAACAATAGCCGAAAGTGCATCAACTTTGTCACCATTCAGCTGAATATCCAGCTTCACCAAGTTTGATTGTCTAAAACCAATCAACTCGTAGTCGAGAGAGGCATAGCCTCGAGAAATGGTTTTGAGTTTGTCAAAAAAGTCGAAAACAATTTCAGCCAGAGGCATTTCGAATGTTAGCTCTACTCTGTCTGAGGTAAGGTAAACTTGATTTTTGATCTCTCCTCTTTTATCGATGCACAGGCTTATGATAGGGCCAATGTACTCAGATTTGGAAATGATTTGTGTCCTGATAAAAGGCTCTTCCATATGAGACATCAAATTCAATTCAGGCATTTCTGAAGGGGCATTGATTTTATTCAAGCTACCGTCATTCATAATGACATGAAACTGCACCGAAGGTACAGTGGTAATGACGGTCATGTCGAATTCGCGTTCGAGCCGCTCTTGTACTATCTCTAGGTGTAACATACCCAAAAACCCACAGCGAAATCCAAAGCCTAGGGCGGCAGACGTTTCTGGCTCCCAAACCAACGAGGCATCGTTGAGCTGCAGCTTTTCCATGGCTGTTCTTAGTTCTTCAAAATCGGAAGTTTCTACAGGGTAAATGCCGGCAAAAACCATCGGTTTTACATCTTCAAAACCTTTCACCATCCGGGTAGTGGGTCGGTGAACATGGGTTATGGTATCTCCTACTTTAACTTCTTTTGCTTCCTTGATTCCAGAAATCAGATAGCCTACATTCCCTGCTTTGATTTCCGTTTGAGGGTCTTGTTTGAGCCGCAATACGCCAATTTCGTCTGCATCATAGGATCTGCCGGTGTTGACGAATTTCACCTTATCGCCTTTTTTAATGGTACCATTGAACACCCTAAAAATAACTTCTATGCCCCGAAAGGAATTAAAAACAGAATCAAAAATCATGGCCTGCAACGGTTCTTCAGTATCGCCTTTCGGAGCAGGTACCTTCTCAACAATGGCCTCTAATATTTTATCAATGCCCAGGCCCTCTTTTCCACTAGCCATAATTACATCTTCTGGGGCACAGCCTAATAGTTCTACGACCTGATCTGTCATTTCCTCTGGCATAGCTCCGGGCAAATCTATTTTATTCAGCACAGGAATGATTTCCAAATCATGCTCCAAGGCAAGGTACAAATTGGAGATGGTCTGTGCCTCAACCCCTTGAGAGGCATCTACAATGAGCAAGGCACCCTCGCAGGCAGCAATCGACCTTGACACTTCGTAGGAAAAATCTACGTGGCCCGGAGTATCGATAAGGTTCAGCACGTAGGTTTCACCTTTGTACTGATAATTCATTTGAATGGCATGTGACTTGATAGTAATGCCACGCTCACGCTCCAAATCCATATTGTCTAGCAATTGCTCTTGCATGTCTCGATCGGCCACCGTACCTGTAAATTGCAGCAATCGATCGGCCAGGGTACTTTTCCCGTGGTCGATGTGTGCAATGATGCAGAAATTTCTTATTCGCTCCATAATCCTCCTTAGAACTGGCAAAAATAGAAAAATCTAAGGCATTTGATTTGAGAGATAACGCTTATTTTTGCCGATATGTTAATAGCCGAAAAGAAAAAGAAAGAAAATCTAGCAGAATACATCGTGTACATGTATCAAACAGAAATGTTGATCAGGAATTTTGACTTTAACATTACACTGATTGAGCAACACATCATTGCCAATATTCCAGAGGAAAAGCTCGACATCCAAGGCAAGCAAGAGCTTAGAGCTTGGTACCAAGGTACCCTCGAGCAAATGATAGCTGAAGGTATTCAAAACAGTGGCCATTTGGCATCGGTACAAAAACAAGTGCAAAAACTTTCTGATTTAAGTGTGCAATTATTGACTTACGATACTGATTATCAACCTATTTTTAATGAAGCAAGGCCTGCCATTCGTGAAAATATTTTAGCTGCTGAAGGTAAGGTTTCTGACCCTATTCAAGCCTGTTTAAATGGGGTTTTCGGACTCATGATCACCCGCATGAATGGCAAGGAAATACCCGAGCATGTTCAGCCCCAACTTAATCACTTTGGTAACGTGTTGTCCTACCTGAGTCACCAAATTAAAAGTCATAAAGACAATCAGTAGTATTTATTTACGTACCAACCTGGCCAGGTATTGGTCGTTCTCATCTTTATTCAAAATGTAGGTAATCCAACCTAAATCATAAGCCTTCTCTGTCAAGGTATCCATGTCTACATAAACCCAGTCGAACCATTCCCCTTTTTTACCATTGTATTCGTATTGAAACGCCACCTCTCCGTAATAATGATCTTTCGGTCGATTTTGGGGGTAGAGGTATTGAATGTCGCTGGAATCTACAATGATTTGCCCTCCGGGCTTCAGCAGATGGTCTGCTTGTTGTAAAAACCTTTCCAACCCCGATAATTTGCCCATTACCCCAAGACCGTTCATCAAAAATAGCAGGGTATCAAAAGTACCATGCTTGTGTTGAAAAAAATCAGCTTGAATGGCTCTTGCTATGCCATTGGCCTTGATGATCTCAACAGCTTCCGCACAACTGTCGATAGCGAGGACCCTCTTGCCCATCTCTTGCAACACAAGGGAATGGCAACCCGTACCCGCACCGACGTCGAGTATGTTTCCTTCGCAAACAGAGAGTGCCATCTGCTCTATTTCAGACATTTCTTCGAAGGATCTAAAAAAATACCAAACTGGCATTTCCTCGGGCGAACCATAGGAAGTATGAAGCCACAAGGTTTCGCTTTCACCCGAAGTATGATAATCTGTAATAGCCGAAGCGTAAGGTGTAGTCATATGTTGCAAAGCTAGTATAAATGTTGCTTTTCAACCCTTACGAAATAAATGTTTGAGTAACCAAATCAACACCAAATTATACATGGTATTTACGCAATGGATTTCCATATCCATTGGAAATTGTTCGATAAGGTAAAAAATGAAATAGACATGCAACATCAAGGAAAAAAGTTAGCCTTTACCGTTTATCTCCAGAAAAGGGGTTCTAAGAGAATTTACATTGTAATGTGCCCGAACAATGAGGTCTTTTGTGTGTTGATACATAGAAATTTTTATTGATGCGCACACCATTTCTTCTCGCCATTTTTTTCCTCAGCACCGCTTGCTTATGGGCTCAAGGGCCCAAAAAATCTTTCCAAGCTTTGAGAACCACAGAAAAAATAAAAATTGATGGTTTGTCAGATGAAGATGTATGGAGCAAAGCCTCGGTACAAACCGATTTTGTACAAAGGCGGCCAAACCCAGGAGATCCATCTAAAAGAAAATCAGAGGTGCAATTGGTTTATGATGATGAAGCCATTTATGTTTTTGCCAAGCTGTACGAAGCGGAAGAAAATGTTTTTAGCCTTTTGACCAATCGTGACAACATTGGAAACGCAGATTATTTTGGTGTCACAATAGACCCTTTCAATGCGGGTTTGAATGGTGTAGGGCTTTTTGTAACGGTTGCAGGTGTGCAAAACGATGCACTCTACAGCAATGGTGGTAGTGAAAGTATTTGGAGAAATGACCGCAATTGGAATGCAGTATGGTTGTCAGAAACAAAAGTTTTTGAAGATTTCTGGACGGTTGAAATGAAAATACCTTATGCCGTTTTGCGTTTTGATTCTAAAGACGTGCAGAATTGGGGTATTAATTTCATGCGCCAATCAACTTTTTTGAATGAAGATTCTTATTGGAACCCTTTGGATCCGGAAATTGATGGTTACTTGAACCAATCTGGGCAAGTAAAGGACTTCAGGGGAATAGAAACACCTCCACGTTTGTTCTTTTACCCTTATTTATCTACGGTGTTGTCGAGGTCTACTGAAACAGGATTTACCACACCACAGCTCAACGGAGGCATGGACATCAAATATGGATTGAGCGATGCCTTCACCTTAGATGTTACCCTGATTCCTGACTTCAGCGGTGTACGCTCAGATAATGAGATTTTGAATCTTTCTCCTTTCGAAGTGCGCTTTGACGAAAACCGTCAGTTTTTTACGGAGGGTGTAGAGCTATTTAACAAAGCAGGTTTGTTTTACTCACGTAGAATTGGAACCACCTTTGGAAATATTAGCGAAGAAATTTTCGATAATGAAACCCTCATTAATCGGCCACAAGCAGCACAACTAATCAATGCGAGTAAAATTACAGGACGTACGAACAAAGGCTTGGGCATTGGGTTTTTCAATGCCATCACGGATCGAACTTTTGTCAAGGTAGAAAATTCAGAAACCGGAGAAGTTCGAGAAATAGAGGCCGACCCTCTCACCAATTTTAATGTTTTGGTAATGGACCAAAACTTAAAAAATAACTCCAGTGCCACCTTTACAAACACCAACGTTACCCGAGGTAAAAATGGAGATGATTCCAATGTTGTAGGCCTCAATTTATCATTGAACGACCCTACGCTCACTTGGCGGTTCAGGGGAAACGTAGCCTATAGCTCTATCACTTCCTATGGCGTTGGTAAAACAGAGAAAAGCAATAAATCAGGAACCAGATATAACTTGGAATTTGGTAAGAACAGAGGTAATTTTCAATTCGAAGTATCCAGAAGGCATGAAACCGATCACTTTGACATCAACGACTTGGGCTTTCAGCGCAGGGCCAATCAGATTCGGCATTCTGCAAGGGTAGAATACATTCGTTTTACACCTGTTGGGAAATTTAATAGTTACCGGTTTCGCTTCAATGTAAACCAAGGTCAGTTGTATGCTCCCAAGGCCTTTACAGACTTCAATACCAGTCTTAGTTTCAATGGAACGCTAACAAACTTCTGGAGTTTTGGTGTAGATGTAAGTGGTTCACCCAGGGGCAGTGATGATTTCTTTGAAGCCAGGACCAGCGGTTTTGTTTTCCGTCAGCCGGAGTCTTATTCTTATGGCTTTAACCTTAATACGGATGGTAGAAAACCTTTCCGATTGAGCGTGCGGGCAAGATTTTCGGAAAGGCCTGAATGGGATGCGACTTCCAAATTCATTCGTTTAGGAGGCCGTTTAAGGATTGGTGAACGAGTCGAATTAAACCATGATTTGGAATTAAATACAAGGCTCAATGAAAGAGGTTATGCGACCAGATTGTTTGATGAAGGTGGTAATCTTCAACAAGTTGTCATGGGGATTAGAGATGTAAGAAATGTTACCAATACCCTTTCTTCCAGTTACATTTTCACCAACCGCATGGGCTTGACGTTTAGAATGAGACATTATTGGAGCCGCGTAGAGTACAGTGACTTTCTGGCATTACAAGAAAATAAATCATTGGTTGACATTGATTACACGGGCATCGATGCTGAGACCGGAGATTTAATTCACAACAGAAATTTCAATCAGTTCAACATTGACATGGAATACAACTGGCAATTTTTACCAGGTAGTGAAATACGGTTCATTTGGAAGCGATCTATAGGGACTAATAATTTTGATACGGGCACCTCTTTCCTCAATAACTTCAATGATACCATGACGGCTCCGAACTTTGATACTTTTACACTAAGAATGGTCTACTTCATAGATTATCTTAGTATTAAAAATATTTTCAGTCAGACCTAAGCTGCTCTTAAATTTGTATGTTAGTGCAAAAGAAAAGCGCATCAACTATTTAGCACACCTTTATTTATCTGGAAAACATGAAGAAGTCTTAGTTGGCAACTTTATGGGAGACTTTATAAAGGGCAATCAATGGGAAACACTTCCTGAACTGGTTGGGAAAGGCGTTTTTCTCCACCGAGAAATTGACCATTTTACCGATAATCATCCTATTGTACTGCAAAGCAAAGACAAGCTCAGGGTGCAATTCAGGCACTTTTCAGGTATTATTGTTGACATGTTTTATGATTATTTTTTAGCCAAAAACTTTAGGCGATATCATGACATGTCCTTGGTAGATTTTGCTCAGCAATGTTATGCCTTACTGTTGCACAAGCAGGAGCTGCTTCCTGAAAAAGCCCGACATATGTTACATTTTATGGTGAAAGGAGATTGGTTGAGTAGCTATGCTACAAAAGAGGGCATACATAGATCTTTGAAAGGTATTGGTAGGAGAACACCTTATACTTCCGAACTTCATTTGGCCATTCAAACGCTTACAGAAAATGAAAAGGTCTTTGAACAAGAATTCGAGCTGTTTTTTGCAGATATGCATCAACATGCTCATGCATTTATCCGAAATGAGTTGAAGCTCAGTTAAGTTTCATATTATGTATTAAATTAGTCACCGGAAAGGCCTATGATTATCTCTAAACCCAAAAGAAATACGCTCTTCGTTCTGGTTGTTTTCTCCACCATCTGTACCATTGGTTCCATTTATTTCATGCGGCAAATCTTGGCAGAACCTCAGGGAACTTGGCGTTATGTGGCTTTAGTTGTATTACTTATCAGTACTTCGCTGCTATATTATAAATTACTTTTCAATTATAAAGTCATCAAAATACACCATGATCAAGTACATATTTATTTTCCATTCCGCCTTTTTAAAACCGTTCAACCGATTAAAAACCTTGGCGCTTGGCAAGAAACCATCATACATACCAATTCTACGGAATTCAAACAACTCAAGTTGGTATTTAAGGACAAGGGCTATGTGAAGTTGAGCAACAAGGAAAATAGCGAATATCAAAAGGTTTATCATTATATTCGTAGAAAAGCACCAAAAAAGGAGGTGAAAGAATGATTAAAAATTTTTTAATAGTGGCTTTAGGGGGTGCTTTAGGCAGTGGATTAAGGTATGCTATTCAGGAGGGACTTCACAAACAAATTCAAGGTTTTGCACCGTATGGTACGTTTATGGTCAATATTTTAGGTTGTTTTCTCATTGGCCTTTTGTTAGGCTGGTTTGAACAAGGCAAGCTCCTTCATCCACAATGGAATCTCCTTTTGATAACAGGGTTTTGTGGGGGTTTTACAACATTCTCTACCTTTGCCATGCAGGGTAATCAACTGTTCTTGTCTCAAAAACCCTTGGCAGCTATCCTGTATATAGGGCTTAGCGTCGTTGTCGGATTGGTCTTAGCTTATCTTGGTTATCGGCTTGTACAACATTGATCATAGGCTATATCTAATGACTCCAATCATATTGATCGAGCTGTTGCAGGCAAGCTTTTAATAGATCGATAGCCCCTTGAATATCGTTTTTATCGGCCATTTCAATGACCTGGTGCAAATGGCGTGTAGGTATAGATATGGCCCCTGATATGGCCCCATGTTTCCCCATGCGTTGAACACCAGCAGTATCGGTTCCTCCTGCTGTTAAAATCTCGGGTTGCCATTTTATGTGATCACCATTTGCTGTCTTTTTCATAAAATCTATCATGCGGTAGTCACAAATGGTTGAAGCATCCATGATTTTAATCGCTACCCCTTCTCCTAGCGAGGTAACCTTCTCATGCGCTTGTGCACCTGGTAAATCGTAGGCAATGGTGGTATCGAGGCCTATTCCAAAGTCGGGGTCTATGCTGTGTGCAGAAACATTTGCTCCCCTCAGCCCTACTTCTTCCTGCACAGTAAAAACTGCGTAAATATCAAAAGGGTGATGACTTAGTTGTCTTAAGGCTTCAATCAAAATAAATACGGACACCCTGTTATCAATCGATTTGCAGTTCACACAGTTACCCATTTCAATCAAGGCCCTTTCGCGCGTAATAGGGTCCCCAACGGAAACTACCTTTTCGACTTCTTCTTTCGACATACCTAAATCGATAAAATAGTCGGAGGTTTTTGCCACTTTATTCTTTTCTTCTGCCGACATCACATGAATGGGTTTACTACCCATGACACCAATCAAGTCTTGTTTACCGTGAACGATGACTCGCTGTGCTGTAAGTGTTTTCGGATCGAAGCCTCCTAGGGTATGAAAACGAACAAAACCTTTGTCGTCGATATGGGTAACAATGAAGCCAATCTCATCCATATGAGCGGCCACCATTACCTTTTTCCCTTCGGGGTTATTATGCCCCTTTTTGAAAGCGATGATATTCCCTAAATTATCTACCTTGCAATCATCTACATGTGGAGCTATCTCTTTAAATACAAAGTCGCGAATCGGTTTTTCGAATCCGGGGGCTCCGGGTAATTCACAAATTTTCTTGAGCAATAATAGGTTAAATGACATGAGCAGTAGACTTTTATGAAAAGCGAAGATACTGCAGGAATGTCTATGAAAAAAGCAAATTGATAGTGTTGAGCTTAAACAGGAATGAGACAGGGAAAAACTTTTTAGGCCAATACGTGCTAGGTAAAATAATACAATTTTTTTTAAAGTATTCCGATAAAATTGATCAATATCAATTCCAGTCAATTCATTTGCACGTGAGTACGTAACCAACCTTACTCCTCTATGTCCCTATTTTTGAGCCAGCCGATAAACCAAAGTGATACCTTACAAAACAGATATGTAGGATCATCCAACACAATTCTATTCAAAATTGAGCACGAATGGATACAACGAAGTTACGACCAGCTGCTGAAATCCCTGAACTGTAAGGTCTATAACGCTGGTCAGTTATATTCTCTACACCCATTTGCAAACTCAGCGTCTCAGAGATGTTAAATTGTGATTTAAAATTGAGCGTGTACCATGAGTGAGCGAAAGTATTTCCATTAGCATCCAATGCGTATATTTCCACTTTATTGCGTTCTTCCACAGAAAGCTCCTCATGGGTAAAATCACCCTGAAATTTCAGGTTAGTTTCCAATGTAAACCTTCCCCCGTTGTACCTTAGGCTTGTCGCTCCAAAAGTGGGTGCGACATGCCTTGCAGGGCTTATGGAACCATCGGCCATTTCATCTTGGCCTTCTTGCCAATTCAAATCCAAATCAAAAACCCAAGCAGAAGAAATATTCCAATCGACTCCCAACTGCAAACCATAGCGCTCTGATTGGGCTGCATTTTGAATGGCTTGTACTTGACTGATTTGACCTGCAAAGAAAATTTGGTCTTGCCCATTGAGTTGAAAGTCCCTTCTCACCAATGCATTGTTCAACCTTGTATAAAATCCTGTCACCTCAATTTTCAACTGTCCAAAGAGCTGTTTGGTCACTCCTAGATCAAAATTATAGGCAAACTCTGCTTCCAAATCGGTATTGGGCACTACCACAGCTCCGGGTTCGCTGTCAAATATTTTACCGATGTCGTCTACATTGGGTGCGCGGAAAGCAGTGCCTGCATTGGCCCTTAGTACCCAACTTACACTTGGTCGATAACTCAGACCCATGCTGCCTGTTAAGGCCGTATGATTCAGCTCTGCTTTCTCGAAAGGAAAAGGAAAAAAGTCGGTGTTAAAATCTGCTTCCATGGCAAAATGGTTCAACCTTAAACCACCACTTAGCGTCATTTCTTCCGAAATTTTATATTCATCAGTGATGTAGAAGGCCAATGATTGCCAGTCGGCTTGAGGGTACCTACTTTGTGCTTCTATCACCACTCCATTTTCAATGTTTTCATCCTTACCGTTGGACAATACATTGTTGAGCACATATTCAAGCCCATAAAAAAGTGTATGTTGACCAGCCATCTTGGTAAAATCTAAGTTCGCTGCAAAGGCTTGTACATCCTCTTCTCTGATTTCACGAATAGGGTTGCCAAAGTCTCTGCTGATACGGCTTTCTTGAAAGTTCTGGTGAGCAAAACTGAATGTGGCTTTGTCAAAGAACTTATTTTGATCGAATAGTTTCACATTCAGATGGTTCATCATCCACTTCTGGGGTCCATAGTCCCATTCTGCATACCGGGCTGTGCTGTTACGCATTCGGTTGTGCCGATCGTATCTTCCGTAAGGTGAAGTTGCGGAATAGTGAAAAGCATAATTCACCTCCCATTGGGCATTGGGCTTAAACTTCAGTTTTTGCATCATATTGGTTTGATGATACCCGGATGGTACCTGAAGCAAAGGATTGTCTTGCATGATTAAGATATCCTCTCCTTTGACCCTTGAGGTATAAAATCCTTTCACAAAATCGTCTGGACCATTTTTCCCTTGTCGCAAATCCTCAAAGTCAAAACGGGTAAAACTCCCTATCCAACCCCAACGCTTCCCTGCCATACTCAAATCAACATGACCTGTTTTTTCATTATTTGCCGAAGAGTACCTTAAAGCAGCATTCCCAGACAATTCTATTTCATCAGTGAATGACAAATTGGTTTGAAGCGTTTCGAAGCTCATTACCGCGCCAATGGCATCACTACCATAAATCACCGAACCGGGTCCAAAAAGTACCTCAGTGTTTTGAGTGGCAAATGGATCCAGTGAAATGACATTCTGCAAATTTCCCCCTCGAAAAATAGCTGTGTTCATACGCACACCATCTATTGCATACAGCAAGCGATGGGTAGAAAATCCTCTAATCATAGGACTTCCTCCTCCTTGTTGACTCTTCTGAATAAATACTTTATTAGAAATACTCAGTAAATCTGCTGCCGTTTGAGCATTTTGGAAAGCCACCTCATTCGGCGAAATCCGCTGGATTTTTTGAGGTAAATCCGCCTGTGACTGCTGCCATTTAGTACCGGACACCACCACCTGATCCAAAGCGATGGTACTGATTTCCATGCCAATGGTGTACCCCCGTTCTTCTAAGTCGGAGCGTGAAATTTTCAAGGTTTTATACCCCACATAGCTCAAAATGAGGCGATCTGCGGGTGCTAATTGTTGTAAATTGTATTGCCCATTTTCATCAGTTACACCCACCACTTCTCCATTTTCCATGGAAAGGGTAACTGATGCTAAGGGCATTCGGGTCTGTATGTCGCGTACTGTAAGTGTTTGGGCATAACTACCCAAGGTATTTAAGCATAGCAACATACAGAGCAAAATCCCTTTGCTCATGTTTATCTTGTTATGTTTTCAATAGATTAGACCTTATGCGCTCAAAAGTAATTTTTAGGCGCATAATGAATCCTTAGTGGAATGGAAAAACACCTTCAGAAAAAGGAATACTATGCATCCACTAAAGAACCCTTATGTAAAAGAAATGGAATTGGGAGGGGGAACTGGAGGCGAAAAATCAACTTTTTCGTGGTATAAATAAGGCATTTGAAAGGTAAATACTTGATCAATGCCTTCTTTGGTTAGATGCCAAGATGCGATGGATAGACATTGTAAATGCTTGTAGAAATAGCTAAGCTGCTCTTGAAAGGGCTGACGGCTCATATCACGCTGCAGGAACCCTGCCAACACCCTTTTTAATTCATTTTTGATTTTGGTTTCTGCTTTATCCCACCAAACAGTGTAAATGATGGTATCTCCCTTCACCGCTTTACTTACCACATCATACATTTGCCCTTTGTACTCAAATTCTCTGCTGTGCTCCCAGTCCAGCTGCTCTTTTGCTTCTTCCGCTGTGAAACGCAGGGTAACAAGTTCTGATGGTTCTACTTCTTGCAAGAGTTTGTGTTGCACCTGCTCTTTTATTTTGTACTGCCTCAATTTCAAAAAGGCATAATTCAAGCATAGAGGTGAGATGAAACACACCATCAAGAGCACTACCCAAAATTTTCCATACCTGGTCTCCATGGACTCTTATCGCGAAAGCACAAGATAAAACATACCATTCGAATCATTGCACTTACCTGTGATTAACGGAGAAAGAATTATATGATGGGGATAAAAAAGTGCGCACGAGAGGATTCGAACCTCCACACAACTGAATGCACCACCCCCTCAAGGTGGCGTGTCTACCAATTCCACCACGTGCGCAAGTCATGAATGGAGGTTCAAAAGTAGTTAAGAAATCTACCATTTCAAACAAGCCTTTGTTAGAATTCACTTTGTTTTGTGTAGCTCGATTTGCTACCTTCATCCCTCATTTGAGCATGTGCAAAAGCGAAACCAACATACAGTAATAGGCGCTCTGTTGATCATTATTGGTCTTACTTGGCTTTTTTCTAATTTTCAGCTGCTTCCCCCAACACTGCGTAGTTACTTATTCCATTGGGAAAATATTTTAATAGGTTCAGGACTTTTTTTATGGATTGCCACCGATGAAAAAAGAAAGGGAGTTTTTTTACTCCTATTAGGGCTGCTTTTAGGAGCTGATTATCTTTTCAATGTAGAATTCTCAATCCTAGATTTTTGGCCGTTATTGTTGGTTTTTGTAGGTGCCACCCTGATGAAACGAGCGAAGTTAAAAGTAGCTAATGGTCCAGCAGACACAGCAGATGCGGGAGATGGTGTTTCAGATTTTGCTTTGTTTGGGGGGGGAGATAGGGTATTCAATCATCCGCTTTTCCAATATGGCCAGTTGACAGCCATTTTTGGGGGGTCTAACATTGATTTAACCACAGCTAAGCTACATCAAGAAGGAGCACAAATTGATGTCTTCTACCTCTTTGGAGGTTCTAAAATCAGAGTTCCTACCGATTGGACTGTATCCATCAAAGCCACTGCCCTTTTCGGTGGATTGTCAGATAAAAGAATTGTAAAAGCCACAAGTATAAATGAGGCAAACCCACAGCACCATCTTATTATCAAGGGTATCGTCATTTTTGGTGGTGCTGAAATTGTCAACTAGCGATTTTTTAAAAAAAAGTAGAGAACACCGTAAACGCCAGCGATAAGCCATCCTTATTTTGGTAGTTAGTTTAATCCGAAACCATTTTATCAGCTTTGAGCTGATGGAAGTTGGCAAAAAGAAAGAGCATATAAATCGGGCTTACCTCCCTGATTTATGTAAGAGCGTTATTCAACTCTTCTATTTTTTCTTTCATTAAAAGGTATGTGCTTTGGGTCAAATCGTCCAAATCGTCATCAGTTAAATGACTTACCGGAATTTCAGGAAGGCAATAGCAATTTACAACTCCCGGACGAAGCAGTAAACTACCACGTTGCATCAGTTTAGATGCATTGTGTATGATCACTGGAATGATTGGTATTTGAGATTCTATTGCCAAACGAAACGGTCCGTATTTAAAAGGTAACAAGGGTTCATCGGTATTATTCCGGGTGCCTTCTGGTGCAACAAGTACGGATGTTCCTCCCTTGAGCAATTCTTTTAGTTGAGCACTACCTGCTTTTCGGCTTTCCGGACTTGTGCGATCTACCCAAATGGCAAAATGACCTGCAATCCAACCAAAAACAGGAATCCGAGCTAATTCTTGTTTTCCTAAAGCAACCAAACTAGAGGGAATGGCAATGGGGATAGCAGGAGCATCTAAAAAAGAGGTATGATTGATGACAAAAATATAGGACTTTTTACGATCAACGAGATTTTTGTTATGACCTTTAAAACGTATTCCTGAAAATAATGAGAAACAGAACACCCACAAACGAATAAAAAAGAAGGTTATGAAGTCTAGTTTTCGCGAAATGAGTAGGGGAATTACCATAGGTAAACTGAATATCAGCATAGGTAAAACAAAGGTAATTGCACACCAGCCCGTGTATGTGTATCGAATGATTGTTTTCAGCACGAAAAGTTTTTTTTAAGATTTTCCCAAAATAGTTTTTTTAAGTCTAACGCGTCCTTAGATTTGACTCAAATTTAATGAAACAAATGGATAGCGGTCATCCACGCTACCATTTTTAAATTGGGATGAAACCTAACTCTTTGCTTGCAACCCCAACCTCGTGTTGGGGTTTTTTTATGTAAAAAAAGCATTGACCGTATGCCAATGCTTCTCTTCTAACCATAATAAGAATTGTAACAAGTAAAAAAATCATTTGCTGGGTGCTTCTCCACTATGATATCGCACCTATGCTAAATTGAGTAAACTGCTGTCCAGCTCGCATTCTAAAGTAGAAATACGAGCCAGAAACAGTCTATCTGAAGTACTAAAACGATTTACTGGACGGTTACATTAAATGTAACACTGATATCTGTTTCTCCACCTGCATTGCTTGGATCACCGTTGCTTACACCTGCTGCAGATTTATTTGGTTCATGAATTAGCACAACGTTCAATGTGCCATTTCCGGCAGCTCCAACCGTACCGGTACCTATTAAACCCAAGGGGTTACCATTAGCATCAGTATCATCATAAGTATAAGTAAAATTCAAACCGTTACCAGATACAAAAAACACCTGATGCTCGTCTCCTTCCTCTTCTACTTCTTCGGTAACATCCTCGACAGGTGATTCAGACTCATTTAAAAATTCTACAGTCACTCGGTATGAGCTATTGGCAGAAAGTGTAGGATTTTGTATCACTGGGGTATTTCCACCAGGACCATCCAGGTCTTTAAAGCTAGCCGTAACAATATCTGCATTGTCATTTGTATTCGTAAATGTGAGATTCAAGGTGGTAATGAGTTCCTCCTCATTCACCGGCTCCGGATCATCATCGTTTCCGCAAGACGTTAATAATGCTACTACTACCAAAGCCATCATCCATTTCAGTTTTAACAAGTGTTTCATAGTTTTTTTGTTTGTGTTTTATGCAACATTAATGCATTTGCAATTATGTTGCAAGTTGGGGGCGAAGAAATTTGTATAAAAATGACAGGTGGTCATGCAATTTGTTAGAAACGTTTCCGCATTTGAGATACGGTTCCTCTCAGTTGCTTATGGGAGTATAAACACAAGGTTTTCATTGACAATGAAAAGTGTGTGTCACAAATCCTTTCGGATCCGTTGAGCCATCAAAGGAAATTTGCAAAAATAAGCTAAGGCCAACCATTTTTAGTGTTACCTTAAGAGGTCTAGGTAGTGGGGTAAAGAAGTTATGGTTGGCTCAAATTGAACATAACTCCCTTTACCGTGCAATTGATAAGCTACCGATGAGACCATAAGCATTAAAAAAGCATTGATAATATGAAAAAGCTGTTCCCATGGGTTAATCTTGTACTTGTATTGGTCGTTATTTATTGGGGGTACTATGCTAATAGCGGTCAATTGAATGATAATACCATGGGCTCACTCAGCCGTGATTATGATAACTTCTTCACTCCTGCGGCCTATGCTTTTTCAATTTGGGGTCTGATCTACTTAGCTATCATCGTTCAGGCCATTTTCTTCCTATACCTTTCATTCACAAGTAATGAATTACTTTATACTTCAAAAGAGTGGTTCATTTGGTTGAGTACACACATCTTCAATATGCTGTGGATTTATGTTTGGCTTACTGAGCAAACTGGCTTAAGTGTAATCGTAATGATTCTTCTACTCAGTTCCCTATTATACATTGCCGAGATTACCGGAAAACTGAACTACACCACGTCTAAACAACGATGGATGTATCGAGGCCCTGTATTATTGTATACCGGCTGGATCATCGTGGCGTTGGTCGCCAACATCAGTGCATTTCTCTCGAAAATAGAGTGGTCATTCCTTTTTCAGCCTCAAACATGGGCCATACTTTTGGTCATTATTTCCGCAGGCATTTATGCCCTTCTCATCAACAGGAAAAATTGGGTGATCCCGACCTATGTTGGTATTTGGTCTTTGTTGGCCATAGCTGTAGAACAAGCTGGAAAAGCTTCTCAGGTGCAATACACAGCCATAGCTTGTAGCTTAGTATTGATTGGATTTCTTATCGCTTTTTACCGTAAAAAAACTCGGAAAGGCACTTTTTCTTAATAATTTGTCATGGCATTTAGTAAATCATGCCGTGTAATAATATGTACTACATCTTGATGATCTCTTACCATTACTGCAGGGTTATCTTTGGTTATGACCGAAGACAGCACATCCAGAGTATTATCAGAAGGCACAAACTGGAAAGGCGCATCCATTACTTCTTCAATCTTTTTGTCTTTTAGTTGTGGGTCTTCAATCATCTGTGCCAATAGCTTTGAGTCCACTAAACTCCCAACAAATTCGGTAGCATCGGTCACAGGTAATTGTGAAATACTATTTTGGGTCATCATTTGAATGGCCTCGCCAACAGAGGCATTTTTAGAAATGGTTCTGAGGTTCGCATTACCAGTTTGCTCTGAAAGCACATCAGCTGCTGTCTTAAACACCCTTTCTTCTAAAAACCCACGTGCCTTCATCCAGTCGTCATTGTACACCTTACCCAAGTAGCGGGTACCATGGTCTGGTAAAATAATCACCATCACATCATCTTCTTTGAGGTGCTCTTCTGCCCAAGTCAGGGCACCTGCTACAGCTGAGCCACAAGACCAGCCACAGAATAATCCTTCTTCTCGGGCCAACCTTCGTGTCATGATCGCTCCATCCTTATCGGTTACCTTAACAAAATGGTCAATTTGATCAAAATCAACATTTTTAGGTAAAATATCTTCCCCGATGCCTTCGGTGAGGTAAGGGTAAATTTCCTTCTCATCAAATTGTCCGGTTTCCTTGTATTTTTTAAAAACAGAGCCATAAGTATCGATACCCACAGAAACAACGGCAGGATTTTGCTCTTTTAGGTACTTTGCTGTTCCGCACATTGATCCACCGGTACCAACTCCTGCTGCATAGTGGGTAATTTTCCCCTCGGTATCTGTCCAAATTTCAGGGCCAGTGGTTTCATAATGTGCTTTGGTGTTGGAGAGGTTATCGTATTGGTTGGGATAGAAAGAATTGGGAATGTCTTGGTTAAGCTTTCTGGCCACGGAATAATAAGAGCGTTCATCATCAGGACTTACGTTGGTAGGGCACACAATGACTTCCGCACCCACCGCTTTCAGAATGTCTATCTTTTCTTGTGATTGTTTATCAGCAAGCGTGAAAATACATTTGTAACCTTTGGCAATTGCACCTAAGGCCAAGCCCATACCGGTATTTCCGGAAGTTCCTTCAATGATGGTACCTCCCGGTTTTAACAAGCCTTCGGCCTCAGCATCCTCAATCATTTTCAATGCCATACGATCTTTCATGGAATTCCCTGGGTTGAAATATTCTACTTTTACTAAAACCGTTCCTTTTACTTTTTTAGCCAGCTTATTTAATCGGATCAATGGCGTATTACCAATGGTTTCAATAATTGAATTGTAGTATTTCATTTTTTATTTCCTTAGGTGATTGACAAAACTAATGTTTTTCAAAGCGAAAGAGCAAGGAGTCTTTCACTCCATTCTTAAAAATTGGTTTACCCGGTCGGCGTAACGCTCCTTGTATTCTTCGTTGGTATAGATTTGCACATGTTCGGCATTCTTGAAAAGAACAGGATACACATGCATCATCCCTTCCATCTCCGCTTCTAAAATCCAAGAGGGCGTTGTTTTATCTCCATCGGAAAAGAGCAACAGCGCAGGTAAAGAAGTATTTTTTAAAAGATGAGAAAAGCGCATGAATTTACTATAATCATTTACTTCATCATCAAAACTCTTCCAAGCCTCTTTGAACATAAAGTCAGGGATGCCCATATCTGCTGCGGCCAAGCGAGAGGTTTCAAAAGCATTGGCCAATGGACTAGCTAAAATCAATTGATTTACCTTCAGGCCTTTTTCTTGCTGAAAAGCAATTAAGTCGGGTCGATTTACGGCTATGGCACTTGCCATAGCTCCCATCGAAAAGCCCCAAAGCACAAATTCTGTCTGCCCATACTTTTGGTGAATGAATTGCATGCTCCCTACAATATCTTCCGCAAATTCATAGCCTAAGGCTGTACTTGAAATGTCGGATTTACCTGAATTTCTCAGGTCTGGAATCAAAACATGGTACAAGGAATCCAAGCCCTTATCTTTGATTAATTCAAGGTATTTGAGTGTCTTTAGTCGGTTAGAAGTGCGCCCATGGGCGATGATCAAGGTCTTGTTCACTGAGGGAGCAGAAGCAGGAATAAACCAAGCATTGAGGTTTAGATCGTCTTGTAAACTTTTAAAATCAACGGTTTCGTAGGAAGGGAATCCATAGTCTGCTGGGTTCCTTTTTTCATAAATGCCGAAATCTGCCAAACGCTCTTCGTTTTCTGTAACATATTCGAAGGTGAACCGATCGTAGTTTGTAATCATTTCAACAAAAAGCGGAACAACCACCTGGTAGAAAAGTAATACCAATACACCAACTATTCCTGCAATAATGAGTAAACCTTTCTTCATGGCTTTATTGGTTTAGGGATGCCAGCAGATAAAGAACGGCCATTCTAATGGCTACGCCATTTTCAACTTGATTCAGAATAATGGCATGTTCTGAATCGGCTACATCACTATTCAGTTCTACACCACGATTGATTGGGCCGGGGTGCATGATGGTAATTTCTTTGTTCAGTGAATCCAGCAATTGCTTATTTACCCCATAATACATGGTATATTCTCTGATTGAGGGAAAATACTTGATTTGTTGCCGCTCCAATTGAATGCGTAATACATTGGCGATATCGCACCAAGCCAATGCTTTCCTTACATCTAATTCTACCTTCACCCCAAGGCTATCGATGAATTTAGGCAATAGGGTAATTGGGCCACAAACCATTACTTCGGCACCTAATTTTTGAAGCGCAAAAATATTACTAAGTGCGACCCTCGAATGCAAAATATCGCCAATGATTACTACTTTTTTACCTGCTACTCCTCCATGCTTTTCTCTGATGGAGTAAGTATCGAGTAGAGCTTGGGTAGGATGCTCGTGCGTTCCGTCTCCTGCATTGACAATATTTGCCGCGATATGTCTTGACAAAAAGTGGGGTGCTCCCGGACTTGGGTGACGCATCACAATCATGTCTACTTTCATCGACAGAATATTATTGACTGTATCGAGCAGTGTTTCACCCTTAGCTACAGAACTACTATTGCTCGAAAAATTCACTACATCAGCAGAAAGTCTCTTTTCAGCCAATTCGAAGGAAAGTTTTGTGCGAGTAGAGTTCTCAAAGAAAACATTGGCAATGGTAATGTCTCTTAAGGAGGGCACTTTTTTAATGGGTCGATTGATGACATCTTTGAATTCATCAGCCGTTTCAAAAATGAGCTCAATATCTTTCGCAGTAAGGTTTTTGATTCCGAGAAGATGTTTCGTGCTCAGCGTTTCCATTTATTCCTGTTTATCCGTTAACCAAACGTTGTCTTCATCATTGTCATCAATACCCTTCCATTCTACCAAAACTTTTTGAGTATTTAAGGTATTCACTTCTTTCCCTACATAGTCGGGATTAACGGGCACATGCCTGGCATATTTCCGTTTCACAAGCACCATGAGTTCCACTTTTTTAGGCCTACCAAAAGCATGCATGGCATCTAGTGCTGCCCGAACAGAGCGGCCTGTAAAGAAGACATCATCAATTAATACAACTTGCTTGTCTTCAATCAAAAAGTCTATGCGGGTTTCATTGGCGCGCACCGGATTATCGCGTCTTCTAAAATCGTCTCTAAAGAAAGTGGCATCTAAATAACCTAAAGATATGCTCTTAGAGGTATATTTAGACAATTCTGCTTTGATGCGGTCGGCAAAGTAAATGCCTCTGGGCTGCAAGCCTAGCAAAACGGTATTTTCAAAATCACCATGCTTTTCTATGAGTTGCTGACAAAGTCGAGCAATGGTGATGGAAAGTTGGGTCTGACCAAAAAGAAGTCTGTTTTGCATTTCAAAGAACAAAGATAGCAAAAGGAATCTCTCTTGGAACAAACTTATTCCTTTTTCATGCCATCATTTTTGAAGTTCGGGTCAAAACGCAACTTATTTATAAAAAAGACGCGTCGAATTTCACCATCCTCATTAGGCGATTTAATACGCTGTACTCCATGAATAAGTAGGAAATTATCATACCATCTTGTGAAGTCAAAAGAATCATCTACCTCAAACTTTAGTTCTTCTTCAGGATGCATTAAAGTCAATTTGGTTCTTACTTCATTTTTTTCCTGAGCATTGATGTGACTAGCCACTAACTCCCTTCGGAAATAATAGCTGTAATAAACTTGACCATTAAACCATTGAAATTCACCATATTCATCGATCAAACCTTCATGCATACTATTAATGGTAAAACTTCGATCCCAATTCATATGTCCCTCGGCACTTACTGATATGACAAAAGCATGGGTAAAATCAAACTCTTTAGGTGTTCGGTAATTTCTTGGGTTTAATGGCCGGTAAGGATCATCTCTACCCGTATTAAACGATGAGTATCTGCGTAAGCCAATGCGATTCAAGTTATAATTTTCTGTAGAAAACGACCATGGCTTATAAAACTCGGCCATTACCATGTATTCATCTTCTGTTTCTAGCATAGGCCGGAAAAATACATCCGTTTTAAACCTCCAATCTCCATTTATTTCCAATTTATTTCGAGCCCTTTCTTTTAGTCGATTTGCTCTTTTATCTCCTAAATGATCCAAAAAGGTGTTGAACTCTCCAAAATTATAAAAATTAATTGCCTGCTTCCCTGTTTTATCAATGTGGTGTATAAAAATTCCTGACGGATACGAACCATTTTTTGTTGTATAAAGCCCCGTAACAACCTGCGCTTTATCTCGAATAGAAGAGGATATACCTGTAAGCAAGTGATATTTTGGCTCAGATTCTAGCTGATACCCTCGGATATAATTGCCTTGATAATCGTAGGTATGTACCTCTAATGTCCTTTCCTTTCTGTCATTAAGAACAGAGGTGAGCACATTAAAAGTAACGCTATCTTGATTGATTCTTACTTCAGCCAACTCAGCCCTGGATTGATAAATGTTTTCCAGCGTATTTACGCTGCCATCTTCAGGGTTATAGGCAACAACCACTGGCTTATCTTCTCGATATCCGCCAATAACAGCTGTTTGCTGTACCATTTCAAAATATTGCATCGTAATATCTAGGATTTCAATTGTATCAAAAACAACTATATTCTTTTGTTCAGTATTAAGGCTCACCAATTGAAAAAACCTATTGTTTACGCGGTTTTGAAAAAGCAAGTAGGTTTTTTGCATGGAATAATGATACCCTACAAGATTCATTTGACGAGACATTTGAAATGATCCTCTCCATTTCAACTTTAAATCTCGATCCAAATGATCAAAGTATAATTCGTATTTTGGATCAGACCCCTTTACTTTTGGCTGAATCACTGTAATTCCCTGCTTATCGTTATTGATGACAACATAAGACATATCAGTCCAGTCTTGGGGTATTTCATATCTGGCAGTTTGGGACAACTGTCCGATGGTGTTTTCCTTAAAAAAAACCAACCCCATCAAGATTAGGACAAAATGCTTCAAGACACTTCTGTAAGTCATGTTTTCATTGGTTAAAGTGGTTATTACAAAATTTCACACCTGCTGTGCGCCAGTACTTGGCTAAACAGCCAGTAGTTACCTATCAAAGAGTAAATCTAGCTACCTAACCTATATTTCATTTGCACTTTCTAAGAAATCAATTATTCGATTTACCAGCTTGTTTTAGTAGATTTGTATCATTCATCGAACAGTTTACCTAAGTTAGTCTTTTATACCAACACCATCAAAAATTTGGAGAACCGAGATATTTTTCGACAATTGAAATTACTAGCAGCTCTTATGGAACTGCATGATGAAAATAGTTTTAAAATCAGAGGCTATCAGAGCGCTATTTTCAATCTTGAAAAATTTGAATCCCCTCTTAAAGATTTGACCGAAGAAGAATTATCAGCGCTAGAGGGTGTTGGAAAGGGCATTGCCAAAACCATACATCAGCTGACCCAAAGCGGAACGACCGATGACCTTCAATCTTACAAGGAAAATACACCCGAGGGCATCATAGAATTGCTTGATTTAAAGGGCATAGGACCAAAGAAAATAAAGGTGCTTTGGAAAGAGCTGGGTATTGAAAGCGGTTATGAATTAAAAGAAGCCGCAGCAACAGGAAAAGTAGCCGCCCTGAAAGGGTTTGGAGAAAAAACACAACAAACAATACTTGATCTATTGGCTTTTAAAGAGGCTAATGCGCACAAATTACATTTTGCTGAAGCAGAAAAATTGGCGGAAGAAATCATCTTGAAACTTGAGCAATGTTCCGCTTTGGAAAAAGTGGAGATAACAGGTTCACTTCGAAGACATTTAGAAACGGCCGATAACCTTTCACTTTTAGTTGCAACAGATGATTACGACAAGTTAGAAAAAGAAATTTCCGAATTGGAAGGTTTTACCCAAAGCGCAAAAAACAGCGGCCCTCTTACCTGGCGAGGTCTCTATGGTACGGCACTCATTCCTTTGATCATTCAATATTGCTCCCCCCAACATTTTGTTAGACAACAATTGTTGTTTACTGGAAATGAAGCTCACATTCGTGCGAAGGTTGATGAAAAGACCACTTTGAGAGACTTAATTTTTGAAAAAGAATACGCATCTGAGGCAGACTTTTATGCGGCAATAGGCTGGCCTTATGTACCTCCTGAATTGCGCGAAGGCCATTTCGAAATAGAAAAAGCCAAGAGCAATGTTCTGCCTAAACTGGTAGAGATGGAGGACCTAAAAGGCATCCTACACAACCACTCTACTTACAGTGATGGAAGGCACAGTTTGAAGGAGATGGCTGAATATTGTAAATCCTTGGGATATGAATATTTAGGCATATGCGATCATAGTCAGTCGGCCTTCTATGCCAATGGATTGAACAAAGAACGGGTTCAAAAGCAGCAACAAGAAATTGATGAATTGAATGAGGTGCTGAAGCCCTTTAAAATTTTTAAAGGCATTGAGTCAGATATTTTGAATGATGGTCACCTGGATTATGATGAAGAGGTACTTTCCTCTTTCGATTTCATTGTTGCCTCGGTACATTCTAACCTGAACATGACTAAGCAAAAAGCCACAGAACGTCTTTTAAAGGCCATCAAAAACCCTTACACCACAATTTTAGGTCATCCAACTGGTCGATTGCTGTTGAGAAGAGAGGGTTACCCGATCGATCACAAAGCCATTATCGATGCCTGCGCCATAGAAGATGTAGCCATAGAAATTAATGCCAATCCTTGGCGTTTAGATTTAGATTGGCGCTGGGTAAACTATGCGCTTGAACAAAAAGTAAAACTAGCCATCAACCCTGATGCACACAGCAAGGAGGGTTATCATGACATGCGATATGGTTTACTCGTAGGCAGAAAAGGTGGACTTACTGCCAATATGACCTTAAATGCGATGTCTTTGAAAACCATCCAAGAGTACTTCGGGGAACGCAAGAAGAAAAAAGTAAATGGCTAAAAAAGTTCTCATCATCCGTTTCTCATCCATTGGTGACATTGTATTAACGACGCCTGTGATAAGAGCTATTAAAACCCAGATAGACAATGCTGAGGTACATTTTTGCACAAAAGCTGCCTTTGAACCTCTTTTATCATCCAACCCCTACATCGATAAGATTCATTTACTAGAAGATTCCTTAACAGATTTGGCCAACAAATTGAAAAAGGAATCCTTCGACCATATCATAGACTTACACAATAACCTGCGGACACGAAGGTTAAAGAAAATACTTAAGGCAGAGAGCCAATCTTTTGACAAACTGAATTGGGAAAAGTGGTTGATGGTTAATTTCAAGATCAATAAACTACCCAATGTCCACATTGTGGAGAGGTATTTGGAGGCAGCAGCTCCCTTAGGCGTCAAGCCCGATCTTCTGGGTTTAGAATATTTTATTCCTGAAAAAGATGAAGTTGAGCGAGAATGGTTGCCTGAAACGCATCGAAAGGAATTCATTGCTTTTGCCATCGGAGGACAGCATGAGACCAAAAAGTTGCCATTCAAGCGAATGATTGAATTGTGTGATAAGATCAACAAGCCGATTATATTATTGGGAGGAAAGGAAGATAAGACCTTAGGTGACCGGATTGCTGATTTTTTTGATCGAAAGCATGAAACGGAAGATTTCAAAGCGCCGTTAGAAGAACTCAATAAGAAAGCATTGGTTTACAATGCGTGCGGAAAATTCAACATCAATCAATCTGCGGCTGTTATCAAAATGGCTCAATGTGTTTTTACGCACGACACAGGCATGATGCACATTGCTGCAGCGTTCAACAAAACTATTTTTTCTATTTGGGGGAACACTATTCCTGAATTTGGCATGTACCCCTACAGAACCAAATTTACCATTTTAGAAACCAAAAATTTGGGCTGTCGACCATGTTCAAAAATTGGATATAATAAATGTCCAAAAGGCCACTTCAAGTGCATGAATGATATTATTTTTGATTTTTGGTTACCATGAAAGAAAAACGAACACAATTCGTATCGCTTTTACTCATTTTTGGCTCACTACTGATTGAAGTAAGTGATTATTTTGGGTGGATAACATTTGACAATCGGGAAATTCCCTTTGGTATCTCTTTAGGTCTTATCCTGTTTTCAACTTCATTGAATGTACGCGTCATTCGCACCATGGGTGTAGCGCAACAGGTCAAAAATATAAGTGTGGGTATTTTAATTTTCAGTGTAGCTTATGCCATCCTGATTTTTGGTTTTGAAGTAATTTAATTCTTGCCCTTCTTATAACGTCTTATTTCACGTTTTGACATTTCTTGTAATTTTAGTGACTCATCCACATAAGCCTGATAATCCACACCCTCAGCCAATGCACCTTCATATGCTTTGGTTTTGAAAATGGGTTTTACGTAACCAAAAGAGGACCATTCACTGGACTTTAAGTCGCTTTCAAAATTTAGTTTTAAATAATATACCGAGAAAAATAGACTAGCATCACCCATTTTGCTAGACTGTTCCGCCAATGCTAAGGGCTGCCCAGCCAATATTTCATCCCCTACCTGAACCATCGCAGAGCCATTTTTGAATTGAGAATACCTGGCTAAGGTTCCGTCCTTGTGTCGAACAATGATATAATTTCGATCACTGACATAATCATATTTCACCACATCCCTTTGCCCCTCCTGCTTGACCTGCTCCACCAAACCTGATCTAGCCGTACAAATGGTATCTCCATCGATTAGGCTGAAAACCAAATTAAATTTTTCTCTTTGTCCTGATTTGGCCTCCTCGGGAAGTGCAAGATCTTTTATTTGTTGGGCAAAGCGGGCACTGGTGGTCATGCCATCGGACACCGGCAAGACATAACGAACGTCTAGATCCACCTCAGGATTTGCCACGCCCTCGAATATGCGATGTTTCGAGGTATAGTTGGGCCTTGTTTTACCAATCTTATCCAATGTAAGCAGCAGCCTTTTTTCTCCAGGATAAAGGATGCGTAAACTAGGGAATTTTGTGGAGGCCACTAAGCCCACAACATTCTCAATGTCCAGAACGACTGTATAAAATTTATTGGTTTCATTGTTGCCAATGATATTGAATCTCTCGCGCTCTGCATCCCAATCGGATGATATATAGACATTGCCTTGGCCTACAACTATATTGGTATGAAAAATCAAAAGGCTTAACAACATTGTGATAGGTAAGATATGTTTCATCATTTTTTTCTTTGATACTCAATATTGCTCTAATTACTCAATTATTGATATCATTTACAAAAGCATCCTCAACAAATGACATGAAATCATTGAATTCGCTATTAAGATGATAGAGATAAGGCTTAGGGAAATTCTATTCTATTGGTCTAAAGAAAATCATAAAAGTAAAAAAACCTATGCTAGTAAGCGCACTAGGGCGTCCTTCCAACTGTCAAAGTCAAACTTTTGCCATTGAGCTTCCATATTGGAGGCAATGGCTTCGTTTTGCAAATCTCCAAGACTTCCTGCATGGACATGGTTTAGATTTCGATCAGGCTGAAAACTACCCGCAGCAACATCTCGACCTACCTTTTGATAAGCTTCGCGAAATGGCATGCCTTTGAGCACTAGGCGATTCACGGCTTCTACAGTGAACAAGTCATTATATTTGTCTTGCTCAACCGCCTTGTCATTCACTTGAATATGGTCCAACATATAGATAGTCATCGATAAACAATCCTTTAAATCTTCAATGGCTGGAAAAAGAAGCTCTTTTAATAATTGCATTTCCCTGTGGTACCCCGTAGGTAAGTTCAGTGTCATCATGGTGATGTCTGTGGGCAGAGCTTGCATCCGGTTACACTTGCCTCGTATCAATTCGAAAACATCGGGGTTTTTTTTATGAGGCATAATGCTCGAACCTGTGGTCAACTCCTCTGGAAAGCTAACAAAACGGTATTCTTGCCCCATATACAAACAAATGTCCATGGCCATTTTTGATAAAGTTGCAGCAATGGAAGCCATGCCGAAAGACATGGATTTTTCTGCTTTTCCACGCCCCATCATGGCATAAACAACATTGTAATTCATACTTTCAAAACCCAATAATTGAGTTGTTAAATTACGATCGAGGGGGAAAGAAGAACCAAAGCCAGCGCCTGAGCCCAAAGGGTTTTGATTAATCATATCATGAGCGGCTTTGAGTATGATTAAATCATCTACCAAACTTTCTGCGTAGGCCCCAAACCATAGGCCAAAAGAGGAAGGCATAGCCACTTGCATGTGCGTATAACCGGGTAATAATACTGATCGGTATTTTTCTGAAAGCAGTTGTAGTTTTTGAAAAAGTTCCTTTGTCAAAACGGCTATTTCAAAAATTTCAGAACGCATAAAAAGCTTTAAATCCACTAAAACTTGGTCGTTGCGTGAACGGCCACTATGGATTTTCTTTCCTACATCCCCCAACTCTTCGGTAAGCATAATTTCTATTTGGGAGTGAATGTCTTCCACATCTTCTTTCATCTTAAATTCGCCGGAGAGCATTTGGGCATAAATTCTTTTCAAAGCCTTGTGGACTTCATTTTTTTCACCTTCCTCCATTAAACCAATATGAGCCAACATGGCGGTATGTGCCAAAGTACCTTGCACATCATAAGGTGCTAAATGAATGTCAAAGGTAAGATCCCTGCCAACTGTAAATGCATTTACACGTTCGGCACTGCTGCTATTTTTCTCCCAAAGTTTCATGTGTCTCTATTTCTTAATCATCACTTTATCTAATATTTTGATGTAGCCATCTATACCTTCCTTTATTTCTGAAAGAAAAATAAATTCATCGGCCATATGCGATCGTGCAGAATCCCCTGGCCCCATTTTGAGGGTTGGAAAAGGCATCAATGCCTGATCGGACAAAGTTGGAGACCCATATTTTTCCAAACCCATGGCATCTCCTGCTTTTACCAACGGGTGTTGAGGGTTGATAAAAGATGGATTCAGCCGTGTGGAACGCGCCTTTACCTCTCCTCTGACCTGTGACTTGATCCAATGGAGCAATTCTTTATGGCTACAAACATCTGTGGATCGAACATCTACTACGAACCGACACAGCTCAGGAACAATATTGTGTTGCCGACCTGCCTCGATTTGTGTAACGGTCATTTTAATTGGCCCTAACCAACTTGATGCTCTTTCATAAGTAGCGTTTTGAAACCATGCGATATCCTGCAAGGCTTCATAGATCGCATTTCGCCCTTCTTCTCTCGCTGCATGTCCGGCCTCACCGCGTACCGTGATGTCCAAGACCATCAAGCCTTTTTCGGCAATGGCCATTTGCATTTGGGTAGGTTCTCCAACAATACCACAATCTATTTTTCCTAAAAGCGGCAAAACTGCGCTAATACCATTTTTGCCAGAAATCTCTTCTTCTGCTGAAGCCACCAAGACTAAGTTATGTGATAAATTTTCCTGGTCATAGAAATGCAAAAAAGCACCTATTAGTGCCACAAGACATCCTCCTGCATCATTACTTCCAAGGCCAAAAAGTTTTTGGCCAATAATCTCCGGTTGAAAAGGACCTTTGGTGTAACCTTTATTCGGTTTTACGGTATCGTGGTGTGAATTGAGTAGTATGGTAGGTTTGGCTGCATCGTAAAACTTATTTCTCGCCCATACATTATGCTTTAGGCGATGGATTTCCACATCCTTGGTTTGAAGAAACTGGGCTAAAACTTCGGCTGTACCTTCCTCTGTTTGGCTGATGGAAGGAATAGCAATCATTCTTTGTAATAATTTTATGGCTTCTTCGTGGCTCATTTTGATGATACTATTTTTGTTCCTGGTTCTTTTCCCTTCTGCCAAACCAATAGGTCGGCGTAATGTAAAATACGAATTTCTTGAACACCATTTTCCAGCGCACAAAATGCATTGGCCAGTTTCGGCACCATACCATCTTGGATAACTCCTTCCTGATACAACTGATCTTTTAAATGGGGCGATAATTCCACTAGCACAGCTTGAGATTGTGCATTCGACCATACCCCATTTTGCTCAAAACAATACAAAAGTCGAACAGGCCTGTATTCCTGTAGAGCAATGGCAACTTGGGCAGCTAGTGTATCGGCATTTGTATTCAATAATTGCCCTTTTTTATCATGTGTAAGGGGTGCTATGACTGGCGTAATGCCCATGCGTAACAGTTGTTCAAAGAAATTCAGATTTACATCTTCGGCCAATACATCCCCCACAAAACCATAATCTATCGGGTAATTGGGTCTTTTCTTTGCTGAAATAGCGTTTCCATCAGCACCTGTCAAACCTAAAGCATTCATACCCAAAGACTGGAGAATTGCTACCAACTTTTTGTTCACCAGCCCACCATACACCATGGTGACCACCTCTAATGTTTCCTTATCGGTAATTCTGCGCCCCTGCTCCTTTTTCTCTACAATACCTAGCCTATGTGCCATGACAGATGCTGATTGACCACCACCATGCACCAAGATTTTATCCCCTTCCAATTGAGCAAATTGCCTCAAAAACACATTCAAAGCATCCTCATGTTCTATGACATGACCGCCAATTTTCACAAGGGTCAGTGGTGGTAGTTTACTCATGATTCGAAGTTTTTAAACAAGCGGAAAAAACAGCTTGAGCAGCAGGAATACGATTTGCTGCTTGCTGTAAATGGAGGGCATGGTTACCATCGAGTACCTCATCCGCAATTACTAGCCCTCTTCGAACAGGCAGGCAATGCATCACCTTGGCTTTATTTGTTATTTCCCAGTGTTTTTGACTGAAAGTCCAAGTTGGGTCTTTACACAAAACCTCTCCATAATTCTGAAAAGAAGACCAATTTTTCACATAAACAAAATCTGCTCCTTCAAGTGCTTCTTGTTGATTATGGCTTACCTGTAGGCCATCCATGTGGGGGGGCGCCAACTCATAACCCGTAGGGCAAGTCAGTGTAAGGTCAGCATCTATGGCTTTCACCCACTCAACAAAGGAATTAGGCACCGCCTGAGGCAAAGGCTTAACATGCGGAGCCCAACTTAAGACAATCTTTGGTTTACGCTCCTGCTGCCAATGTTCTCGTATGGTCATAACATCTGCTAAACTCTGCAAAGGATGCAAAGTGGTACTTTCCAAACTGACGACAGGAATATGGGCGTATTTGATAAAGGCCTGTAAAATATCGTCTCGCGCATCTTCTTCCTTGTCTTCTAAACCGGGGAAGCTTCGAATCCCTAGCACATCAAAATAAGCACCCATCACTCCGGCAGCCTCTTTGATGTGTTCCGCTTTATCTCCATCCATTATGACTCCTTCCTTGTTCTCAAGCGCCCAACCCTCTCTTCCTATATTTAGGACTATGGGTTCGGCACCAAGGTTTTGTAAAGCAATTTGTGCACTCAAACGGGTACGTAAACTCGGGTTGAAAAAAATCAAGCCCACTTTTTTATGTTTCGTCCAAGGTTTTGGAGAACGTCCATTCGCCTTCCAGTGCAAAGCATCATGGATAAGGGTTTCCACATCGGGTACATCGTGTACTGAAGTAAAATGCTTCATGATTTCTCTAAGCTTAGTTTAAGTTGCAGTAAAAAGTAATCGAGATCTTCTCTTGTGATGTTTAGAGGCGGTAAAAGACGAAAGGTATGTGGCTCGGCAGAGGACCCTAAAAAAACATGGTGATCCATAAGCATTCGCTTGCGTAAATCAGCTACCGGAAAAGCCATTTGAACCCCCAACATCAAGCCAGTTCCACGCACTTCCTCAACTTCTGTCAGCTGTTGCAAAGCCTCTTTTAAAAACTGCCCCATCTCTTGAGCATTCTTCATCAATTGCTCTTTTTCTATGATTTCAAGTACTGACATAGCCGCTACGCAAGCCAAGTGATTTCCACCAAAAGTGGTGCCCAGCATGCCATGCCAAGCCTGAATATGTGGAGCCACAAGCACCATGGCCACCGGAAAGCCATTACCAATGCCCTTGGCTAGTGTGATGATGTCTGGTTGAACCTGCGTTTTTTGAAAAGCAAAGAAATTTCCCGTTCGCCCTACTCCCGACTGTACCTCATCTAAAATCAAGAGGGCACGGCTAGCCTTGCAGCAAGATTGGGCATGTAGCAAGAATTCACTCGATGGTTCATAAATTCCTGCCACACCTTGCAGTCCTTCAATAATGACGGCAGCCGTTTGATCATCCACTGCCTCTGTTAAAGCCTCGTGATCGTTTAAGGGCACAAAAACCACTTCATGACCAGCGTTAAAAGGAGACATAATTTTAGGGTTGTCGGTAATGGCAACAGCACCTGAGGTACGACCATGGAATGCCCTTTCCATGGCCACAATTTTATTCCTCCCGGTTTGAAAAGAGGCAACCTTCAGTGCATTTTCTATGGCCTCTGCGCCGGTGCTACACATGAACATTCGGTAGTCTTCAGCCTGTGAGACATGACCCAATAGATGGGCCAATTCCTCTTGTTTTCTATTTTGTACACTGTTTGAATAAAAGGCTAAATCATCTAATTGATTTTTCAATTGTTTGATGAAATGCGGGTGGCTGTGACCGATTGAAATTACCGCATGGCCTCCATAGAGATCCAGGTATTCCTGACCTTCATCATCCCAAAGCTTAGCTCCCAAACCTTTCACAGGGTGAATATCATAAAGTGGATAAACGTCAAATTTTTCCATTAGAATGCACTTGGTTTCAATTGAAGACCTGTTTTCTCTTCCCAGCCCATCATTAAATTCATATTTTGAACAGCTTGGCCGGAGGCTCCTTTCAATAGATTATCAATCACTGATTGAATCATCAAGTAGCCATTATGCATCTCTAAGCAAATGAAACATTTATTGGTATTCAACACTTGTTTCAGATCTAGAGGCCCATCGACCACATGTGTAAACGGATGATCGGCATAGTACTCCTGGTACACCTGTTGCACCTCCTCCAAAGGCCAAGTACTGTATTGGTACGCTGTCATTAAAATCCCTCGGGGGAAATTCCCTCGATAGGGTATAAAATTTACGGGTTTATCGTGCCAAGGCTGATGTACATGCAAAGCCCTCTTCACCTCTGCCATGTGTTGATGGGAAAATGGTTTATAGGTAGAAATGTTTCCAGACCGCCAACTGAAATGTGTGGTCTCCGAAGGGCTCATTCCCGCGCCCGTAGATCCGGTAATCCCCGAAGCATGCACCTCGCCCAGAGCTCCGTTATGGGCTAATGGCAGTAAGGCTAGTGTCAAAGCTGTAGCAAAACAACCCGGATTAGCTACATAGCCTGCTTTTGCTATGGCAGATTTATGTAGCTCTGGTAAACCATAAACAAAGTCTTCGCTGGCGCGATGATCTTGACTGAGGTCAATGATTTTGGTTGTACCTGGCAACTCATGTTGAGTCAAATACCCCAATGATTTCCCATGACCCAAACACAAGAAAACAACATCAACAGCAGTTTCCAACTGGTTGGAAAAGCGTAAATCTGTTTCCCCCCATAAATCTTTATGCACTTCGTCAATGCGCTTTCCGGCCTGACTTTGACTGACTACTTCAGTTAATTCTGCAAATGGATGATTGAGCAGCAAGCGAATCAGCTCACCCCCTGTATATC
The DNA here is from genome assembly GCA_018402485.1 of Roseivirga sp. GTDB lineage: Bacteria > Bacteroidota > Bacteroidia > Cytophagales > Cyclobacteriaceae > Roseivirga. The sequence continues at coordinate 1,257,687 of JAGYIY010000001.1, read as the reverse complement.
CTGCTCCTCCAACAATAGCTACTGAACTCATGATTTTTCATTGATTTGGTGGAACATCGCATTTTGATTGCCAAAAATTTTGGCAAATCCTCGAACATCAGCCCCACTCCATGCCTTATTCATTTCGCCATATGTGCCAAATTGAGTATGCATTAAATCATGCTCGGAGGTAATGCCATTGAGTTCAAAGCGGTACGGGTGCAAAGTAAAGTGAGCGGTTCCCGAAACATAGGTCTGCGCACTTTCCATCATGGCTTCTAAATCTCGCATCACAGGGTCGAGGTATTGCCCTTCATGCAACCAGTTTCCATAAAATTGAGCAATTTGATCTTTCCAATACAACTGCCATTTACTCAGCACATGTTTCTCAATGGCGTGGTGCCCTTTGATGGTCAAAAGTGCTGCTGCCGCCTCAAAAGCCACCCTTCCCTTCATGCCAATGATCGTATCGCCCACGTGAACATCTCGACCGATACCATAAGGTGCGGCTAGCTCACTCAAGGCTTGAATCGCTTTATGGGGATGTTTAAATCGTTTTTCATTGAGCCCTTTGAGCTCCCCTTTTTCAAAATGCAAAGTCAAATTTTCCGCTTGGGTCTTAGTAACTTGAGTTGGCCATGCCTCCTCAGGGATATTCCCCAAAGATTGCAGGGTTTCCTTTCCTCCAATGGAAGTACCCCAGAGTCCCTTGTTGATGGAATAGGCTGATTGGGTAAAGTCCCAATTGACTCCTTTGCTTCGTAACAATTCTATTTCCTCTTCACGACTTAGCTTAAAATCTCGCACAGGTGTCAAAATCTCTACTCCGGGTAAAAAAGTCTGGAAAATCATATCGAATCTTACTTGATCATTGCCGGCTCCAGTACTGCCATGAGCAATGGCTTGAACCTTTAGTTTTTTGGCATATTCAGCCAGCGCCACGGCCTGGCTGACCCTTTCAGCGCTCACCGAGAGGGGGTAAGAACCGTTTTTCAGCACATTACCATAGATGAGAAAGCGTACAACATCTTGATAATAACGTTCCGTTTCCTCCAAAATAATAAATGATTTTACACCTAGAAAAATTGCTCTTTCTTCCACCTCTTTCAATTCTTGAGGAGTGAAACCTCCGGTATTTACCAAGGCAGCATGAACGTGATAGCCTTTGTCCATCAAGTATTTCACACAAAAGGAAGTGTCAAGGCCTCCACTGAATGCCAGTAATATTTCTTTATTTTTCATTACTCTGTACTTTTTTGGTCTTGCCCTTCAACAAGGTGTTTTTCTTAAAATTAACCCATCTCTCAAACAATGACAGGTCTTTACCTAATTCGCGTTTCTTCCATTTTTTGCGTTTCGGTTTTTGATTTTGTTCCCAAGCAGGGTTGTAAAGCATGGCTGTACAAATGCAACCCTGACGGTTTTTTGCCTGCAATATTTCATAGTTTACACAACTTTGGCACCCTTGCCAGAAAGCTTCATCAGTTGTCAATTCCTGGTAAATCACAGGCTTATACCCTAAATGTGAATTGATTTTCATGACAGCTGCTCCCGTGGTCAGTCCAAAAATCTTGGCATCTGGAAATTTTATACGCGATAGCTCGAAGGTGGCCTCCTTGATTTGCCTGGCGAGCCCATGTTCTCGGAATTTGGGAGCGACAATGAGACCTGAATTGGCGACAAATTGTCCATGACCCCAAGCTTCTATGTAACAAAAACCTGCCCATTCACCGGAGGCTGTTTTAGCCATAATCGCTTTGCCCTCTTCAATTTTACGAGCAATGTACTCTGGGCTTCTTTTGGCAATCCCCGTACCTCTTACTTTGGCAGAGTTGGCAATTTCATCGACAATAACTTGTGCGTATGGCAAGTCCGCAGCTACTGCAGGACCTATGATAAATTTTGATTTCATTCTATTATGCTGCGTTAACAACCGTTCAAAAAACTTATAAAAACTAGCCTTTTAATGACCTAAATGAATAAATATGAAGAATAGTGAGGGAAGTGTTACCGCATAGGCAACAGAAAACATGTGTGGCGACTAGCGCCTATTTTGCCTGAAATCTGGCCTTAAAACACTTACTTGAAGTATTTCCGTTGGGTAGTATGTAGAAAGTATGCCCTTCATGAAACGTAAAAGTAGCAAAAAAATCTTTTTAACAAGAATACGTAGAAATTATTAACGAAAAGTTTGCGCTACCCTCCAATCCATTCGGCCACGAAAATATTGGTATCTCGTGTGCCACCATTGTTTCGATTGGATGAGAAGACCAAATACTTCCCATCGTTCGAAAAAACAGGAAAGGCATCAAAAGTTTCGTCCCTTGTAATCCTTGTCAACCCTGTGCCATCAATATTGATCATGTATAAATTAAATGGGAAACCTCTTTCCGTTTGATGGTTACTGGCAAAAATGATTTTTTCTCCGGAAGGGTGAAAGAAAGGAGCCCAATTCGCCTGCCCTAAATCTGTCAGTTTTCTTAAATCTGACCCATCAGCATTACAAATGTACAGCTCCATGTCTGTAGGTTTAACCAAGCCTTCCTTTAATAAGGCTTTGTATTCATCAATTTCCTTTTCTGTTTTAGGTCGGGAAGAACGGAAAATAAGCTTGCTGCCATCGGGGGAAAAGAATGCCCCACCATCGTAACCCAACTCATCGGTGATTTGGCGGACATTTGAACCATCCATATTCATGGTGAAGAGTTCTAAATCACCGGTCCGCATGGAAGTAAAAACCATTCGATCTCCTTTCGGAGAAACGGTCGCCTCGGCATCATATCCGGGGGTATCAGTCAATTGCTGTAGTAAATTCCCCTCCATATCAGCCGTAAAAATGTCAAAACTCTCATAGATTGGCCAAACATACTTACCATCTGTTCTGCGTTCAGGAACTGGTGGACAGTCTTCGCCGCCCAAATGAGTTGACCCATAAACAATGCTTTGATTACCCGGTAAAAAATAAGAACAGGTGGTGCGTCCCATGCCCGTGCTCAAGCGTTTTGGTGCGGTTTCACTTAAATCATCATTCTGCCAATCTGTGTAGAAAATCTGATCACAAGACGAGCCCCACCCGGCATAGTCCGATTGAAAAACCAAATATTGATCATCAAAGCTCCAGTAAGCCTCTGCATTATTTCCGCCAAAGGTAATCTGCTTGATGTTTTTGAGGTATTTCATTTCTTCGGGATGTAAAAGCAAGGAGTCGGATTTCGATCTAGCTTCTACACTTTCTTTACCTGAACCTCCCCCTTGACAAGACATAATGATCAGAGGTATGAAAAAAAATAAATAGCGCATTTGAATGAGTGGAATTAATTGAAGGTGCGAAGATATGAATTATTATCTTTGAGGTAAACACCATTGCCATGAAGAATATTACCACTTCTATTTTCTTTCTCCTATTGATTTGGAGTTGTACTGATTTTACGACCGATCGAGAAATACTTGAGGAATTAAAACTTGATATCGCCTATTTGGCGGATGATGCATTAGAAGGTCGCGCCATAGGAACCGAGGGTGAGGAGAAGGCTGCCAATTACTTGGCAGAGAGGTTCAAAGAAATTGGTTTAAAGCCTGGAGGAACAGAAGACTACTACCAAATTTTTACCGTAAATAAGCCCGCCAGTCCTCATGAACAAGCAGAGCCAAAAGCAGACGGAGAAGGTATTACAGGCAGGAATGTGATTGGTATGATTGATAATAAATCGTCTAAATACATTGTCATAGGAGCACACTATGACCACTTAGGCTATGGCGGAGAGGGGTCTTTGTACCGTGGTGAGCCTGCGATTCATAATGGAGCGGATGACAATGCCAGCGGCACAGCGGCTTTGCTCCAGCTCGCAAAAATTTTACAGGTGAAAAAGTCTGCCTACAATTTCGTTTTTGTTGCTTTCAGCGGAGAAGAAAATGGTCTATGGGGTTCGAACTACTACACCAAAAACACTTCCTTGATTCTTGACTCAATCAATTTTATGATCAACATGGATATGGTGGGTCGGTTGAATGAAGAAAACACCTTAGCTGTCAATGGTGTGGGTACAAGCCCTGTGTGGGAAGAAACTTTGGCAGAGGCCAATACAGACTCACTCAAGTTAGTAACCTCAGCTTCAGGCGTTGGGCCATCGGATCATACTTCGTTTTATCTGCAAGATATGCCTGTATTACATTTTTTTACCGGCCAGCATGACGATTATCACAGACCTTCTGACGATGCCGATAAGATCAATTATGAAGGCATGGTAAAAGTCATTCGATTGATTGAAAGGGTCATTGATCAATTAGACGAAGACGAAGCCATTACTTTTACGAAAACACAAGACAGCAATGAAGATACACCAAGATTTTCAGTATCCATGGGCGTGGTGCCAGATTACCTTTTTGATGGCAAAGGCATGCGCATTGATGGCGTAACCGAAGGCAAACCTGCTCAAAAAGCAGGACTGAAAAAAGGAGACATCGTCATTAAGCTTGGTGACTCCACTGTGGTAGATATGATGAGCTACATGAGGGCTTTGAGTAGTTTCAATACAGGAGACCAAACAGTGGTTGAGTTCAAAAGGGGAGCAGAAGTAAAAGCCTCGGAAGTCAAGTTTTAAGGATGGAAAGACGGTACTGTCTTTCGACCTACATTTTTTTGATCAAAAAGAGTTAGATCTGATAAAAATCAGGAATTGACCTGAATGCATCCTTTATCTTTCGCATTCAATCGTTCGCTTATGAGATCAACTAATTCAATGAATGTAGCCAATAAACCATTCTATTTTTTGCGAATATCCATCGGTATCTTATTCCTTTGGTTTGGTGGATTGAAATTCTTCCCCGGAGCAAGTCCTGCTGAAGGTCTTGCCACGCAAACCATTGACTTGGTTACCTTTCAATTACTGCCCGATGCATTGATTTTGCCAAGTCTGGCCATACTCGAATTTGTAATAGGTGTTTTATTGGTATTTAGTCGGGAGTTTAAATTTACGTTTTGGTTACTCATGTTCCACATGCTTTGTACGTTATTGCCCCTCTTTATTTTGCCCGAAATTACATTCAATCAAATCCCATTTCAATTGACAATTGAAGGCCAATATATTGTTAAAAACCTGGTCATCATTTGTGCAGCGCTTGTATTATTACAACATCATAAAGCGCAAACGAATTCATAAGAATAGGCTCTGAAAACGAACTTTTTCATCAGCAAATGATTTAACTTGTAGTACCCAATTTAAAGTAGTTTTGACATACGACATCATAATTATCGGAGGAGGCCCCATTGGCATGACTTGCGCGATTGCTGCCAAACAAGCCGGCTTGCATTATGTAGTACTCGAAAAAGGAGTGCTGGTCAACTCCATTTATAATTTCCCAACGAACATGACTTTTTTCTCCACCTCTAACTTATTGGAAATTGGTGGGGTTCCCTTTATTGCCCACAGCGATAAACCCACGCGAAGGGAGGCTTTGGAATATTTCCGTAGGGTGCAGGAAAGTTGGGATTTAGACATTCGGCTTTATACAGAGGTGCTTTCGATGGCTCAACAAGATAAAGAATACCTGATCGAAACCAGTAAAGGAGATTTTAAGGGTAAGTATGTCGTGGTCGCTAGCGGATTTTACGATACTCCGCGCATGTTGCATGTACCGGGTGAGTCATTAAAAAAAGTAAAGCACTTTTATGATGATCCTCATCCCTATGTAGATCAAAATGTATTGGTGGTAGGTGCCGCCAATTCGGCTTGCGATGTAGCGCTAGAAACATATTACAAAGGGGCTCATGTAACCATGGCCATTCGTGAATCTGAAATTTATCCTAAGGTCAAATATTGGATACGGCCTAATATCGAAAACCGAATCAAAGAAGGGAGTATTAAGGCTTATTTCAATACAACCGTTAAAGCCATTACTCCAGATGAAGTGGTATTGGAAACCCCTGATGGTGAAGTAACAATTGCCAATGATTTTGTTTTGGCCATGACCGGATACCAACCGAATTATGGTTTGTTCGAAAAGCTGGGCTTACCCATTTCAGATGACCCGGATAAGGTACCGATTCACGATGAAAAAACGCTGGAAACCCCACTTACCGGGGTATATGTGGCAGGCGTAATCAACTCAGGTATGCAAACCAGTAAGCTCTTTATTGAAAATACCCGCGTGCATGCCGAAATGATTATGAAAGATATTGCAAGTAAGCAATAGGTGCTTCGAGAGCCTAAGTAACCTCCTTCGAGGGCCTCAGGAACCGTGCTTCGAGGTACCGTCATCCTGAACTTGTTTCAGGATCCCTTAGAAAATGGGTACTTTATCACATTGTAAGAGAACAATCTGTTTCCATTAAAAGGAGATCCTGAACTGCGCACTGCTCCTATGGGTCGCAATGCTTTTCAGGATGACGGTGGAATATTAGTTTTGTTGTGAGAAATGAATTCCTCAAATCGTATTTCGTCAATCAATAATGCTTTCTCATGCTGAAGGTAATACATAAAGGCGTTTCATCCGAGACAACATCGTTTACCCCGAGAAGGAATAAGTTGCGCGCGCGGGACGAAAGATTGGCGGGGCAGCGTCCGCCATGTGCGGCTGGCCGATTAACCTTTCTTGATTTCTTTGTCAATAAATATACTGCTTCCTGTTCGGTAAAACTTCAAGATTTCATTAAAAGACAGAAGCAGCTATTGATGCTACGGTCTCGCAAACCAATGAATCTTACCATCTCGCATCAAAGGAATCACTTGATTATTTCAATAAGAAAAGATATTCATCTTGTAAAATATTTGATCGCTTAATAACTTCCTAGTCGCTTCCAGATGACGGGAAAGGCTGTACATCTGATTAAAATCGTTTTGATAGGTTCTGAAGGCAAATTAAGCTTTCACTCGAGCACATTCGTTTACCCCAAGAAGGATCCGCGCACTAAATACCACCCCTTCCTGGTAACTTTGTTTACCAGATTCCTTCAAGGATTGAAAGGGATATTTTATAAATACCCTAGATAAAAGCATTTATCTGTTTGATTTCCACTATAAACCTCCCCTAGTCCCCCTGACAAGCTGGGATTCATATTCTTTGGGTCCTGCCTTTTTGTAATCCTGTTATCCAACCGCTAAACTATTTCATTGTTGCAAGCCACCCATACTTGTTTCGAGTTTCTGGCAGATAGAAGAACGCATCAGTTTCTTCAAAGCCTGATGATCTCCTACTTGGTCGATGCTAAAATCAGTTGTAACGTATATCAATTTGGTAATGCTTAAATCTGGTATTTTGCCCATTAAGGCAAAATTGAAGTACATAAAAGGATAAGGATTTATGACATGCTTTGGATTGAAAATATCCATACACTTATGTATTTCGTCTTAATGTTGTGAAGGATTACCTCGTTGGACAATTGAATAAGTTGCGCGCGCGGGAAGCGTCCACCATGTGCTGGATTTCTTGAGGTTTGTATAAACCATGAAATATAATATCCAGCTCTTGAACCATAGTTGTTGTACTCTTGGAAACCCCGAGGCTTAGAACCATCATAAGTGCTCCAGAGACTAAATAACTAATCTTTTTTTTCATAATCGTGTTTTTTTAATTGAACAATAAATTTAAGCTTTGGTATTCAAAACCATCAGTATTTAAGCCCTTGAATACCTAGTCATTAATTAATGACGGAACTAAGTAAGTATTAATTTTTAATATATACAAGCTATTATGCAAAAAAAAAACCGTTTCACAATATTTAAGTATTTCAAGTCATTGCGCTGTTTTTGCAGTTCATTAACAAAATTCTGTCGTTTACATATGGTATTTTGTATTTCATCACACCCATATTTGCGTATAAAATCTTTAAAAAAAATTATTCTGCTTTTTCAACAGGTGGATTTGAAACACTAAATAACACTTATTTAAATACAAAACAATAATTATAGATATCAGACTAATAGTCTTTACGAGGGTTTGTTTGTATATATATTTAGAAGTTAGAATTTTGAAAGCCAAATCCGAAAATCGTCAATCGTATTTCGTCAATTGCTATTGATCATTCCTCATTGAAAATTGTTAATTGAAAAATGCTTCTTAACTGCATATTATGCATTGACAACTCTTGTTCGTTTATTGACCACTCGGGCATCTTCAATAAACCTTGGATCGGGCACGAAATCTAACTTTTGCATAGCGGTTACTTCGAGGCTCAAAAAATCAAATTCGTTAACCACTTTCCCTATCAGTAAATAAAACCCCTTTCCGCGAAAGGGATACTTTGCAGCTATGGGCGGAAAATGTGTCGTATCTAGAAAATGCCCCTCCTCATCAAGCCAAGTACCAAACTGCATCGGTTTTCTCTGCACAGTCTTTGTTGTTTTAACATGTACCAAATAGCCCACCATTCTTACTTTTTGGTTTGTGAATTGGCACATCTGTCTTGTAAGTATGGTATCCTCCGGCAATTCCTTTCGCAGATGGAAGGGTGGACAAAGCGCAAAACCCAATAGCTCAATTTGCTCGAAAGCATCTTCCAAGGCATCGGTGCTTAGTTCAGGTAATTGCAAACTTTTCGCATCAGGTGGGAAGAGCGAGCGCGTGGGTCTTGACCTGCCCTTATTTCCTACATGTAAGTGTGCTTCCCATAACAATGCCTTTCTGGATTTACCCGTAAAGCGAAAGGCATTGATGCGGATGAGTAATGTAAGTTGCTCCAAGGCAATGGGTACACGGCTCAGAAAATGATTGAAACTCATAAAAACCCCATTTTCTTCCCGCTCAGCAACAATGGACGCTACTGTTTCATTGGCCATTCCCTGAATGAAACTTAGGCCCATGTAGATGGTTTTTCCTTGAATCCTGCATCCTAAGACACTTTCATTTACACAAGGTGGCTGCACATCTGCTCCATGCATTTTAGCCTCGTGCACATACAACTCTACCTGGTAAAATCCACCTCCGTTATTCAAGGTTGCTACCATGTATTCCAATGGGAAATAAGCTTTGAGAAACAGACTCTGATAGCTCTCCACAGCATAAGATGCCGAATGCCCCTTGGCAAAAGCATAACCGGCAAAGCTTTCAATCTGACGCCATACTTCCTCGCTCAACTTTTGGGCATGCCCCATTTGCCGACAGTTTTCAAAAAACTTTTGTTTTACCTTGTCAAATTCTGCTCTGGAGCGATATTTTCCCGACATGCCCCGCCTCAATACATCTGATTCTGCTAGCGTTAATCCGGCAAAATAATGCGCTACTTTAATCACATCTTCTTGATAAACCATCACTCCAAACGTATCGGGCATGATCTCTTGTAAAATGGGATGTGCTTCTTTCCTTTTCTCCGGATACCGAAACCGGAGGATGTATTCCCGCATCATTCCCGATTGTGCCACTCCGGGACGTATTACCGAACTCGCAGCCACCAAACCCAAATATTCTTCTACTTTGAGCTTAGTAAGCAGCATGCGCATGGCCGGAGATTCCACATAAAAACAGCCAATGGTTTTTCCCGCCCTCAAAAGTGATTTGATGCGTTCATCTTTTTTGAAAGCTGTCATGTTGTGAATATCGATGGGAGGAGCATCTGGTTGATTTTCCCGAATCCATGCCAAAGCTTCTTTGATTTTGCTTAACCCTCGCTGGCTCAAAATATCAAACTTGTAGAGCCCAATGTCTTCAGCTGTGAGCATATCAAAGTGGACAGTAGGAAAGCCTTTGGGGGGCAAATCGGTAGCACTATAGCAATGAATGGGCTTATCAGCAATCAGAATGCCTCCGGCATGTATGCTCAAATGGCTGGGAAAGCCCTGGATGTAATGCCCATAGCGCAAAACCAACTGTTGCGTATGGTCTAAAGAGGCTCCGTTACTTTTTTGAATGTACTCAATTTCATGGGGTGGCAAGCCCAATACCTTGCCCAATTCACGAATTACCGAACGCAACTGAAACGTATTGAAAGCTGCCAGCAAAGCCACGTGATCAAAACGTTTGAAGATATATTGTGTTATGTCTTCTCGGTCTGACCAAGAAAAATCAATGTCAAAATCAGGCGGACTTTTTCGATAAATATTGATGAAACGCTCAAAGTACAAGTCCAGTTCTACCGGATCTACATCGGTAATGCGAAGCAAATAAGCCACTACTGAATTGGCACCACTCCCCCGCCCTACATAAAAATAACCCTTGCTGCGGGCATATGTACAAATGTCCCAGTTGATTAAAAAATAAGACATGAAACCCTGTTGGCGAATGATCTCCAACTCCATATCAATGCGCTGCAATACTTTTTGGGAGGGATGGGGATACCGATACGCCAGTCCTTTCTTACATAAGGCCCTGAGCATTTGATCATCTTCTTCCTCAGAAGCTGTATAGTTTTTTAGGTTTTTGTTTAAGTGCTTCCCTTCGAAATCGAAATGAATATGGCACTGTGTGAGTAGCTGGCGCGAACGCTCCAACAAGCCTTTGTGGTCTTGATAGATCTCATGCAACTCGGCCACCGGGTAAGCAAAGTCATTTCTGTCTGCCTCTTCCGATATAGGCAGCTTACTCAGCAAGGTATTCCTATCAATTGCACGAAGCAGGCGATGGGTATTGATGTCTCTTTTAAGTACTTCCCGCTTGAGATGAAGCTCCTTTCGGCTACTGCGGAAAGTAAGGATAGGCATGGCTACCAATTTTTCGGCAGACCAACGAGGACCCACATGTGTCATGCGTGAAAGCTCCGAAGGCTTTACACCAATGTATTCATGCGCCCGCAAAGCATGCCCGCGGTAATGGCGGTAAGGGTAAATCACATATGCCGATTTGAAGTTGGGAGCCATGGGGGGAATGGCTTTTTTATGGCATAAAAAATGAGAGAGGTAGGCATTGATTTCACGGTAGCCGTCATTGTTTTGGGCTAAGGCGACAAACAGAGGTTGCACACCATTCCGAAAATCGACCCCCAGTACAGGGCGAATGCCATATTGGGGTGCCAAACGTACAAAATCTAAGCTAGCGGAGGTACTGTTGATGTCGGTGAGTGCCAAAACCCGCACCCCGGCAGCTTGCGCTTCGCTTAAAAGCTCGCGCACACTCAAAGTGCCGTAGCGAAAACTATAATAGGTGTGGGCATTCAGGTACATGCTTGTGGAATTGAATCGACAAGCAATTTACTAATTTTTTTAGTTTACTAAAATTTTTAGCTAACTGTTATTTCCACTTAATATTACAACCCATACTGGGTAATTGCGGGGCAGAAACCAGTTTTCCTTGCAAAATTTCGTCTAGTGCCTTGCGCATATCTTTTCCCGTAACGGGTTTGTCGTTTCCGGGCCTTGCATCGTCTAACTGCCCCCGGTAGGCACATTTCATATCTGCATCGAAAATGTAGAAATCGGGAGTGCAAGCGGCCTGATACGCCTTGGCTACCTCTTGGGATTCGTCATACAAATAGGGAAACGGATAGCCTACTTTTTCGGCCTCCTCCTTCATCAGTTCCGGGCCATCTTGTGGGTAATTTACCACATCGTTGGAGCTAATGGCCATAAAAGCCACGCCCTTCGGTAAATAATCTTTTGCGAGGGCCACGATGCCTTCATCCACATGCTTGACAAAAGGGCAGTGGTTACAAATGAACATGATCACTGTCGCTTTATTGGAGCTCAGTTCTTGCAGGTTTTGTGCTTTTTGGTTTACTGCATCATACAATTCAAAAGAAGGCGCCTTAGTACCCAAGGGCAACATATTTGAAGGAGTTCGTGCCATGTCGTTTTTTTGAGGAAATTACGAAAATCTCTGCGCAAGAAAAAGCTATCGATTAATGCCAATATGCATCAATGCATCACCTTGGTGTACAATTGGGTTATGGTTCAAACCAATTACAAAACCTGTAGCCGGACTTTTTACACGGTGCTTGAAAGTGCCAAAAGGACCAGCAACATGCCCAATTACCTGATTTTTACTTACTCTTTCTCCATATTTCACTTTTGACAAAAAGACTCCTGAATATTTTGATCTTACCCAAGAGGAATGGTAGATCTCACGCGTAGGCTCGGTAGGTTCAGGTGCCTCGTCTCGCATGCCCAAGAACTTCATTACGCGCAAAGCACCAGAAAGTCCCTGCTCAATGGCGAGTTCATCGAAACGTGAAGACTCTCCACCTTCATACACTAAGATGTGTTTGCCCATTTTAGCAGCTGTTTGGCGCATAGACTTAGGGCGAAAAGGAGAATTGAGAATGAAAGGAGGCGCAAAAGCTGTTGCAAGATCCTTGTTTTTTTCATCCTTTAAAACACATCGAACCTGGGGGTAGTTGGTGCGATCGGCTCCTCCCGTGTGAAAATCAAGGCCAACATCAATTTTAGGAATGATACTGTTGGTCATATAATGGGCTACTCTTGATGCCAACGAACCATTTTTATTACCAGGAAAAGAACGATTGACATCTTTACCATCTGGTACATAGCGACTGAAATGAATAAATCCATAAAGGTTAATGATAGGAATACAGATGATGGTTCCTTTCAAAGGTCGATGATACCCCCTTTCAATCATGCGTCTTACGATTTCAGATCCATTGATTTCGTCTCCGTGCAAGCCTCCACTCAATAGTAAGGTTGGCCCTTCCTGCACAGACCGCGCTACCGTAATATTCAAATCAATAGAAGAGTGCGAAGGCAGTTCAGCAATATTGGCAGTAATGATGGCCTCCTCACCCGGAAGCACTTGTTTGCCACTGATAATAAATGGATACTGCATAGCAAGTTTTCAGGTATTGTAAAGATATAAAGTACTGTAGATTAAAATAAAAAAGCTACCCAATACCATGGATAGCTTTTTATTTCGTTACTCTTTTGAGCCTTCTTCTTCTTTCTTTTTGGGTTTGCGCTGTTTCTTGATTTTAATCGTCAGCTCTTCGGCACCGTCTTTATAATCACCTACCAAAGTATCGCCCTCATTGATATCCCCTTTCAAGATTTCTTCGGCAATCTGATCTTCTAGGTATTTCTGAATCGCTCGATTCAAAGGACGCGCTCCATATTGTGGGTCAAATCCTTTTTCAGCCAGAAAATCCTTTGCCTTATCGGTCAAGGTAATTTTATAGCCCATTTCCTGAATGCGCTTTAATAAGCTCAGCATAGAAATGTCAATGATCTTATGGATGTCTTCTCTTGACAGGGAATTGAAAATAATCACATCATCTAATCGATTCAGAAATTCAGGACTAAATGTTTTTTTCAATGCCTTTTGGATGGTATCCTTGATCAATGCCTCTTCATTGTCGCGTTTTACTTGCGTACTAAAGCCAATCCCTGTTCCGAAATCCTTCAGATCGCGTACACCTATGTTAGAAGTCATGATGATGATGGTATTTCTAAAGTCTACCCTTCTGCCTAGCCCATCTGTTAAAATACCATCGTCTAACACCTGAAGTAAGATATTGAATACATCTGGGTGTGCTTTTTCAATTTCATCGAGCAAAACAACGGAATAAGGCTTGCGTCTAACTTTTTCGGTCAGCTGCCCTCCCTCTTCATATCCCACGTATCCGGGAGGAGCTCCCACCAATCTGGAAACAGAGAATTTCTCCATGTATTCACTCATATCAATACGAATGAGTGCATCCTCTTTATCGAACAAATAGGTAGACAATACCTTAGCCAACTCTGTCTTACCTACACCTGTTGGGCCTAAAAATACAAAAGTACCGATGGGTTTTGAAGGATCTTTCAAACCAACCCTGGTTCTTTGAATGGCTTTAGTTAGCTTTTTTATGGCATCTTCCTGACCGATTACTTTGCCACTTAATTCATCGGCCATTCCTACTAATTTGCTTTGCTCGTCTTGCGCCACACGTTTGGTAGGCACACCCGTCATCATGGCAATCACTTCTGCCACATTTTCTTCATCGACCTTATACCTTTTCGATTTACTTTCCTCTTCCCATTCTGCTTTCGCACGATCGAGTTGGTCGATCATCTTCTTCTCTTTGTCACGCAAGCGTGCAGCCTCTTCATAATCTTGGCTTTTTACCACCCTATTCTTATCCTGCTTGATCTCCTCGATAGATTCCTCCAGCGATACGATTTCATCTGGTACATGAATATTGTTGATGTGCACTCTGGCACCTGCTTCATCCAAAACATCAATGGCCTTATCAGGTAAGAAACGATCTGAAATGTACCGATTAGATAATTTGACACAAGCGTTGATGGCATCGTCAGTGTAATTCACATGATGATGCTCTTCATATTTATCTTTAATGTTTTGAAGGATTTGCAAGGTTTGTTCCGGGGTAGTCGGATCGACCATCACCTGCTGAAACCTTCGCGCTAAAGCCCCATCTTTCTCAATGTACTGACGGTATTCGTCTAATGTTGTCGCGCCAATGCATTGAATTTCGCCTCTGGCCAAAGCCGGTTTAAACATATTCGAAGCATCGAGCGAACCGGAAGCCCCTCCAGCACCCACTATGGTATGCAGTTCATCAATAAACAGGATGACCTCAGGAGACTTTTCAAGCTCATTCATTACCGCCTTCATGCGTTCTTCAAACTGACCTCGATACTTTGTTCCTGCCACTAAAGAAGCTAAGTCTAAGGTGACCACACGCTTATGAAATAAAATACGTGAAACTTTTTTCTGAACAATGCGAAGTGCCAAACCTTCTGCGATGGCACTTTTACCCACACCAGGCTCTCCAATTAAAATCGGGTTGTTCTTTTTTCTACGTGAAAGAATTTGACCTACTCGCTCAATTTCTTTTTCTCTCCCAACAATGGGATCCAGTTTGCCTTCTTCGGCATACTTGGTCAGGTCTCTCCCAAAATTGTCTAAAACCGGGGTTCGCGATTTCTCAGAACTCTTGCTTTTCGGACGCTCGGACGATCCACCCGTACTACCACTACTGCCAAACATACGTCCCTCGTCATCATCAGGCTCATCTGTATCTGAAGACGCAAGAGGGTTGTCTGTTTGATATTCCAACATCTCTTTTACCACATCGTAATTCACATCAAATTTCTCAAGAATTTGAGTGGCAATATTGTCTTCGTCTCGCAAAATAGATAACAATAGATGCTCAGTGCCAATCAATTGACTTTTGAAAATCTTTGCTTCTAAGTACGTGATTTTGAGGACCTTTTCAGATTGACGTGTCAACGGAATGTTGGCAAGGTTTTTTACGTTGTGGTTGGCAGTACCTTTGGTAGCACGCTCAACAGCTTCACGCAGTTCTTCCAAAGAAGTGCCTAGTTTTTTTAAAATGCTCACCGCTACGCCTTCGCCTTCACGAATCATACCTAATAATAAATGTTCAGTCCCTATGTAATCGTGCCCCAAGCGCAAGGCTTCCTCACGGCTTAATGATATGACTTCTTTTACTCTATTTGAAAATTTAGCTTCCATGTAATTCTTTCTGTGCTTTTAATACTCAACCCGCCAACCCAAAATCAATATAATAAGATAAGCTTAATATTGAATAGAAAACGCAATCAAAAACTTAATTGTTCTGAAGAAACGTTCCCGATTGCTTTAAAATTCTCGAAGCTTCAGGTCCCATCGAGAAAAGCAGGTCTAGTATGCTCAAGTTAGCTGCAAAGTTACTGCCAAAAACCTGATAATATGCCAAAGGCTGAAACCATGTCAGGTTATCTATGCTCTTTTTTGGATGAATCGCAGATCGTAGGTCTATGTCCGTCGCCGCCGGCTGTTCTATCCATTTTTCACTTGCCTGCCAACTTGTAGAGATTTGAAGCATATCAAGACATATTGTCAGCAAAGCTTCGTTGATCGTGTACAATTTTTCGTGTTTTGCGTATATCTCTCTTCGAATAGCCTCTGCGTAGTAAGCAAAAAAAGGTGCCTTTCCGTAAGCTGTTTGAATGGCACGCCAATGGTTGTTCATCCATTTCTGCTTATAATCGATTTGCAATTCATGTAGAGGCGTTTTATGGCTCTTTCCATGCAGTACTGGTAAGGAAAGGCGCTGCACACCCTGTGTCGTTAAAATATGACATCGGTTGCGATAACTCTGCTTTTCAAAAAATTCATGTGCATCAATAACCACTTCCAAACCTAAACTAAAAGGTACGAAATAAGCGATTGAAGGCAGGTATTGTGAATCTAGTAGAACCCTCACTATAGCATATCTTCTAAATTGCCTTTACCCTCACGAATGATTTCAAAGAAGTCACCCGAGCAATCGACTACTGTTGAAGGCACATTTTGCCCGTAGCCTCCATCAATCACAATATCTACTGCGTTTTCATACTTCTCAAAGATCAAACTAGGGTCTGTCGAATACTCAATCACCTCGTCTTCATCATGAATGGATGTGGTAATGATGGGTGAACCCAAAGCCCGTACAATCTCTCTTGGAATGTTGTTATCTGGCACGCGAATACCAATGGTTTTCTTTTTTGCATTTAAAAGCTTCGGTACACGATTATTGGCATTCAACAAAAATGTAAACGGGCCTGGAAGTGCTTTTTTCATGACCTTAAACACTGTAGTACTCAACTGTTTGGTATATAACGATATCTCACTCAGATCGTAGCATATGATAGACAAAGCGTCGGGTTTGGTGTTTTTGATTTGACAAATACGTTGCACTGCTTTTACATTAGAAAAATCACACCCAATACCGTAAACCGTATCGGTTGGGTAAATAATCACAGCACCATCTCGAAGTGCTTTCCCCACTTCCGCAACCTTTTTAAGGTCTGGGTTTTCCGGATACAGTCTGATGTACTGAGCACTCATAATCGTTGAATCAAAATACAAATCTAGGACAAATTGACTATTTTTGCCGCCATATGAAAAAAAGAAAGCTCTTGTTGTTAGGGATGGTTGTTTTCTCTGTTTTACTTACGTCCTTCTCTTTTTACTTCTACCAACTCTTCTACGGTAAAAACATATTGACACAAACAGAAGACAGGGTTTTCTTGATCGACAACGACGACACTTTTGACTCTGTTCGTAACCATCTGTATGATGAGCGCATCATAGAAGATGCTGTTTCCTTCAGTTTTGTATCTAAAATACTAGACTACCCTGAATTGGTAAAGCCCGGGGTCTATCGCTTTAAAAAGCAAATGACGAATTTAGAAGCGGTTCGGATGTTACGTTCCGGAGAACAATTCCCTGTACGCATTACATTGAATAATATACGCTTAAAAGAAGAGCTATCAAAAAAAATCACCGCTTCTATTGGTATTGCATCTGACGCGTTTTTATACCTTTTAGAAGATGAGTCTTTTTTAGCCAATTATGAACTAACCCCCGATAATGTTTTGTCCATTTTCATCCCCAACACTTATCAGGTGTATTGGACCATTTCAGCCAAAGCCCTTTTCGAACGCATGCTGCAAGAGTATAATGCCTTCTGGAATGAAGAAAGGAAACAAAAAGCAGAGGCTTTAGGCTTAAGTCCGTTGGAGGTATCGGCGCTGGCAGCCATTGTTCAGGAAGAAAGCATTATGGGTGAAGAAAGACCTACCATTGCCGGTTTGTATTTAAACCGGCTCGAAAAAGACATGCTATTGCAAGCAGACCCCACCGTGAAGTATGCCATGGGCGACTTCAGCATTACACGTGTTTTAACCAAATACACACAGGTGGACAACCCTTACAACACCTATAAATACAAAGGGCTACCTCCAGGCCCTATTAGTTTACCGAGTATTAATGCCTTAGAAGCCGTACTGAATCCGGAAGAACATGGTTACATTTACATGTGCGCCAAAGAAGATTTTTCCGGCTACCATAGGTTTGCAGAAACCTGGACTGAACACAATCGAAATGCTCGCTTATTTCAGCGTGCTTTGAACAACAGAAAGATTTATCGCTAATTATGTATACCGCCCAAACGCAAATCAGAGTACGATACGCTGAAACGGATCAGATGGGATATGTCTATTATGGCAACTATGCCACCTACTATGAAATCGCAAGAGTGGAGGCGCTCAGGCAATTAGGGTTCGAGTATAAAAAGTTGGAAGAAACAGGCACAATGATGCCGGTGGCCGATCTTAATTGTAAGTTTCTTCGACCAGCCCAATACGATGAATTACTCACCATCGAGGTGTCGGTGATGGAAATGCCAAAAGCTCGAATGCATTTCGTTTATAACATTCACAATGAGGCGGGTGTTCTTCTGAATGAAGGAAGTACAACGCTTGTTTTTATAGACATGAAAACCAATCGACCTAGCCGCGTACCAGAGGTCTTGAAAAACATTCTAAAACCGTATTTTAATGTCTAAATGGTTGACACGCATCATTGTGCAAAACGCATTTTACCAACGCATGGCCAATCTAGCCAAACGTATCAAGTTAGGGAAAAAGCAAGTGAGCCTTTATTATGCAATAGCCATTTTTTTTGAGAAATTATGGAATGACGAAATTCTAGATCGCGCCAATGGTGTTGCCTTTAGTTTTGCACTCGCTGTTTTCCCAGCCATCATTTTTCTTTTCACCTTAGTGCCTTACATACAGTACTTTGTTCCTGATATTAATAATGACCAAATCATTGGCTTTATGGCTAATCTGCTGCCAGAGAATCTGTATGCAGTAGCAGATACCACCATTCACGACATCATTAACAAGGAAAGAGGGGGATTACTCTCTTTTGGTTTTGTATTTACACTCATCTTATCAACCAACGGAATGACCTCGCTGATGAGTGCCTTTAACGCTTGTTACAAAACCGTTGAAACACGTTCCTTTCTAAAAATGCGTATGGTAGCTACCATGCTCATTTTTGTCTTATCCTTGTGTGTTCTCCTATCCATTGCCCTGCTTGTGGTAGGACAACAGTTATTACAAGACAATAATATTCGTCAATACCTTCAAGAGGTCATTTCACTTGATTTGATACTCATCCTTCGGTTTGTAATGCTTTATCTCATTTTTCAGATCGCCATTTCATCCATTTTCTATTTTGCCCCTGCCGTTCATGAAAGGTGGCATTTCTTCAGTATCGGGTCTATTTTTTCTACAATAGCCTCTTTGGTAGCCACCTTTGGCTTCTCATTTTATGTGAATAATTTTGGCACTTACAATAAGTTGTATGGCTCCATCGGGGTTTTATTGGTGTTCATGCTTTTACTCTTTATTTTTTCCCTCATTCTTTTGGTGGGTTTTGAGATGAATGCAGCCATTGACCAAGCTAAACTGAAATATTTTGAAGAAGAACCAGAGAATTTCTGATTTTTGGTTTGTATAAAAAAATTAACAATTATATTTGCACTCCGAAACGCGGAAAAAGCCCAAGAGGAGTGGCAGAGTGGTCGAATGCGGTGGTCTTGAAAACCATTGTACCGCGAGGTACCGGGGGTTCGAATCCCTCCTCCTCTGCAAAAAAATATGGTCCGTTCGTCTAGGGGTTAGGACGCCAGGTTTTCATCCTGGTAACAGGGGTTCGATTCCCCTACGGACTACTTCAAAACCCAACCTTTTGGTTGGGTTTTTTTGTGTCCTTCGGGGAAGCCTCCCGCAGGCTGGCCCAAGGCCTTATTCTTCCAATGGAAGAATAGCTTTATTCTTAAGAAACATCTACCACTCACTTAAAAAACATATACATTAAAAAAAAGTAAAGCACGGCCTTGCCCTCCTACGGACTACTTCAAAACCCAACCTTTTTGGTTGGGTTTTTTTGTGTCCTTCGGGGAAGCCTCCCGCAGGCTGGCTCAAGGCCTTATTCTTCCAATGGAAGAATAGCTTTATTCTCAAAAAAAAGTTGCTAACCCATTAATAAACCAATGCATTGGAAGGAAATATGAAAAGCACGGCCTTGCCCTCCTACGGACTACTTCAAAACCCAACCTTTTTGGTTGGGTTTTTTTGTGTCCTTCGGGGAAGCCTCCCGCAGGCTGGCTCAAGGCCTTATTCTTCCAATGGAAGAATAGCTTTATTCTCAAAAAAAAGTTGCTAACCCATTAATAAACCAATGCATTTGAAACAAATAAGAAAAGCGCGGCCTTGCCCTCCTACGGACTACTTCAAAACCCAACCTTTTTGGTTGGGTTTTTTTGTGTCCTTCGGGGAAGCCTCCCGCAGGCTGGCTCAAGGCCTTATTCTTCCAATGGAAGAATAGCTTTATTCTCAAAAAAAAGTTGCTCATCCATTAATAAACCAATGCGTTGGAAACAAATAGGAAAAGCACGGCCTTGCCCTCCTACGGACTACTTCAAAACCCAACCTTTTGGTTGGGTTTTTTGTGTCCTTCGGGAGCCTCCGCAGGCTGGCCCAAGGCCTTATTCTTCCATGGAAGAATAGCTTTAATCTTAAGAAATCTCACCATTAAAAACATCTAAATAGCTTGCCCTCCTACGATACTTCAAACCCAACCTTTTGGTTGGGTTTTTGTGTCCTTCGGGAAGCCTCCCGCAGGCTGGCTCAAGGCCTTATTCTTCCAATGGAAGAATAGCTTTATTCTCAAAAAAGTTGCTAACCCATTAATAAACCAATGCGTTGGAAACAAATAGGAAAAGCGCGGCCTTGCCCTCCTACGGACTACTTCAAAACCCAACCTTTTGGTTGGGTTTTTGTGTCCGCAGGCTTCAGGGAAGCCTCCGCAGGCTGGCCCAAGGCCTTATTCTTCCAATGGAAGAATAGCTTTATTCTCAAAAAAGTTGCTAACCCATTAATAAACCAATGCATATGAAACAAATATGAAAAGCGCGGCCTTGCCCTCCTACGGACTACTTCAAAACCCAACCTTTTGTGTCCTGGGCAGGCTGGCTCAAGGCCTTATTCTTCCAATGGAAGAATAGCTTATCTTAAAAACATCTACCACTCACTTAAAAAATATCATTAAAAAGTAAGGCCTTGCCCTCTACTGGACTACTCAAACCTTGGTTGGGTTTTTTTGTGTCCTTCGGGGAAGCCTCCCGCAGGCTGGCTCAAGGCCTTATTCTTCCAATGGAAGAATAGCTTTATTCTCAAAAAAAAGTTGCTATATTTCTTGGATAATTCAGCAAGCATATGCTGATATCTGATTGCTTCAATGGCCACCTTAGCCTTAAAGGCCGGAGAAAATTCACGTCTTGTTCGCTTCTTCTTAAGGTTCAATTTAAATGGTTTTTTAACTTAACCTTTGGTCTCAATTAAGAGGTATATTATAGAATAACCTAGAATTGACGGCCATTACTGTCCAAATGACTAAACTCATAAAGGGCGGTTACTCAACTTCAGAAGAGATCAAAAACTTCTCATTTGTTTTTATCTGATCATTGATGCGGTACAACATAACGCGTTTATCGTATTCGTCTCTTTCTCTCGAGACAAGATTTTGACCATACACCTTGAGCGCCTGCTGGTTAATAATTTTCAATGCCCTGCTTCGTAATACCTTGAGACTATCTAAGTTCTGTTGGTTTCTTAATTGAAGGATTGTGTCTAGCTCATCTTTTGTCAATAATTTACCACGCTGTGATAATAATCGGTTGATCTGACTTTCTATGTTCTGATGTTGCGCTTGATGGATGGGTGCTTCTTTTTTAGGGTTTACAGACGAATGTGAATCATTTTTATGTCGAAAATACAGCACAAGCTGATTTACTCCAATACCGAGAAAAAAGGCCAAAATAGACCACCTCCAGATCGATTGAGTAGGTTTTTCTTCTTCTGCTATTAAAGGAAGTTCCTTGGGTTTTTCGAGAGGGATTGCCTCGTTAAAGATTTCGTCAAGGTCAATACTCCGCAACTCTTGTGCAAAATTTCTTAAGAATATATTATTGTTATGGATAATTTTCCATTTATATTTTTTCCATTTAGACTCCACGGCTTGATTTTTAAGCCATCGAAATGAGAAGGTTTGCATATCCAGCAGAAAAAGACCTGCACCACTAGTGGATGCCTCATACACCTGTAAAACCATGTAATCCTTCGAATCGAAAAGTGATTTGTTCGAAATATCGGCATGAAAGGGTACCTGAGGCTTTTTCTGAAAAGTGATAAGTGAAGAGAAATCAAACTTACGCCAAGTGTTAGAATTAAAATCCAACCAATAAATCAAATCGTATCGTTTGCCATAATAATCCGCAGGAAAGAAGTAAAAAAGACTTTTCTCGGTTACTCCAGTGTACTCAGAATAAACATCACTTGGTTGACCTTTAATATTCACTCTGTCCCATGAACCCAATTGCTCATCAAAGATCAATAAGTTTGAATGGGCTTCCCAAAAGCCTCTCCCACCTATGGAATGAAGTTTACCTTGACGGAAAAAGAATCGAGAAGCACAATTATACCCTTTGTTATCATAGGTGTACAGATTTTTCCAATTCCCATCTACCCATTTGTAAACATCAAAAAAACACTCGCGAACGGCATAATAATCACCCTGCTCATACAATACAGTAATATCTCCAACCTCTTGGTCTGCAAGTGGCAGGGCACTTAGCCCTGATAGCATATCCTTAGAAACATAAAGAAGCAACTCCTTATCTTTCTCACTTTCAGTGAGTGTTTGTATGTTGATTTCCAAGCGATCAAAAGGTTTCAACTCTGTACTCGTCGTTACGTTGAAAGGGCTTTTGTTAGGGATGCTTTGGTTCGAAAAATTACTGAGTAAAATCTCGTTCCCAACGGCTGCTAATTCTACTTTTCCAAGTATCTCGGCCTTTGATATGGAACCCAATAAGGAGAGATACAGAACTAAAATCAAATGCATTGTATTACTTCTAATGATTTACAAATAAAAGAATGAATCCTTTTAGAAACGATTATTATATTGGAATGAAGTTGAGAAGTCTCTCAACAGCATCAAATGGTAATCAGGGAATATTGGTAACAGCTGGTGTTACCTACATTCTTTACCCTATAGAAAAAGGTCTCTCAACAATGATATTGCTTTGCCCCCAACTGAAAATTTGACTGTAATTCGCATGCGTCATAATTACAAATCTACATCATAGAAACCTTTAGAATTGACTCGGCGACGGACTTCTTCTACAAAATCGTCGATATGATCAAATTGATCCGGCCAAAAGCCAAATACATAGTGCCAAGTAAATTCGGCAACATCACTTCTTTCAATGGTCTACAGGTCGAGGTAAAGTTGATAACGCTCTTGACAAAAACAATCTTCATCGAACTACTTCGGTACAGGGACGATTTTTAGTTGAGGTAAAAGTTAGACTATATTTTTAACCTGTTCAAAAAAACCGTCCCTTTATCACCTCAGCCGCTCAATTCAAACGACTTGATCGTTCCTATCTTTTCGATTACTTTCTATAAACCCGATTGGTTTATTGCAACCTTCGGGCAGCCTTTGACATATTTTTTTTTAATTTCTTTTTGGAAAATGCAAACGATTGCATAGTTTTGCCCAAAGGAAAATAAAATAGGCAAATCTCAAAATTTTATGGCGTTGATAAACCGTACCAAATGTAAGTCTAGTTTTGATCGTTCAGCTGTTAAGACAGCCAACGTCAATCCAAAAGGTTCCGCTAATCTCGATCACCAGCGCGTTTCAGTGAGAGATATTCTTGTGAACCATTACCGTAAAGGTAAATAGCAAAAAGCCCCGACGCTGTCGGGGCTTTTACATTTTTTAGCTTAACAGAGATAACCGCTTCATTTTTTATAATAGCTTGGGTAGCGCACGCTAACAAAAAAAGTTACCCATTGCAATACGCTTCCTCAAGCGAAAAATGAATTCAGTTTTGGCAAACTACTCCGATACGGCCTCTTCTTGCGTTTTGTAAATGATTACACCATTCGCCACAAAAGAAAGTTCTTGCTTATCTTCTGTAATGGCCATGACTTCTTCTTCCGATTTACCGGCATCTTCAGCATAATGCCTCAAGGTTTCCATATCTGTAAGTGTCCGAGTCAATTGTCCTTCAATTAAGGCCATGTTACCTTCCATGCCTTCTTTCGGCACAAAGAACTCGTAATCTTTAAAAGTAACGCGCATTTCTTCCCCATTGGGCAATACCAGATTCATCCAACAGCCTTTCATGGCACATGTTGCTGTAATTTCACCCTTCACTTTTACCTGAACCGTATCTGATACATTAAGCTGAGCAAGCATTTCATCTACACTTACGGCACCATCCTCAGCTATTTCGGCACCGTACTTCCCCACAACTGGAGGCACTTCTTGTTTTTCATTGGGGCTACAGGCAGCAAAGACTACCAGTAGCGCAAAGCATAAATATATCTTTTTCATCACTTCAATTTTTCTCAAAAATACAAACGAAAGTAATCTATTACCAGCGGCCGAAGTTATTTTCTCTGTTCACCCTTAAGTTGTTGAATGGTCTCTGACAAATATTGCAGCGCCTCTTCTGCACTTTGAAATCCTTTTTGGTTAGAAAACATTTCACCATTACCTCGCATCAGCCATTCGGCGGCAATAACTTTCCCACCCTTTTCTAAAGCTAGGAGCTTCTCTAACATGACACCACTAGGATAACTCATTCTACCCTTGGGGTTAACAATGTTAAAAACAACCGAAGAAGATACCCCTATGCGTTTTGCAAAACCACTTTCTGAATCACCGAAAGCATGAATTACCTCTGAAATGCGTTGATTGATACTCATGAGTACATCGTATTATGCCTAAATGGCCGAGTGAATTTCTGACATCTTATCGTCTTTTACAAAAATAGGTGAAAACGGCACAATCCTTGGTAAGAGATAAATGCTTTTAGGCAAGTCGAATGCCTTTCTGTTTACTATTTTTGCATATGCCAAAATTCACCCTTTCCCAATCTTTCCAACTTGGGCTTACACTTTTGAGTGTGTTGCTTTGGCTTGATGGCATTGAATTCCCCAAGCGTGCCTTCCGTTTGTATGAGAAAGGTGACATTGATAAGGCGGTTGAGCTATTGGATAAATCTATCGAAACGGACACCTTGAACCCTGCCTCTTATGGCCTATATGCAGAAATTTATATCGATACCGCTTTTAAGAATTATCATGTCGACACTGCCTATCTGTATGTAAACAAGGCTTTGCAGCAACTCCAATGGGTGTCCGATGAAAAAGATCTGGAAGATTTAAGGGAGTATGGCATTTCCAAAGCTCCATTAACAGCAATTAGAAACAAGATTGATAGCCTCCGCTTCGAAGAAATCAAAGTCATACATACCATTGCTGCCTATAACTTATTTTTGGAAACGCATTCAGAGGCACGACAGGTGCCTTTAGCCATTAAGCGCAGAGACGGAATTGCCTACGAAAAAGCACAGGCTGAACACACTTGGCAGGCTTACAAGGCATTTATGGAAGATTATCCTGAGGCTGAAGATTTTTCAGAAGCTGAGTACTTGTACAAAAAGCTTATTTATGAAGAGCGAACAGCAGACGGAAGTTTATCATCCTTCTTATCCTTTTTAGAAGATTTTCCGGGTACCCCCTACCGATCTGAGATTGTTGAAGCGCTTTTCCGCTATACAACGGCACGGAATCGAATAAGCGATTATAAAGCATTCTTAAGGAACTATGCAGATCAACGATTTCTTGACACCATCGTCAAGCGTATTTATCCGATCTACAAAACCCGGTATGGTGCACAAGATTTTGTAAAAAGCTTCCCCTGGGCGGCAAGTGATTCATTATCGCGTGCCATGCAGCAAGAAAAAGGTTATTGGCTTCCTGCTTTACGCGATGATCAGCTGGTTTTTATGAACTCGGCAGGTTCCATACAGTTAAAAACAGGCTTCATGCAAATCGATAATGACTGCAAGTGCAAGCCCTTGTTTAACGATGTTTTCTATGGGCAGAAAGATGGTAAGAATCAATTAATTGCACGAAATGGACACATCATCGCTGAAGGTGGTTTTCAATCTTTTAAAGATGCGGGGTATGGTTTTATTATTGCCGAGAACGAAGCCGGACAACAACTGCTTCACAAATCCGGTGAAATCTTTATCGATGAACCCAAACAAGAAATTACTGTTTTTACTGAATCATTCATCAGGGTAAAAGAGAACGATCGTTTTGGTCTTCAGGCCCTTCATGGTTTTGCCTATTTACCTTCGGAATTTATTGGCATAGACACCCTTCTCCATTATTTTCTGCTAGAAAAACCGGAAGGCATAGCTGTTGTACCTCAGGAAAATTTATTGAACTCACTTCAACAAAGCCCTCCTGCCTTGGACTTCTCTTATCAAGAGCTAGAGTATTTACCCAACGGAAGGATATGGGCACTTAAAAACGATCAAGAGGGCATTTTATCCACTGACTTTGAAATCATCATCCCATTCCATGACCATCGCATTGACGAAAAGCCTTACGGCTGGCAGGTAGCATCTGATAAGGGCATTCAAATTTATCACGATCGATTCCCCTTTCTCAAAGATTCTATTTTCGATGATGTTCAGGAAAACACCCACTGGCTGGGTTTGAAAACCAGGAAGGGTTGGTCTTTGTACCATCCATTAGGCAATCGACCGGTACAATACGCCATTGATTCTTTGCAGTTGGTAGGAGAAAATTTAGCATTGGTTTTTGAAGATGAATCTCAAACAGCGATATTCAGAAATGGGAGAGAAATTAGTGTACCCAACGACTGGGAACCTCAACTGCTTATTCCACAAATCAATATTAAAACAGGCGCAGCTGCTGAAAATGACTTTTTCATGCTAACCAATAGCCAGAAACAAAGAAAAGTTTACAATGTCTTTGGGCGAGAAATTGTCAATGGCACCATCCAAAATGTGGCTGCCTTGGGCCCTAACATGCTCCGGCTGCAAAAAAGAAATGCTGCTTTAACCGATAGTACAGGACAATTTCTTCTGAATTATATTTACGATGGTATTGGTTCAAATGAAAATGGGTATGTCAGTATAGCAGATAAAGGCAAACTTGGAGTCATTCAACCTGCATTAAACATTATCATAAAGCCTGAGTATGAAAAACTCATCCGGCCGTATAACGACAGTTTGTTGATTGCTACAGAAGGTGGTTATCAGGGAATCATTTCTAAAGAAAATGAGCAATTAACTGCTTTTGAGTTCGATGAAGTGAAATATTTTAACGACTCTCTGGCGCTGGTCAGAATTGAGAAGGAATGGCTCTTAGAGCATATTTACACCGAAGAGGTTTTAATTGACCGCATAATCAATTATCACATTTTACCAACGCACAACGCAGTGGACCGCTTGCAATTTACAACAGAAGAAGGTTCGGGGATTTATACCACGGCCAAAGGAAAAATTTTAGCACCAACATACTCGGAAATCATTCACCTTGGTACAAATGAAGACCCCATTTATTTCGCTTCCAAATTTATAAAAGAGGCTGAAATCTATATCGTGATATACTATGATAAAAATGGTAATAAACTCTTTACACAAAGCTTACGCAAAGATGATTATTTTAAAATAGCTTGCAGTTCAAATTAAGACTCATGAAAAAAGCATTCTTCTTGCTCGCATTCACTCTATTGAGTGGAATCATTTTTGCCCAAAACGAAAAACCAAAAATGGTTGTGGGCATTGTTGTAGATCAATTGAAACAAGAATACCTCTGGCGATTTGAAAATCACTTTTTAGAAGACGGGTTGAGAAGGTTGATGGTAGAAGGTTTTGTGGCAAAAAACGCACATTACAACTACTCCATGACCAATACAGGCCCGGGGCATGCATCTATTTATACGGGTACTACCCCTGCTCATCACGGCATTGTTAGTAACAGTTGGTACAACCGAGGCATGGGTAAATCTCTTTATTGTGCGGAAGACAGTACCGTTCAAGCTGTTGGCGGATCTATCAGAAATGGCCTTATTTCTCCCGCTAATTTGTACAGTTCTACCATCACAGATGAAATCAAATGGGCTACACAGAAACAAGCCAAGGTAATTGCCATGTCGATCAAAGACAGAGGAGCTGCCTTACCTGGAGGACATTTATCTGATGGTTCTTATTGGTATGATTCAGCCACCGGAAATATGATGACCTCCACCTACTACATGTCAGAATTACCTGAGTGGGTCAAAAATTTTAATGCAAGGCAATGGCCTAATCAATATCTAAATGGTAGCTGGTCTCCATCCAAAGACCTTTCGCTATACAAAGAAAGTGGAGACGATGACTCCCCCTACGAAAGAGGATTCAGAGGGAAAGATACCCCTACACTGCCCTATAATTTGTCAGAACTACGTAAAACGAATGGCAATCTTGGCATGCTACCGAATACACCTTTTGGCAACTCCCTGATCACGGAATTTGCATTGAGTGCGATCGAAGCCGAACAAATGGGTGAAGACAACATCACAGATTTTATCGCAATAAGTTACTCTAGCCCAGACTATATTGGCCATAATTTTGGCCCTCAGTCGAAGGAAGTACAAGACACCTACATCAAATTAGACGCTGAGCTCAGTCGCTTGTTTAATGCATTAGATCAAAAAATTGGCAAGGGCAATTACCTTGTGTTCTTATCTTCAGACCATGGCGTTGCAGAAAATTCTATTCGAATGAAGAACGAGGCCTTCCGCATTGATAACCTCGACTCGAAGGCTTTTGGCCAATACATTGAGTCGGCAACCAAGGCCAGGTTTGGAGATGCTGAATGGTTTGAAGTATCGAGTGGATTAGATCTTTTTCTAAATCATGATGTTGTGGAAGCACAAGGAATTGATCTTTATGACATTCAATTGTTTGTGGCACAAAAAGCCATGCAATATCCGGGCGTTCATTATGCACTTACTGGCACCGATTTGCTACGCCAATCTTACGATCAGCATATCCCTTCACTTATCCAAATGGCGTATCACCCTAAAGAGAGCGGTGATGTTAAACTCGTAATGCAACCAGGTTGGCAGGGCTATGGTGGTAAAGGAACAGGCCATGGGAGCCCATGGACATACGATACACATATTCCCATTATGTTTTATGGTTGGGGTGTCCAACCAGGTTCCACTGTCAGAAAAATCAACATTACTGACATAGCACCTACCCTTAGCATGATGTTAGATATTCGTTTGCCAAATGCAGCCACAGGCCAACCTATTATGGAGATTTTTGAAAAATAGGAGCAACGGTAACATTAGTCACCTTCAGCTCAAGGGGTTTATGCTACTTTTGGGTACTCAAAAAAAAGATCAACATGAATTGGTTGAATAAAATATTAGGCCTTGCACCGGCAGCAGATTTTGGTGCCCTGGTACAAGCCGGTGGTAAAATTATTGATGTGAGAAGTGCTCAGGAATTTAAATCCGGACATGCACCAGAGGCCATAAACATCCCTCTAGACCAATTAGCTAGTCAATTGCATCGGTTAAAAGATAAGCAACAACCCATCATTACCTGTTGCGTTACAGGAGCAAGAAGCGGAAATGCCAAGAGAATTTTACAAGCAAAGGGCTATCAGCAAGTGTACAATGGTGGCAATTGGGCAAGGTTGGGGAGAAAAATTAGTGGCTAACCCTTAATGAACCACATCAAATTGAAATTAACTTTCGCTATTTAAATACTTGTCTCTATATTTGCCTTCCTTTTGAAAAGCAATGGGGGTTTAGCTCAGCTGGCTAGAGCGCTACACTGGCAGTGTAGAGGTCACCGGTTCGAATCCGGTATCCTCCACTACATTTTCTTCTAAAGAAAATTAGTTTGAAATATTAAGTGAAACCAGCAGCAGCTGGATAGAGCGTCCCGAAATGGCTTCGGAAAAGTATCCTCCACAAAAGTAAAAGCCTTGCAGAAATGCAGGGCTTAATTTTTTTGCTCTAAAAATTTAGCTCTGATCTTTAAAAAGCTCTTCTTGCCTTTCGAAATCTTTTGCGATAGTATGCACTAAATAAATTACTTTCTGTAACACCTAAAGAAGTAGATGCATGTATAAAGCGCACATCATTTTTCCCTCTCACCGCAGTTACAATCCCTGCATGATTGATTTTTCGTTTCCGATTTCCGGTAGCAAAGAAAAGCATGTCGCCAACTTTCAATTCTTTCAGTCGTACCCTTTTACCCTTTTTGGCTTGCAGCTCGGAGGTGCGAGGAAGTTCAACGTTAATACTCCGAAATGAATGAAGTAGCAAGGCAGAACAATCCATCCCCGCACGTGTTGTGCCACCATATTTATAAGGCGTGCCCGTGTAAGATCTTGCTGTCTGTATCAAGACATTTACTTTAGAAGACCGCTTGGCATGAACACCACAAGCAGAAAATCCCATCAAAATCACTAGACAGAAAATAGATGTGCCTGTTTTTGCATTGAGCTTCATCGATTTCATTTACTTTTAACAAACATAAAGAGTTCTGTTACAAGCGCCTAAAATTAATTCTCATTCTCTAATTTGAGATGCTTTTTTGGTGTTTGTGGGCATTTATCTTTTAATGAAATTAAGCCTTTCAAGGATGACTTACCTCATGCATAAAATGCTCATGTTCGATAAAAGTTGATTTGTAAATTGATGCATTAGGAACAGATAACAAATCATTTTATTTTTAAGCAGATGACAGCAAATTTAAAAGCTCCTATGCTTAAGATAAGCCTATTTATAAAAACTAAAAACTTTCAATTGTTTACATTTACCAAGGCAAAAACGTCGAAACATAAAAAATGATAAAATGAAGATTAGAGCAGTTATTACCTTAATCACACTTATGCTGTGGTCATTTCAAATGACAAAAGCCCAAAGCTTCAGCCCTCAGGAAGAATCCGCCATTGATATGAGAGTCAACCGCTTTCTAAATACGATTGAGCAACGAGATTATACCAGCTTACTGGACTTTATTTATCCACCCATTTTCGAACACACCTCTAAAGAGAGTATGTTCCAATTTTTTAACTTACTAGAAAAAGCAGGAATAGCACTAAAATTCAACAACCTAGAGGTAAAGGAAAAAACTTCAATGGAAAAGGTAGATGGTATTCACTATGGCCTCATCGCCTACGCCTTCGAAATGGAGGTTCCTTTAGAAAATGATGATCTAAAGGCTTTTGCACCTATGCTTCTACCACAACTTAAACAGAATTTTGGGAAAGAAAATGTTCTTTACAATCAAAGCGAGGGTTTCATTCGCATTAATAGCGAAAACTACTTACTGGGTGTAGACAACCCTGCCTACGAGAAATGGCTATTTATCTTATATGATAAAAGCTTCGCCTCAGACATAAAAAAAATCATTCCTGCTAGCGTAAATGCAAAGGCTGAAAGGCTAATAGCTCGATAAAAAAAAGCCCCAATTTTTCAATTGGGGCTTTTTTTATGTAGCATTGCTATTCCTTTATTTTACTTCTTCGTATTCTACATCAGATACATCATCCGAACCCTTAGAGGAATCGTCCGACGCTCCTTCTGCGTTAGACTGACCATCTGCCTGACCTTGCGCCCCTTCCTGAGAAGCAGCATACATCTCTTGTGAAGCGCCTTCCCAAGCCTTATTCAATGTTTCCATAGCAGCATCAATAGCGGCCAAATCCTGGACCTGATGCGCTTTTCTCAGTTCCTCAAGGGCCTCTTCAATAGGCTTTTTATTACCCTCTGATAGCTTGTCACCATACTCCTTGAGTTGCTTCTCGGTTTGGAAAATTAATGAATCAGCTGTATTCAGCTTTTCAATTTTCTCCTTTTCCTTTTTATCAGATTCGGCATTGGCCTCTGCCTCTTGCTTCATTTTATTGATTTCTTCCTCGGTCAATCCTGAAGAAGCCTCAATTTTAATTTTTTGTTCCTTGCCTGTTCCTTTGTCCTTCGCAGAAACATTCAAGATTCCGTTGGCATCAATGTCAAAGGTTACCTCAATTTGCGGTACGCCTCTTGGAGCCGGTGGAATATCACTTAAATGAAATCTTCCGATGGTTCTATTGTCTTTGGCCATAGGACGCTCTCCCTGTAAAACGTGGATTTCAACAGATGGCTGATTGTCGGCAGCTGTAGAAAAAACTTCAGATTTTTTAGAGGGTATGGTGGTATTCGATTCAATCAATTTGGTGAATACACCACCCATGGTTTCAATTCCTAAGGAGAGAGGCGTAACATCTAACAGTAGCACGTCTTTTACTTCACCTGTAAGTACCCCTCCTTGAATTGCCGCACCTATGGCTACAACCTCATCAGGATTAACCCCTTTAGAAGGTTTCTTTCCAAAAAACTTCTCAACCTCCTCTTGGATGCGTGGAATACGCGTTGATCCCCCTACCAATATCACTTCATCGATATCTGAAGTTGAATAACCCGCATCCTTCATGGCCTTCTTCACCGGCTCCATAGAGCGATTTACCAAGTTTTCAGCCAAAGACTCAAATTTTGCTCTGGTTAAAGTTCTTACCAAGTGTTTTGGAACACCATCTACTGGCATGATGTAAGGTAAATTGATTTCAGTAGAAGTAGAAGATGACAATTCAATCTTAGCCTTCTCCGCTGCTTCTTTTAAACGCTGAAGCGCCATTGGATCTTTTGTTAAATCCAAGCCTTCATCTTTTTTAAATTCTTCTGCCAGCCAATCGATAATTATTTGATCAAAGTCATCACCTCCTAAATGAACATCCCCGTTGGTTGATTTAACTTCAAACACTCCATCGCCTAATTCTAGGATAGAAATATCAAAAGTACCACCTCCTAAATCATAGACAGCAATTTTTTGGTCCTTGTCTTTTTTATCAAGACCATAAGCCAAAGCTGCAGCCGTTGGTTCATTGATAATTCTTTTTACCTCCAAGCCTGCAATTTGTCCTGCCTCCTTTGTAGCCTGACGCTCTGCATCATTGAAGTAAGCTGGTACAGTAATCACAGCTTCTTTCACCTCTGTACCCAAATAATCTTCAGCTGTTGATTTCATTTTTTGCAAAATCATTGCCGATAATTCTTGAGGCGTGTAGTTACGATCACCCACTTTTACACGTACCGTATCGTTGTTGCCTTTTTCTACTTTGTAAGAAATACCTCTCAATTCTTCCGAGACGCCTGAGTGCTTTTTACCCATGAAGCGCTTTACCGAACTGATGGTATTACTAGGGTTGGTAATTGCCTGACGTTTGGCAGGGTCACCAACTTTTCTTTCTCCATTGCCGTTATCCAAAAAAGCTACAATGGATGGTGTGGTTCTTCTCCCCTCGCTGTTAGGGATAACAACAGGTTCGTTACCTTCCATTACTGCAACACATGAATTGGTCGTTCCTAAGTCAATTCCGATTATTTTTCCCATGATCTATTTATATGTATTTAAAATGCTCTTTTCTTATTTGTGCTTGAATGAACAAGGCTTATGCCAATCCTCTTTTTCTGACATATGGTGACACATTGACAGAATTTACCCGAGATAAAGGCTCACATTGGCTGACATCCTTTATCTTTACGCCAATTCCAAGGTATGAAAATCATTTACTATCTGCTGATAAAACCATTGATTGCCCTTCCATGGTCTATTTTATACTTACTATCTGATTTCCTTTACCTCATGGGCTATCGGATTTTTAGATACCGTGTTGGTATTGTTGACCAAAATCTGAAAAACGCTTTCCCACAAAAAACCAAGGAGGAAAGAAAAAAGATTAGACAGAAATTCTATCGGCATTTCTTCGACCTCATTTTAGAGTCCCTAAAAATATCAGGAGAAACAGAAGTGCAAGCACGAAAGAAATGTCACTTCCATAACCCTGAATTAATCAACACACTTACGGCACAAGGTCGAGATGTCATTTTGGTAGGAGGTCATTATAACAATTGGGAAATAATGAGCTATCTGTTGGATACCAGCCTGACTACCCAAGTGATTGCCATTTACCACCAGTTTAAAAATAAGTTCGTTGAAAAAAAGATGCGCCAAGCGAGAGGAGGTTTAGGCTTACAGTTGGTTTCGCGTTCGGAAGTAAGAAAGGGAGCATTAGCGGCTATCAATAAACGCATGGCTATTGTTTTTTTAGCCGACCAATCTCCCACCATTGCAAAAAGAGTTTACTGGACACAGTTTTTAAATCAAGAAACAGCTGTGGCTTACGGAACAGAACTTTATGCATTTCGCAAAAATGCTGCAGTGGTTTACTTTCAAAATAAAAAAACCAAAAGAGGCCGATACGAAATCACCTTTAAACTACTCAGTGAGTTCCCAAAGAATGAGCCAAAAGGTGCCATAACTGAGAAGCATGTGAAGGCACTTGAAGAAGACATTATTGCAGCACCGCAATACTGGCTTTGGACACATAAACGTTGGAAAAGAAAGCGCATGGAAGACAAAGACATGGCAAGTCTTGTTTGAATTACTCAGGTTTTTTTAAATATTGGTTGATCCGATAACGGATTTTGCATCATCAGCCTTACTTACTGTTAACTGCTAGTTCATTGCACAGCACCATAAGTTCATTATGCCAATGGTTAGAAAATGAGTACTTTTGCGATTCAATTTGAACCCCATGAACCTAGCCGCGGAAATCGAGAAACGTAGAACATTTGGCATCATCAGTCACCCAGATGCGGGTAAAACTACCTTAACGGAAAAGTTGCTGCTTTTCGGAGGAGCCATTCAGAAAGCTGGGGCTGTCAAATCCAATAAAATTGATATGCATGCGCGCTCCGATTGGATGGAAATTGAGAAACAAAGAGGTATTTCTGTTGCCACATCTGTGATGGCCTTTGAATATGAAGGAGTGAAAATCAACCTTCTTGACACCCCAGGTCACCAAGATTTTGCAGAAGACACCTACCGAACCCTCACCGCAGTTGACTCTGTTATTATGGTAGTAGACTGTGTGAAAGGAGTTGAAATCCAAACTGAGAAGCTCATGGAGGTTTGTAGAATGCGCAAAACTCCCGTCATTGCGTTCATCAATAAGCTGGACCGAGAAGGTAGAGACCCTTATGACTTATTAGATGATATTGAAGCCAAACTCGGTATTCAAGTACACCCTTTAAGTTGGCCCATAGGCATGGGGAAATCTTTTCAAGGGGTTTACAGCCTTTATGACAAAAGCCTCCGCCTTTTCAAGGCAGGTGGGAAACAACTTCACGAAGAAGCACAGCGATTTGCTGACGTTCAAAGTGTTGAACTCGATAAAGTTTTAGGACAAAGTTATGCCAATCAGCTGAGAGAAGATGTAGAGCTCTTAAGTGATTTATATGGGCCCTTAGACGTTGATCAGTACCTGAAGGGTGAAGTAGCTCCCGTATTTTTTGGCTCAGCCATTAATAATTTCGGTGTGAAAGAACTTCTAGATACTTTCTTGAAGGTTTCTCCTAATCCTAAACCTAGAAAGCTAGATGAAGAATGGGTACCCCCGATAGCAGAAGAATTTACAGGCTTTGTTTTTAAGATTCATGCCAATATGGATCCGAAACATCGCAACCGCTTGGCTTTTTTAAGGGTCTGTTCCGGTAAGTTTGAACGTGGTGGCAATTACTACCACACAAGACAAAACAAAAAATTCCGTATTTCTCAGGCCACTGCCTTCATGGCGCAAGATAAGGAAACCATTGATGAGGCCTTCCCGGGTGATATCATTGGGCTTTACGACACAGGTAATTTTAAAATTGGTGACACGCTTACCCAAGGCAAAAAAGGTAGCTACAAAGGAATTCCCGCCTTTTCGCCGGAGATTTTCCGAGAGGTGATCAACAAAGATGCAATGAAGACCAAACAGTTAGATAAAGGTCTGGCTCAGCTTATGGATGAAGGGGTAGCGCAATTATTCAGTTTTGAACTAGGCGCCAGAAAAGCGGTGGGTGTTGTGGGTCAGTTGCAGTTCGAAGTCATTCAATACCGACTGAAAAATGAATATGGCGCCTCCGTGGAATTTGCACCCATGCAGCTTTACAAAGCTTGCTGGATATCTGCAAAAGATCCCAAAAAACTCAATGCATTTATCAGTTCCAAGCAAAGACACATTGCCAAAGACAAACAAGGAAAACTTGTTTTTATGGCTGAAACCAAGGCTTGGTTGCAAATGGTTCAGGACAATTTCCCTGAAATTGATTTTCACTTTACAAGCGAATTCTAATGGCAAACATCGTTCAACCGCTTTATGAAGATAACCACCTGCTGATTGTGAACAAGCCTGCCGGGGTATTGGTACAGGGTGATAAAACAGGAGACAGAACCTTAACGGATTACTGTAAGGCCTATGTTAAAAATAAGTACGATAAGCCAGGTGACGTATTTTTACATCCTGTTCATCGGTTAGATCGCCCGGTCAGTGGTGCCATTGTATTTGCGCGTACCTCAAAAGCCTTGGAGAGGATGAATAAGATTTTTGCCTCTCGAAAGGTGCAAAAAACCTATTGGGCCATTGTCAAAAGAAGACCTCCCCAGAAGGAAGGCAAACTAGTGAGCTGGTTGGTAAAGGATCCCCATAAAAACATTACCACAGCCTACTCAGAACCTATAGATGGTGGGCAAAAGGCAGAAACCAATTTCAAAGTAATGGGTAAATTGAATAACCATTTTTTAATTGAGGTAGAACCACTCACCGGGAGACCCCATCAAATACGAGTGCATTTGGCTGAGCTGGGTTGTCCGATTCGTGGAGATTTACGTTATGGTTTTGCAAAGCCTAATGCCGATAAAAGTATTAACCTCCATGCCCGTAAGCTCTATTTTGAGCACCCTGTGAAAAAGGAACCCATCATCATTTTAGCCGGTCTGCCAAATGACCAGTTTTGGGAACAATACCTTTCACTCGAAGACATAAAAGTCAAAGAAAAGAATATTGACAATCTTTACTCTTAAATAATCAGTGGGTTCATAAGTCTCCCTACTCCTTATTATGCATCAATAGTTTTCTTACATTCACTTTATGAAAAAAGCACTGCGCATCATCGGTTTTATATTTTTGGGTTTTATCCTAGCCTTAGGTATAATTTACTTGTTATTGAATGAACCCTTGCCCAAAGGTGAAAGTGGAGCTGAAGCGGATGCATTGGCCCTACGCATGATGGAGGCTTTAGACAAACCCGCCTGGGATAGTACCCAAACCATTAACTGGACTTTTGCCGGCAGCCATCATTATGAATGGGATAAGGCTGAACACGTGGTGCGTGTGAGATGGGATGAACATGCGGTAATTCTTAACCCAAAAGATAATTCGGGAGTGGTAGAAAAGGGTGAAAATTATTCTGCATCAGAGGTTCAAGAGCTCATTCAAACCGCTTTGAATTATTTTAACAACGACAGTTTTTGGTTGTATGCTCCTTTCAAAGCCTTCGATTCCGGAACGGAAAGAAGTATTGTGACACTCAAAGATGGACAAAAGGGATTGAAAATTACCTATACCCAGGGAGGAACAACTCCCGGTGATAGTTACGTTTGGTTATTGGATGCAAATAACCGTCCTAAAGCGGTAAAAATGTGGGTTTCTATCATCCCCATAGGCGGTTTAAAATTTAGCTGGGGAAACTATACACGGGTTGGGGAAGGCGCATGGATTGCACAAGACCACCAGCTTTTTGAGGGAGTTAATATTGCCATCGAAGACCTTCGTCCACTTACACAATAAATAGGCACTTACTAATGAAATTGAGCACCAACCCAAACGATAAAGGCTCGTAATGAACATAAAAAAAGCCCTGACCTTTACAGGCAGGACTTTTAAAGATTTTGAAGAGATGCTAAGCTTCAATGACAGACTCAGCCAGCACAATCACTTTATTTTTTAACACTTCAACCACTCCACCATCAACAGATACGATCTCCTCTTTTCCAGAGGTTTTAATGGTCATTGCCCCTTTTCCTAGAGCAGAAATCATAGGAGCATGGTCATTCAATACTTGAAACTCACCATCACTTCCAGGGAAAGTTACCGCGGTGGCTTCTCCCTCGAAAACTGTTTTATCTGGAGTTACAACTTCTAGGTGCATAAGTTTATCGGTTAGCGGCTTCAGCCATCATTTTCTCACCTTTCTCGCGAGCTTCTTCGATGGTTCCTACCAAGTTGAAGGCTGCTTCTGGCAAATCATCATGCTTACCATCTAGGATTTCATTGAAGCCTTTAATGGTATCTTTGATGTCTACCAAAACACCTTTTAATCCTGTAAATTGTTCGGCTACATGGAAAGGCTGAGATAGAAATCTTTGTACAC
The DNA here is from genome assembly GCA_018402485.1 of Roseivirga sp. GTDB lineage: Bacteria > Bacteroidota > Bacteroidia > Cytophagales > Cyclobacteriaceae > Roseivirga. The sequence continues at coordinate 1,219,794 of JAGYIY010000001.1, read as the reverse complement.
GTCTGGCACGAGACACAACTAATTTATCTTCATCAGACAATTCATCCATACCCAAAATGGCAATGATGTCTTGTAATTCTTTGTAACGCTGAAGGGTTTCTTTCACACGCTGCGCACAATCATAATGCTCGTCGCCCAAGTTTTCAGCTGTTAAAATTCTTGATGTTGAATCCAAAGGATCGACAGCAGGATAAATACCTAGCTCAGCAATCTTTCTAGACAATACGGTTGTTGCATCTAAGTGAGCAAAAGTAGTTGCCGGAGCAGGGTCAGTCAAGTCATCGGCAGGTACATAAACGGCCTGCACGGAAGTAATTGATCCGTTTTTCGTAGAAGTAATTCTTTCCTGCATGGCACCCATTTCTGTAGCCAAGGTCGGTTGGTAACCTACGGCTGAAGGCATACGGCCTAGTAGGGCCGAAACCTCAGAACCTGCTTGCGTAAATCGGAAAATATTATCGATAAAGAAAAGAATGTCCTTCCCTTTCCCTGTACCATCCCCATCCCGAAAATACTCAGCAATGGTCAACCCTGAAAGGGCTACACGTGCTCTCGCACCGGGAGGTTCATTCATCTGACCGAAAACGAAAGTAGCTTTGGACTCTTCAAGTTTTTCGGCAGTTACGGTAGATAAATCCCATCCGCCTTCTTCCATCGACTCCATGAATTCATCACCATATGTTACGATGCCTGATTCAATCATTTCGCGAAGCAAGTCATTTCCTTCACGTGTTCTTTCTCCCACACCTGCAAATACGGAAAGTCCAGCATAAGCCTTGGCAATGTTGTTAATCAATTCCTGAATCAATACGGTTTTACCAACACCAGCACCACCGAACAATCCAATTTTACCCCCTTTTGCATAAGGCTCAATCAGGTCGATGACTTTGATCCCTGTGTAAAGTACTTCAGTAGAAGTGGAAAGATCCTCAAATTTAGGAGCAGATCTGTGAATGGGTAATCTTTGAGTTCCTTTGGGTTGAGGAATGCCATCAATGGCCTCGCCCACAACATTGAAAAGTCGTCCTTTGATGTCATCACCAATGGGCATAGAGATGGGGCCACCGGTATCGGTAACTTCCATTCCTCTTCTCAGACCTTCTGAAGAATCCATTGCTATGGTTCTCACTCTGTCTTCTCCTAAATGTTGTTGACATTCTAGAATGACCACTTGGCCATTGTCTTTGGTGACCTGAAGGGCGTTCAAAATTTTAGGTAATTTTGCTCCTTCTGCTTCAAAACTTACATCAATTACAGGTCCAATAACCTGTGTGACCTTTCCGATATTTGCCATTTGTTTTACTTTATAAAAAAGAAAAATGCGCTTGATTTTCTTGGTGCAAAGGTAAGTGGATTCACAATTAAACCAAAGGGATAATAAGAAAATAGAACCTCATCTTTAGGCCTGCAAAACAATGCGAAAAGTAGTGCCCTTTCCGACTTGCGAAGACTTTACAAAAATTTTACCCTGATGGTAGTTTTCAATGATTCTCTTCACCAAAGCCAAGCCTAAACCCCAGCCTCTTTGTTTGGTAGTAAAGCCCGGTTTGAATACTTCTTTAAATTTACTTTTTGTAATGCCTTTGCCAGTATCAGCCAAATCTATGCACACTTCGTCTGTGTTTACCTGTATAATATTTACCCTTAATTCCCCAATACCTCCCATGGCATCAATGCCATTCTTCACCAAGTTTTCAATGACCCACTCAAACAAGGGAACGTTCATGCGTGCTTCTATCGCTCTCGAAGCATTTTCATCAATGCTCATCCTCACCTTTCGGCTTACTCGTGGCTGCAAGTAAGATAGGGTTTTATCCACCACTGCAGATACATTTTCGCGTGTCAGACTTGGCAGCGAACCTATATTGGAAAAGCGTTCCGTAATCCTTTGCAAACGTTCCACATCTTTTTCTAACTCTTGTAACAACTCAGATTGGTTTTCCATGGCCTCCATGCTACGCATATATTCCAACCATGCCATCAATGAAGAAAGAGGAGTGGCTAATTGATGGGCTGTTTCTTTGGCCATACCCACCCAAACTCGATTCTGCTCGGCTGTACGCGAATAGCTAAAAGCCAAATAGGCGATAAAACCAAAAATTGCAATGACGGTGAGTTGTACATAGGGATAGGCTTGCAATTGTCTCAACAAATAAGAGTTGCGATAATAAACGTACTGAATATCTGTAATCTCCCCATTTTGGCCATTCTTTACTTTGATGGTGAAAGGATTATTCTCCTGCTTCATTTGAACAAGTGCATTTTCAAGGTCGCTCGACTGCTTGTCGGAAACCACCTTTTTGTCGAATACATTGTTGGATAACAAAATCTTCTGTGTTGCAGAATCTACCAGAATTACCGGTAGTTTATTTTCGGGTGTAATGATGTTAGAAGTAATAAAAGTTAGGGCAGACTCATCTACCTCAGCAGCTCCCGAAAACTCCACTGCCTGAGCCCAAAGCCTAATCTTTTCTTCTTCCCCTTGTTTCAATACCTCAACCAATTGGTTGGTATAAATGATAGAGCCCAAGCCAATGACCACGGCCACAATGAGTATCAACCATTTAATTTTCGACTGATTGGAATAAAAGTCGATGGATAAAGCACCTTTAAAAGGATTTTCCATAAATCAGTTAACGCCTAAGAGCCTTTTGAAGTACAGGTGAACAAAAATTTAGCAATGTTTGAACAGCAAGTTATCGATTTTAAACGGAATGTTCTTTCGGGTGTTCTCAAAGAAAAAGCCTACTTCTGACGACAAAAGCAGGCTTTTACTTATCTCTATTCTTAAATATTAGACCTTCATGGTAAACCATTTCTTCATGGTCATCCAATTCACTTTTACCCCATACATAAGAATCCCGATACGGTAGATTCTTCCGGCTATCCAGATGGTACCCACAAAACCTCCTATCAAAAACAACATGGAAAGGGCGAGTTGCCAATCAGGCACACCAAATGGAATTCTAGCCATCATGATAATCGGTGATGTGAAAGGAATCATGGAAAGGGTTACGGCAAGTCCACTATTGGGGTCTTCCAAAACAAAGAACATGGACATGATCGCTGCTAAAATCGGCAAAATGATGGGGAACATAAATTGCTGGGCATCTTGCAAGCTGTCGACAGAGGCACCAATGGCCGCATACAAAGCCCCATAGAGTAAGTAGGCTCCCATAAAGTAAAACAAAAAGGAGAGTAAAATTTTCACCACTGGAATAGAAGCTACCATGCTCCTGATATCTTGAGCCAATTCTTGTTGTTCTGTCAGGCTCATTTCGGTATCTGGCATTTGCTGTGAAGCAGCCTCCATCATGGCATCGCTGCCACCCGCCAAAATACCTACCCCCACAGTGGACAATGTGGCAATCAGGACGATCCATATCAACAACTGAGTGAATCCGACTGCACCCACACCTAGTACTTTCCCCATCATTAGCTGAAAAGGTCGCACTGAAGAAACAATGACTTCTACGATGCGACTACTTTTTTCATCCAGTACAGATTGCATGATCTGGGAGCCATAAACAAAAATAAACATGTAAATCAGAAACCCGGTAGCATAACCTACCCCAAAACTTACCCCTGAATTACTGGCCTTCGCCTCTCCAGTTTCGGTAAGGTTAAACGTTTCTAAACTTACCCTAGCTTGTAAATTAGCAATGACGACCGGGTCTAAACCAGATCTTTCTAACTTTAAGTCTTCAATGCGCCCTCGGATAGCACCTTCAAAACGTTCGAGTGTTCTAAAACCCGCGTTCGATTTCGAATACAATTGAAAACCTTCAAACCCACGAACAGTGGGGTCAGAAAGGTCAATTTCTGGAATATACAATAGGCCAAAAGCTCCTTTTTCGGCATAAGATGCTTTGGCCTCCTCAAGGCTACCTGTTATGTTTTCAAAAACATATCCGCTTTGATCGAAAACATCGGTAAAGTATCCGCTTTCATCAAGCACTAATATTTGCTCGTCTCTCTCTTCTTTGTCACGCGTGGCGAAGTAGGCAATAACAAAAATAAGTGCTGGAAGCACCAAAGGGGTTAATAAAGTAGCCAATAGAAAAGACTTCTTTTTAACCCGGGTAACGTATTCTCTTTTGAGTACTAATAAAATCTGGTTCATGATTGACCTCCTTTGACAATGTTGATGAATATATCGTTGATAGATGGAATGACTTCAGAAAAAGAATGCAGCTCTATATCGCTGATCAAGGTTTCTAAAATATCGTTGGGTGAAGCCGTTTTATCATTGGCTTCAACGATCACCTTATTCATACCCAATTCAGAAATTTCTCTAGAAAGCACTTGAAATGCACCTGGTCTTTCAGGCAAATCTCCCTTAAAAATCACCTCATATTGATTCATTCTATGAGAAAGCTTGATGTCTTTCTTAGAGCCATCTAGGATCTTCTCTGCATGATTGATCAAGGCAATATGATCGCAAAGTTGCTCAACAGATTCCATCCGGTGGGTGGAGAAAATAACCGTTGCGCCTTTATCTCTCAATTCAAAAATTTCATCCTTGATTAAGTTGGCATTTACCGGATCGAACCCAGAGAAAGGTTCGTCTAAAATGAGCAATTCAGGTTCATGCATTACAGTGGCTATGAACTGAATTTTCTGAGCCATTCCTTTAGAGAGGTCCTCCACCTTTTTTGTTGCCCAAGCCGAAAGCTCCAACTTCTCCAGCCAGTGCTTTATGCGCTTGCGCGCCTCTGCACTTTTCATTCCTTTCAATTGGGCAAGGTACATGAGCTGTTCCCCTACCTTCATTTTTTTGTAGAGCCCTCGTTCTTCTGGCAGGTATCCAATTACTTTTACATGTTTGGGAGAGAGCAGTTCTCCATTGATTCTTATTTCACCGGCATCACACATGATGATTTGATTGATGATGCGAATCAGGGTGGTTTTACCCGCTCCATTGGGGCCCAATAAACCAAAAATGGACTGTTTGGGAATGTCTATGCTTACATTCTTTAACGCCGTGTGTTGGGCATAATTTTTAGTGATGCCCTTCGCTTCGAGTATGTTCACAATATTTGAATTTTAGTGATTGACCTTTTTAACACGAGCTAAGCTCGACAAAAAATACCTATGAAAAGTGAGAAATTGTGTCGAGAATAAAAAATGTATGGTTTTAAACGGAAGTTCAACCCGCTATGCGGAATAATATGAAGATGAAATTATTTGTTTCGAAATTCTACGCTGCCCATAGAAAGATCTATGTTAAAAGTCTGTAGGTTCTTGGCATTTACGGAATAGCCTTGATTAACGAAGGTGTTGTCGGATATTTCTTTAAAGCCCACCGGCATTTTAAACTTCCTGTAATTGGTTTGTTTCATGTGAATGATTACTGGCATCTCATTTTCAGGCAGGTGCACCACCAAGGAACCAGCACCTACGCTGGCCCAAATATCGCACGCTTTTTCAGGAATTTCTTCGAAGTTGAGTGATAAAGTGCCAAAACCTACTTTGGCCAAAACATTTTTTGCCTTGGCCAAATTCAGACGCTTGATTTCAATGTCTCCCAAATCCACATCAATGATTAAGGAATCCATAACCATTTGGTTGGGTACATTGGAAAGGTACCCCACTTCAACATAGGCATTCCCCGATTTAATTCGGCAATTTTCAACCGCAATATCTGACAGGTCTACATAAGCTTTACCCACTCCATAGGTAAGATCTAAACGGTAAGGCTGATGGTTTGTAAAATATACATTCCAATAATTGTCATTGTCTATGGACTTGGTTCCGAAAATTTTGCCAAGCTTGCTTCCAAAATTCTCTTTCCCGTTATCTTTTAGATTGAGCCAGGCATGCAATACCTCTCCTTGGTAATTTTGTCCGAAATCAGCAGAGACAAACTCTTCGTTATGATTGCCCATTATGCTGATGGGCATCTTCCCATAGCGTGTACGAATAGCGCAGGTACCTGAAGAGGCATTCAAGGTAAATTCTATCTTTTGGCAAGATTGTGGGTCTTTGACTTCAAAGTGTTTTTTTGTTTGCCCTAAAAAGATTGTTTCAGGCAAAATAAATAAAACGAACCACACAAAAATATTTCGCATGTTCTTTCATACGTGAACACTGAAAGCGGGTTGCGCATTTTTTTAAACGGTAAAAGCCTAAAAGAACTCCTTCATTTTTTCGAAAAATCCTTTCTCTCCTTTGCCTGGTTTGGGTTGGAAATTTTCGGAGTTTCTAAGCTTTTCTAAAAGGTCTGTTTCTTCAGAAGTTAACTTCTTTGGTGTCCAGACATTCACATGAATCAATTGGTCTCCTTTGCCATAATTGTTGATATCCTTGATGCCTTTTCCTCTCAAGCGAAGAATTTTTCCACTCTGAGTTCCTGGATCAACTTTTATACGCACTTTACCATCAATGGTAGGTACTTCCATACTACCTCCCAAGGCGGCATCCACAAAACTGATGTATAAATCATACACAACATTATTGCCATCTCTTTTGAGTAGCTCGTCCTCTTTTTCCTCAATAACAATCAACAAATCGCCGGGCATACCACCGCCAGGGGCCATATTTCCTTTGCCGGACATCGATAATTGCATGCCTTCTGAAACCCCAGCAGGAATTTTGATCGGAATGATTTCTTCCTTCATTTCCAGACCAGTACTATCTACTCCTGGAGGGCGTTTATCAATGATTTTTCCTGACCCGCTACAGGTCGAACAAGTGGCTGCTGAAACCATCTGGCCCAACATGGTATTCACCACTTTCTTCATTTGCCCTGAGCCCCCGCAGCTAGGGCAATTTTTATAAGTGACACCATCGGCATTGATGAGTCGGTTCACTTTGATTTTCTTTTCTACTCCGTTGGCAATTTCTTGTAAGGTAAGGTGCAGTTTAATTCTAAGGTTGGATCCTTTCCTCTGGCGTCTACCACCTCCGCCTCCGAAGAAGCTATCGAAAGGACTTCCACCCCCGCCTCCTCCACCGAAGATGTCTCCAAATTGAGAGAAAATATCATCCATACTCATACCGCCTCCAGCTCCGCCACCAAAGCCACCACGCATACCTTCATGGCCAAAGCGATCGTACTGCGCGCGTTTTTGAGGATCTTTTAAAACCTCATAGGCTTCTGCTGCTTCCTTAAATTTTTCTTCGGCTTCTTTGTTGTCAGGGTTTTTATCGGGGTGGAATTTGATGGCCATTTTACGATAAGCCTTCTTCAATTCCTCTTCCGTGGCATTTTTGCCTACTCCTAAAATGTCGTAATAATCTCTTTTCGCCATATTATGCTCCTATCACTACTTTAGCAAACCGAATTACTTTATCTCCTAAAAAGTAGCCTTTTTCTACGGTATCAATAATTTTACCCTTCATGTCTTTATCCTCGACCGGAAACTGGGTAACAGCTTCGTGAAGGTCTGCATCGAATGGTGTGCCTTTTTCGGTTTCCATTACTTTCAAGCCTTTGGCCTGCAATGTTTTCACAAGCTTATTGTAAATCAAGTCGAAACCCTCTTTTACGGGCACTACATCTTCTTGTGTTTCATTGGCTTTTTTGGCCCGTTCAAAATCGTCGATGGTTGGAATCAGCTCTGACACCAAATCCGATGAGGCTGTTTTAATCAGGTCAATCCGCTCTTTGGCATTCCTTCTTCTAAAATTTTCAAATTCTGAATAAAGACGCAAGTACTTGTCTCTGGCTTCATCTACCTCTTTCTCCAACTGTTCTTCTCTACTCAGCTCGTCAACTTCTTCGGTATGGGTTTCATGCTCCTGCTCAGCTGTTTCTACTTGGATATCTTCTTGATTTTGAGCTTTTGCTTCCTCTTGTTGTTTGTTTGCTTTCTTTTTCTTTGCCATTTCTATTCATTAGAATCTTTCATCGAGGCAACAATTTGTTTGCCAAGCCGGTTTTACGTGTCAATTTGGCATATGCCAAAAGTGCGGCTTACCGCATTTGTCAGTTGAGCGACATCAGCCCTCGTCTACAGCATTCATTTTAGACCATATTTTATCCTTCAGCTCTACCAATCCTTTTTGAGCAACAGATGAAATAAACAGTGTTTCTACATCTTTAGGCAACAACTTTTCTATTTCCGCCTTAAGTTCATCGTCTAGCATATCGCTTTTCGAAATGGCCAGAATGCGTTCTTTGTCAAGCAACTCGGGGTTATACTTTTTCAGTTCCTTTAACAAAACATCGTATGCTTGCGCTATGTCGTCCGCATCGGCCGGCACCATAAAAAGAAGCATGGAATTGCGTTCAATGTGTCGTAAGAAACGAATACCAAGCCCCTTCCCTTCAGAAGCTCCCTCAATAATTCCCGGTATATCGGCCATCACAAAAGACCTATGGTTGCGATAGCTTACTACTCCTAAATTAGGGACCAATGTCGTAAAAGGATAATCTGCAATTTCTGGTTTTGCTGCCGAGAGCACTGACAATAATGTAGACTTACCTGCGTTCGGGAATCCGACCAAGCCCACGTCGGCCAAAAGTTTCAATTCAAGCACACATAAACGCTCAATGCCCTCCTCTCCAGGCTGGGCATATCTGGGTGTTTGTTGGGTAGATGTTTTAAAATTCTGGTTACCCATACCCCCTCGCCCACCTTGGAGTAAAATTTTTTCTTCCCCCTCTTCAGTGATTTCTACAAGTATTTCATCTGTTTCGGCATGCTTAGCCATGGTTCCTAAAGGCACCTCAAGAACGATATCCTCACCGTCGGACCCGGTGCTACCATGTCCTGAACCTGCCTCACCATTTTGGGCAAAGACGTGTTTTTGGTACCTCAGATGCAGTAGTGTCCACAGGTTAGAATTTCCTCTCAAGATAATGTGACCTCCTCTACCGCCATTTCCCCCATCAGGACCACCTTTTGGCACGTGTTTTTCTCTACGGAAGTGAACAGCACCCGCTCCCCCATTGCCCGAACGGCAATAAAGTCTTACATGATCAATAAAATTAGTGCTTGCCATGGGGAAAGGGTTTTGATAAAAAGGTAAGACTTATCTTTTAGGCCTTAAAATGTGCATCGAGGCTTGCAGCAATATCGGCAAAAATACCATCAATGGATCCTACACCTTTTACCTTGCAAATTTTACCTTGCTGCTCGTAAAAAGATGCGACAGGAAGCGTTTTATTCAAATATTCTTGAATTCTAATGTTGATTTTTTCTTCATTCTGATCATCTGCTCGACCAGATGTTTTACCCCGCTCTAGCAATCTTTTTTTCAACTCTTCATGCGGCACTTCCAGCATCAACATGCAATTGATAGAAGTTTCATGCTTGGCCAATAGTTCATCTAGCGCTTCTGCTTGTGCTACAGTTCTGGGAAAACCATCAAAAATAAATCCCTTCTCACCTGTATTGTCATTCAAAAAGTCATCTACCATGCCAATGACTACATGATCTGGTACCAACTTACCATTATCCATAAATGACTGGGCTTTTTTGCCCAAATCAGTGCCTTCGCCTAGGTGTTTTCTAAATAAATCGCCAGTAGATATATGTTTTAGCCCGTATTTTTCAATGATTTTCTCGCTTTGTGTGCCTTTACCAGCACCAGGAGGGCCAAAGAGTACTATGTTTACCATTTGTTTTTCTCTTTACGGGACAAATATAGTGAAGGAAAAATTAGTCGTCCTTTAATTGATAAATATCTTTCAAATAGCGCCCCTGCCCGTCGTAATCCAAACCATAACCGACCACAAACAACTCCGAAATTTCGAAGCCGGTGTACTCGATGTTAATTTGGGTTTTCATTTGTTCGGGTTTCACCAATAAGGCAGCTACACTTAAGGAGGCCGGCTGCTCGACACGGAAATCTTCAAGGAGTCTGGCCATGGTATGTCCGGAATCGACAATGTCTTCTACCACAATCACATGCCTGTTGTTAAGCTCTTCTTGCAAACCCAATAATTCTTTCAGGTCTCCACTGCTTTCCATGCCTCGATAGGAAGCCACCCGAATGAAGGCTATTTCACAGGGAATATTGGCAGCCTTGATTAGATCGGAAGCAAACATGAAGGCTCCATTCAGCACCACAATGAACAAAGGATTTTTGTGCTTGAATCGCACTTGGATCTTTTCTGCCATTTTTGCCACCTGAACCTGAATTTTAGCTTCGGTAAGAAAAATGCGGAAGGTTTTATCGTGGATTTGAATCAAGGGTGGTTGTTTCACAGCAAGCAAGTTAGGCGTTTTTTAAAGAAGTAGGAAAATGTATTTTCATTACAGCTCCTTCATCAAGTACTTGTAGAGTGCAATCATGCAGTCGATATCATGCTTATGAACAATCTCATCGGGGCTGTGCACCTCGTCTTCTGGCGCCCCTACAAAGCACCAGTCGAATGGGTAAGGCGAGCTTTGGAGTTCTTTTCCGTCACTTCCTCCACTACCTTCAACCTCCCATTGATGATCGATTCCAGAAGCCTCGGCCAAGGCACAAATTTTATTCACAAAAGCCTTCCGCGGAATGCTTCGGTCTCGCAAAGAAATGGCAACCCCGTTGCCATGCACTACTCCTTCCGTGACCCAGGTAATGTCTGAAATCAAGGCTTGCTTTACTCCCCATGCTTCATAGATGTGTTTCGCTAAATAAGGAACCGAACCTCCGCCATGTTCTTCCCAACAAGAAAAAGCAATGACGCCATTTTCTAAGGTTTCTGCCACCTTTAAGGCATTGAATACACCCAATCGGTTGTCTAAATAGCAGGATTGGACGTAATTTTCAGTTAGCCTAAAATCACATTCAAAAACCAAATCCGTACCGCGCTCGAGGACCCTGCCAAACCTGTAGTGGAGATTGCCTTCTTTTTCTACCAATTCACAGCGAATGGGTCCCATGGCGTCTTCACCAACTAATACATAACCTGTTTCTGCTTTGGGTCCACCAATGGGGACCAACTGATCGTGATAGCGCACCGTAAAACCGATACTGTCGATATGTGCAAAGATGGCCGTTCTGGGTTTCCCAAACTTAAGCAAAATACAATCTTGAAAATCCTCTCCATGTATGACTTCAGGCTGCACTTTCCAATGCTTAGCATTTTCCTTGATGTATTCAAGAAGAAAAGAAGTCATGGCACCTTCGTTTCCGGAAGGAGCATGGATCTGACAAAGCGTTTGAAGTAAATGATAATTTTCGATTGGCATGGTGTAAAATTAGCATGAGCCACGAGATTTTTGGTATGCCGTGTAAGAAAAGTCTAAATTGCACCGTTATGGAAGAAGTATTTGTGCTTAATGAAACCCACTCGGCTGCCAACATTTTTTTGGCTCAATTGCGAGATGTTGAACAACAAAAAGACAGGTACAAATTTAGAAATCACCTCAAAAAATTAGGTTTTCTACTGGGCTACGAGCTTTCTAAGACGCTGAATTATGAAAGTAACGAAATTCAAAGCCCCTTGGCTCAAACCGCTGTTTCGTTACCCAAAAAAGACATTGTACTTATCGCTATTTTGCGTGCAGCCATGCCATTTTGCGATGGTTTTTTAGAGGTGTTTGAACAAGCTTCTGTTGGTTTTGTGGGAGCTGCCAGAAGGCCATTCCAAAAGAACGAAGCCCTCCAAATAGATTTGTCGTATGCTGCTTTGCCCGATTTAAACCAAAAAACCGTTATTCTAGTTGACCCTATGTTGGCCACGGGAAAATCTACTTGGGCCACGGTAGAACAATTGAACCAATTAAAAACCGCAGATTCTGTGCACATCGCCAGTGTTGTAGCGGCCCCAGAGGGCATCGCATTGTTAAAAGAAAAGCTTCCATCGAGCACCCAATATTGGACATGTGCCATGGACGAGCGATTAAACGAAAAATTATATATCATTCCCGGTTTAGGAGATGCGGGAGATTTGGCCTATGGCCCTAAGGAATAAACATGACAGCTGATATTTTTATACTCATTCTTGGACTGATTGTATTGATACTGGGAGGTGAATTTTTGGTGCGAGGTGCCTCGCGCCTTGCCTTGAGTTTTCGCATCAGCCCACTGGTGGTGGGGCTCACGATTGTGGCTTTTAGTACCTCCGCTCCGGAATTACTCGTTAGTTTATATGCCGCCCTCAAAGGATCGCCCGATTTCGCCATGGGCAATGTAGTGGGTTCAAACATCTCTAATTTAAGTCTCGTGTTAGGAATGGCCTGTTTGTTTGGCATCATTCCTATTCAAACCCAAACAGCCGTTCGCGACTGGGCCATTACCTTCATTGCCTCTCTTATGCTTTTGGTTTTTAGTTTCGGAGGTGAATTGGTTTTTGTAGAAGGGCTCATTTTATTCTTATCCCTACTGGCCTATATCACCTACTTGCTCATCAATGGCAGGCGCCATAAAATCAAAGTGGAACTCGAAGTTGGGGAAGTTGAATCTACTGTAAAGGAAAAAGTCAAAGATCTTTCACTTTTAGCTTTAGGAGGTGCCTGCCTTTACTTTGGCTCGAATTGGTTCATCGATGGATCGGCCAGCATTGCCGCTACCTTTGGCATAGCCGAGCGCATTATCGGCCTTACCGTATTGGCCATTGGCACCAGTTTGCCAGAAATGGTTACGAGTATCATTGCTGCCAGAAAGGGAGAAACGGAAATGGCCTTAGGCAATCTGTTTGGGTCCAATATCTTTAACATCCTTTCCATTCTGGGCATTACCGCCATGATAAATTCCCTGGAAGTAAACCCTTTAATCATTGAGCGAGATATGCTCTGGATGCTGGCCTTAACTTTAGGTATCCTTCCATTGATGCTTTTACATAAGAAACTAGGTATGCCCTCCGGCATCGCCTTATTGTTGTTTTATGCTGCTTATTTATTCTTTATGTTGCGTTAACATCCATGGAAATATTGAAATACTTAAGCCTGTTTTTAATGGCTTGCTTTAAATCTGTCTTACCTGCCTTGGTGGGACCTTTTTCTGGATTCACTAAGTTAGAAATCATCCTGATCACCATTTTGGGACTGATGACTAGCACTGTGGTGTTTACTTTTTTGGGAGAAAAAATCAAAAGGCACATCATCCCCCTTTTTATTAGGAAGCCCAAGCGTTTTTCTCGAAAAAGTAGGCGAATGGTTCGGGTTTGGAAGGGGTATGGCATTGCCGGCACTTGCTTTTTAACCCCTGTTATTTTATCTCCACCCATCGGGGCCCTGTTGATTTCTACTATGGGTGCGCCCAAAAGAAAAGTATTTCTTTACATGCTTTTTTCAGGTATTTTCTGGGGCATCTCCTGGACCTATTCGCTGGGTTGGTTGGTTAAAATGGGACTATTCAACGGATAATATTGGCACTATTCATCTTCATCAGGAAGCATTTCAATGTCTTCAATCAGCACCCGCTTCGATATGGCCTGACCGGTAGTGGTGGCTGCCAGACCGCCCAAAGCTGTTTCTTTGTAGCGGGTCTCCATGCTTTGCCCAACTTCGCCCATGGCTTCTACACATTCATCTACCGGAATGACTCCGCTGACATCGGCCAAGGCAATTTGTGCTGAGCTATTGGCAATGGCTGCAGCACTGGCATTGCGTACCACGCAGGGCACTTCCACCAAGCCCGCCACGGGGTCGCATATGAGCCCGAGCATGCACTGAATGGTAATGGCTACCGCATTGAAAATTTGATCGATACTTCCGCCTAAACCGTACACCATAGCACCCGAAGCCATAGCAGCAGCACTTCCGGTTTCTGCCTGACAGCCTCCTACAGCTCCGGCAATAGAAGCCCGTTTTTCCATGATCAAGGCAATGCCTGCACTGACCAGAAGCCCTTCCAAAATTTTGCGGTCGGGCATATGGTGTAATTCCTGAAAGGTAACCATTACCCCGGGAATGATGCCTGAGGCTCCGGCAGTAGGTGCCGCTACCACACGACCCATACAAGAGTTCACCTCTTTTGCCGCAAGCGCTCGCGAAATAAGCACTTGAAATTCCTTAGACAATACGGCTGTGGGGTAATTGAATACTTTTTTGGCTCCGTTGTTGATCATCCCCGAACGGGAAGTCATATTTTCTGTTAACCCTGTCTGTATGGCCTCCTTCATCACCTGATAGGCATTGGCCAATCCATCCCAAATTTGATCCTCGGTAGCCCCCTTCTCAGACACCTCATACTCAATGACCGCTTGATAAAGCGGCATTTCTTTTTCCTCACAATATTTTTTCCAGCCTCTAAAATCCTCAAATAAAAAACACATACTTCCTCCTTTTTTGCAAAGCTAGCGCAATTCCCTGAGAATAACAGGGGGGGTTGGGGGTTGGGGGGTTGGGTTAGTGGGGTTTTGGGTTAATGGGGGATTGGGTTTTTGGGTATTGGGTTTTTGGGTTGTTGGTTATAAGGGCGGGTGTCATTCCCTGAAATAGGTTGACCGTTTTTAAGCCAAAATAAAAATGATAAAAACGGGAAAAAGGATTAATTCTGTCCGCAAGTATTCTGAAGAATTTAAGCGTAAATTAGTTCAGGATTTTGAAAAAGGTGTAATGTCTGTTCCTCAGATGGAGCAGTATTATGAAGTGAGTAATGCAACTATATATAACTGGATATATAAATACTCCTCATACAATGAGAAAAACGTCAGGATAGTTGAGATGAAAAACAGCCAAACCAACAAAGTCAAAGAGCTTGAAAAAAAGTACAAGAGCTTGAGCGTAGTGTAGGCCAGAAACAGATTATGATTGATTATCTGGAAAAGATGATTGATTTGGCCAAGGAAACCTACTCAATCGACATTAAAAAAAACTCCGACACCCCACCCTCTGGTGGTTCCAATCTAACCGAGAAATGATGAGCTATTCACTTAACGAACTTTATCGGACGGTTGGGGTGAGCAAACAGTCAGTTCATCAAGCTGAAAAACGTCAGGCATCATTTGACCAAGAGCTTGCTGAGCTTGTGATTTTGGCAGATCAAATTAAAGAGGAGCACCCAGGCTGTGGGGTTGAAAAGATGTATTATACCTTAAAGCCAAAATGTATGGGTAGGGATAAATTTTGTGAAATTTTCCTTCATCTAGGTTATGGGGTCAAACCGATCAGGAACTATCACCGCACTACTTTCAGCGGGGATATATTTTATCCTAATGTGATTGAGGGTATGACAGTAACAAGGCCTTTTCAGGTTATTCAAAGCGATATTACTTATTTTAGTGTGGGTTTAGAGCATTATTATTTGGTGTTCATAATAGATGTGTATACCCGCTTAGTTATAGGGTACGCTGTTAGTAACCACCTGCGAGCTGAAGCAAATGTGAAAGCATTAAAAATGGCCTTGAAGGTAATTGATTACCAGCCATGGGGTTTGATCCATCATTCAGACAGAGGATCTCAGTATAGTAGCAAGATATACACTGACTTGTTAAAAAGAATCAAATACACATCAGTATGGGAGAAGTTGCTTGGGAAAACCCTTATGCAGAGCGTATTAATGGCATTATAAAAAACGAATACCTTAAAAAATGGGTGATTAGAGATTTTAAAGCCTTAAAGGTCAAAGTTGCAAAAGCGATCGATAACTATAATAATAAGAGACTTCATAGAGCCTTCAATATGAAATATAGCCCTATGCATTTTTATAAAAAATGGGTAGATTTAAGTGCCCAAGAAAGACCGATGGTGATTATTTACACCGAAGGAAAGAGAAACTTCTTAGGGGCATCGAGCCCCTTTGAAGTTTGCCCAAGAGAAGAACCTCAGGCTCATAATTGCCCGATGGAAATAATAAAAGAATGTTGAACCAAACGGTCAACGTTATTTAGGGAAGTACACTTTTCGCAATTCCTCATTCCTCATTCCTAATTCCCAATTGATAAACAAACAACCCTTATCTTTGCGCCATGAAATTGCAAAACGACCTGTTGATTCGTGCCGCCAAAGGCGAGCCGGTAGAAAGAACCCCCGTTTGGTTAATGCGTCAAGCCGGACGCATATTGCCCGAATACCGAGCCGTACGCAATCAGTTGAGTGGTTTTATCGAACTGGCCAAAACCCCGGAGCGTGCAGCAGAGGTTACCATTCAGCCTGTAGATATCCTGGGAGTTGATGCGGCCATTATCTTTTCCGATATTTTGGTTGTGCCCGAAGCCATGGGCCTGCCCTATGAAATGATAGAGAAAAAAGGACCCTTTTTTCCTCAAACCATTTCTACAGATGCGGATTTCAAAAAACTGAAAAAAGCAGATGTTGCCTCAGACCTGGGATATGTCACAGAGGCCATTCGGCTGGTGAAAAAAGAATTGAACGGTCGTGTGCCTTTGATTGGTTTTGCAGGAGCCCCGTGGACAATTTTTTGCTACATGGTAGAAGGCCACGGCAGTAAAACTTTCTCCAAAGCCCGCAGAATGCTCTATCAAGATCCCATGATGGCCGACCAATTGCTGCAACTGATTACCGATTCTACCATAGATTATTTAAAGGCGCAAGTGGCTGCTGGAGCAGATATTGTACAGGTATTTGATTCCTGGGCTGGCATTTTGCCGCCTGAGCAATACAAGCGTTATTCCTTATCCTCGATTCAGCAAATCTGCGATGCCATCACCGAAGTGCCTGTTACGGTCTTTGCCAAAGGTGCCTTTAGTGCCCGACAAGACATGCGCCATTTAAACTGCGAAACCATTGGTCTTGACTGGTGCATGGACATTCAAAATTCGCGCAGGCTGATTGGGGAAAACAAAACGCTACAAGGCAACTTAGACCCTTGCGCTTTGTACGCTTCCGATGCGGAAATCGAAAAGGCAACCCAACATATGCTCGACCAATTTGGACAAAGCCGCCATATCGCCAATTTAGGCCATGGGGTTTACCCCGATACCAAGCCCGAAAAGGTGAAAGTATTTATCAATACGGTAAAAGCCTACAGTGCCGACTTGCGGGCCAAGGCTCAAGTGTAAAGGTTGAATATTTTCGTTTTGAGGGAAAATGCGTAATTTGTTACAAATTCAACCCTTATGAAAAAGTTTCTTAGCCTAATTTGTATGTCCCTTCTCTTGCTTGCAGCAGGAAATCCAACAGATTCCAAACCACCTAAAGATGCCTTGAAAGACAAAGTCTTGCAATTGGCACGCGAAGTAGAACCCAAAGTAGTGAATTGGCGTCATTGGGTGCATCAGCATGCTGAATTGTCTAACCGTGAATTCAAAACAGCGGCTTATGTGGCTGCTCATTTGAAAAGCTTGGGGATGGAAGTGCAAGAGGGTGTGGCCAAAACAGGTGTGATTGGCATCCTCAAGGGCGGCCAGCCCGGCCCGGTGATGGGTTTAAGAGCAGATATGGACGGCCTGCCCGTGAAAGAACGTGCAGATTTGCCGTGGAAATCTACCCAAGTGGGAGAATATGAAGGCAAAGAAGTGCCTGTGATGCATGCCTGTGGCCACGATACACATGTGGCCATCCTTATGGGTGTAGCAGAAGTGCTCAGCCAGGTAAAAGACGAACTGCAAGGTACCATTCATTTTGTTTTTCAACCTGCGGAAGAAGGGGCTCCGGAGGGAGAAGAAGGAGGTGCTCAACTGATGGTGAAAGAAGGTGTAACCGAGGACATGGACGTGATGTTCGGTTTGCATATCAATTCCCAAACTGAGGTGGGTCAGGTGCGGTACCGGCCCAACGGCATAATGGCCGCAGTCAACAGCTTTAAAATATACATCAAGGGAAAACAAACGCATGGTTCTACGCCATGGACAGGCATAGACCCCATTGTAACAGCCGCACAAATCATCAATAATGCCCAAACGGTGGTGAGTCGTAGTTTACCACTGACCAAGGCGGCAGCGGTGCTTACTTTTGGTAAAATGGAAGGTGGCGTACGAAGTAACATCATTCCTGAAGAGGTAGAGTTGGTGGGTACCATCCGCACGCTGGATGCCGACATGCGAGCAACCCTTTTCGAACGCTTTCATACCATTGTGAAAAATACAGCAGCCAGCAATGGTGCTGAGGCTACCTTGACCATAGACGAAGGTTATCCGGTTACCTATAACGACCCCGACTTAACGGCATTGATGGCCGATACTTTTACGGAAGTTGCAGGCTCCGAAAATGTAGATGCCAACATGGATGCCATCACAGGAGCCGAAGACTTTTCTTTCTTTCAGGAGCAAATTCCGGGACTGTATTTCTTTATTGGGGGTATGCCCAAAGGCCAAGATCCGGCCAAAGCTGCTCCACACCATACACCCGACTTTTATGTAGATGACTCCGGTCTGCTTACTGGCATTCGCTTAATGAGCCGAATGGTGGTGGATTATGCGGAAAAGGTGAAGTAACGCAAGCATAGTCCTTGAATAGAAAAAGGCCTACCTTTTTTAAGGCTAAGAAAAAATCCCCTGTGCTACCGCTTCGCGCATCAGGTCTTGGGCATCGATAGGCACTACACCCACATGTTCGCAAACCAGACCGCCTCCTAAGTTGGCAAGGGCTGCGGTGCGTTGGGCATCTAAGCCTGCAGCTAAGGCACAAGCCACAATGCTAATGACCGTATCTCCGGCTCCTGAAACATCAGAAACCTGACGGATATGGGCCGGAATATGATGCATGGCATCCTCCTCTGTAATGCATACCCCATGTTCTGAAAGGGTAACCATCACATGCTCGGCATGAATAGCCGCTTGCAAGGCTTGAGCCGCTGACTTCACACTTTCGAGGTCTTTGGGATCTACTTCTATTTCCAAACCTTCGCGCAGCTCTTTCAAATTAGGCTTGAACAAAGTAGCACCCTTATAGTCCATAAAGTTTCTTTTCTTCGGATCTACTACGGTAGGAATACCGAGCTCGCGTGCTGCTGAAATGGTCTCTGCAATAATGGTGGCATTGATCACTCCTTTGTCATAATCTTCAAAAATAACCACATCGCACTCGGGTAAAAGGTTTTTGATATGGGCCAGCAAACTTTTTTGTTCAATGGCGCTGAGGGCTTTATCGGTTTCCGTATCAATGCGCAGTAATTGATGCGCACCGGAAAGCACTCGCTCTTTTACGGTGGTTTGCCTTTCTGTACTGGTAATGACGCCTTTGTCTGAAATGCCTTTTTCTTTCAATCGGTTGAGAAAGAATTCTCCATCGATATCATCGCCTACAATGGCACAAGGAATAGGCACGGCCCCCAAGGCCTGTACGTTCAGGGCCACATTGGCTGCACCACCCAGGCGTTTTTCTTTGTTCTTGGCCAAAACCACAGGAACAGGAGCCTCTGGTGAAATCCGGCTGACAGAACCCCATGTGTAAGCATCGACCATTACGTCTCCGATGACCAATACTTTCAATTGGCGAAAAGCTTCGAATAGCGTGGCTGCACTTTCAGTTTTCATCTAATGTAGTTTAGCTAAGGCCTCCTTCATGCGCTGGATGGCGGTTCTCAAATCTTCTTCAGCAGCGGCATAGGACAAGCGAATACAATTCGGGTCGCCAAAAGCTTCTCCCGTTACCACTGAAACATGGGCTTCTTCTAACAGATACATGCTAAGATCGGTTGCGTTGTCGATCCCTTTACCACCTACTTCCTTCCCAAAATAAGCACTCACATCCGGAAAAAAGTAAAAAGCACCCTGAGGCACATTGGTGCGGAACCCCGGAATATCGTCCAATAAATCTTTTACCAAGTTCCTTCTTCTCAAATACTCCTTAGCCATTTCTTGGGTAGGACCTAAATCTGAAGTCAAGGCAGTCAAGGTGGCACGTTGGGCAATGGAGCAATTGGCAGAAGTAAATTGACCTTGAATTTTGGTACATGCTTTGGCCAGCCAAGTAGGTGCACCGAGGTAGCCCACTCTCCATCCCGTCATGGCAAACCCTTTGGCCATACCATTGATGGTCACCGTTTGATCAATCATTCCGGGAATGGCACCGATACTGGCGTGACCTTCATGGGTATAATTGATGTGTTCATAAATTTCGTCCGACAAGATGACAATGTCTTTGTGCTTGCGCAGCACATCTGCCAGACCTTCCAATTCCGTTCGGGTAAATACAGAGCCGGTAGGATTACAGGGTGAAGAGAAAATCACCGCTTTGGTTTTGTTGGTAATGGCGGCTTCTAATTGTTCCGGAGTCACCTTAAAGTCATTATCCAATGTGCCCTTTACATATACAGGAATACCCCCTGGCAATTCTACCAATGCAGAATAACTGACCCAAAAGGGAGAAAACACAATCACTTCATCTCCTTCATTAATGAGGGCTTGAAAAACATTGGCGATGGACTGCTTGGCACCATTGGAAATAACAATTTGATCGGGGCCATAAGTCAAATCATTTTCTCGCTTGAATTTTTCGGAAATCGCTTCCCGTACATCTTGATAACCACTTACCGGAGGGTAAGCAAAATACTTTTCGGTATCGATAGCCGCTTTTGCGCCTTCCTGTATGTGTTTGGGGGTTTTAAAATCCGGTTCACCCAAACTAAGACTGATGACATCAATGCCTCTGCTTTTGTACTCCCGGGCTTTGGCCGCCATGGCCAATGTAGCCGATTCGGGCATGTTGTTGATACGATCTGAAAGCTGATTCATGCGTTAAAAATTATTCGTAACGGGTACGCGTTAAAATGCTTCTGCCCAAGGTCACCTCATCGGCAAACTCAAGCTCTCCGCCTATGGGTATGCCTCTGGCAATGGAAGATACTTCCACCTGCATCTCCTTCAGTCTTTTGGTGATGTAAAAAGCAGTCGTATCGCCCTCCATGGTGGAGTTGAGCGCTAAAATTACTTCTTCTATTTGAGGACTACTATTTTTAATTCGGTTAAATAAAGATTCAATTTTCAAATCTTCAGGACCTATGCCTTCTATCGGAGAAATGACCCCACCCAGCACATGGTACAGCCCTTTGTATTGCGCAGTATTTTCAATGGCCATCACATCGGGGGTGTCTTGCACCACACAAATGGTTGTGAGGTCGCGGTTGATGGTACGGCAAGTACACTCTGTGGTATCGGAAATGATGTGGCAAGTACCGCAATATTTCACTTCCTCGCGTAAGTCGAGTAAAGCTTGTGCCAATTGATGGGTGGCTTGGGGCTGTTGTTTCAACAGGTGTAAGACCAATCGCAAGGCCGTTTTCTTACCAATACCCGGCAATTTCGAAATTTCTTCGATGGCATTGGCGACAATTTTTGGAGGAAAGTTCAAGGGCTGTGATTCGGTTTACATGACAGTGGCAGTGATGCCGGCTTCTAATATACTTTCGCACATGGGGCGAAGCTCTTCAAAAGTACCATTTTTCACCGTACATTTTCCTTTATAATGAATCAAAAGGGAGCATTGCTCAGCTTGATCAGCCGTGTGCCCACACACTTTCATTAAGATATTGATCACATGCTCAAAAGTATTCACATCGTCATTGAACACCACCAAGTCACACAGGTCGTCTTCAACTACTTTCTCCAGTACATCTACGCTCTCTTGTTCTTTATAGCTCAATCGCATATCGTAATTTTTGCTCAAATTTATTAAACTTTCGTGACCTTAACCACTTTGATTGGAAATAGGTTTTTGGGCAAAATCTAAAAATGCTTGTAGGATCGACTAAAATATCACAACTTCCGTTTTTGAATGTGAAACCCAAGCCCCGCACAACGACATGAATCCTCCTTTAGTGATTGGTATCATTGCAGGTTATTTCTTACTGCTGATTGTCATTGCCCGATGGACTTCGAAGGGAGCGGATACACAGACTTTTTTTACTGCCAACCGACAAAGCCCTTGGTATTTAGTGGCTTTTGGCATGATTGGCGCCTCTTTATCCGGAGTAACCTTCATCTCCGTTCCGGGCGAAGTGGGGAATGGCTTCTTTTCTTATTTTCAAGTGGTGATTGGCTACTTGCTGGGCTATTTTGTCATTGCCACCGTACTTCTACCCTTGTACTATAAACTACAATTAGTAAGTATTTACACGTATTTAGAATCCCGCTTTGGCTTTTGGTCTTATAAAACCGGAGCAGCCTTCTTTCTCCTTTCAAGAGTAGTAGGTGCAAGCTTTAGGCTTTTTTTGGTGGCTCTGGTATTGCAAACGGCTTTGTTCAATGCTTATGGTATTCCGTTTTGGGTATCTGTGCTAACGACCATTTTACTCATTTGGGTTTATACCTTCAAGGGAGGCATTAAAACCATTGTTTGGACCGATACTTTGCAAACGCTATTCATGTTGACCGCAGTGGTGGCCACATTAATCATCATTGCCCGAGAAATGAACTGGACCATGGGTGAAACCTTCCATGCCATTCGCGATAGCGGCCTTTCCAAAACCTTCTTTTGGGACTGGCAAAGTCCGCGTTTCTTTCCCAAGCAATTCATATCCGGTGCCTTGATCGCCATTGTCATGACCGGGCTGGACCAAGACATGATGCAAAAAAACCTGACCTGTAAAACTTTAAAAGACGCACAAAAAAATGTTTTGGGCTTCAGCATTGTGTTGGTGATTGCCAATTTGCTCTTTCTCAGTATGGGGGCCCTTTTGTATTTGTATGCCGAAGCACAAGGCATTGGCATTCCCGAAAAAACGGATACGCTTTACCCCCTTTTGGCGCTCGATCATTTAGGGCTTTTTGCCGGAATTGTCTTTTTGTTGGGTGTGATTGCAGCGGCTTATTCCAGTGCTGATTCGGCCTTGACAGCCCTCACGACTTCTTTTTGCGTAGATTTTCTGCACTTTGATGGTAAAACAGAGCGAGACAAAAAGCGCACCCGATTGAAGGTGCACATTGGTTTCTCACTACTGCTCTTTTTTGTGATTCTGCTCTTCCACGCCATCAACGATGATAGTGTGATCAATTCCATTTTCAAAGCAGCAGGATATACATACGGGCCGATTTTAGGCTTGTTTAGTTTTGGACTTATCACCCGCAGGCAATTACAAGACCGATGGGTGTTGTGGGTATGTCTTGTAGCACCTTTGCTTTCTTATGGCATTGAGGTAGCCAGTGGCAACTGGTTTGGCTTTTTTGTTTTGGCACTGAATGGTTCTTTGACCTATTTAGGCCTTTGGATCATCTCCAAACCTCCTGCTACTCCTCAAAACGCTTAGACAGTTTAAGTGCTTGGGATTTTTTGCCCCTGCGCATGTTCAATATTTCCACAGCCAAAGAGAAGAACACCGCAAAATAAATATAGCCCTTTTCTACGTGTTGACCAGCACCTTCCAAGACCAACATAAAGCCAATTAAAATAAGAAACGACAAGGCCAACATTTGCAAAGTAGGGTGTCGATTGATGAAATCACTGATTTTTCCTGCAAAGGTCATCATAACCGCCATAGAAATGGTAACTGCAATGACCATGATTAAAATCTCAGGCGTAAGCCCCACGGCTGTTAGAATCGAATCGAGCGAAAACACCACATCTAAGGCAATGATTTGAAGAATGACCTGAGCCATACTACTGACAACAGCTTTCTTTTTTTCTTCATGGTGCACGTGCAAAGCCTCATGGATTTCGGTCGTACTTTTGGCAATCAGAAACAATCCTCCCACCACAAGAATAATATCTTTCACACTCACCGGATGCTCCAACAAAGTAAAAACAGGCTCGGTGAAACCAATGATCCACGTGATGCCAAAAAGCAGCCCGATGCGCATCAGCAGTGCCAAAGAGAGGCCTATGTTTCGGGCTTTCGCCTGATCTTTCTTAGGTAA
This sequence comes from Roseivirga sp., assembly GCA_018402485.1. Taxonomy (GTDB): domain Bacteria; phylum Bacteroidota; class Bacteroidia; order Cytophagales; family Cyclobacteriaceae; genus Roseivirga. The sequence continues at coordinate 1,196,216 of JAGYIY010000001.1, read as the reverse complement.
TCGGTTGGAAAGAATAGAGATGAAAATGATATTATCTACGCCTAAGACAATTTCTAAAAACGTCAGTGTAAGCAAGGCAATAAGGCCTTCGGAGGTCAAAAGGATTTCCATGGATTATTTTGATTTCATGACAAAGCTAGCATTAAAGCGATAACTCCTCAACGGGATTCCAAAAATGCTTTTGGAAATGCTGTATTTGATCGCCAACCACCTTTACCCCTTCTGCTTCCAGTCTTTCTTGCATGGCCGTGGGAGTAGGGAAATGGTGCTTTCCTGTCAGCAGCCCTACCCGATTGACAACCCGGTGCGCAGGAACATCGGGAAGACTGTGTGCCGCATTCATGGCCCAGCCCACCATGCGGGCACTGCCTTTACTCCCCAAATAAGCTGCAACGGCTCCATAAGTGCTTACCCTACCTAGAGGGATCAATTGAACCACCTCATAGACATCCTGAAAAAAAGTAGTTGTCCTATTTGCCATGTACAAAGAAAGTCATTTTTTGGGTGGCGATTGTTCCATTTAAAGCATCGGGCGTTGACTCCTGTGATGGTCTAAAAAACAGTAAGCCAATTTTAGCAAAGTTTAAACCTGACAAAAGTGAACCATTTTGGACATCATTTATTTTCATAACCGACTGATTTGGTTTTTGATGATGCAAGCCAAAATTAAATCTACCTCATCAAATTTAGACGATAATTAGATCTTAAAAACTTGAATATCAACATGTTAAATGTATGTTTTTGTTCCATTTGAAAGTGCACTGAACCAGTGAATATCATATTCTACTTGCCATTCTAAATAATTCATGTAGCTTTTCGACCTTTACTGAACTTTAAACCATCTCAAACTTAACCTATTGACCTGTTATGGCAGAGAAGAAAGAAGAATTTAGTAACCGGTGGGGAATCATTCTTGCCGCCTTAGGCATGGCCATTGGTGCCGGAAACCTATGGAGATTCCCAAGAATAGCCGGAGAATATGGCGGTACCTTTATTATCTTGTGGATGTTTTTCTTGGTTGTTTGGTCTATCCCCTTGTTGATGGCAGAGTTGGCCATTGGTAAGCACTACCGCAAAGGCACCTTCGGTGCTTTGGGAAGCTTGGCCGGAAAGAAATTCAACTGGATGGGCACATTTGTAACCTTCGTGACCATGGGCATTGCCTTTTATTATTCGGTTGTTACGGGTTGGGCACTTCGTTATTTTCTTTTAAACACCAACAACTTAGCGGATTATATATTCGGTTCAGGAGAAATGAACAAACGCATTGGCGACCCTGAAACACCCTATATGGATGAATTTTGGGCTACGCTCTCCAATAGCAGTTGGGAGGCGGTTGTGGCCTATATGATTACCGTGAGTCTGGCCATTTGGGTCTTAGGAAAAGGAATTAAGAACGGCTTAGAAAAAGTCAACCGGATACTCATCCCCACCTTATTTATTTTGTTATTGATTGTTGCAGCTTTTGCCATTCAGATGCCGGGTGGTTCAGAAGGATTGGAGTATCTGTTTACCATAGATGTGGAATTGTTCAAAAACCCTACGGTATGGATAGAAGCCATCACCGACTCCGCCTGGAGTACAGGAGCCGGTTGGGGATTGATGATTACCATTGGATCCTTCTCGCGAGCCAAGGAAGACGTTACACTCAACACCTTTTTAGGTGCTTTTGGTAACAATACAGCAGCCCTGTTGGCAGCCATTGCCATCTTACCTGCTGTTTTTGCCATGTCGGCCAATGCTGAGGCGGCGATTGAATTTTTGCATGGAGGCAATACGGCTTTGGTTTTTACAGTTTTACCTCAACTTTTTGCGCAAATGCCTGGTGGGCCATTCCTATCTTGGATATTCTTTGGTGCCTTTGCCATGGCAGCTTTTAGTTCCATTTTACCCATGATGCAACTGATCATTCGTAACCTAACAGACTATGAGATTCCTAAGAAAAAAGCCGCTTTGATTGCAGGGGCTGCTTGTTTTATCGTTGGCTTTCCTTCAGCTTGGAGTTTGGCCATTTTCGAGAACCAAGATTGGGTGTGGGGAGTTGGTCTCTTGGTAAGTGGCATTTTCATTGCCTTCATGGTAATTAAGTATGGCCCAGCTAAATTTAAGAAAGACTTTATCGATGATCATTCCGATTTTATCGTTTCTAAAAAATACTTCACGGTGATGATGTACACCATCTTTTTTGCCGGGCTTTTCTTAGTGTACTGGTGGATGGGGCAAGGCTACAGCGATTACCCTTGGTTCGATGAAAATGGTAACTGGAATGTCTTTGACCGTTACAGTAATGCAAGTATTGTTACCCAATGGGGCATTGCCATGCTCATCGCAGTTATCTTCAATAAGTGGTTTTACAGAAAATTTGTTAAGAAATGAGTCAAGAAGCAATCATAGGCATGGTGATTTGCCTGAGCATCACCCTCGGAGGATTTTTATTTTTTATTTACAAAGCCATGCGTTCAGACAAGAAGAAATAATAGCTAAGCCTTCATTTGTCTTACCATAAGTGCAATGCCTTCTTCAAAGCTGTGCGGTTGATAGCCTAAAATACTTTGTGCTTTATGAATAAGCAACCCGGTTTTAGGTGGCCGTTTGGCAGTCTGAGTGAAGTTTGAGGCATCGGCCTGTTGTAAGGTTTGTTTGCTTAAGCCAAAAAATTCAGCAGTTTGCACGGCCATTTGGTAGGGCGTGAGTAAATCTTTACCTGAAATATTAAAAACTCCCTCTGCTCTTTGTTTGGCAATGAGGTAGCAGCCCATGGCCAAATCTTCTGCTAAGGTAGGGCTACGCAATTGGTCTGTAACAACCTTAATCTCTTTACCCTCCTCTAGGCTCTTTTTTACCCACAAGACAATATTACTGCGGCTCATATCATGTGCAATGCCATAAACCAAAACCGTACGTACAATGGCATGCGCCACTCCAGACTTTGCCAATAACTGTTCTGCCGCCCATTTGCTTTCTCCGTAATAACTGATCGGGTTCGCTTTCGCAGCCTCATCGTAAGGCCCTTCCTGGCCATCGAAGATAAAATCGGTGGATAAGTGAATGAGAAAGGCCTTTTGGGCCCTACAAGCTTCGGCCAAATGCTGCACAGCCGTTACGTTCAATCTCCAACAAGCCTCTTTTTCTTCTTCACACTGATCTACATTCGTCATGGCAGCGGTATGAATCACCACATCGGGCTGATAGGTGGCTAAACATTGTGCTACTGCTTGATTTTGTGTGATATCCAAAGGAGCATAGGTGAATTTTTGCGCATTGAAGGGCAGTCGGTTGGCCCCTCTTCCTGTGGCGATGATCTCCTCTTCACCTTTTGCAATGAGCAGGGTTACTAATTTTTGCCCAAGTAGGCCGTTGGCTCCTGTAATCAATATTCTCATGGCAATTATTTTTTGTAGGTATACCCGTAGCGATCTTTGACCTCACTTTTAGATAGTCGAACTACCTCAACCCTCATTTTAATGTCTACTAGCGGCTTGTCACGCTCATTGGTTGCCACCCCCGCAATTTGATCGATGACCTCAAGACCATCAATGACTTGACCAAAAACCGTGTAGGCACCATCTAAATGCGGGGCGCCGCCAATGGTCGCATAGCGTTCGACGGCCCAATCGGGATAACCGGGGTCTGTTTGGTCTCCAAAAACTTCTTCAATCTGGGGTTTCGACTGGTAAACCAATGTTTCTAACGCCTCTTGAAAGTTATAGGTGGAGTCTTCTCGTGATTTTTCCACATGAAAGTTATACTTCTCGGTGAGGTCAGGATAGCGTTTGGATTGAAGCATACGCTCGAAGAGATCGTATAAATTGAGATAATCCCTTCTTTCTGCCCGTGTTTGCAAACCCTGCCCATCGTAGGTTTCTCCTTGTACAATATAAAATTGCGAACCGCTTGATTGCCTTTCGGGGTTACCTGCCCCACCTGTTCTAGCAGCTGCTAGAGCGCCCTTTTCATGGATGAACTTATTCGGCATGAACTCAGCTTCAATGCGGTAATCGATCTCTTTATCACTTTTCCCAGTGCTTAGGTCTCCGGTCTGGATCATAAAATCCTCAATGACTCGGTGAAAAGCAACAGAATCGTAATGGCCTTCCTTGGCCAATTTCAAAAAGTTCTCTTTGTGCTTGGGTGTTTCATCATACAAAATGGCGGTCATGCTTCCCTTGGGCGTATGAAAAACCACCAAATCCTCTTTATCCTCGCACGAAAAGACAAAAAATAACCCTGCAAGCAGGGTTATGAAATGGATTTTTTCTTTACTGAACGCGATAATCATAGTTATACTTACTTTTGATTTTCTCGCGCGGCATTTCCTCTACTGAGATATACATTTTGATATCTTCTGTGGGTCGATCGCCGGGCTGGGTAGCGACAGCCGCAATAGAGTCAATCACATCTAATCCTGAAATGACCTCACCAAAAACGGTATATTCATTATCTAAGAACGGCGTACCCCCTACTGTGGTGTAAGCTTCAATCATTTCTTCCGGCAAATCCATTTGACCAATTTCAATGCCGGTTACCTCTGCAAGTTGGTCTAAGGTTTCCAAAATTTTCTGATCTACCGCTTCATTTCCGCCCATTTGATAGGCTTCGGTATATTGTTGATTCAACTCATTATCAGGCATTTGCTGCACCAATTTTGTCACCGCTTTCTGAATGTCTGTAGGGTTGGGCCCTTGAAGTTGTGTAGCAGGCAATACAGCACCTTGTACAATGTAAAACTGGCTGCCACTAGAAGCTTTTTGAGGGTTCATTTGATCCCCTTGCCTAGCTGCAGATAATGCCCCCTTTTTATGAAAAAATTTAGGGTTAATTTCTGCCGGCACAGTGTAGCCCGGTCCACCGCTTCCTAGGCGTTGTTCTGGTTTGGCATTCTTTGAATCAGGATCACCACCTTGTATCATAAAGCCCTGAATTACACGATGGAAAAGTAAACTATCATAAAAGCCTTCATTGGCTAATTTGACAAAGTTTTCTTTGTGCTGTGGTGTTTCATCATACAATATGGCTTTCATTTCGCCCAAATCTGTTTTGATGGTGACCAAATAATCATTTCCTGTCAAGGCATCTTCTTTATCACCTCCACAAGCCCATAGTAACGTGGTCAGTGCGACCAACATGAACATATTTCTTACACTACTCGTCATTTAATTCTTTTTTAATTGCTTCTAAAATTTCTTTTCCGCCCGAATTTAACACTTCTTTGGAAAGTTCTTCACCCAGTTCTTCAGAATTCAGCATATGACCTTCCACCGATTTGATTACTTTCGCTTTTCCATCCAAGCTAATCACACCACCCGTGATCTGCATATGTTGATTGACCAACGTAGCATAGGCAAAAACAGGCACACTGCATCCGCCTTCCATATGGGCTAAAAACATTCTTTCGGCTCGAATACAAATGGAGGTATTGGGGTGAGAAAGTCGGTTGTGCAAAAAGCCACTCATATTATCGTCTAAGCGATCATGCACCTCTACCGCAATAGCACCCTGGCCGACTGCCGGAATAAATACATCGTGTGGCAATTCCTGAACGATCATATCTTTGTAGCCCATGCGATGCACTCCGGCATAAGCAAGCATCAAGGCATCACAAGCCCCTTCTTTCATCTTCCGAATGCGGGTTTGTAAATTACCCCGTACCGGAACGGTTTGAACATGTGGATACAACATTTTAAGCGTGGCCACCCTTCTGGTAGAAGATGTACCCACGGTGATTTTTTTCTGATCGAGGCTGATATTCTTTTGATGGCTAATCAGAACATCATTTACTTTTTCACGTGGTAGAAAGGCCAGAATATCGAATTCATCGGGGAGTGTAGATTGTAAATCTTTGGCAGAATGTACAGCAACATCAATGCTGCCATTGGCCAATTGCGCTTCTATTTCTTCGGTAAAAACCCCTTTGCTCCCAATTTTTGAGAGGGCAACATCAAGCATCTCATCTCCCTTGGTTGAAATGGTAATGATTTCGGTCGTGCAGCCTTGGTTTTGTAACCTACTGGCCACATCCTCAGCCTGCCAAAGGGCCAATTGACTACCTCGAGTTCCTATTCTAATGTGCATTATGCTTTGAGTTTGGAAATGGTACCTTTCTTTTTCGGTTGATTTCTTTCGATGTAATCTACAATCTTATCGGCAATATCAACTCCGGTAGCCTTTTCAATTCCTTCCAAACCGGGAGAAGAATTGACTTCCAGAATTAATGGACCTCGAGCAGATTGTAAAAGATCTACGCCGGCTACAGAAAGCCCCATGGAGCTGGCCGCCTTAACAGCGACAGATCTTTCAGCCCGAGAAAGCTTAATGACTTCAGCTTTCCCACCTCTGTGCAGGTTGCTACGGAACTCTCCTTCCTTGCCGGAGCGCTTCATGGCTCCAACAACTTTTCCATCTACTACAAAGATACGGATATCCGAGGCTTTAGCTTCTTTTATGAATTCTTGAACAATGATACGGGCTTTCAAGCCATGGAAGGCCTCAATAACAGAGACCGCCGCTTTTCGGGTTTCCGCTAACACAACTCCCAGGCCTTGGGTACCTTCTAATAGTTTGATGATAAGAGGAGAGCCTCCTACTTTATCAACAATATTTTTTTCTTCTTTTGAATAATTTGTGAAGGCCGTCTTAGGCATTGGTAAACCAGCTCCACTTAAAATCTGCAAGCTTCTTAGCTTGTCTCGTGAGCGTACAATCGACTGCGAATAAGTGGTGCTGAATACCCCCATCATTTCAAACTGACGTACCACTGCGGTTCCGTAAAAAGTAACCGAAGCACCAATACGGGGTACGATGGCGTCAATGCCAGTAAGTTCTATTCCTTGATAAAAGATGGAGGGCCCGTTGGCCTCAATCATTAAATCACATTTGAGATGATCGATTACCACAGCTTGGTGTCCACGTTTTTGAATAGCTTCTACAAGCCTCCTAGTGGAATACAAGGCGCTATTCCTGGATAGTACGGCTATTTTCATTTCTTTTTCTTTTTTGAATATGAAAGATTTTTTTGATGCACGTCTACAATAAAGCCTTTTCTCAGCAACTTTCTACCCAGTAAAATGGGGAATTTCATCTTGCTGCGATTGGAAAGCGAGAATTCTGTTTTAATTCTTCTGTTAAAAAGAATTACTTTCGAAACAATTACAAAACGCTCTTCTATCATGCCATTCGAGCTTTTGATTCGCTTTACTTTGAATTCGGTGGTTGAAAACCTCCTTGCCTTTTTCTCATGCAGTTGCATTCCAGTGAGGCTAAAACTTAATGTATTTACGCCATTCACCTTTTTTACAACGACCTTTGAGCAATTAATGGCTGAAGTGTAAGCTCCTGTATCCACTTTTGCATCAATGTCATACAATCCAAAATCGGGCAGGTCAATCTTATCTTGACGGCCAATTGTGTTAATCGTTTTTAACATGCTTTTGCATTATGCTTTGGCAATTTGCGCAATGGAAAGCGATAAATCAAGGAAGAGAATTTTAGGACTGGCATTTCTTTCGAGATGATATTGGGCTTCACTGATTAATGGAACCAGTTGAGCCACTTTATCGGGGTTAAAAACGGCTGCAAATTTTTCTACAAAAGCCCTTTCCGCATTCGGTAAGCGTGAAACCTCTTGCGCTTGAACGCCTTCTAGCAGTGTTTCTCTGAGCAAAATGAATGCTGTTCGTAATAGGCTATGCTGAAAACTTTTTCCTTTTTTTTGAAAATCGTTGCTCATTTGCACCATTTCAGCAAAGCTCACTTTAAAGCAATGACGCATCCACTGGCGGAAGTATTCCGCAACGCCTGCGTCCTCATCTTGCATTTGCAGTGCCTGCCGCATGTTCCCATCTGCCTCATAAGCCATGCGATCAATATCTTCAGGTGCTAAACCTTCGCGAGATTGCAATACTTGTTTAATATGCTCATCGGCAAAAGATGGGATAGCGAATTGCTGCACCCTAGATAAAATGGTATTCAATAAGGTATTGGGATCTCGAGCCACCAACAGAAACAATGTTTTCCCTGGTGGCTCTTCTAAAACCTTTAAAATGGCATTAGCGGCAGCAGGCCCCATGGTTTCGGGGTACCAAATGAGCATGATTTTGTACTTCCCCTCAAATGACTTTAAAGAAAGTGCGGAGATGATGTTGCGGCTTTCTTTGATAGGAATGACCAAACGCTTGTCGCCCCATCCGTAAAATGATGCCCAGTCTTCCAAGTTGCCATAAGGCTGGTCCATAAGAAAGGCCCTCCATTCCTTTAAGAATTTTTCACTTACTGCATCTTCTCGTTTATATTTATCGGTAGCTGCCGTAGGAAAAATAAAATGTACATCAGGGTGAATGAATTTCTTGTTCTTTTGGCAGGAAGCACATTGTCCACAAGCGTCTGTTCCTGTGGGTTGTAAACAATTTATGTAAGTAGCAAAAGCCAAGGCTAAAGCGAGGTTGGCTGAGCCATTTGCCCCGGAAAAAAGTTGCGCATGTGCCACATGATCAGCTTGTACGCTTTCTATGAGGCTTGCCTTTTCTTTTTCCATGCCCGGTATCTCTTGAAATCTCATGCCTTCTCCCAGTTTCTATAAATACTTGTTTGCTCAAAAACAGATTGAATAATGGCCTTTTCATCGGCCGAATACCTCTTTTCTCTTCTTTGCATTACTACTTCTGCTACCTCATCGAATTTACGGGTTTGATAAGTAATAAAGCCTTTGGCTCCTCCCCAAGAAAAGGAAGGTATGAAATTTCTGGGAAAGCCGGCATCAAACACATTGGCGCCAACACCTACCACTGTGCCGGTGTTAAACATGGTGTTGATACCGCATTTGGCGTGGTCGCCCATCATCAATCCACAGAACTGTAAACCAGTAGGTGTAAAAGAGTCGGTGGCATAATCCCACAAACGAACGCTGGCATAATTGTTCTTCAGGTTAGAGGTATTCGTGTCTGCGCCTAGGTTACACCATTCCCCAATCACAGAATTACCCAAAAAACCATCGTGACCTTTGTTTGAATATCCAAAAATAACAGAATTACTGATCTCACCCCCTACTTTGCTGTAAGGGCCTATGGTACTGTCGCCTTTGATTTTGGCCCCCATGTTGACATGAGCACCTTCGCATAGAGCAAAAGCACCTTGAATGATGGCTCCTTCGTGCACATGTGCATTTTTTCCAATATAAACGGGACCATTTTCGGCATTGATGATGGCAGCACGAATGGATGCACCCTCTTCCACAAATAGATTTTCTATCCCATAAACAATGGTATGAGGATCATCTATCTTGTGAGATTTTCGACCTTTGGTCAGCAACTGATAATCTGCTTCAATTTGCCCTTTATTTTGAGTAAAAATTTCCCATTTCTGCCTGATGAGTGTTATTTCCTTTTCAAATAAAAGAGTTGTTTTAGGTTCTCCATTAACGGCTAAAACATCTTGGCCTTGCACCAATTGTTGGCCGGGCTGAAGTGCAATGATGGCCTCTACCAAGTGTTCATCTGGACATAAAGCTCCATTTACAAGTAACTGTGAGTCACTCTCAGGGTATTTTTTTTGTAAATGTGCCGCAGTCCGATAAGCCGTTTGAAACCCTCGCGACTCCCACTTTTCTCTGATCGTGAGTATACCTACCCTCATTTCCGAAAGGGGTCGGGTAAATGTAAAAGGAAGTAGGGCAATACGAATTTCAGAAGAGTCGAATAAAATGATGTTCATGCACAAAAATAAAAAAGTCTCCATCTGAACAAATGGAGACTCGAAATAATAGTCAAACTATTTTTAAAATAGCTTATTTCTGTTTGTAACGTTTGTTGAACTTTTCTACGCGACCGGCCGTGTCCACAAAGAGTTTCTTACCCGTGTAAAAAGGATGTGAAGCGGAAGAAACTTCCACTTTAATCAAAGGATAAGTATTACCGTCTTCCCACTCTATGCTTTCCTCAGATGACATGGTAGACTTGGTTAAAAATTTGAATTCACTAGAAGTATCATAAAATACGACTGGTTTATAATCTGGATGAATTTCTTTTTTCATGACGCTATTTGTTTGACTTTCCTCAAAAAGGACTGCAAATGTAGTAACTATGATATTATAACACAAACTTCCGGCTTTCAATATTTTGAAAAACAACAATGAGGTTGTTTGATAGCCCAATAAAGCGTGGTTGTACTTATCTTCGCCTCACAATATCGTATGAAAAAGTTTTACATACTTCTTTTGTTGACTGGTTTTTGTTTTAAGGGATTCGGAGAAAGCACCTATGTGCCAAACAGTGGTGCGATGAACCGTATGTTACATCGCTTTCATCTTTGGCCTGGTGAGGGTGAAAAATTACCCCCAACGACTTTTAAATTCACGTTTAATGGCGGTGTTTCTACATTTTCAAAAAACACTCAAAACAACTACGGTTATTTTAATCGGCTAGCACCATTTGATTTAGAACCTATTAAAAACAACGGTGGGCATTGGTGTGATTTTACATACTTCACCTTCAATATGGATCCATATGATGTGCAACCCGAGGCCCATGAAGCTATTTTGCGATGCATTGCTCATCGAACTTCATTTTTGAGTAAGCTACAGCGTTCTCAATCTTTGGCTCTACCCCTAGTTAAGAATATGAAAGAAGGTATCTTTACACTCGAAACTTTTCTTCATTCACTTTGAACCATAGAAGCGCCACTGAAAGCTCATGAAGACCTACCTTCGCATATTATCTTTTGCTAAGCCTTATCATAGGTACTTCCCACAGTATGTACTCTTTGCGTTGTTCGCTATTCTTTTTTCGTTAGTTAATTTGGCACTGATTGAGCCACTTTTTACGGTCATCTTCGAAACCAAAACACCTGAAGAACTGGGTGCCATGGCAAAAGTATCCGAAGGAAGTTCAACCTTAAGCTCCATCAAAGCCCTTTTTTATCAAAAGTTAATAGATGTACGAGATACTTACGGCAAAAGCAGCGTGCTTATTTACGTGAGTTTAGTGGTAGCCATTTCAGCATTTCTCTCCAATTTATTCACCTACCTTTCTAATGTAATTATTGGTTACATGCGCTCCGATTTGATTAATAAATTACGCAATAAGGTATTCCACAGTGCCACAAGACTACATCTCGGTTTTTTTGCCGGAGAGCGCAAGGGCGACATCATTTCACGCATGACCAATGATGTGCAAGAAATAGAGGTAACACTTGTCAGTTCGGTCAAAGTATTGTTTCGAGAACCTGCCACCATTATTGTCTATCTGGTTTTTCTTTTCGCTACCTCTGTAGAATTGACTCTCTTTACCTTGGTTTTTTTTCCAGTCATGGCCACCCTTATTTCTGAAGTTGTCAAAAGGCTAAAAAAGAAAGCCGTTTTGAGCCAAGAGTCTTTGGGTCGCATTGTAAACTTAATGGATGAAGTCTTTGGTGGGATGCGCATTATTAAAGCTTTTAATGCGAGCAATTATGTAAATGACATTTTTGAAGAAGAAACGCATCGCTATAAAAAAATCAGCATGTCCATGGCGCGTAAGAATGAATTGGCCTCTCCATTCTCTCAATTTTTGGGCATACTTGTGGTCGCTACTTTATTAGTGGTTGGAGGAAAATTAGTTTTGGGCGAATCGGCAGGTCTTGAGGCCGAAGCTTTGTTTACTTACATTATTGTTTTCAGCCAGGTGCTCAATCCAGCTAAAAGTCTATCTCAATCGATCAGCAACATCCAACGAGGTTTGGCCTCTGCCGAACGTATTTTTAAAATCATTGATGAAAAACCTGCCATTACTAACGCAGAAAATGCTAAGCCACTCAAAGGTTTTACGCATGAAATTCGCTTCGAATCTGTGGGTTTTCAATATGACAAAACCCCCGTTTTAGAAGACATCAACCTAAGCATTACCAAAGGTCAAACGGTTGCCTTAGTAGGTTCATCAGGAGCAGGAAAATCGACTTTGGCTGACCTACTCCCTCGTTTTCAAGATGTTACAACGGGAACCATTACCATTGATGGCGTGCCCATTAAAAGCATTGATATCACTTCATTAAGGCATCATATGGGCATTGTAGCTCAAGAATCAATATTGTTTAATGATACCATTGCCAAAAACATCGCATTTGCCATGCCCAACGCAAAAATAGAAGACATAATAGCTGCCGCTAAGATTGCCAATGCCCATGAGTTCATCCTATCTTTTGAAGATGGCTATGACACTTTTGTGGGAGAAAGGGGCAGCAAGCTCTCCGGTGGGCAAAGGCAACGCATCAGCATTGCGCGAGCGATCATGAAAAACCCACCCATTCTGATTTTAGATGAAGCCACCTCAGCACTAGATACAGAATCAGAAAAATTGGTTCAAGATGCCCTGAGCAAATTAATGAAAAGCCGCACTTCACTGGTTATTGCTCACAGGCTCAGCACCGTACAACACGCCGACTGCATTGTTGTTATGGACAAAGGACAGATCGTAGAAAAAGGAACCCACAGCGAATTAATTGGGAAGAAAGGTGTCTACCATAAACTAACACACATGCAATCCTTATGATACAAAATTTTATTTTTTAGGAAATAAATTTATTAATTCAATAAATACTTATAATTTTAAAGATATGAATCATTTTCGAATCATAAAAGATGAGTTAGAAGAAGCTGCCAAAGTACTTAACCAGTTCATTGAGCAAGACGAAAATATACAACAGATAGAATCCGCTGCTGCTCTCATGGCCAGTGCCATCAACAACGGTCATAAAATTATTGCCTGTGGCAATGGGGGCTCTCATTGCGATGCCATGCATTTTGCTGAGGAACTGACCGGGCGCTATCGAGAAGACCGAAAGGCTTTACCCGCTTTGGCCATTTCCGATCCGAGCCATTTATCATGTGTTTCAAACGATTTTGGCTTCGACTTTGTCTTTTCGCGGTACTTGGAAGCATTGGGACAAGAAGGAGACGTTTTGCTAGGGATTAGCACCAGTGGCCATTCCAAAAACGTATTACGTGCTTGTACCACGGCCAAAAAAAAGAAAATGAAGATTGTTGCCCTGACGGGGAAAAATGGTGGTGAGTTGGGCGAGTTGGCAGACGTAGAAATCCGTGTGCCGCATTTTCATTATGCCGACCGCATCCAAGAAATACACATCAAAGTCATTCACATATTAATTCAACTTATAGAGAAAGAAACCATTGGGACTGTCTAAAGGATATGGAGCTGCTGTTTTTGGGGTTGACGCACAAATCATCACCATAGAAGTCAATATTGTTGATGGCATGAGATTCTTTTTGTCGGGCCTACCCGACAATGCTGTCAAAGAAAGTGAACACCGCATAGAATCTGTTTTCAAGCATTTTGAGTATAAGATGCCACGTAAAAAAACAGTGGTCAATCTGGCACCAGCCGATATTCGCAAAGAGGGCTCCTCCTACGATCTGCCTATCGCATTAGGTATTCTCAAATCATCAGGACAAATCACTGCGCCTGACTTGAAAGACTATGTGATTATGGGGGAATTGGCCCTAGACGGCAACCTCCGCCCTATCAATGGTGCCTTACCGATTGCCATAGAAGCCCGAAAGCAGGGGTTTAAAGGTTTTATTTTACCGCAAGAAAATGCAAATGAAGCCGCCATTGTCAACGAACTGGAAGTCATTGGTGTAGGCAATCTGATTGAAGCCGTAGACTTTTTAGATGGATTAAAGCACATCGAACCTGTGGTTTATGATACACGAGAAAACTTCTTTAATCAGCTCAATGCCTACGAAGCTGATTTTGCCCATGTGCAAGGCCAAGAAAACATTAAAAGAGCTTTGGAAATAGCTGCCGCCGGAGGTCATAATGTCATCATGATCGGCCCACCCGGAGCCGGAAAAACCATGCTGGCCAAGCGCTTACCCTCCATTTTACCTCCCTTGAGTTTGCAAGAAGCCTTGGAAACCACCAAAATTCATTCGGTAGCCGGAAAGTTAGATGCCCATGCCCAATTGATTACCACCCGCCCTTACCGCAGTCCACACCACACGGTATCTGATGCTGCTCTGGTAGGTGGTGGCAGTGTGCCGAAACCGGGTGAAATTTCTTTGTCTCACAATGGCGTATTGTTTTTAGATGAACTCCCGGAATTCAAGCGGACAGTTTTAGAAGTCATGCGTCAGCCGTTAGAGGAAAGGCGCGTTACCATTAGCCGGGCGCGAATGGCAGTAGATTTTCCTGCCAATTTCATGCTCATTGCCAGCATGAACCCTTGCCCCTGTGGGTATTACAACCATCCGGAAAAAGAATGCGTCTGTGGCACCGGACAAGTGCAGCGCTACCTCAATAAAGTAAGTGGCCCCTTGCTCGACCGCATTGATTTGCATGTAGAAGTCACCCCTGTTTCTTTCGATGAAATGACCCAAAATAGAAAAGCAGAAAGTAGTGAGACCATTCGGGAACGTGTTATTGCTGCCAGAAAAATACAACAAGAACGCTTTGCCGACATGGATATTCACTCCAATGCCATGATGGGCAGCCAAAAAGTAAAAGAAGTTTGCCAAATCAACGAGGCAGGAAAAACCCTTTTGAAAACCGCTATGGAAAGACTAGGCTTATCGGCTAGGGCTTACGACCGTATTTTAAAAGTAAGCCGTACCATTGCCGATTTAGATGGCAAAGAAAACATTGGCATTGAACATTTGGCAGAAGCCATACAATACAGAAGCTTAGACCGAGAGGGTTGGGCTGGGTAAAACCAGACTTGGAAAAATAAGCTTTGTTGAAAGCGCCTCTGCCCGTATAATCAATGCTATCAAACTTGATTACGGCTTTTCTCAAAACTCACCTAGTTGCAGTCTTGAAAGTGAGTGAACACGTGCTCGGCAAAATCCATCCACCTTAGCTTTATGTCTTTCAGTGCATTACAATTTGAATATAGTAAAGACAAAGCCCCTTTTCGATACTGAGCACTCTTCAATTCAAAGACAGGCATTCCATTGACAGAAACATAGTAGATCCTATCCATTACATCATCTAAAACAAACCCAGAAACATCAGTGAACCCCTGATCTTCTTCGTCTGGGTGAGCATAAACTTTTATTTTTGAATCAAACCCTCTGTTGAGCAATTGTGCCATTTCAAAACGATCTTTTCTTCCTTGCAAAAGAATTCTCTCAAAAACCACATAGTCGTCCTTAGGTAAAAACTGCTCGAATACTTTATCTTCCTCAGAAGCCTTACGAGAAAATAAGGCACGATTCGATTGGCCCATTTCTGTGGCCGTTACCCCGATGGCCAAAACATCACTTACTTCTAATTTAAGTTTTTGGTCATTATGCTTGAAAGTAAACTGTCTTATTGAGTTCCCTCTTGTGCTTATTGCATTTATTCGGCCGTATAAAGTGTCACTATTAACTAAGACAACGTAGTCATCTTTTGTATTTGTAATTTGATTTTGTGCCAATTTTTGTTGGAAGGATTGAGTGAAAGCCTGAGACACACCTAGTATGCAAAATAAGCCGAGGAGTAATGTTTTCAATGTATAGTGTATAAAATTTGTGACTGCAAGTTACTTAAAACTCTAAACTATCTTACCGGCAGATGTTTTAATTGTGTTAGAGGAATGAATCACCAATCCATCACCTCATTTAAGACGTCCCAAACCAATTCGGCCACAAGGGCATGCCCTTCCTCATTGGGATGAATACCATCAGAAAGATTTAAGTCTGGGTCTCCACCCACACCTTCTAGTAAAAAGGGGATCAGCATCACATCCATATCTTGTGCCACCATTGGATAAAGGTTTTGAAAACGCTCAGTGTAGTCCTGACCAAGGTTAGGGGGAATCTGCATACCAGCCAAAATAATTTTAGCCTCCGGGTTCGCCTTCCGAACTTTTTCAATCATTGCTTTCAGGTTTTTTTCGGTTTCATTCAAACTCAACCCGCGCAGCCCATCATTACCGCCCAACTCCAACACAAAAACATCGGGTTTACTACGCAAAATCCAATCGATACGGTTCAACCCACCTGTTGTGGTTTCACCACTCAAGCCGGCATTGATGACTTCAAAAGGTTTATTGGCCTGCTCAAGTTTAGCCTGAATCAAAGCCGGAAAAGCCTTTTCTATGGGAATGCCGTAACCCGCTGTGATGCTATCGCCAAAAAAGACCATTCGAGAAGGAGAATCTTGAACCTGTGAAACCAAAAAAGAGATAACTAGCCCAAATATGAAAAAAGGAATACGAAACATTTTAAGCTTGATTTTCTTTCTTTGTATAAACTGTAAAACTTAGTTTGGGTTTTTCCGTCTTTTGAATGTATTGTTAAAATCAGCGCTATGCCCCCAATTCTTGCCGTTTCGGCATTATCCAAAACATATCAGAGTGGTCAAAAAAACTTGACTGTATTATCAGACATACATTTCAGCATCGAACCCGGTGACAAGTTAAGCATTGTTGGCTCTTCAGGTAGTGGAAAAACAACATTATTGGGGCTTTGTGCTGGTTTGGATCAGCCTAGTTCCGGACGTGTTATTTTGAATGGGTCTACACTGAACGATTTAGATGAAGATGCGCGTGCGAAGGTGCGTAACCAACATGTGGGTTTTGTCTTTCAAAATTTTCAGCTCTTACCTACTTTAACCGCCATTGAAAATGTGATGGTCCCTTTGGAGCTAAGGGGTGCAAAAAACATCCGGAAATCCGCCTTGGAATTACTCGAACGGGTGGGGTTGGCCGATCGCCACGACCATTACCCTACCCAATTGTCGGGGGGTGAACAGCAACGCATTTCCATTGCACGTGCCTTTTCCAACCAACCCAAAATACTTTTTGCAGATGAACCCACAGGGAATCTGGATGAAGAAACCTCACAAAAAATTGAAGCTCTTTTGTTTGATCTCAACAGAGCTTTGGGTACCACATTGGTGTTGGTGACACATGACCTTGAATTGGCACAGAAAACAGACCGTATCATCCAGTTGAAAGGTGGACAAATGATTCACGACAGCAAGCAAGAAGAAACGACTACCCATGCCTGAAAATAGAGCCAATTTTTCCTTTTTATGGCGCATGGCCCTCAGAGATAGTCGCAGAAGTCGTTCTCGATTGTTGTTATTCGTTTCATCTATTGTGGTTGGCATTGCTGCTTTGGTGGCCATCAATTCTTTTAGCGACAATCTTAAGGCAGACATTGAACAACAAGCCAAAGAATTACTGGGTGCCGACTTAGAGCTTTCTTCTGACAACCCTGATTTTACTTACGGTTTGCTGGACACTTTGCAATATGAGGTTTCCTACGAAAACAGTTTTGCCTCAATGGTTTTCTTCCCAAAAAACCAGCAAAGCCGGCTGGTTGATGTACGTACCCTCTCTGGTGATTTTCCGTATTATGGAAAAATTGAAACCATCCCTGCCACGGCCGCCGATAGCTTCAGAGATGGCAGCCGAAAAGCTTTGGTCGATCAGAGCGTGATGATTCAGTACGACATTGAAGTGGGCGATAGTATTCGGGTGGGTTTGGTGACTTTAAAAGTAGAAGGGGCATTGGTGAGCTCACCTTCACAATCTTTGGGTGCCACTTTAGTGGCTCCTTTGGTGTACATCCCGATGGCTTTTCAAGAAGATACAGAGCTTGTCAAAAGAGGTAGCCGTGTGAATTACCGAAGGTTTTATAAATTTACTAACCCCCCTTCAAGTTTTGATATTGATGCGCAAATTCGCCTAGACAGTGACTCTCTGCGCTTGAAAGACATTGGCAGCGAAACCGTCGAAGAACGCAAAGCCGAAACCGGAGAGACCTTTAACAATTTGAGTAATTTTTTAAACTTAGTAGCTTTTGTTGCCCTGCTACTTGGTTGTGTAGGAGTAGCCAGCTCCGTGCACATTTACATCAAAGAAAAAATCAAGTCGGTTGCCATTTTGAGATGTTTAGGCGCTTCGCGCAAGCAAACCTTTTTTATTTTCCTGCTTCAAATTGGTGGAATTGGCCTGATTGGAGCCGTGCTCGGTGCCTTTTTTGGCACCTTGGTTCAAACCATATTACCAACAGTATTTGCAGACTTCTTGCCTGTGGAAGTTAATTTTACCATTTCGTGGACTTCCATTACCACCGGCATTATCACAGGACTGATGATTACCCTGCTTTTTGCCATGATTCCTTTGCTGGGCATCAGAAATACCTCTCCTTTGATTACCCTGCGCGGTATGGGTAATGATTCCAAAATGTCGAAAGACAAATTGATTTGGTTGATTTATGGACTGATTTTGCTATTCATCATTGGTTTTGCTTTTGTACAAACCGGAAACCTTCAGGATAGCCTCGTATTTACCACCTTTATCGGTTTGTCCTTTTCCTTCCTTACAGGCATTGCCTATACTTTTATGTGGGCCGTAAAAAAATATTTCCCTTCGCGAGCCTCCTTTCTTTGGCGACAAAGTTTGGCCAACCTCTATCGGCCAAACAATCAAACCTTGGTTTTGATTGCTTCCATTGGTTTAGGGACAGCATTGATCGCCACACTTTATTTCATTCAAACCTTATTACTCACAGAGGTAGAATTGACAACCGATAAAGATCGTCCGAATTTGATGGTTTTCGACATGCAAGGCTATCAAGTGGAACCTATCCGTGCATTAGCCATCAACCATGGCTTACCCATTCTGCAAGAAGTTCCGGTTGTAACTATGCGCATTCAATCCATTAATGGTGTTACCTACGATAATATTTTGGCCGATAGTACCATTGATAGGCGCAGCTCTCCCTTTCGCAGAGAATGGCGTGTGACCTATCGTGATTCATTGATTACGTCAGAAACATTAGTCAGAGGCCAACTTAGCTACGACGAAACACCGGATTGGCTGGGAGAAGGCAATACCTTACCCTTGGTGAGTTTAGAAGATGATTATGCCCAAAGAAACCGCATTCATTTGGGCGATACCATTGTTTGGAATGTACAGGGTGTGCCCATAGCCACACGCTTGGGCAACACCCGAACCATAGACTGGCAGCGGGTTCAAACCAATTTTCTGGCCTTATTCCCCTCCAACGTATTGGAGCAAGCACCTCAATTCCATGTGCTCATTACCCGTGTAGAAAGTGCTGAACAAGGAGCCCTTTTTCAGCGCGAGATAGTGAAAAGCAACCCCAATGTTTCGGTAATTGACGTGGGGCTAATTTTAAGCACCATTGACGATATCTTAGGGAAGATTTCCTTTGTCATTCGCTTTATGGCACTTTTCAGCATTCTTACTGGCCTTCTGGTGCTGATTAGCTCCGTGATCTTATCTCGATTCCAACGCATTCGAGAGAGTATTTTATTGCGCACCATGGGAGGCAGCCAAAGACAAATTTTAATTATCAACAGTCTGGAATACTTCTTTTTGGGCAGCCTGGCTTCCTTGTCAGGTATCTTTTTGGCTTTACTAGGCAGTTGGGGACTGGCTTTTTACAGCTTTGATACCACTTTTGTACCCAATTTATTACCTATTTTACTTATTTATGCCTCCATTACGGCACTTACCTTACTCATAGGCTGGGCCAATAGTCGCGGCATTGTCAGTCGTCCTCCACTAGAAGTACTAAGAAATGAATTAGAATGATTACACAAGCACAACAGCTCCTTTCTTTTTTCAACATATCTTACGTTTACCCATGATCAAAAGTACTTCGCAAGCCAATGCACGACGATGGCACGTTTGGAATGGATTAAGATAGAACAATAACCGCATCAATATGGTGCGGCAAAGGATTCTACGATCGGATAGCAACATGAATTAACTTTAGGTATCCCGACAAAATAGGTATTGTGTAAGTATCAGGAATTACATACCTTGAATGATTCAACCTTTTTAACATGAGATACCTCAAACGCATTTCTCTTTTCGGCTTACTGCTGTTCGTTTTTCACCTCTCTTTTTCTCAAATCGAAAAAGCCCCTCCACGATCGGAGGGAGATGGCCCTTTCACAAAACTTATTATAAGAGGGGTTACCCTCATTAATGGCAATGGAGCGCCCCCCACAGGGCCGGTTGACATTGTTGTAGAACAAAACATCATCAAAGGCATTTACAATGTGGGCTACCCGGGGCTACCTATCCTTGAACAAGATCGCCCCAAAGCAAGCCCGGGAGATAAGGTATTAGATGCTGAAGGTATGTATTTATTACCCGGCTTGATTGATATGCATGGCCACATCGGTGGAACGGGTCAAGGCACACCCTCCGAATACGTTTTTAAACTCTGGCTAGGACATGGCATTACCACCATTCGCGACCCATCGGCAGGGAATGGTTTGGAATGGGTATTGGAGCACAAGAAGAAAAGTGCCAACAACGAAATTACAGCCCCTCGCATTTTCGCTTACACAGGTTTTGGTCAAGGTGCAAAAGAAACCATTTCTACACCTGAAATGGCGAGAGAATGGGTCCGTCAGAATGCCAATAACGGTGCAGATGGCATCAAGTTTTTTGGTGCTGCTCCTAACATTATGCAAGCCGCACTAGAAGAAAATAAAAAGTTGGGTTTGCGCTCTGCCATGCACCATGCCCAAATGGATGTTGTCCGTTGGAATGTATTGAATTCAGCACGTGCCGGACTCACCTCCATGGAACACTGGTATGGTTTACCAGAAGCCATGTTTACCGATAAAAAAATTCAGGACTATAGTTTAGACTACAATTACCGCAACGAACAAGATCGTTTTGGTGAAGCCGGAAAACTCTGGAAACAAGCTGCACCTCCCTATTCCGAAAAATGGAATGCCGTGATGAATGAATTGCTGGAGTTAGACTTTACCATCGATCCCACCTTCAATATTTATGAAGCCAGCAGAGATTTGATGCGCGCCTATACGGCAGAATGGCATCAGATATTCACACTCCCTTCTTTGTGGGAATTTTATCGACCCAGTAAAAGATCGCATGGCTCTTATTGGTTCAATTGGGGTACAGAGCAAGAGGTGGCTTGGAAAGAAAACTACAAGCTGTGGATGACTTTCATCAACGAATACAAAAACCGAGGAGGCCGGGTCACAGCGGGTTCAGACTCAGGATTCATTTATCAGCTCTACGGCTTCGGCTATATTCGAGAATTAGAACTGCTGCGTGAAGCAGGTTTTCATCCACTGGAAGTCATTATGTCAGCTACGCTGAATGGCGCTGAAGCCTTGGGTACAGATGATATGCTGGGCTCTATAGAAGTGGGTAAATATGCCGATTTTGTTATCCTAGAAGAAAACCCACTAGAGAACCTCAAGATGTTCTATGGCACTGGCACCATTCGATTGAACGATGCCAATGAAGTAGAAAGAGTCGGTGGCGTAAAGTACACCATCAAAGACGGCATTATTTACGATGCCCGAAAGCTTTTGCAAGATGTTAAAGACATGGTAGATGCGGAGAAACAAGGTCAATCATTAACCATCACCAATAAATAAATGAAACAAGCCATACTGATCCTCAGCCTTGTTGGGCTTTGCTGGTCCTGCGGGACTCCTGAAGTCTTTCAACCGGAAACTTTTCAAGGCATTTCACTCACGGGCGACTCTTTGTTGATCCCAAATAGAACAGAAGAACAACTGAAACCGCTGATGGACAAATTGGCTGAAGCCCAAGCCGATTTTAACGCTGAGCCTAGCGAAATGAATACCATTTGGTTGGGCCGAAGGTATGCTTACCTGATGGATTACAAGAAGTCCATTGATGTTTTTTCAGAGGGTTTAAACCAATTTCCAAATTCCTACAAACTCTTGCGTCACAGAGGTCACCGGTATGTGAGCCTGCGTCAGTTTGATAAAGCTGTTGCCGATTTTGAAAAAGCCCATGCCCTAATGCCCATTGGGGAAACAGATACTGAACCTGATGGAGCACCCAATAAAATGAACATCCCCCTATCCAATACGCAGTTCAATATTTTATATCATTATGGCTTGGCACTTTACCTGCAAGGCCAATTTGATGAAGCTGAATTGATTTACCGAGAATGCATGGAATATTCGGATAACCCGGATTTAAAGGTGGCTACCATGGACTGGTTGTACATGACCCTGCAGCGACAAGGTAAAACAGAAAGTGCTGAGGCACTTCTAAGCACACTGGATCAGGAAGCTGAAATCATAGAAAATGACAGTTATTTCAAAAGGCTAATGGTGTACAATAGAAAACTACCTGTAGAAGCTTTGTTTGAAACCGATAATGATGATGCTGCACTTAGCCTAGCCACACAAGGGTATGGCGTGGCCAACTGGCATTTGTATAACGATCGAATGGATGAGGCGATTGGGGTTTTCCAGCAACTTTTAGAAAGTCCTTCTTGGTCTGCATTCGGGTACATTGCCGCAGAGGCAGATTATGCCCGGCTTCAAAGTGAATTGCAATAAGCATAAAAGAGTGATTTTGGGATGATACGCGGAGTTCTGAGTTATTTGGAATCTAGCGGTTAAAAGTTGAAAGTTGGTACGTCCCTTAATCAATTACCTAATAACACATAAAATTATCTGCCGGGGCACAATAATTAGAGAGCTTTACGAAACAACCGCTGCTAAGCTTTAGTGCACATGATAACTTGAGTAGCCAAGGCAGTATTTCTCAAAGACAAGCTGCATCAAAGGATTAAATCTGCATGGGCCTTTTTAAATGACATTTTTTGATTGATATTAATGTATTATATGCTTTAAACGATCTCATCAATATATTTTATGTGTATAGACAATTTATAAATTATTCTTGCATTTTTAAATTAATACATTTAGATTTGAAATACTTCATTTTATTCATGATTGATAAAGAGGTAAAAAGGTTTGTTGTACACCGAAGAAACAAAATAAGGGAGGTTAATTTTTGATGAATCTTTCCATTAAGAAAAAAAAGAAGGAGACTGAAAATCCTGAAATAGAGTAGGTGTAATTATTGCATTTTGCAAACGTCTGGCACACGTTGAGTGCTGGCAAAAGCCTATACTTAGGCTTTTGTCATATGATACCAAGGGGGAAGCCGAAAACCCTTTAACAGAGTAGGTTCATTTAAATTTAATACATTATGAAAAAGTTAAAAAAATACTTTTTAATGCTGGGCTTTTTACTGGCCACTTTCGCTATTTCTCAACCTGTATCAGCCGAGGGCTGGGATTATTATGCCGATGTTTATGTTGATAAAATGGATGGAAGGACATACCTAGTTAGTTATTGCGTGGAGCGCCCAGGTGACGATTGTAATATGGTTGGAAGCGCACACAGGACTGATATTTCAGCCTTGTTTTCTTGGATAAAGAAGTTTTAGTAAATGCTTTCAGAATGAAGACAATCAGATCATTAATTAGGGGTTGGTGGTTACCAATCCCTATCCTTCTTTTATTGGCTTGCGGGGCCAATGATTCGGAGGAGGCTTTTGAGTATGCCAACTTCGACAGTGTTGACAGCCTCGAAGTGGTTTTACCGGATGCCTACAACTTACTCACTACGTTTTGGACCACCTACCAAACCGATCATACCACAAGGCTTGTGGAATATGGTTTGGGAAATAATGGAGATTTGATCATTCATCAAATTGACTTTACTCTGGAGGAGTATTTGGAGCCTATTGTTATTCCGAAAGATGGCCCTGATGGGTTTAACTCTTCTACTGCATCGGTTTATTTCAAAGGAGCAGATTCTATCTATGTTTTCCCCGCAGCTAAGTCAAGTTTCTTTCTTTTTAATTCCAATGGTAAGAAAATAGGTAAATACGACTACAACGCAGATGCTTATGAAAGGCATGTCAAAGACGGATTTTATTCAAACATCATTTACCTAGAAAATCAATTGGTATTTACAACACATAATGATGTCAGATGGGATGATCCGGAGTACTTCAAAAAAATCCTTCCCATACATTTCTATGATTTAGCATCTTCTCAATTTGTAGCATCTATCGAATTCCCTGAGTACACAAAAGGTTGGGAAGGTTGGGAAATTAAGTCACCAGGCCCACAGCTTGCTAAAATCGATGAAAACTCTTTTTTGGTGAATTACGGATTTTCAGATTCTTTGTTCGTGTACGATATCAGTACTCAATCCATGAAAAGTCTTTATTGCGGGTCGGATGTTTTTGGCAAGCATAAACTTCATGCTAAACCACCAGAGCAGTGGGATCAAATAAAATACCTTTTGAAAGGAATGGATTATCAAAGTGCTTTTTACCATCGGGGTAAAATCTATAGGCTAGTAAATCACTTAAAAGACCAGGCTTACTATAATTACCCCATTCAGGACATCGTTGGGTTAAATTTACGGGCTGTTTCGCTTATTGAAATGGATGTGCAGACGGCTGAGCTCAAATTTTATAAAATGCCACTTGCAAAGTATTTTGTATTCGATAAGGAGCATCTTTATGTGGGGAGTATTTCGAGTCGCGAAGATGAAGCACAAACCACTTACAGAACATTTTATAAGTACGCCTTGAATACTAAGTAATAGACATTAACAAAACTTCCCGTTCCTGTTTTGCAATCTGGAACAGCTATCAAAGGATTTTTTCCCAAAAATTAGGTAGTTGAACTTGCTCAAGAGTCAGAGGTTTTACAGCCTTTGACTCTTTAATCGAAAAATGATGATATATAAAAATGTATGTAGATATGGGTTACTATTGATAATCATGTATTCATGTTCTGATAAGAATGTAAATAATGAACGATTGTTAATTGGCGATTTAAAACTTGAACGTCACCTAGAGCTAGGTGATACGCTTCATATTTCAGTTCCAGATGAAATTACAAATATCACGGCTTTAATGAAGCCATTCTTTACTTTCAATGATACATATTTTGCCTATCAAGGCGAGCAAAACAACGGTCAAATTCCGATACACAGGTATTCGTATGATGAAAGTTCATGGGAGACTATTCAACTTGAAACCTCAGGACCCAATCAAGTTTATGGGGCTGGCGGGTTTGGGTGGCTTTCTGATTCAGTTATGTACTACCTATCACAAATAGATGCGAGAATTATCCTCCTTGATGAGCAAGGAACAAAAATAGATGAGTTTGTTTTCTCAGACAACAGAATGGTTTCTTATAATTCAGAGGTCAAATCTCCATTCATTTTCATCGATGGTGAGCACAATTTGTATTTTGACATCACCCAGTATAAATGGCTAACCGATGAGGCAACCTTTGAGCAAGCCAACTTGATAGGGGTTTTAGATACACTGAATAAGACTTTTCGTTCAATCGTGCCGTATCCACCGGAATTTCATGGTAAAACATGGTCAACCAATGATGTTGGTCGAAGGTCCTTAATCGTTGATGAGCACATTTACATGAGTTTCTCCAAATCAAAATTCATTTACAAATATGATCTCGATGGCAACCTTATTGAAAAAACGCTAGTAGGGATACATGGCATAAAAGAGGCTCAAGGCCGTACAAATGATGATCCCTACCAGCACGCTCTAGAGCAACTCAAGAATGGCCATTATGTAACCATCATATACGATAAATGGAATGAGATTTTTTATAGAATTGGTACCTACTTGGATACAAGTATAGATTTTAGATTAGATAAGCCAGAAACAATGTCAGAGGCTTTTAGGTCGCAAAAGATGGCTATTACCGCATTTGATAAGGAGTTAAAAATAATAGCCCATAATGTTTTTCCTACACAGGAAACTGGGTTAAACCATGCTTACTATTTTGTCAATAAGAATGGATTGTATCTGTACCAAAGCATAAGGGATAAAAAAGAAGAAAGTCTTCCTTTTCGAAACGTGCGTTTAAAATGAGCACAACCTATTTTATAAATTGGCTCGTAAAGGGTTGGTGGTTACCAATCCCTATCCTTCTTTGATTGGCTGGTGGTGCCAATGATTCGGAGGAAGTTTTTGAGTATACCAACTTCGACAATGTTGATAGCCTAGAAGTGGTTATACCGGAAACCTACAACCTTTTGGACTACCTAACAAACCGAGTATACCACAAGGCTTGTGAAATATAATTTAGAACCTTATTTTGAAAAAAAAGTATTTTTCAATGTACTCAAAAAACATAAATACCGAAGCCACCTTAAAAGAGATGTTTTACCCCGAATACCGTAACCATGTGGGCATTCAATATTGGACATCTTACTTGTATGGTTCTCTAGTCCTCTCCGGTGTTGGAAAGGAAGTTCATCCATTCGATGCCTTAATACGCTTATATTTTTGTACTCCTATCCCAAGACAAGCCCCTCAGAAGCTACATCGTGATGATTTACAATCTGCGTGATGAGGCCAAACAGTGTAATATCCATAAAGTTGTTCCTAGGTGCTTTCATCTAGACTGACTTGTTGAAATATAAACCCTCCTGCAAGCCCTGTGTATTGGTGTTTTTAGTCGCTACTTCATTTAAACTACCTATTAGATTACAAGTGAATAACTTCGTTATAAGCCGCTGCTGCTGCTTCCATTACAGCCTCCGACATGGTGGGGTGCGGATGCACAGATTTAATGATTTCATGACCTGTAGTTTCCAGTTTACGGGCTGTAACCACTTCAGCAATCATTTCAGTTACATTGGCCCCAATCATATGAGCACCTAGCCATTCACCATACTTAGCATCAAATATCACCTTTACAAAACCATCGCTCACCCCACCCGCTTTGGCTTTACCAGAAGCTGAGAACGGAAATTTACCTACTTTAATATCATATCCCGCTTCTTTGGCCGCTTTTTCGGTATACCCAACAGATGCTATTTCTGGCTGACAATAGGTACATCCAGGAATATTGTTGTAATCTAAAGGCTCAACCTCCATTCCCTTTATTTTTTCTACACAGATAATACCTTCTGCTGAGGCTACATGTGCTAGTGCTGGGCCATGCACGATGTCACCAATTGCATAAACACCATCGACATTGGTTTTGTAGAAATCATCTACCCATACCTTTCCTTTGTTGGTTTTAATACCCAAGTCTTCTAAGCCAATGCCCTCTAGATTCGTGGCTACACCGACGGCAGAAAGGACCACCTCACAGCTAAGTGTCTCTTCCCCTTTTTTGGTTTTTACTTTTACTTTACAATCCTTGCCTTTGGTATCTACCGAGGTTACCTCCGATTGGGTCATAATTTTGATTCCTGCTTTTTTGTAAATGCGCTCAAGTTGCTTAGATACCTCCTCATCTTCTGCCGGTACAATACGATCCATGAATTCAACGACTGTGACTTCTGTACCTATGGTACTATAAAAATAAGCAAATTCTATACCTATGGCTCCTGAACCCACAACTACCATGGATTTAGGCTGACTTTCCATGACCATAGCTTTTCGATAACCAATTATTTTTTCATTATCGATGGGTAAACTTGGGAGCTCACGTGAGCGGCCACCAGTAGCCAAAATAATATGATTGGCTTCATACTCAGTGGTTTTACCATCTTCGGATTGCACTTCCACTTTTTTTCCTTTTTTCAGCTTACCGAACCCTTCAATATGATCAATTTTATTCTTTTTAAATAGAAACTGAATGCCCTTGCTCATACCTCCAGCTACATCGCGGCTTCTTTTGACCATTCCACCAAAATCGACCTTGGCGTCTCCTATGCTAATCCCATAATCTGATGCATGTTTCACATAATCAAATACTTGAGCACTTTTTAATAAGGCTTTTGTTGGTATACATCCCCAGTTCAAACAAATCCCCCCTAACTCTGAGCGTTCTACTACACCCACTTTCATGCCTAATTGAGAAGCTCGGATTGCTGCCACATATCCACCTGGCCCACTGCCTATTACTATCAGATCGTATTTTGTTGCCATATTTTTTCGATTTTTCGGAAGGACAAAGTTAACGCAAATCGTATCAGAACAAAATATTCAAATTGGATGAGTTGCAGGTTTTGGCTTTATTTGGTGTTTGAAATCAAAACAAATTTTTCACAAGCAACAAATTATCAATTATGGGTTTATTAGAGGGTAAAGTAGCACTCATTACTGGAGCATCGAAAGGCATTGGCCGTTCCATTGCTACCATTTTTGCCAAAGAGGGAGCAGAGGTAGCCTTCACTTACTTGTCAAGTGTAGAAAAAGGAGAAGCTTTAGCGCAAGAATTATCTGCTTTTGGTACAAAAGTAAAAGGTTACCGTTCGAATGCAGCAGACTTTGAGGCAGCAGAAAAGTTAATCAACGATGTTGTATCTGACTTTGGTAGACTAGATGTTCTCGTGAACAATGCTGGCATTACCAAAGACAATTTATTGATGCGCATGAGTGAAGATATGTGGGATGATGTGATCAATGTAAACCTTAAATCTTGCTTTAATACGGTCAAAGCTGCCACACGTACATTGATGAAGCAGCGCAGTGGTTCTATCATTAACATTACTTCGGTAGTAGGATTAAAAGGCAATGCTGGCCAAGCCAACTATGCAGCCTCCAAAGCGGGTATTATTGGTTTTACTAAATCTGTGGCCTTAGAGTTAGGTTCAAGAGGTATCCGATCCAATGCTGTAGCCCCGGGCTTTATCGAAACTGAAATGACAGATGCATTGGATGAAAAAACCGTTCAAAGCTGGCGCGATGCCATTCCTTTAAAAAGAGGAGGGCAACCTGAAGAAGTCGCTAAAGTTTGTGTCTTTTTAGCTTCTGATCTTTCAGATTATGTTACAGGACAGACCCTCCAAGTGGATGGTGGTATGCTCACTTAGTTTGCATTCATCAAAAACTTAGCGGCAATATTTAACAGTTTGGGATGGTTTTTCGTTGAAAGCTTGTATCATCCCAACCTGAAATCTCTCAAAATCCATAAATGGAATCATTAGGTATGTCCCTTTTGTCGAACTTACAGCTCCAAACTAACCTTTCTGCATGGTTCATTCCAGTATGTATTTTGGTGGGCTTAGGGTATGCCTTTCTTCTGTACCAGAAAAAAGCACCTTGGAGTACGGCGACCAATCGTTTCTTGTTGTGTATGAGGGCGGTGCTAATTGCCTTCATTTGTTTTTTTCTTCTTGAGCCGGCAATCAATCAATTGCAATATTTTGAAGAAAAACCACTTATTGTTTTGGCTATCGATGATAGCGCCTCCTTACCAGCAGCATACGATAGCACGGATTTTCTTTCTGTCAAAAAGAACATAACCATTTTAGCAGACGAAATGCGCAACAAAGATTGGGAGGTAAAAATTAAAAGCCAAGAGCAATATTTAGCTCGCCCAAATGCGATCAATTTTACTGCGCAACGTACCAATCTCAATGAACTACTCACAGGAATTGCCAAGGATTTTGAAAAGCAGAATCATGTAGCTACTGTACTTATCAGTGACGGCATTCATAATTTAGGAACTTCACCTGACTTTTTAAATCTACCCTACCCAGTGATTTCCATTCCTTTGGGAGACACCATCCCTGCCCGAGACTTAAGCATCAAAAATGTTAAATACAATAAGATTGCTTATAAAGGAAAGCGATTCCCTGTAAAGGTAGATGTGCTAAATAATGGTTACTTGGGTGAAGAGGTTCAGGTTGATCTCATAAAAGACAAGGAGGTGGTGATCAGTAAGTCTAAAACTGTTTTGGGAGACCAACAAATAAATTCTTTTGAGTTTATACTAGAGGCAAGTGAAATAGGCATTGATAATTATGAAGTAATCTTAAAATCAAAGGAAGGTGAAAGCACTCAGGCTAACAATCATAGCAATGTATTTATAGAAGTAGTAGATAGTAAGCAAAAAATTCTCTTTTTGGCAGCTGCCCCACATCCCGACATCAAGGCTTTGCGGGAAGTCATTGAGGCCAAAGAAGGTGTAGAAGTAAGTTTACATATCCCTGAATTCGAACAACCCATTCCAGAGGGACCCTTTGATTTGATTATCCTTCATCAACTCCCGAGAGAAGAGCCTTTAAGCACAGAGTTAAATGCACTGTTCGAAAATACCAATACGTTTTTCATTACCGGGACTACTGAATTATCTCAAATCAACGCGGCTAATCCTTTGTTAAGCTACAACTCCGGCAACCTTTCGGATGCAATCGGTCCAAATTTAAACTTAGGATTTGACTTGTTCAATATAGAATCTTCCCTTGCCGAGCGCTCCGAAAACTACCCTCCAATTCTGGCTCCTTACGGTAACTTTTCTTTTAAAAATAAGGGTGCTATTTTACTCTATCAAAGAGTAGGGAGAGTAAATACAGAGCGGCCTTTACTCACCGTTTTCAACGGAGCAGAACAAAAATCCGCAGTCTTTTCAGGGGCTAATTTATGGAAGTGGAAGTTGCAAGAAAATGGGCAGTATGGTGAATCCACCTACTTTGATACGCTATTTGGAAAACTCATTCAATTCCTTTCTACCAAAGAAGACAAACGTAAACTGAGGGTAAGCCCTACACAAGAAATATTTTTGGAAACAGAGCGCGTTGAGTTCAATACAGATGTATACAACGAGATTTTTGAACCTGTTTATGATTATCCTATTGAGCTACAACTCACTCAAAATGGTCAAACCACAGAAGAGTATAATTATGTAAACTCACAAAGCAACCCGTTTTATATTAAAAACTTAACACCCGGTATTTACACTTATGAAGCTTCCACTAATGTTTCAGGAAATCGAGAGACTGTATCTGGCAGTTTCCGGGTAGATGAGTTGGCACTAGAAGAAATCGATATGACTGCGAATCATCAGCTGTTGAGGAATATTTCTAGGCGTTCGGGTGGCCAGTTGGCTGATTTGAAAGATCCATCTACTGTCATCAGTGCCATCAACAATTTAAACCCAAGAACGGTAACCCGCAGCAATGAAGCTGTGAAACCCATCATTGAAAACCCTATTTGGTTGTTCTTAATGATTGCTTTATTGTCCATAGAGTGGTTTACACGGAAGTACAACGGAAGTTATTGATGTAAACAAAGAATTTGGCATCGCTTTACAAATCCTTTCCTATTTTTGCACTATGGTAAACGATCCGGAGCTTAGTGGTAAGTACTTAGGCACCATTACACAAGACTTTATAAAAGTAGCAGATACTTTGAAGGAAGCCTCCTATGAAGTAAGAAAAAGAGGTTTTTCAGATTTTCCCATTTTCCCGATTTCTAAGGTCGATATTTCACTGGGGCAAAAACTTATTGGAAAGGATGATCTAGACACCACCTGGAATTACCATATTACTTATGTCGATGAATTTCTTCAGCGGAAACTCATCGAACAAAAAGAAGCATTTGAAAAAGCGTATAAAGATCCAGAAGAATTTTGCTGCTTGTTTGTGGTAGATACAGACTTCACCAACTTTCTCTTCGTGCCCTATCCAGAAGACGACTAAAGCACTTTTCAGGAGAAGGGCTTAGGGCTCAATAAAGAATTTATAAATTCATTGCTTAAATCTGTACTGTCTATGCTGCACAATTACTATGAGGTTTTAGGAGTTGGTGAAGATGCATCGGAAGATGAAATTAAAAAAGCCTATCGACAGCTTGCCCATATTTGGCATCCAGATATCAATCCCTCTGAAGAAGCTGTTCCTAAGTTTCAAGAAATTCAAGAAGCCTACACTACGCTTAGCAGCCCCACACTACGTAGAAATTACAACGAGGCATTAACCGCTCCAAGCTTCAATACCACTTTAGAAACCCAGGCCTACACACCTCCAAATAAACCCTCAGACACCAGAAACCATTCACATAAATTCGCTACCTACTGGTCGCAGTTTCCCACCAATTATGAAGGAAACAAAAGTGTAGCTAGGTCGGTGTGTATCTTCACTTTTCTTTTCTCTCTTACTTTTATTGCTGACTTATTCTTACATGAACAACTCGCCTCTACCACCATTACTTCTGTCCGGAATAAATCTTGGTTTACGGGTCAGCCGCAAGACATGGATAGGATCATCATAAACACAGACCGTTTTACTTTTGAAAAGAAAATGACAGGCATAGTGCCTAAAGTGGGTGAGGAGCTTGAGCTTAGGAAAAGCAGCGTCTATGGCTTCATTCAATTTAAGTTGCCAAAAATAGATGGCTTTTTATATTTGAACGAAACCCCAGCCATGGTATTGATCGGAGCCATAGTCATTTTAGTTGTTAGCCTTTTAGGCTTGAGTCCTTGGCTTTCTGCAGAAGCCATTTTCAATACCGCGATCATTAGCGGTTTCTTTAGTATTTGCTTAATCCTTTTTATGCTCTTGATTTAAATGATCCCAGCCTTGAGCTGTAATGGGAACTACATTCCCTTTTTTGGTAACGAGTACATTCCCTTTTGTCGCCTCATGTGCATGACCTATAAAGTGGATATCTGCATGTTTCTCTAGCTTTTCATGATCTTTTTGATCTATTGTAAACAGTAGCTCATAATCTTCACCACCATTCATTACGGCTGTAACAGGATCCATTTGAAACTCAACTGCCGTATCAAAAGTCATTTTATCAATTGGAAGTTGTTCTTCGTAAATGGCAAAGCCGACATGACCATGGTTACTAAGGTGTAAGCATTCGGAAGCCAATCCATCAGATACATCAATCATGGCAGTAGGAATTACCCCCAGCCCCTTCAATTCGTGAATGATGTCTAGGCGTGCCGTAGGTTTCAGTTGCCGCTCTACTATGTAGGTATATTCATCTAATTTAGGCTGCATATTGGGATTTGCCAAAAAGGTTTGCTTTTCTCTTTCTAACACCTGAAGCCCAACAAAAGCAGCACCTAAATCACCAGTAACACACAGAATATCATGAGGTTTTGTTCCTTTTCTGTAGGCTACACGCTCTTTTTCAACTTGACCATAAACCGAAACAGAAATGATTAAACCACTTTTAGAACTTGTTGTATCCCCTCCCACCAAGTCGATTTTAAAATCTTTGGCAGCAGCTTTCATCCCTTGGTAAAGGGCCTCAACGGCTTCAAGGGAAAACCGGTTCGATATACCCAAAGCGATGACTACTTGTTTGGGCAGGCCATTCATAGCCGCAATATCTGAGGCATTCACAGCAATAGCCTTATAACCTAAATGAGGCAAAGGGGCATAAGATAAGTCAAAATGAACACCCTCTACGAGCATATCTGTTGACAACAACCCATAATCTTTCCCTTGATCAATAACGGCGGCATCATCACCGATGCCTTTTACCGAGTTTTTGTGTTGGAGTTGAACCCCTTCTGATAGGCGTTCAATCAATCCAAATTCACCTAGTTTTGATAATTCCGTTCTTTTGTCCGACATACGCTTTGTTTTGCCATGCAAAGATAGGCCTTTGTTTGGAGTAAGGCGAACATCATCGAAACGCATTCGGGTTTAATCCATTTCTTGACAAAGCTCAATCAAAACACCATTGGTCGATTTAGGGTGAAGAAAACAAACCCATTTATGATCGGCTCCTCTTTTGGGTTCTTCATTCAGCAATACAAATCCCTCCTCTTTCAGCCTTTTCATTTCTGCCCTAATATCAGACACATCGTAGGCAATATGATGTATCCCTTCTCCCTTTTTCTCAATAAACTTGCTTATTGGGCTATCGGGATGTGTACCTTCCAGCAATTCAATCTTATTAGGCCCCAATTGAAAGAAGCTCGTATTAACGCCTTCGGTTTCTACGGATTCTACTTTGTAATGACTTTTCGCAAAAAGTTTTTCAAAAAGGGCGTTAGAAGCGTCTAAATCCTTAACGGCTATGCCGATGTGTTCTATTTTTCTCATGCCTAGAAATTGAGTGATATGCTATTCGTTCATTATTTTTGTTTCTTTGTTGAACTTTAGGCAGCTGGAGCCTGTTCAAGCTTTTGCATGAAGTTACTAAAAAGTTTATGTAAGGCTTTTTAAAACTTGATGATTATGGTAGTCGTTTATTCTGAATGATTCAAGCTTTTAGCTTTTGGTAGACGATATCGTAGAAACACATTTAAATAATAAGTCAGATGATACAAATTACAGATTCTGCCAAGGATAAAATATTTGCCCTACGTGCACAGGAGGGTAAAACGGAAGATCACAATATCCGTGTTTCCGTACAAGGTGGCGGTTGCTCCGGTTTGATGTATGATTTAGAATTCGATTCAGCCATCAATGAAAAAGACGAGATCTTTGAGGACAAGGGCGTAAAAATTCTTGTGGATAGAAAAAGTCTGCTCTACCTTTTGGGAACCACTTTAGATTTTTCAGATGGTTTGAATGGAAAGGGCTTTCAGTTTGTTAACCCAAATGCTTCTAGAACGTGTGGTTGTGGTGAAAGTTTTGCTGTATAAATACGCTTAATAAGCTCTCACCTTTTTCCCTTCCATAAAATTGACAAAAGCTCGGTTCACCACGCGCATTCCTCCGGGCGTTGGAAAATCGCCCGTGAAATACCAATCACCTAAATTTTTGGGGCACGCCTTATGAAGGTTGTCAACGGTTTGATAAACCACTTCCAAATCAGCTTTCAGGTCTTTGGGTTTGATAATTTCTCCAATCTTGGCTGAAATCTCATCTTCTGTAAACTGATTGTAAAGTTGTTTCACAAAGTTTGGCTGTTTTTTGGAATCCATATTGGCCAAGATTTGATGGTAAGTATCTTCCAAAAGGTTTTCCATATCATGTTCTTTTAGTAGAGCCAGCATGGCACGAAAAGCAACAAAATCACCAATTTTAGACATATCTATGCCATAGCAATCAGGGTAACGAATTTGAGGTGCCGAGGAGACGACTACAATCTTTTTGGGTTCCAGCTTATTCAACATGGTAAGAATGCTTTTTTCTAAGGTCGTTCCTCGAACAATTGAATCATCTATGACTACCAGTGTATCGACATTTTTTCTAATTACTTCATAAGTTGTATCGTAAACATTGGCCACCATATCATCGCGGCTTGCATCATCAGCAATAAATGTTCTTAGCTTGGCATCCTTTATTACCAGTTTTTCGACTCTAGGTCTAAAACTTAGTGTTTGCTCTAAATCATCTAGAGTAGGCTTTTTGTCGATTATAATTTCTTTCTGCTTGTGCATAAGATAGCGGTCTACCCCTTGAATCATACCCAAAAAAGAAACTTCAGCCGAATTGGGAATATAAGAGAAAACCGTGTTCTTCAGATCGGAATTAATGGACTTCAGAATCTGAGGAACCAGTAATTCACCGAGTTTTTTTCGTTCTTTATAAATCTCGGGGTCGTTTCCTCTGGAGAAATAAATCCGTTCGAAAGAGCAAGCTTTCAGTGCTTTTTTTCGCATAATAGGTAATTCATCCCACTCACCATTCTTTTGAATGATCAATGCATGCCCTGGCTCAATTTCTTCTATGTCAGCGTAATTGACATCGAAGGCTGCTTTGATGGCTTGCTTTTCAGATGCAACTACTACTACCTCATCGTCTATGTATTTGAAGGCGGGTCTGATACCATTCGGATCGCGTACCACAAAAGACGCACCATGACCCAGTAGGCCAACCATAGCATACCCACCATCAAAGTCTTTAAAAGACCTCTTTAGCACACGCTGAATATCCAATTCATTTTCTATGTGCTCAGTAATTTCATGGTTTTCTTTCTGGTTCTTGTACTTATCGAAAATACGCTGATTCTCTTCATCTATAAAGTGCCCCACTTTTTCCATCACCGTAACGGTATCTGTTTTTTCCTTAGGGTGCTGTCCCAAGCTGATCAACAGATCAAATAATTCATCAACATTGGTCATGTTAAAGTTTCCGGCCATGACCAAGTTTCTACTTCGCCAGTTATTTTGTCTTAAAAAAGGGTGGCAACTTTCAATACCTGACTTTCCGTGTGTACCATATCTGAGGTGACCCAGCCATACTTCTCCTGTGAAGCCCTGATTATTTTTCAACCATGATGCGTTCACACCATCATAGCCTTCTTTCTTTTTAGCCTTATGGTATTTTTTGGCAATTTTATTAAAGATGTAATCTATGGGATCCGGGTTGATGGTACGGTAACGGCTAATGTATCGTTTGCCTGGATCTACATTAATTTTAATGTTCGCAACTCCTACACCGTCTTGTCCACGATTAGACTGCTTTTTCATCATGATGTAGAGCTTATTGACTGGATAAGCCGCAGACCCATATTTATCAATATAGTATTGTAGGGGTTTGCGTAATCGAATGTGGGCAATACCACATTCATGTTTAATAGGCTCGCTCATAAGTCGTTCTCAAAACGTAAAATTAACATTATTCAGCAGGTCAACCAACGCATCTGACCTAAAGAAAATCAATAATAATGGAATTACTATTAAAGTACCGAAAAGACAATCCCTCTTGACTTTATTCACCATAACTTTATTCACCTCGACCGAGGTAGTTTTAAAAAACAATAGGTAAGGCAACTTTAGGTAATAAAATAAAGCGACCACCGTATTGGCAACCCCACTGATCAATACCCAAAGGACTACTTCTTGACCGCTACTTTCGTAAGTATTCCAAAGACCTGCAAATAAATAAAATTTAGCATTGAAGCCTGCTGTAGGCGGTAAACCTATCAAAGCCAACATTACCACCAGTAAGAGTATGGACAAATAAGGAAAAGGCTTTCCCAAACCATGAAAGGATTCAAACCTAAGGGCATTCAATCTTTGCTCAAAAATTTGTATCAAGAAAAAAGCGGCTAGTGTCATCAAAGCGTAAACCATTACATAAAAAAACAGCACTTGATAAGCCAATTCCCCAAGCAGCAGTGCCGACAATAAGAACGCAGCATGTGCTATTGATGAATAAGCCAACATGCGCTTCGCGTTGCGTTGCCAAATGGCACCAAAATTCCCTAAAATCATTCCTCCAATGGCCAACACCGAAACCCATTGTTCCCAAGCGCCCGTAATTGCCCTATCAATGTCTGAAATTTGCCAAAGCAAGAATAAGGCTGCCACTTTGGGTACTACAGCAAATAACGCCACAATAGGGATAGGTGCAACCTCGTACACATCGGGTGCCCAGGTATGCATGGGAAAGGCCCCGAGCTTGAATAAAACGCCAAACAACAACAAAATAAAGGCAGTAGCCATAACCAATGGATCTGCGGCCTGAATGCCAGCCAAAAATGTATCGCTGTAAAAATGCAAAGTACCCGTGAGTCCATAGAGCCAGCTCATACCAAAAAGCATCACTGCTGATGCTGCGCCACCATAGAGCAAGTATTTCATTCCTGCCTCGGCATTCTTTTTCCCAGGACTTAGTCCAACAAGCAAATAGGAAGATATGGAAACCAATTCGATGGCAATGTAGACCATCAACCAATGAATGCTCATGGTCATTAAAAAAACACCTAATAAAAGTCCTAACACAGCAATTGGCACCTCACTAGATTGGAAAAATAATTTTTTGAAGACCTCCGATCGTGATGCCATAAAAAGAATGACTACTCCAGAAACGGTAAAAATAAGTTTTAAAACCGCTGTTTGAGGAGAGGTTTGCAATAAGCCGTTCATCAGTTGAACAGGCTGCTGCTGTATAGGGAATGAGAAAACCAACCAAAAAACCACAAAAACCAAGGTGAAAAAAGCGATAGCCGCCAAACCAACCGACTTTTTACGATCGAAAACAAGGTCGAAAGCAATCAGAAAAATAATGCCCAAAACAAGTACCATCTCTGGTAATAAATACACCAGGTTTTCTTGGATACCATTAAGGGTTTCCATGAGCTGCTTCCCACTTTGCAATCGCATGGCTATCATGTTATTTCCAAAGGGTTAAATGATTCACAAAAACATCTACAGAATGATTGATCAACTGAAACAATAAGTTAGGAAAAATACCAAATACCACGATTAGCACAATCAAAGGAACAAACATCAAATACTCTCGAATGGTTAAGTCTTTGAGACTTGGTAACCATTTTTTTTCTTTCACCCAAAAAGCTCCCATAAACATACGCTGGAATGTCCACAAGTAATAAGCTGCGGCTAAAACCAACCCAAGCGCTCCTACAATCGCCATCCAGCTGGGTATAGCACCTATTTCCGAAGCCGAGCTAAATGCACCAATGAGCACAAAAAGTTCAGCTATAAAACCAGAGAACCCCGGTAAGCCCAAAGAAGCAAAAAAAGCAACCCCTACGAAAATAGAAAATACAGGCATGATACCTGCTAATCCACTATAATTTTCAATATATCGATTGCCGGTACGGTCATATAAAACCCCTGCTAACAGAAACAAAAGTGATGCAATCAAACCATGGGAAAACATTTGATAAATTGCCCCAGACACCCCTTCGGTGGTCATAGAAGCCAACCCTAGCAATACAAAGCCCATGTGTGAAACAGAACTGTAAGCAATCAAGCGCTTCAGATCTTTCTGCGCCAAGGCATTCATGGCACCATAAAGAATGGCGAGAATACCTAAAAAACCAATTAACCAGCCATGGTGAAAAGCCGCATCGGGAAAGATGGCATAAGCTGTACGAATGAGACCATAGCCTCCTATTTTCAATAATATTCCTGCAAGTACCACCGAAATAGCAGTTGGAGCCTCTACGTGAGCATCTGGTAGCCAAGTATGAAACGGTACGGCAGGCAGCTTAATGGCAAAGCCAATAAATAAAGCCAGAAAAGCAACTGAGCGCAATGGATGCCCCATCCATAAAGAAACATTGGCCCTATCGAGTAAACTTCCAGGCACATAATTGTTAGGATCAACCATGAAAATCATGTGAAATGTTTTTACGAGTTGTTCTTTTGCAATTTCACCCAAAGCAACTTGCTCTTGCACTTCAGCTATGGAAATCTCCGTACTTAGACCTGCCAATTCTGCTGTTTTAATTGGATCGTATACCGATTGGTTGAGCCCAATCATCACAATTAGAATAAAGAGAGAGCCCACTAGTGTGTAGAGGAAAAACTTAATGGCAGCATATTCTTTTCTTGGCCCACCCCAAATTCCTATAAGGAAGTACATGGGCAAAAGCATAAACTCAAAAAATAGGTAAAAAAGGAAAAAGTCTAGCGCAATAAAGCAACCCATAACTGAGGCTGAAAGCAGCAAATAGAGCCCAAAATAAGCTTTCACCTTTTCCACCGTATTCCATGAGGCCAGCACTCCAATGCATAAGACAATGGCAGAAAGCAGCACCATGGTAATGTTCAGGCCATCTACCCCTACGAAGTAATCAATGGCAATAACGCCCAATCCGCCAAGATTGAGCCTAAACCACTCCATCTTTTCTACATATTGCAAAGAAGATGTTTCTATGAAAGCTCCGGCATCTGCAGTATTAAAATGATAAACAGCATAAAGGCTAAGTGCCAACAACAATAATGTACTAAAAAGTGCAATATTTTTGTACAAATACGCATATGTATTCGGGGTGAGCAAAACCACCAAAGCGCCAACCAAAGGGACTATTACGAGTAGAGAAAGTAAATGCTCCATATCAGAATGCAAAAATCAAAATTAACAGGATTAAGAATAGGAAGGACAACATGACCTGAGATTGTATGTTTCCCGTTTGCATGCTACGCCCTATCTTCCCAACACTACCGACTAACAAAGTTAAACCATGCACCAAACCGTCTACCACTTGCCTATCAAGCCATTTTATGATATGGGCAATGATGACCTGCAATTGACCAAACCTCACCACAAAAGCATCAATCATATGCCGATCTATCCAATCAAACCCCTTGCTTTTCCAAATTATCAACTGCACAAATAATTTTTGATAAAGTGCATCTTGATACCAATGATAAAATGAGATTTGCCCTAACGCACCAACAGGCTCTCTTCTTTCGGTAAACCTCCGTTCCATTTTTGCACCAGGCTTAAAAGCAAAGTAGGCAATTATAATTCCTACAAGAGCTAAGGCCACGGAAATAGATACCACCAGTGGATGCAGGTACTTAAATACATCATCGGGTACATCAACAAG
This sequence comes from Roseivirga sp., assembly GCA_018402485.1. Lineage (GTDB taxonomy): Bacteria > Bacteroidota > Bacteroidia > Cytophagales > Cyclobacteriaceae > Roseivirga. The sequence continues at coordinate 1,156,496 of JAGYIY010000001.1, read as the reverse complement.
GCTTTGGGCAGCGTAGCTGATTGGCACCAGGTAGATGGGTGTTGGTAGGGCCCTTACAAGCCAATTGTCTTGTGCATCGAATCCTAAACCCAAGGCCCAGCTTATGGATAAAATAGCAAGTAAACATGCAGGGATAAGAAGCATCCTTGTCCCTTCTTTTATTTGGGAAGTAATTTGACCATCGCCTAAAATCCTTGTCAGTCGATTTTCCCCAAAAAACACGAGAAAAACCATTCTAAAAGTATAAAACGAAGTAAAAACCACTGTCATAAATGCCAATACCTCAGGAATGTAGAAGCCTCCGCCTTTGAGGTCTGCCCAAACCGCAACATTTAAGAGTATTGCATCCTTAGACAAAAAGCCTGTGAACCCTGGTAAACCGACCAGTGCCATGGCACAAAATAAAAAAGCAGCAAAAGTATAGGGCATATGCTTTCTTAAGCCCCCCATTACGCGCATATCTTGCGGATCGAAAGACACCTTATTGCTTTCGACATGATGCAATTGATGGATGATAATACCGGCCGTTAGGAAAAGGCCTGCTTTGAAAAAAGCATGGGTAAACAGATGGAAAAGGCTTGCCGTGTATGCTCCTACTCCCATGGCCATTACCATATAGCCCAATTGAGAAATGGTACTGTAGGCCAGTACCTTCTTGATATCGAACTGTGATAGAGCAGCAATAGCTGCCATAAAAGCTGTAACGGCCCCAACAATGGCCACAACTTCTAGCGCTTGCGCATCGAGTAGCACAAAAATTCGAGCCAGCATATAAACCCCTGCGGCAACCATTGTTGCCGCGTGAATAAGTGCAGAAACAGGTGTAGGGCCTTCCATGGCATCAGGAAGCCAAACTTGTAAAGGAAACTGTGCCGATTTACCTACTGCACCACAAAACAGAGCAATTCCTGCAGCACTTAACCAGCGTCCGTCGACAGATTTGAATATTTCGACACCTGCATAAAGGTAGGAGGTGACCCATTGCCCTTGTTCTATTTCACTAAAAATCATGAGTGACTTAATCACCTCTAAATCGAAAGACTGAAATTGAGCAAACAAAATCATCAAACCTGTAAGAAAGCCCAAATCTCCTACCCTATTCATGATAAAAGCTTTATTGGCAGCAGTGGTTGCTTTTCTCTTCTTCCACCAAAAGCCGATGAGTAAATAGGAGGTCAACCCCACTAATTCCCATCCAACGAATAGGAACAGTAAATCATGGCTCAGCACAATGAGTAGCATTGAAAATAGGAACAAGCCCAAATAAGCAAAATACCTTGAAATACATGGGTCTTTGCGCATATACTCTACTGAAAAGAGATGAACCATTAACCCAATAAAATTAACCACCATCGACATCATTAAAGTGAGCTTATCGATGTAGAAAGCATAAGTAAACTGACGACCTGCCGTTGCAAACCACTCTCCCTTTATGATTGTTTCTGAAGACCAAAACTCAAAGCACATGGTGGTGGCAATGAGTAAGTTAATAAAAATCAGAAGAGTAGCTATGCCAGGGGCTTGGTTCCCAGCAAAAAAAGACAGCAAAAAAGAGATGAGAGGAATACCCAATAAAGACAAAACCCAAAGCAACAAATGGGTATTTTTTGGTTCCAATATGTCTAGAACGTCAATCATTTTTTGAGTGTGCTAATTTTATCCAAATCTACGGTTTGGAAATAATGGTACACCTTGAAGGCCAGTGCCAAGGCCACAACAGCCTCTGCCACTGCCACAGTAATGACAAAAAGGGTAAAAATCTGGCCTTGTAAAGCCTGAGGGTCAAATCGGCTAAAAGCCACTAGGTTAAGATTAGCTGCATTAAGCATCAACTCAATCCCTATGAGAACCATAATGGCATTTTTACGGGTAATCGCCACCATAAGGCCAGCACAAAACATGACAACAGCTAAAATCAACAAGGCATCAAGCTGCATGGCTCTCCTCCTTTCTTACTTTACCTGCTATGTAAAGGGCACCAATCAAAGCAATTAGCAAAAGTAAACCAATGATTTCGAAGGCCAAGACATATTGGGTCATCAACTGCATACCTAAAGCTTTTAACCCAGCCGTAGTGGTATGACTACGATCCATCCACACCAAGTTTCGAAATGCGCCATTGGCAATCAACCTGATAAGGACATAACCTAAACCTATAGCTATTAGAACACCAATGCCTAATTGATAACGTTGGGTCACCAACTTTTTATCTGATAACTTATTGGTAAGCATCATACCAAAAATGATCAATATTAAAATTCCCCCTACGTAAACCACAATTTGGGTAATGGCGAGGAATTCAGCTCCCAAAAACACAAAAAGCCCTGCCATCCCAAGAAAGGTTAGCATCAACGCAAAAGCGGCATAAAGAATATTCTTTGTCCACGCAATGTAAAGCACAGAAAGACATGTTAAGCCCATAAAAAAATAAAACAATATGGTTTCTAGATCCATCAATGACTCCACCTAATCTTCATTTTTTCTCTTTGGTAATTTAGGCCGATATGTGGGTTTTTCAGACTTTACTTCCGGCTTTTTCTCATCGTTTGCATCATTTGTTTTTTGAACCGCTTTTATTTTCGGGCGAAATACTGGACGTTCCGTAGCTTTTGTTGGTGCCTGATCGGATACTCCCCCTTGCTTTGGCTTGACTTGAACCTTAGCGGTACCTAGTTTTGGTTTTGTACCTTGGGCAGACCGCTGTGGTCTTTCTTGCACTTTATTGGCTGCCAACTGTTGCTTTTCTGCCTGTGCTTGGTCCCATTTTTCTTTAGCCTCTAAGATTTGTAAGGGTGTCATCTCACCAAAAGCAATGTTATGTTCTGCAAAATCAAAGGCGCTGAAATCAAACTCATTGGTCATGGTAAGACATTCGGTTGGGCAAACGGTTGTACATAAGCCGCAAAAACAACACTTCGCCATATCGATGTCAAATTTTGCTGCATAAATTCTTTTGACAGTGCCATCTGAAGTTTTACCAATTTCATCTACCGACCTCACGGGCTCGATGTCTATGCAGTCTACAGGACAAATCTTTGCACACTTATCGCATACTATACAGTCATCAATTTCATTATGCAGCTTATACCTACCGTGATCTGGTATGGGGAGCTGCTCTTTGGGGTATTGCACCGTAAACAAGGCCTCGTGTTTTTCAAAATAATTATCGACCTCCGGAGCCAATGGAGAGCGACTGTTGGTGGCATGTCTTAGGTGTCGAGCAGTCGTATTCAATCCCGTTTTAAGGGTTTTAACGGTTGTTTTTATGGTTCTCCAATACTCTTTCATATCATGAGCAACCTCCATATTGCGCTTAGTAAAACCAGAATAATGGCAGTTGGTGTCAAGAATTTCCAGCTCAATTGCATCAGTTGATCTAGTCTTAAGCGTGGAAAAGTCCATCTCACCCACATTTGAATGAGCACCAAGATCAATGCTTTACCAATGAGCCAAAAAGCGCCCCATAAATGCCCTGCCAGGGTGCCGGGCACCCCTGTTGTCCAATCTGCCAGTTTTAACGGGCCTATGTTTGGGAAGAAAGAATTCCATCCCCCCAAAAACAAAATGGCACCTAAAAACGAAACCAATAGCATCATTCCATATTCTGCCAACATCACCATCGACCATCGAAAACCTGAATATTCGGTATGAAATCCACCAACTAGTTCTGATTCTGCTTCAGGAATATCAAAAGGTGCTCGGTTGCTTTCTGCCAATGAGGCGACAAAGAAGATGAGAAAGCCCACCAGCATTGTGGGAGAGCGTAAAATATTCCAAGTCAAAAAGCCACCAATGGTTGTGGTCTCGATGCCCAAGGCCTTGATACCAAACAAATAATTCTGAGCTCCTTCCTCCGTTTCAGACCACAAAATTCCTTGCTGAAAAATAATTTCTTGAAGGTTCAGGGTTTGAGAAATTAAGGTAATGCAAACAACCATAAGCGCTATGGGTATTTCATACGAAATAATTTGTGCCACTGAGCGCATAGCACCAAGTAAGGCGTATTTACTATTAGACCCCCAGCCAGCCATTAGAATACCAACCACATCGAGAGATACAATCGCCAGCAAATAAAACACACCTACCTCGGTAGTAGATCCCATAAAACCTGAAGTAACAGGTAAGACGGCAAAACCGGCAAAAACAGCCGTAAAAATAATGATGGGAGCAAGTTTGTATAGCGGTTTATCGGCTTTTTGGGGTACAATATCCTCTTTTTGTATGAGTTTCAATAAATCTGCTACTGTTTGCAAAAGCCCGTAAGGCCCCACCTCCATGGGACCATATCGATCCTGGATAAAGGCTGAAACTTTGCGTTCAGCATAAATGGCCAAAATCGCATAGAACAGTAAAAAATTAAGAAAAAACAGAAATGCCGTCACCTTATATTATGCTTCCTCCACCTGCAAATTAAACACTTATTCTTTGAACTGACATGTCTTTTACGGTTTGTTGCTATGTTAAGACAAGTCTTGCTCTCTGATGTTAAAACCTACTCCCAAAGCATATGTTTCTCCAAATGTACTTTGTGGCCAAAAAACAAACTGGCCGCTCGCTCAAACGACGGTGTGATATCCGACACCAAAAAAGCATTGGGCTCGCTTTTACCTGTACTCTTTAATTCTTTTTCAGCAAGCATTTCAGCAAAAGAGGCTGCTACTATTTGTGAAGCATCGATTACATCTACTCGATGTTGATAGTAGTCTTCAATTTGTGATTGGATAAGAGGATAATGTGTACAACCCAATATCAAGGCCTCGATACCGTTCAGCGTTTCATCACTGAGGTATTGATGAATAATGACTTCAGAGATTGAATTATTATGGAAGCCCTCTTCAATCATGGGTACCAGTAAAGGCGTAGCCAGAGCTGCAAAAGAGATACTTGGAGCTTGGTCGGCCAATTTATGGGCATACACATTGGAACCTACAGTTTGTTTCGTTCCTATAAGCCCCACCTTTCGTCCCTGATATTTTTCGAAAAGAAAAGATATAACGGGATCTATAACGTTCATGACGTGGGCACGAGAACCTACATAGGCTTTAATCAATTCATAGGCTGCCGCCGAAGCAGAATTGCAGGCAATTAAAATGGCTTTACAATTTTTTGAGAGTAACACATCGCAAATCTTAACCGAATAGGCTTGAATGGTTGCTGCCGATTTGTCACCGTAAGGTAAGTGCGCTGCATCTCCGAAGTAAATAATCCTTTCTTGAGGCAAAGCCTTTTGAACGGCATTGGCCACGGTTAACCCCCCCAAACCGCTATCGAAAATTCCAATAGGTTGTTGCATCTGCTCTTTATTCGAAAACACAAAGATGACGGTAATTTATGAAACGCGAAAATGAACTTAATCTTTTGAAAAAACTCTAATTTACTGTATTTGAGCTTATTAAAGCTATAGGTTTAATATGTCTTCTGAAAATGGGGGCCTAAGGAGGTGGTTAGTGATCACAGAAAATTCATCAATTCTCTTCGCCCCAGCTCTTAATTCAGGTTAAAAATGGTAAAAGGTGAGCGAAATCCTAATGTACCTACTATCTTCGTAGCACCTAATATTGATCTTAAAAAGAATAATAAACTGTATTTAAGCAGGAATGCACAAAAAAATAGCCTCTTTTAAGGGAGGCTTAAGGTTAGTGATCTGGCTGGGGCTCGAACCCAGGACCCTCTCCTTAAAAGGGAGATGCTCTACCAACTGAGCTACCAGATCTAATCAATTTTATTGGGTAATTAAGGGCGTTTTCCTTAATTGCGAGTGCAAAGGTAAGACCTTAAAAACAAAATGCAAAAGAGAGTATCTAATTTATCTAAAGTAATATTTTTAGGTTTCGTTCTGATTCATCAACTATCTGTGGGTCAATCTTTTAACGAAAAACTAACCCGGGCTGATTCTTTGTTCAGTGCTAAAAAATACACCGAGTCTTTGCGCTTGTATGTTCACTTGTATGAATCTGAACAGCGTGCAAGCCCTGCCATGCTGCTAAAAATGGCCTATAGTGAAGAAGGAAGACAAAACTTAGGCCGATCATTATTTTATCTGCACGACTATCATCGCTTAACCGAAGATCCATTGGCTTTAGAAAAGATGGAAGACCTTGCCAAAATGAATGGATTGAAGGGATATGATACTACAGAATGGGAGCGCATTACCTTATTTATTGAGGCTTATCAGTGGTTTATTTTTGCTTTCCTCTTTACGATGGCCTTGCTGTTAGTTGCCATGATGTATAGGAAAAAGCAAAAGCATGGTGAAAAATCTTTCAGCCTTTTGGGTAGCTTCATTTTTATACTATTGCTTCTGGGTTACCTGATCAACTTTAACAAGGAAAAAAACGTAGGCCTTGTGATGGAAAATCAGGCCTACTTAATGTCAGGACCCTCTGCTGCTTCAGATTTAATAGAGGCGATTGGAGAAGGACACAAAGTGAAGATTTTAGGGAAAGAAGACATTTGGTATGAAATTGAATGGCAAGGCAGAAGGGCATTTTTAAGGGAAAACAAGTTAACTCCTCTCCCCTAGCGATCCACTTCGCCTAAAACGATATCGATAGAACCTATTACGGCAATTAAGTCGGCAATCAGCCCCCCTTTGGAGAGTTCATTGATAATGGAAAGATTGACAAAACTAGCTCCCCGTGCCTTGCATCGAAATGGCACATCTGATTTACCATCGGCACGGAAGTAAAAACCGGTTTCCCCTTTGGGATTCTCTGCTCTTATGTAAAGATCTTGTGCTTTCGGTCGGATTTTTTTAGGTACTGCTGCCCTAGGGTCAAATGATTTGGTACGTTGATGTTCACCTTTTAATCGATTGAGGCACTGTTCAATGATTTTAATAGATTCGTAGCATTCCTTGACTCTGACCCAAGTACGATCCCAGCAATCGCCCAATTCACCCATTTCTCCTTTTCCAACAGGAACATCAAATTCCAACTCAGAATAAACAGAGTAGCCATCTACTTTTCTTAAATCGTAAGCTAGACCAGAGCCCCTTAACATAGGTCCTGTAATGCCATAATTGATGGCTAGATCAGCTGACAACACGCCCACCTTGGCCGTTCTTTGGATAAAAATTTGATTTTGAATCACCAGTTCTTCCAGCTCCTTAATTTTTGGCTTCAAGTATTGGACAAATTCCATACACCTCTCTTCGAATCCTACAGGTAAATCGTAAAAAAGACCTCCCACCCAAATGTAATTATAAAGCATTCTAGCTCCCGAAACCCACTCCAATAAGCGTAAAATATGCTCTCGGTCTCTCATCATCCAGAAAAAACCAGTAACAGCACCCAGATCCATTCCATAGCTTCCCAAGGCCAAAAAGTGTGAAGCCAGCCTATTAAGCTCTGCCACCAGTACTCTGATGTATTCCACCCTAGCCGGAATATCGTTTTCAATGCCCAGCATGCGCTCCACTCCCATAACATAGGCATGTTCACTGTTCATAGCGGCTAGGTAGTCCATTCTATCTACAAAAGGTAATACCTGATTATAGGGTAAGTTTTCTGCATGTTTTTCAAAACAACGGTGTAAGTAACCCAGGTGAGGAACTACTTCTACGATTTGCTCGCCTTTGGTAACAACCTCTAAACGCAAAACCCCATGTGTGGAGGGGTGCTGAGGACCAATATTGATGATCATTTCATCGCGCTGCAAATCATCCGAACTGAATTTTGCGGGTTCTGAACGGTTCAGGTTTTCATTATCGAATATGTATTGTATTTGATTAGCCACCTCAATATTTTACTTCAATACCACGATAATAGGACTGCTCCTTGTAATCTTTGCGCAATGGATGTCCTTCCCAATCTGCAGGCAGAAGTATTCTGCGCAAATCAGGATGCTGATTAAAATGAATTCCAAAAAGATCGTAAACTTCTCGCTCATGCCAATCTGCAGTTCTCCAAATACCGGTGAGTGAATCCACCACCGGATTTTTCTTCTCAAGCTTTACCTTAGTCATCAAATGAATGTCATTTGGCAGGGAATATAAGTTGTAGATTACCTCTAGTTCTTCCAATTCTGCACCATTATCCATTCCTGTAATGCAAGAGAGACTATCAAAATAAAGTTGAGGGTGGCTATGCAAAAAAAGCATAGTTTCTACCAAAAAATGAGGTTCTAGTTCCAACCCTTGAGGGCTGGCATCTTCCACAACCTGGATAACAGCTTGTGGAAGAGATTCATCAATCAATGTCTTAATTTCTATAGCCGTCATGGTTTTTCCTTCAATAATTTTTCTACTGCCTTTGGGGCTATGATGGATTCAGACCGAACCTTATCTTGCAATTTAATCAGTCCACCTATTAAAGCTTCGGGGCGGGGCGGACAACCGGGAACGTACACATCAACCGGGATGATGCGATCCACTCCTTTCACCACATGGTAGCCATGCTCCCAATAGGGGCCTCCACAATTCGAGCATGAACCCATGGAGACAACATACCTTGGTTCTGCCATTTGCTCATATAAGCGCCGTACACGATCGGCCATTTTAAAAGTAACTGTACCGGCAACAATCATTACATCGGATTGCCGTGGGCTGGCTCTGGGAATCATGCCCAATCGATCCATGTCGTAGGGGGTAGATTGGGCACTCATAAACTCAATGGCACAACATGCCGTACCAAAGCCCATAGGCCACATAGACGACAGTCGCGCCCAATTCAACAGGTCTTCTAGTTTAGAGATGACAATACCACCTTGTGCCAATTTTTGATCCAGTAAACCCATCAGGATGTGTATTTTTTATAAGCCGATTTTGGTATTTTGGAGATATAATCAGAAGAAACTTGCTGTGGCTTCACCCAGTCTAAAAAGCCTTTTTTCCATGCATAGACTAAACCTAAGGTTAGGACACCTATGAAAATAAACATTTCCGTTAAGGCAAACCATGCCCATTGCCAATTTGTGGCATATACAAGCGATTGGTCTCCAAAAATTACTGCCCAAGGAAACAAATAAATGACCTCCACCTCGAATAATAAGAAAATCATGGCCACCAAGTAATATTTCAGGTTAAATTGCCCCCAGGCACCTCCTATGGTATCTTCTCCTGACTCATAGGTTGATAATTTTTCAAAATTAGGACGATTGGGTCGAATAAGTTTTGAAACAAAGAGACCCACACTTACAAACCCAGCTGCACCAATGATAAACAACAGGAGAATACTAAAGTCTGATAAATTGGTTTGAATCATATTTTAAAAATTAAGAGGATCGTGGTGCTGAAAATGTCCGTTCATTTTAATTTTCTCCTTGGCCTTTTCCATCTCTACAATCAATGGTAAAGCACGTTGAATGTGTTGAATCATATAGGTTTGTCGCTGAGATTCGCTTTGCATTTGAAGCATATCATATTCTTGCTCTAGTGATAGCCCTAATTTATGGGCGAGTTGAAATGAATCTGTAATCAAGTCCACATCAAACTCTTCTTCCATTTTTAAAGTAGACATTAACTGTTTTGCTAAAATACGAAGCTTTTGCCATTGCTCAGGCTGTACATCCATATTATTCTCTAACCTTTCCACTAAACCACCTGCATACCATTTACCCTCCATTTCTTGCTTAAAACTTAAAATCTTTACAGCAGTTAGACACTTGGTGGTAATATCCATCTCGCCATTGGGATAACGTTTTACTACTTTTACAACCTGCATTTCTGATCCAAAGTCCAGTAATTCCTTATCGTAAACGGGTATAACAAAAGTGATGTCGTTATTCAGACAGTCATTGACCAATTGTTTATAGCGTGGTTCAAAAACATGTAAATTGAGCGATTCACCAGGAAAGGCGACCAACTGCAGAGGAAAAAAAGGAATATAAATTTTAGACATGGTGTCTTTTTTATAAAAAAAGCTCCTTTCGGAGCTTTTTGTTTACATGTTGTTGACAATTTCCTCTCCAAATTCTGAGCATTTCAATAGTGTTGCTCCTTGCATCTGTCTCTCAAAGTCATAAGTGACCCTTTTGGAGGCAATCGCTTTTTCCAACCCGGTATAAATTAAATCGGCGGCTTTTTGCCATCCCAAATATTCGAGCATCATGGCTCCGGATAATATGACCGATCCGGGGTTCACCTTATCTTGTCCTGCATACTTCGGAGCTGTTCCGTGGGTAGCTTCAAAAATGGCAGTACCCGTTGTATAATTAATATTGGCACCTGGGGCTATACCAATACCTCCAACCATAGCGGCTAGTGCATCAGAAATATAATCACCATTTAAGTTTAATGTAGCAATAACTGAATACTCAGCCGGACGCAATAAAATTTGCTGTAAAAACGCATCTGCGATTACATCTTTGATGACAATTTGATGTCCATCTTTTTCGATAATTTGCCAAGGACCACCTTCGTAATCCTTAGCGCCATAAGATTCTTTTGCTAACTCATAGCCCCAAGTTTTAAAAGCTCCTTCAGTAAATTTCATGATGTTGCCTTTGTGGACCAATGTCACCGAATCTCGTTTCTGGGCAAATGCATAATCAATAGCGCCTTTTACCAAACGTTTGGTTCCCTCTTCCGAAACTGGTTTAATTCCATAACCCGATGAATCAGGAAAACGCACCTTTTCAAAATGATTAGGGAAATGCTGCTTCAATAGCTTGGCAAATTGAGCAGCCTCTTCAGTACCCTTCTTAAACTCAATGCCCGCATAAATATCTTCGGTATTTTCTCTAAAGATGACCATATCGCATAAGCCAGGTTCTTTCACGGGAGAAGGAGTGCCTTCAAACCAACGAACAGGCCGAACGCAAGCATACAAATCAAGTTTTTGGCGAAGCATTACATTCAAGGATCGAATCCCTTCACCCACGGGTGTGGTTAAAGGACCTTTAATACCCACCAAATAATTAGTAAAAGCATTTAAAGTTTCGCCAGGCATCCATTCCCCTGTTGTCTTAAAGGATTTCTCTCCCGCCAAAACTTCTTTCCACTGAATGGCTTTTTCTCCCTGGTAGGCTTTTTTCACAGCACTATCGAGAACATTTTGGGCCGCTGGCCAAATATCGACACCAATACCATCTCCTTCAATAAAAGGAATGGTAGGCTGATTGGGTACATTTAAAACTCCGTTGTTTATGGTAATTTTTTGCTCACTCATTCTTTGGTTTTTCTAGTTGGTAAAAATAGGGTGTAATCTAACAAATTATTGGGCCTATAAAGTTTCATTAAATGCTTTTTCAACTCCTTGATGTTACAAATTTGTCAATAACTTTCCTTCTCATTTGGAAAGTCTTTTGCCTTTATATCGGAAACATATTGTGTTACTGCATTATGTATAGATGTTCCAAGGTCAGCATATTGCCTTAAAAATCTGGGTTGAAATTCTTTGGTAATGCCTAGCATATCGTGCATTACCAGTACTTGACCATCCACATGAAGGCCTGCGCCAATACCAATAACTGGAATTTTGACTTCTTGTGCTACTTTGGCCGCTAGGCTTGCCGGTATTTTTTCTAATACAATGGCGTAGCAGCCACATTCTTCTAAAAGACGTGCATCATCGATCAATTGATCGGCCTCTTCTTTTTCTTGGGCTCGAACAGCATAGGTGCCAAATTTATAAATGGATTGTGGGGTAAGGCCCAAATGCCCCATGACAGGCACCCCAGCAGAAAGAACCCGTATGATGGACTCCTTGATTTCCGTTCCACCTTCCATTTTGACAGAATGTGCCCCTGATTCTTTCATGATGCGTATGGCCGAACGCAAGGCCTCTGAAGAATTTCCTTGGTAAGAGCCAAAAGGTATATCTACTACCACAAAAGCGCGCTTTACAGCACGAACAACGGCAGAAGCATGATAGATCATTTGATCTAAGGTAATCGGTAAGGTGGTTTCATGGCCTGCCATTACATTCGATGCAGAATCTCCTACCAGAATAATGTCCACTCCAGCACCATCGATAAGGCTGGCCATAGAATAATCATAGGCAGTAAGCATGGAGATTTTTTCTCCACGTTCTTTCATAGACTGTAACTGATGGGTAGTTACTTTTTTAATTTCGGATTTGTGAATCGACATATCGGAAAGGTTGAAGGGGTAAATATAAGCATTTACCCTTCTAAGTGTTTCCTTGATGTAATCAATTACTTTTCGTTAAAGACATGTACGTCGCGTTGTGGAAAAGGAATAGATATACCTTGTTTGTCGAACTCCTTCTTTACTTTTTCTATCATATCGAAATTGAGTGGCCAGTAATCTTCCTTTTTCACCCATGCTCTGACTGTAATGTCAACACTACTATCCCCTAAATTACCCACCCTAATGAAGGGTTCTGGTTCTTTGATTACACGCTCATCGGCCATTAAGAAATCACTAATGATTTGTTTGGCTTTATCAAAATCATCGCCATAACCGATCCCAAATACTTTATCCCAGCGGCGGGTATCTTCTTCGGTAAAGTTGGTAATATTAGCACTTGCCACTGCTCCATTGGGGAGGTAAATGGTTTTGTTGTCTACTGTTTTGAGCACCGTGTTGATAATTGTAACTGCATGAACCGTCCCAGATTCCCCATTGATGGTAACAAAATCGCCTGCTTTAAAGGGTTTAATGGTAAGAATAAGAATTCCTCCTGCAAAGTTTGAAAGAGAACCCTGTAGCGATAAGCCTATGGCCAAACCCGCAGCTCCAAATATGGCTAAAAGCCCAGAAGTCTCTATGCCTACCTGTTTGATGATAGCCATAATCAAAGCAGCATATAAGAGTATCTTAAATACTCCTTTTAAAGTTGGAATTAGGGTAGGGTCAACAACTCTTTTCTGGAGCGTTTTCTCGAAAAACCCTAAAAGCCTTTTAATCACCCATAAACCAATAATTAAAGTGATTACAGCTCCAATGATTTGTAAACCATAGGCAAGAATCGGTTCTTTGATTAATCCCCATACTTTCTGAATTTCTGATAATTCCATGTGCTTAGTTTATTTTATGGTCATTTAAAAAATTTTAGTAAAGTGCGGCTGAGTAATTATTATCTTTAATATTTACTTGGATGTGCTCCTCGATGGTAGTTCCTAATTCTAATCCTTTAAAATCTACTGCCAGGGGGAATCGCTTGTGGCTTCTATTCACTAAGACCGCCGTTTGAAGCTTGCGCACTTTAAGTGATAAAAAAGGACTAAGTGCGTACATCATTGTTCGACCCGAATTCAGTACGTCATCTATCACAACAATTGTAAAATCTTCTGACTCCGGTAAGTTTGAAACCTCCACTTTAGGCTGATATTTTACGTCTTTATCGATGTCAACACGGAGAAGTTTCGGCTGTATTTGAGAAATACTACGAAGGTTTTCTGCTATCATTTCAGCAATTTTTAAGCCGTTATCATCTATGCCTGCCAGATAAATCTCCTTCAAGACATGATTTTGTTCATAAATCTCAAAAGCCATGCGCTTGATGATTTGTTCGATTTCACGCTTGGCTAGAATTTGCTTAGCTGACATAGTTTTAGATTTCCGGTATAGGCAGTACTTTACTATCCTTAAAGGTAGAAAGTATAACCATAGATTGTAAGTTATCTACCACAGAAATATCACTGACTTTCTCAAGCATCAGTTTCTGATAACTTGGAATGTCCTTAGCGATGATCTTCAATACAAAATCCCCTGAACCCGTTACGTGATGACATTCAATCACTTCATCAATCTGATTGATTTCTTCCATGAATATTTCAATATTCTGTTTGTTATGCCCTTTGAGCGTAGCGTAAACAAAAGTGCTTACACCCATACCCACTTTTTCGGTATCGAGCTTGGCATGATAGCTTTTAATGATTCCTGAGTTTTCTAATTTTTTAACACGCTCCAAGGTGGGAGCCGGTGACAAGCCAATCTCCTTGGACAATTGCGCATTGGTAATTTTGGCATTCGACTGTAGGATTTCTAAAATCTTACGATCAATTTTATCTAGCTTCAGATTCACGATTCAATAGGTCAGTGGCAAAATTATATTTTGCACAAAGGTATAAAACTTCTATAAAGTTCTTAATTAATTAAGAACTCTTTCTAATCTGCTTTTGAAGGTCACGGGCCATTTCAGCAATTTTCTCCTTACGCTTGGTGTTTTTACGGATCAATTTCACCCTGTCCATGGCTAGTTCATCATTTCCGTTTTTCATCTCGTACTCGGCCAAAAAATATTGTGCATACAGATAATAACCTGAATGATCGACACCCATTATTTCATTGTAGCGAACTGCCTCGTAAAAGTGATCTTGAGCGGCTTTATGGTCTCCCCTGCCTTTTAAAATATGTCCACTGAAAAAATGGGCATATTTTGCACTGGTTTCTTCATAGCCCAATTGTTCTGCTTCGTATCGTTTTAATATCTCTTCCGATTCAGCCAGGGCATCATTATATCTCCCATTGTTATAGAGCATCTGTGTATAGAACCTATGAAAATACGGGTTATTTGGATACTGCTTGTGCACCGTTTCAGAAAGCCTTAGAGCCTCTTCGATTTCCTTGGTTTCATAAGCACGAATGCGCATGAGAAAATAAATTGCTTCAATCCGTGTATAGAAAGCGTTTCGAGAAACGGTTTGTAATTGCTCTAATCCTAACTCTATGTTTCCTTTAGGGAAAAAAAGCATAATGGGCCGCAACAAGGGGTACTCATCTCTCAACCAGGAGGCGTAATAGTTAAACAAGGCATCACCAAAAAGTATTTCTGGACTAAAACTTTCATTGCCTTGGATGATTTGTAAATACTTTAACGAACTTTTCCCCACACTGGCAGCTGAAAGCCAGTTCTTTTTCTCGGAGTGATAACGACCTAAAAAACCATATGCACCCGCCAAGAAAAAAGCAGCCTCTATATTCCCTTCATCAGCATCATAAAGTGCTTCAGCCTTATCAATGGTAACTTCGATGAAGGTTAGAAACTGCTCTTCTAATTCCTCATCTTCATAACCATAGGGCAACATTTGCCACCATTTACTTACCGCATAAAGAAAATAGGGTAGTGGGTGCTCAGGATAACGATATTTCATCCAGTTGAACTCAACCTCCGCTTTACGGAAATTAAAATTATACATTTGATCAACCGCATCGGTGATTTCCATCTGTAGGGCATAGTTCAACAGTAAGTACTTTGTAGTATCACTCCGTGTTTTGGCATTAGTTGGCCCGGAACTTCCTAAAAAGTACATTAAGAACAGTATTATGACAGGCACTTTTCTTCTCACAAATGGTGTATTTACAAACCTCTCACGGCTCTTCTTGTCCGCTTATCGAAGCTTTGCCACAAATTTAGCGCATGACTCGTCGCAAACATGTAGATTGTACCAAAATAGTTTGCTATGCCTAGGGATTACACCACTTTGGAACAAAACGTTCATCAATGGCTAGGATTTAACAAAATCCTATTTTTTGCCATGCTCACCTTGATTTTTTTCTTACTCACTTTTTTACAACAGCAACTAATACTTAACGTAATACCTGCTTTTCAATTTGGCCAAGGTTCGGATGCTATGCTTTTCAAAATATTTTCGGGCCTCAGCTTGATTTCACTACCTTTTGTCTACGCCTTTAAATTTACCCTGATTGGATTTATTCTCTGGGTAGGTTGCTTTCTTTGGGGGTATCGTGTCACCTACAAACAGTGCTGGCAAATAGCTATGGTAGCCGAGGTAGTCTTTATCCTGCCTGAGCTTATCAAATTACTTTGGTTTTTATTGGTACATCCCGACCCCAATTATTGGGATTTTAGCGCCTTTTACCCGCTTTCTATCATGAATTTGTATAATTTAGAAAGCGTACATAGCCGCTTTTGGTATCCTTTCAAAGCATTGAATCTTTTTGAAGTGGCTTATTGGATTGCGCTTACCTATGGAATAGATTTTGTTGCTCGAAAAAAGAAGAGTGTTGCAAATACGATTGTACTCACCTCCTACATTCCGATTTTTCTTTTATGGCTTTGGTTTTACATGGGCGTATATGATTAACCATTGATTTTGGACCTGAATTGAAGGATTAAGAACTTTTAACCTTTGCCCTAATGGATTTTTACTATTTTCACGACACAAAACCGGAGAAAGCATGGGCGATTTTAAAAAGATGAATGACCTAACGGGATGGGGTGTTTTCCTCATTTCCCTTATCACTTATGTGTTAACCATTGAAGAAACCGCTAGTTTCTGGGACTGTGGTGAATTCATAGCCATTGCCTTCAAACTTGAAGTCTCTCATCCACCCGGTGCACCCTTATTTATGTTGATAGGGAGGCTATTTTCATTTTTATCCTTCGGAGATGTAACCCAAGTGGCTTTCTGGATCAACATGTCAAGTGTTTTAGCCAGTGCATTCACCATCCTCTTCTTGTATTGGACCATTGTTATGTTGGGAAGAAAACTTTTAGAAAGTGGCAAAACAGAATTCACGAAGGTTCATGAGATTTTAGTTTTAGGGGCAGGAGCAGTTGGTGCCTTGGCATTTTCATTTACCGATTCATTTTGGTTTTCTGCAGTAGAAGGTGAAGTCTATGCTATGTCATCCTTTTTTACTGCTGTGGTTTTTTGGGCCATTTTGAAATGGGAATTGGTAGAAGACGAAAGTCGTGGAAATAAATGGTTGGTTTTTATCGCTTATATGCTCGGCCTATCTACAGGAGTTCACTTGTTGGGTTTGGTTACTCTTCCGGCTTTGGCACTTATTTATTATTTCAAAAAATATAAGAATCCAACTTGGTTGGGTGGCTTTGTAGCGATGGCTGTAAGCTTACTCATTGTCCTTTTCATTAATTCTTTCATCATTCCTGGCCTGCCCACGATAGCCGGTTATTTTGAGGTAACCTTTGTGAATACGCTCAACCTTCCTTTCGGCTCAGGGGCGCTTTTTGTTACCATTTTAGTGGTTTTGGCCATTATTTTTGCTTTGCGTTACACCAGAAAAAAGAACTTAGTCAACCTAAACACTTTAACACTTTCGATGGCCTTTGTGCTCATCGGATATGCTTGCTATGCCGTCATCCTCATTCGTTCAAGGGCTGACCCTCCCATCGACCAGAACAATCCCGAGGATGTAATGACTTTTGTTTCTTACTTAAAAAGAGAGCAATATGGCAGCCGCCCTCTTGTTCATGGCCAATACTTCAATGCTCCTGTGCAAGAATACATCAAAACAGACCCAATTTACTACAAAGCGGATGATGAGTACAAAGTAAAAGACTATAAGTCGAAAACCGTTTATGATCCACAGTTTACCACCGTACTGCCAAGAATGTACAGTTCCAGTCCGGCGCATATTCAAAAATACCGCCAAGTAACGGGGCTTAGGGAAGGTGAAAAGCCAAGCTTTATCGACAACATTTATTTCTTAATCAGTCACCAGTTGGGTCATATGTATTTGCGTTATTTTATGTTTAATTTCTCAGGTAGAGAAAGTGACATACAAGATGCAGATTGGCTTGGACCATTTGCCAGCAATGAATTTGTTCCTGAAACAATATTGGAAAACAAAGGAAGAAATCAATACTATATGATCCCGTTGATTCTAGGCTTGATAGGTTTCTTTTTTCAATTCAATAAAGACCCCAAACGCTTTTCTGCCACGCTGATGTTGTTTATTCTTACCGGTGCAGCTCTGGTCATTTATTTGAATTCACCTCCGGTCGAACCCAGAGAAAGGGACTATATTTATGCAGGCTCTTATTATGCCTTTGCCATATGGATTGGGTTGGCTGTCTTAGGAATTGGAAGCAGTTTGTTGGCCCGTGGAAAGCAGCTAGCCATGGCTGCTATTGCCCTAGGACTTTTAGCACCTATTATCTTGGCCAAAGAAAACTGGGACGATCACGATCGATCAAACAGGTACTTTTCGGTAGATTCTGCCAGAAACTTTTTGGCTTCTTGTGCACCTAATGCCATTTTGTTTACAGGTGGGGACAATGATACTTTCCCCCTGTGGTATTTGCAAGAAGTAGAAGGTTTCCGTACCGATGTACGCGTGGTGGTTTTGAGTTATTATGCTACTGATTGGTACATCGACCAAACCACGGTAAAGATGAATGATTCAGAGCCTTTCCCTTACTCTTTGACCATTGATAATTATCGTCAAGGAACCAATGATGTGCTTTATATTCAAGAACTGCCTCAGTTTGCCGATCAATCCATTGATTTAAAGGAGTATATGAATGTGGTAAAAAGGGACGTTCCGCAGTTCAAAAGAGAATTTAGCTCAGATCAAGAATTAATGATTATCCCTTCGGAATCTTTGAATTTAGCAATAGACACCGCAGCCATCAAAGCCAAAGGCATTGTGCCTAAAAGTTTGGAGCAATACCTTACGCCAAGGATGTTCTTCAATTTTAAGAAAGATTCGCGCACGGGAGAACTAGAATCAAGAATTGTTGACAAAGGTCAAATGATGTTATTCGACCTGATTGCACAAAACAATTGGGAGCGCCCGATATACTTTAACTACACTTCTGTAAACTCTTTAAATTGGGATGCTAATCCTTACTTGGTTCAAGAAGGCATGGCTTATCGTTTGCTGCCCATTCAAAAGCCATCTGAAATGCGAGAAATGGTCAATACTGAGTTGATGTACGACAATGTGATGAATAAAATGCAGTTCCGGGGGCTTGATGATCCTGGGGCATTTCTGAATGAAGACTACCGCGGTTTTGTGCAAAATCATCGTTCTATGTTTACCACATTTGCTGATGCATTGGTTCAGGAAGGCGATACCACAAAGGCTTTGGAAGTATTGGATTTTGGCATTGAAAAAATGCCATTTGATGTAGTTCCACACGACATCTCCTCTGTAGGTTTTGTCCAAAGCTTCTTCAATGCTGGAGCAATAGATCGGGCCACAGAAATGGCGGTTCAAATAGGGGAGCAATTTCATGCAGAACTGAATTACTTGCAGAATAAAAATCGCTACGGCTACTCTTTCCAATCCAAATTAAGAGGACTTCAATTCCTGAGGTTGGTGCTAGAAGAAAATGGCAAGGCAGAAGAAGCTGATCAAATCAGCAACTACATGCAAGAGCAAGATGTGCGTTTGAATATGGATAGATAAACTTACTTCTCTAAAACAAGGAAAAGGTCCAATGCTTCATCAGCATGTTCGGTCAAAACATAATCTGATCTTACAATGGAAGAAACGAGGCTATTGTTCCCCTTAACGAGTTGATTGCGGTTTATTCGATTGAGTACATCATAAGGAATTCGTAATATGGAAGCTGGTAACCTGTATTGTAAATTTAAGAAGTCCCATCTGGTAATTTTTTGTACGGCTAATTTATTCGCTTCGTAATAGGCCATTACTTTTTCGTTTCCTGTAATCCCCAATACTTCTACCTTTTTAAAGCTCTCCTCTGCCTTGGCTTTTAACTCATCGGCTGTATACTCACGCATATGCCATGGGTTGCGTGTAAGTGTCTTTTTAATGTTTGGTGTGGTCAAAACAGCCCTACCACCAGGCTTCAACACCCGATAAATTTCTGACAAAAAGGTGGTGTCATCTTCGATGTGCTCAATTACCTGGAAACTCACAACGGTATCAAAATGATGATCTGGTATATCGGAAAAAGGTGGGAAAAATGCCTGACGGAAAGTAACATTCGGAAACTGATCTTTTAGTTTTTCTATCACCTCCCCTATTTTATCGAGTGCCAAATAATCATTGGTCAAGTCTTCCAAAACAGCAACTCCGCGGCCTTCACCGCAGCCCAGCTCCATTAAACTTCCCTTTACATAAGGTCGTGCCAAATGGTAGGCCTGCAATAAGCGCTGATGAATGGGGTTGTCAGATGGAATTTGATCGGAAGCGATTTCGGTAGTATAGGTACTCATGCCATTTTTTTTCAAAATTAGAATATTCTTTTCATTGTGAAAGCCCACCCGTAGGGAAGATCTTTTATTGGAATCTATGCAACATTGGCTCTGTCAAAGGCGTGTCTTATTTCTAAAATTGGTTTAAGTTTGTACATATGCCAACGCTAAAGTATTTATGGGTATTCATTCTTGGTCTTTTATGGCTCTCTGAGAGCATGGCACAGAAACGCATGAGCTCGTACGATGTGAGTTTTATGTACGATGAAGACCATGAATTTTTAATGAACTACAAAGTAGCCTCCACCGGAAATGAATACAAAGTGTACCTCCAATTTATGCTCAACAGTGGTAATGTAAAGATCACCGATTATGAGCTAAATTACCGGCTGATATCCAGCTATATAGACGAACAGCAAATCCATAAAATCGTTAAGTTGGATTCTTCCCAAATCATAGCTACCGGTTTCAGGGAATTCATTTACGAAATCTCGTTTATCAGGCAGCCTAATCAGAAAATCTTGGTGCTTGATTTATTCAATCGGGTGAAAGGCACTCATTTTTTCATGGACATTCCGCTTATGTTGGAAAATCAAAAACCTGCACCTTTTTTGGTGTTTGAAGCAGAAAGAGATATTCCTTATTTTCCTAAATTTTTAAATGTGAAGCAAGCCTTTCGGATTGTCAATGTTTTTGAATCGGGTGGAAATTACAAATTAAGTGGTATTCAAAATAACAAGCGCATGGCGCCTCCACCCTTCGACTTAAATACGTACAATGTACCTGCTGAGGTAAAAATTGACACCCTTTATGGTACCCATGAAAATGAACCCTTACAATTATTGACCCCTGGATATTTTAGCATCACATCTTCAGACCATCAGGATATACAACGTAATATCATTGTTCACGATGAGTTCTACCCTTATTTTAGCAACTACGAAGACCTCATCAAGCCTCTTATTTTAATTACCACCCAAAACGAATACAATAGCTTTCGAAATAGTGAGGATGTCCGACAGTCTTTTGAAGCCTTTGTACAGGAGGCCATTTCCTCCAATCCGGAAAGTGCCAAAGCCTTTATCAAATATTATTACCGCCGAGTCAGAACATCTGCTCGTTTATTTACCGAAAATAAAGGAGGCTGGAAGACCGATCGCGGCATCATCTATCAAATATTCGGCAAACCTAATCAGGTATTTCGCAATGAACTTACCGAGGTGTGGACATATGCAGACCTCCCCAACAGAGAAAACAGGTTTGTCTTCGACATTTATCGCCAAAATGGAAACACTCAATACCAACTGAAAAGGAACAGGAGGTTTGAAGAAAATTGGATGGCTGCCGTAGAACAGTGGCGGAAAGCCAGAATCACTGACTAATGCAACAAAAAGACACTCATTTTATATACGGAACAAGGGCCATTATCGAAGCCATCGAAGCAGACAAAGAAATTGATAAGCTTTTGATTCAAAAAGACATCCGAAACGAGTTAACCTCAGAACTGATGCTTTTGGCAAAAAATCACCGTGTCCCCGTACAGAAAGTCCCTTTAGAGAAACTCAACAAAGTCACACGCAAAAATCATCAAGGTGCTATTGCTTACCTATCTTCAGTGGTTTATGCTTCACTCGACCACATCATCAGCTCGGCGTACGAAAAAGGAGAATCACCATGTCTTATCATCTTAGACCGAATTACAGATGTGAGAAATGTTGGTGCCATCGCTCGATCGGCAGAGTGTGCAGGAGTTCATGGGGTAGTGGTACCAAGTCGTGGTAGTGCACAATTGGGTCCTGATGCGATGAAAACATCAGCCGGAGCACTCAACTACTTGCCCTTTTGTAGAGTAGATAATTTAAAGCATACCATTAAAGAAATTCAGGCTAACGGTATCAAAGTAATGGCTTGTTCGGAAAAAGGAGCCATTACTGCCTTTGATGCTGATTTAACAGGGCCGGTAGCACTGTTGATGGGCTCTGAAGAAGATGGTATTTCGGTTGAATACCTCAAGCTGGCAGACGAACATATTAGCTTACCGATTGAAGGTCAAATCGCTTCATTGAATGTAGCTGTTGCTTCTGGAATTTTAGCTTATGAGGTACTTCGCCAAAGAAAGAAATAGCGTTTTTATTTTTGATGATTAGGCAAACTCCGAACCTTTTTGTTTGGCATCGTTTAAAAACTCTCTGAACTTCTTTTCAGCATCCTTTTTACAAATAAGAATGACATTGTCGGAATGCGTTATGAGGTAACCATCCAGATCTTGTGCCACAATCAGTTGATCTTTTGGCCCTTTGACATAGCAATTTTTAGTGTCGTAGAGTAAAGCATTCCCATCTACAACATTATTGTTTGCATCCTTAGGCTTCAACTCGTGTAACGAATCCCAGCTGCCTAAATCAGACCAGCTAAATTTCCCCTTCACCATAAATACATTGTCTGCTTTTTCCATGATGCCGTAATCGATAGAAATGCTAATGCATTGCGTGTAAGCTTTGTCAATGAATTTTTGTTCTTTTTCAGTATAGTACAGATCCTTTCCATCCTCAAAAATGACGGCAATATCTTCCAAATACTTGTGGAAAGCCTCTGTTATGCTCGCAATGCTCCAAATAAAAATCCCTGCATTCCACACAAAATCACCACTTTCAATAAATTTTTGTGCCATTTCCAACTCCGGCTTTTCAGTAAATGTTTTTACTCTTTTTATCTTTTTTAACGGAGAAGAATGATATTGAATGTAACCATAACCCGTTTCCGGACGACTTGGGACAATGCCTAAGGTAATCAGTTTATTGTCTTTTGACGCTCCTTTTACAGCCAATTTAAGGTTGTCTTTAAAAACTTTTTCTTTCATCACAATGTGGTCAGAAGGTGCTACAATCATCACACCATCAGGATCTTTTTGTTTTATTTTAAAAGCAGGATAAGCTACTGCAGCCGCTGTATTTCGACCGATGGGCTCCAACAAAATTTGATCATTTGAAAGTTCAGGCAGTTGCTCTTGCACCAATCCTTTGTACTGCTTATTGGTAATGACAAAGATGTTTTCTGCCGGGCACAGGTTTAGAAATCGGTCAAAAGTCATTTGAATCAAAGACCTTCCTGTTCCCAAAATATCTAGGAATTGTTTCGGCTTTTCGGCTCGGCTATAGGGCCAAAATCTGCTACCGATCCCCCCGGCCATGATAACTACATAGGTATTGGACATACTTATACTATTCCCTCGTTCAATAAATCATTAATGTGTAAGAAGCCTACGATTTTATCACCTTCTAAAACGATGAGTTGGTTAATTTCCTTTTCTCTCATAAGATTTAGTGCCCTCAGTGCGTATTCGCCTTTTTGAATGGTCACTGGGTGGGGTGTCATCACATCGCGGATTTTCAATTTACTGAAATCATCGTGTGCTTGCAACATTCTACGCAAATCTCCATCGGTAAAAACACCGCAGAGCTTTTTTTCCTTATTTACAATGGCTGCCACTCCCAATCTTTTCCGAGAAATTTCAATGATGCTCTCCTTAATACTTTCATTCTCATCAACAATTGGCAGTTCATTTTTGGGGTAAATGTCCTCTACTTTTAAATAAAGTTGTTTGCCCAATGCACCTCCCGGATGATATTGCGCAAAGTCTTCGGAAGTGAATCCTCTTGCATAAAGTAAGCTTATGGCCATGGCATCACCCATAGCTAAATGTACCGTTGTGCTTGTGGTGGGCGCCAAATTGTTGGGGTCAGCCTCCTTATCCATCAAAGCCTTAACCACATAATCTGCGTGTAAGGCCACATAACCATCGGGATTACTTACCAGTCCAATGGTTTTAGCCCCAATCCTTTTTACCAAAGGCAACAAGACTTTTACCTCTTCGGTGTTACCACTTTTTGAAACAAACATTACCCAATCATCTTCCCTTACCATCCCTAAATCTCCATGAATGGCATCTGCAGCATGCATAAAAATAGAGGGAGTACCGGTAGAGTTGAAGGTAGAAACTAGCTTATTGGCAATGATGGCACTCTTACCTATACCCGTAACAATCAGTCGCCCTTTACTTTCGAGAATCGCCAAAATTAAGGCCTCAAAATCGCCATCTATGTATTTTATGACATTTTTTACTGCCTCCGACTCTTTCTGTAAGGTTTCTTTAGCTATCGTTTGAATATTTTTACGTAAATTCAATTTAAGTGAAATTTAGAGTATCGTGTAAATATAGTTAATGGTATCATTTCATTTGAGGATAGCCAATATAATATGATCAAAGTAGAAGAACTACGCTCCAAACTCAAAACCGTTTTTGGGTACGACTCCTTTCGAGGCACACAAGAAAAAATCATTCTTAACCTATTAGCAGGGAAAAACACATTTGTAATTATGCCCACAGGGGCAGGTAAATCCATGTGCTACCAAATGCCCGCTATCATGAGTGAAGGAACTGCTATTGTTATATCTCCACTGATTGCTTTGATGAAAAATCAAGTGGATCAAATGAATGCGGTCGGTGTAAAAGCAGGTTTTTTAAATTCCACGCTTACCAAAACGGAAATTAAGCGAATCAAAAAGAATACACTCAATGGAGAGTTAAAACTATTGTACATCGCTCCAGAGTCGCTTACCAAACCCGAGAACATTGATTTCCTTAGCCAAGCAGAGGTATCTTTTGCAGCCATAGACGAAGCTCATTGTATTTCTGAATGGGGTCATGATTTCCGACCGGAATACCGAAGAATCAAGTCCATTATTGGAGAACTAGGGAATATTCCCATCATTGCCTTAACAGCCACAGCTACACCCAAGGTTCAACTAGATATTCAGCGTAACCTTCAAATGGAAGAAGCCGATGTATTTAAGTCTTCTTTCAACCGCGAAAACCTGTATTACGAGGTACGTCCGAAAAAGGGAGTTAAGAAGCAGCTCATCAAGTTCATTCGAGAAAACGAAGGTAAATCAGGTATCATTTATTGTTTGAGTAGAAAAAAAGTAGAAGAAATCGCCTCTTTCCTTAAAGTAAATGGCTTTAACGCGGCTCCCTATCATGCTGGGTTCGACTCTGCCGTTCGAATTAAAAATCAGGATGATTTCTTGAATGAAGAAGTAGACATTATTGTGGCGACCATAGCCTTTGGCATGGGGATCGACAAACCTGATGTTCGTTTTGTGATTCATTACGATGTACCTAAATCCTTAGAAGGATATTATCAAGAAACAGGCCGGGCAGGTCGCGATGGACTTGAAGGGCAGTGCATTATGTTTTACAGCTATAACGACATTTTGAAGCTAGAAAAGTTTAACAAAGACAAGCCAGTTACTGAAAAAGAAAATTCAAAGGTACTTTTGGCAGAAATGGCCTCTTACTCAGAGTCTGCTGTATGCCGAAGAAAACAACTTCTTCATTATTTTGGTGAAGAATACAAAGACTCCCATTGTCGCGAGTCTCAAATGTGCGATAACTGTAAGTATGAGCGCGAAAAATTTGAAGGTAAAGAAGACGTTAAAAAAACGCTAGAAGCCGTTTTACAAACCAAAGAAAGGTTTGGTCTGAATCATTTAGTGAGTGTGATCCGTGGATCTCAAAATCAATATGTGAAGAGTTATGAACATGATAAATTAGCCATTTTTGGCGCTGGGAAAGATCAAGATGATGCCTATTGGACAACCGTCATCAGACAAACACTACTCAACGAATATCTTTACAAAGACATCGAGTATGTTGGGGTTTTAAAGCTTTCACAGAAAGGTAAAGACTTTCTTAAAATGCCACAGTCTGTCACGCTCTACAAAGATTTAGATTACAGTGATGTGGACGAGATCGAAGATGAACAAAATGAACTCTCCACGAATATCCACAAAGGAGATGGATATGATAAAGTGCTTTATGAACTACTAAAAGCCGAACGCAAAAAAATAGCCAAGGTCAAAGCCCTACCCCCTTATGTTATCATTCAGGAGCCTTCATTGCAAGAAATGGCCACCACCTACCCTACTACAAAAGAAGCTCTTTCCAATGTAAATGGTATAGGCATGGGGAAGGTGCAAAAATTTGGCGCATCTTTTATCAAGCTAATCCAGAAATATGTAGAAGAAAACGATATCGACATTGAGGATGTCGTTGTGATTAAAACAGCCGGTTCGAAATCAAAAAATAAAATTTACATCATACAGCAAATCGATAGAAAAATCGGGCTAGAAGAAGTGGCCGAGCAAAAGGGTTGGACCATGGAAACCCTGCTTGAAGAAATAGAACACATTGTCTTCGCTGGTACTAAACTCAATCTCGACTATTACCTTGATGAAATACTCGATGAAGATTTGCAAGAAGAGATTATGGATTACTTTATGAATGCCGAATCTGATGACATCGATTTGGCCATGGAAGAGTTTGAAGAAGATCTTGGAGAAGAAGATTTGAGGTTGATGCGGATAAAATTCATTTCTGAATACGCAAATTGATTAACTTTCGAACTTTTATAAAGCCCTTATCTTATGAACATTTTAGTATTAGGTAGTGGAGGAAGAGAACATGCTTTAAGCTGGAAATTGAAGCAGAGTCCCTTATGTAAAAATGTATACATCGCACCTGGAAATGCCGGCACGTCTACAATTGGGATCAATGTACAACTAAATGTGAATGATTTTGATGGCATTGCAGCCTTTGCCCTAGACCATCATATTCAGATGATCGTGGTTGGCCCGGAGGATCCATTGGTCAGAGGGATAAGCGATTATTTTCAAAATCGGGCTGACTTAATGCATATTGCGCTGATTGGCCCTACTAAAGCCGGAGCCAAATTAGAGGGTAGTAAAGATTTTTCAAAGCAGTTCATGACCCGACATGGTATCCCCACGGCACGCTCCAAAACGTTTACGAAAAGGACAATAGAAGAAGGACTAAACTACGTTTCCAGTCATCCCTTACCGATAGTCTTAAAAGCTGATGGCTTAGCGGCTGGCAAGGGCGTTATCATTGCCGAAGACCAAGAAACAGCACGTCAAACTTTAAAAGAAATGTTGCTGGATGAAAAGTTTGGAGCCGCATCACAACAAGTCGTCATCGAACAGTTTTTATCAGGCATAGAAGTGTCGGTCTTCGTATTAACAGATGGTAAGCATTATAAAATGCTACCCAGTGCCAAAGACTACAAGCGCATTGGTGAAGGAGACACAGGTTTGAACACAGGGGGCATGGGGGCGGTAACGCCTGTTCCTTTCGCAGACGCTACATTCATGGAGAAAGTAGAAAAGCAAATTGTTGAACCTACTATTGAGGGCCTATCGAATGAAAAAATTAATTATAAGGGTTTTTTGTTCATTGGTCTTATGAATGTTGAAGGGAATCCCTTTGTTATTGAATACAATGTGCGAATGGGTGATCCGGAGACACAAGTCGTAATGCCCGCCATTGAATCTGATTTACTACCCTTATTAAACGCCTGTGCAACCGGCCGATTAAATGAACAAGATTTGGTTTTAGCCAAAGGCTTTCATGCCACGGTGGTGATGGTTTCTGGCGGGTACCCTGGTAGTTATGAAAAAGGACATGTCATTGAAGGGTTGAAAAATGTAGAAGAAGGTCTTGTTTTTCATGCAGGCACAGATGGCGATGAACAGATAACCACCAATGGAGGGCGTGTTTTGGCCATAACCGGGCAAAACACTCTACTCGAAAAAGCATTGTCGCAAGCTTATGAAAGTGTAGCAAAAATTCATTGGCAAGGCGCAAACTTTAGAAAAGACATTGGCCAGGACCTTTTAAAATGGATGTCTCAACATCAAAAATGAACCTATGAGTTGTAGTTGTAGTACAGTAAGCGAAGGGAAAACATCTGGCTGCCAAAACAATGGTGGCTGTGCTACAGGTGGCTGCAATAAACTCAATGTATTTGATTGGCTCTCGGGCATGGACATGCCAACACATCAACAGAATGACTTGGTAGAGGTGCGATTCAAAAATGGGCGTAAAGAGTTTTTCCGCAATGTAGATAATTTGGATATTGTTACCGGAGAGGCCATAGTGGTTGATGTACCTGGAGGTCATCATTTAGGTTATGTTTCCTTGCAAGGCGAGTTAGTGCGCCTTCAGATGAATAAGAAAAAGGTAGCTGACGATGATCAAATCAGGCGTATTTACCGCAAGGCTACCCTGAACGATATTGAAAAAGCCAACGAAGTGCGCAAGCGAGAAATGCCTGCCCTCTATCGTACCCGGCAAATCATTGAAGAATTGGGACTTCAAATGAAACTCACTGACATCGAATTCCAGTCGGATGATTCCAAAGCCACATTTTATTACTCAGCCAATGACAGGGTAGATTTTAGAGATTTGATCAAAAGACTAGCAGCAGAATTTAGAATTCGAGTAGAAATGCGCCAAATTAGTATTCGGCAAGAAGCCGGACGCTTAGGGGGAATTGGTTCATGCGGGCGAGAATTATGCTGCTCCACATGGCTGACTGATTTTAAAAATGTGAGCACTTCTGCCGCCCGATATCAAAATTTAAGTTTAAATCCGAGTAAGCTCTCTGGGCAATGTGGAAGATTAAAGTGTTGCCTTAACTATGAACTTGATACTTATTTGGAATACTTAGAGGACATACCAAAAGTAAATAAGCTCAAAACTAAAATAGGATTAGCCAAGCTTCAAAAAACCGATATCTTTCGCAAAATCATGTGGTTCAATTATGGTGATGAAAACCAATGGCATGCTGTTTCCATCTTAAGAGTGAAGGAAATCCTTGCAATGAATAAGGCCGGCAATGAACCTGAGAGCTTGGTTGATAATGAAATTGTTGTTATTGAAACCAAAATCAACAGCGATCTGGATAAAATGGATCAAAAGTTTCAGAAGAAAGATGCAAAAAAACGCGTTAAGCAATATAAGAAGCGAAAAGAAAATCCAGCCTTGAAAGACGGTAACCATTTACAGGCAAGAAAGAAAAAACCATTCCGCCCTGAAAAAAGTAAATTTAGACCACCACACCAACAACCGGGAAAAGATGCATAAAAACCTCTTTTTATGGACACTATTGGTTATTGTAATTATGGGTTGTGACCCAAAGAAGCTCTATGAATCGGATTTGAGCTTCGTAGAAAAAAATTGGGACATGAATGAAACGCCTGTGTTTTCTTTCGAATTACAAGAAGCTGAAACGGTTGATATCTACTTCAAGATAAGAAATGACTTGGATTACCCCTATCAAAACCTTTATATCCAATACACCTTGCGTACAGATAAAGGGAGTGAGCTGAGGAAAAATTTAGTCAATTTATCCTTATTTGATGCTAAAACAGGTGTTCCTTTAGGTAAGGGTGGTAGTATCTTTCAACACCGTTCCGTTTTAATCGCCTCAGAAATGCTAGCTGCAGGAACTTACGAGATTGAACTCGCACAATACATGCGCAACAAGGCACTAACAGGAATTTATTCTGTAGGGGTTCGTATTGAAGAAACTGACTTAACTGAAAACTAAAAGTTAGCCATTAAGGACTTGTCTATTGCATTTTCGTTCTTAATGCAACGCCCTCATTCAATCAAATGCTCTACAAAGCGCGTCAATTTATCTTTTTCAATCTGCGGGTTCATCCAAAAAGCCCTCGAATGAAATCTTCGCACAAGCCAATGCTTAGATTCCCAATGTAGCGGTTGGTACACAAAACTGTCTTTAATGCTTGGACTACTATAAAAAGAATCATCATCGGTGGCCACCAAACCCAAAACCTTTCCCTTAAGCGTGATTGAAATATCTGCATAAGGCAATCTCGGGTTTAGTTTTACAGGCAAGTCTTTTTCTATTGGCTCCAATTGATTTTTCAAATACCAGCTAGGCTGAAATGTGGTAGAAGGCTGAACAGAAGGGGTAAATTGTTTTTCAGAAACATGGATAGCATGCTCTAAATAAGCCTTGAATAATTTAGGCCCCTCATTTTTAGTATGACCTACCTTTAGGTCTTCGGGTAAAATTGAAGTGATAATCACCACCTGCTTGCGAGCCCTTGTAATGGCAACATTTAATCTGTTTTCACCACCCGCTTGGTTCAAGCTCCCAAATTGAATTTGTAGCTTGCCTTTTTCATCAGGTGCATATGCCGTAGAAAATAAAATCACATCTCGCTCGTCTCCTTGAACATTCTCTATGTTCTTTACAAACACCCTTCCAACATTTGTCAATCCCGCCTCTTCAATGCGGTCTTGAATCAACGACTGCTGAGCAGCATTAAAGGTAACCACACCAACACTTAGCTCCCGCTGTTTTTTAGCAAAACGCTTGAGCCATTTGACTACTTCATCTGCTTCCGTCTCATTGGTTTGATTTTCCCAACGTCCATCTACTTTTTGGTAAACAATGGGGGAATGGCCTCCATTGACTTCATGAAAATCCGGTAGCATATTCAACTTGCCCTGATAAAAATGTTGATTAGAAAAAGCAATCAAAGCTTCAGAAGAACTGCGATAATGTCGCTTTAAATGTACCTCCATCAAATATTTTTTGGCAAAAGACAAGAGTGAATCTACTTCCAAGTCTATCTTTTCACTTTCATCCTCCCACCTCACACGGTATAAATCGTTGGGCTGTAATTGTTGATCGTCTCCCGCAATTACTACCTGTCGTCCACGACAAATCGTAGGTATGCCCTTTTCCACAAAACATTGACTGGCCTCATCAAAAATGACCAAATCAAAAATAGGCTCCATTAAAAAGACGGCAGATACAGTATCGGGAGAGGCCAACCAGCACGGCAACAAATCAAACAGTTCATTATAAAAATGATTGATGATCCTACGAATGGGCCAAATACGCTTTTTCTTTTTAACCTGATGCAACAAATCACGGTAAGTCACTTGATTATTTAATCGATTGAAGGTCAAACCTTGATACGTTCTTTCCCTAGCACGTTGGAGTAAAATAGCAGCACTAGCCTCTGCTTTTTGTGCATAGGCTTCTTGTAACTCCTCCACCCTTTTATCGAATTTGATGGTAGATACAGAGCGTAAAATAGGATACTTACTTTCTAGGTGATCAATCCAAGCCAACCTTATACTGTTAAGGAAAACTTGCATTACTTCCTTTTTACCCATTGAAACCGATTCCTGTAACTTTTCTACCACCGATAATTCTGATGGTGTCATGGCGTCCCGCAGCTTGTCGAGTTCACATAAAGTGTCAAAATCTTCACTGAGGCTTCGTTCAAGTTGCTTCAAAAATTCCTCATCAACTAATAAACGGTCAATCTGGGGAGGAAGAATGTATTGGTTCCACTTCCTTCGCTTTCCAGGCAACTCTTTTAAACATTCTCTGATGGACTTGATGGTTGACCTAAAGGCTTTAGCACTCAATTGAGTGAGGGAAAAGTACTCATTGAAATTGGCGAAGCCATTGAAAATTAATTTGGCTTGAACCGCCATTTCGAGCTGGTCTAACCACTGATTAATCAGGGCTTGTTTTTGCGTTTGCGGTACATAATCAATCCATCCGACACCTTTCAGCTTGGTCAGTTGATGCTGTAAATTCAAGCGATTGTCGATGCGCTTGGTAAGAATGCGCAAGGATGCCTTATCATCGCTCAACCCGTTGGCGATAAGAATACGAGCTAAGCGAATTTTTTCTTTCGAAAAACGCCATTTTATCGATTTCCAAAATGTTCTTTTCGCATCTGAACGTTGCTTTAAAATCATTTGCACCAAGCCAATGTCTGAAGAGGGTAAGCTTTGCTCCACACCTTCTCCTTCAAAACATTTATTCAAGAGGTTGCGCGTATTCTTAATCCACAAAAGTTCTGTTTCTTTGTTAGGAAAGCGTACCATTGGTTGGAATAGCTCAAAAATCTCTTGATTCTTAAGGTATCCATCCATTTCCTTTAAACGGTCTAGGTTTTCGCTCAAGGTACGGCAAGTATCATAGTCTACATTTTCATTTACTATAGCAGACATCTCTTTTACCAAAGCGCCAGCTACTTTAGGGATTTCCTCAAGGCAGGCTTTTATTTCCTGTAAATCTTGAATTTTAAAATGGGCAAAACTAACCCTTCCGGCCCAAGGATGCGCACTCATATTCAGCGTTTCTACATAGCTCAGGTAGAGGTCAAGTTGGCGCTCAAACACTTTCAAATGATGAAAGGAGAAATCTTTGTATTCTTGCACCAAAGAAATCCTCTCACCATCCGGATGAGAAGTCAGGTAAAGTTCCTTTGCAGAAAGTCCGCATTCTGAAGTATCAAACAACGCAGTTTTGTACTCCTCCAACTCACCAATCACTTCGTCTATGGTCAACCCTGCTGTTCGAAAAGCCCTATCTAATTGTAGTGCATCGAGGTTATTATTGTTTCTTTTATTTTCGCTTAATTGCTCTATCTGATGCTCAATTTTAGAATAAATCTCTTTCCTATCTTGTTTGAAATCGTGCATCAGTGCAGTAAACTCGTCAATTCCTTTCTCTGAGAGTCGCTCGTAAACCACATCTAAGGCTGCTCTTTTTTGACTTACCACCAATACTTTTTTACCGCGTGCGATGGCATCAGCTGCCAGATTACAAATCAATTGCGACTTCCCGGTTCCAGGCGGACCTTGTACCACAAGTGAATTTCCTTTCCGAACCGCCTTAATAGCTAAATCTTGATAAGGGTCACTCAGAAAAGGTGTAAATAACTCATTCTCGGAGGTAGAGGTTTGAAAACTATCAGGGTTTTCTGCTGCTGCAACGGCAGAAAGATTTCTCTTCAAAAAGAAAGCCTCAAAGTCTTCAGCTGTCTCATGTTCAAGGAGGTGGTCATAGTCAGGTACCAAATAAGAGTCCGCCTGCGGAAACAAGCCCAAGACCGCCTGCATTTTCAGTTGCATTTCCCCTTGTTCATATGCCACTTGCAATTGTTCCTTTTTAAGGTTGGGGAAGCCTTCTAGCCGATCGGCATAAAAATCTCTACTGAAAGGTAGGTTTAATGCCGTTTGATTGACTTGCTCGTACAATAAATTTCGGAAAGCAGTCGGGTCTTTGTCGTAATCATCGAAAGAATACTCCACCCACTCCTCAGCCAACTCCATCTGGTTGTAATGTGAAAAAGCGAGCAACAAACTTTTATTGAAGCTGATGTTGATATCTTTCTTTAAAGCGATGTACCAATAGTTTTCTTCTTGGTAAAGTTGAATGGCAAAAAAGCATAATGGAGCTCTAAAAAGTGTACCATCATTAAATTTCCCCTCTACAAAGGGCCAGCCCACGTACAAATCGCCAGCACCCGTTTCGTCAAAAAGAAATTTTTCTCGACGACTTAATTTTTTCAAGCTTGTAGACAACCTGTTGGATGTTTCATCTCGGCCATCCATAATAGGCACTAATCGGATGCTTTTTTTCTTAGAAATGAGCTCTTCTACAATATGCCATGAGGGGGTTTTATCTACGAAATCAAAGGCATGAACATCCAAAAATTGTTCCGCATTAAGCCTTTGTAAAAGTAGGGAGCGATTGTTCCCAGAGAGATTGGTTAACCGTTTTTGAAAGGCCTGCAGAATGGACTTCATTTCTTTACCTGTATGAATGAATAAAGTTGGAATCTTCTCTTAAGCTATCCATAAAATGGCGAATTACCTAGGCTATCCTTTCTGAATAGGCGAATTCTCTTCCTTGGCAAAAACATTGATCACCATTTTATCCATTTTACCGGGCATCCATTTGTTTAGAAAAACAGCCAATTTCCCCTGCATAGTAAATATAACGTCTCTTTTACGCTTACAAATTGCTTTATAAATTCCTTGTGCCACTTCCTCTGCCGACATCATTTTATCTTCATCTCTAGGCGAAGTACCTTGTTGGCTACCATCGGCAGTAAGGGCTGCATTACGAATATTCGAGCTTGTGAATCCTGGACAAGCCACCAAAACATGCACCCCTTGGTGCAACAACTCCGTTCTCAATGCTTCGAAGAATCCATTCATGGCATATTTGGAAGCCGAATAGGCTGTTCTGGCAGGTGTACCTCGGTAACCGTTGATAGACGAAATACCCACAATACTCCCTTGGCTTTTCAAAATGTGAGGAAGACAATGCTTGGTAGCGTAGAGGGTGCCATTAAAATTGATATCCATTACCTGTTTGAATACCTTTAAATCAATGTCTTCAAACAAAGCCCGCATACTTATGCCCGCATTATTGATCAAGATATCGATCCGACCAAAAGCTTTTAAAGTAGCTTTCACCATCTCTTTATGATCTTCTTCAACAGCTACATCGAGCCTCAGGCAAAGGTTTTCAGTTTGCTGAGCATCTAGCGCCTGGGCAACCTCTTTCAGCTTGTCTTCATTTCTTCCGGTAATTACTACCTTACTTCCTTTTTGTCCAAAATGGAGAGCCAAGGCCTTACCAATACCCGATGATCCTCCTGTAATGAGGACTACTTTATCTTTCATATCCGTTGCTAAAGGTAACCATTTGTAGCGCACGCGCCATGCACTCAAAAGAGAAAATGTATTAAGGAATGTTTTTAGGCCATTTCACGAAAGAAATTCAAAGCCTGAAAGTATCTGCTGAATGGTGCTTTTACTACCTTTGGCATATGGGGAAATACCGAGGAAAAAAGAAAATTCTAGAAGGCGTAGAGATCTTGGAAGCCGGCACAGACGGGAAATGTGTTGCGCGGGTAGATGGTCAAGTTTTGTTTGTTGACCGTGTGGCTCCCGGAGATGTGGTAGATGTGCAAATCACCAAGAAAAAACCGCATTTCATGGAAGGTAACCCTGTTCGTTTTGTCTCTTATTCTCGTGATCGCATTGAACCTTTCTGCGAACACTTTGGGGTTTGTGGAGGCTGTAAGTGGCAGCATTTACCCTATGAGAAACAAATGGCCTTCAAGCAACAACAAGTTACAGATCAGTTGGAAAGGATAGGCAAAATGGCCTTACCTGAAATTCAACCTATTCTGGGCGCACCTTACGATCGATACTATCGCAACAAGTTGGAATATACCTTTACGGATTTCCGCTGGTTGACTTCAGAGGAAATTCAGGATGGAGTTGAACTCGATAGAAGAGGTTTAGGCTTTCACATACCGGGACGTTTCGATAAAATTCTTAACATTGACCACTGTTATTTACAGGCCGAACCTTCCAATAGCATCAGAAATGCAGTGCTTACATACAGCAGAAAACACAACCTGCCTTTTTTCGATTTAAAGAAAAAAACGGGTTTGCTGCGGAATCTCATCATCCGAAACTCGGTACTCAATGAATGGATGGTCATTGTTCAGTTTGCGGAAGAAAGTGATCAAATTGAGGGACTGATGCTTTTTTTGAAAGAGCAGTTCCCGGAAATTACAGCGTTGATGTATGTGATCAACCCAAAAGCCAATGAAACCTTTCACGATTTGGAAGTACATGCTTATGCCGGAAAAGACCATATCATGGAAGAAATGGAAGGCATCAAATTCAAAGTAGGACCTAAATCTTTTTTCCAAACCAACGCCAAACAAGCTTACGAGCTGTACAAAGTAGTGAGGGAATTGGCTAAGATCAAGCCATCTGATTTGGTGTATGACTTATATACGGGTACGGGTACCATTGCCAACTTCATAGCAAGGTCTGCCCAAAAAGTAGTGGGCTTGGAATATGTGGAAGAAGCCATAGCCGATGCCAAAATCAACGCAGAACTCAATGGCATTGAGAACGCCACCTTTTTCGCCGGAGACATGAAGGATTTATTGACTGAAGATTTCTTTGCACAACACGGTAAGCCCAATGTCATCATAACCGATCCACCCCGAGCAGGTATGCACGCCGATGTAGTTGAAGTAATTTTATCGGCAGGAGCAGAACGAATTGTCTATGTAAGTTGTAATCCTGCTACACAGGCACGCGACTTGGCCTTGTTGGATGGTACTTATGCCGTTCGCCATGTTCAGCCTGTGGATATGTTTCCGCAAACCCATCACGTGGAAAATGTGGTTTTATTAGAAAAAAAGTAATTCTTGCCCACTCAAAAAAAATACGAAATGAACCAACTTACTTTTAAAAATGGTGATCAACTAGACGCTATTGGTTTAGGTACATGGAAATCTGAGCCCGGTGAGGTTTATGATGCCATACGTGCAGCCATCAAAGCGGGATATACCCATATTGATTGTGCTTGGATTTATCGAAATGAAGAAGAAATTGGAAAGGCCTTAACAGATGCTTTTTCCGATGGTGATACCAAGAGGGAAGAACTTTTCATCACCTCTAAGCTCTGGAATTCATTTCATCACCCGGATGATGTAGCTGATGCCTTACAACAATCTTTAGATGCCTTACAACTAGATTACTTGGATCTCTATTTGATGCACTGGCCTATTGCGCACAAAAAGGATGATATTTTCCCAAAAGAAGCCGATGGCTTTGTGCCGTTAGAGGAAATCCCCCTAGCAGATACTTGGCAGGCAATGGAAGAGTTGGTAGACAAAGGATTGGTCAAGCACATTGGTGTTTCTAATTTTAACATTACGAAGTTGGAAGGTTTGTTGAAAGCCAGCCGTATCGCACCTGAAATGAATCAGGTAGAATCTCACCCTTTGCTTGCTCAAAACGACTTAATGGACTTTTGTAGCAAAAATAACATCCTCTATACGGCTTACTCCCCCCTGGGATCACGCGACCGCGCTGTGGGTACCAAAGAAGAAGATGAGCCCGATATGTTCGAGGATAGCACCATCAAATCCATTGCAAAAAAGCATGGTGTTCATCCGGCTCAAATTCTAATCAAATGGGCAGAAGCAAGAGGCACGGCAGTTATTCCAAAGTCGGTTCACCCCGAACGCATAGCAAAAAACCTGCGCTCGGCAGACATTCCTTTAAACCAAGAAGAGATGGAAGCTTTGAATG
The DNA here is from genome assembly GCA_018402485.1 of Roseivirga sp. Classification (GTDB taxonomy): domain Bacteria; phylum Bacteroidota; class Bacteroidia; order Cytophagales; family Cyclobacteriaceae; genus Roseivirga. Next base: position 1,119,871 of record JAGYIY010000001.1, on the reverse strand, counting down.
GTTTAGACAAGGGTTACCGCTTTTTAAACGGTAAATTTTGGGAGCGTGAAGGCGGCTACTATACAGCAAAAATGCTTTGGAAAGGATAAAAAAAGACTGACTCCAAAGAAGTCAGTCTTTTCTAATCAAAAATTTATAATTCAAAATGTATTGACTTTAAATGGTCTAACAGAAGCTCAGCCTTATAGGCTGAGGTAATTATATTTTTTTGACATCTACTGCGTTAAGGCCTTTTTTGCCTTCAGTGATTTCAAAAGATACAGCGTCACCTTTGTCCACTGCATCAATTGTACCAGAAACGTGTACAAACACTTCGCTTCCATCTTCATCGTCAACGATAAAGCCGAAGCCTTTATCTTCGTTGAAAAATTTAACGGTACCTGTTCTCATGTAAAATTGGATTAGTAATGAATAAAATGTATTTAGGCTTAAAGCTAATGATTAGTTTTAATCTTTTGATACACAAGCTATGAAAAAAGTATTCCTATTGCGCCATGCCAAATCGAGTTGGAAGTACCCAGGGCTAAGTGATTTTGATCGACCTCTAAATAGCAGAGGATCAAAAGACGCGCCAGATATGGCTCTCAGGTTCTACAAATCGGGTTTTTCTATCGATGGCATCATAACATCTTCCGCCGTTCGTGCCTTGGCAATTGCCGAAATTTTTGCTGAAACCTTGTCCATCGAAAAAAATAATTATTTCCAAGACAAAAGACTTTATCATGCTTTTCCTCACGAAATCACAGCTGTTATAGCCCATACGCCTGCGCATTTGGACCATGTTGTTGTTGTAGGACATAATCCCGGGCTAACCGATTTCATCAATTTAAAGACAGATGATTTTTTGGATAACCTACCTACTTCGGGCATCTATGGCATCACTTTCGATATCAATCATTGGGCTCAAATCGAAAAAGTGAAGGGTGAGAAATGCTATTATAACTACCCAAAACTCGAGAATTAACCCTTAAAGGATAAACTCACTCAAATCTTTACTTTGCACCAAACCATCGAGTTTTTCATTTACCATTTCTTTGGTTACTAAAACCTTAGCATTAGGTGGGATTTCTTCGGGTATATCGAATAAGATATCGTTCAATAACCTGCTCATAACAGTATGCAGTCTTCGGGCGCCAATATTTTCTACCTCCTCATTAATATGAAAAGCCATTCGAGCAATTTCGTATAAGGATTCATCGGTGTATTCCAAAGCAACCTCTTCAGACATCATTAAAGCCTCGTATTGTTTAGTTAAAGCATTTTTAGGTTCTTTCAAAATCTGGTAGAAATCAGCCTCGGTCAAATTATCCAATTCCACGCGAATAGGGAAACGTCCTTGTAACTCGGGAATTAAATCCGATGGTTTCGCTACATGAAATGCACCAGCAGCAATAAATAGAATATGGTCGGTTTTGATGACTCCGTGCTTGGTGTTTACCGCACTGCCTTCCACAATGGGTAATAGGTCACGCTGCACACCTTCCCTGCTGACATCAGGACCTCCTCCTCCTTTTTTAGAAGAACCTCCTGCAATTTTATCGACTTCATCAATGAAAACAATGCCTGTGTTTTCTGCTTTTTGGATGGCTTCCTCTTTCACTTCGTCCATGTCAATGAGCTTGGCACTTTCTTCATCCAGCAAAATTTCTTTGGCCTCACCAATGGTCACTTTTCTCTTTTTGGCCTTTTTTGGCATCATATTTTGGATCATGTCTTGCAGGTTAATCATAGAGGCCTCATCCATGCCGCCACCAATCATGCCCATACCTGAACTTGCACTCTTTTGAACTGAAATTTCAATCTTTCGGTCATCAATTTCTCCGGAGCGTATTTTTTCTCTGAATCGATCTCGTGTTCTTTCATTCAGTTCAGCATCACTCATTTGGTCAGTACTTGTTACTGCGTTTTGAGAGGTATTGGAGATTTTTCCCGACTTCACTGGAGGAATAAGGGCGTCCAAAATAATGTCTTCGACCACTTGTTTGGCTTTTTCTTTGACCTCTTCTTTTTTAGCCTTCTGCACCATATTGACTGCCTGACCGACCAAATCGCGCACCATACTTTCTACATCACGCCCCACGTAGCCAACCTCAGTAAATTTAGATGCCTCTACCTTGGTAAAAGGCGCATCAGCAATTTTGGCCAACCTACGCGCAATCTCTGTCTTACCCACGCCCGTAGCGCCAATCATCAAAATATTATTCGGTACAATTTCCTTTTGCATATCGGTTTTGACATGCATCCGTCTCCAGCGGTTCCGTAAGGCTATGGCTACATTTTTCTTGGCATCTTTTTGGCCAATGATGTATTTATCTAGCTCTGCCACGATTTGGCGTGGCGTCATCAATTTTTCGTCTATCATTTTTCTTTTCTTTTAACCATACCGTTCAGATTTACATTCATCTGAAAACTATTACTCCCACCGGCGGCGTGGTACAACGCCCGCCCATAGGCAAATTCAAATCTTTTTACGCGAAACATAAAGCCAAAGCTTAGTCCGGCCCCGCCAGACAAACCAGATAACTCCAGCTCCTTTTTCAGCATGTGATTATACCCCACCCTCGCCTGAAAATGATCTGAAAACAGTACTTCAACTCCTACAACCAGCCTTCTGAATATCTCTTCAGAAAAACCGGGTTCACTGTTTTGTCCTTGTAGCGTATTGGTGACAGGATCAAAAAACACTACATCGTTTCTATTCAGATTTCTTGCAGTGAGTGAAAAGCGAAAGGGCATAAACTCAGGTTGAAAACTTACCCCCATTTGCACATCTAAGGGCAACTCACTATTATTTTCATCTGTATAGTCATTCAGTAGAAACCCCAAATGTCTAACCAAAAACCCTGCTGTTAAGTTTTTCTCAGGGTGCTTGAATAAGGCAGAAAAATCCATCATCAGAGAGGAAGCACGAAAGGCACTCAAATCAGATTGCACCCACTTCAGTTGTCCACCAAAGTGGAAAACACCAAACTGACGGGCATGGCCTACTGCTAAAAAGTACTCTTGCACCCGAAAACTACCTGAAGCAAACCCGTCCTCATCGAAGCTATCGATTTCTCCATAATTCAAAGTGCTGGCTTGTATGGACCAAATGCCATGTTTTCCAAAATCATGTACATAACCTGCTGAGATATTGTGTATGGACGCAAAATAATTCAGATGGTTAACCACCAAGCGATTGTCCATAGCAGCATTGAGTAAGGCTGGGTTGTAAAAAGCTTGTGCCGGATCATCCCAATCGGTAGTTAAATGGTATCCTCCCATTCCCACTGCTCTGGCATGTGTAGGTAGGTTCAGAAACTCGAAAGCCTTCCCTCCACCTAATTGCCCATGGGCCGGAACGACCGAACAAATGAACAAACAAAAAGCCAGACCATATTTCATTTCTTATCTGATCGTGAAAATTAATCTTCCCATTCAATTTTCAACGCATTAGGCACCTTCGTTTCCATCAAAGCCAAATCTAAAACCTCTTTGGCCTGATCGACATAGTGAAAATGTACTCCTTTAATGTAATGATCTCCAATCTCTTTTACATCCTTCTCATTTTTCTTACTCAGAATGATTTCTTTGATGCCCGATCTTTTGGCAGCTAAGATTTTTTCTTTGATGCCTCCAACAGGTAAGACATGGCCTTTCAATGTGATCTCTCCTGTCATGGCCAGTTTATTACGCACTCTTCTTTGGGTGTACAGCGAAGCCAAGGCTGTGAGCATGGTGATACCGGCAGAAGGACCATCTTTAGGGACAGCTCCGGCGGGTACGTGAATGTGTAAATCGTATTTCTCAAATACCTTATGATGAATTTCCAATGTCTCAGCATGAGACTTGAGGTAAGAAACAGCTGCCATGGCCGACTCTTTCATCACATCTCCTAACTGACCTGAAAGGGTAAGTTTTCCTTTCCCCTTACTCAAGCTTGATTCAATGTTTAAAATCTCTCCACCAACCGATGTCCAGGCTAATCCTGTAACCACACCTGCCAACTGATTGTTGTGGTAGAGTTCTTTGTCAAACTTTTTACCTCCAAGCACTTCCTCCACCCATTGCACCGTTACTTTTTTCTCATAAGGCTTCTCCATGGCTAAAGATTTGGCAGCTGATCGGATGACAGCACCAAGTGTACGTTCTAAATTTCTAACACCACTTTCTCTGGTGTAACCCTCAATGATAAATCTAATAGATTTGGTGTCGAAACTGAGGTCTTTATCTTTGAGTCCATGCTCCTTTTTTTGTTTCGGTATCAGGTGCTTCTTAGCGATTTCTACCTTCTCTTCAATGGTATAACCCGTCACCTCAATGATTTCCATGCGGTCTCTTAAAGCAGGCTGTATGGTATCTAAAGAGTTGGCAGTAGCAACAAAAAGCACCTTTGATAAATCGTAAGGCACTTCTAAGAAATTGTCGGTAAACTCAAAATTTTGTTCCGGATCAAGCACTTCTAATAAAGCTGATGAGGGATCTCCTCTAAAGTTGGCGTTGACCTTATCAATCTCATCTAGGACGAATACGGGGTTAGAGGTTTCCGATTTCTTAATGTGCAACAATATTTTACCCATCATGGCGCCTACGTAAGTTTTTCTGTGCCCTCTAATCTCCGCTTCATCATGCACCCCACCGAGTGACATTCTGACATACTGACGCCCCAAGGCCTTGGCAATAGAACGGCCTAAAGATGTTTTGCCGACTCCCGGAGGGCCATATAAACAAAGAATAGGGCCTTTCAAGTCATTTTTCAGCTTCAGCACCGCCAAATATTCTAAAATACGATCCTTCACTTTTTCCAAACCATAGTGATCGGCATCTAATATTTTTTTGGCGAGCACCAAATCCAATTGGTCTTCGGAATAATTCGCCCAAGGTAAATCCACCATGATTTCGGCATAGTTGAGCGCTATAGGGTATTCGGCAGCCATGGAGTTCATGCGCAATATCTTAGACAATTCTTTGGTGAAATGCTGCCTTACCTTATCGGGCCACTTCTTGTTTTCCCCCTTTTTTCGAAGGGCTTCAACTTCCTGTTCAGGCCCTTCCTCCCCCAATTCATTTTGTAGCACTTTCATTTGCTGGCGCAAGAAGTAGTCGCGCTGCTGTTGATCAATGTCGGTGTGTACTTTGTTTTGAATTTCATTTTTGAGCTCTAGCATCTGACGCTCTTTCAGTAGATACTGTAAAAGCTTAGTAGCTCGTTCTACGCCATCATTGGTTTCCAGAAGGGTTTGTTTTTCTTTCGCTTCCGTATTGATGTTTGAAGAAAGAAAGTGTACCAAAAAGCTGGGTCGCTCAATATTTTCCAGTGCTACTTGGGCCTCCTGCGGAATTTCAGGATTCAGCGTCATGATGTTGTTGGCTGTGTCCCGAATCGACTGGATAATGGCCTTTACTTCTTTGCTTTGACGCTTAGGGAAGTTTTCTGTGAGGTAGGTAACACGAGCTTTCAAAATGGGAGATTCACTTGTAAATTCTTCCACCTGAAAACGCTGTTTCCCTTGTACAATGATGGTTGTGTTGCCATCGGGCAAGACCAACATTTTTACAATTTTTGCTACCGTACCAACTTTAAACAGGTCTTTGCTTGTTGGTTCATCTACCTTTGGGTTTTCTTGTGTCACCACACCAATGATTTTCGCCCCTTTATAAGCCTGCTTCACTACCCTGATGGATTTCTGCCGCCCTACCGTAATGGGAATCAGCACTCCAGGGAAAAGAACCGTATTTCGTACTGCCAATAACGGTAACTCCTCTGGTAGGTCAGAAACATCACTCAACTGATCTTCTCCCTCCGAACCGATGAGCTGAATCAACTCTCCATCTTCGTCTTGTATTTCTGTGGCCAACATGGTACCCATGGTATTTCTGTCTATCTTCATATAAGAATGTCATTATGACGCATTGCATCCTACAATATATGCGTTATTCAAGAGGGCAAGTGCTATGCCAAACCCTGTTTTGACAGGTTGCCCATTTATCTATGAACAAAAATGTCTTACATTGTCTCAATAAACTTGGAGACACTCACCTAAAATTGACTATGCTCACTCGTAGTTTATGCATCTTTTTAGTACTTATTGGCTGTGTTCAATATTCAGCAGAGGCACAACTTTTTAAAAATAAAAAACAAAGCCAAAAAAAAGTTGAGCTTCAAACCGATTCTATTCAAATCGAGATTACAGACATGGCTTTCACGAATATCAATAAAATACCTAACTACGTTAATGCCAAACTACAAAACAGAATTGAAAAACTGGATCAAGAACGGAATTGGGAGGCACTATATCCCTTACTAAAGGAATACGTTTCTCACTTTGGTACCCAAAACTTCGCACATCAAACCTATTTCATTTGGAGGTTGGCCAAGTTGACGGAAATTTTTGCTTCCCCACAAGCCGCCAAGCCCCTTTATGCCATGGTTTTAAAGCATCACCGCAAAGGTTTAGATATACCAAAAATATTAGCCCGCTACGATTCTATCAACCGCTTTACCACACAAACCTTTGTTCCCTTGGACTATTACTATGATTTGGTCGAATACAGACGGCAAATCGACACCTTAATACCACCGCGTGGCGTTTTGTCGAGTATGGGCGAAATGGTCAATTCTGATGAAGAAGACTACGCCCCCAATATGTCTATGGGTGACTCATTGTTGCTGTTTACCTCTAAGCGAAACACTATAAATACGGGCATTAATAAACATGTAAACGAAGATATATTTGTAACACGTAAAGTTGATAATGGGTGGTCCAAGGCTGAAATGTTCGGAACCATCAATTCACTATACAACGAAGGCTCAGCCTACCTTTCTCAAGATGGTAAAACCTTATATTTCTCAAGATGTGGAGCACCCAACGGTTATGGGAATTGTGATCTATTTGTAAGCAAATACCAAGGCGATACCCTTTGGAGTGAGCCTGAAAATATGGGAGAAGTCGTAAATTCTAATGGTTGGGACTCACATCCTACACTGAACAATGCAGGCGATACACTCTATTTTGCTTCAGACAGAGTCGGTGGTTTTGGCTTATCAGACATATATTTCACAACCAAGAACAGCATGGGAGAATGGGGAAAACCACTCAATTTAGGGCCCATCATTAATACCCGTGGCAATGAGGTAAGTCCTTTTTTGCACCCAGAATACCCTGTGCTTTATTTCTCTTCAAATGGCCATCTCCTCAATTTTGGTGATTACGATATTTATAAATCCAACCAAGTGGGGGGCGAATGGTCTGAGCCCGACAACATTGGCCCTTTGGTGAATGGCAAAGGGACTGAGTTCTACTTTTCGATCGATAGAAAGGCTGAATACATTTTTTATGCCCGCTCCGAAGAAGAGAGCATGAAAAACTTAGACCTTTATTCTTTCCCCTTACCCATGGAGGGACAACCCCTAGCCACCACACGTTTTACGGGTAGAATTCAAGAACTAAAAGGCCGCATTCCGCAAAATGCCATTGTATCAATCATTGATTTAGACGAAGGAGTTGAAGTTGCTCCTAAATTTGCGCGTGATGACGGGACTTTCGAGTTCGATTTGATCAACAACCGCAACTACCTACTGGTCGTTCAGGGAGATGATATTTTCCGCCTGGAAAAATTATTTTTTCTGGATGGGGATACGGTCTACGATGGAATTGTAGAACGTATTTCGAGCAACATCAAGTTTGAAAGCATAGCATTTGAAAATGGGAAAGCGGAAATACTCCCCGAGATGCATGAAGACCTGCAAAAGGTCATTGATTTCATGGTGGATCACCCCGCCTTTAAACTGAATATATCGGGGCATACAGATTCCAGTGGCAACTCCAGCTTAAACTTAAAGCTTTCTCAGCAAAGAGCCGATGCCATCAAACGTTATGTCGAAATGAACGGCAACCTCGAAGAAGGCCGAATTTTTAGCATTGGCTATGGGAGTGAACGCCCCATTATAAAAGAAGAAGAATCGTCAGAAGACCGTAGGATCAACCGCAGGGTGGAATTTGAAATTTATAGAGACCCTAAAACCAATTAGGCGCTATATTAAATCCCAAACAGCTTCATAATATCATTCCCAAAAACAAAGACCATTAAGCCCAGTAAAATAACCATCCCTACTTTTTGGGCTCCCTCCAAGAAGGCATCAGAAGGTGCAGACCCTGATATCATTTCATAGAGCAAAAAAACCACATGGCCACCATCAAGTGCCGGAATGGGCAATAGATTCATAAAGGCCAAAATCATAGAAATAAAACCTGTTGTGTACCAAAACTGATTCCAATCCCAGGTTTTTGGAAACATATTGACAATGCCGATTGGGCCACTTAAGCTTCTTGGAGAAACATCTCCTCCAAACATTTTACCCAACGCTTTGGCATTTAATACCACAGCACTAAACGCCTTTTCTGTTCCTCTAGGAATGGCTTCAGCCAAAGAGTATTTATCACTGGAAGGGGTTAACAAGCTTGCAACATAAAAACCTATGGTAGAATCTTCTCTTACTTGAACCGTTATGGGGACAAACTGACCGTTTCTCTCCACTAAAAGGTTTGCCTCTTGACCCGCATAGGTCTGAATAATGGTTTGAAACTCGCTGTAAAAGCTTATTTCCTTTTCTTCAACTTTAACAATTTTATCGCCCGATTTTAAGGGTATATCAATACCTTCAGCAACACTCTGAACGGCAAAAGGATACTGAGGATAAATGAAATTTAATTGAAAATCTTCATCATTCAGTTCATTGATAAAGCCCTTCGGCATAGGAATGTCAATGGTTTCACCGTTGCGCTCTACTGTCCAATATGCATTCTCATTCAGCAGTGTTTCTCCGCTCCAAATGTCGCTCACACGATCAAAGTCTTGGCCGTTCACCTTTAAGATTTTGTCTCCCGTGCGAAAGCCCACTTCTTCGGCCAAAGGCCCGGCAACAATCCCATTTTCCTTTACATATTTAGCAGGCAAATAGGTTTCGCCTAAGTTGTAGGTGAGAATGATAAAGGCAATCACTCCGGCAATCACGTTTACGATGACACCCCCTAACATAACGATCAATCGCTGCCAAGCGGGTTTAGAACGAAATTCCCAAGGCTCTGGCGGACGTTTCATTTGTTCTTTGTCCATGGACTCATCAATCATTCCGGAAATTTTTACAAAACCTCCTAAGGGAATGGCTCCTAAGCCATATTGTGTTTCGCCTTTTTTAAACGAAAAAAGAGTAGGTGGAAAGCCGATAAAAAACTTTTCTACCTTCATGCCAAACATCTTGGCGGCCAACATATGCCCCCCTTCATGAATGCCTACTAATAGTGATAGTGCCAGCAGTAACTGGGCGATTTGTACAATGGTCTCCATTAATTAATAAATCCTGTTGCTATGTTTCTTGTTTCCTCGTCCGAAGCTACGTAATCCTCATACGTAGGCTTTTCCATAAAAGATGCTTTGGCCATACAATGTTCAATCAAATCGGACATTTCTAAAAACCCAATCCGATCTTTTAAGAAATTTTCTACTGCTACCTCATTGGCAGCATTGAGTATGCACGGCATATTTCCACCTTTTTTCAAGGCCTCATAGGCCAAGCCTAAATTTCTAAAGCTTTTGGGGTCGGGTTGTTCAAAAGTAAGTTGCGGGTAGTCTGTAAACTGAAACCTCGGATAGGTAGAGGCCAATCGCTCCGGATATCCCATGGCATATTGAATTGGTAATTTCATATCGGGTAAGCCCATCTGTGCTTTGAGACTGCCATCTTGGAACTGCACAAGGGAATGAACGATTGATTGAGGATGTACCACCACCTCAATTTGTTCTGTTCGCAATGCAAAAAGCCATTTGGCTTCTATCACCTCTAAACCCTTGTTCATCATGCTGGCCGAATCGATAGTGATTTTGGCGCCCATCTCCCAATTCGGATGCTTTAAGGCTTGTGCCTTCGTTACTTGCCTGAGCTGCTCTGTTTTCATTCCTCTGAAGGGACCGCCTGATGCAGTCAATACAATTTTTTCAATCGGGTTGTGAAATTCTCCGACCAGACACTGAAAAATGGCCGAATGTTCAGAATCTACCGGGTAAATATTGACCCCTTTTTCCGCGGCCATTTGGGTAATGAGTGCACCCGCCACCACCAAGGTTTCCTTGTTGGCTAGTGCAATGTGTTTTCCGGCATTGATGGCAGACATGGTGGGTTTCAGTCCGGCATAACCCACAATAGCCGTCAGCACCAAATTTAACTCTTCCATTTCCACCACCCGACATAAGGCATTTTCACCAGCCCAAACCTTAATGTTCAAAGGGTCTAAAGCTTGGAATACCTGATCGTACAAAGCCTCATTGCCAATGACAACGGTATTCGGTAAAAATTCTTGAGACTGCTTGATTAACAGATCTGCATTGTTGGCAGCAGTTAATACCTCTACTTCAAAAGCATCCGGATGCTCTCTGAACACCTCCAGGGCTTGTGTACCTATGCTACCAGTGGCACCGAGAATGGCAATTTTTTTCTTGTTCAACAAAGGAAACGGATTGATTAAAGGTATTTCTTATGTTCCTGTAGTAGCAGTGTCAAACACGACACTCCAAAGCTTGGCAAATTTAGTGCTTTTTTAGCCGTAGCCAAACCCTATTTGCCTTCTATGTTAAGCTGCTTGCCCAAACCCTTCCTTAACTTTTATTAACAAGTAAAAATCATCTTTTTAAAAAGGATTGCGTTTTTTCGAATGAACTTACAAAATGTCAGTGAATGAACTTTTGCATAGTTTTTGTTTCTACTCAAGAAAAAGAAAGGAATCATGAAGAACGCATTGAAAATAATCATTTTAGCCTTTGTTAGTGGTCTGGCAGGTGCCTACCTGATGATGCGCGTCAACCCCACTCCGGTCAGGGAAGTCATTCGGGAAGTTCCCAGTTTTGCACAAGTCAATTATGCTTATGAAGATTCGGAGGAAGGACCTTACCCAACAGAAGAGGTACGTTCGGCTCCGGCAGACTTTAGAGAGGCTGCCAACCGGTCTGTGCACAGTGTAGTCTACATCAAAAACCTCCAAAATAACAGACGAAACGTGTCTTTTATGGATTTCTTTTACGGTCGTGAGGTGCCTTCTCGTGAAGTGGCGGTAGGCTCGGGTTCGGGTGTCATTTATTCTTCAGATGGTTACATCATTACCAACAGCCACGTGATCAAAGGAGCAGACGAGATAGAAGTATTGCATGAAAAAAGAACCTACCGCGCTACTTTGGTAGGTGCAGATCCAAAAATGGACATTGCTGTACTAAAAATCCAAGCGAACGACCTGCCAAAAATTGACATTGCCCCCAGCAGCTCTGTAAGGGTGGGCGATTGGGTATTGGCCGTAGGCAACCCTTTCAACCTCACCTCTACTGTAACGGCGGGTATTGTGAGTGCCTTGGGGGGTGAGGCCAATGCCGTACGCGAAAATTTCCCGATCGAACAATACATTCAAACCGATGCAGCCATCAATCCGGGTAACAGTGGTGGAGCCTTGGTTAACACAAACGGTGAATTAGTGGGCATTAATACTTCCATCATTTCCCGAACAGGGTCTTATGCAGGTTATGGCTTTGCTGTTCCTTCAGACATCGTAGTGAAAATTGTAGAAGACCTGAAAAACTACAAAGTAGTACAAAAAGCCTTTACCGGAGCAGAGTTTGTAGACATCGACGAAGAGGTAGCCGAAAGAGCAAACCTTAGCTCCTTGAATGGGGTGATGATCAACAGCGTACGCGAAGGAAGTGCAGCAGATCAGGCGGGATTGAAAAGAGGGGATGTGATTAAAAGGTTAGACAATAAACCCATCATCAGCCAATCTTCTTTAGAAGAAGTGATCAGTGCCAAATCTCCCGGAGACCGGATAAACATTACTTTTGAAAGAGCAGGAAATGCCTATGCTACTGACTTGGTGTTAGAAAATATTTATGGTGATACAGATATTCTAGGTGCCAATGCGTTAAGTGAGGAAGATTTTTATTTTTCTGATTATCTGGGGGCGGAATTGCGAAAACTCAATGCTGCCGAAAAATCGAAATATCAATTGAAAATGGGCGTGCGCATTACCACCATTGATGACAATCGTGGCTTTATGCGCAGACTAGATTTAAAGGAAGGAGATATTATTGTTGCCATCAACAGACGATTCGCGGTAGATCCAAAAGCGGTAGCAGAGTTTGTAGAAAAATATTACGGACGCATATATTTCGAAGTCATTGGTGAAGATGGGCGGCAACGTACCCTCACCTATCAGTTCAATTAAAGTATTTCAAGGAGCTTGGCTTGTGCCAAGCTCCTTTATTTATTCAGAGCTTTTTTCACATCATTTACCTCCACAGGCCCGTATGCATTGTCCCAAGCATTGCTAATGTAAGTCAGCAATTCAGCAATTTGATTGGCATTGAGGTTGCTGTACCCCGGCATGGGCTGATTATACTGAATGTTATTCACCATAATTTCTCCTTGCTGCCCGTGAGCAATGATTTTGGCAGCTCCCACAACATCCTTCAACAAATAATCTGCTTTGTTCAAAGGGGGAATAAGCTTTCCTAAGCCTTCACCATCTTCCATATGACAATTGGCACAATACTGAGTATACAGCCTTTTGCCGTTGGAAAAATATTTTATTTCTTTATTATCGAGCCGGTCTTGGATGCTGCTGGTGGAAGTCGAAGAGGTTTTGTCCGTGCCGGACTGGCAAGCAGCCAAAAGCACCAAGCCAAAGAGTAAACAAAAGCCTTTTAAGAAAGGGTATGTATTCATCTTACTCTTCACCATACGCTGCGAAAAGTTTGGGAATATCCTGCATTAGCTTGTCCACTTCTTCCGCTTTTGTGCCATCATAAAACCCTCTTACCCTTCGGTCTTTATCGAGTAAAATAAAGGCACCACTGTGTATGTACCCTCCAGGCGCATCTTCATCTTCACCCACAGGTACCATGTATCCTTCCGGGCTGCCCAAGTCATAAATATGTTCCTTATTCCCTGTCAAGAAATGCCACACTTTATTGTCTTCAACCCCAAGACGTTTCGCATACTCATTCAAATAAGCGACCGTGTCATGATCAGGGTCTATGGTGTGTGAAAGAATGACAAAGTTGGGCTGATCTTTGAACCGCTCATATACACGCAGCATTTGTTGTTTCATAATGGGACAAATGGTGGGGCATGTACCGAAGAAGAAATCCGCTACATAAATTTTACCCTCCACGACTTCTTCTGTAATGATGGCACTGTCTTGATCGACCAGTTGAAAATTGGGAATGGTATGGAAAATAGTATCCACTTTTCCATCCACCTCTTTAAAAGTTTGTCGGCCCATGATGGGTAACATTTCTTTATTTGATTCTGAGCAACTGATGACAAATAACATCAGGCAACTGAAAAATACTTTAATCGGTGTGTTCATGTCTTTTATTCTTGATTTCTTTTCACTCTCCAACGCTTATACCAACGTGCAGCCAATGCCAGAACTACGGCTACCAATGCAAAACCTACTGTCCCTTTGATCCAATCAAACTCATTTTTCAACACAATGATAAAAACTACTGCAATTAAAATGATAGTTGCCACTTCATTGAGTAACCTAAGTTGCATAGAGCTCAAAGGAGCAACATTTTGTTGAAGTTTTCTGTACACCCGATGGCAATAAAAATGATACAGGTACAACAAAATTACCAAGGACAATTTAATGTGCATGTAAGGAAGTTGTAGCATGGTGGGGTAATCAATGATCATCCAACTTCCTAAAAACAAAGTAATGACGGCAGAAGGCCAGGTAATGATGAGCCAAAGTCGCTTGGCCATCAAGGCCAACTGCGCTCCCAAAATGGTCCGATCGGGCTCATCTTTTTGCAAAGCCTCGGTTTGATAAACAAAGAGGCGTACAATATAAAACAAGCCTGCAAACCAGGTAACAATAAAAATGATATGAAGGGCTTTAATGTATGGATCGGCCATAAGCACACAAAGTTAAACATTGGTGGGTAATACCTTGCAGTAAACCCTCATTATTGCATGGGTTGAAATGCAGGCTTACGTGAATGAACAAGGACTTCATCGCCTACTCGTATGGTTCCCATTTCATGGGGAATAAAATTCTCACCAAAAAGAATCTTATTACCCTTTTTCCGATAACCCGTTAGGGTAGCTAGGGGTTCAGCACTTTTGATCAATGTTTTGGGGTGAATGGTGGTCATCACACAACGGGCACAGGGCTTAACACCGGTAAAGGACACCTCTCCCATCTGAATTTCTGCCCACTCGTCTTCTTCATGGGCATTGCAGCCTGTTAACAGTACATTCGGACGAAAACGAGCCACTTGCATGGGTTCGGGACATTTGCTATTCAGTAATTCCATCGCACTTTCGCTGAGCATCATCAGCGGGTAGCCATCTGCAAAGCTCACTTCGTCTTGCGTACTTAAGGCGTATCGCGGGTCCGTCTTACGTTGTGCCTTTTCATTCATGTAAACGAGGCGGCAAACTTGCCCCAGATATTCAGAAAACCACTGATCAGCAGCTTCACTCACTGCCACAGCGTTGACTGTATCGTCCCATATTACAACCTCAAGCGTCTCATGCGCATCAGGTTTCAGTGGTATGGCTAGGCTTTCCCTGGCACCCTTTACATCATGAATGATCAAATGATTATTTGTTAATTCCGGTTGCAAACCGCCTAAGATGGGCAGACTACGTTGCGAAAGGAATTGTCCTTGGCCATCCACCAGCATCCATCTGCGGTCCCACTGCAAACCCCTTGCTTCTACTTCAGCTTGTCTGACTTCGATACCCGTCAAGGATTTGACTGGGTAAATGTAAATGGCAGAAACCTTTATCATCTCCAATATTGATAACGACTTACTTCTTTGAGTTTTAGTTTTTGCCCATCCCAATTTTCTTGGCTATGCATTAGGTTGGGATATGTTTTGTCAAAGGTATAGGTATTTACTTTACCTTCTTCCAACGTTACCGTTACCTGCCAAAGGCTATCTTTATCTGTCACGGAAAACTGAGCCTCATACACCTTGGGGGATCTGACTTTTGTGTTGATTTGAGATTCCACCACAGGCTTTTGAAACGCAAGGCCATCTTCAAATTGAAGGGTACGAAGCAAGTAAGAAAGCTGGTCTTCCCAGAGCATATCTGTTCCGGAAAGGCTGGTTTCGCCATCTCCTGAGCCATCGAAATAACTGTTAAAGTCATAGGTGTAACCTGTGGGGTTGAGTGTAAATTGTTTGAATGTATTCCCGCACCATTCTTGACCTGTATGCGTCATTTTGTACAACCGCTCAGGTTGCTCCCTTTTGTAAAACAAACTGGTGTGGTAATGGTAGGGGTAATTATCCGTTTCAATGCGCGCAAACTTATTTACCTTCATCACGGAGAATAAATCCGACCGACTGTAATCATCCGTTTTTACATTAAAGGCCTCATTAAACTCTTCTTTTACCGTAATGAAGGCATAGTCGAAATTGCGAGTCTTGCCATAAATCTCCCGCTCGGCCTGATAATGTGCCACCTCGGCCTGACCATCTTCCCAAAGGGCATCCATCGCCCAGTTGTGGTCAAACACTTCTGAATTCGAATAAGAAACTTCCCTATCCGTTTGTGGAGGCATACAAGCTGCCATCAACATCAGTAAAAACAGTTGCCCTATCGGTTTTTTCATATCTCTTTACGGTCTTCTTTGTACAACCATTCTTCTGCCCAAGGGCCTAAATCTTCGACTTCATCCACATCGTTTAACTCCGGCAACAAAGCCACGGTTTTGTTCAATGTTTTCAAGGCCTTTAACGTTTCTTGACTTACTGAGGATGTGCTCCAGGCAATATTCTCAAACAATTCCCGTGCAAAGGCCTTCATGCCAAGCAGGTAATAGCCTCCATCCTGAGAGGTTCCCAACACGGCATCCGCTTCATTGAGTTTGTCAAAAGCCAGTTGCAGGTGGTTTGAGGTCAAGTCGTAACAGTCGCTGCCAATGATGGCTACTTTGTGATAGCCCGATTGAAAAGCCTCCTGAAAAGCAGCAGCCATTTTCTCACCCAAAGGCCCTTCAATTTGAATAGCTTTGTGGTATTCACCTTTCGACCACAAGTCGTTTTCAGGAACAAAGGCATGATAGTACACCTTTTTATCGCAGGTGAGTCCAAACGTTTCTTGATGGGTTTTTTCTAGCAATTTTTTATAGATCATTAGCGCCTTTTTCTTACCTAAAGTGGCAGCTAAGCGCGTTTTCGCTTGTCCTAAAATGGGGTTTTTAACAAAAATGATGAGCAGGGATTTCTCCATTCAATACACGGGTTTGCCTGATCTCAGAAAATGTGAAAAGAATGTATTGTAGGTATGCACTGTATCGGTGGTTTCACCAGCGGAATTCTGAAGTACATTCCCTTTGTTGGCCCAACTTAAGATCCCTCCTTTCACTTCATAGACATTGGTAAATCCTTTTTTCTGGAGTTCTTTGGCGAGCCCATTGCTGCGCAATCCTACCGTACAATAAACGAGAATAGGTGCACTGGGCGACATTTCATCTAAGACGCCTTCTTCGTACCTGATGGCTCCGGGCAAATGGCTGGTGTTGTATTCATCAAGCGCTCTTACATCAAAAACTTTCAGGTCAGGCCTTTGCATCAACTGTTCAGCTTGCCTTGCATCGATGCGCTCCAAGCCTCCCATTTGCCACAACGTATAGTACCCTCTTTGGTAAACACTGAAAAACAGGGCAAACAATGCGATAAATAAACCTAAAATCAACAATCTGACACGACTTTTTTTCAAAATATACCTTTCGTTCGGTGCGTAAATATCGTGTTTTCTTGAAGTAAAAAGAAACACGCACTCTGCAACATATGGTTTTAACGAATGATCAAGAAAAAACATTCCTTTGCCGAGCATAAGCGACAAAAAGTCTGTAAAGCTAGGGGTAGAAATACCATATTTACTAAATTGACGGTTCCATAACGAAAGGCATGAGAAGGAAGCATTTGAGCACAACAGCTTTGGTTGAAGGCATTCAATCCGGTAATCGGGTCATTTTAAGCCAGGCCATCACCTTGGTAGAAAGCCGTAAACCAGAAGACCAAGATCAAGCAGATGAGGTGTTAGAGGCTGTTTTAGCCGATACAGGGAAATCCCTACGACTTGGCATTACGGGCGTTCCCGGAGTAGGAAAAAGCACTTTTATCGAAGCCTTCGGTCAGTTGTTACTTGAAAAAGGCAAGAAAGTAGCTGTGCTTTCCATCGACCCAACCAGTCAACGTAGTCGAGGAAGCATTTTAGGTGATAAAACCAGGATGGAGTTCCTATCGCGTCACCCCTCTGCTTTTGTGCGGCCAACGCCTTCCGGTCAAACCCTAGGTGGTGTGGGAAGTAAAACCCGCGAAACCATGCTGCTTTGTGAAGCCGCTGGCTACGATGCGGTCATCATAGAAACCGTAGGTGTGGGTCAGTCTGAAACGTTGGTGCATGGCATGGTGGATTTTTTCTTGCTATTGATGTTGGCCGGAGCCGGGGACGAGCTACAGGGCATTAAAAAAGGCATTATGGAAATGGCCGATGCTGTGGTGATCAATAAAGCAGACGGTGACAACCGAAAAGCTGCCCAACGTGCCAAAACAGAGTACAAAAATGCTTTGCATTTGTTTCCACCCAACCCATCGGGGTGGATGCCGGAAGTACTAACATGTTCGGCGCTTCAACCCATGGGGCTTGAAGCCATTTGGGAAATGCTGAAAAAGCATCAAGAAAAGCTCAATGCCAACGGCCATTTTGAAGCAAAACGCCAAAAACAGCAAGTGCAATGGTTTGAATCTTCTTTCAACGATTTATTGAAATCCTACTTTTTTCATCAACCTGAATTCAAGACCCAATACAACAAACTATTAAAGCTTGTGGCTGAAGGCAAATCACCGGTACGACAGGCTTCCAAAGCATTGATTCAATATTTAGGCAAGGTATGATCGGTTAATTGCACTGGATAAAGGAGATTAAAATGAAAATTTAACCTCTATTTTTAATTTTCTATTATCAACCCATGGTAAGACTTTAGCGTCAGCATCAAAAAAACAAGACCTTTTCTTGTTGGCGCTTGACCTAAGCCCAAAAAAAACTGTAAATTCAATGCTTACAAAAGGTCATGCGGTTGACATACTTCCTGAACTTTGAGCAAAACAAAAGTATTAGAACCAACATGCAGCATATTGTAATCATTGGCAATGGCATTGCGGGCATTACCACCGCCCGGCATATTCGAAAAAACGGAAGTGATGATGCCATCACGGTTATTTCTGCCGAAACAGATTATTTTTTCTCCCGAACCGCCCTAATGTACATTTACATGGGGCATATGAAATACGATAACATCAAACCTTACGAAGATTGGTTTTGGACTAAAAATAAAATTGACCTGAAACGCGCATTTGTAGAAAAGGTAGATGTGCGACACAAAAAGCTGTTGCTGCACGGAGGAGAGCAATTGGCTTACGACCAATTGGTGTTGGCCACAGGTTCCAAGCCCAATAAATTAGGTTGGCCCGGGCAAAATTTAAAAGCCGTTCAGGGCTTGTACAGTTACCAAGATTTGGAAAGCATGGAGCATTATTCCAAAGACCTAAAAAAGGCCGTAATTGTGGGTGGTGGATTGATTGGTATTGAAATGGCCGAAATGTTCTTGAGCCGAAACATTCCGGTGACCTTTTTGATACGGGAAGACAGTTTTTGGAGTAATGTGCTTCCACAAGAAGAATCGAAAATGATTTCCCGACACATGCATGAACACCACATTGACTTGCGTACTTCAACGGAATTGAAAGAAATTGTGGGTGACGCCAATGGTCGAGTACGTGCCGTCATCACTACTGAGGGCGATGAAATTCCATGTGAGTTTGTAGGCCTTACGGTGGGCGTTTCTCCCAATATTGCCTTTATCAAAGACAGTGAGATTGAAACCAACCGAGGTATTTTGGTAGATCCGTATTTGGCCACCAACATCGAAGGCGTTTATGCTGCAGGCGATTGTGCCGAGTTTCGCCAACCCAATGGAGAAAGAAAGCCCATTGAACAGGTATGGTACACGGGCAGAATGATGGGCGAAGCTTTGGGACGCACCTTGGCAGGAAAAAAAACAGCCTATCGCCCGGGTCATTGGTTCAATTCAGCCAAATTTCTGGACATCGAGTACCAAACCTATGGCTGGGTTTTTCCAGATCCGAAAGAGCATGAAGCCGATTTTTACTGGGAGCACAAAAGTGGGAAAGTTTCCCTTCGCTTGCGATGGGATAAAAACACCGAAAAATTGACAGGCGTCAACAACTTCGGCATGCGCCTGCGTCACCATGCTTTCGATAAATGGTTGAAGGATGGCCGAACGGTATCGTATGTTTTAGCACATTTTAGAGATGCGCTTTTCGATCCTGAATTCTTCAAGCGCCATGAACAAGCCATTGTAGATCAGTTTAACCTAGAAAACAACACACACATACAACTGAAGAAAAAGAGTTGGCAACGCATTTTGGCACTCGTTTCTTAACCCAGAAAATATTTGATTTTATGTCACAACCCGATCCTAGCTTATCGATTGCCAATCCGGAACCCAAAGATACCGATGCCTTACAGAAATTGGGACTGGCACTGGCCGGACTTGGCACTTTGGTATTATTTCTCTCTTGGGGTAACCTGCCCATCCCTCATACTTTAGGGCTCATTTTGGCCATAGGCGGTATTTTAGGAGGGATCAGCTTGTATAGCTATCGCTTTTACATGAAACAACCCCCCGGTATCAAAAACAATGGGGTCTGGTTCAAAAGTTTGATTAATCGGGGCGTTTTGGGCTGGATCGTTGGCGTTATTCTCACAGGCTTTTATGTATTACTGTATTGGTATCCGGAAA
Organism: Roseivirga sp.; assembly: GCA_018402485.1. Taxonomy (GTDB): domain Bacteria; phylum Bacteroidota; class Bacteroidia; order Cytophagales; family Cyclobacteriaceae; genus Roseivirga. The sequence goes on along the minus strand of JAGYIY010000001.1, from coordinate 1,100,006 downwards.
TGATTGGTTTCAAGCCAGAAGGAAATGAAGGTTTGGTAGCCATGTTTGACCCCTTGAGCCAATTTTTCAAAAGCACCTCTGCCAGCCAATGGTTTGTTTATGGTACTTTGTACACCTTGGCCATTGTCTCTTTGGGTGTGAAGTTTCTGTTCAAATACCGACACAGCACTTATCAAATCAAGCGCACGCTTTCCGTGATGGCTGCTCAACTTTTGATGGCTTATTTGATTCCAGAAATCTTAGCAGGTCTGAATTACAACGATGTAACAACTCAAGAAGGAGAATACTTGGGCTACTACAACACAGACTTAAAAAACACCTGGCCTCTCGACTACGATTTTTTCTACGATTGGCAATTGGATGCCATGCAAGAAGAAGCCTATCAACCCATGGGAGTATTGTTTCTGATCATCGGCATCGCCATGTTTTTGTTGGTTACCCCTATTCTTACTTATTATGTAGGTAAACGCTGGTATTGTTCTTGGGTCTGCGGATGTGGTGGATTAGCAGAAACGGCAGGAGATCCCTTCCGCCATCTTTCTTCTAAAAAATTAAGTGCTTGGAAACTCGAAAGATGGCTCATCCATGGGGTAATGGTTTTTGTATTCATTATGACAGCAGCAACGGTGTATGGTTATTTTTGGAATACGGGCGAGGTTTTCGGACTTAACATTTATTCCACCTTCCAGCAACCTTATGGGTTTTTGATAGGCGCCACCTTTTCCGGAGTAATTGGTGTCGGTTTTTACCCGATGCTAGGCAACAGGGTTTGGTGCCGATTTGGCTGCCCCATGGCCGGATATATGGGCATCATACAGCGCTTTAAATCCAGGTTCAGAATCACCACCAATGGTGGGCAATGTATCTCTTGTGGAAATTGTTCTACTTACTGCGAACAAGGTATTGATGTGCGCTGGTATGCCCAGCGCGGTCAAAACATTGTACGTGCCTCTTGCGTGGGCTGTGGTGTTTGTTCATCAGTATGTCCGAGAGGCGTTTTAAACCTAGAAAATGGGCCAGAGGATAAACGTTATGATATGCCTCCCATCATCATTGGAAATGATAGTATTCAAATAGACGTTTAATTCACCATTTAGCGCATGGGTACTTCTATGGCCAATAGTTCTGCATAAGACTTGGCTTTAATGCCAAGGCTAGAAACACCCGTAATTCCAACAGCATCGCGCCTATCGAGGCTTTGGCCTCCCACCTGTACTTCACCATTCAAAACAAAGAGGTACAAACCGTTGCCCTCTTGTTCCCATTCATAAGTGATGTTTTCCCCAGCATCGATATCGGCTAAGCTTAAAGCAGCATCTTGGTTGATTCCAATGGCAGCATCGTCTGAGTTGTAAACTACTTTTTGCCATTGGTTGATGCGGCCCTCCGATGCAAAGGTTTTTTGATCGTAGTGTGGCGCAATGTCCTTCGCTTTTGGGTAAATCCAGATTTGAAGAAATTGCACTTCTTCATCTGCACTGTGATTGTATTCCGAATGAGCGATGCCCGTTCCAGCAGACATAATCTGCACATCCCCAGCTCGAATGACTTTTTCGCGACCTGTGCTGTCTTTGTGTGCTAAATTGCCAAAAAGTGGAATGGAAATAATTTCCATATTCTTATGCGAATGGGTGGCAAAACCTTTGCCTCCAGCCACCAAATCATCATTAAGCACGCGTAAAAGTCCAAAACCCATGCGCTCAGGATGGTGGTAGGATGCAAAACTAAAACTATGGCGGCTGGTCAGCCAACCGTGTTCGGCTAATCCTCTGCTTTCCGAACGGTGAACAATCATCTCCATACTATCAACCTTTTTAAGTAGGAGTATAAGCCAAAACAAGATAGCTTGGTTCAAAAAAAGTTGATGAACCACGCCCAAACAAATGTAAGCCTTACAAAATCTCAATCCATGAATCTCAAATTGTGGAACTTTAGCGCTTACCTATGCCTTTCTGGGAAGGTAAAATGTCTATTTTTGCAACTCGATTATCGGTATCCCACGTGCGACCTATTATAAAAGTAATTATTCCGGCTTATAATGAAGAAGCCTCCATTTCACTGGTCGTCCAAGACATACCTAGAAAATGGGTGAATGAGGTGATTGTGATAGACAATGCTTCCAACGACCAAACTGCGGAGCGCGCCAAAACTGCTGGTGCTACGGTACTCACAGAAAACAAGCCCGGTTATGGCAGGGCCTGTTTGAAGGGCATGGATTATTTGGCAAGTTTACCTGAGCTACCTGACATTGTGGTATTTCTGGATGGCGATTATTCCGATTACCCTGAACAACTTCCGGAAGTGGTAGCTCCCATTGTGAATGATGAATTCGACATGGTAATTGGTTCGCGGGCCAAAGGCGAAAGAGAGAAAGGCTCAATGACCTTCCCACAGGTTTTTGGCAATGCACTGGCTACCCGAATGATGCGTGCCTTCTATGGCGTTCGTTATTCAGATTTAGGCCCTTTTCGGGCCATTCGCTATGAAGCCTTGATGCAATTGGGCATGGAAGACAAAACCTATGGCTGGACAGTGGAAATGCAGCTCAAGGCGACAAAAAAGCAACTGAAAATCACAGAAGTGCCTGTAAACTATAAAAAACGAATTGGTGTTAGCAAAGTATCGGGCACCGTGAAAGGCACTGTTTTGGCAGGCTATAAAATCATTTGGACGATTTTTAAATACCTATAAATGTATTGGTTAGAGTTATTGATATTGGTTTTGTACACGGGGGCATTGTCCTTTATTTTTATGTATAGCTTATCGCAGCTCAACCTCGTGTATTTGTTCCGAAAAGCGAAGAAAAAAGGCTTAATCGACATTCCCAAAAATCTTCCCTCCGATTATCGGTTTCCCAAAGTGACCATCCAATTGCCCGTTTACAACGAATTGTATGTGATTGAAAGACTCATTGATGCGGCTGCTTCTTTTGATTGGCCCAAAAACAAACTGGAGATACAAGTACTGGACGATTCCAACGATGAAACCATTGAATTAATTGCCAAAAAGGTCATAGATTGGCAGGAGAAAGGAATCAACATTACTCACATTCAAAGACCGGAAAGAAAAGGATTTAAAGCCGGAGCTTTACAATACGGACTAGACATCGCTGAAGGTGAGTTCATTGCCATTTTTGATGCTGATTTTATTCCCGACCCACAATTTCTAAAGCAGTCGATTCCTTATTTCGATCAAAGTGCAGCCATTGGTGTAGTGCAAACCCGTTGGGGCCATATCAATGAGGATTATTCTTTGCTCACCAAATTGCAGGCCTTTGGCTTGAATACCCATTTTCATGTAGAACAAAACGGTCGTTTTCAGGGAGGGCACTTTTTGAATTTCAATGGAACGGCAGGCATATGGCGCAAAACCTGCATTGAAGAAGCGGGAGGCTGGAAAGCCGATACATTAACCGAAGACCTTGATCTGAGCTACCGCGCACAGCTCAAAGGATGGAAGATTTTTTATACTCCCCACATTATAGCCCCTGCTGAACTGCCGGTGGCCATGAGTGCCATCAAATCGCAGCAATACCGATGGACGAAAGGTGCTGCCGAAACGAGCATGAAGTTATTGCCCAAGGTTTTGCGTGCTCCGTTACCGCTAAAAACCAAGCTACATGCCTTGTTTCACCTGCTCAATTCCGCAGTCTTTATTTGCATTGTAATAACAGCCTTATTGAGCGTTCCTATTTTGTTCATCCGCAACTTCTCCAACGACTGGCAAGTACTGATGGATATTTCCATGGCCTTTTTAATGGGCTATGTCTTTTTGGTCATCTTTTACTGGACAGGTTTTGTACAGCGCGGTTTCGGTTTTTGGAAAAACTTGAAAGATTTTATTCCACAAATGTTGATGTTACTTTCGGTGTTTCTCGGTCTTTCGATACACAATGCCATTGCTGTTTTTGAAGGTTTGGTAGGAAAAAAGACTCCTTTTGTACGTACGCCCAAGTTCAATATCAAAGACAAAAAAGATGCTTGGCAAAGCAACAAGTACTTTGCTAAAAAAATCAATCCGCTCACCCTGTTGGAAGGGTTGATGAGTTTGTATTTTCTCGGGGGCTTAGTACTGGCTTTTGTGTTCAACGACTACGCCCTTCTGCCCTTTCACTTGCTCCTAAGTGTGGGCTTCTTATTGGTTTTCTACTATACTTTGCAACACAGGCGCCATGCTTAATTCGGGTAAACCTTGGATGGCATTGGCCTACGTGTTGGCCGCAGGACTAGTGGTTTTCCTTGGTTATTTTGTCGAAAGAGAAGCCGCTGAATTTTTATTGCCCGGCTTTGGGCTCTTGTTCTTGGCATGTTTTTACATCATTCGGCAAACGGAAGACGATGCATCCATCGACCTAGCCTATTACTGGGGCATGCTGCTCAGGGTTTTGCTGCTATTTGCCCTACCCGCTTTGTCAGACGATTTTTACCGCTTTATCTGGGACGGCAGATTGCTGCTCAACTTCATAGACCCCTACAAATCACTGCCAGAAGAAATGCTCAACCAAGGGCTCACCGGCATCGACCAAGGCTTATTTGACGCGCTGAATTCTAAGCCTTATTACAGCATTTACCCACCACTCAACCAGCTGATCTTTTTTATATCCGCCCTTTTTTCACCTAATTCCATCTTTTGGTCGACTGTGATGCTTAAGATCATCATTCTGGTATTTGAATGGGGTAACCTGAAGAGCATCCGAAGCCTACTGACCCATTATGGGTTGCCGCAGTCTTACGGGCTTTTATATGTTTTGAACCCATTGGCCATTTTAGAATTGGCAGGCAACTTGCACTTTGAAGCTCTTGTCATTTACTTTTTGCTACAGGCACTTTTGTGGTATGAAAAGCAAAAAATCCATCAGTCTGCACTCTTCTTTGGCTTGGCCGTAGCTACCAAGTTCGTACCCTTGATTGCCTTGCCCTTGCTTTTGCGGAAGCTGGGCTGGAAAAAAACACTGATTTACGGCTTGATAGTAGCTGCTACTTTGGTCATCACATTTTTACCCCTCATCAACACCGACCATATTTGGGCCATTGGAGATAGTATGAAGCTTTATTTTCAACGCTTTGAGTTCAATGGCAGCATGTACTACCTGGCCAGGTGGTATGGCTTCGAAACGAAAGGTCATAACATCATCGCCACATCCGGTCAATGGATGTTTTATCTCACCATAGGTTCTATATTGCTCTATTCTTTTATTGCTAAACCCAAAGGCAGGTGGGCAGGTCAGATGGTTTGGGTATGGACTTTGTATCTGCTTTTTGCGACAACAGTCCACCCATGGTACCTATTACCCATGTTGGCCATGAGCGTTTTCTCGCAATATCGATTTGTGTATTTTTGGAGTTTTCTGGTCTTTTTCACTTACCTGAATTATGCAGGCGGTTCTTACACAGATCGATTAGACGTTGTGTTAATAGAGTATGGTATTGTTGCTTTAATTACTATCCTGGAATTATTCGGATTGAAAATTCAGCGCTTTCTTTCGCCCAAAACCCACTTGCCTTTTTAGGCAATCTCTTTGACGTAGGTAAAATGTTTTTTAGAAGGTTCTGCCCCTAACCCTTTGTGGATGGCCAGCATTTTCTCGTTGAAATCGCCTACCCATGAAAGTTCAATGTCTCTCACGTTGGTGTTTTCCATCACATGGTTGAAGTTCTCGTAGGTAAGCACCGACTCTAGGCCCATCCTTTGGTATTCGGGCTTACTGCCCATCACCACTACCCTTACCTTGGTTATGATTTTCATTTTTTTCAAAATGAGGAATCGGAGTTTGTTCCAAAGGTTGAGTTTGCCTTTAAAACGTTTAAAAATTTGATTCACATCGGGTAAGCACAGCACGAAGGCTGCTGGATCACCATTGACATAGGCAAAACGAACAATCCCCGGATCGAGGATGGGTTCAATCTTACGCATGGTTTCCATCACATAGTCTTTGGTGATGGGGGTGAAATTCTCAAATTCTTTCCAAGCCGAATTGTAGATGGAAAGAAAGTCCGAAGCATACTTATCTATTTTCTTTAGGTCGATGGATTCTGTGGTTACATTCGTTCTGCGCTCTTTGACGTATTTGGCAATTTTAACAAAACGTGGACTTAAACCTTTTTCTAGATTGAACTCATTGGTGATCTGTTCTAGCTTTTTCTGGAAGCCATAACTTTCAAACAACGACTGATAATAAGAGGGATTGTAAGCCATTCCATAAGAAGGTTGGGTAAATCCTTCTACCAAAAGTCCCCAGAATTGGTCATTTTCAGCAAAATTAATAGGAGCTTCTACATGGGTGACCTTTCTTTCTAATAGCCATTCTACTGCAGTATCAAAGAGCAATTGTGCGGCTGGCGTATCGTCAATACATTCAAAAAAACCAATGCCTCCATATCGATTCCCTTTGTAGTTGGCTTTCTTTTCATTGATGAAAGCAGCTATGCGTCCAATCAACTGTCCTTTTTCATTTTTCAAAATCCAGCGATTGGCTTCTCCATGCTGATAAAACGGATTAACAGCTTGATCAAATACCGACTGGATGTCCATGTCTAATGGGCATACCCAAATTGGGTCTTTTTCGTATACCTTTCGGGCTACGTCTAAAAAGGCTTGCTGTTGCTCTTTATCAACTACTTGAATTACCTCCATAGAATAAAGCTAGTGATTTACCTGCTACAAAGAAATCTCTATTTTATGAATAGTGAAAATACTTTGTAGGAATTGTACGATTTTTTTTAGTTTTTAGTCTTCATTTTGGGGTTCCTCGAGCAACTCCTTCAATATTTGAGCAGCTGCTTTTGCAATCACAGTTCCCGGACCAAAAATAGCTGTAACGCCATTTTGATACAAAAATTCATAATCATTTCGAGGAATGACTCCACCGGCGATGACCATGATGTCTTCCCTTCCTAATCTCCTTAGTTCTGCCACTAACTTAGGAATCAAAGATTTATGCCCTGCCGCCAAGCTAGAAGCGCCAATCACATGCACATCGTTTTCTGCGGCTTGCAGAGCAGCTTCTTCAGGGGTTTGAAACAAAGGACCTATGTCCACATCGAAACCCAAGTCAGCAAAACTGGTGGCAATCACCTTGGCTCCACGGTCATGACCGTCTTGTCCCAATTTTGCCACCATAATTCGGGGTCTGCGACCTTCTATTTCCGCAAAACGATCGGCCAGCAATTGGGCTTGTTGAAAATCTTCGTTGTTGCTCACTTCACTTGAATACACTCCTGAAATGGTTTGGGTAGTAGCTTTGTGCCTGCCAAACTCCTTTTCCATGGCAAAAGATATTTCTCCTAAAGTAGCTCTTTTTCGTGTAGCTTCAATGGCTGCTTCCAACAAATTACCCTTACCTGTACCTGCAACTTCTGTAATTCGGTTCAGGGCACTTTGAACCTCATCTTCATTACGTTCTGCCTTCAATTGAGCCAGTCGCTCTTTTTGTTTGGCTAAAACCGTAGAATTATCAATTTCTAATACATCAAGTTCAAAAGTATCGTCAGTTTGGTATCGGTTTACGCCCACTATAATTTCTTTACCTGAATCAATGCGCGCTTGTTTCCTTGCCGCTGCCTCTTCAATCCGCATTTTAGGTAAGCCTTGCTCTATGGCTTTCGCCATTCCTCCTAAACTTTCAACTTCTTCAATCAAATGCCAAGCCTTTTTCACCAGCTCGTCGGTTAAATACTCCACATAGCGCGAGCCACCCCAAGGGTCTATCACGCGGGTAATCCCTGTGTCCTTTTGCAGAAAAATTTGTGTATTTCTTGCTATGCGAGCTGAAAAGTCTGTAGGCAATGCAATGGCTTCGTCCAAAGCGTTGGTATGCAACGACTGAGTATGGCCTAAGGCTGCAGCCATCGCTTCAATGGTGGTTCGGGCCACGTTGTTGAATGGATCTTGCTCGGTAAGACTATAACCTGAAGTTTGGCAATGCGTACGCAAGGCCATAGATTTAGGGTTTTTGGGGTTGAAAGCTTTCACTATTTTGGCCCATAGTAAGCGTCCAGCCCGCATTTTTGCAATTTCCATGAAATGGTTCATACCAATGGCCCAGAAAAAAGACAAGCGTGGTGCAAAAGCATCTATAGCTAAGCCGGCTTTTAATCCAGTTCTTAAATATTCCAGTCCATCTGCCAGGGTATAAGCCAACTCAAGGTCAGCCGTAGCTCCCGCCTCGTGCATATGATAACCCGAAATACTGATGCTATTGAAGCGCGGCATGTTTTTGGCTGTAAATTCAAAAATATCACCAATAATTTTGATCGATGGCTGCGGCGGGTAGATGTAGGTATTTCGTACCATAAACTCCTTTAGAATGTCATTTTGAATGGTACCACTCAATTGCGACATGGATACGCCTTGTTCTTCAGCGGCCACAATGAAAAATGCCATAACAGGAATTACGGCACCATTCATGGTCATAGAAACCGACATTTTATCTAAGGGAATTTGATCAAATAGCACCTCCATATCCAAAATGGAATCAATAGCTACCCCAGCTTTGCCCACATCGCCTTCCACTCTTGGATGGTCAGAATCATATCCTCGGTGTGTTGCCAAGTCAAAAGCTACGGACAAACCTTTCTGTCCTGCTGCTAAATTTCTCCTATAAAAGGCATTTGATTCCTCGGCAGTAGAAAAACCAGCATACTGCCTAATGGTCCAAGGACGTGTTGTGTACATGGAAGAATAAGGGCCTCTAAGGAAAGGAGCTTCCCCCGCCCCAAAATGAAGATGAGGAATTTTTGTAAAGGTATCTTCCCTTATTTGCAAAGGTATTTCTATGCCTTCCGGCATATAATAGGTGCTTTCAGAAATTTGAGCACCTTTGGTATTTTCATTTATTTTTGAAAAATTCGGTCTCATGGTTTACTGTTTTTTTCAATGAAAGCGGCCTTATCAATAGCCGATAATCCTCCTTTTTCTTCAATTTTTTGTAAAAGGAGTAAGCTTTTTTTCATCAGTTGGTAGGTCAAATGTTCTACATAATAGGATCCTTCTGCCGGATCCAAGACCTTATCTAAATGCGATTCTTCCTTAATAATTCCTGAAATATTGCGAGCCAAGCGTTCGGCCATCAAAGGTTTTTTAGGGAACACCGAGTAAAAGGGATGCACATGCAGTGCATCGGCACCACCCAATACAGCAGACATGGCCTGGCTGGTAGCTTGCATCATATGATGATTGACATCCTCAACTGCTGTATTCCACGGGCCAATTTCGCAAAAAAGCCTTACCTCTCCCGGAGATAAATTTAAATCATAGGCTTGTGCCAGTTGGCAGACAGTAGCCCTAATAGCCCTTAAACGAGCAATTTCAAAGAAATAATCATCACTAAGGGTCAATTGAATTTGTAATTGTCTAAAATATTCTTTGGGAGATACACCTTCTATGGCATCAAAATCATCTACCCACTTGGCCAAGGCAATGGCTAGTGCCAAAGGAGCAGGATATTTATTTTCTACTCTCAACACATAAGACCTTAAGGGCATATCTTTTAGGAAATACTTCCCCCCCATAAAACCACTAAGGCTTTTCAAGTTGTATTGCTGCTCTCTGAGGTAGTCCAAGAACTGCTCTTGAAATGCATTCAAATCATTTTCATCACTCCATTCAAAACCTACTGCACAATAAGGCAACAAGATATCTCTGAGCAAAACAGGCAGTTGAGGCAATTGGCTGCAATGAAAAATAAGACCATCAGCACCTTGCTGAAGTACCTCAAGGGCCTTCAGGTTGGCTCTCTTTTCATCGCTTACCTCAATGCGATGGTAATTCACCCAACTTCGGTGCCCGAAAGCATTGGCATGAGCCACCTGAGGTAAGGTTTTTGGTAAGTCATCTTCCGTATAAAAAGGCTTTCCCTCAAGGCCATGCTGCTGCCACAGCAAATCTGTAAAAGTCTTTACCTTTAGGTCTTGATTGATTTTTGCTTTCCATTCTTTGGCAGAAAATGGTTTAAACGGATAAAAAGCAGTGTTTTCCATAAGGGCAATCATTCTTTTGCTAAATTACAGTAAATCGTTAAGCCAATCATCGTTTTCATCAAGAGCTTTACAAGAATTGTAAGTGGCTTTTTAGCTGGCTAAAGTTATCCACAAAACAACATGTGGATAACACTTGTATAAATGGGGAAAAGTAATTAGATAGAAAGCGCCTTTCCGTTTTTATGTATGTCGGAAATTTTACAATTTTGTTCCCCCTCAAAAAGAGAAGGCATAATTGTTAACTAAATGGTAAAAACTGAGTCCACGGTTTGGGAAGATTGTTTGAACTTAATTCAAGCTCACGTAGAAGAACAAAGCTTCAAAACATGGTTTGCACCTATCAAACCTATTCGGCTTGACAACAACACGCTTACGATCCAAGTGCCTAGTCAGTTTTTTTATGAATACTTGGAAGAGCATTATGTACACATCTTGCGCGAGTGCATCCAAAGAGAGTTGGGAGAGCATGCACGTTTAGAATATTCCGTTATTGTAGATAGCGGCGATAAAGGTAAATCGACCAATGCAGGTTACTCAGTAACATTGCCCAATGAGAGGCATAAAACATCGAATGGACATTCTCAGAGCTCAAATGGCCAAAATGAACTCAATCAGAATCCTTTTAAAGTACCTTCTCTAGACAAGGATTTAATATTCTCTAACCTGAACCCGAATTATAGTTTCGATAATTATATTGAAGGTGATTGTAACCGTTTGGCGCGCTCGGCAGGAATGGCAGTAGCAGACAAACCTGGCATTACATCTTTCAATCCTTTAATGATTTATGGAGGAGTGGGTTTGGGTAAAACACACTTGGTTCAGGCCATTGGTAATAAAGTTTCCGAAGGCAGTAAAGCCAATTTTGTGCTCTACGTGTCTTCAGAAAAATTTACAACCCAGTTTACAGATGCTATTCGCAATAACAACCTGCAGAGTTTTACCAATTATTACCTTCAGGTCGATACCTTAATCATAGATGATGTGCAGTTTTTTTCTGGTAAAGAAAAAACCCAAGAGATGTTTTTCCACATTTTCAACCATTTGCACCAGAATGGTAAACAAATCATCATGTCGAGCGATAGACCACCGCGAGACCTGAAAGGTTTACAAGATCGCTTACTCTCTCGTTTCAAATGGGGCCTAACAGCAGATTTACAAATGCCCGATTTTGAAACCCGAATGGCCATTATCATGAGAAAAATGCAGGCAGATGGCATCTTCATTCCTGATGACGTAGTGGAATATTTAGCCTACAGTGTAGACACCAATGTAAGAGAATTAGAGGGTGTACTCATTTCACTGATCGCACATGCCACCTTAAATAAGACTGAAATAAACTTAGAACTCGCCAAGCAAACCTTAAAAAATATTGTACATGACATTGAGTCTGAAGTAGGTGTGGACTACATTCAAAAAACCGTAGGAGAATATTTTCAGATCAGCGTAGAAGATTTGAAAGACAAAACACGCAAAAAACAAATTGTAATTGCCCGTCAAGTGGCCATGTATTTATGCAAAGAATATACCGGCCACTCATTGAAGTCTATTGGATACCATTTTGGAGGCAGAGACCACAGCACCGTTATTCATGCCGTTCAATCCGTATGTGATGTAATGGATATTGATACCGAATTCAGAAACTCTATTGCGGAGTTAAAAAAGAAGCTTCGGGTGAAAATCAAATAAAAAAGGGGCACCAGGCCCCTTTTCTTATTATTCCTATCGGCTCTTACTTTTTAAGAGCTACTGATTGTACAAATCTTCTTCCTTTGGTTGCCATCTGAACCGTATAATTTCCGTCATTCAATTGAGAAAGATTAAACCTCTTCAATGAAGCATCAGAAATTGTTTCCAAAGCAATGCGTTGATTTTGATCGTTATAGATAGAGACCCAAACATTGTCGGATATGTCAGCTGTCAAAACGTCAAGATTGCTCCCTGTAAGGCAAATTTTAGGTTTCACTATGGTTACCTGATCTTCTGAGTTGATAAACACAGAATCTTTACCCATTTCTACCGGAATAGCAGTAAATGTGCTGTTGTTTTCGATCTCAAGCGTATAATCTCCAGCAGCAATGGCTGTTAAATTTAATCGCTGCGCAAACTGATTTCCTTGTTCAACATTTGCACGGTATAAAGTTTTTCCACTATTGCTTTTCAATTGAATTTGAGTCGACTCCTCCCCTAAGTGATAAGCGATAACCGCTACAGACTTAGCTCCTACACGTTCTACTTTCACTACTGGTTTTTCGTTATTAGCGAATGCCATCGTTGAAATCATGACTGTCATGATGGTCAACATTACTTTTTTCATTGTTTTCATTGTGCTAATTGTTTTGTTTTAACCAATTATACCACAAATGTAAGGGAGCTAGATAGACTACACTACTACTAGATTGGTAACAACATATGCTATATTAACCCCGCCCATCATTTCAATGCCTTTTTTTAGTAAATGAAAACATATAATCCTTAGTTTTGTATAGGTTTGGCTTACCTACCTTTCTTTATTTACTGTTTGATTAAATAACAATGGAGAAGCAGCAGAATACCCATAAACCTCTACTTGAGCAGATTGTCCCTTCTTTTGGCAGTAGTTTTCTGGTCAGGAGATACAACAATTCCTGTGAGAACACATTGGCCAATTGGCATTTTCACCCTGAAATTGAATTGATTTATGTACAAGGCGGCAGCGGAAAGCGACATATTGGACAACACATGTCTTATTTTAACGACGGTGACTTGGTATTAATGGGCTCCTATTTGCCCCATTATGGCTTTACCGACCGATTGACAGGCAATAAATCTGAGACTGTTATTCAATTTAAAGAAGACTTTTTAGGTGAAAGCTTTTTTAATGTGCCTGAAATGAGTGCCATCAAACAACTACTAGAATTATCGAAAAAAGGCATTGCCTTTGATACAGAAACCAAGCAAAAGGTAGGTATGCAGATAGAATCATTGACTTGGAAAGACCAATTCGGACGTTTATTGGGTTTATTGGAAATTTTAAAAATTCTTTCAGAAAGCCGTAATTATAAGATTCTAAATGCAAAAGGGGTTGCCATTGCAGTGGATACCAAAGACAATGACCGCATGAACGAAATTTATGCCTATGTGCGAAATAACTTTAAATCACACATTGCACTAGACGATATATCTGAGGAAGCGCACATGACCGTTCCTGCCTTTTGTAGGTATTTCAAAAAAATAGCGCGTAAAACCTTTACGCAATTCGTAAATGAATATCGCATTGTGCATGCTTCAAAGCTATTGGCTGAAACTTCCATGACCATTACAGAGATAAGTTTCGAGAGTGGTTTCAATAATTTCTCGCATTTCAATAAGCTTTTCAAGCAGTTTACAGGCAAGACCCCTTCTCACTTTAGAAAAGAAATTAAAAGAGTGATTGTTGAATAGTTTTGGAAACTAGCCATGGCCACAGAGTGTGTGTTCGTAGAAATACAATGAATGCGTCGAAAGCAACTTACTAAGTTGTCCTTTCTTTAGCTCGCTTTTAACTTTTCGGAAATTCCAACCCAGCATTCCCACTTAAAAGCTACTTTTCCCCTCTGTACACTACTCGATGAAACTGTTATAAAAAATTAGTATTTTGTGTTTTGAAGGGTGCGAAAAGAAAAAGTTCATCGCACTATGAACAAACTAATTTCTCTCAAAAATGAAAAATTTGAAAACTATAATCGGAATTGCTTTGCTTGTGTTTTTACTTCACACCAGCGAAACTTATGCGCAAGATGGTTACCAGCGTCCTCCTGAAGTAATTGCTCAATTGATTGACGCACCCTCTACCCCCGGCGTAAGTCTAGACAGTGAAGCAGAGTGGATGCTGTTGATGGAACGCCCTGGATACCCAAGCATTTCAGAAGTCTCTGCACCCGAACTCAGAATTGGTGGAACACGTATCAATCCGGCTACCAACGGGCGAAGTAGACAAAGTTTTATGACAGGCCTCAGCCTAAAGAACATCAAAAGTGGCAAGGAATTTTCCATTCAAAACCTTCCTACCAACCCACAAATTAGCAATGTTTCTTGGTCGAATGACGAAAACAAAATTGCCTTTACACATACCGGTAAGGAAGGCATTTCTTTGTGGATAGCAGATGTGGCGACCCAACAAGCCCAGCGTCTCACCCCTGAAATCATCAACAATGCCTATGTCTCTGCCTTAAGTTGGTTACCAGATAATCAATCGTTGATGGTAAGCACAGTAGTAGATAACCGTGGTCCTGCACCGAAAAGACCTGCTACTCCGAAAGGCCCGGTCATTCAAGAAACAGCAGGAGCAGAAGCCGCTAGTCGCACCTACCAAGATTTATTAGAAAATAGTCACGATGAAGTACTGTTTGAGTACTATACCACCGTTCAATTGCGCAAAGTTTCACTGAATGGAAACATGGAAAAAGTGGGTACACCACAAATCATCAAGGGCTTTGATATTTCTCCCAATGGGGAATATATGCTGGTAGAAACCATTCAAAAGCCTTTTTCTTACTTGGTTCCGGCCAGCCGTTTTCCATTTCACTACGAAATCTGGACGACCGGTGGACAAAAAGTAAAAACAGTTGCTGAAATTCCATTGGACGAGGTTCGACCGAAAGGCTTTGATGCTACCCGCAAAGGAGCAAGAAGCATGAACTGGCGGGCAGATGCTCCGGCTACGCTATATTGGGCTGAAGCACTCGATGGAGGCGATCCGAATGTAGAGACAGAAGAAAGAGATGCTGTTTTTATGTGGGAAGCCCCTTTTACCAACGAAGCCAAGAAATTGGCGACAACCCAATTGCGTTATTCTTACATTCAGTGGGGAGATGACAACCGTGCCCTATTGAATGAGCAATGGTGGGCCAAAAGACTTGACAAACGCACCTTGTTCAATCCATCAAATCCAAACCAAGCTGGAAATGTGATTGTCGAACGCGCAACAACAGATCGATACAATGATCCGGGCACCCCAATGACGACCACCAATGCCTACGGGCGCAGTGTCTTGTTATTTGATGGAGAGAGTTTATTCATGAGTGCTGTGGGTGGATCTCCTGAGGGTGACCGACCATTTTTGAGCCGATTTAATACCAGAACAAAAGAACAGGAAATTCTTTTCCGCTCAGAAGCGCCTTACTACGAAAGACCCATTGACTTGCTTTCTAGAAAAGGTGATCAAATCATTACCCTCCGAGAATCTGAAACAGAGCCCAGTAATTACTTCATCCGTAATTTGAAGAAAGGCAGCATGGAGCAGATTACTGACTTCCCTCATCCTCAACCAGAAATGCTCCGTGTGAATAAAGAAATCATCAAATATAAGAGAGCAGATGGTGTTGATCTTTCAGCGGTTTTATATACTCCAGCTGGATATGACAAAGAGAAAGATGGTCCATTACCTGTATTGATGTGGGCTTATCCCAGAGAGTACAAATCTATTGCTACGGCGGCACAAGTGCGAGGTACTCCTTATTCCTTTACGCGCGTCAGCTCGGGGTCTCCTTTGTTTTGGGTATTGCGGGGGTATGCTGTAATGGAAAACACAGAGTTCCCCATCATCGGAGAAGGTGATAAAGAGCCCAATGATACTTTTCGTGAGCAACTGGTGATGAATGCAGAAGCGGCCATTGATGCGGTAGCAGAAATGGGTGTAGGCGATCGAAATCGTGTAGGCGTGGGGGGACATTCTTATGGTGCCTTTATGACCGCCAACTTATTGGCACACTCTGACCTTTTTGCTGCTGGCATCGCTAGAAGTGGCGCTTATAACCGTACACTTACACCTTTTGGTTTTCAGAGAGAGGAAAGATCTTATTGGGAAGATCCCGATTTATACAACTATATGTCGCCTTTTATGCATGCCGATAAGGTGAATGAGCCTTTGTTGTTGATTCACGGTGAAGCCGATAACAATTCCGGAACATTCCCCATTCAGAGTATTCGCTTTTACAATGCGGTGAAAGGCCATGGTGGAACAGCCAGACTTGTGATGCTTCCTGCTGAAAGCCATGGATACCGTGCCAAAGAGTCTATTTTACATATGCTGTATGAAATGGATACTTGGTTGGAGACGCATGTAAAAAATGCTACGACCAAACCAGAAAACGCAAAGATTGACACCAAAGAGCGCTAGTTATTTTACAAAGCGTGATTCCTAAGAAAACCCATCTTGACCTTGATCAAGTTGGGTTTTTTGTTGGGGTTGAAGGTAAGCTATCCTGCCTTTTTCATACTTTTACGGCATGCGTAAAATCTCTAATGAAGAACTCAACCGCTTAAGCCCGGAGGAGTATCAGCACACGAAAAAAACGCCTGTGGCTTTGGTACTCGATAATTTGCGTAGCATGCACAATGTAGGGGCTGCTTTTCGAACGGCAGATGCCTTTGCCATCGAGGCCATTCATTTGTGTGGCATTACAGCACAACCACCTCACCGAGAGATCCATAAAACCGCCTTGGGTGCTACCGAATCGGTAGCGTGGCACTACCACCAAACAACCATAGCAGCTTGTCAAGCCTTGAAATCAGAAGGCTATCGACTTTTGGCTGTTGAGCAAGCAAAACCATCTCTATCTTTGGCTGATTTCGATATCCGCACACATGAAAAATGGGCGCTTATTTTTGGCAATGAAGTATTTGGTGTGAGCGAAGAGGTTGTAGCACTGGCAGATGCTTGTCTTGAAATTCCACAATATGGCACTAAGCACTCTTTGAACGTAAGCGTTAGCATAGGCGTGGTGCTATGGGAATGCATCAAGCAGTGGAAGGTTTAGGGGGTATTTGGTTTTTGGGTGATTGGGTTGTTGGGAGATTGGGGAGTTGGGGAGCTAGGGATTTTGGGATTTTTGTCAAATCGTCATTACTAATCGCTATTGGCCAACAGCTAATGGCTGTTCAGGTTGGGGTGTTAGGGTTGCCGGATTATAAATTCTGTGATAACCGTTCTGGATTGTAAATCAGGATCAGCTGACTGAAGCTATAATTGAATCACAAAGTGTCTTGGCTTCGCCAATTTTATTCTCCTGTACTCATTCACCTATCTATTTTTCTATAGCAAAGTTGGTTTGATGGCTGTCGTAGTGACTGAGTATGTATTCTCTTTCATAAACCTCATTTATGGCATTTCTTTTACTCACTATGTAGTAGTCAAAACCTTCGTGAAAAGAGATTATTAAATTATCGGGAAGAGATTTCCGATGGTCAAAGCTTACAATTATGGCGTCAGCAACTGAATCTTGAAGACTTTTGATGCCCCTGTCCGAAAGATTTACTTCACTGCAATTTTTGAATGTAACTTCGAGAAAACTATTGTCTGAATCTGAATGAGTCGGTTGTTCAATGAAGTAATCTTCCGCTCCAAATTTTTCACTAAAGCTCTTGGCTATTTCTCTCACATGCTGCGGCACACGAACAGTTTGGTGATTTTCACAAGAAGTTAATACCAAAAGAATGATAAATGTAATGTACCTCATATTTTTTCTTTGAATGGCAGCTAGAGGAGTCACTCTTAAAACTCACCTTCACAACCGCTGAATTAGATACTTTTCAGTAAAAACGGTACCCTCAAGATGTCAGACACCTTTGAGGTGTCAGACATCTAAAACGTTGTATTTATCAATATCCACAGGGTAAAATGTAAGTGGAAACCAAAAGCTTTCTTAAAAATAAGATAATTTTTGCAAAAATTCCATAGGGCAGTGCGCCTAACAATGCCCGATTTTCTCAACTATGGGTTTCTCATTGGCTTGTGGAGGTCTGACGGATTGCAAATCCGGAAGAGTTGGTTTTCAAGACGGAGTGGCCTGGCTCATCTCCTTCGCAGAAATTAACCTCCCCACTCTCGTGCGTTATTGCTTATTCGACAACAATTGCTTGGCAGCGGCAATCGATCCATTGATCTCTTCTTTCACCTGAGTAACCCGCTGCATCTCGCTATCGAAAAAGACGCGCTGCTCATCTGTAGTAGTTTCACCATTGATATGCGGCTTGGCATTTTTAGACCAGTCATTCATCCACAGCATCATCCCTTTTTGGGCCTCCTCCAATACCTTTGCCAAGTCACGTCTTTCTGCCTGCTCTTCTTCGGAAATTCCTTCCCGGTTGACACCCTCCAGCACCTGCTTACGCAAAGTCATCAATTCTCCCATTTTTGGCATTACAGCATCATGCACATCAAAAATGGCATTGACTTCTTGGTCGACATCAAGCCCCTTTGGCGAACAAGCCCCAAAGGCAAAAAAAGAAAAAGACAAAAGGAAAAGATAATTTCTCATTGTGTGTGTGATTAAAGGTGTTTAGAATGATTTAATAACTATCTGCTAGGCCAAGGAAAACAGCATCTACCAATTGGTACATCAGCTTATTGGGGTCATCGGCATTGAGCTGTAGCTTGCCACGCAGTTTTACCCGCTTATCTGTGTACTTGAGTTTTTCCTTCATGGCCACTTCCATAACGGTTTCCGGGCCACCACTTCCGCAGAAAAAGCACTCACTGATGGGTAAGGAGGATAAAATAAGCTCTTCCGGTTTGAACATCCCATCAAAAGGAATGATAAAACCCTCGACTTCCACTAACTCTCCCTTCACTTTTTGTATTTTTTCTCCAAAAACGGGCACATACAAATCGCCATACTCATCTTGCTTGATTTCGTAATTCACATCGGCAAGTGCTGCCCAAAGCTTACTGCTTTCCATTTTCACTGTTTGGCCCATCAACAGTTGAGCTGTGAAGGCCATTAATAAAGTCAATACAATCTGTCTCATGGCTAATCTTGTGCTAAAACTTTTGAAATGTCTGTTTTGTAGGCTTGTATCGCGGGTATGATCGCGGCTAGGAACCCAACTGATATACTAAAGAACAAAACATAAATTTCTTGGTTCACGAAAATAAATCCGGTGATGCCAATTTCACTTGATTTTTCGTAAGTACCTGCTAAAAATTCGGTGAGTCCATGCCCCAAAAGAAAACCCAAACCTCCTCCTAAAATGGTGATGATTATGCCTTCTAAGATGACATGAACGAATAGTTTTGCCCGTGATGCTCCCAAGGAGCGCATAATAGCCAAGTCGTATTTTCTATCCTTCAAGGCATTGAAAAGAGAAATGAAAATACTCAGACCGGCAATGGCAATGATGATATAGGCAAAACTTCTCAGTAGGTCCACACCAATTCCTAGCAGTGAAAACAAGCGCTGCGTTTCGAAAGCAGGAGAAGCGGCTTGCATATTGGTATTGGAATTGATCATACGAGGCAACTGAACCGCCCCTAAAGGACTTCTGAATTGTAATAACATAGCGGTTATTTCATCTTCTTCATCGCCATCAGGCAGCCCTGTTTCATAGGCCGAGCCCAAGGCTGGTTCGTGCTCATGATCTTCCTCATGGTCCTCTTCCTCATGCTCATGTACTACCCAAACACTTTCAATGTTGGTCAGTATGAGCTGATCCAAGACCGAACCACTTGGTTCTAAAATGCCAACTACGCGATAGCTTTTTCCTTCATGCGCCATATCGGCAACCGATAGGCCATGCGCGCCAAAAAAAGTATCTCCAATTTCTAATTTCAATTGCTTGGCTACCCGTTCACCAATAACAGCTTCTAAATTGTAGCTCCACAAATCTCCTTCAGCTACTTTACCTTCGTAGAGATTAACGTAATCGTGGTTGGTGCCCACAATGCGAAAACCTCGATAGTTATCGCCTAATGCCAAAGGAATGGCGGATTTGATGAGGCGGTTGCGGGTTAAGCTTTTGGCTTCTTCCAATTTAATGTTGCCGGTAGGGAAATCGATGTGGTAGATATTGGCAAGTATCAGTTGCAAGGGGCTACCCTTGGCACCTACCACCAAATCGACACCTCTTTTATTTTTGTCAAAATTTTCTTCTAATTGTGTGCTCAATAAAATGAGCACAAGGATAATGGCAATGCCTAAACCCATTAGCAGCGTATTGAGCAGGGTATTCAGGGGTTTGGCCTTGATGTAATTCCAACTTAATATCAATAAATTCATTGTGCGCTCAGGTTAAGTTGTAATTCGAATTGGTCTTTTACCCGTTGGTCGTGGGTAGCAATCAACAAAGAGGCACCATTGTGTTTGGCTTGCTCTTTCAACAGGTTAATCACCTTGCTGGCATTGGCATCGTCTAAGCTAGCCGTAGGCTCATCGGCTAGAATCAATCTGGGCCGGTTAAGCAAAGCGCGTGCAATGGTTACCCTTTGCTGCTCACCTTGACTGAGTGCTTTCACCGACTTCTTTTTCTTTGCCAATAGCCCCAGCTCCTCTAACACTTCATGTATACGTCCTCTGTCTTGAGCGGCTCCAGCTAAATATTGGGCTAAGAGCAGATTATCTTCAACATTCAGGGCACTAATGAGGTGCGATTTCTGGAAAACCAGTCCGATGTTTTGACCCCTGTACTTATCTCTTTCCGATGCCGCCAATCCATACAAATTGGTTTGCCCTACGGTTATGCTACCATGAGTGGGCTCCAATAACCCCGCCATCATGTGCAAAAGTGTTGTTTTCCCGCTACCAGAAGTACCTAAAACCAACAAATGCTCTTGCTCGTTTACTTCCAAATGGGGAATAGACAATACTTTATGGTGGGCATAATTGAATTGCAATTGATCGATACTAATCATAGTACTGTGTTGTTGAGGTAAAGTAAGCCAAGGTCTATCAATATCGAAAACCGTTGGTCATTTATTCGTAAAATAGGGTGAAAAGGATACATAATTTATTGCTTTAACCTCATTAGAGGTATCGAATTCTAACAAATAAATAATACCTTTAACGCGATAATTGGGGAAAAGAGACTATGCTAAAATTTTGGAAGAAAAGAAACAAAGCGGAAGATAAGCAGAAGAAGAAAAAAGGCTTTTTCAGGGAGCTTTTCAATGATATACTATTTGCTTTAATTGCTGTGACCATTCTTCGTGGCTTATTTGTTGAAGCTTTTGCTATTCCAACAGGCTCTATGGAAAACTCCATGCTCATTGGTGATCATTTGTTTGTGAGCAAGTTTCATTACGGTGCCAGAACACCAAAAACTCCCATTCAATTTCCGTTGGCACATCAAACTTTTTGGGGATCGGGCATTCCCTCCTACAGTGACATTATTCAGCTACCTCAGTACAGACTACCTGGCCTTCGCTCTGTTAAAAGAGGAGAACCTGTTGTATTTAACTTCCCTCCAGATTATAAAAAAGGCTTTCCGGTAGACATGAAAACCTTTTATGTAAAGCGATGCATGGCCGTGCCGGGAGAGACATTTGAGGTCAGACAAAAACAAATATTTATCAATGGAGCAGCGGTTGAAAATCCACCCAATATGCTTACTAGTTTTTTTGTAACAACAGATAGGGGCGTACATGAAAGATACATGAGAGAAATTGGTATCTCAGATTACACCGATGAAAATCCGGGAGATACCTACGCCACCAATGCCCTACCGAATTACAACTATAACGGCCGAATGGGATTTTATGTCAATACAACCCATGAAAAAGCCGAACAATTGGCCGCTTACCCCTTCATTCAAGATGTAGAAGAAGTATTTTTTGAAAGAGGAGAGCCCGGCATTTACCCTCAATCACCATTATTCGATTGGAGTCGTGACGATTTTGGTCCTTTGACCATGCCCGAAGAAGGCATGACCATCCCAATGACCACTGCAAATGTAGCCCTTTATGGAGAGGTGATTGAACATTATGAGCACAATGATGATGTAGTGATCGAAGGCAATGACATTTTCATTGATGGCGAAAAAATTACGGAATATACTTTTAAACAAGGTTATTATTTCATGATTGGCGATAACCGTCACAATTCATTGGACTCGCGTTCTTGGGGCTTTGTTCCGGAAGACCATATTGTAGGTAAACCGCTATTCATTTTTTGGTCGGTTGACCGCACCAACCCCAATGCAGGCTTTTTTGATCGTATCCGATTCAATAGAATTTTAAATTTAATTGATTAATGCGTTTTCTTATTCTTCTTCTAGGTGCTGTCTATGGCTTTTCATTACCTGCTCAGGAAAAAAATACCTGGGAAGTATTAGCAAATATCTCTATTGAAAAGCGGTTTGATGAAACACTGAATTTTGAAGTAGATTACCCCACCTTTAGCAATGAAGTAAAAGCATTAGAAGGCAGGGAAATCACAGTCCAAGGTTGGATGGTGCCCTTAGATGAACTGCGAGGTGAGAATTACTTTGTACTTTCTGCTTTTCCTTTTAGCAATTGCTTTTTTTGTGGCGGTGCCGGTCCAGAGACGGTGATGGAAGTCTTCAGTAAGAAAAACATTGAGTTTACAGAAAAACGCATTACCCTAAAAGGCAGATTAAACATTAATGCAGACGACCCTATTCAATTGATGTACATGCTCACCGATGCTGAAATGATAAAGTAACCCTATGAAAAAGCTTTTTACCCTCCTCGTTGTTTTGAATACATTTTTGTCTCTTCAAGCGCAAGAAAAAGACGAAAAATTCATCAGAACCCTCTTTGACGAAGCCTTGGAACGTGGAGAGAGCTACTCCATGTTACACTACCTTACCAAAAACATTGGAGGTAGATTGAGTGGTTCACCACAAGCTGCTGCGGCAGTGGAATGGACACGGCAACAGATGATGAGCTACGGTTTCGATACGGTTTTTTTGCAACCTGTGATGGTTCCTCATTGGGTGCGTGGAGCACAAGAAAAAGGACGCATAGTAGGTTCTCAAAAAAGAGGCTCATTTGACGTGCCGGTTACCGCCTTGGGCAATTCTGTTGGCACAGGGCCTGAGGGTGTTGCTGCAGAAGTGATTGAAGTACAGGATTTTCAAAAACTGGCTGAACTGGGAAAAGACCAAATTACAGGAAAAATTGTGTTTTTCAATCGCCCCATGGATCCGAAATTAATGGATACTTTCAGTGCCTATGGCGGAGCTGCATCACAACGAGGTTCAGGCCCTTCCGAAGCTGCAAAATACGGTGCAATTGGAGTGATTGTGCGCTCTCTAAGCTCGTTTAAAGACGATGTTTTGCATACCGGTTCAACCAATTATGCCCTTAATATTCCTAAAATACCAGCCGTAGCCATCAGTGCCAAAAATGCAGATATGCTCAGCGCCATGCTCAAAGAAGAACCCAATTTGCGCTTCTATTTCGAAACGCATTGCAAAATGTTGGAAGATGTATTGAGCTACAATGTGGTGGGAGAAATTCATGGCAAGGTTCATCCCGATGAAATCATAGCGGTAGGTGGACATTTAGATTCTTGGGACCTATCGGAAGGTGCACACGACGATGGAGCTGGCTGTGTACAATCCATTGAAGTGCTGAGGCTTTTCAAAGCCTTGAATTATCAACCTCAACGGACGATCAGGGCTGTGATGTTCATGAATGAAGAAAACGGTTTAAGGGGTGGAAGGAAGTATGCTGAGTTAGCTGGAGAAAACAAGGAAAAACACGTTGCCGCCTTGGAATCTGATCGAGGTGGTTTTTTACCGGTAGGTTTTGGCATCAGTGGTACCAAAGCCCAACAAGACAAAATGCTGAGCTGGCAACCGCTCTTTGCTCCCTATGGTTTGTATCAGTTCAAACGTGGTGGCGGAGGTGCAGATATTAGCCCCTTGCGCACTCAAGATGTGCCTACCATTGGCTACTTACCAGATGGACAACGTTACTTCAAAATTCACCACACCGCCATTGATAACTTCGAAGCGGTAAACCAACGCGAACTGGAAATGGGTGCTGCTGCCATGGCAGCTATGATCTACCTGATTGATCAATACGGACTTTAAAAAAGCTTACATTTTCTTAATCTTTTAGTGACTTTTGGTTTAAAGCCGAATGCCTCGAATTATGTATCTTTCAATAGAGATAATGAAAGTCAGACTGATCAAATTTGATGCTGAAAATGAATGGTATCACAACCAAAAAGAGCGGTTGGAAAACGTGGTATTTAAGGTATTCTTTTCAGAAGAACACTCTCAGCGCTTGAGCCGTAAAGTGTACGAAGTGCTGAAAGGCCCCTACAAAGGCAAACTGATTGATGTCAAAGACGCACAAATCGTAGTCAAAATCAAAAAGTAGTCCTCGGTGTATTTTCTCAAAATGCCTGAAGGTCTTTCAATAACTTTCTGCTGCGCACAAAAATTCCTTTTCCCGAAGCAACCTGTTTTCCCTGCTCTTGATAAATATTGGCTTGTGTATAAATCACTTGCTCTGTTTGTTGTAACACCTTTCCCTCAGCCACCAGCTTTCCCTGCTCTACGGGAAGTAAAAAGTCTAGTTCAAAAGACTTGGTGACCAAAAAGTAGATTTCTTCTAAACTGGCTGAGGCAAAATAAGCCGCATCGTCCAATAGTTTGAAATAAGCCGTGCCATGCAGGGCTTCTGCCCCATGGAAAAAATCAGGTTGTACCTCCCAAACATAACGCGATGCGCCATGGCTGACCTCCATCCGTCCACCACGATATATCATCCGATTTACCGGAGCAGCTGCAAAAAGGGCTTCTAGTTTTTCGAAATGTGTTTTAGACATAATCGGGAAGCAGACCAAATTGAATCAAATGATGCTTGATGTGCTTGCGATGGAACAACACCCATTCTGTTGCTGTCATAGGGCCACCAAAAGGATGGTTTACTTTGGTTTCAGGTTGATGCTCTTCTCGCTTCACAACTTCTTCCATGGCCTCCTTCAACGTTTTTACGGCTTCTTCCAAATTGGGGAACTTAAGAGGTTTGAGGTCATTATTACCATTCGGCATTTGAATAGACTTTTTCATGGGGCCATCAGTAATCAAATGCTTTTTGCGCTTTTCCAACTCCTCCAGTGAAGAGGCAATGGGTACATTAAATCTTCCTAATGACAGTTTGGCTGTTATGATTAAGTGTTCCACCATATGTTGCGGGGTCATAATACCCCACTCGGGTTTCTGATCAGGCTTTAGCTGATCTAGTAATGAGGGTAACTCGTCACTTAGAAAGGTTCGTGCAGCAGCTATTTCATTAGACATTGCTTTCTCATTTTAAAGTTTAAAAAAACCCTTTACCAAGACATGAAACGCTCGGCAAAGGGTTAATCATAACGTAATCACTCATGGGGGATTTTATTCACCCAAAAATGGATAACGATAATCTGTTGGGGTTACAAAAGTCTCTTTAATTAATCTTGGAGACACCCAGCGTAATAGGTTAATCATAGATCCCGCTTTATCATTCGTTCCAGACCCTCTTGCTCCACCGAAGGGTTGTTGGCCCACCACAGCACCTGTTGGCTTATCGTTGATGTAGAAGTTGCCAGCCGATGGCTCTAGAGCCCTCACTGCAACTTCTAACGCATAGCGATCTTGAGAGAAGATAGCCCCTGTTAAAGCGTAAGGCGAAGTACCATCTACCAACTTCAAAGTGTCTTCATAGTCCTTTGGATCGTACACGTAAATGGTAATCACAGGACCAAAAATTTCTTCACACATAGTAGTATACTTAGGGTCGGTAGTTAGCAAAACCGTAGGCTCAATAAAATAACCTTTCGATTTGTCATAGTTTCCTCCAGCTACCACTTCTACCTTGTCGCTTGCTTTCGCATCTTCTATGTATTGAACGATTTTGTCAAATGACTTCTCATCGATTACAGCATTGATAAAGTTAGAGAAATCTTCAGTTCCACCCATTTTAAAAGAAGCCAAATCTTCCTGCACGTAGTGCTTCACTTCTTCCCAAAGATTAGATGGAATGTAAGCCCTTGAAGCTGCAGAGCATTTTTGGCCTTGGAACTCAAAAGCACCCCGGCTGATGGCTGTGGCTACCGGCTTGGCATAAGCCGATTCATGTACCATAATAAAATCTTTCCCACCGGTCTCACCTACAATGCGAGGGTAAGAAACATAATTGTCGATGTTTTCGCCAATGGTTCTCCAAATGTGTTTGAAAACACCTGTACTACCCGTAAAGTGTAGCCCACCAAAGTCTTTGTGTTTAAAAATCACATCGCCTGTTGTAGGCCCATTTACATAGACGAGGTTGATGACACCTGCGGGCACACCCGCTTCCTGGAAGACTTCCATGATCACTTGTGCAGCATAAATTTGAGTGTGAGCAGGCTTCCAAACCACAGTGTTCCCCATCATGGCGGGCGCAGAAGGCAGGTTACCTGCTATTGCTGTAAAATTGAAAGGCGTCAGTGCAAAAACAAAACCTTCTAACGGACGCTGCTCGACCCTATTCCAAACACCTTCAGAGGAATTGGGTTGTTGCTTATAAATTTCGGTCATGTATTCCACATTGAAGCGCAGAAAATCAACAATCTCACATGCAGAGTCAATTTCTGCCTGATAAGCATTTTTAGATTGCCCCAACATGGTAGCTGCATTCATTTTATCTCGGTAAGGACCGGCAATGAGATCAGCAGCTTTCAAAAAAATAGCTGCGCGGTTTTCCCAACTTAAATTGCCCCATTTAGCTTTGGCTCCCATGGCTGCATCAATTGCAGATTTAACATGAGAAGCATCGCCCTCATGAAAGTACCCCAAAACATGCTGATGGTCGTGAGGAGGTGATAATTTAAGTTTTTTATCTGTTCGTACCTCTTTTCCATTGATGTACATGGGGATATCCACTTGTTTAGAACGCGCCTCAGCAATTGCTGCTTGAAGAGACTCACGTTCGGGAGTACCCGGAGCGTAACTTTTAATGGGTTCATTGATTGCTTTTGGGACATTGAAAAATCCTGTTGCCATAGTAAGTTTTTTATGTTGATGTTTACTTAGTAACAAATATAAGAACTCCGTTAAGGATGCAAAACGAGTATGCGATTATAGAAGGTCTCTGAGTGATAGAAGGTTCATTACTTCCTGCTGAATCTCAAGTTTTGTCTTTTGGTTGCTTGGATTGAACCAAATGTAATCCATGTTCACATTTCTTGCCCCTGCTATGTCAGAGGTTAGGTTATCGCCAATCATGAGGCTATCCTGAGCCGAAGCTCCTGTCAGTTGAAATGCAAATTCAAAAATCTTGGGATGAGGTTTGCGGGCCTGAGAAGATTCAGAGGTTACCACCTTGCTAAAGAATTTAGCCAAGTCGGCACTCTCAAGTTTACATTTTTGAATCGTATTGAATCCATTGGTTATGATATGCAATTCATATTTATTGCCCAAATAAGTAAGAATATCGTGTGCATGCGGAAAAGTTTTAGACTTGGTTGGGCACAAAGCCACATATTCATCTTCAAAACCATTAGGCAATAAAGCCAGAGGCACTTGCATTTTTTCAAAAATACGCGGAAAACGTAGCGATCGAATATCTTCTTTGCCAATTTTATGGGCATTATATAACTCCCAAAGTTCATAATTCACCTCGAAAAAGGTAGCTACCATTTGCTCTGGCAAAAATTGACCATACCTGTCCAAACCATGTGTGGCATAAAGCTCATTTAGGGATGCTGTGGCATTGGCATCATAGTCCCATAAGGTGTGGTCAAGGTCGAAAAATATGTGTTTGTATTTGGGCAAGCCTACTTGTAGAAAATGTTTTTATTGAACCGGTTTTGCGCAAGTTCACGATTCGAAGCTAAAATTTCGTAGGTTTCTTGATCTTTTTGTAATGTATGATCTTTTGCCAAAAAGCTAAAAATCTGATTTACAATTTCTTCCACTTCTTCACGCAAGCTATAAAAAACCCACTGATCTATTTTTCGGGCGTTTACCATTCCTGAGTTTTTCAAATAAGTAATATGTCTTGACGTTTTTGTTTGGGTAAAATCCAGAATGTGTTCCAAGTCAGAAATCGTAAGTTCCCCATTTTTATAGAGCAAATGCAAAATTCTAATGCGTGATTCGTCGGCTACAGATTTGAATATCTGACTACCAAAAGAGAGACTAAATTTTTTGAGACGCATGCGTTAAACCTTGTTAAATCCATTGAAAGTTATGGCTTTCTGATGTCTTTTTAAACAAAGACACACCTAATATTGTCTTAAAGTCGCAGAAAAATCGTATCTATTTGATTATCTTTACGTTCTTAAAATAGTATGAAAGCCAGGCCATTCACACTTCTTAAACTGTTTTCCATCTTGTCCTTGACAGGTATACTGTTTATCATATCCTTTCACGTGCAGGCTCAAGATAATAAAGGCTTGGAAGTCGTACAGGTTTCTGGATTGGTCATGAACCAAGATACGACATACACCATACCGGGTGTTCATATTTATGAGGCAAGAAGAGGTAGAGGTACGGTTTCTGACTACAAGGGATGGTTTAGCAAAGCCTTTTTGGCTGGAGATACGCTCATTGTGAGTGCCATAAATTTTAAAAATCAACGCATTGTGGTGCCTGACAACATAGGTGACCGATATACTTTGATCATCGCCCTGGAAGAAGAAATAACTCAATTGGAAGAAGTAGAGGTTAATCCTTTTCCAACTGAGGAGATTTTCAAAGAGGCTATTTTGGCAATGAACCTTAGTCAAGATCAACGTACGGTAATGGAAGATTTTGAACCAGAAGTGGTAAGGCAATTGGTTCAATCACTCCCTATGGGGGCCTCACCTGAGATGAACTACCGCATCATGATGAATCGACAATTTACTGAAATGCAAAACAGAGCAGGCCCCCAAGTTAACCCTCTGTTAAATCCTTTTGCATGGGCTAAATTCATTCAGTCTTTGAAGAAAAAATAGGATTCCTTACATTTCCTCGATTTTTAAGCCTACCAATAAATCGACACCAAGCAATTTATCTCCTTGATTGGTGTACCAAGTTCTTTTTTTGGGAATCCTCAGATTCCCTTTAATTTCCATGTCTTCTAAAAGAATGTATTCACCATCATTGGCCTCCTCATCGTGGTAGAAACGATAACCACGCAAAGCAAAAGTATTGGTATCAAAATAAAAGTACCAGGTATCGTCTCCCACTTCAGGGCTATAGGTTACACGAACGGCCCAAACCTCCCGTCCTAGAAATTGCGAAAGCTGAGCCATTTCGGACCATTTTGTGCCTTCATCTTTTAGGTTCATCGGTAAACCATAAAGAAAACTGTAATAATCACGCCACCAATTTGCTCTTTCAGGAGTCAGCTGATTTTGAGCAAGTTGGGTAGAGTCCCTAACAGTTAAAAAATTACGTTTAACTTCTACTGGACCAGTTGATGGCAGATACCATTCCAGTAACTCACTGTCTTTTAACATTTTGAGTTGAAAATTGCCTGTGCGATGTTGCAATTCTATCCAGCTTGTTCTTTCCGAATCGGGAGCGATTTTTGTTTCAACAATCAAAGTAATATCCGATTCATACCATCGCAGCGTGGGGTCATGAAAGGCCATGGCTCGCTGAATCACCTCAGCAGAAGGCATTTCTTGCGTGTAGCCATTTACCATCAGCATGAAAACGGTAACCATTCCTATACACTTTTTCATTTTGACCTAATATTAAGATAGGCTTCAAAGATACAAAATCAAAGAGCGGGAGTTTAATGAATAAAAGAGGATTTGTATTTCTAAAATACCTTCCCATAAAAGGTTCTACTCATGCCATACTTTTTAAAAAAATAGAAGCTGAATATCTCAAAGATTGTTCTTATTTTTGAAATTGGTTTATTAGAAAGAAAATATTGGAAATCCCTACCTGGAATACGTCATATTTGGCCCCCACCTTCGCATTTTCAACGCTCACCATTGGTTTTAGCTTATACCATTTTGTAAGCCTATCCGAAAAGCTCCAGGCTCGTTTTATTGGTCAATATGGTCCAATAAAAGGCCCTACTCGGTTTTTGTGGTTCAGTCGCTACATCGGTAGTTTAAGCATTGGGTTAATCCCTTTTGTCTTGGCTTTATGGGTACTCGGTACATCCCCAAATGACTTAGGCCTATCTTTCAAAAATACAAGCACCTCTTTGTTATGGATTGGGGCATTGGCCTGCCTAATCATACCGATGAATTTTTTCAATGCCCGCAAGCCTAAAAACCTTTCCTTTTACCCTAATGTTAGGGAAAAAAAATGGACCAAAGGAATGGTGGCATATAATGCATTTACTTGGATTGCTTATTTGTTTGGCTATGAATTAATGTTTCGTGGCCTCTTGCTTTTTACCACAGTAGAATTTATGGGCGCTTGGCCAGCCATTATTTTAAATACTGCTTTATATGCTTTAGTCCACGTACCTAAAAATTTGGAAGAGACCATAGGAGCCATTCCTTTAGGTTTATTGTTATGCCTCATAACCTTAAGCACAGGCACTTTTTGGGTTGCGTTCGGCGTACACACTTGCCTAGCACTATCCAACTTCTTTTTCTCTTTAAAAAATCATCCTGAAATGCGAGTGAATTAATGAAAAAGAAAGTATTCATAACAGGAGCGACTGGTTTTATAGGACAAAAACTGGCTATGGCTTTAAAAGACACAGGGGTAGATGTGGTTGCCTTGGTACGCGACCCTAAAAAGGCTCATTATTTGGCTGAAAAAGAAATTCAATTGGTGAAAGGGGATTTGTTTTCAACTGAAGCCATGATGGCAGGTATGGCAGGCTGTGATGAGGTTTATCATCTCGCTGCTTTTGCAAGTGTCTGGGCCAAAGACGATACTTTTGAAAAAGTCAACATTCAAGGAACGCTCAACATATTAAACGCCGCACAAAAACAAGGTGTAAATAAGACGTTGGTTACCTCCACTGCCGGTGTAATTGGACCAGCAATAGATGGCCCAGTCAATGAAGACAGCCCGCGGAAAGTAGATTTCTTCACCCCTTACGAGAGCTCAAAATACATTTCAGAGCAAAAAATCAGAGAGCGAGTTGAAGAAGGGCAGCATATCGTAATTGTAAATCCTACACGCGTTTATGGGCCAGGACCTTTGAATGTGAGTAATTCTGTAACCAAGTTGGTAAAACAGTATTTGGAAGGAAAATGGAAATTCATCCCGGGTAATGGTATGAGCACAGGGAATTATGTGTATGTTGAAGATGTGATACAAGGCCACTTGAAGGCAATGGAAAAAGGACGTTCAGGAGAGCGTTATTTATTAGGAGGTGAAGACGCCACATACCATCAGCTTTTTGATCACATTGCTGAAATTGGTGGTCAGCGTCATAAACTATATAAAATGCCGTTGGGGGTGATGCTGGCTTTTGGTAAAATGCAGCTTTTTATGGCAGAATTATTTGGAAGACCCCCGATGATTACGCCTGGTTGGGTGAGAAAGTATCATTACGAATGGAAAGTATCTAGCGAGAAAGCCTATAAGGAATTGGGTTACCAGCACACCACTTTAAGGAACGGCTTGCAAGAAACCATTAATTGGTTAAAGAATGAAGCATAAAACACAAACTACATTCACCTTAATTACAGGTGCTAGCCAAGGGATTGGGAAGGCTCTGGCCGAAAATTGTGCAGCTCGTGGTCAAAATGTGCTATTGGTGGCTTTACCTGAGCCTATGCTTGCTGAAACTACGCAAGCCTTGAAAAAACAGTATCCCCACCAACAATTTGATTGTTTGGGTATTGACTTAACTGACAAAAATGCATCGCAGGTAGTTTTAGGTTGGTGCAATAAGAATAATTATGGTATCGATACATTAGTGAATAATGCTGGATTGGGAAATTCAGGACCATTTATGAGCCGAGATGCAGCTTTTTACTATACACAAATGCAGCTAAATATGGTCTCGGTGGTAATGCTTACCCATTTGTTTATTCCTTTACTCGAGCAACACACCAAAGCCAATATACTGAATGTAGCCAGTATGGCAGCTTATTACGATATTCCTTTCAAAGGCATTTACTCTGCCAGTAAACGCTTTATTTATTCTTTTTCTAGGTCTTTACGTAAAGAACTCGAACATTCCAATATTAATGTAACCGTTTTATGCCCTGCTATGGTCAGCACCAATGCCGACGTGCTATTAAGAAATAAAGAAATGGGTCTTGCCTCACAGATTACACAGCAAAGTCCTGAAGCTGTAGCAGATTATACCATTACACGTATGCTCAAAGGCAAAGCGGTAGTTATTCCTGGTGTATTTCCAAAGATTTATAAGGTATTTGGAGGCATTGTTCCCTACCCAATGAAACTCAGTTTACTCGCCCGAGCCTTTATCAGACAAAGCAGATAAGTTTATTGATATCCTTTAAAGTTTAGCTGAAGGTTATCTCATGAGTATACATCTTTTTATGCATTCCATTGGCCTGTAATACGACGCAAGGAGTATTCGTTGATGAACCATTCTCTCAATTTGAGCAATAAAAAAGCAGCACCCTTTAAAAGAAGGTGCTGCTTTTGGTTTATGTTCGAAAAGCTTTAGCTACCACAAGCCTCGCAATTATCGGGGTCATCTAGCGAGCATGCCATATCTGAAGCACGCTGTGCTTGCTCCTCAGCCGATGGCTGTGCGGCGGCAGCTTTATCAACCGTAAACTGTATGGCATCTGCTGCTGCTCTCGATCTAAGATAGTACATACCTGTTTTCAAGCCTTTCTTCCAAGCATAAAAATGCATAGACGTTAGCTTACCAAAATTCGGATCCTGAATGTGGATATTCAAGCTTTGCGATTGACAAATAAAAGCTCCCCGATCGGCAGACATATCGATAATGGCCTTTTGAGAAATCTCCCAAACGGTTTTGTAGAGTTCTTTGATGCGTTGAGGAATCTCATTGATATTTTGAACTGATCCTTTGTGTGCAATCAGTTTATTTTTCATATCTGCATTCCAAAGCCCAAGCTCTATCAAATCTTTCATTAAGTGTTTGTTCACAATGACAAATTCACCTGAAAGGGTTCTTCGGGTATAAATATTAGACGTGTAAGGTTCGAAACACTCATTATTACCCAAAATTTGTGAAGTTGAAGCCGTAGGCATTGGCGCTACCAGCAAGGAGTTTCTGACACCATGCTTTTTCACATCCTTTTTCAATTGATCCCAATCCCACAAACCCGAATCAGGCGTTACGCCCCACATATCAAATTGGAAAATACCCTTTGAAACCGGAGAGCCTTTGAAGGTTTCGTAAGGACCTTCAACCTTGGCCAAATCCATAGATGCTTTCATGGCAGCATAATAGATGGTTTCAAAAATATCGCGATTTAACTTCCTTGCTTCCTCAGAGTCAAAAGGAAAGCCCATTAAAATAAAAGCATCGGCTAAGCCTTGAACCCCGAGGCCAATGGGACGGTGACGCATATTGGAATTTTTTGCCTCTTCCACAGGATAATAATTCACATCAATTACCTTGTTCAGGTTCATGGTGGCCACGTATGTTACGTCGTACAAAGTTTGAAAATCGTAAGATTTTTCCTCTTCATTTACATACTTGGGTAGAGCCAAAGATGCGAGATTACACACAGCTACCTCATCTGGGGCAGTGTATTCGATGATTTCTGTGCACAGGTTTGAAGATTTGATGGTGCCAAGATTTTTTTGATTTGACTTTTTGTTGGCCGCATCTTTATACAGCATATAAGGCGTACCTGTCTCAATTTGTGACTCTAAAATTTCGAACCAAAGGTCTTGTGCTTTGATGGTTTTCAAGCCTTTACCCTCTTTCTCATACTTATGGTAAAGTTTTTCAAATTCATCGCCATACGTATCTGCCAAACCGGGGCATTCGTTGGGGCAGAAGAGTGTCCAATCTTCGTTGGCTTCAACACGCTTCATGAACAAATCAGAGATCCACACCGCATAGAATAAATCTCTTGCACGCATTTCTTCTTTTCCATGGTTCTTTTTCAAATCTAGGAAATCGAAAATATCAGCATGCCAAGGTTCCAAATAAATAGCGAAAGATCCTTTGCGCTTACCCCCTCCTTGATCGACATAACGAGCAGTCATGTCAAAGTTCCTCAACATAGGCACAATACCATTGGAAACCCCTCCTGTTCCTTTTATGTATGAGCCTTTTGCGCGTATGTTATGAACGCTCAGACCGATTCCCCCGGCAGACTGAGATATTTTAGCGCATTGTTTCAAGGTGTCATAGATACCGTCGATGCTATCATCCTTCATGGTTAAAAGGAAGCAAGACGATAATTGTGGTTTTGGTGTACCTGCGTTGAATAAGGTAGGTGTTGCATGTGTAAACCACTTTTCTGATAATAGGTGATAGGTTTCAATGGCTTTTTTCATGTCTTGGCCATGAATACCAACGGCCACACGCATCAACATATGCTGCGGACGCTCTACAATCTTTCCATTGAGCTTCATTAAGTAAGAACGCTCAAGGGTTTTAAAACCGAAATAATCATAATTGAAATCTCGGTCGTAAATGATAGTAGAATCTAGCAAAGCGGCATTTTTCTTGACAATCCCATAGGTTTCTTTAGAAACCAGAGGTGCATTTTCACCAGTCTTTTCATCCACATAGGTATAAAGCCTTTTCATAGTATTGCTGAAAGACTTACTAGTGGTTTTGTGCAAGTTTGAGACAGCAATACGAGCAGCCAATTTTGCATAGTCAGGATGTTTTACGGTCATTGTCGCCGCTATTTCGGCCGCAAGATTATCTAGATCGTGTGTACTTACGCCATCGTACAATCCTTCTATTACCTTTTGGGCCACATCTATGGGATGCACAAAATTAAGATCAAGGCCATAAGATAGTTTCTCTATCCGGGCTGTGATCTTATCAAATTTGACGGATTCATGTCGTCCGTCCCTTTTTACAACTAACATTATTTGGGGGTTTTGGGGGTGTTAATAAATTATTGATTAAAAGTCATCATTAAAAGAGATAGACCTTGAGCTTTGATCATCTTTCTTCTCATTCATGACACCTGCTTTTTGGTACTCTGCCACTCTTTTTTCGAAGAAGTTGGTTTTACCTTGAAGTGAAATCATCTCCATAAAATCGAAAGGATTAGTTGCATTAAACTCTTTTGCACATCCCAATTCTACCAAAAGACGATCTGTAACAAACTCTAAATACTGTTCCATCAAGTCCGAATTCATGCCAATAAGCCTTACAGGTAAAGATTCTGTAATGAATTCTCTTTCAATTCTTAGTGCATCTAAAATGATTTCTCTAATGCGCTCTTCGGAGACCTTATTCTTCAGGTGTTGATTGTGTAAATGACAGGCAAAATCACAATGTAACCCTTCATCTCTAGATATTAACTCGTTCGAGAAAGTAAGTCCTGGCATTAAACCTCTTTTCTTCAACCAAAAAATGGAGCAAAAGCTTCCTGAGAAAAAGATACCTTCTACTGCTGCAAAAGCAATAAGTCTTTCCGCGAAAGAAGGTGACTCAATCCAGCGTAAGGCCCAATCTGCCTTTTCTTTTATCGCAGGGAAATTTTCGATGGCATGAAATAACTTATCGGCTTCCTTTGGATCTTTAATGTAGGTATCTATTAACAAAGAATATGTTTCCGAATGAATATTCTCCATCATGATTTGAAAGCCGTAAAAGAATTTTGCTTCCGTGTATTGTACCTCACTGACAAAGTTCTCTGCTAAATTCTCATTGACAATGCCATCTGAAGCGGCAAAAAACGCCAAAACATGTTTGATGAAGTATCGCTCTTCGTCGTTCAGTTTATTATTCCAATCCGACAGATCCTGATGAAGATCAATTTCCTCAGCTGTCCAAAAACTTGCCTCTGCTTGTTTGTAGTACCTCCAAATGTCGTTATGCTCTATGGGGAAAAGCACAAAACGGTTTTTGTTCTCTTCCAATAAAGGTTCTTCCACTTTGGTAGTTAATTCACTCATGTTCTTGTTTTTTGGGTTGAATAAAATGGTTACGAAGAAGAAAATTAATTCTTCACAACATATGTCTTATGCCTTAATTGGTGCAGATACATGTCAACACGCTTTGGGCACCTAGCTAAAACCTTGATGCTCTTACGAGTAAAGGCATAACCAGATGTTAGGTTGTTTGTTGTGGTCGTAACCGGAAACAAATATTAGAAAATCTCGAACAAAAATCAACGCTAAAACTTGGCGTTTCTACCATATGAAACCATTTTCATACGTTAGCTTATCCATCTGTTTTACAAGGATTTAGGTTGACATTATTATATTTTAACTTCATTTATTTTTTACCGTATACCAAGGCAAAAAAAAAATAAATTTTATTCTTGATCAGAGAGTCTGTTTTTACATTTCAATTTCATTTGATTTTAAAAATCAAAACCTTATCTTTGCAGTCCATTTTTGAAAAATACATTGATAATGTACGCAATTGTAAACATAGCAGGAAAGCAGTTCAAAGTAACGCAAGACCAATCCGTATACGCTCCATTGATGGAGGGTGAGGAAGGCGCTTCCGTAGAGTTCGATAACGTTTTGTTAGTCGACAATGAAGGGAAAGTTAAAGTTGGCACGCCCACAGTGAAAGGTGCCAAGGTTTCCGGTAAGATTATCGGACATGTAAAAGGTGACAAAGTTATTGTCTTCAAAAAGAAGCGTAGAAAAGGCTACAAAGTGAAGAATGGTCATCGTCAGCAGTACACAAAATTATTGATAGAGAACATTACTAAATAATAGGATACCATGGCACACAAGAAAGGAGTTGGTAGTTCAAAGAACGGCAGAGAATCGGAAAGTAAACGATTAGGTGTTAAAATCTACGGTGGGCAAGCAGCTATAGCTGGCAATATCATTGTAAGACAAAGAGGGACAAAGCATCACCCAGGAACCAATGTGGGTATGGGTAAAGACCACACGCTATTTGCATTAACAGATGGTGTAGTTACGTTTAAAAAAGGCAAGCAAGACAGATCTTATGTTTCTGTAGATGCCTTCAGTAAAGAGACTGCGAAAGCTTAGGTATTATTTTCAAGTTTTTGATCAAACCCTGATGCTGTAAAGTGTCAGGGTTTTTTGTGTTTTTAGAAAAAGCTCTTACCAAAAGAGCGTATTTAGCTTCATTTATATTTGCTATGCTTGGCAAAATCAAAATTCAATTGGCAAGAAGGCCACAGAGCATTTAGGAATGCAAAAGACCAATGGGATGTAATGGCGAAATACATTTTGAGTCTACCTGTACGTCACCGTAAAAAGACATTAAAAGAAGAATACGTTGATTTTTAAAAAAATTCAATGTGTAATTTAACAACCCATATTTATTTGAATGGATAGCATAACGTTGCGCTCCTACGGAGTTAAAAGGTTGCATGGTGAATTTTTTACAAAAACAAGGCTCCTATGGAGCCAAATGGCAATATAAATTGCGATCAACAAACATGTCGGTTTTGGAAAATGGATTTGGGGCGTATCATTTCATCTAAACGACATAGAGGGTTTCGTTAAAAAAATGTTTTTCTCAATAATTCCTAGCGCAATAGCACACTGATTAATCGAGGAGAAACAACAATCTTAACCTATACTCACTTCCAACATTCCTTCCAGAACGGCACATTGATTCGTAGCGCGATCAAGGTTTTCGTTAGGATGGTTTACGCGATAGTAAATGTCACCCATTAAATAATCTGTAAAAAAACGCAGTGCCATCAAATAGGTCATATACAATCCACCAAAGCCGAGTGTTTCTTGCTCTAAAGGACTCAGTAGGTTTCCGCATTCGTCTAAAAAAACAGCTTGCATCTGCTTAGCCCGTTCCCTGCTGATGTTCACCTTATTGACCGATGCATTTTCCCTGACATCAGGTAACATGGATCGAAGCAAATCACCAAAATCAAAAAGCAAGTAACCGGGACCTGCGGTATCTAAATCAATGACTTTTGCAAAGCGATTATCGTTTTGATGCAGCAAGACATTAGTGGATTTGGCATCGTTGTGTACAATGCGAAGTGGCAAACCCTTTCGCACCAGACCCTCGAAACGGTTGGCTATTCCCTTCCATTGATCTAGTTTTTCCACAATGGCCTTAGCACTCTTTAAACGATGGAGCGGGTCAGCAGCTTTAGCCTTTTCATATTGCAGCAAGCGATCAGAAAGGTCATGAAACTTAGGAATCGTTGGTCGAAAATCCGAAAGAGACAAACCATGCACCGATTGAGTAAAAGCAGCAATTCCTTTCACTACTTCTTTCCTCTGGTCATCATTACATCCATCAGGGGCATAGGTGTTTTGCATGAATTGCTGTAAACGCCAAACCTTGCCTCCCGCGGTAATGTGATAGGTTCGTTCCTTACTTAATACATGAGGAACAAAAAGCTTTGTATTATGCTTTAGCAAAAGCTGTAAATGTGCTTCGATGATTTCGGGATGTTGAAAAACAGAAGTATTGACGGCTTGCAACAGCCATTCTTGCTTGGCTGTTGTAACACGAAAAGTTTCGTTGATATGGCCTTGACCAAAGGGCTGAACCTGTTCAACCTTCTCCTTCAAAGGAAAAAATACCAGGGCAGCGCGTACCTGCTCCATTAACCTAAACGCTCCGGGTATTTACCATCAGCAATCATGGATTGAATGCCTGACACCACAAAAGGTTTGTCTTCTTTGTAAGTTACTCCGAGCCACGAAGCCGTTGTAGGTACCACCTTTACACTGGCTTTACCCTCCTTCATCAAGTGGTCTACCTCTACCGGAATAAAGCATTCTGCCTTAGGATTTTCGTGGTTTTCTGCTACGAAAGCTTTAAACTTGTTCTCAAAATGTGATAGCGAATCGACTGGAAAGCCCCAAAAATTCATAGATACATAGGTCCTCGGATCAAGCACTTTTCTCTCTCCATCCTCTTGGTAGACAATTTCATTTCCTTCTTTTCCAATGGCTAAAGTCTCCTGAATACCAGTCAAAGTATGGTTCTCGTCTACTTGGCACACACCCCGATTCACAGTTCCATGGTCGGAGAGGGTGTTAATGAGGTTATAGCCCATAATTAAATATTCATTTTCTGCTAGACCTTGCATGGCTTTTACCGCTTCATGAAAAGAAGCTTGGCCGTAATAATCATCAGCGTTGATGACTACGAAAGGGCCATCAATCAAGTGTTTTGCTGAAAGAATTGCGTGGGTAGTTCCCCAAGGCTTTAATCGTTGGTCTTCATAAGCGGCTGTATGCTTGATGAATTCATTCTGAAAAGCATACTCCATTTCAATTTGGCCTTGAAAGCGATTGGCATAATGATGTTCAAAAGCTTCTTTCAAATCGGTGCGAATGATAAATACTACTTTTTTGAATCCCGCAGCTATCGCGTCGTGAATGGAGTAATCCATGATGATTTCACCATTAGGGCCAATACCATCTAATTGCTTATTTCCGCCATACCTACTGCCCATACCTGCAGCCAAAACCACTAAAGTTAATTCCATAATGTATCCGTTTGAGTCTTTAATCATTCTAGGCTTGAAATTGAATAAAATCTCTTTAGTTCACAATGATTTAGATTACTAATTAATAAATAGCCCTATTCACCAAAATGAAGAGCAGAAGGTATGCGTTGCTCGAGGTTTAACCACGCTACCTTTTTGACTTATTAAAACCACCTAAATCCTTCCCACTTAACCCAAAGTGCTTATCTCTTCCTCATTAAAAAGTTTTTATATTGTAGCTTTAATTGAAAGCAATCTTTTTCATTCACCGTCAATTGACACAGACCTTATGAAGTTGTCTCCACTGGATTGGTCCATTATTATTGGCTTTTTTGTTATTTTTCTCTCTATCGGTATGTGGGCCTCCAAAACGGCAGGCAAAAGTGCCAAAGACTTTTTTCTGTCTGGGCGCAACATGCCTTGGTGGCTGATTGGTGTTTCTATGGTGGCCACAACCTTTTCTGCCGACACACCTAATTTAGTCACCGACATTGTGCGTAAAAATGGTGTTTCAGGAAACTGGACTTGGTGGGCCTTTCTCATCACGGGGATGGTCACTGTTTTTATTTATGCCCGTCTGTGGCGTAAGTCTGGTGTACTCACTGATCTAGAATTCTACGAAATTAGGTATGGTGGGGCGTCAGCACGGTTTCTTAGGGCTTTTCGTGCATTGTACCTCGGTTTCTTTTTCAATATTATGATTATGGCAACGGTGACCTTGGCGGGCATTAAAATTGGTAGTGTACTATTTGATCTAAGGCCCATCGAAAGCGTTTTAATTGCTTCTATTGTGACTGTCGCTTATTCCTCACTAGGTGGTCTGAAAGGTGTTATTTTAACAGACTTTATTCAATTCATTATTGCCATGGTAGGAGCAGTAGGTGCTGCCATTTATGTGATGAATATGCCAGAGATCGGAGGCTTAGATGCGCTTTTGGCCCATAAAAATGTAGTAGGCAAATTGAATATTCTTCCTGATTTTAGCGATGCCTCTGTGTACATACCCTTGTTGGTCATTCCGCTGGCTGTGCAATGGTGGAGTGTTTGGTATCCGGGCTCCGAACCCGGAGGTGGTGGGTACATTGCCCAGCGGATGCTTTCGGCCAAAAATGAAAAACATGCGGTACTGGCCACTTTACTCTTTAACATTACGCATTACGCACTTAGGCCTTGGCCTTGGATTATTATTGCCTTGGCTTCCTTGGTCGTTTATCCTAATCTGGAGAGCATTCAAACCGCATTCCCCAATATTGACTCGCAAATTATTAACGATGATTTGGGCTACTCAGCCATGCTTTTGACACTTCCAACTGGATTGCTGGGTTTGGTAGTGGCTTCCCTCATCGCTGCTTTTATGTCTACCATTTCTACCCACCTCAATTGGGGGGCTTCTTATTTGGTACACGATTTTTACGAAAGGTTTATCAATCCCCAAGCCTCAGAAAAATTGAAAGTGGGCATTGGTAGGCTATCCACCGTCTTGTTAATGTTTTTTGCCGGGCTTTTGGCGCTTGCCTTAGAAAATGCTTTAGATGCCTTTAACATTCTTCTACAAATAGGCGCTGGCACAGGTTCGGTTTTTTTGTTGAGGTGGTTTTGGTGGCGGGTCAATGCTTGGTCGGAAATCAGTGGAATGGCGGTTTCTTTTATCTTGGCTATTGGATTTAAACTCTTCCCCACAGGCCTTGCTAGTCATTGGGAGTTGGTAGTTGGCGTAGGCATCACCACTTTGGTTTGGGTAATGGTGACTTTTCTTACTTTGCCGGAAAAAGAAGATACACTTCGCAAGTTTTACCTCTTGATCAAACCCTATGGCGTAGGCTGGAATGGTTTTCGCAAGCAGTTGAATTTGCAAGGAGAAAGCCTTCCCAAAGGCACTGGCAAATTCAGTGCAGATTTAATGGCCATTGGCCTGGGCGTATTCATTGTTTATGGTGCTTTATTTTCCATTGGCATGCTGCTTTACGGGCAAATGGCAATGGGCATAACTTTAGGCATATTCTCTATGGCCAGCGCAATCGGTTTAATTGTCCTTTGGCGAAAACTTACCTTTTAATAACGCTCGTCAAAAGCAAAAATAGGTTCACGCTGCATCCATTTCCCTTTTGTAAAATCTGGAAAAGCCATAGGTTCGCTACCCTGACGTATGGATTCCTCTGATAAACAAGTAACGGCCATAAGTGCTGCCGCATCATACACATCAATTGGCATAGGCGCTTCTCGTTTCCAAGCCTCTACAAAGGCGTGTAAAACAAAAAAGTCCATTCCCCCATGGCCGGCTGTGGAGGCTTCTTGTCCATAGCGCTTCCACAGTGGATGGTCGTACTTTTGCATGTATTCTGCATCAGATTGCCATTGGTGCGCCTGCCCTTCACCCTCAACATACAAAGAGTTGTTCAAATCCATCCAAAGCCCTTTAGTTCCTTGATAGCGGAAGCCTAAAGAGTAAGGTCTGGGTAAATTTGTATCGTGAAAAAGGGTAATCGTTTCCCCGTTGACTGTTTTGATCATGGTGGTCACCACATCTCCTAATTTAAAACGTACATCGGCATTCGGATGATTTTCTCCTCCCTCAGGGTGATTAACGATATAGTTATGTAAACCTCGTGCTTTACTGGACATGGAGGTAAGGTAGGCAAAACGATTGCCTCTATTGATATTGAGGGTGGCAGCCACGGGCCCTAAACCATGCGTAGGATACAAATCTCCATTTCGATGAACGGAATGATCTGTTCTCCATTTGGATTCACTATACCCCTCCTCTTGTCCGAATTGTACGCCCTGACCATAAGGCGATTTTCCATCATTGAATTTCACCCCACGCAAATCATGTTGATACCCTCCTTCCAAGTGAATCATTTCACCAAAGAGTCCTGCCCGCACCATGTTCATGACGGCCATGACGTCTCTCCGGTAATTCACGTTTTCCATAAACATAAAAGGAGTACCCGTGCCCTCTTGTGTTTGTACCAACTCCCAGCATTCATTTATATCTGTGGCTCCAGAAACCTCCATGGCCACAGCCTTTCCTGCCTCCATGGCTTCTACACCCATCGGCACATGCCAAAGCCAAGGGGTAGCAATGTAAACCGCATCTACATCTTCCCTTTTAAGTAAGTTTTGATAGTCATAGTTTCCATCGCCAAACAAGGCAGGTCTTTTTCCACTTCGCTTTTCCACCATTTCGGCAGCTTTCTGCAAAGCATCATCATGCGGATCAGCCAAAGCGGTAATGGTAACATCATTTCGGTACAGGGCCACATTGAGCTGAGCCCTGCCTCGCTCACCTGTACCAATAAAAGCCAAACGCATTTTTGATTTGCGTTCATTGCCAAAAAGCATGATGGGTGAAACGAAAGGCATGGCCATGCCTGTGGCAGCAGCTGACTTCAAAAACTTTCTTCGGGAGTTGGTTTGGGTTTTCATAGGGTTGTTTTTTTATGAAGCTGAAAAATAGCAAAAGCGCAAGTAAATGTCAGATACAAAGGGTGAGAAAATTATTTATTTGTTAAGATATGCCCATTCCTTTTTTTACAGTTTTTATTTACTAATTTAAGCTCGTTCTATTATCCAAATGAACTACATTCTTTATGCCTAGAGCCAAGACTTCTGACCGCAAAATTTTCGTTCTCGACACTTCTGTAATCCTTTATGAACACATTGCTTTGATGAATTTTGAAGAGCATGATGTAGGGATCCCCATTACCGTTCTTGAAGAATTAGACCAGTTTAAAAAAGGAAACGATACCAAGAATTTTGAAGCTCGTGAGTTTACCCGCATGCTTGATAAACTCGCCAAAGATAAGTCTTTGCAAGACTGGATTCCTTTAAATGGTAAAACTCGCGGTAGT
This sequence comes from Roseivirga sp., assembly GCA_018402485.1. Lineage (GTDB taxonomy): Bacteria > Bacteroidota > Bacteroidia > Cytophagales > Cyclobacteriaceae > Roseivirga. The sequence continues at coordinate 1,056,983 of JAGYIY010000001.1, read as the reverse complement.
TTTAAAGTCGTTTTGGAAGCGGGCTCGGGAGCTGAAGGTTACGATGCGAATCAGATTTTTGGAGAACGTAAGAATGATCATCGTATTTTGAACGCTGCTTTGCGTTTAAAGGAGGAGAACCCTAAACGCAAAGTCATTCTTGTATCTAAAGACATTAACCTACGCATGAAGGCCAAATCTTTGGGGCTACCTGCCGAAGACTATGAAACAGGTAAAATTAAGAATGTAGATTCGCTTCGAAAAGGTAAGATAGAGATTGAAAAGGTAGATTCAGAAGTGATCAATCAACTTTATGAGAATGGAAGCATTGCTCCGAAGGAGGTTTTAAAGCGTAAAAAGGCACAACCCAATCAGTATCTGATTTTAAAAAGTGACAAAAACTCCGTTTTAGCTTACTATAATGCGGCTACTCAGCTCATCGAAAAGGTGGACAAGCGGCCGGCTTCGGGCGTTAAACCCAAAAATGCGGAACAAACCTTTGCTATTCATGCCATTATGAACCCAGAGGTGCGTTTGGTTTCTATTCAAGGCGTGGCAGGAACTGGGAAAACATTGTTGACTTTAGCGGGTGCTTTAGAACAACGTAGAGAATACAAGCAAATTTATTTAGCGCGCCCCATCGTACCCTTGAGCAATAAGGACATTGGCTATTTACCAGGGGATATTAAATCCAAACTCAATCCGTACATGGAACCGCTTTGGGATAATTTGAAATTTATTCAAAACCAATACAACGAAACTGATAAAGAGTTCAAGACCATTACAGACATGGTCAACAAGGAGAAGTTGTTAATTACCCCTTTGGCCTACATTAGAGGTAGAAGCTTATCGAACATTTTTTTTATTGTTGATGAAGCACAGAACCTTACACCACACGAAATCAAAACCATCATTACTCGGGCGGGGGAAAATACCAAAATCGTATTTACAGGAGACATTCACCAAATCGATACACCTTACTTAGACTCGCAATCCAATGGTCTCTCTTATCTGATCGATCGGGTGAAGGATCATCCTTTGTATGCCCACATTACTTTAGAAAAAGGTGAGCGCTCTGAGTTAGCCAACTTAGCGAATGAATTGTTGTAAATAATTTACCTTAACCTTTGTGGAATTAGACTAAGATATGATTCAGTCGGGTGTAAGCCCATCTGCTTGAAAGTGAATGATCCTTTTGTAGGCTTAGCCTATTTTATTCCGACCTGTCAAAAAGATTACGATCAGGCCAATCCTTCACTTTAGCAAGAGCCTCTCGCATGGCCCAGCGACTGGTACCTGGGAAACTCCCTCTTCTAGGAGTGGTATTCGAAATGACTACCCAACTATAGCCGTTCGAATCTCTCGTTAGCAAAGCTGAAGTACCTGAGAGTGTTCCGGTTCTCCACCAATGTTCATCTTTTACGCTCCTCCAACCTAAAGGTCTCTGTATTCCATCGACTCCATTGACCATTTTGTCGATGAGCCCTGCACTCAAAATGTCTTTGTATCGGTTAGAATAACCATCTACTAAGACCAAAAATTTCATTAAATCTACCGAAGTGGCAAGCCAGCCGCCAGCAGGGCCTAACATGCGAATATCATCTGCTCCATAAGGTTTATACGCCATCTCTCCAGTTCCATGGTAGGCAAGTTGCTGATTATCTGGGCTGTAATCGTAGTACTTTACCTCCAATTGTTGCCTGTCTTTTTCTAAGTTACCGGCCAATGCCATATCCATAATGCCATTGGGTTCTAATAGATTCTGGTTTACCCAATTCTCATAGGAATTTCCGGTTACTGCCGAAATAACCTCACCCAATAACACATAACCAAAATTGGAGTAATTATACTTGCGGCCTGGACGGTATGGCAGATGCCTTTTGAGCACAAAGCGCACAATATCATCGAAAACTATGGGGTAGTCTACCTTGTCCATTTTATGAATGCGGTGAGGAATAAACATGGGGTCACCGTAGGTAATTAAACTCCAACCTGCCGTATGATTCAACAGGTGCTTTACACGGATTTGATAAATATTGCGATTTTGAATGACATTGTAGGGACCTCCTCTTAAAATTCCGCTTTCTCCAAAAACATAATCATCCATACTTAATTTTCCCTCGTCTACTAATTTAAGAACAGCTGTAGCAGTGATGAGTTTTGAAATAGACCCTATGCGAAACCTGTGGTAAGGTTCCACCTTTACTTTTTGCTCTTTATCTGCAAACCCAAATCCTTTAGCGTAAACCAATTGCTCATCCTTAACAATGGCAACCGTTGCTCCTGTCAACCGAAGTCCAGTCATCAACCTATTCATCATGGAATCTATAGGTTTGAAGGCTAAAAGTTCTGAGTCGCTATTGCTAAGTTTTTTAGGAGGTTTTATTTCCTCTTTCGCTTCGGGTATCAAGGTAGGAACAGCCATTTTCATGCTGCTAGCAAGGAGTATCAAAACTCCAACAAGTACAAAAGTCAGTATTGAGAAATACTTCTGAGCCATTAGTTAGGTTGAGCTGTACAGCGCAATGATAATAAAAAAAAGAACAAAAATACTTGTTTAACGCTCAAGCAAATGAACATCGTTCAAGCCCCAGTGGTAATCTAAATGTTCGATCCTTGCATCCTGATCAATCTTGATTTCACTGTACTGGTTTAAAAAGTCAATCATGGTACCTTCCTTGATAAAATCTGCTGAGAACCATTTGAATATTTTTGAGATCTTTATCTGGTTAGGTTCGATTATATTTCTCTTTTCATCATTAATAAAAATACGTGCCTGCTCATCCAGCTGTTGGTCTAAGCGATCTGCTGTATAGGCTTCTTGCCTTAGCATAGGACAAGATATGGAAGCACAGTTTACAGCAAAATGAATGCGTGGCTCCTCAAAATCTTTCCGTAAAATTTTATGCTCAATTTCATCTAAACTAAAATATTCACCACCAATTTGAAACCATTTCTGTGTCCACACTGTGCGAACAAGTGGAATGGAAAGCGTGGGGTTTAAGTTTTTTATACTTTCAACCGGATAATTATCTACAATGAGCTTAAGGGTGAATGCATTGTAAGCGTTGATCCAATATGCTATTTTTTCAGCATCTGACCAATTTTTTCCTGGAGGGTTTTCAGAGAGTCGTTTGGTATAAAGGCTCAATTGTGCTTTGTCATTTACCATGCCCTGATAATTGACAAATCCATCTTTTCTTACATATTTACTTAAATAATTTGTCCAATCGGAATGGTATACCTTAGGAGAAGAATCTTTTTCAAAATGAGACTGCGCCTGTGAACATGAAAGCGTAAAGCCTAAAACAATTGTAAAGAAAAGTTTCATTACTGCTCGATTTTAGGATTGGCATCTGTCAGAAAAAGTGATGTATTTTTTCTGACGCTTTGGATATGAGACAAATAAATAGTCGAAATAATTCCGAAAAAATCAATTAGTAGTTCTGTATTTCGCGTTCAATCGCCATGTAATGCGTAATATTTTGATCATGATTTAACATGGGGAAAATTTCAATAGCGCATAAATAGGGTTTTCCAGATTTTTTATAATTCAAAACCGACCCTTTTACTTTTACATCTTTTTCTAAAGCTTCTCTAATTTTGGCTTTTGTTAACTCACAGGTGGCAGGTCCTTGCAAAAATTTAGGCCTACGACCAATGGCTTCATTCGGAAAATAACCCGTCATTTGTTGGAATCCTTTGCTCACCCACTGAATGACTTGTTGTTTGTCGGTGATGACTAAGGCATCAAAATTTTTGGTCAGCAATTCAAAAGGCAATTGTTTCCAGCCGTAGGCTAATTTCATGTCTTCTAACCCATTGAAATCGATTTGGTCGGCTTGAACTTTCCTTTTTTCTGACATTTCACTGGATATCACGTCCCAGGTATTAATGGACAAATAATTCATAAGTTAAGTAAATATTTGTGGTAGAGAATTGTTTCGACTTTAACGGTTTTTTAGTTCAAAATTTTACTGAGACAGCCAGTTTGAAATTTATGGGTCGGGTATTGAAGCCATAAACACCCACAAAATCTTCATTCAATAGATTTTCCAAACTGCCCGATACCTGCCATTTATCCTTCATAAAGCTTTGATTGATATTGAACTGAACCATATTGTAAGCTTCTAAATCCACCAAAAAAGGATCTGAAAAAATAGCTGCACTTCTTTCACCAAATCGATCATAAGAAAGATAAAGTGCGGTTCCCGCAGGCAGTTTGGCTTGTAGAGCTATCCCCCATTTTTGGTCGGGTATGCGAAAAAACTGGTCAGGATTTCCAAATTTATAGTTGGCATAGTGGCCTTTTAGTTCAAAAATGTCACTCATCTTCCATTCAGCATCTATTTCGATCCCAGATATTACTCGTTCACCAGCAACATTGGCATATGACCCTCCGATATAATTTCCATCATTATCGAACTGTGAAACAAAATCGATGGCATTTTCTTCAACTCTTTCAAAATACGCAACGTTGAGAGTCAAGGCATCTGAAAGGTATAATGAACTCCCCATTTCAACAGACCTGGTCGTCTCAGCCTCTAAGTTGGGGTTTCCAAAAAAACCAGCATAAAGCTGAAATAAACTGGGCGCCACAAATGCTGTAGCATAACTACCAAAAAACTTTAGCCTATGCTTATCGCTGATTGGAATGTAATAAGATGGATTGAGGTTAAACAAAAAATTGTTGCCATACTCACTGTTATGATTCAACCGAATACCTGCATTCAAGGTCAGGGCCTCTGTAATATCTGAAGCCAGATGTAGGTATGGATCAACATTAAGCTGCTGTGGCTCTTCGCCTTCATTGTCGAATTGAAATTTCTGATATTGTACGCCCGTAATCAGCTGTGTTTTATCACTCCATTCAAATTGATGCACAAGGTCTGCTTGCCAATTATCCCCTTGGTGTTCTGAAGGAAAAGTAGATTCAAAAGATCGGTCGATGGTATTATAATTGAACTTTAATTCCACCTTTCCCCGATCGAATTGCCACTTAGGATTTAAACCAACACTCCACTGCTGGACATTAAATTTATGATTGGCATCGGAAAATGCACCACCGTCAAAATCTGCTTCTAAATCATCTAAAGCCATTTGAGCGGTCAAATCAAATCGTTCTGAAAAATCATACTTCAAGTGTGTTCTAAAGCCTTTTTGTACGTAACCATCATTTCCAAAAACCACATTTGGATCATTAGAAGTGGCAGCGGAAATACCATCACTTTGTCCATATTGGCCAGACAAGAAGTAGTTGAGCTTACCGGTTTTCCCACTAAAGTCTGCGTAACTCTCTAGCGTGGAAAAAGAGCCAATACTTTGCCTCAGATTGATTACTGGTGTCTCCGTTTGGGCTGTTTTCAGCTGAATATTGATGACTCCTGCAGCAGCATTTGTACCATAAAGTGCAGCAGCCCCCCCTTTCATGACTTCAATAGATTCGACTTGATTGGCATTAAGCAACCGCAAATCATAATCACTTGAAATCAGTGATGGGTCATTGATGGGCAACCCATTGATTAAAACAAGGGTATGGCGATTTCTTCCACCACGGATACTGTATTCTAAGTTGGTGCCCGGAGCACCAAATACACCTTCAATATTGATGCCTGGCAGACCATTGATCAATTGAGCTACAGACTGCCCCGACTTCAGACGAATATCTTCTGCTGTAATTTTATAAATGACTTTACCCGTTTTTTCAATGGGTGTCTCGAGTTTATTAGCCGTTACAACTATCTCTCCTATATCTTTAACCTTTTCTTCTTGACCAAACAAAAGTTGAAAGGAAAAAAAACGGCATAGCAGACAAAAGATGAAAAGTCTATATCTCATATTTAATGTGGTTAATAAGTTTTTCGAGGGTGTTAAAAATCTGTTCTTGAAAATGAAAGTGCCACTGTTGATTTTTAAATTTGGCTATGATTTTTAAAGTGGCCTCTTGCTCAATTTTTAAATCATTCCTTTCTAATGCTTTTTTGAGCCATTGCACGCCTGGCTGATCTCCTGTTAAGGCAAAGGACTTACCTGTTGAATTTTTTACTTTCCTCAATCCACCTCTATCATAATCAAAGGCGATGTGGTCTCTTTCAAAAGTTTTCGCCAAACTACCATTCAATACCAAATCTTCGGGCATGCCAGATACGATACTTCCTTTAGGGGTAACAAGCCACAGCTTGTCAGCATGGTGCAAGGCCATGTCCAAGTCATGGGTGGTCAATAAAATACCTTTTCCATCTTGCTCTGCCAATCTTTTGAGCATATCGAAAACTTCCAAGCGATTCGGATGGTCTAAATGAGCAGTAGGTTCATCTAAAAACATAAGCTCTGTATCTTGAACCAATGCCCGAGCAATCATTACTTTTTGTCTTTCCCCATCGCTCAATTCGCCTACATGTCGATTGGCCAAAGAAAGCATACCTGTACGTTGCATGGCTCTTTGAATCGTTTGCTCATCTTCTGTACTGAGTCGGCCCATCCAACCTGTGTAAGGAAAGCGACCTAGAGAAACTAGTGCATAGGCTGTTAGGTTACCTGGTGCCAGATTTTCTGTATACACCATGCTCAAAGTCTTGGCCAATGCTTTGGCACTGAAATCCTGTATGTTTTTTTGTTTCAATGCTACCCTACCTTTCAAGGGCTTCATGCCAGATGATAATACGTTGAGCAAGGTAGACTTACCACAGCCATTCGGACCCAATAAACAGGTCAATCGACCCGCTTGTAAATCGAGGTTTAGGTCTGATAAAATTGCTTTATCAGCTCTATAACCAATCGATAAATCCTTGGTGCTCAGTAAGGTGATATGTTTTTGGTCTTTTTTCAAAAAGCAGATTTTAGATTTCTTCTTTTCGCTATGATCCAAATGACAATGGGCGATCCTATGATGGCCGTAATTGCATTGACAGGTAAAACTGTGGCGCTTCCAGGTACTTGAGCAATGATATCACAAAGGAGCATCAAAATTGCTCCGGTAAGTACAGATGCAGGAATAAGCAGGCGGTGATCGGAGGTATTGAGATAACTACGCGTCAAATGTGGTACGGCAATTCCAACAAAGCCAATGGGGCCACAAAACCCTGTAATGGCACCAGTCAACAAACTAGTAACCAAAATCACAGAAGTTTTTGCCCAGCGAGTATTGAGCCCCATACTCGCCGCGTAGTCTTCGCCTAGCAGCAACACATTCAATGTCTTTGACAGTAAAAACGTGAGAAATATACCTGTCAACACCACTATTGCCAAAATGGTCAGTTGATCGTTAGTGACACCGCTTAGGCTCCCAAACGTCCATAAAATATATTCTTGTATCTGTTCAGGTTCACTGAAATACTGCCAAATACTTACCACTGCGATGGTGATATTGGCCACCATCAACCCGACGATCAGCATTACTACATTGTCTCTAATTTTCAAAGCAATAGCCATAATGATCACTAGCACGGCTGCAGCCCCTGCAATTGCTGCTAAAATGATGAGCGTACTGCCACCTAATCCTAGTTGCCGTATGCTGAACAAGGTAGTCGAAGCGCCTGTAACGAGCATAACGGCTGCAACACCTAAACTAGCTCCTGCTGTTATGCCTAACACTGATGGACCTGCAAGCGGATTTCGGAAAAGGGTTTGCATTTGAAGACCTGCTACAGATAAAGCCGCCCCAGCCAAAATTGCAGTGACAGTTCTGGGTATCCGTATTTTATAAATAATAGCTGAATAAGCTTCATTTGCAGATTCGGGGACAAAAAATACCTTGTAAACATCCATCAAAGACATACTCACCGAACCTAGCCGTATATCTAATAAGGCTAATAGTACCCCCAACAAAATCAAGATCAGTAACTGAGCCGATTGAAGTTTTTGAGGTTTTATTTCGGTATGGCTGCTTAACTTATCCAACTATTTTAAGCGGTTGTAATATACTAATTCATGGTTGGGAAAGTACTGAGGATGAAAAATGCTCAGTATATCTTTCAACACTAGATGTGGTTGCATGACCGCGGATTCGTAGAAATCATTTCCACCCCCAGGTGTATATCTACCATATATATTGTAAACCTGTTGTTTTTGTACCGATTTGAAGTCAGCCAAGCGACTGTCTGCTTGTAATAGCTCATTCATGGTTTTAGCTGTACTAGGTACCAACCAATACTCCGCCTCCAATCCGTAGGCATAAATGGATTCGAAGTCTAATTTTAGGCTTCCCGTATTGTTTGTGTCTGACCAGGGATATTGCACATTGGCCAATTGCATCAAATGGTTGGCAAAACTTTTTCCACCGGCAACAAACCAAGCATCTCCTTGCACCAAACCTGTAATGGCCATTGGAGCAGTTAGGGGTTTATCTTCAAGCTGAGTCAAGACTTCATTGTATTTCCTTTCTAGGTCATCAAAAATCTTTGTTACTTCCGCTTCTTTGTTGAGCAAAGCTGCTAGCATTTTTACCCATTCCGCTCTCCCCAAAAGTGTTTTCTCTTGCCATTCCGCATTGAGTAAAACAGGCACACCCGCATTTTCCAAGTTTTGGTAAGTATTGTTTTGTGCATTGGGGTAGCCAACGCCCATCAAAACTTCTATCTTTTCGGCCACCACCTTTTCTACATTAAGCATGCCTGAAGGAGCTAATTCAAAAATTTTCCCTTCGGTTATTTTTCGCTTTATCTCATTACTCGACACGTATTTAGCCGCTTCTACTCCTTTAAGCTGAGGCATGGCATTCAGTGCTTCGAACATGCCCAAATGTGTTGTGGAAACCGTAGCCACACGGTTGAGTGGTATTCTTAAAATACGGTTGTTTTGGTAACCTTTAGGAGCTGTTTCACCTTTAGGAACTAAGGCAAAACGAATGGTATCTGCTTGATCATTATAATGCCGATAAAGCTGAAGTTCTTTCCAATGATCATGGTAAATCAATTGGAAACCTATGGCGTGCTCGATGCTTAATTTTGTTGAAAAATGATCTTTTAGATCAGGTTTTGATCGATCAGAATCGTCGTTATTCTGTAGCTGACAAGCCAACAAGAAGAAACCTAAAATGAGCCACGGCAGGGTATATACCGCCCTGCGGTGGGTAGAGTTATGTGTTTGTCTTTTCATACTAACGGCTTTTCCTCAGAAAGCATTTTAGTGCGCAACATCAAAGGCAGGTCTTCTGACTTTCCCCGTTCAACTGAGCCTTCCCACATCTATAAGTGATGCAGTGGCAGTATTCAGCGATCGAAAAAATGGGATTACAGCAGCTGGGACTGTCCAGGATTTACACCTGATTCCCTTTTAATTACAAACCAAATGATATGATTTGTAAACCTTCGAATTCGGACCAAAGGTAGAAAAACTTTTAGATATGGCGAGGAAGCCCTATTTTTTATCATGTCCTTTTTATCTTTGGGACATGAGAAGATTACCTATATTCATCCTCCTTTGCTGTATCGGATGGGTTTTACCCACTGAAGTTTTTTCACAAAGGGTCAAAGAAGATTATGAAAACGGTCAAAAAAAATACCGAGGTAAGCTAAAAAATGGGCTGAAAGTGGGTAAACATAGTTATTGGCATGAGACAGGTGAAAAGAATAAAGAAGAAACTTACACAGAAAATGGGCTGCTTATTAGGATAGAAGAATGGAATAAGGAAGGAGATGTTATACGCGATGAAAATCCGGAAGAGGTTTTTGAAAAAATGCGCGCCCGGCAGTTTGAGGGCTTCAATTGGGTAAAAATAGAAGAAGGGCTTGCTATTCACCTACTTAGAGGACAAAAAAATCCTAAAGTTAGGGGACACAAGGATTTAATCATCCACTATGCCACCTATTTGCCTAACGGAAAAGAGCTTGATAACTCAATCCGAAGAGAGCTGCCCATCGCAGTAAATCTTTATAGAAATAACTTGGTAAAAGGTTTTGTCTTAGGACTGCGTTATTTCACAAAAGGAGACAACGGTTATCTAAAAGTCCCTGCTCACTTAGCATATGGTGATAAAGGCACTGAAAATATTCCTGCTGATAGCCCCATCATTTTCCATATTATAACACTTCAGGCAAGGTAGAATCAATATCGAATCCAAGCTGATTGCACTTTGGGTTCTTCCCCTATTAATTCTGTCCAAGCCATCAGAACACCATCTAAATTTTGTGTCATTACGGGAAAACCACTCGCACGAGCTGAACTCGTTTCTACTACCTTGATTTTTTGCAAAATGTCACCCCGTGTACTGATTCTAGCCCATTGAATAACCGCTAATTCACCTTGAGTTTCCATCCAGCTTACACCAAATTGCTCATTATTTAAAGCAATGATGTCTACCCTGCCTAATGTATTGGCTTCAGCCAATACAATGGGAGTTGAAAAGTTTTTCCCACCATTTGAACTAAATGACCATTTCACTTTGGACGTTTGGTTTGCTGCTGTAAACCATACCACTGCCATTCCCTTTTCGTTTCCTGCGATGGCAGGACCATTGACGGGACAGCCCGGAATCTCCCAAAAATCTTGGTGAACGGGTTTTGGAGTTGACCAATCGTTTTGAAAAAGTTTGGTAATATAAATATCACGGATCTCATGAATAGACCGGTCGCGAAAGACAACTACAGGTCCTTCAGGAGTCATTAATGCATCGGTTTGGCAACAATCACAGGTACGATTGTCCAGCTCCCATTCTTCTGTAGTTTCCCCCTCGGCATTGATCCATGCTGCACGTAGGGTCATGGCGGACTCGGTAGATACTTCGTGGTTGGCATGCCCCAAACCCTTGGTGTTCCTTCCATCTAACCAGGTGGCAAAAACCTTCCCATTACCCGAAGGCAGCAAACTCACAAATCCATGCTCGGCAGCCACACCATCTTTGTGTAAAATAAACGGCGTTTGCCAATTATCCCCACCATCGGTTGATTGTGCGATATAAATATCATAGTCATAGGTTCCTGCTGCTCTTTTTTGGAGCCAATGTGCCGTAAGATGATCTCCATTAGCTACCAAAGAGGGAAAATCAGCCCAATTGACAAACCAGTTGTTACCCTTCGCAATATTTTTGGGCTCTGACCAGCCTGTTGGTTCTAGCTTTGAAAACCTAAGTTGAGCCGTGTCCCCAAACTCTTCAACCCAAGAAAGATAAGTTTGCCCCTCATTTGATGTGTATAAAAAAGGCAATTGGCTCTGAAATTCATTAGGCACAATCAATTCTTCTACAAAAGGTTCAGCACGATCAAGGTTCGATGTACAAGCAACAGTAACTAAAAACAAAAAAACTACATATTTCATAAAAGAAAGATAGGGAGGTTTTTCAGCTTATGAAAGTAGCAATCGTACTAGCAATGGAAAAAGTAGAATTGATTGTAAGACCTGAATTGAAGGTGCAGAAAAGTTGAAAAGTAAAAATCAACGTTTTAAAAGGAATAGGTAGAATATAGGAGAGTCACCCCCATTGGGGCAACTCCCTATCACCTAAACACCTGGGCAACTAACTACAATAGCAAACCTTTCGATTTCTACACCCAGACTTTTCCTAAATGTTGTGTGTGTTAGCTCTGTATAAAAAAGGATTAGTCACCTTTTCTTTTATCAAATATAGTATGAATTTTCTTTTAATTAATTTAACTGATGAAAAAACTCAAAAGTTGATTCAAAAGATTATTTTTAATTATATTCTTGCCTATCAGGCTTTTTTGTTTTTGATTCCGCAACCCACGCTTATGCCTCATTTTGAATTATTCAATGATTAATTACATTTGAATCGTTCCATTATTCGATTACATATAGCGTAGCCTGTAACGAGTTCATACAGATTGACACTTTGTTTCATTGATCCGCATACTGATCATTCACCTACATTTGTCCGACAAATCAGACAATTATAGATAGTCCTCACTCATTTTTAATTAATTTTAACGCCCACAGAAGTGGAACACATATGAACATAAAAAGGCCCTTTAATTTACTGAAATGGATTGATGATAACAGGGATTTACTTCAGCCACCTGTAGGGAATAAAAATCTTTATCCGGAAGGTAGCGACTATATTGTAATGATTGTAGCCGGTCCGAATGCCCGGAAGGATTTTCATTACAATGAAACGGAAGAACTCTTTTATCAAATTAAAGGCCATGTCACCATCAGAATTCAGGAGAATGGTAAAGCGGTCGATATGGCCCTAGGGCCTGGAGATATGTATTTGCACCCGCCAAAAGTGCCTCATTCTCCTATTCGTTCAGAAGGCTCTGTGGGTCTGGTAATTGAACGAGTAAGACAAGCTCAACACAAAGACGGGCTTTTATGGTATTGCGAAAACTGTAATCACAAACTACATGAAACTTACTTTCCATTAAAAAATATTGAAAAGGACTTTTTGCCTCGTTTTAAACATTTCTATGCTTCTGAAACATTAAGAACATGTTCGAATTGTGGACACGTTACATCGTCGGACCCACGCTATACTGAATAAAAACAATCACCCAATCTATTTTTTGTGAAAAATGCCGCAACACGTTTTTTATACACCCCAATGAGAAGACTAAAAATCATTGGTGATGCTGAGGCCATCCGATGGGTTACTTTTACGAAGTATCTGACATGCTTAACCCATGGGGAATTTCGTCCAATTGTGCTTGCATGTACGTATCGAATTCAAGCATATTTTGCAGGTAAACAGCCAGAAATTAAATTGGGTTTAGATTCGGTTTACATCCATTTTAAAAAAAATGTTTGTACACATCTGCAACAAATCCCTTCCAAAAAAACTTTTGCTTATTCAGAAGTGACCAAAAAGATGGGAGATGTTGAAAAAATGAGAGGCACAGATCTGGCAAACGTCAAAAATCCTTTGGCAATTTTAATACCTTTCCACCCCGTTATCGGAAGTAAGGGAAGTTTATCAGGCTTTGCTTGGGGAATAGTGAAAAAAGAACGGTTACTCAACCATGCACATTATATCCCAGGCGCAAATCGACTAAATTTATTCAAATGAAGTATCAAAACACACTTTCTTTTGCTCAAACTTTAGATGAGGCTGATCCTCTCCATGGGTGGCGTAAGGAATTTTATTTTCCGCAACACAAGGGTGCAAATGCCCTTTATTTCACAGGGAATTCTTTAGGTCTACAACCGAAACGAGCTCGCGTTTATGTGGAAGAGGAAATGCAAAAGTGGGAAGAATTTGCTGTTGAAGGTCATTTTTTACCCAAAAAGAACCCATGGCTCAAGTTTCATGAAGCCAGTAAGCCAAGTTTGGCAGGTGTGTTAGGAGCACTCCCACTCGAGGTAGTAGCCATGAATAATTTGACTGTGAACCTCCATTTATTGATGGTGTCATTTTATCAACCTACTGCTCAAAGGTTTAAAATCATTTGCGAAGCAGGTGCTTTTCCATCAGATCAATATATGTTTGAATCACAATTTAAATTTCATGGTTTAGACCCCGAAGAGGCGCTAATTGAAGTAGCTCCTAGAGACGGTGAGAATACCCTACGCACAGAAGACATTATCGAAACCATTGAAAAGCATGGAAAAGAGCTTACCCTTGTTCTTTTTGGAGGGGTACAATACTATACGGGTCAGTGGTTCGACATGGAATCCATAACACAAGCCGGACACAAAGTGGGGGCTTATGTTGGTTTTGATTTAGCCCATGCCGCTGGTAATGTACCTGTTCAGCTCCACGACTGGGATGTTGATTTTGCTACTTGGTGTTCTTACAAATACCTCAACTCAGGTCCGGGAAATGTCAGTGGTATTTTTGTACACGAGAGACATGCCCATAACGATAGCCTTCCTAGGTTTGCCGGATGGTGGGGGCATAATGAAAAAGAAAGGTTTTTAATGAAAAAAGGCTTTCAACCCATGCCTGGTGCAGATGGATGGCAACTCAGTAATGGCAATATAATTTCTACAGCAGCTCATCTCGCTTCTTTAGAAATATTCGATGAGGTCGGAATGCCAGCAATAAGAGAAAAAAGTTTACAACTTACAGGTTATTTAGAATTCATTATTCAAGAACTCAGCGGTGATAGAGGTTTATTCGAAATCATTACACCTTCTGATCCCTCGCAAAGAGGAGCACAATTATCGATCTTTTTTCACAAAAATGGTAAATCTTTATTTGATCATCTGATTGCCAATGGCGTCATTGGTGATTGGCGAGAACCTAATGTCATTCGAATTGCTCCTGCACCATTGTACAATTCTTTCGAAGACGTTTATCAATTTGGACAGATATTATCCGAAGCCATAAAACAACAGGGTTAAGCTCATCGCATGAATTCATCCGAAAATAAAATCATCATCCTTGGAGCGGGTTTAGTAGGCTCTTTATTAGCATTATTCCTTGTCAAAAGAGGTTATAACGTACATGTATTTGAAAAACGGACAGACTTAAGGTTAGACAAAAAGGAAGAAGGAAGGTCTATCAATTTAGCACTTAGTAGAAGAGGGTTAAAAGCTTTAGAAAAGGTGGGGCTTATGCCAAAGGTAATATCGCATTGCATTCCTATGCCCGGTAGAATGGTGCATACCATTGATGAAAAAGAAGATTTTCAGCCTTATGGCAAAACAGGGCAACAAATCAATTCGATCGCTAGGTTGGAATTGAACTGTCTTCTTATGGATGCTGCAGAGCAAGCGGGTGTATTTTTTCACTTTGAACATTTCTGCGGAAAAGTAGAAACCGAGAAGAATGAAGCCTATTTTACCCATCAAGGCAAAACCTTAAGCCATCAGGCTTCTTTTATTTTTGGAGCTGATGGTGCTTTTAGCGCCTTAAGAAAAGCTTACATGCGTGCGCCTCGCTTTAATTTTTCACAGCAGTATATTTCAAGCGGCTACAAAGAACTCAGCATGCCGCCTACACCTAAAGGGGAGTTTGCTCTCGACCCTAATGCTTTACACATTTGGCCTCGGCAAGAGTTTATGCTTATTGCTTTACCTAATGTAGATAAATCCTTTACTTGTACGCTTTTCTTGCCCTTTGAAGGAAAAATTTCATTTGACTCACTTCAAACAGATAAAGAGGTTAATTCCTTTTTTGAGGAACATTTCTCTGATGCCAAACAACATATGCCCAACCTGCTTGCAGACTTTAAAAATCACCCGACCTCGTCCTTAATTACAGTCAAATGCTTCCCATACGTTCAAAATCATTCTCTATTGATTGGTGATGCTGCCCACGCAATTGTACCCTTCTACGGTCAAGGTATGAATGCCGGTTTTGAAGACTGTTTTGTACTTGATCGTTTGATTGAAGAAAATTGTGGGCTAAGTAAAAAGGTGCTTCATGCCTTCCAAGAAGAAAGGAAGGTTGATGCAGATGCGATTTCTGATTTAGCCTTGTATAATTTCATTGAAATGCGTGATAAAGTAACAGATCCACTTTTCATACTTCAAAAAAAATTGGAACAGCGACTGCATAAAGAATATCCTAAGCAATGGATACCTTTATATACACTTGTAACTTTCAGTGATTACAGGTATTCAGAGGCTTTAGCCATTGCTAAAAAACAGCAAGCCATCATGGATGAAGTGCTGAATATTCCAGGTATCGAAACCGCATGGAAAAGCATTGATTTGAAAGAAATTATTGCGGCATTGGACTAGGATGGTATGTACTAAGAATCTTCCTTTGCTTATATTGACCGTTTAAATTCACTTGTATGCCTATAAATGTAGCCGTGATTGGTGCGGGTATTGGTGGTATGGCTGCGGCCATACGTTTAGCCAATCGAGGTCATGTCGTTTCTGTTTTTGAAGCTAACTCCTATCCAGGTGGTAAGCTAACCTCTTTTCGGTTAGGTGCTTATCGCTTTGATGCAGGGCCGTCATTGTTCACCCTTCCTCATTTGGTCGAAGAGCTCTTTGAGCTATCCAATGTCGATATATCTTCTTATTTTTCTTATGAAAAGCTCGATGAGAGCTGCCGGTATTTTTATCCCGATGGAACACAGTTTACCGCTTGGTCGAATCGGTCTAAATTGCAAAAAGAATTTGAATCAAAATTACATGAACCATGGGAGCATGTTCAGGTATTTTTGGAGGCAAGTGCTTTCAAGTATGAACACCTAGCCCCCCTTTTTATTGAAAAAAGTTTGCATAAAAAAAGTACTTGGTTGAGTAAGGCTGCCTTTCGGGCCTATGGAAAATTGCACAAGTTTGGCTTCAACCAATCCATGCACGCAGCAAATAAAAGCACTTTTCAAAACCTGAAAACTGTTCAGCTTTTCGACCGGTATGCCACTTATAATGGTTCTGACCCTTACCAAACCCCCTCCACGCTGAACATGATTCCTCATCTTGAGTTTGGAAAAGGTGCCTTTTTCCCATGTGGTGGAATGGAATCCATTACCCAAGCTTTATACCAATTGGCGCTTGAGGTTGGGGTTCAGTTCAATTTTGAACAGCCAGTAACAAAAATTATTGTAGAAAAAGAAAAGGCCATAGGCATAGAAACATCCAAGGGCTTTCACCCCATGCAGAAAGTAGTATGTAACATGGACATGAGTGCTGCCTATGGTAAATTACTCAAAAACCAAAAACAGCCTAAAAAGCTAATCGAGCAAGAAAAATCTAGTTCTGCATTGATTTTTTATTGGGGTATTCAAAAAGAATTTAAAACACTGGGTTTACATAATATATTTTTTAGCGAAGATTACAAAACAGAGTTTAAACATATTTTTAAAAGTAAAACCTTACCCATTGACCCTACGGTTTATGTAAACATAAGTGCTGTTCATAATGCTAAAGATGCCCCTAAAGGCTGTCAGAATTGGTTTACCATGATTAACGTGCCTTCTGATACCTCCTTAGATTGGGATCATTTAATTCCTAAGGCGAAAAACATAATACTCGATAGGCTTTCTCATGCCTTGGGTGAAGACATTTCTGCATTGATTGTAGAGGAAGATGTACTTGACCCCAGAGGTATTGAACAAAAAACAAGCTCTTCTCAAGGCGCCTTGTACGGAAACAGTTCGAATAATAAGTTTGCTGCTTTTTTAAGACATCCGAATCAATCAAGATTTATCGAGGATTTGTTCTTTTGTGGGGGTAGTGTTCATCCGGGAGGAGGCATTCCCCTTTGCCTATCATCTGCTAAAGTTATGGATGAGCTCATGCATCCTTCATAATTATCAATCCTTTTTAGGTATTTAGAACCGACAAAATTGCTATTCATCTCTGTGTCGATTTTACAAAATCAATTCCTTTTTAACTCTAATGCCTCGTGTAGAAAGAATTTAGGCCATCACGCTCAGCACTATTCATTTGAGCACTATAAGGTTAAAAAGAAACAGAACATACAATAGCAACCCGTTTTCTTTGTCCGCAAACATCTGGGCATTTCTTTGTTTATGGAATAAAAATCAGGAATTTTAAATGGTAGGCCCGTACCCCAAATAGCAGAGAATAAATATTTTACTTTAGATTTTCTCCGGCTAAACGCTTCAATTCAATTTCAGCCATTTTGATATTATACCCTGCTAAAACTTTTCTTAATTCTGCCTGTATTAAATTGACTTGTGCCTCGCGCAGCTCCAGGGCATTGGAATTTCCCAAGCGATAACGCTCTTGGGCAATGTCAAAATTTTCGACAGCAATCTCATAGTTGGTTTCTTCTAAAGTTCTCAGAGAAAGACTGTTCTGGTAATTAACAAAAACCTTTCGAACATCGGCCTCAAGTTGCTGCTTAAGGTCTTGCACTTCTAACTCCCTACTTTCGATGGTAATTTTTGCATTTTGTTGTCTTCTTTTCACATCAAATCCATTAAGAATATTCCAAGAAGCACTGAATCCATAATTTACACCTTTAGAGGTATTACTAATTAAAAAGCCAGCATCAGAGTTTCTATCATTGAAATTATAACCGAGATTGAAATTTACAGTGGGAAGTCTTTCGGCATTGATTTCCTTCAATTGTGATAAAGACAACTCCCGAGCGCGTTGAGCCCTAACCAAACCGGGGTTATTCAACTGGGAGCTCTGTAGTAAATCGTTTAGATTCATTTCAACATTCGGAATAAATTCAGTAGGTACGACGTAATTTGTTTCCAATGCTTCGCCCATCAGCCGGTTTAAATCAACTAAGGTGTTAGCAACCACCTCTTCTTGCAACATAATATTTGACTGATCGGTATTGTAGTCTACCTGAGCCTGTAAATATTCTAGTTTTGATGTTTTCCCAACATCGTATCTTACTTTTGCAAAATCAACTCGTGTCTTTGAAAGTTCCAAGGCATCTTTTAACACCCGCAACCTTTCCTCCTCTAGCGCAAGGGTATAGAAAGCACTAGAGATTTGTGCAATGGTATTTTCAATTTGTATTTTCAAATCATCATTCACCAAGTTCATTTGCTTTTCAAACCTGTCGCGCGCATAGAACATACCCAATCCATCAAAAATAGTCCAGTTAAGTACGGGGCTAACATCCAAAGTATTCGATTTTGCACCATCAATGGTTCGAGGTTCATTATCATTAACAAACTGTTGTACGACATTGGAGGTGGAAAAATTCTTTCCAGCTGTTACACTTACCTGAGGTAAATATTCTCCAATACTTTTATCGTAATCATTCACACCAATGTCTCTGGCTTTTTCACTGATCTTTATCGACAAGTTGCTCTCTAAGCCTTTAATGATGGCATCCTGCAGAGAAAGCTGCTCTTGAGCAGAAAGAGAGATGGACAATAGACAACTAAAAAATAAGAAGTTTATACGTTTCATCATTAGGTGGTTGTGCGAGCTAATCTGCTTTTCTTACTGGTAAAAAAGGAGTACATGGCAGGTATAACGAACAGGGTAAGAACTGTAGAAAACACCAACCCTCCGATGATTGCTACCCCCATAGACACGCGGCTTTCAGCCCCGGCACCAAGTGCGAGGGCAATGGGTAAAATCCCCAAAATGGTAGACAGAGAAGTCATCAAAATGGGTCTAAAACGAGCTTTTGCAGCTTCTTTGATGGCTTCGATAATGGGTAAACCTGCCGCCTTTCTTTGGTTGGCAAATTCAACAATGAGAATACCATTTTTCGATACAAGACCTACGAGCATAATAATTCCAATTTGGCTGAAAATATTAAGTGTCTCTTCGTACCTCCACAAGACCAAAAGTGCCCCTGCCAAAGCCAAAGGAACGGTAAACATAATGATTAGCGGATCTCGAAAACTCTCGAATTGAGCAGATAGCACGAGATAAATCAATACAAGAGCAAAACCAAAAGCAAAGTACAGACTGTTGGTACTGTCTCTAAATTCTCGGGACTGGCCGGCTAAATCTGTCTGAAAAGTATCGTCTAATACCTCATCGGCTATGGCATCCATTGCTGCAATTCCTTGTCCTGTAGTAATCTTTGGCGATAGGTTGGCAGAAATAGTAGCAGCAGCAAATCGGTTGAAGCGGTAGAGCTGAGGCGGTGAGCTACGTTCCTCGAGGGAGACAATATTATCAAGCTGAATTAAAGTTCCTTCTTTGTTTCTGACATACAAATTTTTAAGGTCTAAAGGGTCGTTTCGGTTTTCACGATCGACTTGCCCAATGATCTGATATTGCTTTCCGCCCATGATAAAAAATCCAAACCTTTGTCCCGAAAGGCCTAGCTGCAATGTTTGCGCCACGTCTCTAACGGATAGCCCCAGCGATTGGGCTTTTTCTCTATCAATTTCCACTGTTATCTCAGGCTTCGTGAATTTCAAGTTCATGTCTACATAAGAGAACTCTTCGGCTTGCTGCGCCTTTTCCATAAAAGCAGGCAACACTTCCTTCAGTTTTTCCAAAGTAGGCGATTGTATAACATATTGTACAGCAAAACCTCGGGCACGTCTTCCGCCAATGGTTGGAGACTGGGATAAAAAGGCGCGTGCCTTTGTGTATTTGGAGAGTATCGGGCTAAAGTCATCCAAGATGTCTTGCTGACTTCTTTCTCTTTCATCGGGATCTACCAATTTAATATTGATACGGGCAGAATTGACTGAACTATTTCCAAATCCAGGAGATGTAACGGTAATCAGTGCATTGGTTTCTGGAATATGCTGGCGAACCGCTCCAATGATACTATCCACATAACTATCCATGTATTCAAAAGTTGCTCCTTCAGGACCGGTAGCTGTTCCACTCAAAGAGCTCCTGTCTTCGATGGGAGCTAATTCTTCAGGAACGCGGTTGTTGGTGAGAAGCAACGCGATCAAGCCAACACTCCCTAAAATTACCACAAAAGCTAGGCCTCTTACACGCATAAAGGCGTCTAGTGCTTCTTCATATACACGATTAAGCCATAAGAAAAAGGGCTCTGTAACCCTGTAAAACCAATTATGCCGTTCTCTTTTCTTTAAAATTTTGGAGCTCATCATTGGCGTTAGGGTGAGTGCCACAAAAGAAGAAATCACGACGGCACCGGCTACCACAATTCCAAACTCTCTAAATAAACGGCCTGTCAACCCTTGTAAGAAAATAACAGGCATGAACACGGCGACCAAGGCTACTGTGGTAGAGACGACGGCAAAAAAGATTTCGTTCGCTCCTTTGATCCCTGCCTCTTCCGGATCCAAACCTCCCTCAATCTTGGCATAGATATTTTCCAATACAACAATCGTGTCGTCAACCACCAGCCCAATGGCAAGAACAATTCCCAGCAAGGTTAAAACATTGATGGAAAAGCCTGCAAAATACATGATGAAAAAAGCACCAATCAGGGAGATGGGAATGGTAACAATTGGAATAATAGTCGTGCGCCAATCTCTAAAGAATAAGAAGATGATGACCACCACAAGTGAAAACGCAACAAGAATGGTTTGCTGAACTTCTGTGATCGATTCTCTCACATATTGGGTATTGTCGAATCCCACTCCTAGCTCAATGTCGGCAGGCAAATCTTTTTTAATCAGGTCTATTCTATTCCAAAAAGCATCTGCAATTTCAATGCTATTAGATCCTGGTTGGGTGATGACGGCGATTCCTACCATAGGCACTCCATTTCTTTTCAGAATGGTTCTTTCATTTTCAGGTGCAAGGGCTGCTCTCCCAATATCCCGAAACTTTACCACCATGTCGCCTTCTTCTTTTACAATCAGGTTATTGTATTCTTCGGGAGAATTGATTCGGCCTATGGTTCTGATGGTCAGTTCGGTTTCCGATCCCTCCACTCTACCAGAAGGCAATTCTACATTGTTTCTATTAACGGCTTCTTGGACATCCAAAGGCGTAAGACCATAAGCTGCTAATTTCTCAGGATCCATCCACAACCTCATAGAATACCGCTTGGAACCCCAAACCTGCACTGAGCTCACTCCTTGAATGGTTTGAACACGTTCTTTAAAAGTATTTTCTGCTAATAAGGTCAACTCAAGCAGATCTCTTTCGCGGCTAGAAATATTCAGAAATATGATGGGACTAGAATCTGCATCTGCCTTAGAAACATTTGGAGGCTCAACATCTGGTGGAAGCCGACGTACGACGCCCGCCACTTTATCTCTTACGTCATTAGCTGCAGCTTCCAAATCTACCCCCAAATCAAATTCAGCACTAATAGAGCTGCCACCATCCCTGCTGACGGATGTCAATGTTTTTATACCGGCAATACTGTTCAATGCTTCCTCAATGGGTTCAGTAATCTGCGATTCTATGATTTCCGCATTGGCTCCCGTATAAGAAGTAGACACCGAAATGACAGGAGGGTCAACGCTTGGAAATTCGCGCACGCCCAGGTATAAAAAACCAATGACACCAAAAATGACAATGACGATATTCATCACCATGGCCAAGACCGGACGTTTAATACTGATGGTGGATAAGCTAGACATTTTTAGTTATTAATGGATTTAAGCTTCACTTCAATGCCGGGCCTGATTTCGAGCAAGCCGGAAGTAATTACGGTGTCTTGTGGATTCAATCCTTCCAATATCTGCACTTCACTTTCTGTACGTACACCGATTTGAACCATGCGCTGTATGGCTTTACCATCCTTTACGAGAAAAAGCTTATGACCATTGAGTTCCGGAATAACGGCATAGGCAGGCAGCATTAAAGCATCTTCAATACGCTCCATGAGCAATTCCACCTTGGCAAATTGTCCGGGAATAAGTTGCGCATCCTTATTAACGGCATAGGCACGAATCTGAACGGTTCTTGTATTGGCTTCAATTTGGGGTTCTATGGCATACACTTCCCCCTTAAATAGTTGATTAGATACCTCTGTAGAAAACTCAATTTCATCACCAACGTTTACTTTGTTCACATACTTACCAGGTATGGCAAAGGCCACTTTCATGGGGTCGAGATTGTACAATGTAGTAATTGATGTAGAAGAGGTAATGTAAGCTCCTTCACTGATTTGCCTCAACCCTATAACACCATCAAAAGGAGCTCGCATGTAGGTTCGCTCTATTTGGGTTTGCAATAGTTTGATATCAGCTTCCGAGGTGTTGAGGTTGGTCAAGGTAATATCGTATTCCTCTTGGCTGATGGCCTCTTTTTCCAACAATTGCCTTTGCCTATTTTCAGTTTCTTGTGCCAATTTTTTGCTGTACTTGAGTTTTTCCAGTTGAGCCCTTAATTCATCGTCTTTTAGTCTAAGCAGTAAATCTCCCTTCCTTACCTTTTGGCCCTCCTCAAACATAATTTCAGTTACCATGCCAGCCACTTCGCTCATGATGGTTACAGATTCATTGGGCAAGAGAGATCCGGTGATCTTGATTTTGTTTTCCAAAAATTTAGGGGTTGCCACCACAGCATTTACGGGCAAAGCGGAGGAATTATTGGCAACATTGGTTGTAGAAATATTCGACTTGTCTTTCCCCTTTGGAAACAAATCATCTAATCGTGGGTAAACAGCCCAAGCCACAAGGGCAGTGAGTATAACGATGAGAAGTACAACTTTGGTAACCTTATTCATGATATGATTTGTGATTAATTGGCTGCATGGGCATGGATGAAATGTATGGCATTTTGATTAAAAAAATCAGGTTGCTCCACATTACAAACATGGCCACTATCAGGAACGATTTGTAAAAGTGCGTTGGATTGTTTTTTAACTAATTTCATCACTTGTGGCAAAAACATGTAGTCTTCATCTCCCATCAAGTAGAGGGTAGGTAATCCTGTATCTATTTCGTTGAAGTACTTTAAAAGTGGATTTAATTTGTAGGTAAGATTGAACCAACGAATGAATTCTTTTTGACATAACTTTTTAGCTTGGTTGGCAAAGAGAATTCTTGATTCTTGGTTGCGCTTTCTAGGCATGATAATCCAAGCAAATAATCGATACAACCACATAAAAGGTAGTAATCGTTTGGCAAAATTACCGACTGCTACCAAAAATTTGGAGCGTATATTCAGACGAGTAACCGCCCCTCCCATGATGAGGGAAGCAACACGCTCAGGTGCAATATCCGAAATGGTACGCATCAAAATAGTTCCCAAAGAAATCCCTACAAAATGACTCTTTTCAATTTCAAGGTGGTCAAGCACTTCTAAAATATCGCGCGAAATGTTTTCAAAATTGTACTCATTTTTAAAATATCTCTCAAACATCTCCTGAGATTTCCCATGTCCTCTTAAGTCTATCAGCAGCACATTAAATTCATTTTTGAAAGACTTTATTTGTTTGTACCAAATGGAAGAACTACCTCCTGCGCCATGCACAAAGGTTACCCATTCAGTAGAATTAGGATGTCGATATGTTTTATAATAAAGCATAAGTTATTAACTCAAAATTAACGGTTGCGTTTAAATTAAGTTCAACCGTTCACAAAACAATCCATTCATAAAAATAAAAAGCCTGTCCATTGCTGGACAGGCTTTTGATAAGATGTTAGTTAAATACTAGTTACCGAAGATGTATCTGATACCTAATTGCATTTGCCATCTTGAACTGACCAAACCAGAGTCATCAATTCTATTGGCAGAAGGATCATTATCAGTCACTCCATCAAAAGTAAAAGTAGGAGTAGTGCCATCAGCTAAAAAGCCTTCAAAGTTCAACAATTCAAAGTTAGAGGGAACGAAATACCTACGACCCCAATCTTTGTTGAGGATATTTCCAAAATTGTAAATATCGGCTGTGAACTGAAGCGTATGCTCCTTACCCCCTGCAGACAAAGAAACTTCTTGCAAGAATCTTAAGTCAAAGATGGAAGTAAAAGGGGCTCTTGAAGCATTCACTTCTGCATAATTTCCTCTTCTTGAGTTCAAGTAAGGATCATTGGAAATGAACTGGTTCAATTTTGCCCATTGAGACGCTGCATTACCAGCTCTAGCATCATCAACTAAAACGATATCATCTCTACTAGCAGGAACATAGATCAAGTTTCTTTCTCTGGAATCCTCGTTATTTAACCTTCCTCCATCATTGTAAATGTAAGAAAATGGTCTTCCTGAACGACCTTCCCATACCAAACCTATTTGAGTTGCAGCATTTTTGCCCCACTCATGTCTGTATGATACTTGAGCAATTGCTCTGTGTCCGGGAGAGAAAGCTGACTTTACTAATGGTTGATCAAAGTTTCTACCACCCACTGAGTTCAAACCTCTCCATTGAGAAGAGTTTTGAGAAGAGGTACCATCAAACACGTTGAACGCTTCACCATAAGAATACGAAATACTACCTTGGAATCCGTTTATAACAGGCATAGTCAAAGTGGTTGAAAGGTTGTATGCATAACCTCTACTCGTATTTGAAGCCAAGTAAATTCCTCCGTATTGACGTGCAATTCTATCAAACCTATTATAGATAGGTCTCAAGTCGCCTGTATTGGTAAGAAAACGTGTAGCTGGTTTGATGTTTATGTTCTCATAAAGCAAAGCAGTGATGGTTTTTGTATACAAAGCATCCACAGTAAGGATAAACCCACTGTTGCCCAGTTTTTTATCGGCAGCAACATTGAATTTAGCTACTCTAGGTGCTTTGAAATCAGCAGCGAACAAATCGATGTTACCTGACTGAACAGGGCTGTTTACAGGATTTCTAGGCTGATTATTTACATCAGGTCTAAAAATACCGTCGAAACTATTCTCATCGGCAGAACCTAAGTTAAATCCATTGTTATTGAATGCACCACCTGGCCAAACCAAAGGAACACGAGAAGTGAAGATACCCGCACCTCCTCTTAATTGAAGTGTTTTATCTCCATTCACATCCCAGTTAAAACCAATTCGTGGAGAAAACAAAGCTTGTGTCTCAATAAAAGAACCCACACTGGCACCTTTTAGATCGTATCCGAAAGACTCTAGTTCAGGAATTACATTGTTGTTGAATTCTGAGTTGACAGGTGTATCATCAAAGCCTTGGAAATCAAGTCTCAGACCAAAAGTAACTTTCAAATCGTTATTCACTTGGAATTCGTCCTGAGCATAAAAACCAATGACATTGGAATTAAATACTGCTGCCGCGATAGAACCGTCGCCGGTTACATCATCTCTATTAGAATACAATCGGAAATAGTCATCAGCAGGTTGATCATTCAAAAAGTCACTTAGAGAATTGTAAGTATAACGACCAAAGTTCTGGGCAATAAAAAGGTTTTCTGCAGCATAGAACTCAGCATTGAAGCCAAAAGTAAACGTATGTCTGCCTTTGTATACCTCAAAGTTATTGTTCACTGTAATGACTTCTTGTTTCAACAAGTTGGCCGTAGAGAATTCTTCTGCTCCAAAGCGAATATTTCCTCTTCCATCATTAATATTCACAGTAGGGAAATCACCGCCTGTAGGGTCTCTATCATCATCAACATTTACATAACCCACTGTCAATTTATTGGACATATTGGAGCCAATCGTTGAAGACCATTCAGCAGATAAAGAGTTCGTTTTTGAAAGGAAAGACTCAGATCTGTTGTAAAAGTTCAAAGTACGAGGAGATGATCTTACACCTTCAATGTTATCGGCTTTTACATAGGAGTATCGTACAGCAACCTTATTATTGGTATTCAAGTTGTAATCGAATTTGGCCGTGATTTTGTCAGACTCCAAAACAACTGGGTTTCCATCTAATGATCCTGGATCATAACCGAAGCCATTCAATTTGTTAATTAACGCATTAACATCTGATTGAGAGGCATCACCTTCATAATCGTTAAAATTAAAAGGCTGAGGTGTTTCATCGTCTTGCTTTTCGTAATTTACAAAGAAGAAAAGCTTGTCTTTAATGATGGGGCCGCCCACTCTGAAACCATAGGTTTGAGCAGTAAATTCATTCAATTTTTCACGAGCTCTTTCAACATCTGTTGGCGTTTTACCGGCCATTTTTTCATTTCTCCAAAAATTGTAAACAGATGCTTCAATTTCGTTAGAGCCTGATCTAGTCACTGCATTGATGGCACCACCGGCAAAACCCGAAACACGTACATCAAAAGGAGCAACCTGTACTTGGAACTGCTCAATAGCATCCACAGAAATAGGTGATACACCAGTTTGACCTCCGTTAGTACCAGAGCCAGCCAAACCAAATACATCATTGTTTACAGCACCATCGATATAGATTGAGTTGTAACGGTTGTTTTGTCCTCCAATGGAAATGGAGAAACCATCACTACCTTCATCAATGATCGCTTGAGGAGTAAATCTGGCAAAATCACCAATGGCACGAGCAATCGTTGGAGTCGCATTAATTTGCTCAAGTCCTATTACTGTCTCAGAGCCAGTTCTGTTGCCATCGAAGATACTGTTACGTTCTCCAACAACCTCTACCTCTCCTAAAGTAACATTATCTTCTTTCAAAACAGGTTCGATTTGAAAAGACTGACCTAAGCTTAAAAAAAGATTTTCTTGCTTAAATTCACTGTAACCCACAAAAGTTACTGTTACCGTGTAAGGACCACCTACACGCATGTTAGGAATTCTAAAGAATCCCTTTGCATCTGTTACATTGCCATAACGAGATCCACTAGGTGTGTGTACTGCCACAACAGTAGCACCCGGAAGTGTCTCACCACTTGCATCTGTTACTTTTCCATTAATGGAAGAGTTTGTTGTTCCTTGACCGAAAGCAGTGGTTGCAAAAGCAGCCAACATACCCACTAGGAACACATTGAGTAATAGTTTTTTCATAGACAATAATGTTAGATAGATTTAAGTTTTAGTTCGGGGAAGCATAGTTTTCCCTTTTCACACCTCAAATTTACTTTTTCAGAACATCCATCCTTCTTTTTAAATGTTATGCTTTCGCTATGAAACAAAGGTGGTTTTAACCTTTTGTTAACATAAATTCACAAATCGCCCTCTCAACTTCATTCTATAAGATTTTACAGATGCATCTTCTAGGCAAAGCATGCCTCAATCAAAAGAAGAACCAGGTGGTGAAATGGACCATATCATCTGAGATTTATTATTTCATAGGGCGATCTAGCGCTTTTATGTTGTCCCCTACAGCACATTTTTATTTTCAAAACATAACAGATTGCTTATATTGGATTTTTCAAAATGAGACCTATGAAAAAAATCACCGTATTGGTTCTATGCTTTCTGTCCTTAGTGACGACCTTAAATGTTGCTGCACAAGAGACATTATCCTATTATTTGCCTAATCATGTCACCTACAATCCAGATATCCCCACACCAGAGTCCGTTATTGGTCATCAGGTAGGCGAATGGCATATTACGCACGACAAATTGGTGTATTATATGAAAACATTGGCCAAGGCCTCCGAACGAATTGATTTTGAGGTGATTGGAACAAGCCACGAAGGAAGAGAACAATTACTGTTAACGGTAACACATCCGGATAACTTAGCCGGAATCGAAAAAATCAGAAGCGACCATTCCTGGCTCACCTACCCCAATGAAGCAGATAAGTTTGACATCACAAAAATGCCTTCAGTAGCCTACATGGGCTTTAGCATACACGGCAATGAGCCGAGTGGTTCAAATGCTGCTTTGCTAATGGCCTATTACATGGCCGCAGCAGAAGGACCAGAAATTGATAAGGCTTTGCGTCAAACCGTTGTTTTATTGGACCCCTCTTTTAATCCTGATGGTCTTAACCGATTTGCCACATGGGCCAACATGCACAAAAGCAAAAACATTAGCACCGACCCCATGGACAGGGAATATGATGAAGTTTGGCCGGGTGGCAGAACCAATCATTACTGGTTCGACCTGAATCGAGATTGGTTACCTGTTCAACAACCAGAGTCTCAAAACCGTATCAAACAATATCACCTTTGGAAACCCAATATCCTGACTGACCACCATGAAATGGGGACAAATTCCACCTTTTTCTTTCAGCCGGGCGTACCCGAACGTACCCATCCCCTTACTCCTCCGGTAAACCAAGAGCTCACAGAGAAAATCGGAACCTTTCATGCAGCAGCTCTTGATAGCATTGGTTCACTGTATTACACCAAAGAAGGTTATGATGATTTTTATTACGGAAAAGGCTCAACTTTTCCAGATATCAATGGTGGCATGGGCATTTTATTTGAACAGGCGAGTTCCAGAGGTCATGCGCAAGAAAGCGTTAATGGAGTTTTGACGTTTCCATTTACGATTAAAAATCAATTTACCACCGCTCTTTCTACCTGGGCAGCAGCTGTCAACATGCGAGAGGAGCTCCTCCAGCATCAAAAAGACTTTTACAAAAATGCCCTGAAAGAAGCAGATAGCGATGACATCAAAGCCTATGTGTTCAAAGCCGAAAAAGATCCGGCTCGTTCATTTCACTTGGCCGAAATTCTAGCACAACAGGAGATTGATTTCTATCGCCCTTCGCGAGAAATTAAGTTAGAAGACGAATCCTACAAACCTGAAAACAGTTACATTATTCCGCTCAAACAACGTAATTATAAGCTAGTGAAGGCTATGTTTGAGCAACGCACAGCATTTCAAGACAGCCTTTTCTACGACATTTCCGGCTGGACGTACCCCATGGCATTCAACCTGGAATACAAAAGTATGACCAACCGAGAGTATGGCCGTGGCCAATTGGGTGAAAAAGTAGAACAACCGACATTCCCAAAAGGGCAGGTCTATGGAGGACTGAGCAAATATGCTTATGCGTTCGAATGGCATGGCTACTACGCTCCTCGTGCAGCTTATCAGTTGCTAGAAAAAGGTATCCGCATTAAAGTGGCTACTGGCAAATTTATAGGGCCAGGAGAAAAGGAATTCGATCGTGGCACCATTCTCATTCCCGTAAAGGGCCAAGAAATGAGTGAGTATGACTTGTTTCAGGAAATGCTTAGAATTTCGCAAGAAGACGGGTTGGACGTTCATGCTTTAAATACCGGACTAACCGGTGGGGTTTCGCTGGGAAGTAATAGTTTTAGCAACATTGAAAAACCCAAGATTGCGTTCGTGGTTGAAGCTGGAAGCTCATACGATGCTGGGGAGATATGGCATTTACTAGACACCCGCATGGATATGCCCATTACAAAACTACCCGCCTCGCGTTTGTCGGGTAGCGGTATAGACCGGTATAATACCCTCATTATTACAGGTAGCATGCCGCTCAATGAAAATGGCTTAAATAACTTGAAAGATTGGGTTCGCAACGGAGGCGTGCTCATTGGCACAGGGTCGGCTGTGAGTTGGATGGCAAGAAGTGGGTTATCCAATTTAGAGATGGTGAATGTAGAATATCCTGGCGCTGAAGAGGTTTCCTATGATGAGATTTCTAATTATTCAAGAGGTCAGTACATTCCAGGTGGCGTCTACATGGCTAAATTAGAGCTATCTCACCCCATGACCTTCGGGTATTACAAAGAAGAATTGCCCACTTTCAGAAGGGGAAATGTAATGATAGAAGCATCTGAAAATAAATTTTCTAACCCGATGGTATATGTGGAGAAACCTTTGCGCAGTGGCTGGATTAGCGATGCTAACCATAAAGCATTAGGGGGAACATCTGTGATACGGGTCAGTGGATTTGGACGCGGTCGTGTGGTTTCAATGACAGACAACCCCAACTTTCGGGCCTTTTGGTATGGCACAAACAAACTAATGATGAATGCAATTTTCTTTGGAAAAACAGTGAGTGGCTACTCCGCAAGGTAAAATCAATCATTTACTGCTTTTAAAAAAATAGCTACCTTTGGGAAACGTTAGAATTTTGGAAGGAAGACTGTTCGTATTAGATAAGAATTACATCCTTAAGCAAGCACAGCGCGATGCACAAAGGGAATTGTTAGTGGAAATGTTGGAAGAAATAAAAGCATCTTACTTCGAGCAATACAACCCTTTACAGCTGATGGATGCCACCAGCGAAAAAATTGCACAATTTCAATCTGATCATTTAGAAATACTAGCGGAAGGATACCAAATACTAGCCGGTATTTTTAGGTACCAAATCGGTGACAACCAACTTGAGCTACTGTTTGATGGGAGCAGTCATTACGAAAAGTATTTGGCCGACTGGAAGAATACTTATTTGGCTTACCTGAAAGACCTATGTAAAAAACGGACATTTTTAATGGCCGCTTTAGAATTAACCGTTTTCCCTTGTGAACCCGATCGTTTAGGATCTGCACAAAACCGATTAAAAATGGCTATTTTCGACCATTTTGAACTAAAAGTTTACAAACACAAGGGCATACAAGATTACAAGGCGAAAAAAGCATCATAAGCTCAAGGCTTTTCCTTTAACCAATCCTCTATCATTTGAGCCCCTGCCGAGCAACCGATGCGATCGGCACCTGCTGCAATCATTTCTTGGGCTTGCTTCCAAGTTTTAATTCCTCCGGAGGCCTTAATACCTACTTCTGATGTGGCTGTTTTACGCATCAAAGCTACTTGCGCAACTTGTGCGCCTTGCGAAGCAAAGCCTGTAGATGTTTTTACAAAGTCAGTACCTGCTTCACAAGCCAAAAGGGTAGCCTTTATGATTTCTTCATCAGATAAATAGGCCGTTTCTATGATTACTTTCATTAAACAACCGGCCGAATGTATCAAATGAGCACATTTGGCCAACTCAATCTTCACCCATGGCATTCCACTTTTAAAAGCCGAAACATTCATTACAATGTCTAGCTCAGTGGCTCCATCACTTAGGGCTTGTTTAATTTCAGCTTCTTTGGTCTGAGTCATTTGGTAGCCTAAAGGAAAGCCAATTACGGTTACCAGAGCGATTTCAGAATGCTTCAGTTCACGAGCTGCCTTTTTCACCCAAAACGGCGGAACACAAACTCCTACAAAATCATACTCCAAAGCCTCTTTGATGAGTTCTTCAACATCTGCACTCATTATGGTTGGATACAAGGCTGTATGTTCTATGTATCTATTCAGTTCCATCGACATAGCCTTGCAGGTATTTGAATTCAGGAGTTAGGGCTCCCTGATCGGTAATGGTAGCACGCCCAATGATTCTATCCTGATCATCACCCAAAAGACTAGGAAGTATTTGTCTGAGAAATTCTCTACCAAAATCATGAGAAGCATTTCTTGGTAACTCACAGGGCAAATTATCCACCGCCATCACTGTAACATTACCTTCATCGGTAAAGGGAGGCTCTTCTCTGTCATTGTCGGGATTATAATCGTACAATGGATCTTCAATGGTGGTTGATCTTTTGGTGGAAGGAATAGAGCCTTCAATATCGCAGGTAATATCAGCAATTACCCTTAGTTTAAAATCGAGATGGGTCATGTCTTCCCGGGTAAAGAGCACTGGTGCTTCGGGGTCCCAAAAGGCTCCTGCAATCAATACGTCTGCTTTTCGGGCAAACTTCAAAAAATCAGAGTCATAAGCAGATGGATTAGCATAAAAATCATCTCGATTAAAAGCTGCCCCATCCTTTCTCAGATGATAATCACGGGAATTTAATTGAGCAAAAACAGGTTCATCATACACTTCATGAAGCAACTCAGCCGGGCTTACTTTTCTTATCTGCATACCTGCCAAAACCTCTATAGCTCCTTTGGCCACTCGTCCACCTCCGGTAAGCACAATTTTAATTTTGGGCAATTTTACTTTTTCGAATTCTGATTTTAAATCATCTAGATCGAAGCATTGATGAGCAGGCCGTAAATGAAAGAGGTTGTAGCGTTGTCCAAAGGTTAAAATAGCGTTATAGGCACCAACAATTCCGGCATAGCGGCCAAAAGCAATCAAGCGCCTTCCATGGGTATCGGTGAGGCACTCCCAATCAATGAGCCGAATGTTCTTGTTTAACATAGCTTGAAGCAATGACCTATTATAAGACTGTTTTTTTATGGTATGCGAAAAGAAAAAGTGTGTTTTACCTTCTGCCAGCATTTCCACAGGCACCTCTTTGACACCAAGTATCACATCGCAACCTGTTACATCATCGCATAATGCTGCCCCGGCATTCGCATAAGCCTCATTTGCAAAACAACGGATATCACTCCGCTGACATTTTAATTCCACTTCAGGGTATTTTGACAACAGTTCCTCTACCTGATCAGGGGTAAGCGGCACCCTTTTGTCAGTCGGGATTTTACCTTCTTTGATAAGGCCAATGGAAAGAGGTTGCACAATCATGTAATGATGGTTAAAAGATGAGCCAATATGAGTTTCCGTAATTTCGAAAGTAATAATTCTATATCTTTGAACACATGAATAAGCCTTTTTTTTTACTGCTTTTATGCTCTTATCTGTTTTTAGGAGCTTGCTCTAAAACAGATAATCATTCAAATGAAAGGATGGTTGAGCTCTTGGAAGAACGGCATACAACGGTAATACCCACTGACATCACCTACTACTACAACCTAAAGCGCGCACAGGCACTAGACTCTATTCGCAATACTTTTGCTAAAACAGCCGAAGACTATATTTCTCATACCTATTGGTACATACGCGAAACTTTAAATAGTGGTGCTACCGAAAAATCCATTCAGCTTTTAGATGAATGGAATGAGAATCAACTCAACCTAAAAATCCAACTTTCCGAACAATGGGATTATTTTTTCAAACGGCTCAAGGCGCTGTGCTATATTCGGTTAGGTGAACAAGTAAATTGTCTTGTCAACCACACCGCCTCTTCATGCATTCTGCCCATTCAAGGTGATGGCATTCAT
Source organism: Roseivirga sp. (assembly GCA_018402485.1). Lineage (GTDB taxonomy): Bacteria > Bacteroidota > Bacteroidia > Cytophagales > Cyclobacteriaceae > Roseivirga. The sequence continues at coordinate 1,024,073 of JAGYIY010000001.1, read as the reverse complement.
ATCGACATAAGTGGTTCAAGCCAAGCCATTGCCATCATTGAACCCCTATTGGAGGATTACCCGGAAGATCTGGAATTGGTTTGGTTGCTGAATGTTTGTTACCAAACCATTGGACAATATCCGGAAGGGGTGCCAGAGGCATTTCTTATTCCTCCACATGCCTTTGCAGGAAAGTCTGATTTCCCTCGTTTTGAAGACGTTGCCCCTCAATTAGGTGTAGCCGTTGACGGCATTGCCGGGGGGTCTATTGTTGAAGATTTTAATAATGATGGGCTTCTGGATCTGGTGGTTACCTCTAGCGGTATAAAAAAAAGTGATCAGACTCGATTTTTTCTTAACTCGGGCGATGGCACTTTTTCTGACCATACCGAAGAAGCTGGTCTTATGGGTTATGTAGGTGGGTTGAATGCCGTGCAGACCGATTATAACAATGATGGATTTGCCGATATTTTCATTATGAGAGGTGGCTGGTTCGGTAAATGGGGACAACACCCCAATTCATTATTGAAAAACAATCAGGACGGTACCTTTACAGATGTAACTGCAGAAGCCGGCCTGCTTAGTTTTCACCCTACGCAAACCGCAGTATGGGCAGACTTTAATAATGATGGCTGGCTAGATGTTTTTATCGGGAACGAATCTACAGAAATGCCTTCCCGCCTCCGAACAGCAAGAGGTAAATTTCACTATCCTGAGTTTTACGTGAACCAAAGAAACGGTACTTTTAAAAATGTAGCCAGAATAAAAGGATTTGATTTTACCGGACTCATTAAGGGGGTTACTGCCTTAGATTTTGACAATGATGGACTAATGGACTTGTATGTCTCCATTATGGGCGACAAAAACCTGCTATTCAGAAACAAGGGTAATCTGGAATTCGAGGAAGTTGGTGAAAAAGCAGGGGTTCAGGCTCCCTTGGTTAGTTTTTCTACGGCAGCATTCGACTATAACAACGATGGAAATACTGATTTATATGTGGGGGCTTACACTACTTCAAACAATCCGCTTGCCCATGAAATCGCATACGAAGCGCTAGGAAATACACCCAATGCAGCAATACCTAAAGTTTATAAAAATAATGGTAATGGTACGTTTTCGGATGTCACGGAAAAGGTAGGAATGAACCGAAGTATCTTTGGAATGGGGGTCAACTATGGTGATCTGGATAATGATGGGTATTTAGATTTGTATGTGGGTACGGGTGACCCCAATTTTGAAAGTATCATCCCCAATCGGATGTTTCGGAATGTCTCAGGTGCATATTTTGAGGAGGTTTCTTATGCGGGGGGCTTTTCCAACATTCAAAAAGGACATGGAGTGAGCTGGGGTGATATAGACAATGATGGCGATGAAGATATTTACATTACCATGGGTGGCGCTCATGAAGGGGATAATTATCGTAATCAGTTACTGATCAACCCCACAAAAGATCGCAATTGGATTGGCCTCAAGCTAGTAGGTCAACAAACCAATGCCATGGCCATTGGTACAAAAATCCATATTGAAACCTCCGAAGGTGAGCATTTCTACCGTCGGGTTTCAAGTGGAGCGAGCTTTGGAGCGAATAGCTTTCGGCAGCATATTGGCTTAGGATCAGCCAATCGTATCAAAAGACTAGAAATTACTTGGCCTGTAACGGGAAGACAACAGACCTTTGAAGACTTAACGGTCAATCAGTTTATTCAAATTAAGGAAAATCAGGACGAGTTTGACATACTAAGATTACCTAAAATTCAGTGGCAAAAAACTGATGTCATGCCTCATCATTGATGGGCATTTTAGAATATTTTTGTGTAACGAAAAAGAATTGATTCTAAACGTCAGTAGAATTATTGATTCTCAGTGCCTTATGTCCCAGGGATATTTCTCTGAAGCCAACCCAAACATCTCACCTACAAAAATTGCTCTTTAAAATACATCTGAGCCATTTCCATGCTCATCTCTTCGACATAATTAGCTGCATGCCCCATAGCCGCCTCAAGGCTTGGAGCATGGTCTGTAATCACCATAAGATGCTTTGGTGACAATGCCGTTTTTAAAACCGGAATATCAGAAGCCGTACCACATATTATACCAAAAGGTATATTATTTTTTCGAGCCAATTGGCTCACACCATAGACAACTTTTCCTGACAGGGTCTGCCCGTCTAATTTGCCCTCACCCGTCATAACAAAGTCCACTGATTTTAGTGCCTCTTCAAATTGTAATAGCTTCATGATTTCTTGAATACCCGATTTCATTTCCGCTCCTAAAAAAGACATCAATCCATAGCCAAGCCCCCCTGCTGCACCTGCACCTTCCCATTCTTCTTTTCCATTATTTAAAAGGGAGGCCAAGTGCTCTAACCCTGCTTCTAGTGGCTCAAAATCACAAGGATTAGCTCCTTTTTGTTTAGCATAAACCTGGGTAGCGCCATCCTTACCATACAACGGATTTTTCACATCAGACAAAACGGTAAACCGGACATCCGCCAACGCACTCAAGGCAGAAGCATCTATTCGATCCATGTAACGCAAATCGTTTCCGCAAATGTGCTTTATTAACTGCTCTTCAACATTGAAGAACCTTACACCTAAGGCCTCTGCCATACCACAACCCCCATCGTGGGTGGCACTTCCTCCTATCATCACATAAACATGCTTCGCCCCGCACCGAATGGCTTCTAAAATCAATTCACCCGTTCCAAATGTACTGTTGTGCATGGGGTTGCGCTCATTTGATTTCAACAATAACAAGCCTGATGCTTGCGCCATTTCAATGAAAGCCGTTTCCCCTTTTATCACAAATTTGGCCTTAACCGGACGAAACAAGGGGTCTAAAACTACTTTTTCAATACACTGTGCGTCTTTGAGCTGCGCGAAAATACCCAAACTTCCTTCGCCACCATCTGCCAGTGGCATTGTCTGTACTTTAATTTCAGCGTCAGCTCGTTTTATACCTCTGCACATTGCGGCAGAAACTTCTTCAACGGTAAGAGACCCTTTAAACTTATCAGGACAAAGCAGTATTTTCATCTTAAAATAAAATTGGCAACATCACAGAAAACACAACAATGACTGCAAAAAATAGCAGCAAGTAATACACAAAAGGCTGATTGAATTTTATAGATTCCAAAGTAAGAAGTTGTGTATCCTGAGCACTCTTTTCTAGCCAAACGCTTACTAAATACCCAACCAAAAGGGTTACCACCGCACCAATGGCATTCCACCAAAACCAAAAAACATCTGGTATAAAAAGCAATCACCTCACAAACCACACCCCAAAATAAGGCAATAATGTGTGAGCGTCTCATGTATTTTTTTGGACTGATGGCTCTTGGTAGGTCAAAATGAGCAAAACCCATGGCAACAAAACCTGAATCCCAATTCCATTGATAAGGATATAAATTGGGGCTCGGAACCATGTACCTTTTTTCCCATGTGTTATGCTTGAGTGTTTCTTCTATCTTTTTGCAGAATAACCTGGGGTTTGTAAGAGTCTTTTCTGAATTTAACATAAAGAGAATTCAAATGGAATTTAAAGCCTTTCCTTTAAAAAATAAAATACCATAGCTCATCTTTGTCTTTAAGCCTCAGATAAATTATCCTTATTATTGTCTTATGTGGGAAACGCATTTGTTTTATTTTATCCTATGGCTGGTCTATCTAGGACTTCATAGTGCACTGGCGACAAATCGGATTAAACGTTTTGTGGCATTAGGCTCACAACAATACCGTTTGTTTTATAATCTATTCGCCATTGTGATGTTGCTAGGGCTACTCTTTTTGGGGGCAACTTTAGAAAGTGGATTTCTATTTGCCCCAGGTCAAATTAACTTTTACATGGGATTGATGTTGGCGGCTACTGGTATTTTTGTGATGAAAAGGGCTTTCCGGAAATATAATACCAAGGCATTTTTAGGTTTAAAAGCAGAAAAACAGGGAGTATTGCATACCCAAGGTTTACAAAAGCATGTACGCCACCCCTTATATTCTGGCACCTTGCTTTTGGTTACAGGCTACTTGTTATTTTATCCCCTACTCACTAATTTGGCGATTTGGCTAGCAATTATTTTTTATATACCGTTCGGTATTATTTGGGAGGAGCAGAAGTTAATTGAAGCCTATGGTGAAGCTTATCTAAAGTACAAGCGTGAGACTCCTGCTATTTTTCCAAAAATTAAAATTTGATACCATCAACAATGACTAAAAAATGGAGTACACTACTCGCCTTCAGTGGCCTATTCGTGGTATTATTTTCCCTAGTAAGCCGACCATGGTCTTGGCTCAGTGAACAACTTTACATCAAGCTATTGGTATTTGGTTTTGCGGCCATGTTTCTAGGTGCTATTTGGAAAGCGATTATTGAAATGAATGAGGATTAATTCAAAAGCATCTTCAAAAATGGGTAATTTCCACAATTAGCTTAACTTTGAAATTGAAAAGGCAAAAGGAAAAGTCATGAAAAGGTATAAAATCATCCTAATGAAAAGCATTGCTGCTCTTTCACTCTTGCTATCCTTTTCTTGTGAAAATATGCAAGAGAAGCCAAAACTTTTTGAGCTACTATCGGCTGATCAGACCGGCATCACCTTCAATAACCGTATGCAGGAAAGCAAAGCTGTAAACCTCATCAGCTTTGCCCCCATTTACAATGGAGCAGGCGTTGGTGTTGGCGACTTGAATAATGATGGATTAGAGGATTTGGTTTTTGCAGGAAATATGGTGTCTTCAAAACTTTACCTCAACAAAGGAGACATGCAGTTTGAAGACATTACAGAAACGGCAGGCCTTACAACAGATGTTTGGTGCAATGGAGTGAGCTTGGTAGATATCAATGCCGATGGGCTGTTGGATATTTATTTAACCGTTTCGGGGGTAGATGTTAGCAAAAGGAGGAACCTGCTTTTTATCAATCAGGGAGACCTTACTTTTATAGAAAAAGCTGCTGCCTATGGCTTAGATGATGATGGCTATTCAACACATGCAGCCTTTTTTGATTACGACCTTGATGGTGATCTTGACATGTACTTGCTGACTTATGGCAACAATGAAGGGGTTGACTTGAAAATGGTAAACGACAAAAAACTAGATGGAACTGCCAATTCTAATGATAAACTATTTCAAAATAATGGGAACAATACCTTTACAGATGTAACCCTTGATGCCGGGATTTTAGTAGAAGGATACGGTTTGGGAATAGCTATTCATGACTTTAACAATGATTTATATCCTGATCTATACATCAGTAATGATTTTTTGTTTGACGATATTCTATACATCAACAACGGAGATGGCACTTTTTCTGACCAAGCCAAGCAATACCTAAGTCATACAAGTCAATTTGGTATGGGCATAGATGTGCAAGACTTCAACAACGATGCGTTACCCGATGTGATGCAGTTGGACATGATGCCGGAAGACAACTATCGACAGAAGAAAATTTTAGGCCCCATGCAATTCGACTTTTTTAATTTATCTATTCAAAAAGGCTACACACCGCAGTACATGAGGAATTCTTTACAGCTGATGCAAAAGGGTAGTGGATTTTCCGAAATTGGTCAATTAGCAGGTGTACATCAAACCGATTGGAGCTGGTCGGCCTTGTTTGCCGATTTTGATGCCAATGGTCAAAAAGACCTCATGGTTACCAATGGCTTTAGAAGAAATGTCACTGATTTCGACTTTCGCAATTATGTGAATGAACAGCTTCAATTGGCAGAGGAAGAAGGGAAAGACCCGAATGCAGTAGCTTTGGCCATCGTACAGAAAACGAACGATATCAAATTACCTAACTATGTTTTCAGCCCAAAGAACAGCCTTCAGTTTGCCGATAGCTCCTCTCAATGGGGTATTGACCAACCAAGTTGGTCAAACGGTATGATTTATGCAGACCTAGACAACGATGGTGATTTAGACATGGTCATTTCCAACATAGATGATGAAGCTTTTGTCTATCGAAATCGCCTCAATCAAATGGAGTCTCCTTCCCATTTTCTTAAGGTAGTATTGAAAGGCACAGAACAAAATCCGGAAGCCATGGGTGCGCGCGTTAGCATTCGGCAATCAGGGAAAGAGCAGCATTATTTTCAGTCACGCGTGAGGGGGTATCTTTCCAATGTATCTTCTACCATACACTTTGGCTTAGGGCAAGATAGCAGTTCAGTTGCCGTAAATGTAATTTGGCCGAATGGAAATATTACTGAAAAAACAGTAAATCCTAGTACAACCATATCATTTGACATGTCTGAAAGCCAGCCAAAGTTTCAACCTGGAACTGCACGCAACCCTTTAAAAGATTTCAATCAAGCAGGTCATTTTGGTTTGGCACATCGCATGGAGCAAAATGATTACATAGACTTTAACTATGAACCTCTCTTACCGCATCAGCTTTCCGAGGAAGGGGTCAAAATGAGTAAAGCAGATATCAATGCAGATGGGCTGGATGATTTTTTTATTGGAGGAGCTGCCGGAAAAACAGGTTATTTCTTTATTCAACAGGCGAATGGCACATTTTTGAAAAAGGGCCTAAATCAAGACATAGCACATGAAGATACCGGGGTACATTTTTTCGATGCAGATGGAGATGGAGATTCAGATCTATACGTGGTTTCGGGAAGCAATGAATTTGAAGCCGGGGACCCACTTTATCAAGATCGGCTATACCTAAACGATGGCTTAGGGAATTTTGAGAAGTCGGAGGCATTGCCCAAAATACGTGGTTCAGGCGTTGTAGTTGTCAGTGCAGACATCGATGGAGATGGCGACCTTGATCTGTTTGTAGGTGGCCGTTTGCAACCCAGAGCTTATCCTATGCCTGGAAAATCCTATCTTTTAGAAAACCGAGAAGGTAAATTCATTGATGTCACTGACAATTGGTCTTCAGAAATAGCCGAAATAGGTATGGTGAGTGATGCCGTTTGGGAAGACATGAACAATGACGGTACGCCTGACTTAGTATTGGCAGGAGAGTTTATGGGCATTCATGTTTTTTATAACGATGGTAATAGGCTTTATCAAAAGGATACTGAACAAGTGTTGAAAGCGGCAACGGGATGGTGGAAAACCCTATGGGTAGGCGACATCAACGGTGATGGAACGAAAGACATTTTGGCTGGAAATGTAGGAGAAAACACCAAATACAAGGTAAGTCCCGAAACTCCGGTTCAGGTTTATGCCAAAGACTATGACTTGAATGGAATGATTGACCCTGTGATGAGTTATTATCATCAAGGTGAAGAGCATATTGCCCACTCAAAAAGTACATTAGAATCTCAAATTAACCGCTATAGAAAAAAATTCATTAAGCATGAACCCTTTGCAAAGGCCAATTTCGATCAAATTTTGGAGCCGGAATTAAGAACGGATACGTATACCCTTCGTGCCAATACTTTTTCGCATCACGTATTTTATCAGTCACCTGAAGGTTTTAAGGCTCAACTCCTACCTCTTGCTACTCAAATTGCTCCCATTACAGCTATTATAGCTTATAAAGACTATTTTTACCTTAGCGGAAATGCGAACAATACTGAAGTTGCGATTGGTCAATACGATGCAGGCAGGGGGAATGTGCTGACCTTTGCTGAACAAGAAAATGATTTGGTTACAATATCCGCACCTCTGTACACAGTGACTGGCGAAGTGAAAGACGCCATAATTCTGAGAGTGAAACAAGAAGACATTCTAGTTCATAGCCGAAATAATGATACCTTATTTGTGATGCCTTTGTCAATCAGGAAAAAATAAAAGCATAATCAAAAGCTTCAATTCTTTTTCTTTTTCGATCCGGAATTGGATAGATCATCTCGCTCTCTCAACTTTTTATCATCGACTTTGTCATTTAAAAAAGCATTGATATCGTCAATCGACATGCTTTTCTTTATTTCTCCAAAGGAATCAACGTTCAACTCAAGGCCATCTAACTCCTTAGCTACCTTTGGTTTATCCTCTTTTTCTTTCTTTTGCTTCGCCATGATTTAATCTTTTATGTTGTTGATGGCCGCTTGTATGCGAGAGCGAACCTCCTGCGGTCCCATAATGGCTATCATATCCATCAAATCCGGTCCACCACCGGTACCTGTTAACGCCAAGCGCATGGCAGGCATTACCTTTCCAAAGGGTGTATCGTCTGTGGCACAAACTTCTGTGAGCAATTGCTTTGCTTGCTCGGCTGACAAGTTATTCATTTCTGACATGGCCTCCACAAATTCTTCTAGTTTAGTAACCGCTTCTTGATTCCATTTTTTACGCGCCATATTTTCATCATATGCCTGTGGGGCAGTAAAAAAAGCTTCACTGAGTTGAAGAAAATCATCCACGAAAACAATTCGTTCACGTAAGGCCTTCACTATGGAAAGTGCTTTCTCATCTGTTACCGTGTAAGGAGTGATTTTTAAAAACTCATCCTTTAATTTTTGATCCGAAACAAATTTCAAATATTGTTGATTGAACCACTTGGCTTTTTCAATATCAAACTTCGCACCAGCCTTATTGATTTTTTCAAGACTAAAACTTTTTACAAGACTGTTCAAGCTAAACAACTCTTTTTCCCCACCTGGATTCCAACCCAATAAGGCAAGAAAGTTGATCAAAGCATCGGGTAAGTACCCCTCCTCTTTGAAGCCCTTCGAGACTTCTCCAGTGGCCGGATCCTTCCACTGGAGAGGAAAAATAGGAAACCCAAGTTTATCGGCAGCCCGCTTACTTAATTTGCCATTTCCATCTGGTTTTAGCAGCAATGGTAAATGAGAAAACAGTGGTGCTTCCCAACCAAAATATGCATAGAGCATGATGTGCAAGGGTGCAGAGGGAAGCCATTCTTCGCCACGAATGACGTGCGTAATTTGCATAAGATGATCGTCCACAATATTGGCCAGATGGTAAGTTGGCATGCCATCAGATTTTAACAATATTTTATCGTCTAATGTTGCCGTATTCACCACAACCCAACCTCGCACCATGTCTTTAAAACGGACTTCCTCATTACGTGGGAGCTTAATTCTCACCACATAAGGAGTTCCGCTATCCATTAATGCCTGGGTCTCTTCTTCAGATAAGGTGAGTGAGTTCCTCATTTGCAAGCGCGTAGCCGCGTTGTAAACGGGATTAGCTACCCGTGCCTCCTTCAATCGCTCACGCATGTCGTCTAACTCTTCAGGTGTGTCAAAAGCGTAGTAGGCTTTACCTTCAGCTAAAAGCTTTTCGGCATACTCACGGTAGATCTCTTTACGTTCAGACTGGCGATAGGGAGCAAAATCGCCCCCTTGTTGAGGACCCTCATCCGGTGATATGCCTAACCAATTCAGTGCTTCAACAATGTATTCTTCCGCGCCTGGCACATAGCGAGTTTGATCGGTATCTTCAATGCGTAGCACGAAAGTTCCTTTCTGTTGACGTGCAAAAAGGTAATTGAACAGAGCCGTTCTTACGCCTCCAATATGTAAAGCTCCAGTAGGGCTGGGAGCAAAACGCACTCTAACACTCATAATTTTTTCTTTGAACCGCAAATATAAAAAAGACTTAGCCGAACACTACCCTTTTACAGCAATGCATGATATTTCTACATTGACATCTTTAGGTAATCGAGCCACTTCTACACATTCTCTTGCAGGTGGATTAGATTTAAAATATTGACCATAGGCCTCATTAATGGTCGTAAACTGATTCATATCCTTGATAAATATGGAACATTTAACAACATCATCGAAGGTAAATTCTGCCGCACTTAATATGGCTTCTACATTTTTCATCACTTGGTGCGTTTCTTCTGTGATGTTCTCATTGATCATTTCCCCGACCACTTCATCGTAAGGAATTTGACCAGAAATGTATAAGGTATTGCCTGCTTTTACGGCCTGACTATAGGGGCCTATGGGGGCAGGGGCTGCTTTACTTTCAATGATCTGCTTTCTCATGTTCATTTTGTTTATAGAATCTCTATTTTTACCTAAAATTAACCCTTTATGAAGATTTTAGTAGTCGGTAACGCCAAGGAATTCGAAGAGTTGCATGAAAAATTTGGAAATGCACATGATTTGTACCTCTCAGAAGACCAAATGATTACTTTGAATGGCTATGATCTCATTTTTGATTTCAGTCTAGTGGATGATCCGGAAAGGCTTCAACAATACAAATCCATTCCAATTCCACTTTTCATTCATTCCTTAACTACGACTTTACAAGAATTGACAATCTTTGCTTCACTCTCCTCAGAAAATGTATTCGGTTTTAATGGTTTACCTACTTTCATTGACCGACCCTTGCTCGAAGTAAGCTGCCTTCCCGGTGGTGAAAGTGCTTTGAAGAGGATTTGCCAAAGGCTTGAAACAGCATATGAACTCGTCGATGATCGTATTGGCATGGTTACGCCAAGGGTCATTGCAATGATCATCAATGAAGCTTATTACACCGTTCAGGAAGGTACCGCTAGCCGTAAAGATATTGATCATGGTATGAAACTTGGCACCAACTACCCTAAAGGTCCTTTCGAATGGTGCCAAGCTATTGGCGTTGTAAGGATATATGAGTTGTTGGAAGCAATGTACGAAGACACCAAGGAAGAACGATATAAAATCTGCCCTCTTCTTAAAAGAGAATATCTCTCAGCTCTAGCTGACTAAAGTCAGCTAGAAATACATGGTATATTTGTATAACCGTTTTAGCAGTTTTTAATGTTTAAACTATTGCAGTACCTTTGGCATTAATTCAGAGCAAATGCTTTTATCATGAGTGAATATTCCTACATCAGTAATGCGGATCCCAAAGCCATCGCATCCCTTTACGACCAATATCAGCAAGACAAATCTAGCGTATCGTCAGATTGGCAACAGTTTTTTGAAGGCTTTGATTTTGCTCAGGAAAAGTTTCCTATGCTGCCGAATGGAACTGCAGAAACCAATACAGTTCCTTCAGGTACCATTTCCGACAAAGAAGTTCGCGTTCGTAATTTGATTCATGCTTATCGAACCAGAGCACACTTACGCTCCAAAACTAATCCTGTTCGCGAGCGAAAAGACCGAAAACCTATTTTAGAACTTACCGACTTTGGCCTGAGTGAGCAAGACCTAAACACTACTTTTATTTCCGGAGAAACCCTAGGCATAGGCAAGGCAACGCTAAAAAAGATCATAGATACGTTAAAATACATTTATGAAGGAACTGTTGGTTTCGAATACATGTATGTGCGAGATCCAGAGAAATTATCTTGGCTGCGGACGAAGATTGAAAAAGACGCTCTAGAGTACAATCCCTCCAAAGACAAAAGAAAGCGCATTTTGTCTAAATTAAATGAAGCTGTAGTATTTGAAAACTTTCTCCACACCAAATATTTAGGCCAGAAAAGATTCTCACTTGAAGGTGGAGAAACCACTATTCCTGCACTAGACGCCATCATCAATAAAGGAGCCACTTTGGGTGTGGAAGAAGTGATGATTGGCATGGCACACAGAGGTAGACTGAATGTTTTAGCCAACATTATGGGCAAAACCTATGAGCAAATTTTCAATGAATTTGAAGGCAATGCCCAACCCGATCTCACCATGGGGGATGGTGATGTAAAATACCACATGGGTTTTTCAAGTCAGATAAAAGCTTTGAATGATAAAACCGTAGAAGTCAAACTTGCCCCGAACCCTTCTCATCTTGAGGCCGTGAATCCAGTAGTTGAAGGCTTTGTTCGTGCCAAAGGCGATGCGGAATACGGCAAAGACCGCAAGAAAGTGCTCCCTATTCTTATCCATGGCGATTCTGCCATCGCAGGACAAGGTATTGTCTATGAAGTCATTCAAATGAGTGAATTAAAAGGATACTCTACCGGAGGAACCATTCACTTTGTCATCAATAATCAGGTGGGTTTTACGACCGATTTTGACGATGCAAGGTCAAGTATTTATTGCACAGATGTGGCCAAATTAATTGATGCGCCTGTTTTGCACGTCAACGGAGACGATCCTGAAGCCGTAATCTTCTGTGTAGAGTTTGCTACTGAATATCGTCAGCGTTTTGGTCAAGATATTTTTGTAGACATGGTTTGTTATAGAAGGCACGGCCACAATGAAAGTGACGAGCCTAAATTTACACAACCATCGCTTTATAATATTATTTCCAAACACCCCAATCCCAGAGAGGTTTACAACAAATACCTCATTGAAAAAGGAGAAGTCGAAGCAGACATTGCCAAAGAAATGGACAAAGAGTTCAGAGCCACACTCCAAGATAGACTCAACATGGTTAAGCAAAAACCACTTCCTTATACTTATCAGCCTTTGGAAGAAGCTTGGAGAGATTTAAGGCGCTCTAAACCGGAAGACTTTGATGAGTCTCCCGCTACCGGGGTTGACAAAAAACTAATCGACAAGGTGGCCAAGGCCTTAACGACATTACCTGAAGGCTTCAAGCCTTTAAAGCAAATTGAAAAACAAATAAAACAACGCAAGGACATGTTTTTCAAAGAGCAAGAACTGAATTGGGCGGGTGGAGAACTGATGGCCTATGGTACCTTGATGTTAGAAGGCCACCCAGTTCGCTTAACTGGACAAGATGTTCGAAGAGGTACTTTTTCCCATCGACATGCGGTTTTACACGATGTAAACACCAATCAAGCTTATAATAGCCTCAACCATATTGAAGGTGCTGAACAACCATTTGAAATTTACAATTCCCTCCTATCAGAATTTGGGGTGATGGGGTTTGAGTTTGGTTATGCCATGGCACATCCTAATGCCCTTACCATTTGGGAAGCACAATTTGGTGATTTTGCCAACGGTGCGCAGGTGATGATCGATCAGTTCATTTCCTGCTCTGAAACCAAATGGCAACGCATGAACGGTTTGGTTCTCTTGTTGCCTCATGGCTATGAGGGCCAAGGGCCGGAGCATTCCAACGCAAGACCGGAACGATTCTTACAATTGAGTGCGGAATACAACATGATTGTAGCCAATATTACTACCCCTGCCAACTTTTTCCATGCCTTGAGAAGACAGTTGAAATGGCCTTTCCGCAAACCTTTGGTAGTCATGTCGCCAAAATCGCTTCTGAGGCACCCTAAAGTTGTTTCACCCATAGAAGCATTCACGACAGGAAGTTTCCAAGAAGTAATTACTGACGATCAAGTAAAGCCTGCAGAGGCCAGAAAAGTGGTTTTGTGCTCGGGAAAAGTGTATTACGATTTAATAGAACAGCGTGAAAAAGACAAAGTGAAAGATGTGGCGATCATTCGTTTGGAGCAGCTCCACCCTTTCCCTAAAAAACAAATTGATGAACTATTGAACAGCTATAAAAAAGCCAGTGAAATGGTTTGGTTGCAAGAAGAGCCGGCTAACATGGGCTATTGGAACTACATACAGCGCTTATACAGTGAGCGCAATTTAAGTTTGATTTCGCGTAAGGCGAGTGCCTCTCCGGCATCCGGTTTTGCACGCATTCATGCGCAAGAACAAGAAGAAATTATTAAAAAAGCTTTGGCATAAAAAAGAGAAAAATGAGTTTGGAAATCAAAATTCCGTCAGTAGGTGAATCCATTACTGAGGTCACCATTGGCCAATGGTTCAAAAAAGAAGGTGATTATGTTGAAATGGACGAAGTCATCTGTGAATTAGAATCTGACAAAGCTGCCTTTGAGCTTAACGCTGAGGCCGCAGGTGTGTTACACATCAAAGCCGAGGAGGGCGATACGCTTGAGATTGGCGACGTAGTATGTGAAATTAACACGGAGGCTCAAGCTGATGCTTCATTAAATGGAAAGCCTGATGAAAAAGAAGCGAGTGAAGGTAAAAAAGCTGAAGAAAAAACTGTTTCTAAGCCTAAACCCACCGGTGAAGTGCATGAAATGAAAGTACCTACAGTCGGTGAATCCATTACAGAAGTAACACTTTCTAGCTGGATGAAACAAGACGGTGACTTTGTAGAACTAGACGAAGTGATTGCAGAAGTAGATTCTGATAAAGCCACCTTTGAACTCCCTGCTGAAGCCCAAGGTATACTGCGCATTGTTGCAGAAGAAGGAGATGCAATGGAAATTGGCGCTCTCATTTGTACAATTGAGGTAAGCGAAGGTGGGGCTCCTGAAAAGTCTAACACTGAGGATAACAATCAAGAAGAAAAAGCAGCTGGCACAGCAAATAATGATGTTGCCAGCTACGCCAAGGGTCATGCCTCACCGGCTGCTGCAAAAATCATAAAAGAAAGAGGTATAACTGCTTCTCAAATCAAGGGAACAGGCAAAGATGGGCGCATTACAAAGGAAGATGCAGAACAGTTTGATCCTTCTAAACAAACTCAAAAAGACACATCAAAAATTGCTAGCATCAAACAAGAAGCTGTTACACCAACGGTTGCTGGCGAGCGAAACGTGCGAAGAGAAAAAATGTCTTCTTTGCGTAAAACTGTCTCAAGACGCTTGGTTTCTGTAAAAAATGAAACGGCCATGTTGACTACCTTCAACGAGGTCAACATGAAACCCATCATGGATTTACGAAAACAGTATAAAGAACAGTTCAAAGAAAAGTACGAAGTCAGCTTAGGCTTTATGTCCTTCTTCACAAAAGCTGTTACCATGGCCTTAAAAGAATGGCCCTCTGTGAATGCACAGATTGACGGGAATGAAATTGTGTACCACGATTATGTGGATGTTTCCATAGCCGTGTCAGCCCCTAAAGGACTGATGGTCCCTGTAATCCGAAATGCCGAGGATTTGAGCTTTGATGGCATTGAAAAAGAAGTGGTAAGGCTAGCCACCAAAGCCAGAGATGGCAAACTGTCTATCGAAGAAATGACAGGAGGAACATTCACCCTTACCAACGGAGGAATTTTTGGGTCTATGCTTTCCACACCCATCATCAATGCACCGCAGTCTGCCATTTTAGGCATGCACAACATTGTTGAGCGCCCAATGGCTGTCAATGGCGAGGTAAAAATCTTACCTATCATGTATGTAGCTTTGTCCTACGACCATCGCATTGTTGACGGTAGAGAATCCGTAAGCTTTTTAGTACGTGTGAAAGAATTGTTAGAAGACCCCACGCGTTTACTTTTAGGAGTTTAGCACAATAAAACCATGAAATCGGAGATGATCCGGCCATATAAAATTTGACCTATGAAATACGATGTAACAGTAATTGGTTCAGGACCTGGCGGCTATGTAGCTGCCATTCGTTGTGCTCAATTGGGCATGAAAACCGCCATTATAGAAAAGTATGACACGCTAGGTGGTACTTGCCTCAATGTAGGATGTATTCCTTCCAAGGCCTTGCTTGATTCTTCCGAGCACTACCATAATGCTAATACAACATTTAAAACCCATGGCATTGATCTTGAAAACCTACAGGTAAACATGGATCAAATGATTGACCGCAAGGCCCAAGTAGTGAAAGATAATGTGCAGGGAATTGCTTTCCTAATGAAGAAAAATAAGATTGATGTACATCATGGTTTAGGTTCTTTTATCGATAAGCACCTTATAAAAGTTACCAACAGTGAGGGTAAAACCACAGAGCTTGAAACAGATAAAGTCATTATAGCCACCGGTTCTAAACCCGCCTCACTTCCTTTTATTGAGTTGGACAAACAGCGCGTAATTACTTCTACCGAAGCCTTGGAGCTCCGTAAAGTACCTAAACATATGATCATCATTGGTGGTGGAGTAATTGGTATGGAAATTGGTTCGGTTTTTGGCCGACTGGGGGCAGAAATTTCTGTTGTAGAGTACATGGATGAAATCATTCCTGCCATGGACAAAAGCATGGGGAAAGAGCTTCGTAAATCTTTGAAAAAGTTGGGTTTTAACTTCTACATGGGTCATAAAGTAACGGATGTAAATGCCACATCTAGGTCGGTAACGGTTGCAGCCGAAAACAAAAAAGGAGAAACAGAAGAGCTAAAAGGCGATTACTGTTTGGTAGCGATTGGCAGAAAACCTTACACCGAAGGACTTGGCTTGGAAAATGTAGGTATTGCAACGGATGATAAAGGTCGGATTGAAGTAGATCAACAATTAAGAACCAAAGTAGACAATATCTATGCCATAGGCGATGTCATCAAAGGGGCCATGCTGGCGCACAAAGCCGAGGAAGAAGGTTCTTTTGTAGCAGAGATCATTTCAGGACAAAAGCCTCATATCGACTACAATTTAATACCCGGGGTAGTTTACACATGGCCCGAGGTGGCTTCCGTAGGACAAAGCGAGGAGCAGCTGAAAGAAAAGAAAGTGGCCTACAAGACGGGTATTTTCCCCTTTAAGGCTTCCGGACGTGCCCGTGCTTCAATGGATACCGATGGTTTGGTAAAAGTATTGGCCGATGAAAAAACGGATGAAATACTAGGCGTTCACATGATTGGCCCTAGAACAGCAGATATGATTGCTGAAGCTGTCGTTGCCATGGAGTTTCGTGCCAGTGCAGAAGATATTGCACGCATGTCGCATGCACATCCTACCTATACGGAGGCGTTTAAGGAAGCCGCACTAGCTGCTACAGACAATCGCGCATTGCACATATAGTTAGTCTTTATGCCTTTTAAAGAAAAACTAAGGTTGTCTTGCTCAGGCGATTGGATGGGTGTAATCAAAGATGTTCACCCTATACCCTAAACATTAAGACAAGATCAAAACCTGATGAATTGTTTTTAAAGTTAGCGATCGATGTAAGTCAAAAAAGACAGGTGTTGAGATGAAATTGAAAACAACTCACTCCGCTAGCAAAGACCAAAAGAATGACCTATTCCATAGGCTCATTCTTTTAACCCGATCAAATGAAAACATTAAAAACTTTCATTGTGCTACTTGCTTACACGTTTTCCGGTAAGCGGAAAAGCATCTGTCCCCAAGAAAATCGATCCTTCCATCGATTCGCCAGTAAAAACACATTCCACACTCACATAATTTCCCATCACTTCCAAGGTCCCGGTCATGTTTCCATCGACAATTGAAACACCCTGCAATTCAAGCACACCAAACTGATCTGTTTCCATTGCCACTTCATAGGCACCTGGAGTTCCTGTTACCCGCATAACACCGCTACTACCTCCATCAGGAGTTTCCACATAGTATTCCCAAACACCCGTTGGGTTATACACTTTTTTTGTTTCTTTCTTAGCAGCTTTATTAGTGGGGTTGGAAGATGCAGCGCAGCCAAAAGTAAAAACAGCTACTGTCAATAAAAGTAAATAGATTTTAAATTGATTAGGGGTTTTCATTTTTCTAAAATTAATTGAGTGACTAAAATACGAATAATTTAATAAACACAGCCCTAGCCAAAAATAAAGTAGGTTTGTCAGTTTTGCATTTTGATTCCAGATTTTTCAGTCTAACTTTGTTCCAATTTAGACTTAAGTCTCACATCAACTCCATTTTAGCCCATGCCCAAGGACAACAGCATAAAATCCATTCTCATCATCGGGAGTGGCCCTATTATTATTGGTCAAGCTTGTGAATTCGACTACTCCGGAAGTCAAGCTGCCCGGTCATTAAGAGAAGAAGGTATTGAAGTGACTCTCATCAATTCCAATCCGGCTACTATCATGACCGACCCAGTGATGGCCGACCACATTTACCTCAAGCCTCTGACGAAAAAATCTATCATTGAAATTCTTAAGGAGCAAAAAATCGATGCTGTACTTCCCACCATGGGGGGCCAAACCGCTTTAAACCTAGCCATTGAGTGCGATAAAGCAGGAATTTGGGAGAAATTTAATGTACGCATCATTGGCGTAGATATTAATGCCATTGAGACCACCGAAGACCGTGAGAAATTCAGGCTTAAAATGCATGAAATTGGTGTAGGAGTCTGTAAAGGTGAAACAGCTACCTCATTTCTGAAAGGAAAAGAAATTGCGCAAGAAATTGGCTTTCCTCTTGTCATTCGCCCTTCTTATACGCTTGGGGGTTATGGAGGTGGTTTTGTACACTCTCAGGAAGAATTCAATGAAGCGTTGACAAGAGGTTTAGAAGCCTCACCCATACATGAGGTATTGGTAGAGCAGAGTATTTTGGGTTGGAAAGAGTATGAGCTTGAACTATTGCGCGATAACATTGGCAATGTGATCATCATTTGTTCTATTGAAAACTTTGACCCCATGGGTGTGCATACGGGCGATTCTATTACCGTTGCCCCAGCCATGACCCTACCAGATACGGTCTATCAGAAAATGCGTGATATGGCCATTACCATGATGAATGCCATCGGCCAGTTTGCAGGTGGTTGTAATGTTCAATTTGCTGTGAACCCAGATACAGATGACATCATTGGCATTGAAATCAATCCAAGGGTTTCACGTTCCTCTGCCTTGGCTTCCAAAGCCACAGGGTATCCCATTGCTAAGGTAGCTGCCAAAATGGCCATTGGTTACAACCTCGATGAGCTCAATAACCAAATTACTGGTACTACCTCTGCTTTCTTTGAGCCTACTTTGGACTATGTGATCGTAAAAATTCCTCGTTGGAATTTCGATAAGTTTAAAGGGTCTGACCGCAAGCTAGGCCTCCAAATGAAATCGGTTGGTGAAGCCATGGGGATTGGAAGAAACTTTCAAGAAGCCCTGCAAAAGGCCTGTCAATCTTTAGAAATCAAAAGAAATGGATTAGGAGCCGATGGCAAAGAAGTTACCGACCAAGCACAATTACTCTATAGCTTAGAAAACCCTAGCTGGAACAGACTCTTTCATATTTATGATGCTTTTAAATTGGGTATACCTTTCAAAACCATTCAAAAGAAAACGAAAATTGACAAATGGTTTTTACAGCAAATCGAAGACTTGATTGAGTTGGAGGATAAAATCGAAAAGCATAACCTAGATACTTTACCCAAGGCTTTGTTGCAAACTGCCAAAGAAAAAGGATATGCCGACCGTCAAATTGCACATTTAATTAATTGTTTGGAAAGTGAAGTCTTCCAAAAGCGCCATGACCTTGGCGTTAAGCGGGTTTATAAAATGGTGGACACTTGTGCGGCAGAATTCGAAGCACAAACACCCTATTACTATTCCACTTTCGATAGCGAGAATGAATCTATCGTTTCGGATAAAAAGAAAATTATTGTCTTAGGCTCTGGCCCCAATCGGGTTGGGCAGGGCATAGAGTTTGATTATTGTTGTGTGCATGGTTTGTATGCCGCCAAAGAGTGCGGCTACGAAACCATAATGATCAACTGCAATCCTGAAACGGTTTCCACGGACTTCGATACAGCAGACAAACTCTATTTTGAGCCTGTTTTTTGGGAGCATATTTACGACATTATTTTACATGAAAAGCCAGAGGGTGTCATTGTGCAGCTCGGTGGACAAACCGCTTTAAAATTAGCCGAAAAGCTCGATCGTTACGGTATCAAAATCATTGGTACGAGTTACAAAGCATTAGACTTAGCAGAAGACCGTGGCATGTTCTCGAATTTGCTTTCAGAAAATGATATTCCTTACCCTAAATTTGGTGTGATTGAAGATGCTGACGAAGCCTTAGAACTATCAAAAAAATTAGGGTTTCCTCTGTTGGTTCGTCCTTCTTACGTTTTGGGTGGCCAAAGCATGAAAATCGTCATCAACGAACAAGAGTTGGAAGAGCATGTAGTTAATATTTTGAGAGACATTCCCGGTAATCGGGTTTTGCTCGACCACTTTCTTGAAGGTGCTATCGAAGCTGAAGCCGATGCCATTTGCGATGGTGAAGATGTTTATATCATCGGTATTATGGAGCACATCGAACCGGCAGGTATACACTCAGGCGATTCGTATGCGGTGCTACCTCCCTACAGCTTGGGTGATTTTGTGATGCAACAAATTGAGGCACATACAAGAAAAATTGCATTGGCCTTGGAAACAGTAGGTTTAATCAACATTCAGTTTGCCATCAAGAACGATAAAGTTTACATCATTGAAGCGAACCCAAGGGCCTCTAGAACCGTTCCATTCATTGGTAAAGCTTATCAGGAGCCTTACGTCAATTATGCGACTAAGGTGATGCTAGGAGAAAAGAAGCTGAAGGATTTTGATTTTAAGCCGGTTAAAAAAGGCTATGCCATCAAAGAACCGGTCTTCTCTTTCCACAAATTCCCTAATGTCAACAAAGAATTAGGTCCTGAAATGAAGTCCACCGGGGAAGCCATCTATTTTATTGACGATTTGATGGACGATTACTTCCTTGATATTTATGCCAGACGTAATCAATACCTGAGTAGGTAAATGGGAGTTTTATTAAAAATTGTACTTTTCATTCTTGTGTTCTTTTGGGCCTTGAGAGGAATCTCCAGATTCTTTTTAGCGCGTTTTGTGAAGCAAGCGCAGCAAAGGCATCAGTTCCAAGGACAACAGAATCGTCAGAGCCGACCTACACAAGGAAATGTCAATATTGATTATGCTCCCAAGAAGCCGAAGAAAAAATCCTCTGATACCTTTAAGGGCGGCGATTATGTTGACTATGAAGAAGTGGACTAACTTTATTGCCTAAAGTAGCACCCGCTTTACGATACCTACGGCTTTTGTACCGCTATCGTTCTTTCACTTTTTTTTGAAGTGAAACTGATGAATCGTGAAATACATAAAAGCAAACCAAAAAGTTAATTTACATAAACCATTTATTTTCAATAAATTACACGAAGTGTCGTATGAATGTCGCATCAAAGACCGAGCATTCATTTGATTGATTTTCAAGTTAAGGATAACCTTGAGTCGAATTTGAAGGAAAGATGAAACAGCCTGAACTGGGGAAAAAGATTTCAGCATTGAGACATGCCAAAGGACTTACGCAAAGTGAGTTGGCTGACATGTGTCAGGTAAGCCTACGGACGATTCAGCGAATAGAAACCGCTGAAGTGACCCCGCGAAGCTTCACCCTGAGATTGATTTTTAAAAGTTTAGATGCTGAAGAATTCCTTTCCACCAGCGTTTTGGAGACTGCAGCTCCGAAATGGCAAATTCAGCTCGAGCATTTCTTTAAACTCTTTTTAGAACTCTTTAACTTAAAATCAGAACCCATGAAAAAGATTACCATATTAACCTTACTCACCGTAGTAATGGTATTTGCATTATCTAGTTTGAATTTGGAAAGTCAGGCGCAGTCCGACACCAAGGTGCGAAAAGCCATTGAAGCGCATAATCAAAATTTTGTCCGTTGGTTCAACAACGGAGAGATTGATTCTTTGCTTCAAATGTACACGAAAGATGCCTGCCTGTTAACGGTTGGCTGCGGAGAACCCATTATCAGGTCATACTACACTAAAATGATGGACACCTATGCCTTTACCCAATTGACAACCACCGATGTTACCGTGGATAAAAAGGTGGCAGTTGAAAAAGGTACCTGGCTAATAGAACTACCCAATGGCCAAAAAGTCAGCGGTGCTTATATGACGGAATGGAGATTAACCAACAAAAAGTGGCTAATTGCCAATGATTTGGCTACGCCCGATCAAATGAATATAGAATAATATGAAGGGCTGTTTGATGCTACAAACAGCCCTTATTTAAGCTACTTCTTTAGGGTTGAGCATAGATTAAATGGATTTTGAATAGAGGCGGTATGAGTAACCCATTTTAAGTAGAATTATCGTGTTTTACCTTTCAGCAATACCTGTTTTAAACTTCTGAGGTGCTGGAGATCATCCAAGGGATTCTTTTCTAAAATCAATAGATCGGCCATTTTCCCTTCGGCTACACTTCCATAATCCGCTTGCTTACCAAAAAAGGCAGGTCCATTGATCAAGGAGGTTCGCAATACCTCTGCCGGACTGAGACCCGTGGCATTTAAACTAAACAATTCACCCCAAAGGGCTTCTCCAGGGTACACAAAAGAGTTGGAAGGCCCACCATCTGAGCCAGCCAAAATGGGTACTCCTGCAGCCAACATTTCAGGAATCATTTGCGCTGTCAGTGCAGACACTTTTTCACGCATTTGACTGCCTGAGGCTTTCGCCCTTTGCGCTGACCGCACACGACCCTCATAGGTTTTTTGAATGCCTTCCCCAATGCGTGGTAACAAACTGTCTGCGGCATGGGAAACCTCTGTTAAATTCCCCAGAACCTGCTGTATGTACATGGTAGGCGTAATGTACACTTCTTTTTCTGCCAATTCAGCAAAAAAATCAGCAGCCATTTGTGGGTCGTAGGTTTCCGTTAGGGTTTCCATCATTCCGTAGCCTAAATTCAAATCTGTGAGGCTGTCGGCTTTGGGCGAGCAAGCCTTCATGATGTAGTACATATGTTCGCTACCATCTAAACCCAATGCAAGTGCCTTTATTAAGTCACCTGACATGGGCATATGCCCTGTGGTTTTCATTCCGCGCTCTTCTGCTGCCGCTATGATGGCATAGAAATTTTCCACGCTCAGACTGCCATCGTACATTTTTACATAATCGGCTCCCATGGCTTCCAATGAGTCCAGCGCCAAGGCAATGTCTTCTTCTTTTTCAATTTTAATAGAACCTGCCCACGCGGGTCGAGGGCCGTCCAGCTTAGGGCCGGAGGTGAATATATAGGGACCTACCAGCTCACCCGATTCTATTTTTTTCTTCCACTGTAAAACGCTGGGTGTCATATCTCCTCCTGCATCGCGCACGGTGGTAACACCAAACTGAACAAATAAAGGCAGCAGCTCTTTATTTTCATCAATCAACTCTTCTCCTCCACGGAAATGCACATGATTGTCCCACAAACCGGGCATCACATACTGTCCGGACACATCCACTACTTTTTCTGCTTGAAAGGCATTTGAATAACGCATGTCGTTGACAGCTACAATGCGCTCACCGCTGATGGCCACGAATTGATGGGTCATGGTGGTATTCTTGGCAACGTCTACTACCGTAGCGTTGTGCAGTAACAGATCTACTTGCTTCGGTGCTTCCGAAGTACATGAAAGGGCTAAAAGGAAAAGAAAAAAGGGTAAAGAGCTCAAATGTTTCATCCGAATTTATTTTGATAAAGCATGAAAGATAAGAAAAAGTAGCCGTGCCAGATTACATTGAATCTCTCACACAAATAAACAAGCCTTTGTACACCTCTCAATAAAACCAAGTACTTCTACACGCCAATATTCATAAAATCACTTTCTTTTTTTATCATTTCTTTTTAATATTACATTTATAAACAACTCGTTAAGTAAGATGCTGTACTCCTATTATACCATCACACTCCTCGTACTGGCAGGTATCCTGTGGATTTGGGCCTTCATTGACATTACACGCACCCGATTTTATAGGACGGGTACACCTCTTGTATTTTTGGTATTGATTTTTGTGATTCCCATTTTGGGGCCTATGATCTATTTTCATTTGAAGAGAGATTTGAGAAAAAAGGAGCCACGAAAATTTATGTCTAATTATCATCATAAAAGACATTGAGTGATGAAAGGGTTTGTGAGCCTTTTCTTGTTGTTGGTTGTTTCCCAAGCTGTAGCACAAGAGTTAGTCAATCAAAAAGCACCTGATATCCATGTGGATCGGTGGATGAACCCGGAAGATCGGACACCCCAAACAGCGGAACAATGGATTGTTCTAGACTTTTGGTTTACCACCTGTGCCCCCTGTGTGTTTACGCTCCCCCATTTGAATGATTTGGCCAAAACATTCAAACGCCAAGATGTTACCTTTTTGGCCATTACTTTTGAACAGGCTAAACAGGTGAATAAATTTTTAAAAGCCCGAAAAATGGAAGCCCACATCGGGCTGGATACTGCCTATCAAACCATCAAGGCATTTGGTGTTCAAGGTTACCCGGAAACTTTTGTGATTGACCCGGAAGGCATAGTGCGCTGGCAGGGCTACCCGCTAGACCTGAATGCCCCGCTTCTGGCAGACCTTATGGGTAGCACACAATTACCGGAAAATGTGGGTAACCTAAGTTCTTCAAGTGGATTGAAGAAAGAAGTAACGGACGAAACCATTTATCCCATTGAGGTAAGCCAAAACAGCTACATGGGACCGGTAGCCAAAGGTTATCAGCAAACCAAAAAGGAGATGACTGTTACCAACTACACCTTAAAAGAAGTGATGGCTACACTTTTAGACCAAGGCGAAAGCCGTGTGCTTAGTAGTGATACCACGCGTTACGATATTCGTTTTATGATCCCCCGAAAGCTGAAAAAGAAACAGATTCCTGCGGAAATAGCCAAATCTTTACTTCATGAACTTGACTATACTGCAAAAATAAAACGAGAGATCATCGATGGCTTTGCTTTAAGCCTTGAAAATGACAGCCTGCTGAATGCCAATGCCGTTCAATCGCGTCTATTGGTTGTTGGGAAAGGAAAAGCGGTACGTTACGGCAATTGGGAAGGAGAAGGTGTGGAAATGAAGGACTTGATTGTAGTGCTGGAAAATGAATTTGATATGATCATTCGAGATGCTACGGACTACAACCCGCTGATGAACCTTACCTTTACGCTTTCCGATTTTGAGCAAGCTCAAGAGGAGTTGAAAGCAAAATATGGCCTGGTGCTCATCCCCCAACAGTTTGAAGTTGATCTGATGAAGATTGAGAAGCAGGAGTAATTGAGCAGGGTTTTACAGCCGGAATCCTCTCGGCTACTGATAAAAAGAAATGGTTAATTCTTTTTTTAAACACATTAAAAACGCAAGACATAAAGTAGGAAAAAGCGCATAAGGATTCAATTTATTCTTTGCCTGATGCGCTTCTGCTAACAAACCAGGAATCATTTGTCTTCATAATAATTGACCATTTTTTGACCTTTGCTTATCTTTAACTTCTTTTTCATAATTAAATTTAGCTGAACAAAAAAGGCGTGGTAGAACCTATGCCTTTTTTATGAGGGATTGGTGTTTTATAAATTTTCTCAATAGACTGAGTACTAGTGTTCAAACATACTGCCAGTTTATCATTCCGTTAGCACCTTCCAAAATCCTCTTTTACCTCCGGCTCTTTCAATAACTCTTTTTCCTTCTAGCGTCTCGATGTGATCTTGAGCTGCTGAAGGGTTAATGTTGAGTGGGTCAGCTACTATTCCTATATGAGATTTTAGGGTTCTCTTTGATCAAGTCTAATACTTCCTTCTGTCTTGCTGTAAGCGTTTCATCTATTACACCATCTTGATGATCAGTTGGGACATCTGCACTATTTATATAAGTGTATAAACAAGTTCTGATGTTGCAGCAAATGGCATAACAAAAGTCATGCTATCAAAATCTGTTTTAAACTGCGGTTATTGATTAATATGTAATTGAACCTCTCACAGTAACATTGGCTAAACTACCTTAAAACTGATAGCCTTCGGCCTTGCCGTTACAAATGAGTTAAGCGAAAGAAAAAGAAGGGGAGTGTTATACTATGCAAGCTTCTCATGATAAATGCCAGTTGCTTCCATTGTAAAAGAAATTGGGACATCCTCTTTAGCATGTCTCAAGTGCCACAACCAAAAATATTCATAACCTTAAGTTTATTCTCTTTTAAGACTGTCACTCTGAGAGGTTTATACTCAGCGAAAATGGGTGACAGGCTGACAGGGTATTCTTCAATTACTTCCATAACTTTAATATGAGCTAAAGGAAAGAAAGTAATTGTCAATAAGAGAGACATATTGGTGAGAAGTAAGAAATCAAATATGAAATTAAAAATAAGCGAAAATATTTTTTCAATGAAAATACGCCATTTTTTACAGTATATTGGCATTTTCAAAGATATCACTCATAAAACACAAACTATGTGTCGCAACATATGTTGCATATATAATTTATCATTATTACTTTTATCATGTTAATAAAAATAGGATTGCCTAAAAACATGTTTTCGAATAGGCTAGCTGAATGGTAAAATACGGTGGTGCACAACTATTTTTTATCGCTTTTGATTGGCAAACCCACAGAAGAAAGTCTTTTGTGTATTAAAATTAAAATTTACAATTATGAAAAAAATGATTTTTACTCTTTTGTTTTTTGCCTGCTTTGCAATGCTTCCTTCCATCAATCTGAATGCTGGAATATTTGCCAAAATGACACAAACGATAATTTATAACTCAATCGGTGGTTCCAATAGTTTTACAGTTACTGAAAGCGGGGTCACTTATACTTACTCATTTACCGGATCGACTGTTATTGGTGTTCAAAACGAGTGCACATTTGCTTGGTGGGATACTTGTAATTCTGATAGCCAAAATGTAACCATGCTAGATGGTACGGTTTTTAACATACCAGAAAACTCACAACAATAGTAGATTACTTTATAATGAAAATTATAGTATTAAGTATTAATCGAGTCTTGATCCTATTAGTATCGAGCTCGATTTTTTTTATGATATGCTCCTGTAATAGTGAAAACGCCTATACGTCAAGTAGTCGGGTTGGGGAGAAAAAAAAACTTGAAATAGATGTAGATGCGGATTATATTCTAGCGGATAGTCTTTTTAAAAAAATTGAAGTGATTACTTTAGGTAGCATGCCTAAGGGCGTAATTGGTAGAGCAGATAAAGTGATAGTCTATGATAGTCTTATTTTTTTACACGATAGACATTTGGCAAAGGGGCTATTCGTTTTCGATTTTAACGGTGACTTTATTAGGCAGATAGGAAAAAAGGGAAATGGCCCTGGTGAATATCTTATGATGGGAGATTTTGATATAGAAGAAGATGTTATTTATTTCATTGATTCTGGAAATGGAAAGATCAACCGTTTTGATCTAAACGGAGAGTTTTTGGGTTACGGACCAGATTCACGCGATACTGGAGTCATTCCACATTCATTATATCACTTTAAGGACAACTATGTATTGTATTCCCAATATGGCAGTGGGTCTAAAAACACTAATTTTAATATAAGCATTGTAAACGGTGAGCAAGAAATTATTAAAAAAGATGTAAAGAATGGATTTTTGTCGAGGCTAATGATCGACTTTGGGAAGGGATCTTTTAGAACAGAGGATGAAGTGATTTTTACTCAACTTCTCAATGACTCAATTTATGTGTTGGACGGTGAGAGTTTTGATATTCGTGTGCCTTATGTGCTAAATCTTGATGAGGTTAGGCTGTCAATTGAGGAATTTGAAAGTATGAGGAGGAAATACTCATCTGATTTTTTGCAAAAACTAACAGCTCAAAAAAGAAGTGTGGGTATTGTAAAGACATATGCCAATTCAGATTACATATGGGTACAATACCTTACAGGTCCGAATTTAAAAAATATTGTAATCGATAGATTAGAAAAGGAGGCAAGAGCCTTTAGGTATGTCCTTCAGTCCTCTGAAGATCAGTTTGTTATTGAACATCCCGTTGGCTCATTTGAAAATAGTTTCGTCTTCTATAACTCTGGTGAATTGTTAAATGAGAAATTAAACATGGCGGACGAAGGTAGTTCAGGTATGATTATTTTCGCATCTAGGTGAAAAAGCAGGTATAATTAATTTGTATGAAGTATATTAAGATAGTTGGAATAACTCTCCTCATAGGTCTTATTGTAGGATGTGGAACGAAAGAGGTAGAGGATCAAAGGCTTACGGAGTTGGAAACTAAGTTAATTGAAATGGAAATGGAGCGAATTCAGGGAATCAAGGATGTGCTCGTAGAACAGTTTCAAAAGGGATTTGAGATAAAGAGCAAAGAGGCTGATCTTGACTTAAGTGGACTAACGTCAACTCAAAGCCCTATATACTTTCTTAAGCTATCAAATAATGAATGTGAATCATGTGTTGTTACCAGTATTTCTATTCTTAAAAAGTATAAGAGAACTAATCCAGATAAGCAGGTTTTTTTATTGGTATCTAAAAATAATCGGGAGTTTAAATTATTTGAGAGCCAGTACGATTTGGAAGGAGTTGAACTGGTAAATATTACTCATCAGGGGCTGAAAATTTTAGAAAAATCTGAAATAAGCTACTATGGCATTTATCAAGATGGGGTATTGAAAGAAGTGTTTCCAACCGTAGATTTGATTCTAACAGATGAGTTGATAGAATCCTTCTTCAATAAAGCCGGGTGAAGGTCTGGTGTGCTGGACAGTTACCTGTTTGAGTCACTGGACGAAGTAAGGATGATTACTGATGATTGGATTAAAGATTATAACCAAGAGCGACCCCATGATACCCTAGGAGGCTTAAGTCCAGCAATGTATAAGAACAAAAACGAAAAGCTTCTTGGCCTTCGCTCCGCTACGCTCCACATAGGCCAAGATGCTTTAAACAATCAATATATTTTATAATTTAGAACCGTACTAAAAATGAGGAGCCTACAACAGTTAGGCATTGAAAGATTATCGAGCCAACATAATGAGAAATCTTAAAAGTCATCCCCAACTATTATTGACTATTGAGTCCATATCAATAAAACAAAAGCATAATTAATCCATTTATATTTTGACACTATAGATAAAACCATTACGTTAAAACAAAAACATGAAATGGCCAAAGGTAACTACTAGAAAAACATATTATCTATATCTACTAGCTGTAACACTTACTTCAGTCTCATGTCAATCAGAAAATTCAACCTCTGAAGTTTTCAAAATCGATAGCAACAAATCAGAACGTATTAATCTTTCTGAGTACTTTGAAATTGTAAGTGTAGAAGCGATAGATGAGGGAAGAACTGATTTTATCACCGACATTTACAAAGTCAGGTATTTTGACTCTAAAGTTTACCTTTTAGACAGATTCTCCGACAAAAAGATTTCAGTATATAATTATGTCACTGGAGAATTTCTACATAATGTAGGTTACATCGGAGAAGGCCCTGGAGGTTTTACTTATCCATATGATTTATATATAGATGAAGAGGCGAGAATATTAAGAGTTCTGACTACGGGAAGGATTTTGAATTATAGATTAGACAACGCTCAATACATTGATCAAATACGAATCGATTTTCCAGCCGTAAGATTTTCCAAACTTAATAATGGAAATTGGCTGTTTGTATTAGGCCGAGGGAGTGACTATCAAACAATAATCACAGATGATTCATATCGCACTTTAAGAAGTCATTTACCTAGGTTACGTATGCATAATATGCTTGCATGGGAGCCTATAGTGCTTACTGAAGATAATAGAACTTTAATCGTTAGAAATTTTGACAATAAAATCTATGAAATTAATGATGAGAATGAACTTGATACCATTATACGTCTAGAATTTGGAGATCGCCTTATTCCTGAGGAAGAAAAAAAACTAATAAGTCAACCAAGTAGTATAGCAACTAAATACTCTAATATTGCCCTGCTGAGAAGAAATTTCTATCTATCTAAGGACTATTGCCTTTTTGTCTATCAATAAAATGGCAAGTATAATATAGTAGTTAAAAATCTATCATCCAATGAATATATTAGCTTTGAAGTACAGGACGTGAATAATGACATGCTCTTAGTCGCAGATAATAAATTTCCTCTAATACTTGGTATGGATGATGAAGGCAACTTCATAACAAGAGTCAGATCCAATATAATGCAGTCTAGTGAAGGCTCATTTACTTTAGACAACTCAAGAAACAATGAAGCATTAACATTAATCCGATTTAAACCGAAATTTTAATATAAATAAAACATGAAAATAATTTATAACTTAGATCCATACTAAAAAGGGGAAGCCTACACTTCGGCCTTGCCGTTACAAATGAGTTAAGCCATAGAAGGGAAATATTGATCTCACTAAAAAAGGTTTTATTGAATACGCAAAAAGAAGTTACCATAAGCTTGTGCAACACATAATCAATGGTTCAATTAAACTACATAAATCATCGCACCCATAAAAAAGGTTAGTTTGTTTTGATACAAATACTTGTACTATCAGTACGGTTATGTACCTATTTCTAAACCTACTTTTGTTGTGGGTTTAGAATAAATTATATATTTGTACTGTGAGTACTAGAAACACATCTAAAATAAACCAACTTCTAAAAACACAACCAAGAGGTACTGTGCTTCTTGCTTCATGGTTGGTACAAAACGGCTATAGTTATGACTTACAAAGAAGGTACAGGGAAAGCCAATGGTTAGCATCTATCGCATCAGGTGCAATGGTACGCACGGGGGATGATGTAGATATCTCTGGTGCGCTATATGCCCTTCAAACTCAACTGGGACTTTCTACGCATTTTGGAGGGCAAACTGCTCTAGCCATGCAAGGCAAGGCTCATTATTTAGAACTCTCCAGCCAAAAAGTTTATCTATTCGGAGCCAAAGGGGAAAATATACCTGCTTGGTTCCTCAATCATGACTGGAACACCAAAGTAGATTACTTTTCTACCAAGTTTTTGGACAGTACGCTTGGGCTGACAGATTTTCAGGTCAAAGCGTTTACCATCAAAATATCGGGGCCAGCCCGGGCAATGTTAGAATGCTTATACCTTTGTCCTGAAAAGCAAGACCTAATAGATTGTTACCAACTCATGGAGTCATTGAATAATTTAAGACCTAAACAGGTTCAGGAACTGCTGGAAAATTGTTCATCTGTAAAGGTCAAGCGATTGTTCCTTTATTTGGCTGAAAAATCAGGGCATAGTTGGTTCAATCACCTTCAAACTGAAAAGATCGATATGGGAAAGGGCAAAAGGAGCCTTGTAAAGAATGGGGTTTACATACCAAAATATAAAATCACTGTCCCAGAAGCTTTAGAAAACGAGAGATCAGTATAGAAAACAGGTTAATCTTCTACTTCAGGTACTGCCGGAAATAGCCAAAGAAGACTGCTTTGCTCTTCATGGTGGAACAGCTATCAATTGGCTAATTCGGTTCGATTTGTGCCACGCATTTCGGTTAAATAGTGCCAGTGATTTCGGTTTGATTTGTGCCACTGTGAAAGATCAAGTATAACCTGCTATATCGTAAATAAAAAACGATATGGCCAACACCCTTGATCCCATGGACATTAAACAAATAATTTCGTTACACCTAGACGGGCTAAGTAACAGACAGATTGGAGATACTTTATGTATTTCGAGTAGTTCAAAAGATTTTGAATAGTGTGAAATTATTGACAAAAATCCGTCAGTAAGTGCTTTTTGAGTTTCAAAGAGTTCTTCATTAAGAACAGATAGCTCTTTATGTAAAGCTGACACTCTATTTTGCTCTTTTTTTAGCAACTCTTTATTGATTGTATACCCTTTCAAGAGATATTCTTTGAGTCTTCGAGTTGCCCATTTTCTGAACTCTATCCCTACTTGAGATTTAACACGATATCCGACAGAAATAACAACATCTAAATTATAAACAGAGATTTTTCTAGAAACTTCCCGTTTCCCTTCTTTTTGAACTTGGCGAAAATCTCGCCAAGTTGATGCTCTGTCTAGCTCGCCTTCTTCGTATATATTTTTTATGTGATATTCGATTGTTCTTCTGGCTTTACCAAACAACTCCATTATTTGTTGTTCGGTCGCCCACACTGTATCATGCTCACCATCAAGTATTACCTGAAATTCAGTCTGACCACCCTTAGGTTTAAATACAATAAGTTCGCTATTTTTTATCTCAGGTAGATTCATGTAGATTCTTTCAAATTAAGCCCAATTTATGTATCAAGGTAATCTTATAGCTATAAGCCTATCTCTACATCCCTTATCAGTCATTGACGATGAATAGCGTCATTAGCTTTTATCACCGGATCACTGCTTTGCTTTTACGCAAAGAAAGTGTTTGATCTTATCGGCCTCATTTAGAAAGCATTTGCTCATTTTTCCTTTCTATTTTCAATTTATAGAAAAAATATATTTATTCAAGATGGGTTTAGTGAACGCTCTAAGTTCATTAAATTAATACTGCACAACCACAAGCACAACCAACATATTTTAGAGCGCATAAAAGGGAATGATTCTGCCCGAACATTAGACGAAATTAAGGTGAACAACACCCCGAACAAAGGACGAACAAATCCCGAACAATCGAGTGAGGGTAGCGAGTTAATCGGAATATTCAGTTTTCCTGAAAGTAACCACTAAAGGGAAGTATTACCTCTGTTCCTTCAATGGCATAACCCATTAAATTGTGAGGCTTTTTTGTAAAACAAAGTATGAAACATTGTATGAAACAAATCAGTAAAAACCACCTGAAACTCAACCAAAATGCATTAAAAAAGCGGAAACAAATCGTTTCGGCTTACCTTGTAGCGGGAGCAGGACTCGAACCTGCGTCCGTCAACCGACGGATATGAGCCCAACTACTTCCTCCTAATCATCTCATGCCAAATAAATTGACGACCCCGACTAGACTTCAGCTCTTTTTCTCTTTTCATTGCATTTACCTTCTCAACATGAACCTCGCTGTAAACAACTTCCCATGGTCGAAATTTTACCGTCCAACCCTTAGTTGCTAGATGATTATGTGATAATAGTCTCTGCTCTAAATCGCTAGTATAACCGATATAAATCTTATCAAATTTTGAGGAGTATAAAACCTAAACAGTATATGCCATAAAACAAAAAAGCCAAGACATAATGTCTTAGCTTTTACCTTGTAGCGGGAGCAGGACTCGAACCTGCGTCCGTCAACCGACGGATATGAGCCCAACTAAAACTTTGTAGCGGGAGCAGGACTCGAACCTGCGACCTTTGGGTTATGAGCCCAACGAGCTACCAACTGCTCCATCCCGCGCCATATCGCATCCAGCATTTCTGAATGGGCTACAAAAGTAGGTGATAAATCCATTCTAAACAAGTACCTTTGTGACTTAATTTAAGAAATGTCTGACCAACCCCACAAAGCCGGATATGTAAGCATCATCGGAAAGCCAAATGTTGGCAAATCGACCTTGATGAATGCACTAGTGGGTGAAAGACTGTCCATCATCACCTCCAAAGCACAAACGACCCGCCACCGCATTATGGGTATTTTAAGTGGCGAAAACTTTCAAATTGTGTACTCCGATACACCCGGTATCCTCAAGGCAGAATACAAACTGCACGAATCTATGATGGGCTTTGTCAATAGCTCTTTTGAAGATGCAGATGTGCTCTTGTTTGTGACCGACCTCTACGAAAAATTTGAGGACGAAAAACAAATCAATTTTTTGAAAGACGTGAACGTCCCGAAAATTCTGGTGATGAACAAAATGGACCTGGCCAAAGGCTCACAAGCCACCGATAAAATGGCCTATTGGCAAGAGCTTTTCGATTTCGATGCCGCCCTTTGCGTTTCCGCCCTGGAAGAAACCAACATTACCGAACTTTTCGATACCATCGTTCAGCAACTCCCCGAACACCCACCCTATTTTCCGAAAGACCAATTGACAGATAAACCGGAACGCTTCTTTGTAGATGAAATCATCCGTGAAAAAATCTTCATGAATTACAAGAAAGAAGTACCCTACAGCTGCCAAGTGGTAACGCAGGAGTTCAAAGAAGATGAAAAAATCATCCGCATTCGGGCCGATATTTATGTGGAAAGAAAGAGTCAAAAAGGCATTGTCATCGGACACAAAGGCGAGGGACTCAAAAAAGTAGGCATTGCCGCCCGACAAGAATTAGAACAGTTTTTTGGAAAGCAAGTACACTTGGAAACCTATGTGAAAGTAGAACAAGACTGGCGCAAAAATGAACTCAAACTCAAGCGGTTTGGATATAGTGAATGACGGAGGAATTAGGAATTAGGAATTGGGAATTGAGAATTGAGAATTGAGAATTGAGAATTGAGAATTTAAAAATGAAATCGTACTTTCAGAATTATTAATAAAACCAAACTTGATATGACAAAAACAAATGTAATTCAAGAAAAGAGTTTTGCATTTGCTGTGAAAGTTGTTCAGGCAGTACGAAGAATCAGAAAACAAGAAAGAGATTTTGAATTAACAGGACAACTTTTGCGAAGTGCAACTTCAATAGGTGCAAATGTTGAAGAAGCCATAGGTGCATACTCTCCTAATGACTTTCAGTATAAATTTTCAATCTCTTATAAAGAAGCTCGTGAAACCAATTACTGGCTTCGACTTATGGAAGAGACTGAAATGTTGGATGATAAGAATGCAAAAGAATTATTGATGGATTGTGAAGAGTTACTAAAAATATTAGGGTCAATCCTAAAAACACTGAAAGCAAACAATTCCTAATTCTCAATTTCTAATTGATAATTAATAATTGAATTAACTTATGGCAAATATAGTAGCAATAGTAGGGCGTCCGAATGTGGGTAAATCCACTTTTTTTAACCGACTGGTAGAAAGGCGGCAGGCCATTATGGACAACGAAAGTGGGGTAACGCGCGACAGACATTATGGTTATGGCGAGTGGGTAGGTAAACATTTTACCGTTATCGATACCGGAGGCTATGTGACGGGCTCTACCGATGTTTTTGAGGGTGCCATTCGTGAGCAGGTCGTAGAAGCCATGGAAGAAGCATCAGTAATTCTTTTTATGGTCGATTGCCACACCGGAATGACAGCGCTAGACGAGGATTTTGCCCGTATTGTAAGAGGCATAAAGAAACCGGTCTTGGTTGTGGCCAATAAAGCCGATACCGCTGAATACAGCTATAATGCCAATGAGTTTTATGCTTTAGGGCTAGGAGATATCTTCCCCATCTCTTCTGCCAGTGGATCGGGTTCCGGAGAGTTACTAGACGAGGTGGTCAAACATTTCCCAGATGAAGGAAAAGAAGATCCAGATGGTGGCATTCCGCGTATTGCCATTTTAGGCAGACCGAATGCTGGAAAATCGTCTTTCCTGAATGCGCTTTTGGGTAAGGAACGCACCATTGTTACCGATGTGGCTGGCACCACTCGCGATTCTATTAACACACGCTACAAACTGTTTAATCAAGATTTTATATTGACCGATACGGCTGGCATCCGTAAAAAATCGCGTGTAAAAGAAGACATCGAATTTTATTCGGTGATGCGCGCACTACAGGCTTTGCAAGATGCAGATGTGTGTATCATTATGGTAGATGCCACGCGAGGTATGGAATCTCAAGATGTCAACCTATTGAGTCTGGCCTTGAAATACAAAAAAGGGATTATGCTGATGGTGAACAAATGGGATTTGATTGAAAAAGATACCCATACCATGAAAGCCTATCAGACCGAACTGGATGAAAAATTAGGGGGAATGAGCTGGATACCAAAGATTTTCACTTCCGTAACAGAAAAGAAAAGGATATTTCAAGCCATTGAACTGGCGGTTAAGGTATATGAAAACCGTATCCGTAAAGTACCTACCTCACAACTCAACGATGCCATGCTGGCTGAGATTGATCGCTTTCCACCACCAGCGTTGAAGGGAAAATATGTCAAAATAAAATACGTGACACAACTGCCTACGCATACGCCCACCATTGCTTTTTTCTGTAACCTTCCCCAATACATCAAGGCGCCTTATGAGAGGTTTTTGGAGAACAAGTTGCGGGAACATTTTGACTTTGAAGGCGTGCCCATTCGTTTGATTTTCAGGAAAAAATAAGACGAATTCTGAATGTCAGAAAACATACAACAGATGTTAGCCCAAAAGGTACCCGCTACGGCCGTATCTTATTGTGTTGCACTTTGGGAAGAAACACCGTTTCGCTTTAAGGTGACAGGCGCCCGAAGCAGTAAACTCGGAGACTATCGGTATTGGCCCAAAACAGAAAAACATCAAGTAACGGTAAATGGCAACCTGAACCCTTATCAGTTTTTGGTCACCTATGTGCACGAAGTGGCACACCGAAGAGTGCACAGGAGTAAAGGTGACCAAAAGCCTCACGGAAAGCCATGGAAAGAAATGTTCAAAGGTTTGATGCTGCCACTATTGAATGCGCAAGTTTTTCCCGATGATGTACTGCGCCCTTTGGCCAAGCATATGAAAAACCCTAAAGCCAGTGCTGTCGGAGACTTGGCGTTATTTACTGCGCTTCAGGGCTATAATGCAGAACAAAAAGAAGTACTTACCTTGGCCAAAATAGCAGATGGCAACTCTTTTTCTTTAAAGAGCAGGGTGTTTGAGAAAATAGAAACCAAGCGAACACGGGCCCTGTGCCACGAGACCCGCACAGGTAGAAAATACTTGATTTCGTTGATGGCCGAAGTACAAGCCATTTCCGAACCCAATTAATTCAAATCAATGCGTCTGCAGATGATTCGGTTGATGTATTCGTATAAATATCGTGGTGTTTTGGTTCGCCAATTTTCGGCATCCAGTTCCCCACCAAAATTGAGGTAACTATCAATATTATACTGACTCATTTCCGCTACTACAAAGTCCCTGAAATTGATACCTACGATCCATCCCTCCTCCATGTCTTCGAACCATTCTTCGTAATAACTATCGTCAGAACCGTGAAAATTGAGAATATTTTCGCCAATCAAGATGTATTTATGGATACCCAAATCGTTGAAATGATCCACAATATTGCGCTTGAAATGCATGATATCATTATGAATGGCATCGTTCCATTCACCAATCAATTCAATGATGATGTACCCTTCTTCATAATCGGTATAAAGAATTTTGATAAAGAGGGTTTCAGACCCCATAAAATCCCAATGCGGATCGATGTAATAACCATAAATGGTTTCCGAGTATAGGTCGAAATTATAGGTTTTGCCGTGAAAGGGAGAGCGCTCATCTTCCGCTACATTGTAGTACTTCAACCAGTTGTAATAAGGCTCTATTTCGTGCATTAACTCTTTCCCCTTTGCTTGTGCGCCAGTACCTCGCGAACAGAACCATGTGTTTGAAGCAGTTGAGCAGCTTCATTGTGGCTAATGGAAAGGAGCTCCATGACCATCTTGGTACCTCTATCCACAAGCTTTTCATTCGAGAGTTGCATGTCGACCATTTTATTTCCTTGCACGCGGCCGAGTTGAATCATCACAGCCGTAGAAATCATATTCAGCACCATTTTTTGAGCCGTTCCAGCTTTCATGCGCGTACTACCTGTGACAAACTCCGGACCAACTATTACCTCAATAGGAAACTCCGCCTCCGCGGCCAGAACTGAATCGGGATTACAAGTAATACATCCCGTTAATAATCCATGACTTCTGGCTTTTGTCACTCCTCCTACCACGTAGGGTGTGCTACCAGAAGCGGCAATGCCCACTACTGCGTCTTTCTCATTGATCTGATGTGCTTGTAAATCTATCCAAGCGGCTTCGGGGTCGTCTTCTGCGTATTCTACGGCCTTGCGAATGGCATCATCTCCACCTGCAATAAGCCCTACCACCAGCCCATGGGGAACCCCAAAAGTAGGTGGACATTCAGAGGCATCGAGGATACCCAATCGGCCACTGGTTCCCGCTCCAATATAAAAAAGCCTGCCTCCTGTCTTCATTCTGCTTACAATTTGTGTCACCAATGCCTCAATCTGCGGCAGACACTTAGAAACAGATTGAGCTACGGCTTGGTCTTCTTGGTTAATATGCCCTAGCAGCTGAGCAACCGGCATTTTCTCCAAGTCATCATACCTTGACGGTGATTCTGTGATACTCATATTCAAATTTAAGCATTTGAGGGGGAAAATGAGAAAAGCTCACAAAGTGTTTGGGGAATGCGCCACTTTAGGAATTAATCATTCAAAAACCTGACTTTTGTCAGCTAAATTCACATGAAACGTGAATAGCTTCATACTATTAAAAAAAGGAGGTAATTATGAAAAAGATACTTGTCCCAATAGATTTCTCAGATTGTGCTAAGAATGCACTGAAAAATGCCATTAGAATTGCTGAAAGAACCCAGATGGAGTTGATCCTTTACCATTCCTTGGTGGTGCCTGTTGGCTTTGCCGAAGGTGCCCCTGTAGGTGGGGGCGATTTTGGTTTGGAAGAGATGGAGAAAAAAGCCAGGCACGATATGGCAGAATTGATCAAGTCTTTTGCACTGCTCAGTAAAGTAAAGCATAGTGAAGTTATTCAGTATGGCTCATTATATGAGCCTATCAATGAAATGGTAGCCAATGAAAATGTAAAATTAGTTGTTATGGGTACCCATGGAGCCAGTGGATTTGCCAGAAACTTGGTGGGAAGCAATGCTTATCATGTTATGAAAAATGTGGCCTGTCCTGTTATTGCTTTACCAGAAGAAGCCGACATCACTAAGATGACGCAAATTGGTTTAGCCGGAGACTATCTGAATGTTCCCAACCCAGAATTGATTCGAACTTTGATCGATATTGCACGCGCTTTTTATGCACAAATCCACGTCATTCATATCGATAGTGGGGAGGTGCTCGTAAAAGATCAGATTGAAATTGCCAGACGCATGGAAAAGTACCTGAAAAATACCAATCATACTTTCCACTTCCGCAAGTTTGACAACATAGAAGAAGGACTTTTAGCCTTTAAAGAAGAAAAAAAGTTAGAGATGCTGGCCATGATTGCCAAGCATCATAATCTTTTTGAGCGGGTCATTGGTAAAAGTCACACCAAGAGCATGATGCTCGATATTCCTATGCCGCTGATGATTTTGCAGGAGGAATAAAAAATAGGGTGAGATTAAGTTTCGCTCACCACCATATACCAACCTGCAGGGTCAACATCCTTGCAGGTTATTTATGCCCTTTAGTTGTTGCTTTCAATGCAAAGGTCAACTTCAAATTACCTGTTAATCTAATCTATAAGAATTATTTTAAATCTTATATTTTTTGTATTATCTGAAAAACATTATACTTTAGCAATTAACACCTAAAAACACCGCAACAAATTTAGCTACACTCATACCTTAGACTTAAAGCATAAGCCTAAATGAGTATGTATCGCTTTATTTTTAAATATTGTAATGTATTCAATCGTATTCGTACGATATCGTTGATCTGCTACATAAGCTGTATTCATACAGGTTATGGTAGTGAAACGAATGATCTGGTCTTTCATCCCCTCAACACTGCTCCTGAAATTACCATCCCCAACCCACAAGTTGTCTATGAAAACGGGACACTCATTTTTAATGCTGCCTCCAACAATTCAATTGTTTTAACCGATGATGATAACGACAATCAAACGATAAATTTATCTGTCAGCCTGGGTAGAATTACCTTATCTCAAACCACTGGTTTAACCTTTATAGATGGCACCTCCAATGCTTCCTCTTCTCTTCACTTTCAGGGTAACATCACCGACATTAATACTGCACTGGAAGGAGCGTACTATGAACCACAAAATAACCGAGGAAGCTTTGAAATCCTCATTACCACTGATGATGGCCACAGTGGACAAGCTGTGAAATCGCTGACCGTTCAATCCGTTATTTCCCTTTCTCCAGGAGATTTAGCTTTTACAGGATTTAATGCAGATGGCGATGACGGTTTTGCTTTCGTGTTGCTGAAAGCGGTTGATGGAAGTACACAACCTGTCGCGATCGAGTTCACAGATAAGGTCTGGAATGGGTCCGTTTTTAGCCCCTCCGAAGGGACAATCCAATGGACAGTTACTTCGGATTTGTCTGCTGGTACTGTAGTAGCCTTTCATGACATTACAGGAAGCAAAACGGCTTCACATGGCACCATTGAAACCAGTGGTTCAGTCTCCTTATCGGGTTCCAACGAAAACCTATTTGCCTTTGTAGGTACCCTCGAGCAACCTCTGGCTTTTTTAGCAGCATTTTCTAATGACGGTGATGACGGTTGGGGTACACTGAATGGTACAGGATTGACAAAAGGCCTAAATGCCCTCGATATTGGAGATAAAGACCGAGATGCTGACATTGCTACCTACATTGGAGGCAGAAATACAGAAACAAACTTTGATGGATACCTCCCTTCCATCATGGACTTGAGCCATTGGGTCACGCAAGACGGAACAGGTGATCAATCCAATGATGGAATTGATCCTGACTTGCCCTTTGACATCACTCCTTTTAGCATTGATAACTCTCCGCCAACGCTTATAGCAAGTACTCCCGCCACTAACCGTCAAGGTTTTAATCTAGGCACTCCCATTCTGCTCACCTTTTCCAAAACGGTGGTGAAAGGAACTGGAAAAATCAAAGTTATGAAGAGTATTGATCATACTTTGATTGAAACCATTGATGTTTCTTCTGCAGCCGTCTCCATCCAAGGGAATACAGCAACAATTCAGAGACATATTGCACTGGAACAAGCCAATTCCTACTACGTCACCATCGATCCAGGCACCTTTCAAGACGCATTAGGAAATACTTATACAGGGATTACCAATACCACCTCTCTTCACTTTTCCACAGCCAATGTGGTAGTCAATGAAATTGTGACTGATCCTGAGCAAGACTGGAGTACCAATGACTTTAATGGTGTGGATGGACGCGGTGCTATTAGCCAAGGTACAGACGAATACGTGGAGCTATTCATTAAAACCTCAGGCGTAGACCTAACTGGATGGACAATCGAATTGATTGATGGAACTGATGTGATAGGCGATTTGACTTCGAATGGGGCATTTGCAGTATCTAACTACTTATCTGGGCAAGGTGGCAGTTTCACATCTTCTGCCACGGGTGATTATTTAGTATTGGGTAATGTAGATGGCTCTGGTGCCATGAATAACGATGTGTTGATTATACTGAAAGATCCTTCAGGTACTATGGTAGACAGAGTGAAATTGGGAGGAGGAACAGGTGAGGGTCCCAATGGCCAAGCTGATGGTATTTTTGATGAAGCTATTCAAAGAAAACCCAATGGTACAGATACCAATCAAGATGATATGGATTTTGTAAAAGTAGCTGCCACGATGGGCAAAGCAACGGACGATATTCCTCCAACCCTAAGCGCTGCCTCAAAAAATAACGATACGCAGATTACCCTAACATTCAACGAGCCCATTCGAAGCGAAGAAGGAAATCCAACAGATTTTAGCGTTATCGACTGTCGCGGCAATTCATACGAAGTGACGAACCAAAAATTGGATCTGGGAAATGACCAACAGCTTTTACTAACGCTAACAAGTTTAGCAAACTCCATAGGCGAACTCACCATTACCTACACCAATCGTAACGATGAGATCACCGATTTTGGTGGCAATGCTTTAGTAACAGATGATACTGGAGTAACGATTACCGGGTCTTCCGATCACACTCCGCCAACATTAGAACAGGCCGTGAGCAATGGTGATACAGAAATTATCTTAAGTTTTAGTGAAAGTGTAACTGCCTTTCAAGCCAACCCAAACGATTTTAAGGTAACCGATGGCCTGGGTCGTGCCTATCGCGTCCATGCCATTACAGATGGTACATTAGGTGATGATCAAATTGCGTTAACGGTAGCAGATTTTAGTGAAGCAGTGGGTGACATCACCATCACTTATACCAATCAAAACAACGAAATAGCAGACTTGAATTGTAATGCCCTAGCTACGGATGCAATAGGGCTATCGATCGATAGGGATGACCAAGCACCCCAAATGGTGCGAGCCACAAAAGATAGCGATACGCAAATTACAATCACCTTTAACGAGTTGGTCCAAACCCAAGGCACCAACCCCTCCGACTTTCAGGTAGTTGATGGGAATGATAAAAATTTTAACGTCACCGCTCAAGAAGACCATATTGCGCAAGATCATCAGATCGTCCTGACCGTAGAAAATTTGAGCACAGCACAGTTGCAATTAATCATTACCTATACCAATAACCACAATGAAATCACCGACTTTGGAGGTAATGCCCTTGCTACCGACACGGAAGGTGTAACCATAAGCCTGAATGCGCCACCGGAAGCAAGTAATGTAACTTTTTCGGGGAATTTAGTACTTGGAGAACAGTTAACAGGCATCTACGGCTTTTCCGATGCCAATGGTGATCCTGAAAGGGGTTCCTCCTTTCAGTGGTATCGTGCTGAAGATATGACAGGCACCAAACTTATGGCTATTTCAGGCGCAAATCAAAATACATATACGCTTGTAGCCGAAGACGCATTAAAATTCATTCGTTTTGAAGTGACCCCCAATGACGGGTCAAATGCCGGACTAACCGCTTCAAGCGAATGGTTAGGTCCTATCAAGCAGTTGCAATCCATTACTTTCAATAGCTTACCCCATAAAACCTATGGCGAGGACTCATTTAGTCTTAATGCCAGTTCTGATGCGGGTTTACCCATTCAATACACGAGCTCCGATCCTGAAGTGGCAATGATTGCCAATGACAATAAAGTAAGCATCATCAACGCTGGCAATACAATCATAACTGCCACCCAAGCTGGAAGTAACCATTTTATTGCGGCCGAAGCTGTTCAGCAATCCCTTACCATCCATAAAGCCTCCTTGTCCGTAACCGCCGAAAACAAGGCAAGAATCTATGGAGAAGAAAACCCCGAGCTCACCTTTACCTATGCCGGATTCCAAAATGATGAAAAGGAAAGCGTCTTGGATATAAAACCTACCATCAGCACAACGGCCACCACAACCACCGATGTAGGCACTGCTCCAATTACCTTGGCTGGAGGAAATGACAAAAACTACGACTTGGTGCTCAATAAAGGTACACTGACCATCGACAAAGCTTTGCTCACCGTTACTGCCGAGGACAAAACAAGAGTGTATGGAGAGGAAAACCCCGAGCTCACCTTTACCTATGCCGGATTCCAAAATGGGGAAGATGAAAGCGTATTGGATGTAAAACCTACCATCAGCACAACGGCCACCACAACCACCAATGTAGGCACAGCAGATATTACCCTTTCCGGCGGAAGCGACAAGAATTACAAATTCGTGCTCAATAAAGGTGAACTGACTATCGGGAAAGCTGCGCTCACCATCACCGCCGAAGACAAGGCAAGAATCTACGGTGAAGAAAACCCCGAGCTCACCTTTACCTATGCCGGATTCCAAAATGATGAAGAGGAAAGCGTATTGGATGTAAAACCTACCATCAGCACAACGGCCACCACAACCACCGATGTAGGCACTGCAGATATTACCCTTTCCGACGGAAGCGACAAGAATTACAAATTCGTGCTAAATAAAGGTGAACTGTCTATCGGGAAAGCTGCGCTCACCATCACCGCCGAAGACAAGGCAAGAATCTACGGTGAAGAAAACCCCGAGCTCACCTTTACCTATGCCGGATTCCAAAATGATGAAGAGGAAAGCGTATTGGATGTAAAACCTACCATCAGCACAACGGCCACCACAACCACCAATGTAGGCACAGCAGATATTACCCTTTCCGGCGGAAGCGACAAGAATTACAAATTCGTGCTCAATAAAGGTGAACTGACTATCGGGAAAGCTACGCTCACCATCACCGCTGAAAACAAGGCAAGAATCTACGGTGAAGAAAACCCAGAGCTCACCTTTACCTATGCCGGATTCCAAAATGATGAAGAGGAAAGCGTATTGGATGTAAAACCTACCATCAGCACAACGGCCACCACAACCACCAATGTAGGCACAGCAGATATTACCCTTTCCGGCGGAAGCGACAAGAATTACAAATTCGTGCTCAATAAAGGTGAACTGACTATCGGGAAAGCTACGCTCACCATCACCGCTGAAAACAAGGCAAGAATCTACGGTGAAGAAAACCCAGAGCTCACCTTTACCTATGCCGGATTCCAAAATGGGGAAGATGAAAGCGTATTGGATGTAAAACCTACCATCAGCACAACGGCCACCACAACCACCGATGTAGGCACTGCAGATATTACCCTTTCCGACGGAAGCGACAAGAATTACAAATTCGTGCTCAATAAAGGTGAACTGACTATCGGGAAAGCTGCGCTCACCATCACCGCTGAAGACAAGGCAAGAATCTATGGAGAAGAAAACCCCGAGCTCACCTTTACCTATGCCGGATTCCAAAATGATGAAGAGGAAAGCGTATTGGATGTAAAACCTACCATCAGCACAACGGCCACCACAACCACCAATGTAGGCACAGCAGATATTACCCTTTCCGGCGGAAGCGACAAGAATTACAAATTCGTGCTCAATAAAGGTGAACTGACTATCGGGAAAGCTACGCTCACCATCACCGCCGAAGACAAGGCAAGAATCTACGGTGAAGAAAACCCCGAGCTCACCTTTACCTATGCCGGATTCCAAAATGATGAAGAGGAAAGCGTATTGGATGTAAAACCTACCATCAGCACAACGGCCACCACAACCACCGATGTAGGCACTGCAGATATTACCCTTTCCGACGGAAGCGACAAGAATTACAAATTCGTGCTAAATAAAGGTGAACTGTCTATCGGGAAAGCTGCGCTCACCA
Organism: Roseivirga sp.; assembly: GCA_018402485.1. Classification (GTDB taxonomy): domain Bacteria; phylum Bacteroidota; class Bacteroidia; order Cytophagales; family Cyclobacteriaceae; genus Roseivirga. Next base: position 980,111 of record JAGYIY010000001.1, on the reverse strand, counting down.
TCACCGCCGAAGACAAGGCAAGAATCTACGGTGAAGAAAACCCCGAGCTCACCTTTACCTATGCCGGATTCCAAAATGGGGAAGATGAAAGCGTATTGGATGTAAAACCTACCATCAGCACAACGGCCACCACAACCACCGATGTAGGCACTGCAGATATTACCCTTTCCGACGGAAGCGACAAGAATTACAAATTCGTGCTAAATAAAGGTGAACTGTCTATCGGGAAAGCTGCGCTCACCATCACCGCCGAAAACAAGGCAAGAATCTATGGAGAAGAAAACCCCGAGCTCACCTTTACCTATGCCGGATTCCAAAATGATGAAGAGGAAAGCGTATTGGATGTAAAACCTACCATCAGCACAACGGCCACCACAACCACCGATGTAGGCACTGCAGATATTACCCTTTCCGACGGAAGCGACAAGAATTACAAATTCGTGCTAAATAAAGGTGAACTGTCTATCGGGAAAGCTGCGCTCACCATCACCGCCGAAGACAAGGCAAGAATCTACGGTGAAGAAAACCCCGAGCTCACCTTTACCTATGCCGGATTCCAAAATGGGGAAGAGGAAAGCGTATTGGATGTAAAACCTACCATCAGCACAACGGCAACTGAAACGACCGAAGTCGGTACTGCTCCAATTACCTTGGCTGGAGGAAATGACAACAATTACAACTTTGTGTTCAACAAGGGAACACTCAGCATTACCAAGACCCAATTAATATCACAAGCGAAAGATACTAGCAGGAATTTTGGCGAAGATAATCCGGTCTTTGAAATACAGTTTAGCGGATTTAAAAATGATGAAAGTCCTGCCGTTTTTGAAGTTGTACCCAAGGCCAGTTCTCCTGCTCAAAAAATGGATCCTCCCGGAACCTATCCTATTGAAGTACTAGGGGGAAGTGCAAAAAACTACACCTTTGAACGCATCAACGGGACATTGACAATTCTCCCACCCGTTCCACCCCAAATTGAATCCATCACAAGAGCAGAGACTGATCAGGTTCAAAATGATAAAAGAACAGTTTCATTTCGAGTAGCCTTTTCTAAAAAGGTTAATGGGCTTCAAATTTCCTCTTTTACAACAATTCTAACAGGTTCAGCAACAGGAATCGTAAATGCTATTTCAACCAGTAATCGCGTAGATTGGTTAGTCAGTTTGATTGGGATTACAGGTCAGGGAACTGTGGGCATTCGTCTGCAAGAGCAGCATAAAATTCAAGATGATGCAGGACAAGACTTGGAGTCCAGTGACTTTCCAAATGACTTTTATACCATCAATTGGATCCCCACAAATTTGAACTTATCGAGGACAAGTATTGATGAAAACAACGGTGTAGGTGAGATCATAGGAAATCTAAGCACAGAAGATAAAGATGCTTCCGATCGACACACTTATCACCTGGTATCAGGGATGGGCAGCAATGATAATGGTTCATTCCAAATTTTAGGTAATGAACTTCAAGCCAAAACCACCTTTGATTATGAAGAACAACATCAACTCAGTGTGCGCATAGCGACAGACGATGGAAATGGTGGGGTACTTGCCAAAGTGTTTCGGATTGATGTTAATAATGTGATTGAACCCAATGTTGCCATAGTTGGAGATTCCCTTTTTCAGAAAGTACCGATTGGCCTTTCGCAAGAAAAGGAGTGGAAGGTAATTAATACAGGTGAGAAATCGCTAGCACTAACCACAGCTTCCCTGCCTGAGTACTTCCGAATTGAACCTGAGACCTTTCATTTACCTCTAGGTGATACCACTACCGTTCAAGTCATTTTTGAACCTGAATCAGTAGATACCATTCAAGGGAACATCATCTTGGCCTATGATGATGAATTTTTTCGTAAAACTGTGCGGGGAGAAAGTGCTATCATTACCTCCATTGCAAGTGGATCACCCCATCACGAAACCTTTCGCCTCTTTCCCAACCCAGCCCAAAACCATATTACCATTACCTTTCCTTCCTCATTAAGCCCACAGTCGATTATCCAAATCTATCACCAGGATGGTCATTCGATTTTCAAAACCACCACCTCCGAGCATCGCATCCAAATCCCCGTCAATCATTGGCCGAATGGCGTTTACCTCCTTGAATGGAAAACTAAAAATAATCTAGAACGACAAAAGTTTTGGATCGTTCGGTAGGTATGAATGAAAGGAAAAGGGCAGGCCAACCCTTGCCACCAAATAGGGTTTGCTTAACCTGCATTCATAATTTATAGGCCCCAAGAAACCCATGCCCAAGGCTTCAACAAAAACGGTATTAGGCAAGCCTTACGGATTGCCCAATTGCCTAAGTGCTGATGACAAATGTGCGGATCAAGATTTTTGGTTTCATACTACACCGTTTATTAGTTCAATAGGAAGAACAATATGTCTCAATACCCCAAATACATACTTCTTGATTTAGGGAAAGATACCTATCAGGCCAAAAAGCAATCTGCCGATGCTTCCAAAGCTTGTAGATGGCGCTACGTTCTGAAAGTGAAAAAACCTGCAAGCCAAACCCTGTAGAAAGCATAATACTATCTCAACGGCAGATTCATGGTGAAATTTGACACTGTAGCCGTTAAAGTGGCCGTTTAACTTATAACTGAAAGTTACTGTTAGAGCATACTAGTATTTCTTTTGCCTCAGGGAGCTAGAATCTACAACTGTTAAAGTTCGTTCGAAAGTTAAAAAGGCAAGACAAAAGGCAGGCACCTGCAAGTCAACAGGCAAATCCGAAATGGGTGAGATTTAGCTTAAAGGTAAAGTGATAGGTAAGTGCGCTGCAAGAAGTTAATGCACCTCTTGCAGTACCTATCTTTTAACCGGCTTCTTTGATCATTTCAGCAATTTTTTCGGGTGTAGTGCTTTTCGATAAGCTTTCGCCATGTTGGGTAATGTCTAGGCCATAATCTTCAGCCACATCTTTTACCCGCATGGGTATAAAGAAATTAGAGACTTTAAAAAGCAGGTAAGACAAGCCAAAGGTAAAACCGCCTACCAAAAAGACGGCTGCCAAATGTTTTAAGAAGGTTTCCCATTCTCCATAAATGAGGCCCACATCCTGGGCGAAAACACCTGTTAAAATCATGCCCACAATGCCACCCACGCCATGGCAGGGAAAAACATCGAGTGTGTCGTCTATGCCCGTTTTGTTTTTGTAGTACACCACAATATTGGAAACAATAGCGGCTGCTACTCCAATAAAAAGACTTTGGCCTACCGTTACAAAACCCGCAGCCGGGGTAATGGCTACCAGTCCGACTACAGCCCCAATAGAAGCTCCCAGGCCGGATACCTTTCTGCCCATGGCAGCATCATACAACACCCAAGCCATCATAGCAGCGGCCGAAGCAATCGTGGTGGTGGCAAAAGCCAAAGCGGCATCGGCGTTGGCACCTAAGGCAGAGCCTGCATTAAAACCAAACCAACCAAACCAGAGAAGACCCGTGCCCAACAACACAAAGGGTACATTATACGGTTTGTGTGCTAGACCATGGCTTTTTCTTCTCCCCAACAACAGGGCAGCAGAAATGGCCGCAAAACCAGCTGACATATGGACAACGGTACCACCTGCAAAATCAAGCACACCCCATTGTCTTAAAAATCCTTCCGGGTGCCATGTCATATGGGCCAAAGGGCTGTATACCAATAAGCTAAAAGGAATGATAAAAAGCATGAAACTGGAAAAGCGTACGCGCTCTGCAAAGCTACCTGTGATCAAGGCCGGGGTAATGATGGCAAATTTCATTTGAAAAAGGGCAAAGAGCACAAAAGGAATGGTAGGTGCTAAATCCGCCTGGGTGGCGCCTCCAACACCCTTGAAAAAGGCGTAAGTCCTAGGGTCGCCAACAAATCCTCCAATGGAATCGCCAAAGGCCAAACTAAAACCAACAACCACCCAAAGTAAGGTGATAATCCCCATGCAAATGAAACTTTGGAGCATAGTGGAAATCACATTTTTCCGGCTCACCATACCGCCATAAAAAAAAGAAAGGCCAGGAGTCATTAGCAAAACCAAACCCGTGGCTGCCAGCATCCATGCAGTGTCAGCTCCATTAATGTTCGGGTCTGAAAAGCTTTCTGCCGCAAAACCTGTATCGGTAAGACTCACAAAAGCCAGTAAAATCAAAAGCACAAAAGCAGCAATCCATTTATTTTTCATAACGATGGGTATTTACAAACACCTAAAAATATTTAATTACGTAAATGAACAAAAATTAGGTTCTTAAAACACCCTTACTATCGGTAAATTATGTGGAATCGATTGAAATTAGGGTTCATGAATAACCTTGTGATTCGCATATGCGATTAGGTTATTAATCATCGTTGTGGTTGAGGATTGACGGTTTATGCATTTCGGCAAAGATTACTCTGTGATCTTGGAAAGCATTGCGGTCTATTGGATCAATGCGTAGTTCATGAAAATGAGGACTTGAAGTTCGGTTTTTATTTTGAGTTTGGTCGGGAATATGATCGATTAGCAAAAACTAGTTCTCTAGTATTTTTTTAATCACCAATTACAATTTAGGAGGTACAATGGGGTATTCATAAAATGCACCTCTCAACAACTCCACAGATAAACTTCTAAACCCTACCCTTCTTTCATATCGAGTAGCCAATGCTTTACTTAGATTTTTCCTCCAGAAGCTTTTTCAGCTCGATCATTTCGTCGCGTAAACGTGCGGCTTCCATAAAATCCAATTCTTTGGCGGCCTTTTCCATAGACTTTTGGCTTTTCTGAATCATTTTTTCAAGCCCTTTTTTATCCATATAAGCCACTACAGGATCGGCTGCTACAGACTGGTATTCACTTTCTACATAGTAAGGTTTCTTACTCTTTTTAGCGTCTGCCACACTGGTTTGGTTCATGATGTTTTCCTTAGAGCGAATAATGGTGGTAGGTGTAATGCCATGCTTTTCATTATAAGCCATTTGGATGCTTCTTCTTCGGTTGGTTTCATCAATGGCCTCTTCCATGGAATGGGTTACCTTATCTGCATACATAATTACGCGGCCATTGACATTTCTAGCCGCACGCCCAATGGTTTGAATCAATGACCTTTGGTTTCTTAAAAAGCCTTCCTTATCTGCATCTAATATGGTCACCAAAGAAACCTCCGGCAAATCCAGTCCTTCGCGCAGCAAATTCACCCCAACCAGTACATCAAAAATTCCCAATCGCAAATCTCGCAGTATTTCCACACGATCTAATGTGCTCACCTCAGAGTGGATATATCGCACTTTTACTCCTGCCCTTTCCAAATACTTTGTCAGTTCCTCCGCCATGCGTTTGGTAAGTGTAGTCACCAAAATCCGCTCTTCCTTTTTAACACGAACGTCAATTTCTTCGAGCAAATCATCAATCTGATGAGCACTCGGTCTCACTTCAATAATGGGGTCGAGCAATCCAGTAGGGCGAATGATTTGCTCCACAATTTCTCCTTCCGTTTGATTCAGCTCATAATCTCCCGGTGTTGCCGAAACATACAGCACCTGTTTGGTCATGCTTTCAAACTCATCAAATTTCAGGGGGCGATTGTCCAAGGCAGAAGGTAGTCTAAAACCATATTCAACCAGATTTTCCTTCCGAGAGCGGTCACCTCCCCACATAGCCCGCACCTGAGGAAGGGTCACGTGACTTTCATCGATTACCATCAGGTAGTCATCTGGAAAATAGTCGAGCAAACAGAAAGGCCTTTGTCCTTTTTGCCTGCGGTCGAAGTAGCGAGAATAATTTTCTACCCCTGAGCAATAACCCAGTTCACGCATCATTTCCAAATCGAATTCTGTTCGTTCTTTGAGTCTTTTGGCCTCTAAAAACCTCCGTTCTTGTTCGTATTGCTCCAATCGTTCCACTAAGTCGTCTTGGATTTCGCGAATTGCGGTTTGTAGAACATCCTTTCCCGTCACAAATAAATTGGCAGGAAAAATACTGATGATTTTTTCATCAGAGATTTTTTTACCGGAATCAGGGTCAATGCGCTGAATGGCTTCAATCTCATCGCCCCAGAAGAAGATGCGATAGGCAAAATCACCATAAGCGATAAATATATCCACTGTATCTCCTTTGACGCGGAAAGTACCTCTTTTGAATTCCGCTTCCGTTCTGCTGTACAAAATGTCCACTAAAGCAAAGAGCAATTGGTTTCGGGGCACTAGGTCGCCTATCTGTAAACGAACCACATTTTTACCAAATTCATCCGGGTTACCGATTCCATAAATGCAGGAAACAGAAGCTACTACAATCACATCGCGCCTTCCTGTTAACAAGGCCGAAGTGGCACTCAAACGAAGTTTCTCAATCTCTTCGTTAATGGAAAGGTCTTTTTCTATGTAAAGATTACTGCCAGGAATAAAAGCCTCTGGTTGATAATAATCGTAATAAGAAATAAAATATTCTACTGCATTTTCGGGGAAAAACTGCTTGAACTCTCCGTAAAGTTGAGCAGCCAAGGTCTTGTTATGGCTTAAAATAAGCGTAGGGCGTTGGGTTTGCTGGATTACATTGGCCACTGTAAAGGTTTTTCCCGAACCGGTAGCACCCAATAAAACCTGTGCTGCTTCATTGGCTTCCACACCTTTCACCAAAGCCTCAATGGCTTTGGGCTGATCTCCCGTAGGTCGATAGGTAGAAGTTATTTTAAAATCCATTGATCAAATCTAGTTGAACCAGTAGTTACAATAAAGCTTTACCAAAGGTCTTTCCCTCAGCCATTCTTTTATTTCCCTTGCCAAATATTCCAAGCAGCCTCCGCTTGGCCATAAAGCATTTCTAATCCATTCTTTACCCAGCATTTGGCGTCTATGCCCTTCTGCATGAAGGCTGTTTGCAAAGGATTATAAACCAAGTCATATAACATATGTTCCGTGGTTAATTGTTCATAGGGAATATTTGGCAAAGAATGGGTATCGGGAGTCATGCCCAAAGGGGTAGTGTTGATGATGAGTGGGTAATTTTTTAAATGATACTCTCCTTTTCCCAAATCGTCATAAGTTAATGCGCCTTCCTTGGTAGTACTAGAAACCGATTGAAAAGGCACTGCTATATCTTCCAGTACTGCCTTCACCGCTTTATAAGCGCCACCTGTTCCTAAAATCAAGGCTTCTTTGGGCCTTTCCTTTGCTCCAAAAAAGGCAAGCAATGAGTTCTTAAATCCCACATAATCGGTATTGTAACCGATACTTTTCCCTGCCTTAAAATGAATGGTATTGACCGCGCCTATGCGTTGGGCTTGTGGAGTCAACTCATCCAACAAAGAAAGCACCTCTGTTTTATATGGTATGGTAACATTGAGTCCTACCAAACTTTCTTGAAAAGCCAAATTTCTTGGGAAATCCTTCAGATTGGGGAGCGGAAAAAGGTGATAAGTACAGTCATGAAGTCCCTCTTTTTGAAATTTCTCCGTAAAGTATTTTTTGGAAAAAGAGTGACCCAAAGGGTAGCCAATCAGCCCAAAGTTTTTCATTTTTTTTTCTTTACTTCAATAATCTTCCCAACCTATCAATCCCTAAAACAAGTAGAAACCCAAGAGCTGCAGAAGCCAATGCTTCTAGAAAAAAGGGCTCTGAACCCGTTTTAGCCATATAATCGTTTGGCAATACTGCTACTTGTATGAGTGGATTGATTTCATTGTTCCTGTCGATATAAGTTGCTGTTGTTTCCTTCCAGGGCCATACTTTGTAAAGCGACCCCAACATAAAACCAGAAAGCACACCCATGGTAAGGTTATGGAATTTTTTAAAAAGCCAGCTCACCAACCTTGCAAAGGTCAGTATACCTACCAAACAACCAAGACCAAAAAGAAGTATGTCTAGGATTTGAAAATTTTTGATAGCCCCCAATATGTATTCATATTTCCCAAAAAGAAGAAGAATGAAAGCACCTGAAATACCGGGTAAAATCATAGCACAAATGGCTACGGCACCTGATAAAAAAATGAACCAAGGAGCGCTGGTGGTTTCTGCTGGAGTGGATGAGGTGATAAAATAGGCCATAATAGCACCAGTAAAGAGGGCTATGATTACTCCAAAATTCCAATTTTTTATTTCTCTCAAAATGATCAGGGCAGAGATAACAATCAACCCAAAGAAAAAGGACCACACCTGAATGGGGTATTCGCTCAACAAATCTGTAATGATTTTAGCAAAGGAAATAATGCTAGTAGCAATACCAGCCAATAAAACCAAAAGAAAGCTCCCGTTAACATGCATCCAAAAGGCTTTGAATTGGCCTGATTTTAATAGGCTGAAAGCTTCAAGATTAATGTTACCAAGGGTGTTCAGCAAGGTTTCATAAATACCTGTTATGAAGGCAATGGTGCCCCCTGATACCCCAGGGACCACGTCAGCACTCCCCATTGCCATACCTTTGAAGTACAATAAAAGGTATTGAAAGAATCTCTGCATGAGAAAGGCTTATTTACCTTGTTTTAAAAAATGATCGAAGGTATCACCTCTAAGTCCCAAACGAATTGTTTCCAAAGGTATCACATCGTTTGGTGCAATGTTTCCAAGGTTCACATTGGTACCTATAAGTTTGATAAAATAAACTTGTTGTGCCTTTTGTGGTGCTTCCCAAATTATTTTGTCTGAAGGAATCTTCGTAAGAATTTCTTGTACCAAGCCTGAACGTACTTCGCCAGAAGATCGAAAAAGGCCAACATTTCCGCTTTCTCTGGCTTCACCAATTACTTTCCAAGCACCGGCATCTAATTCCTTTTGCATTAAGTCAATCCATTGGTAAGGTGGAATAATTTTTTCTGCATCTTTAGAACCTACCTCAGAGAGAACTGTTACCTGTTCTTTGAGCTGTCTGATGTATTCGCATTTTTTATCATGATTGAGCTCAATAGAACCATCTGAAACCTCAGCAAAGGGCATATTGTATTTGTCAAGTACTTTGCGATAGTCATCAAATTGATCCCGTACGATAAAAGCTTCAAAAAGCGTTCCTCCAAAATAAACCGGAATTCCTGCCTCTTGATAAACTTTCAACTTATGCTCCAAATTTGGTGTAACATAAGATGTTGCCCATCCTAGCTTCACAATGTCTACATAGTCTCCACTTACACTTAAAAAGTCTTCTACTTCTCTTATGCTCAACCCCTTATCCATGGCCATAGTATAGCCTTTTTCTCTTGGTTTTTGGGTGCGTTCAGGTACGTCAGTTAAAAAATAATGCATCTACTTTTTGCTTCTATATTGATCGATAATTTTGAAAAGTGCCTTTTGTGTTTCCAGCTTAGGGAAAAACTCGAAAAGTATCTCATGCTTTTCAAAGTCCAAAACTAAGGCATTTTCCAGATAATTAAAGGCTTCACGGTAATGTCCTGCCGAAATTTGATAGACGACCATTCGATAGGTCATTTCTGCATGATCGGGCACCTCTTCTAAACCTCTTTCGATGAGCCTAATGGCATCGTTTAATTCTTTTTGTTCAAAATAAACATATGACCAATCCAACCATATTTCATGATTCAACGGATCGAGTATTGCGGCCTCCTGATAGGCTTCTAAGGCAGAAGTAATATTCCCTATATGATATTCGGCTGTGCCCACAGACATCCAAAAGCCAGGGTTTTCGGGGTCTAGCTTTAAGGCTTTATTCAAAAAGTGAATGGCCTCGTAGTACTTTTCTTGTGCAGAAAGGCAACAGCCGATGCCATACCAAGCATCCTCGTAATACTGATCTATTTTTGTAGCTTTCCGGTAGTATTTAATGCCATAATCGTACTGCTCCATTTTTTCATAAGCAGCGCCTATGAAGCAGAAAACCTCAGAAGAAGGGCCTTCATTGCTTAAGGTGTTTTTATATGCTTCTAAGGCCTGTTGATATTTTTCCAGATTCATGAAAGAATTCCCGAGATTGAACCATGCGGAGGAAAAAGTTTCGTCAATCACCAAAGCATATTCATAGGCTTGCACAGCTTCATCGAACCTCTCAAGCTTATTAAAGACGATCCCCATATTGTACCAAGCATAAGCGGAGTAAGGATCTTTATCGATGAAGGCATTATAATAAGCGATGCTATCTTCTAATTGACCTGTAATGTCTAAACAATAGGCCAATTCATACAAAGCATTTTCGTGATTTAAGTCTGTTTCAATGGCCTGTTTGTAGTAAGCGATCGCATCTTTAAAAGCACCATTGGTTTGGTAAGTAAGGCCAATGTTGTAGAAGACTTCTGCCTTATCTTCTGACCCATCTAATGTCCCTTTTAAAATTTCAACCGCCTCTTCATATTGCTCTGTCATAGATAAGATATGTGCTTTAAAAGTGAGCAATTCAATATCGTTAGGATGTACATACTCTGCAGCCTCTATGGCTTTGATAGCCTCATCATGGAGCTGCTTACTGACCAAACACTGAGCTTTGAGCAAACTAATTTCCAAATTAAAAGGAAACTGGCCTAGCGCCATTTGACAGGCTTTAAGAGCCTTTCCTATTTGCATGTTTTCAAAATAATGCTGAATGATGGTTTCGAAATCCGAACTATCAAAAAAATGATGCTGCTTATTCTTTAGCAGCTCTTCAAACTTTTTGATGAGGTTTTGTTCTTCTTCTCTACTTTGATAATCTTCTTGCATGTACCCTTTCAGTTGTATTAAAGTACGAACTTCATTTTATTAATGCCATAATAGCAACTATTTTTTTTCACCGCGTTGCACAACAATTAAATATCATGCCTATTTTGTAGCTCCTTCACAGTCCAATTAATGGATTCATTTACCTTTCTAAATTCAAAATTTAGCACCTCTTTCACTTTATCATTTTTAAAATGATACTTGGTTTTTGAAAGCTTGGCCGTGTCTTTGGTCACCATGGCTTCGCTTCCTGTAATGCGCGATCTGATAAATTCCAAAGGAACTACCACTTTCAGCATCCAGGGTTTCACTACTTTTTGAGGTTTCTTTTTCCCAAAAGCCTCCGCAATCTTTCCAAAAAACTCCCCAAAAGGCATGGAATCAGCACTCAAAACAAACCTTTCATTTTTCACCGAGCTGGTTAATAACTTTACAGCCACTTCAGCCACATCCCTTACGTCTACCACATTGATATTGCCAGCAGGATAAAAAGCCTTTTCGCTATGTGCATAATGAAATACAGAAGTGCTACCACTACTTCCCCAAAGGCCAGGACCTAAAACTACGGAAGGGTTAATGATTTTCACCTCTAGCCCCTCTTGCGCTCCCCTCCACACTTCCAACTCCTGCTGATGTTTGGAACGGGCATAAATAGAATCATAGGCATTACCTTCCCAGCGATCATTCTCATCAATGTATTTTTGCCCTTCTTTTCTACCTAAGGCAGCAACAGAGCTAATATGTATAAAATTTTTCAAGTCCTTTTTCAGACATGCGTTCACTAAATCTGCGGTTCCTAAAACATTGGTTTGATACATTTTTTCAGCATATCGCTTATCAAAGGAAATAATGGCCGCCCCATGTATAACCGCTTCTATGCCTTCCAATGCCTCCTCTAATAAGCTCAAATCATTCATGTCGCCTTCCACCCAGTCTATCTCTGCAGAAGTGGCTCCTAATAATGTCATTTGGCTTGAACTTCTTTTCATAGCACGAACCGTATGGCCTCTATTAATGAGTTCCTTGCAAATAAAGCTACCTAGCAATCCGGTGGCTCCGGTAATAAAAACTTTCATTTCCTTGTTGCTACTAATTAGTACTATTTTTATCCTTTTTTCTCATGTCTGAAGGATCCAGTTTTATCTATTTTATACGTCTTGCAATACAACCACCGAACCCCACAGATTTTTCAATACCCCGTTTAATCACAAACCATACAACTTCTTGAAATAAGTTGGAATGAAAAGCCATCTACATTAAGGCATTGATCTGAAAGTACAAATCTTCGGTGATTAACTTTTGTTACCACTCAAAGTTAGACAAAAGATGTAGGTATCCATAAAGATGTGCAAAAACCATCAGGCACTTCTGCATGACCTGGTAAAAGAGAGCCAATTCAAAAGACAGGTGTTTTTTGGTATGCCTTAAAGTTGGGCAAAACTTTGTCCTTTTCAGAAACAATAGGTGCTTCCAACCCCCAATCTATACCTAACGAAGGGTCATTCCAAAGTATACCTCCCTCCGACTGCTTGTCGTAATAATTTGAACATTTGTAGCAAAACACACTATCTTCTAAAGCTATAAAACCATGGGCAAAACCAGCAGGAACCAAAAACATATTATGTTTTTCTGCAGTCAGTACTACGGTATGATGTTGCCCATAGGTTGGGGAGTCTCGACGAATATCGAGTGCCACGTCCAATACCTTTCCCATCACCACTCTTACCAATTTGGCTTGAACAAATGGTTCTTTTTGGTAATGCAAACCACGCAGGGTGCCTTTCACTGAAAAAGATTCATTGTCCTGAACAAAGTCTTCGGTAATCCCGAGTTCTTTCAACGCGTTTTTACGATAAGATTCTAGAAAATACCCCCTTTGATCACCAAAAACTTTAGGCTGAAGCTCATACAGTCCCTCAAAACGAGTATCAATGATTTCAATCATGTGTCGAAATTGTTATCAGCAGCATTTTTTTTCGATATGCAAAGATGCGAAAAGCGGAGGCAAAAGTCACCCTCAACCTACCATTCTTTGCTCATGGCATTTAATTTTTAGGAATGCGCTTAGAAATGGTAAATTGCAACTCAAATATGGGAGGAATAGATACCATGCCAAAGGAGGCCGACACCGCAGTACTGGTCGCCCTTGTTAATAGAGAACAACCGGAAGAGAAGGTAGTTGAGTATTTAGACGAACTATCCTTTTTAGCGCAGACGATGGGCTTAGAAGTGCAGAAGTCGTTTATGCAAAGGCTTGAAAAACCAGATACCCGTTCTTTTGTTGGAAAAGGTAAGTTGGAAGAAATTCAGACTTATGTGGAGGCAATGGACATTAAGGTGGTGATTTTTGATGATGACCTTAGTCCATCACAGCTCAGAAACCTGGAAAAGGAATTGAAGGTGAAAATCTATGATAGAAGTTTATTGATCCTCGACATTTTTTTACAGCGGGCGCAAACTGCACAGGCCAAAACGCAGGTAGAGTTGGCGCGTTCTACTTACTTATTGCCTCGACTAACTCGCATGTGGACACATTTGGAGCGGCAGCGAGGTGGAACTGGAACACGTGGTGGAGCGGGTGAAAAAGAAATTGAAACAGATAGGCGAATGATTCGCAATCAGATTGCTGTTTTAAAGAAAAAACTTGAAAAGATCGAAAAACAGAATGCCGTTCAAAGGAAATCGCGTCAAAATGTTGTACGCGTGGCTTTGGTGGGATATACGAATGTTGGGAAGTCCACGCTCATGCGTTTGCTCACAAAAGCAGATGTATTGGCTGAAGATAAACTATTTGCCACGGTTGATGCTACTGTCCGAAAAGTTGTACTAGACCGCATACCCTTCTTGCTTTCCGATACGGTTGGTTTTATCCGCAAACTCCCTACCCATTTGATTGAATCTTTCAAATCTACTTTGGCTGAAGTGCTGGAATCAGATATTTTATTACATGTAGTAGACGTTTCTCATCCACAGTTTGAAGATCAAATGGATACGGTGAATCAAACGCTGCACGACATTGGCGCTACGGAAAGACAAACCCTGTTGGTATTCAATAAAATGGATCAGATCAAATCAATAGACGATGACTTGCGGGAAGAAATGGAAAACCCACCTCCTTCGCTGGACATGTTGAAAAAAACGTACATGGCACAATCAGAGCATCCTGCTGTATTCATTTCGGCTACCAAAAAAGAAAACATGGAGGAGTTTCGTGCAAAGCTTATTCAAATGGTCAAAAAGCGTCACTACCAGATTTTTCCAAACTATCTGGAAGATTCGCGGTATTGATATAGGCAGACTCAACCTTATATTTCAGACCACCCATTTTGAGCCTATCAGCTTGAAATGATGGTAGTTTTATTGAACAGTATTAAAACCATAAGTTCCTCATTTAATTTCATAAATAATTTACTCCGTGTCATTATATGTCACAGAGCGACTTTAAATTTGTTATCAAGCAGCAAAAGCAATATCCTAGGTTAGCCAGCGCTTTGAGTTTTACTTATGTTAAATATTTAAATGAAGTTATTATGCAAGCAATTAAAAAAGTAAATTTCTAAGTAGTGTTTTAGCCTTTGTATTTACCGCATTAACTTTCATTCCATTCTTTACCATGAGTCAGGAAGGGCCTGTTAAATTTCAATATGCCAGAGACATGAAAGCCAAATGAGAAGAAGGTAAGTAATAGATGCTCAACACCAGAAGAAGTTTTATCAGCTATCGTTCGATGTAGATTTTACCTTCCCATCGAAAGATGGTTTAATTGTTCGTGCGGCTCACATGGAGTCTGGTAATAACGATGTGTATTTAAAACTCCAACTGCCTGAATAATAGCCCTGCATTCTAAAATACCAGAGGCGGGACTTGAACCCGCACGACCCGAAGGTCATCCCGATGTTCAATCGGGACGTGTCTACCGATTGTGTTGAAATAAAGTCGCTTGAAATAAGCTTTAACCCTAAGTAGCTAAAACAAAAAAAGCTGCAAACAGAAGTTCACAGCCTTTAAAGTACCAGAGGCGGGACTTGAACCCGCACGACCCGAAGGTCACAAGATTTTAAGTCTTGCGTGTCTACCAATTCCACCACTCCGGCATTAGCTACCACGTAGCTAGTATTTCGATAGAATCTAAAACCAAAAAAGCGTGAAAAACACGCTTTCTTAGCTTTTTGAGCGAGAGACGAGATTCGAACTCGCGACCCCGACCTTGGCAAGGTCGTGCTCTACCAGCTGAGCTACTCTCGCTTTATTATTAAGTTTACACTTGCACTTCTAGCAAATGGAGTGCAAATTTAATGAAGGGCTTTAAATAAACAACCACAATCGAAATAATTTTACCCTTTCAGTTTTCCTTTCAGCTCATTGAGCTTGAGTAAAGCTTCGACGGGTGAGATGGAATTAATATCCAAGCTTTCCAGAAGCTCCTTGATTTCAATAAAAGTTGGATCCGCTTCAAAAAGACTCATCTGGTAATTGTTTTTTGGTAAATGTTTCAATTGATCTACTGTTTTATCTCCAATCTTTTCTTTTTCCAAATGCTGCATAATTTCAGCGGCACGAAGCACCACTGCATTGGGCATACCAGCCATCTGCGCCACGTGAATGCCAAAACTGTGCTCACTTCCACCTCGCTTGAGTTTCCGCATGAAAATAACTTTATCTCCTACTTCCTTTACACTGACATTATAGTTTTTAATGGCAGGAAAATCTTCTTCCAATTGGTTCAGTTCGTGGTAATGGGTGGCAAATAAGGTTTTGGGCTTGTATTGTGGATGGTTGTGCAGGTATTCCACAATCGACCAAGCAATAGAAATGCCGTCATAGGTGCTTGTGCCCCGGCCAATCTCATCCATCAAAATCAAGGAGCGCTCGCTGAGGTTATTGAGTATACTGGCGGTTTCTGTCATTTCTACCATAAATGTAGATTCCCCTTTTGAAAGATTATCGCTTGCCCCAACACGAGTGAATACTTTGTCGGTTATGCCTAAAATCGCACTTTTAGCTGGAACATAACACCCCATCTGCGCCATCAGTACAATCAATGCTGTTTGTCTTAACAAAGCCGACTTACCTGCCATATTCGGCCCGGTAATGATCAAAATCTGGTGGTTGTGATCATCTAAATTGACATCATTAGGCACATAAGATTCTCCCACAGCCAGCTGCTTTTCTATAACCGGGTGCCTGCCTTCCTGAATGTCGATCGACATTTTTTCCGTGAGCTGTGGACGCACATAATCGTTGATATGTGCCACTACTGCAAAAGAAATCAAGCAATCGAGCATGGCAATGCTTCTGGCATTTTGCTGGATTTGTGCAATGAATTCATGCGTAAAAACGACCAATTCGTGAAAAAGACGCTGCTCAATTACTTTGTACTTGTCTTCAGCACCCAAGATTTTTTCTTCATAAACCTTGAGCTCTTCTGTAATGTAGCGTTCAGCATTCACTAGGGTCTGCTTACGAATCCATTCCTGTGGTACTTTGTCTTTGTGCGTATTGCTCACCTCTAGGTAATAACCAAAAACCTTGTTATAAGCCACTTTGAGTGAAGAAATTCCCGTGGCTTTCATTTCTCTTTGCTGAATTTGCACCAAATAATCTTTACCGCCCAGGGCAATGTCGCGGAGTTCATCGAGCTCTTGGTCGATGCCTTTTTTGATGATTCCTCCTTGATGCACTAACATCGGAGCATCATCTTCCAATTCTTTTTGAATGCGATCGAGTAGCGGCTGACAAGGTAGTAATTGTTCAGCAAGCCCATTTACTGCAGGGTTCTGGGCTTCTATTAATTTTTGCCGAATGGGAAGAAGGTGTTCCAAGGACTTGCGCAGCTGCACCAACTCTCTTGGATTAATCCGGCCAACAGCTACTTTGGAGATCAAACGTTCTAGGTCGGTGATGTACTTGAGGTGGCTGGTTATTTCTTCCTGTAAGTTGTCAGAGGCAAAAAAAGCATCTACCAGGTTTAGTCGCTTTTCGATACGTGTTTTATCCTTCAAAGGCAGCACCAACCACTTTTTCATCATGCGAGAACCCATTGGTGTGTGGGTATGATCCAGAATTTCAATCAATGGGATACCCCCTGCATGTTGAGGTTGAACCAATTCTAGGTTCTTGATGGTGAATTTATCGAGCCAAACGTATTGATCTTCTTCAATCCGACTAATGCTTTGAATGTGGTTGATGTCTTTGTGTTCTGTTTCTTCCAGGTAATATAAAATGGCTCCCGCAGCTATGACACCCAATTCTATCGCATCTACGCCAAAGCCTTTAAGGTTTTGGGTTGAAAAATGATCCGTTAACTTTTCATGGGCGTAATCGTGAGCAAAAACCCAATCATCTAAGTGGTAAGTATTAAAGTCGTCCGTAAAATGCGCCTCAAAATCTTTGCGGTGGGTTTTTGAAAAAACAAATTCAGAAGGCTTTAGCCCTTGAATCAACTTGTCTATATAATGCTGTGTGCCCTCAGCCACCAGAAACTCGCCGGTGGAAAGATCTAGAAAAGATACACCAACATGTTCTTTACCAAAAAAGAGTGCACACAAATAATTATTACTTTTTTGATCAAGTACATTATCGTTGAAGGCTAAACCAGGAGTTACCAACTCTGTCACGCCACGTTTTACGATGCCTTTCACCGACTTTGGATCTTCTAATTGGTCGCAAATGGCTACGCGATTACCAGCACGCACGAGTTTAGGGAGATAGCTCTCTAAAGAATGGTGTGGAAATCCAGCTAACTCGATATGGCTGGCAGCACCATTAGCGCGCTTGGTTAGAACAATATCCAAAACCTTACTGGCCTTGATGGCATCTTCACCAAAAGTCTCATAAAAATCCCCCACACGAAAAAGCAACAAACATCCCGGATGCCTCGCCTTAATGGCGTTGTATTGCTTCATGAGCGGGGTTTCTTTGGCTGTTTTCTGCTTGGCCATGATAACTTAAGTTTTCGAAGAAGTCAAAAATAAGCATTAATTGAAAGCCTCCCTTAGCTTCCTAAGGAATTAAAGGAACAATTTTTTAGAAAATTAAAAAATATTAAGCAATAATAACTAAGCCCATCGTTATACAAATGAATGCCAAAAATCCAGGCCTTTACAACCACCAAAAAACCTATTCTTTCAGTAGCATCACCCTTCCGAAGTATCGGAGGTGAACAATTATTTTTCCATCATTAAAACAGAATAACAATGAAACAAACATTAAAAATTGGTGGTGTGCTATTGTTAGCGCTCACCTTGGGCATGTGGATCAGTATGTCACAGATCAACAAAAAAAAAGATTACTTACAGGCACGCTTGACAAAACAGGAGCAAATGGTCTTTCAAAAAGAAATTGCCATGAATAATATGCTGCAATTGATTGAAAGTGTGGAAAGTCAACTGGATGAAATTGTTCGGAGAGAAGAATTAATGACCACCATTCATGAAACGAATGAAACAAAGCGCGATGAAAAGTTAAGGTTAAATTTAAAACAAATTGATGCTTTGGTCATACGTACGAAAGAAGATTTGGCTGAGCTTCAAAAACGCGAGCGGCAATCGGAACTGAAGTTGGGTTTGTTTGAAAAACGCATTGATCATTTGAACACCCAGTTGAAAGCAAAAGAAACAGCGCTCAATGGCCTGAAGACAGTTTTGGAAGAAAAAGAAGCCATCTTACTGCAAATTCAAGTTGAAAGAGCTGATTTACAGCAGGTGTTAGATACGCAACAAGTATTTATGAAGTCACAGCATGAGCAGCTTAAAAACATTCAGGCAGAGAATAAAAAGCTGTATAAAAGTTATTTAGCCATTGGAACTTACCATGAATTGAAGGATAAGGGCTTGGTTCAAAAAGAAGGTGGTTTTCTTGGAATTTTTAGGAAGAAGCTCAATCTAACAGCCGAGACTCCAGGACAACACTTTATGGAAGTAGATCGCAGGGAAATGCATAAACTTCGCATCGAAGCTAAAGCCTTAGAATTAGTTTCCAAGCATCCAACCGACTCTTATCAAATCGTTCGTGGAAAAAATGAAACTGAAAGTATTCTAGAAATCATAGACCATGAAGCTTTTTGGAAATGGTCAAAAAGATTAGTGATTTCGAAGAACACTTAAAATCAGATAAGAAAGGCCGGCTTCAAACCAGAAGCCGGTTTTTTTAATTATGCCACCAAAAATGCAGCGCCAAAAACACCAGCACTATCTCCCAATTTGGGTCTTACAATCTGAGTTTCTAAACGGGGGTTAAAAATGTATTTTTCCGCTTCTTTTACACCTAAGGTATAAAGCTCATCTATGTTACCTACACCTCCACCCAAGACAATTACATCAGGATCAACTACATTAATGATGGTTGAAATTCCTAAACCAAAGAAATGGATCAACCGCTCGAGTGTTTTCTCAGCATTCAGATCGCTTTGATCTCTGGCAGCAGTAATAATTTCTTGCAAGCGTTTGCGTGTGCCTGCAGTTTCTTCATAATAATTTTCCAGACCAGTTCCCGATATAATTTTCTCCGTACAGCCCGACTTTCCACAATAGCAAGGGCCTCCTGAAGCATCTAAGAAATTATGTCCCCATTCGCCACCTATACCATGTTTTCCATTGAGCACTTTCCCATTGACGACGATACCTCCACCACATCCGGTACCCATAATCACTCCAAAAACCACTTGAGCATCTGGGTTAATTTCAGGAACAATACCCATTTTAGTTTCAGCCAATGCAAAACAATTGGCGTCATTTGCCATCAGTATAGGAATACCCAATAAAGCTTCTAAGTCTTTTTTGAAGGGTTTTTTATTGATGGACTGTGAATTGCTATTTTTTAAAAGCCCAGTGGAGGGATCAATCGCTCCAGGCGTTCCTATGCCTATGACCTTTGGCCTTTCGCCCACCCCTTGTGCCAATGAATCTATCAATGATTGTATGCGATGTAATACATGTTCATAGCCTTTTTCAGCTTCTGTGGCAATACGCTTTCTAGCAAGTACTTCCGTCTTATGCTTTGAAGCTAAAACAATACCTTCAATTTTTGTACCTCCTAGATCAATGCCCCAAAGTTTTTCTGACATAACTGTATGTTTGATGGGCAAGATAATATTTTATGCAAAAAGAATTTTTCAGCGCCCTTATATCTCAAGCTTTTTCTAAGTGAAAAGATTTCTTAATAAAAACATAAAGTGATTACTAGGGGTTTTGCGGTTCAAAAATGTTAAACTTGTAGAGCAAATGGGAAAAGTACATCCACATATCAACTTGGGCGTTGGCTACGTAGAAATTGCACAGCTGCCCTTTGATCAAGCTTTAGAGATTAGAGCTAACTTTGCCAGTTCAAGCTTTCAAAATATTCAGACCCAAGATGGTTTCATAAAGGAGGTTTTGGAGTACAGTCAGTATGAATATTGGTTTGACTTTCAGTACAAATCTTTAGAGAGAGATTTGGAGTTTTAGGCTTTATTTCCAGCCATTTTTTGCTAAGTCTTTTACGCTTTGTATCACCTTTTCTTTGAGATTTTCTTTATAAACTTGCAGCTTTTCAGCCAACTGATTATCTGAAATTCCTATAATTTGGGCGGCTAAAATGCCTGCATTTTTAGCACCATCCAAAGCCACTGTTGCCACTGGAACCCCCCCTGGCATTTGTAAAATTGATAAGACAGAGTCCCATCCATCAATAGAATTACTAGACTTAATGGGTACACCTATCACAGGCAATGTAGTCAACGAAGCCACCATTCCTGGCAGGTGAGCGGCACCTCCAGCTCCTGCAATAATTACCTTCAACCCTTTCACTCGGGCATTATGGGCATAATCAAAAAGCCGCTCCGGTGTTCTGTGTGCGGAAACCACTGTCAAATCAAAAGATACATTTAAACTTTCTAAGACTTCAGCAGCCTCTTTCATCACACGCAGATCCGATTGACTGCCCATAATGATTCCTATTTGTGGAGCGTTGCTCATGCTTTTACTTTTAAGTGCTTTTGAACGAAGTTAACCTTTTCTTTTAATTCTACTAAATCATGCGCGGTAATGGTAACATGTCCCATTTTACGAAAAGGCTTGGTCATCTTTTTGCCATACAAGTGGGGGTGTACGCCAGGTAAACTCAAAACCTTATCCATTCCTTCATATCGTGCAAGACCTGTAAAATCATCTTCTCCCAACACATTCACCATAGCTGCAGGAACCAGTGTATCTGTACTGCCCAATGGCCAATTCAAAATGGCACGTAAATGCTGCTCAAACTGGGAAGTGATGTTTCCTTCGATGGTTTGATGTCCGCTGTTGTGCGTCCGGGGTGCTACTTCATTCACCAAAATTTCTCCAGCTGAGGTTAAGAACATTTCCACAGCCAATAAGCCCACCATATCTAATGAATTAATAACTTTTTTTGCTAATTCTTGCGCTTTGCTCTCGGTTATTTCATCCACCTGAGCCGGGGAAAATAAATATTCAACCAGATTTTTTTCTGGATGAAAAGCCATTTCTACCACCGGAAAAGTACGCACTTCGCCGTTAGTATTGCGCGCTACAATCACAGCCAATTCTTTTTCAAATGGCACAAAAGATTCAATGAAAGAGGGAGCGTCGAAACCCTTGCTAAAATCTTCTGCAGTTTTCATGCTTTGCACACCTCGGCCATCATAACCTCCCTCAGCCAATTTTTGAACAAAAGGCAAACGATGTTCATGTGCCTTTAAATCGTGTAGATTTTTTATTTCAAAAAAGGTCGCCGAAGGGATATTATGGGCCTGATAAAACAACTTTTGCTTGTACTTATTCTGAATCAATTCAATGATTTCAGGCTGAGGAAAAACTTTCTTACCAGCTGCCTGTAAAGCTTTCAGAGCTGCTGTATTTACATTTTCAATTTCAATGGTAATAAGGTCTTTGTCTTCACCAAATTGCATCACCGTTTCGTAATCGGTTAGGCTTCCTTGCGTAAAAGTCTTGGCTACCGAAAGACAAGGGGCTGAGGCATCAGGATCTAACACATGAACATCCACATTAAAATCCAATGCAGACTGGATCATCATTCTGCCCAATTGACCACCTCCTAGAACTCCAATTTGAATGTCCGCATCAAACGCCATAGCTTTTCTTTAAGATATAAAAATAATAAGATCTTTCATTATCATCAGCCTTTGGCTGAATTATGGTGGTGAAAGTGTTCCTCAAACTTCATCCTCAGTAATTTCAATCCCCATAAGCTGCATCAGTTTAGAAGCGTTGAACCCCTTGCAGATACCGGAAGTCAGCCGGTAATCAAATTCAATTTCATCACCTGTAACGGTGCTGTTAAAGCTAAAATTTTTTACGCTTGGTAGTTCAATGGTCATCTTGCTCAACACTATGTCATGGGTTGACAAAAGACCAAAAGATGGAGCTCGATGGAGCTGCTTCATCAATGCCTTCGCTCCTTTGTGCCGATCCTCAGAATTGGTACCTTTTAAAACCTCGTCTATCATAAATAAAGTAGGAATTTCATCATCCATTTGTTGAATAAGGCTTTTCAGTCGTTTCAATTCAGCGTAAAAAGACGAAACACTTTCTTCTAAATCGTCTTGTGATCGCATGCTGGTAAAGACTTTTAGCGGGCTAATTTTTAATGATTTGGCACAAACGGGTGCGCCCATTAGAGCCAATACCGCATTAAGCCCTACCGTTCTTAGAAATGTACTTTTCCCGCTCATATTTGATCCGGTAATCAAACAAATGGCTCCCTTACCGGAAAAATCAAATGCATTCGTAACTCGCTCATGTTCAGCAATCAGCGGGTGACCCAAATGGTCAGCATCTAACACATATGGTTTGGATGTGATTTTGGGGTATGCGTATTCGGGGTTGAGGTAGGAAAAGCCGGCCACACTACATAAAGCATCAAAAGTGCCCATAATATCAAACCATTTTTTCAAAGTCAATCTATTCTGACTTTGCCATTTGGCGAGTTTCAAGTACCAATAGAAATCTGTAAGAAGTAGCAGATTGAAGATAATATAAAGCATATTCTTCCTGTTCTGCAGATTGAGCAAGATACTTTCAAGCTTGCGAATGGCTTCCGTGGCACTTTCTGTGTCATGTTTCAGATCCATTTGCAGGCCATTCAAAAGCGCACTTTTAAAAGTTTGTTTTTCAACTTTTTGCATTTGCCATTTCAAGGCGCTTAGCGACTTAAGCCCCTTTTCGGTAGCTTTTTGTGCTGCCGTAATTGGCTGAAAAACCGTTGCCAAAAGAGCAAAATGAAGGAAGCCCAAAAGAATAGGCACGCCTACTTGAATGATCTCCCAATAGCTCAGAACCACTGCAGTCAGCATGCCCATTGGCATAACCAACAACAACACTTTATAAACTAAAAGACTCTTGAATTGCTTTTCACTTTTTGCCCACGCCATCAAATCTTCAATGGCTTTTGGTTCTTGCTTACCTTGATTTCTCCCTAAGGCCTCAAAATTTTGTCTAAAGTCAATGGCTTCAGAAAGTTCTTTAACAGCTTCTTGCCTATGATTAATCTCTTCCTTTTTTGCGTGTGTGCTAAGCCACCTAGCCAATAAAACCCTTCCATAATGCGTAGAAGTTCGGTTCATAAGTTGGAAAATGGAATGTTTACCAAAAATGTCCAGATCAATGTGGTAGGGATGTTGGGCATTAAAAAACTCATGCCCATCATCGAAATTTTTAAGCTCCAATGAAAGACGCTTTAATTCTTCGGCATTGATGGTTGCCATCATTTCTTGCAAGGAAAATTGGCTTTTGAGTTGGTTGTGCCATTTCAATAAAATGAGGTAAACAAAAAGGAAAATGACTAAACCTAAGCCAGCTATTTTTCCTTCACCAGCATTGACGGCATAAACGATACCTACGAGGGCAACAATAAAGATGAATACCCTTGACAAAGCCACACGCTCTTTCCGTTTTTTTAACAATCCAGCTTGCTGTTGAAATGCTTTTTGTCGGCTGGTGAGGGTTTCCGCTATGTGATTTTTCAATTCAATGGGGACTTGATGACTGTCTTTCGACTACTTCTTTAATTGTGAATCTTTATACAAAAATTCGAATTCAAAGGTATTAAAAGGACTGAAGGATTTGGTAAAGCCGGTTCAAAAATTCTTTGTCAAATACTTCTTGATGGCTGAACGACATGGTGGTAAATAAAATATTTCTAAATTCGACCCAAAGAGAAAAAGATTTTGACACCTAACGACAGCCAATTGCTGAATGCATTTTCGAAAGGAGATGAAAAAGCTTTTGAACAATTGTTCGAAGCATACTACGAACAAACCTGTAAGTATGTGTTCAAAATGATTCGCGATCGAGATACTTCCGAAGAGATTGTTCAGTCAACCTTTGTCAACCTTTGGGAAAAGCGTGAAATGATGCGGGCAGATATCACATTCAAATCTTATCTTTTTCGCTCTGCTTACAATACTGCCCTCAACTTTTTAAAGCACAAAAAGGTGGTGGCGAGCCACGTGGCTTATAAGCAAAATCGTATTGAAGAGTTGAGAAGAGAGGCCATTAGCTTACAGCCCGATTTTGAAATACAAAAGAGAATAGAGCTAGCCATGGAGCAACTTCCTCCACAATGTAAGCGCGTATTTAAAATGAGTCGGGAAGAAAGATTGAAATATCATGAAATTGCAGATCAATTGGGCATTTCAAAAAAGACCGTTGAAGTGCATATGGGGAAAGCCCTAAAAATACTCAGGGAACACTTGAGCGATTATTTAATGGTTTTCTTATTTTTAACTCCCTTTACATAAGGGTGAATATGGGTAAAGTTGTTACATACACAAGGGTTTGATTAAAAACAATGGAGGACTTGATAGCCAAGTATTTGGCTGGGGAATTAGACGAAAAAGAGAGAACTGAATTTGAACAAAAGCTAATTCAGGATGAGGCTTTTACTGCTCAGGTGGAAAGTCACATGTTGGCTATGTTCTTATCTGAACCCCTGCAAACAAATGCTCATGCGTTTGACACCGTTTCTGCATGGCAGAAGGTGAAGTCAAAAACACATCCAGCGACAAACAGAAAGGGTTATTATCCGTTAAAAATTGCGGCATCATTTGTACTATTTGCCACGTTAGGATATGTGCTCCTCAATACGCTTACCAATGTGGAGTTTAATGAAATACAAGCATCCCACCAAACGCAACAAGAAATCAAAGAAATTATCTTACCCGATGGTTCTGCAGCCAAGTTGAATAGAGCATCTACCATTACTTTTGCAGATGGTTTCGGAGACACACACCGCCAAGTGCAGCTGTTGGGTGCTGCCAATTTCGATGTGGTGTCGAATAAAGATTTACCCTTTCAAATCCATACGGCGAATAGTAAGGTCAGTGTACTTGGAACTAGCTTTGATTTAAGTGCCTATCCTGAAGAACAAGTTGAATTAAATGTTACGGAAGGTACAGTGAGTTTTGAATCCACTGTTGCCAAAATTTCGAAACAGGTTGTGAAAGCGGGAGAAAGAGCTGCATTATCTAAAGATGGGAAGCGTTTGATCCGCGAAAAAAGAAAAAATAAAAACTATACGGCTTGGTGGTCCAAACAATTGGTATTTGAAAGTTCCGCATTAAAAGATGTGGCGAAAGATCTAGAAAAAGCCTATTGGGTAAATATTGATGTGGCTGAAGGAATAGCCAATTGTAAACTAGATGCCGTGATTACCAGCAAACCACTAGCTGATGTTCTCACCATTATTCAAGCCAACTTCCCATCTCTAAAGGTGGTTCAAACGAAAGAAAATCAAATTAAATTAGATGGAAAGTCATGTACTGATTAAATTAGTGCATGCGTGCGTCTTTCTTCGCTCTATTTTTATACGTGTTTAGTCTCTCTTCTTATGGACAGGAGCGTAAAGGTTACATTCTAGACAAAGAGGTAACTATTGGTTTTGAAAACTTAACACTTCCATCCGCTTTACGCCAGCTGAATAAAGCAGAGCAACTAGATTTTTCTTACAATTCCAGCATTATTCCACGAACAGGCCGAATAACAAAAAATTACGAGGATACTTCCTTGCGTAATATTCTCAATGATTTACTCTCTCCTGCCAACCTCTACTACCGCGAAGTAAAAGGAATCATAGTTATTCTTAAAAATAAATTCAATGAAGGAGTGGTTAAGGGCACGATTTTAGATAAGCAAACCAAAGAACCTTTGCCATTTGCCAATGTATTTATTGATCAGAGTACCTTGGGTGCCCCAACAGATCTAAAAGGACGCTTTTTCATCCAAGACATTCCTGACATCGGTTTTGAATTAGTTGTATCGTATGTAGGCTACAAAACGGTAATCTTACCCATAAACCTAAATGATTTAGGAGAAGACTCCATAGATATTGAGATGGAGATTGACCCTGTTGCGTTGGAGAACATCAATGTAGTTTCTAAGGCCACCAGAGAGCAGCGAAGAGCCAAGCGAAATTTGATGAATCGTTTTGAATCAGATTTCTTAGGGGGGTCCGACAATGCCTCAGATTGTCGTATTGTCAACAAAGATGTTTTAGAGTTTGAAGTACTAGACTCTCTCGGTAATTACAAAGTAACTGCTAACGATGTTGTGTTTGTAGAAAACAATGCTTTGGGTTACCGTGTGGCGTATTTACTTGAAGAGTTTAGGTTGGAGAATGGCTTTAAAACTAAAATTGGAAAAGCTCAATTCAGTGAAATGGAGCCCGGATCACGCAGACTCAACCGCAAATGGGAAGAAGCCAGAGATAAAGCATATTATGGGTCGTTACAGCATTTTTTAAATGCTTTGATCAGAAAAGAACTCAAAGAAGAAGGTTTTAAAGTCAATATCATACGATATGATTCCGTCACTTCGGAGTATTCAACCCCTTTAAATCCCAAGCCTGCTGATGAAATTTTACAGGTGAAGCAGATAAATGATGAATTTTTATATCTACTTGATGTAGATGAAGATATAGAAGTTACCTACATCAACGAATTTGAAAGCTCGGATTACAAAAAGCGATACCGAAGTAAATCGAGCAAAGGAAATTACAATTATACCGATAAAAAGGCACGCTCCTCCATAGCCATTTCAGACAACGAAAGTTTAACGAGTTACCAGATTTATGGTGTTGATATAGCTGAGGTAGATTTATTTCAAAAATCGACTATATTTTTTGAAAAGAAGGTAATGCAACTGGGGTACCCTGGCTTTTTTCTAGACCAACGCGATGTTTCCTTTGGCGGATGGTGGGTTTGGGAAGGCTTTTCTGAAATGCTTCCTTTAGATTATATTCCACTAGCTAAATAAGGTATACGTTAACCAGGCAGCTAAATACGCAAAAGCCGACATGTATATGGTTTGAATGATCGGCCACTTCCACCCCTTCGTTTCTCTGTAAACAACCGCCAATGTGCTCATACATTGCATGGCAAAGGCGTAAAAAACCATCAGGGAATAGCCAAGAGCAGGGGTATACATTTTACCACCGGTCCAAGGATTTTTCTCTTCACTGAGTCTTTCTTTAATGGTCAGTTCATCATCTTCAGAAGCACCGATACTGTAAATGGTAGAAATGGTACCCACAAAAACCTCCCTAGCTGCAAAAGAAGTAATCAGTGCAATACCTATTTTCCAATCATAGCCTAGCGGACGGATAGCTGGCTCAATAAATTTTCCAAATGTCCCTGCAAATGAATGTTCAAGTTTGTAAGCACTTAAGGCTACCTCATAGTCCTCCCCCATGCTTCCATCAGCCATTTTTTGAGTTACTATTGCTTCGGCATTTTCAAAATCTTCGCCGGCACCATAAGATGCTAGCACCCATAATAAAATAGAAATCGCAATAATAACTTTCCCCGCTTCCACCACAAAAGTCAGTGATTTTTCATAAATCGTTAAACCAACATTTTTAAGCTTGGGCACCTTATAGGAAGGTAGCTCCATAATGAAGTAGCCCTTTAAATCTGTTTTTAAAATGATTTTTAGTACCCAAGCAGAAACGAGGGCAGCTAAAATACCCAAAAGATAAAGAGCAGCCAATACGAGGCCTTGAAGGTTGATGAATCCAAATACATCAACTTTGGGTACTACCAAAGCAATCAATAGGGTGTACACAGGCAAACGTGCCGAGCAACTCATAAAAGGCGTGACGAAAATTGTAATCAATCGATCTTTCCAATTTTCAATATTTCTGGTTGCCATGATGGCCGGAATAGCACAAGCCATACCTGAAACCATGGGTACAACACTTTTTCCATTTAATCCAAATGAACGCATAACCCGATCCATTAAAAACACAGCTCGAGACATATACCCCGACTCCTCTAGTAAAGCAATGAAACCAAAGAGCAGAGCAATTTGAGGAATGAATACCACTACCCCTGCCAAACCAGCCAGAACACCATCTGTAATCAAATCATTGAATACACCTTGTGGTAATAGGGACTTAGTGACTGCCGTGAGTTCGGCCATGGTGTTTTCGATAAGGTTCATTGGCCACTCTGCCCAGGCAAAAATGGCTTGAAAAATCACCAATAGGATCAGGGCAAAAATGAGGTAGCCAAAAACCTTGTGCGTGGTGATTTGATCAATTTTTTTCGAAAGACTTGACGAACCTTCTATGGCTGTTTTAATATTACGATCAATGATATCGGAAATCAAGGCATACCGACCAATGGTTTCTTGAGACTGAGTTGGTACATCATAGAAACCATTCTTCTTTTTAATTTGCTCAATCTCCTCTTTTTCCAAGTCGCTAAGAAAACTAAGCCTTTTATTTTGTTGTGCATATTGGTACGCCCGATAATCTTCTGACAGGTCAAATCCTTCTTTGATATGATCAATGGTTTGTTCGGCAAGGGGGCGCACCGGATAAAAGGCCTTTTTAGGCCGGGGTAGCTCTTCTGTCAAGGCTTGTTTAAGTAGCTCAATACCTGCACCTGAACGAGAATTGGTTGGTAAAATTTTCACCCCCAAATCGATGGTAAGTGACCTTAAATTAATCTGAAGCTTTCTTCGGTCTGCTACATCAATCATGTTCAAAGCCAACACACAGGGTAAATTCAAATCGCGTATTTGGGTGAAAAACAACAGGTTTCTTTTCAGGTTGGAAGCATCAGCAACAACGATAACGGCATCAGGGTGCTGTGGATGTTTTGGATTAAGTAGAACATCCTGCACAACTTGTTCATCTAATGTTTTCGGATAAATACTGTAAGTACCGGGTAGGTCAATTAACTCAGCTAGACGACCATCGGGCAACTTCATTTTACCCGATTTCTTATCTACCGTTACACCAGGGAAATTTCCAGTTCTTTGATTTAGACCTGTCAAAAGATTGAAAAGCGTGGTTTTTCCAGAGTTTGGGTTGCCTACAAGAGCAATCTTTAAATCAAAATTTTTTGCCATTGCCTATTCCTCTATGAGGATACTCGAAGCTTCCTCTTTTCGCAGTGATAATTGATAGCCGCATACCTCTATGGCAAGTGGATCTCCAAAAGGAGCAATGAGTTGCAAAGAAACCTCAACACCCGGTAAGCAACCCATTTCCATGAGCTTTACCGACAAATCAGAGTTGGTAAAACCTTTGATAATTCCTTTCTCATTAAGAGCAAGTTGGGTGATGTTTTTCAATGCTTATTTAGATTAATTATAAAGATTGCAATTTAGTGGTCATGACTTTCATAACAAAATGAATACGGTATTTTTGGTTAAGGAAGCCGGGTTTTTTAAAGGTATTTTAAAAAAGTCTACAAAAACCTTTTTCGGGGAACGAACTTGGTTCTTGTCAGGTTATCGCCAGGGTACTAATATTTGATCGATGAAATTGAAGAAAGCAGCGAAGAGAAAGGTAAAAGAAGCCAAAAAGGAAAAAAAGAAATCGTTTGGTTATGTTCCTTCTGAAGATCAAAATGCATTTAATTTTGGTGGAATTCCTAAAGATATTGCCTTCAACAAAAACATGGGCTGTGGCGGTTAAAATCTCTTCGTAAAAACGCGCTGTACCCTTTCACTGACCTGTGTAAGTACTTCATAAGCTATGCTTTTTGACCAATGCGCTAATTGGGAGATGCTAGGATTATCCCCGAAAAGTGTGACCTCGTCACCCACTTTCAAGTTCATGTCAGTTACGTCAATCATGCACATATCCATGCAAATGTTGCCCACGGTTGCAGCCTTTTGGCCTTGAATTTCTACATATGCCTTTCCCATTCCGTAGTCGCGCAAGTAGCCGTCGCCATACCCAACAGGTAAAACAGCAATGGTAGATGGTTTGGTAATTTTACCAGCTCGTCCATAGCCCACTGTGCCGCCTTTTTGAACTTCGTGTAATTGACTAATTTTTGTTTTGAAACTACTCACCACTTTTAATTTTTCTTGTAACCACCCATTCACCTCTAGTCCATATAAACCTATGCCTAAACGAACCATATCTTTTTGCTGGTCAGGATAACGCAGAATGCCCCCGGTATTCAATACATGTTGGAAAGGTTGATGCTCTGGATCCGGAAACAAGTTTTTGACAACTTGCTCAAACATTTGAAATTGCGCGCGGGTAAAGGCCTCCTCCTTCGGGTCATTGGAGGCTGCCAAGTGAGTCATGCAAGCTTTGATTTCCAAAGCTTTTTGGCCAGCTAAAAGAGATTGTAATTGTTGTTGATCATTAGAATCAATGCCTAAACGATTCATACCCGTATTGATCATCAAATGCCCTGTAAGTTGACATTTATTTTTTTCGCAATAGACAATGAATTGTTTGATTTGATGAAGATCGTATAGTTCAGTATCAAGATGGTAACGAACCAAATTTGGAATATCTACCACCGTGGTATTAAGGACGATTATCGGTAATTCGATGCCAGATTGACGTAATTTCACACCTTCGTCTGTAAAAGCAACGCATAAATAATCCACTGGTAATTGTGTGAGGAAATGAGTCAATTCCACTAGACCCGCCCCATATGCAAGTGCCTTGACCATTACCATTAAACCGGTTGAAGGTCTTAATTGAGATTTGTAAAATGAAAGATTATGGGTTAAGGCA
Source organism: Roseivirga sp. (assembly GCA_018402485.1). Lineage (GTDB taxonomy): Bacteria > Bacteroidota > Bacteroidia > Cytophagales > Cyclobacteriaceae > Roseivirga. The sequence continues at coordinate 949,527 of JAGYIY010000001.1, read as the reverse complement.
TCTAAATCAGTGTTAAGTGTGGTGACATGCGTTTTAAGAGGTAGTATACGCATTAAGTTATCCTTTGCTAAATCGTTTGAAAAGAATATATAAGAACTTGGTTTTGCGTCCTTGCTCTTTAGATCCCCTTCATGCCATTCGCTTAAGTAAGCAGTATTTATCCATTTAAATTGAGGGTAAATTGAGGAATAAGAATCCATTATACCAGGCGGTGCCATGGCCAACACTCGATCAAAACGTTTTTGACGGATGATAAAATGAAGAGCAGGCTCTATATTTTCCTCCTGGTTATGCGCCGCAATTTCGAATATTTGCGAGCCGTCAATTCCCTCTTTGATGTTCACTTCCATTGGATTGCTAATATCAACAAACTATCTGTTTCTTACATTTTATTTTACACGAAGATACTATGAATCGTGTGGCGAGGCCTAAGGATAAATCAGAGAAGACATTGGCCTATAGAATAAATTTATGTGCTTGACGTTTAGTGGTGTATAAAATTTGTGTATCTTCAACCTCCATTTGGAAAACCATGATAAGATTTGTACTTATATTCTTTTCAGTTAGCGCAATAATAGGATGGCCCTCTATTGCTCAAGCACAAGAGGGCGGCATGCAAGATGTTAAGATGGCATACCCTACTGAAGCTGGAGATTCTTTGAACCATAAGCATATTGAAAGTATAGATACTTTTATTGATTCAGAAATAACACAGCCAATAACACAGAAAAAAAAACCTACGCCGCAGAGGAAAAGACTAGAAAAATTCCATCAGCTCACACCTAACGCGGACACCAAAGACAATTTCAATGAAGAAAATAAAGTGAAGGACAATAAAAAAGACCTCTCTTTCAATATTTTCTATTATCTCATCTACAAGTATAAACAAGTAGATGTTTTTGGTGACTAAGCTTTGATTCCACTCATATAATTCCTCCTCAAAACCGCAACAATGTTGCATATAAAATTTATCTTTGCAGCATGCATCGATTTAAAGGTCTTTTTCTCATTTTGGTTCTGTTGATTTGGCCTCATGGATTTTTAAAATCTCAAGAAACATGCGCTTTCCAAGTCGAAGCCCTTGTTTTTGCTTCTTCGGGCTCACAATCCATACCAGGTGCCACTGTTGAATTTTTAAATTCTGAGACCCCACCATTAGTTACAGACAGCAGAGGCTATTTTTCTGTTGACAATTTATGTGAGCCAAATTTATTAGTGCGTATAAGGTTTGTAGGGTATATCCCTTATCAAGACACTCTTCAACTTTCTCCTGGAAAAAATAGCTTTAAAATTTATTTACAAAGCGATATTCATGAATTAGATGAGATAATGATTGAGGCAGAAAGGGTAGAAGAACTGAGTACAGTAAATTTAGAACGATTAGATCGTGCGGCTTTGAATAGAACTACTGGTAACTCCCTGGGCCAAACACTCAATGAAATTTCGGGAGTAACTATGTTACAAAGCGGCCCAGCCATTGCCAAACCTGTCATTCATGGGCTGCATAGCAACAGAATTCTCATTCTCAACAATGGTATTCGCCAAGAAGGCCAACAATGGGGACAAGAACACGCCCCAGAAATTGATCCATTCATGGCCGATAATTTAGAGTTGGTGAAGGGAGCTGCTGCCGTAAAATATGGCTCTGATGCCATTGGCGGTGTGGTCTTAGTAAATCCATCCGAATTGCCCAGGAAAGCAGGATTAGGTGGTAAAATTAATGCCGTAGGAGCCACCAATAATGGTTTGTATGCAAGCTCGGTTTTACTCGAAGGTGGAGTAGCTTCACTAAAAGGGTTTGGCTGGCGTATACAAGGGACTTTTAAAAGAGCAGGAGATGCCAATGCACCAGACTATCGATTGACCAATACGGGGTTAAAAGAACAAAACTTCTCCTTGGGACTGGGTTATCATAAAAGTGATTTTGGTGCAGAGCTATTTTTCAGCAGTTTCGATACCGAGATTGGCATTTTACGCAGTGCACATATTGGCAACCTAACGGATTTGGCAAATGCCATAGGCAGTGACAAACCTCTTTTTATCGAAGATTTTAGTTACGACATTAATAATCCATATCAAGCTGTGAAGCATAAATTACTCAAGGCTAACATCCATAAATATTTTCCTAATGTAGGGCAGTTAACAGTTCAGTATGGCCTACAATTCAATGGTAGAGAAGAGTTTGATATTCGCAGGGCCGGAAGATCGGACATTCCAGCATTATCTCTCGATTTAACCACGCAAACCTTAGACATTGATTTGAAAACAGAAGGGAGTTCCGATTGGGAGTGGGACACAGGAATTACCATGATGTATCAAAATAATAGAAACGACCCGGAAACGGGGATTCGCCCCCTCATACCTGACTTTGAAAACATCGTTGCAGGGGTTCACCTGATAGGTCGATACATACAACCGAATTATGAATTAGAATTTGGAGGGCGTTATGACTATAAGCATTACCTGATCAAGCGCTTTGATCGACAGAATAATCTTTTGAAACCGGAGTTCAATTTTAGCAACTTTACTGGTTCTGCGGGAGCCTTGTTTAGGATGGATAATAATTACGAATTACGCTTGAATTTAGGGACAGCCTGGAGGGCTCCACATGTCAACGAACTCTTCAGCGAAGGCCTTCATCATGGTGCTGCTGCCATTGAGGAAGGCACATCAGACCTGCAAAGTGAGCAGGCCATAAAATGGATGACAAGTTTAGAAAAAGCCACTTCTACTTATAGTTTTTCAGTTTCAGGGTATTACAATCTCATCAACAATTACATTTTCTTACGCCCTGAAGATGTGACCTTGACAATACGCGGTGCTTTTCCTGTTTTTCGATACCGACAAACCGATGCACGCTTTATGGGAGTTGATGCAGATTTTGTTTGGCGTGTAACTGACCAATGGTCGAGTAAAAGTACCCTCTCCTTAATTCATGCAAAAGACAAAGACAATGACAGTCCTTTGATTAATATTCCGGCAAATCAATTCGCATCAGAATTAACTTACAAACATGATTGGGCCAATTCCAATCAATTCTCTTTTACCTTAGGAGGGAAATGGGTGGACGAACAAAGAAATGCACCTCGCATCGTCACCATAGAACAGCTTATAGCTGGTAATTCAGATGATTTTTTTCTAAATGATCAAAGTATCTTTGATTTCATAGCACCGCCTCAAAGTTACCTTTTGTTTCATTCTGCACTAAGTTTTAAGTTCCCTATGGCATCGAGACATAGCCTAGAAACCAGCCTAACCATTGACAATTTATTCAATGAAAACTATCGCGACTACCTCAACCGTTTTAGGTACTATGCTGACGACATGGGCAGAAATTTCTCCCTTCGCATTAATTATTCATTCTAATGCTACCGCATGAGGGACTCTATATCTTTTAAAGTGAGGTTTCCTTCATAGTAAGCTTTACCGAAAATCACACCTTTGACTCCAATGTCTTCCAAATGCTTAATATCATCCAAAGAGCGAACACCACCACTGGCTAAAAAATGAATGTCAGGAAACCGCTTCACCAATTGTTCATACATTTTAAAGTTAGGGCCTTGAAGAATTCCATCCTTTAAAACATCAGATGATTTTACATATTTAATGCCACGCATATTGAAATATTCAATATGCTCCTCAAGCGTAGTTTCTGTTTTCTTTTGCCAACCCCTAATCGCAATTTTACCATTTTTAGCGTCAGCTGCTAAGGTTATCTTTTCTCTACCATAAGAAATGAGCCAAGAAGCGAAAAGCTTTTTGTTGTTAATAGCAACAGAAGCAGCGGTAATGGTGGTTGCCCCGTGTTCATAGGCTTTACTGATATCACCATCCGTTGTGATCCCTCCACCGAAATCTACTTTCATATTTGTGAAATTTGCGATGTCCTCAAGGATATGGTAATTCACGGGAGACCCCTTTCTTGCACCGTCTAAATCCACGATATGAATGCGCTTTACACCACAATCTTCAAAGCGCTTTGCAATGTCTACAGGGCTATCTTTGTAGACGGTTTCTTTGGAATAATCCCCTTGTTTGAGGCGAGATAGTTTTCCATCTATTACAGAAATGGATGGTATGATTTGAATCATCTGTTATTTTAAATGTTAAAGCCTAAAAAATAAGACATCAGCAAAGCAAACGGTCACTTTTAATGCCGATTTAAAGTACAAAGAAAGTTTCTTTTCTGCAACCCTAAAACTAATCGGGCTTTGCATCAGTAATTAATTTAAACCCCGAACCGTGCAGTGTCATGATTTGCACATCAGGATCAGGTCTTAAATGCTTCCTTAATTTGGCAATGTAAACATCCATGCTTCTGGCATTAAAGTAGGAGTCATCTCTCCAAATGATTTTAAGTGCAATCGAACGATCTAGTGGTTGGTTTATATGAAGGCAAAGCAAACGCAATAATTCTGACTCCTTCGAAGTAAGTTTGGTAGCTTCTCCCTCAAAATAAAGCAACTGCTTGTCGTAAGCAAACCGAAAATTGCCAAACTCAAATTCCTTTTGATCAGATATCTGTGGATTACTTTCCGTAGTCCTCTTTAAAATGGCTTTGATTCTGAGCAATAACTCTTCCATGCTGAATGGCTTTGTAATGTAATCGTCACCACCAATTTTAAATCCCTCTATCGTATCTTCTTTCATGGTTTTGGCTGTAAGAAAAATAATGGGCGTTACAGAATCCTCCTTTCGTATTTCCTTGGCCATCGAAAAACCGTCTTTTTTCGGAAGCATCACATCAAAAAGGCATAAATCGAAGGCCTCTTTTTTAAACGCAGACAGCCCCTCTTCACCATCGCGGCAAAGTTTAGTCTCGTATCCTTTGAGTCCTAGGTATTCGTTTAAGATCTGCCCAAGGTTCAGATCGTCTTCTACGAGTAAGATTTTATAACTTGCCATGTTTGAAAGGTAAAATAATTTTAAATGTGCTGCCCTTTCCGGGCTCGCTTTTTACTTGAATTTGACCGTGATGCATCTCCACAATATTTTTTACATAAGATAGGCCTAAACCGAAGCCCTTTACATCATGCACATTGCCAGTAGTTACTCGGTAAAATTTTTCGAATATCTTTTGTGTGGCCTCCTTATTCATTCCTATTCCCTGATCTGATACCTTAATGATAACGCCAGAGGAGATGTTTTCTGTACGAATGTGTATTTGAGGAGCATCGGTAGAATACTTATTGGCATTGTCAAGTAAATTGTAAATGATGTTTGTGAGGTGCACCTTATCTGCTTCCACCATGCTTTCTGTGGCAAGCAACTGGCTACTGATTTGACCCCCCTTATTGTCAACCATAATTTTTACATTCACAAGTGCTTTTTCAATGATATCATGAACATCTGTGGACTCTATTTTTAACTTAAAATCTTTTTTATCGAGACTGGCGATTTGTAAAACTTTTTCTACTTGCAAACCCAGCCTATTGTTTTCATCCTGAATGACTTTTACGTACCGATCAATAAGCCCAGGCCTATTTTTGAGTTCCTCGTCGCTTAAGGCCTGAGTAGCTAGAGAAACTGTTGAAATCGGGGTTTTAAACTCATGTGTCATATTGTTAATGAAATCTGTTTTAATTTCAGAAATCTTTTTCTGCTTCAAAATGATGTTAATGGCGTAGGTAAAACAAGCAATTACAATTAACATAAGTAATCCAGAGGCTGATAAAGGAAGAATGGCTTGTTTGAGTAAATAATCATCTTGTTCTGGAAAATTAAGACTTAGATAATACTCCTTTTTTTTCAAGTCTGTAGGGAAAAGATTAGTTGATAATGAGGAGTTGAGTACTGCTTTTTGATTTTCTTCATTTGAAGGATTAAGCAACTTAAGCTTGTTTTTTTGCCTATCTACAATTCCGAAAGCATAATCAAGGTCTATATTATGTTCTCGCAAAGCATTGCTTAGCAGGGTGTCTAACGTAATAGGGTTTACTCTTTCAAACAATGCTCCGCTGCCCAACATATGTTCGAAGAAATTCTTTTTTAACAAATTTAACCTTTGATTCATCTGTTTTTCCATGGCCAAATTTTGCGCCTGAAAATCACTCTCCTTATTGCGGTATGGGTTTCCACCTTGCAGCATGAAATTAATCACTAATTCACCGGTTCTCTCGTCCAAATGTGCCTCAAAGCTGCTATTGAACACTTCAAGCATATTGCTTGGTCCTCTCATTTGCGAGAGGGGTGACCTCATATTTTGACTGCTATCCGTCAATGTATTGAAGTCATTTGAGGGAATGGGTACAATTTGATTGATATCGTTGCTGATAAAATTGAAGTCGTTATTTCGGGCCAATTGCTGGGTAACACTTTGCAAAACATCGTTTACGGTTTTCGTGAAACGCTCTTTGTTAACCGCATTGACTTGTTGTATCCAATAGTACTGCACCCCAATCAATCCGATAAGGGCAACACTAAGTAAACCAATGAAAAGACGAATTTTCTGAAGGCTCATGATTCAAAAATACGTTTATTTCAGCCTTCATGTGCCTGCTTAACAATTATTAACATCGTTTAACCCTGCTTTAACATCCCGATATCAACCATTAGAGTATTTTTATTAAAGTAAAAAAGACTCAAAAAGCTATGAAATCAAATCGAATTAAATTTTTAATTGGCACAATACTGTGCACTGCGTTTGCCTTGAACACATTGCAAACCGTGGCACAAACTACCGCAAAGGCTACCAGTCAATCGGTAAGTATTTCTACCACTGAAGAAGGTAAAGTCAAACTAAAAGTAGTGAAGAAGGAGGGCAACGATGAGACCAACTTCGAAAAAACCTATGATTCACATGAAGAAATGATGAACGATCCTGAATTGAAAAAGTATGGAATCAATCCAAATGGCTTCGGCTTTGGTCAAAGCAGCTCAAAGCCTCAGTTTTTCTTTCAAAACGGCCCTTCCAACGGATTTTGGAATGATGACATAAAGGAAATGAAAAAGCAAATGCAAGAAATGATGCGTAATTTTGGGTCAGGTAATTTTGCTTTCGGTTGGAACGATGAAGAGCAAATGAACTTAGATTCCATATTCAAACAACTAAACCCAAGAAACTATCCTTTCGACATGGATTCTTTGCGCGATATCGTTCAGGGGGGCATGGGTTCCTTTCATTTTTCGTTTCAGAACGATGAGGACGATGAGGTGAAAGTAATTCGCAGGGCGCAAGCGGTTATATCTAATGCAACCGATGAAGATAAAAAACTGGTGGGAACACAGCAAATGAGCGAATTGGAGTTACTAGATCTTAGCTTTTATCCCAACCCAAGTGATGGTCGGTTCGATCTACATTTGAAAACGAAAAAGAATCGCCCTATTCAAATCAATATTGTGGACAGGAATGGGAATGAGGTTTTTAACCGTGTTGGCACACCAGAGAATGAATCTTATCGTCTGGAGATTGATTTATCGAAAGAAGAGAAGGGGACTTATGTCCTTAAAATGCAACAAGGTAAAGAGGCTTTGACCAAGCGGATAGCAATCCAATAGCTTCGCATATTAAAAAGAAGCAGAAAAAGGGAAGTTTGAAAAACTTCCCTTTTTTTATTTCTAATGGAGCGTATCTTTGCTTTTCGATAGAGTAAATATGGAACTAACGGACGGCAAATATCAAATACAAGGGTTGAATGTGGAAGAAATAGCTGACACCTTCGGTACGCCGTTGTATGTTTATGATGCAGATAAAATACAAGCGCAGTATGATCGTTTGAAAGCAGCCTTTTCGGGTGAGCATGTGAAAATAAAATACGCCTGTAAATCGCTTTCCAACCTCTCCGTACTAAAACTACTCAAGAAGATGGGTTCAGAGCTAGACTGTGTTTCCATTCAAGAGGTCAAATTGGGCTTAACTGCGGGTTTTACGCCATCTCAAATTTTATATACTCCTAATTGTGTTTCGTTTCAAGAGATAGAAGAGGCAGTTAAATTGGGGGTAACCATCAATTTGGATAATATCTCTCTCTTGGAACAGTTTGGTAACACTTTTAACCATACTGTGCCTGTTTGCATTCGCCTCAACCCGCACATAATGGCAGGAGGTAATAAGAAAATTTCAACCGGCCATGCAGATTCTAAGTTCGGAATATCCATTTATCAAATGGCACATATCGAACGTGTGGTTAAGACCTACAACATACAGGTAGAAGGGCTGCATATGCATACGGGTTCGGATATCTTGGATGCAGAAGTTTTTTTACGTGGTGCTGAGATTTTGTTTGATGCCGCGAGGCATTTCAATGATTTAAGATTTATAGACTTTGGAAGTGGCTTTAAAGTCGCCTACAAAGAAAATGATATTACAACAGATATTGAAGACCTTGGTGAAAAGCTTACAGCAGCTTTTAAGGAATTTTGTAAAAGCTATGGAAAGCCACTTGAAATGTGGTTTGAGCCAGGTAAGTTTTTGGTCAGCGAAGCAGGCGTTTTTCTCACCAGAACCAATGTAGTGAAAACTACACCTGCAACTGTTTTTGCAGGTGTAGACTCAGGCCTTAATCACTTAATTCGCCCCATGATGTACGACGCCTACCATGAAATTTTGAATGTTTCGAAGACTGCTGGTACGAAGAGGGTTTATACCGTAGTGGGTTACATCTGCGAAACAGATACTTTTGGGCTTGACAGGCCTATGCATGAGATTAAAGAAGGAGATATTCTTGCCTTCAAAAATGCAGGTGCCTATGCGTTTAGCATGGCTTCCAACTATAACTCACGGTTAAGACCCGCAGAGGTGCTAGTCTACCAAGGACAAGCGCACTTGGTAAGAGAAAGAGAAGAGTTCGAAGATCTGCTAAAACACCAGGTAGCGTTAGACTTTAAATAAATGAAATATTGGTTTTTGATTCTGATTCCAATATATTGAATCACATTTAAATTAAATAGAACGTAATGAAAAAATTAATGGGATTAGTTTGTATTTGCGGCCTTGCATTGGCTTCGTTTGCTTTTAAAAATAGCCAAGACGCTGAGCTTGAAAAAAGCATGAAGGCTGGAAAAGAAGTTTATAGTGCGGTATGTTTGGCTTGCCATATGGATAAGGGGCAAGGAATCCCAGGTGTTTTTCCACCACTAGCGGCATCCGATTATTTAATGGCCGACCGTGAAAGAGCCGTGAAAAATTTAATTCAGGGATTGAAAGGGGAAATTACAGTTAATGGAACCAAATACAATCAGGTAATGCCTGCGAGTGGTTTAGACGATCAAGATATTGCCGATGTGTTGAATTATGTAATGAACTCTTTCGGAAATGAAGCTGAGAAAGTTCTCACACCCAAAGAAGTGGCCAAAATTCGGGCAGAGCTAAAATAAGGAATGCATCATAACTGAGATGTTCCTGAATTATATTGAACAACATGAAAAAGTATGATCTAGGTTTTAGGCAGGGTATTTTCAGTTTGGGCCTACTGTCCATTCTCATGATACATAGTTGTTCAGATGGAGCTGCCGAATTGAACCCCCAGTCCGATGATCAGTTAACGGTGGGTTTTTTTGCGGAAGGCCAATCTAAGGGCACGCTTAAAATCGGTGAACTCGATGAAGCTTCTGGATTATCGCATAGCCCTTCTAATCCACTTTATTTGTGGTCGCACAACGATAGCGGTGGCCAGCCTTTTGTCTATCTTTTCACGGAGTCGGGAGCAAGTATGGGAAGGGTTGAATTACAGGGTGCAGAAAATGTAGATTGGGAAGACATGGCCATTGGCATTGGACCAGACTCAGGCATACATTATATGTTTATTGCCGACATCGGGGATAATCGGGCAGTGCGAGGAGCCTATCAAATTTATCGTTTTCCCGAGCCAGACCTGACTTCAGTGAGTGTCCCCAATAACTTTGTACTGCAACCCGAAGACTATGACCGGATTGAATTTGTTTACGAGGATGGAGCCAAAGATGCAGAGGCTTTAATGATTGATCCCACAACTAAAAACATTTATATCATTTCTAAAAGAGAAGAAAATGTTGGGCTGTACGAATTAGCATTTCCCCAAAGAACAAATGCATTAGATACCGCACGAAAAATCATGTCACTGCCCTTTACGTACATTACAGCTGCCGACATATCTCCTTCTGGTAATGAGGTGCTGATTAAAAATTATCGAAATATATATCATTGGCAGCAAGACCCGGAGCAACCCCTTACTATTCCTCAGCTGCTGGCTCGACCTGCAAACCGGTTAAAGTATACTCCTGAACCTCAAGGTGAAGCCATTGCCTGGCATCAAGATGAAATTGGCTATTATACGCTGAGTGAGAGAAAAGACAATACGGCTCCGCCTATATTATTTTATGCTGTTCTGGTGCCATTTAGAGAACGTTAGCAGGTCAAAATGGCAATTCTTTTCCATCATTTTATTATGCCTTTCGCCGAATAGATCAAACAGTAGGCTCATCCCTTTTTTAGCATTTCTCCTATTTGAGTGATAACAGGCATTGGAAAAAATATTTGTACACGACAAGAGAACGCGTATAAGACAGGGCAACTTCTTCAGACTTTTTAATTCAAAAACGACTTTGAAAATCAAGGGTGCCCTCCGCTTTATTTCGTAATTCAAAAAATATATTTTTATCATCAATAATTATTTATTGTATTTCAATAAATTTTTTTATCTTTGTCATATCAATTTGAGCTCATTAAAAGATATGTCAAAAAGAAACAACCTCGTATTTAAAGGCTTACATATTGTGGCTTGGGTCATTTTTGTAGGTTTATGCATTGAAGCCGGTGGCTTGATTGTAAATTTCATTTTCAGTCTGTTCAAACCGGAATTTGTTCAAAATCTTTATCAACCATTGGACTTGACCGAAATGTTTAAAGACAACCAATGGCCTTTTTTCGGTATCTACAGCTTTATTCTATCCATTTCAATTTTAAAAGCCTTCCTTTTCTACATAGTTATCCGACTCATGCACAAAATGGATTTGACAAAGCCTTTCAACACTTTTGTATCGGACCAAATATTACAAATTAGCTACTATACTCTCGCAATTGGACTGTTTAGTTTCATTGCCAGACAGATAGCTAAAAATTTAATGCATCACGGCTTTGACACCGACAGTTTAAACCAATTTTGGGCTGACAGTCAAGCCTTCATTTTAATGGGTGCAGTGGTTTATATCATTGCGACTATTTTCAAAAAGGGAGTAGACATTCAAAACGAAAACGACTTAACTGTATAAGCTATGGCAATCATTGTAAATTTAGATGTGATGATGGCAAAGCGAAAAATGTCTCTGAATGAACTCTCTGATAAAGTTGGGTTGACTTTATCTAACCTTTCTATATTAAAGACAGGAAAAGCCAAGGCAATTAGATTTAGCACCTTGAATACAATTTGTAATGTTCTGGAATGCCAACCGGGTGACATTTTAGAATATGTAAATGGCGAATAAAAAACTAGGACCTACTAACAGCATACAAAACATGTGGTGGTAATTGGTATATCTCAGTTTTGTGCTTTTGAGTAAATTTAGGGCAAGCAGACAAAAAGTCCTTTGAAAATCGCCACAAACCGTATACGCGAAACGATATCGTTGGTTTTGTCATCTCCATTTTGTCTTTCGTTGTGGCCATGTTGGTTTTCTCTCCTGTAGACAACGGCGGCTTCTACTTTTTTTAACGGCTCATTTCAAGTTTTTCCTTGACCTTGTACAGCCTCCACCATGGTGTGCCTGGAGAGGCATGATGCTCATAGTGGTAACCAAAAAAGTAACAGCTCAAAAAGGCCCAGAGGTGATTCTTTTTCTGACTGTGTGAAAAATACTTATTCTGCGGATCATGACTTCCCTTATGCGGTAAGTAAGTACCAAAATAAAATAATTGGAAAGTAGAAAGAATGGCAGGAAGCATCCAAAAAATGATAAGGTTCTCGGTGGGTAAAACTATCCTCAGCAAGTGAAAGGTAACCGCCATCAATACCAGTTGTTGCCAACTGATGTACTGCTTGATAAAACTAAAATACCATGGCCAAAAACCACCTTTGTAATAATCAGGATCTTTATCAGTTGCTACAAAACGGTGATGCTCATGATGTTTTGGAAACAGCCGATGGTAAAAATTAAAACTAAAAAGCAGGGCCGTAAGATGGCCAATGCCATGGTTTAATTTTTTATGCGCAGATACTGTTCCATGCATTGCATCGTGGGAGGTAATAAACAAGCCAGTATAGAAATGCATTTGTAAAAGTACCATAATGTACAACCAAGGTGATTTATAGTCTATTTTCCATTGCATAGCATAAAACAACAAAGCTACCCACGCAGCTACAATGCTGATAGCCACGAACACTCCCATATGCTGTTTCAAGTTTTTCACTTCGTAAAATTAAGCTTTATATTTTTTCTAGATAAGACTTAACCTCTTCCATTAACCACATGGGTGTGGAAGTGGCGCCGCATATACCAACAGACTCCCCTTTTATAAACCATTTAGGATTTACTTCTTTGGTAGCAGAGACAAAATAGGTCTGTTGGTTTTGTTGCTTACAGACGTTGTATAGCACTTTGCCATTAGAAGATTTTGTGCCACTTACAAAGATGATGGTATCGAATTTCTTTGCAAAGGCACGAAGTTCTTGATCTCTATTAGACACTTGTCTACAAATGGTATCATGGGTTTTGACTGAGATTCCTCTATCTATGAGAACCCTATTGATTTCATAAAATTGTTCTGTACTTTTTGTGGTTTGACTGTACAGGGTAATCTCATGGGGTAGATCTTTTGTTTTAAGCTCATCGAGGTCTTGAAAAACAACAGCTTCATTTTCAGTCTGCCCGAGCAATCCTATCACTTCAGCATGCCCATGCTTACCATATATGTAGATATCTTCTCTTTTATCATGACTATTTTTAATTCGATTTTGAAGCTTAAGTACGACCGGACACGATGCGTCAATTAATTCCAAGTTATTCTCAAGTGCCAGTTTGTAGGTGGTAGGAGGCTCTCCATGTGCGCGAATGAGCACTTTAGCATTATGTATTGCCTGCAACTCTTGATGATCGATGATTTTTAAACCTTTTTGCTGTAAACGATGCACCTCTTCATCATTATGAACAATATCTCCCAAACAATAAAGAATACCTTCTTCATCAAGAATATCCTCAGCCATTTCTATGGCATATACCACGCCAAAGCAAAAGCCAGAGTGATCATCTATGGTTACGGTGAGATTTAACACTATGTATAAACTTTATCCTTTCATATATGTTTAAACGCATGTATCATTTGACAATAGCTAGGGTTTTGGAAGTAGGCTATTTTGAAAGTAACTACTTAAAAGAATCAAAAATTTATGCGCGTTAGGAATTCGAATGCGCTCCTCTTTGATACGACTTGAGGGGCATTTTTTAATCTTGTTGAATAGCTTTAAATAATAGCGATAAGCCAAAAAAACACCTAATTTAGCCCCTTTAGGTAATCGAAGTATTCCCAATAAGGCGTCGTCAAAATCCCTTTGGATATCAGCTTCAATTTCAGCCTTGGCTTCTTCGCTAAAATGGTCGAATTGCACACCCGGAAAATAGGTTCTACCACGCTCTTCGTAATCGCTTTTAATATCTCTTAAAAAGTTGACTTTTTGGAAAGCCGAACCCAGTTTTTTAGCAGGGGCAAGGAGCGATTCAAACGCCGCTTGATCGCCTTCACAAAATACCTTCAAGCACATTAAGCCTACAACTTCAGCAGATCCATATATGTAATCTTCGTAGCCCGTTTCGTCATAGTTTTTAAGACTCAAATCAAAGCGCATACTCTTAAGAAATGCTGCAATCATTTCTTTATCAATGCTATATTTATTCACAACCAACTGAAAAGCATGAAGGACGGGGTTTAAGCTAATTCTTTCATCAATTGCCTGGTAAGTATCCGCCTCAAATCGGTTCAATAAGCTTTCTTTATCTTGATCATGGAAGGTATCAACTATTTCGTCAGCGTAGCGTACAAAACCATAAATCGCGTAGATTGGGAAATGATATTTTTTATGCAGCGTCTTGATGCCCATGGTAAAAGAAGTGCTGTAGTGCTCAGTAATGAGCTTACTACATTCCATGGTTGTTCGATCAAAAAGTGTTTTCTGTTCTAAACTCAAATCAGTCACCTTTATTTAAAAATGTTCACGCATCACCTCTTTGGCCACTACCCCACCAGAAATTAAACTAGGAGGAACTCCGGGGCCGGGTACAGTGAGTTGTCCCGTGTAATATAAATTATTTAATGTTTTATTCTTAAGACTTGGTTTAAGAATTGCGGTTTGACGCAAGGTATTGGCCAATCCATAGGCATTACCCTTAAAAGAATGGTAATCATTAATGAAATCACTATGGGCAAAAGTTCTCATGTATACAATGTGTTCTCTCAAACTCTGGCCTATAAAGCTTTCCATACGTTTCATAATTAAGTCAAAATAGTGGTCTCTAATTTCAGGAGTATCGTCTAAACCTGGAGCTACAGGAATAAGCAGAAATAGGTTTTCGTGACCTTCCGGAGCCACAGTAGGATCGGTCTTTGAAGTAATCGAGGCGTAGAATAATGGATTATCGGGCCAACGTGGTTGGGTGTAAATGTCATTCGCATGTGGACCAAAATCGGTATCAAAAAATAAATTGTGGTGTAAGAGGCGATCAATTTTTTTATTTAAACCTACATAATAGAGTAGGCTTGATGGGGCCATTACTCTTTTATCCCAGTAAGTGGCGGAGTAATTGCTATGTTTTTTTTCTAACAAATGCTGATCTACATGATGATAGTCTGCACCTGCCACGCATACATCTGCATCAAAAGCACCTTGATCCGTTATTACCTGAGTAACTTTACCATTTTCAGCTTTTATTATTTTCACTTCATGGTTGGTTAGGATTTTGACGCCTTGCTCCTCTGCTAGTTTTTGCATCCCCTCCACAATTTTGAACATCCCCCCTTTGGGATACCAAGTACCTAAGGACATGTCTGCATAGTTCATCAGACTGTAAAGGGCAGGGGTATTTTCAGGAAGAGCTCCTAAAAATAAAACTGGGAACTCCATGAGCTGAATCAGCTTTGGATGGGTGAAGTATTTTCTTACATGAGAAGCCATGGATTTGAAGACATCCATCCGCAAAACATCTATCAGAAGCTTAAGGCTTGCGAACTCCCTCAGGCTTCTTCCAGGTTTTCTAACCAATTGATGGATACCCACCTCATATTTATAGGCAGCTTGCTTCATAAAGGCATCGAGACGAACCCCTGAACCTGGCTCAACGGACTCAAACATTTGCCGGAGTCCTGACATTTTTGCAGGAATTTGGAGATGATCTTCAACACCATAAACGACCTGATAGGAAGGATCAAGTCGTTCGAGTTCATAATAGTCGGCTACCGATTTTCCAAAATGGCTGAAATAGTTTTCAAAGACATCTGGCATCCAGTACCAACTTGGCCCCATATCAAAAGTAAAGCCCGACGCTTTGAACTGTCTGGCTCTTCCTCCAATGGTAGTATTTTTTTCTAATAATGTTACTTCACACCCTTCGCTGGCTAAGTGCGTGGCAGCTGATAGACCGGCAAATCCGGAACCAATAACGATGACCCTCTTACTCATGAAGGCTAAATTACGCTTAGGCTCGGTATGTTCTTAACTTTTCCTTCAATTGTTTGCGAGCAATGTGTATTCTATTTTTCACAGTACCAATAGGAATATCAAGTCTCACCGCAATTTCGTGGTACTTAAAGCCTCTGAAGTACATCATAAATGGTGTTTTATAAACATCATCTAAGTTATCGATGGCTTTATTAATATCTCTCAAGGCAAAATTACCATAGGCACCATTTGTAATTTCAGCGTCGCTGGCATTAATAAAGTGTAGGTTATCTGTTGTATCAATGAAAGTACCTCTTCTTACCATTTTCTGATAATTGGTTATAAAAGTATTTTTCATGATGGTAAAAAGCCACGCTTTTAGATTAGTACCTTCCGAAAATTTATCTCGGTTCTTATAAGCTTTCATCAATGTCTCTTGTAAAAGATCATTGGCATCCTCTGCATCTTTTGTCAATTTTAAAGCAAAGGGCTTTAAAGATTTTGACATTTGACTGATGGTGTGGTTGTACTCAAGCGTTGACATGGTCTTTTCCTTTTTTGTTTATCAAAAGTCGGAAAAGGCTAAACAAAAAGCAAATGTATTTGTGGAAACTTTTTAAAAATACATTAAACAAGAAATGCATTAAGAGTCACAAAGTTTCTAAACTGTTCATTTTCATAAATTAATATTTAAACAAGTAAGAAAAATAAGGTAAGCTAAACTAATTCAGTATTATGCTCCTCTATGAAAGATACCAAGTGATTGGGATTTGCGATTGGTATGATGTTCTCCGAAAGGTTCAGGTCTTGTCCTATTACTTGACTACCAGACACCAATATTTCAGTTTTTGGAAAGGTTTCACTGAGTAATTGCAGATATTCCTCCGAACTCATTTGCTTAACCCTAGTAGTGAGAATGGTGACTAAATAATCCGGCTGATAGGTATTGTAAACCGTTTGTAAATCTATAAATGGCATGTTTTGACCCAAATAGACTACTTTATTTCCTTTAGACCGAATCAAATAATTCGCAAAAAGCAAGCTTAATTCATGCAGCTCAGTTTCAGGAAGAAACAGCATATATTTTTTGGCATGCTCATTAAAAGTTTGATACTGTCCATCTATGGCCACAATCACTTTTTGCCTGACCAGATTGGAAATAAAATGTTCTTGTGCAGGATTAACTGAATTGGTGATCCACATGATGCCTATTTTAGACAAAAAAGGATATATGATATTGAGCATGGTTCTTTCAAAACCAATTTTCAAGGTATTTGAGGAAATGATTTTTTCAAACCTTTGTTCATCCAAATCGATCATGGAGAGCGTTAAGCCATGAATCTGATCTTCATAGCTGGTCGTTTTATCTGAAATTTCTCTGACGCATCGAAACATTTCCTCCGCAGACATTTTCGCAATTTTTGAGATTTTATACCCATTATCTTTGAGCAAGGAAACATTCAACACGAGCTTTAGGTCCTCTTGATCATAGTACCTAATATTCGTATCTGTTCTTTTGGGGTCAATCAAATTATAACGCTGTTCCCAAATCCTAAGCGTATGGGCCTTAATACCCGATAAATGTTCCAAATCTTTAATTGAATAAGACGTCATCTCTTTTCCTCTTTTAATCTTCCTGTTTATTCAAAAACCTTTTCGGCACAATAAACAACCCAAAGGAAACTGCATCGTTTTTTTCTTTGCTTTTGTGATGTGCCTGATGTGCATCAAATATTGCTCTCAAGTACTTATTGTTAGGCTTCCTAATTCCTTGCATTCTTTTATGGATCATCACATCATGAAATATAAAGTACAATAATCCATAAAAGGAAATACCAGAACCTATCCAAAACCTGTAGTCGAAAGCACCTTTACCCAAAAGCATAAGCAGCACTGCAGTACCGCCAAATAAAACAGTAAAGACATCATTCAACTCGAAAACACCTTTTGTTTTTGTATGATGGCTCCTGTGAATTTTCCATAACACCCCGTGCATTAGGTATTTGTGTATGGCGGCTGATAAGATTTCTGTTGCGAAAAAGCCAAGTAAAAACCAAAGTATTGTTTCCATCAGTATCAAATAAGAACCTCCTTTGTGTTGTTTTGTTTAGCAAAGTTCAGATAAAATTCAACAACACAAAAAAGCTAAGCAGAATGAGTAAAAGCCTAACGGCAAGGGGATTATTTGAATTTGGATGGATTTTGAAATAAAACAAGACCATGATGTAGCTAAATACGAACCAAGCCAAATAATTCCTCAGGGGTATCGATGTGTCTTCCCACTGCCAAAAATTTAATGCCACGGCTACTGGCTCTATAAAATAGTCTAAAAGGGTCATTATTAACGCTGCAATCAAAGCTTGAATGAAGATGTTTTCACTCATCTTTTTTGCTAAAATTCCGCTGCAATAAATAAGAATAGCCCAATTTACTCCGATGATCAGTGGAACACTCAATAACTGTAGGCCTAAAACTTCGCTGTATTGATAATCACCAAAAACATAACCTGTCTTCACACCGATGACTTCTATGCCAAATCCAAAAATAAAGCTGATGATGAGAAAAATGGCGTAATATTTATTTTTAGATGTCTCAAAATGAAATAGGATCATGCCAGTGAGCAGTAAGTTTAAAGGGGTAAGTGCCTGAAAAATAGCCTGCGTAGTTGAAGCTCTCAAACCAATAAACCCAGCGATGTAAATCGCAAGAAGCAGATAAAAAGCATTTTGCGGGTTGCCCCATGAATTCAAACTTTTGAGGATTGACATAGATTAAAAACAGTACGGTTTAAGAAATGTTTGAATGGAAATAAAGCTTAATTTTGCAATAAAAGCAACCCCATGATTCTGTACAATGTTACTGTGGCAATTGATAAGAAAGTAGAGTCTGAATGGATTAAATGGATGAAGATAGAGCACATTCCTGAAGTTATGGCTACTGGTCAATTTGATCACTATAAATTTTTCAAAGTTATGAATACAGAAGATCCGGAATCCTCATCGTATAGTATTCAGTATTTTGCCGACAACATGAATCACATAAAAATGTATATGGCAGCTTTTGCGCCTGAGTTGCAACAAAAGGCTTTGCAAAAATTCCCTAATCAAATAGCGGCTTTTCGCACATTGCTGGAAAGCGTTTAGAAGTTAAACGCTTTAATCTGTTGGGCATTTAAGGTACAATTGATCCATTCATCGTCTAATTTTGCTCCAATTTTTTTATAAAAATTTATGGCCCCTTCATTCCAATCGAGCACTTGCCAACGTACTTGTTCACACTTTGTTTTATGCGCTTCTTCAACAATGGCATTTAATAAGGCCTTTCCATAACCTTCTCCTCTGTGTTTTTCTCTCACCACTAAATCTTCCAAATACAAAGCCTTGCCTTTCCAGGTAGAATAACGGAAATAGAACAAAGCCATTCCAACAGTTTCACTTTCAGATTCTGCAATAAAAAATTCATAAACTGGATGTAAACCAAATCCATCTTGCTTCAGTTGTTCTAAGGTAATTTCTACTTCTTCTTCAGCTTTCTCGTATTTGGCCAAGTCTACAATCATGTCATAGACGTCTTGTAAATCTGCAACAGTTCCTTTTCTAATCATCTGACAAGTTGTAATGTTCCTTTTTCTGTTTGGTTAATGCTTCTTCCGTTGGCTACAATGGTCCAAGATGCTGTGTAAGTATATTGCCCTGGGGGGGCATCATTCCCCTCAAAGGTTCCATCCCAACCCAAGGTAATGTCGTTGGTATGAAAAATTACGTTCCCCCACTTGTTATAAATGGTCATAAGAAAGATAACAGAACAGATGGTAGGAGGTTTAAAGGTATCGTTTTGATTATCGCCATTAGGGCTAAAGGCATTGGGTAGAATAATTTTTGGAATGGCCTCTTCTACTGTTCCACTTTCTTTGGTTGAGCAACCATTTGCATCCGTTACTGTTACTTCATAAACTCCTTTTGGAAAACCTTCAGCCAAAGAAACAGAGGAAGGATTATTTTCCCAAGTATAAACATACGGAGGGGTTCCTCCGGTAACAAAGGCTTCAAGTGTACCGTTAGACCCTTCGGGACAAGATACTAATGTAGAAACAATCTCTGCAATAACTAAAATTTCCGGTTCATTTACCCTAAAATTAAGAACCAATTCACAAGCATTGGCATCAGCTATTTGTACTTGATAATTCCCCGCAAAAAGATTATTCACTTGGGTTTCAAAAAAGGTAGTATCATGGCTCCATTGATACGTATAAGGAGGAGTTCCTCCTGAAATGATGGCCTCAGCCTGGCCATTTGATTCACCAAAACAAAGTACGTCACTTATGGCTACCTCTCCTTCCAAAACAGTGGGTTCTGTTATTACAAAAGGAACGGATAATTCACAACCATCCTTACTGATCTTCACTTCATAATTTCCAGCGGGTAAGCCATCAATACCATTACCATTGACTTGACCCAAACCAGCTGTTTCCCATTCAAATGCCACCTGATCGTCGGAAGTAAACCCAGAAACATTCACTTTACCATCGCTTCCACCGAAACAGCTTACAGGGGTCAAGTTAAGCTCGGGCACAATTTGTTGTTTTAACAAAACTTGTAAATGAGGAGAATCGCCATCACATATATCTGTTGCCGTACTTGTAGATTCGGTGAACAATATACTACCTGTTCCTGGTTGCTCCCATAGAACCTGCACAACATTTGATCCTTGACCTGAGACCACTGTTCCACCAGTTACTTGCCACTGATAGCTGGATCCATTGGTAAAAGGTGTTTGATAGGTTTGGGGACTGTTTAAATCTAAAAAGCATACCGCATCAGGTCCTTGTGGTTGAGGCGGCTCCAATTTTTCATTCACACGAACAGCAAAAGTTAGCTCATAGGCACATGAAAGATCAGAGTTCATCGAAAGTCGAACCTCAGCATTTGGGTTAGTGTTCCCCCATGTAACCGTAATTTCATTTGAATTTTGTCCTGAAGTTATGATTCCTCCATTGACCGTCCATTCATAGGAATGATTAGATAAGTCTGTGGCAGCGTAAGTAACACCTGTAATGTTGGGGCAAACCGAAACAGAGCCATTTATTGAAGGGTCTTGCCTTGGATCAAGAACAATAGTCTTGGACAGATTTTGAGAAATATCAGGCTCTCCAGGGAGTCCTCCATATTCTACAATGTAGCCAGTAGGTTCAAACTGACCTGGACCTCCTTCTACGGATAAATCATTCCATTGCCCGGGCGGAGTTGACCAATCCATCATGTGTGCATAGTGTTCAGGTCCTGCATTATTAGGTTCTCCTGCATTCCAATTCGTAAAACCATCTGTCAGACGCATCCCACTTCCCCCATTTTCTAAACCTTCTGGGCCAGTAACCCATCGCCAATCGCCTTCTGTGGCTTCATCACTCGCCCCAATCCAAGCTGTTCCACTGACTCTACTTAAAATAAAATTATTTTCTCCCGAGGAGGTTATGGTTGTTAGGTATCCCTGCAATCCAAAAAGCGACTTGTTTTCAGCTTCCTGCTTGGCGTCCGCCCACGAAATAGAAGGTGCATTAAAGAACTGATAAAAATGACCTGTAGAAGTGTAAAAATCGACTCCCGAAAGGGTTACCGTGAGCATTTTACTTTGCAACCTATCAAAAGAATTGAACTCCAGCTGCGATAATGCTAGATTATAATCCCTACTCAATCCGGCACCCGTAAGTGTAAAAATGCCGTTGGAAGCATCAAAGTTTCCGCTGATCCCTGAAACAGCAGTATATGAAAACCCATCATTGCCAGGATCATAATTCGAGGCAATAGCAATTTGCAAACCATCAATCAGATCCGTTTCATTCCCCTCAATAAAAACGAATTCAGACAATGGAATAGGTTGACTGGTATTCCAACAATGGCTTTCATTTGCTTCCACTGATAAGCTCTGCCCCCAGACGCAAGTATCCCAACTCAAAACCAAGAGACCAAAACAAAGAATTTTAAAAGCAGAAGAAGTATTGGACACAGAAAATCATTTTTTTACAAGATAAAAACGAATGCGGGACTCACAAGGCCTCTTATCTTTCTCCTATTCTGTCGAATCCCGTATAAGGTCTCAAAACCTCCGGAATAGCTATACCATTTTCTTTTTGGTTGTTCTCCAAGATAGCAGCCAAGATGCGAGGAAGAGCTAAAGCACTTCCGTTCAATGTATGTAATAACTGCTTTTGACCGTTTTCATTCTTATACCTCAGTTTTAATCTATTCGCTTGAAAATTTTCAAAATTCGAAACAGAGCTTACCTCGAGCCATTTATTTTGAGCCGCTGAAAATACTTCAAAATCGAAAGTAAGGGCTGAAGTAAAGCCAAGATCTCCTGCACAAAGTCGTAGTATTCGATAGGGAAGATTCAAGTCATTGAGCAATTGTTCTACATAATTGCACATTTGCTGCAAGGTATTATACGATGTTTCAGGTTTAACAATTTGTATGATTTCAACCTTATCGAATTGATGTAACCGGTTCAATCCGCGAACATGGGCACCCCAACTTCCTGCCTCTCTGCGAAAACAAGGCGTATAGCCTACATTTTTTATTGGCAGGTCTTCTTCATTTAATATTACATCTCGGTAAATATTTGTAAGTGGTACTTCGGCAGTCGGAATGAGGTATAAATCTTCCTCATCGATGTGGTACATTTGGCCTTCCTTGTCGGGCAATTGTCCTGTTCCATAACCAGAGGCCTCATTTACTACAATGGGCGTTTGCATTTCTTTATACCCCGCAGCCTCAGCCCTATCCAAAAAGAAATTAATCAAAGCTCTTTGTAAACGGGCGCCTCTACCCTTATAAACTGGGAATCCAGCTCCCGTAATTTTTACCCCTAAGTCAAAATCAATGATATCGTATTGCCTTATCAATTCCCAGTGGGGAACAGCTTTTTCGTGTAAGAGTGGAATTTCCCCCTCTCTTTTGATCTCTTCATTATCTTCCTCCGAATTACCGGCAGGAACTGAAGTATGAGGAATATTAGGCAGTTGATATAATTTCCCCTGGAGTTCAGCCTGAATACCAGCCAATTTATCTCCCAAGGCTTTGTTTTCTTGTTTCAGCTCTGCTGTTTTCGATTTGGCTCTTTCCGCTTCTTCTTTTTTACCTTCTTTCATTAGGCCACCAATCTGCTTGGCCATCAGGTTAGCCTCTGCTAAATTATTATCTAGCTTATGCTGGGTGGCTTTTCTGTCCTCATCCAATTTTATCACTTTTGCTAGAAGTTCAGAGGCTTGAGGCAAGTTTCGTTTAATTAAACCGGCGGTGTAGATGTCTAAATTGGCAGTAATGTCGGCCAGATGTAACATATTTTTAAGTTTTATTGGATGTTCAATGATTGAGTTCAATACAAATTTAGGGTTAAATCCTTGCTCCACAGGTGAAAAAAGAATAAAAAGCTGCCGAAACTTTGTAAGTACAAAATCTTTGGTCTAATATTGTGCATCCTAATTGAATGAGTGACACCTGCCGGTGTTCCTTCTTTCACAAAATCAAATAACTAATCATTTTTCGATTCTCCCATGCGAGAATATTCAACAAAACCATTTTATGTACACAATTGACGAACTGAAGATCAGACTTCTTTCAGAGTTGAAAGATATCGCTGAAAACCTCGATGTTAAGAACTTCAAAAAGCTGAACAAACAAGATCTTATCTATGCTATTCTTGATCAGCAAGCGATTACTCCTGACGAAAAACTTCCAAAAAAGCCTGAGGAAGAGCAAACGAAAGCAGAACCGAAGCCACAGGCTGAGGATAGACCGAAAGCTCCAATAGAAAGAAAGCAAGTAGAGAAAAAAATAATACGAAGACCCAAGAGGGAAAATGTGAAAGAAGTAGAATCTGCTTCGGAAGATCGTCCCGAACGCAAACAGGTGGATAGAAAGAAAACCAACGATGATCAGAATGACATTAACGGGAAAGACGATCATTCTAAAAATGAGAGAAGACAGAAAAAAGAAGAGTACAATCAAAATATCAAAGATTTCGATGGTCTCATTGAAAATGAGGGTGTCCTTGAAATGATGTCAGATGGCTACGGTTTTTTACGTTCTTCGGACTATAATTATTTAGCTAGCCCCGATGATATTTACGTATCTCCATCGCAAATCAAACTGTTTGGTTTAAAGACTGGCGACACAGTTAAAGGAACCATTCGCCCGCCCAAGGAAGGTGAAAAATATTTTGCCTTATTAAGGGTTGAGTCTGTGAATGGTAAAACCACAGAAGAAATCAGAGACCGAGTAGCTTTTGAATACTTGACTCCACTTTTTCCAAATGAAAGGCTTCAACTCAGCACCAAATCGAGTACGATGTCTACACGCATCTTAGATATGTTTGCACCCATCGGCAAAGGACAAAGAGGGATGATTGTGGCACAACCCAAAACAGGTAAAACGGTATTGTTGAAGGAAATAGCAAATGCCATTGCCGAAAATCACCCGGAGTGTTATTTGATTGTCTTGCTGATTGATGAAAGACCTGAAGAAGTTACCGACATGGCCCGAAGTGTTAAAGGAGAAGTAATTTCCTCTACTTTTGATGAGCAAGCTGACCGTCATGTTAAAGTTTCAAACATGGTTCTTGAAAAAGCCAAGCGTATGACCGAATGTGGTCATGATGTAGTAATTCTACTAGACTCCATAACACGGTTAGCCAGGGCATACAACACAGTGGTCCCATCTTCCGGTAAAATTCTTTCAGGTGGTGTGGATGCCAACGCATTGCACAAACCAAAACGTTTCTTTGGTGCTGCTCGAAACATTGAAAATGGAGGTTCGCTCTCGATCATTGCCACCGCTTTGATTGAAACAGGTTCTAAAATGGACGAAGTAATCTTCGAAGAATTTAAAGGTACGGGTAACATGGAGCTTCAGCTTGACAGAAAACTTTCTAATAAGAGGGTTTATCCTGCCATTGATGTTCCGGCTTCAGGAACACGAAGAGAAGACTTATTGATGAGCAAAGAAGAGCTTCAACGCATTTGGATCTTACGCAAATTCATGAACGATATGAATTCTGTAGAGGCCATGGAATTCTTGCTTGACCGCATGAAAGGGACTCAGAGTAACGAAGAATTCTTAGTTTCAATGAACGGGTAATATTCTTTTTACGGAAAACTTAAGCCCTTCTTTTAAATTGAAAGAGGGGCTTTTTTGTATGCATTATTTAGAATAATCGTTATTGCCATATGCCTGCTTCCATTATCATTCCTACTTTCAATGAGGCCTGGGTTCTGCCTGAAACTCTCAAAAACATTCAGGCCTTGGAGCCGCCGCCCTTAGAAGTGATTGTTGTGGATGGCGGTAGCACAGATGAGACATTATCAATAGCAAAAGCAGCGGGATGCAAAATATTTTCTTTCCCTAAAGGACGTGGAGGTCAGCTACACAAAGGAGCGAAAATGGCCAAAGGGTCGCATATTATTTTTTTGCATGCAGATACCCAACTGCCCAAAAATGTGATCGATCTGGTAGAAACCGCCTTGAAAAACCCTACCGTTCTTGTTGGCTTCCGATCTATTATGCAAGGCAAAAAGCGGAGACAGATTATCAGTTTCCATAATCGCATAAAAACCTACTACGCACCCTTTTTATACCGCCCCTATCGTACCTTGTTCAGAGGTTTACGCCTACTGTTTGGCGATCAGGTAATGTGTTGCAAGCAATCGGATTACCTTAAATCCGGAGGCTTTGACCCACAAAGAAAAATTATGGAAGAAGCAGATTTCTGCCTTAAAATGAATCGTTTAGGTACCATCAAACAGCTTCCTCAAAAAGTGATCTCTTCAGATAGACGCGTGACGGAACTTGGTGCATTTAAGGCACATATAATTTATATTCTGGTAGTTTTCGGTTGGGCTTTGCGCATTCCTGATGATTTTCTCATTCAATGGTACAGAGATATTAGGTGAAAATTTTCATCTTGGTTGTATGAATTGGGGATTTATCGGTTTTGGAAGAATAGCAAAAAAGTTTTTAGAAAGCTTACAATCCGTAGAAGGAGAAAAGCCCTATGCCTTTGCCTCACGCTCCCATGCAAAAGCATTGCAAGAAGAGTTTTCGTCTGTAAAGATTTACGATACTTACGAAGGCCTCCTCTCAGACCCTGAAGTAGATATCGTTTACATTAGTACCACCCATAATTTTCACTACCAAAATACTTTGGATGCCCTGAGGGCAGGCAAGCATGTTTTGTGTGAAAAACCTGTGAGCATTTCTTCTGCACAAGCAGAAGAGATGATTGCAGAGGCAAAGAAGCAAAATAAATTTTTCATGGAAGCCATGTGGATGCGCTTCTTACCCGCTTATCGATCTGCCATTGAACGTATTCAAAAAGGTGATATTGGTGAAGTGAATTACCTAACAGCTAGTTTTGGTTTTCGTTCTGAAGAGAAACTAACGAAAGATGGCCGCTTATTGAACCCCAACTTGGCAGGTGGTGCACTTTACGATGTGGGTATCTACCCGTTGAATTTGGCTACTGATCTCTTTGGGTGGGAAGTAGAAGATTTTCAAGCCCAAGCCCAACAATCAGAAACCGGAGTAGATGAGAGTATTCAGATACAAATGCAATTCGAAGGAGGAAAAATGGCTCAGCTATTTGGTAGTGTTGCCTTACAAACCAACAAAGAAGCCTGCGTTTATGGAACAGAGGGGTTTGTAAGAATTCCTATGTTTTGGAGGGCTCAGTCTTATGAGATTGTGAAAGATGATGAAGTAGAGCGTGTTTTTTTACCCTTTCAAAGCAATGGCTACGTACATGAAATTCTTGAAGTGGTAGCATGCATTCAACAAGGAAAAACATCTTCTCCCACCTATTCATTTAACGATAGTTTAATGAGTGCAAAGTTGGTTGAGAACATTTTGTCCACCATCTTTAAATAAATCAAATCCTCTTTTTACAATAAGCACAACCGTTTACGACTAAAAAGAGGAGTCAAAAAAACAAAATTATGCCCAAAGGATTTTTAATAGACCAAGATGGGGTTATGTACGTAGAAGACAAAATGATTCCGGGTGCAGACCAATTCATTAAAACCTTACAACAAGAAGGAATTCCATTTACTTTTATGACCAATAATAGCCAAAGGTCGCCAATTGATGCAGTACGAAAACTGAAGAAAATGGGGATTGTCGTGGCCCCTGAAAACGTTTATACATCAGCAATGGCTACGGCCCATTTTATGGGGCAACAGTTTCCTAATGGAACAGCCTATGTGTTGGGTGAAGGTGGGTTACTTTCAAGTTTACATGAAAATGGTTTTACTTTGGTTCAAAACGACCCGGATTTCGTTGTGGTGGGTGAAGGCATTAATTTTACTTTAGAAATGGTTAGAAAGGCCATTGATTTTATCCTTGAAGGCTCTAAATTTATTGCCACCAATCTTGACCCATCGCCTAGAAAAGCGGGATGGAACAACCTGGGTATTGCTTCAGTAGTGGCAATGATAGAGGCCGCTACGGGTAAAAAAGCTTTCTCGGTAGGTAAACCAAGTCCTGTTATGATGCGTCAGGCGCGTAAATACATTGGCCTGAAAACCGATGAAGTTACCGTTATTGGAGATACGCTTGCCACTGACATCCAAGGTGGTGTTCAAGTCGGTTACCATACCATTTTGACATTAACCGGTATGTCTAAAAAAGAGCAAATAAAAGATTTCCCCTTCAAGCCAGACATGGTCATTGACTCTATCGCAGATTTAAAAATTCCACTTCCTTGGTGGAAATAATTTCAATAAAATGTTCAGAGGGTCGCTTTTTTCATTTTATTGAATTAAGGTTTTAATATGGAAAGTCTGGAGAAAGGATCTCAGAAACTATTGGTTGATTTAGACAATGGAGCCGCCATCAAGGAGCTATTACTAGAGGCTCAAAAAGGTACAAGAACAATCATAAAAGATCAGGGATATCATCATGCATCGGCTTTTCTATTTCCTTTCCCCAACCGATTGGCCAATGGACGATTTAACTTCAAAGGCCAAAATTACCAGTTCCCAATTAACGACATTCCACATCAACACGCCATTCATGGCTTTTTGTATCAGCAGAAATTCGTTTTAACATTAAAAACCCCTTTCAGCATACACTTGTACCATAGTTATAAAGGTAATTTGCCTTATTATCCTTTTCCTTTTGATATACATTTAACCTATACCCTAAAACATTCCGCTTTGTCTATAGAGCTGAGCATACACAACACCGGAAATACTGAAATGCCCTGTGCCCTTGGTTGGCATCCTTATTTTTATTTGAAAGAAATCGATAGGGTACAATTGCAGCTACCGCATGTAATGATAGAAGAGCTCAACGAACAAGCGATTATCTCTGGAAAAATCAGTCCATTTGAAGCCTATGCTCAAGCTAGAAAAATTGGCAGACATCATTTTGATCATTGCTTTTACTGCAGGGCAGAAAGTACAAAATACCATTCTTTACTTTCATATGAGAATGGAGAAAAGTTAGTGATTTGGCAGCATACTGATATGAGGTGGCTTCAAATTTTCACCCCAGAGGATAGACGTTCAATCGCTATTGAGCCCATGACGGCACCAGCAAATGCTTTCAACCATAGAAGAGGACTTAAAGTTTTGGCAACCAAAGAAATATGGGCATTAAACTTCGGATTACAACTCGAATAGCTAAAAACAAATTGACTACTTCTGATACTTATCGAAGTTCTTATGTTCCTTTTCAAAAAGTTTACCTTGCGGCAAAGATTTGAAATAGTCAAAAGTAATTTTTAATCCATCAGCGCGATCCACTTTCGGAGACCATCCTAATATTTCTTTTGCCTTGGTAATGTTGGGCTGTCGTTGCATTGGGTCGTCTTTCGGCAGGTCTTGATACACCACTTTTTGTGTTGTCCCAGTCAACTTAATTACTTCTTCTGCAAATTGCTTAATCGTAATTTCATCTGGATTTCCTATGTTAATCGGTAAGGTATAATCAGACATCAGGAGTCGGAAAATACCATCTACCTGATCGTCTACGTAACAAAAAGAGCGTGTTTGGCTACCATCTCCAAAGATGGTCAGATCTTCTCCACGAAGCGCCTGACCAATAAAAGCAGGCAGTACACGACCATCGTTCAATCGCATGCGAGGACCATAGGTATTGAAAATGCGTACAATTCTTGTTTCTAAACCATGGTAGGTATGATAGGCCATTGTCAAAGCTTCTTGAAAGCGTTTAGCCTCATCATAAACCCCTCTTGGGCCAATGGGGTTTACATTTCCATAGTACTCTTCCGTCTGTGGATGTACCAATGGATCTCCATAAACCTCTGAAGTAGAGGCGATTAACATTCGTGCATTTTTCGCACGTGCCAAACCCAAAAGATTATGGGTGCCTAAAGAGCCAACTTTTAAGGTTTGTATTGGAATTTTTAAGTAATCGATCGGGCTAGCAGGAGAGGCGAAATGAAGAATGTAATCGAGTTGACCGGAAACATGTACAAAATTAGAAACATCTTGATGGTAAAAAGTAAAATGTTCTAGTGGCAGCAGGTGTTCTAAGTTATCCATATTGCCCGTTATGAGGTTATCCATACCAATGACCTCAAAGTTTTCTTTGATAAAACGGTCGCACAAATGAGAACCTAAAAATCCGGCGGCACCGGTAATCAATACTCTTTTTTTCATTGCTCTATTTTATGCCAATTCCATAATAGGTAAAACCAGCTTCTTCTAATTCCTGTCTATCGTAGATATTTCGACCATCAAAAATCACCTTTTCTCTCAGCAGTTTTCCCAAAACATTAAAGTTCGGAACCCTGAATTCAGGCCATTCCGTTACCAAAAGCATGGCGTCTGCATCAACCAAGGCATCATATTCATCTTTTGCATAAGTAATGGTTTCGCCTAAATCTCTTTTGGCTTCTTCCATGGCCACAGGGTCAAAAGCTTGAACCTTTGCTCCTGCCGCTATCAACTCATTGGCAATTACAATTGAGGGTGCTTCGCGCATATCATCCGTTTTCGGTTTAAAGGATAAACCCCAGATACCAAAAGTCCTACCACTTAGGTCTTCACCAAAATGTGCTTTTACTTTTTTTACAAGCACTGATTTCTGCGCATCATTGACAGATTCTACCGCATTCAAAACCTGCATATCATAGCCATATTGCTTGGCTGTACGAATAAGTGCTTTCACATCTTTGGGAAAACACGAGCCTCCGTAGCCTACACCAGGATAAATGAATTTCGTTCCTATGCGGTTATCGCTGCCAATACCTTTGCGCACCATGTTTACATCTGCTCCCACGATTTCGCAGAGATTAGCGATGTCGTTCATGAAGCTGATTTTAGTAGCCAACATAGAGTTAGCGGCATACTTGGTCATTTCAGAAGAAGGAACATCCATAAAAATAATGGGATGTCCGTTCAGTACAAATGGCTTGTACAATTTCTCCATCACTTTTTTCGCACGGTCTGATTCAACCCCCACCACAATTCTATCAGGTTTCAAAAAATCTTGTATGGCGGCCCCTTCCTTCAAAAATTCCGGATTAGACGCCACATCAAATTCAATGTTAGAATTACGCTTGCCTAACTCTTCTTGAACAGCTTGTCTCACTTTTAGAGCAGTTCCGACCGGAACAGTACTCTTGGTTACCACTACCATATGATTGTTCATGTTTTGCCCTATCTCTCTTGCTACGGCAATCACATACTGTAAATCGGCACTCCCATCTTCTCCAGGGGGTGTTCCTACGGCAATAAAAACAGCCTCAGAATCTTGAATGGCTTCACCCAATTTTGTAGAGAAATGAAGTCTTTTCTTATCGTAGTTTCTTTTGACCATGGCCTCAAGACCAGGCTCATAAATGGGCATTATTCCTTCTTTCAACCCGTCGATTTTCTTCTGATTAATATCTACACAAGTAACATCGATGCCTACCTCAGCAAAACAAGTACCTGTAACCAGACCAACATATCCTGTTCCTACAATTGTGATTTTCATATGGAGTGATTCGTAATTAAAAGATGTTCAAAGATAATAGAGTTTTTAGCTTGACTAGGCATTCAACAAGAGTTATTACATTGGCGACTTGTCACTACCAGAAATTTTTTGTTGCCAATGCCAAGCATCGCGCATGGCATCATCTAACGTCAGATGTGCTTGCCAATGCAAAACCTCTTTGGCTTTTTCTGCAGCAGCATACACTTTTTCAACATCCCCTGGTCTTCGAAGACCTAAGGTATATGGTAATTTTTTGCCGGTTACTTTTTCAAAACTTTGAATGGCTTCTAACACAGTACTGCCATTCCCTGTTCCTACATTGATTACATCAAAATGATGATTTTCAGCTAGTGTTTCCAAATGCTTTAAGCACTGAACATGAGCATCTGCCAAATCCATGACATGAATATAATCTCGGATGCAAGTGCCATCAGGCGTATGATAGTCGTTTCCAAATACAGTGAGTTCTTTTCTAAGGCCCGCAGCAGTTTGGGTAATAAAGGGAACCAAGTTATTAGGTGTTCCCAAAGGTAACTCGCCAATGGCAGCACTTGGATGTGCCCCAATGGGGTTAAAGTAACGCAGGGCGATTGATTGTAGTCTTTGACCACTTTTCACCGTATCTTCAATGATTTCTTCCCCTATCTGTTTGGTATTTCCGTACGGGGAATTGGCTGGTTTCTTGGGCGATCCTTCTGTCACTGGCAACTCATCAGGCTGCCCATAAACGGTACATGAAGAGGAAAAAACCAGTTGTGCAACACCATGAGACATCATAGCCTCTAGCAAAGTAATTAACCCAGAAACATTGTTTTTATAATAAGAAAGCGGTTTTTCAACAGATTCTCCTACGGCCTTTTTAGCAGCAAAATGAATAACCCCTTGAATTTGATGCGTTGAAAAAATTTTACCCAATAAAGCCTCATCTAAGACATCCCCTTCGTAACAAGGAAAAACTTTGCCAGTGATTTTTTTTAGACCTTCTAAAACGCTTTTATTAGCATTGGAAAAATTATCGAGCAGAATCGGCTGGAAGCCTTCTTCATGAAGTCGAACGGTGACATGAGACCCAATATAGCCTGCACCACCAGTAACGAGTATATTCTTTTGCATATGCCAAAAATAAAGGGCTTTCCTTAGTAATTGGCAAACTCCTGTTAATTTTGTCTTAAGATAAGAGATTGAAAACGGAATGAACCCAAAAATCAAAGCTTTAGCAGATGAAGTAAACGCAGCAGTAGCCACAACCCAAGAGGAGCTTGAAGCCTATCGCATGCGATTTATCAGCCGAAAAAATGTGATTGCAGATTTGTTTGCTGAAATGAAAAATGTCCCCAATGAGGAGAAAAAAGCATTCGGCCAAGAGGTGAATGAGCTAAAACAACTGGCTCAGGATAAATTCAAAGCCTTGATTGAAGGACTCAAATCAAATGATGGAGAGAACACTGCTCCCGTAGACCTCACCTTACCTCCTGCCTTATCGGTATTTGGAAGCCTGCATCCGTTAACGGCAACGCGACAAAGGTTTATCCAAATTTTTGAACGCATTGGCTTCAATGTTTCTTCCGGCCCTGAGATTGAAGATGACTGGCATAATTTTACAGCCTTGAATTTTCCTGAAAATCATCCTGCAAGAGAAATGCAAGATACATTCTTCATTGAAAAGAATCCCGATATTGCTTTGCGTACACATACTTCCAGCGTACAGATAAGGGTAATGGAAACAGAAGAACCGCCCATACGTACCCTTTCGCCAGGAAGGGTTTTCCGAAATGAGGCCATATCTGCCAGAGCTCACTGCATTTTCCATCAAATGGAGGGTCTTTACGTAGATGAAAACGTTTCTTTTGCCGACCTAAAGCAGACGCTTTACCATTTTGTGAAAGAAATGTTTGAAAAAGAAACTAAAATCAGGTTTCGTCCTTCTTATTTTCCTTTTACCGAGCCTAGCGCAGAAATAGATATTTCTTGTCAAATCTGCCATGGTGATGGATGTAATATTTGTAAACACACCGGTTGGGTAGAAATTGGAGGCTCAGGAATGGTTGATCCTAATGTTTTAGAGAACTGCGGCATTGATTCAAAAAAGTACACAGGTTTTGCATTCGGAATGGGCATTGAGCGTATTGCCATGTTACGCTATGGCATCAAAGACCTTCGCCTGTTTACTGAAAACGATTTGCGGTTTTTATCCCAATTCAAAACCATATGATAGCATTGAAAAACATTCAAACCATTGCCGTGGTAGGGGCAGGGACTATGGGGCAAGGAATTGCTCAAATCTGTGCCATGGCAGGTTTTAAAGTAATACTTTTTGATGTTAGAGCTGAAAACTTGACCATAGCGGTTGAAAAAATTGCTAATAACCTACTTAAGGGTGTTGAATTGGGTAAGGTTTCTAAGGACTTAAAGGAACAAGCTTTGAATCATATTCAAACAGTTACAGAACTCAAGGAGGTTAAAGCAGACATCGCCATAGAAGCTATTGTAGAACAATTGAACGTGAAGCAAGCTCTTTTTCAGTCGTTGGAAAAGATCAATAATAGCACCTGCATTTTAGCTTCAAATACTTCTTCTATTCCCATTACACAAATTGCAGCAGCTTTGCAGAGGCCAGAAAATTTTGTGGGTATGCATTTTTTCAATCCAGCACATATTATGAAGCTAGTTGAAATCATTTCAGGGGCAGCTACTTCCCCTGAAGTTGTCAAAACTGTTTATGGCTTGGCTGAAAAGTTGGGCAAAAAACCCGTTGTGGCAAAAGATGCGCCTGGTTTTATAGTCAATCGAGTGGCGCGTCATTATTACGTTGAGAGTTTAAAGGTACTGGAAGAGGGCGTTTCGGATGTTTCGGGAATAGATAAGTTATTAGAGGCTAGCGGTTTTAAAATGGGGCCTTTTCGTTTGATGGATTTAATTGGCGTAGACACCAATTTTTCGGTAACCTCTTCCATGTTCAATGCTTTTCATCAAGACAGTAAGTTCCGCCCTTCACGCATACAGCAGCAAAAAGTGGATGCAGGACACCATGGCCGAAAGTCAGGAAAAGGCTTTTATAGCTACAGCTAGAGAAGTTCGTCGATGATTTTGTCGATGGTGTATCCTTCGGCCTCAGCTTTGAAATTTTTGATCACCCTGTGCCTCAAAATAGGTTTAGCTACCGCTTGAACATCTTCGATATCAGGAGAATATTTGCCTCGTACCAATGCATGACATTTGGCACCAATGATTAAACTCTGAGAAGCCCTTGGCCCTGCGCCCCATTCTATGTAGTTTTTAGTTATTTCCGGAGCACGACCACTTTCAATCCGAGTTTTATGTACCAAATCAACGGCGTATTCTACCACGTTGTCGGCAACCGGAACTTTTCTTACCAAATGCTGATAAGCAATGACTTGTTCGCCATTCAAAACGTGTTGAACTTGTTTCACCTCATCGGTAGTAGTACTCTTCACAATCGAAACTTCAGAAGCAAAGGAGGGATAGTCTAATTGGATATTATAGAAGAAACGGTCGAGTTGCGCCTCCGGCAGTGGATATGTTCCTTCTTGCTCTATTGGGTTTTGCGTTGCCAATACAAAAAAAGGCGCATCAAGTTTGAAATGCTGGCCCGCCACTGTCACAGACTTTTCTTGCATGGCCTCTAGTAATGCTGCCTGCGTTTTTGGCGGGGTACGGTTAATCTCATCCGCCAAAATAATATTGGCAAAGATGGGGCCTTGAATAAATTTAAAATTACGGTCTTTGTCGATGGTTTCCGCACCTAGGATGTCGGAGGGCATTAAATCTGGTGTAAACTGAATGCGCTTAAAACTAAGATCAAGTGCTGAAGAAATGGTTTGTATTAATAAAGTTTTTGCCAAACCTGGCACACCCACCAACAAGCTATGACCAGAACAGAAAATAGAAGAAAGCAATAATTCTACTACCTTTTCCTGGCCAATAATGACTTTTGAAATTTCGTTGGTAAGTGCTTGAAAATCTTTATGAAATTGGTCAGCTAAAGCCACGTCTGAATTTTTACTCATGGTTTAATTACTCACAATGTTACATCTATTGTAATCTGGTATCACTTCAATGTAAACCTCTTTCATTTTTTCTTGAAGGTACTCTTGTTTTTTCTTTTGCTTTTTCATTTGAGTCGTAGCAGCCTTTAGTTTTTCGTAATCATCGCTTAAGTTAGCTCGATGCGGAGCAATTCTCCTCTTGAAATAAAGAATACGAGCATATTTATTTTCCGGGTCATCCTCCACGATTTTTGCCTTCGATATTTCACCTTCCTCCATTTCATCAATCTCAAAAAACAATTCCGGTGGAAGTCCATCTGCAGGAATTTTTATAGACCCAAATTGACCCGCTAAGAAGCCCCCGTTGGATTTTGTCATTTCATCGTCTGAATAAAGCCGTGCTGCTTGTCCGAACTCAATTTTATTTTCTTTAATATCTTCTCTCAGATTATTTAATCGATCAGCCGCTTCTTGTAAATCCTGTTCTGTAGGTTTAGGTATTAAAATAATATGTCTGGAATCATACTCATTTCCTCGTTTGGCTATAAGTTGAACAATGTGAATTCCGAAGGAAGTTTCAAAAGGCTCAGATATTTCGCCAGGCTTTAATGAAAGTGCCGCTGCCTCGAATGCTGGATCCATAGATCCTCTTTGGTGAAATCCTAGATTACCTCCTTGAGAAGATGATGGGCCCTGAGAATTTAAAGTAGCTTGAATTTCGAAGCTCTCGCCAGCTAAAATGCGCTCTCGAATTTTCCTTAGTTTCGCTTTAAGTTCATTTTTAACCTCTTCATTTACTTCTGGGTTCTTGGTAATCATACCCACTTCATATTCCGTTGAATAAAGCGGCAGGCTATCTTTTGGGATGTTTTTGTATAACTGCCGCACTTCATTAGGACTTACCTCTACGCCTCCAAAAACATTTTCTTCTTGCTGCTGAATAAGTAATTGATTTTCAATGTCAGGTCTCAACTCACTCATAATCTGATCTATGCTCTTGCCATAGGCTTTCAAAATAGCCTCCTCCGAACCAAATCGTTGAATGATTTGCTGAACACGGCTTTGCACGTCATAATCTACACGAGAAGGATCTACTTGAACAGAATCCAAATCGGCTTGTACTAACATTACTTTGCTCATAATCATATTTTGAAGAATAAAACACCGAGCATCTCCTTCAAACTGCAGTGCTTCAGGGTTACTTACAAATTGGATATAAGCACCCTCGAGCTCACTCTTCAAAATGATTTTATCATCTACTTTGGCAACAATCTGATCTACAACCTGACCATTTTGCGCCCACAGACTCATGGGAAGTCCCACCAAAAGTAGAACAAATGATTTAGCGATATATTTTGTAATCTTCATTTTCTTTTGCTTTTCGGAAAACTTCATTTTCAATTTCTTTTGCCAGCTGCACTTTCCTTTTGTTTAACAAAATATTTCTGATTCCCTCCTTCACATAAGATAACGGTGAAGGTTGCTCAGAGATTTTAAATTCATTGATTTTGAGGAGGTAAAGGTAGAGAGAATCTGATTCTTCTTTGTAACTCGTGGTCCGTAAAAATTGAATTTGGTTGGTAATGGTTGAGAAAGGAGAACTTTTAATGAGGTCATTGAACCGCAACCAAGTAGAATCCTCTATGGAATAATTATTAGCAAACTGAAAAGCATAATCTCTTAATTCAGCTAAGTCTTGCGGTCTTGAAGACTTTATCCAGCGTTTTACACTTTCTTTTTTGGGAGCTTCTTTGCTCAGTTTAATGAAACGTCCGCGCAAAATATTTTGCCTCAGAAAAAAATTCTCTTTGTTTACTTCGTAATAGGTTTTTATCTCTTTGTCGCTAATGACAGTATCGAGCAATTGTCGAATGCGCTGCTTTTGGTATTCATAAGACATTAAACTAAAGCGATAATCAGCAATTTTCTGCTCTATTTCTGCCTGATTGATCGACCGCAACTGCGATGCTTCCTGAATTAACAATTCCTTTTTTACCCAATCTGTAACAAATTGTGAAACGATTGTTGCACTGTCGGCCTGTGATGTTTGTTCATTCACCAAATTTAATAAGTCCGTACGGTAAAGCATTTTACTTCCAACGCTTGCTACCACATTATCACTCGGGCCATCATTGGCTTTATTTTCTGAATTGATAAAGTCACAACCGTACAGGAGTATCCCTAATAAAAGACCATATGATAAAAACTTATTCACCTTACCATTGGGTTTTTAAGTACTCTTTCATCTACTACAACTTTTGCATTGGCCTTCCATTCTCTGATCCGACTCAACTTTATTTTGCTTTGAAGATCTACCATCACTTATCCTTTGATCTGCTCTACTTCTGGTAAAACGTTAATTTCGGTTGAAAGAACGTAGCATAATTGCTTTTTGTACTCTTCTGCAAACTGCTCCTTATACCAACTGTGAACAACAAAATTAGATAATTCATTCGCCTTAATGATCATTTTAGCAATTTTTAACCTGTTCCCATTTCATTACCTCATGCTTAGAAGAACCAATTACGAAGCGCAATGGAGGCTGATATTTCCATATTTTCATTGCCTAGAAGTTCTCGATATTTTTCGCAAGGCTTTATTATTTCAAGTGTGAGCCAATACATCGGGCTTTGGTATTTTCGCTTGGAAGGATTCAACCTATTGCCTAAAAGCCTCGATAGTATCTAGATCCACGGCTTTAGCTTGCTGTATATTCAATTTGAAATGATGTACTGATGTACACAAGCATTGAAATTTTCTTCCTGAATTGCCTCGGCTGTATTACGGTTTTTGTTGAAAGCATAAAGCAATTCTTTGATAGCTATTTCTTCCACATTGAGAGTAACGATAACTTCTTCTTTTTGAGCCAATAGGTAATTTGACGCTAAGCCAGCGAAAAGGACAAAAATACGCCACATGATCAAGTAGATTTATGGTGACTTAATCTTTTATACAACTGTAAAATATTACCGTCTCTGGTGGCCTTGAGCTCTATTTGATCCATGATTTTCTTGACAAGCATAATTCCTACACCCCCTTTATTTTTTTTTCGAATTAAATCTTCAATCTGAGGAACATTGTAGTTTACAATGTCGAAGGCATTGCCTTTGTCAATGATCTCAAACCACACCCCTCCTTTATCGAAACTTATGTTGAGTCTCACACTTTTTCTTTCATTGAGTTGATGCCCATGAATGATAATATTGGCGCAGACTTCATCTACTGCCAAAACCAGCATATTGGTTTCAACCTCAGATAAATCATGTGCATTCATTACCTCCGTAACGAATTTACGCATTAATCTGAGTTTATTTTTACTACTCGGTATGTCGAAACTATAGCCCATCCAATGTTGAAATTGCTTCTTCCTTCGTCTTTTTAATGGTGAGTAGTTGATCTAAACCTAAAATACTAAACACATTTAGCACCTTTTCGGAAAGGCCGTAGATTACAAAGTTGATTTGGTTTTGAGTAATGTCTTCGATGTATGACATAAAAACACCTAGCCCTGCTGAGGATATGTAATTAAGCTTAGTACAATCGATAAAAATGCTTTTCTGCGGTCCATCGAAAGCCTGCCGAATTACCTTATCCAAATGAATAGCCGAACTTGCATCTGCGTCTCCTTTTACGGAAATGAGAAGGTAATTGTTTTCATTTTGGGTGTGGATTTCTATCATGGATCTTTAGTTAAATTTCAAAACTACTAATGTATAATCATCTTCGAGGTGCCTTGTTTCGCAAAAAGCATATAAGCTGTTGATGATTGCCTTTTGTATTTCTTTGGGGCTTTGGGTGGCATTTTCCTCTAGTAATTTTTTTAAGCGGTCAAAGCCAAATTCATCTCCCGTTTTGTTCTGGGCTTCAGAAATACCATCTGTAAAAAGTAAAAGAATGTCGTCCTTTTGATACTTAAGTTGGTTCACATCAATGTGATCTTTATAGCTTTCGTTTCTTAGAATCCCTAGGCCCAACCCTTTGTTTTGCAAATAGGAAGCTTTTTGTTCCGCATTACGATAAACCAAAGAAGGACAATGACCAGCTCTTGCAAACTGAAGTTGTTTAAGTTGCGTATCGATGAGAAAATAACTCAGGGTTATAAAGGAGGTTTTCTCTAAGCATTGACTCAAGGATATGTTGGCTCGCAATAAAAACTCATCAGGTGCCAGATTCATTTGCACTAAGCTTTGGTAAATGCCTTTCATTTGCGACATATGAAAAGCAGCGGAAGTTCCTTTCCCCGAAACATCACCAATTACAACAGAAAAGAGGTTTTCAGAAAGCTGATAACTATCGTAGTAATCGCCTCCCACCTCAGTGGCCGCATGCGTGAAAGGATGAATTGAAAAACTGTCATCGTGAGCCAAGGTGTCTGGAATTAGGGCTCTTTGCACTTTTTTAGCAATGTTGAGTTCTTCCTTATAGCGCTCGTTGCGGATGGCTTCTTCTAACAGTTTAAAATTTTCTATAGATATGCTCGCCTGATTGACAAACGTATCAATGATATTAAGCATTTCTCGATTGTGGTTGTCTTTGATTTCATTTAGCAGGTACATAAAACCCACCACACTAGTTTGTACGGTTAGGGGCACAACCAAAACCGTTTTATAGTTTGATTTTTTCAAATGAATCAACACTCGATCTGATTCATTGGTGCTAAAAGGTTTTCTGAAAAGTGTACGGTTTTTACTACTGATGATTTTCTCCTGTATGGCACTGATTTGAACTCTAGAAATGTCTTTACGAATAAATTTGGATTCCTCACCTTCCGTTAGTTCAATCCAACCTGCATCTGCATAAATGGTGTTCATAGAGGATTGCAATAGAATTTCAAAAATCTCATCCTCACTTTCCCCGGTTTGAACAGATTGACTTAAACGCTGAAAATTGATAGCCTCCTCCATTTTTCGTTCAAAAACAGAGGAGGTAGGTAGGTTGAATAAAATGACCAAAACCGAAAAAACACTATAAAATAGAAGAAAAGTAAAGAGCGTCAGCAAGAAAAGGTTATCCAAATCAGATACATAAGATAATGCCGTAATAGGGGCAACATACAATTCATCGAAAAAGTAAAACAAATAGATGGTAACGAGAAGAATCAACAGGATGCTTATCCATTTTTGACGGAAGTTTAAATAGGCTACCCACTTTAAGTTACCTGAAAGACCAATGGCCAATATCGTAATGACAATATAAAGGCCTTGAAATGCCAAATCATTTTGCAAAGTAAAACCGGTCAAATCGAAAAATATCGAAGCAATGACCATGGTTTCAAAAGCCTTCCAATAAAAGACAACTTGTTTGTTTTTTTGGTAGAGAATAAGCTTCTTCCACGCCATAAAAGTGGAAATCAAGAATACAGAAATAAGACTTTTGTCTAAATTGCTAAGAAAGGTATTCACGAAAACGTTGAATCTAAGAATACTATCGTCCAAGGAGTTATAAAACAACTGAATACCTAAGGCCACAATGGCCGCAATCAGACCAGTAGCAAACACACGCCAGAGTAAATCTACAAAGTTGCTACTTTCTGATCTGGTGATATTGTAGCGATAAAAAATGACTAACAGTAGATAGAAAATATCCATCAGCAACACCGGCAGGTAATCCGGAACCCCCAAGTCCATACTGCTGCGCGCTGCAATCAGTTGTAAGATCTCAAGGAGATTAACAATCAGCCATACGACGATGGCAGCAATCAAGCTGGCACGCATGTAAAATTTCGAAGATAGACTGATACGCAATTTCATGAGATAGTTCGAATTTACAAAATAATGCCCTTTAGCCTTTCGGCGGTGCTTCTACTTTAATTTCAGACCCAAATCATTGAGTTGCTCTTCACTTACAGGCGAAGGGGAATCAATCATAACATCTCGCCCTGATGTATTTTTAGGAAAGGCAATGTAGTCGCGAATGGTTTCTGAACCACCAAAAAGAGCGCACAAACGGTCGAAGCCAAAAGCAATACCACCGTGTGGAGGCGCACCATATTCAAAGGCGTCCATTAAAAAACCAAATTGACTTCGGGCTTCCTCAGGGCTAAAGCCTAAATGCTTGAACATTACACTTTGCGTATTTTTATCATGAATCCGAATCGATCCACCTCCAATTTCTACTCCGTTAATGACCAAATCGTAAGCGTTGGCCCTTACTTTTCCGGGGTCAGTATCTAACAAATTGAGATCTGAGGCCAATGGAGCAGTAAAGGGGTGATGCATGGCATGAAAGCGTTGCGTTTCTTCATCCCATTCAAATAAGGGGAAGTCAACCACCCAAAGTGGGCAGAACTGATTCGGATCGCGCAATTCAAGCAAATTTCCCATATTCAATCGCAACTGGTTCATTTGCTTACGGGTGCTCTCTTTCGAACCAGAAAGCACCAAAATTAAGTCGTTAGGCACTGCACCGCAAGCCTCTGCCCAGGCTTTCAAATCCTCTTGAGAGTAGAATTTATCTACTGAAGATTTAAAGGTGCCATCGGGATTGCATTTTACATAAACCAACCCTTTGGCACCCACCTGAGGTGTTTTTACATAGTGGGTCAATTCATCCAATTGCTTGCGGGTGTATTCTGCACATCCTTTGGCACAAATGCCTACCACCAACTCGGCGCTATCAAAAACATTGAAACCTTTTCCCTGCGCCACTTCGTTAAGCGAAATAAACTCCATGCCAAAGCGTACATCGGGCTTATCGCTACCATACTTTTCCATGGCTTCAGCATAGGTCATACGAGGGAAAGTACCTAAATCAACCTGTTTGATGGAA
Source organism: Roseivirga sp. (assembly GCA_018402485.1). Lineage (GTDB taxonomy): Bacteria > Bacteroidota > Bacteroidia > Cytophagales > Cyclobacteriaceae > Roseivirga. The sequence continues at coordinate 908,199 of JAGYIY010000001.1, read as the reverse complement.
GCAAATAAATGCTGTGTCATGGCTTCGAAGGTATCCAGCACATCATCTCGCTCAACAAAAGACATTTCACAATCTATTTGTGTAAATTCCGGTTGGCGATCTGCTCTTAAGTCTTCATCTCGAAAACATTTTACGATTTGAAAATAACGGTCGAGTCCGGAGACCATTAATAATTGCTTAAAGGTTTGAGGGGACTGAGGAAGCGCATAAAATTCTCCCTTATTAATGCGTGAAGGCACCACAAAGTCTCGTGCCCCCTCCGGAGTAGATTTAATCAAAACAGGAGTTTCTACTTCCACAAATGCCTTTTCGCTCAAAAAGTTGCGAATGGCAATGGCCATGCGACTTCGCAATTCAAGTTTTTTCCTGACTGTATTTCTACGCAAATCGAGGTAACGGTATTTCAAACGCAAATCTTCACCACCATCCGTTTCATCTTCAATTTTAAAAGGAGGTACTTTGGAGGCATTTAAAATGTTTAACTGATTGACGCGTATTTCGATATCACCCGTAAGTAATTTATCATTCTTTGCATAGCGCTCCACCACCGTACCAGAAGCTTGTATAACATATTCACGACCGAGCTCACGAGCAGTTTGAAGCACTTTTTCATTTGTACTCCCCTCTTCAAAAGTCAACTGGGTAATACCAAACCGATCTCTTACATCTACCCAAAGTAGGCCTCCTTTGTCACGGGTTTTTTGCACCCAGCCTGAAAGTGTTACTTCATTTCCTACATGTTCTTTTCTCAATTCCCCACAATGGTGTGTTCGCAACATAACTTTTGTCTTAAAAATGAAACGCAAATTTAGTAATTGTTTCTGCATTTGAGTTTATTAGGCCTTGTTAAACCTCTGCCCATGACACTTTCTGTTCAAACCGATGAACATTTTATGCAGCAAGCTTACAAGCAAGCCGAAATGGCCTATGAAAAAGGAGAAATTCCAGTAGGAGCAGTAGTGGTGGCGAATCATACCATCATTGCCCGAGCACACAACCAAACCGAACAACTCAATGATGTCACCGCTCACGCTGAAATGCTTGCCTTAACAGCTGCTTTCGACAAAATCGGAGGCAAGTACTTAAAAGAATGCAGCATGTTTGTTACCTTAGAGCCGTGCAGTATGTGTGCGGGAGCTTTGTTTTGGGCGCAATTGGGAAAGTTGCATTATGCAGCCTCAGATCCTAAGCGAGGATTTTCACAGCATTCCAAAAATCTGTTGCATCCGCGAACAGAAGTAGCTTCAGGTTTGTTCCAAGAAGAGAGTAAGCTGTTATTGCAAAAATTTTTTGCCAAGCTTAGGACCTAATAATAATTTTGTTTCAACTTAATCCGAGAAAAAATGGCTTTTGAATTACCACAATTACCTTATGCTTATGATGCATTAGAACCACATATTGATGCGAGAACTATGGAAATTCACCATAGCAAGCACCATGCAGGATATACTTCTAAATTGAATGATGCCATTCAAGGCACCAACATGGAAAACCAAAGCATTGAAGAGTTGCTAGAAAGCAACAGCGACAATGCAGCTGTTCGAAATAATGGTGGAGGATTTTACAATCACTCGCTTTTTTGGTCTGTCATGTCACCTAATGGTGGAGGCGAGCCAACGGGAGAGCTAGCGAATGCCATCAATTCTGCTTTTGGTTCTTTCGATGGTTTTAAAGAGGCTTTTTCCAACGCGGCTGCCACACGCTTTGGCTCCGGATGGGCTTGGTTGTGCGTACATTCAGGTGGAAAGGTAGAGATCTGCTCTTCTGCCAACCAAGACAACCCGTTGATGCCGAATGTAGGTTGCGGTGGTCACCCAATCTTGGGATTAGACGTTTGGGAGCACGCTTATTACCTCAATTACCAAAACAGAAGACCTGATTATATCGACGCATTTTTTAACGTGATCGATTGGGAAGAAGTAAGCAAACGTTATGATGCCGGTAAGTAAACGGGTTTCACCTAAAAGTTTAAAGCCACTGCATTTGATGTAGTGGTTTTTTTATGCGCTTCAGAAAAAGGTCTGTGCATGATTTGATGCCATGCTCAAATTTTTTTTAAACGGGTGGTCACTGCTTTCCGTAAAAATGATTATTTAAAAACATTAGATTTGAGTGCGTTAGGTTGGTTCGAACGGTTCAATTTTAACTTAAATACTAGGTTATGGATGTAATGAATAAGATCAAATGGATGGCAGGAGTATCGCTCATCTTCTTCATCGTAATGGTTACCAATATTATCGATAGAAACCATTTTAACAGGCTGAGTAATTCGGTAACCACCATTTATGAGGACCGAATTGTAGCGAGTGACCTCATTCTTGAAATGTCAAGAATCATCCATAAAAAACATATTGCTGTGGTTTCAAACAACACCTCTCCACCTGAAAATGCAGAGGCACCGTCTTACCAAGCGCTCAATCTTTTGGTAGAAAGGTATGACCAAACAAAGTTAAGCGATGATGAGCAGTTGATTTTCACCGAACTTCAAGAGGAGTTAAAAACACTGGAGCGAAAAGAAAAGGCAATGGAAGACTCTTCTTATGGCGAATTATTACAGAGCATAGAAAAGATCAACCAACATTTAGAAGCCTTATCTAAAATTCAATTGCAAGAAGGAAGAAAACAGGTTTTTATTAGTGACCGAGCCATAGCATCTGTCAATCTTTTTACGCAAATAGAAATTATTTTCTTGGTCATCATGGCAGTGCTGGTTCAAGTCATCATTTTATACAAACCCAAAGAGGTAAGGGAAAAATAGGTTCTCTACCTTATCAGAGGTTTTTCGCAGTGGTTCGGGGAGATATCCTGCTGGTTATTTTAGGGCATCACACAATTCTTTATCAGAAGAAGGGTTTATGATTTGATAGAGCATTTGAAACAGCCGCGAGAGGATTTGATAGTGGTCTCACCAGGAGTCGAACCTGGATCTAGAGTTTAGGAAACTCCTATTCTATCCATTGAACTATGAGACCATTTATGGGGCCCAAAGGTACAGATTTTATAAGATTAGGAGCAAGATTTAAGGAAAGTGATGGAGCGGTATGTCGCCAAGGAAAAGCTGTGGGGGTATTGCAATGGGAAAAAAGCCCATGGGAATTTAATGCAGAAGGCATGAACCTGTTCAATACCACCGGTGTCCAAAGAGACTCCTTTTCTCAAAGTTTATTGAGCACCTACAGTTATTTCATTCAAAAACGATACTGGCTATTCAGCGTCATGGTTGACCTATAGCTTCTGTTGACAATCGTATGCAAACGAAATTTCAAATTTCTACACTTCGCGTGGGCTATTCCTATCTACTGTTCTATCTTTGACCATCAAATAGTTTGAAGCTCATGAGAAAAAAAATAATTGCTGGTAACTGGAAAATGAATAAGGCTTTGGCAGATGGTCAGTCCCTTGCTTTAGAAGTGATCAACCTGGCCATAGAAGAAGTGCCTCAAGATACCCAACTCGTATTGTGTGCACCTGCCATACACCTGGCAAGCCTCGACGACTTATTAAAATCAACTGCCCATGTGCATTTAGGAGCACAAAACATGAGTGAACATGCATCAGGGGCTTTTACAGGCGATATCTCTGCAGAAATGCTCAAATCTGTCGGTGTACAATTCGTTATTCTAGGACATAGTGAGCGAAGGGAATACCACCACGAAAGCAATGAATTACTAAGTAAAAAAGTAAAATTTGCTTTACAAAATAACCTTACTCCCATTTTTTGTTGTGGTGAAAGTTTAGCAACACGTGAAGCCAACCAACACATTGAATTTGTTAACAAACAAATTAAAGATAGCCTGGGTGATTTGAATAAAGATGAACTGCAAAAAGTGGTAATTGCCTACGAACCCATTTGGGCGATAGGTACAGGAAAAACAGCCAGCGCAGCCCAAGCCCAAGAAATGCACAAAAGCATACGCGATTTCTTAGCCACACAATTCAATCAAGCCACAGCGGATAGCATCTCCATTCTTTACGGTGGAAGTATGAAACCTACTAATGCCAAGGAATTATTAGCCCAGCCTGATGTGGACGGTGGTCTAATCGGTGGTGCCTCATTGGTAGCACGCGACTTCATTGCTATTGCCCTATCTTTTTAGCCCATGTCTTTCATACAAGTCAATGTCCACTGCGATTCGCCCTATGCGGAGATTTTGATGGCAGAAATGGGTGAGTTGGATTTTGAGTCTTTTGTGGAAACAGAAACTGGGTTTGAGGCATATATTCCAGAGGAAAAATTTCAGCACCCTCCATTGCAATTGCTCTTCAACCGGTACCGTGAATTCACCCGAATTTGGTACGAACTTAAAACCATAGCCAAAACCAATTGGAACGAAGAGTGGGAGAAAAACTATGACCCCATTCAAGTGGGCACAGAAATCTATGTACGTGCCACTTTTCATGCCCCTAAACCTGAGTTTAAATACGAAATTGTGGTTAATCCACAAATGTCATTTGGTACGGGACACCATGAAACGACGCATCAACTTTTGGCCTTACAGCTTGCCTTTGATCACCAAGAAAAAACCGTCTTGGACGTTGGCTCAGGTACGGGTATTTTGGCCATTATGGCAGCCAAACTAGGTGCCAAAAGTGTTGCTGCTACAGATATTGACGATTGGTGTATTGAAAATGCATTGCAAAATTTTTCACTGAATCATATCGAAGCCGAATTTGTAAAACAAGGTACTTTGGCAGAGTTAAGGTTAAATACAGTTTATGATATTCTTTTGGCCAATATCAATACGCATGTGCTTTTGGAGGAAATGCCTCTTTATGATGCGCTTTTAACAAAAAACGGCCTTTTGTTCTTGAGTGGATTTTATGAAACAGACCAATCAAAAATAGAAGAAAAAGCCCTTAAACTCGGTTTTGAAATCCTTCAAGAGACAACCAAAAACAATTGGGTAGCGTTGGTCTTAAAAAAAGGATAAATTACACCTAAGATTATATCATTTTTTACGTTAGTAAATCAAAACGATCGTCATGGTTACGCGATTAACCTCTTGGCTTATTGGCTTTTTCTGTTTGATCTGTAGCACTCCGTGGAGTTACAGCCAGATTGATGATGTACCTACCAGAGACAGCCTTAAGTTAAGTCCTGATGTACAAGCCATTGTTGAGGCTAACCCTGAAAGTTACCCCGAGAATTATCGTTTTTTTATCAAGTCCTATCAAACTAATTCCTTGAGTGCGCCCATCAAAAATAACATCTTGCAAGCTTTATTGAATTTGGAAGAAAAGGGTATGCGCATTCGGTATAATGCCAAAGAAGTATTGGGCGCGCTCAGAATTGCAAGAGAGGAAAGGAACTTTGATGAAGAAGCCATGCAAGACCTCTCAGAGGTCATTCTTCAAGCATCCATCAAAATAAACCTTCAAAACATCAATTCTTTTTTTGAAAGCTTGTACACTTTCTTAGAATCCGAAGCCATTTATACGGATAGATATCAATCCGTTTCTTTTAAAAATGCACAGTACAAAATTTTATATAACGCCTACCAAGATGATGGACCGGTTGTTTATAAGCAACCTGCACAAGAAGTAGATTTGGCCAAACTCAGAGCACAAGCTGCAGGTACTTATGAGAAAAAAGAAGAGGAAATCAAGAAAGACCCCTATGAAAAGCCCCTGCCTGAAATAAGTGAAGAGATGGGTTTTGTTGTTTACTTACAACGCGGTGACATTTACTTCGAAAGCCGCATTGATACCATTAAGATAGAGCAGACCACCGGCTATTATGTATTGGAGGAAGAGGTATTTCGGGGTCAAGATGGATTTGTGGATTGGTCTAATTTAGGTATTCCTAGTTCAGAAAGACAAATGCGCTTAAACCAGTACGAATTTAAACCAAGTCAACAAGAATTTGTCTTTCATGATGTGCTCCTTCGACAGCCCAATAAAATTGATGGGTCGGTAGCCGGAGATTTAACCATCCAAATTGTTCCTGGACGCGGAGAGCGAGAATATAACCCCAAGTTTATCTCATACAATGCCAATACGCGCATCAAAGGCTTAGGAAGTAATCACCTCATCTTCCAAGGAGGGATTAACTATCAAGGTGTGAATTTTTTCTCTAGAACGGCTTATGACGAACCCTCCACACTCATCGGCAACTATGAGGGAGAAAAGAAATTCATGGCGCTCAGCAAGGGGTTTATTTTCAACAATGAAGACTCAACCGTAACAGCCGACAATACAGAGCTCGTTTTGTACCATGACAGCGACTCTATTTATCATCCTGCTGCCTCTTTTCACTTCGATTATAAAAACCAACAACTCACAGCAGAATCTAGTGTACCTGGCTTTAAAACTACCCCCTTTCGATCTTCTTACTACAATATTGATTTGGTGGGCGACGAAATCAATTGGAACCCAAGGAGTCAGAAACTCGATCTATTTATAAACTCCGCTCGGTCAGATGTACCCTTAACCCTTGAATCAAAAGACTATTACAGCGCTGACACCTACAATGACTTGGCCCAAATTTTTAGTTTTCACCCCCTCATTATAGCCGTGCGTATGGCGGATAAATACGGCGGAGCATTCTATACAAGCCAAATGGCCAAAGACCATAAACTCAACGAAGATATGGTCATCAACACCATGAAATTTTTAATGTCGAAGGGTATGGTGACTTACGATGAAGTAACCCAAAAGGTGGAAGTACTTCAAAAAGGATATCATTACTTACAATCTTATTACGGAGACAAAGATTATGATAATATCATGATTTTATCAACCATTGCCAACATGCCCAATGCCACTTTCAATTTTGAAAATTCCACGCTCACTGTTCGAGGTGTGGAACCATTTCAAATAAGCGATTCACTCGATGTTCTTATTACACCTACCCATGGTGAAATAAGGTTTTTAAAAAACAGAGATATAGAGTTTAATGGATCTTTAGATGCAGGAAACTTTCAGTTCAATGGTGAAAATTTTACTTTTCGCTACGATAGTTTTTTAGTCAATCTTGTAAAGATCGATTCCATTAAACTTAAAGTAGAAATGGAAGAAGGCCAGCGGAAAGCCTTGAATAATCAATTGGTGAAGACTTCAGGCGTTTTGGTAATTAATGAGCCCGATAATAAGTCTGCATTGAGAAGTCTGCCAGACTATCCTAAGTTTAGCTCTTTAGAAAACGCTCGAGTTAATTTCAATAAAACTGATGTTTTGAAAGGAGCGTATGATAGTACCGTTTATTTCGATGTAGCTCCTTTTCAATTAGATAGTGTAGCTGACGCCGAGCCGTCAACATATGCTTTTGCCGGCACCTTTTACTCGAATAAAATTTTACCCGATTTTAAGGGAAACTTAAAAATGATGGGAGACAAGAGCTTTGGTTTTATTCATAACATTCCCGATAGTGGATATAATGTTTATCAAACGGGAGGTAGACTATTTGGTAAAGTCCAATTAGACCAACAAGGAATTACCTCACCAGGAACCCTATCGTTTTTGACGGGTACCTTCAACAATGAATATGCAACATTTTTTTCTGACTCTATGGTGGTTGAGAATGGAGCCAAAGGCATTTTATCTGCGGGTGAAGTAAACGGAGTAGGCTTCCCCAAATTAAAGATAGAGGATTACAAAATGACTTGGTTAGCCAAAAAAGACAGCATGATAATGAATAACTTAGTAGAAGAAAAACCCTTCTTACTATTCGATGAGGAAGCCAAACTTCGTGGTGAAATGATCCTACGTAAATCAGGATTATTCGGCAAAGGCAACATGTTTCTGCAAGGCTCCGAACTAAGTTCAGATTCCATTGCCTTTACTCAAGGTGCTTTCGAATCTAGAGAAAGCTCCTTTCAACTCAATGCAGAGAATTCCAGAAAACCTATACTCAGTTCAAAAAACGTTCGCATTAACTTCGACATTGAAAATAAAAAAGCAGAAATACGTCCAGAAGTATCAGGAGATGCCGTTTTAGACTTTCCTTTCGCCATGTTCAAGACCTCCATTCCTACAGCACTATGGGATGTAAAAGCGAATAAAGTTACCATGAGCAAGCCAGAAAATGTTCCTTTAGAGAACTCCTTTTTCTACTCAACCAGGAAATCTTATGATTCACTCGTTTTTAACGCCACGGATGCCATTTATAACATAGAATCTAAAGAATTGAAAATCCAGGGTATACCTTATATTACTGTTGGATCTATCCGGGTAACACCAGAAGGCAACGAACTAACCGTATTGGAAAACTCCGAAATAGGTGAATTAACCAATGCCGTAGTGGTTATAGACACTACCAATGAATTTCACAGATTGTTTGATGCGGATATCACCATTACCTCACGTAAAAGCTTCACAGGAAGAGGCTCCTACGAATTAATCACTTTGAAAGATACCTTCGCCATTGATTTCAATGATTTTGAGTTTATAACTCAAGATGAAAAACCAGAAGCATACACTAAAGCAAGTGGTGACATTCAGGAAGATGAAAATTTTTTGATTTCCCCAGGCTTTGTTTTTGCAGGAAAAGTTACCATGTTATCCTATAAAAAAGCACTCGAACTTGAAGGAGCAGTAAAGCTCAATCTTAAAAAATTGGCAGAACGGAATATTTGGATTGAATATACTTCCACCGATGATATTGAGGAGATCATCATACCCTTCGATCAGGCTATAACACGACAAGGTCGCCCACTCAATGCAGGGATTCATTTTGAAGATGGTCAACCCTACATTTCATTTATTACAGAAAAACGCAGTGGTTCAGACGATGACTTTTTTATGCCAAAAGGAGGTGCTTTATACTTTGATGTGAAGCAAGGAGCATACAAAATTGAAAACGCAAAGAAAAAAGAAGATCCTTCTCAATTTTTAGCAGGTAATATGTTCTCTTACCATGAAGAAAAGCAGACCGTAACGTTTGAAGGAAAAATCAATCTGCTATCTGGAAAGCCTGCTGCGCAGATTGAAGCTGCCGGAAAAGGGAAAGGAAATCTTGACTCACTTCACTTCGAAGTGAATAGCATGTTTACCCTTAAACTTGGATTTTCTTTGGAAACTGCCGCTGCCATGGCAAGTGATTTAAAAAAAATGGGTAACACTTTGGGTGTCGCTAAAGCGCATGCAGACCGCTCTGAACTTATTTACTGTGTGGCAGAGTTCATTGGAAACGAGGCTACGCTCAATTGGGATCGCTCATACCAAACATTACCCATGGGATTAGTGAATGTGGGTGGGGAGGTCTTAAACCATGATTTGGTTGTTACAGACGTAAACCTCAAATGGTCGAAACAAAATAAGGCGTTTTACAGTGAGGGTAAAATTGCGATTTCCAATGTGTCGAATGTTGACCTCAACCTTTTGTTAGATGGATACATGGAAATTCGAAAAACACCGGAAGGTGATATCATGAATTTGCTGCTTGAAATGACTGATGGCACCTGGTACTATTTTATGTTTGATGGCTTCAGTCTAAATACATTTTCTTCTAATGATGCCTATAACGCGTCCATTGGTTCTATCAATTCCGGAAAAACAAAAGCGGGTAACTTCAAAGCTTACCCTGTTACCATTGAAGAAGTCAGGCAATGGGTAATGGACTTTAGAAAACTGTATTATGGTATTGATGAGCCATATCGTTTGCTCATGTCTGGTGAATCTAGCCAAACCCTCAAAAACAAAAAGAAATTAAAAGGAGATGGTTTTTAATTTTTATATTTACTCTCTATGAAAAATCTTCTTTTACTGATTTTTATTCTTCTCATTACTGAAATGGGATGGGCGCAACGCTTCGATTTTCTACCCAAATCATGGAACAAAATAGAAGTGACAGGCAGTATTCAATTCAAAGAGAAGGGTCTGAAAGCCTTCAAAGAAAGTGGAGATAAGATAGAACTTCCCTTATTAAGTGAATATTTATCGAACCCATCATTTTATCCCTTATTCTATGGCGAATCGCCTGAGGAGGTCAAAGCCATTGTTTTTGTGGCTGAGGAGAGAAAAAATAAAATCAACTTAGCCACACCCACAAATGCGTCTAAAACTCCTAGCAGACAAAAGAGTAATCTTTTTATGTTGGGAGAAACTGTTCCTGACTTTCAGCTCACAACATTATCGGGTAAAGAAATAAAACTCAGTGACTACAACAATCAACCCATTCTCCTTAATTTTTGGTTCACCACTTGTGCCCCTTGCATCAAAGAGATTCCAGAACTGAATGAGCTGGTAGAAAATTTCCAAAATGAAGAAGTTTTGTTTTTTGCCATTGGTTTGGACAATCCGGAACGGATTAAAACTTTTTTAAAAAAACACCCCTTTCACTATGAAATTCTTACCAATGGACTCAGGGTTGCAAGATCCTATGGTGTGAGTTCTTACCCTACTCATTTGCTTCTGAGTCCACAAAGAGAAGTCGTTTATGTTCAAGTGGGCTATGGCAAAGGCGTAATACAATCTATTGAGTTAGCCTTGAAGGAGTTGTTGGAAAAGAAATAAGAAAAAACAGATTATATCCTTGTCAGATTAGTTTAACTGTTAATGCCCCTTTGCAAAAAAGTATAGCTGGGTAATTAGGTACAGATTATTGGTGCTGGCAACAAAATCCGTTAATTTCACAGAAACTTTTAAATCTATGAGCAAGGTAAACGACTACATAAAAGCGCACAAAGGCCAATTCCTAGAAGAACTTCTGGAGCTATTGCGCATTCCATCAATAAGTGCAGATAAAAAGTTTAGCGCTGATGTTCAAAAAGCCGCTTCCTTCATCAAAGAAAAATTACTGGCTGCTGGTATAGATAGCGCTGAACTTTGCGAAACCAAAGGCCACCCTATTGTTTATGGGGAGAAACTTATTGATTCAAACGCCCCTACTGTTTTGGTTTATGGACATTACGATGTGCAGCCGGCCGATCCTTACGAATTGTGGGATTCTCCCCCCTTCGAGCCAGTCATCAAAAAAACAGAAATTCATCCTGAAGGTGCCATTTTTGCGCGTGGAGCCTGTGACGACAAAGGCCAAATGTACATGCACATCAAAGCCATTGAGGCCTTGATTGCAACAGACAGTTTAGATTGCAACGTCAAATTTTTAATTGAAGGAGAGGAAGAGGTAGGCTCTGACAACCTTGAAATTTTTATGGAAGAAAATAAAGACAGGTTATCTTGCGACATTGTCTTGGTTTCTGACACAGGCATCATTGCCAATGATATTCCATCGATTACTGTTGGACTTCGTGGACTAAGCTATGTAGAAATTGAAGTCACAGGCCCGAACAGAGACCTGCACAGTGGCTTATATGGTGGAGCAGTGCCAAATCCTTTGAATGTGCTTTCTGAAATGTTGGCTTCATTAAAAGACGATAACAAACACATTAACATCCCCGGATTTTATAACGATGTGGATGAGCTTTCAGCGGAAGATCGAGCGGCAATGGCCAAAGCACCATTTAGTGAAGTTGATTATAAAAAGTCAATTGGCTTAAAAGATGTAGAAGGTGAGATTGGTTTTTCGACCATGGAACGCTCTTCTATTAGGCCTACCTTGGACATTAACGGCATGTGGGGTGGATACACAGGAGAAGGCGCAAAAACAGTTATTCCCTCAAAGGCATACGCTAAAGTTTCTATGCGTTTGGTACCACACCAAGATCCTAATAAAATTACAGCCCTTTTTAAAAAATACTTTGAGTCCATTGCACCAGCTTCTGTTACAGTCAAAGTAACTCCCCACCATGGAGCCATGCCGGCTGTAACCCCAACTGATTCTCCGGCTTACCAGGCAGCTGCGCAGGCCATGACCGATACTTTTGGGAAAAGTCCTGTTCCTTTTAGAGGTGGAGGTAGTATTCCTATCGTTTCTTCTTTCGAACAAATATTAGGAAGTAAAACAGTACTCATGGGATTTGGATTAGATTCTGATGCAATTCATTCCCCCAATGAACACTTTGGACTGTTCAATTTCTATAAAGGAATAGAGACAATACCATTGTTTTACCAATACTATGCCAAGTCGTTTTGAAGACCGTTGCTTAATTTAATAGATGTAAAATGAATCAATCACGTAGAAAAATTGTCTTCTAACCATAATGAAAAAGGTCATATTTTTTGTTCTACTTCTCTTGGCTAGTGCGAGCCTTTCTCAAGCTCAATTCAAGAAAACAACCTCCTGGACTTTTGAAGCTTCTCAATCAGAAGTAAAAACCGGTGAGGTCATTGAATTGATCTTTAAGGTAAAGGTGATAGATGAGTGGTACATTTACGCTAGCGATATCGATGAGGATTTAGGCCCCATGCCTACTGCGGCAGCCTTTGAGGACAACGACTCTTTCGAGTTAATTGGTGGTTTAACCTCTGTGAATCCAAAAGAAAAATACGACAGCATATGGGAGGGTGATGTTCGGTATTTTGAGCCGTCCGGCGTATTTAAACAAAAAGTTAAGGTATTAGCGAAAGACCTAAAGCTTTCTGGAACACTTTCTTTTCAAACCTGTACAGATGTTAATGGCCAATGTATTCCGGGAGAAGCGGATTTTAACTTCGCCTTTATTGATGTAATCGGCGGTGAAAACCTAGAAGCGTCGAAAGGCTATGACGGTTTATTAAAAGTAAACCACGGTGATTCTTTAGTAGGTTTTTTCTTTGCGGCTTTCCTGTTTGGTTTGGCAGCTTTACTAACACCGTGCGTATTTCCGATGATTCCAATGACGGTAGCCTTCTTTACCAATAGCTCACAAAGCCGTGTACAGGCCAAAGTAAAAGCCTTGAGTTATGGCTTTTCCATCATATTGATCTATATCTTAATTGGGATGATTTTCACAAGCTTTTTTGGCGTAGGCATTGCCAACGATTTAGCCACGGGAGCAGTGGCCAATATTATTTTCTTTACGGTTTTTGTTGTATTTGCGATCTCCTTTTTTGGCTATTTCGAAATTAATTTACCTACCGGGTTTGTCAACAAAATGGATCGAAAAGCTGACAAAGGCGGTTTTTTAGGTGTTTTTTTTATGGCCTTTACCCTTGTTTTGGTAAGCTTCTCTTGTACCGGACCTATTGTAGGCTCCGTTCTTATTCAATCTTTCCAAGGTGAGGTAATCAAACCGGTGATTGGTATGCTTGGATTTTCTTCAGCTTTTGCCATTCCCTTTACCATTTTTGCTTTCTTTCCGGGCTTATTAAAAGATCTTCCTAAGTCTGGCGGATGGCTCAATTCCGTAAAAGTTGTACTTGGCTTTATTGAGTTGGCATTGGGCTTCAAGTTTTTAAGTATTGCAGACCAAGCCTACCACTGGGGGTTACTCGATCGAGAGGTTTACTTGGCCATATGGATTGTCATTGGCCTTGCACTTGCCCTTTATCTTTTTGGTGTTATTCGCTTCCCGCACGACAGTAAAAAAAGAACCTTTAGTCTCCCCAAATTTTCCCTGGGTCTATTAAGCTTTGGTTTTGCCGTGTATCTTTTCTTAGGATTTTTAGGCAACCCACTAAATGCCTTGGCAGGTTATCTTCCTCCCGAAAAGAATAACGATTTTTCTTTTGCCGTTGCCTTGGGAATCGAGGAGAAACTAGAAGTCAGGCAGCTTGGGCCGGAAGGATTCGAGGGGGAAGTAAAGTACGCAGACTTTCTTGAGCTACCCCACGGCCTACGCGGTTTCTTTGATTACGACCAAGCATTGAAATATGCTAAAGAAGTAGATAAGCCAATTTTCATCGACTTTACGGGGCATGGCTGTGTTAATTGTCGTAAAATGGAACAATATGTTTGGTCTGATGAAAAAGTGCTGAACTTACTGGCCACAGAATATGTCGTACTGGCACTTTATGTAGATGATAAAACGGAGTTGCCAGAGTCCGAATGGTATACTTCTTCCTTTGATGAGCGCGTAAAGAAAACAATTGGCAAACAAAATTTTGATCTACAGATTACCAAATTTAATGGCAATGCACAGCCATATTATGTTTTACTCGATACCGGCGAACAGCCCTTAACAACCCCTAAAGGTTATGAAAGCAGTATAGAAGCTTTTGTATCGTATTTGAAAGAAGGTTTATCGGAATTTGAACAGAGAAAAAGTGCAATTGTTGAAGGAAATTAAATGTAGCAAATGTCTGAGACGCAAGAAAAGTTGTCTTTACCGGTAGAAGGCATGACTTGTGCTGCTTGCGCCAGCACCGTAGAAAAAACCTTACGCAAACATAGTAACGTGATATCCGCTGAGGTAAATTATGCCACACAGTCAGCCAAGCTAGAAGTTACAGATACAACTATTTTAAAATCGCTTCAAAAATCTGTTAAGAAAGCAGGTTATCAACTCATCATTCAGCCAGAGGAGGCTTCCGACAAAACTGCCCACCTTAAAAAGTTAAAAGCCAAATTGAATGGAGCGATTCCTCTTACGGTAGTCATCGTTATCCTTTCAATGTTTGTTGGTGATTTTGCCTTCAAAAATTTTATCCTACTTGCCTTAACCATTCCTGTACTTTACTATTCGGGTGGGCACTTTTTTAGAAGTGCTTGGAAGCAATTGCTACAGTGGCAAAGTAATATGGATACATTGATTGCCAGCGGCACCGGGGCAGCCTTTCTATATAGTTTGGTGCAGACCCTTTTTCCAGAATTTATTCGCAATCAGGGTTTACAAGTTCAAGTTTACTATGAATCTGCTGCTGTGATCATCTCTTTTATTGTTCTCGGCAAGTATTTGGAAGAAAAAGCCAAAGCAAAGTCTTCCGGAGCCATTGAAAAACTCTTAAAGCTACAAGCCAAAACCGCAACACTTCTTCGGCATGACAAAGCCATTGAAGTAAACCTCAATGAAGTAAAACCAGGAGACCTTTTATGGGTAAGAACAGGTGAAAATATTCCTGTAGATGGTCATGTACAATCGGGAAATGCCACAATTGATGAAAGTATGCTTACCGGTGAATCTTTACCTGTAGAAAAATCGAAGGGTGAAAAAGTAAGTGCGGGTACAACTTTGCAAAATGGCAGTTTGAAAATTATTGCCGAAAAATTAGGCAAAGAAACGTTGCTTGGAAAAATCATTCATTTGGTTTCAGATGCCATGGGCTCGAAAGCGCCAGCCCAAAAATTAGCAGATCGTATTGCCTCTGTTTTTGTACCGGCTGTTCTGGTACTTGCCTTAATCACATTTTTGGTTTGGATGCTCTTTGGCGGGGAAAATGCCGTTTCTTTAGCCTTTGTCAGCACATTCAGTGTCCTTATCATTGCTTGCCCTTGTGCTTTGGGCTTGGCTACTCCCACGGCCATTATGGTAGGAATTGGTAAAGCTGCATCACAAGGCATTTTAATCAAAAATGCAGAGAGCATTGAGAAACCGAAAAAAATTAAAGCCTTACTTTTTGACAAAACAGGAACGCTTTCGAAAGGGAAAATGGAGGTTGTAGCTTATCATACCTTCTTCGAAAAAGAGGAAAGTCTGGAATTACTCAGCATTCTCAATGGCATGGAAAACCAATCTCAACACCCCATTGCACAAGCTTTAAGTGAACACTTAAGCGAAAATTACAATCTACTGCCCTTCCAATTTCAATCTGTTAAAACACATTCCGGAATAGGTTTATCTGCACAAGTAGAAGATCAAAGCTTTTGGATTACAGGTAATAAAAAAAGGAAGGTGAAAGTACCTAAAGCACAACAAAAGTTAGTTCAGGAATTAGAACATAAAGGATACTCTTTGGTCTTATTTTGGCGCGATGAAGAGTTATTGGCCGTTTTTGGATTGCAAGATAATATCAAACCTGAGACAAAGGCAGCGATCACTTCCTTAAAACAAAGAGGACTTCACCTTGAAATTTTATCAGGAGATCATCGACATGCGGTGGCAGCAGTTGCCGAGGCAGCAGGTATTGAAGCCTATCAGGCAAATATGTTACCTGAAGACAAACTCAATTATTTAAAGGAAGTACAAGAGCAATATGGCCTCACAGCCTTCGTTGGTGATGGTATCAATGATGCTCCTGCCTTGGCACAAGCAGATTTAAGCATTGCCATGAGCACCGGAACAGATGTGGCCATCGAAAGTGCTCAGGTTACCCTAATGCATGGCGATATCCAAAAAATCAATGCTTTTTTTCGTTTATCACAACAAATATCGCAAACCATGCAACAAAATCTATTTTGGGCGTTTGCTTATAATGTAGTGGCTATTCCTTTGGCAGCAGGTGTCTTTTATTCCACTTATGGTTTTTTATTGAGCCCAATGATTGCTGGAGGTGCAATGGCTTTTTCCTCTTTAACGGTGGTTTTGAACAGTCTTCGATTAAAAGTAAGACGTTAAAGAAGTACTCAAGCTATTTAGTACACATGAAATTCTCTATTTTTGAGGTATGCAAAATTTGTTAACAGGAAAAAAAGGAATTACCGGATTGGCTTTTATGTTGATCTCTCTACTGATTTGCATCTGGTTTTTTACCACCAAGAAGCCTGTAGGTAATACTTATGAACCTGAATTCTTCAATGCGTCTGCCATCAATCCTTTAGCTCAGGCAGAAGCACCTGTTTTTTTATTCGGTATTCCATCAGGCTTATACGAGATTGAATCTGGAACAATCAAAAGAAACCAAACATTCGCTGACTTACTGACGCCTTATGGCATATCTAGCCAAGAGTTATATGAAATAGAAAAGCTTGCCAGAAACGTACACAGCGTAAGGAGGCTCAATACGAATAAAAACTACAGTATTTTTTACACAGGCGATTCCATAAAAAAAGCAAGTTTTTTTGTTTATGAGCCAAGCCCTATGGACTATGTCGTTTATCAGTTTCAAGATAGCCTAGCGGTATATAGAGAAAATCGTATGGTAGAAGTAGTTGAAAAAACAATGTCTGGTAAAATCACAGCATCTTTAGACCAATCTATTCGTGATGAGGGGGGATCTGCAGCCTTGGTCAATGCTGTTGCAGATTTGTTTGGTTGGCAAATCGACATGCGCACACTTTTCAAAGGCGATTGGTTTAAAATAATTTATGAAGAACGCATGGTAAATGGAGAGCCTGTTGGCATAGGAAATATTCTTGGAGCAGAGTTTAATTACCATAGCAACAGCTACAAAGCTTATGGTTTCGACCAAGGAGAAGGCCTCAACTATTTTGATGAAAATGGTGTAAGCATTCAAAAAGCATTTTTGAGATATCCCGTAGAATATTCTAGGATCTCTTCTCGATACAATCCACGTAGATTCCACCCTGTTCTGAAACGGAGAACACCACACTTAGGCACAGATTATGCGGCCAGTAGGGGAACCCCTATTAAAGCCGCTGGAGATGGCATTATTGTAGCACGCGGATTCACTGGGGGTAATGGCAACTACATTAAGATTAAGCACAATGGCACCTACACTACTGGCTATTTGCACATGAGCAGATTTGGTGATTTTAAACAAGGTCAAAGGGTGAAAAAAGGTGATGTGATTGGTTATGTTGGTAAAACAGGCCTTGCCACCGGTTACCATCTCTGCTTTCGCTTTTGGAAAAGGGGAAAACAAGTTGATTTTTTGAAAGAAGAATTACCGGCTGAGCTCTCACTCAAGGCAGATTACAAAACTGATTTTATTGTAATAGCTCGCACCATTGAGGACAAATTGAAAAACATTGATATGCCTTGGGTTCAATCAAATGCCACCTTCAATGCACGTTAATCTTGTTCATACCCAAGTACGATTTTTTAGATTGATCATTCTTTAACTGAGCATGAAAAAAACACTGACCATATGGTTTCTTATCTGTCTGGTCATAGGAGTACAAGCTCAAGAAAAAGTAGGGGTAGTACTCAGCGGAGGTGGTGCAAAAGGCTTAGCTCACATAGGTGTTCTTAAGGCCTTAGAAGAAAACAATATACCTATAGACTACATTGTGGGAACATCTATGGGTGCAGTAATTGGTGCTTTTTATGCATCAGGAATGAGTCCTGGCGAAATTGAACTTTTGGCCAAAAGACCTTCTTTCCAAAACTGGATTAACGGCACAGAAACACAAAAATACCAGTACAGCTTTATCCGCAAAGAAAAAGATGCCTCTTGGGTCTCATTTGATCTTTTACTCTCCTCTACCGGTACTCCACAAATCAATACGCCCATAGCGAACGATTTCATCATCAATTTCGTGCTTAACGAATACCTTACACCTGCCAACCAAGTGGCGGACTCAAACTTCGACCAACTCTTTATACCCTTCAGAGCTATGGCAGCGGATGTTTTTACTCAAACTGCAATTTCACAAAGTAGCGGGTCTCTTATGAAAGCGGTAAGGTCTTCTATGACCGTACCCCTTTTTTACCGACCCATAAAAAATAAAAACAAGTACCTTTTCGACGGTGGTATCTACAACAACTTTCCTGTAGATGTTATGAAAAATGATTTTCAACCAGATGTGATCATTGGCGTGAATGTGGCAACGAAAGTAAGCGACACTTATCCCTTTGATGCAGACGAAGATAAAATAGGTGATGCACTCCTTTTTATGTTTTTGGATAAAACCAATCCCAATTGGCTCGATGAAAAGGATATTTACATTGAACCCAATATTATGACTTTCACTGCGATGGACTTTCCTCAGGTGAATGCCTTAATTGATTCAGGCTACGTGGCAACTCTCTCTAAAATCAAAGAGCTAAAGTCGAAGATGAATAAATCAAGCACCAACATGCAACTTGAGAAAAAAAGGGAAAATTTTAAAAACCAATTCAAACCCTTCCAATTTGGCGAATTGAGCCTTATCGGTTTTCAACCTAAACAAGAACTTTATATTCGAAAACTACTCAACTTTGAAGAAGGTAAAAAGAGCATAAAAGACATTAATCAAGCCTATTTTGAGCTTTTATCGGAACCCTATTTTAAAAATATTTACCCTGCTTTTTATTACAATCGAGCTGCCAATCATCATGGTTTAGAACTCTATTTAAAACCAACTGCTAACAACGAACTTACCGTAAAGCTAGGTGGTAATTTATCTACCCGGGAGGTAAGTACCTTACAAATAGGCGCTATTTATAACTCCTTTAACCGAAAACTCAATACCTACGCTTTGGAAGTAAGTACAGGCCGCTTTTATCAATCGTTTCATGCGGGGGCACGGCTCAATTTTAACCCCCAAAAAAGGCTTTTTGCACAGCCGTATTTTCGATTCAATGAGTGGGACTATTTTAACACTGAAGATATATTAGATAATGCCGTTGAACCCGTATTGCTCAACCGAATAGATCGAAAAATTGGTTTTGAGCTGGGTATTGGGCTCGACAAAAAAACGATGTTAACAGCTGATGTTGGTTATTTTCTAAACTCTGATGACTATTCCAATTTACAAGAAATTAGAGCCAACGAAATATTGGATAGATTTGAAATGAACGCCATTATGACTAAAGTTTCCTTTGAAAAAAACACGCTTAATAAGAAACAATTTCCAACCAAAGGAGAGCGTTATAAAGGATCTTTTTCCTTTATAGATGGTAGGACTGGATTTACTCCAGGCACTAGCTCAGTAGCCTATGCAAGTAGTGTAAATACCGAAATTCAAACCAATAGAAATTGGTGGTCTATCAAGCTTAAGATGGAAAAATTTTTCGATACAGAGTCGGCATATACATTTGGCTGGTTAGTAGAAGCTGTTTATAGCAACCTCAAACCACTAGATAATTTTAAAGCCACTCTTCTTTATAGTGCAGCTTTTGAACCTATGTTCAACTCTCAAACGTATTTTTTAAACAGTTTTAGAGCCCCAGGATATGTAGCAGCTGGCATGCGCCATGTCTATCAAATCAAAAAAAATCTTTCTCTAAGATTAGAGCTTTATGGCCTAAGTAAGCTTCGAAACGTTACCGCTGCAGAAAACCAAACAGCCATCATTGAAAATAATTGGAGTACACCTAAATTTATTGGAGGTTCTACACTCGTGTATGAATCATTAGCTGGACCCTTGAGTTTCCATTTAAATTATATTCAAGACCATACACCCAAACTTGGTTTTATACTATCGTTCGGTTATCTCATCTTTGGTGACAGGTCCTACCAATGAAACGTAACTCACTTTTGGAGCTAGAAAAGCATCAACGGCTTAAAGAATTACTCGTTTTTAATTCGTTTGAAAGCTGTTACGATTCTTTTCCCTACATCAGCATTGACACAAGAAATATTTTCTTAAGTATTGCATACTCAAAGTAGAATGTTCAGCTTAATTACCGTCAGTTGCATCAAAAGAAGTGTGTAATAGTTCGATAATTGTAAGGGCTGAGTGGGGTCAATTCGAACAAATGCGATCTTCACAGGTATACAATTTTTAACATGGCCACATATAAACCTACTTAACCTGGCTTAGCTCATTGGACTTAATAAAATTTATATAGGTCTTTAAATATTTGTCTTTCATAGCTTCATCGATCTCTTCTTGTTTTAATAATTTATTGATCACTAACTGCATCATATTTTCACTTCGTTTGGATGGATAAAGACGAAAGGCTTCGAAGCTCATATCCATTGCTTTTTTGTACTTTTTATTTTGATAAGCCTCCACGGACTGATTAAAGAATTGTAAGCCAGCCAAATCATTTAGATCAATCGTAGTAAAACCATGAAGTAAGGTTTCATTATCATACCACTTACCAACAACCTCTAAGGACAAAATATTACGACTATTCAGCCAAGGTTGCTCCAAAAGTGCGTCTAGTTTTTCATTGGTTTTCATAAAACCATCCATCGGCAACGTCGATTCAAATAAGTAGGATTGTTCATCTGCACGTACAATTAAAAATACGTGGTTGGGTAATTCTATGATTTTAATTTCAAAATCAAAATATTCGAGTAATGCGGCATAAATTGCCGTACCTGTTAAGCATCCAAAAGTTCCCTTTTCTAAAGTTTGCTGCATAGTAGCCGTTTTACTGTATTCCGAAAGAATACTTCTTTGCGTTAAATAAAACAGAGATTTCAAAAAGGCTTCATCTGGCTTTTTTGCCCTTTTCTTTTCTAGTTTCGTTAATAATTTTGTGTAATTGGCCGTTATATCTTTCGTATTTCCATTAGGCAAAAAAGGTGCTAGTGAATGAGTTTTGCGATCTTGAATTTGTGGTTGAGCACAGACATGAGCAACCGATAACAGGCCGAAAGCCATCACCCATATTGCCAAAATAACATCTCTTTTCAACCGCATAAATAGTTTAATACATCATCAATGCCTTTTCAAGGTAATACAAACATAACATTAAATTAACATTAGACCAAATATTGTCGTGCATAATTGACTTTTTAGCTATTATACACCGTCAATACCGATTTACATAACATTTACATAACATATCATTTTCTTGTATGAACTGCGAAAATTATGCTTATTGGCAAAAATCAATTGAAATGAAGCTAAAGAGAACAGTAAGGTCTGTTAGAAATTATCGCTTATATCATCGATATCTCGGACTCACGCTCGCCCTTTTATTGATTATCAGTGCTGTTACTGGTATTCTTTTAGGTTGGAAAAAAAACATTGATTGGCTTCAGCCCCCTTCTGAGAAAGGAGTTTCAATAGAAATTTCAAAATTCCAACCCATTGAAAAGCTTACTCAAGCAGCACTTATAGCCGTTGATTCTTTAGGCTTAAATCTGAGCCATGTAGACCGAATTGAGTACCGACCTAATAAAGGAATGGCAAAAGTACGATTTACAGAAGGTTATTTGGAGGTTCAAGTAGACGCTGTTAATCTTGAAGTGCTTTCCATAGCCAAACGAAATTCAGACTGGATAGAGCGATTGCACGATGGGTCGATCGTTTCTGACACATTCAAATTAATCTCTATGAACTTCCTAGGCATTGGTTTATTTATTTTGATTTTCTCAGGGCTATGGCTTTACTTTGGTCCTAAACGTATCAGAGGATTAAAGTCGAAAGGTTAATCCTATAATGGCGGCAACCAACAGCTCATAATAGAACGATTTAGGCCTGTAAAATCCGTTTGAGTTATTCAATGTTATCACCCATTAT
Source organism: Roseivirga sp. (assembly GCA_018402485.1). Taxonomy (GTDB): domain Bacteria; phylum Bacteroidota; class Bacteroidia; order Cytophagales; family Cyclobacteriaceae; genus Roseivirga. The sequence goes on along the minus strand of JAGYIY010000001.1, from coordinate 886,259 downwards.
CCATGGTCATAAACACCAATTTATTGAGATGAGATCTAAAGTTTAGGTTTACATTGAATGCACCTATGACCAATCATAAAAGGTTTGGAATGCTAACATCTTGTTTCATTCTTAAAAACAAGAAAGGCCCTGCAGAGCAGAGCCTTTCTTTTCATTTAATGCTATTTTAACATCTTAATTGATCAAATCAAATCGATCTAATCGCATCACTTTTGCCCATGCCTTGGCAAAATCATGAACAAATTTTTCCTTAGCATCTGATGCTGCATATACTTCTGCTAGCGCACGAAGTTCAGAGTTAGATCCAAAGATTAAATCGGAACGTGTAGCGGTAAAGGCCTTTTCATCTGTTCCTCGGATGTATGCCTGAAAAATTTCATTGTCATCATTGATTGGTTTCCATTCGTACTTCATATCGAGAAGGTGGATGAAGAACTCGTTGGTCAATTGATCATTTTTATCCGAGAATATTCCATGCTTTGAGTCATCAAAATTAGTATTTAAGGCTCGCATTCCTCCCACCAACACAGTCATTTCTGGAGCAGTCAAACGTAGTAACTGTGCCTTATCAATCAATAACTCTTCTGTGGTGTAAGTATATTTGGTTCTCAAATAATTTCTAAACCCGTCAGCCATGGGCTCGAGTAACTGCATAGACTCAATATCTGTTTGCTCTTGACTAGCATCATTTCTTCCTGGTATAAATTTAACATTTACATCGAATCCTGCATTGTCAGCAGCCTTCTCAACAGCAGCATTTCCTGCCAAAACAATCATATCGGCCATAGATATTTTTCGAGATGACTGACCATTAAAGGAAGATTGAATTTGTTCTAGCGTATTAAGCACACGTTCTAACTGATCTGGGTGATTAACTTCCCAACTGCGCTGTGGTTCAAGTCTTATTCTTGAGCCATTTGCTCCACCTCTTCTATCAGAATGACGGTAGGTTGAGGCTGATGCCCAAGCGGTCTCTATGAGTTCACTTAAACTCAACCCCGAATTGAGTACAAGTTTTTTGAGTTTAGCTATGTCTCCAGCATTTACCAAACGATAATCAACTTCAGGAATAGGGTCTTGCCAAATGAGGTCTTCTTGAGGTGCTTCTGGTCCTTGGTATGTTGTTTTAGGCCCCATATCACGGTGGGTTAACTTGAACCAAGCACGTGCGAAAGCATCATTAAAAGATTCTGGGTCCTCGTAGAACTTCCTTGATATTTTCTCATAAATGGGATCAAATCGCATCGATAGGTCGGTAGTCAACATGGTTGGTTTATGCTTCTTTTCAGGATCGAAAGCATCAGGCACCAACATTTTGCTCTCCTTTGCTTCCCATTGATACGCTCCTGCTGGACTTTTGGTCAATTCCCATTCATTTTCAAATAGATTCAAGAAAAAGAGATGACTCCATCGGGTAGGTGTTTGTGTCCAAATTACCTCTAGGCCTGATGTAATGGCATCTTCACCCTTACCTGAGCGGTAAGAACTTTCCCAACCCAAACCTTGTGCCTCTATCGCCGCGCCTTCAGGAGCGTTCCCTACTGCCTCTGCAGGCCCTTTACCGTGCGTTTTTCCTAGCGTATGACCTCCAGCAATAAGAGCTACTGTTTCTTCATCATTCATACCCATTCTTTTGAATGTTTCGCGAATGCCTTCAGCGGCAAGAACTGGGTCTGGAATTGGCTTTCCATCTTCTCCCAGAGGTCCTTCAGGATTAACGTAAATAAGACCCATTTGCACAGCTGCTAAAGGTCTTTCTAATTCACCCTCATTGTATCTATCATCTGTGAGCCACTCTTTTTCTTCTCCCCAATAAACATCTAGTTCAGGTTCATATACGTCTTCTCGTCCACCCGCAAAGCCAAAGGTTTCAAAACCCATATCTTCCAAAGCCACATTACCGGTAAGAATCATAAGATCTGCCCAAGAAATACTTCTTCCATATTTTTGTTTGATAGGCCAAAGCAATCTTCGAGCCTTATCTAAATTAGCATTATCTGGCCAGCTGTTTATCGGTGCAAATCTTTGTTGACCAGAGCGAGACCCACCTCTACCATCACCAGATCTATAGGTTCCAGCACTATGCCAAGCCATACGGATAAACAAGCCTCCATAATGGCCATAGTCTGCCGGCCACCAAGGTTGTGATTCTGTGAGTACCTTACGAATATCTTCTTTCAAAGCAAAGTAATCAACCTCATTGAAGGCTTTCACATAATCAAAGTCTTCATCCATCGGGTCTGACATTTCTGAGTTTTGCCTAAGAATCGTTAAATCTAACCTGTTAGGCCACCATTCTGAATTTTGAAATGCCATTTTTGAAGTCATGCTGGTTTTTGTTGCACCAGACATACCATCGGCATATTTGCCATTATCATCTCTACCACATGCCAAAATCAATAGGCCAGAGAGAAGTATTGTACCAAGTAATTTTAATTTTTTCATTTCCATAAATTTAGTACGCAAGATAAGGCAAAAACGAAGGTAAGCTCAACATCCAAAATTTGTTTCATTAATAAGGCATAGATGAAACTTATAAGTGGGTAGTCAATCTTTTTGAAGCCTGCGGTGTAATAAAATGAGCAGAGAGAAGTAGAGGGTATTACCTTTAACTTATTCCACTGTAACTGATTTCGCTAAATTTCTTGGCTGATCTACGTTGCAATCCCGCATAACAGCAATGTGGTAAGAAAGCAGTTGCAACGGCACCACCGAAATCAAAGGCATAATGGCTTCGCTAGCATGGGGTACCTCAATAATATGGTCTGCCATTTCCACAATATGTTTATCTCCTTCCGTTACAATCGCAATGACTTTACCCTTTCTAGCTTTCACTTCTTGGATATTAGAGACTATTTTTTCGTAAGAACTATCACGCGTAGCAATAAAAACGACAGGCATGTTTTCATCAATTAAGGCAATGGGACCATGCTTCATTTCTGCGGCGGGATATCCCTCAGCATGTATGTATGAAATTTCTTTCAGCTTCAATGCCCCCTCAAGGGCCACTGGAAAATTAAAACCTCGTCCTAAGTAAAGAAAGTTTGTTGCGTCTTTGAATTGTTCTGCTATGATTTCAATCTGAGCATTAAGGTCTAAGCATTTTGCCACCTTGTCAGGAACAGCCTCTAATTCAAACAAAATCTTCCTAAAAGCACTTTCGGCCATTGTACCTTTCTTTTGCGCAATCATTAGCGCCATCATGGTTAAGACTGAAATTTGAGCAGTAAATGCTTTTGTACTTGCAACCCCAATTTCTGGGCCTGCATGTGTGTAACTTCCAGCATGAGTTGTTCGCGGAATTGAACTGCCTACAACATTACATACCCCCAATATTGTAGCTCCTTTGCTTTTTGCCAATTCAATCGCAGCCAGGGTATCGGCCGTTTCTCCTGATTGAGAAATAGCAATCACTACATCTTTTTCCCCAACAATTGGGTTTCTATATCTGAATTCAGATGCATATTCTACCTCTACTGGAATTCGACAAAAATCTTCAAAAATATATTCAGCTACTAAACCGGCATGCCAAGAAGTACCACAGGCAATAATTAAAATACGATCGGCATGCATTACCTTATTCACATAATCGCTAATACCTCCCAGATGCAATCTGCCCTCGGCCGCATTAAGCCTACCTCTAAGACAATCTCCTATAGACTTGGGTTGTTCAAATATTTCCTTAAGCATAAAATGATCATACCCTCCTTTTTCAATGGCTTCCAATTCCATATCCAAAGTTTGAATATATGGTTTAGTTGTCACCTCCTCTAGGTTCTTAATACTTAAACCATCCTTGCCCATTACGGCAATCTCCTCATCGTCTAAGTATACCACTTCACTTGTATATTCCACAATAGGAGTTGCATCAGAGGCAAGAAAGTATTCTCCTTTACCTATTCCAATTACTAAGGGACTTCCTTTTCTGGCAGCGATGAGTTGACCAGGTTGATTCACATCAATTATGGCAATGGCATAAGCGCCCACCACTTTAGTAAGAGCCAAACGAACTGCTTCAGGTAAATCTACTTTTGTGTTTTGGTAAATATCCTCAATAAAATTGATGAAGACTTCGGTATCTGTTTCGCTTTGAAAAGTATACCCTTTTTTCTTTAGGTCTGTTTTTAAAGCAGCATAATTTTCTATGATGCCATTATGTATCATTACCAGCCGACCGTTGTTTGACATATGTGGATGGGCATTTTCATCGCTTGGCGCACCATGTGTAGCCCAACGGGTGTGGCCTATACCCACATGAGCTTTCAGGTTTTCATTTTTAGCAAAATTGTGCAGATCGGCTACTTTTCCCTGTTTCTTATAAACATTCATCTCCCCATTCAGCAAAGCTACTCCGGCACTGTCATAGCCTCTGTATTCCAAACGCTGCAAACCTTTTATGATGATAGGATAAGCCTCTCTGTTACCTATATAACCAACAATTCCACACATGTCTTCCTTATTTACGACAATTTATCAATTAAAATTCAACTAGCGTATTTCTGAAAAGAAAATCTTAAAACCAATATTTTCTGGGTTAACAAGAAAATTTGCAAATGATACGTTCATACTCGAAGGATAGAGAAAAAGCTCATTTCTTCTAAAGTCTCCGCGATTATAAGCTTGTGCATAGGTTGTTATGGAAGCGCTATATGTTCTAGTATCAGGGTTATAAAACAACTGCAATGGAAAATCTTTACCGATTGGGTTAGCGCCATCTTGCTGAATTGCACGAAATCCTTGGTTCGACGGTATAAGAGTGTTTGTTTGATCGGTTATAAACAAGAAAAGAAAATTTGGTGGTTCGGTCCCATCTGCTAAATCTTCAATCGGACCTACGGTAAGTTCAGCCAAATTAATAATGATTTTATCTTTAGACTCCACAAAACTTTCTAAACCACTGATATCAAGTTTTGTAACGATTCCAGTACCCGCTTGAATGCCATTTAATGGGGCATCGAATTCGGTACTTGTTTCATTCAATAGACTCATAATACTACCAGAACGATCGGCTTCATAACTATAGGATGCAGGAACACTGGATCCATTCATTGTAAACCCACGAGCTATACGTCCGGTATTATCCTCATTTGACTCGTTATAGAAAAAAGAAACTTGAAAATTTTGACCCGGGTTGAATCCAAAAACATTTTGCGTTCCTTCTTTTGCTTTTATCGCAAACCCAGGGAAAAAATTCCTGAAATTTGATTGGTCAGTTACTTTTTCATCTTTATCCTTCAACAGTTCAAAAATCTCTCTACCCCAATTATCATCTCCATCAATGCCATAAATTGAATCCAATGTATTGACCTTAACTTTTCCTGAACCAATAACCCTATTTCCATTGGCAAAGGAATCGGTATTTTCATAGTTTAAATCAGGAAAAGGCTCATCTATGGACACAAAGGAAATTTCCAAATCTCTATTATTGTCTGTGGTATCATAAATATATCCTAATTGAAATCTTATTTTTAGAGAATCAAAAACGGCATCTTCTGGGATATCAGGTTGAAGGGCGGTATTAGCCGAAAGGCCGGTGTAGGCTGTAAAAACTGATTTTCCAAAGCCTGCATCAACAACCTCACCAAAAAGGCCTCTTCCCACATCAGAAGAAACTACAGAGTCCAATAATACCACGGAAGAGGTTACTTCGACTTCTTCTAGAACGAATTCAACTGGAGTGATGTTTTCTTCACCTAATCCAAACCCTCCACTCTGTTCACATGCATTAAAAGAAAGGAGACTTATTATGAAAAAAGTCCCCATACATTTCATCTTAGCCGACAAGCTCATTGTATAAATTAAAGTATGAATCTAAAAAGTTATCGCCCTTCTCAATTGTACTTACAGTACTTTTCTTTTCTATCTCCTCCAACAACTGATTTAAACTCTCACTACAATCTTCTTCCGCACGAATTACAGCATCTGCATATTGTGCACCCGTTTTGATGAAGCCACCAAAATCAGCAGTTTTTAAGTTTTCAAGCATATTATCAGAAATATCCATCATTTTCACTTTGTCCAGCAAGTCATCGTTGAATTGGTGTGCAAAAGCATTGTTATAAATGGTGAATACCGATTTTGTATTCAAAAATAAGGGGTCGTTTTTGTAAGTAGTTTTTAAGTATAACGGTATTAAACTGGTCATCCAGTCATTGCAGTGAACAATATCAGGTGCCCATCCCAACTTCTTCACTGTTTCCAACACACCCTTACAGAAGAAAATGGCTCGTTCGTCATTGTCTGCGTAAAAGTTATTCTCTTTATCGAAGAAAACGGACTTTCTATGAAAATAGTCTTCATTATCGATAAAATAAACTTGTAACTTGGCATTTGGAATAGAAGCTACTTTGATTACCAAAGGCTTTTCCTCCTCCCCAACTGCAATATTGATGCCCGATAGCCTTACTACTTCGTGCAATCTGTTCTTCCTCTCATTGATTAAACCAAAGCGGGGAACTAAAATCCTTATTTCCATCCCTCGCTCTTGCATGGCCTGAGGTAGTTTTCTTACGAAATCGGCTACGGCTGATGTTTGAAGAAACGGATTAATTTCGCTTGCTACGTACAGTATCCTTAATTTTGACATATCTAATGGAATTTAATGAAACCTCTTTGCTAAAAGAAGCACAAAAGTACGGATATTCGGCCAATTTTCCGTCAATTTTAAGGAAAAAGGCAGGAGATGACTTACCTTATGCCGTTAATAATGGTTAAACCACAATGAAAATCATTGAACACATAGATGAAATGAGGGTTTTTGTCAAACCCTTGAAATTCAAAAAAACGATTGGATTGGTTCCAACAATGGGTGCTTTGCATCAAGGACACCTCAATCTGGTAGAGCAAGCCCAGGAAAAATCTCAGGTAGTGATCGCCAGTATTTTTGTTAACCCTGCTCAATTCAATAAAAAAGAGGACCTAGCCTTTTACCCAAGAACCTTAGAGGCAGATCTCGCCAAATTGGAAGAAACAGGCTGCGATGTAGTATTTATCCCGCAAGCAGAAGAAATGTATCCTAATGGAGAGCATTTAAAAATGGCACTCGGCAAAATAGGTCAATTCATGGAGGGAGAATTCCGGCCCGGCCATTTTAATGGAGTGGCTTTGGTCATTGCTAAGCTTTTCAACATTTGCCTACCCGATTACGCTTATTTTGGGCAAAAAGACATTCAGCAATATTATGTCATTGAAAAGCTTACCCAAGATCTGAGTTTTCCTGTAAGCATAGAACAAGTCCCTACAGCAAGGGAAAAAAATGGTTTGGCCATGTCATCTCGAAACCTTAGGCTAAGCCAAGAGCAAAGGGAACAGGCAAGCTTGATTCACCAGGCTCTTCGAGCTGCTCAAAAAATTTTGTTAGCAGAAAAAAGTATCGCTTTGGCAAAAGATCAGGTGCAAAAAATGTTTGCTTCTCAAAAAATCATTCATTTAGAATACTTTGAGGTGGCTTATGCTGATGAATTTTTACCTTTGGAAGTGCTCCGTTTAGAGAAGCCAGTCGTTCTGTGTTTGGCAGCCGAAATTGGTGGTGTTCGCTTAATTGATAATTTGCCACTGAAATGATTTGGATAAAAGAAAATATCAACACCTCTAACTTTTAGACTTTAAGTATACATTTGCAGTTACTACGGAAAAAAATCTCCTTGAAATTCAACTACCGATCGCTCATCAAATACTTAATTGTGCTGTTTGTAACGGTCGTGTTGTTTTGGTACTTATTCCATGACATACCCATTGAAAAAGTCCTGTCTGCTATTAGAGCATTCGATTATCGATGGATTTTCCTTAGTGTGCTGCTATCTATTTTTAGCCATTTGCTTAGGGCCTATCGTTGGACACTTTTGCTCAAAGTGTCTCATCACAAACCCTCCACCCAAAATGCTTTTTACGCCGTAATGATTGGCTATCTAGCCAATTCCGTTTTTCCTCGTTTGGGTGAGGTATCACGTTGCGGAGTATTGCACAAAACAGATCGTATCCCCGTTGCAATTTCATTAGGAACTGTGGTTACTGAGCGCATCATTGACCTCACCGTCTTGCTATTGATCGGTGCTTTTACGTTCCTTTGGCAATTCGAAGTGCTGCAGCCGTATCTTATTAAAGGACAGGAGAAAATAGGAAATTTGATCGCTGCACAATGGCCGTTCCTCGCCATTGGCATTACCCTTTTCTTAATCATTATTTATGTTATCTTCTTTTTTGCCAAAGCAAGGCAAAGTGTATTTTTAGATAAAGTCCGGTATTTCTTAAGACAGTTTGCCGTTGGGATTGGCAGTATCATAAAAATGAAACAACACCTTCAGTTTTGGTCTGCTACCTTGGGAATCTGGGTTATGTACTTTTTAATGATGTATGTCATAACCTTTGGAAGCGAGGTCACTGAAAATTTGGGGATGGCGGCTAGTTTTGCCATTTTGGTTATGGGAAGTTTTGGTATGGCTTCGCCTACACCTAACGGGCTTGCTACTTTTCATGCCTTTGTGGCAGGAGTTTTAGTACTATATGGCATACCCCGAGAAGACGGAATTATTTTTGCTACCATCATGCATAGCTCACAGTTCGTTGCAGTGATTGTAATTGGGCTGATTAGTTTTGTCATGATTCATTTTATCACCAGACATAAAAATATTGAAAACTGCACTGAAAATAAAGTCGAGAGAAGAGGCTAAGCAACAGGTAGATTTATGGAAACAAGCAGGTAAAAAGGTTGTTTTTACAAATGGTTGTTTCGATTTACTTCATTTAGGACACATCGATTATCTCGAAAAAGCGCAAGCACTTGGCGACGTATTGGTCATTGGTTTGAATACAGATCGTTCTGTGAAGCAATTGAAGGGTCCAAACCGCCCTATAAACTCCGAAGAAGAGCGAGCACGTTTATTGGCCGCTTTGTCCTTTGTAGATCTAGTTGTATTTTTCAAAAGTGAAACTCCGCGAGACTTAATTACGTTTTTACTTCCTGATATTTTAGTGAAGGGAAGTGACTATGAAGTAGAGCACATCGTTGGGAGCCAAGAGGTTATTAACAATGGTGGTGAGGTAAAAACTTTAGCATTTATAACAGGTTATTCTACATCAAGTTTAATTGAAAAAATAAAAAGGTAAAGATATGTTCTTTGTATTAGTAATTGGCATTATGGTAGTGAGTTGGGTTGTTCAAAACAGGCTCAAAGGTAAATTCAAAAAGTATTCACAAATCGGCTTATCAAAAGGGCTCAGTGGTAAAGAAGTGGCTGAACTAATGCTAAGTGATAATGGCATTCATGATGTACAGGTTGTGTCTGTTCAGGGAAAATTGACTGATCATTACAACCCAGCAGATAAAACTGTCAACCTGAGCCCAGAAGTTTATAGTGGAAGATCGGTAATGTCGGCGGCCGTGGCAGCTCACGAGTGTGGCCATGCCATACAACATGCCCAGGCATACGGACCTTTACAGATGCGATCAACACTTGTGCCTTTGCAAAATGTAAGTGGTAGGGTCATTAACTTCATTTTTATGGCTATGCTGGTCAGCTCCTTTGGCTTACAGCTGATTCCACTTCAAATTGCTGGCATTGCCATTGTCGCAGCCTATGCCATTTTCACATTGTTTGCATTCATAACGCTCCCCGTAGAATACGATGCTACCAGGCGTGCCTTAGCTTGGGTTAATGAAAGAAACATTACCACGGGGGAAGAACATAAAATGGCTGACGATGCTTTAAATGCTGCAGCAAACACATATTTGGTGGCAGCTCTAGGCTCTTTGGCCATGCTGCTTTACTACGCCTTGGCCTTTTTAGGAAATGACTAAAAATTTCATGCCAATTTATTACATTTGCCTAACAAACGTTAGTTAAGAAATAGACTATGAATTTTGAATTGACAGAGGAGCAGTTAGCGGTAAGAGATGCCGCAAGAGATTTTGCTAAAAATGAGCTTTTAGCAGGCGTGATTGAAAGAGACGAAAAACAACAATTCCCAAAAGAGCAGGTGAAAATGATGGGTGATCTTGGCTTTATGGGCATGATGGTAGACACCCAATACAATGGCGGCGGAATGGATACGGTATCTTATGTTTTAGCCATGGAAGAACTCTCAAAGATAGATGCCTCAGCGAGTGTCTGCATGTCTGTCAATAATAGCCTTGTGTGTTGGGGCCTAGAAAAGTTTGGTACAGAGGCTCAAAAAGAAAAGTACTTAAAACCATTAGCATCGGGAGAAAAAATTGGTGCATTTTGTCTTTCTGAGCCTGAGGCGGGTTCTGATGCCACCTCACAGAAGACTACTGCTGAAGATAAAGGCGAATATTATCTCCTTAACGGCACAAAAAACTGGATTACCAATGGCAACAGTGCTTCCATCTATCTTGTAATAGCGCAAACGGATCGTGAAAAGGGTCATAAAGGAATCAACTGCCTGATTGTAGAACGTGACATGGAGGGTTTTGTCGTAGGAAAAAAAGAAGACAAGTTAGGTATCCGAGGTTCAGATACCCATTCCTTGATGTTTCAGGATATTAAAGTTCCAAAAGAAAATAGGATTGGAGAAGATGGTTTTGGATTTAAATTCGCCATGTCTACGCTCAATGGTGGAAGAATAGGCATTGCTGCACAAGCATTGGGTATTGCTTCGGGTGCTTATGAATTGGCACTTGCTTATGCCAAAGAACGCAAGGCATTTGGTAAACCCATCTGCCAGCATCAGGCAATTCAGTTTAAATTGGCCGATATGGCAACTCAAATTGATGCGGCTCGTTTATTGTGTTTGAAGGCCGCTCGATTTAAAGATTTGGGAAGGAACTTCTCAAAAGAAAGTGCGATGGCTAAATTGTATGCCTCTCAGGTGGCCATGGATGTTACGATAGAAGCTGTTCAAATTCATGGAGGCTATGGCTACGTGAAAGAGTACCATGTGGAAAGATTGATGCGTGATGCCAAAATTACTCAAATTTATGAGGGAACATCTGAAATACAAAAGATTGTAATCTCAAGGGAATTGTTAAGGTAATAGCTTCATTCAACACATTTAACCATTGATGTATCGATTCTAACCATTAGACACTTCTTCTTGGTTTATTCATATCGATATATTAATTTTGTACACACAACAAATTTAATTTTACTAAGAGACTATGTACGATTATAACAAAATTATCGAATCCCTTGGTATTCGATACATCAAAAGCCGCAACATCAAAATTGCAAAAGGAATTACCATTGAAGATTATTTCGATAAAGAGAACTCAATTCTCTTGGTGAACAATGGGAGTATTTATTACGGACCAGATAGCGAAAGGCTGACAGAAGGTGATATGCTTTTTATTCCAGGTGGCAAACCCGTTAAACTTTCGTTTGGTGTAGATACCCCCAAGGCCATTTCAAATGAAGAGTTTGTCCTCAATAAAAAGAAATACCTTCAAAATGCTACACAGCAAGAAGTAAACGATTTTGATGTTGATGGCTACAGCCAAGTAATGTTAGAGGCTAAAGTGTTTGACTCCGTCAATTTTTTTAGTTCACTAAATTTACCTGCCTTTGCCATCAAAGATGCAGCAAACATTTCCAAGCTTATTCGAATGATCATTGAAGAAGAAATGGAGATGCGTGCAGGAAGTGGAAGAATCATTAAGATTGGCACGGAACATCTTGTAGTTGAAATCATCAGATACCTACTAGATAACCGTATGTTCTTGGAAGAACTGGTTACCAACAGCACCTACTTCAAAGACCCTCGACTCATCGATTTATTTGCATATATCAAATCGAACTTGAACGGTGACCTTTCGAATAAGGTTTTAGCAAAAATTGCGAATGTATCCGAAGATTATGTAGGTCAATTCTTTAAAATGTTAACCGGTACTAACCCTCAAGATTACATTGAGTATCAAAGAATGGAAGCTGCTGTTGATTTGCTGAGAACTACTAAAGTCAGCATCCGTGAAGTGGGAAAACGAGTGGGTTATAAAGACACCGCTTACTTCTGCCGCAGATTCAAAATGATGTTTGGTATTCCGGCAGGGAAAATGAGAAAAAGAGAAACCTTAATGAATGTTTAAGGCCGCGCGATAAGCGTGCATGAAATCAGAAACCTCGGTCAAAAGACCGGGGTTTTTTTGTGCCCCAATCACAACCACATCAGCACCCGCATCGAATGCCGATTTAATTCTTTCTTTTGTATTTAACCCTCCGCCAACAATCAATGGAACATTCGTAACACTTCTCACTGCTCGAATCAGTTTTGGAGAAACTGGATAATCAGCACCACTTCCCGTGTCCATGTATAGTACTTGTAAGCCGAGCATCTCACCTGCCATCGCAGTACTTGCCGCAAGGGCAGGTTTATCATTAGGCAAAGGCGTTGTATTGCTCATATAAGAATCACTGGTTGCCCTACCAGAATTGACGAGCATATAGCCTGTCGGGAGTACTTCTAACTGACTTCTTTTGATGATAGGTGCCGAGACAACATGGTGTCCAATTAAATACTCCGGGTTTCTACCTGAAATTAATGATAAAAATAAAATGGCATCAGCAGAGGCATCAATCACAATAGAATTGCGAGGAAAAAGAACGCAAGGTACATTGGAGTGTTTTTTAACCAGACCCACAACCTCTTGCATATGATTTGAGCTTAGTAAGCTACCTCCAACAAAAATAAAATCAATGCATTTTTCTTGAAAAGGTAATTTTTCATAGCCGAATAAATTCGGATCAAAATCATCTGGGTCAATCAGCAACGCGACCTTCTTGACACCTTCTTGGTAGCCCGAGAGAAGATTATGATGAACTTTTCTCTTCATGTTCCTTATCTATTTTGTTTAAAAAGGCCTCTAACCTTTCGGCAGCCATAGATAGGGACCACGCAATCGCCTCATTCTTGACTTTTTCCACCAAGTATAAAGGATCATCGTTTTGGCTACTATTATTTGTTTTTTTTATTTTCTTTTTAGACGACTTGCTATCGATAGGCGATGTAAAGGCCTTGGCCAGACCATACACAATCAAAGCAGACCCCCCCACAACCAAGGACTTTTTCAACCATGCGATGGTTTGCGCTTTTCCATCATTTAATTGGTGACTCAGCGAATCGCGCAGTGATTGATTTAAAGCTTCCAGTTTTTCCCTCTCATTCATTTTTCTCCGCTTTTTGTTGTCGAATGGTCTGACCAAGAGTTCGTTGGATTTTCAATTTTAAATTTTTTCTTACTAACAAAATGAGCAAGGCAAACAATAAGTATAATACGGCTACCACCATAAAGCCTAAATAATCAGAGTCCATCCAAAAATTGACACCAATGGCCAGGGCTACAGAGAAGAAGATGATGGCTAAGCTTATGACAGAAAAAACCAAGAATAAAATGATGGTTTTACTCAAAAAGACAAGCACCTCCTCCTGCGCATCCCATTTCAACAAGGCAATCTTTGTCTCAATGAATGCAGTGAACGTAGTGATTAATTTGCTTAAATCTATATTGCCCAAGGTGTTTTTATTTTATGCAAGATAAAAAGAACCTATTGATTTTTTGGCTTCAGTCGTCACATGCTTTAAAAGCAACCTGTAAACAGGGTGATCTTTGAAGAGGTAAATGTTAAGCAATCTATACATTAGCCGTAATTAATTAACATATACTTTACACGTTTGCATCTAGGATCGGGTTGGTTTATACTACTTTTGCCTGTTTAGTACCCTCAAACTACCCTATACCATGTATGGAAACCCATGCCCTGATGAAAAAATATAATCTCTTTACATGGGCTCCCACCTTCATTAAGTTTGCGCTTTCCATCGCATTGTTTTTGATAGCTATTGACTTAATGTCTGTTTCGGTGGGCTTATTGGGACAAGATGCTGCGAGATCCCTGATTGTAGACTCGAACCCCTTCATTGGTTTTTTCATTGGCCTCTTAGCAACTGCTCTCATGCAAAGTAGCTCAATTGTAAGCGCCATGACAGTGGCTATAGTGGCATCTGGAGCGCTTCCTCTAACAAGTGCTGTACCCATTGTTCTGGGAGCCAATATTGGCACTACTCTCACAAGTACGTTGGTAGCCCTTGGGTTTATTGGTAACCGAAACCTTTTCCGTAAAGCCATTTCCGGTGCCACCATTCACGACTTTTTTAACATTGTTACAGCTGTCATTGTCTTTCCATTAGAATACTATTTTGGTTTTTTAAGTAAACTTAGCCAGGGCTTAATTCAGATTACAGGTTTATCAAATGGTCAGCTTCCCAATGAGGGGCAAAACTTCACTTATGGTTTTTCTAAGGCGAGTAATTTCTTTGCAGAAATGCTGCCCAATAATGTCTTTGCTATAATCATTTCGCTTGTGCTACTTTACATTTCTGTGAAAATTCTCTCTCGCGTGATTTACACTAGACTTATCGGAAGTTCAAAGGATAAACTTCAACGCTATATTTTTGCAAATCCTTTCAAATCTTTTGGATGGGGCATTGTCATTACATCTGGGGTACAGTCGAGCTCTATCACGAGTTCGTTGATTGTGCCACTTGTTGCTTCGAGTAAAATTCAGCTCAAGCATGCTTTCCCTTTTATCATGGGAGCTAACATTGGAACAACCATCACAGCCCTTATAGCTGCCATTAATAAATCGGATGCAGCCCTTAGTTTAGCCTTAGTACACCTTATATTTAACCTTATAGGCGTTTTAATTTTTCTTCCATGGCCCGTACTCAGACGTATTCCTGTGTGGATGGCTTATAAATTTGGTGTTTTAACGCTAGATTCACGGGTAATTGGTTTTTCTTATGTACTTTTCACATTTTTTCTTCTACCCTTCACTTTAATCTATATTGGTCAGCAAAACAATAAGGAATCAAACGCAATTGAAACGAATACTTTGGATGATCATACTAGTTCTGCAATCATTATTGTCGAAGAAGAAAAACCTATGATTCGCTATGAGTCAACTCATTGATGGCTAGCCAAGCCATCAACCCCATTCCTATGGCAATAGCATCTTCATCTACATTAAACAGTGGGGTATGAACTCCTCTTTCTGTGTCTTTTTCTGCGTTGCCTGTACCCAATCTATAAAAGCAAGCAGGAATTTCATGGCTATAGTAGGCAAAATCCTCTGCGCCCATCCAAAGGTCTAGTTCCTGCACATTCTCTTCTCCTAAATAGATTTCTGCTGCCTTTTGAGCACGAAATGTAGTTGATTCATCATTATTTAAATAGGGGTATCCTACATCTATGTTTACACTGCAACTTCCTCCCATGCCCTTGGCAATACCTTCGGCCATATCTTTGATATGCTGATGTGCTTCAAACCTCCATTTTTCATCTAAGGCGCGAAATGTACCAGAAATTTTAACTTCGGAGGGTATCACATTTTGCGCATGTCCACCATGGATGCTACCAAAGGTCAGAACTGTTGGTTTACGGGGATCAGCTTTGCGGCTTACCACCTGCTGCAGTGCGGTAATGATGTGAGAGGCAATGACAATAGGATCAACAGTACGATCAGGCAATGCGGCATGTCCGCTTACACCTTTAACGGTAAGATAAACCTCATCAGCACTTGCCATATACTTTCCCTGACGAAAACCGACTTTTCCTGTAGGTATAAAAGGCATGACATGCTGTCCAAATATTTGAGCAGGTGCAGGATTAGAAAGAACTCCATCAGCAATCATTAGGGAAGCACCCCCTGGGTTTTTCTCTTCACCGGGCTGAAAAATGAGCTTTACCGTACCCTCCCATTCATCCTTCAAGTCTACCAGTAATTTCGCAGCTCCTAAAACACATGCTGTATGCACATCGTGGCCACAAGCATGCATAATTCCTTCTTTTTTAGATCGGTAAGAAACATTATTTTCTTCTTGAATGGGGAGTGCGTCCATGTCCGCTCTCAAGGCAATTGTTTTTTTGTCTGGGTTTTTACCCTCAATGATTGCCACTAAGCCCGTTTCTGCTTTGGAGATGCTGTTTTGGATACCTAGTAGTTCTAATTGCCGTTGGACGAATTTTACTGTTTCAAACTCTTGATAAGAAAGCTCTGGGTGCTGATGCAAATGCCTTCGTATATTAATGAAAGTATCTGCAAGCTCCTGAGCTCTTTGTTTTATGGAATCAACAGAAATCATTGGTCCTCAACTAGGGGGAAAAGCTCTGGAACAATGGTTGCGGTTGGATAAACCTTTCTCATACGCCTGTACAAAGGTTGTGCTTCTATTTGCTGGAGAAAAACACCCACCTTTACAAAGTAAGTAGGAAGTTTGTAACTTAGAATAGCCTTATATTCTGGCACCAAATCATAAAGGCTATTTCTTACTCTTCCTGCCTCAATTTCATTATTGCCGGAATACACCAACAGGGTATATCCCTCATACATACGGATGCTATCATTACGTACAATGATGCTGTCCAATACACCGTTAAGCGCATCAGACCTATTCCTTTCCGAAGATAAAGGTTGATTGGCAATGGTTTCAGTTATCTCTGGCTCAGAAGGCTTCTCCCATTGGGTTTTGGGTCGGTACCTACTCAAGTCGTCCGACCATTGATAATCTACTGTTTCTTTTTGACTTGTAACGGGTGGTTTGGTACACGCAGCAAGCAAAAAGAAAAAACAAATGACAGTTATGGTTTTGATTTTAATCATCGATCACAACACATTTATTGCTCAAAACATCTTCTTCCACATGTTTGAATTTCACATCTTTCTTGATTGTACCATCTGCATATTGCACTGAAACACGGTCGTTTCTACCATGAATTTTTTCTGATTTGATGGGAGCTACTTTTTCGGCAGGCGGTCTATTCCTGGTATCTTGTCTACCTGCCAAAGCACTTTGAGATTCTGCCTTAGATTCATTGTAGCTCTGCTTACCTTTGCTTTGCGTGGCTTCACGCACTCGACTGGGATCTTCACTTGGTATGTAAGATTTCGTCAAGAACGAGATGGTTTCTTCATTTACCCTGGTTAAAAAGCGTTTGAACATTTCAAAAGCCTCAAACTTATAAATCAATAATGGATCCTTTTGCTCATAAACCGCATTTTGGACAGACTGCTTTAAATCGTCCATCTCTCTCAAATGTTCCTTCCAAGTCATATCAATCACACCTAGGGTAATTGATTTCTCCATGGCCTTAATCAATTCAGTATTTTCAGATTCAATGGATTTGTCCAAATTAACAACAACACCCGTTTGTCTTTTACCATCTGTAAAAGGAAGTAATATGTTTTCTACCGTAGCGCCTCTTTCTTTCTTGACATGCTTCAATAAGGGCAGGGTACTATTAGCAATATTTTTATTTTTCGTATTGTAATTGTTCAGTGTGTCCTCATATAAATCGTTGGTCAATTTATTGGTGTCAGATGTTCTAAACTGATCTTCGGTTATTCCTGAATCATATCCTAATACGCTAATGGTGCTCAATTTAAAAGCATCAAAATCCTCACCACTTTTGGTGTTTTCGACAATCTCCTCACAAGTATCATAGATCATATTGAGAATATCGAGCTGCAATCTTTCCCCCATCAGGGCATTGCGTCTTCTATCGTAAATCACTTGGCGCTGCTGATTCATTACATCATCATACTCTAACAAACGTTTACGTACGCCAAAGTTGTTTTCTTCTACCTTTCGTTGTGCACGTTCAATGGACTTTGTAATCATGGAGTGTTGAATCATTTCACCTTCTTTCAGACCCATTCTATCCATTAATTTTGCCACACGATCAGAGCCAAAGAGTCTCATCAGGTTGTCTTCTAGTGAAACAAAAAACTGAGATGATCCAGGGTCTCCTTGTCTCCCTGCACGACCTCGCAACTGTCGGTCTACACGCCTAGACTCATGCCTTTCTGTACCAACGATGGCTAACCCGCCGGCAGCTTTGGAGTCGGGGTGTAGCTTAATGTCTGTTCCTCTACCAGCCATATTGGTGGCAATGGTTACCGTGCCTGGTTTACCAGCCTCTGCCACTACATCGGCCTCTTTAGCATGCTGCTTGGCATTCAATACCTGATGATTGATTTTTTTGAGGTGCAACATTCGGCTGAGCACTTCTGAAATTTCTACTGAAGTAGTACCCACAAGTACAGGCCTACCTTCCTCTGTCAATCTAATAATTTCATCTACCACCGCATTGAACTTTTCTCTGACGGTTTTATAAACCATATCCTGACGATCGTCGCGCTGTATGGGGCGGTTGGTTGGAATCACAACAGTATCTAACTTGTATATCTCCCAAAACTCTCCAGCTTCTGTTTCTGCAGTACCGGTCATCCCTGCCAGCTTGTGATACATTCGGAAATAGTTCTGTAAGGTAATGGTAGCATAGGTTTGTGTGGCATCTTCGACCTTCACATTTTCCTTTGCTTCTATGGCTTGATGCAAGCCATCTGAGTACCTTCTTCCATCCATAACACGGCCAGTCTGTTCATCAACAATTTTGACCTTATTGTTTTCGATGATGTACTCTGTGTCGCGCTCAAACATGGTATAGGCTTTTAGCAACTGGTTTACAGTATGAATACGCTGTGCCTTTACGCTATAGTCTTTAATGGCTTCTTCCTTTTGCTTCAGCTTTTCCTCGTCTGAGAGGCCTTCGTCTTTTTCTAGCTTGGCAACCACCTCGCCTATGTCGGTAAGGATAAAAAAGTTTTGATCTTCTCCTTCGCCTGTAATTAACTCTGTACCCTTCTCTGTTAAGTTTACAGCATTGGTTTTTTCGTCAATGGTGAAATAAAGGGGTTCATCAGCCAAAGGCATGTTTTTCTGATTGTCTTGCAAATAGAAATTTTCTGTTTTTTGCATCACCATTTTCATGCCTGTCTCGCTGAGGTATTTGATCAAAGGCTTGTATTTTGGAAGCCCGCGAAAGGCACGAAAAAGAGCTAGGCCACCATCTTCTTCATTTCCTTCTTTGATGAGTTTTTTGGCCTCATTCAAATATTGACTACAAAGTTTACGCTGCGCATCAACTAATTTTTGAATTCTAGGTTTAAGTTCGTAAAACTCGTGTTCATCTCCTTTCGGAACAGGCCCTGAAATGATTAATGGTGTTCGGGCTTCATCAATCAATACTGAATCTACCTCATCGACCATGGCAAAATGGTGCTTGCGCTGAACCAGTTCTTTCTCCTCCCGAGCCATGTTATCTCGAAGGTAATCGAAACCAAATT
Organism: Roseivirga sp.; assembly: GCA_018402485.1. Taxonomy (GTDB): domain Bacteria; phylum Bacteroidota; class Bacteroidia; order Cytophagales; family Cyclobacteriaceae; genus Roseivirga. The sequence goes on along the minus strand of JAGYIY010000001.1, from coordinate 867,123 downwards.
CATTGTTTGTACCATAAATAATGTCGCAAGTGTAGGCTTGTCTTCTTTCCTCAGAATTGGGTGAGTAATTATCAATACAATCAATGGTAAGACCATGAAATTGAAACAAGGGAGCCATCCACTCCGAGTCTCTTTTGGCTAGGTAGTTATTTACCGTTACCACATGAACACCTCTACCTGCAAGGGCATTGAGGTAAGCCGGCAAGGTAGCTACAAGGGTTTTTCCTTCTCCCGTTGCCATTTCGGCAATCTTTCCTTCATGTAAAACGATTCCACCTATAAGCTGCACATCATAGTGTAGCATTTCCCATTTGGTCAATGTACCGGCGGCCTCCCACTCATTTTTCCATATGGCCTTCTCTCCTTTGATTTCTATGTGGCTTTTGTTAGCTGCCAGCTGCTTATCAAGCATGGTAGCCGTAACGGTAAGCCCTCCATTGTCTTTAAATCTTCTTGCGGTTTCTTTCACCACAGCAAAAGCCTCTGGTAGAATATCCATGAGTACTTCTTCCAACTCTTTATTGCGTTGTTCCTCCAGGCTATCGATTTTATTGAAAGCTGCCTCTTTGTCTTGTAAACTGAGGTTGGGTTCATCTTCTAAGAGTTGATGTTGATCGGTGATTTCCTGATCTATCTGCTGTAAAGCTTGATTGATTCGATCCTTAAGTTCTGCGGTTTTATTGCGTAGATCATCATCACTGATGGCTTTCAGCATTTCATAAACTTGGTTGGTCTTATCCACATAAGGCATAGCTGCCTTGATATCGCGATCTGACTTGCTACCGAAAAGTTTGGATAACCCTTTAGTAAGAATACTCATATATTAATTTTAAATGCTAAAGTTAATGGCTTGTTTGCTAATAAGGAAGGAGAGGTCTTAAATCTTTATAGAACCACTTCCCCTTTAAAAACGAACTTAGCCGGTCCTATGAGGTAAACATTTTCAAAGCCTTTTGTGGTTTTGGTAAAATGTACCTTTAAGTCGCCCCCTCGCGTATATAGTGTCACTTTTTCGACCCCGTTTTTCATATGCAATGACAATGCAGCAGCAGTACATCCCGTACCGCAAGAGAGGGTCTCTGCCTCTACACCTCTTTCATAGGTACGAATCTTCAATGCATTTGGCTTCACTTGTTCCAAAAAATTGACGTTAATACCTTTATCACGGTAGGCATCTTGGTTCCTTACACTTCTTCCTTCCTGAACCACATCAACGCTTTCCGTTGACTTTACGTAACGCAAATAGTGCGGCGAACCCGTATCCAAAACATAATCCTTTTCTACCATATGCCACTCTGTAACATCATTCATTTTTAGATGTACCTGATCGTTGTCTATAAAAGCATTGTGCAGCCCATCAATTGCATAAAAAACCGTTTGGTTGGTGATGATACCTAAAGAACGTGCAAACATCACGGCACATCGGCTGCCATTACCACAAAGCGATTGGCTACCGTCCGGGTTGAAATAAACCATTTCGAAATCTGCTTGCGCATGATTTTGGATGAGAATCAGACCATCAGCACCAATACCAAACCTACGATCACACAATTGAGTAATCCATTTCAAATTGGTTGGGTCGATACTCAGTTGCCTGTTGTCAATGATGACAAAGTCATTCCCTGTACCTTGGTATTTATGAAATGAAACTGTAGCCATAGATTCTATTTTGACCATACACAACAATTACCGAGCCTTTTAAAAACGTTGTGACAAAATGGCTCATTAGGTAGAATTATTTCCTTTTTCTGAGGTAATATCTGAGGCCAATTGAACCCCTAAATATTTCAGCCGATTCTCCAATTACATACATCCCTTCCGTATGAATAGCTAGGTTTGGTTTTGAATCAATGGGTCTAATTTGAAAACCAAAGGCCGGAATAATCACTCCTTCAAAAGCATTGAATCGTGCTCCAGCTCCCAAAAAGAAATCAAAATCATCACGTCTTACCAGATTGTAAAAACCTATTAACTCGGGAGAAGCATCAGACCAGTTCAAATTCAAACCTAACCTTACCTCAGCCCAAATTCTTTTTTCAGGATTAGTGCTAATACCAAAACTAGAAATTACCTCTGAATGAAGATATGAAAAACCAATCTGAGCTTTGGAGCAGTGTGAAAAGGAAATTAATAAAACCAATACCAATAAAATTCTTAGCTTACTTATCCTCTTCATATTTACCAAACTTAATAAAACATTAAATTAGTAAAATATAATACATAAAAAAAGCCCCAAATGGGGCTCTAGTTTTTTTAAGTAAGCAGCTGACTATCTGGCCAAACGCTCTTTGATTCGAGCGGCCTTGCCTTGTCGTCCCCTCATGTAGAACAACTTAGCTCTTCTTACTTTACCTCTTCTCACTACATCAATTTTGTCAATGTTAGGTGAAAGTAAAGGAAAAATTCTTTCTACACCTATACCTCCAGAGATTTTACGAACTGTAAAAGTTTCGCCATTGGAACCTGAGTTTTTACGTTGAATAACAGTTCCTTGGAACTGCTGGATTCTTTCTTTGTTACCCTCACGGATTTTTACGTGGACGTTAACAGTATCTCCAGCATTGAAAGAGGGCATATTGGCTCTTCTTGCGCTATCTTCTTCCTCTATAAATTTAATTAAATCGCTCATGGTAATGTCTTCTAAAGCTGTTTTTGCAAAACGGACTGCAAATATAGGAATTAGTTTTTGATAAACCTTTCCTTCTTATAATATTTAATTCTTCAACAAATCTGGTCTTCGTTCAGCAGTTCTTTCCATGGCTTTTTCGTATCGCCATTCTTCTATTTTACCAGCGTGTCCCGATGTCAATATTTCAGGCACCTTTAAGCCTTTGTACTCTGCTGGTCGTGTGTACACAGGTGGAGCGAGCATATGATCTTGAAAAGAATCGGTCAATGCAGAGGTCTCGTCTGATAAAACACCCGGCAAGAGCCTAATGATAGCGTCTGATAATACAGCGGCTGCCAGCTCTCCTCCGGAAAGCACATAGTCGCCAATGCTCACTTCTTTGGTAATGAATTTTTCCCTCACCCGTTCGTCAACACCCTTGTAATGTCCACAAAGCATGATCAAGTTTTTTTGTAGCGACATGCGATTGGCCATTTGCTGGTTGAGTGTTGCTCCATCAGGTGTAAGGTAGATCACATCGTCATATTTGCGCTCCGATTGCAATGCCGAAATGCATTTGTCAATGGGCTCGATCATCATAACCATTCCAGCCCCACCTCCAAAGGCATAATCATCTATTTGACGAGATTTAGTTGTTGCGTATGCTCTTAAGTCGTGTACAACTACTTCAACCAACCCTTTCTTTTGTGCCCTTTCTAAAATAGAATGGGAAAAAGGGCTTTCCAATAATTTAGGTAAACATGTGATGATATCAATCCTCATGATCTTCTATATAAATATCGATTAGACCTTCTGGAATTTCTAAGCACAGTTTCTTTTCCTCTTTGTCAAAACTTTTCAATAGTTCTTTGTTGTAAGGAATCAAAAGCTCTCGGTTGTCCGAATCGTAAACCGTTAAGAGAATTTGCGGTCCGGCTTCCACCAAATCTTTGACTTCACCAACCCACTGATTGTTCTGATCATACAATTGGCAATGTTGCAGGTCATGCAAGTAAAACTCGCTCTCTGGCAGTTCCGGTAACATGGTTAATGGCAGATAGATCGGTAAACCTTTTAGAATGCTCGCATCTTCTATGCTCAAAATTTCTTCGAGCGCACAAATACCCGTATTGCCTTTTATGGAAAGGTATTCAATAAAAAAAGGAACCATTTGATGTTCTTTAAGAACAAAAAATGATTCCAAATTCTGATAGTTTTCGGGAATATCTGCATCTATAAAGAGCTTCAATTCCCCCTTCAATCCGTGAGGCTTGATGATGTAACCCAGTTGATAACAGTCATCAAGATGCATCAGATTAATTATTTCTCCTCTTTCTTCTCTCCTTCGGCCTCATCAGCCTTTGTCTCCTCGTCCTTAGGAGCCTCGGCTTTGGGTTCTTCCTTTTCCTCCTCGGCCTTTATCTCTTCAGGAGCAGACTCCTTTTCATCTTCCATTACAGGAGCTTCTTCAGCCTTTTCTTCAATAGCTACTTCCTCCGCTTTTGGCTCAGGAGCTGTTTCTTCAGCCTTTTCTTCTTCAGGTGCAGGTGCTGGTGCAGCAGCAGCTTCTGCTTCTGCCTTTTTGGCAGCGAGTGCCTCGGCTCTAGCAGCACTTACTTTGGCTTCTGCCTCAAGTTTTTGCTTCTTAGCATCTGCTTTAGCTTTGGCCAATTGATCTGCCTTACCTTCAATTTTAGCATTTTTCTCTTGCAACCAAGCTTCTAGCTTTTTATCAGCTTCTTCTTGGGTAATGGCACCTTTGACAACACCAATTTGCAAATGTTTTTTGTACATCAAACCACGATAAGACAGCATGGCCTTCACCGTATCGGTAGGCAATGCTCCTTTCATTAACCAATCGAAAGCTTTATCATTATCAATTTTGATAAATGCAGGATCGGTATTAGGATCGTATACACCAATTTTTTCGATAAAGCGTCCATCACGTGGAGCTCTAGCATCTGCAACGACAACATCGTACATTGCTTTCTTTTTGCGACCTCTTCGGGCCAATCTGATTTTTACTGCCATTTTATTTTTTATGGTTTATGAGGATCACGTCCTCTCTTTCTCAGGAACACGTCCTGAAAAAGGATTGCAAAGGTAAGTGTTTTTTTTAAATATGTCATGCGAGTTTCAAAGAATTAGTGCATGCCAGTGGCTTCCAGCTTACCAACTTGTGGAAAGCGCTTGAATACCTCCTCAGTGTGCGGGGCATTTTCTAATTCTGAGGTCAAATCTTGACCTGCCCAATGCTCATAATGTTGCCCATTTTTCCACATGGGAGATGTACTAACGTCATAAATGCAACCCCGAAAAGCTACCCATGTTTCAGGCATATCTTGGCCGTTGCGCAAAGCCAGTTGCTGCTTTGAATAAACCTTAACGACACTCATATCATGTAATCAATTGTACGCTTGTGGTACTTAATGATCTGAAGTAAAAAACGATGCTTCTTCAACTTACTTGGTAACATAATAAATATGATCTCTCAATAAGGTATACAAAAATTTAACTGTGGCAAGATCACTTTTGATTTGATATTTTTGCTTTAGCTTTTGCTCAATGGTCAAAGCAGGTGTTTTCACTGCATTCTCCTTGTACGTTTTTAAAGCTGATTTGATTAAACGAACCTCTACATCACTCAGGTGCGAAGCTTCAAAAAAAGTAGGTTCATATGTTTCGTCTACCTTGTCCATAAATATTTTGTTTTGCACATTGATGGCAGACACTTTTCTGATTTTTACCACTGTTGTTCCTGCCAATAAGTCTCCAATGCGCTGCCCTTTTTTGGTTAAAATAATGAATACTACCCCCAGACCTATAATCAAAAAATCAAAAACTTCCATCAACCACCTCAGAAAATACGCTGCAAATGAAGGTGAACCTCCATCTAACTTAACTACTTTTATTCGCAAGGCCATCTTACCAGCCGTTTGACCGTTAAAGTATATTTCTGAAACCAAACGATAACCGTACCCAATTAAAAAAAACAAGGAGTTTCTGAGTATGTCGGAACCAGTATTCAAGAGTTCTAAAAACAAAAACAGACCTAAAATAAAACCCAGAATGATAAATAAATCAATCAAAAAAGCCAGTAGTCTTTCTCCTATTCCGGCTAATTCAAAATCCAGGGCAATATTTTGTGAGGTTTGGATGCTTACACCTTGCATGGAAGGTAATTTTATTTAATTTTTGAGTTGATTTTTAAAAGTAATGAGAGAATCTGCATTCATAAGTACAAACATAAGCAAATGGCAAAAGTTTGAAGAGCTGATTGTTTCAAAAGCCCACAAGGATCCTGACCAACTGGCAGACTTATTCATTGCTTTAACAGATGATTTAGCCTTCGCCAAGACACATTTTCCACAATCGGATACCACACATTACCTCAATAACCTTTCTACGAAAGTACATCAATACATTTACCGCAACAAAAAGGAACGAAAGAATAGATTCGTCCATTTTTGGCGCATTGAACTCCCAGAGCTATTCTACGAACACCGAAAGGAATTTTTGATCTCTTTCCTGTTTTTTGCCATGGCAGTAACCATTGGTGCTTTTTCAGCCTCACAAGATGATCGCTTTGTCCGCCTTATTCTTGGTGACAATTATGTGAACATGACTTTGGAGAATATTGAAAAAGGAGAACCCATGGGAGTATATGGATCCATTGCCCGTTCGGATATGTTTGTTGTCATAACTGTGAATAATATCAGAGTATCTTTTATTGCTTTTGCTGCCGGTATTTGTGCCTCCTTAGGAAGCCTCTTCTTATTGCTTCAAAATGGTATTATGCTCGGCTCGTTTCAGTATTTCTTTTTTACCAAAAACTTGTTGCTTACCTCTATGCTCACCATTTGGATTCATGGTACCATTGAAATTACGGCCATTATAATGGCAGGAGGTGCAGGATTGATTATGGGGAACGCTTTACTATTTCCGGGTACTTTGCCGCGCGGGGTTTCACTAAAAAAAGGAGCTCTAAAAGGAGCAAAGGTTGTTTTAGGTCTCGTGCCCCTTTTTATCGTGGCAGGTTTTTTAGAATCCTACGTCACCCGATTATTTGGCATGCCAGAGCTAGTTAAAACCTCAATCATAGTGTTGTCTTTATTTTGCACAGTATATTACATTATCATTTACCCAAGAAAACTCTACAAAAATGGCTCATTCTCCATTGATTAAATTTTACGAGAAAAGGCAGTTTGGTGAAAAAATCAATGCCACATTCTCTTTTATCCGTGAAAATGCCTGGCCCTATATCAAAGCCCAGTTGCTCATATCAGGAATGGTACTGCTTGTCATTAACATCTTTGTAAATCAGTTGTCGTTGGATTTTGCTTCTTTTATAAATGCTGACGAAGTAACGGTCGATTTCTTTATCAACGTTCTGAATATGTATGGCCTAATTTTTTTGAGTGTTATAGTTACAGCGACGCTTATTCCTTTCGTTACTTACGGTTACATGCATGCCTATCAATTTCATCCACCCCATGAAATAACTGCAAGCATCATTCTTAAAAACATCGGTACAAAGGTCTTTTACCTGCTGCTCTTCAATATCATCGTTGCGATTCTTGTTGTTTTAGGGATGTTCCTATTCATTATTCCTGCCATTTACCTATGGGTAGTGCTTTCGCTAGGTACGGCTGTGATTTTATTTGAGGGCAAAAACCCCTTAGATGCCATAGGCCGTTCCTTTACACTTATTGGTGGAAAATGGTGGAGTACTTTTGGTTTGATTATCGTATCGGCCATTATTGGTTATATCATTTCTATTGTTTTTGGCTTACCGAGAACGCTTACGTTTGGTCTCAAAGCCTTTACTTCCCTCACCGAGAATAGAGACATGCAAGAAGCACTAGAGGCAGCTAAAGGCGAACAAACTTTGAATGTTGTTTTTTCTGTTTTTGAAACTTTTGGTCAAATCCTGCTTTACTCACTAATTTATATTGCGCTTGCCTTTCAATTTTTCAATTTAGTAGAGCGAAGGGAATCTCGGGGTTTGATGGCAGAAATAGACGAGTTGGACAAGAAAGTAGATGAGGATGACGACGAAAACTTTTAAACATCTCTTATTTGCATTTATTTTCATGTCTATCTTTTTTGAGGGCTATGATTTAGCAGCTCAACAAGGATTCGACCCTAATCAATTGGAGCGTTTGCGTTCTGAACCTACGCTTCAATATGACCTACAGCCCCAAGCGGCTGAGGGTTCACTAGAAAGGCTTTGGAAACGCTTTTTCAGTTGGATAGATTCCATTATTGGAGGCACCATGAGTGCTATTGTATTTAGATTACTCCTTGCTGCAGCGGTGATTTACTTTCTGATCAAACTTTTAGGCGTTGAATTTACGGCTGTTTTCAAACCTGAAAAATCTTCTCGAAAAGAGCCCATAACTGAAGAGAACCTTGAAACGGTTGACCTAGAAGAAGAGTTAGAAAAGGCCAGACAGGCAAAAGATTGGCGACTTGTGATTCGATTGATCTATCTAAAAGCACTTAAATTGATGTGGGAGTCAGAAATGGTGGGTTTACGAAAAGGTAAAACCAACCGAGAATACCTTTATGAAATTGAAGGTAAAGCCATAGCAACACCTTTTAAATCGCTCAGCTTTCTCTTCGATTACACGTGGTATGGTCATTTCGAAGCTACAGAAAGGATTAGCCAAAAAGCAGAAAACTATTTTCAAGAGATTTATCAAAAAGGAAAAGCATGACAGACAAGAAGTACTTTCTTGGTTTGTTTGTGGTCCTGCTAATTTTTGTGATCTACGAAATCAATCGCCCTGTGCCCATTGATTGGGAAAGTTCCTACCACCATGCACATACCCAACCTTTTGGTAGTTATGTCTTACATCAACTCATGCAAGAAGAGCCGGTGAATTTACAATCGGCTTTCAAAACCAATTATGAACTTATCACCCATGACCGTATTGAAGCCCACCTGCTGATCATGGCCAATACATTTACAACTACAAAACAAGATACCCATGCTTTATTGAACTACGTATCCAGCGGTAAAACGGTAATGATCCATGCTTTTAACTATCAAGGAGCTCTTGCAGATTCTTTAAGTTTAGGTGTTTCTGAAAGGCTCCGTTTCAATTTGCCAAGTGAAATCGAAAAGGTACTCGTAAACACACCCAAGGAATCTATCCTTTTCGAAAATGAGGAGGAAGCTCTACCTATTTCCGAACTTGCGATGACTGGGCATTTTTCAGAATACCAAAAATCGGCAGAAGTACTAGCCACTAATCAAAACAAGGAAGCCGTTTTACTGCGTTATGCTTTTGGAGAAGGGAAATTATTGGTCTCTACAACTCCTTTATTGCTGACTAATTATTTTATTCTTCACGCCAATAATGCCTCCATTGCAGAAAAATTGATGAACTATTTCCCTGAGGGAGAAACCATACTGCACAACGAATTTTATGAAATGGGCAGTATGGAACAAAGTACTCCCCTCCGGGTTTTATTGCGTGAGGACGCCTTACGCTCTGCCACCTATTTAGCCATGTTTACTGGGTTATTGTTTCTTTTGTTTCAATCGAAAAGAGAGCAAAGACCCATACCTGTAATCGCCCCATTGCGCAATACCTCACTTGAGTTTGCTCAAACCTTAGGGCAACTTTATTATCGACAGTTTAACCATCAAAAACTCGCATACAAGCGTTTGTTGTTTTGGAAAGAATATGTTCATTGTCATTTTTTAGTTCAGATAGGCCAATGGAAACAAGGGCAAATCAATGAGCTTACTCATAAATCGGGTAGGCCCAAAGAAAACATACAAGCCCTATTTTTACTCTTTGAAAAAGTAGATCAACAAGAACAAATCAGCAAGGAAGAACTGCTGGAGTTAGAAAAACAATTGAATACATTTTATGGAAAAGAATCAAATGGATGAAGAAGGGTCATTCGAAAACAGAATTGACCTAGCCCCTTTAAAAGATGGTGTAGATCGCATGCGTGCAATGATTGGGAAAGTGATTGTGGGGCAAACGCAAATGGTTGACCTTATCATGACTGCTATGCTTGCCAATGGGCATGTATTGTTAGAGGGCGTTCCGGGCGTGGCTAAAACATTGGTGGCTAAATTAGTAGCTCGCTCTGTAGATGTAGGATTTTCTCGCATACAGTTCACCCCTGACTTAATGCCCTCGGATGTATTGGGCACCAGTGTTTTCAACATGAAAAGTTCTGAATTCGAATTCAGGTCGGGACCCATTTTCTCCAACATCGTATTGATTGATGAAATCAATCGCGCTCCGGCAAAAACACAAGCGGCACTCTTTGAGGTAATGGAGGAGCGGCAAGTGTCGATTGACGGCCATACCTATTCCATGGAAGAACCTTACATGGTTTTAGCCACACAAAACCCCATCGAGCAAGAAGGAACTTACCGACTACCCGAAGCCCAGCTCGATCGTTTTCTCTTTAAATTGACCTTGGGTTACCCCAGTGTTTCCGAAGAAGTGGAAATACTATACAGAGAGGTACAAAGAACCTCTTCCGCTTTGGAAAGTATTGAGGCCGTATTGACGGCTAAAGACATCCAAGAATATAAGAATCAGCTTCATCATATTGTCATAGACGAAAACCTATTGCAATACATTGCAGAAATGGTGAATCAGACACGAAAAGATCCTGCTATCTACTTAGGGGCTTCTCCTCGTGCATCATTGGCACTATTGCATAGCTCACGGGCTTTTGCCGCCATTCAAGGCAGGGACTTCGTTACACCCGATGATATCAAATACTTGGCTCCACCGGTCTTACAGCATCGCATTCTACTCACACCTGAAAAAGAAATGGAGGGGACTTCTGCAGAGGAGGTCATTCAGCAACTCGTTGCCAAAATTGAAGTGCCACGCTAATGCAGTTGTTTAAACAACTATATTGCAACCAGCGGTTTTTCTTCTTTTCCACATTGGTGGTGATCCTGTACATCTTTGCCTTTTTCTGGCCAGCGTTACTTTCTGCAACTCACGTTCTTTTCTACGTTTTTTTGGGCTTGGTGATTGTAGATTTCCTCTTACTATACCTGCCACGAAAAACCATGGAAGCTGAACGCACTTGTGCGGAAAAATTTTCTAACAGTGACCTCAATGAAGTAAGCTTACGCGTCCGCAGTTTTTACAGTCAGCGCATGCTTCTGCGAATCATTGACGAGCTACCCGAACAGTTTCAGATCCGAGATTTTGAGCACAAGGCTTGGTGTAAAAGAGGGGAGGAAATACAATTTAAATACCAGCTTCGACCTGTAAAAAGGGGGAACTATCATTTTGGTCATATTAAAGTGTTTGCTCAATCTCCGCTTGGGTTACTTAGCCGAAGGCATTCTTTGGCAAAGCCTAAGACCATTGTGGTTTATCCTTCCTTCGTACAAATGCATCAGTATGAATTATTAGCCATGAGCCATCAGCTTCAAGCTTTTGGCGTGAAAAAAATCAGACGCATTGGCCATAACATGGAGTTTGAGCAAATCAAAAACTATGTCAACGGAGATGATTACCGCAAAGTAAACTGGAAAGCTACAGCCAGAAAAGGGGGTTTAATGATCAACCAGTTTCAAGACGAACGCTCACAACCTGTATACGCTGTCATAGACAAAGGTAGGCTTATGCAAATGCCCTTTGATGGGCTCAGCCTACTTGACTATGCCATTAATTCCTCTTTGGTAATAAGTAATTTGGCCCTTAAAAAGGGTGATAAAGCTGGCATCATTACGTTTCAGCACACATTCAACGCCATCTTACCAGCCTCTAACCGAGACATGCAAATGCATTTGATTTTAGAACATTTATACAAGCAAAAAACAGCTTTTAAAGAATCTAATTTTGGCGCTTTGTATGCCGGTATAAAAAGAAAGGTTAGTCAACGTTCCTTAATGTTGCTCTATACTAATTTTGAATCTATGTCAGGCTTAAAACGGCAGTTGCCCTATCTTCGTCAAATCAACAAGCATCACCTGTTGGTCTGTATCATTTTCGAAAATACTGAATTGGCCTCCTTTAGTCAACAGCCTGCTGAAAATTTAGAGCATGTTTATACAAAGGGTGTTACTGAACAGATGCTTTACGAAAAACGTTTGATTGCTAAAACATTAAAGGCACATGGAATCTACTCCATCATCACTTCACCCCAATCCCTCAATATCAATACGATCAATCAATATTTTGAACTTAAATCTAGGGGTCTGATATGACAAAAAAGTGGCTTTTTTGGGTCTGCACAACGCTTTTGGTCACCCTCATGTTGCGGCAAGCCCTCAATCAACCAGGGGTAGAAGACTTATCTTCGGGCTTTGTGGAAGTCGCAAGCTATCGCAGTGAAAACAATACAGGGCCTGTTATTCGCAGGTATGTGGTTACTACTTTGAATACGGAAAACCAGGAAGAAATGGAAGCTTATGGGAACTTGATGCCATTTACTAAACTAGGAGAAACCAAGGTTTATTTTTTTGAATCAGGCCAACCTTATCCGCAGCAGATTTATGCTGGAACAAGTCCATTTTCAATAGACTTCGAACCCTATTGCATAGCCCTTTATGAAAAAAGCTTTCAAGGCCAAAGGTTGTTGATTAGCCCATTCAATGCCGATTAAATTAATTTTCCCTGTGCCTTGATCCATCTCTCCGGAAATCCGCCATGTGTGGCTTCTGTATAATCCTCATAGCTACAAGGAACATAAGCCCTGTCCCTAAAACCTTCGCCATACTGAACCAACATCCACCATTTTTCAGTCTTATTGCTTTTATAAAACGTAAGGGTGTCATCGGTCCCTTCAAAACTTACCGTATATTTTGTGTAAGCCGAAGAATTGAATTCACCCGTATCCTTACGGTGATAATAACCTTCCAGAAAATACCACACCATGGTTGCTACTACTTTGGCAGTTTTATTTTGTGCCTCATCTAAATCAGGATTGAACTCCGATATACTAACGGACTTCATTCGCTCATTCATTCCTGCATACCACATAATACGACAAGCCTCTTCTCCTGTGAGCCCGAACGGTTGCGCCTCAAAATGACCGGGCGCATCTGCACTTCTGATGGCCGATATATCAAAAGCCAGCATATTCGCCATGCGAATGATTGGTTCTGCTTTTTCAAAGTTTTCCCTTAGCTCGCCTAAACGCATAGATTCAAAATACAACTGATTCATGGCCATGAGTGCTCCAGCCTCTACCAAAAATTCTTGATGTGCCAAATGATTGTAGCTGAACAAGAAATTCGGCTTGTGCGTAATTAGCTTTGACAGAAAGGTTTCATTAGCAGCTCCTTTTACCTCTACATCCATTTTTGCATCCACATTCAAAACCGAAATCAGATCGTTAGAAGCTTCAAAAGCCTTATACTGAGCCAAGGATAAATCGTGTGTTCCGCCTAAGATAACAGGTATAATTTTTTGTCCGATTAGAAACTCACATACCTCACGCAAACGATCAGAGGTATCCTCTAAGTGCTCTCCATTCTGAAGGTTTCCCAAATCAATAATCCGATAATTACTTTTGCTTTTTTTCAGTCTGTAAAGCTCTTTACGAATGCAATCTGCGGCTCGAGAAACACCGGTATTCAACTTCGTTCCTCTGTTTTCTGTGAGACCAATAAGTGCAACGTCAACTTTAGCAAAATCTAGGTTTTCATTAATTAAGGTGAGTATGCTCGTACCTAATGCACTGTGCAGAAGATCATTCTCAAATTTTGGTAGCTGAAAGAACAACTTTAAATTCATAAGATAAAGTTAATGGGAATAGATGAATAGTCAAGTCATGTATGTCTCCGCCTACATAAAAACAAAAAAGGCCATCCTAAGATAGCCTTTTAATACTCGAACCAAACATGCTAGCCTCCAAAATCATCAAAGGCAACATTTTCATCAGGAATACCCCAATCATCGCACATTTTAAGCACTGCAGCATTCATCAATGGAGGTCCACAGAAATAAAACTCTATGTCTTCTGGGGCATCGTGCTTTGACAAATATTGATCAATTACTGCTTGGTGAACAAATCCTAAGAAACCATCACCTTCTTTATCCTCTAAATCTTTTTTCTCTTTCCAATTATCTTCCGGAAGAGGTTCTGAAAGAACTACATGGAAATTGAAGTTTGGGAACTCTTTTTCTATCTTTCTGAAATCGTTGAGATAGAATAACTCTGTTTTAGAACGACCTCCATACCAGAAAGAAACTTTACGATCGGTCTTTAAAGTGTGGAATAAATGAAATAAATGAGACCTCATTGGTGCCATTCCAGCACCCCCACCAATGTAAAGCATCTCTGCTTCAGTTGGTTTAATAAAGAACTCACCATAAGGCCCTGAAATGGTTACTTTATCACCTGGTTTACGAGTAAATACATAAGAAGAACAAATGCCAGGATTGACATCCATCCACTTATTGTTGGCTCTATCCCAGGGCGGTGTTGCAATCCTGATGTTCAACATGATGATATTACCTTCAGCAGGGTGGTTGGCCATGGAATATGCCCTAAAGATTTCTTCCTTGTTCACCATTTTCAAATTCCACAAGCCAAATTTATCCCAGTCTCCTTTGAATTTTTCCGGACCTGCAGGGTCATCAGGGTTAGGTTTAATATCGATGTCTTTGAAATCGCATTCCACTGGTGGCACATCAATTTGAATGTAACCTCCGGCTTCGAAGTCTAGGCTTTCACCTTGAGGCAGTTGAACAACAAACTCTTTAATAAACGAGGCTACATTGTAGTTGGAAACTACTTCGCATTCCCATTTTTTGATACCAAATATTTCTTCAGGAATCTCGATACGCATGTCGTTTTTCACCTTAACTTGGCAAGATAAACGCACACCTTCTTTTTTCTCTGAGCGGCTCAGGTGACCTTCTTCCGTTGGAAGAACATCTCCACCACCCTCGTTAATGGTACATTTACACATGGCGCAAGTACCCCCTCCGCCACAAGCTGAAGGCAAAAATACTTTCTGATTGGAAAGGGTATTCAGTAATGTTGAGCCTGCTTGCGTTACAATGGGATTTTCTTCATCACCATTCACTATAATTTTCACATCACCAGATTGTACCAATTTCGACTGCGCATAGAGCAGAATCATCACCAGTAAGAGAATAATAACTGCAAAGGCAGCAATGGAAGTAATTATTACAGAAGACATCTACTAATCGTTTTTTTATCAACAAATGAAATCAAGCCTAAATGCCTGAAATGGCTACAAATATATTCACTAAAAGATGAAATCAGTAAGAGAACCGAAAAAATATGAGAGAATTGATTACAACTGCAACATCAATTTTTTCCTCAGCCTTTGACCCTTCTTCAATTCATCGATTTCTACTTTCAGTTGATTAACGCATAACTTTCCTAAAGAGTTATCTAACGTATCGGCAGTCAAAACCACATTAATATGAGGATTGTTTTGCCATATTTCTGTCCTTAGTTTATTTAAACAAATTGTTCCAACAACATAGCAATGATCGTAGCTGAAATATTTTTCAATCACTTGGTCAAAATCGTTGAGTAAAACATCCTCCGGAGATTGAAAACTGGCATAAATTTTTACCGGTGAGTCGTTCGAAAAAAATACGTTTTCTTTGTGAGACTCTTTTTTATACTCATACTTATACGCATAGCTCAAAGCAGAAACGTCTGAGAGTACAGCCGCACCTGTGGGCAAACTACCTGCCCCTTTGCCTGTAAACCATTGATTATCACAAAATTCACCATTGATGACCACAGCATTGTATTCGTTTTCTGTTGTGGCTAAATTATCATTAATCGGTACAAATCGAGGCATTACAAAGGCATACACCTTATCCTCAATACGTTGCGCATGACCTAACAGTTTAATGCGCCATCCATGAGCACTGGCATATTCAAGGTCAGCCGATTTGATGCGCTGAATACCCAAATTCAAAACCTGATCGGGGTGCACATGTAGCCCAAAAGTATGGCTGATAAGTATACAAAGCTTATATTTCGCATCATAGCCTTCCACATCTAAAGCCGGGTCTGACTCAGCAAAGCCTAAATCCTGCGCTTGAGCAAGTGCCGTTTCGTAATCTAATTTATCATGAAAAACACGGCTTAAGATGTAATTGGTTGAGCCATTGAAAACGCCTTTGACCTCCGTGAGCGGTTCATGACCGAAATACTCTTCTAAGGTTCTAATGATGGGAATACTGGCACAAACTGCTCCTTCATAAAGGACAGCATTACCGGTTTCTTTCTGCAAATCTACCAGTAACTGCATGTTTTCTGCAACCATCTTCTTATTAGCTGTTACCACAGATTTACCCGCTTTAAGAGCTGATACCACAATTTCTAATGCTGCGGATGCATCATCAATCAGCTCCACTATGATATCGATTTTAGGATCTTCTATGATTGAAAGTGCATCAGTAGTAAACAAATGACTAGGTAATTCGCGTTTTTTTCTAGGGTCTTTAATTCCAATTTTAGCAATATAACCTGCAAAGTTTTTTGACTGATTTAATGTTTGATAAAGGCCCTGACCCACACAGCCAAAGCCAAATAATCCAATGGAAATGTTTTTCATAATTACTGAGTTAAAAAGGGTCTAATAAGTTGAGAAAGCTGTTCGGTTTCCGTCAGAAAACCATCATGTCCGTGTAGTGAATCTATCCAATGCAGATTTGCATTTGGTATTTCTTTGGCCATTAGTTCCGATTCAAAACGGGCAAAAAGCATGTCTGAGAGAATTCCTACAATCAAGCAGTGCGATTTAATGTGCTGTAGGGCAGTAACTACTCCACCTCGTCGACGCCCTACGTCATGGGTATCCATGGTTTTGGTAAGGGCATAATAAGATCGGGCATCAAAGCGGTTGCGCAATTTTTTACCTTGATAGCGTTGATAACTTTCGGAAAGAAACCCATCCATTTTCTCCTGATCTTCGAATTGCCTGGCATTATAAATGGCATCGGTACGATAAGTTACCATTGCCATGGCACGGGCCGCCTCCAAACCCTTCCATCCTCCTTTTGGTGATTTTGCATAAAAAGAAGGGTCTGCTTCAATGGCCATGCGCTGAGCAGATCGAATGGCAATACCCCATGGCGAGCTCTTAGCCGAACAGGCCACCAAGGCAAGCTTTTTAAAAAGCCGTGGCTTTAAAATGGCCCATTCCAAAAGTTGTTGCCCCCCCATAGAACCGCCAATTCCCAAGGTAATTTGTGTAATTCCCAAATGATCACGTAACTGGTCATGTGCTTTCGCAATATCACGTATGGTGATCAATGGAAATTCCCTCAAGTACCTTTCACCAGTAGCAGGATTAAACGCTTTCGGCCCTGTACTACCATAGCAAGAACCCAAAATATTGGCACATACAATAAAATAAACATCCGAATCAATCAAAGACCCTTTCCCAACCAGACCTGACCACCAATCGGTAGGATTGGTATCAGCAGTTAGCGCATGGCAAACCCAAACCACATTAGTTTGATCAGCATTAAGTTGACCAAACGTTCGGTAAGCTACCTTGGCATTCGTTAAAAAGGCACCACTTTCGAGACTAAAATTTCCCTTTAGGCTAAAAGATTGCAAATTGTTGTGGTTCTCACCCCTAGGGTTTGCCTCCACATTGCGGTTTTCTATCAACATGTTGCTCAAAAATTATTAACCAAGATGAACTGAAAAGCTCAATAAATGGGTGAAATGAACATGGCGAAAAGGTAAGTGCAGTTGGGTGAGCTTGTGCCCACCTTTGGGCGGTAATTGGATAAAATTAGTGAACATGATGTACCAATTTATATTCTCCCGAATGTCACTTGACACCCATTTGGGATCAGGATTTAGCACCTTTCCCGAGGCATCGGGATGGTTGCTAGCGCTTCGAAGAGCCTGTCTCTCCACGCTTCTTTATAAATCGATTCCGCTTAGGAATGACTTGATGTCACAAACGTACAGTAGCTTTTTGAAAATCAAAAGGTTTTAAAATAATATTTTCTACGTATTAGAGAGTTGACATTCAGGTAAGTAGGGGATAGTCCTTGCGTTGGAAACTGCGAGGTATATAACCCTTGAGAAAGTGGGCTTGATTTTAACCCATCAAAATATTTGTTCCAAAGAAATTCCCCTGATACAAAAAGCTTCAAAGAAATTCAACTTTGTAGCATGTTCAATAATGTAGAAAGCTGCTTCTTTAAGTCTCTTCTATCAACGATAAAATCGAGAAAACCATGCTCTAATACAAACTCCGAGCTTTGAAAGCCTTTGGGAAGGTCTTTGCCCACCGTATCGCGAATGACTCTTGGCCCGGCAAAGCCAATGAGCGCCCCAGGTTCAGAAATATTGAAATCCCCCAACATGGCGTAAGATGCTGTTACCCCACCTGTTGTTGGGTCTGTTAATAAGGAGATGTAAGGAATGCCTGCTTCGCTAAGCAAAGCTAATTTTGCAGAGGTCTTTCCCAATTGCATTAAAGAAAAACCTGCTTCCATCATTCTAGCCCCACCCGACTTAGAAATCATTAGAAAAGGCGTTTTGGTTTTAATCGCATGGTCTATTCCGCGTGAAATCTTTTCGCCTACCACAGATCCCATGGACCCGCCAATGAAAGCGAAGTCCATACAGGACACCACTAAGTCTTGCCCATCCATTTGCCCATAGGCTGTTCGAACAGCATCTGTGAGCTTGGTTTTCTCTTGTGTTGCCTTTATTCTTTTGGTGTAAGGCTTACTATCTACAAAGTTGAGCGGGTCGGCAGAACTTAAATTGGCATCCAACTCTGTAAACTTGTTATGATCGAAAAGAATCTCAAAATATTCTTTAGAACCTATGCGTACATGGAAACCATCTTCGGGACATACATAAGCATTGTTCTTTAACTCACGTGTATGAATGATTGAACCACTAGGTGTTTTAAACCATAAGCCATCAGGAGCGTCCTTTTTTTGGTCTGTAGGTGTGGTAATTCCTTTTACTTTTCTTTGAAACCAAGACATACGCAATCGGTTAAGTTAATTGTGATGTCAAAATTACGTCAAAATGAATCGTAAGCCAAAGCAAATTGTCACACATCCATTCAGGTAGCTCAATTAAGCAATAGGATGTCCATTACCAAGAAAAGAATATCGTAAATTCTTTGTATTGAAGCTCTAACATCGCTTAATTTGTGCGGAATGAACATTCATTCCGCTAGCCTATGATTGATCAACAGGTTACAGACAAAAGAACTTTGATTCTAGAAGCCACCTTAGAACTGGTTACAGAGAGAGGTTTTCATGCCACACCTATTTCCTTAATTGCCCAGAAAGCAGGAATCGGAGCGGGAACTATTTATCGATACTTTTCCAACAAAGAAGAGTTGATTAATGAATTGTTTACGACCATTAAAAAACGGGTTATCAAGGCCATTTTAAAAAATTACAAGGAAGAAGGCACTTTTAAAGAACGGTTCAAACACCTGTGGATTAATTTAATACACTATTGTTTAGAGCACCCCAAATCCTTTCAGTTTGTAGAGCAATACCGATATGCCCCTTTTGTGGGCAACATGACGCGTGAAGAAACCTTTATTATTCTGGCTCCGATTATGTCATTTTTCATTGAGTCCAAAAAAGCCAAAGCCATGAAAGATCTTCCACTCTATACTTTGGTTGCTTTACTCTACGGGCCCATCGTGATGTTAGTGAAACTTCACTTGGACCACAATCAAAATTTAACAGAAACTAAAATTGAGCAAGCTGCAGAGGCCTGTTGGAGGTCTGTAGCTCTCGCTCCAAACAAATAGAAATTATGCCGAAAGTAATCATAAATGGGGTAGGCAGTTGCCTTCCGGAAAGAATTGTGAAAAACGAAGACTTCCTTGATTCAGAATTTTATCAGGAAAATGGCGAACCCTTTCCAATGAGCAATGAAGTTATCATTCAAAAGTTTGAAAAAATAACGGGCATCAAAGAAAGGCGCTACGCTTTAGCCGGGCAACTTTGCTCTGATTTAGCAGCTGAGGCTGCTCGTGAGGCACTTAATCGCAGCAGTATCGATCAAGAAGATTTAGACTACATTATTTTCGCTCAAAACTTTGGTGAATTAGAAGATGAAGCTAATCTGGTAGATGTAATGCCAAGCCTTGCCAGTAGAGTAAAGCATCGTTTAGGTATTACAAACCCTAACGTTACTTGTTATGATTTGATTTTTGGGTGCCCCGGCTGGGTACAGGGTGCCATACAAGCTTCGCAAATGATTCGTTGTGGCGATGCCAAAGCGGTGATGGTGATAGGTGCCGAAACCTTAAGCCGTATTGTAGATAAACACGACAGAGATTCGATGATTTTTTCTGATGGTGCGGGAGCCGTTATTTTTCAAGCTTCAGAAAACAGCAAGGGAGGTTGTTTAAGTCAAAGTTCTAGAACAGATGCCGCCATAGAGCTCGATTACCTAGCCATGGGACCTTCGAATCACCCCAAATTAAAAGATAGTGCCAAGCGCTATATCAAAATGAAAGGTCGCAAAATTTATGAGTATGCATTGTTATATGTTGCCGAATCAATCAAAAGTGCCATTGACAAGGCCCATCTAGATTTGAGTGATATCAATAAAATTTTGATTCATCAGGCTAACGAAAAAATGGATGAGGCCATTATTTTAAAGCTTTTCAAGCTCTACGATCAATCACCAGATGTTGAACGACTCATGCCCATGACAATCCAAACTTTGGGCAATAGCTCCGTTGCCACCATCCCTACCATGCTCGATTTAATTTTACGTGGCGAAATGGAGGGTCATAGCTTGTCTTCAGGCGATCATGTGGTTTTCGCCTCAGTAGGAGCCGGAATGCACATCAATGCTATGGTGTATCAAGTCCCTTGATGAAAAAGGGTAAGTCCTGCTATGGGGTGTTCTGTAATATGCTTGACATGTAAATTGTACTTTTCTGCGATTTGGCGTAAAATACTGCCAAAATAATAGGCTACCGATCCGGTAAAATGAACGGGCACTTCATGATGACTCTCATATTTTAAAACATTCTTTCGTATGAACACATCGAAACCATTGGCCACTAGCTGATAAAGGTAGGGATGACTTATGTGCTGACTAATGAATTTAGAAAACCCTGCCAAAAAACGTCCAGGCATAGGTTCTTGGTAGACATGTACCAAAAACTGATCCTTTGTTAAGTCGAAGGTTGCTTTAAAAACCTTTCGCAACTCCTCAGGCATATCCTTTCTGTAATAATTTGTCAGAAGGGTTTTGCCTAAATACGTTCCGCCTCCTTCATCTGCAATGGCCCAGCCCAGTGAAGGAACATTATGGGTAATTTTTTGACCATCGTAAAAACAAGAATTCGCGCCTGTTCCCAAAATGCAAGCGATTCCGGGTTCCTGGCCACATAAAGAACGTGCTGCTGCCAACAGATCGTGGTTTACATCTACGATTGCATGGGAATAATACTTTTTCAGCAGACCAGCAATCTTATCTCGATTAACCCTTGAAGAGCAACCCGTTCCGTAATAAAAGATTTCATCTACACTGACAGGCAGCTGAGCATATATATCTTTAATCACAGACAACATTTCGTCTTCGGTCTGATAGTAAGGGTTAATGCCAGCCGTTCTGGCCTGTTCGATGCTACCATCTGCCAGTATAAGGCGCCAATCTGTTTTGGTAAAACCACTGTCTGCAATCAAGCGTTTGGGCATGTGCGAAGGTAAAAACCTTAAAGGAAATACGAGTTATGGCATCGTAATATTTTAATAGATACCATGAGAAATTCTTTTCATACATAAAACAGAAGGTGTATTCATTTCAATTACAAGCTATTTTTTCGGGCGCATTGATGCCTTAAACCTGATTAAACCGCACAAATATCAGTACTCGTAAGACATTACAAGAAATTCGTTTTAACTTTAAGAAGCTATGAAAACCATTCAAAACAAAGGGCGTATTTTTTTATTTAAGGCCCTATTGATTGCTTACCTCTTATTCTTCTTGTTTGTGTTTGTTTATCAATATTTGTGGTTACCAGATAGTTCAAAGGTATGGCTTTGGGCTTCCGTACTACCTCTTCTCGCTTTTTTAGCCACATTAAGTAATTGGCCGATTCATTTTCACGCCTTGCCAACTGACAATGGAATTTTAATTCATACCCGAAAAGTCTTCTTCAAAAAACAAAATAGCCTAATGGTTAATAAGGCTAATTTTGACGGTTTTTACAAAACGAGCCATCGCTTTCTAGGCTTAAAAGTGTTAGATGAAAAAGATCAATTGCGAAAACATAAAATTAAAATTAGCTGGATCAGCCTGAAGGACCTTAGAGCTTTGGAGCAAAAACTCAATGATATTAACCCCTACGCTCAACAAAAAAATTTAGAAGGGTAAATGATTTAAATCAACATTCCCTCCTGTGAGAATTATCCCTACTTTTTTACCAGAAAAAACAGTCTTATTTTTAAGTAACGCGGCAAAGGGAACAGCGCAGGAAGGCTCAATAACTATCTTCATGCGCTCCCAAATCAACCGCATAGCAGCAACAATTTCATCATCATTCACCAAAAAAACATCCTTTAGGAGAGGCTTTATTATGGCAAAGTTGATATCGCCCATAGAAGCCAACAAACCGTCTGCAATGGTTTTAGGGTTTGCCACTTTTTGATGGACACCACTTTTAAATGATAAATAGGTATCCATGGCCCCTTCAGGTTCACCGGCAAACACCTCTATTATGGGTTTCAAATAGTTGGCGCTGAGCAAGGTACCTGCCAATAGGCCACCCCCACCTACAGGTGTAACGATCTGATCTAGTTCAGGGTAGTCTTCTAACAATTCCTTGGCGCAGGTAGCTTGACCAGCGATTACCGCATGGTTATTATAAGGTGAGATAAAAGTGGCACCCGTTTTTCGCATGATTTCTTCAGCGCCCTGTTCCCGAGCCTCTAATGTGGGCTCACAGAGGGTTATATTTGCATTTAGAGCATTTACTCCTTTTTGTTTGATTTTTGGGGCTGTCCTTGGCATTACTATGTAAGCAGGAATTCCTGCTAGCTTGGCAGCTAAAGCTACCGCTTGTGCATGATTACCTGAGCTATGGGTTACCACACCCTTTGCTTTTTGAGATTCAGGCAAAGTCATCACCGCATTTAAACCTCCTCGCGCTTTAAACGCCCCAATTTTCTGGAAGTTCTCACATTTAAAGTACAGAGAACAACCCGCCATTTTGTCTAAACTAGCTGAGGTCATTACCGGAGTACGATGAATATACGCACGGATCCGATTGTGTGCTGCTTCAATATGTGAAAGGTTAATATTAAATTCCATTAGTGTGCAATTAACCAATTCTCCCCTGTTCCTACTTCTACTTCCATTGGCACCTCCAAAATCATGGCATTCTTCATCATTTCAGGCACTTTTTCTTGCATCAACTTTAACTCCGATTGATGTACATCAAAAACCAATTCATCATGTACTTGCATGATCATTTTAGATTTGAGCTTCTCTTTTTTCATCCAATCATGAATGCTAATCATCGCCATTTTGATCATATCTGCAGCACTACCTTGTATGGGCGCATTAATGGCATTCCTTTCTGCATGACCTCGACCTACCATGTTTTTAGAATTGATGTCCGGTAAATACCTTCTTCTACCTAGAATAGTTGTCACATATCCCTTCTCTCTGGCTTCATTCACTTGCTTGTCCATGTAAGCTTTGACTCCTGGAAATTCATTGAAATAAGCTGTGATGATTTCTTGGGCTTCGGTACGCGAGATGCCGATGTTTTGTGCCAATCCAAAGGCAGAAATGCCATAAATCAAACCAAAATTTACTTCTTTTGCTTTGCGCCTCATGTCACGATCGACCTCTGCCAAATCTACTCCAAATACCTTCGAAGCAGTGGTTGAATGTATGTCTTGGCCATCTTTGAAGGCTTTCATCATGCTTTCATCTCTGGCGAATGCGGCTACAATGCGAAGCTCAATTTGAGAATAATCTGCAGCCATCAAAACATGTTCTTTGTCCCGAGGGATAAAAGCTTTCCGAATTTCTCTTCCCTTTTCTGTACGAATAGGAATATTTTGTAGGTTAGGATTATTGGAGCTCAGTCGGCCGGTAGCTGCCACAGCCTGACGATAATCCGTATGCACCAGCCCGTCCACCAAACTGATCATATTGGGCAATGCATCGACGTAGGTTGATTTGAGTTTTTGGTATTCTCTAAACTCAAGAATTCTTTGTGCAATATTATGTTTGACAGCGAGTTTAGATAAAATATCTTCTCCTGTCGCGTATTGTCCCGTTTTGGTTTTTTTCGGCTTATCAGAAAGCTTCAGTTTATCAAATAAAATAACGCCTAATTGTTTGGGCGAAGCGACATTGAATTCTTCCCCCGCCATTTCAAAAATTTCTTTTTGTGCCTTTTGACTTTCCAGTTCTAGCTCTGAGGACATTTGCTTCAAAACCTCCGTGTCAATTTTGACACCGTTGTATTCAATATCGGCCAAAACACGTACCAACGGCATTTCAACTTCTTCAAATAATTTTTTAAGTCGCCCAGTAATAGAGGGTGCTAGGGCATGTTTGAGCTGAAGGGTAATGTCTGCATCCTCCCCTGCATATTCTACCACTTGGTGCAAGGGAACATCTCTCATATTTCCTTGCTTAACCCCCTTTTTTCCTATCAATTCAGTTATTGAGATGGGGGTGTAATTTAAATAGTTTTCTGCCATTACGTCCATTCCATGCCTTGTATCAGGATCAATGAGATAGTGGGCTATCATGGTATCAAATACCTTTCCTTTCACCTGAACACCGTAGTTTTGCAAAACCTGTAAGTCATACTTTGCATTCTGAGCAATCTTTGTGATGCTTTCATCTTCAAAAACCATTTGGAATAAAGCCAATACTTTTTTTATGGCGTTCACCTCTTTTGGTACAGGAATATAATAAGCTTCGCCCTGCTGGTAGGAGAATGAAAAGCCAAGTAAATTGGCTTTTATAGGATCTAGGTTATCGGTTTCAGTATCGAAACAAAATTCTTTTTGCAAAGAAAGAAAGTGCACCAGTCGCTTAATGTCTTTTTCATCTTCTAGGAGGTGATACTGATGATCAACTTCTTTTATGTTCAATTTTTCTTCGGGTTCGGCAGAAGCTTGAGCTGCTAGGGCGGGAGTACCTTCCCCAAATAAAGACATTTGATCGGTTGCTTTGATTGCCTTGATTGAAGTACTTTGATCATCTTTTCCCTCACCCAAAACCCTTTTTAAAGTATTTCGAAACTCAAGCTCCTCGAATAACTTTGTCAATTGCTCCACATTAGGCCCCTCATATATGAGCGCGTCTTCATCCCACTCAATGGGCACTTCCATATTGATTCGTGCCAACTCTTTCGACATACGTCCTTGCTCGGCATTGGCTGCAATCTTTTCCCCCAGCTTCCCTTTAATTTCGTGGGCGTTGTTGATAATTTCTTCTACACTCCCGTACTGTTTCAACAGTTTTGAAGCGGTTTTTGGGCCAACACCAGGTATTCCAGGAATATTATCCACGGCATCTCCCTGTAAACCTAACATATCTACCACCTGATCAATATGGTCGATGTCCCACTTTTTTAACACCTCATCAACACCCATAATATCTACCCCATTGCCCATGAAAGCTGGTTTATAAAGTAAAATATTTTCCTCCACCAATTGTCCGAAATCCTTGTCGGGTGTCATCATAAACACTTGAAAACCATCTTTAACTGCTTTTTTGGCCAAGGTTCCTATAATGTCATCTGCTTCAAAACCATCCATTTCTAACACAGGAATATTAAAAGCACGCACAATGTCCTTTACAATGGGTGTACCCATTTTAATATCTTCGGGAGTCTCATCGCGGTTGGCTTTGTACTCTTTATATGCAACATGTCGAAAAGTTGGGGCGTGGGTATCGAAAGCCACCCCAATATGCGTAGGCTTACGCTTAGAAATAATCTCAAATAGACTGTTGGTGAAGCCAAAAGGAGCTCCAGTATTAAGGCCTTTGGAATTGAACCGAGGGTTTTTAGCAAATGCAAAGTGGGCTCGGTAAATCAAAGCCATTGCATCCAAAAGAAATAACGTTTTTTCGGGCTTACTCATGCCCTAAAGGTACGTCATTCGAAGAAGTGTGAAAACGTTTTTTCTATTTAAGCCCCAATATTTCACCCTTTTAAGGGGAAGCAAATTCATGAATGGCCGCATGAATGACTCTATTAAGTTCCTCAATGTTGTCTGCAAGGCACTCTTCAAACGTTTTATCCCTTTGTACATCAACCACAGATAGGTGAGGTAAAAAAGAGGCAGATCCTTACATTTTACTATAGTAATATGCTTTAAATGAAACAAGTAATAGAAAAGGTATCCACAATAAATCATTCATAAGCAGGTGAAAAATAGCCTGATCACTCAAGAATTGATCTAATATTATGGTATAAAACCAAGCGGCTCCGACCAACTTAGCCAATGCCCCAACGGCCGGTAAATACCACAAACGACCTGGATGGATCGCAGCAGCGATAAAGATTAATGCCAATAGGAGCACCCCTCTTCCCTGCCAAACAATGATGTCCGGCGTAGTTTGTGAGCTTTGGGTCACCCAATGATAAAAACTCTCAGGCATCCAGGCCATCAAAAAACCCCAAAGCACATTGTAGGCTGCTGCAGCCAATAGAAATCCGCGCATCCATTGCGGGAAAAATCGTTGTTCGGTATTCATCATTTGTATAACTTCACTCTTCTAAGCATGTTGGTCTTCTTAAAGACTACGTGTAATGGAACAAAATTAGCCATAAAACCCAGACCAGCGATGCTGCCTAGCCTTAAAAAATATAATCTAATGTCCTTATTTTTGGTCTGCCTCCTTTTAACGACAGGGTTTCTTTTTGGCTATCAGGCTGCAAAAGAGAACTCTCTTTCTAAGGATGAAATAATGGCAGCCCAAAAAGTTTTTGGTTTAGATTTTACTGACCAGGAAGTTGAGCAGCTTTTACCTAATGTCAACCGTACCCTTAGAGGCATTCAAGAGCTCCACGAATACCGTTTGGACAATGGTACACCTCCCGCACTTATTTTTCAACCGCATGGCGAAACCCATTCCATTGATAGTTTACAAGGCGCAATAGATTGGAATATACCAGAAGATATTGACATGCCTGCAAATCTAGAAGAACTGGCATTTTATACCCTTTCCGAGTTAGCATCACTTATCAAGTCCCGGAAAATCAGTTCAGAAGCTTTGACTAAATTTTTCCTGAGTAGGCTGAAGCGGTATGGGAATGATCTGGAAGCGGTTATTACCCTTACTGAAGAAAGGGCTTTATCGCAAGCCAAACGCGCTGATGATTTACTAAAAAATGGCACCTATTTAGGTCCACTGCACGGCATTCCGTATGGAGCAAAAGACCTTTTTGCTGTTCCCGGCTATAAAACTACTTGGGGAGCAGCACCTTTTAAAGATCAAAATCGAGGTGATGAATTGGCAACCGTTATTAAAAAGCTAGATGATGCAGGTGCTGTTTTGGTTGCCAAATTGACCTTAGGTGCTTTGGCCATGGGAGATGTTTGGTATGGTGGAAAAACCAGAAACCCATGGAATAAAGAAGAAGGCGCCAGCGGTTCAAGCGCAGGTTCGTCTGCTGCTACCGCGGCCGGTCTGATTCCCTTTGCCCTTGGAACGGAAACCTTAGGGTCGATTGTTTCTCCCTCCACCCGGAATGGTGTAAGCGGATTAAGACCAACTTTTGGCAGGGTTAGTCGAGCCGGAGCAATGGCTTTAAGTTGGAGCATGGATAAGGTGGGGCCAATCGCACGCAATGCAAAAGATTTAGCCTTGGTTTTTGAGGTAATTCGAGGAACTGACGGGAAAGACCTAACGGTAAAAGAGGCTCCTTTCAATTTTCAGGAAGACATTGATTTATCGCGCTTGCAGATAGGCTACCTAAAAACTTATTTCGATCGCAATCGGGAAAGCCAAAAAAAACAAGACAATGCTGTTCTAAATGTATTGAGGGACTTAGGAGCAGATTTAAAACCCGTGGAATGGGTTTCCGATATGCCGTTTCCTGCCATGCAGGCCATTTTAAGCGCTGAGGCTGCGGCTGCATTCGATGAGCTGACCCGCTCCAATCGAGATTCTCTTTTGGTGAGGCAAGACCGGGGTGCATGGCCAAACTCCTTTCGTAGTGCCCGGTTTGTCTCAGCCGTAGATTACATCAATGCCAATCGGGTAAGGTATGAATTGGTGGATCAGGTCAATGAATTAATGAAGGATTTTGACGTGATCGTAACGCCTAGTTTTGGTGGTAGCCAACTCATCACCACCAACCTAACGGGTCATCCTTGCGTAGTGGTTAAAAACGGATATTCCGAAAATGGAAGTCCCACAAGCATCTCATTTATTGGTAATTTATTTGAAGAGGCAAAAATTTTGGCAGTTGCTCATGCTTATCAGAGTGCCACCGATTTTGATGAAGAACATCCCCCGGAATTCGTGTTTAAATAAACCTGACCCAATCTTTTATGCTACTAGCTGTTGATGCCGGAAATACCAACATTGTTTTTGGAATTTATAAAAACCAAGAGTGGATTGCCGAATGGAGATACGAAACGCTTCCTATAAAAAACCAGATGGAGTACGAGCTCTTCCTTCGGCTTCAGTTTTTAGAAGCCAACCTAAAGTTAGAAGATGTGGAGGCTGTTGTCATATCTTCGGTTGTTCCTCAGCTCAATCCCATTTTGACAGAATTTTCCAAACCTTTGATTCATCGAAAACCACTATTTATTGAGCCAAAAATTTTCGATCAGTTGCCGGTTCGTACCTTACAACCCTATCAAATTGGAACCGATCTATTAGCCAATGCGGTGGCTGGGTTCATGCATTACAAAAAAAATATCATTATCATCGACTTTGGAACAGCATTGACCTTTACAGTGGTCAATGCCAAAGGAACCGTTTTGGGCGTAAGTATAGCTCCAGGATTAAAAACAGCCATCAAGGCATTGGTTGGAAATACAGCTCAATTACCTGATGTACCACTTGAGCTGCCAGATTCGAAGATGGGGAAAAACACTACTGAAGCTATTCAAGCAGG
Organism: Roseivirga sp.; assembly: GCA_018402485.1. Lineage (GTDB taxonomy): Bacteria > Bacteroidota > Bacteroidia > Cytophagales > Cyclobacteriaceae > Roseivirga. Next base: position 838,444 of record JAGYIY010000001.1, on the reverse strand, counting down.
TATTCTTTGGGGTTATGTAAGCATGATCGAAGGAATGCTCGACAAAATTGAAGAAGAGCTCGGTTATTCGTCAACGGTTATTGCTACTGGTGGCCTTTCCTCTATATTGCACCCTTTGCATGCTCGGTTTCATAAGGTAGATAAAAACTTAACCCTTGAAGGGTTAAGACTCATTCATAATCTCATAAGAAAATGACAAAAATTCATTGGGCCCTAAAAGGCATTTTATTCATGGTCGTAATTTGGCTCATTGTTTACGTAGGCATCCCATATTTCGATGCAGAAAAACCCATGGAGGTTGAGAATAATTTATTGAATTTACTCATTGCCTTGCCAGCAGGTGTTGGTTACGGTTACTACCGGTATAAATACCTACCGGCAAGAATGAAGGCAAGAAAAAATCGTTAGTTTCTTGTCTGCCTATATCAGGTTTATTTCGATTCATGAGCACAATTATGCACTCAAGAAAAAAATTTAAAGATGTTTATCAGATAGTGGGAGTTATGTCAGGTACATCGCTAGATGGCCTAGATTTGGCTTGGGTTCGTTTTGAAAATAGGGATAACCGATGGTCATACACCTTTCGTAAAACCGCAACTTACCCGCATAAGCCCGAGTTAGTTGACCTCCTCCAAAAAAGTACCTCTCTAAACGGGTATGAGATTGAAAAACTAGATGCCGAGTTCGGAGCATTTATTGGACATTCCATCCTAGATTTCTTGTTGGATAAAAATTCAGAAATTGATTTTATCGCCTCTCATGGGCATACGCTTCTACATCAACCCTCAAAAGGTATTACCCTTCAAATTGGTAATGGAAAGCAAATCCATGACATTACCGGCCTGCCCGTCCTATTTAATTTTCGGCAACAAGACGTAAGCTTGGGTGGGCAAGGTGCACCATTAGTTCCCATCGGGGACCGTGATCTATTTGCGACTTACGATTATTGTCTGAACTTAGGTGGCATTGCCAACATTTCTTATCAAGCCAATGGGGAACGAATAGCCTATGACATATGTCCTGTGAATATGGCGCTAAATGATCTCGCTCAAGAAGCCGGGTTAGCTTACGATGATCTTGGAAAAATCGCTAGAAGTGGTCAAATTAATCAAAGTTTACTGCTTGCTTTAAACCACATTCCATACCTCCAAAAAAAGCATCCTAAATCGCTAGGTTACGAAGATTATCAAGCCTATTGGCAAAGCCTACTTAGGAATGCAAATATCAGCCTTCCCGATAGAATGCATACCATGGTCATTGCCATTTCAGAAGCCATCCAAAAGCAAGTCAGGAACAGAAAAGAGGTAGAAATATTGGTCACTGGCGGAGGTGCCTACAACCATTTTTTAATGGAATGTATACGATGTAAACACGAGGCCATTTGGTACATGCCAAATGATGAAACCGTAGCCTTCAAAGAAGCCCTAATTTTTGCCTATATGGGCCTACTCCGTTTCCTAGGAAAAGAAAACACATTGTGTTCTGTGACTGGTGCCAAAAAAAACACCAGCAGTGGTCAAATGGAAGGTTTTGGTTTACGCTAATTTTACTAAATTGTCAATTCTTTCCAGGTATATTCACTTCAAATGCGGTAGAGATAGCCTGAAAAATTCTAGGTTTGATTTGTGGGTAGAATGACTTATTTTGGCGCTTCACGCTCACTCAAAACATGAAAAAACTCGGTAAACTATTTCTGTTTCTATTTTGGCTGAATGCCATCATGCCGCAGTTTTCTCAAGCAGAGTACATCTCTCAAGAGACATCGTTTATTAAAATGGTCAATCAAAGTGATGATGCTTCGATTGATGATCATCAAGAAGATCATGAGGAGGCAGAAGAACACCATGCCGATAAGCCCCCGGGCTGGTCTGTTATTCCATTTGTTTTATTGTTAGGAATGATTGCCACAGGGCCTTTATTCTATGAACATTTTTGGCATAAAAACTATCCTTTGATTGCCGTGGTCTTAGCATCCATTGTGGTGATTTACTACCTTTTTGGATTAGATAACATTCATGCGCCCATTCATGCATTGGCCGAATACTTGCAATTTATTGCCTTGCTTTCCTCTTTATACATTGCTTCTGGAGGCATTATGATCAGCGTGGATAAACGAGCCACCCCAGGTGCAAACGTAGGTCTGCTTGTGATTGGCGCTATGGTGGCTAATTTGATCGGGACAACAGGAGCTTCCATGCTTTTGATTAGGCCTTTTATACGGTTAAACAAGGATCGCATCAGACCTTATCACATTGTATTTTTTATATTCATGGTAAGTAACATTGGGGGTTCACTTACGCCCATTGGTGACCCGCCTTTATTCTTAGGTTTTCTTAAAGGTGTACCTTTTACCTGGACGTTGATACACAACTTTGTTCCATGGGCTTTTGCGATAACCATTTTGGCTACCCTCTTTTACTTTTATGATAAAAGAAACGGAGGTAGTGAAAACATCTCCTTGGAAGAAGCTTCGGCCACTTATTCTAATAAAATCAGCATTGTAGGGGCAAAAAATTTTTTCTGGTTAGCTGTGGTCATAGGCTCTGTATTTTTAGATCCTAATGTAATTGAGGGTGTCCCTGCAATTGTGTATGACGGTCAGAAGTTCTCCTTCTTACGTGAAATCATTATGTTTTCAGTTGGCCTTTTCTCGTTTAAGTTTGCCAGTAAAAAAGCCCTATCCGGAAACGAATTTAATTTTGAACCCATTCGTGAAGTAGCATTCATCTTCATTGGTATTTTTGGTACGATGATGCCGGCCCTGGAACTTGTTTCTGAATTCGCTAAGTCAGAATCAGGAGCTGCTTTGATAAGCGCCAATACTTTATATTGGGGTACGGGTTTATTGTCAGGCTTCCTGGATAATGCGCCTACATACCTTAATTTCCTTGCCGCGGCTATGGCCTCTCAGGGCGCTGATATAAGTGTGGTTGCGCAAGTGCAAGACTACGCCAACGGTGGTGTTTACGATGGGTCTATTATGAAACTCACAGCCATTGCTGTTGCCTCTGTTTTCTTTGGTGCAATGACCTATATAGGCAATGGCCCCAACTTTATGGTGAAATCAATAGCTGAGCAAACAGGAATACACATGCCTTCATTTTTTGGATATATCATTCGCTATTCTATTCCTTTTTTAATCCCCTTATTCATCATTGTTTGGCTCATTTTCTTTTACCTGTAAAACAAAAGGGGTATGTTCACAGTATATTAGAACAGTATGAGTTCGATTTACTATGACCTTTTCTTAAGCAGTATTACATACCTGCTATTAATTTATTTGAGTGTTCGCTTAATGCGCTCAGGAAAGAAAAATACTGGAAATGATGATGAAGGTGGTCAGAGTGCATTAGAACAGCCTCCTGTTATCGATTTACCACCTGGAATTGTTTGGCCAAACGAACCAACAGGTCAAAAAGATGAAATAAAAAAAGAGCCTGTTTTTGAATACTAAGTACAGTTTCTACAGACCCCTGTAATCAGAAAATTACTATCTTCAACCTCAAAGCCTTCAGGAAGCTGAACTTTGGGAATGGTTACTCCTTCTAAGCATACCGTTTCTTCACATTTCAGACATTTAAAATGAATATGATTGTGTTGGTGTTCCAAAGTTGTGCAATCGCTGCATAGCGCGTAGAGCGTAGATTGTCCATCATCCAACACCTGGTGAATTAACCCTTTATCAATAAAAGATTTCAATGTACGGTAAATGGTAACACGGTCATATTTTCCACCAAGTTGCGACTCGATATCGCTATGAGAAATGGCTTTTTTATGCTTAAGAAAAAAGGAAACAATATCCGCTCTGCTGTTGGTTTGCCTCAGCGAATGTTCCTTCAAAATGACCTGAACCTCTTTTTCCATAATCAACTTTATTTTTAGTGATGCAACAGGTATCGTTTCTGTTAAGTTCTTACTTTAGTTATTTTTTCGTCCTTTAAACAAGCTCCCCAAGCGATTGAGAAATTGCTTTTCCCACCTGAGAAAAAAAGCAAACTGCCCGAATAAAAAGCCGTAGATTAAAATCAGAATTTGATAAAGTGGCATGACCAAAACAATGTACATCAAGATTTTTACCGGCATAGATAAATGATCTAAACCTATCCATTCAAAAATAAACGGTTTAAGAAATAGAACTGTACTACCGGTAAAGGCAAAAACAATGAGTACCATCATGGTTTGGAAGATAGATTTCAATTGCCATTTCTTTTGTAAGCGTTCAATAAAATTGGGGTTCGACACGATAGGAGATTTAGTGCAGTGCAAAGAAACTAAAGAAAACACCAAGTGCAAAGCTAAAAAACAAGCGGTGCTTCGCGATCAAATTATAATTCCATAAATTAGGAGTGTTATAGCGCAAAGATGATGGAAGACTTAAGCAAATTCGACCGAATGATGGTCGCCTTAGATTTAACTGGAATGGACGAGCATGTTTTAAAATATGCTTCCATGGTGGTAGAAACTTTTAGCATTACGCAGGTCTATTTTATACACATTACTTCTTCTTTTGATCTTCCTAAAGAAATAGAAGAAAAGTATGGAGATCTGATAGCCCCCATTGACGAAACACTCGAAAGAAGCTTGCATGATACTATAGGACAGCATTTTACAGCTCAAAGTCAATGTGAAATACATGTGAATGTATTCACAGGAAAAGTTACAGAGGAGATTTTAAAATTGTCTAAAATCAAATTGATTGACCTCACCCTATTGGGAAAAAAATCAAAGCTTTATGGAAGTGGACTCAACGCAAAAAAAATTGCCAAATCGACATCATCATCGGTAATTTTTGTCACGGAAAACCCTCCCCTTCAATTGAAAAAAGTTTTAGTGTCAATCGATTATTCTGAACACTCTAAAATAGCTTTTGAAATTGGTATTGATTTACAAAAGAAAACCAATGCAAAGTTATACAGCAACCATGTCTATCGTGTTCCTTCTGGTTACTATAAAACAGGTAAAACTTATGATGAGTTTGCTGAAATAATGTTAGAAAACACGAAAAAGGATTGTGAAAGATTCTTTGAGTCAATGGATGTGGAAAATGTAAATTATGAAAATACATATGCCTTAGATGATGACATACACCCAGCAGATAAAATCTATAAAACCGGGATTGAAATAGGAGTAGACATGATTCTATTAGGCTCGAAAGGTCGCTCAGTACTAGCATCTATCTTGATAGGAAGTGTAGCGGAAAAGCTGCTTACCGAAGGTAATGAAATTCCTATTTTCCTTGTCAAGAAAGACAAAGAGAACTTTAATTTTATAGAGGCCATACTACAGGTTTAATGAAGTAAAGACTAGACTATATTGGCTTTCACCTCATAATCAAAAGCAGACTTGAAAATCATCTTTTCTTTCCCTGAAATGGTAAAGGAACTGATGTGTTGGCTTATCGGATCAAAATAAACAGTCATTTCTTTAATGTGAGTATAAACCAAATTCCTTTCCATAAAAACAATGTCAATGGCATACAATCGATCCTTTTGGTATTTCATAACAAATAATTGCACAGGTGTATCTTTTACCACAGCTGTATAAGCGATTTGAGTTCCCTCCTCTGTTAATGTTTCTTCCTTTTTAAACGCATTGAGGTAGGCGACTTTGTTAATATTTGCCTCAATCAGAGATGAAAATTGCTGACGCCAGGCAGCTGTATCCACTGGGTTCAGAATTACTTTCTCCTCTTCACCATTGTTATATAAAGATTTCTCTAACCTTTTATTTGCGCTTAGCAAATAGTTAATTTCTCCTTCAATAACCTGCTCTAAATCGTAGCGTTTCTGCTGATGCACATTAGGCTTACTCTGTTTTTGACAGGCAGAAAAGGCCAATAAGATTACCAAGATAATGGCTATAAATCGGCTCATGAGATCAGAACATTTCCTGTCATTTCTTTGGGTGGTTGAATCCCCATTAATTTTAGAATTGTTGGTGCCAAATCTCCTAATTTTCCATCGGCCATCTTTGGGTTTAATTCACGGTCAACCAATATGCAAGGCACTAAATTGGTGGTATGTGCCGTATTTGGACTTCCATCAGCATTGACCATCATGTCCGAATTACCATGGTCGGCAATCACTATCGATGTGTAATCATTGGCTAAAGCAGCATCTAAAACAGCGCCAGCACAAGCGTCTACCGTTTCACAGGCTTTTATGGCAGCGTCAAAATCGCCTGTATGCCCTACCATATCCGGATTGGCAAAATTCAAACAAATGAAGTCCGCTGACTTTGATTCTATTTCAGGAATGATAGCATCTTGAATATCACGAGCGCTCATTTCGGGCTGTAAGTCATAGGTGGCTACTTTCGGAGACGGACAGAGAATTCGTCTTTCGCCTTCAAATTCGTCTTCCCTTCCTCCGCTAAAAAAGAATGTTACATGAGGATATTTCTCTGTTTCTGCAATTCTAATTTGTTTCCTCTTGTACTTTTCTAACACCTCACCCAAAGTGTTTTCCAAATTGTCCTTATCAAAAATAACTTCAACCCCTTTAAAGGTTGGATCATAATTGGTCATCGTAACATAAGTAAGTGCCAGTTTGCTCATGTCATGATCGGGAAAGTCTTCTTGCGTTAGCACCTGAGTAATTTGTCGACCTCGGTCGGTTCTAAAGTTAAAACAAATGACCACATCGCCCTGCTGAATTTTACTATCCACCTCAGCATTTACAATGGGCTCAATAAACTCATCCGTAGTTCCTTCACTGTAAGCCTTTTTAAGACTTTCAATCATATGGTGCGAGGGCTCTCCAACCCCTTTGACCAGGCAATCATATGCCTTCTTCACCCTTTCCCAACGTTTATCGCGATCCATGGCAAAATACCTACCACAAACCGTAGCTAAATGACCTGTTGTTTCTTTGGCATGATCTAAAACTTCCTGTAAATAAGCCTGCCCTCCTTTCGGGTCAGTATCTCTACCGTCGGTAAAGGCATGAATGAATACATTTTCTATGCCTTCATCAGCACAAATACTCATAAGTTCTTTCAAATGATTTGTATGAGAATGGACACCACCATCTGAAACCAAGCCCATTAGGTGCACCTTTCTATTCGATGCCTTGGCCTTGGCCAACGCTTTCTGCAATACCTCATTGTCTTTGAGTGTATTTTCCTCCAAGGCCTTATTGATTTTTACCAAATCCTGATAAACCACTCTTCCAGCACCTATGTTCATGTGCCCTACTTCCGAGTTTCCCATTTGTCCTTCAGGCAAACCTACGGCCAAACCCGAAGCTTCCAGTTTACTATTCGCATATTTTCTCAATAAACCATCATAAACCGGAGTATTGGCTTTGTCGATTGCAGAAACTTTTTTGTCAGCAGCGATTCCCCATCCATCGAGAATCATAAGCAGCACGCGTTTTTCCATAAGGCAAATATAATTATTAATAACAGGGTTTGTAAGTGAATGAACATTCTCTTAACTTCCCTATTCAAAAAGTAATGCTTACCTCTGGCATCATTTTAGTGCAGCTACAATTATGAAATTGAAACCCAAATTTGTGGTTCTTGTTTTTATGGCATTGTTTTTACTGCCCTTTGGTCAATCCAACGCTCAGGAAAAGAAAGATGATGTCTTTTTGGTGGAAGTTGAAAAAGCACTTAAAGCCAGTAGCGCCAAAGAGTTGACACGCTTTCTTCAAGATAACGTAGAAATCCGATTGAATCGCAAAAAAAACACCTATAGCCATCAACAGGCTGAGATGGTGTTAAAAACATTTTTTCAAGAACATCCAGCAACAGATTTTGAATTCATCCATGATGGTAATAATGACTCTGGAGGCATCATTTATGCCATTGGTAGCTACACTTCAATAGGTGGTACCCATAGAGTGGTTGTTCGTGCCAAAAAGGTAGAAAATATTTTAAAAATATACCGTTTAGAATTCAGCAAGGAACAATAAGAGTTGTTGTTTTTTCAGATATTTACAGACTCATGACGCTTCCCAATTATGTAAGCCCATCCAAAATTGATGCTTTTGTCTGCCAAGCTTTGGCCGAAGACTTAGGCAATGGGGATCATTCCAGTATAGCATGTATACCAGAAAATGCTGAAAGAGAAGCCATCATGCTGATGAAGGCTTCAGGCATTATTGCCGGATTGGGTCTTGTAGAACCTGTTTTTCATCAACTAGATCCGGAAATGACGATAGACTTTCGGTTTAAAGACGGAGACCAAGTAAATCAAGGAGACATACTACTATCCATAAAAGGAAAGGTAAGAGCTATTTTGGCAGGAGAGCGACTGATTCTAAATTGCCTGCAACGCATGAGTGGAATTGCAACCCAAGTGAATCAACTTCAATCCATCATAGCACATACCAAAGCCAAGCTTTTAGATACGCGAAAAACCACCCCCAATGTACGTATGTTAGAAAAATGGGCTGTGACCATAGGTGGAGGTCAAAATCACAGGTTCGGTTTGTTCGACATGATCATGCTGAAAGACAATCATATCGATTTTGCAGGAGGCATTACCCAAGCTGTCAATGCGGCGAAAAATTATGTTGCCCATCTGGATAAAAAATTAAAAATTGAGGTAGAAACCAGAAATTTGGCTGAAGTAGAAGAAGCTTTGTCAGTAGGTGGAGTTGACCGCATTATGCTGGACAATATGAGTGTTGTTGACATGACTACTGCTGTATCCATGATTGGCCTAAGAGCTGAATCAGAGGCTTCTGGAGGTATTACCAAACAAACCATCAGAGCAATTGCTGAAACAGGTGTAAATTTCATTTCAGTGGGCGCATTAACCCACTCCTTTCAAAGTTTAGACATTAGTTTAAAAGCAGAATGATAATAAAAAACTAAACGGAATTTTTTGGTACTAATGATTGATGCCTTGGTTTTGATTATTATGTTTGTATTCCTTTTCAAATTTTGTGTTTAAGGTAGTTTCAAAATGATTGTGAAAACAAAAAAGTACGCCCTTAATAAGAAGGCCTATATGTGGGCGGGCTTAAAGAATGTACTGCGCGAACAGTGGTGGGTGCTCCTGATTGCACTGGCCATATCAAGCATGACATTTGTAATACCCTCTAATTGGTGGTGGATTGGTGCGCTCATCGCATTAACGCTTTATGTTCTTTTCTGGGTTATTCAATTTGCGGGGGTCACTCAGCTTGAACAAAGCAAGATGCTTTTTGATAAGTTATCTTATGAAATTGACAGTCGACAAATTTTAATAAAACTCAACTCAAAACAAGGAATGCCCATGAAGTGGGATCAAATCAAAAGAGCATGGATTGATAAAAAACAGTTCGTTTTTGTAGTAAACAAAGCGCAATTGATGATGTTTCCTTTCTCCGTTTTCAAAACACACAATGAGATTAAGTTTGTCGAAAGCATTCTTAAACGAAAGGGACTGATCAAATAATTTTGTATCTTCCTCAAGGCATATTGTGGTGATAACAGAGAACGAGTGCAGTCTAAAGACTAATTGCAATGGTTTGTTAACAAGCTTTGCGACAGCCACATTGGTTATAGACATTGCCCCATTCCACAGATTTACATTTGCATGCACCTAAAATTCATGTAAATTTCACTTCCTAATTAAATCGCATGAAAAAAACAATCTATTCCCTCTTGTTCGCACTTTTGGCCCTTCAGGTCAATGCACAAAATGTCATGAGTCCCGCCGAATTTTTAGGTTACGAGCTAGGCGAACGCTTCACGCCTCATCATAGGGTTGTGGCTTATTTTGAGCATGTTGCCTCAAACATTTCTTATGTTAAAACTGCCAATTATGGTCAAACCAATGAGCTCAGACCTTTAATAGTAGCCTATGTTTCGAGCCAAGAAAATATTGATAATTGGGAAGAGATACGTACCGACAATCTGAAACGGATTGGTATGATGGAGGGAACTCCTTCCGGAGATAAAAAGGGGATTGTTTGGCTAAGCTACAATGTTCATGGTAATGAAGCCAACTCTACTGAAACCGCCATGAAAACCCTCTATGAGCTTTCTAAACCTCAAGGAAAAGCTGCGGAATGGCTGAAAAACACGGTGGTTATTTTAGACCCTTGTATTAATCCTGATGGTAGAGATCGTTATGCGAACTGGATCAATCAAGTAGCCGGCACCACACCCAACCCACATTTTGAAGCTGCAGAACACAATGAACCTTGGCCGGGTGGTAGAGCCAACCATTATTATTTCGACCTCAACCGCGATTGGGCATGGCAAAAACAAACCGAGTCAGAACAGCGAATGGTGCTCTACAACGAGATTATGCCACATATTCATGTCGATTTTCATGAACAAGGAACCAATAGCCCCTATTATTTTGCCCCAGCAGCCGAACCTATCCATGAGCAAGTAACCAACTGGCAAAGAGAATTTCAGGAAATCATTGGTAGAAATCATGCCAAATATTTTGATGAAAATGGTTGGTTGTTCTTCACCAAAGAAAGCTTCGACATTCTATACCCTAGCTATGGTGACTCGTACCCCATGTACAACGGTGCCATTGGCATGACCTATGAGCAAGCGAGCAGTGATTTGGCCAGCTTAACAGATGAAGGTGATACCTTGACCTTGGCCGATGCTATTGCCCATCATTATACCACCGGCATGTCAACCGTGGAGATTGCTTCCTTATATTCTGAAAAAATGGTTGATGAGTTTCAAGCTTATTTTGATAAGGCCCGTAGTGACCCAAAAGCTACTTACAAAACCTATGTGGTAAAGGCAGACAATCATCCGGATAAGCTTAAGCAATTGCTGACTTTTCTGGACAAACAAAAAATTATTTACGGTACAGGAAGTGAACGTAAAACCCTTGAAGGCTTTGATTTCCAAACACAAAAAAATATTGATTTTTCGGTTGATTCTGACGACATACTGATTAGCGCATACCAACCGAAAGGGGTTTTAGTACAAGCACTTTTCGAGCCTAGTACTTATGCGAGTACGACCAATACCTATGATATTACCGCTTGGTCAATACCCTATATGTTTGACCTCAATTCTTTCGCTACAACATCACAAATAACTGTAGAGCCATTGGAGCAAAGAACGGAGGAATATGTTGTACCAGCCGTAGATAGCAAAGCAGCAGCCTATTTGGCCAATTGGGAAAGCCTAGAAGATGCCAAATTCTTGGCTGAATTGTTCAAAGCAGATATTAAGCTTCGTCTTGCCAACTCTCCTTTTCAGGTTAATGGTCAATCTTTTAAGCCAGGTACTTTGATCATCACGCGGAAAGGCAATCAACATATGGGCGATGAATTTGATCAAATCGTTACAAATGCGGCTGAAAAATTTAGACGTGAGCTGTTTACTACCCCTACCAGCTTTGTAGATAGTGGAAAGGATTTTGGTTCGAATAATGTGTCTTTCCTGAAGCCTCCACGAATTTTAGCCTTACGTGGTGGAGGGGTTTCCTCTTTGGGTTTTGGTGAGTTTTGGTACTTTATGGAGCAAGAGCTTGGCTACCCCATAACCATGGTGAATGTGGAAGACTTTGGAAGAGTAAATTTAGACGACTATGATGTCATCTATATGGCATCAGGTGGTTATGGTAGCCTACTCAATGAAAACCGCATGAAAGCTTTAACCGATTGGTTGAGAAGTGGTGGGAAAATCATTGCCGCCGAGGGTGCAATGAATAGCTTTGTTGGTAAAAACGGTTTTAGTCTGAAACGCTATGCCAACGATGAAGAACAGAAGGAGCTTACACAAGAAAGTGAAGAGGATAAAGAAAAAAGAGCATTGACATCTTATGCAGAAAGAAATAATCAATTTGAAGATTCTCGCTTACCGGGAGCCATTTTTAAGCTTAAATTCGACAACAGCCATCCACTAGCATTTGGTTATCCCAATCACTATTTCACACTAAAGAGAAGTCGTTCGCGATATGCCTATTTACCCAATGGTTGGAATGTTGGAATCATTGAAAATGACCAAGCTCATGTGGCGGGAGTGGCAGGAGAAAAGGCAAAATCTTCGTTGGTTAAATCCATGGTATTTGGCGTCGATAATGTAGGGAGAGGTAACGTCGTTTATATGGCAGACAATCCTCTATTTCGTGCCTTTTGGGAAAATGGAAAACTAATGGTAGCCAATGCTTTATTCCTTGTTGGACAGTAAGAACCAAGGAATTGGGTTGAGAAGCAAAAAGTTTCGCACAGCAAGTCTGCTTATGATTTTACCATTGTAAATGCTGAATTTATGCTTTTTTGTAAAGGTTAACCGCGCTACCCATACCTGTATGAAATGATGCCATCACACTATAAGGAAGGGCTATTGGCCGTTTTCCTTTTTGGGATAACACCCATTTTCATCAAAGAAGTTTCTGCAAATGCAGTAACCATAGGTATCGTACGCCTGGTGATAGGCACTTCTTTTCTCTACTTTCTGGCTAAAAATAAACAGCTGCACCAGCTCAAAAGAAAGGAATGGCAAGCTTTGGTACTGATTGGCTTCCTTTTTGGGGTACACTGGCTAACCTATTTTATCAGTGTAAAACTTTCTACTCCTTCCATGGCCATTCTTAGTGTATCTTCTTTTGGAATACATATGATTTACCTCAATGTCTTGATCAAAAAAACTCGCCCTACATGGGCCAACTTGGGCACCACCGTTCTAGCACTGGCTGGTGTATATTTGATTTTGCCAGACTTTGACCTGACCAATGATTTGACAACCGGCATCTTAGTAGGGCTTGCCAGTGCCTTTTTCTTTGCCCTTTTACCCTTTGTTCAGCAACAATATTACCAAATTGATGCAATGAACAGAGCCTTTGGGCAATATGCTTTTGCCCTGCCTGTATTCTTGATCTTTATGGGAGAAACGGAATGGAGTCTCAGTCAATTAGATTGGGGTTATTTGCTGATTTTAGGATTTGTTTGTACTGTTGGTGCTCACACCTTATGGCTCAGGGCAACTACACTGCTCCCCACTGCGCATACCAGCTTGATATTTTATCTCGGAACCCCCATAGCCATGATTTCGAGTGCATTATTTTTAGGAGAATCCATGACGCTTGCCAAAATTTCAGGGGCTTGCTTAATAATTGGTGCGAACATTCTAGGCGCGCTATTTCAGGCAAAACAAAAAGCTACTCGCTAAAACCAGTTAAAAAATAATTTGTTCACTTCCTCTCGAATGCCTTCATTCGCACCCATGGCTAGGGTGACAGAAATAATCAAGCCAATCAAAGCCGAACCTACATCTCTGCCTATCATTTTGAGAGATAGTTTTTTATGACGGTTTCCTAGTTTATTTCTCGCCAAACTTACAGCAATCTCTCTCCCTCCAATGATGCCTAAAAATACCCAAGTGGTACTCAATGGCACGGTGCTAATGAATAATTTATAAATCAAAAGAAGCACATAGGTGAAATCAACCAAAGTAGCAGCCCTAACGTCTGATATCCTGACTTTCTCACTCACTACTTTTTGGATTTTATCCCCTCTTTGGTAAAACAATAAACCGAGACCTAAAAAGATGGTACCGGCAAAAATTGCGAATTGCCAAGCCGATTGTTGTCTAGGTAAAAAGACAGCTATATTGGCACCATCTTGCATCAGCCATACCGCCCAAAGTGATCCGCTAACTGTCCATTGAACGATGGTCCAAGCACGATGTGTTTTTCTAGATTTAAAGTACTTTTTAATCAGGTTGTAAGAAAAATACCAGATTAAAAAAGAGAGAATGAAGGCCATACCATAGCCAGACAAACTTTTACCGATAACAGCAGTAATACCACTAGAGTCAGAACTAAAAACACTTAAAAGTAAAAAGGTGGTTGATACGGGCATCCTCAACCGAGTCAGGATGAGAAGTACAAGAGGCGCAATGATTTGAAAAAAGCTAAAATTTTCGGGGTGAGGATACTTGGTAACGCCATTATCATCTAAAAGCCGCTGATAAGTTACATCCCCATCAAAATAGACCCAACTAAAACTTACGGTCACTAAAAATATGGAACCAACAAAAAGCCACAGCACCCACCATTTCCGCTTTGAATTACTTTCAATAAATGTACCTAAAGATTGAATACTATCATTGGCAACTGCAGCGTAGGCAGCAAAAAAGAAGCCAACCCACATGGCCGCTTGTCCGTAGCCCACAGAAACTTGTGCCACTATAATACCTAAAACCACGAATAAGAGAAAATACTTCTCGCTTACAAAAAAATCTAAAATGTTAAGATTTAAACCTCCTTTTTCTGCCTTTTTGTTTCTCGCCACAATTGTGTATTTGTTTCGCTAATCGGTTTATACCCTTTTTCAGGTGAGTAAAAGTCGCAGAAAATATTCATTTGACGATTGATGAAGGATTAACTTAATGTTATCATTAGCCGCCTGATGACTTCAAATAGCACCAAAAAAAGCAGAATGCTAGGTATTAAACCCGCGATTTCTAAGAAAAACAATCCTTTAGGTAATGGGCTGTGTGGTTGTCTTTGAGCTTGATCATATCTTCGGGTGTCCCTTCAAAACATACTTGCCCACCCTTCTCTCCTCCCTCAGGCCCCAAATCTATGATCCAATCTGCAGCCTTCATTACCTCAGTATTGTGTTCAATGATTAAGACCGAGTTTCCTTGCTCAATTAAAGCATTGATAGCATACATGAGCTTACTTATATCATGATAATGCAGCCCGGTGGTAGGTTCATCAAAAATAAACAAGATATGTTCATTAGCTTTCGACTTTCCCTTGCCTAAGAAGTAAGCCAGTTTAACCCTTTGGGCTTCACCACCACTTAAGGAATTTGAAGATTGCCCTAAACGAATGTAGCCCAAACCAACATCTTGAAGTGGGGCTAACTTAGACAAAACCGGTTTATCATTCTCAAAAAAGCCCATGGCTTCATCTATGGTTAAGTCCAATACCTCAGCAATATTTTTATTCTGGTAGGTTACCTCCAAAATCTCATGTTTAAATCGCTGTCCTTTACAGCTTTCACAAGTCAAAAAAATGTCAGCCATAAACTGCATTTCTATCTTAACCACACCCTCGCCTTGACAAGTTTCACATCGGCCTCCATCTACGTTGAAAGAGAAAAAAGCTGGTTTATACCCTCTCTGTTTGGCTAGCGGTTGCTGCGTAAATGATTGTCGAATGGCATCGTATGCCTTTACGTAGGTAACCGGGTTCGAGCGTGAGGACTTACCAATAGGGTTTTGATCAATTAATTCAATTTGAGAGATTTTACGAAGGTCCCCATCAATACCTTGCATTTTGCCTGTTAAATCGCCTACGGTTCCCAGCCTTTTTCCTAGTGCAGGGTACAAAATATTTTTAATAAGGGTAGATTTTCCTGAACCACTAACACCGGTAACAACCGTAAGAACTCCCAAAGGGAAAGCCACATTGATACGTTTTAAATTATGATGCTCCGCTCCCCTCACCAGAATACTGCCTTTCCATTGTCGCCTACGCTCTGGAATGGGCATGATAGAGGCCCCCCTTAAAAAACGAGCGGTATGCGATTCTCCTTGTTCAATCAAATCTTGCATGGTTCCTTGAAAAACAAGTTTTCCTCCATGCGCCCCCGCGTCGGGGCCTATATCAATGATTTGGTCTGCGGATTTCATTACTTTCTCTTCATGTTCCACCACAATTACTGTATTTCCCAAATCGCGCAGGGCCCGCAATACGGAAACCAACCGCTCTGTATCTCTGGGGTGCAAGCCTATGCTGGGTTCATCCAAAATATACATGGAGCCTACCAAGGCACTGCCCAATGAGGTAGCCAATTTAATCCGTTGAAATTCCCCGCCTGAAAGGCTATTGGTAAGCCGATTCAGTGTGAGGTAACCTAAACCCACTTTGAGCAGGTAGTCTATCCGGTTTGTGATTTCGCGTAGCAATCTAGAGGCTACTTTTTCTTCGTAAGTATTTAACTCAATTTTTGAGAAAAATTCATACAATTGATCAATCGGCATTAAAACTAAGTCGCTGATGGATTTCTCACCTACTTTGACATAGTTGGCATCTTTTCTGAGCCTCGTTCCTTTACAATCAGGACAATACGTCTTGCCACGGTATCGCGAGAGCATCACCCGATATTGAATTTTATGTGTCTTAGATGCCAAATATGTAAAGAATGCATCGAGCCCCTTGAAATACTTATTTCCGTTCCATAAAAGTTTTTTTTCCTCTTCGCTAAGCTCTTCAAAAGTACGATGAATGGGAAAATCAAAATGAATTCCATTTTTCAGTAGCGGATCCAGCCACTTCCTCATGGTCTCACTACGCCAAGGCGCAATTGCCCCTTCGAAGACAGATAAGGTTGGGTCTGGAATAACCAGATCCGGATCAATGCCTAGAATTTTACCAAAACCTTCACATGTTTTACATGCCCCAAAAGGGTTGTTGAAGGAAAATAGGTTAACGGAAGGTTCCTCGAAAGCCATTCCATCTTCTTCAAAACGATCTGAGAAAGTGTGCCTTTTTTCTTCCGAAAATTCTACCAAGCAAGTGCCTTCTCCTTCAAAAAGTGCCGTTTGAATAGAGTCTGATAGTCGAAAACGTGTATCTTCATCTGACTGAATTACTGCTCGATCTACCAAGACTTCCACTTGGTTCTCGCTCAGTTCATCTGATTTTTCAAGCAAATCTTCAATAAAATGTGGGGTCTTCTCATATCGTACCCGAGTATACCCTTTTTGCAGCAAGATGTTTAGTTCATCTTTCATGCTACGCCCTTCTTTTCGAACCAATGGGCAAAGAATCATTACCCGTGTCTCTTCAGTTTGGTTCAGTATAAATGAAACAATATCTGTTACACTATCGCGCTTCACTTCCCTACCACTTAATGGGGAGATGGTCTTTCCTATTCGGGCAAAAAGCAGTTTGAGATAATCATAAATCTCTGTGGATGTACCTACGGTGGAACGAGGGTTTCTTGTGTTCACTTTTTGCTCTATGGCGATAGCTGGGGAAACGCCCCGAATATAGTCTACTTCAGGTTTTTCCATTCTACCCAAGAACTGTCTGGCATAACTGCTCAGACTTTCAACATACATGCGTTGTCCTTCAGCAAAGAGTGTATCGAAGGCCAAAGAAGATTTACCAGAACCTGATAGTCCGGTAATGACCACCAATTTATTTCTAGGAATCGCCACATCCACCCCTTTTAAATTGTTTACTCGTGCCCCCTTGATGATGATAAATTGCTTAGGGTCTAGCTGATCGATAGGGGCATCGTGGATTTGGGTTGTTTTTAGCATAAGGATACAAAGATAACAGGCCTCACCTTTAAATGTTAAGGTAACTTGGGCAATAAGTATAAAAGACCGTTTGGTGCTTTGGCATTATTGTTGTTGCTTTGAATTCCTGGTAATGATGAGGGTAGAAACTCAAATGGTTGAAAAAGCTTTAGGCCGCTTAACCCGTTTTATAATCATCACTTTGAAAAAAATGAATTTCACATCTAACCCATACAATATGATATAGACCTCTACGTTAACCTAACACTACTAAAAATGAGAAAATATGCTATTGGCGATAGTGAGTTAATATCGCAATACAAAAAAGGTAACGAAGGGGCTTTTGCCATATTGGTCAATCGTCACAAGAAGAGAATTTATACCACCATTTACATGATTGTGAAAGATCAGTATTTGGCTGAAGATTTGATGCAAGAAACATTTGTTAAAGTCGTTCACACCATTAAGTCGGGTAGGTATAATGAAGAAGGTAAGTTTTTACCATGGGTTTCGCGCATTGCGCACAATCTGGCCATAGATCACTTTCGCAAAGCCAAGCGTTATCCGACCATTGTGATGGAGGATGGCAGCAACATTTTTAATAGCATCGAATTTTCTGAGGATTCTTATGAGTCTCATCAAATTCAAGAAGATATTAATGCGCTATTGCGAGGCTTTATAAAGGAGCTTCCGGATGCGCAGCGAGAGGTGCTAATGATGCGGCATTACATGCAAATGAGCTTCCAGGAGATCGCTGATGCCACTGGTGTGAGCATCAACACTGCCTTGGGCCGTATGCGCTACGCTTTGATTAACATTCGTAAAAAAATGGAACAAAAAAACATTGCCTATGATCAAAACTTCTACCCCAAATGACATCTTACGCATACTATATAATGAAGCCACCGAGGAAGAAAAACAAGCTTTAACCAGCTCTTTCCTTTTCGATGAGTTACTAGAAGAAACCTACGAAACCTTCAAAGAACTACTTGAGCAATTAGATCTTGTAGGCATGAATCCATCGCAAAAAACGGTAGATGCTATTTTAACTTATTCAAAATCTTATTCGCTGCATTCTACAGAATGAGTATTTTAGCGGAATGACAAGAAAAGAGCGTTATGAGGCTTTTGTAAATTACTTCAGCGAAAACCAACCTGAAGCTGTAACGGAATTGCATTATGAATCTCCCTTTCAGCTCTTGGTGGCCGTAGCTCTGAGTGCACAATGTACAGATGTGCGCATCAATAAAGTTACGCCTCAGCTTTTTAAAGATTTCCCTACACCTGCACATCTGTCAGCAACAACTTTCGAAGAATTATTTCCTTACATCAGATCCGTTTCATATCCGAATAACAAAACCAAGCATTTGATTGGGATGGGTAAAATGCTAGTAGAAGATTTTGGTAGTGAGGTTCCTGAAACCATCGAAGATTTACAGAAATTACCTGGAGTTGGACGCAAAACAGCAAATGTCATTTCTTCTGTGATTTGGAATCAGCCGGCCATGGCTGTTGACACTCATGTATTTCGTGTTTCCAAACGATTGGGTCTGGTGAACAAAAATAGCCCAACACCTTTGGCTGTAGAAAAGCAGCTGGTGAAACATCTGAGCAAGGAAGTTATTCCAAAAGCTCATCATTGGCTCATTTTACATGGAAGATATGTTTGTCAGGCACGAAAGCCCAAATGCAGTTCCTGCAGGTTGTCGCACTTTTGCAAATTTTATGAGCAAACCGACGGCAATTCAAAATAAAAAATCATAGTATGATTTCGTTTATTCCTTAGAGTCTTTTGAATATACCGAGCCATTCATCCTATTTGTAAATAGTGTTCATCAGTTTCTTAAGCCACCACTCATATGCTTTAGTTCGTTTACCACTCCTTTGTGCCTCCATAATGGCCAAAATAGATGCTTGTAGACAAAGCGGTTCCTTGATTTTTGTTGTTTTAGAACAAAGGGCTTTTTTGGTTTATAAACCCTGGCTATACAAGCAGACTATTTTACCTTTCGGTTAACATCTTTAATTGGAAATAGCCCCTTTCTGCATCTCTTAAAAACCAACCCAATGCACTAGAAAAACCACTGTAAGAAAAATTTCAATGTAAACAGATTCCTGTATTTTTCTTTACGGCAAGCGGGGATTATATTTAGACCGCCTGAGTACATGCTGACTATTACTTTCTATCAACAGCTCTTTCAGGTCGGCTTTCTCATTTTTTAAATAGTTTTTAACCATTTGCCAACCAATGTACCGCCCAATTCGTCCAGGACAGCGCGGATCGATTTCAGGTACATTCGGTCTTTCATCTACGTATTTGGTAATCAGGTTTGGGTTTTCTTCATAGACCAACTCATTCTCCAAAAAATGCGACCAAATTACTGCCTCACTCACCGAGGCATTCGCAAAGTCTTGCTGGCTGTAGCCCATAATAATGCTATCAGCGGTGCATGGTAAAATTGTTTGGGTAAAAGCTAAGGCCTTTCCATGGTATATCATTTCATCGAGCATGGTATCTCCCAATGTAGATGAGGGGTTATAGGCCAAGGAAACATATTGCACCACTTGTGGTATGATATATTCAGGCCTCATTCGGGTCAGTAAATAATCATAGATATTGGGTCGATAGGTTGCACCCTCCCCCAAATAGTAATCTAACCCGATCACCAAAGTAGAATCTGTTAGGTACATATCCTTGCCAAATGCGGAATAAACAAACTTCACTTTTGGTGGCGCAAAATCTGGAAAATTCTTCTGAACATTGGCAAATGCCCTCCCAATTTCAAAGGCTAGGGCGTCTACGTCAAAGACTTGAAGAATTTCGTAGTAAATGGTATCTACACCAGGATTTTTTAAGATTTCAAAATTTTCTTTTAGTGCCTGTTCTTCTGATATAAAGTCAAAAATAACCTCATAATAAGACCTCTCCTGTTGATTTTGCGCTAAATATTGAGCGATCTCTCTCACACTAGTTTGCTGGGTAACTTGAGATTTACTAATGAGTTCAAAGATGTCTTGATCGGTCTTGTCTGGGTTCTTATTGATCCATAAAAAAGTTAAAAACTCTCTAAGACTACGGTTTTGGTCTAAGGTACTTTCAAAGGCAGCGTAACTTGATAATCCATAGAGATCTTTGACCACTGGACTTTGCGTAAAATTTAATATTTCATTAAAAAAATCTTCTTCTGACTGGAGATTGGCAAAACCAAAAAACTGATCCTTTACGACAGGATGCTCTTGGAAAAAGCCGTCAAGCTCGGTGCTTGTTTGAATTTGATACAGTTCGTGCGTTAGATTTTCGTAGGCAAAACCAACGCTTGTCGGATCGAAGACCTCTTGATTTCCACAGCTGTCATCTTCTTTGCAAGAAACCATAGCAAATAGCAGCAGAAGGCATATAAAAGGGTTATATTTCATATTGATTTAGCAAATGGCAAATCTATTTATTTATTTTGACCTATATGAAAAATCTCTTTTTTCTTGTCGTAGTATTTAGTTTAACGTTGGCAACAGCCGCAACGGCACAAACTTCTTCCAATTATCGCATAGGTATAAAGGTTGCCCCGATGTTGTCCTTTGCTACAACTGATGTAGAAGGTAATGCTACGAGCATTGAAAGAGACGGTTCAGCTATGCGTTTTATGCTTGGGGCATTTATAGATATTCCTTTTGCTGAGAACTACTTTTTCAGCGCAGGTCTTAATTATGCTTCGAAGAAAACTCAATTTTCTGTTGTTGAAATGGGAAATCTCAGTTATTTAGTAGCTCCTGTTTTTGAGTCATACGACCATGAATTTTTACAACTCCCATTGCTACTGAAGCTATACACCAATGAAATATCTTTAGACACTAAGCTCTTTGTGAATTTTGGAGTTACACCAGAAGTAAGGCTGAACAGCACAAATGATGAGCTGACCAATCCCTCAATCACAGCCTTTAAAAGATTTGATTTATCTGGTAATTTTGGAGTAGGTATCGAAAGAGCGGTTGGTGTAAACACAAATATTTTTCTAACAACAGGTTATTCTCTTGGCTTTTTAAATCAAGTAAAAGAAACGACCGGGCTTAGCGATGACATCAGTATTAAAAACAATTTGATCAGTTTAGAACTTGGCATTACGTTTTAAACCATAAAAAAAGTGAACATCAATAGACATTCACTTTTTCAAACATGTTTTAAAAATGGTCTTATTTTAGGCTTCCATTTCGATTTCTTCCCCTTGCTTGTTGTAGAAAACGTAATCGGATAGGCCCAGAGAGCTATCTTTTTCCATTTTTACCCAAGTATTGAATTTTCTATACCATTTCCATCTTTTCGAAAACACGCCTTTTGTAAAATAGGCATGCAAGAACGGATGCAAAGCAATGGTAATGTTTTTTTGATTTTGAGAACTGAGGACAAACTCGAGATTCTTTTCAATTTGGTCGGAGACTAAAATGGTTGGAGTTACCTTACCTGTTCCGTTACAAGAAGGGCACGCTTCACGGGTTACAATATTCATTTCAGGCCTTACCCTCTGTCGGGTAATTTGCATTAGGCCGAATTTAGTAATTGGCAAAACGGTGTGCTTCGCACGATCGTCTGCCATCACCTCCTTCATGTATTGGTAAAGACTCTTCTTATTTTCAGCCTTTCGCATATCGATAAAATCGATTACGATGATACCTCCCATGTCTCGTAAACGCAGTTGGCGGGCAATTTCCTTGGCTGCCTCCATATTTACTGCTGTGGCAGTGGCCTCTTGGTCGTCACCGGCATTGGACTTATTGCCCGAGTTTACATCGATTACATGTAAAGCCTCGGTATGCTCAATGATAAGGTAGCCACCTTTAGGTAGACTTACAGACTGTCCAAACAATGACTTAACCTGTTTTTCAATACCATAGGCCTCAAACAGCTTGGCTTTGCCACTATACATTTTCAGAATACCTTCTTTATCAGGGGCAATCTTGTTCAAATAGGTTTTAATTTCATCGTGAATCTGTTGGTCATCTGTCACAAGGCTATCGAAAGACTCATTTAAGATATCTCTCAACATTGAAGATGCTCGACTAATTTCACCGATTACTTTATCTCTAGGTTGTGCTGTATGCAGCTTTTGGATGCCTGATTTCCAGGATTCAACCAAGTTGCGTAAGTCTTTATCAAGCTCACCTACATTTTTGGTTTTAGCCACTGTTCGAATAATGACACCAAAATTTTCTGGCTTAATAGAAGATATCAGGCGCATTAATCTTTTGCGCTCTTCACCATCAGCAATTTTCTTTGAAATATTGATGGCGTTTGAGAAGGGTACCAATACCATGTACCTTCCAGCGATGGACAACTCACAAGTGAGTCGGGGTCCTTTTGTAGAGATCGGTTCTTTAACAACTTGAACCAATATTTTCTGACCTTTGGTCAGAACTTGATTCATTTTGCCAAGCTTATCAATGTCTTTTTGGAGTTTGAAATTTGATAAACCACCAGAGATGTGCTTGCTTGTAAGTGCATTCTTAGTGTATTTATTCAGTGATTCTACCTGCGGCCCCAAATCGAGGTAATGCAGGAAGGCATCTTTTTCATATCCTATATCGATAAAAGCTGCATTTAATCCAGAAACAATTTTCTTTACTGTTCCAAGATAAATGTCACCCACTTTGAATTTATTAGCATCATTGTCATGATGAAATTCAACGAGTCTTTTATCTCTTAAAAGGGCTATCCGACTTCCTTCTTGAGTTGAATTGATAATTAATTCATTGCTCAATGTAGTAGAAGTTTAAGTGAAGAATAGAACTGTTTAAATCAATAAAAGAGGTAACCTAAACATTAGGTTACTTCTTCTTGTGTCTGTTCTTTCTAAGTCTTTTCTTCCTTTTGTGAGTCGAAATCTTATGTCTTTTTCTTTTTTTACCGCACGGCATAATTAATGTTTTTTAAATGTTTTACTTAATTCTTTCTAAATACTCATCAGCAGCTGTTAGTACCTGCTCACTAGCATCTAATGTTTTCACTTTGTTGAATTGTGCTTTGGCTTTTACCAAATCTCCATTTTCGAAATAGCACACCCCAAGAAAGAAGTTTCCTTCTACGTGATTAGGATAATTTTCCACGAGCGTTTCAAATCTTTCAATTCCATTTTCGAACTGACCGGTTTGTATTGACATTCGGCCCATACTCATCAATGCTTTTTTGTTGGCCGGATCTTTGGCTATGATTTCTCTTAGCATCATGATGCCCCTCATGGGAGCTGCTGAAGAGACATAGGTCAACGCCACATTATGCATAGCGTCTAGGTTATCCGGATCAACAGAGAGCACTTTTTCGTAGGCCTCTCGAGATTTTTCTCCTAAAAAATTTACTTTTTGCTCATCTAAGGCAAATGAAAATGCCTCAAAATATGCATCACCAGCCTTCTGCCAGTATTTTGTACTTTGAAATGCCAACGCATACTGCTCTGCATAATACGCAGCACTATCATATTGGTTTATACTTGCAAATACAATCATCAAAGAGTCTAACGTCTCTTCGCTTTCTTGTACTTTATCATTCACATAAAGTTTCGCCTTTAAATTAGCGATGAGCGGTTCTATCTCGACGGGAATACTCGAACTATGGTCAACAACACCGCTCGGTACTTCCTCATCTAAAAAAGCATCTGCATTGTCACTCTCATTATCAACAACCACCCTCGGTAAGGTATATAATCCAAAAACGAGTGCGATGCCTATTAATATAATGACAACCTGACTTTTTTTCATGTAGGTATTTAACCTTTATTTATTTGCCGCCTCCACTCTGGGGCTGCTTTTAACCTGCTCAACAAACATTTTCGAAGGCTTGAAGCTTGGCACGTAATGCTCATCGATAATGATGGCCGTGTTTTTGGAAATATTACGAGCAATTTTCTTCGCTCTCTTTTTATTCACAAAACTACCAAACCCTCTTACGTAAATGTTTTCACCCTCTGCCATAGAATCTTTTACTACCGCAAAAAGAGTCTCAACAGTTGTAGTAACATCAGACCTGTCTATACCTGTTTTCTCTGAAATCTGATTGATAACATCTGCTTTCGTCACTGTATTTATTTTTAGTTGTTAAATTGGGTAATAATCTTATTCCCAGTTAATTTGGCCTGCAAAAATAAGAGTAAAGGGCTAATTAAAAAAGTATTAGAGAAAAATAATCCCTCTCACCCACAAGATTAAGAAACAAAGACATTGGAGAAAAAAGTATTTATCGTGGAGTTGGTGAGGTGGTATGAACACCAGCAGAGGGATCTCCCCTGGCGACACACCAAAGACCCATACCTCATTTGGCTATCCGAAATTATCTTGCAGCAAACACGCATTCGGCAGGGTTTACCTTACTACAACCGGTTTATAGAAGCTTTCCCAAATGTTTTTGCCTTAGCTCAAGCTACAGAAGAACAAGTTCTAAGGCTTTGGCAAGGCTTAGGTTACTATTCGAGAGCCCGCAATCTTCATGCATGTGCGCACACGATCTCCAAAGATTTTCAAGGTGAATTTCCAAAAACTGCCAAAGAATTATTGAAACTCAAAGGAATTGGGCCTTATACAGCTGCTGCCATTGCTTCTTTCGCCTTCGATGAAAAAATTGCTGTGGTAGATGGCAATGTGTACCGTGTGCTCAGTCGCGTTTTTGGCATTCAAAATGATATTTCCGACACTAAAAGTCAGAAGATCTTTCAAGATTTTGCCAACCACTTGATTCACACAACAGAACCAGCTACGTTTAATCAAGCTATTATGGATTTTGGTGCTATTCATTGCACGCCTAAATCTCCTGCTTGTGGTATTTGTCCTATGCATGGTTTTTGTTACGCCTTCAACGAGAATAAAATAAATGAACTCCCGCTTAAATCAAAAAAAGTAAAGACCAAAAATCGATATTTTCACTACTTTCTATTTCGATACCAAAAGCAAGTTTTGATGCAAAAAAGGAGAGGGAAAGATATTTGGCAGGGATTATATCAGTTTCCATTGATGGAATCTAAAGATGCGGAAAGTGTTGAAAAAGTATTGAAAAGAGCCGAATTACCACAAGGAACGTTGGTCAATGCTTGCTCTGACCTTCTCAAACACATTTTGACACATCAACACATCTTTGCACGGTTTTATAGAATAGAGGTCAAAGATTTAGATACCTTTGTACAATTGCAAAAAAATTGGAAGGCAGAAAAACAGACCATTGAAGCCTTACATGATTTGCCAAAACCCATTTTGATTCAGAATTTTTTGAAAAATAATGTATATTAGCTACCTAATGTTGTAGCGAGTCGAAAATTGTATTGTTATGTCAGGTGTAAACAAAGTCATTTTATTAGGGAATTTAGGTAAAGACCCAGAGGTTCGTCATTTGGATAATGGTCGTGCAGTTGCTAATTTTTCCATTGCAACGAATGAAATTTATAAGAATAAGCAAGGTGATAGGGTAACGAATACCGAATGGCACAATGTTGTCTTATGGACACCCTTGGCAGAAATTGCCGAAAAATACATGAAAAAAGGTGATCAGGTCTACATCGAAGGAAAAATAACTACCCGTTCTTGGGACGATCAGGACGGTAATAAAAGATATACTACTGAGGTAGTTGGCAGAGAGTTGACCTTACTTAGTGGCAACAATTCAGAGAAATCTTCCGACGGTGGGCAAGCCTCATCTTCTACCGCTACAAATTCTTCCACACCTCAAGAAAGTCCGGTGAGTGATATTTCGCAAGAAGAGGATGACCTTCCGTTCTAAAAATGTTTGACTAAACCCACAACCTTGGAATTACCATCAGACGACCCTGAACCCAGTTTTAGCCTTTTATTGCAATTTGTAGAGCTCTCCACGCCTTACCTAGTGGTTAATATTGCTTTGTTTGTGGTTCTCATTTTTCTTTCGGCAATGATTTCAGGTTCAGAAGTTGCCTTCTTTTCTCTAGACGAGGGGCATATCAATGAGCTTGAAATTGATCAGACTAACAAGCAAAATAAAGCCATTCTGGGTTTACTACGACATAAGAACAAACTGTTGGCCACCATATTGATTATGAACAATTTGGTCAACATTGCCATTGTTACACTTTCTACCTTTTTTACATGGACCTTAGTGGGGTCCAAAACTCCAGAAGGCGTAATTATCATTGCTTTATCTGCTATTGTTACATTTATCATTCTCTTTTTTGGCGAAGTGGTACCCAAAAATTTGGCGAATCAGCACAACGTAAAATTCGCTCAGTTTACAGCCCTTCCTCTGGTCTTTTTGGAAAAAATAGTACGACCAATAGCGGTGGTTTTACTTTTCTTCACCAACTTCATCGAAAAAAATGTAGACAAAAAAGGCCGAAATATTACCGTGGACGAATTAAATCAGGCTTTGGAATTAACAACAGGCGAAGAAACAACCGATGAAGAAAAAGGCATTCTTAAAGGCATTGTCAACTTCAGTACCTTATCGGTTCGTCAAGTTATGAAGTCTCGATTAGACATTACGGCCGTAGACCTTGAGTTAGACTTTCACGAATTGATGGACAGAATCAACAAAAGTGGTTTTTCTCGCATTCCTGTTTATAACGAGACCATCGATAAAATTGAAGGTGTTTTGTACATCAAAGATTTAATCGATCATATTCACAAAGACGAAAACTTTGCTTGGCAAAAACTACTAAGACCTGGCTTTTTTGTGCCTGAAAACAAAAAAGTAGATGCATTGCTGAAAGATTTTCAACAACAGCGTGTTCATATGGCCATTATTGTTGATGAATATGGGGGTACTTCAGGTTTGATTACGCTAGAAGATATTATTGAGGAAATTGTGGGCGAAATCAATGATGAATATGATGATGAAGAAGTAGCTTACAACAAGCTAGATAAAAACACGTACATTTTTGAAGGGAAAACAAGTCTGAATGATTTTTGCAAAATTATTGGCATAGAGCCGTATACCTTTGATGAAGTAAAAGGGGAGAGCGAATCTTTGGGGGGTATGATTCTGGAAATCAGTAATAAATTACCCAATGCAGGCGAAAAGATACGTTTTAATCGTTTTCTATTTACTATTGTAGCTGTAGATGCCAGACGAATCAAACGTGTGCGTGTACTCATTCAACCAGAAGAAGCCTAAGCCTATTGAAAAACCAGTTGGTTTATATTGTATCTGTTCTTTTCTGCCTTGTGCTGGCCTGCGAAGAGGTTTACTTGCCCAAGCCCAAAGGATATAACCGCATTGACCTACCCGAACAGGCTTACATGGCCTTACCCGATACCTTTCCTTTTCAATTTCGTTATTCCAAACATGCACAACTGATAAAAGATAAGCTTCCGGAGAATGAAAGGTATTGGTTCAATTTAGCGTATCCAGACTTTGATGCCACTGTTCAGCTTACTTATAAAAGCCTGAAAGATCCTAACAATAAACCAGAAATATTACTCAATGAGGCCTTTGAGCTTACCATGAAGCATAACTCCAAAGCCTATTCCATTGAGGAAAGCCTCATTCAAATTCCTAACCAGCAAGTGGCCAGTATCAGTGAGTTAGAAGGGGAGGTACCTACACCATTTCAGTTTTTTACATCTGATAGCACCAATCATTTCTTTCGGGGTGCTCTGTATTTTAACACAGCACAAAAAAATGACTCTTTGGCGCCAATTATCGAGTACATTAAGCGAGATATTATAGAAATGCTTAATTCTTTCGAATGGAAATATTAATTTCATTCCATGGCCAATTTTTTTGAAACCGGAATTGAATTTTTAAAGGGTGTTGGGCCGCAAAAAGCGGCTCACATCAATAAAGAATTAGGCCTCTTTACTTATGGCGATCTTATTCAATATTACCCTTTTCGTTACGAAGACCGCACCAAGTTTCAGCGCATTGAAGACATTGACGAAGACATGCCATTTGTGCAGATCAAAGGGCGCATTCGCAAAATGGAAACCATTGGAGAGGGGGGTAAGAGACGGCTGGTCATTCAGTTTTCCGATGGTACAGACGACATTGAATTGGTCTGGTTTAAGGGCATCAATTGGGTTGTAAATAAGCTCAAGATGGGTGTTGACTACGTAGTTTTTGGTAAACCAGCGCGTTTTGGGCGGAAAATTAACATGGCCCACCCTGAAGTAGAGGTGCTCACAACACAAAACGAAACAGCAGGGTTTCTTCAACCCGTATATCATACCTCGGAAAAACTAAAAGCCAAGTACATCGATTCTAAAGCCATTTCCAAAATGGTGAGACAAGTGCTAGCTGTTTGCGAAGACCGCATTTCTGAAACTTTACCCGATGAATTTTTGGAGAAATTTATTTTGATTGAAAAGCGATTTGCCTTGTGGCATATTCACTTTCCATCTAATATGGAACTCTTGCAAAAGGCACAGTTCCGTTTAAAGTTTGAAGAGCTATTCTTTATTCAGTTGCGCTTGCTGAAACTAAAAATAGCTCGCATTGAAAAATTCCAAGGCGCCGTGTTTAGTCAAACAGGATTATTAACAAAATTTTATACGGATCACCTTCCTTTCGATCTAACAGGCGCTCAAAAACGTGTGATACGCGAAATTTATGAAGACATGAAATCCGGTCGACAAATGAATCGCCTCTTGCAAGGAGACGTTGGCTCAGGAAAAACCATTGTCGCTTTCATCAGCATGTTAATTGTAGTAAGCTCTGGAGCACAATGCGCTATGATGGCTCCAACTGAGATTTTGGCGGAACAACATTTTGAAGGATTGAAGAAACACGCAGATGCCTTGGGTATTTCAATTGGCAAACTAACGGGATCTACCAAAAAATCGGCGCGTAAAATACTGCATGAACAACTAGAAAATGGTACGCTCAAAATTCTGGTAGGTACCCACGCACTGATAGAAGATAAAGTAGCTTTCCAAAACTTAGGCCTTGCTGTGATCGACGAGCAACATCGTTTCGGTGTAGCTCAAAGGGCCAAATTATGGGCCAAAAATAAAAGTGCCTACCCGCATATTCTTGTCATGACAGCCACACCTATACCACGTACCCTAGCCATGACCCTTTATGGTGATTTGGATGTGTCCGTTATCGACGAGTTACCAGCAGGACGTAAACCCATCAAAACAATACACGAATATGATAGTAAACGCCTTCAAGTATTTGGTTTTCTGCGGAAAGAAATTATCAAAAGCAGACAAATTTACATGGTTTACCCCTTAATTGAAGAGTCGGAAAAAATGGACTTGAAAGATCTTATGGACGGTTATGAAAGCGTTCGCAGGGCATTTCCAGATCAGCACATTAGTATTGTCCATGGTAAAATGAAACCACAGGACAAGGAGTTTGAAATGCAACGCTTTGTACGACATGAAACCCAACTCATGGTTGCCACAACTGTGATTGAAGTTGGGGTGAATGTTCCCAATGCGTCGGTAATGGTAATAGAAAACGCCGAAAGGTTTGGACTTGCCCAATTACACCAGTTGCGCGGACGCGTAGGACGAGGCGCAGAGCAATCCTATTGTATTTTAATGACTGACTATAAATTGAGCAAAGAAGCCCGACTACGGATTGATACCATGGTGAGAACCAACAATGGTTTTGAAATTGCCGATGTCGACCTGAAACTTCGTGGCCCCGGAGATCTCACCGGCACGCAGCAGAGTGGCGTGCTCGACCTGTTGATAGCCGATATTGCCAAAGACAGCAAAATTCTTCAGTTAGCCAGAAATGCGGCTAGCGATGTGCTAGAAAGAGACCCACAGCTTCAGCGACCAGAGCACATGAATATTGATCGTCATATCCGTTCACTCCGTAAAAATGTGGTGAATTGGGGAAGGATATCTTAACCCTAGATTAACTAAAATATTCATTCACGCATTGGACGACATGTGCTTGTTGCGCTTCGCTAATGCCGGGAAAAAGTGGTATTGACAGGGTTTGTTCCTGATATCGGTAGGCCCTAGGAAAATCTATTGCCGTATGTTTAAGACTTGAATAGGCTTTGGTGAAGGGCAAAGCCTTGGGGTAATGAACTTGGGTTTGAATACCTTCCCCCTTAAGGAATTTTTTAAGCTCAGTTCTTTGCGGCGTTTGAATTTGGTAAACATTAAAAACGTGTTCATTTTTTTCTCCAACTTTGGGTAATTGAATCTCTAGCTGCTTTGAAAAGTGGTTATTGTAATAGTTTGCCGCTTGCCTTCTCTGTTCATTCCACTCGGTTAAGTACGGAAGTTTTAAGGAAAGAATTGCCGCCTGAAGCGAGTCTATGCGACTATTTGCGCCTGGAAACTCATGGCTATGCTTATCGGATGCCCCATGGTTAACATATTTCCTACATGCCGTGTAGAGTGCTTTATCAGAAGTAACAATGGCTCCTGCATCGCCTAAAGCCCCCAGGTTTTTCGTGGGAGAAAAACTAAATACCGCAGCATCTCCGAAAGTTCCTGCGAATTGATTACTCTGCTTTGCCAGATGTGCTTGTGCGCAATCTTCAATTACAAAAAGCCCATGCTTCTTTGCGATTAGCATGAGTTCACCCATTTCAACCATTTGCCCATAGAGGTGAACTGGAATGATAGCCTTTGTCTTTTGGGTGATGTAATTTTCTACTATTTCAACATCCATTAAACCCATTTCATTGACATCAACAAAAATAGGTTTCGCCCCTAATTCGGACACTACCTCTGCATCTGTCATCCGACTAAGTGCAGGAACTAACACTTCGTCGTCAGCTTTTATATTCAACATTTTCAATACAGCATGCAAGGCGTCGGTGCAGTTGCCCACTGCCAAAGTATAAGGGGTGTTTAGGGTTTCAGAAAACTGTTTTTCGAATGCTGTCACTTGGGGGCCATAAATGAAGTAAGACGCCTGAAGTACTTGTTGAAAAGTCTGTTTAAGTTCTTCTTCCAGGGCCTTATGGGTTTTGGATAAATCGACAAAAGGTACTTGCATTTGCTTTTTCATTTTTGTTAGGTTCTGAACACATAGCAAAGCTAATGCCGCTTAGGATTGTTTTCTTTTTGCTAATTTACCTGCCTTATTTTTTAAGCAACTAACTATGTCGAGTTTTAAGCTAAGACCGCGATTCAAAGATGAGCTAAATCTAACTCCTGAGGAATTTCAAGGCTTATTTGATAAGGCCTTAAAAAGCAGCAAAGTTTTTGTAGGACTCGTAAGTGAATCTTATGTAGTGCTCAAAATCTCTCCTCAGGAACGTCACTTTTGGTCACCACAATTGACCATTACTTGCGAAAAAAGGGAAGAGGGAGGAACGACTTTGCGCGGACTTTACGGACCAAAACCAAGTATATGGGCGGTTTTTTTTATGGGTTACGCTACTTTAAGCATGCTTAGCTTATTTTCAGGAGTATATGGTTTTTCGCAGTGGATCTTAGATAAACCAGCACCCATTTTATGGACTATCCCCGTTTTTGCCAGCCTTGCATTCATCCTTTATTTGGTTGCTCAAACAGGGCAAAAAGTAGGTGCAGAACAAATGTTTAGGCTACATTATTTTTACGAGACAACCCTTCAACATACCACTCCCTTAAAATAAAAAACCCGAGGTTAACTACTCCTCGGGTTGAACAAATAAACTACTAACTGTATGAAAAATGGGTTGTATATACAACCTCTTCTCTTTTGAGGGGGATCCCCTACGAAAGTCTTATAGATTAGACCACCAATCGGCTTCAAAGGTTACATCAAGTAGATTAATTTAACTTTAATTAACCGTCTTTTTTGTTCACATACTCTTCGCATAAAAAACATCAACCATCAATTGCGGCTTCTGATCTTCATAGCATCAGCTCTTTTCACAGCTTCGTATGCATTGATGATCCCTCCGGATACAGAAAGTTTCTTAAATTTCACCTCTTCTCCTGTGCCCGGCATAATTACCTTATTATCTACTCCTTTAGCGGTTTTCATTAAAATATCTTTCACTTGTTCAGCCGATAGGTCTGGAAAATAAGACAAAAGCATTGCGGCTACCCCTGCAGTAACGGGAGCGGCCATACTTGTTCCTTGTGCATTTCTATACTCATTATCTGGGCCAAGGGAATAGATGGCTACTCCGGGGGCGAAAACATCTACCGAGTTTTCTCCATAATTGGAGAAAGCACCCACATAAACTCCATTTGAGCCCCAAGAGGAGGCTCCTACTTCAATCCAATGTGGCCAATCTTTTTTCTTACCAAACTTGTCGTTAGGGAAATTACTGGCTTCATCAATATTCTCAGCAGAGTTTCCTGCCGCATGAACCAGCAATACCCCTTTTTCCGCTGCATACTCAATCGCTTCGTACACATACTCGGTATGCGGAGAATAGCTTTTCCCAAAGCTCATATTGATAATTTGTGCTCCGTTATCTACTGCATAGCGAATGGCATTTGCTACGTCCTTATCTCTTTCGTCACCATCAGGTACTGCACGAATGGCCATGATTTCTACATGATCCGCAACACCATCAATACCTATTCCATTGGCACGCATAGCAGCAATAATGCCGGAAACATGTGTGCCATGAAAATTGTCTGTCCCTTTTCCAATTACATCGTTATTTCCATAGCCGACTTCATCTAACCGATTTGGATCATCACCAACAATCTCTCTGGTGTTAAAATCTAAACTGTAAGCATATTGGGTTTCGTTCATCAAACGCTCCATATCTTGACTCAAGAAATAAATGAGGGTATCCATCGTCAAAGATTGATCTGTCATTTGGTAAATGTTATTCAACACAGACATACCCTGATTGATGACTTCATCTTCTGAATCTATTTTTTGTAAGTCTTCATAGGTAATTTCATCGTCATTCAGATAGGCCTCAAAAAGCTTGTTGAACCTACGAATTTGCTGCTCAATATTGCTGAGCATCATTGCTTGCTGGCTTGAGGCATTATAGGTTTTTTCAAAATCTTTTTGAACTTGTTGCCAATAGGCAAACTCCTCTTGATTATCTTTTTGAATGGTTTCTGAAGTCAGACCTTCGTATTTGGTTAGTAGTCTTTTGTATTCTCTGGTGAGCTCGTAGGTGTCTTTGCCCACGTTTGTGCCATCTTTTCCTCCAATGAAATTCCATCCATAGATGTCATCCACATACCCATTGTTATCATCGTCTATGCCATTTCCTGGTATTTCATCGCTATTCGTCCAAACAACGCCTTTTAAATCCTCATGTTCTATATCAATGCCTGAATCTATTACGGCAACAATTACTTTTTTAGATGGTCTTCCTTTGAGAAATGCGTAGGCTCTTTCTGTGCTTACGCCCATTACCGAATCTAGCTCGGGGTCTAGATTGAACCAATTTTGTGGAGGAGCCCCAGCTTGCTGAGCAAACGCTGCAAAACTAAAGCAAAAACAAATCAATAGAAGGGTCTTTTTCATGTATTTTAGGGTCAGTGGATTCACTCCGTCCAAAGCGTAAATCCTGTGTTAGAATTCTTTTCCAAATCTCATACTTTTTTGCGGATTCCAAAACGTGAAAAGGTTGATTTATGTTTTTTTAACCTAAACTCAACCCTTGACTTCTTTCATTGGTGTTTTAAACTTGGAGGGCTATTATCTTTCTTAGGTCGGCTGGGTGATCAGTTGCTGACTTTGGTTTTTTTACCAGAAATAAAAAACACATTCATTTAATCTATTGCGTATAATTTGCTTTATTTGCAGGGGATATTGTTGTTTAAGTTGAAAATTAAAATGCATTTAAAACGAAACTGCATCATGGTAGTCACCTTAGTGCTCCTGTTAACTGGAAGTATTAAGGCACAAACTTTTATGCCCGGTAGGGGGGTCTCTTTGGGTTTGAATGCAGGAACCGTCGGCATTGGTGTTGATGTTACAACAAGCATTACCAACAAATTAAATGTACAAATAGCTTATAATACTTTTGAATTTGGCGTCAGTGGTGATTACGAAGAGAATCAAGCATCTGTCATTTATTCAGGAAACTTTAGTCAACGAAATTTTTCATTATTAGCGGATTTCTATCCTTTCAAAAAGGGTTTGAAATTAAGTGCAGGTTTGTATTCGCAGAATTTTCTTATCACTGCCCAAAGCCAGTTCAATGAACCATTCATTTTAAATGAAGGTCTAAGTAATGAAAAAAGGTTAGATCCCGACCGCTTAGGAGGGTTAGATTTAACGTTAACTTATCCCAACAAATTGATGCCTTATATTGGCTTTGGCTTTGGTAATCCAGTGGCAGAAGGCTCTGCCGTTAAGTTGAACATATCGCTAGGGTTGATGTATAGCGGTAACCCGACACTTGATATGATTGGTGAAGGGTTGGTAGCACCGACGGTAGATCATGTCATTAACTTTCAAGAAGCACTTGATGAGTTTCCTTGGTTTCCCGTATTAAAGTTAGGTTTATCTATACGTATCATAAACAAATGGAATAAGTCACCAATGACCCCTTTGTAAAATGAAAAGCTTATGAAATTAAAAAGTCGCCTCCTTCTATTCTTTTTATTGCTTACCGGCATCACTGCCTGTGATACCTCCCAATTTGAAGAAGCCATAGAGAATTTTGGTGTTGTCATCGGCTTAGATTCCATTCAAACTACTGGCACTGTACTGATTACCGATGCCAAAACGGGAGAGCTTGTTCGTTCTACCGTATCACTTCGCTTTACTGGTGCAGAATCCAATAGCATCATAGACATGTATAGCGATCCGATAACCTCGGCTGAAACAGAAACAGGGGTTTTTAACTTCGGGCTAATGAATAATATTACCCCCGATGGAGAAAGCCCTGTTCAAATTGATCTTCAAATATCTGCCGAAGGCTATCTCCCCTCTACCGAGCGTCTAGCTATTTCGCAAGCGGGTAATAATAGCTTTTCTATCGAGTTGATTGATACGAATAACCCACCAGAAGGTATTCAAATTACCAATACCTACTTGTCATCAACTGATGCCAATGGACTAACAGATGAGGCGTTTAACCTGAATTTCTCTAGTGAGCCATCAAGTGCTAGTCAAGAAACAGACATTTCTGTAAGCATAAAGGCAGGTTCTACTTTTTTTGCCGAAAACGGTAGCGCGCTTACAGGCACTTTAATGGCCGAAGCCATTTATTATAATGGAACAGCGCCTTTTACCGTAAATGCCGTACCGAACAATTTGCTATCCAATGAAGGGGACAGCGCTTTAGTTATGCTAGGGGCTATTGATTTGACCATTAAAAGCGATGATAACAAAGAAGCGATTTCGATTCAAAATACAATGAATAATGGCACTGGCAAGGCAAATCAACAGTTACCAAGTACACCCAATAACCAAAGTGCAAGTTCTTCTGACAATGATGAATACATCATCAACTTTATTTTAAATGCATCTACCTATAATGAGCTTCTGCAAATATTGAGACTAGCATACATCTCTCCTACCACTGGAGAAAGATTCATTTTATATACAGTACCAGAAATTGCGCAGCTTCCCGATGGTAGGGTAAACCTTAGATACCTTTTGAGTGGCACATTATTTAAGACACTAGCATTGGTGTATTTTTTGGAGCAACCTTGTACTTCTTCTCTATCTATCGTAAGAAACAACAATAGTGGTAAAATTAATGTCGAAATATTTGAAAAAGGCTTTCAACGAAGTGCAGACTTACAGTCTAATGAAAACAGCCTTGTATTTAGAAATGTCACTAGAGGGGTTAAGACGGTTCGCGTAAAGCTCCCTTTTACAACATATGAGACCAATATAGACTTCTGCAACACGTCTAATCCAAGCATTGACTTGCCTACACCTCCAACGAATTTAATAGATGCTAGGCTTCAATTAAATGTACGCTGTCCAAACCCAAGCGATAAAATTGGTATAACCGATTTGCCCGCATCTTCTATCATTTACAGGGAAGTAGGTGCGGCACCAGGTACCCCATGGCGCGTGGGCACTAATTTAACTTGGGACTATGATGCTAGTTTACAATCTCTCACTGCTGCCTCATGTTCTCTTATGGGGGTTGAGGTAGGCAAAAAATATCTGCTCAAAATAAACTATGGTGAAAATCAGAAGGAAACTACTGTTGAGATAGCAGGAACTGTGAATGAGTTTTTTGAAGTTATTGACGAAGCATACTGTTTTTAATTTTCGCCACCTATTTGACCTCCTCTTCTTACTTTTTCTCGAAGCTCATTTTGGTGCTTTCGTGCCTGGCGCGTCACCTTCTATCATAGAGATTTAACTGCTCTCTTTTCATCGTAGATCTATTTTCTAAATGAAAGAATTATTGTGGACAATAAATATTGGTTTTTGGTTAGTATTTAAAACAGGGCAGGATGGTATCTCTTCTAGATCGTCTGGAAACCTTACCAAACCTAAAGGTCAAGGAAATTTCGTGTGCACCACCAGATGCATTGGCGAGTTTTGATATGGTAAAATCATAACTATAGGCCATTGAAACATTCTGATTGAGTTCTACCCCTACCAGGGTAATAAGGGCATCGCTATTGAAAAGGTTCTCCAAAGGGCTAAAGGGTAATCCGCGGTAGCTCAAGCCGAAAACCAACGGTTGCAAATACAACTGAGCCCCAAAATCAAATTGCGAAAACCCACCTTGTCTCTTATAGTTAACGGCTAGACTCAATGATCTTTCTTGAAACTGATATGATAAACTTCTCAATCTACCGCCACTAGCTAGGCTAAACTTATAACCCATGTGAAATGAATACTTTCTTTTGAGTACACTATTTCCATCTATAAATGATTGGCTGGGCTGATTGATGTGATGCACACTACCTCCAAACCAAAAATTATTAGTATACAACAGTAAACCAGATGAAAGACTTAGAAAAGAACTATTCGCATCTACATTAAAAACCTCTCCACTAGCTCCAATTACTTGTCCGTTGACAATATCTATCTGATTGCCAAAAACAAGGTTTTCAAAATTTATATTTTTATTAAATAGTGAACCTTGAATACCTGCCCTTAACACAAGTGCATCCGTTAATTTCAATTTATAAGCGTACAATAAACCTACCTCTGTGGATTGAAAACCTAAGAAGTCTTCTTTGTGTTGATTTAAAATAAAGCCTATGCCACTATTTAAGTTATTCAGGTGGTAATCTGAAAATGCAGACACGGTAGTAAAGGAATGATTAAGTGCAGGCCATTGCCTTCTAAAGTTTAACCCTGCCCTCCCTCTTTCTGTGGATCCAGTAAAAGCAGGATTCAAATATAAAGGCGCTGCATAAAACTGAGAGAACTGAACATCTTGCGCTTTCGATAGATTTATACTTAACATTAAACATAAACCAAGAATAAATTTGATACCTTTCATGTAATCAACGAATCAATACAAAATTATCTTCTAACTCCACTTTAATACCGAGATGACTAATTCCAATGAACTTGTAAATATAATTACCATTCTCTGCCGCTTCATTTTTGGCTTCACCATTCCACCCCTTGAGCTGAAGATCATCTGAAGCATATATTAGCTCGCCCCAAGTGTTATAAACCAAGAAAGTAATCTCTCTGAAGCCCAAGAAACTGGGTGCATAGAAGTCATTGCGTCCGTCACCATTCGGTGTAAAGGCATTTGGCATCATTACCCTATATCCTTCCTCGATTTTTATCGTTCTTCTTTTTTCAACAATGCATCCTGTCTCATCGGTTAAATAGAGCACCACCTCAAAATCGGCAGCTGCAGTGAACGTGTGCGTAGGGTTTTGCTCCAAAGAAAAACCGCCATCACCAAAGTCCCAGCGTTGTTCAATAAAAGTTCCTTCCGATAAATCGGTAAAACTGATTGGATTATTGATGACAAATCGATCTCCTGTTTCTATCGGTTCAGCATCGTAAGCAAAATCAGGAATAAGAGGATCTGAATCAATTACCTCATAAGTAAACGTTTTTTTACATCCTCGGCTATCGGTAACATAAAGGAAGAATACTCCTAACTCTTCTGTTTGCATAACAGACCCTTCATCTTCGACATTACCCCTGCTCCATTCCAAGGTATAAGGGGCTATGCCTCCAGTAACCTCTGTTGCAAAGACCGTTTCTAACCTTCTAGGCTCGCACACCCTAGTGGAATTTATTTCCGTTCTCACTTCTATTTCTTGGGGTCTTTGTATTTCAAAACTTCTGATGATGGTACACGCTCGTTCATCTGTAATTTTTAAGCTATAGGTTCCTGGGCCAACTCCCACCAAGTTTTGGTTGTTTGTACCATTACTCCATTCATATGTATAAGGAGGGGTACCTCCCACCGGAGAAATAGCAATATTACCAGAGGATACCTCCTCACAATCCAGAGCGTTAGTAACCGTAGCATTCATGGATAAGGCTGCCGGCTCATTAATGGCATAGCTTGCTGTAATCACACAACCAATAGCATCTGTGACCGTTACCTCATAAATGCCCGCTTCTAGGTTGTAGAGATTGGGTTCTTGTGGACCATGCACCCATTGAATCTCCAAGGGTTGTTCCCCACCAATGATGTTCAATTCAATAGATCCATCTTGTTGTCCATTGCATGAGATGTCATTAACGACTTCGTTAAATGCATATACAGGCGCTTCCAAAACTTCTATAGCAAGAGGAAACTCACAACCATTGGCATCGAAGAGGGTAGCAGTATAAGTACCTGGAGACAAGTTATTGAGGTCGAAAGCACGAGAACCCATGTTCCATTGAATGTTATACGGGGCCGTTCCTCCTGTAGGAAGTATTTGTATCGCCCCGTCATTAGCACCAAAACATCTCACATCTGATTTGATTATATCGGCAGAAAGCGCTGCATCTGGCTGTTGAATCTCTAGCCCCGTGAGTTCTGTCAAAGAACAGTTATTAGCATCAGAAACGGAAAGCTCATAAATCCCCGCTCTTAAATCATCGAAGGAGTAAATAAGATCATCTCGTGTTTCGGTACGCTGATAAGGGACACCATTAATGTCTACTCCCTGAAGCACATAGGTATAAGGTGCAGCCGAAGCTTGGCGGATATTGACCGTAATCATCCCGTTATTCCCTCCAAAGCAAGAGACATCAACGATGTCAAGGTCATCTTCAGTAAGAAGAAGCTCATTCGGTTCTGTTAATGTAAAGGATTCCGATATACTACATCCCTCCATATCTACAACAGTTAAGTTATAAAGACCGGCTGTCAAAAGGTTTACATCTTCCGTGTTCGCTCTGAAACCAAGGGGCCCTTCCCAAAAATATTTGTAGTCGCCATTGCCGCCTGACATTGTGATGTCAATGAACCCGTTATTTCCATTTTTACAACCAATGTTAAAACCATTATAGTCTGAAACAAGGGCATCTATCTCCAATTCATCAGGCTGTTGAACTTCTATTGTGAATAGACGCGTACAATTTGCTTCATCAAGTACGGCTAAGTCATAAACTCCTGCTTTAAGGTTTGCTAAGTCCTCATTTGTAGATGTGAATCCATCCGGACCAGACCAAGTCAATTGATAAGGTGCGACACCTCCTTCTAACGTAAGGTCTATGGCACCATCTGTACCTTCGAAGCAAGTAACATTGGTCACCACCGGGTTAATCAATATCTCTGTAGGCTGGGAGAGTGCAATGGAAATCTGTTGTGTACACTGCAAGGCATCAGTGATTTCCAGCACATAAGTTCCGGCAAATAAATCGTAGATATCCTCATTTGAAGAACTGAAGCCATCTGGCCCGCTCCAGTTGTACACATAAGGGGCTGTACCCCCCTTTATATCCACCTCAATAAGTCCATCGTCTTCTCCAAAACATTGTATATCTAACTGATTATCAACATTGATGATCAATGGCTCAGGTTCCGTAATCTCATAGCTATATACTTTGTTACAATTATTTTCGTCGGTTACAATCAGCACATAACTGCCTGGGCCAATATTTGTCAGGTCTTCTGGCGCGAAGGTTCGTTTGATCTCTCCTTCACCATCCTTTATCCAAACAAATACGTACGAGCCTGTCCCTCCTGTAATGCTGTTGATAAAGATATTACCATCACCTGCACCACCGCAAAGCACATTCTGTGGAGTGGCGTCGAGCGTAATTTCTTCAGGACTGGTTACTTCAATGTTTTCTACATACACGCATTCGTTACTGTCGGTAACTGTTAGCTCGTAATTTCCTGCTTCTATTCCTTGAATATTTTGGCTAGTTGAGGTAAAGCCATTGGGGCCCTCCCATGCATATTGATAAGGCGCCACCCCGCCAGTCACTTCTAAACTGATAGAACCATTGGCATCACCGAAGCAGTTTACGTTGAAGCCATTATAATCTGAAAGCAGTATATTTTGCGTTTGCAATGGGGCATTGGGCTGTGTAATGGCTATCGATGGCAAGGTGGTTTGACAGGCATTCAAGTCAACCACAGATAATACGTATTCCCCCGCCAACAAATTTTCAAAGGTATGTATGTTACTGGTTTTAAGCTCCGATTGGCGGCTTACATTCTCTCCGTCAAAAGATTGCCCATTGAGCGTATAGACATATCCCGGAGAACCACCTGCTGCTACTACCCTAATGCTCCCTGTAGCCTCTCCATAACAAAGTACATTTACACGGGTATTGGTTTCTTCCAAAAGGGTGATAGGGTCGGGCTGTGTAAGGGTATATTGCACAACAATGGGTGTACAATTATTAAGGTCTGTTACGCTCACTTCATAATCTCCTGCGGGAATGCCTGTTAAGTTGGCTGCATTTTCCTGACCTATTGGTATGGCTCCTCCATTAGAGGCCGACCAAGTATAGAGATAAGTGCCTGGGCCTGTACCCCCTTGTACAGCAAGGGTAATTGAACCGTCACTTTCTCCATTACAGCTAATCTCAAAAGAGTTATATTCTGATAAATCCCCTTGAACCGTAATCGGGTCGGGCTCTGTAATCTCAAAAGTGCTTGCTTGTTGGCAAATATTCTCTCCATCACCTACTGTAAGTGAATAGGTCCCTGGTGCTAAATTATAAATGTCTTTACTGGTTGCCGTATACCCATTAGGACCAGACCAACTGTAAACATAGTTTGGATCATCTGTAGGCAGTTTTCCTCCAGTGATGGTGGGCTCAATAAATCCATCATCCGCACCGTGACAAGATATACCAAAACCATTGTAATCATTTGGATCACCGCTGATGACAATTAGATCCTTAACGGTGACTGTTACCGTAAAGGTATCCCCTTCACAACCCGCGCCAGTTACCGGCACTACCGTGTAGATTACTTCTTGGGGTGTATTCGTGTTATTAGTCAGCGTCTGACGGATCTCTGATTGACTCGTTGACTCATTACTTTCGCCTGTCACATTAGGGTTATCTACAACTGTCCAAGTGTAAGTTGTATTGGTCGGTACTATGTCCCCACCGCTATTTGTAGGAATTACTATGAAGGTATCGCCACTACAAATCACCTGATCTTCAACATCTTTTATCTGTGGTGCAGGGCTAACCTCAACGGTTAGCTCAAATGGCACTCCCACACATAAACCTGATGTAGGAGTCACTTCATAAACGATGACCTGATCAACAATCGTTTTATTTCGTAAGGTCTGAGATATACTATTCTGTGGGTTAGTCTCAGCTGATTGACCTTCTATATCAGGATTATCCGTTTTGATCGTCCAAGTATATTGAGTACCAGCTGGTACAATATCTGAACTACTAACCCCTCCACCATCTAATGGAGTCACTGTGAAGGTATCTCCACTACATACCTGCTCAGATATATCCTCTATCTCTGGAGTAGGGTTAACGGTGATGGTAAAAGTTTCTGGTGGCCCTGCACAACTTACTCCGCCATTGTTGAGTGTTGGCGTTACTGTTACGGTAGCCACTATTGGTACGTTAGTTGCATTCACTGTAGTAAATGCTGGAAGATCACCAGAGCCAGACAATCCAGCACCGATATCTGTATCCATAACCCAAGAGTAACTTGTTGTACCTCCTGAATTTTGAGTAGTAAACACTACTTCTTGTGTGTCATCTCCACTACACACCACTTGATCTACAATAGGATCAACCTGACCAAATGGATTCACTGTCACAGCAACATCTATCGGTGTTCCAACGCAATCACCGATATGTGGGGTTATTGTATAAGTAACAACACCAGGGCTTGTACCATCGTTGGTTAAGGGTTGTCTGATCTCATCCAAAGCACTAGGACTTTGATTTGTGAAGCCTGTAATCGTTCCTCCATCTGGTACCGTTGTAATTGCTGCAACCCAACTGTATGTAATTGATTCTGTCCCTGTTGTAGGTGTCGTTAACAATATACCTGTTTCATCCCCAGAACAAATCTCCTCAGAGGCTGGTGTTGCTTCTACCTCTGGAGTAGGATTCACGGTTACCGTAAGCGTAAAAGGCTGACCCTCGCAATTACCCGCTGATCCAGATGTAGGTATAACCGTGTATATCACATCTTGAGCCTCATTAGTCGTATTGATTAAGGTCTGACTAATCTCTGTCTGACCCGTTGTCTCAGCAGACTCACCATCTACAG
This sequence comes from Roseivirga sp., assembly GCA_018402485.1. Taxonomy (GTDB): domain Bacteria; phylum Bacteroidota; class Bacteroidia; order Cytophagales; family Cyclobacteriaceae; genus Roseivirga. The sequence continues at coordinate 795,836 of JAGYIY010000001.1, read as the reverse complement.
CAGGATTATCTACAACCGTCCAGGTGTAGGTCGTATTAGGCGGTACTATATCCCCACCGCCATCTACTGGAGTCACTGTAAAGGTATCTCCACTACATACCTGCTCAGATATGTCCTCTATCTCTGGAGTAGGATTCACCGTCACAGCAACATCTATCGGTGTTCCAACACAATTACCGATATGTGGGGTAATTGTATAGGTCACAACACCAGGACTTGTCCCATCGTTGGTTAAGAGCTGTCTGATTTCTGAAAGTGTTCTCTCAGTGTGATCTTTTAAACCTGTGATATCTGCGCTACTTGTTGTTGCTGTCCAACTGTATGTAATTGCTTCTGTCCCTGTTGTAGGTGTCGTTAACACTATGCCTGTTTCATCCCCAGAACAAATCTCCTCAGAGGCTGGTGTTGCTTCTACCTGTGGAGTAGGATTCACGGTTACCGTAAGCGTAAAAGGCTGACCCTGGCAATTACCCGCTGATCCCGATCTAGGTGTAACCGTGTAAGTCACATCTTGAGGTGTATTCGTGTTATTAATCAGTGCCTGACTGATCTCTGTCTGAGGGTTTAACTCATCCTCGTCGCCATCTACATTCGGATTATCTACAACTGTCCAAATATAAGTCGTACCTGCTGGTACTATGTCTGGATTGCCCCCTTCACCATTTACTGGTTTCACTGTGAAGATATCTCCATTACAAACCTGCTCAGATATATCTTCTATCTCTGGAGTAGGGTTAACGGTGATGCTAAAAGTTTCTGGTGGCCCTGCACAACTTACTCCGCCATTGTTGAGTGTTGGCGTTACTGTTACGGTAGCCACTATTGGAGCGTTAGTCGCATTCACTGTTGTAAACGCCGGAAGATTACCCGTGCCAGACAGGTCGGCACCGATATCTGTATCCATTACCCACGAATAACTTGTGGTACCTCCTGAATTTTGAGTAGTGAATATTACTTCTTGTGTGTCATCTCCACTACACACCACTTGATCTACAATAGGATCAACCTGACCAGATGGATTCACTGTCACAGCAACATCTATCGGTGTTCCAACGCAATCACCGATATGTGGGGTTATTGTATAAGTAACAACACCAGGGCTTGTACCATCGTTGGTTAAGGGTTGTCTGATCTCATCCAAAGCACTAGGACTTTGATTTGTGAAGCCTGTAATCGTTCCTCCATCTGGTACCGTTGTAATTGCTGCAACCCAACTGTATGTAATTGATTCTGTCCCTGTTGTAGGTGTCGTTAACAATATACCTGTTTCATCCCCAGAACAAATCTCCTCAGAGGCTGGTGTTGCTTCTACCTCTGGAGTAGGATTCACGGTAATGGTAAAAGTTTCTGGTGGACCTGCACAGCCTCCTCCCCCATTTGTAAGCGTAAGGGTTACCGTTACTGTAGCCACTATTGGGGCGTTAGTCGCATTCACTGCAGTAAATGCTGGAAGATCACCAGAGCCAGACAATCCAGCACCAATATCTATATCCATCTCCCAAGAATAACTTGTTGTACCTCCTTTTTGGGTAGTGAATATCACCTCTTCTGTCTCCTCTCCATTACACACCACTTGATCTTCAATAGGATCAACCTGACCAGATGGATTTACTGTCACCGCAACATCAATCGGTGTTCCAACACAATCACCGATATGTGGGGTAATTGTATAGGTCACAACACCAGGACTTGTCCCATTATTAGTTAAAGGTTGTCTGATCTCATCTAGAGCGCTAGGACTTTGGTCGGAGAAGCCTGTAATCGTTCCGCCGTTGGGCGATGTGGTTATTGCCGCTACCCAACTGTATGTAATCGGTTCTGTTCCTGTGGTAGGTGTTGTTAACACTATGCCTGTTTCATCTCCAGAACAAATCTCCTGAGAGGCTGGTGTTGCCTCTACCTCTGGAGTAGGATTCACTGTTACCGTAAGCGTAAAAGGCTGACCCTGACAATTACCCGCTGATCCAGATGTAGGTATAACGGTGTAGATCACATCTTGAGCCTCATTAGTCGTATTGATTAAGGTCTGACTAATCTCTGTCTGTCCTGACTCAGCAGACTCACCATCTACAGCAGGATTATCTACAACCGTCCAGGTGTAGGTCGTACCAGCTGGTACAATATCTGAACTACTAACCCCTCCACCATCTAATGGAGTCACTGTGAAGGTATCTCCACTACATACCTGCTCAGATATATCCTCTATCTCTGGAGTAGGGTTAACGGTGATGGTAAAAGTTTCTGGTGGCCCTGCACAACTTACTCCGCCATTGTTGAGTGTTGGCGTTACTGTTACGGTAGCCACTATTGGTACGTTAGTTGCATTCACTGTAGTAAATGCTGGAAGATCACCAGAGCCAGACAATCCAGCACCGATATCTGTATCCATAACCCAAGAGTAACTTGTTGTACCTCCTGAATTTTGAGTAGTAAACACTACTTCTTGTGTGTCATCTCCACTACACACCACTTGATCTACAATAGGATCAACCTGACCAAATGGATTCACTGTCACAGCAACATCTATCGGTGTTCCAACGCAATCACCGATATGTGGGGTTATTGTATAAGTAACAACACCAGGGCTTGTACCATCGTTGGTTAAGGGTTGTCTGATCTCATCCAAAGCACTAGGACTTTGATTTGTGAAGCCTGTAATCGTTCCTCCATCTGGTACCGTTGTAATTGCTGCAACCCAACTGTATGTAATTGATTCTGTCCCTGTTGTAGGTGTCGTTAACAATATACCTGTTTCATCCCCAGAACAAATCTCCTCAGAGGCTGGTGTTGCTTCTACCTCTGGAGTAGGATTCACGGTTACCGTAAGCGTAAAAGGCTGACCCTCGCAATTACCCGCTGATCCAGATGTAGGTATAACCGTGTATATCACATCTTGAGCCTCATTAGTCGTATTGATTAAGGTCTGACTAATCTCTGTCTGACCCGTTGTCTCAGCAGACTCACCATCTACAGCAGGATTATCTACAACCGTCCAGGTGTAGGTCGTATTAGGCGGTACTATATCCCCACCGCCATCTACTGGAGTCACTGTAAAGGTATCTCCACTACATACCTGCTCAGATATGTCCTCTATCTCTGGAGTAGGATTCACTGTCACAGCAACATCAATCGGTGTTCCAACACAATTACCGATATGTGGGGTAATTGTATAGGTCACAACACCAGGACTTGTCCCATCGTTGGTTAAGAGCTGTCTGATTTCTGCAAGGGTTTTGTCAGCGTGATCTGTAAAGCCAGTAATGTCTGCGCTACTTGTTGTTGCTGTCCAACTGTATGTTATTGCTTCTGTCCCTGTTGTAGGTGTCGTTAACACTATGCCTGTTTCATCCCCAGAACAAATCTCCTGAGAAGCTGGTGTTGCCTCAACCTCTGGAGTAGGATTCACTGTTACCGTAAGCGTAAATGGCTGACCCTGACAATTACCCGCTGATCCAGATGTAGGTATAACGGTGTAGATCACATCTTGAGCCTCATTAGTCGTATTGATTAAGGTCTGACTAATCTCTGTCTGTCCTGACTCAGCAGACTCACCATCTACAGCAGGATTATCTACAACCGTCCAGGTGTAGGTCGTACCAGCTGGTACAATATCTGAACTACTAACCCCTCCACCATCTAATGGAGTCACTGTGAAGGTATCTCCACTACATACCTGCTCAGATATATCCTCTATCTCTGGAGTAGGGTTAACGGTTATTCTAAATTCCTTAATCTCACTATCGCATCCGTTATTTGTGGCTACTACTTCATATACCAATTCTAAGGGTTCATTGGTAGAGTTCAAAATGGTCGCTGCTGGAATTGTTGAACCGGATCCATCTTCAATGTAGCCACTTAAGCCTGACACCGAAGCTACTGTCCATGTGAATGTACTTCCTGCCATGTTGGAAGTTAAATTAATATCCGATGTAGTTTCGCCTGAACAAATGGTTTGAATTAAGTCTGTATTAGTAATCTCAGGTTCTTGCTTAAGGTTAAAGGTAAAAAAAGCATCCTGCGCATCACAGTTATTATTTGCGGTCACTTTCACTTTATACTCACCAAATGCTTTGAACCTAATGGTTGGATATTGACTTGCTGAATTAGTTGGACTAACAAATTCATAATTAGCCGATGGCGTTGGCGTCACTTCATCAGCTTCAAAAACTTCCCACAATAAGTCATCAGGTTCAAAAGGAGGAGTTCCAAAAGTAGGTCTTTGGGGTGAAGCATTAAAGTCTAAATCATATGATGCCGGTTCTTTTTGACAAGCCGCGAGTTCATCTGTCTCAAAAAGCACGTTCGGCGCACCAGATACATCAATGCGTTGTGGATCAGAAGAAAACGTACCACAACTATTGGTGATAGAAAGAACAACATTATAGCTTCCAGCTTGAGTAAACTGAATGACAGGATCGATAGATTCTGATGTTGTTCCTTGCGTATATGAATATCCATCAGAAGTGGCTGGAGTGCCATTTATTGGGCTTAACTCCCACTCATAGGTTGGGTTTTGGCATTCAAGTGAGCTATTTTGAACAAGGTTTGAAGTATTGGTAAAATTGATCTCTGTGCCTTCACATACTGGAGACGACGGAGCGAAAGTGAAAGAAGGCTCGGGTGTTAGCTCTACAGAGACTTCTTTAATAATATTATCTGAGACATCACAACCAGCAGTACTTGGATTACTAACTTGTAATTCGATTTGCCAACAACCAGGATTCACAGATTGAGCAGGGATTTGTAAGTCGCCATTATCATCAATCCATTGCGCAAAAACTTCATTATCCGGATTAATACGTACTTTTTTACCTCCTGGAGGAGTAACAAACCACTCTTTCAAATAGTCAGTCAAGCAACTCTCTTCGCCATACTCACCAGCTAAGGAATTGTCTGTAGCCCTTAATACGGTATTTTCACAGATAACCGGTTCGGTAGAAAAATCTGCTTGAGGAGCAATACTAGTATTTACAGTTGTGGTTTTTATACTTCCATTTCGGCTGTAGTCATCGCATATACCACTTAATCCTTTATTTTGAAGGTAGAATTCTACTTTGAAACCCTTTTTATTGTCATCATCAGTTACGGCCTCATCGGAACTGCAACTGGAATTCTCAAAAGTATGAGAAAGAACAGAGTTTGCAAGCAATTGAGCATGGGTATAAATTTCTTCATCAGAACCATCTCCATAATCAATAGTATATAACGAACCAGGATAATTTTTACTTATGCCTTGTAAGGCTACTTCAAAACTTACATCCGAACCTACACAAACACTTTCATTCGTTAAATTCGCAAACCCTGCGTTTCCCGTATTAAAGTTGAAAAGAAAGCTGTAGGTTAAAACTCTACCCTCTACTTCTTTGATAAATTCTATTAAATGATAACCAACAGCTGTATTTTCAGGAATGTAGAACAATTCCACATTCACAAAGGGTTCTTCTATATCAAGGTTTTGAGCAACCCATTGGTTCTGATCATTTAATGAATACATGGTTATTTCAGAATTTCCCCAAGTGTTATTCACTGGATAAATTTCTAAGCTATCCTCTAATGCACCTTCAAAGTCCTGTTTCAAACTACCAAAAAAGTAATTTGTTCGATTATTATTTGAATTTGGATCATTCAGACAAGAAAAATCAATACCCTGCTGTAATGGTTCTATAAAAGGAATGTCAAAGGATGACGGTGGAGCCGCAATAGAAAATGAATCCGGAATATCATAGAAATCCCTAGGTCCTTCAGGTGTATCGTAAGTTATTCTTAGCTTGTAGGCATTACCCTGTGGTGTTCCTTCTGGAATAATTCCATTCAGAATCGGAATAAAAAACTCCTCAGCTGTGGCTAAAACAGTGGATGAGGTAAAGTCTCCTGTTTCATCAGACAGCTCCAACTTAAAGACATTGTCAATTGGGAAAACCCCTTTTGGCTCAAATAAAATAGAAATAGAACCCCCAGGAAAATAGTTACCTTCAGATTTGAATGATATAAGCTCAATTTCTTGCCCGAAAGTTTGAATGGATAACAAAAAAAATGACAGAAAAAATACTGTCAAATATCTGATACACGACGTCATGAGCCCAAGTTATAAAACAACCATTGATTTGACTTCTTATTTTAAGGAAAATCGGTAACATTACACAGATTACCTAATTACCTTTTATTCATTTAGCTTAGTCAACTAAATTGGTTGTGATTTCAAACAATGTAAAGCTATAAAATAATTTTCATTATGTGTCTTAATTCCAAGAGGCAACAGTCAATTAGTTAAGCCAATCGAATTTGTACGATCATTATTGGTTTTATTAACCTTGAAAATTAAAATTGCGATTTTTCCTAGTTTATTCATTTTAAACCAACGCCAGAATGAAAAAATTTTTCATCTGTTTCATGCTCCTTACAATCGTAGGTTATTCTCAGGCTAGTGATGACTGTTCCTGGTTTTCAATTAAATCTACCAAAACCGAAATCTGTACTGAAAATGAAGCGATTCTTAGTGTTTCAATAAATGACATACCACAACAAGGCTTAGTTAGTTATTGGCCCTTTAATGAGAATATTGAAGACGAGAGTGGAAATGGAAATACGCTGACAAATAGCGGTGCAACACTCACTGCTGACAGAAATGGTACATCAAATAATGCACATTCATTTGATGGCTCTTCGTCAATGACCTTTGAGACTTCTGAATCCTACATAAATTTCACCGATGGGATAACTGTCTCGGTCTGGTTTTATTTAACCAGTAGTTATAATGCGAACCCAAGAATGTTTTATGTAGGTCAAACAGATCAGAATAATAAGGGTATTCATCTTATGGTTCAAAATGGTAAGATTGGGTATGTCGTTTCACCTGGCAATGGATTAGGTGGCTTAGGAGCATGGAGTGGAGTAAACCCAGTTCCAACAGAGGCTTGGCACCATGCCCTGTTTAGGGCAGATTTTTCAACCGGTTCCTCAGCATTATTTATAGATGGTCAGCTTGCTAATAGTGGTACTAATACCAATCAAGGATTGCTAGATGCATTAAGAGGAATAGATTATTCCAAAGAACCTGGCAATATAGGGCAAAAGACCGGTGGTAATGATAAATGGAAAGGAAAATTGGATGACATTATTGTTTGGAACAGACCTGTTTCTGACAATGAGGTCTTAAGTATTTTCAATGCTAAGCCCGCGGCTTATCTATGGTCCACTGGCGAAACAACAAAAACCATTTCAGTAAGCCCGACTGAAACTACAAAGTATTGGGTAGATGTTATCACCAATGGTGTCACTTGTAGAGAATATATCACCATTGATGTGACTGCTCCAAAAGCTCCAAAAGGTGACGCTCTGCAAACCTTTTGTACTACCCCCAAAGTCGATGATTTAGTGGCCACTGGAGAAGACATACAATGGTATGATGCAGCTACTGAAGGCAACTTATTAGATGCTAACTCAGCGCTTTCAGATGGTCAAGTGGTTTATGCTTCACAAATCATTAATGGTTGTGAAAGTACAGAGCGACTAGACATAACTATTGCCATTCCCGATGTTCATATTACTTCTAGTGACACAAAGATTTGTTCAGGTGAAGAGGTTACAATTACGCTTGACTATCAAAAGCCTACCATTTGCGATATGGATATAACCTTAACCGATATACCATTTGGTGAAGAAATTTCTGGCTTCACTTATGGGGGGTACTTTAACGGCCATTACTACTATGTATACAATTCACCAACAACATGGACGGACGGTGAACGAATCGCGCGTGAAAATGGAGGATATTTGGTGTGTATAAACAATGAAGAAGAAAATAGTTTTGTTAGTAATCTCACTAATAATAACATTTGGATAGGTATGTTTCGAGATCCTGAATCAGGTGAATTCAGATGGTTGGATTGTATTGACATAGCTTACACTAATTGGAGACCCGGAGAACCCAACAATGGACCATTTGGAGAGCCTTATGTTCAAATCATTAGAGGTTGCTCCTTTGGCTATAATACTTGGAATAACCTTAGTAATAATGCATCTAATGGTTCTTGCTATTCTAATATGGTTCCTATCATGGAAATAGATCCTACAATTTACGAGCAAAGCTTTATCGATGAATCAAGTATTATTTGGTCCACAGGAGCTACCACAGAAACGATTTCTGTAAAACCAACTGAAACTACCGAGTATTGGGTAGATGTAACCACTAACGGCGTCACTTGTAGAGAGTATATCACCATTGAGGTTACAGCGCCTTCGGCTCCAACGGGTGAATCTCTGCAAACCTTTTGTATAGCGGCTATACTAGCAGACTTAGGTGCTACGGGTGAAAATATCCAATGGTACGATGCGGCTACAGAAGGGAACTTATTAGCTGCTACTGCAGCACTTTCAGATAGTCAAGTGGTTTATGCTTCACAAACCGTTAATGGTTGTGAAAGTACAGATCGATTGAAAGTAACTGTTGATATACAGGATATAGCCATTACAACATCAGCTACAAAAGTCTGTGCTGGGGATAGGGTATCCCTTTCTATTGATAATGAAACTACTAACAGTATTGGTGATACAATATTTATTGAATCATTTACTATGAATTTTAACAATGCTTTTAATTATTCAACCTCAATTACTACAGTCGATACTGAATATATGTTAAAAGTTAGTGGTGGACCTTGGGGAGGGGCAAATGGTGACTCCCGAGATGCAGCTTATTGGTTGCCTAATACTACTAATAAGAATCAATTAATTCCAGAAATAAGGTGGGGTTGGAGTCGATATGGTGGTATTTGCAAGGGAAGTTCTCCACATAGACCCTCCCCAGATGTCTATAATTCAAAAGGAGATTACTATTTTTATTTCAAAGGGGAGGGAGGTAGAGAAGAGTTTTGTTTTACAGATTCACGTTACAGTGATAACTATGGCAACTTATTTTTCGAACTCTTCGAAATAAAAAATTCAACAGCCTTTGATAAAGTGCTTTGGTCCACAAACGATACTACAAAAACCATTTCGATAAGTCCAACTGAAACTACCGAGTATTGGGTAGATGTTACCACCAATGGCATCACTTGTAGAGAATATATCACCATTGAGGCTACAGCTCCAACTGCTCCAATAGGTGATACTGAGCAATCGTTTTGCAATATGGCAACGATATCAGATTTAAAAGCCACAGGCGAAAATATCAAGTGGTACGACTCTGCAAATGGAGGCACCCTAATGAATAATTCTGTATCGCTTACTGATGGGCAATTGATTTATGCTACACAGACTGTAGATGGCTGTGAAAGTTTACAGAGGCTGGAGGTCGAGGTAATAATCAATGCTGTACCAACACCCTCTTTGATTACATCTGATTTAGTATTCTGCATAGCCCAAGAAGCGACATTGGCAGATATAGAAGTAGACACGCAGGGATTCACTTTGGAGTGGTATAACAGCCCAAATGGAGGAGAAGTTCTTTCAAAAGATACACCCTTAAAAAAGGGGGTAGCCTTTTATGCTGCGCTCTATGATAACAAAGCAGACTGTAAAAGTTTAACTCGTTTGGAGGTTATTCCAAGCCTTGCAGTATGTGAAGTTATTGTACATAATGCCATCTCCCCAAATGGGGACAGATTAAACGACAAATTAGTCATATCTAACATAAAATTATATCCCAAAAACAAACTTGTTATTTTTAATCGGTGGGGGCAAACCGTTTATGAAGCCGATAATTACGGTCAAAACGGAAAGTACTTTGAAGGAAAAAATCAACAAAATGAACTTTTACCAGCAGGTATATATTTTTACTATCTACAGTTTGAAACAAAAACAGATTTAAAAAAAATCAAAGGAGAGCTTTACATTAATTATTGAAGCAATCAGAATTATATGAAAAACTTTATGGTACTAATCTATGAGGCTTTCGCATATGGTGACCAATGGTTAAGTAAAAATATGTAACTACATTTTTACCTAATTTCCTTTTTTTAAAGAAAGAATTAATCATTACTTTAAATCATCTAAATTGAAAGTATATGAAAAAATTACTCTATGTATCAATACTAGCCCTTTTTATTGTATCGTGCAGCAGTATTAAAACACCAACCGGACAGGTTGATGTGTATGTTCCATGTCAGGGCAAGGAATATCAATCAAATAAAAATTATTTTAGAGCTTTTGGGAGAGGCATATCCAATAACCCAAGCGGTGCGCTGCAAGATGCAGAAGCTGAAGCGGTACAACGATTAGCTTTAAATATTGAGAATAAAGTCAAGGTGGTTTCTGAAAGATACTCGTCGAATGTATCTGAAGGAACGAAAGGGGAATTCACATCAATAACTGAGCAAATTGGACGACAGGTGGCTACACTTAACCTTACAAAGGTCAAAACTATTTGTTCCAAAACCACTATGGATAGAGCCACTGGCATGTATAACTATTATACGACAATTGAACTCTCCATCGACGACGTGATTACAGATTACTCAGATCTTATTGAAGATAAAACAAAGGAGAATATCAGGATCAATAGAGATGCATTCAGAGCCATTTTTGATGAAGAAATGAGTAAAAATTAATGCAAAGGTTTGTCTTTTTACTTACAGTATTTTGGGCACTAAGCTATTCGGTATCGGGTCAAGTAGCTTGTTTTGACAACACCTCTTCACATTATTTTGTAACGAAGAAAATAAAAAAATCTACCTTTAAGAAAAGGAACCTTGATGAGAGCGAAAAGATTGAACTGAAACGTGACTTGGTCAATCAAATAACGACGAGCATATCTGTAATATCATTGAAGAGTTCACAAAATACGGTGAAAGGAAATGTTGGCGAATACACTTCCATAAACAGTACAGATGCTTACATTACTTCATCGGCAGTTATTAACAACCCTGATTGGGTTTATTGTCGCTCTGGGAGCAACTATTATGTTCAGTGTATTGTCAACAAAAAAGATTTCGAAAATGATTTAATGAGTTCCTTGAATGTAAAGTCAAAAGTATTTGAAGGATTGACTCAAAAATTAAATAACGCTTTTAGAAACAAAAACTCAGAAGATATCTTTACTCGTCTCAGAGATCTTAAAAAAGAGTATTATAGCATTACCAACGGGATGAATTTTATTGCTAGTGCAAATACCATTTCTAGTGAGGAAAGAAGTCGAATCATTAATCAAATAACTACAATACTTGGAACTTTCGATAAGCTCGAAGTGCAAATACTATCAAATTTTGATAACAAATTAGTTGACCTTCAGCGTTTTTTGAGTAATCAGCAATACGCTGAGGTTGAAACCTTAATCGCAGCCTATAGATTCGACAATTTATCACCCACACAACAAATAAGGCTGAATGAATTTAAAGATAAATACTACAAAGCACTGAGTATTTATAGCCAACAACAAGAATCCCAAATCCGGAAACTTATTAGGAAAAGAGATCAAACAAAAGAAGTAGATCAGCTGATTCACAATTTTGATAAAATCAGTTATTATTCAAATAATCAAAAGAAAATAGAACAGTTTCAAAATGTTCTGGCACGCAGAAGAGGACTAGCTAAGAGCACGTTATTTATTGGTTTGAATGTTAACGCACCATACCTAGCGCTTCCCAATACCAATGGAACAATTAATTTAAATCAGTTGGGTGAGGGACTAGATTTTGAGCATGTATTACCATCTTATCACGTGGGATTGAAACATTTCATTTCCGATCCCTCCAAGCGTATAGGCGTCTCATTTGGATATGTGTCTTATGCCAACACATTTTTAAAAATGAAAAATGTTGATGACATCTCCAATCCAATAAAAAATTTTACCAGCCTACAAGCTGGTCTTATTTTAGGGCCATTCGAATTTAATTATGGACCTGCACAAACTGATTTAGGTATTGATGACTTAAAGCTAATCTCTACAAAATTTGGGCTTTTGCGCACTGATAAATTGACAGAGAAATTTGGCAAAATTAACTATTTAAACGTTTTTATTAGTGCAGACCTTTTAACAAATCTCAAGAATGAGAATTATTTTACGCTCGGTTTTGGTCTAAATTATAATTTAGCTTTTAACAGGTCTGCAAGGTTTTAAACAGATAAAATTATAAATTGACATATTCTATTTAAATTTATTTGACGGATAAAACAAAAATCTCTTACAAATAATAATTAATAGATTTTAAATATATATATTTTTAAGTTTCATAATGATAAATATTACATTAATATGAAGAAAAGTGTGGTTTTTATAAATATTGTTACTTCTGTTTTATTTCTAAATTTTATAGTTCCAGAGATACAGTTTCAGATTAATGCATACAAATTTAATAATTCTGCTCTAAGCATAATTAATCAACTCGATATAAATGAATTAGCGAATAACACAAAAAAATATTTGGATGAAGCAGGCAACTTAAAAATGAAAATTATTGAAAAGTCATCTAACGGAGCTGTTTCAACAAAAAACTCTCTATCAAAAACAAAGAATGTTGAGAAAACAAATAGTGTCAATTTGACAAACATTCCTGAGGGCAGAAAAAAGATATTAGATGAAAGCCAAAAATACATCGGTATCCCATATGCTTTTGGGTCTAAAGATCCAAAAACTGGTTTCGATTGCTCAGGCTATGTGAGTTACGTTTACAAGAAATCCATCAATTATAATTTACCAAATGGTTCGAAAAATCAATTCGCAAATGGTGGGGGAATACTTGTGAACTATGATCAACTAAAACCTGGTGATTTAATGTTTTTCAGTCATAACGGATATGCAATTCAACATGTTGGTATTTATGCAGGAGACGACATGTTTATTCATGCTCCGAGATCAGGAAGAAGAATATCTATAGATGACGTTGGAAGATACTGGAAACAAAAGTTTGTGAAAGGAAGGTCAATCATCAAATGAAAAAGTTTTTCAATAGAATCTTAATATTTGCAATATACTCTTTAAGCTATCTATCTTTCATCAATATTTCAGCATCGTTGATTAACTCATCTCTAGAGACGTTAACATTTTATGAAATTTTTTCCATCGAAGGTATGAAAGCTGGACAGAAAGATATTTACACTTTTCTTGAGCTAAAATTAAAAGAGATAGATGTTGAAGAAATGAGAACTAAAATTTTAAATGAACTGGATACTATCAACTGATTTTGCCTGAAAACAAATTTCATCCAAAGAGGATTATTCAATGGCTATTTCACCAGCAATAGCTCGTAACTCTACAGCACGCTTTTTTTCTATTACTATTTGCTGGTGATGGGTCTTCCTTATTTTTCTATATTTCATGTATTCGAATGGGCTACTCAAAAGGCCAATGGCAAACATAAGCACTTGGGTGCCGGGTAAGAGAAGGTTGGCCAACACTGTATTTACTGTTTTTAACTGTCCTGTTTTAGCATAACCTCTCATGTAGAAAGTATTGTAAAGCACCCATTTAAAGAAATTGAATTTACCTTCTACTGCTGCCTTTTGCTCTAAAACGGGAATCATACGCTCACAAGAATCTGCTGCACGGTCGAGCAGTTTATCGAAATCTTGCTTGGCCCTTACCACCACTTGTTCCAGCTTATCAAGCCATTGTGCGTTTTGTTCTTCCTCGAAAGAGAGCTGTTTGGCTACACTTTCCGCTTTCTTTGTAAAGCGATGAATCATTTGAAAAGCGATTTCAGCCTCCTCAGGCGAAAAATAATCATCGTTCAAAAAGGATTCTACTTCTTCCTCAAGTAAAAGACTCACCATAAGCAAGTGCTTAACTAAAGTCTCTGGCTTATCATCTCTCTCAAAATTTAGAGCATTATCAAATTTGTTGGCAATTCTTTGACGTTTTTGAGCAGAAATACTGGGTTGCACCCTAGGCGGTGTCTGAGCTCCACGAATTACCCTTACAGGTGCAGCATGGGCATCCCCAAATACCTTATTGGTAATCACTCGGCCCGAGTCGCGGCCAAGCTGTCTGATCAAACTATTCAGAAATGCCCCCATTGGGTAAACATACGAATCGATTTTAGATGATGCAAAAAAGGAGGGCGAATAACCGTGGACCTTCCTTAAAAAGCAACCCTACCACCGGAGCAAGGCAAGCCAACATGCTCCCAACAAAAATGAAACAGATTGACCGTTGAAAGTGATTTTGCGTTAATTCTTGTTAATAGTTTTATGCACTTGTATAGGGTATTTTGATTTATTGCATATTTGCATGGAAGAGGTAACATCGAAAAGAATGCAGAAAAACCTCGTGTAAGTTGATTGCCGTGGATTCAGTTAAATGCATATCTTAGCGCACAAAATTAAGACCAAGAACATGGAAGAGGCAGTATCTAACGAACTCAAGAAAAGGCATCAGGAGAAAATCAGCCAGGTAGCGAAAGAGGTTGGGCAAATCGTAGTTGGCCAGGATTACATGGTCAATCGCTTGATGGTAGGTTTATTTACCAACGGCCATGTGTTGCTTGAGGGGGTTCCTGGTATTGCGAAAACACTCACTGTGAATACCCTTGCCAATGTATTGCAACTCGATTTCCAACGCATTCAGTTTACCCCCGATTTATTGCCCGCCGATTTGATTGGCACCATGATCTACAATCAGAAGAAAGCCGAATTTGAAGTAAAGAAGGGCCCCATTTTTGCCAATGTCATTTTAGCTGATGAAGTCAATCGCGCACCAGCCAAAGTGCAATCGGCTTTATTGGAGGCCATGCAAGAAAAAACGGTTACCATCGGAGAAACAAGTTACAAGTTAGACCGTCCGTTTTTAGTACTTGCTACACAAAACCCGGTAGATCAGGAAGGAACCTACAGTTTACCAGAAGCACAAATAGATCGATTTATGCTGAAGGTGAAGGTTGATTACCCAAGCAAAAACGAAGAGCTGGAAGTGATGAGGCGCATGGCCAACATGAAATTCAATCCTGAGTTGCAAACCTTACTAACCAAAGAAGATATTTTTGCCATTCGAGACGAAGTCAATCAGGTGACCATTTCCGAATCTTTAGAAAAATACATTATCGAATTGGTTTTTGCCACCAGAGACCCCAAAGCGTATGGCTTAAATGATGAAGCCTATTATATGCAATTTGGTGCATCTCCTAGGGCGAGTATCAACCTTAATTTGGCTGCCAAGGCCATTGCTTTCTTTAATCAGCGCGATTATGTTTTACCTGAAGACATCAAAGAGATTGCAAAAGATGTTTTAAATCATCGCATAATTCTTAATTACGAAGCGGAAGCAGATGGTATTTCCACTGAGCAAATTATTGAAAAACTACTCCAGAAGATCCCAATCAACCATTAATTCTTTTGAGGTAACATTCCGTTAATCTAGATAACCTAATGTTAAACAGAATGACAACTATTCTTAACAGAGGGGTAAACGCTTTGTGAGATAATTCATGTTGTTTTGAGAAAATTTAAACTAATCAAAAACATGAAAAATTCTCTAAAACAAATTTTTAATCTCTTGTTGATCACAGCAGTCATCTTTACGGTGTCTTCTTGTGGTGACGATGACGATCCGCAACTAGCTGCACCAAGTGTAACTGGTCCATCTAGTGCCACTGAAGTTCAAGTGGGTACTGCTGTCACTGTTACTTTCAGTTCTTCTATCCAAGCAGGTTTTGCTTCGGCTAGTGTAACTGCCGTGAACGGTTCTGCAACCATTGCTTCTCAACCTGCTGCTGATGCAACCAGCGGTGACTTCGAGGTAGAGTTTACTGCCGGAACAACTGCAGGTGCAGGTTCTGTTACTTTAAGAATCACTGACGCTGCCGGTAACTCAGGAAATGAAACCGCTGTTATGACTGTTCTTCCTGAAGTGAATGTCATTACTATAACTGAGTCAATCTCTTCTGATGTAACTTGGGAAACGGGTAAAACTTACATTCTAGCAGATAGAATCTACGTAAACGATGGTGCTACTTTGACCATCGAGCCAGGTGTTGTAGTAAAAGGTCAAGTAGGATCAGGTGCTAATGCTACTGTTCTTGTTGTTGCGAGAGGTGCAAAACTTGATGCTCAAGGTACTGCTGACTCTCCAATCATCTTCACATCTATTGCTGATGAGATTGAGCCGGGTCAAATTGCAAGCCCTAATTTGTTGCCAACAGATAGCGGTCTTTGGGGTGGTGTAATCGTTTTGGGTAGAGCTCCTATTTCTGCTGATGCTGATGCCGTTCAAATTGAAGGTATTCCTCCATCTGACACTCGAGGTTTGTATGGTGGTTCAGATGCTGCTGATAATTCAGGAATCATCAAATATATCTCTATTCGTCATGGTGGAACCAACATTGGTGAAGGAAACGAGATCAATGGTTTGACACTTGGTGGTGTAGGTACAGGAACTGTTGTTGAAAACGTTGAAGTTATTGGTAACGTTGATGATGGTATCGAAATCTTTGGCGGATCAGTGAATGTAGAAAACGTTCTAATTTGGAATTCAGGTGATGATTCTTTTGATTTTGATCAAGCTTGGACAGGAACGATCAATAATATTGTTGGAATTCTTGGCCCTGATTCAGATCATGCTTTTGAACTAGATGGTCCAGAAGGCTCTGCTTCAGGAACTTATACCATTACCAATGGTAGTATCAAAGGTAGCCTTAGTGCTTCAGGTGGTGAGTATGCTGACTTTAGAGACAATTTAACTGTCAATATGTCTAACATCTATTTCTTTAACTTTAAAGAAAACTCTGACTTTGAATTAGACGACACGGGTTCATCTACCAATTACATCAACGGAGATACAAAAATTGAGAATCTTGAATTCAATGTTTCTCACTTGTCTGCCGGTAACAGAACCATTGCAGATATTTTCAAAGATACTTCAGGACAAGACGCCTTTACTGTAAAGCCTTTACCTTCTTCTATAGCGATTGTAACAACACCAACTGTAGGTGCTACAATTTCTGACTTCAGTAACTGGACTTGGGCTGATGTTGCAGGAGAACTTGATGACTTTTAATTAAGATCCATATTTATACAAAAGGGTACCTATTAGGGTGCCCTTTTGTTATTTAACTCTCAACTCGATAAATATGAAACTCAGGAATCTATTTTTTACTACACTCTTCACCCTTATTGCCGTGCAACTGACTGCTCAAAAAGGGACTATTCGTGGCACCGTTTACGAAGGAGATACTGGAGAGCCCATGTACGGAGTGACTGTCTTGATTGAAGGCACTTCCAATGGTGCTATCTCTGACTTCGATGGTAAGTTTGAAATTTCGGTAGAACCGGGAACCTATACAGTAAAAGCTACTTTTGTCTCTTTCCAAAGCATTGTTGTTAGCGATGTTAATGTTGCGCCGGGAAAAGTAGTATTATTAGATAACCTGATCATGCAAGAAGCTTCATCTGAATTAGGTGAGGTTGTAGTAACCGCAGAAATGGTAAGAAATACCGATGCTGCTTTGCAGAATGCCAGAAAAAAATCCATCAACCTATTTGATGGTATATCTGCCTCAAGCTTCAAAAAAATAGGTGATGGTGATGCTGCCGCAGCTTCTCAAAGAGTTCCAGGTGTTTCTGTTCAAGATGGCAAATATATTTTTGTCCGTGGCTTGGGTGACCGCTATACCAAGTCTATTCTCAATGGAATGACTATTCCCGGATTAGACCCTGACAGAAACACTGTTCAAATGGACTTGTTTCCTACCAATGTATTAGATAACATCATTATTGTTAAGACATTTACACCAGACTTAGCTGCTGATTTTACTGGTGGTATTGTCGATCTACAAACCAAAGACTTTCCAGATGAAAAAATATTTTCTATTTCCGGGGGGCTTGGCTATAACCCTAGTATGCACTTCAATAGCGAATACCTTGATTATGAAGGCGGTGGAACAGACTTTTTAGGCTTTGACGATGGCTCCCGTGAGATTCCGACTGGAGATCGTAACGATTTACCGTTTTTGGCTGAAGCTCTTGGAAACCCTGATAAGGCAGCTGATTACACGGGTATTTTAAGAAGTTTTAACACAAACCTTGCTGCCATGCGCCAGCGCAGCGGAATGGATATGGACTTTGGACTAGCCAGAGCAGACCAGTTTAAAATTGGCAACCTCACTTTTGGCTATAACGCATCTCTCAATTACAAAAACACAACCCAGTATTATGAAGGCGCCCAATTTAACAGATGGGCAAAAGACAATCAGCTCAATGTATTTGAGATGAATTTGCGTGAAGACCAATCAGGCGATTTTGGAACCAACAATGTACTTTTGGGTGGCTTGCTAGGTTTAGCTCTCAAAGGAGAAAATGCTAAATACCGATTTAATTTACTCAAACTACAAAATGGAGAATCAAAGGCGGGTATCTTCGATTATTTGGGAAGTGATCAAGGAGCTGTGTTCCAAGGATTTCAACACAATTTAGAATATAATCAAAGAGAGCTTACAAATATTCTACTTTCGGGAGATCATTTCTTTAATGAAGGTGGATGGGAACTTAACTGGAGAGTTTCGCCTACGCGATCCAGCATAGAAGATCCAGACATTCGTTTCACTCGTATGCGTACCGACTCCGGAGGCGATGAATTTACCATTGGTACTGAGTCCGGCTTACCCGAAAGGATTTGGAGAAATTTAGAAGAAGATAATCTTTCTTCAAAGGTAGATATGACGAAGAAACTTTCATTTAATGGACGAGAATCAAAAATTAAATTTGGTGGGGCTTATGATTATAAAGACAGGGCTTTTTCTATCCGAAACTTTCAGTTTCGTACCAATAGTACTGTTCTCACCGGAAACCCAGATGATATCTTACAGCCTGAAAATATATGGACTCCTGAAAATAGAAATGGAGTTACATTTGATGCACTTTTCATCCCCAGAAATACCAACTTATATGACGCTAACGTAAATGCCTATGCGGGTTACGTATCTACTGATTTGGCCCTAACAGACAGATTGAAATCCACCTTTGGTGTAAGGTTCGAAAACTATGTCCAGAACTATACCGGAGAAGATCAGACGGGCACTTTTGTTCTTCAAAACGAAGAGGTTTTAAGCGACACTGATTTCTTTCCTGCAATGAATTTTATTTATGCTGTAGAGGAAAATACAAATTTAAGGTTGTCATATGCGCGAACCATCGCACGACCATCATTGAAGGAAGCTTCTTTCGCCAATATCTTTGATCCTTTGACCGGTAGAACTTTTATTGGAGGATTCTTTCCTGATGTGAATGTAGTTACTGGAGAGCAAGTATGGGATGGTAACTTACAATCAACACGTATTGATAACTTCGACCTCCGCTTTGAAAAATTCTTATCAGGAGCACAATCTATTTCTGTAAGCGCCTTTTACAAGACCTTTGATAATCCCATCGAAATGGTTCAGTACGTACAAATTGCCAATAACTTTCAACCTCGAAACGTAGGTGATGGTGAAGTTTTGGGTTTCGAATTCGAACTACGTAAAAATCTTGATTTTTTAGGTACTGTATTTAACAATTTTACATTTGTGGGAAATACAACTATTGTAGATTCGAAAATTCTGAGAAGTAATACCGAACTTAAATCTTTTCAAGACAATGCCAGACCAGGAGAAACCATTGATGCAGAAAGAGAAATGGCCGGACAAGCTCCTTACATTATCAATGCTGGTTTGACGTATCAGAAACCTGACAACTCACTCTCTTTAAGCGTATTTTATAATGTACAAGGCAAAACATTGGAGTTTGTGGGTATTGCCGATCGACCAAACATTTATACCATGCCATTCAACAACCTCATGTTAAATATCAATAAGTCGTTTGGTGCCGAACAGCAATATGCATTTAGTTTAAAAGTTGATAATTTACTTGACGATGAAAGAGAATCACGTTTCGAGTCTTTTGGTGCAGAAAGTCAGCTTTTTACATTGTTGAGGCCACGTAGAACCGTGAGCTTAGGTTTTACTTATAATATCTTTTAAAGATTATCACTCCCTTTTAAGAACAAGCCCGTTGTGGTTGAGGCTGCAACGGGCTTGTTTTATATCAGTTTTTTAAGTTGGAAGGTTTTCCTATACAGTTTCCCGTCGCGTTGTATGATTACATCCAGGTCTCGCCCCTCCTCACCACGCAAAATGGATTGGAGCTCGGAAAAAGAGTAAGCAACCACAAGCTTTCCATTCACCGCCATGATTTCATCCCCTACTTTTATTTCATTTTCTTGGGCAGGAGAACCTTCAATAATTTCTGAAATCACATATCTATCTAACTCCTCGCCAACTGCAATGAATGTGAATCCAGCACGGTTGAACCTAAAGGGCTTTCTAAACTCCTTCGTTTTCCGTAAGTAAATTGAAGCATTCAAATAATCGAAAATAACATCAAACTTGGCTAAAATGTCGGCCCCAATTGTTCCATGACGATTGATAGTAACACTTTTATCTCTTTGCTGAGCCGTAATCTTCCAGTCTTCGGGAAAGGAGGTTAAAATATTTTTCAGCTTAAACCTGCCTTTGAATGTAAGCTTGTCTACTCTGCCCACTTTACCTTTTAGTAAGCCAATAAGACTGCTTCCAAGTGTATAATCAATGGTTTCATCGGGGAGTTCTAAAAAATCATAATTCTCATGGTCTAAAAATAGGGCACTGCTAGCTCCGGTATCAATTAACAGATTCACCCACTGCTTGGTATTTTTGAATTGTTTCAATTTAACGGACATATATGGCCTGCCATCAACTAATGCCAAATTATATTTTTTATACTTCCTTCCGGGAATAAAAGTATCGTGCTCATGTAATTTGAGTATTTTATTCTGGTAATCTACCTCCACCACAAAACGCGTAAAAAAATCTGTTCCCAACACGCCATGGGCATCTACCCCCAAAATACTTCGAATGTCAAGCGCATTATCCTTTAAAACTAACATAGACCTTAAAGAGCTTCCTAAAGAATCGATAGATACAGGAATGTTTCGCGCTATCAAAACTTCAGCCGTTTGTATGCCATCCATCGCAAATATGGGCACTGTTTGCGATAATTCCACCTGTACACTATCCAAGATGGCTTGGTCAAAGATTATACCTGACTCAGAACCTGTATCTAATATGAAATTAAAAGGACCCTTTCCATTGATTCTAACAGGAATAATAATGAGGTTACTCTCTCGAAGAAATGGCATTTCATAGTACTTGGTTCCATCCGGTAATTGAAAGCCCAAAGGACTTTGCGCTTGCAAAGCCATCGATATCAACAAGAGGTAGAAGCCGACAATATATCTCATTTACACCTTTTCCATTTAATGCCCCCGTCTAAACATTTTTTTATAGATGGGCTTTCGATACATAAATTGTAGAATTAATATTGGATATAAAAGAAGACTGAATAATTTGGTTCCACTTTCATATGTAATTCGGTCAATTATTACCGACCCGTTTGGGCGCTGCTCAATCCTATGTTCATGCCTCCAAGAGGTAAACATAAAAGGGAGCTGACGCCCTTCATCTACAAATACAAAATAGTCTGAGCCCTGTTCGTCTGCTGTGATTTCACTGACCCAACGTTGCTTGAAAAAAATAAAATTTAATTCTAAGCTAACCTTGTCCCCCTTTTTACATCCATCAAACTGCAGCAAACGCACTGGTGGGAATGGTGGATTTAATTTTAAAAATAGCTCCTCATTAAAGCCGGCCATCACTTGATATGCCGGTTGCTCTACCGTGGTTGTTATTTGTATCTTCACCTTACCGTAACGGTCTAATCACCTCTTCTGTTCTCTCAACCCTTGTTGCAATAAAAACCCACCCATTAGGGCTCCAAAAAGCTTGCACCTTAAAACAGCATTTCATAGGATTAACTCTCTTTTTATGGGGGCTCATTTTGTAGCGAAAAAAATGGGGTCATCGTACTGAAATGGTTCTTTAGCACCCTTCAATCACTCACCCTGCTCTTACGCAATACGCAAAAGGCAGAAGCCTAAGTAAGAGGAATGACTTTCTTATTTCAGATGCATTGTTAATTCCATGTGCATAAGTTATTTTTGAGAAAAAAACGTCAATGGCTCAAGACAAAATAGTATTCGATCTTATTGCTCAAGAAAAAAAACGCCAAATAGAAGGCTTAGAATTGATTGCATCAGAAAACTTTGCCTCTGAACAGGTAATGCAAGCAACGGGCTCTGTGCTGACCAACAAATATGCAGAAGGGTTGCCCGGTAAAAGGTACTATGGAGGCTGTGAAATAGTTGACGAAATAGAAACTTTAGCCATTGACAGGGTAAAAAAATTGTTTGGTGCTGCATGGGCTAATGTACAACCGCATTCTGGAGCGCAAGCGAATGCAGCCGTAATGCTCGCCTGTCTCAACACAGGAGACAAAATTTTAGGGTTCGACCTTTCTCATGGGGGTCATTTAACCCATGGTTCTCCGGTTAACTTTTCTGGAAAGCTATATCAACCTTTTTTCTATGGAGTAGAAAAAGAAACAGGACTAATTGACTGGGAAAAAGTGGCCCAGACCGCCCTTAAAGAAAAACCACAAATGATCATTTGCGGAGCATCGGCTTATAGTCGTGATTGGGATTATGCCCGCCTGCGTGAAATAGCCGACGAAATAGGGGCACTCCTGCTGGCAGACATTTCACATCCCTCAGGGCTCATTGCCAGAGGCCTTCTCAACGACCCTATCGAACATTGCCACATTGTAACCACTACCACTCACAAGACTTTAAGAGGACCTCGTGGGGGGCTTATTATGATGGGTGAAGATTTTGAAAACCCTTTTGGTCATAAAACCCTGAAAGGTGAAGTGAAAATGATGTCACAACTCCTAGACGGTGGTGTATTCCCAGGAACACAAGGGGGGCCGTTAGAACATGTGATAGCGGCTAAAGCTGTAGCCTTTGGGGAAGCACTCACCGATGAATACATGGAGTACATCATTCAAGTGAAAAAAAATGCAACCGTTATGGCAAATGCTTTTGTGGAGAAAGGTTACCACATCATTTCGGGTGGCACCGACAATCACCTTATGTTAATTGACCTAACTGCCAAAGGGATTACCGGAAAATTGGCTGAACAGGCCTTAGGGAAGGCCCACATTACCATTAACAAAAACATGGTGCCTTTCGACCAAAGGTCACCGTTTGTAACTTCAGGGATGCGGGTAGGTACTGCCGCCGTTACTACACGAGGGCTTGTGGAAAAAGACATGTTAAAAATTGTTGATTTGATCGACCGTACGTTAACACAAGCTGAAGATGATCGGGTACTTGCCCAGGTGAACAAAGAAGTAAAAGAGTGGATGAGTACTTACCCGTTATTTAAGTTTTAGCAATTGGCACTCGATCAAGTTCAAGATGATGGTGATGAATTAGAAATGGGATTTCTAGATCATCTGGAAGAATTAAGGTGGCACTTAATTCGCTCGGTCTTTGCCATTGTTATTTTTACCATCCTCGCATTTCTTGCCAAATCCTTTGTGTGGGACGTTTTGATTTTTGGCCCCACACAAACAGACTTTTGGACCAATGTGCAATTGTGTAAACTAGGAGAACTGATCAACGTTAGCAACCTTTGCTTAGGCGAGCTGCCGATTAAAATTCAAAATCGTCAGATTACAGGACAGTTTACAATGCATATCAAATCTTCCCTCATTATCGGTCTTATTGTGGCCTTCCCTTATGTTTTTTGGGAAATCTGGCGTTTTGTAAGCCCTGGGTTAAAGAAGAATGAAAAAAAAGCTTCAGCAGGCGTCGTGTTTACTGTTTCTTTCTTGTTCTTGGCCGGCGTTCTTTTTGGTTACTACATCATTACCCCCCTAAGCCTTAACTTTCTAGGCAATTACTCCTTGAGTAGTCGAATTAGCAATGAAATTGACATCAATTCCATTCTGGGGCTTGTAGGCACCCTGGCTTTGGCATGCGGACTTATGTTTCAACTACCGATGGTTTCCTACATGTTGTCGAAAGCAGGAATACTCACTCCTAAGGTGATGAAGGATTACAGAAGACATTCCGTCGTTGTAATTCTCTTAATTTCAGCCATTATTACCCCACCAGATGTCATTAGTCAATTGCTTATTGCAGCGCCAATTTTGTTGCTTTATGAGGTGAGTATCATCATCTCGAGAAGGGTAAATCATACATTTGAAAAAGAACTTTACGACTTATGAAAAATATAGGTATTGGTGGTGATCATGCAGGTTTCAGTTACAAAGAAGCCATC
Organism: Roseivirga sp.; assembly: GCA_018402485.1. Taxonomy (GTDB): domain Bacteria; phylum Bacteroidota; class Bacteroidia; order Cytophagales; family Cyclobacteriaceae; genus Roseivirga. The sequence continues at coordinate 771,717 of JAGYIY010000001.1, read as the reverse complement.
AAAAACTTCTGCCTAGAAGGCGGGTACAAAGTGGTTGATTTCGGTCCCAACTCAGAAGACTCTGTAGACTATCCCGATTATGTACACCCCTTAGCTCAAGCTGTAGCGAAAGGCGAGATTGACTTTGGTATTGCCATATGTGGTAGTGGAAATGGCGTATGCATGACCGCCAACAAATACAACAACATTCGTGCAGCATTGGTTTGGAACAACGAACTGTCTGCTTTAGCACGAGCACACAACAATGCCAATGTACTTTGTCTTCCTGCCAGGTTTATCTCCTTAGAAGAAGCGAAAAAATTTGTAAAAACCTTTTTAAATACTCCTTTTGAGGGTGGAAGACATCAACGTAGGGTAGATAAAATCATCAAGTAAGGCGATGGGCGAAAATGAGCGCTAAAAAACTAGCCATCAGCAAAAGATAAAACAGGCCATCTGCATATCTTTTTTTTCGTGACTTTTGCAATGCCTGATTTACAAAATAGCTCATGGGGAGAGTCAACATAAAAACACTACCCAATACATTGCCGGAAAACCAAAAAGTCAGTACCAAAGCAAAAAGCCCAATCCAAAGAAAAACCGCTCGAATAGTCATTTGAAAATTATTCATTCCCATTCCTGAAAGGCTTTGGAAAGCGGCATACAATGCCATTAAAAATGGAAACCCGAGAGCCACTGTAATCTTCAATAGTTCAGATGGATGAAGCTCAAAGCGCAACATGCCCACAGCAATTCCTTCCCAAAATATGCTCATCTCGCCTCTATAACCAAAAAATAAGCCTAGCACCAACCAAGGCATGCACATACCCCAAAGCATCAACAGATACCTACGACTGCCCGTAGAAGAAAAGAGCGCATAAGCAATAAGTAAAACAAGCAGAAACCATAAATAGGGCAAGAAAATCATTCCAGCCAGGCCCGTCAGAAATCCAGTGCTTAAAATATTCTCATCGGGTACATTTTGTCTTAAATGACTAAAAACCAATTGCAGTGCTAAAAGCAAAAAAATAGCTCCTACAAGCGGTGCACTCACTACATAAAGTTCTGGCAAGGATATGCTAAAAATAATCATAAGAGCTGCCGGTAAATAAGAGCTGTGCTCAAAAGCAGCCCATTTGATCAAAAAGGCATTCAACCGAAGGGCTAAAAAAAGCAGGAGCAATGAAGACAGAATAACATTGACGACTGGGTTCAACAAAAGTTTTGGAAAAGCTAGCCAAAGCAATTGATATACAGGCCCAGAATGGCCCTGATACCATTCCGTTATATTTTGAGGAGCATTCTGCATTTGCTCGATCCAAACACCCTGTCCAAACACTTCATCCCACACCACAAATCCTAGCAAGCTACGCGAGAACAACAGCAAAAGCACAAGGCCCATCGCTTTAAAAGGATCGTTTTGATTGAAATAATTTCGTAACATCTTTTTGCTTGTTATGCAAATAAGCTAAAAAAAGCATAGGGAGGAAAACACATTTAAAATTCAGATATTTGCAACATGAGTTCTACCCGCCAACAAAAATTTTCCAAACTAATCAAAGAGGAGCTAAGTCACATCTTTCAACATCAGTTTTCTTCGCCATTTGCAGGAACCCTAGTTACCATTACTGAGGTGAGCATGAGTCCAGATCTTGGGTTAGCCAGAGTTTATTTAAGTGTTTTTCCTATCAAAGCAGCAGAGAACACACTAGACCACATACAAAAAGAAAAAAGGAAAGTACGCGGGGCCTTGGGTAGAAAAATAGGTAAGCAAGTACGAATTGTACCTGAATTGGCTTTTTTTGCAGACGATACTGCCGAAAAAGCATCCCAAATGGATCAGTTACTAGGGGGGCTAAAAATCCCTGAATCAGAAGAGGAGTGAATGTTTCAGGTTTCATAGCGAGACGTTACATTACCTCCCAAAAAAAGAAAAACTTCATTCAAGTCCTTTCTTGGGTGGCCATGCTAGGTGTTGCCGTAGGGACTATGGCTTTGATCATTGTACTCTCTGTATTCAATGGTTTAGAAGATGTACTGCGCTCCGTTTACAATACCTACGACCCGGAATTGAAGGTGACCCCCACAACCGGAAAATCATTTTCGCTCTCAATGGAAGCGCTAGATGAAATTCGAAAGATTGAGGGCATAACTGGTGTTTCTAAAGTAATAGAAGACAATGCCCTGGCTCGCTATAACCAAGAACAGGTAGTGGTGCGATTGAAGGGTGTTGAAAAAAGCTTTCTTAACACCCAAAAGCTGGATACTTTTCTGATGCGAGGAGAGCTTCAGCTGCAAGAAAATGATAAAAATTATGCCATTCTAGGTGCGGGAGTCGCTTATGCCCTAGGGGTACGCTTAAATGATGGATTAGATGAAATTGAACTGATTTACCCCAAAAATATTCGCCCAGGGGCTTTGCCGAACCCAAATGCCATCCGAAGAGTGAACGTATCTCCTTCTGCCATCATCAGTGTAGATGTTAAAATTGATGAAAGCCTCCTGATGACCTCTTACGAAGCAGCAGCAAAGGTATTGGATTATACAAACAGAATGACAAGCTTGGAAATTTACGTGGCCAACAATCAAAATCTCAACAATGTTAAGCACCAATTACAAGAACGCCTAGGAAATGAATTTGTGTTCTTAGATAGTGATGAACAACATGGTGAGCTTTTACGCGCTGTAAAAATCGAAAAGCTATTTGTGTACATTGCCTTAACATTTATCACACTCATTGCCTCTTTTAATATCTTTTTCTCCTTGTCGATGTTGGCCATTGAAAAGAAAAAGGACATTGCAATCCTACTCGCTTTGGGAGCAACAGCACGAACCATCAGGCACATATTTTTAAAACAAGGCTTTTTAATCGCTGGCTTTGGTGCTGGGCTGGGCTTAGTGCTAGGTTTGGTGTTTTGCCATTTACAGGATCGTTTTGGTTTGGTGGGCATGGGCATGCCCAATGCTGTGGTGCAAGCCTACCCTGTAAAGGTCATTGCCCTAGATGTGGTGGGTGTAACCCTCAGTGTTTTTCTCATTGCCGTACTCACATCATTTCGTCCGGCAGCACTGGCCGCGCAGGTAGAAGCAAGGAATGAATTACACTAAAAACCGAAGCAGCCCCTAACTCATTCATTATTCTTTTACATTAAAAATACATTACCGTTCACTTTTTGGCTTTGGGTTCAAATGAAAATATTTAATTTGCGAATCGGTCAAAAAACAAATGAAGGTCTCTACGGAACAACCGTTCGAATTAATTTACTCGCTTTACGAACATCCCTACCTGGGCTACTTGTTCGAATCCTTTGTGGTGCAAAAAGACGAAAAAGGACGTCTGACTTTTCAACATCAAAACATCTCTTCGGATAATGCCCGAGAATTTGGCAGCCAAATGGATGATAATGATTTTGAGCTCATTCGGTTGATGGACAGTATGCAGCAAAAAGCGATTGTCAAGAAGTTCAGCAAAAAGAAAATGAAACCGGAAGAGTTCTTTCTAAAGGTATTCGATGAAAAACAAGGAGATACTGGCATACAACAATTAATAGCTACCTATTTGGAGAACCGAAGGGCAAAAGTATTGGCCCTACTGAAGGGAAAAATGATTTTTGAAATGGGCAGAGATGGGGAGCCTACCTGGAAACAACTATATTGGCAAGAAGAAAAAGCCTCTGTGCTTTTCCATTTCCGCAGAAATGAAGACAACACGCATTATTTTCCTACCCTAAAACACCAAGGAGAAAAGCTTGAATGGCAATATAATGGCTCTTTTCTAGTTTGCAATGAACCTGCGTGGCTCATTGTGAATGATAAACTTTTACACTTCGAAAAAGAGGTAGATGGTAAAAAGCTTAAGCCTTTTCTTAGTAAAAAATTTATTGTCATCCCCCGCAAAATAGAAGCCTCGTACTATCAAAAATTTGTCACCCCTTTGGTCGCATCTTTCAATGTGTATGCCAAAGGATTTGAGATTCGTTCAGAGTACCCCAATTGTCAACCTGTGTTGCAATTTTCTGAAATGTATAGTGAGCAAGCGTCACTCATTGCGTCTGATAAAGCATCTGATAAAGCGGTGGTGAACATTTTATTCAAGCTCTATTTTCAATATGGAAATCATTTGTTTTTCTACGAAAAAGACCCTCAGGCCACTGTTTCCTTAGAAGAAAAAGACGGCTCCTACATCTTTCATAAAATCAATAGAAAGGCTAGCAAAGAAGTAGAAGCTTGGCAGTTGCTCAAACGTTTAGGTCTAGCGTTTAACAACGGTAGAAAAATGCTTAGTCGTGCCTCAGCATTCGACTGGTTGAATGAGGTAAGGGAAGAGTTAATAACTGAGGGGTTTACCATTCAACAGGCCAAAGATGGTGAAAAAACATACTTTCTAGGTGAAAATATTTTTGAGATTGAAGTGCGCGAAGCTATTGACTGGTTCGATATCAAGGCACTGGTGAAATTCGGAGATTATGAAATTTCCTTTCAAGAGTTATCCCAAATCATTCGAGAAAATGAGCGAGAGGTCAAATTACCCAATGGTATGGTGGCCATCATTCCTGAAGCTTGGGTAAAAGACTATGGTGAGCTTTTTGATTTTGCCGAAAAAGATAAAGACGGAAACCAGATCAAACTGCCCAAACACCATTTGGCTTTTGTACAAGATTTAGGCGAAGGTCAATTGGCCAAAGTGACCATGGGCCGGAAATTAGGCGCCTTACGTAATTTTGATGGGATGGATAGCTACCCTATGCCTAAAGGTTTTGATGGTGAATTGAGGCCTTATCAAAAAGCAGGCTACGACTGGATGCGCTTTTTAGCTGATTACAACTTTGGTGGTTGTTTAGCAGACGACATGGGCCTTGGTAAAACGGTGCAAACCCTTGCCCTACTCCAACATCAAAAAGAAAAAAACCCTGGGCAACCTTCTTTGCTCATTATGCCAACCTCCCTAATTTACAATTGGCAAATAGAAGCGTCAAAGTTCGCTCCAGAACTTAAAGTGCTGGTCTACACCGGCATTCAGCGAGACAAAGACCCCAGCCATTTTGCCCAATACGATTTGATCATTACTTCCTATGGCATCACTCGGATTGATATCGACATCCTTGCTGATTTTTACTTCAACTATATTGTTTTGGATGAGTCGCAGGCCATTAAAAACCCGGGTTCTCAAATAGCCAAGTCCGTTAGACAATTAAAGTCTCGTCACCGCCTCATTCTTACAGGAACACCCTTAGAAAATAGCACCATGGACCTTTGGTCTCAAATGCATTTTATTAATCCCGGACTTTTGGGTGATGCCAAATATTTTAAAAACCAATTTCAATTGCCCATCGAAAAGAAAGGCGACATCGACAAAACAAAACGATTGAATGCCATCGTCAAACCCTTTGTGTTAAGAAGGCAAAAATCACAAGTGGCCAAAGACCTGCCCGAAAAATTTGAAAATATCAAATACAGCCAGATGTCTGAGACTCAAGAGGCATATTATGAAGAGGTAAAATCCAGCTTCCGCAATGAAATTATGGGAACAATTGGGAAAAAAGGTGCTAAAAAATCCAATCTATTGCTGCTACAAGGCCTGAGTAAACTCCGACAAATTGCGAATCATCCCAAAATGGTAGACCCGGACTACACGGGTGACTCAGGTAAAATGGAAGACATCCATTACATGTTAGAAGAGGCCCTAAGCGAAGGACACAAAGTTTTAATTTTTAGCCAGTTTGTCAAACACTTGTCTCTGGTAAGAAGTCATTTAGAAGACCAGAACATTCCTTATGCGTATTTAGATGGTTCCACCCAAAACCGTCAGGGTGAAGTTGAGCGCTTTCAAAATAACCCAGATTTAAAAGTGTTTCTTATCTCCTTAAAGGCCGGAGGTTTAGGTTTAAATCTTACCGAAGCAGATTATGTATTTTTGTTAGATCCTTGGTGGAATCCCGCAGTAGAGGCGCAAGCGGTAGACCGTGCCCATCGCATTGGCCAAAGTCGCTCTGTATTCACCTATAAATTCATCACTCGGAACTCAGTAGAAGAAAAAATATTAAAGCTGCAGAGAAACAAACTCAAGCTGGCTACCGACTTGATTCACATTGAGGAAAGTTTTGTAAAACAGCTGAGCAATTCTGATATTTCAGAGTTATTAGCCTAAGAAAATTCTTTCCTTGAACATGCTTACCTTTATCTGCTTATGGCCAAAGTAAAATCAACTTATATCTGTCAAAATTGCGCTGCTGAATCTGCCAAATGGATAGGCAAATGTCCTGGCTGTGGAGAATGGAACACCTATGCAGAAGAGGTTATCCAAAAAAATGATGGAAAAGAGCGGTCTTGGCGCGATGGCCAACGCACAATCATGCAAAAGCCCATTAATATCAATGCCGTAGTGTCCACTCATCAAGAACGCATGGTGACCTACGACAAGGAGTTAAACAGGGTATTAGGGGGCGGCATTGTAGCCGGATCATTGGTGTTGATTGGCGGTGAACCGGGAATCGGAAAGTCCACATTGATGCTACAGCTTGCTTTGGCAGCTAAAAAGAAAAAAGTGCTTTATGTTTCGGGGGAAGAAAGCCAACAACAAATTCGAATGCGTGCTGAACGCATAGGCATTCAATCTGAAAACTGCTATATTTTAGCAGAAACCAATACCCAAAATTTGTTCATAAACATAGAAAATGTAAAACCTGATTTACTAATTATAGATTCTATTCAGACTTTATCCACACAGCGCATAGAAAGTGTAGCGGGTTCCGTTTCACAAGTGCGAGAATGTACGGGTGAACTGATGAAGTTTGCCAAAGAAACCCAAACACCCGTTTTTCTTATCGGGCACATTACAAAAGAGGGTAGCATTGCCGGACCAAAAGTGCTCGAGCATATGGTAGATACGGTGCTCCAATTTGAGGGTGATCGCCACTTGTCTTATCGCATTTTACGAACCATTAAAAACCGCTTTGGCAGTACCTCAGAATTAGGCATTTACGAAATGCAAGGCACAGGCTTACGCCAAGTATCTAATCCTTCCGAAATTTTAATTTCACAGAAGGCAGACGACCTCACAGGCATTGCCATAGGAGCCACCATTGAAGGCAACCGTCCTTTGCTGATTGAAATTCAATCGCTTGTGAGCCCAGCCGCCTATGGCACACCCCAACGCAGCACAACGGGCTTCGATGCCAAACGACTCAATATGCTCTTAGCGGTTTTGGAAAAAAGGGGTGGCCTCCGTTTTGGCGCACAAGATGTATTTATCAATGTGGCCGGAGGCATACGCATTGATGAGCCGGCCCTCGATTTGGCCGTTTGTGCATCATTGGTGAGCGCCTATCACGACATTTCCATCCCAGAAAAAGTGGCGTTTGCAGGTGAAGTAGGCCTAGGGGGTGAGATTCGTGCTGTTAATCGCATTGATAGCCGCATTGCTGAAGCGGAAAAATTAGGCTTTGAAGAAATCTACATCTCTAAATTCAGTCGCAAAGGTTTAGACCTTAGTGGCAAATCCATCAAAGTGCAAGCATTTACCAAGCTCAAAGATGTTTTTTCGGCTTTAATGGGGGAGTTGGGTTGATGGGTTGATGGGTAAATAGGGTTTAGGTAATTGGTTGATGCGGTTAAAGGATGAGTTGTTTAGGTGTTCAGAAGCTAGAAATTAGAAGTTGGAGGCCGGATTCGGATTAGCCGTTAATATTTCCACTCACTTTTTACCGTTCACTGCTTACCGTAAAATTCCCCAAATCGTCAATCGTAATTCGTCAATTGCTATGGGGGTTGGGGTTTTGGGTTTATTCCGTGAGCTTGGCGTAAGCAGGGGTCTTCGTCAATTTGTCACTGCTAGATATCTGACACCTTCGAGTTGTCTGACATCTAAAACGTTGCATTCAGCAATATCCACTGGATAAAATTGTAAGTAGAAACCATATGCCTTTTTAGAAACAAAGAAAATTTTGGTGAAAGCTAACAGAGATTAAGAGTAAAAAACAAGGAATCAAGAAAAACGAATCATGTTGCATTCTTAATGATGCCAGACCTTATGTACGTGATAACTGGTGTAGAGTGCTTGGTAACTCACCACGAAGTACTCACTGTAAATTTAATGACTAAGAACCTTCTAATCAATTGACATTTCATTATTTTCGAAGTTCAAAAAGTTCGTCTGTTGCGTAAATGTCATGAAATCCTTTCGCTCTCAATCCTGTAATCAATTTTTTGTCACCTGTCCAAATTGATGCTTCTAGACTTATTGCTGTTGCAATAAAGGGTGTGTCATCTTCATCAACATCTGCGGCTAATTCATGCGCCCTCTTCCAATATACTAGGGAAATTGCCTCAGAAGAGATTAGGTCAATATTTTTTAAAACCTGCTGAATTGAAATATCGATTCTTTCCGCAGATATTTTGGTTAGCCCTTGGAGTTTAGACTTGTATTTAGTCAGCTCATGAATCATAAATTCAGACGAATAAAAGTCAAATTGTTGGCCTGAATTGAAGAGGAGTTCACCAATAAGCCCGTTTGAATTCAGGATAGCGCTGAAAACAATGTTGGTATCAACCACCACCCTCATTGAATAAACCTATGCTTGTTTTCCTTCCACCAGTTGGCTTTAGATTCTTTGGCGAGTTGATCTATCTTTTCCTGATCAGCTTTGCTTTCGGCTGTTGCTTCCTTATATTTTAAGTAGTCTATCATTCGTTGAAGACCCAAAGTATCAATGTTGGCAGGAAGCCTGAAAAGAATTTCGCTATCTGTTCTTTGTATGTCCATATTCAAATTTACGAATTATGTAGGAGTTGTGTTCTAGGAATGGTGATTCCTTTATGTGTGCTGGATTATCACCTGATTTTATCACTTTATGAAATGCTAAAATTCTTTCTTAGATACCTATGGCAGTCCGACTCTGAACTCACCCTCACAACCGCCGAATCTCGAACTTTTCAGTTGAAATACCAGACAAGTAAAAACGATACCCTCAAGATGTCTGACACCTCGAAGTTGTCAAACATCTAAAACGTTGCATTCAGCAATACCCGCCGGGTCAAATTATAAGTGGAAACCATAAACCTCTTTAAAAATAAGGAAAAATACACGAAAACACATAAGGCTATTCGCATTACAATACCCGATTCGCTCAAGCTTGGATTTCCCATTAGCTAGCATATGTTTGACAGATTGCAAATCAGGAATAGCTAGGGGAGTTGGGTTGTTTGTGCCCTCATCAAATAGGTTGACAAAACTCGAAGTTGGAAGTCATCGGCTAGAAAAGCCCAAACCCCGCTCTTCCTTGTAAGCCTCCGGTATGAATGGCCAGTATCTTTGTGCCTTTTGGAAAAACCCCTTGCTGAATTAGATCATGCAGCCCATACATCATTTTGGCCGTGTACACTGGATCGAGCAAAATGCCATGACGCGCTTCAAAAGTTTCGATAAAAGCCAATAATTCGGGCTTTACCTTGGCATATCCTCCAAAATGATAGTCACTGACCACTTGCCACGATGTTGTAGGTTGTGCGTTTAGTTGTTTAAACAAGTTATTTACCGTTTCAGTAAGAAAGTATCCTTTTAGGCTGGAAAAGCCAAGCACCTTTACACGCTGAGGTGCCCCCAAAACAACACCAGCCATGGTTCCTCCCGTTCCAACGGGTACGCAATAATAATCGTAAGCGGCAGGAATGGACTGTACCATTTCTCGCACGCCCAATACCGCCGGCACGTTGGTGCCTCCTTCCGGAATCAGGTAGAAATTGCCCCATTGGGCTTTTAAATCCGCTAAGAAAGTTTCCTCTGTCTTTCTTCGATAAGCCTCACGCGAAATGTACTGCAAATGCATCCCGCAAGATGTTGCAAAAGAAAGGGTGTGGTTGAGTGGTTCATGCTTTTCTCCCCGGATAATGCCTATGGTATGGAAACCAAAGGCCTTACCTGCTGCCGCCACTGCATGAATGTGGTTGGAAAAGGCCCCTCCAAAAGTAAGTAAGGTATCATGCCCCTGTTCTTTGGCCAACATCAGGTTGTATTTGAGCTTCAATGCTTTGTTGCCCGAAACTTCCGGATGATTCAATTCTTCTCGCTTGAGCAACACTTCTACCCCGGCTTGTGCAAACAAAGGATCTTGTAGGGTTTGAATCGGAGTTTCCTGCCAGTGCATAGAGCAATATTACGCAGAACCTGATAGAGTTGCACAAAAGACCCCTAATTGGAATGCTTTTTATGCTTAATTTTGTCTGATGATGGACAAAGCCTCTGATGACCTGTATGAACATCACCGAATTGTTTGCGATGCCGGGCAGGCACCCTATCGCATCGATAAATTTTTGATGGATCGGTTACCGAATGTCACGCGGAACAAAATACAACTCGGCATAAAAGATGGTTACGTGACCGTAAACGGTGTAAGTACCAAAGCCAATTACAAAGTACAACCTGAAGATGAAATTGTCATTGCCTTACCGGAACCCCCAAGAGATACAGATGTAGTTCCAGAAGACATCCCTTTAAACATTGTTTTTGAAGACGAACACTTGTTGGTGGTGAACAAACCAGCAGGCATGGTGGTACATCCGGCTTATAACAACTGGAACGGAACACTGGTGAATGCACTGACACATCATTTTCAGCACCTTCCTACCATGAAAGACAATGAAGGGCGGCCAGGGCTTGTACATCGTATCGACAAGGACACCTCAGGATTGTTGGTCATCGCCAAAACAGAGCTGGCCATGAACAGCTTGGCCAAACAATTCCATGACCACAGCATTGAGCGCACTTACCTTGCCCTCGTTTGGGATGTACCAAAAGAAGCAGCCGGAACAATTGATGTACATTTAGGCAGAAGTGAAAAAGACCGCAGGATCACCGTAGCTGTTCCTGATGGCAGCCGTGGCAAACGCGCAATCACTCACTACAAGGTTTTGAAAGATTTACGCTACGTTTCTTTGCTAAAGTGCAACCTAGAAACAGGCAGAACACACCAAATTAGAGCACATATGACTTACTTGGGTCATCCGTTGTTTAACGATGCCACCTATGGAGGGGATCGCATTTTAAAAGGCACACCTTTTTCCAAGTTCAAATCTTTCGTGGATAATGCCTTCAAGTTATTGCCAAGGCAAGCTTTGCATGCGAAATCACTTGGCTTTATTCACCCCAAAACCAAAAAATTCATTCAGTTTGATTCTGAGCTGCCAGGAGATTTTGAGAATGTACTTTCCAAGTGGGAAAACTACCTTCACCACGATTAGCGGATGATGCATTTGAAAATGGCGAAGGCGTGAAAACCGGTACCTAAAAGGACAAACAAATGCCAAATGCCATGATGGTATTTTACTTTCCGCATTACGTAGAATACTACACCTACCGTGTAAGCTGCACCCCCATAAAGCATGATATTGACTACTTCTTGACCCAATACTTCTGATATGCTACCAAACATAAAAAAGCCCAACCAGCCCATGCCGATATAAGAGAGAAGCGAAATGATCTCAAACTTACCAGTAAAAAATATTTTGAACACAACACCCAAAAGGGCAATACCCCAAATGGCTATTGATAAATTACGACCAATGGGTCCGCACCCCAACACACCCCACGTAAAGGGTGTAAAGGTTCCAGCTATCAAGAGATAAATGGAGATATGATCTATTTTTTTCAGCAATAGCTTTTGCTTTTTTGCCTTAACGGAATGATATAAAGTAGATGCGGAATAAAGCATGATGACTGAAAATAAAAACACAAAGCTGCTTCCGAATACGGCTGAACTCAAGCCTTTTTGTAGCCACAAATATACCATGCCTACCAAACCACCGATAATACCGAAAGCATGCGTAATGGCATTGAACAACTCCTCTTCGGGTGAGTAAACGGTTTGCTTTTTGGCTGGCTTCAAGTCTGTTAATTTTGGCATTGCAAGATGAGAAATAATTGAATGCCATCTAAAACATACAGGTTTTCCTACTCCTTTTTAATCCTAAACCAAGGTGTCTGATAAACCTCTGGCCCGTTTTCTTGGGGTATGGAGCTTTGGTTACCATCGCAAACAGCGCCATAATGAGGTGATATTTTTTCTATTAACGCCTCAATACACTCATTCGTAGCATTCTAATCATCAAGGAAGCCAATGAGGCTTAAAAAAAAGAACAAGTACCTCCATTAACCCAGGTAGCTTATTTTTTGCTAAGTAATAAAAGAAAAATGCCTTAAAAAGTTAAGACAAAATAGAAGAAGATACAAATCCATGCAGCATCAATAAAGTGCCAAGTACGCTCTAAAATACTGAACTTTACTTTTTGATAAGGATTTGTCGAATAAATCAAATGCTTAACAACATCTTTTGATGTCTTTTGCGCTTCTAGCAATAAGTACAGTACAAAGACCATCACACCCAATAAATGAAGGATATGCAAGCCAGAAATAACGTACAAGTAAGCCCCTGAACGCTGTCCCTGAAACAAAATATTGTTGGCTTGTAACTCTTTCCAGCCCGTAAATTGCAAAACACCAAAGACGAGGCCCAGTAACAGTGTAAGTCCTAACCATTTTTTTACCCCTTCTAATTGATCCGCCCTGTAGGCCGGTAATATTTTACTCACTGTATAACTGGAAATTAGGATTACTAAACTGCTAATGATGAAAGACTTTGGTAACTCGAATTTAAAAAATTCTGCTTCCGGAGGTTTTGAGAGTGTAAAAGCGATGATGGTGAAAAAAAAGATGACTCCACTTCCAATCATAGAAACATAGATTAGGACTTCATGGGGGTGCATTTCCTCTAGTCTTTTGAAGGCCTCTTTACCAAGCCCTTCGTTTTGTTTCACCTTTTTCATTTCTCAATCTAACTTCTTTTGAAGCCATAGGGTTATAGGATATGAAAATTAATTGTATTTCCTCAAAAAGGTATCATTGATTACCGCATGCGACCTGTGAATCGGTGCTTCATAAATCGTTACATTTGCAAGCCAAAATACGCTCTGTCTTGAAGATTAAAGATTTTATTAAGATTTACAAAGAAGATCCTTGGGTGCAAACCCTGGCTGAACACATAAAACCCAATGATGACCTCACTACCCGATTAACAGGGCTTAGTGGTAGTTTAGATGCTGTTTTGGCGGTAGCCACTTATCAAATCAATAAGCAAACCTGCCTCTTCGTAATGCACGACAAAGAAGAGGCTGCTTATTTTCAAAATGATCTACAAAATCTTTTGGGCGAAAAAGAGGTTCTGCTCTTTCCAACCTCTTATAAGAGGCCTTATCAATTCGATGAAACAGAAAATGCCAACATTTTAATGCGGGCTGAAATCCTCAACCGCATCAACCACAAAGCCTCCAGTGGTGAATTAATTGTGACCTACCCAGAAGCATTGACGGAAAAAGTCATTCAAAAGAAGGCTTTAACCTCAAATACTTTTACGGCTAAAGTAGGAGATGCTTTGGATGTGGCGTTTTTAAGAGAATTGTTACAAACCTACGACTTTGAACCCTCGGAGTTCGTTTACGAAGCGGGTCAATTCTCGGTGAGGGGTGGAATCATAGATGTATACTCGTACGCACATGATTTACCTTACCGCATAGAACTTTTTGGTAACGAAATTGAAAGCATTAGAACATTCGACCCGGTATCGCAGCTTAGCCAAGAAAACCTCAAGGAAATTAACATCATACCCAATGTGCAAACCAAGCTGCTAGAAGAATCGCGTCAGTCTTTTTTAAGTTTTATTCCAAACAATACAAAAGTATGGCTCAAAGACTACCAGCAAACGCTCGATGTCATTGAAAAATATTATGAAAAAGCGTCAGCCAATTTTGATGAAGTACTTTCCATTACAGACGCGCAAGTGGTTTCCAGTCCAGAACACCTCTTCGAACAGGTAAAGGATTTCAAAAAAGAACTTTCAAAATTTGTAAAAGTAGAATTTGGCCACCGTTATTACCTTAAGCCAGACCATGAGGCCAAGTTTGACACACAAACACAAGCCTCTTTCAACAAAGACTTTGACTTGATTGTGGAAGATTTAGGTCGTTGGCAAATGCAAAATACCACACTGTGTATTGCCGCAGACTCCATGGCACAGTTCAATCGTTTAGAAACCATATTTCTAGAATTAGACCCTGGCATCAAAATTCAGTCGCTGCAAATGGGTTTGAGGCAAGGGTTCGTAGACAAAGACCGTCAAATCCTTTGCTATACAGACCATCAGCTTTTTGATCGTTTTCACAAATACAAAACACAAACCAAGCATAGCAAATCAAAGGCCCTCACCCTCAAAGAGCTACGCTCACTACAGCCTGGAGATTATGTTACTCACATTGATTATGGTATTGGTCGATTCACGGGTTTGGAAAAAGTAGATGTTAATGGTAAAACCCAAGAATCTATCCGCTTAGTGTATCGCGACGATGACATGCTGTATGTGAGTGTCCATGCCCTTCATAAAATTTCTCGCTACAGCGGAAGAGAAGGCGCACCGCCTAACATCAGTAAACTTGGCGGACAAGAGTGGGAAAACAAAAAGAAGAAAGTCAAAGGCAAAGTCAAAGACATTGCCAAAGACCTGATTGAATTGTACGCCAAGCGGAAAAAAGCCAATGGTTTTGCTTTTGCCCAAGACGGTTTTATGCAAGCCGAATTGGAATCATCATTCATTTATGAAGACACCCCCGATCAGGCCTTAGCCACTGAACATGTTAAAGCTGATATGGAGCAGGCCTATCCGATGGATCGTTTGGTTTGTGGTGATGTTGGTTTTGGAAAAACAGAAGTTGCCATTCGTGCCGCCTTCAAAGCTGCTGCCAATGGAAAACAAGTAGCGGTATTGGTGCCTACCACCATTTTAGCCATGCAGCATTTCAGAACCTTTTCGGAACGTTTAGCCAATCTGCCGGTCAATGTGGAGTACATCAATCGATTCAAAACTACCAAACAAATCAAAGCAACCTTAGAACGGGTAAAAACGGGGCAAACTGAAATACTCATTGGAACGCACCGTATTGTCAATAAAGATGTGGTTTTCAAAGATTTAGGCCTTTTGGTCATTGATGAGGAACAAAAGTTCGGAGTAAAAGTAAAGGATAAGCTAAAAGAAATGCGGGTCAATGTAGACGTTTTAACCTTAACTGCTACGCCCATCCCACGTACGCTCCACTTTTCTCTCATGGGCGCCAGAGACTTGAGCGTGATTGCCACACCTCCTCCCAATCGTCAACCCGTTACCACTGAAATTCATACTTTCAATGAAATTCTTTTAAGAGATGCCGTTAGCTTTGAGTTAAAAAGAGGAGGACAAGTTTTCTTCGTGCATAACCGCATAAACGATATTGAACAGGTGGGCAACATCATCATGAAACTCGTTCCCGATGCGCGCATCGGAATCGCTCACGGTCAAATGGATGGTCAGCTATTGGAAAAAAGAATGGTTAAATTCATTGAAGGGGAGTACGACGTTTTGGTATCCACCAATATCATTGAATCCGGTCTGGATATTCCGAATGCCAACACCATCATCATCAACCACGCCCACATGTTTGGCCTCTCTGACTTACACCAAATGCGCGGAAGAGTAGGACGCTCAAACAGAAAAGCCTTCTGTTATCTTTTGACCCCACCAACCATCGGCCTTACCTCCGAAGCACGTAAAAGGCTAAGTGCCTTGGAAGAATTTACCGATTTAGGCGATGGGTTTAAAGTAGCCATGCGCGATCTCGACATCCGAGGGGCGGGGAATTTATTGGGTGCTGAGCAAAGCGGATTTATATCAGACCTTGGTTTCGATATGTATCATAAAATACTCGATGAGGCCGTTCAAGAATTAAAAGAGAACGAATTTAAAAACCTCTTTACAAAGGATTTGGTAAAAGAAGCAGCCAAAATAGTGGCACAAGATTGCACCATTGAAACAGACCTTGAGATTCTTATTCCCGAAACCTATGTTTCTAATATCTCTGAAAGAATTAACCTTTATTCTCGTTTGGATAATATCAAAGAGGAAGAAAAACTAACCGCTTTTACCATACAAATTAAAGATCGCTTTGGGCCTGTACCCGAACCCGTAGAAGATCTTATAGAGACTGTAAAGCTACGTTGGCAAGCCGAGCAGCTAGGTTTTGAAAAGATAGTGTTGAAAAATGAAAGCATGAAATGCTACTTTATGCCCTCCGATAAGGAGGCTTATTTTCAGTCCGAAACTTTTGCAAAAATTTTAGCCTTCGTACAAAAGTACCCTAAGATGTGCAAAATGAAAGAATACAAAACTCGCCTTTTGTTAAGAATTGATGATGTCAACACCATACATCAAGCCATTGGATTATTAAGAGAAATGGGGGCCTAAAATAAAAAGTTCTGACCAGCTCCTTTTCACAAAACTGCTCTGAACAATTCTTCCGAAAACGGTTCTAAATGAGCCACCGAAAAACGGAAATTAGGGTAAGCGACTTGAAAAGATTCGTACTTTTTCATTCTAACGGACTTTAGATCAAATTTGCACTCAACCGCAACAGGAGGATTTTCATCCGGTATCACAAAATCCACTTCTTTGCCCGAAGAAGTTCTCCAAAAATGAATTCCGTCTTCATTATATTTATCCACAAGCATTCTGAATAGACCTAACTCCCATAATGATCCTCTATCTACCCTTTGGGAAAAGGATTGAAAGTTGTTGAGCAAACAGTTTCTCATTCCTGTATCCATTAAATAAGGCTTTGGCATTTTTGTCAATTCCTTGCGCATATTTGTAGAAAACGGCCTCACCAAGGTTAAATGAAAACACTTTTGCAAAACCTCTAAGTAATTCTGAATGGTCTCACGACGTACTTTAAGCGTATTGCTAAGTTCGTTTACATTGAGCAATTGACCTGTTTGCTCAGCAAGAATTTTAAACAGTTGATAAAAAACTAATTCATTTTGTACACCCGATTCTGCAACATCTCTTTTCACAAAGGAATCCCTAATTTCTATAAGCATTTCTCTTCTCTCCGCCTTGCTGGATTCCGTAACCACAGCAGGGTAACCGCCATAAATTAAATAGTCATACCACTCTTTCTTTAGTTCGTTGAGCTTAAGACTTTTATAGTTTTTGTTGTTCAAGATAGATGCCACTTCCTGCCATAAATCGGCCTTTCCCTGAAGTCCTAAATACTCCTCAAAATCACAGGTTCTTAAATGAAATATCCGTTTTCTTCCGGCCAAGGAGTCCGTGAATTTATGGTCTATATAAAATGCGCTGCTACCACTAGCGACAATTTTCAACTTGTGACTTTGCTCATCGTGTAGGAGTTTGAGAAAATTTGAAGGGTTAGATAAATATTGGATTTCATCCATAAATATTACCGCCTTGCTTTCTGATGCCGGTAAATAGGAAATTATGTTCAATGGGTCTTTCTCAAGCTCCTGTAATACACTCTGTTGTTCTAAGTTGATAAAAACAGTAGGCTGACCTTCTCTATCGCAGTGCTGCTGTAATTCTTTAAGTAGGGTAGATTTTCCGGTTTGCCGTGCTCCGGTGAGGATACAAAATTCCTTTCTTGGGAGATGTTTAAGCAACTTTTCAAATAGTTTCCGCTTCATAACACAAGACATAAAAAACAATACTAGTAAAATTATCGGATATTTTTGCTAGTCGACTAGTAATAATATCCGATATTTTTGCTAGTCGACTAGTAACATTATCTGTTTTACTCAAGTCGTCTGTATTCATCATTCAAAAAAGACCGCTTTCAACGTAACATTCTTTTTACTAAAAGCTCATAATTTCTTTGAACTTCAGGGTTTGTCTTCGTGATACATCAATCTCCTCACCACCCTTCAGGTAGATGCGCAAACTACCGCTAAACCATGGTTCAATGCGCTCAATCCATTTGAGATTGATAATTTGTTGACGATTGGCCCTAAAAAACGTTTTTTCATCTAGTCTTGATTCCAAGTAGTTCAAGGTACGGGTAATCATGGGTTTTGAGTCGCCAAAATAAACCGTGGTGTAGTTGCCCCCAACTTCGAAGAGCCGGATATCTGCTAATTGCACAAACCAACATTTTTCACCGTCTTTGACAAAGACTTGGTCGTGAATGGTCAGCTTATCATCATCTTCACTTTTAGCCGCTTTTTTCTTTGAGAGTTGATCAAAAACTTTAGAAATGGCTCCGGCTAACCTTTCTTTTTGCACGGGTTTTACCAAATAATCTAAGGCATTGTACTCAAAAGCCTTGAGCGCATGCTCATCATAGGCGGTTGAAAAGATGACTTCAGGAACATTTTCTAGTTCTTCCAATAAATCAAAGCCACTTTTACCAGGCATTTGAATGTCTAGAAAAATCAAATCAGGCTTCAATTCCCCTATTTTTTCTATGGCATCATCCACACTTGAAGCCTCGCCTACCAATTGCACATTGTCAAATTCCTTCAACAAACGCTTGATTTCATTTCGGGCTAATCTTGAGTCGTCAACAATTAAAGTTTTCATGGTTAGATCATTTTAAAAATTTATAGCGGCAGTTTTACGGTAGCACAAACCATGTCTTCGTTCATATTTTCCAAATGAAGTTCAGCTTCTTTGCCATACAACAAACGGAGCCTTTCCCTGCTATTGACAATTCCTATGCCTTTTCTCTTTTGTGCATTTTGCTGTTTAAGCTGACCTGAATTTTTTACATAAATAACCGCGATACTTTGTAGGGTCTTGGTTTCAATAATTATTTTTCCTCCTCCGGGTAAATTATTGATGCTATGCTTTATTGCATTTTCCACCAAGGTTTGAATGATCATGGGTGGAATTTCCCAATTTTCTGAACCTGGCTCTAGGTTATAGGTACAAGAGAGTCTTTCCTCCAGTTGAATGGCTTCCAATTGCAAATAATCTTCTACCACCTCTAACTCTTTTTTCAAAGAAATCTTTTCAAATTGGTCAAATTGTATGGAAAAACGCAGGAGGTCGGAGAGGTGAGTAATGCTATCGCGGGCCTTTTCGGCATCTTCCACTACCAAAGATCGAATGTTATTCAGACTATTAAAAATAAAATGTGGGTTCACCTGAGCCTTTAGTGCACTCAATTCTGCATCTTTCACCGTAGCAGAAAGCTTCCACCTTTCAATCTCCATTTCTCTGGTCTTCTGCAAATACTGATATGCAAAATAAAGTGAGGACCAACTCAAAAAGTAGATGGCATTACTAATGGCATAGCTTAGGATAAAAACTAAAAACTTTTGAAAACTAAAACTGCTCAAACTAGCATCTCTCAATTTTTGCCTCATCTCTTCGTTTATTCCTTCTATTTCGGGAATACCAGCAAAGGCATTTATAGCATCAGGGTTGTTTTTAAAAACAATCACCATGGCTGCAATGAGAGCCAAAAGTGTTACAACACCCAATAATATACCCTGAATTAAGCTGGCAACAAAAACACGAGGCACCAATTGGGTAAGTTTTAACTGTTTCCAGTTTTTCTTTTTAACATATAAACGATAGATGTGGCTGATGCCTACCCCAAACAGAATGGCCACTACATTCGAACCAAAGGCCGGTATAAAGGGCAAAAACATCAATAAGGCAAATAAGCTGGTGAGAGAAAGGCCTGTCCACCCCCCAAATTGTAGTATCCAGTATAACTTTGACTTATTCATTCATCTAAATAAACTGTTTTACAGGTTAGCTTAGAATAAAAAAGGTTCAGCGGTATATATAATGGATTAGTCCTCTAAGTCACCCTTTTAAATTCTAAGTGAAACTCAAAAGCTTTACAAAACCTTCATGTCGGACCATCACCTATTGAGTAAGATTATTGTTACTTTTCGAAATAAGTAAAAGGTCTTAAGCGTTAAACGCTTGAATTTGGGTCCAAACTTATGAGAAAAGTAGTTATAAGTATATATTAGCAGGCGCAAAAGTCACCTTGACGATAGATTCAATGATTATGAAAAATTCAAAAAGAATCCATAATAGCATTCTTTTACTCTCACTCATGGTATATGCCAGCTCTTGTTCTTTGTTAGGTACAGGAAACAAAGGAGGAGTTAGTGCTACCACTGGAGCAGAATATGCAACCAATAAAAACATTTTCGGCTATCAACCTTATGATGATCAGCAACTGCCCAATCCTCCGGGTATGGTTTTCGTTCAAGGTGGGCGGACCGTTTTAGGCTCCTTTGAACAAGATTTGTATGGTTCGAGAGATAATATTGAAAGAACTGTCACTGTGAATTCATTTTTTATGGATGAAACCGAAATCACAAATAGCCAGTGGAAAGAGTATGTTTTCTTTCAGTACAACCCACAGAAATTAAGGCTTCCGAAGAGTGTTCAAGTGCCTGATCCTAACGACCCTGATTTGCAAACAGGAAATAATCCGCCGCCTTCTTGGGATCCAACACCTCAAGGGAAAACACATAGCAAATCGAACTCAAAAGACCTAGAGGATATCTTACCGGACGATAATGTTTGGGCAAGTGATTTTTCGTTCAATGATGGTTATACCGAAAATTATTATAGCAATCCGGGATTTAACAACTACCCTGTTGTAGGGGTTTCTTGGAGACAAATTGCAGACTTCAGCAAATGGAGAACCGATTTTGTCAATTTGCAACTTATTTTCCAAATGGATTATGAAGAATTACCTCCAGTATTTGTTGATGAGTTTTTTGTTCAAGACGACCAAACTGGTGACTATCAATTAGCTTTAGGTGGGGTTCCGATAGGTGAGGTAAGTGCAGAAGGTCAAATCATTCAAATCGGAGAACTAGACGACTATCAGCAAGAAATCGTAGAGTTCATGAACCAAACAGAAAACAGAAAACAGTTCATCGAAAGGGGTATTTACCTTCCCTCTTTCCGTTTGCCGAACGAAGCAGAATGGGAATACGCAGCCAAAGCTACTATTGGTACCGTTTACCTTGACGAAAATGAAGAATATGGCCGCATTTATCCTTGGGATGGAAGAGGAACGAGAAACCCATACGGCAAAAAACGAGGAGCACAATTGGCAAACTTCAAAAGAGGAAGAGGGGATTACGCCGGTATTGCTGGAAATGTAAACAATGATGGCGCTGTCATTCCTGAAGCTGTTGGCCTTAGAGAGCCAAATGATTTTAATCTTTTCAACATGGCTGGTAACGTGAGCGAATGGGTGTTTGATACTTATCGTCCATTGTCTTTTGGTGATTTTGATGACCTCAATCCAGTACGTAAAGACGGCACCAACGACAGTGAAGAAAACTATGGTTGGACAACACTCAACCAAAAAGATAGTATTTCTTCAAATACCATGGGTGAGTATCGTTCTTTGATTAATGATAGAGCTAAAGTTTATAAAGGCGGTTCTTGGAAAGATATAGCCTATTGGATGGCACCAGGTACTAGAAGATATTTAGATATGGACAGAGCGACTAACACCATCGGTTTTAGAAATGCAATGATCTCTATTGGTACGCAGCAACTCGATCAATCCAACGGTCTACTTGGAAAAGTTTTTGGCGGACGCTAAAAAATCCTTCTATCAGGCCCCGGCGAGTGCAGCTATGCTAATGCTTTTGGGCTCACCCTTTTGTAATTGTTCTGCACAAGCCAACAAAGTTGAGCCGGTGGTGAGAACATCATCAACCAATAAAATATTGAGTTGATTGAGCTTTACATTATCGTTGAGTTCGAACATGCCCTGCATTTCTAACATGCGAGTAAGTTTTTTCTTGTGCGTCTGAGAGGATGTGTTGCTAACCCTATGGAGCGCATTTTCCAGTACATTAATTTCCAGCCCCTGATGCAAGCCTTGAGCAAGGGCCAATGCCTGATTATAGCCTCTTTTCTTTAATTTTTTGGGGTGAAGTGGCACCGGAATGATGACATCAAAAGCATTTTTCCAACCCGCATCCGCAAGGTTTTTACCAAACCACCGCCCCATTTGAATGCCAATTTCAGGATTGTGGTTATACTTTAATTCATGTAAAACAGACTGCATAATTCCTCCTTTTACAAAGTGACCATAAACAAAAACCGCTTCGACGGGGAAAATGCCGTCAAACTTTTCTCGATACTGAGGAACACTTTCTTTGAAGTTTTCTATTTTCGGAAGGTTGTATTGACATTGAAGACATATATCTTTGACCCCTCTAGGCAATGGTGCGTCACAGTGAATGCATAACCTAGGGAAAAATAAAGAGACGAAGTCTTCAAAAATAACTTTAGTTTTCACAGGTATTAAGTTACAATAATTTTAGATAAATGAATAAAGTTGAAGAGTTTAATGCGTTCAGAACAGAAATGAACCAAAAAATATTGTCTACAGACAATAAAATCCTCAAACGTATTTTTAATCTCGATACGAATGCTTTTGCTGATGGGTCGCTTGATACAATAACCAAAGAATACATTGGCTTGGCCTGTTCTTTAGTGTTGAGATGCGATGATTGCGTCAAATACCATTTAGGAAAATGTTATGAACTATCGTTAAGCACCGCACAGGTGATGGAGGCTCTTTCTATAGCAAATTTAATCGGTGGAACCATCGTAATACCACATCTTCGAAGAGCCCTTGCCTACTGGGAAGAACTGAGCCAACAAGATGTATAAAAAAGATCTTGAACTTCATGTGAGATGGGGTAAGCTCATGGCTTCTGTGGCAGAAGTCATTGGCAAGCGACCCAAAGACCTGAATGGCGTTTTATTTCTGATTGGTGTTCAAGAGCTTGGACAAGGCCCTGTTCCATTTTCAAAAGAAGAAAAGCAAGACCTTATGCACATCGCAATTTGTAAAGTACTCAGTTATTCAGGTTACTATGAGCTAAAAGGAACCGATAAGGATGGCTGGCCTCATTGGGAACGCGTTAAACCCTTACCTCATTTCGATTTGTTAGAGCAAGAAAAATTGTTGAAAATGCATGTACTTGAATACTTCGAAAAAGAACACCAGCTAATAATATACCCATGAAAATTATATCGTACAACGTGAATGGCATCAGAGCAGCCCAAAAAAAGGGTTTTGAAGAATGGCTTTCAAAAGAACAGCCCGATGTACTATGCCTACAAGAACTAAAAGCGAAACCCGAACAGGTCTCTACATTTTATGAAGAAATGGGCTACCACATGTATTGGGAAAATGCAGAAAAAAAAGGGTATAGCGGAGTTGCGCTACTCACCAAAGAAAAGCCAAAACACATTAACTACGGGTGTAACGAAGAAATATTCGATAAAGAAGGAAGGGTTCTTCGAGCAGATTTTGAATCCTTTTCTATAATGAGTGTTTACATGCCGAGCGGTACTACTGGTGATGTAAGACAAGATTTTAAATACCAATGGCTAGCGTTTTTTCAAGAGTATGTCAACGAATTGAAAAAGACACACCCCAACCTTATCATTAGCGGTGATTATAACATTGCGCATACAGAGATTGATATTCATAATCCCGTTTCTAACAAAAACTCTTCTGGATTCTTACCCGAGGAAAGAGCTTGGCTGTCTAAATTCATTCAAAATGGTTTTGTAGATACTTTTCGTATGTTCAACCCAGACCCACATCATTATTCTTGGTGGAGTTACCGTGCCAATGCTAGGGCAAACAACAAAGGTTGGAGAATTGACTATCACATGGCTTCTGAAAGCTTGAAAGGATCGCTTAAAGACGCATACATTCTACCTGAAGCGATGCACTCGGATCATTGCCCCATTGTACTTGAAATCAACAAACCCAACCCTTAAACTGAGAGTTTATTTAAGGTTTTACAATCCTTTCAAAAGTATTTCCGTAATTACGTCTATAACCACGTCAGTCTATGGGTTCAAATACAGATTTGGTACAAGAATTAGCGCTCTACAAAAAAAAATACTTTAAAAATAAGGCGATTAAAGGAGGTATCTTATTTATCAGTCTTTTGTTGGGAAGCTTTTTATTGGTGAATACCATTGAATTTTCAGCTCGTTTAAACAATCTCGGAAGAGGAATTCTGTTTTACAGTTTCATTATATCTATTACCATTGCTCTTTATTACCTGTTGCTACGTCACTTTTGGGCTTATAAAAATGCCAACCAACAACTCAGCAACCAAGAAGCAGCAGAACAGATTGGTTCCTATTTTCCAGAGGTTTCCGATAAACTTCTCAACCTAATACAACTAGAGTCCCTTTCTGATCGGGATAACGAATTATTACAGGCAAGCATCACTCAAAAAAGGAAAAGTCTCTCTGGCATTCCATTCGTTCAAGCCATTGATCTCAACAAAAATCGTAGATTTCTCAAATATTCCTATGCACCTTTCACCCTTATTGTCGTCCTCTTTGTTTTTGTGCCACAGGTACTGATTGAAAGCTCAACACGCATTGTCAAATACAATAGCGATTTTGTACCTAAGGCACCTTTTTACTTCGACCTTCAAACCGATAACCTTATAGGTTTTATAGACGAGCCCTTTCATCTGAAAGTAGCAACCAACGGCTCAGCAATACCCCAAAACACCTTCCTGATTATCAATGAACGAAAAATCAAAATGAGACAATCCAAAACAGGTGTATTTGAATATTCATTGAATCCTTTAAAAGATAACACTACTATCCTTTTCGAAGCAGAAGGCGTAAGCTCTTCCTCTTATACCATAAAAGCTGTAGCCAGACCTAATCTTACCCAATTCGAAGTTGAACTGAATTATCCCAGCCATACCGGGAAGAACAATGAAACCATCAAAAATTCTGGTAATCTGGTAGTACCTGAAGGAACCCAGGCCAAGTGGCTCATTAAGGCCGATGACACAGAACAAATTAACATTGCATTTGACACAAAAAGAGCCACTCATGAAGCCAGTAAGGTAGAAACCCGCCTCTTTTCTTTTGATAAAAAAATAACCGAAAACATAACCTACAAACTGAATCTAACAAATGCTTACGGCCAAAATAAAGACAACCTCTCCTTTCATATAGAAGCCATCAAGGATAAGAGACCTCAAATTTCTCTAGAACAATACGCAGATACGATGCTGTTCCAAAGTATCGTTTTCGGCGGCCAGATTAAAGATGATTATGGACTATCAGACCTAAAGCTCTTTTATAAATATGAAGATGCCCCAAGTTTCAAGTCCACCAATATTCCTTTCGATAAAGAAAATAATGACCAAAGCTTTTACTATAAATTCACCATTGACAGTGACAAAATCAGGGCAGGTGGCTCCTTATCATACTATGTACAAGTTACTGATAATGACGGTTTTAATGGTTTAAAATCAACAAAAACAGGAACATATCAATTCAAAATTCCTTCGCTCGAATCCATTGAAGACCAGCTGAGTAAAACCAGCCAGTCTGTTCAAGATCAAATTGATCAATCCTTAAAAGAAGCGCAAGAACTGAAGGAAAAGATTGAAGTCGCAGATGAGAATCTGAAAACTAAGAAAGAGTTGGAGTGGCAAGACGAAAAACAGGTTCAGGAAATCATCCAGAAGAAAAATGCCTTGGAAAAAAAATTAGATCAACTGAAAAAACAAAATCAATTGAATTTACAGAAGCAAGAACAGTTCAGTCCGCAAAGTGAAATAGCCAAAAAGAAGATGAAACAAATGGAAGACATCATGAACAATCTAATGGATGATGAAACCAAAAAGCTTTATGAAGAGATTCAAAAACTTTTAGAAGAAACCCCTGAAATTGATCAGCTTCGCAAAAAGATGGAGCAATTAAATAGCAACAGCCAAGAAATGGAGCAAGACTTGGAGCGGGCACTTGAGCTGTTTAAAAAACTACAATTTGAATTAGAACTAGAAAAGAAAGTTGAAAAATTAAAGCAGCAGACAAAAGTTCAAGAGGAGTTAAATATAGCTACTGAAAAAGAAGAGCAAAGTAACAAAGAGCTGGCGCAAGAGCAGAAAAAAATGAGGAAAGAATCAGAAAAACTGGCTGACGAGCTCAAGGAACTGCAAGAAAAAAACCAAGAACGAAAAAACCCAAACCAAATGCCCTCCGACATGAATGAACAAATGGAGGAAATCATTGAGGAACAACAAGATGCTGAAGAGAGTCTGGAGTTGGTGGATTCAACAGCTACTGAAGAACAACAAGAAAATCAAAAGCAACAGAGCTCAAAATCCCAGAAAAGGGCTACCGAGAAAATGAAAGAGCTTTCTAATTCCTTGAAAAGCATACAAATGAACATGGAGATGGAGCAGCAACAAGAAAATATGGAGCAACTGCGCGACTTACTTGATAATCTCCTCACTTTGTCCATAAACCAAGAGCACTTAATGAAGGAATTTGAAGAAGTACGACAAGGTGATCCGAGAACTGTTGAGCTCGGACAAAAGCAACTCAAACTTAAAGACGACTCCCAAATTATCAATGATAGTTTGAACGCGCTATCACAGCGTGTCTTTCAAATTTCATCGTTTGTCACCCGCGAATTACGGGAGGTGAACAGAAATATGGACGGAGCCATAGCATCACTTAAAGAAAAAAGAATCAACGAAGTAGTTGGTAAACAGCAATTTACAATGACTTCGATTAATAATTTGGCCCTATTACTCGATGATGTTTTAGAAAACATGCAAAACCAAATGGCTAACTCTATGGGCTCAGGAAAAGGCAATCAAAAGAATCAACCTAAACCAGGTGGACTGACGGAAATGCAACGCCAGTTGAGTAAAGAAATTGAAAGCTTGAAGCAAAGTGGAAAGAGTGGTAGAGCACTTTCTGAGGAACTAGCCAAACTAGCTGCCCAACAGGAGCGCATTCGCAATGCTCTTGAACGTAGCGAAACAGGCAGACAAGGTCAAGCATTGGGAAACAAAATAAAGGAAGTAACCCATCAAATGGAACAGAACGAATGGGATTTGATCAACAAAAATATCTCAGAAGGCACATTGCAACGGCAAAAAGAAATTCTAACACGATTGTTAGATGCCGAAAACTCTATAAGAGAACAAGGAGAAAAACAGGAAAGAGAGGCCGAAACCGCAAGACAATATGAGTTATCAGTCCCTCAGTCCCTCAATGAATACTTGAAAAAGAAAGAAATGGAAATTCAATTGTTAAAAACAATTCCAGCTAAGCTCAATCCATATTACACTAAGGAGGTTAATAAATATTTTAATAATATTAAGGAAATAAACTGATCCAGACCACATGAAAAAAATCAGCATCAGCATTCCCTCAATTAAAGAGAACATTCAAATTGTTGAAAGCTTCATTGACAACACCAAAGAAAAATATGCATTAACAGACGACGTGTATGGCAACATTATGATAGCCGTTGTAGAATCGGTCAACAATGCGATACTACATGGCAACCAAGAAGACAAAGACAAGGAAGTAGATTTAAGCGCAGAACTATTAGAAAACCAAATTTCATTTCTGATTCGCGACCGCGGGCAAGGATTTGATTATAATAATCTACCTGATCCTACAGCGCCAGAAAATCTCGAGAAGATTGGGGGTAGGGGTGTATTTTTAATGAAGCATTTAGCTGATGAGGTTCAGTTTCAGGAAGATGGCAGAACGGTAAAGCTCACATTTTATTTAGATTAATGCATAAAAGCACAATATCCTTTTTTTACGAAGATATAAACTTTAAACTACTCAATAAAGATAAGGTAAAGCTTTGGCTGCTTGAAGTAGCTAAAATGCACCATCACCACGTCTCAATCATTAACTACATATTCTGCTCAGATGATTACTTGCTGAACATTAATAAAACCTATTTGAACCACGATTACTATACAGACATACTTACTTTCGATCAGAGTGACAATGACGAAATCGAAGCAGATATATTTATATCCATTGATAGGGTGAGAGAAAATGCAGCAGCCTTTCACCACATCTATGAAAAAGAGCTCAATAGGGTGATGGTACATGGACTTTTGCATTTACTTGGATATAACGACCAAACTGAAGAAGAAAAGCAAGCAATGAGAGAAACTGAAGAAGCCTGTTTATCTTTGCCACAACTTAAATAAATTCCATATGTTCCACGTGAAACATTCGCATACGCCTGTTCAAGAACTTGCAATGTTCCACGTGGAACAATTTAAAAGGATATGACAGAAACATACGACATTATAGTAGTAGGCGGGGGTCATGCGGGGTGTGAAGCAGCCCATGCTGCAGCCACAATGGGAAGTAAAGTACTCATGGTCACCATGAATATGAATACCATTGCACAAATGTCTTGTAACCCTGCCATGGGAGGTGTGGCCAAAGGTCAAATTCTAAAGGAAATAGATGCCCTAGGGGGAATGTCTGCCGTTATTTCGGATAAATCAATGATCCAATTTCGGATGCTCAACAAATCTAAAGGGCCTGCCATGTGGAGCCCGCGCTCTCAAAATGACCGGATGCGATTTGCCGAGGAGTGGCGACTTGCTCTAGAAAGAAATACCAATGTAGATTTTTGGCAAGAAATGGTTACAGGTATTATTGTTGAAAATGACAAAGCCTGTGGGGTGATAACCGGAATGGGACTCGAAATACGCAGCAAAGCCGTCGTTCTTACCTCAGGAACTTTTCTTAATGGAATAATACACATAGGAGAAAAACAGTTTGGAGGTGGTAGAACAGGTGAAAAAGCATCTACGGGCATCACAGAACAATTGGTTCATTTAGGGTTTGAAGCTGGAAGAATGAAAACAGGTACGCCACCAAGAGTTGATGGTCGATCGTTGGACTGGAGTAAAATGGAAGAGCAAAAAGGCGATGATGAGCCAGAAAAGTTTTCCTTTCGACCCGAAACTGAGCCCTTAATTAAACAAAAAAGCTGCTATATTACTTACACTAACCCTGAAGTTCATGATATCCTTGCAACAGGATTTGACAAATCCCCTATGTTCAATGGACGTATTCAAGGTATTGGACCCAGATATTGCCCGTCCATTGAAGATAAAATCAATCGATTTTCCGAACGCAATCGACATCAAATCTTTGTGGAACCTGAAGGATGGAATACGGTCGAAATATATGTGAATGGATTCTCTACTTCCTTGCCCGAAGACATTCAAATGAAAGCAATGCGTAAAATTGCTGGGTTTGAAAATGCCAAAATGTTTAGGCCAGGATACGCCATTGAATATGATTATTTCCCACCTACACAACTGAACCACACACTGGAAACCCAGCCTATTGAA
Organism: Roseivirga sp.; assembly: GCA_018402485.1. GTDB lineage: Bacteria > Bacteroidota > Bacteroidia > Cytophagales > Cyclobacteriaceae > Roseivirga. The sequence goes on along the minus strand of JAGYIY010000001.1, from coordinate 742,676 downwards.
CAACTCTACTTTGCTGGTCAAATCAACGGTACCACGGGGTACGAAGAAGCTGCCTGTCAAGGACTTCTTGCCGGTATCAATGCCCATCAAAAAATTTGGGGAAAGGACGCATTCAACCTTATGAGATCGGAAGCTTATATCGGAGTTTTAATTGATGACCTCATCAATAAAGGTACAGATGAGCCCTACCGCATGTTTACCAGCAGAGCTGAGCACCGCATACTATTGCGACAAGATAATGCAGACCTGCGTCTCACCCGCAAAGGATATGAACTCGGACTGGCCACTAAAGAATCTTTTAATCAAAGCAAGCAAAAAGAAAAAGACATCAATAGTCTGCTAAATGATTTGAAACAAAAAAAGGTTGAACCTCGAGAGGTCAACCCAATGCTTGAGTCCAAAGGCTCAGCAGCCATTCATGTAAAAAGTTCTGTATTTCAGCTGATGAAAAGACCTCAAATTCACATCTCCGATATGTTCAACATTACCGAGCCTTTGACAGAATACCTAAATAAGTACGAAAACTCCATCCTTACCTCTACAGATATTCAAATTAAATACCAAGACTACATAGACAAGGAATACAAGCTCGCCGAAAAGATGCTCAATTTAGAAAATGTTAAACTGAACAAAGAGCTCGATTTCTTCAATATGCCTTCTTTATCATCCGAAGCCAGAGAAAAGTTAAGCAAAATGAGACCTGATACGTTGGGCCAAGCAACGCGCATCAGTGGCATCTCGCCATCCGATATTTCTGTACTCATGGTCTATTTGGGTAAATAAATGGAAACACTATCGCTTTGCCCTTTATGTCAATCTGCCTATCTATCTGATTTTCAGATATTTAAAGATCATTTTGGGAATAACGAAGACTTCCAAATCATGTGTTGTAACCACTGTACATTGCTTTTCACAAATCCTCGACCTGACTCAGATGAAATTATAAATTATTACAAATCAAGTGGTTACATTTCGCATGGAGATCGTACACACCCTGTTATAGATTTTATCTATCAACGAGTTCAGCACCTTAACTTCAAATACAAATACAAACATCTTCAAAAGCATCATCACCTTACAAAAAATAGTATACTTGATTTTGGCTGTGGTAGCGGTAATTGGCTGAGGTACTTAAAACAACAGTCTTGGAATGTAATGGGAACAGAACCAGATGATGTTGCCCGTGATCGTGCTGCTTTGGATAACATTCAAGTTTATAATTCATTAGACAGTATATCTTTAGAGAAGAAATTCTCCGTGATCACTGCCTTCCATGTCTTAGAGCATGTACACCATCTCCATGAAACCGTAAAGGAATTAAAATCAAGGCTTTCTGAACATGGTATTTTAATGCTTGCTTTACCCAACCATGCCTCTTATGATGCTAAAAATTATGGCAGTTTCTGGGCGGGCTGGGATGTCCCTCGACACTTTTATCATTTCAAACCCAAAGATGTTTCTAACTTGGCACAACAATTTGGCTTAAAAATTGTAGATCAGCTACCTTTAAGATGGGATAGCTTCTACGTCAGTTTATTGTCCGAACAATACATGAAACATAAATTTCCAATGCCTCGAGCCTTCTATCATGGTTTGAAGTCAAACTTAAAAGCAAATAAAAACGGTAACTATAGCAGTTTGATTTATGTCCTCCGCAAAACATGAGATAACATTCCTACTTATCATATGCATCGTTGTAATGGTTATGCTGAATAGCTGTGCACGAATCACCAGTCCACAAGGAGGACCTGAAGACATGGAACCTCCTAAGCTTCTTAGTTCTACGCCAGAAAGTGGTAGTACCATGTTTCAGTCCACTGTGATTACACTGACCTTTGATGAAAGAGTTAAACTTGAGAATATTCAGGGTAATCTTTTAATCACACCACGCATTGACAACCCTTATCAAACGAAAGTTAAAAAAAACAAAATCACCATAACTTTTGACGATGCCTTTCAGGAGAATACGACTTACACGTTTGCCTTTGGAGGATCCATTACTGATATAACCAATAACAACGCTGCACGCAATCTAAACATAAGCTTCTCCACTGGGCCTGTAATTGATTCCTTAGAAATTGAAGGGCAAATCAAAAATTTATATTCGCAAGAACCCGTAGAAGAAGCATTAGTCGCCTTGTATGACAGCCAAGACACACTCAACGTGCTCACCGGTCGTGCCTCCTACTATGCCTATACTGACACAGCTGGCGTCTATAAGTTTCGCAATTTACCATCCAGAAAATATGTCGTTTATGGTGTAATCGATAATAACAACAATAACATTGCCGACAGCGACAAAGAAACATATGGTTTTTATCCTGATACACTCTTACTTGATCAAAACCTAGACAACATTGATTTCACTTTGCAAAAACTCAATGTCGATAGTCTTCGGGTGCGCAATTCACGCAGCTTTGGTCCCTATTTTGAAACCACTTTCAATAAACCTATCATCAGCTTTGTTCCTGAGAGCTCCAATCAATTCTACTATCAACGCATTGAACCCAACAAAATTCGATATTATCGCCAAAATGCCGGCTTAGAAGATACCATATCCGTTTCTTTTCAAGCCGTTGATTCCTTAGGTCTTAGTTTAAGAGATACAACACAAATAGTATTCAAGTCTTCGGACGTAGATAAAGACCCCTTTAACGTGGTAATTCAACCTGAGAAGGTGAAAGGTACCGACACCATTTCCTTTGAATTTTCAAAACCCCTTTTAACCTTCCTGGCAGATAGCCTTTTTATCCTTCAAGACAGTTCCACTGTTTATCTTTTTCAAGATACTGACTTCCGACTTAATGAGGAACGTACCCAACTGACTGCAACCAAAAGTATCAATGAGTATGTCAATAATATTGATCAAATAAGCATAGAAGGTGGAAAAATGGCATTTATCAGTGTTGACCGGGATACTTCAAACGTCGTTAGTAAAAGGTATGGAAAGACCAATAATGAAAACACGGCCGTCATCAGTGGCAACATCAATAGCCAATCAGCCGTAATTGTTCAATTATTGAACGCCCGGAGCTATCAAGTTATAGCCAGCGCAACAGAAAAATCTTTCACGTTTGCTCAACTTGCAGCCGGTCAATATAAAATTCGTGTTATTCAAGATCTCAATGGAAATAAAAACTGGGATATTGGAAACATATTATTATTTCAACCACCAGAACCGGTCAGATTTTACTTCGACAACTTCTACAACACCGACATTATTGAAGTACGTGATAACTGGGAAGTTGATGATGTTAATGTGAATTTCTAATGTGGATTAAGGTGAACAATTGTGTGAAAGTATGTTCTTTCCCGGCCCTACAAAACACATGTTTATAAATGAACACTTATGAACGTTCAGAACCATGTTTACCAACAAATACATTCATTACACGCTTTATCCACAAATTCAAATTGTTATGAACAAGATAAGACACTTCCTTAATTTTCAATACCTTACCAACTTTAAAGATGTGTATAACTCAACAATTATCCATAACCCTTGTTCGTAAATAAGAGTACAATACCTATGCACATACCCACATGCCTAATAGTGTTTCCCTTTCATTTTTTTAAAAGTCTTAAATTTTAAATAGTCATGCACAAAGTGTTTATAAGTCTTTTTCTTCTCTTACTTACACTAGGTCTTCAGACAAATGCTCAATCAACAGACCCTATTGCATTGGCATTAGAATATTACGATCAAGGTAACAGTGAAAAAGCAAGACCGCTTTTTGAGGAATTAATAGAAAACAAAGCCAATATACCCTTCATTCACGAGCAGTATTTGGGTCTATTACTCAATGCTAATGAATATGAAGTAGCTGAAAATTATTTAAAAACCCTCATTCAAAATTTTAAAGCTTATGCATACAAAATAGACTTGGCTAATCTATACAGAAATACAAGAAGAGAATCACTTGCTTTTGAATACTTAGATAGCTTGATCAATGATCTCACGAGTAATATCAGCAATAATAACGACATCAATCAAATTCGAATATTGGCTAGTGAATTGTTTGATGCCAATTTTAGAGAAAAAGCATTGAAAGCTTATACACAAACCAGAGATCAATTGGGTATACCAGATTTATTCTCACTTGATTTGGGTAGAATCTTTGCGGTAATGGATGAGAAGGACAAAATGATTCAAGAGTACTTATTGTTCACCAAAGCACAACCTAGAAATGTCAACTATGTTAAAAATGCATTTCAAAGATATTTGGAGACAACAGAGGATTATGAGCTTTTAGAATTAAGTCTTTATGCTATTCTACAAAAAGAGGCAGGTGTAACGGTTTATAATGAGCTACTGATCTGGACATACTTACAGCAAAAAAATTTCTCAGCCGCACTCCGCCAGGCAAAAGCCCTTGATTTGAGATCTCAAAATGAAGGTATGAATATGGTTAATGTAGGTTTGATTGCTTTTCAAAACAGGGATTTTTCCACAGCAGAAAGAGCTTTTCAACAAATTATTCAACGCTTTCCTGAAGGTAGAAATATTGCTCTGTCCAATAAGTATTTGCTTTTATCGGAAGAAGAGGTAGTTAAATCTACTTATCCGCTAGATAAGGCTGCCATCTATCAACTGATTCGCAAACACAAAGAATATCAGGAGAAGTTACAGGATGTTTATGCTCTTTTGGATTCAAAGCGTAGAGTTGCTTTAATGCACGCTTTTCAATTGAATCAGCTAGACACGGCTATTCAAATCCTTGATGAAGTGGTAAACAAACCCGTTGGTAAACATGAAGTTTTGGCAAAAGCTAAAATGGATTTAGCAGATATTTACTTGTTAAAAGAGCAAGAATGGGAGTCAATATTATTGTATGCTCAAGTAGAAAAACTTTTTAAAGATGAACCTTTAGGGTATGAAGCTAAATTAAAAAGTGCGAAAGTATCTTATTACAAAGGAGAGTTTGAATTAGCAAGAGGCTATTTAGATATTCTTAAACTTGCCACCTCACGAGAAATTGCAAATGATGCTTTGGATCTAAGTATTTTAATTCGAAACAATACCATATTTGATTCTACAGATGTGGTGATGCAAGAATATGCACAAATTGAATTGTTACTTTTTCAGAACCATAATGAACAAGCCATTCGTGCTTTGCAAATGATGTCGGAAAAGTATGAAAAACACTCCATCATAGATGAGGTGTTATACCTAAAAGCAAAAACACATAGAGAATTAGGTGAATTTCAGCAGGCTATTTCTTCACTTACCACAATAATCACATCTTACAACCGCGATATTTTAGCAGACGATGCGCTGTTTATGAGGGCTCTGATCTATGAGGAAAATTTAAAGATAAATGAGAAGGCACAAGCTGATTATCAAGAACTTCTTCGTAAACATCCAGGAAGTATATTTGTGGCAGAATCAAGATCGCGCTTTCGGAAGTTAAGAGGAGATTTTAACGATTAATCAGAGCCATTATGTCTAAATCTTTTAATAATATCCGTGTAGGAAAAGCATTTCGGTTAATTAATTATGGAGAACAATTTGAGTTTGTGGTAGAGGAAATTTATGCAGACGATGATTGCCTTCTAAAAGACTTGAATACCCTAGAGCATTATAACTTAAGCGATCTTATCAATTATGGTCGTGGCGAAGATTTTGACATCCATGAAATATAGCTTATCGCAAGGCTATTTATTAAATCACCCAAAACCTTTGATTCAATTCACGGATTAGCTGAACGATAGTATTTAGCAGTTTGTTGGAAAAAAAGGATAATAATAGTATGCATGCATAACAAATTTTTTCTAACTTCGTAAACGATTGTTAAGTACATGAAGAGAGAAGAAACGATAGATCACCAAATAAAATCCTGTTGGCACGCCATTCACAGAATGTATAATCAAGAGGCGGCAAAACACAACAGTACCACATCGCAAGCCTATGTAGTTTTAAATATTGATCCCAAAGAAGGAACGCCAGCGACTAAAATTGCACCACTAATGGGTTTAGAGTCAAGAAGCTTGACACGGATTTTAAAAAGCATGGAGGAGATGGGTGTTATTTATAAGCAGCAAGATCCAAATGACGGTCGGTCTGTCCGGATTTTTCTTACCTCTTTAGGTAGGGAAAAAAGAGAAATATCGAAAGAAAGCGTATTGACCTTTAATGAAGCCATAAGAGAAAAGGTAAGCCCTGAGAAACTCAACGTCTTTTTCGAAGTCATCAATCAAATCAATCAAACCATAGAAACCAAAACCATATTTGCTAAGCATGAAACGACCTATTAAAAAAATTGCCGTATTGGGTTCAGGAGTCATGGGCTCAAGAATAGCCTGTCATTTTGCCAACATAGGTGTGGAGGTCTTATTACTGGATATTGTTCCTAGAGACCTTCCAGAAAACCAAAAGGATAGTGTATCGGCTAAAAACAAAATTGTGAATGATGCATTGCAGTTCGCACTCAAATCAAAACCGTCGCCTATTTACGATCAATCTTTTGCCCGATTGATTGGTACGGGAAATTTTGAAGACGATATGCCTAAGATTTCAGATGTGGATTGGATCATTGAGGTAGTGGTAGAAAGATTAGATATCAAACAGAAAGTTTTCGAACAGGTTGAAAAATATCGTAAACCTGGAACCCTCATTACTTCCAATACCTCAGGAATTCCAATGCATTTGATGTGTGAGGGAAGAAGTGAAGATTTTCAGCAACACTTTTGTGGCACGCATTTTTTCAACCCGCCAAGGTACTTACGTTTACTAGAAATTATTCCTGGCCCCAAAACTGATCCTGCAATCATCGATTTTATGATGAGCTATGGAGATCTTTATCTAGGTAAAGAAACGGTGCTTTGTAAAGACACTCCTGCTTTTATCGCCAATCGCATCGGAATTTACGCCATTATGTCTGCAATGCATACCATTCAAGAAATGGAAATGACTGTTGGAGAAGTCGATCGCTTGACTGGCCCATTAATTGGAAGAGCCAAATCTGCTACTTTTAGAACGATGGATGTGGTTGGTTTAGACACAACCGTGAATGTGGCTAATAATCTCTACCAAGGCCTACCCGATGATGAATCGAGAGATGCTTTTAAGCTTCCAAAGATTGTGAAGGAGGTACATGACCGGGATTGGTTTGGTGATAAATCGGGACAAGGCTATTTCAAAAAGACCAAAGACAAAGATGGAAACAAAGTTATCTTGGAGCTGGACTTAAAAACTTTTGAGTACGGTGAAAGAACGAGAGCCAACTTCAAAGCCCTTGAAGCGGTAAAGGAAGTCGAAGACCTAAAGGAAAGGGTGAAAACCTTAGTCAATTTCGGTGACAAAGCAGGGGAGTTCTACAGGAGAACTTTTTATGATACTTTCAGGTATGTCTCTTTTCGCATTCCTGAAATTTCAGATGAGCTTTATCGCATAGACCAAGCCGTTTGTGCAGGATTTGCATGGCAAATGGGACCTTTCGAAACATGGGATTTGTTAGGTGCAAAAGAAGTGGCAAAAGCCATGGAAGAGATGGGTATGAAACCGGCTCAATGGGTGTATGAAATGCTTGAAGCAGGAAATGATTCTTTCTACCGCATCGAAAATGGTATCAAGCAATATTATGACATTCCATCTAAGTCTTATCAAACCATACCCGGAACAGAGGATCTGGTAATTCTTGAAAACATTCGCCAGACACATAAAGTCTGGGGCAATGCAGGATCTTCCATTTTTGATATCGGTGACGGCGTGCTTTGCTTGGAGTTTCATACTAAAATGAATGCCATTGGCCAAGAAGTGATCGAAGGCATTCAGACAGCCATTTCAATGGCCGAAAAAGAGTACAAAGGATTAGTAATTGGAAATGAGGGGGAGAATTTTTCAGCTGGCGCTAATTTAGCGATGTTGTTCATGTATGCTGGAGACCAAGAGTTCGATGAGATCAACCTAATGGTTTCACAGTTTCAAAACACCATGAAGCGGGCTAAGTTTTCATCTATTCCTGTGGTTGCAGCTCCTGCAGGTTTAACATTGGGGGGTGGTTGTGAGCTTTCTCTTCACTGCGATGCCATTCAAGCCCATGCTGAAACCTACATTGGTTTGGTGGAAGTAGGTGTAGGGTTGATTCCTGGTGGTGGAGGCACCAAAGAATTGACACTTAGGGTATCCGATGCTTTATCTGAAGGAGATCCAGAGTTGAATAGGTTACAAGAAGCTTTCATGAACATAGCCACTGCCAAAGTAGCGACCTCTGCAGAAGAGGCCAGAGCAATGCACATTTTAAGGCCTCAAGACGAGATTACCATGAATCGTAAAAGGCTTTTGACAGATGCTAAAGCGAAGGTGTTGGAACTGTATGAGCAAGGATACACCGAGCCTACTCAACGCGTAGACATAAAAGTTCAAGGAAGAACAGGGCTTGCGCTTTTTGAGGCAGGCGTTAACGGTATGCTTTTGGGAAATTACATATCCGAACACGATGCAAAAATTGCCAAGAAATTGGCTTGGATTATGTGTGGAGGAGACCTTACAGCTCCTCAAGAAGTTTCGGAGCAATATTTACTAGACTTAGAGCGTCAAATGTTTGTAGAGCTCACGGCAGAGCCAAAAACGTTGGAACGTATCCAGAGTATTTTATTCAAGGGCAAGCCTTTAAGAAACTAGCTAACCGATGAAACAATCAATTATAAAAAATTTAAAATTCTGAAATAATGGACGCATATATAGTTGCAGGATACAGAACAGCAGTAGGACGTGGAAAAAGAAGCGTGCTTAAAAGTGTGAGACCCGACGACATGGCTGCAGATGTCATCAAGTATTTGGTAGAACAAGTGAATGGTTTTGATGCAAAACGTGTGGATGATCTTATTGTGGGTAATGCGGTTCCTGAAGCTGAACAAGGAATGCAGATGGCTCGAATGATTTCATTATTAGCACTCCCTATGGAAGTTCCGGGTGTCACTGTTAACCGTTATTGCGGGTCTGGTTTGGAAGCCATTGCTCAGGCATCTGCAAGAATTCATTCAGGTATGGCGGATTGTATCATAGCAGGAGGTACTGAATCCATGAGTATGGTGCCTGTTATGGGGTATAAAACAGCGTTGAATTATAAGTTAGCTACGGAGCATCAAGATTATTATCTGAGTATGGGCCTAACAGCTGAGCAAGTGGCGAAGGAATATAAAATTACGCGAGAAGAAGCGGATCAGTTTGCGTATGACTCCCACCAAAAGGCCGTAGCAGCACAAAAGAAAGGAAAATTCGATGCAGAAATTGTTCCTTTACAGGTTACGGAGAAATATGTCGACGCCAATGGAAAAATGGCTGAGAAAAGCCATACGGTGGACAAAGATGAGGGGCCCAGGGCTGATACAAACCTTGATGTATTAGGTGGCCTAAGGCCGGTCTTTGCCCATGGGGGTCAAGTAACAGCAGGTAATTCCTCGCCTGTATCTGATGGTGCATCTTTTGTAATGGTAATGTCAGAAAAGATGGTGAAAGAACTGAAGCTCGAACCCATTGCCCGCATGGTTTCTTACTCAGCAGTGGGAGTGCATCCGCGTATTATGGGCATTGGCCCTGTTGAAGCTGTGCCAAAGGCCTTGAAGCAGGCAGGTCTCAAACAGAATGATATTGATCTTATTGAGTTGAATGAAGCTTTCGCTGCCCAATCATTGGCAGTGATTAAAACATTGGACCTAGATCAAAGCAAGCTTAATGTAAATGGAGGAGCGATTGCACTTGGGCACCCTTTAGGTTGCTCAGGGGCTAAGCTGTCTGTTCAGCTTTTCAATGAAATGAGAAGACGTGGAAACTCAAAATATGGTATGGTGACGGCCTGTGTAGGAGGCGGACAAGGTGTAGCCGGTATTTATGAGTTTTTGAAATAAATAAACCAACCCGTAAACGATCAAAGAATTATAAACCCAAGTAAAATGTCAACAGCAACAAAAAAATCCATTAAAGGCGGTGAATTCATCGTTAGAGAAACAGCAGCAGAGGAAGTTTTTATTCCAGAAGAATTCAATGAAGAGCAAAAGATGATGGCCCAGGCGTGTCAAGATTTTATCGACACGGAAATTACTCCAAAAGTAGAGGAAATTGATAGCATGAAGAACCCTGATTTAGTTCCTTCTATTTTTAAAAAAGCCGGCGAACTTGGGCTATTAGGGATTTCTGTTCCCGAACAGTACAACGGAATGGGTATGAGTTTTAATACAAGCATGCTGATAGCAGACATTATTGGCTCGGCAGGCTCTTTTTCTACTACTTATGGTGCCCACACGGGCATTGGTACGTTGCCTATCTTATATTATGGAACGGAGGAGCAGAAACAAAAATATCTTCCGAAGCTGGCTACGGGTCAATGGGCAGCTTGCTATTGTCTTACAGAACCAGATGCAGGGTCTGATGCCAATTCCGGTAAGACCAAGGCAGTACTTTCTGAAGATGGAAAGCACTATAAAATTACGGGTCAAAAAATGTGGATCTCAAATGCGGGCTTCGCCGACTTGTTCATTGTTTTTGCTAAGATTGAAGATGATAAAAACCTTACGTCTTTTATTGTAGAGAAAACTTTTGGAGGAATTAGTCTAGGGGAGGAAGAAAAAAAGTTAGGCATTAAGGGATCATCTACAAGACAAGTTTTTTTTAATGATTGCCAAGTGCCTGTCGAAAACATGCTTTCAGAAAGGCAAAATGGGTTTAAGATTGCAGTGAATATTCTAAACATTGGTCGTGTAAAGCTAGGAGCCGGGGTATTGGGTGGTTGTCGAGCAGTCACTTCACAGGCCGTTCAATATGCAAACGACCGAAAACAGTTCGGAACGCCAATTTCAGGTTTTGGTGCCATTAAGGGAAAGTTGGCAGAAATGGCTACCAAAATTTATGTCACAGAATCATTGGATTACCGAGCTGGACAAAACATTGAAGATAAAATCAATGATTTGATTGCCGATGGTATGGAAGATGCTGAAGCGAAACTGAAGGGAGTAGAGCAATTTGCTATCGAATGTGCCATAGCAAAAATTCATAGTTCGGAAGTGCTAGATTATGTTGTAGATCAGGGTGTTCAGGTTTATGGTGGAATGGGGTTTTCTGCCGATGCACCTATGGAACGTGCCTACAGAGATTCACGTATTGCTAGAATTTATGAAGGGACGAATGAAATCAACAGAATGTTGATGGTGGGCATGCTACTAAAACGTGCGATGAAAGGTGAATTGGACATTATGGATCCTGCCATGGCTGTTTCTAAAGAGTTAACTTCAGTGCCTAGTTTCACCAGTATTGATCAATCGAAACCATTTGCAGCCGAAAAAGAAGTGATTAAAAACTTGAAAAAAGTATTTTTAATGGTTGGTGGGAAAGCGGCTATGGCTTTACAAGACCGCATAGAAGAAGAGCAAGAAATCATGATGAATTTGGCAGATGTGCTCATAGAGGTCTATGCTGCTGAATCTGCCTTATTGCGTACAGAAAAACTTGTAGGACAACGAGGAGAAGAAGCTTGTGCCGATTACATGGCCATGTCGCAAATTTACCTTTCTTATGCCGTGGATAAAATCAATGCCTCTGCAAAAGAAGCCATTGCAGCATTCACCAAAGGGGATGAACAGAAAGTGATGCTAATGGGTTTAAAGCGCTTTACAAAAATGGATTTGGTGAATACAAAAGCACTTAGAAGACAAGTAGCCGACACAATGATTAAGGAAAATAAGTTTCCTTATTTCTTCGGGTAAACGGTTTCAGCAATTAAAAACAAAGCGATATGGCAACATATCGCTTTCTTTATTTTGGGCTAACGACACCTAATTCAGCCTTCAAAAATTCAGCTGTATAACTTTCTGCACAAGTGGTAACCTCTTCGGGAGTACCGAAGGCAACCAATTTGCCACCTTTATCTCCACCTTCAGGGCCAATGTCAATAATGTGGTCGGCCACTTTAATCACATCCATATTATGCTCAATGATTAAAACAGTATTTCCTTTGTCAACCAAACGGTTTAATACATCTAGTAAATGTTGAATGTCTTGAAAGTGAAGGCCAGTAGTGGGTTCATCTAAGATATAAAAGGTCTGTCCTGTGTCTTTTTTGGAAAGCTCGGTCGCCAACTTCACCCGCTGTGCCTCTCCTCCCGAAAGGGTAGTGGCATGCTGACCCAAAGATATATAGTCTAAACCTACATCTTTTAAAGTCTGTATTTTTCTTAGGATACGCGGTTGGCTTTGGAAAAAATCAACTGCTTGCTCAACAGTCATGTCTAAAACATCTGAAATGGATTTTCCTTTAAACCTTACTTCTAATGTTTCCCGATTATATCTTTTACCCTTGCATGTTTCGCAAGGCACATGAACATTGGGTAAAAAATCCATCTCAATCAGCTTCATTCCTGCACCCTCACAAGTCTCGCAGCGCCCTCCTTTTACGTTGAAAGAGAATCTACCAGGCTTGTAACCACGAATTTTGGCTTCAGGAAGGTCTGTAAATAAGCTTCTGATTTCAGAAAATACCCCTGTATAAGTTGCTGGATTGGACCGAGGTGTACGGCCAATAGGGGATTGGTCAACCTCAATCACCTTATCCAAATGATTTAATCCTTTTATTTTATCATAGGCCAATGGACTTGTTCTAGACCTGTAAAATGCTTGATTGAGGATGGGAAATAGGGTTTCGTGAATTAATGTGGACTTTCCACTTCCTGAAACACCAGTCACGCAAATCATTTTTCCCAGAGGCAGGTTCAAATCAACATTTTTCAAATTATGACCGCTTGCTCCCGTGAGTTTTAATATTTTGCCAGAACCTTCCCTTCTCTTTTTCGGAACCTCAATGCGTTTTTCATTTTTAAGGTACTTGGCGGTAGTTCCATTTTCTGCTAAAAATTGCTCAGGAGTTCCTGAAGCGACTACCTGTCCTCCATGTCTGCCGGCACCCGGACCAATGTCGAGGATAAAGTCCGAAGCCAGCATCATGTCTTTATCATGTTCTACAACAATTACCGTGTTACCAATATCTCTCAGGTTACGAAGCGCACCAATGAGTTTTACATTGTCTCGTTGATGAAGGCCAATACTTGGCTCATCCATGATGTAGAGGACGCCCACTAATTGTGTTCCAATTTGTGTAGCCAAGCGAATGCGCTGCGCCTCACCCCCAGATAAAGTTCTCAAAGGCCGATCAAGCGTGAGGTAATCCAAGCCCACATCGAGTAAAAAACCTACCCGTTTTCTAATCTCCTTTAATACTTCTTGGGCTATGCGGTTCTGTTTGTCATTAAGATTTTCTTCTAGGTTTTCGAACCACTTAGCTAATTTTTGAATATCTAATTGAGCAAGTTCCGCAATATTTTTGTCGCCAATCTTAAAATGAAGCGATTCTTTCTTGAGTCGTGCACCATTACATTCTGGGCAGACCTTTACTTCCATAAAATCACTTATCCACCTACGTGTTTTTTCAGTTCCTTCTTCTTTTTGTTTTTCTAGAAACGCAATGATGCCTTCAAACTTGGTGTTCCACTCTGTACCTGGGTATTTTTTGGAGCTTACTGCTACAGTAATTTTATCGCCATAAAGTAAGGTATTCTGTACATCTACCGGTAAATCCTTGATAGGGGTGGAAATACTATATTCATACTTTTTTAGCAGGGCTTCGATTTTTTTAAATATCCAAATGTCTCTGTAATTTCCTAATGGAGCTATCCCTCCTCGGCTAATACTCAAGGTATCATCTGGTATAACGAGGTTTCGGGTAATTTCTTCAATTTGTCCCAGACCCTTACAGGTTTGGCAAGCACCATACGGAGAGTTAAAGGAAAATTGATTTGGTGCGGGTTCGTTATAACTCAAACCTGTTTCTGGATCCATTAGGTATTTAGAAAAATGATGAATTTCATTCTCTTCATCTCGTACCATCATAACACCTTCACCATGCTTCAGTGCAGTTTTTACGCTTTGAGCAATACGAAAACGATCTTCAGAATCAACAACAACCCGGTCAATAACAATTTCAATATCGTGTGTCTTATATCGGTCGACCTGCATTTTGGGTTGCATTTCTAGCACTACCCCATCCACACGAACACGGGTAAAACCCATTTTTCGAACTTGAATGAACAATTCGCGATAATGTCCTTTTCTTCCTTTGACCACAGGTGCTAAAAGGAACAATTTTTTTCCTTCATAATTACCCAACAAGTGATCTATTATCTGATCTTCTGATTGTTGTATCATGGCTTTGCCTGTAAGGTAAGAGTAAGCTATGCCAGCACGGGCAAATAGGAGCCTAAGAAAATCGTATACCTCCGTTAAGGTACCTACGGTTGACCTGGGATTGCGAGATGTTGTTTTTTGTTCTATGGAAATGACAGGACTCAGGCCATTGATTTTGTCCACATCGGGGCGTTCTAAATTGCCCATAAAAGAGCGCGCATAAGCAGAAAAGCTTTCCATGTACCTCCGCTGACCTTCAGCATAAATGGTATCGAAAGCGAGAGAAGATTTTCCAGAACCCGAAATCCCTGTAATCACAATCAATTGATTGCGAGGAATATTTACATCGATATTTTTCAGATTGTGAGCCCTAGCACCATAAATTTCTATGAACTCATGACCGGTAAGGTCTGTAGGTAACTTCGTATCGGTTGTGGAGGTAGATTTCATTCAGTAGCTTGACGAAAACAATGCACAAAGGTCTTCATTTCAAGATGCATAAACAACTCCCGTTCAATGATTAAAGTTTAACCGATAAGAAAGGTGCCCTGAAAAAGCTGTTGTGATGACAGGCAAAAGAGAAGCTTAAATTAGGAACGCAACAAAGTGAAAGCTGCATTATTTTTGGGGATAAAATAACGAGTTAAGTTATGTATTTGAAATCATGCAAGCTAACACTTTGGAAAGCTCTTGATGGTCGTGGGCGAAGTGTTTTACCCCAAGGTTTTTTAGCCTCTCTTTGTGCCCTTCTCGTATGTGGCTACCTCCTAAAAAACCGATAGTGGTCAATCCTGCTGCAATGGAGGCTTGCGTACCAGAGAGGCTATCCTCTACCACGATAACCTCGCTTCTTTGCAGTTGGAGTTTGCTAAGTGCAAGTTGATAAACCTTGGGACTAGGTTTTCCTTCAGAAACCATTTCGGCACTGAATATTCGGCCATCAAATAAATGAATAGATTTTAATAGCATGAGCGCATGTTCCACATAGGTTTTAGCACTATTCGACACTGCTGACACGGGGCATTCAATACGGCCTAGCATCTCATGTACCCCATCGATTGGTCGTATGCGGGCCTGAATTAAACCATCTAAGGCAGAGACAGCAGATTTGATATCTAATTCGTTAGCTATATTGCCCTCCGATCTTATCGATTGAATAATATCTGTGAAGGTTTTTCCGGTAAACCGATCAATAAATTCCTCTGTACTAATTGCAAAACCATGTTGGCTCAACCACCGGCTTAGAACTTCTGCTGCCACAATTTCAGTGTCTATCAAAACGCCATCGCAATCAAAAATGATGTGTTTCACCATTTAGAAGTTTGGGGAAAGAAGATACTTCGAATAGAAATCATCAATTACCTGGACGGCTTCGGTGGGTGTATCTACCAAATTGACCAAGTCGAGGTCTTCTGCATTGATGTTGCCTTCGTTTAGCATCACCTCGCGAATCCAATCGAATAGGCCCGACCAGAATTTTTTTCCCACCAATACAATTGGAAAACGTCCGATTTTGTGGGTTTGAATAAGTGTGATGGCTTCGAACATTTCATCTAAAGTTCCAAAGCCTCCAGGCATTACCACAAACCCTTGTGAATATTTGACAAACATTACTTTGCGTACAAAGAAGTAGTCGAAAGAGATAAGCTTATCAGCATCAATATAAATGTTATTATTTTGTTCGTGTGGTAACTCTATGTTGAGCCCTACGGATTTTCCATTTTCACTGGCCGCTCCTTTGTTTCCTGCTTGCATAATGCCGGGCCCACCCCCTGTAATAACGCCATAACCATGACGAACTAATTTAGCCGCAATCTCCTCTGTCATTTTGTAGTAGCGGTGATCTTCCTTTGTCCTTGCAGAACCAAAAATGGAAACGCAAGGCCCAATTTTAGCTAGCTTTTCAAATCCCTCAACCATTTCAGACATGACTTTGAAAATGACCCATGAATCTTGGCTTTTAATTTCGTTCCAATCTCGGTCTTTGAAAGCCTGTTTGATTTTATCTTCGTTTGTCATAAGTTGTCAATTATACGTTTAAGTTAAAAAATAGAAAAAGTAATAACGCAAGACTAATGTGAAGGTTGAATGAAGGAATTGCTAAGACTTCATTTCAGATCCTTTAAAGCACCTTCAAGGTCATTAAAAGAATGGTTAAAACCGCTTTTTGATATCTTTTCAGCACTCACTTTGTTGCCTCCTAATACAATTGATGCCATTTCACCCATAAGTAACTTGAGTACAAAACCTAGTACAGGTAAGGGTAGAAAGGGTTTCTTATAAACCTTTGATGCTATTCGTGTGAAATCTTTATTGGTTACAGGAGAAGTGCCTACGGCATTGAATACTCCTTCTATTTGCTCATTTTCAATGGTATGAATGAACATGTCCACGAGATCTTTGATGTGAATCCAGCTCATGAATTGTTTTCCATTGCCTAATGTTGCAGCCACAGGAGGTTTCAAAAGTTCTTGAAGCGCACCTCCTTGGTTACTTAATACAATTCCAATGCGTAATAGAGTGGTTCTCACTCCCAGGGCATTCATTTTTACAGCAGATGTTTCCCATGATTCTGTTACTCGAGCTAAAAAGTCATTTCCAACAGGGGCTGTCTCATCTAACATCACCTCGCCAGTATCCGATCCATAAAAACCAATTGCTGACGCACCAATAAATGTTTTTACATTATTTTCAGTGTTTTTTAGGCTTTCGAAAAGCAAAGCCGTTGTTTCTGTTCTGCTTTTTAAAATTTCTTCTTTCCTGTCTGCTGACCACCTCTTGTCGGCCACTCCTGCACCTGCGAGATGTACAATTGTATCTACATTCGAAAAGGCACCGTCTTCAATGTATTTTTTCTTGTAATCCCATTGATAACTTGGGTATATTCCACTTTTGCTTCGGCTCAAAACAGCAATGGTATGGCCCCGAGATTGCAGTTCTTTGATGAGTGAGGTGCCAATTAATCCAGTTCCTCCGGTGATTAATATATGTTTGCCCATAATGTTTAAAGAGAAATGAGGTGAAAAAAGTTTATTCAACGATAAACAAAGAAGCCCAAACCATTGCAGCTTGGGCTTCTTAAATATTGATTTGTTAGACGTTCTTTATTCCGGATTAAGAATGGAATCAATTCTTTTGGAAATATCCTTCAAATGAATTTTTGACATAGCATCACTTGTCCGTGGTATGGCAGCATTCACTCGTGTGAGTAAGGTGTTCAACTCTGCACGTACAACTGGGCGAATGTCGGACTGACTGGCTTCAATACCAGGCCCCCTGAAGCTTCTGAAAGCAGCTGGTTCATTTAACTCATCAGTTAGTAATGTTTCTAAGCGCTCCACATGTGCTCTTTGTAATGCTCTGCGGTAGGTGTCTATGGCGCGTCCTCTAGAAAGCTCAGACCAAATTCCATTTCGTAGGTCCGTCATCAATTCAGTGATGCCATAGGCCTCATTTCCATTGAAGGTACTGTTTTCTATAATTCTGCCAAGCTTTCTCCATTCTAAAAGATTATTTAGCGTCCCAACCTGTAATGAACGCATGCCCTCAATAGCTCCATAATCTTGCAAGCGACCAATGATTTCAGTATCCAGCATCCACATGGGTGTATTGAATAAGTTTTCATTCAAGAACGCAACTGCTTCTTTTTGTTTTACTTTGGGCGCATGTGTATAAACTTTTCCCTCTTGGTCAACAGTTTTATAATCCTCTTTTACTCCACCAACATAGGTGCGTACATGGCCCATGTATCTATTGAATTGAGACCTTACTTCACCATACATTTCTTCCAATTCAGAGTAATCAGAACCTTCTACATATGTCCAATCCCTTAAATTGTTCATGATCACCTTCAAGTTGGCAATGCCATAAGCACTGGCTTTCATGGCATCATCTCCGAGATCTTCACTTTGTGCTGTGTAATCATTGGAGTTGCCTTGACGTCCGAAACGGTACAACGGGTCACCATTTTTATCTTCTATCCACTTGCGCAAAGTTGGAAGTTCTTCTTCTGGACTGTTCGCTTCTAAGATAGGTTTATAACCCCAGGCAATAGCGTATTTGTCGTATTCTCCAATATTAGGCATTAAGGCAACCCCATCATCACCTGGCTGAGCAATGTAGTTGAAGCGGGCATAGTCCATAATAGAAGGAGCTGTACCCATTTTCTGAGTAAAAGTGGCAGAACGCAAAGAGTCTACAGGATAAGCATTACTTGAGCCAAAATTGTGCGGTAATCCTAAAGTGTGTCCTACTTCATGAGAAGAAACAAAACGAATCAAACGTCCCATAACTTCATCATCAAATTCTGGCGACTGAGCGCTTGGGTTGATGGCGGCAGTTTGTACGAAGAACCATCGTCTCAATAAAGTCATCACATTGTGGTACCAGTTGATATCACTTTCTAGGATTTCACCAGATCGTGGATCTGAAACGTGCGGGCCATTCGCATTAGGGATGGGCGAAGCCAAATAGCGAACCGTTGAATACCTTACATCTTCAGGGCTCCAATCCGGATCTTCCTCTGGACTTGGCGCTTCTTTTGCGATTATGGCATTTTTGAAACCAGCAGCTTCATAGGCTACCTGCCAATCTTCTACACCTTGTTTGATGTATTTTACCCATTTTTTTGGGGTGGCACGATCAATGTAATAGACAATCTGCTTTTTAGGCTCTACCAGTTCCCCACGTTTAAATTTTTCGATGTCTTCATCTTTAACTTCAAGTCTCCACCTATCTAAATAACGAATGGTTTTAGACTGCTGTACATCTAAACCATAATCGGTTGTGCCTCTGGCAAACCAGCCCACTCTTCTGTCATACAACCTTCTTTGCATGGGAATTTCTGGTAATAAAATCATGGAGTTACTCATTTCGATGGTTATAGAGCCATCAGCTGAGGACGAAGGAGAGTTTCCAGCGATGTAAGTTTTTACATGCCTTAACTCAATATTTTCCGGGTAGGAACTTACACGCTCTACATATGAACGATCATTGTCTAAACGTGTAACGCGATATGAAGTACGGTAGGATTGTGGCAAACCTAAAGGCTTGATATCTTTGGTTAATAGATCCGTAGCCTCCACGACAACGCCCGAAGAATCTTTGGAGATTGCTTTTATGGCAAAAGAGGCTAAAATTGGGTCTAGATTAGAGTTTTTAACAGCTTCACTGATAGGCAAAGAATCTGCCGCAGTTACTTGGGTGGATATGATTTTCAAGAGGATGTTTTTGTCTTTTCTTTCCCATCTCAACATTTGTGTATTGGTTTTACCACCACCAAAACCAATGCCTGATGCCGTTTTTGCTATACGCGTAACCATAAGCATATCCCTTCCCAACATGGCATTTGGGATTTCAAAAAAGTACTTATCTTCAATTTTGTGCACATGAAACAGACCCTCGTCAGTTTGGGCATCTTTTGTAATTACCTTATCGTAAGGCTGTATAGCCCCTTTTTTTGGAGGAGTCTTCTTCTCCGGAGCAGGAACTTCTTTTTGCTCTTCCTCCTTGTTCTTTTTGCGGTTTTTCCTTTGAGCTTCTGCATCTTGGAACGCGAATAGCATTACAAAAATGAGAGACCATAGGGCAAAGGTTTTTCTTTTCATTTTCATTTCTATGTAGTTAAATATTGCTCAATTTATTTCAGTATTTTGAACCTAAACATAAATCAAATAATTGAGATGTCGATTGTTTTTCTTTTGAACGGTTTTAGAAATCTCATGAAAAGTCTCTTAATATGAAAATTAACATCATTGGTGGTGGTTTAGCAGGCCTGGTATCAGCCTACATTTTGGCTCAAAAGGGACATGAAATTTGTTTGATCGAGAAAAAGAAATACCCATTTCATCGCGTCTGTGGAGAATATGTGTCCAATGAAACCTTAAGGTTTTTAAAAGACCATCAGTTGTTCCCTGAATTTGCAAATCCTAGCCAAATCAATCACTTCACTCTCACCTTACAAAACGGACAAAAACTTGAAATGCCATTAGATCTCGGAGCTTTTGGAATCAGTCGTTATGTTTGGGACGCATTTTTAGCGGAAAAGTTAAAACAGATGGGTGTGCAAGTGTATGAGCAAAACGCTGTCGTGGATGTTCAATTTGAGGAAGACGCATTTCAATTGACACTTTCTAGTGGAAAAAAACTGAAGAGCCCGATCGTTATTGGTGCCTTTGGAAAAAAAAGCCTCATGGATCAAAAATTGAATAGAACCTTTGCACAATCTCAAAGTCCCTTCATAGGGGTGAAGTACCATATTCGAACAGATTTGCCGAAAAATGAAATTGTGTTACACAATTTTAAAGGTGGATATTGTGGACTTTCTGCAGTAGAAAACGACAAGTATAATTTATGCTATTTAGGAAGGCGTAAGGACCTTAAAAAACATGGTGGAATATCCGAAATGGAACAGGCAGTGCTTTGCCAAAACCCTTATTTGAAGAGCGTTTTTGAAAACTCAGATTTTCTTTTCAATCAACCGGTGGTCATCAACGCATTTTCATTTGCCCCGAAGCAACTTATAGAAAATCATATGCTTATGGCAGGAGATGCTGCCGGACTCATCACTCCACTCTGTGGTAATGGAATGGCCATGGCCATACACTCCGCTAAAATTTTGTCAGAATGTATCATTCGACACACGAAGAATGATCAAGTAAATCGATACGCTCTGGAAATGGATTATCGTCAAGAATGGAATGTTCTTTTTAAAAAGCGCCTTTGGGTAGGACGGCAAACCCAAAAGTTGTTCAGTACCAATTTAGGAGCACATACAGGCATGTGGTTGATGCAGCAGGTGCCTTTCTTGGCGAGAAATGTGATGAAGAATACACACGGAGAACCCTTTTAATAGACCCCGACAACATTGAGTATTTGTGAAGAATGTAAGAAGAAATAGAGGAAGAATGCATTTAAGCATGTTGCACTGATCCAGTTCAAAGCCATGGTATAGTTGTAATTGATACTTTCGGGACGCCTTCTGCTCAACAGAAACCAGAATAGAAAATAAGTCAGTATTGGAAGCATACTGATGAGAAAGGCATAACCGTAAAATAGATCATGAAATCTTTTGAAATAGAGAAAAAAACCAACGCTGGCTAATGCAAAAAAAATGGCCGTAAAGTAAAAAGTACCTGTTTTTCCCAGTCGTATAGATAGCGTTTGATCTCCTCTGGCAAAATCTTCTTCATGTTGATAAATTTGTGTCATGGGATAACTCCCCCAAAGCAGTAAAGAAGCCAAAAGACTTGGAATAGCTACATGTGGTTTAATAAGGCTATCGATCGGAAAGTTATTGAGACCGATATAGGTTAAACCGACTACCCATGCCCCTTGGAAAAACCCTGCGATTCCCCAGCTTAACCAGGCATATTTTTTTAGGCGCAATAGCGGATGACTGTAAGCACGCGATACCAAGATATAAATCAGCAACATGAACCAAAGCGTGGGGTTGTCAGAAAAGAAAAAATAAGCCAATAACAATCCTAATCCATCAAAGATTTGAGCGATATAAAATACACTTTTGTCGACGGGAGGTGGGTTTTTAAGCCCACCGATGCTTTGTTCATCCTTATCAAAATAACTGTTGAAAGCATTGCTTGCAGGATAAATAAAGAAATGTAAGATGATCAAAAGGCCCAATAAGTTGGCCTCACTTAAATTGGGGCTTAGGGAAACCCCAAAAAAGAAAATGGGCAATAGAAAGTAAGAAAATGGAATGCGCAGATGGAGCCAAGTTGCCTTTTTAAACATAAACCTTTCATTTGGTGAACAATTTAGCTCAAAAGTGACTATAATAACATGTGAATCCGAATATTCTATCCATTGGCACCGCCAACCCTGCAAATGTCATTGACCAAAAAGAGGTTTTGTCTTTCATGATAAAAGCCCATGGCCTCGAAGGGGAGAAAAAAACGCGTCTGCAGGCCTTATACCGAGCTACTGGTATTCAAAAAAGACATACGGTTATCTCTGATTACCAATCGGGAGATTCAAAAGATTGGAAATTCTATCCCAATAATGATGCATTAAGTCCTTTCCCTGATACAGCAAAAAGAGCAGAGAAATATCGCGAAACAGCGATTGGAGTGTCAGTGGCCTCCGCAAGAGCTGCATTAGCCCAAACCCATTTGGTACCGCAAGATCTTACCCATTTGATCACCATTAGCTGCACGGGCATGTATGCTCCAGGGCTTGATATTGATTTGGTGCATGCTTTGGGCTTATCAACAAACATTGAAAGAACGTCTATCAATTTTATGGGTTGCTATGCGGCTTTTAATGGCTTGAAAGTGGCACAGCATATTTGTAAAGCAGTGCCCAAGGCCAAAGTGCTAATGGTAGCCACAGAATTGTGCACCATTCATTTTCAAAAAGACAGCAATGATGATAACCTTTTAGCCAATGCTATTTTTGGTGATGGTTCAGCAGCCGTACTTCTATCGAATGATAAACAAGATGCCAAACATAAATTAATCCTTCAGCCCCAGGCTTTCCACAATGATATTTACCCTCAAGGAGCTTCAGAAATGGCTTGGAATATTGGTAACCACGGCTTTGAGATGAAGCTAAGTGCTTATGTTCCCAATCTTATTCAGGAGGGAATCGGTGAATTGGTGGACCGCTTATTGTCAGATAGAAAATTGAATCCAAAGCACTATGCTATTCATCCGGGTGGAAAACGTATCTTAGAAGTGATAGAGAAAGAATTAAACATCCAAAAAGCAGAAAATTTTGCGGCAAGAGAGGTGCTGAGAAACTATGGTAATATGTCCTCACCAACCCTTTTATTCGTTTTAAAAAAATTATGGGAAAGCCTTCAAATAACAAGTAAGAATGAAGAAATTCTGGCACTTGCTTTTGGTCCCGGGCTTACGCTTGAAGCTACGATTCTTTGTATTGTTGAAAATGACTCAAAGTGATATCGTTTAAAAATCGCATACATCAGGAGGAACTGATGGATGATTTATCATCCGGGGGGAAAGAGATGGATCAAACCTTAAGAGAGTTGGAGACCATCAATAAATGGTTGGGGGGTAACCATGTTACCATCGATGGAATTGAAAAGTTGCTCAAGCGGAAGCATCTTCAAAAAGAATTGGTCATTGCAGATTTAGGATGTGGAGGTGGCGATATGCTCATTTTGATTGCGGAATGGGCAAAAAAATCTCGTATTTCTGTTAAGCTCATTGGTTTTGATGCTAACCCGAATATCATTGAATACGCACAGATAAATGCAGCAGACTATGATGGCATTACTTTTGAAACAAAGGATATATTTTCAGAGTCGTTTAAAGAAGAATCATTTGATATCGTTTTATGCACCTTGTTTACCCATCATTTTAAGGATGAAGATTTGGTTCAAATCTTCAAACAGTTTCAACAACAGGCACGATTAGGGGTAATCATCAATGACTTGCACCGTCATCCCGTAGCGTATTTTGCCATTCGCCTACTCACTATACTCTTCTCCAAATCACCAATGGTGAAATATGATGGCCCACTTTCGGTGAGGCGAGCTTTTGATAAGCGCGACTGGCGCAACATTTTAAAGGAGGCAGAGATTACAGACTTTTATTTGCGCTGGAAGTGGGCTTTTCGATGGCAGCTAATTTTTTAGTGATTCCAGCGCAGCGCCAAGCTTATATAGTAGCTTCGCTCGGCAGCAGGTTGAAAAAAGCGTTGACCAAAAGCATTTAAATCATTTCCCAAACTATACTTCTCATTCAATAAATTGTCAATGCCCATAGAGATGCGAAGAGAAAATTTTCGCTCGTCCGATGATGCATAACCCCATTGAAGGTGCACATTTCCAAAGCCATCAGAGAAGACAGTATTTTCATCGTTGAGAGGAATACGATCTGAATAATAATAGTTGGCGCGCGCGAAAAAGCCACTATTGAAATTTAAGTCTGAAGATAAATTGAAAACATGTGGAGCAGTACCTGTTAAGGCGTTTCCACTGAAGTCATCGCTGCCGGTTTCAAATGTTGCAAACTTAAAATCGTGATAGGTGTAACTCAAACGGGAAGACCAATCGACAAGGCTTTGCTTAGGCAGCCATTGCCATTGTAACTGAGCTTCCAATCCATACTGGTTAATTTTTCCTGCATTGCGAAAAAGAACAACGCCTTGTGAATTGGTAAAAGTGGTAATGGATTCATCTAACTGGAAATGGAAGAGGCTGACATCAAAAGAAATCCTTTTTCGAAAGGCCTTCCCTCGAAGGTTCAATTCGTAGTTTATTCCTTTTTCAGCTTGAAGCGCTTCATTGATACTGCCCTCATTGGTGCGAACTTCTGTTGTGGTGGGTGGGGAAAAGCCACTTGAAACAGAGAAGTGAGTGCTAAAGGAATCTGTCCAGCTTTTGTTGAGTGCAAGACGAGGCCTAAAAACACCATTGAAGGTTTTTCTTAAAGAAGAGGGCTGTCCTGAAATGGCATCAAAAACCCTATCAATGTTATAAAAAACCCGGTTATAACTGGCACCCACCGTTGCAGAAAGTGTTGGGTATAAGGCCCAATGGACTTGGGTAAAAAAAGTGGTTTGCTGATTATTTAATTTGTCTGCAAATCGCAGGGTGTCGGCGGCCCCATTTACGTTACCAAAGTTCTTTCCATCAAAATCAGCCATTTGAAACTCGGCACCATACTGCCAAAGCACCTCCCCATTTTGTCCATTCCATTGGTGTTGAAAGGTCGATCTTAAGCCGAATCCTTGCTCATTGTCTTTTTTATAATCAAGAATAAAGGGGTTTTCAAACTGTCTTGTTGTGAGATAAACATGCGTTTTATTTGTGAAATTTTTATTCAACACATATTCTTGGCCCATTTTCAACAAAAACAATTGTTGATCGATAGAGGCATTTTGTTCCTCGCTACCAGGGCGAGCTTGCTTTCTGTTTTCTAATTCCTGTGCTGCATTTAAGCCACCTGGAATTTCATAAAACAAATCGCTATAGAATAAAGAGGCGCTAAGTGTTCTTTTTTCATCTGTGAAGAAAAGACCATCCCATTCAACCGTTTGCCTTTGCATGGAATTGTGATCCCTATAGCCATCAGCTTTCTGAAAAGCATATTTAAGTGTGGAAGAGTGCTTGTTGGTAAGCACATTGTGTTGTATTTGAGTCTGAAAAGCACCAAAACTACCTGCGGTATTGTTCAACTGCGTGCTGTTGGCAGTATTTTGGAGCGCTGTACTCCTAATTTTAATAACACCTCCATTTCCTGCTCCATATAAACTGCCGGCGGGTCCTTTGATGATTTCCATGCTGCCTATATTGTTCATGTCTAGCATATTTAGAAAAGTATTGCCTCCTGGGTCGGTCAAAGGAATGTCGTTCCAATACACTTTTACATTTCGTATACCAAACGGACTACGCACAGAACTACCCCTAATGGATAAACGATAACTGGCTGCTGCCCTTTGTTCAAAACGCACACCGGGAACCGTGTTTACGGCTGCGACAGGAGTATAGGGATCGAAACTGTTCAGGACTTTGGGGTTAATCTTGCTAATGCTTCCAGCTTGTTGGTTCAAAGGCCTATTTTGGTTAAAGCCGTCTACTGCTACTTCGTTAAGTTGTATGGCCTGTGCCTTCAAAATAATAACGCGTTCTTCTCCTGGATAGATTTCGACAATTCTGCTTGAATAACCTACATACGATATGACCACTTTTTCTGGACGTTCAATTTGAAGAGTAATTCTGCCATCAATATCCGTAGCTCCTCCTTCGCCGGTCTCAGCAATCAATACCGTTGCTCCTGCTAATGGCTTAAGGCTTTCTACTTTTACAAACAGTGTTTGAGCATTTACCAAAGGCCAAAACAGCATTAACGAGGAGATTATGAAAAATTTAATCATATTGGTGTGTCTCTCTGCAGAAACAAAGATGAGAAAAATAGAGAGGAAGTGTCGAAATCGGTGTTGTTATTGATTAAATGTTGGCTATGAAAGAGGTAAAAATTTATGATGATAAGCATTCTTTTGAAGCCCTTTTCGAGGAACAAGCCCTTCGTAAGTTTAAGGTAAATGAGCAAAAATTACTTATTGCAAAGACCAAAGAGGGATTTTTTGCTTTCGAAGCATTGTGCCCACATCAAAAACATCCACTGAAACAAGGGCAGTTGCATCCAAATGGGCAAGCCATCATTTGTAGTCTGCATGGCTATCAGTTTAATTTGAGAGATGGTAAAGCGCAAAACAGCAAATGCCAGGATTTAAAGACTTTTCAAGTAGGGTTTCATCCCGACGGCGTGTATTTAAAACTGTATTAGAGCATTTTATTTTTTTAAATGATTCCCTGAACCTTGTCAAACACGGGTTAGAGCTTGTCTCCGTTGAACCCACAATCGCTCATCGAGTCGCCAGATATTAAGCCGTTTTGGGTAGAGTGTTATTAATGTCGAATCTTTTGCCATTACACTCAGCCTACCTTAATTCCATTGCTTAAGAGCATTTAACCAAATCAAATCTTTGGGTTTGTCTTTTGATTCAATACTTTCCTTTCTCTCCTACAGTGGGCTTGTACCTCACAAACATTTGTCTCGATATTTATTTATTTTTTGATTTAATACCAAGTTATATGGCTTTACTTCTTTCGATACGGGCCTTTTGAGTGGTTGTGGAGATCGCTTACCTACGGTAAATTGCAGCCCCTAGAGCGTTAATTGGAATAATTTCCTGCATCTACCAATTCATCCGTGGCATTCGTTTTAATGGCATAGTTAAAACCGCCATGGATAGCGAAGGCTCCATATTCACCTTGTTTGTTCAAAGCCAAAAAGCCAACTTGTAAGTTTTTATAGTCCTTGGGATACTTTTTAACAATCCTCTGTACAGCTTGTTCACATGCTTCCTGTGGAGAATAGCCCTGACGCATCAATTCTACAATCATATGTGCTCCGCATATTTTGATTACAAATTCGCCAAGTCCGGTAGCGGTGGCGGCTCCAATTTCATTGTCGACAAAGAGCCCAGCTCCAATGATGGGTGAATCGCCCACCCGTCCATGCATTTTCCAAGCAGCCCCGCTGGTGGTGCAGGCACCGGATAGGTCTCCGTTATCATCTAAGGCCAACATACCAATTGTGTCGTGGTTTTCAACATTGATTATAGGCTGATAGTCCTGATTTTTCAACCAGTTTTTCCATGCTTTTTCTGACTGCGGTGTAAGTAGATTTTCTTCTTTAAAGCCACTTGCTAAAGCAAACTGTTTAGCCCCTTCTCCCACTAACATTACATGAGGTGTGTCATCCATAACCTTTCGGGCAACCGATATGGGATGCTTGAAGTCTTGAAGAAAAGCCACGGAGCCACAATTATCGTTTTCGTCCATGATGCAGGCATCAAGTGTAACTTTACCATCTCGGTCAGGAAAACCACCAATGCCCACTGTATTGTTATTGGGATCTGCTTCTGTTACCCTAACCCCTTGTTCCACAGCATCAACGGCTTTTCCATTTGCCGATAATACTTCCCATGCAGCTTGATTAGCTTCTACGCCATGGTTCCAAGTAGAAATAACAACAGGCTTAACCACGGGTCTATTAGGTTTGCAAGAGAGGCTTGAAAGGCTGGCGGTACCCACAGCCAAACTTCCATACAATCCGGACTTTAAAAACTTTCTGCGATTGCTCATGTCAAAATTTTTGTGCTCAATATAGGAAATTCTCTTTTGGCCACTATTGAAGTTGGCAGTCCTTTTGATATTTGTTGGTTCTGCATATCTTTCCAAATGAAAAATATTTTTTGGTCACTTACACTTGTTATTTTTTGGTCATGCAGCCCTGATGCTCCAAATGTTATCGCTCCACATATTGTTCCGGAACCTCAACAAATGGAAGTTAAGAGCCGTCAACATTTTGTATTAAATGGTCACCCTTCCATCCATTCAGGTGCAGATAATGCAAAAATGGCGATTACTTTTTTGCACGATTTTATGGCGGACCGTGGTTGGGAAAACCAAGAGGTAAGTAAAGGTGCTGCGGAAATTCATTTTGTGCAAACTCAGGGATTAACGGAGGAAGCCTACACACTTGAAATCAACGCCAAGGGCATTACCATAGGCGCCTCTTCTCCATCAGGTTTTTTTTACGGGGTACAAAGCTTTATTCAGTTGCTTCCGGTTGGCAAAGATGTTGCAGTTTTGCCTTACCTCAGTATTTCTGATGCTCCTAGGTTTTCTTGGAGAGGTTTGCATTTGGATGTAGGCAGACATTTTTTCCCTGTGGAGTTTGTTAAAAAGTACATTGACCTGATGGCCTTATACAAACTCAATACCTTCCATTGGCACCTGACAGAGGATCAAGGATGGCGCATAGAAATAAAACAATACCCAAAATTGACGGAAGTGGGAAGCCAACGCAAAGAGACGATACTTGAGAAGAATTTTAGCCCTTACAAAGGGGATGGTAAGCCTTATGGCGGTTTCTACACCCAAGAAGAAATCAAAGAGGTGGTGGCCTACGCTGCGGCACGGAGCATTACCATTGTTCCTGAAATAGAAATGCCTGGCCACTCTTTGGCAGCGCTTGCAGCCTATCCGGATTTGGGTTGTGGTACAGGAACCTATGAGGTGGGCACACGCTGGGGAGTTTATGAAGATATTTTTTGTCCCAAGGAAGAGACCTTTACATTTTTAGAAAATGTACTTACTGAAGTAATGGAGCTTTTCCCCGGGCAATATATTCACATTGGTGGTGATGAAGCCCCTAAAAAAGTTTGGAAAGAAAGCTCGATTGCACAACAGGTAATCCAAAGGGAAGGGCTTAAAGATGAGTTTGAATTACAAAGCTATTTCATCAAGCGCATCGAAAAATTTCTGAACGCCAATGGTAGAAAACTCATTGGTTGGGATGAAATTTTAGAAGGAGGACTGGCGCCAGATGCTGCTGTGATGTCTTGGAGAGGCGAAGCTGGGGGGATAGAGGCAGCAGAGGCAAAACATTTTGTGGTAATGAGCCCGAACTCAGATTTATATTTTGATCACTATCAGGCTGACCCGGAGCAAGAACCTTTGGCCATAGGAGGCTTTAGCCCCTTGGAGCAGGTGTATGCTTATGAACCTACTCCTTCAGAACTTGCACAGGAATATCATCAGTACGTAATGGGTGCGCAGGCGAATGTGTGGACAGAATACATGAAAACGGAAGACCAAGTTGAGTATATGGCCTATCCACGGGTTTTGGCCCTTTCAGAAGCCGTCTGGTCACCGAAAAGTAAGCGGAACTGGGATTCTTTTCAGGCCAAGTTGGCATGGCAGTATCAGTTATTGGAAGAAAGAAAGGTAAACTTTAGAAGAACTACCTTCCCGCAAACAAAAAAGGCAATAGTAAAATAGATATGCGACTACTTGGAAATATCATTTGGATCGTTTTTGGGGGCTGGATGATTGCATTGGAATATGTGATCGGTGGGCTCGCTTTATGTCTTACTTTGGTTGGCATTCCATTTGGCATTCAATGTTTCAAATTGGCTATTTTGGGCTTTGCTCCTTTTGGTCAAAAGCCTTTACCAGGGCGTAGCTTGAGCGGATGTCTATCTTTGCCGCTGAATATCATCTGGTTGGTATTTGCAGGGTTTTGGATCTTTATCACCCATTTATTTTGGGGAGTTATTTTCGCCATTACAATCATTGGCATTCCTTTCGCTAAACAACATTTTAAGTTAGCTGGATTCGCTTTTGCTCCTTTTGGAAAAAATTATGGCTAATTTGGGCGCAAAAAAAGCGCTGCCGCTTTCGCGTACAGCACCGTCTTCAACCAAAACAATAAAACCAACACTCAATGTTATTCGCTGTGAAGCAAATGTTTATTCTCCTAAACTCAGTTGATTCTAACTCTTTTTTTTAACGCACGGATTTAAAAATCTATTGTTTAGGTAAGTAAGTTTATCAAACAACTTTTTTCTGGGCCGAACACTTGTTTTTGACCATCGGTGAAAAGCCTTATTGAACATTGTTTACTTTTGCCGTTTACCCATGAGAAAGACTAAACTTTATTGGTTATTGCAATTATTGGGATGGGGCTTATACTTCTCTGCCAATTACATCACCGTGTCTTTCGATCCACAAGGACTTGGTAAAGAGGCTGTGGCAGAGCAAAAGATACAATTGATCATCCATACCGTTGTCCTTTTTCTGATTTCTCATTTTTTTGTGAGAAGCATTATCATTTGGCGCAAATGGTTTCGCATTAACATTACTCGGGTCATCCCTAGAATTTTAGGTGTTAATTTGTTGGCAGGTGTATTAGGATCAGTTATTTCCTATCTCTTATACCTAGTATGGGGAACAGTGAGTAGCGACGATCCTTTCATTACTGAATTATTGATTTCCACTTTGGCTTACAGTATTATCTTTATTTTATGGTCCACTATTTATTTCCTTTATCAGTTTCTACAAAGTTATAATCAGACCTTAAAATATGAGGCAGCAATGAATGAAATGCACTTAAATCAATTAAAGGCACAGCTTAACCCTCATTTTATTTTCAATGCCTTGAACAGTATGCGGGCCTTGGTAGATGAGGAACCAGTCAAAGCTAAAATTGCCATTACCCAACTGTCTAATATTCTAAGAAACTCACTGATCACAGATAAAAAACGAACGGTTAATTTTGGTAACGAACTCAATACGGTAAAAGATTACCTGGCCCTGGAGGGTATACGTTTTGAAGAGCGCTTGAAGGTAACCTATAGCATTCATCCGGAGTCTTATCGATATGATGTGCCTCCTATGATGATGCAAACGCTAGTAGAAAATGCCATAAAGCATGGGGTATCTAACCTGATGAAAGGCGGAGTAATTGAAATCAAAACAGAAGTTGCAAATTCTTTTTTGGTTTTAAGGATTAAGAATAGTGGCCATTTTAAAGAAAAAGCCATAAATCAAAAATCCCGAAAAGGGGTAGGTTTAGAAAATACGCGTGAAAGACTGAAACTTATTTATGGTGAAGCTGCAAGTTTTAAGATATACAATGAAAACAATAACTTTGTGATAACTGAGGTTAAAATTCCTCAATGCATTTAACGTACACCTATGAGAGCACTGATAATTGATGATGAACGATTGGCAAGAAAGGAACTCACCAATCTGTTACAAGAATACCAAGAAATAGAAATTATTGGAGAAGCTGCCAACGCGGAAGAAGCACAGGAAAAAATAAATAGTCTAAAACCGGATTTGCTATTCTTAGACATTCAAATGCCCGGAAAAACTGGATTTGAGTTACTGGAAGATTTGGAAGCTGTGCCAGAGGTAGTGTTTACAACGGCTTACGATGAGTATGCACTGAAAGCATTTGATTTTAATGCCCTCGATTATTTGCTGAAGCCCATTGAGCCAAGTCGCTTGAAGGAAACAGTCCAAAAGCTCATAGCCAAGGAAAAAAAGGCTAAAGTGGAAATGATGGATGAAGTAGACGAGAAAAAATTGGGCCCACAAGACCGCGTTTTTGTAAAGGATAGCGATAAGTGCTGGTTTGTAAAATTGGAAAACGTTAGGTTGTTTGAGTCAGACGGTAATTACATCAAAATCTATTTCGATAATCAAAAACCTATGATTCACAAATCACTCAATGCCCTAGACGAGAAATTGGACGATCGTTTCTTTTTCCGTGCGAGTAGAAAGCATGTTATTAACCTCACTTGGGTAGAAAGCATAGAATCTTGGTTCAATGGTGGCCTCATGGTTGTCCTTCGCGGAGGTGACAAGGTGGAAGTGAGTCGAAGACAAGCCGCACGATTTAAGGAAAAAATGAGTTTGTAGAACCCAAGGCTTTCCAAAAGAACGAACAACAAGCAATTCATGAACATCTCATTGAAAGACCAAACCATTTTGGTAACCGGAGCTTCGCGTGGTATTGGAGCAGCCATTGCCTTGGCTTTGGCAGATGCGGGGGCAAGTGTTGCCATTCATTTCAATCAGCAGGTGGAACAAGCTGAGGAATTACTCCAAAAACTAGGTCCACAATGCCAAATGTTTCAAGCGAACTTAGAAAAGCCCGAGGAGGTTCAAGCACTCTTTGAATCTGTGAGAGAAAGCATGGGTAAACTGACAGGCTTGGTCAATAATGCAGGTGTGGCAATTTCTTGTGCGATGGAAGGTTCTGATGAAGATTGGTTAACTGGTTGGCAGAAAATGATGGATGTGAACACGAGAGCACTTGGTCTTTTATGTAAGAAAGCCATTCAACAAATGACCAAAGGTACTGGCGGACGCATTGTAAATATTTCTTCACGTGCAGCTTTTCGTGGAGATACCGCCGATTATATGGGTTATGCAGCATCAAAAGGAGCGGTAGTGGCGCTTACGCGAAGCATTGCCAGAGCATATGGCAAGCAGAATATTTGTGCTTTTAACATTGCACCGGGTTTTGTGCGAACCGATATGGCGCAAGATTTCATGGATCAGTATGGAGAAGACTTTGCCTTAAACGATATTGCCCTGAATCAATTAACTCAGCCCAAAGATATTGCACCCATGGTGGTATTATTGCTTTCAGGCCTTTCCGATCATGCTACTGGCGCAACAATCGATATGAATGCTGGAAGTTACGTCCATTAAAAAGGGTGCAATCCTCAAAAGATGTGCTTGGTGTGAAAACGCCTTCGAAGCGTATGAAAAATACCACGATACAGAATGGGGGGTGCCGGTGCATGAGGATCGCAAGCATTATGAATTTTTAATTTTAGAAGCAGCACAAGCAGGCTTAAGTTGGTCAACAGTGCTGAAAAAAAGAGCAGGATATCAACAAGCTTTTGCAAATTTCAACCCACAGGTAGTGGCTCAATTCTCTCAAGAAGAACAAGAGCAACTATTAGAAAACCCCCAGATCATTCGCAACAGATTGAAAGTGAAAAGCGCAGTTGAAAATGCCAAAGCCTTTCTAAAGCTGCAGAAAGAATTTGGAAGCTTCAACCAATACATTTGGACTTTTGTCAACCATCAACCCATTGTCAATACATGGAGTAGACCGGAAGATGTGCCTGTTCGAACGGAGATTTCTGATGCCATGAGTAAAGACCTAAAAAAGAGAGGTTTTACCTTTGTGGGAAGTACCATCATGTACGCGTACATGCAGGCTTGTGGTTTAGTGAATGATCATACCATAGACTGTTTTCGTTATCGGCAGGTTCTAAAACTCAATACCTAAGACTATTTCTTTGCGGGAAAAAGTAATGGCCCACATGCCCACGTTATTTCCAGCATGGAACATTGGGGCAGTGAAAAGCAATTGTGTACCACCCGCTAATTTTTGCACATTGGGTTCTGAAGGGAATCCTTCTTCCCAATTGTATTTGTAAGCATCAAAAACTTCATATATTTTTCCCCCCAAGTCATAAGTGTGGTCAAAAAGGTAATAGGTCTTTTCCCATAGCGTATCATTGCCATAATCAACACCAATGCTTAGACCGGGTTCTGTTGTTAAGGAATTTACCTTAAAAGAACGGACCAATCCCTTACCCAAACGCATGGTCTCTTCTAAGATTTGAGCCTCAGAAACCACCTTGATTTCTCGTGCTTCCATTTCCTTTCGGGCTTGGGTCGTATCTATTTTTTGATCTGTACAGGCAGATAAACATAAAAAAGTAGCTATGGATAAAATCTGCGAATATTTCATGACTTAAGGATTAAACGCTGCAAAGGTAACCCATAATGGTTTTGTTTGTTAATTTTGCTGCTAAACTGCACAAGATGATAGAAAAGCTGCATGCCATAAAGGAAAGATTTGAAGACGTAGGTCAGTTGATTGTACAACCAGATGTCGTATCCGACATGAAGCAATATTCTAAACTTAATAAAGAATACAAAGACCTTGAAAAGATTGTTAATCGTTTTGATGCATACCAAAACGTTCGGACAAACATTGCTTCTGCTAAAGAAATGTTGAAAACGGAAAAGGATGAGGATTTCCGTGACATGGCCAAGCAGGAACTAGATACGCTTGAAAAGCAGGAAAAAGAGCTAGAAGAGGAGTTGAAAGTGATGTTGATTCCGAAGGATCCGGATGACGATAAAAATGTGATCATGGAAATTCGTGCGGGTGCTGGAGGAGATGAGGCAGCCATTTTTGCGGGAGATTTATACAGGATGTATGAACGATACATCGATAACAAAGGCTGGCGAAAAGACTTGATTTCCTTGAGCGAAGCTTCTTCTGGTGGTTTTAAGGAAATTGTTTTTAGCGTGGAGGGAGACGATGTATATGCTCATCTAAAATTTGAGTCTGGCGTACATAGAGTACAGAGAGTGCCGGTAACCGAATCGCAGGGGCGTGTGCACACTTCGGCAGCCTCTGTGGCGGTATTGCCTGAAGTAGATGATGTGGATGTGCACCTCGACATGAAAGATGTGAAGAAAGATACTTTCCGCAGCTCGGGTGCGGGGGGTCAGCACGTGAACAAAACCGAGTCTGCAGTCCGGCTCACCCATTTGCCTTCCGGTTTGGTGGTTGAGTGTCAAGACGGACGGTCACAGCACAAGAACTTCGATAAGGCGGTACAGGTTTTACGGTCCAGATTATACGATATAGAATTGAAAAAACAAGAAGCGGAGATAGCAGGGGCACGTAAATCTTTGGTCGGTTCTGCCGATCGCTCAGATAAAATTAGAACCTACAATTATCCGCAAGGAAGGGTGACAGATCATCGCATTGGTTACTCTGTTCACAATTTACCCACGGTGATGGATGGTAGCATAGATGATTTTGTGGAAAATCTGAGAATCGCTGAAAATGCCGATAAACTACAAGAAGGAACAAGCGTTTCCTAAACGCTAGATCTAGGTTCGACCCCTAGCGGGGCTATTTATTTGTTTTTCAGTTACTTACGTATAAATCAATCCCCTTTTAAATTATCAAAACCCCAACATTGCAGTTGAAATTGCATTAGATATGTTAAATACATTTGTCTTGGACTTACTTTTTAACCTGATGAAACCGTTTCATAATATTGTATGAGCCAAAGAACCCATGTCTTTCTCTTAAGTATATTTTGGTTGTTCTAATATTTGAATGGGCAATTACCTGTCTAATTTCTTCTTCTTTATTACCCATATATGTCATATGATTCGCTAGGGTATGTCTTGGTACATGTCCTGTTAATCCAAGAATTACAGTCGTTTCGCTCACTCGTTTTAATGCACTATTGTGTCGGGTTCTAGCTCGATGAATGTCATACTCCCGCTCCTGAGTGAAGTTATTTCCATTTTCAAGTGAATTCTTGAAATGCTCATAATTCAACATAGGATATAGAAACTGAGTAGGTAGGTTTTTAATCAATTTGAAGAAATGACCTATTATTTGGTCTTCTAGTTGATTTTGGATGTCCTTAAGGTAATAAAAAGTTCAGGATCAGATTGTTGACGGGTGACCTGTCTTATGATCCTAGTAAGCTCTTCATGATTCATATTGGTAAAGTTAATCCCATCAAGTCTGAATAATTGCTGAATTGATCGAGCATCAAGGATCACTTTACCCAATCTTTTTATAATACTCCCCTAAATTGAGACCAAAGGTTAAGTTAAAAAAAACCATTTAAATTTAACCTTATGAAGAAGCGAACAAGACGTAAATTTTCTCCGGCCTTTAAGGCTAAAGTAGCCGTTGAAGCAATCAAAAATCAGCATACACTTGCTGAATTATCAAAGAAATATGAAGTGAGCTCCGTTGTCATTTCCAAGTGGAAAGGGGAGTTTTTAGAGAATATGTCAACAGTATTTGATAAAGGACATTCAAAGAAAACGGAGGAGGAACCTGAATTGGAACAACTACATGCTAAAATTGGTGAGTTGAAAGTGGAGAATGACTTTTTAAAAAAAAGTTGCGAGAAGCTGGGGATATGAAAGAACGTTGCAAATTAGTTTCGCCTGACTACAAATCCCTATCCATCAGAAAGCAGTGCGAAGTACTTGAAGTACCAAGAAGTAGCCTTTATTATAAGCCCAAAGGAGAAAAAGAGGAAAACCTTGAAATGATGCAGGTCATGGACAAGCATTTGATAAACCACCCGACTGAAGGTGTAATATCCATGGTTCACTTCCTGACAGATTTGGGATATTATGTTGGGCCAAAACGGATCAGAAGACTCTTTGGGCTAATGGGTCATGAAACCCTTTATAGATGGAAAAACCTGACTAAATTGGGTTTGCGTGAATATATTAGACCATACCTGCTTAGGAACTTGATAGTAGAAAGACCAAATCAAGTATGGGTAACTGACATCACCTATATCCCGATGCAGAAAGGGTTCATGTATTTGACTGCGGTCATGGACGTTTATAGCAGGAAGAGACTGTCCTGGGGTCTGTCTAACAGTCAGGATGCTAAATGGTGCAAACAAGTACTAGAAGAAGCTATCAGTAACTATGGTAAACCAGAGATCATTAATTCTGATCAAGGTAGTCAATACACTTCTTCGCTGTGGATCAATTACCTTGAAGGGCAAAACATTAAGGTTTCTATGGATGGAAAAGGCCGTGCTTTAGACAATGTTTATATTGAAAGATTCTGGAAGTCTATCAAATATGACTACATCTACCTGAATCCATGTGATGACGGTTTTGAACTGTTGCAGGGGATTAAATCACACATGGCGTATTATAATCAAAAGGTACACCATACCACAAAAGAGAAACCCGAAGAAAGATATTTTAAAATGATAAAAAAAGCAGCATAAATTAAACTCAATTATTAACTTAGTCACTGATACTTTTGGTCTAGTAATTGGGGAGTGTTATACTAGGGTCTGCCCCAAGATATCCTCCTCCATAATTAGCTGAAGTTAACTTTGAAAGTTCTTTAAAATATCTTACGTTTAAAGGTGATTTAAAAGTGGTACAAAACAGTATTCCTACGTTGTATAATTAAGAAAAATAAACTGACACTAAAAATTAGTATGAAAATAAATTTAATATTTGCGCTACTATTTGTCTCAATTCAAGGGTATGCTCAACAAAAGAATATTACTTTAGACTCTACAAGAAATTCCTCCAAGACAGAAAGAATTTCAAATGGAAACAATTTTGAAAATGGAGTATCTCCAACTACGTATCGTTTTTTTTACCCTGAAGTAAACGAAAGCGGATATTCCATGATTGTCTATAAAACAGAGGGAATGGATGGGATCAATTATTTTGGAAATAGACTGACAGATAAGAACTTAGATGGAACCATAGATATTATCCAACGAGTACAAGAACATATGACAGGGGATTGGGACTTACCGTCAACAGAACCACGCGCTTTTATTCGAATTGAGATCGATAAAGATTTTACTGCAAAACTTTTCAAAGACACTACTTTGGTTTTTACATCCGTGGACCACAAGTATTTTGAAGATGAAACTGGTGAATATTTTTATAATTTTGCATGGTTTGACCCAACATTAATTAACGAAACTGGAATCGACAATTGGAAAGGTTTTTTCGCTCAAAATAACTTTATTGAAAACATTGATTACGCGATTGGAAACGCTGGGGATCCAGGGTTAGCTATAGAATTTATGCCTAGGGTATATCGGAAAAAAAATGGAAAAATAGAAGATGTTACCGCCACTCACTTAATGTTTTCTGAAGAAATTCTTGCTACAAGAGCACGATTCCCCTGGGATCAATCTTTGGGTTTAGGTGATTTGGATGGTGATGGTGATATAGATATTCTAATGTCTGGAACTCATGCGGCTACTACTGAATTATCTGGACTACCCGTTTATGATGCTCGCAATAGAAGTTTATTTTATTACTTTAAGAATGATGGTTCGGGAAAGTTATTCGGAGAAATCTATGATTTTGATGTAGAAGGAGGGTATAATTGGTTGGTCCCTGAAGCGACAAACCAATATGCCACTCAAATGGATAATGACGCAAGTGAAGAGATCCTTTCGGAGCTCTGGATAGATATTGTTGGCGACCAAAATTCTGTCCCCATCCGAAAATTTGGTTACTTTAAATTAGATCATAACAACAAACGCGTAGAATTTACACCAATTTTTTCAGCAAAAGACTATTTGTTGGATACAACCTGGAATATTTTTCCTAAACACTATTTACCCATGAGTTCTTTAAACACGCAAAAAGAATTGATCTTGTATTTTTTCACTGGTCCCTCTGGTAGTCCTTCCAAAGAATTTACAGGGGTGAATTTGGATAATTCGACTGGATCTGATTTCACCAAAGGAGTTGTACAACAATATTTTCGAATGTATGAGAAAAAAAAGGAAGGAAATGAATATAAGTTAATTGATGTCACGAAAGACTACTTTTTTGAAGGAGAATACGAAACATTTAGTTTAGATAACTCAGGAACTATTCATTTGATTGATGTGGATAACGATGGAAAATTGGATATTTACCCTCAAATAGGAGCTCCACCAAACACAGTCATGGGAGGAATTAATCAGTTTTTAAATTACCCAGCATGGAATGGAAAAACAAATACTCTGTATTACTTCAAACAAGTTGAAAATAACAAGTTCAAATTAACTGACCTCGCTGAAATTAATGGTTTCTATTACCCAAACAATCTTGAGTCTGGATATTCTGTCTTTGATTCGGACGGAGTCTATCCAAATAATGAAACAGATTTTAGGATTGAATCTTTTACACTTCAAAATAATGCCTCGCTAAATGATTTAGACGGAGATGGTAAACTTGAAATTATATCATCTTCCAAGCCAGATTATTTGCATATATTTACTAAATCAGAACTTCCAGATGTTGGATTTGAAAATCTCTCAATTGATAAAAACCTTCGGGTTTCCATGGTAAATGAGGTGTCTACACCAATCCGATACGATTTTTCAGAAGTAATCCTATCCAGTGACACTCTTTATATGTTTCTTGATGAGTACCTGAAACAAGAATTCATTGTCTTAGATCCTCAGAAAAAGATGATGACGAGACCAAATTTTTTAGATGCCTACCCAAAGAATTCCACTTTTTATATTGAGCCAAAATTAATTTTATCAGACATACTTAATGAGAATCGGCCAAACGAAACTCCGGTAGGAAATGGTAGATGGTCTAAATCCGGGAAAAAAGGGGATATAGAATATGTTGGTGCCTATTATGTTAGAATAAAAAATGATTTTGAAATCAAAACAAAAAATTTGTTTCTTTCATCTAAAAATTTACCTCCTCTACCATTTAAAGAATTATCTTCCAAGATAATAGAGAACGCTAATGAAAAAGGATTTGAAATTGAATTATCAAATTCTTTTGACATAAATCAAAATTTTCATTTTATCAACAATCAAAAGATTGCAGGTCTAAAATATGGTTATGAATTATATATTGATGATAGTATGGTTAAAAGAGAGATATTCACTAATATAAATTATAAATTATATGAAGGAAATACCAAATCAAAAATTTATGGTTTAAAAATATTGACTGGAGATTTAAGCCTTGAAAAAGTAGACTATAAAATTTTCGCCTTAGATTCTTTTGATGAAACAATCAAAACATATGGCTCCATGCTTGATAGGAAAGGGCCTACCCTTATAATCAAATCCAATATAACTGCCGCCTTGGATGATCAAGGGAGTTATGAATTAAAAATTGAAGAAGTAGATAACGGATCCACAGATAATGTAGGAATTACAGAAATGTCATTATCTAAATCATCCTTCTCCTGTACGGACCTCGGAGAAAACAACATCATTTTCACAGCAAGAGATGCTGCAGGTAATGAGTCAAGTATAGAAGTTGGTGTAAATGTAGTAGATGAAATTAAACCTGTAGTAAAATCAAAAAGCAACTTTACTATCCAACTTGATTCGGAAGGTAAAGCAGTTCTCAAATGGGAAGATATTGACGAAGGGAGTACGGATAATTGTGGAATTGTAGAGAGAAAATTATCTAAACCTGAATTCTCCAGAGATGACAGCGGCGAACAAACCATCACCTATACTGTAAAAGATGCCAGTGGTAATACAGCAACAGCTGAAATGAAGGTACATGTAGATGTGATTTTGTCTACGCCAACCATAAACCCTGATAAACAAGCAGACATTAAATTATATCCAAACCCTGCTAAAAACTCCCTATCCTTAGAGTTTGGGAGGACAATCAATCCTGACGAATTTAATCTTGAGATAGTGGATGCCTCTGGTAGAAGTATGGGGCATATCAACGCTATAGATTATTCAGGAAAAAGTATTAGCATAGACACAAGTGGATTAAGTAATGGTCTGCATTTCATTAGAATTTCTTCTGAAAGATCTTTACAAGTTCTTAAATTTATAATTGAGCGATAAGATGTGAAATCGGTTTTTGATATATCTATTTTTTATTGTTTTGGGAATGTCCTGTTCTTCAGATAAGGAAGACCCTCTTCCTATAAAGACTGTAGAGGAATTGGCATTAGAAAGCCTTGCCGGAACATCTGGAATTACCTATTCCATTGCTAATGGGGGAAGCATCAGAAGAAATAATTTAGATGAAAGCAGGTTTTTTGATGGGTTTACCCTAAGGTTTAATGTTTCGGGAAAGACATTTAGCAGCACAAATGGAGACGATTTGTTTGAAACTTCGGGAACATGGGAGTTTGTTGGCAATAGTTTTGATAAGATCAAACTTAGTGGTAACAAGCCTGCATCTGGGGTTGATATCACATTCACAAGAACCAGTAGTCAGTTGATCTTGGTATTTAACATCCCCACACCCCCAAGTGGACGATTAGAGGGGACTCAAGCACTTTCAGGTAGTTATGAAATCAGGTTGAACAATAACCTTTCGTAAATTTCCGAAAAGTTATAAAACTTTAACTTCCTTTAAATTATTAAGAAGTAGGTGGCACCTGAGGGGGTGATAAAAAATCAAACTTTACTGTAATTTTACTTTACAGTAAATCTTGCAGTTCGAAGTGAAAACTTGTTTTACTGCAACCACCCTTCTTAAAATATTGATATACTGATAGTTAAATCTTACTTTGAGAACAGAGCCCTCTTAAGACTTTTCTTTCTGATAATCAGAAGGTTCAAGCTCAAAAATCTTATTGACGGAAGTGTTAAATATTTCCGAAATCTTAAGTGCTAAGACGGTAGAAGGCGTGTATTTGCCACGTTCAATGGCATTAATACTTTGTCGTGAGACACCAACCAACTCCGATAGCTGTTCCTGCGTAATCTTCTTCTTTTTTCTTACAACCTTTAAGGAGTTTTTCATGCCTACGCATTCTTCTTTTACGAATATGTAAAGTAGCAGGATAGCCTTTAAAGGAGTCGAAAGTAAACGTTAAGATATTATTACTTTTAGAAGGGCTTAAGACTTCATATGTTATAAGGGCGTTAAAAATCTGTGAAGTGCTTCTTAACATTCCCTTTTTCTATATCTTTGTATCAAAAGAAAAAAGATATGTTATTTGATGCCCCAATAGCCTCCGGTGCCAACACTTTTATTTGGATTGTGGTCATTTTAATTGCCTTTGTAGGGGCAGTAAGTCAACATGACGCCCTATTCAAAGGAAGGAAAAAAGACAATAAAGAAGGCTAAATCTGATTGATTAGCCGATAATAATCGAAAAGAGTAATTCGGAAAACTTCTTCTTCTATTGTGCTTGAAAAAATGGGCGACCATTCTTCTCCCTTCATCAGTTCAAAAGTACAGCCAGAGAGCAATCTGTCGTAAATCTTTGATGCAAAAAGCAAATGTGCTTTTTTATTCCCTCCTTCAAACTTTAATTCTCCCTGAGTCTTTTTTTCACCGTCAATCCATCTGAGATGTAAATCGTTTAATGAGCCGGCAGCCATATTAGGTTCAACCAAAATATACGCTTCATCATAACGCCAGTTGTTTACCAAGGCCAGCTGTATTACGGGCACATCTTCTTGCTTTAAGCGCTTTTTGAATCGATACACCTCCAATTGGGCTTCACTAAGCTCTTCCAGATCGTAATAATTACTCCTTACATTTTTAAAAAATAACTTGGAGGAATCTGTGGTTTGAAAAGTAAGCGACTCCGGGTTTACCCTTGTGTTTTTGTTGGGGTTGCAGGCTGATAAGAACAAAGCCGCAGTAAGATAATAAATCCATCTAAGCATAAGAGCTCAACACGCTAATGGCAAAAGTTGTTAGCACTTTTTACCACCATTATAATTTTTAAAGACAGGTTGTAGTGGTACTCAACTTGCATTGCTTTTACTTTCGTATTTAGGTAAAAATCAATGAAAGCCACCAAGGAATTACAATAACAATAATGTATAATTAATATATTCCGAGTAGAATTTTAGAGCAAACAGAAAAGCTAAAAACGAAAAACGGTAAGACATATATTTGAAAAATAGAATATTAAATAATATATTTGTTAATTCAATGGTATGGACGAGTGTTCAACTCATTTTTAACCCTTATTTGAATGCAATGAAGAAGCTATTTTATTTCAACCTACTATTACTTACGGTCTTGGCCTGTCAACCTGTCAATCCAGTATTTGAAGTGACTGAGCAAAAGTTAGCACTTGAAGAGTTTAAGAGTTTAGCCAAAGACAAGGCAATAGAAGTGAATAATGTTTTGGTTCAAGAAAACAATCGGTTGGGGATTAATAATAGTTCGTATCAAGAATTCACTGAGGCAGATTTAAATCAAAAGTTAAAACCTCTAATAGCTACAAGTCAAAAATTACTCTTATCATATGGGTTTGCAAAGGATGAAATCATTGATGAATTTGGTTCATTTGATGCCTCTGAAATAATATATATGGCTTTTGCCGTAGCTGGGTTTTCCGAACAAGCGAAATATGAAAACCTTGAATTGGCTGCTTCTTCGACTAATTTATTTGGAGTGAATGTGTTATATGCCTCTAACATAGGGGATTTTTATAATTGTGCCTTGAGAGCTTTAGGAGTGGAAGCTCTTTGGGCGCTATATACTGACAGGGTTGTCAGTAGTTTTGCAGCAAGAAAGGCCTTGATAAAAGCGGTAGGAAAAGCAGCTGCTAGGTTGGGGTTAGGTTACATAGGTGTGGCTTGGGCTGTTGCGGATTTTGTTGCTTGTATGTGGGATAATGATGAGCTATAAGATGATATATTTAAAAACACTATTAATACTGTTTGCCATTGGCTCTGTAGTCATATTACTAGATATAATTTTCTTCGTTCGTAAGAAAGAGCAAGTTGGTTTTAAGCTAAGATATTTAATTTTATTATTGATTATATTCGTTTATATCATACAAAATTTATTATTAGAGCTTAATGTAATTTGAACTTAGTGCATGCCGTGCCTTACGACAGATGCGGTACCATGGCGGTTTTTAAAACAGATTTGCGTGCAGGCCTACATGAAGGTTTGGCCGTATTTCAAGCACAAAAGATGGATTTTACCCTTGAACTCATTGTAAGATAATATGTTGAGAATATTAATACCGGTTTTTGTCAGTTCCTTGCTTTTCGCCAACGATTTGGTTGCACAAACTGACTCTTTCTTTGAAAAAAGTCAGTTATCGATTTCCTACAATACCATACATTCATGGCATTCGCTAAGAGCTGTTCAATTAAGACCCAACCAGAATCGTTCTAATGAGTTGGAATCTTTTGAATAAAGTTGAGGCTTACTCCGTGTTCCTGAGTTATGATATCAATAGCAAATTTTATGCTCAATTTCAATATTCTTTGGATCGGGCTAATGTCATCGATTTGAATCAGATTTTCTTCAACTCATCTTATTTTTTTAAATTGGGATATAAGTTCAAAATTAATCAAGCAAATGAGTTTCGACCCAACATTGGCTTTGGGGTCATTACTGAAGCTACTCACGGAGCATATGTAAATGAAATTAGAGGCCGTCCCGAAACAAGGAGAATCAGCTATGTCTTTTTAGG
This sequence comes from Roseivirga sp., assembly GCA_018402485.1. GTDB lineage: Bacteria > Bacteroidota > Bacteroidia > Cytophagales > Cyclobacteriaceae > Roseivirga. Next base: position 698,690 of record JAGYIY010000001.1, on the reverse strand, counting down.
AAAAGAGCCATTCAGGCAATGGACAGTAGGATTAGATTACAGACATCAAATATCAGAAACGATTTTTGTGGGAGCAGCTATAGACCTAGCGTACAACTTTACTTTTGAATGGGGCCGAACCTATTTATCTCCTTATCTGGGCTTTGCTTTATCTGCTTTGAAAAAGAAGAAAGCAGAAGAATAAACGCTTTAGGAATGTAAAGGCATAAAAAAATACAGGATCACTTAAAAAGAGACTTTATAAAACCTTCAAACTTTAAGCTGCACCTATTTAGCTTCAGCCATAGCAACAATCAAACGCCAGGCATTTTCCACATGATATGCCTCTAAATTCGTGTTTCCAAAGGATAAACGTAAGGCAAACTTGTCTTTAACTTGGGTTTGCGTAAAGAATAATTTTCCGGTGGCGTTCACCTTGTCCATAATCTCCTTGTTGATGGCATCCAATGCATCAGCTTTGCCACGTGTATAGCGGAAGCAAACGGTATTTAAGGGCACGGGAGCCAAGAGTTCAAAATCAGGATGGGCTTCAATGGTTTGAGCCAGCCATTTTCCCAAGGCAATGTGTTTTCGAATTTTTGCTTGCATGCCTTCTACCCCCATTTCTCTCATCACAAACCAAAGTTTGAGCGCCCGAAACCTACGGCCAAGGGGTATGCCCCAATCGCGGTAATTTTTAACCTCTTCATCCACCGATGTTTTGAGGTAATGTGGTGTCATGGCAAAGGTATTTACCAATAGCTTCGGATCTTTCACAAAGTAAGCCGTACAGTCGAAGTTGGTAAACATCCATTTGTGTGGGTTAAACACAAAGGAATCTACCCCTTCCAACCCTTCTGCCATCCAGCGCATTTCGGGCAGCATCAATGCCGTACCTGCATAAGCAGCATCTACATGATGCCAAAGGCCATAGCGTTCGCAAATAATTTGCAGGTCGGCTATCGGATCAATGGCAGTGGTACTGGTGGTACCAATGGCTGAAATCAAACACAAAGGTTGAAAACCAGCTGCAAGATCTTTTTGCACCTGTGCTTCGAAAGCATCTGCTTGCATGGCAAAGGCTTCATCTACTGCTATTTTCCTTAAATTCTCTAGCCCAAACCCAGCTATTTTCACGGCTTTATCGATGGAGGAATGAATTTCTTCTGAGGTATAAATGGTGAATTTTTCTTGTTGAAAACCCCTTTCATTGATTTCAAAACCAGTTGCCTGCTCGCGAGCCGTAAGCAATGCAGCTAAAGTTGATGTAGATGCTGTATCTTGAATAACACCTGTAAAATGCTTAGCTAGGCCTAAAATATCACGTAGCCAAACCATCATTTGCTCTTCCAACTCAGTAGCAGCCGGAGAGGTGAGCCAACTCATGCACTGTGCGCCTAGGGTACTCATTAACATTTCTGCCAACACCGAAGCTTTGCTTTTATTGGCCGGGAAATAGGCCATAAAATTAGGGCTCTCCCAATGCGTCATTCCGGGCATAATGATGTCTCGAAAATCTTTAAAAATGGCATCAAAGGATTCACCCTTCTCTGGGGCTTGAGTAGGCAGCTGTTTTAGAATATCTCCCGGCTTAACCTGTGGCAACACGGGATAGTCTTCTACTTGTTCAAAATAATCGGCCATCCAATCTACTAATGCATGTGCCTGTTTACGGAATTCTGCTGACTCCATTTTTATTGCTTTTAGATTACTAGTGCTTTCCGTAAAGTTAGGGTTTATCCTTGAGAGGCTTGTTTCATGAGGTGAACTTCGTTTGAAATAATTCCTATTTGCTAAGGTCCAACACCCTTAACCTCACGTTCATCTGCCAAATTGTCCGATAATAAGCTTAGCACATATCTTGCTCTATTTCTTTCGTATTGTTAAGCAAAATCAACAGCGATGAAAAAAAAATGGATTGTATTGATTGCAGTGGCTGTGGTGCTACTCATCATTTATTCAAGCTTTAAAGGCACCTACAATGGCCTCGTACAGCAAGAAGAAAATATTAGCGGTTCCTGGGCCCAGGTAGAAAACCAATACCAGCGCAGGGCAGACCTGATTCCAAACCTCGTTAACACGGTGAAAGGCTATGCCGACTTCGAACAAGAAACCCTTACGGGCGTAATCGAAGCCCGTTCTAAGGCCACTTCGGTGAATGTAGATGCGAATAACCTATCACCCGATGCCATTGGGCGCTTTGAGCAGGCACAACAAGGGTTAAGTTCAGCATTGAGCCGTTTGTTGGTTACCGTAGAGCGTTATCCTGACCTAAAGGCCAATCAGCAGTTTCAACAATTGCAAGTACAGCTGGAAGGAACAGAAAATAGAATCTCGGTGGAAAGACGAAACTTCAACCAAGTGGTACAGTCTTACAATACCTTCATTCGTACTTTCCCGAAGAACATATATGCCAATGTATTTGGCTTCGAACGGAAGGGATATTTCGAAGCGAATGAAGGCGCAGAAGTGGTACCTGATGTGAATTTTGAGTAATGGCCGAAAACCAATTAACAAAAGACGAAAAGGCAGAAATCAAAGCTGCTATAGAAAAGGCTGAGTTGAACACCAGCGGTGAAATTCGTGTGCATTTAGAAAACCACTGTAAAACGGAAAATGTGCTTGACAGAGCAGCACAAATGTTTGCGGAACTGAAAATGCATAAAACAGAGCAGCGCAATGGTGTGCTGATTTACATGGCCATAAAGGATCACAAGTTTGCCATTATCGGAGATGCTGGCATCAATGCCAATGTCGAAGAAGGCTTCTGGGACATTACCAAAGAAAAAATGGTGAAGCATTTCAAAGAAGGCCGCCTTGCGCAAGGCTTGATAGAAGGCATTTTATGTGCGGGGCAAAGGTTAAAAGAATACTTTCCCTACCAATCGGACGATCAAAACGAATTGTCTGACGACATCTCATTCGGAAAAAATTAAGATATGCGATACTTACTGATAGCAACTTTATGTTTCTGGCAATTTTTGGCGCTGGCGCAAACAGGAATTCCTGAAAGACCCAATCCACCAAAACTTGTTACGGATTTAACAGGCAATATACTTTCTACGGAAGAGTTAAATGCCTTGGAGAGTAAATTATTAGGATACGAGGATAGTACATCTACCCAAGTTGCCATTCTTATTGTAGAGAGTTTAAATGGATATGATGTTGCCGATTTTGGCGTGAGGGTTTTCAATGAATGGAAAATTGGCAAGGCTGATAAAGAAAATGGCTTATTAATAACAGTTGCCATTTCTGATAGAAGAATGAATATAACCACAGGATATGGCATGGAGGGGTCAATTCCAGATGCAACAGCTTTTACAATTATTCAAGATTATCTTCAGCCTAACTTTAGGCAAAACAATTATTTCAAAGGTTTAGATGAGGCCACGGACGTTATTTTTAAGTTAGCTTCAGGCGAGTTCACAGCAGAGCAATTTGCAGAAAATCGTAAGAAAAGTGCTGAGGAAGGGAACCGTGGCTTTCCATTTTTTATTTTATTTATCTTATTCTTTTTTATCATTCCTGCTATTGTGGGAAGGCGTAGAGGCCGTAGCATGGGCACAAGAGGAATGCCTTGGTGGGCATGGATGATGATGGGCAGCAGCATGGGCGGAAGCCGACACAACAGCAACTGGGATAGCTTCCGCGGTGGTGGAGGCTCCTTTGGAGGTGGCGGAGGCGGCTTCGGAGGCTTTGGTGGTGGAATGTCTGGAGGAGGTGGAGCATCTGGCGGCTGGTAAAACTTGTTAAATTTTAACCATATTCATAAAAATCTTTAAAAGATTCAGCGACTCTCAAAAAATGAGAGTGTTGGTGGTTACTATTGCATTGATAATTTAATGTAAATGTAATTTTTTTAAACCAAAAGCAAATAATATGAAAAATCTAAATCAAGCCCATCAACTACAAAGTTTAACAGAAATAGAAAGTTTGGAGGTTTCGGGAGGTATTCTCAAACTACCTACTTTTAGAATAAACTGGTTCTTGGAGTGGCTAAATACAAGTGCAGAGAGTTCAGTAATTACAGTTGAAAAAGAGGAAGAAGTAGGCGGCTTTGGCGGTGGCTCTTTCGGAGGAGGTGGTTCCGGTGGTAGCTGGTAAAAGCTAGCCTTTCAGTTGGGTAATCCATCGGTTTTTCAGAAATTGAGCAAAAAATACTGAAGCTTATGGATACCCCTTTTCACCTCGCTTTTCCCATTAAAAACATTGAAGAAACCCGCACATTTTATGGAGACCTTTTGGGTTGTGCCATTGGGCGCTCTACCGACAAATGGATCGATTTTAATTTTTTCGGACATCAATTGAGTGCACATGTCAAGCCTGAGGAGCTGGTGCAAGCACAAACCAATGCGGTGGATGGTAAAAACGTTCCTGTAAGACATTTCGGGGCCATTTTGGAATGGAAGCAATGGCATAAATTGGCCGACACCCTCAAGGCAGCCGGAATAGCATTTATCATTGAGCCCTACATTCGTTTCCAAGGTGAAGTGGGAGAACAAGCAACCATGTTTTTCTTAGATCCGAGTGGTAATGCATTGGAATTTAAATCTTTTAAGGATCCATCGCAGATATTTGCGGCTTAGGCAATGTGTTTTAAAACTTGGGAATGGTCATGGAATGCAATCCGAACCAAGGTTCACAATTCGTGAACCTTTGACTAAGAGTACTCCGAAAAATAAGCCTCTAAGTCTTTAAGCGTATCGGCTTCGGTGTGAATGTCTTTGTGCACCTTTCCTTTTTCCAAAAGTACAATCCGATCGCATACTTCCGTGACATGGTTTAAGTCATGGCTGGAGATAAAAAAGGTAACTTGATGCTCTACTTTCCAGCTTTTCAGCAAGTTTTTCAAACGGATTTGCGTGGTAGGATCTAAGTTAGCGAAAGGCTCATCGAGTAGTACCACCTCGGGGTTTCCCATCAAAGCCGCGGCCAGACCTACCTTTTTTTGATTGCCTTTCGAAAGGTCACGGACATAATTTTTCTTTTCAAGGATTTCATCATTGAAAAGGCTTTCAAATTGTGCCAAGTAAACCTGCAAGTCGCCTGCCGAGTAACCATGAAGTTTACCCGTAAACTCAAAGTATTCGTTGGGTGTAAGGTAGTCTATCAAAAACGATTCATCTAAAAAAGAACCTGTGTAATATTTCCAATCTTCTGATTTTTGCACATTAACTCCTTTGGATAAAACCTCACCCTCAGTAGGACGAATCAGGTCGAGCATCATACGGAAAAAGGTGGTTTTACCGGCTCCATTATTGCCTACCAAACCAAAGCTTTCTCCTTTGGCAATATGTAATTCGGGAATGTCGACCACGGTGACCCCACTGTATTGTTTACTTAAGTTTTTGATGTCAATCATAGCATTCGAATTTTATTGTGCGCGAAAACCTCCGGCAATGCGGTGTCTATTATGAATAAAAGTTTTTGTCAATACATCCAGCCATCGCTCTCGCATGAAAAAACCCACTAAACCTACTATCGCTAAAATCGCTAAGCCATAATTGCCCAAACCTGTAAGCGCAAACGGTAGGTATATGGCATAAGGAACAAGAACAACAGGGATGATGATGAGATATTGGGCTGCGCCCGTTCCCTCATAATTGAAAATGGCTCTTTTGTTCAAATCTATCTTTTTGGGTTTGTACATGGCAATGCGCATGACCATAAAAATGTTGATGCCTATGTTATATAAAAAGGCGGCAAAGTTCATCCACACAATGTCTAAGCCAAACCATCCGTAACCTAATGATAAAATAAAAGCCAGCGTGGAGGTGGCTAAAAACAAATAATACTTGGCCTCCAGATAAGTGCGAAAATCTAATTTGCGCGTCAGTATGCCATCGAAGTAACTGCCCTCCCAACTCAATAAAAACTGCCCATAGTTGAGAAAAAACACACCTGTGATAAAAAGCCCAATGAAAAGAAAAATATAATTGGCCTCTTGATAGGTATCAGTAGGATAAAAAATCAACCCATAGAACAAGAAAAAGACACTCATTACCAAGGCATTTCTGGGCCTTTTGTGGCGTAAGATGAGCTTCAGTTCTAGGCCTATCAAATCGCCAATGCGGCCAAATTTGTTTAAAAAGGCAAAACTACTGGTGATTTTTTGATCTTTTTGCTTGTGAACCAATTCTTCAGGGTAAATATTGGCGACATAAAACCGGAAGTTGATCAAATACAGCATCACCCATCCTAAAACGGTAACTCCCGACCAAAGGGGTTGATGAAGTAATCCCGAAAATAAGCTTTCAGAAATGGTCGAAAAAGCAAAAATTTCAAAGTAATCTAAACCATATAGCGCTGTAAATACAATGAGTGTTCCCCAAAAATAAATGGGCTGCTCTGTCAGTTTTTTCTTGAGCAAAAGCAGCAAAAAATGAAGCGACATGGAAATGGAAAACAAACCTGCCAACCAGGCAATAGCTCCTATATTCCCGAATTCAGGCGCAATTATACGAACGGCATATGGGCTAAAAAGCAAGACAACAAAGAGGTTGAAGACACTCACTTGGCTTTTCCCCAGCATAAAATGGATAAGCTTACTTTTTGTAATCGGCAAGTGCAAATATGGGTTTATGCTCATAACAGGGCTTTTCTGCAAGAAAAAGCGCATCATAAACTCCAGAGCAAAATAATACAGCAAGTAACGGTTGAGCGCTGTAACCGGGTCAAGGTCAGGTAAAAGCCTTTCGAACAACTCGGGTAAAAAGATACCCAACATCAAGGCATAGATCGCCATCAGTATACTGGCAAAACCTAAAAGGATATTGGCCAAAAGGTTCTTGGCCCAAATAGGAGACCGAAGCTGTTGGCGAATCTGATGAGTGAGTAAGGCTTTTATCATAAGGGCTTAGTATTCATCTAAAAGCAAAATGACATCGAGAATGGCATGAGCTGATCGGATATAAAACATGCGATTGATGTTTTCATAGGTGTCTGAAATTTGATGATAATGTGGGTGATCCTCAACACCAAAATACAGGAAAGGGATGCCTCTGCGGTGAAAGGCACCGTGGTCTGATTGATAAGTCCAGTCTTCTTTGCCCAAGTCCGGTGAGTCATGGCCTATTTTAAGTTGTATAGGCAATGCGCTTACTTGCTCTACCAAAGGTTTTAACTCTGGGTAATGATGTGTTCCTGCCACGTATAACTCATTTTTATCGTTTATACTGATCATATCCATATTGATATTGTATCTCAGCTGATCCTGTGGAACGCGTTCATCTTCTAAAAAAGCCTTGGCTCCCTGTAGGCCCATTTCTTCCGCATCTAGCGCGGCAAAAACAATGGTGTGTTTCGGATCATTCCTTTTAAAATACGCCATCATGGCAATCAAAGCAGCCACCCCAGAGGCATTGTCATCTGCGCCATTGTACACCTGGCCATTGCGTACACCCAAATGGTCGTAGTGAGCAGTGATTACAATGGCTTCTTGTACTTCGCCTTTGATGTAACCAATCACATTTTCGCCTCGAATGGTCTTTCCTTGCCTGTTTTGAAAGGTAAAATCGTGGCGGTAACCCTTGTTTAAAGATTTGACACCCAAGGTTTCCATTTGCTTTATGATGAACCTTCGTGCAGCTTCAGCACCGTTGGTGCCGGTTCTTCTTCCCTCCGCGTTGTCATGAGAGAGCTTGCGTAAGTTTTCTAGCATTAAAACAGTATCTAGCCGCGTCAGGTTTTCTTGGGCTTGAATGGATTGAAAAGCAAGGAGTAAAATGATTAGAATGAAATTTGAATACCTTTGCATCGTTATAGCACTATGATGTTGAAAATGATCAATCGAAGGAATCAATCGTTGGGTGAATTTAGACAAATCTTCTCAAGAATGATACGTTCATCCGCTCGTAAATGCGCATTCCTTTTGTTCATCTGGTGTTCCTTTCAAATGAGCTGGGCTCAAAATAATGCCGATGCTTATCTACAAAGACTTGATCTTACAACCGCGCTCTACCCACCGGAAGACCTTTTACAGACCAAAAGCTTAGTCATTTATGCGGTACCGGAAAAGAGGAGCTTATCGGAACCCCCCGAATGGCTTTTTGACATGCAGGCCTTTTTTGCTGAGGTAGGCATTGACGCTGTGGCTTATCTCAACACGGAGAAAATGCTTAATTTAAATGGTGATTTTCAGCCTTTGCCAGAGGGCTTGATTGAGAGAGGAATCAAAAATCTCATCTTAATGGCAGCTAATGATGAAGAAGGCCCTTTTTTAATGCTCATTACACCTTTCAATGGCAAAAACTCACTTTACGACAAAGGCGAAAAGGCATGGGCACGGCTTACTGGTGATTTGGGTACGGTTCGAAATGAGTTAAGAGCACTTTATCGCACCGACAGATTTGTACGTACTAACCTTTTGGTCAATGAGTATCCTGAATTTTTTGAAAACACACCTGATCTGGGAGTTGTGGCCCGAAGCATTCCGCCCCAAGCCGCTACTCTGAAAGTAGCCATCAAGATAGAGGAACAGCCTTCCATAGGCAAGAGCCATTTGCATCGTTTGAGGTCAATTTTTCTCTTCGAGGAGAAAAAACTGCTTAATAATGTTGAAAACCGCATTTTTATATACAAGGCTTTAGCAGCAGATACAGCTCTTACGTTCGAGTTGGTAACACCAGAAACGACCTACCAAAGTTTGCGCAGAGATGGCTATGGCTACGAGTTATATTTTCTCAAGGCAGAGGAAAAAAAACTGTATGAATGGTTACCCTTTCCCGATCGACCGGAGCAGAAGGATAGCATTGTTTATAAATTTTTCTTGCGGAATCTTCGCACCAACGTTATTTATTTGGGTACCGAATGGGATGCGCACCCCAACTGGCAAACGGCTTTAAATCGCTTTTTGGCACAAATGGAAAAAGCCTTATCGGACAAAGAAGGCGAGTAAATCGACATATACATTTTGCCATAGGTCAAAAAATACCGAGAGGTCAACAAAATCCTATTTATCTTACCTTTTCAAAAATTCAGAAACCATAATGAAAATAGCTATGCGTAACATCATTTTAGCCTCCTTGTTCCTGATCAGCACAAGTGTCTGGGCTTTTCAAAATACAGCTGTTGACTACAATGCTGTTTACAAGATCAAAGATGAAGGATTAAATAATTCTCAGGTAATGGACATTGCCTGGAACCTAACCGACCGCATTGGCCCCCGATTGACCGGATCCGAGGGTCTTAAAAGTGCCTATGACTGGACCTCTTCAGAAATGAAGTCCTGGGGCTTGACCAATGTAAAAGTAGAACCATGGGGCGACTTTGGTATAGGCTGGGATGTACGTAAATCATATATCGCCATGACTGTGCCTTATTACCAATCGCTAATTGCCATTCCCAAAGCATGGACCCCTGGAACAGGTGGATTAATTGATGCCGAAGTGGTGTATGTAGAAATCCAATCAGAAGCAGATTTAGCCAGTTACAGAGGAAAATTAAGGGGAAAAGCGGTGATTTTGCCAACCAATATTGAGGCCACAACTACTTTCGAGCCCGATGCCCGCAGGTTCACCGAAGAACAGCTCAATGATATGACAACTGAGCGAGTGAGCAATACCAATAGCGCGTTCAGTGCCCGCAGAATTTCTGATTATAGAAGACAAGCGCAGTTGCGCAATGCAGCGTATCAGTTATTTAAGGATGAGGGAGTGGCACTTGTGATGAATACACACCGAGGAGGTGGTCAAGGTACATTTTTCACATCAAATGGCGCACGCAACAATCCGGATGCCTTACCGGAAGTAGAAATGGCGCCTGAACATTACAACCGCATGGTACGACTGCTCAGCAAGGGAGAAACGGTTAAAATTGAAGCCCATACCGAAACAGTGTTTCATACACAAGACACCCAAGGGTACAATGTATTGGCCGAGATAGAAGGCAGCGACCCACAGTTGAAAGACGAAGTGGTAATGTTAGGTGCTCACCTCGATTCTTGGTTTGCCGGCACAGGGGCAACCGATAATGCAGCTGGTTCTGCTACCATGATGGAGGCCGTTCGCATTTTGAAGGAATCGGGGGTGAAGCTACGCAGAACAGTGCGCATTGCACTCTGGAGTGGTGAAGAGCAAGGCTTGTATGGTTCTAGAAACTATGTTCAAAACACCTTTATGAACGATGGAATGCCCAACGCTGCCCATGAGAAGTTTTCTGCCTACTTCAACATGGACAATGGTACCGGAGCCATTCGAGGCATTTACTTGCAAAGCAACGAAGCGGTAAGGCCTCACTTTACGGAGTGGTTCAAAGCCTTTCACGATATGGGCGCGCATACCGTTACCATTCGCAATACAGGAGGCACCGATCATCAGGCCTTTGACGGGCAAGGACTACCCGGTTTTCAATTCATTCAAGACCCGATTGATTATGGCACACGTACGCACCATACCAATATGGATTTGTATGAAAGACTGCAAGCGGCAGATCTAAGAAAAAATGCCATCATCATTGCCACAATGGTGATGCAAACAGCCAACATGGACGAGCGTATGCCTCGTAAACCAAAAGTGTTTGAGTCCTCTAGGGCCGGAAGATAATTCATGCAGAAAGTTCACTAGCGTGCAACTACCCGCTGTCGAAAGGCAGCGGGTTTTTTTAGCTTTAATGGTGCTATTTTAGTCGAAAAGCATTTGGGAAGCGGTTTAAAAAAGGCCAAAAAGCACAAATAAGCCTGTACAAACGGCCAGACAAAAAAGGAATAGGCACAGGGCTACGGAAGTCCTAATCACAACTTTAAGTACAGGAGGCTTGCCCTGAACAAGGTTTTGCTTTACATAAGCTTCCGGTATGGGCATAAGAAAGCCGAACAAGCTTAAAACAAAAAGAACGAAAACGGCTGATTGTAATTCCATACGCTTAGCATTAATTTCCACAATTGATGTTAGGGGTTCTCTCATCCCTTTTTATTAAACAGTGTTAAAAATATAGATTTTCTAATTTTAAAACAAACTGACAAGGAAGAATTTTGGCTTTAACTGCTTACATTAGGTTGTTTCCCTTAAGGAGCAGGCGATGCTTTTATTCGATAAAACGGCCAATTGATTATGCTACCGATGTATAACCAATGAGCCATTATTAAATGAAGAATAGGGCTATAGTACTTTTGGTAAAGGTCAGTTGATTTAAGAGTGGTACAAAGTGTAAATCTTTTCAGGGTTTTTAAAATGGAAGGGCTCGTATGAAAGACCGCATCCAAGCCTAAAAATAAATTGAGTACTTAAAGAATTGTCTATGCCAATTTTTTAGTTAAACCTAAACTTATAAAGGTATATTTCTTCTACGTACTAGTTTTGGGGTAGCTTACAGTTAAAGCTCCTATTATTCTGACACTTTGAATTATAATTAAGCATTTTTTAAAACCTTTTTTCGGATAATTATTAAACCGAATGTTGACATACCAATTGTGAAAATGAGGTTAATAAGACTTTGAGGTATGCTTAGTAAGCTTGTTTCTTGGGTATTGTTAAGTTTATTTAACTCAGCTATATAAGCTTCAGATAACTCTGGGATCAACACATAGAGCAGAGTGTCAAGTACTATATAAATTAAAATATTCAATATAAAATAAAAAAGTGCAACTTTTGAAGGACTCCTTAAAATCATCTTCTCTCGAATGACGATAGAAGGTAGCACAATAAATAATGAACCTGCCAGAAAAGGGATGAATAGCAGTTCAGTAGTTGAAAAGCCATTAATGCTCAGGGATATGAGTATCAACTCAACTATTCCAAATATTAAAACACCGAGTATTAACGAGTTCTTCAAAGTATTGAGGTAATTATGTTCCATATGCAGCAATTTTGATGTTTAGAAAGCGTAGTGTGTTCTTAATGATTGAATTGAATCTTGGGTTGTTGGAATGATCTAAAACGATGAGGGTTCTTGAGCTTTGAGGGTCAATCATAAGGAATGTATTGAAGCCATTCCAGCTTCCATTGTGCCAGAAGAAATCCTTTTCGACAACCCAACCGAACTGATAATTAAGACCGGGCGAGTCGCATCCCTGAACAATAATCTTTGAGATATTATCATTTAGCAGTATCTCATTTTTCCAAATCTCTCCCCATTTTTTCAAATCATCTGTATTGGAAATTACTCCTCCGTCTCCAACGATTTTATCGAAGCTATTTGATCTGATAGGTAAATGTTTGCCCCTAAAGAATGATTCATACGAGCTCACGAGTTGTCCATTGTTGGCAACCTTGTTTACCGTTGTAGTTTGAGTTAGACCATGCTCAGTTAATAGGTTATTGAGGTAATCTTCGTATGTTGATTTGGCTAAAACTGGAAATAAACGGGTCAGTAATACATAATTAATGTTCAGGTATTTGAATGACTTTTGAGCAAAAATTCTTTTATTAAGGTACTTGGCTATATATGCGGAGATAATCTGATCATTATCAAATTTTTGAGTTGTTTGATTCGAGATGTTAGTATAATCATTTGTCAGTCCAGATCTGTGCTGCAACAAATCAAGTATTGTAATGCCTTGCAGTAAGGGTTCATTGATAACTTCACCAAAATCTGATTTCAGGGGTAATTTATATTCTTCACAAAGTTTAGTAGTTGCAAACGCTGTGAAGGATTTAGACAAAGAAGCCAATCTGAATGTACTATTTCTATCAATTTTTAGCCGACAACTCAAATCAGCATATCCTTCAACAATGCTTACCTCAGAATTCATATCACTCAGATTTCGTAGATAGAATGTACCCGCCAGTCTACCTGTCTTATAAAGCTTTTCTAGCCATGTTTCAAGTATTTGCAGATTGCCTGTTTTGTCCTTATCCAATAACTTGGGTAAAGAGACATTCTTTTGCCAAAGAATGAAGACTATTATTCCAATAAGGAAAAGAGAACTAACAACTATGATGGCAATCATGAAGCAAAAGGCTTTTTAGTTAAGTTATGTATCCGTAAAAGTGATTCTTTAATCTTTGACCATACTTTCACTTCATATTTCTTTGATAATTCAGCTTATTAATCCTGATTTTTGATTGCCTCGACGGCTACTCTAGCGTTAAATGCCAGAGAAAATTTACGTCTTGTTCGCTTCTTCATAAGTTTCAAATTAAATGCTTTTTTTAACTTAACATTTGGTCTCAATTTAGGGGAGTATTATGAAGGTCGAAACGCAAAACTACCATTTGGTATGTTCAAATCCTGCATCAGAACAAGTTGATACAAGCCATTACCATAACAAGTTTGATATTGTTATAAGTAAGCACATTACTTAACTACTCAAACACATGAAGCAGTCAGGGAAACCATACATTTGAAAACAATAGGTCTAATTAAAAACATAACATTTAATAAAACAAGAAATAAAACAAATAAATAATGGAGTGGGGGTAAATGTACACGGAAATACGAAAATAGTGGTTAGTCGTTTATACCACTAAAAATGTATTTCACATACAGAAATTAGCGGTTTCGTTACGGATTTGACGGAGTTTCGGTTGAGCAAAAAAAATTAAAAATAGATGTATGCGTTGATGTAATTGACAAAAAAAACTGAAAGAACAGGTTGGGTTGCTTGGTGTTGCAACTCTTTAAGATTGCATCAATTATAAGTCATTCGTGCCAATCCGCATTTGCAATTCCTTTATCATCAATTACTCATAATACCCGCAATAGAATATTGAATTTAAGATTAGCCTGGCTATACCTTTAACCACATTGCCACGATTCCGTGTTCGTTCTGCTAATTTACTTGACCCTGAATGTAAAAACATTTGGACTGCCCTCGGCATTCGAATAGACATGAATATTGCGGTGAAAAGAACCTTTTTGGTCTGCTTGTTCAATAAGTTTTAATTTAATCCTCAGTCTACTCTATACTCAGAAACTAATTCAAACCAAGTTTCAAAACTTTCGTTTGAACTTTTAGATGCATGATAAACTGATTTAGTATTAGAATTATGTAAAAAGGTTATTGTTGGAGTAAAAAGTATTTCTCCATTTTTGAAAAAGTTTTCTTTAATTAAAAATATTTGATTTTTAAATGCACTAAATTTTTCACTCCTAGAAATAAAATTTTGCCTATACCCTTCAAGAAAAATGGCAACCTTATCCTTACCAAATTCTCTCGTAAGTAGTTGTAAATTATTTAATTCTTTATCGATACAGTTAGCGCACATTTCTGAGTTGATATGCGCAATAAATAATTTGCCTTTTATAATTTCATCAAAGGCTCGTTTTTGATTTTCAAGATTTTTTACACTAATGTGCGTTTTGAATCCATGCATTGCTTGATACCAATTTGCAAACTGTAAGTTTTTTTGATTTTGAAGAGCAATTTCTGTATTCGATAAAGAAGCTTCTAATACTTCAATACGTAGCTCAAAATCAGCTTTTTTCTGTAAATTCAATTGTAAAAGAATTGCCAATAATATCGAGAATATAGCCAGAATAATTATGCTTACATTGTTACTCTTCATAATTATTAATCTAAAATATACTCTACCAGTATCATACCAAATGGACTTTTGACGCTTTCCTGATAGGCTTGAAAAAATTCGGAATTATCTTTTATCATCGTTTCATCTACGGTGTCAGCGTAAATTATACTTAGCTGACCTCTGTCTGATACGCCAAGGGAATTTGGAATTACGCCTTCTGTATAGGGTATATATAAATTGTAGTAGTTCGATAATTTTTGACTATCAAAATGGTACACGGCATTGAACCGAATATCAACAGTTCCAAATAAATAACTGAACATCATTTTGTTCTCAGAAAACCAAATATTCTGAACCCAAGTAGCTTTTGGTGGATCTTCACTCATTACACGGTCGAATGCCTCGAAGTCCGATTGTTCAAAAACAGAGGGCGGCAAATTGTTTTTACCAAAATGGATACGATATAAAGGTTCAATCCTGTTGTTTAGTTTATAAATGGTCGTGTATTCATCAGGGAAAGCATAGAATAATTTGTTCGCTTGATTGCTGAAGGTGTTAGGGTATGTCATCTCTATAGATCCTGCTTTGTTTTCAATTGCTAAGGATTCAATCTTCTCCGTATTTAAATCTAATGTCATTAGGCCTTCGTATTTTGATTTTGTGATGACATTTTCACTGACTAGGAGAAGGCTATTTTCACCTGTGTACTCAATATTCATCAAGAATTTACCAATATCTATATAACCACGATAGCTCAAGTCTGGGAAACTAAACATCAATATTTGAAGTTTCTCTCTATCATAGACATATAGCGTGTTGTTTTTTTGATCGAAGGTAAAGGCACTTAAGGCGGAGATTTCCCCAGGGCCTTGACCTGAATTTCTAAGTTGTGTTATGAATTCACCTTGCCTATTTACGATGGTAAGACTCTTGGTTTGCATCTCGTCATGCAAAAAATAATAGTCACCAAATGTTTTTATATGATTAATTTCGCCTACAATAATGGAGTCGGGTAAGCTAATTGGAATATAGTTAATTGATTCAAAACTTGAATCATTGGCATTAGTTACACCTCCACAATCGACTTCTATCGCTGGTACTACCAGAGATGAATTCTTTTTTTCGCAGCCCGTTAGGACAGCCATAAATATTACAACTAAACTTAAAGTATTTTTCATTTTTGATAAGAATAATAAAAAACCATAGCCGGCTGAAAATATTTGTAGCCTTTATTGCCAATGTAACTTAAACCACTTGTAGATAAACTAGCCTCGAATATTCTTTTCTTTGAGTTATTTTGAATTCCGATCAGGTGCCCGTAACGCTTGTTAAAATTGAGGGTATCGCTGGTCCAAATGGTTACACTGGAATTTGGCTCCAATTGCCAATAATACGAATCGTCTTTGTAGATTTGATACAGTATAGCATACAAGCCATTTTTGAAGAATACAACATCAAATTCTGTTAAATCGATAGTTATCCAACCCGGTTTTTCAGGGGTGATTAAAACTTTTTTAGGTAGGAGTTCGGAATAGTTTTCCAAACCCACAATCCTTAATTGTGGTTGTTTTAGATTCTCTTTAGGGGAAAATAGCCTGAGCGTAAATGGTGAGTCAAAATTTCTGCTGCCGATGTAAATACTTATGCTATCTAGATAATATTTTCCTTTTTTTGGCGGCAACATAAATGCTCCCAAAGCTTCGCCCGGTGTTTGTGTGCTCATTCCATTGTTTTTGGCAACAAAAGGCAGCGATTTATCTCCAACCTGAGCCGAAACCCATTCTCCAGGTGTCACTTCAATGGTTGGGAGCTCAAAAGGCTTCTCTTCTAAGTGGATGACTAGTTCATTCCTTTTCAATTCTTTTACTCTAACTGTTTTAGCATGAAAGCCTAGAGAAGAGAAATAAATGGAGTCATTGCTTGCCGTTTTTGGTAGGATAAGGGTAAAGAAACCAGACTCATCCGTAGTAGTTCCATACCTTGTATTATTCGCATTGATTACTGTAGCCCAAGGAATGGGCTCCTTTGAATCACTCGCCAGCAATTGACCATGTAATTCAATCTGATCTGTCTGAGCAGCCGAAGACAATAAGATAAAATTGCAAGTCAGAAATAAAACAACACCTCTCATTAGCGGATCCTTTTAAACCCACCCATCGTTTCTTATGAGTGGGTTTCCTTCATCATTATAATTTTATGTGAATATGGATGTCACGCGGACATTTATTTTTTATGATACATGTATGTGAAGGTTTATCCTTACAACCCCCAAACCATTTGTTTTTCTGGTTATAATAAGGAGTATTTGAAGGGGTACACTCTTCAGCATTGAGTGTAATTGGCAGTATAGAGGCACTAATGAATAAAATGAGTGTGATACTCGCAAATACAGTTTTTAGTTGTTTCATGGTTTTCTAATTTGAATTAAATGTTAAAAGTTGTCCCTCTTTTTTGTCAGGGACCAAAACGCAAAACAAACCATTCGGTATGTTCAAATCCTGCATCAAAACAAGTTGATACAAGCCATTACCATAACAAGTTTGATATTGTTATAAGTAAGCACATTACTTAACTACTCAAATACATGAAGCAGTCAGGTAATCCATACATTTGCAAATGATAGCACTAATTAAAAACATAGAATGTTACAAAACAAGAAATAAGATAAATAAATTATAGTTTGGGCAAATTTATGTAGCAATACGAAAACGGTCGTTTGTTGCTTATACCACTAAAAATGTATTTCACCTACATAAATGAGTGGTTTTGTCATGTATCTGGCGGAGTTTCGGTTGAGCAAAAATAATTTTAAAAAATAGGTTGAAACATTGGTGTCATTGGCAAAAAAATTAACAGAAACGATTGAGTTGTATGTTGTTGTGTTTCTTCCTCCTGCAGCGAGAAAATAGTGAGCCTACTTTTAATGGGTTTGCTTATCTTTAGTCAACCTTAAAATGTAATGGATACTTTTACGCCTAGTGCAACATGAATAGGTATTCAAGATAAAGAGACCCTGAACTGCGCAATTTTTTTTGAAAATAAAGGCTTTTATCGCTGCTGATAAATTTCTTTTAGCTTTTCGATGACATAATCAACTTCTTCAACCGTATTGAATTTGCTAAAAGAAAAACGAACACCTTGATAGGAAGGGTCTGCCCCAATGCCATTTAAAACATGGGAGCCCGTATTGGCACCACTGGAGCACGCACTTCCCCCCGAAGCAGAAATACCATTGATGTCTAAATTAAACAGCAACATTTGATTGATCTCGTTGGGTGGAAAACCAACATTCAATACCGTATATAGACTGTTTTCAGGATCAATATCACCATTGAATTTCACTCCAGGAAAATTGGTTTTCAACTGTTCCATCATGCGGTTTTTCAATGATTGAATGTGTTTTCGATGAGCATCCATTTCGGCATAAGCCAATTCCAGTGCTTTTGCCAGGCCTACAATGCCATAGACATTTTCCGTACCTCCTCTTTTGTTTCTTTCTTGGCCACCGCCTTCCACCAACGGGCCTATTTTTTTGGTTTTACAAACCCTCAAAAAACCAACTCCTTTTGGACCATGAAATTTATGCGCAGCACCGACTAAAAAATGTACTTTTAAAGACTTGGCATCGTGCCGAAAGTGCCCCATGGTCTGCACCGTATCGGAATGAAAAGTAGCTCCATAAGTTTCGCACAGTTCTCCAATTCGCACAATGTCATTTATGGTGCCAATCTCATTATTCGCATGCATGATAGAGACCAAAGCATTTTCATGGCTTTTTAGCAATGTCTCTAAATGGTCCATATCTAGGTGTCCTTTTTCATCCAACCCTACATTGCTCATCGTAACCCTCCCTTGCTTTACCAGTCGGTCAACGGTATGTAAAACCGCATGGTGTTCGATGGCCGTAGTAATGATATGACGGATACCAAAGGCATCGATGGAACTGCGTATGGCGGTGTTGTCTGCTTCGGTTCCGCCCGAGGTAAACACAATTTCTGAAGGAACTGCACCAATGAGCTCTGCCACTTTACGTCTGGCATGTTCAATCTGGGTTCGAACCTCTCGTCCATGGCTGTGTGTAGAGGATGGATTTCCATACATGTCGAGCATCATTGGCTTCATTACTTCGAACACTTCCGGATCGAGGGCAGTGGTAGCAGCATTATCGAGAAAAACCTTCATAGGTTCCATATTTATTCTGAAACAATTTCGCGTATGTCGGACATAATCTTCTGCGCTAAATGTTCTGCAGTGGCCTCAGATGTTGACTCCGCATAAATTCTAATAATGGGTTCAGTATTCGATTTTCTCAAATGTACCCATTCTTTGTCAAACTCTATTTTTACCCCATCAATGGTGTTGACGGGTTGTTTTTTATATTGTTCCTTGATGCGACTTAACACCTTGTCCACATCGATTTCAGGTGAAAGATCAATTTTGTTTTTAGAAATATGATAGTTTGGGTAGGTAGCTCTTAGCTGAGAAACGCGCTTTCCCGACTTTGCCAAATGGGTTAAAAACAAGGCAATTCCTACCAAGGCATCTCTTCCATAATGTAATTCAGGATAAATGATGCCACCATTGCCTTCCCCTCCGATGACCGCTTGGGTTTCTTTCATTTTGGTTACCACATTGACTTCACCAACAGCTGCTGCCTCGTATGTTCCACCTCTCTGTTCCGTCACATCTCTCAAAGCACGGGTAGAAGAAAGGTTTGAGACCGAATTGCCTACTTGCTGCGACAAAACATAATCGGCAACCGCAACCAAAGTATATTCTTCTCCAAACGCATGACCATGCTCATCAATGAATGCAAGCCTATCCACATCGGGATCAACCACAACGCCTAAATCATAGCGTCCACTTTCCAAAATGGAACAAATTTGACCCAAATGCTCAGGTAATGGCTCAGGATTATGTGGAAATTGACCGGTAGGCTCACAATATAATTTCTCTATTTGCGTCACACCTAAAGCTTCCAACAAGGCTGGAATGGCAATTCCTCCGGTGGAATTGACAGCATCGACCACCACTTTGAAATTCGCTTTTTTAATCGCCTGAACATCAACCAAAGGCAACGCCAATACTTGATCGATATGCTTTTGAATGTAACTATCGTTGAAAGTGATTTTACCCAACTTCTTGACAGGAGCAAACTCGTAACGATCATTGTCAGCCAATTCCAAAACTGCCAAACCTTCTTCATGATTGATGAATTCTCCTTTTTCATTCAAAAGCTTCAAGGCGTTCCACTGAACCGGGTTGTGGCTTGCTGTTAGAATAATACCTCCTCCGGCTTGCTCAGCGGGAACGGCCATTTCAACCGTTGGAGTAGTTGAAAGCCCTAGATCGATTACGTTAATGCCTAAGCCGGTCAGCGTTGAAGAAACCAATTGTGAGATCATGGCGCCGGAAGGTCGAGCATCGCGACCTATAACTACCTTTGCGTTACCAGAATTTTGAAGCACCCAAGTACCAAACGCCGCTGCATACCTTACTGCATCTACGGGAGTTAACCCTTCGTTTACCTTGCCTCCAATGGTTCCTCTTATGCCAGAAATGGATTTGATTAAAGTCAATTTTCTTGATGATTGATGGAAAGGCAAAATTAAGGAAAAACACACCAATAAATGGTGTTTTGAGAAAAGATAGAAGTAAAAAGGAGTAAATTATTTGAAGCGAGCCAAGACCTTGTCTACTTCATTATCAGGGTTTCCACAAGAGGCTCCTGGCTCCACATCTTTTCCACAAAAACCACATTTAATTCCCTCCTTATTCAGAAAGGGACTTTGTGAAGCACAAGTGCCCTTAAATTCTCCTTTCTTCAAGAAAATCAGCCGAACAGACATGCCTACAAAGAACAAAGCGATCAGACCTAGTGTCAAAAATAAAGTGGCCATAATTGAGTATTTTGATGCGAAAATAACATTCTTGATTTCATAACGCTACCTTTGTGGTATTAGTTTCTGAAAACAGCTGCATTACCAATGATTCAACCGCTAAAAGACTTAAAAAGACCCGAAAAACTTGCTGCCTTTGACAGGTTACTGACCATCATGGACGAATTGAGAATCAATTGCCCATGGGATAAAAAGCAAAGTTTGGAAAGTTTGCGTCACCTAACCATTGAAGAAACCTATGAATTATCTGATGCCATTCTCAGGGGCGAAACGGAAGAGATTAAAAAAGAGATTGGTGATTTGTTTTTACACCTTGTTTTTTATGCAAAAATCGCGGAAGAGCAAAAGGCATTTGATGTGAGTGATGCCTTACGGTTCATCTGTGATAAATTGGTGCACCGTCATCCGCACATCTACGGAGATGTTGAGGCCGATGACGAAGAAGCCGTAAAGGCCAATTGGGAAAAGATCAAACTGAAAGAAAAGGGAAACGCCTCCGTCTTGGGTGGTGTGCCCAACTCTCTGCCTGCCTTGGTAAAAGCCATACGCATTCAGGATAAAGCCCGTGGAGTAGGCTTTGACTGGGAGAAGGAAGAACAAGTATGGGAAAAGGTTGAAGAAGAAATGCAGGAGTTTCGAGCGGAATTCAATCATGAAACGGGAGAAATCAATAAGCAAAAGGCCACTTTAGAATTTGGCGACCTCCTTTTCTCTTTGGTTAATTATGCTCGCTTTTTAGACATCGACCCGGAGGAAGCGCTTGAACGAACAAACCTCAAATTCATTAAGCGATTTCGCTTTTTGGAGGAAGAGGCTGCCAAAGAAGGCAAATCTATTGCGGACATGAGCCTGAAAGAAATGGATCTATATTGGGAAAAAGCCAAAAGCTTGAAATGACCTTAAAGAAAATCCTTTCCAAGTTTTTGATTTGGCGTATTCGACACCTGAGCACAAAAAATTTTATCATTATTTTAGGAGGTTTGGTAGGAGTGCTTGGCGGTATAGCTGCAGTTATTCTAAAAAGCTCTGTTCATTTCATTCAGGCTTTTATCAAGCACCAAGAAGACCCTTTTTTATTCGTAATACTTCCTTTTTTCGGTATTGTCATTACCACGCTCTTTGCGAAATATGTGTTGAAGGAAAAGTTGAACCATGGTATTACCTCTATTTTATACGTCATAAGCAAAAAGTCGAGCATCATTTCCAGAACTAAAATGTATAGTCGCGTGCTAACTTCCAGCATCACCGTAGGTTTAGGGGGTTCCGTAGGTCTCGAGGCACCCATAGTGGTCACCGGTTCTGCCATTGGCTCCAACATCGGTCGATTGATGCACCTTAACTACAAGCAGCGTACCTTAATGATTGGCTGTGGTGCAGCAGCTGCCATATCTGGAATCTTTAATTCCCCGGTGGCAGGGGTCATCTTTAGTATCGAAGTAATTCTGACTGATGTGACCATTGCTGCATTTATTCCCCTGCTCATTGCCGCCGTGGTCGGCTCATTACTATCCATGTTGCTTTTGGGTGATGAAGTGCTTTTCTCTTTTGCCTTATCCGACCCCTTTCGTACATCAGATTTTGGAGCCTACTTACTATTGGGCCTTGCTTGTGGTTTGGTTTCCGTTTATTTTACCCGACTTACCCTTTTTACAGAAGATTGGTTTAGAAAGATCCATTCGGATATTTATCGCGCCATTCTCGGAGGTCTGGGCTTGTCCTTTTTAATCTTTTTATTCCGCCCACTTTTTGGAGAAGGTTACGACATCATCATCTATTTACTCAACAATAGGGCAAAGGAGATTATGGCTTCAAATGAGCTTTTCAATTCTTTTGATAATAACTGGGTCATTGTGCTATTTGGCTTGGCTATTTTATTGGTCAAACCGATTGCAACTGGCATTACCATTGGATCTGGGGGCAATGGTGGGATTTTTGCACCTTCCCTTTTTATGGGTGCTGTTACAGGCTTCCTATTTGCACAAATAGCCAACCTTTTGACTATTGGTAACGGGTTATCTATAAGTAATTTTACACTGATTGGCATGTGCGGGGTCATGAGTGGCGTATTACATGCCCCTTTGACTGCCATTTTCCTGATTGCCGAGATCACAGGCGGTTATACTTTGTTCTTACCCCTTATGCTCGTTTCGGCCATTGCTTTTAGTAGCAATAGTTATTTTGAAAGCCACAGCTTTTATACTGCTAAACTGATCAAAGCAGGTGACCTGATCCCTTATGATAAAGACCGGCAGGTATTGAGCCTAATCAACATAGAGAAAATGATTGAAAAGGATCTGCTGACCATTCAGCCAGATCAAAAATTAGAAGACCTAGTGGCCCACATTAAAAAATCATCGCGCAACCTATTCCCTGTGGTTGCTGCAGACCAAACTTTTCAAGGCATCATTACTTTGGATGATGTACGTGAAATTATGTTCAATAATGAATCTCAAAAAAATATAATTGTTGAAGAACTGATGCACAAGCCTCCAGCCACTGTAAAAAGCCATGAGAGTATGGAAGATGTAATGGCAAAGTTCGAAAAAACCGGTGCTTGGAACCTCCCAGTAGTAAATGAAGGAAAGTACATAGGTGTGGTCTCCAAATCAAGAATCTTTAATGCCTATCGAACAAAACTACGAAGACAAAATAAAGAATAATACATCAGGCCTTTGAACACTTCCTTTTATCCCTAAACCGTACATTTTCAAGGGTTTAAAGACCTTATTCAAAATAGTTATCAACAAATATTTGATTGAGGCATATTCGCATATCAATCTGATTTTCTGTAAGTTGTAATCGTATGGAAAAAAGGTGTGGATAAAAACTCCATTTTGTGGAAAAAAAATTGCCCATTTTATTGCATCTTTTTATTGTCTAATTTTTTGTCTACTAACACATGCGCACAAGGCCTAAAAAGCAAAATAAGCTTGACCTTATTTGCCATTCCCATTTTCTAAAAATAGCCTCTTCTAGGCCATTAAAACAACCCACCAAAAATGTCCTGGACAAAAAATAAATGTTAAGTCAATATTAACAAGAAATGTTACAAATGTAAATGGAGGGATTTTTAAGATGGTAGATTGAGCGAGGCTTCCTGCTTCAAACCAGATGTATTAGAATAGTACAAAAAAGAAGAGCGGCTTGCGACCCGATACCTCTATAAAAATATAAGCGCAATTAACCTTTAAATCGAAATTTCGTTTCTTAGCATTATGAAAAAAATCTTTTGGGGTGTCTTTATCATGGGTTTCGTATCCTGCTCCAGCCAGCAGAGCAAAATGGAAAATGGAAAAAGACTTGAGATTGTTCAGTTTGAGGCATTAGAGGCCCTTATGGAAGGAGATAGTGAACAAATTCAGGTGATCAATTTTTGGGCCACGTGGTGTAAACCCTGTATTGCTGAAATGCCCTACATTCAAGCTTTGGCAAGGAATAACAATGAGGTTCATGTAACCATGGTTTCTTTAGACTTTGCGGAGGGGTTTGAAAATAAGGTGGTTCCGTTTGTGAAAGAAAAAGAGTTAATTACAGATGTAATTTTGTTAGACAATCTGGATTACAACAGTTGGATGAACAAAGTAGACCCAAGTTGGAGTGGCGCCATTCCAGCTACCCTTGTCATCAATCACCAAAATGGCAAAAGAAAATTTATTGAAAAAGAGCTGGAAAAAGGTGAGTTAGAAAGCATGATTGTAGAAATAACCCTTTAACAAAAAACCATGAGCTTATTGAAAACCATTTTTATTGGCTTTTATTTCATTGCAAGGGCTGTTCTACCAGAAAATGAAGGGCTTGGTGTGGGCGACAAAGCAGTTGATTTCAATCTTAAAAATATTGATGGAACAGTCCTTTCACTCACAAGCAATACAGATGCAAAAGGCTACATTTTAGTTTTCACATGCAATACATGTCCTTACTCCGTCATGTATGAAGACCGTATCATTGCCTTGCATGAAGAATTTGCACCAAAAGGTTATCCTGTTTTAGCCATTCAGCCCAACGATCCTTTCGCTTCTCCGGGTGATTCATTTGACAACATGAAGCTGAGGGCCTCTGAAAAAGGCTTTGCGTTTCCTTATTTAATAGATGAAACCCAACAAATTACCAAGGCTTACGGAGCAAGCAACACACCACATGTCTATGTATTAGAAAGGAAAGGAGCAGTTCACTTTGAAGTTGCTTTCATGGGTGCTATTGACAACAATACCCGAAGTGCTGAAAATGCAGATAAACACTATGTAAAAGATGCAGTTGAAAGTTTACTGTTAGGAAAACCCGTCCCCACCAAAAGCACTAAGGCGATAGGTTGCACTATCAAATGGGCAAAATAAACTAACCAATCATAGTCAAAAGGTCGTCTAGGTATTCTCGTGAATTAGAAAGCCTGGGAACTTTATTTTGACCTCCCAACTTACCCCTTTTCTTCATCCATTGATAAAAAGTACCCGGTGCAGCTCGATGTACTATGGGCATTTTCAGGGCAATACTTTTGTGCCTTTTGGCGTCATAATCCGAGTTGAGTTCTCTTAGGGTAGCATCTAAAATCTTTACAAATTCTTCTAGATCACTGGGGGCCTGCTCAAATTCAACAATCCATTCGTGCGATCCTTGCTCGTTTTGCTCAAAATATTTTGGTGCTGCCGTAAAATTATTGATCAGTGCGCCAGTCTTTTCGCATGCTGTGGCAATGGCCTTTTCTGCATTTTCTACCACCAACTCTTCACCAAAAGCATTAATGAAGTGTTTAGTTCTTCCTGAAATTTTAATTTTATACGGGTTTAAAGAAGTAAATACAATGGTATCGCCGATGTAATATCGCCACAAGCCGGCATTTGTAGAAATGAGCAAGGCATAATGTTGTCCTAACTCAACCTCATCTAATCCTATCACTTTTGGCTCAACCTTATTTATGTGGTCGAAAGGAATAAACTCATAGAAAATTCCATAATCTAACATGAGTAGCATATCCTCTGCACCAGGCTCATCTTGAATGCCAAAAAATCCCTCCGATGCATTATAGGTCTCCATGTACCTCATGTCACTACTTTTGATGAGCTCGTTGAAGATATTTCTGTAGGGGCCAAAAGCCACTGCACCATGGAAGAAAACCTCCAAATTAGGCCAAACCTCTCGAATATCTGTTTTACCTGTAATTTCTAAGATCCTTTGAAGTAAAACAATGGTCCAAGTTGGTACGCCAGAGATACTCGTCACATTCTCGTTAAGGGTATGCTCAGCCATCTTCTCAATCTTTTCTTCCCACTCATCCATCAGAGCGATATCCAAGTTGGGTGTCCTTACAAATTTTGTCCAATATGGAAGGTTAGACATAATCACAGCCGAGACATCTCCATAAAAGGATTCTTTATTCCCATCATGCTGGTTGATCTGCTGGCTTCCGCCTATGGTTAAACCTTTCCCGTCAAAAATCAAGGTTTCGGGGTGATTATTGCAATACAATGACAAAAGGTCTTTACCCCCGTTGAAGTGGCAGCCTTCTAGAGCTTCGTTGGAAACGGGAATAAATTTACTTCTAGCATTTGTTGTACCAGATGATTTGGCAAACCATTTGATTTCGGAAGGCCAAAGAATGTTTTGTTCTCCCCGCATATTTCGCTCTATGTAGGGCGAAATCTCTTCGTATGTAAAGACAGGCACCTCTCTTCGGAACTGCTCAGGGTTTTTAATTTCGTTAAAGCGATATTTTTTACCAAACTCCGTGTTTTTGGCAGAGTGTATGAGCTTTTTAAAAAGCTCCTGCTGTACATCATGTGGATATTTACGAAACAACTCGATTTGATGAATCCGCTTCTTCATCACCCAAGTGAGTATAGAATTGATAATGGCCAATTAAATTTTTCTTTTGAGTTGAAAATGTTTGCCAAGATACACTTTTCTTACCTGTTCGTCTGCTGCTAACTCTTCGGATGTTCCGGCTTTCAACAGCTTGCCTTCAAACATTAAATAAGCTCTATCTGTAATGGAGAGGGTTTCTTGCACATTGTGGTCAGTGATGAGAATACCAATGTTTCTTTTCTTCAGTTGTGCAACAATGCCTTGAATTTCCTCCACTGCAATAGGGTCAACGCCGGCAAAAGGTTCATCCAATAAAACAAATTTAGGATCCATAGAAAGTGCGCGGGCAATTTCTGTCCTCCGCCTTTCGCCACCAGAAAGAACCTGACCTTTGTTTTTACGTACATGTGTTAGGCTAAACTCCTCCAACAAGCTCTCCATTTTCGTTATTTGCTCTGTCTTGGTAAGGTTGCGCATTTCTAAAATAGCTAAAATGTTCTGCTCAACTGTAAGCTTACGAAAAACCGAAGGTTCCTGCGCTAAATAACCAATGCCTAATTTTGCCCGTTTAAACATGGGCAGAGCGGTAATATTTTCATCTTCCAAAAATATTTTTCCTTCATTAGGCTTAATTAAGCCCACAATCATGTAAAAAGTGGTTGTTTTGCCGGCTCCATTTGGCCCCAATAGTCCTACAATCTCCCCTTGTTGAACGCTTACTGAAACGTTATTGACAACTTTTTTTTTCTTATAACTTTTTATGAGTCCTTCTGCCTTGAGTTCCATATGCTATGCTTCATTGTCAAATTTAAGGTCTTTTACATGTAATTGAATGGACGTTTCTCCATTATAATGATTTTCCTCCAAGCAATAGGCCACATCAAATGGCATTCCACTCTTCACAAGATCGAAATACTCCCCCATGTTAAAGGCAATAGCTTTGAACTCAACTTTTATGCCATCTTGAGCTAAGGTCATGCTGAGGTGCTTTTCCTTTAGCACTCGGCTTTTTTTAGCTGTTACATGGCTAGACCAAAATACCGGTTGCATATTGCCAGGGCCAAAAGGTGCCATTTGAGACAAAACCCTAAAAAACTTTGCATTAACCTGACTAAAATCAAGTCGGGCATCTACCCGAATGACCGGTTTGAGGTGTTCTTCTTGAATTCTAGCCGCCACGGCCTGCTCAAAACGCTCCTTAAATGCAGGCAAGTTTTTTTCTTCAAGCGTAAGCCCTGCAGCATACTGATGACCCCCAAACTGTTCCAATACATCGGCACAATCGAGTAAAGCTTCATATACATCGAAATTGTGAACGCTACGCACTGAACCTGTAATTTTTCCATTGGAATAGGTCATTATAATAGTGGGTCGATAATAGGTTTCAATGCATCTGGAAGCTACAATGCCTACCACTCCTTTGCTCCAGTTTTTATTGTAAAGCACAGTCGTTTTTTTCTCTGCCAAGCCTTCTTTTTCAATTAAAGAAAGTGCTTCTTTGGTAGCAGATTGATCCAAATTCTTCCTTTTTTCATTATTGGCTTCAATCTTAGCAAGCCAATCTTCTGCCTCCTCCTTTGTTTTGGCTAGCATCAAATCTACGGCTGCGGAGGCATGGGCAATTCTTCCAGCAGCGTTAATCTTTGGGGCCATTCCAAAAACAACGGAAGAAATAGAGGTCAAAGGGTTATTCCGGTGGCCTTGCAAGGCCTTTAACCCGGGTCGTTGTGTTGTTCTCAGGGTATTGAGCCCATGGAAAGCGAAAATTCGGTTTTCGCCGGTGATAGGTACGATATCGGAGGCAATGGAAACCGCCAGTAAATCTAGGCTTTCATACAGTTTTTTCGCATTCATACCTGTATGAATACAAAGTGCTTCGAGCAACTTAAATCCAACGCCACAACCTGATAATTCTTTGTATGGATAAACACAATCTTTACGTTTTGGATTAAGAATGGCATATGCCGGTGGTAGCTCTCCAGGGGTATGGTGATCGCAAACAATCACATCTATGCCTTGTGCTTTAGCATGCGCTATTTTATCCGCAGCTTTGATACCACAATCAATGGTAATGATGAGCTTATAGTCTTCTTTTATGGCATAATCAATCCCTTGGCTGGAAACACCATAGCCCTCACTGTATCGATCGGGTATATAATAGCCTAAATGATTATAGTGCTGTGACAAAAAGCCATAAAAAGTAGCTACAGAAGTGGTACCATCTACATCATAATCTCCATACACCAAGATTTTCTCTTCCGCAGCCATTGCCTCTACCAACCGATTAACAGCCTTTTCCATGTCTTGCATTAAAAAGGGGTCATGAAGATCTTCGAGCTTTGGCCTAAAATAATCTCTTGCCTCTTCAAAGGTTCTAATACCTTTTTGCACTAGCAATTCCACCAAAGTCGGGTCTAAATTGAGCACTTGCTGCAAAAATGAGACAGCATCCGGTTCTACAGGATCGGGCATAACCCATTGCTTTGGCTTCATAGGAATTGGCTTAGGAATAAAAAAGCAGTGCCTTATTAAGAAGACACTGCAGTAAATATGTTTAAAAAATTTTACTTTACTTCTTCAAGCACTTCTTTCAAGGGTACGCGCTGACCGTCTCGATAAGGCACAATCCAAGCGTCTTTAACACCCATCTCGCGCAAATATCTTTTCAAGACATTTGCATCTTCGTAATTTCTAAAATTACCCACAATGTATTTTCTCAACTCTTTTCCGCCTTCCTGGTCAAAATCGTCTGAGGTTTCAGCATACTTGCCTAGGTCTATTTTACGGAAAGCACCGACTTGTACTTTAAAAACCACTCCAACGCTAAAGTCTTCTCCCACCATCATATTCGGCTCTATTGGCGGTTGAGTTGTGGTTCTTTTCAGCTGTTTTATTTCGTTTTGAGCAGCTTGATAAGCCGTTTGCATCCGCTTTACTTGCTTTTGTAAATCGCTCACACTAGCTTCTTTTTGAGAGAGTTGATTTTCCAAAGCTTCAATTTCGCTTTTCATGCTAAGAATCTCCGCCTTTTGGCTCGTATTTTCTTGAAAGAGCTGCTCAAAATCTTCTACCGGCATTTTTCTCTTTTTCTTCTTCCATTCTCTGGTTTCCTTTTTAGTTAAAGGACGATTTTCGGAGGTCTGCGCATAAGAAGCGCCTAGCACAAACAGGGTGAGCGTAAATGTTAAGAGTGCTTTTTTTGATTTCATGGGTATTGGAATTAAATGCATTTAATTTTATGACAAATTAGGTAAACTATTTAGTTTTTCAAACCTCCTGTCATTTCTTCGGGCCTGACCCACTCATCGAATTGCTCTGCAGTCATAAATCCTAAGTTCACCGCCTCTTCTTTCAAGGTTGTTCCATTCTCATGTGCCAACTTGGCAATTTTAGCTGCCTTCTCATAACCGATTTTGGTATTGACAGCCGTAACCAACATTAAGGAATTATTTAAATGTGCTTGTATATTCTTGTGGTTGGGCTCAATGCCACTGGCACAATTCTCATTAAATGAAACACAAGCATCACCAATCAATCTAGCAGATTGCAAGAGATTGGCGGCCATCATGGGTTTGAAAACATTCAGTTCGTAATGTCCTTGCGTGCCCCCAACGGTTACTGCCACATCATTGCCCATCACCTGAGCACAAACCATGGTCATCGCTTCACATTGGGTGGGGTTAACCTTACCTGGCATGATAGAAGATCCTGGCTCGTTGGCTGGTAAATTAATTTCACCAATGCCCGAACGTGGACCGGAAGCAAGCATACGGATATCGTTGGCAATTTTGTTCAACGACACGGCCAATTGCTTCAATGCACCATGGGTTTCTACCAGCGCATCGTGGGCAGCCAAAGCCTCAAATTTATTTTCTGCTGTTACAAAAGGTAATTGTGTGAAATCGGCAATGTACTGTGCCACCACTTCAGCATAGCCTTTGGGGGTATTGATACCTGTGCCCACAGCTGTTCCGCCCAAAGCCAACTCTGAAAGATGCGCTAATGTATTTTTAAGTGCTCTAAGCCCATGATTTAGCTGAGAGACATATCCCGAAAATTCTTGCCCCAAAGTAATGGGTGTAGCATCCATCAAATGCGTACGGCCTATTTTCACCACTTTCA
Source organism: Roseivirga sp. (assembly GCA_018402485.1). Taxonomy (GTDB): domain Bacteria; phylum Bacteroidota; class Bacteroidia; order Cytophagales; family Cyclobacteriaceae; genus Roseivirga. The sequence goes on along the minus strand of JAGYIY010000001.1, from coordinate 668,485 downwards.
TCAATTCGTTTGATTTTGTGGAAAGAGTATCGCGCAATTGCTCCACACCCGGAATGGTAGTTTCCAAAATCATTTTGTAAGCTGCAATGTGCATCCCTGTTGGGAAAGTATCGTTAGAAGACTGCGATTTATTGACATCGTCATTGGGGTGAACGGTTCTTTCTCCCTCTCCTAGATTGTGGCCCTCCAACACATGCGCCCGGTTGGCAATTACCTCATTCATGTTCATATTGGACTGCGTGCCCGAACCCGTTTGCCAAATCACCAGAGGAAACTGATCATCATGTTTCCCTTCCAAAACTTCATCGCACACTTGGGCAATCAGATTGCGCTTCTTTTCTTCTAACACGCCTAACTCACAATTGGCATAAGCAGCAGCCTTTTTTAAATAGGCAAAACCATAAATTACTTCCAAAGGCATACTGGCAGGCGCACCTATTCTAAAGTTATTGCGCGAACGCTCTGTCTGAGCGCCCCAATATTTGTCGGCAGGTACTTGTACCTCACCCATTGTGTCTTTTTCTATGCGATACTCCATGATTTTTGCTTTTCGTTATTCCCTCAAAATTAGTCATTGAAGCCATCAAACCCGATAAAAGGTGCAGATTTTTTAAGAATGGCCCATGAGGCTCTAGACCTTACCGAAAAGATTGAAGGTTTACCGATGGCTGGCGTTCGTTTACCTAATTCTTCTCCAGCAATCTATGGACACCTAGTACTTTTGAATTAACAATCATTGGGTAAACCAAAGATTTTTAACAACATAGCAATGGAAAATAAATTAGACAAAAGGGTTTTTATAGGAGCTATTCTCTTGATTATCGGAGTTCTTTTGACCTTAGATAATATAAATGTTTTGAACATTGATCTCCCTGATTATGTCCTCAGCTGGCCTTCATTTTTAGTGGTCATTGGACTGTTCTTGGTAACGGTACGTGACAAAGTAGGCTTTGGCATTACCATAATGGTAATAGGGGCTATTTTTTTAACAGATGAAATAGCGGATTACTACTTCTGGGATTTTGACCTGAGAGATGTTTTCCGTTTATGGCCTCTCATCTTAGTAGCCATTGGCGTTTCACTGATTTTCAAACGCAAGGAGCTTCAAGACACACAAAAAAAAAGTGATTACGGAGACATGGACTTCGTAGATGAAATGGCTGTTTTTGGAGGTGCCGAGCGCGTCATCCAAACGCAGCAATTTAAAGGAGGAAAATTGACCTCCATATTCGGTGGAACAGATTTAAACTTACTTAATGCAAAACTCGATCATGGGAAAAATATTTTGGATGTATTTGTTTTATTTGGCGGTTGCGATATACGTGTGCCTGCTGATATGAATGTAAAAGTAGAGGCTACTGCTATTTTTGGTGGCTTCTCAGACGAGCGAAAAGTAACCGTCAACAATGAAGAAAATGATGGCCGCGAATTGGTCATTAAAGGGTTGGTTCTTTTCGGTGGGGGTGAGGTAAGATAGTCTCACCATTTTTCCCGCCCAGGTTGAGAATTTTCGTATTTTCACCTACAGATTTGAGCCCATGCAACACCCATTCCTGAAAACAAATACCCTATCACTCTACCTTTTTATTTGGTTAGTCGTAGCTGGGCTTTTTGCCTCTGCATTGTTTTTTCAGTTTAAGTTGAGTTGGCAAGGGGCTATAACTGATGCAGGAATTTTTCATGGTATTTTTGGTGGTCTTGGTTTGGTCTATTGGTTCAATGTTCGCTATACCTCCACTGACAAATCACAGTGGTTCAATGTTTTGATCAGCCATGTGGCCGCTGCAGCGCTTTCCGTAGGCGCTGGCATACTCATTTTCCAATGGCTTATCCGTTACTTGGTGGCCGATATGGCTTATGAAGTATTTCTAAAAGACACCCTTTCCCTGCGCATTACCTTAGGCGTGCTTTATTATGCCATTGTGGTTTTGGTTTATTATGTCACGCTCTACTATCAAGATGCTCGTAGCCGTGTAAAAAAGCAAGTAGAACTTCAGGCCATGTTGAAAGGGGCAGAACTAGAAATGCTCAAATCCCAAATCAACCCACATTTCATCTTCAATAGCCTCAATTCTATCGCTTCACTCACCTTGGCCTCTCCAGAAAAGGCACACGATATGGTCATCAAACTTTCGCACTTCCTGCGCCATTCTCTAGGCAAAAAGAGTGAACAAATGAATAGCTTAAAAGAAGAGCTCGCCAACATATTGTTGTATCTGGATATTGAAAAAGTACGTTTTGGAGATCGATTGGCTGTGGTAACAAATGTGCCCGAAAGCTGCCAAGAGCTCATGTTGCCTAATTTAATCTTGCAACCCTTGATGGAAAATGCCATCAAACACGGCATTTACGAAAATACTGAGCCCGTAACCATCAAACTAGCCGCACAACAACAGCAGAATTTGCTTCAAATAAGCATCAGCAATGAATATGATCCCAATAGCACAGGCCGCAAGGGAGGTGGAATCGGATTGAAAAATGTGAGAGAAAGGTTACATTTGATTTACGGAGTGTCTGACTGGCTGCATGTGAGTAAAAACCGACAACGCTTTACCGTGAAGCTGGATATCCCTCAACTATCAAAGGAATGATGAAAGCCATTATCATAGATGACGAGACCTTGGCAAGAGATTTGGTCAATCGGTATTTGCAAAAGTTTGAGCAAATAGAAGTGGTGGTCTCTTGTGTTGATGGCTTTTCAGGTTTCAAAGCCATTCAAGAGCATCAGCCTGATTTGATTTTCCTCGACATTCAAATGCCCAAAATTACAGGTTTTGAAATGCTGGAATTAATTGAAGACCCTCCCATGGTCATCTTCAGTACGGCTTTCGATGAATACGCTATCAAGGCTTTTGAACAAAATGCGCTGGATTATCTGCTAAAGCCTTATGCGGAAAGTCGTTTTGATGAAGCAATCAATAAAGCACTAGAAAAACGAACAGTATCAGTAAAAGACAACAAGTATAAGCTTTTACAAGCCATCACATCGCACGCATCTACTTTAGACCGTATGGTGGTGAAAATCGGTCAGCAAATTCATGTGCTCCCCATTGATCACATTTGCCATTTCGAGGCACAAGATGATTACGTAGCCATTTATACCGAAGAAGGTAAGTATTTAAAGTTGCTGCGCATGAAATCACTCGAAGCCAGTTTACCAAAAGAAGATTTTGTACGCATTCATCGCTCCCATATTATCAATGTAAAAGCCATTGACCGATTGGAATTGTATGAAAAAGACAGCTATCGCCTTCGCTTGAAAAATGGCAAATACCTTCCCGTGAGTAGAAGCGGTCATAGTAAACTCAAAGCCCTTTTGAAGTTTTAGTTCCTCTTTTTTACGGTTCATCCTAATCATCCTACGGTTCAGTAAGTCTTTTTTTCCGATGTAAAAGATGAACCACATCTTTGAACCGAATCAAATAATAAAAACCATGAAAACATTATTGATATTCTTTTTAACAATGAGTTTAAGTTCATTTTTTACTATTAACTCCACCCCTGAAACCGTTACAGTTACCATTGAAATCTTTGGTTTGCGTAGCACAAATGGTGTGATAGGTATTGCCTTACACGATGGCATCAGTCCTTTTCCTGGCGGAGAACCTGCCTTTTCTAAGGAAGTGAACATAGCAGATCGTTCTTCTGTCATTGTTGTTTTTGAAGATGTACCAGCAGGAGAATATGCTGCTGCTGTCATGCACGATGAAAACGGCAATGGAGAAATGGATGTGAACAATTATGGCATGCCAACAGAAGGGTTTGGTTTTTCTAACGAAGCAGATGCGTCTATGGGTCCTCCTTCTTTTGCAGACGCTTCTTTTCTGGCAGAAAAGGATGTGGAAGAATCCATTGAGATCATTTACCTAGGAGGATATTAAAAAAAGTACTCATGCTCGGTCCGTTGATTATCGGTTCTCATGTTGTGGCAGGTATTTCCACTTTGATTTCTGGATTGCTTGCAGCCTTTTTGGGTAAAAAAGGAGGAAAGTTGCATAGACAAGTAGGTAATGTTTTTTATGGATCCATGTGGTGGGTTTTTATTTCTGCCGTGCTGATCATATGCTTTGTGCGCTTCAATGCTTTCCTCTTAGTGATAGGCGTTTTCAGTTGGTATATGTCCTTTTCTGGTGTGCGTGCCTTAAAAATGAAAAGCACGCGCAAAGCCATGCCCATCGATTGGGCAGCAGGAGGCCTTACGCTGCTAGCCGGGTTGGCATTTATCGGAATGGGCATTTATTATGGGGTCCAAAGCAATTGGTCTGCTGTGGTTGGCTACCTCTGCTTCTTCTTTGGCATTTTTACTACACAAACGGCCTATGTGAACCTGCGCAGTTTTCCAAAACTTCATAAAGCAGATAAAATGTGGTGGTGGTTTGCGCATATGAATGGCATGTGCGGTGCGCTCATTGCTAGTATCACCGCATTTATGGTGCAAAACGGACAAATCTTTAAGCTGCCCTCAGAAATGATGTGGATGCCCTGGGTGATTCCGACCCTGATAGGAGCTCCTTTGATTTCCTATGCCATGAACAAATACAGAAAACAGTTTAAAGTGGGTCGGTATGCTCCCAACAAACCATAAATATTTACTAGTTTTAACACGATGAGCTATTGGAGCCAAATTGAATTGAAATCTGAGATAAAGAGCACATTACTGATCTTTATTTTTGGTTCTCTTACTATTTTTTTATGGTGTGACGATTGTTTTCAAAACCTCGCTGAAAGCACTTTTTCCCTGATTTTTACAGGGCTGATGTGGGTAATGCTTTGGCAGGGAAATGCACATGTATCTGACTATATTTCACACAAAGTTTCTTGGTTAGAAAATCCACCTAAGCGATTTGTTTTAGGCATCATTGGCGTGATGGTGTACACTCCCATTGCCGTTTACGGTCTGTCACTCTTTGCTGAATATGTGGTGAATGTATCCATCACCGATGTGAATGATATTGCCATTTCTGCCATCGGTGTCACCTTTGTGATCTCCTTTTTCTTAAATGCCCTTTCGTTTTTCAACAACTGGAAAAAAGCTGCATTAGATGCCGAAAAGCTTAAGAAAGAGCAAATGATAACGCAGTATGAATCGCTGAAGAACCAAGTCAACCCTCACTTTTTGTTCAATAGCCTGAACGCCCTCACCAATCTGGTTTACGAAGATCAAGACCGAGCTGCGGTCTTCATTCGGCAACTCTCACAGGTGTATCGCTATGTATTGGAAACCCGCCAACAAGAATTGGTTACACTTGCCACGGAATTAGAATTCATTGAGGCTTTTGTGTCACTTCAAAAGGCCCGATTTGGTGATAAATTGGTCGTAAACATTAACCCAACGGGTCAAAACCATAAAATGCTGCCGCCAATGGCCATACAGATGTTGTTGGAAAATGCGATCAAACACAATGAAATTTCGGAACAGCACCCCTTGCATATTCAGGTTGATGTAGACAACGAAGATACCTTGGTGGTCGAAAACAACTTGAGAAAGAAAAACATACCACTTGAACCTTCCTCAGGCTTAGGTTTAGAAAATATCAAAGCCCGGTACGCTTTCCTTTCCGACCGAGGAGTTAGCGTTCAAACAACAAGCGATGCCTTTATTGTAAAGCTTCCTTTACTTAATATGTCATGAAAGTATTTATAGCAGAAGACGAACCCTTAGCTGCAGATCGACTTAAAAAGTTGATTTCATCTAGTTTTGAGTCGATTGATATCCTGAAAATGACAGATACCGTTGCCGAATCTGTGAATTGGTTATCCACACACTCTGTTGATTTACTATTTCTAGATATTCAGTTAGCAGATGGTCTAAGTTTTGAAATTTTCGATCAGATAGCGCTTTCCATACCTGTTATTTTTACCACTGCTTTCAATGCATATGCCATTGAAGCTTTTAAGGTCAATAGCATTGATTACCTGCTTAAACCAATCGATCCGGAAGCCTTGAAAAAAGCCTTGGCCAAATACTTTAAACTTCACCGAGAGGAGGAGCCGCCAACTTTAGATCGAGCCGTTTTACAAGAAGCCCTAAACATGTTAAAAGGGCAACACAAAAAGCGCTTTGTGGTCAAAGTGGGAGAACATATCAAAGCCATTAACATCAGTGAGGTGTTACATTTTTACAGCCAGAACAAAGGAACATACTTAGTGAGCAAGGACGGCAAAAAGTATTTGATTGACTATACCTTAGAACAGGTAGAGCAATTGATTGATCCGGAGTATTTTTTTCGCATCAACCGCAAATTCATTGTAACCTTGGAGGGTGTACAAGATATGGTTGCCTACAGCCAAAGTCGCCTGCGGTTAAAGTTGCACTACAACGAAAGCATGGAGGCCATTGTCAGCCGTGAACGGGTGCAAGATTTTAAGAAATGGCTGGATGCTTAAGGCGGAAGTCTTACCTTCGTAAGATGTTGTTACGCCTTCATTTCGTTTTTTTACTACACAGCACCCCGCTTTGGGCGCAAACACCCGAAACTTGGGTAATGAGCCATACAAGTAGCATGCAGCCTCTTTTCGAGGCTTACTATGAAGGTGGTGAATTGATGTATAACGAAAGCGACCCCATAGACTCAACTGTAATGCACAACCCAGGTTTGATGATATTGCGTTTATTAAGTGACAGTACTGCTGTGAGTTACTCTTTAGACCAACAAGAAGATTGGCGATTCAACCGTAATGGGCAAAGCCTGGTCTTATACGGCCAACGCGATACACTGCAAGGCACTTTTTCCAATGAACGATTACAATTGACCTCGACATTAGATGATGGTCAGGCGCAATATACTTTTGTGCCTTTGGATATGAGCCCTATTGCTTTAACCGAATTAAGTGACACGCGGTGGCGTGCTCAAGTGCCGGGGCACCCAATGGATGGGGCTGCCGTGCGTTTTGAATTAGAAGCTCCCTTTTTGATTCCAACAGAGGGTGATACTGTGCATGCAGCAGAGGTTTATCATGTGCAAATGGGGCCTTATTTCATTACAGACTATACGCTTAGCCAACTGAGCCCGCAAGAGTTTGGCATCATTTACTGGTATAAGCAAAGTTCTAAACAGCTTTCAGGCCTATTTTTTCCCCTTCAGCAGGAAGATAATAAAGCGCCTACTGCACAGCAAATCCTGTTGCGGTTAGGTCAATAAACGATTGTCATTGTGCCATGCGACATTCAAAAAGACTGTAGGAATTACGATTGGGGATTTACTCCTCGACTGAAATTGGTTGCCGCTTTTCATCCATCTCCGTTAATTTTTTTTGTTCAACCCAAACTCCGCCAAACCCGTGACGAAACCACTCATTTATGTGGGTGAAATACATTTTTGGTGGTATAAACCTCAAACCACTATTTTTGTAATTCCATGTAAATATGTGCCAGACCATTATATATTTGTTTTATTTCTTGTTTTGTAACATTCTATGTTTTTAATTAGTGCTATCATTTGTAAATGTATGGTTTACCTGACTGGTTCATGTGTTTGAAAATTTAGGCTGTATGCTTACTTATAACAATATCAAATTAGTTATAGTAACTGCTTGTATCAACTTGTTTTGATGCAGGATTTGAACATACCGAATGGTTTGTTTTGCATATGAATAATCTAAACTTAAAATTTAACAGACGTATGAAAAAACTAATGAAATCCCTTTTTGCATTGCTTGTCATCTGTACCTTTAGCTTTACTGCAAATGCTACAAAGTGGGTAACAGGAGGCATTGTTTCGCATGGAACGTGCTCAATTGAATACCAAATTTGTGAACATCGATTTTTATCATTCGATGGTTGTGAAGTCGGAGACATGAGAGCTATATTCGATCCAGCCAATCCAGATTGTGACAGAATTATTACCAATGGAATTTTATTTCTATAACATGCAATTTATGAGCGGAAGATCATTCTTCCGCTTATTTTCAACCCTTATCATAGGCGTTTTTTTAATGTCTTGTCAGCCCGATGAAAAAGAGAATGCCTTTAATGGTTATACCTATCAAACTGGTGAACTTAACATTATTTCAAAGGTAATTTTAGGTGAGGATGAGATTTTTGACCCATCTTCGGCTGCGCTGAGCTTTAAAAAATGTGGAGACCTTTATGCATTTATGAGTAGAGGTGGTGTAGTACGTTTATATGATGCAGAAGGGGAAAGGCAATTTTTATTTGACAAAAACCAGTTGGATAATGGCTATGAGTTCCCTAGCGGACTACCCATTGCGTTTGATTTTGATGCTGAAAAGGAGATGCTATATGTTTTATTCGGAGGAAGCAAAACCCTTTATGGTGTCAATCATAAGGGAATCATTGTCAAAACTATTGATCTCAAAATGCCAAAAAACATATTTCCGGCTATGGCACCTCACTTAGCCATTGATTTTGAGGAAGAGGAAGTTTTTCTCACTACCGGTGATGCTAATGCCGATGTGGTAGACAACACTTTTTTTAAGAAATCATCCTTGCTTTCTAGATTTACTTTAGATGGGCAATTTAAAAATCACATCGGAAAGTATCCTGTAGCGTATCATGATTCGGGCAAATTTTCTAGAGGTCACCCTTTCCGTTTTTATCGCTATTTGAAAAAAGGCCAGCGACATTATATTTTGTTTGACATTAGCCCTGAAGTCTTTGAATATCATAGCAATGGTGAACTGTTGACCACACACAAAGTTCCCGGAAGCGTAAGAAATTACCGATTTGAACCTTCTGGAATCAGCCATTTTTCTGATGAACAGCCTCAGTCACCCACCAACGATGTACATTATTTTCTTGCCAAAAGAGCAGATGAGTACAAGTTCTATATGGGCAGCCAACTGCTGCGGGAGGAGCACCAATCGAAAGATACTTATTTGATTCAGGCGGATATCGATGAGAAGGTAGTAAAGGAAGTTAATCTTACTGAAATTTTTGGAGTTGCTTTTCATGCACGGTTAGCTTCTGTCATTTCATCGGACACATTGGATTTCTTTTTAGCGAGTCCTTTTTCGGATCGGGTGGGGGTGGTGCGCGCCACAATTAAATAAAACATGATGCGTAAATTTATTTTACTTTTCTTTTTTGTTATCGGTTGCTTTACGGCAAAGGCCCAAAAGGGACATGAAGTGATATATTCTGAATTGTCCACTGAGGATATTGATTTCATTTTCAAGGAATCAGGTAAGCTCTTTTTATCCCAGCAAGACTATTCCATCGACCGCTTGCTCAAAGTAGGTAATTTAAAATTTACAACCTCACGAGACTTTCCCAATGAAATCAGAGTTTTTGATGAAGCGAATTTATTGATAGACAAGCTGGAGATAAAAACAAGATCACCAAGGCAAGTGCTTGAAATTTATCGCGTTCAAGATGAGGTCTATGCCGTTTTTCGGGCACAAAATATAAAGGTATACCGAATCACTCAACGTAATAATGGCACTTTCAAAACGGAAAGCATTCGAATGTCTTGGAAAAAAAATAGTGCTTATTTTAACAAAATCACTCCTTTTGGTCAATATGATTTTGTGGTTTCAGATTTTTTGGGAAAATCATCCGCAGAGTTTGTAGAATCAACGGTCACAGTTCATCATAAAAACAGTAAAAGCATAGACACTTTAGGCAAAATCGAATCTCCGAGAGATTTAATTGTTGTTATGCAACCTTATTCAAGCTGGACCTTTGACGTAACAAAAGGTGCTGTAGGGCAAGATGTATTTATACAAAATTTTCAGACGAACATGGGTCATATTGTAAATGATGGTGCTATAAAAACGCATGAGTATTCAATTTCTGATTTAGTAGAAGAACAGGGCTTGAAACCCATAAAATCCTTTTTTATGGGAAGATACCACTACTATAGCCGCGTTGTCTCCGATAGAGAAGATGGGATAACCTACCTTTATACGGGCGGATTGGATGAGAATGGAAAACCCCAAGGGTTACTCTATTCATGGAGCACTGAAGATGCAAAGTGGCAGTTTGTAGATCTTACCATCGATAAATATGTCTTCCCGTTTCTCAATCTTACGGAAATTTCTGAGGGGGTATTTTATTTTTTGATTAAGGATAAGGAGGGTGTGAATGCTGTATATAAAAGAGGAATTTAGTGCTTCCAAAAATCTTCACGGATTCAACCTTCATGTCTTTGAACAGAAAGGTAATATGCTGGAGAATAACAAGTAACAGCTTACATCAGCTTGTTTTGATGCAGGATTTGAACAAACCGAATGGTCTGTTTTGCGTTTCGATCTTCATAATACTCCCCTAAATTGAGACCAAATGTTAAGTTAAAAAAAGCATTTAATTTGAAACTTATGAAGAAGCGAACAAGACGTAAATTTTCTCTGGCATTTAACGCTAGAGTAGCCGTCGAGGCAATCAAAAATCAAGATAAATAAGCTGAATTATCAAAGAAATATGAAGAGAATAGTACTATTATCTGTCATTATCATTTTTGTGATTTTGTATTTCTTAATGAACCCCATTGTGTTTGAGAAGAAAAGAAATTTGTTTTTTAATACTCCACAAATTTCTGAAAATGGGGTGAGGAATTACGAGGCTCGCCTAAAATTGATTAACCAATTCGAAATCCTTGAAGGCAAGGGTATCTTTAGGATGTTCTCTGATGGCACAAGCATTTGGGCGATTGACAATATGGGTGATGTAAATAGAATTAAGGTTGAAACTCAAACTGTTGAAGCTGGCATTGTAAAGAATGGTGGAGCCCCGTTCGAAAACAACCAACTTTCTTCAATCAGGGCGGAGGATGAAAACTTACATCTAGTAGATATGGGTAATAATTCCATTAGAACTCAAAATGGTTTAAAGAATTTATTGCAAAGAAAAAAGTTGCGAGACCCCATTTATAATGGGGTTTCTTTAAAAGGGAGTAAATTTTTGACCATCACTGATTTAGGCCCAAAATCTGCTTTCCAACTGGTTGATATTAGGAGCAAACCCATTTGGAGCAAAGAATTAATTAAAGTCTTTGATTTACCAAAAACTGATTTCCCCGAAATCGTAACTGAGGGTGTATTTACCTATAATCAATCAAATAATACATTCTATGTTCCTGGGCGATTTGGGAAATTTGTGTCCTTTGATACAACAGGGCAAATAAACTATATAGCTGAAACCATTGACCACACAGCACCACCAAAGGCTTATACTAAACCCATTGTCAAAGGCAGTGACGCAGTGATGTTTGTAAGGGAACCTGATTTTTACGTTAATTATTCTTGTACAGCTGACCATGAATATCTTTACATATTATCATTACATAAAATCAATCGTAGTGATAATTTCAGAACTATTGATGCGTATGATGTAAATAATGGGGCCTATAGTTATAGTATTGCCGTTCCAAATTTTGGTAATCAATTACCTATTGAGATTGCTGTTTTAAATGACAAAAGACTATTTATATTATATGAAAATTATGAAGTCGCTTTATTTGACATTGTACAATAAGATTCAATCTGCCAAAACAATAAATGCTTTATACATAGTTTACTCCGGATTTATGTTGTACGCTGGTGTATCTAAATTTATGGATTTATTAAGCTTTGCCTTTGGTATGACAAATTTTAGTTTGTTCAATGATGATCTAGTTTTTTTCTGACATTCTTGATACCCAGTTTGGAAATTATATTGGCTTTCTCGTTGATCATCAATAAAACGCGAAAATATGGTTTGTATATGCTTATCAGCTTGTTTTTGTTATATTCAGTCTATTTAACTCTGTTTAAGTATTTCGCAACAAGTTCTTGGTGTAGTTGTGGCTCAGTGATAGACTTAGGATTGTCAAATCACTTGGTTTTTAATTTTTTTATCACCTTGCCATTATTATTTATGGTGACACAGTCAACTAATAAAGAAACTCGATAATCGCCCCATTATTCACCGCTTCTAAAAGAATAAACTTAACACATCACCCGTACTCCACTACCATTAAGTTTTGGGAGACAGCCGCCTCTAGCCGTCAGCGGCAATGCTTGTTGTGAGGCTGTGAACCTCTGTGCAGTCGGTTCATCCCAAGGCTGAGGCTCTCGAAGTAGGTTGTTTCAATTGAGCCCTTGCCAGTAGCTTTTTATCATTAATTCGAGAGAGCTAAGTTAAAATAACTGGTGTGTGCTGAGACTTTTTGCCCGAGATTAACGTTACTTTTGGTGTGATGAAAAAGTACTTGAGTTGTTTTTTGCTCCTAGGCTTCTGTTGGTCGTGTAACGATGATGCTGAACCCTTATGGGAAACAACAGCTCTGGTGGTTGAAAATACAGCCGCCACAGAAGCAGGTTGTCAATGGTTGATTGAGGCTGATGGAGAGATCTTTCGGCCTAGCCACCTCAACATTCAATACCGAAGGCCACAATTCGAAGTTTTTATCAAAGCAGAAATATTAACAACCGAAAGCATTTGCGGAGGGAATTCTGTGCCGATTCGTGATATTCGCTTGGAACAAATTTCTCCTGCTAACTAGTTTTGAACAACCAATTCTTTTAAGCAGTCAACCCAAAGGGGTGAATCATTTAGGCTGGGAACAAGATCCCATACCTCTCCTCCGGCCTCTTCGAACTCTTCCTTAAACTCTTCACCTACTTCAAGTGTGGTTTCCAGACAGTCTGCAATAAAAGCAGGCGAAAAGACCAGAACCTTTTTCTTGCCCAGTTTGGGTAACTCTTTTAAATATTGGTCGGTATAAGGCTGAATCCAAGGGTCTTTGCCCAATCTTGATTGAAAGGTTGTGGTAAATGTGCCTTCCTTTAAGTCGAGGGCTTTGGCTAGCAAGCGTGTGGTATAAAAGCATTGTGCACGGTAGCAGTAACGGTTTTTTTCGTGAAAAGCTTGGCAACAATTGCCCAACTGACATTGATTTCCTACCGATCCTTTTCGGATGTGGCGCTCAGGAACACCGTGGTAACTGAAAATAACATGGTCGTATTCCTTTTCTTCCATCATTTTCAAACCATTGGCAGCAAAGGCTTCAATGAATTTGGGGTGATCCATGAATTGATTGATGTGGCGTATGGATGGAATGATTTGCCACTGGTTTACAATTTCATTGACTTTCTCGGACACGGAACCCGTAGTAGCAGAAGCATATTGTGGAAAGAGCGGTATCACAATGATTTCACTCACTAAGTTATCGCGCAATTCTTCCAAAGCTTGGGGGATACTCGGACTTTGATAACGCATGCCTAAGGCTACATGGTAATCTTTTCCTAAGCTTTCCTGTAGCATGTCTCGTACGTCAAAACCATAAAACTTAAGAGGAGAACCACGTTCTTCCCAAAGTTTGACATATTCTTTGGCAGATTTGGGTGCACGAAAAGGTGCAATAATGCCATTAACCAATAAAAACCTGGGAATGATGGGGAAATCGATCACACGGCCATCCATCAGAAACTCCCTCAAATACTTTCTCACATCAGAGGTAGAGGGACTGTCGGGCGTTCCCAAATTTACGAGCAAAACACCAGTCTTTTTTGTCATATGCGTCAAAGATACTTGTGAAAAACAGCACGCAAAAGGTATTTGTTTTTAATCCTTGCCAAGTGGCAAAGAAAAAAGCCCGCAATGACGCAGGCTTTTGGCTGTATAGCGTTCGTGTTTTTTTAAACAAATCAGCAGTTTCCTCCATCACTGATTTCTTGGAACGCGTTTTAATGGTAGTAGTTTAAAAACAATTGTTCAAGGAAAAACCCTTATTTTGGAATGAATGCTAAAAGAACTCGGTTTAATAAAGGAGGTCTGATCATTAGAGGCAACTCCATTCAGTGAAAGCAATAAAGATATGAAAACCATAAAACTCACATTTAGAAACAAAGAGGGTCAAGACTTAGCAGCACGCCTTGAAATGCCTGTAGACAAAAACATTCATGCCTATGCTATTTTTGCCCATTGTTTTACCTGCACAAAGAATTTAATGGCGGTAACCAACATTAGTCGTGCACTTACGGCAAAGGGTTTGGCTGTTCTTCGTTTTGATTTTGCCGGACTGGGCGAAAGTGATGGGGATTTTGCAGATACCAACTTTTCAAGCAATGTGGATGATTTGATTGCAGCCGCCAATTACCTAAAGGAAAATTATGAGGCTCCAAAATTGCTTTTGGGCCATTCTTTAGGAGGAGCTGCAGTTTTGATGGCAGCCAATGCCATACCGGAAGTGGAAACGGTAGTTACCGTTGGTGCACCTGCAGAGCCTTTTCACGTTAAAAAATTATTTAAATCTTCTATGGAGGAAATTAAGGCTTTGGGTAAAGCAGAAGTCAATATTGGCGGTAGGCCTTTTACCATTAAAAAGCAGTTTATTGACGATTTGGAAAATTATGCCAAGGAGCAGTTTATCAAAGACCTTAAAAGACCATTGCTCATTTTACATTCCCCACAAGACGAGATTGTAGGCATTAAAAATGCTGAGAAAATTTATCAAACGGCCATGCACCCCAAAAGCTATATCTCCTTAGACGGCGCAGATCATCTTTTGAGTAAAGCAGAGGATGCTTTGTATGTTGGCGAAGTAGTTGCTTCCTGGGCAAGCAGGTACATTGAAATGAATCGCGTGGACAACAAAAACCTGAATACAGATCGGCAAGTTGTTGTGCGCAATGAAAAGGAGAAAGGGTATCAAACCGAAATCATGGCCAATGGTCATTACATGTTGTCAGACGAACCTGAAGATTTGGGGGGCTCAAATACTGGTGGCACTCCTTACGATTATTTAGTGAGTGCCTTGGGCGCCTGCACAGCCATTACTTTACGAATGTATAGCGACCGAAAAGGCTGGGATTTGCAAGAGGTAAAGGTGCATTTGAACAGAGAAAAGCGTCACCCTGATGATACGAAAGGGTTAAAAGCTTCCGATAAAGTTGATTGTATTGATCGTGAGCTTGAGTTTAGCGGAGAGCTATCCGATGAGCAGAAGAAGCGTCTGGTTCAGATTGCAGATAAATGCCCTGTTCATAAATCACTGAGCCAAGGAGTAAACATAGAGACCCATTTAAAAGACTAAAATAGAGCGGTTAGGAGGCTGAAACTATTGTGGTTTAATGGTGAGGGCCGCGTGGAAATTCTCAATTTATGTTAAAAAATGACATAAACTGCTCATTTTCAAATAGGCAAAGGCTTAATAATTTGAATCTAAAATAAAAACAAACATCTTTGTAACCTTCCAAAAAGGGCGCCTATCAAATGAGGACGAGCGCATAAGAAAACAAAGGATGTTGAGAAGAAAATCGGTATATTTTTATGTGGCTATTGGCCTTATAATTTCGCAACAGGCTATGGCGCAGTTTACCCAATCGAGTTATTCAATTTTTGGCTTGGGCGACATCCATTGGGACGGCACGGCGCAGCAGGCTGGCATGGCCGGCTTAGGAATAAGTAATGGAAACAAATTCTATGTTAATACCCTTAATCCCGCCCTTCAAGCCATAAATTATGAGGCTGTTTTTCAGACAGGCTTAGCAGTTGATAGGCGTAGCTTTACAAATGGGGAAGAATCCTATAGCTCTACTTCAGGTAGCTTTAGGGATTTGGCCTTTACCCTACCCATTGTTTTAGGTAAATGGAATTTGGGATTTAGCCTAACGCCCTACAGCACAGTGAACTATGGATTTCAACAAACACAGCCTGGTCCGGAGAATTCTGTTTCTGAGGTAGATGTTTCGGGAGAAGGTGGAATTGATGAGCTAGCATTAACTTCTTCTTTCAAATTAGGAAATTTGCTTTTAGGAATCGAAGGGGCTTTATATTTTGGTCAAATTCAAAATAATGATGTTTTTGACCTGCAAGGTGTTCGACAGGTTGGATTTGGCACGACTCAAGTGCTAACAAGAAGGAGCTTCAGTCAGGTATCGGCTACATTTGGGGCAGTTTATCGTTTGCCAATAAGCGAAAATCGTTATTTAAATTTAGGTAGTTATTACAGTCCTGCATTTGATTTAAGTCAAAATACTTTGGTGACATTTGAAAACCTTGCATCTCAGGGTGGTGCATTCAGTACCGATACCTTAGTTTTTGATAATGATCAAAATTTAAGTGTAAGTATTCCTGACCGCTTGGGCTTGGGAATTTCTTATCAAGAAACCAGAAAAATTACGCTCGGGATAGATCTTCAAATCCAAAATTGGTCAAAATTTAGAGATAGAGAAGGGCAGCCAGAGCAAAACATAGATCAAGCTTTTAGATTAGCAATAGGAGGCTCATACATTCCCAATTTCTCTGAAACAACGTCCAGTTTATTTGAGGTAATAAGCTACAGGCTTGGAATGCATTATGAAAGGACGCCATTTTTTGTCAACGGTGATAACATTGATGATTTTGGACTTAGTTTAGGCTTCTCAATGCCTTTGAATGCTGTTTGGGGATACTCTAACATTAACTTTGGCATGACTATTGGCTCTAGAGGGAACCTAAACACAGTAAATTTAATAAGAGAAAACTACCTAAAGTTTAGTTTAGGGTTTAGTTTGCAGGATATTACATGGTTTGCAAAACAACGTTTTAATTAAAATGATAGAATGATGAGATTTAAAACAATCGTAATTCTTACTTTAATGATGATAAGTGTAGTGGCTAAGGCTCAATTTAATTGGCCTGAAGACCCAGAAAAAAGGTCTGATGCCCAAACACTTTGGACTCTTTTTGATGATAATTACAGGGCCAAAAACTTAGATAAATCTAAGGAATACCTCAGTCAGTTGGTGGAAAAATATCCTGCGTTAAGTAGGTCTATTTATATCAATGGTATCTCCATATACAAGGATGAATACAAAGAGGCCTCATCTGAGATGGAAAAGACAAAGGCCGCTAATACAGTTATGGCTTTTTATGATAAGCGATTTGAGAATTTCCCTGAGGAAGAGGCAAAGGTAATCGACAGAAAAGCCATTGATGCTTTTATGTTTTATTATAAAGATGCGGACAAAACCCGTGAGTTGCTCGAACTATTTGAAAGAACATATGAACTCAAAGGTAACGATGCTTATTATCCCCTCGGGCGGTATTATATGAACATGGCTGTTTTGGCTTACGCTCGCGATGTCAATTTATCTAGTGAAGATATCATTGCTATTTATAATCGTTGCATGGAGCACATTGATTTTCAGATTGATCAAGCCAAACAAGCCGGAAAGAGCACGGCCAGGTATGAGAAAATCAAAGAGTTTGTAGATGAAAAATTAGCCGATATGAATTTGATTGATTGCGAATTCATTACTGATAAACTTATACCCAAGTTCATGGAAGATACTTCTGATCCTATCTTGGCAAAGAAAATATTTGTTTTTGCGTTTGAAGGAGGTTGCACCGAAATGGAATGGTTTTTACAAGCGGCGGAAACGTATTATGCGGCGGAACCACAATATGGAGTGGGCTATTTATTAGGAGTAAGATATGGTAGCGAAAAAGCCTTTGATAAATCCATCGAGTATTTCGAAAAGGCCATGCAAGAAACCGAAGACAACCAAGACAAAGGCAAGGCGCTGAAGCAAATTGCCACTACGCAACGTATTATGGGCAATAAAGTGGAGGCAAAGAAATATGCACTTGAGGCGGCCAATGTTGACCCGTCCTTGGAATCAGAAATGTTTGAATTGATTGGTGATATGATGATGGCCAGCTCTGAATGCGATCAGAAGCAAAGTCAAATTGATGATAGAGCACGCTTTATAGCTGCCTATGATTACTATGCCAAAGCCAAAAACCGTAGTAAAATGGCACAAGCTCAAGCCCAGTTCCCAACCATTAGCGATATTTTTACCGCCAATAAAGAGGAAGGTGAGACCATCAAAGTAGGCTGCTGGATTCAGACAACAGTTCAACTGAAGAGACGTCCTGAGCAGTAAAGCTTACACATAAACATATAAATTCGACGGTCTTTCTCGTAGGAGAAAGGCCGTTTTTGTATCTTCCACCCAATGAGGACTTCAAGTCTATTTATTCTAGTGTTTTTGCTTAGTGCTTGTTTTTCAGAAACAAAGCGCCTCTCTGATATGGAGGAGTATACTGGCCCTATGTATGAATCAGAGAATGTACGGATTCTATTGAGCGATTCAACAGTAGTTAAGGTAGAAATGAAGGGCAAAAGACAAGTGCAATATCAGAATGGAGACATTGAGTTTCCTGAAGGCCTACATTTGATCTTTTACGATAAAGAAGGGAATAAAATTACAGAACTCACCTCCCATAAAGGGTTTAAAGCAGCCAAAGAAAATATCTACCGCGCAGAAGGTGATGTGCTGGTAAAGAATTTGAATAAAAAGGAAACCTTGAGTACAGAGTTACTGTATTGGAATCCTAAAGAAGAAATCATTTATACCAATCAATTTATTACCATCGAAACGGAAACAGAGTTACTCCCGGCCGAAGGGTTTAGCGCACCGCAGGATTTTTCGACCTATGAACTCATTAATCCACGAGAGGGCATTCTAAAAATCAATAATAAGTGAGTAACCTAACCGACAACATATTATTTGCCTTGTGCATCGTCCTATTTATCATTGGTGTGCATCAAACTTTTGTTAATGGCATAGGTGTTTCTTATGGTTTATTTATGTTGTCGCTTTCCTTATTATTTTTGGTTAGATTTAGACGAGCAAAGCGCACTGAAAAAGCCGCCAAAAGCCAACTTAAAAGGAAAGAAAAAAGAAAGAAATAATGAATACCTACCAATTGGCCATCATTTTACTCAGCCTTTTGTTCTCAGGATTTTTCTCGGGTACGGAAATCGCTTTTATTAGTGCAAGCAAGTTACAAATTGAGTTACAAAACCAACAAGGCAAGCTTTCCGGTCGTATCCTAGCTTTCTTTACACAAAAACCATCGCGCCTCATCAATACCGCCCTTGTAGGAAATACAATTGCCTTGGTAATTTATGGCATTTTTATGGCCTCTGTCCTCGAACCTTGGATTGCCAAACAGTTGCCAGAGGTCATAAATAGCGGAACTACCGTTGTATTAGCACAAACAGTGCTTTCAACTTTTATTGTTTTACTCACCGCAGAATTTACACCGAAGAGTATCTTTTTGCTCAATCCAAATTCTTTGCTAAATATTCTTTCCATTCCCATCATGATGGTTTTCATTATGATGTTTCCTTTGGTCTGGCTCATAGAACAAATGTCAAAAGGCATAATTCTTTTTGTATTGCGCCAGCCCTATGCGGAAGATCGCCAGGTTTTTGGGTTAACAGACTTGAGTAATTACATCAAGCGAAATACCGAAAAGGATATTAAAAAGGCCAAGGTAGAGTTGGATACCAAGATTTTTAACAATGCATTGGAATTCAAGACCATTCGCGTAAGGGAATGTATGATTCCACGCACGGAAATTTCGGCAGTCGATGTAAATGATAGCATTCAAGAACTCAAAGCAGAGTTTATCGATAGCGGGCACGCCAAAGTACTTGTTTATAGAGACAGCATTGATGAAGTTATTGGCTATTGCCATGTGCGTGATTTATTTAAAAAACCAGAAGATATTGAAAGCATGTTGACCCCTATCACCATCGTACCGGAAACAATGCTCGCCAATGAGCTCATGATTCAATTCATCCAACAGCACAAAAGCTTGGCCATGGTGGTAGATGAGTTTGGTGGTACTTCAGGCATCGTAAGTTTAGAAGATGTGATTGAAGAGATTTTTGGGGAAATTCAAGATGAGCATGATGAGGACGAAGACTGGGTAGAAAAAAAGGTAGGGGAGAACAGTTATATTCTGAGTGCGCGTCATGAAATTGATTATCTGAATGAAAAATACCATTGGAAACTCCCGGAAGGTGATTATGATACCCTAGGAGGGTTTATCTTGTCCATAACAGAAAGTATTCCTGAGAAAGAAGAGGTCATTCGTTATGGTCATATTGAGATCACAATCGTTTCTATGGCAGACAATCGAATCGATAATGTGCTCTTCAAACTAAATACTTCTCAAGACGACCTACGTTGAGGCACTTTTGGTAGAACTTTCCTTTGATTTTAGGCCGTAATTCTTGTATGTTTGCGCCTATTTAAATTTAATAAGATGGCTATAATTAATACGCTTCGCGAAAAAATGGGTCGACTAGTCGTAGTCGTGGTAGGGTTTTCCATTCTCGCTTTTGTTTTAACCGACTTGCTGGGTCCTCAATCCTCAATTTTGGGTACTGACAAAAGAGAGGTAGGTTCTATTGACGGGGAGTCCATTTCTCAAGAAGAGTTCGCTACCATAGTTGAAAACCTGAAACAATACTACGGTTTTACTAGTAGTGACCCGGCTTCCAATCAATTCATTCGCCAGCAGGCTTGGGATCAATTGATCAATGATATCGCATTTACTAAAAAACTAGATGCCCTTGGTTTAGAAATTGGTACCGAAGAACGCATTGACATGGTGCAGGGCAATAATATATCTCCAAGCATTAGCAATTTTTTCCAACAATTTTTAGGCACCACAGAAAAGGCACAAATCAAAGAATTTCTAAGTCAGATTACTTTGTATGGCCCCGAAGCACAGTTTTATTTTGCCAATGCAGAACAGCAGGCCATGGTTCAAAGGCGCAGAGAGAAATTTCTTAACCTACTGTCTAAAACCTCCTATGTTACCTTGGCCGAAGCTCAAAAGGCTTACACAGCGCAGTTGGGTTTTGTGGATGTAGATTATCTATATGTTCCTTTTAATGCCCTTACTAACGATGAAATAGGAGAAATTTCCGAGGCAGATTTAAGGTCGTATTATGACGATCATCGAGAGGACTACGAAGTTGAAGAAACACGCAGTTTGGAATACGTGTCTTTTCCAGTCATTCCAAGTGCAGAAGATTCAGCCTCTTATCGTCAGCAAATGCAAGACATCAAAAACACCTTGGCTTCTGGCGTAAATGATTCTAGCTATGCCATGAGCATGACGGAGCAAGGCTTAGGCTTTACAACATACGACCCAAGTGCATTGCCATTAGCCTTAGCTGATAATTTAACTGAACTAAAAGCTGGTGACATTGTCGGACCAAATTTGCAGAATGGAGTGTATTCTTTGCAAAAAGTAACAGACATAGTTGATACAGAAGATGAATTTGCTCGTGCCAGCCAGATTGTTTTCTACCTTCAAAACAGATCTGCAACGGAAAAAGGGGAGATCAGAACCACCGCCAACAATGTTTTACGCAGGTTACGCAAGGGTGAAAAGTTTGACGATTTAGCCAGAGAATACAGTGATGGAGACTTTAGCACAGGTGGAGGAGACCTAGGCTGGATTAAAAAAGGAAGCAGTCAAATTGCTGATATTGAAGACGTGGTCTTTGGTGCAAAGCGAACCGGCTTGGTGAATCGATTGATTGAAAAGAACGATAAAATTTATATCATAAATGTAAGCAAAACGAAAATTTCTAAAAGGTATAAGGTAGCTCAAGTAATCATAGAAATGGTTCCTTCTTATGAAACTACCAACCAAGTGTACATTCAAGCGGCTGAGTTTGCTGCCTCCGTCGATGATGTAGAGAGCTTCCGTAATCAAGCAGCAGAAGAAGGCTATTCTGTTTTTAGTGGGACACGGATCGATAAGAATGAAGTGGCAGTTGGGCGTTTAGAAAATGCTAGATCATTGGTTACTTGGTTATACAGCGAGGCTCAACTAGAGGATGTTAAAGATTTTGACCTTGAAAATGAATATGCTGTGGCAGTTTATTCCGATAAAACCGAAGAGGGTGTTCAACCTTTTTCAGAAGTACGCAGTACGATCGAGGAAATTGTAACAGAACAAAAGAAAGCAGAATACATCAAAAATAAATTGAGCACAATTAGTGGAAGTCTTTCTGCTAAAGCAAGTGCTTATGGTGAATCTGTTCAGGTTTTTGAAGATCAAACACTAAGGCTTGAAGACAACAACCTAGGTTCTCTGGGCATTGCACCTGAAGCCATTGGTGCTGCCTTCGCATTACAAAACCCCGGAGACCAAACTTCGGCATATGAAGTGGATGGTTTGGGCATTGTTATGTTGGAATTGAAATCTAAATCAGAGGCAGCGCAAATTGGCGATTATACTACTTATGAAAACCAGTTGCTGAGTAATCAGATTAACCAAATACAAACTAAATTGGTAAGTGCCCTGAAAGAAAAAATTGAAGTGATAGACGAAAGGTATAAGTATTTCTAACCCTTTCTCATATTGCATTTTGAGCCCAATCGGTACGCTATAGAAGAGTCCAACGATTGGGCTTTATTTTTTGAGAAAGATGGACTTTTCGCTAAATTTCCTAAAACTAAAAAAAATGGCTTCTAAAACATTCGATACTGACGCTTTTCGAAAGCGATTAGAGGAAACGCAAGATTTTCCGGCTCTCTATATGTTTAAATTTATTGTTCCAGAACCCAAGAAAGAAGAAGTTGAGGCGTTGTTTCCTTTGAATGAAGTCATCTTCAAGCCCTCTAGTAAAGGTAATTATACCAGTGTGACAGCCAAAGTAATGGCACCTAACACTGATTTTGTCATAAATATTT
This sequence comes from Roseivirga sp., assembly GCA_018402485.1. Lineage (GTDB taxonomy): Bacteria > Bacteroidota > Bacteroidia > Cytophagales > Cyclobacteriaceae > Roseivirga. The sequence goes on along the minus strand of JAGYIY010000001.1, from coordinate 646,048 downwards.
ATCAAAAGGCACATACAATCGATGGCATAATTGCACTCTAATGAAAAAACTTGGTTTGTTTCTTCTGTTGTTAATTTGGGCTTGTAATTCTTCCCCAACCGAACAAACCTTGAGTAATCCAACCCGTTCAAAGGCTCAGGAGCCTGAAACCCCTTGGGAGATTTTAACACCTATGGGCGAAAGAGAAACCAAGAGAACAGAGTGGCAGAATCCTCAATTGATTTTAGATCAACTTGGAGATTTGAGTCAAAAAACAGTCGTGGATATTGGAGCTGGATCTGGCTATTTTACATTCAAATTGGCTAAGGCAGCAGAAAAAGTAATTGCTTTAGATATCGACCCCTTGGCATTAGAATATATAGAAGAGCAGAAAGAAGTGCTGGGCAATTGGACATCCTCTATCGAAACCCGGTTAACGGAACCAAATCAACCGGAATTAAAGGAACAAGAAGTAGATGCGGTGCTGGTCGTCAATACTTTCGCCTATATTCCCGAACAAGAAAAGTACTTTAAACGGCTAACTAAGGGCTTGAAGGTGAACGGAACGCTCCTCATTGTAGATTTCAAAAGAGGAGATATTCCAGTCGGACCAGCTGAGAATTTTAAGATAGATCCCTCTGAGGTAAGAAGGATTTTAAGAATGGCAGGATATAAGAACATTAATGTCGATCGTCATAGTTTGGCTTTTCAATTTATTGTAAGCGCAAAAAAATAAATATGTGGAAGGAAGAAAATGATAAACTAATCAAAACCTTTGAGTTTAATGACTTTACAGAGGCTTTTGGCTTTATGAGTAAGGTGGCCATTGTGGCAGAAAAAATGGATCATCATCCCAATTGGTCCAATGTGTACAATAAAGTAAGCTTCGAACTGACTACACATGATGAGGGAAATACCATCACCGAAAAGGACCGGGAATTGGCTAAAAAGATTGATGCCCTCGTATGATGAATGGTAAGGTAGACTTGTATTTGGTGCCTACGCCCATTGGAAATTTGGATGATATCACGCTTAGGGCCATCAAAGTTTTACAAGAGGTAGACATCATTTTGGCAGAAGATACCAGAACCTCAGGAAAGCTTCTGAAACACATTGAGGTACAAAAACCACTGCAGAGTTACCATGTATTTAATGAACATAAAACGGTAGAAAAGTGGGTGGCCAAAATGAAGGGAGGCCTTAGCTTGGCTTTAATTTCTGATGCTGGGACTCCTGCCATTTCCGACCCCGGGTTTCTATTAGTAAGGGAGGCGATTAAAGAAGGACTCGAGGTTAACTGCTTGCCTGGAGCTACTGCTTTTGTTCCGGCTTTGGTTACCTCCGGTTTGCCTGCCGACCGCTTTGTTTTTGAAGGCTTTCTGCCTCACAAAAAAGGACGACAAACACGCATGAAAGCACTGTCAGAGGAAGAAAGAACAATTGTTTTTTATGAATCTCCTCATCGTCTGCTCAAAACACTGGAGCAACTTCAAAGCATTATTGGAGATAGAGAAGCCGCCATCGCCCGCGAAATTTCAAAATTATACGAAGAAACCGTGCGTGGTAAATTATCAGCTCTCATCTTGCACTTTCAATCGCACACAATCAAAGGAGAGTTTGTATTGGTGGTAGAGGGTAAAAAATAGAAGAGCATGCAGAGATTATTACAAGATGTGATCGTTTTGGTTAAGGAAACGGGAGCCTTCATTCGACAAGAGGCGCTTGATTTTGAACCCTCCAAAATCGAATACAAAGGGCAAAATGACCTTGTTTCCTATGTTGATAAAGCGGCAGAAAGAATATTAGTAGAAGGCCTCGCAGAAATTCTTCCGGGCAGTGGCTTTATTGCAGAAGAAGGCACCTCTTCCAAAAGGTCAGACGGTTACAATTGGATCATTGATCCTTTAGATGGAACCACTAATTTTAGTCATGGTTTGCCCATCTATGCTATCTCTGTGGCTTTAATGAAAAGGGAAGAATTGGTTTTGGGTGTGGTGTATGAGTTAAATCGCGATGAATGTTTTCATGCCATAAAAGGTGGAGGTGCTTTTTTAAACCACATGCCCATTCAGGTTTCGCAAGTCAGAACCATTGATCAAGCACTTTTGGCCACTGGATTTCCCTATTACGACTTTGAAGAAATGAACAAGTATTTAGCGGTACTCAATGCCCTTATGCAAAAAACCCATGGCTTACGCAGAATGGGTAGTGCAGCAGTAGACCTAGCTTATACCGCCTGTGGGCGTTTTGAAGGCTTTTTTGAATACAACCTCAATGCTTGGGATGTTGCAGCCGGAGCATTATTGGTGCAAGAGGCAGGAGGTCGTGTTACAGACTTCAATGGGGGAAGTGATTTTTTGTTCGGTCGTGAAATTGTAGCGGGAAATTCTATTCAACCCGTTTTGTTGGAAACCTTACAAAAGCATTGGTAAAATCTTGCTAATTAAAGAACTTTGCCATTTATTTAGCCGTTTCAACATCTGCTATGCAAGAGGTATTAATTATTTTGTTGTTTTTATCAGCCGCGGGCTATTTGGGTCGAAAATTTTATTTCCTATATAAAAAGGGAGGATGCTCTTCTGGTTGCAATAGCTGTGAACCAACAACCAAAAAAAAACATTTCAAATTACCGGATCATCTAAAGGCTTAAGTGCCTAGTTGTATTGCTTCGGAATAATTTTTATACATTTCAATTCATCAATAGGCAAGCTTATGACTCAACTTTGAAAGGTAAAATCTGCTTGCTAATTTCACCGTGTTCCATACCCGAATAGGGTCTGATCTAATGAAAAAATTGAAGTCATCATTCCACTTGCCTTTACTGCTTTTAAGGATTTAATTGGAAGGAATAATCTTTCCTCATTCAATAACATCTTTTCGCCATTTTTCTGAGCTGCAGTGTCCTAATTTAAGTGGAAAAGCGCTATTTTTATTACATGAAGTGGTCATACCTCTTGTTCGTCTGCTTATTTTCAAGTCAATTATGGGCACAGTTTCCAAAACTATCCTCAAATGCTGAAGTTAGTTTAATTACGGTTGGTCCTGGCAAGCACTTGTACGATGCATTTGGTCACAGTGCTTTTCGTGTGAAAGACGATGCCCTTGGCCTTGATCGCGTGTATAATTACGGTACATACGACTCTTTTGAAGAAGGGTTTTATGTACAGTTTTCTATGGGAACTGCGGATTATCACTTGTCAGCCTATGATTTCAGTCGCTTCTTAACGTCTTACAGTGCGCAGAACCGTTGGTTGAAGGAACAGGTGCTCAATTTAAGCCCCGATGAAACACAAGCTGTCTTTGAGTTTTTAGAAAACAACCATTTACCGCAGAACAGGTACTATCGATACGATCAGTTTTTTGACAACTGTGCCACCAAACTGCGTGATGTGGTCCGTGCTGTGTTGGGTGAAAAGCTTGTTTTCCAGCACGAACCAGTAGCAGGTCGTCCCACGTTAAGAGACTTGGTAGATGAAAATACTTTCAACCACCCCTGGGGCGATTTTGGAATCGATATGGCTTTGGGAAATGTAATCGACCAAACCCCTCAGCCGGAGCAATACCTGTATTTGCCCGACTATGTGTTTGATGCTTTTGAAAACGCTAGGATTGAACGTCTAGAAGGAAGCGTTCCTGCCGTGAAAGAAACACGCATTCTACATGAGACTAACTTTTATGAAGCACAAAAAGAGGTGCTTTCCCCCATGATTGTTCTTACCATTCTAGCCCTTTTAGTAATGGTTTTTACCCTTAAAGATTATTCATCCAAGAAGCGAACAAGGCTGATTGATTTTCTGCTTTTCTTCATTACTGGCCTCTTGGGCTTGTTACTTCTTTTCCTTTGGTTTGGAACGCATCATAGCACCACCATCAACAACATGAATATCCTTTGGGCCTTTGCACCTAATGTAGTTGTAGCTTTCGTACTCTTGAAAAAACGCACACCGGTTTGGGTGAGGGTCTATACCCTCTTGATGGTTATTCTGCTCTTAGCGGCGGTATTGGTATGGGTGTTTCAACTGCAAAATTTTAATGCAGCCATGATTCCATTTATGCTAATGTTGGCCTTTCGTTATGTGTTTTTATGGCAAAAAGGGCTGCTTACAAAGCCCTGATTTGAATGGCAAAACCTCAGCGGCTAGCCATATTCAAGACCAATACATCGCCTTTTTTCACCTTTCGCTTTTTCATCACTTTTGGAATTGTTCCAAGGCAGGGAAAGTTTAAAAAGCCGTACGGGTCATTCATCAAGGATCTTTTTCTAGCATTTCTGCTACAACTGCATTGACCAGTTCCGGCTCGAACCCACGACCGATCAGGTATTGCTTCAGCTTGCCTTGAACAATGTAGTACGACCTGTCCTTGATTTGTTGACGCTTTTTTTCAGCCTGTTCTTGTAGGGTTTGACGGTAGTCGTCCTCCTCAATTTCTTCCATGCCTTTTTGAATGCAATATTTACTGAGGTTATGGGGGTACAACTGTTGCAATATTTTTCTTTTCCCCCATTTCTTGCTGCGAAATTTTCCCCCGATAAATGCTCGGGCAAAGCGCTCTTCATTGATAAAATTTTCGGTAATGAGTTCAGAAATGATTTCCTCTACATCCTCAGCAGGCAAGCCATAATCGTAAAGTTTATCGCGCACCTGCTGTTGGCTGCGTTCTTGATAGGCGCAGAAGTGCTCTGCCTTAGCTTTGGCGGTTTTGCGGTCGTAGGTTTTTTTTCTAGGTTGTTCCCCGAAGTACTCCATGTGTCAAAAATACAAAGCTTTGTTTGGATTTGTTCCAGCCCAAAGAAAGCCGTAATTTCATCCGAAAGAACCCAGACGTATGAAAACCTGCAAAACGATTTCACTTCTATTTGTCTTTGCCATTTTGGCCACGGCGTGCCAACAAGCCACCGAAGAAACGGAAACAGCTCAAGTAGCTATTTCGGTGGAAAATACTCCTGCCGAAGGCTTTAACTTTGCAGAATCCGATCCCAAGGCCATGGCCATTGCCGATGAAGTGATGGAAGCCATGGGCGGGCGTGCTGCTTGGGACAACACGCGCCACATCTGCTGGACATTTTTCGGCAGAAGAGCCTTGATTTGGGACAAATGGACCGGTAATGTGCGGATTGATGATGGAACCACTACCTATTTGGTAAACATCAACGATGAAACCGGGAGCGTGTATGAAGGTGGTGAAGCGTTGGCAGTAAGTCAAGATTCTCTCAAAACACGCATGCGGCAGGCCAAAAGTATCTGGATCAATGATTCTTATTGGATGGTGATGCCATTTAAATTGAAAGATTCAGGCGTAACCCTGAAATATGTTGGGGAAGATACCACCCAGGCAGGCGAACCAGCTGACAAATTACAGTTGACCTTTCAAGGGGTAGGGCGTACCCCACAGAACAAATACTTTGTTTGGGTAGATAAAACAACACGTTTGGTGAGCCAATGGGCTTATTACCCAACAGCCGATGCCGAAGAGCCTCGCTTTGTGAACCCTTGGAAAAATTACCAGACCTACGGAATCATCAAGCTGTCTGATGACCGTGAAATGGCTAAAATGGAAGATATAATGGTTTTTGACGAGCTCCCAGAATCGGTGTACACCACTCCTGAAAAACCAGATTTGGCAGCATTGAAAATGCAATGAAAAAGTATTTAGGCTTCTTTTTTGTTCTACTACTTCTCTTGGGCTGTGGCACAACTGAAAACAAAGAAAACACGGTAGAAACCGAAGAAAAAATTCCTTATTGGCAAGCTACGTCCACAGGTGTAAAAAATAGCCTGAGGGGGCTGGCGGCAGTTTCAGATTCAGTGGCTTGGGCCAGTGGTAGTGGGGGTATGGTGTTGCGCACCACCGATGCCGGAACCACTTGGCAGCAAAGACCTATACCTGGTGCCGATACCCTCGATTTTCGTGACATTCAGGCCTTTGATGACCAAAAGGCATTGGTGCTGAGTGCCGGGTTACCCGCCACCATTTACTTGACAAAAGACGGTGGCCAAACCTGGGAGCAAACGTACTTTAGTAATGAGCCGGGTACTTTTTACGATGCCATGGATTTTTGGAATGACCAAGAAGGTATCGCTTTTGGCGATGCCGTGGAGGGGCGTCTGCTGATTTTAAAAACCCAAGATGGCGGAGCTTCATGGCATCCTTTACCTTATGCCCAACGGCCAATTGCTTTGCCCGGGCAAGGTGGTTTTGCAGCGAGTGGCACATGTTTGCGCACCGTTGGGGAAAAGCAAGTGTACATTGGGTTGGGTGGTATTGAAGCCAGCCTGTTTTATTCCTTCGACAAGGGGGAAACCTGGCAAAAAACCATCACGCCACTGCAGTCAGGAGTACCCACCGCAGGTATTTTTTCCATCGATTTTCTGAATAAAAACGAAGGTCTTATGGTAGGTGGGGATTATCGTGGAGATTCCTTGACGAACATCAATGCAGCTTATACCACCGATGCCGGACACAGTTGGTTTCCACTTCGGGCAGAGCATAAGCCCAAAGGCTACCGTTCAGCAGTGGCTTTTTTACAAAATGGGTGGGTTTTGGCTGTCGGACGTGAAAGTGCAGATTACCGAAAGGTGGGAGATGAACAATTCACTACCATGGAAGGCCAATATTATGCAGTTTCTGTCACGGAAAATGGTGAATCTGCCTGGGCCTCTGGTGCGCAAGGGCGTGTAGCGAGATTGGGTTGGAGGTAAGGTTTAACCTTCTTTTTCCTCTTCCACACATCCGTCGACCACACGGAAGAACCGATGTTTTTGTTGTAGTTTGCCAAAATGCGTTTTAGACCGTTCGGGTCGGGCATCGGTGATAAAAATTTGACCAAAAGCATCGGAAGCCACCATGGTCAGTAATTTTTCGATGCGTTGATCGTCTAGCTTGTCGAAAATATCATCGAGCAACAACAAAGGCTTTACTTCCATTTGAGTTTTGAGGTAGTGGAAGTTGGCCATTTTTAGGGCTATCAGGTAAGACTTTTGCTGTCCTTGCGACCCATAATTTTTAATCAGCCGTTCTTTCATTTCAAAATGAAACTCATCGCGGTGTATGCCTCGATTTGTTCGCTTTAAGATGCGGTCTTTTTGAAGGCTTGCGGCAAAGGCTTCGTGAATATCTCCCTGATGATGGCTTTCGTAAGTAATGCCTATGGGTTCTTGTTCATCGCTAAGTGTGGCATAATGTTCTATCAGCAGCGGTTCAAAGTCTTTGAGAAATGCGTGCCGCGCTTCGTAAATATGAGTACCTAAAGTAATCAATTGGTCGGTATAGGTTTCTAACAAGGTTGCATCGAAGGGTTCGTTTTCGGCAAATTGCTTGAGCAGGCGGTTGCGCTGTTTCAGTACACGCTGATAGGCCATTAAGTTGTTCAGATAGGCTTTATTGGCTTGTGCAATGATGCCATCGAAAAACCGCCTGCGGTCTTCACTGCTACCCCGAATAACATCTGTATCATTGGGAGCGATCAATACGGCTGGAAAACGGCCAATGTGTTCCGCATGTCTTTGGTATGCTTTTTCATCTAGCTTGATCTGCTTTTTTTTACCTTGCTGGAAGGCACAAAATACGGTTTTGATTTTATCGGATAAGGCATATTTACCCTGAAGAGAAAAAAAATCATTTTCATGCTGAATGCACTGTATATCTTGTGTTTGTTCGGCACTTTTGGTGAAAGAAAGATAATAAATGGCGTCTAGTAAGTTGGTTTTACCACTTCCGTTGCTTCCCAAAAAGCAGTTGATTTGAGGCGAAAACGACAATTCTATTTTTTTGTAGTTTTTGAAGTGAATAAGCCGAAGAGATTCGAGGTACATTAATTTCAAAGTTGAGCCTTTTTGTCTTATTTTCGCAATTCTAATGTAACTATTGAAAGCACATACTCGTTTTGAGGCAATCACAAAAATAGACAAATGGCAACAAAAGGAACGACAAAGGCCAAGGCCACTAAAAAAAATAAATTCTCTGAAGAAACCTATCGGTTTTGGTTTGAAAACATGTTACTTCAAAGACGCTTTGAGGAAAAAGCGGGACAGTTGTACGGGCAACAAAAAATAAGTGGTTTTTGTCATTTATACATAGGCCAAGAGGCTTGTTCCAGCGGTTCTGTAAGTGCCCTGACCAAAGATGATAAATTCATTACAGCTTATAGAGACCATGGTCATCCGTTGGCATTGGGCAGTGACCCTAAAAAAATAATGGCTGAATTAATGGCCAAAGAAACGGGTATTTCCAAAGGTAAAGGAGGTTCTATGCACATGTTCGATAAGGAACATAACTTTTTTGGTGGCCATGGCATTGTGGGTGGTCAGGTTCCCCTTGGGGCTGGCATTGCATTTGCTGAGAAATACAACAAAACAGGTAATGTTTGCATCTGTTTTATGGGTGATGGTGCGGTGCGTCAAGGTGCTTTCCATGAGGCCTTGAATATGGCCATGACATGGAAACTGCCGGTCATCTTTGTGATAGAAAATAATGGCTATGCCATGGGAACATCGGTTCAAAGAACTTCCAATGTGACGGAACTGTACACCTTGGGTGAGGCCTACGATATGCCTTCGGCTCCGGTAGATGCCATGAATCCTGAAAATGTACATGTGGCTGTAGAAGAGGCGGCAGAACGGGCCCGCAAAGGGAATGGGCCTAGTTTGTTGGAATTCAGAACCTATCGCTACAAAGGGCACAGTATGTCTGACCCTGCCAAGTATAGAACAAAAGACGAACTTTCAGAATACAAAGACCGCGATCCTATTGAGTATGTGCGTTCTGTTTTACTAGAAAACAAATGGGCTACAGAAGACGAGCTGAATGAGATTGACAATAGATTGAAGGAAGTGGTTAAAGAAAGTGTGGAGTTTGCCGAAAACTCTGCTTACCCCGATCCGTCAGAAGCTTACAAAGATGTTTACGTACAGGAAGATTACCCTTTTATTACGGAGTAAGAGCTTATTAGTAAGGCTTTGTAACGCTTGAGCTATGCATTATGCGCTATGCTGCTTTGTCTTACAACTAACAACAATGCATCTACTTACCATTGGAGCCATAGGTGCCAAACTCAAAAGGTCAACGCTTAAAAAACAAAAGGACTGTTTTTGCTCCTAAAGCTTTTGGGCTTCAGAGAGAATGAACGAAATTTGAAAATAGCATTGTACAGAAAATGGGATGGCTAAAAAAACAAAAAAGGTAATTAGAATTTTATTGTTTTTAGGAACAATAATGTCCTTTTATTTCGTTCCATGGCCTATTGTAACCGCTTGGATCGAGCCTCTTCCGAACAATATTCAAAAGCAAGTTGATAAAGCTACAGATTACGGGTTTGATGGTATAGTAGTTTGTGTAAACAAAACGGGAAATCAATCCCAATTTTATACATCAGGCTATAAAAACAGAGAAAATAAAATTCCAGCAGACCCCAATGCATTATTTAAAATTGCAAGTGTTAGTAAATTGTATGTTGCAGTGGCCATTGCAAAATTGGTGCGAGATGGAAAATTATCTTTAGAAAAAACACTTTCAGACTATTTACCCGAATTGAACGATAGAATAGAGTATTCTAATAAAATTACGTTGCAGATGTTGGTTAAGCATAGAAGTGGTATTCCAAACTTTACCGACACATATATGTATTGGGCAGCTCCAAAAGAAAGCGAAGATGAACAACTTGCTTTGGTTTTAGATCAACCAGCAAACTTTAAACCCGATGAAGATTACGAATATTCTAACACCAATTACTTATTACTTGGCAGAATCATGAACCAGGTTCTTGGCCATGATAAATTTGATTACATACAAAGAGAGATTTTAAATCCATTGAACTTAAAGCACACTTTTGCCTCAATTCAAGCTGTAAACATTGATAATGTGATGAGCGGTTACTATGTTGGCTACAATACGGATTTAAAAACGAATAATATGGGCTCAATGCTATCGACTGCTGGAGATTTAAGCACCTTTATTCGAGCATTAAATGATGGCTCTGTTTTTAGAGATAAAAAAGAACAAGAAATCTATTCCTCCATTTACAAGTATGAACATACGGGATTGATACCCGGATACCAAACGATTGCTAAGTATCATAAGGATATAGACACTGTCGTCATTCAATTTACAAACACGGTAAACTTTGATGGCTATAACTGGAATATGTCTGAAATCATGTACAACGCAATTGTCAAAATTTTGAAAAAGAAAAACTAGTCGTTTTTTCACGGGGCTTTATGAAGATGGGTGGAATGAAGGTTTTTTGGGCGATGGATTAAGGCTTTTACCAAGTCTTTCATCACTCTTATGATTTGTCTAAAATAACTGTTCACTTCAAAATACACCGTATTTTGTAAAATAAATTTGGTTATTTTTACATTTCTAAACGATTCGTCTCTTTATTTTGTTAGCTAGGTGTTCGTTTAAATCTCTTAGTTAAGCACCAGCAAATCAGAAATAGTTAATAAAACTATAAATATATAGATGAGTATAAATTCAACAGATAGCAAGAAGTTATTTAAATCAGTAAATAGTTTTGTGTTTATATTAAGTTTAGACATGAATGTTATTGATTGTAATAATGCAGTATCTGATGTACTCTTATTCCATCATGATCATCTTATTGGGAAAAACATATTGTCCTTATTTTCCCTTGAAAATAGAGATAAGGCTCAGCAGATATTATCTGAAATGATTGAAGGCTCAACAGCAATTTGTACCCTTCCACTTGTATCGGCACAAGGTATTAGCATTCCTGTTGAAACAAAAATACATCAGGGAAAATGGAATAATGAAGATGCCCACATTCTGGTAAGTAAAAATCTTTATGAAACTCCAGTTTTAGACGAATCATTCCAAGTTATATTTGATAACAATCAATTATTAATGGCCATATCTGAAATAGACAGCGGGGTTCTGATAGACGTAAATAGGAGGTTTTTAGATAGATTGGCCTACAAAAAGTCAGAATTGCTTGGGAAAAGTTTGTGGCAGTTCAATCTATTTTATGATGATCTTGAGCCGAATGACTTTATTGAAAAAATGAATGCGCTTGCATCTATTTCAAATGAATATATTGTGATGAGAACTAAGGAGGGGAAACCCTTTCATGCTCTTTTCTCAATGACTCCCATTAAAATGCATGCCCATTATTATGTATTGACTTCTGCAATAGATATCTCTCTCCTTAAAGCCTCAGAAGAAAAGTTAAAAAAGAGTCTTTATCAACAAACCCTTCTTGCCGATATATCACAAAATTTTTTAACGGTAGATAATTTAAGCGAAAAAGTAAATCATACGCTAAGTTTATTAGGTAAGCACACAGAGGTAAGCCGGGTCTATATTTTTCAAGATAATTCAGCTGGAACAGAAACAAGTAATACCTACGAATGGTGTAATGAAGGGATAAGTCCACAAATGCAAGAACTGCAAGACATCCCATATGAAATCATCCCATCATGGAAGGAGATACTAGAAAAAAATGGGAAACTCTTATCTAATAATATCAAAGAGTTACCAGATGATATCCTTTCAGTCCTCGAGCCCCAGGCAATTCAATCCATTTTGGTTTTTCCGCTCTTTGTACAAAATCACTTTTTCGGATTTATTGGTTTTGATGAATGTATCAAAGAAAAAATTTGGGAGAAGGAAGAAATAGATTTATTGCGAACCATTTCAGGTATCATTTCGAATTCTTTTGAAAGGCAAATATTTCAAAAGCAACTAAGAGAAAGTGAAATTAGGCAAAAATTAGCCATTGAAAATACGGAAGCCGGTTTATGGGATTGGGATGTTCAATCAGGTGAGGTTTACTTCAATGATATATGGTGGCAAATGCTAGGCTATGCCCGGAGTGAGATAGAGCCTAATATAAGCACTTGGGAAAAGCTTGTTCATCCAGATGATATGGCCTCTGTTATGAAAGATTTAAACCTTCATATTGAGGGCAAAATTGATTATTACGAAAACACACATCGTCTATTAACAAAATCTGGGGATTGGAAATGGGTGAGCGACAAAGGTAAAATTATTGAGTATGACGATGAAAATAAACCAAAAAGAGCCATTGGCACACACATAGATATTGATGGTCAAAAAAGGATTGAGGAGGAATTGAGAAGTCTTAACAGTACAAAAGATAAATTCTTTTCAATCATAGCTCACGACCTTAGAGGACCCATTGGATCGATGATGCAAATCTCGGAGATGGTTTCAGATCAAAATGGCTTAGAAAAAGAAACACTTCATATGTTTTTAGACTCTCAAAAAGAATTGTCAAAAAGCACTTTTCAGCTGTTAGAAAATTTATTAAACTGGGCAAGGAGTAATTTAGAACAAATAAAGCATAGCCCACAGGTTATTAATATTAAAGATATTATTGAAGAAAGCATACTTAGCATTAAATATATTGCTAAACAAAAAGGTATTCATATTGTATTTAATCCTTCCGAAGCGTTTGTGGCATATGCAGATCCAGATATGGTGAAACTTATTCTCCGCAATCTTTTATCTAATGCACTTAAATTCACCCATAAGGAAGGCCTCATTCGCATAGAACTTGCCACAACTGTGGATTACATTGAAATAAAAATTATTGATACCGGCCAAGGCATATCAGAAGCAAATATTGAGAGAATTATGTCTGAAAGTGAATTTTATTCAACACCTGGTACAGCAGACGAAAAAGGAACAGGGTTAGGGCTTAAATTGTGCAAAAATTTTATCAAACAAAATAAAGGAGAGCTACAACTAGCAAGTGAATTGAATGTGGGCACTACGATCTCGTTCACTTTACCTGTGGTAAAAACCTAGTTTGCTGTATGGAGTAACTCATCGAACAAATGCATTGAACAGAAGGGTTCTCCTGATCTAATTCTTTAATGGTGATGAAGTGCCGTAATGTTAACCATAATACTGCCATCTGGTTAAACCAGCGGGTATTCTGTAGGTAAGCTCAAAGTTATTTGACAGCTTGTTTAGTAAGTGGTTTTCTTTTTTGACAGGTTGAAAGTATGGTACAATTGATTGCAAATGTTATCACATTACAGTAATCTTTACCTCAAGCTGCAAATCCTCCATTGTAATGAACTCTGCATTTTCGAGTGCAGCGACCAACTCTAATGTCTTGGCTTGCGTTTCTTCACAAATGTAGGACGCATGTGTTGTTAAAGCATCGTCTATCACATTTCTCTGACGCACAACCTGAATGGCGATTTTATCTTGCACCTCAAGCCCAGAATCTTTTCTTAAGTTTTGAATGCGGTTCACTACATCGCGGGCGATGCCTTCTTTCTTTAGCTCATCGCTAATGGCAATGTCGAGTGCTACGGTTATTCGACCTTCGGAGGCTACCGACCAGCCCGGAATGTCCTTGCTGGAGATTTCCACATCTTCCAATAAAAGCACTATTTTTTCACCTTGAACACTTACCTCAAGTTGGCCTGCTCTTTCAATCTCAGCAATTTCGCTTTTACCCCATGCTTGAATGTTAGCGGCCACGTTTTTTACTTGCGCACCAAATTTTTGCCCTAAGGTGCGAAAATTTGGTTTCACTGTTTTCACTAAAATGTCGGAGGTATCATCTAAAAACTCGATATTTTTTACATTCACTTCGGAGCGAATCAAATCTGCTATAGCCTCAACATGCTGCCGTGTTTTGGAATCGAAAACAGGCACCATAATACGCGATAGAGGTTGGCGTACCTTGATGCGTTCTTTCTTTCGAATAGAATGCGTTAGCGAAGAAATGACTTGGGCCAAATGCATTTGTTGTTCCAAATCCTCAAAAATGGCAGATGAATCCGCCTTTGGGAAGTCTGAGAGGTGAATGGAAACGTGCGCTTCTTGTTCTGTTACTTCGTTCAGATCTTTGTAGAGTTTTTCCATGTAGAAAGGAGCAATGGGTGCACCTAATTTGGCCACCTGCATCAAACAGGTATAAAGCGTTTGATAAGCCGCCTTTTTATCGTCATTATAAACACCTTTCCAGAAACGTTTACGGTTCAAACGTACATACCAGTTGCTCAGCTCATTACTGACAAAGTCCATGATGGCCCTGGCAGCTTTGGTCGGCTCGTACGTTTCGAACCCTTCAGTAGCTTCTAAAATCAAACTATTCAGCTTGGAGATGATCCAGCGATCACTCTCGGGTCTCTGGTCTAAAGGAATGAGTGCTCCTTCAAACCGGAATCCATCCAAGTTGGCATAAAGCGCAAAGAAGTTATAAGTGTTGTGAAGGGTTCCGAAAAATCTTCGTTGCACTTCTACTACCCCTAATTCGTTGAATTTAAGGTTATCCCAAGGGTTGGCATTGGCCACCATGTACCAGCGTGTGGCATCAGGGCCATATTTTTTGATGGTCTTGAAAGGGTCAATAGCATTGCCCAATCTTTTAGACATTTTGTTGCCGTCTTTGTCAAGTACCAATCCGTTGGCAATCACATTTTTGAAGGCCACATCGCCATGCAGCATCACGGCCAAGGCATGCAGCGTAAAGAACCAACCACGGGTTTGATCAACGCCTTCCGCAATGAAGTCTGCCGGGAAGTTATTTTTGAAGATTTCTTCGTTTTCAAAAGGATAATGCCACTGCGCATAAGGCATGGCACCAGAATCGAACCAAACATCGATAAGATCGGGTTCTCTGAACATTTTTTGACCTGTTTCGCTTACCAAAACGATGTCGTCCACATAAGGGCGGTGCATGTCAAAGTCTTTGGGTAAGGCTTCGGTCATCACTCCTGCCTCCACGGCTTTGTCCACTTCTGCTGCCAATTCTGCCAAGGAGCCTATACATTTCTGCTCTTGTTTGTCTTCAGAAATCCAAATTGGAAGCGGAGTACCCCAATACCTAGATCTACTGAGGTTCCAGTCCACCAAGTTCTCCAGCCAATGACCAAAACGACCCTCTCCGGTAGAAGCAGGCTTCCAATGGATGGTTTTATTGAGTGCGACAAGTTGCTCTTTATATGCTGTTGTTTTGATGAACCAAGAGTCTAAGGGGTAGTATAAAATGGGCTTATCGGTACGCCAGCAGTGTGGGTAACTATGCTCGTATTTTTCTACACGAAAAGCCCTGTTTTCTTCTTTCAGTTTAATGGAAATCTGAACATCCAGTGATTTTTCAGGTCGTTCTTCGGGCTTATAATATTCATTTTTAACATACATTCCCGCAAAGTCTGTGATCTCATCTACATACTTTCCTTGTTTGTTAACAATGGGAACATCCTTGCCTTCTTCGTCTTTCACAAATACGCCAGGCATATGGTATTGAACAGAGGTGCGAAAGTCGTCTGCTCCAAAAGTTTTGGAGATATGAACAATGCCCGTACCATCCTCGGTAGTGACAAAATCGCCTATCACAACGGTGCAAGCAGGCTTAGGCAATGGAATATAGGGCATCAACTGCTCATAGGCCATTCCTTCGAGCGCTTTACCTTTCATTTGATCCACAATTTCATAGGGAATGAGTGAATCTCCGGCTTTATAATCGGATAAGGATAGGTCTTTCGCCTTGGCACTGAAGTAGCTACTGACGCGGTCTTTGGCCAAAATCACCACAATGGGCTGAAAGGTATATTGGTTAAAAGTTTTGACCTTTACGTAATCAATGTTTGCACCTATGGCAAGGCCATTATTGGCAGGTAAGGTCCATGGTGTTGTTGTCCAGGCCAAAAAGAATTCATCTTCCTTATCTTCTAATTTAAACATGGCCGTTATGGAAGTGTCTTTTACCGTTTGATAAGTTCCGGGTTGGTTCAGTTCATGAGAACTTAAGCCTGTTCCAGCAGCAGGGGAGTAGGGTTGGATGGTATAGCCTTTGTAAAGCAAATCTTTTTCATAAAGGCGTTTGAGCAAGCTCCAAAGGGTTTCGATGTATTTATTTTCGAAAGTAATGTAAGGGTCTTTTAAATCTACCCAATAGCCCATTTTTTGGGTCAAATCGTCCCATTCGTCTTTAAAACGCATTACCGTTTCACGACACTTTTGGTTGTAGGTATCTACACTGACTTTTTTACCAATGTCTTCTTTTTTAATGCCTAGTTCTTTTTCTACCTGCAGTTCTACGGGTAGGCCATGGGTATCCCATCCTCCCTTGCGTTTAACCTGATAACCTTGTTGGGTTTTATAACGACAAAAGATATCCTTTACTGTTCGGGCCATTACGTGGTGAATACCGGGGGTGCCATTGGCAGAGGGCGGACCTTCGAAAAAGGTAAAAGTGGGTTTCCCTTCTCGCTGGCTGACAGATTTTTCAAAGATATTTTGCGACTGCCAAAATGCTAAAACCTCTTCTCCAATTTCAGCAAAAGCAGGTTGTTTGTATTCCGGATATTTTTTCACAGCTAATGATTTAGTCAATGCTTTTTATTTTCGTTAGACCCCAAAAACGGATCATTTTCTTTAATTAACAGGTTTTTTGTGTTTATTTCTTCGTCCTCATCTTCTATGTAAAACTCATAGTGTTCGATCAGAGGATGTATCCGCTGGTTTCTTTTTCCGCTATCAAAAACCATTAATAATGCCGGTAGCAAAGTGAGGTTGGTGAGCATAGCAAAAAGCAAAGTCAGGGAGGTCAATAATCCTAATGCTATGGTACCTCCAAAATCGGAAAACACAAAAATAATAAACCCAAAGAAAAGGATGATGGAGGTGTAAAGCATACTTGATCCAGTTTCTTTGATGCTATTGCTGATGGCTACCGGAACAAAAAATTTATTGGCAAATAGCTCTTGACGATATTTCGCCAAAAAGTGAATGGAGTCATCCACCGAAATGCCGAAAGCAATGCTAAAGATGAGGGCAGTACTGGGCTTCAAAGGAATGCCAAAGTAACCCATAATTCCCGCTGTCATAATCAAAGGAATGAAATTGGGAATCAATGATATAAAAATCATGCGAAGGTTGGCAAAAAGTAAAGCCATAATAATGGCAATGATGCCAAAAGCCAAAAACAAACTCGTACGCAAGTTTTCAATGAGAAACTGGTTTCCCTTGACAAAAAGTAATGTGGAACCTGTAACAGCCGTTTCGGTTTCATCTTTACTAAAGATTTTGTCGATTTTGGGTTCAATGACGTGGGTAATCAGAGAGTCCATGCGGTTGCTGCCAATGTCTGCCACTTTCAACGAAACCCGCATAACTTGCCCCGTGCTGTCTACAAAGTTATTGATAAAAGAAATGTCCTGACTGCCTTTGCCCAGATAGCTTAAAATAACGTTTCGATCACTAGGGCTAGGCAAACCATAAAACCGTGGGTCTCCATTATAAAAAGCTTGCCTTATGGCTTTGGCAAAAGTGACAATAGAAACAGGTTGTGAGATGTTCTCTACACCCGTCAGAGAGGCTTCTAACTGGTCAACTTTTCTTAAGTTGCTTGCATTTAGCGTAGACTTTGGACGGCCAAAATCGATGATGATTTCTAAAGGCATCACGCCTTTAAAATGTTTCTCGAAAAATTTCAAGTCTTGTTTTAATTCAGAACGTTCCGGAATATCGTCCACCATAAAAGAGACCGACTTCAATTTGGTTAAACCAAAAGCAGCAATGCCTACGATAATGAGGGTAACCACAAAAATGCGATATCGATGGCGGTGGACCAAGAGGTCGAGAAAGGTAAGAAACCTTCCTAGTATTTTAAATTGTAGGTGTTTTAGTTGTTTTGGTTTAGGTGGAGGCAAGTAAGAGAGAATGCCCGGAATTAAAATCATACTCACCAAAAAGGTTGCCATCACGTTGATGCCGGCTACCAGTCCAAATTCTTTGAGCATTTTGATTTCCGTAGAAAACAGAACGAAAAAACCAATGGCAGTCGTGAAGTTGGTGATAAGAGTGACCAAGCCAATTTTGCGTACCATGCGGCTTAATGCCCATATTTTGTTTCCATGCTTGACATACTCCTGATGATACTTATTGATAAGATAGACAGAATTGGGTATGCCAATGACCACAATAATGGATGGGATTAGCCCGGTGAGTGTGGTAATTTGATAATTGAGTAATCCCACAGTGCCGATCACTAAAACTACCACTACGCAGATTACAAAAAGCGGAACCATCACCGATACCCAAGACCTAAAAAAGAGGAATAAGATCAGAGTGGTTATGCACAAAGAAAGAATGATGAATAGCTGCAATTCATTTTTGGTCTTTTCTTGCATAACGGTACGTAAAAAGGGCATGCCCGAAATATGTAAATCAATTCCGGATTCGGCTTCAAAACTTTGCCCATATTGCTGAATGATTTTGACCAAATCATTTCTAGCCTGAGAGTTGAGAACTTCACGTTCCATGTTCACCAAAATAAGCGTAGCTCCATTTTTTGGGTTGAGCAGCTGTCCGGTATAAAATTTGAGCTGTGCAGCTTCTTGCATCAAGGAATCAAGTTCAAGCTGCGTTTTTGGCGGTTTAGGCATAAGGGCTTGTAAACCAAACGAACGGTTTTCAGAGTCTTTTACAATGTTTTGTAAATCTGCCAGTGAAAGGACGTTGGTTACTCCATCTGTTTCGGCTATTTGTTCATGTAGTTTTCGAAAAGCTAAAAAGCCATTTAGTTCATATAAAGCACTATCTTCAACGCCCAGAACGAGTATATTCCCGTCCTCTCCAAAGCGTTCCTTGAATTTTTCGAAGTACTGGTAATTTTCATCTGTAGAGGGAACAGCGGTATTGAAATTAAAAGATAAGCCAATATCTCGGGCTTGGTACCCCATGTAGGCAGTAAAAATGAGTAGTAAGGGTATGAGTACCACTCTGTATTTCAGTACAATATGGGGAAATTTAGCGTTCATAACGGAATAAGCTTACAAAGGTAGTGTTTTCATGAATGAATCATACCTATGGGAGGACTTAAAACCAATGTAATCTGTAAAGGGTTGAAGCAAAGTAATAAGCAAACGAATGCATCATGATGTTAAGACATACCTGGCAATGAAATTCCATTGATCTTTCGATAGAGCATCATAGCACTTCGGTCTGTCATGCCCGATATATAATCTAGCAAAGTCCTAACTTTACCATAGACGTTTTCTGTTTCTTCTATTTCTACTCGTACCTCAGAAGGTAGCAGTCGCGCCCAAACTTGATGCTTTTTGGAAATATCTTGGTGAAGGGTAACCGGAAGAAAAGTATCCAACAACCCATGGATAACATGAAACCCACTGGCCTCAATTTCAATGACTGACCTGCTTTGGTATATTTTTTCGAACGAAATTTGCTTGATGGTCTTCAAGTGCAAATGGTGTACGGATTTGGAAATCAGGGCTTGGTCAAACTCACCTGACAATAGGGACTCTTCATGATCATTAAAAATAAGAACGCATTCTTTGACCATATGATTAATTGCCAAGGCACGCAGAGTGGCTATTTGTTCTTTTTTGTGTTTGATTTTTTTGAGTTTTTCGGGTTTGAAATTTTCGCCCAAAACATCTGCATAAAGTGCAACAGTTTCCGCATGAGCAATAAGTCCTAAGTTACAGCCATCCTCTAGGTCTATTAAATGATAACAAATATCATCTGCAGCCTCTACCAAAAAGGCCAAAGGATGCCTGCACCATTGCTGAGGTGCAATTTCGCGTAATCCGAGGTAGCTTGCCAATTGTTCAAAAGCCTTAGCCTCTGTTTGAAAAAAACCATATTTCTTTTGGCTTTGGCGACCTTCAAAAGATTCGAAAACCAAAGAAGGCCTCGGGTATTTGGTGAATGAGGCAAGAGTGGCCTCTGTTAATTTTAGTCCTTGAAAACCCGCTTTGTTCAGTAGCCTGAAGCCTTGTGCATTGCCTTCAAAATACAGTAAGTCTTGCCACTCGTTATTTGTAAAATGGACTTCCAACTTGGGGTGTTCTAAAAAATAGTGAGCGATAGCGGTTTCCCCAGAATGCCCAAACGGTGGGTTTCCTATGTCGTGAGCCAATGCTGCTGAGGCAACAATGACACCAATATCATGTGATGAGATTTGATTACCCAAGCCGGGATTTCTTTCGATGATGGTATTTCCGACTTCTTTACCTAAGGAACGCGCTACACTAGATACCTCCAGGCTATGCGTCAATCGATTGTGCACAAAATCATGTTCAGGTAAAGGATGCACCTGTGTTTTGTCTTGCAGTTTTCGAAAAGGGTGTGAAAAAATGATTCGATCGAAGTCTTTATCAAAGCGACTTCTGGATTTGGGGGTCGAAGATGGATTGCTGTGCAATAATGTGCTCCAATTCATACCCAAAAATAGTTTAAATCTTAGCGAAATATAGGAGCCTTTTAAACAATTTCTTTTCTCTGTAGATTAACTCAATGTGAACGACTAAAAAAACCATTTGAGCACATAAAGTTCTCTTCATTTAGATAACGATGCAATGAGCTCAAAAAAAACAAAAAATGAATACATCATACGGAAATGACAGGTGAAATGACCGAATTGTTAAAATTTGCAAACGATTGCGTTAATTTTCAGGTAACATTATTATGATTTGAGAAACAGGCATCGTACTTTAAGCATTCGATTGCACTTTTTGGCCTCGTTAAGGCCTTTATCAAGTAAACTTAAAAATGATTGTATGAAAAAGTTTTTACTAATTCTGCTGGTTTTGACTGTTGGATTTCAAGGGTCTCTATTGGCACAAACAAAGACGGTAACTGGTACAGTGACCGGAGGGGATGATGGATTAGCCATTCCTGGAGTAAATGTAACGGTGAAGGGTACCTCACGAGGTATACCAACGGGCCTTGATGGAAAGTTTTCTTTACAAGCCTCATCGGATGAAACACTTGTATTTTCTTTTGTGGGTTACATCACTCAAGAAGTATTAGTGGGTAACCAAACTACGATTAACATCACCCTTCAGCCGGATTTTGCTGAGCTAGACGAGGTTGTTGTTGTAGGTTATGGTACACAAGAAAGAAAGGAAATAACAAGCTCTGTTGCCAGTTTAGCTCCTGAGGATTTCAACACAGGTAACATTCCAAACCCAACGCAGCTACTTCAAGGTAAGGTGGCAGGTTTGTCTATTACCCGACCAGGTGGTGACCCGAATGGCGGATTTAACATTCGTTTAAGGGGTGTGTCTACGTTTGGTGCAAACTCAGAACCTCTGATTGTATTAGATGGAGTGCCAGGAGCTGATTTGAACAATGTTGACCCGAATGATATTGCATCGATTGATGTATTAAAAGACGGTTCTGCAGCAGCTATTTATGGCGCCAGAGGTTCATCGGGTGTCATCTTGATTACGACCACTAAAGGAAGCACGAAAGATGGGGTAACCAGTATTTCTATGAATAACTTTGTATCCATCGATAGAATCATGGATCGCGTAGACGTTCTTAGTCCTCAAGAATTCGTTGCAAGAGGAGGTAACGACTTAGGTCATCAAACTGACTGGATGGACGAGGTAAGTCAAACAGGTGTTTCTTTTGCCAACAACGTTTCCCTTGCAGGTTCATTCGGAAACACCTCTTACAGAGGGTCAGTTAACTACCGTAAAAATAACGGTATCATTAAAGGAGTTGGTAACGAAAGAATCAACACGCGTTTGAATCTTTCTCATAACGCTATTAACGACAGGTTGCGATTGAATATGAACCTTTCCATGACCAATAGAGACTATACCGCAAGAAATAATTCTCTGTTCCGTTATGCGAAAATCTACAACCCAACAGCTCCTGTTTACAGTAGAGAGAACTTAGAACAATTTGGTCCTTATTTCCAAAGAAACTTATTCGACTTCTTCAACCCAGAGGCTTTAAGAAGACAGCAGTTATTTGGCGGATCTGCCAAAACACTCTTTACTTCTTACAGAGCTGAGTTCGATGTTTTGGATAATTTGACAGCCTCCCTTCAATACACGCAAGATCGCTTGCAAGATATCAATGGTGGTTACTGGTCAAGACAAGACATTCAACGTGGTTTTGGTGGTGGAGGTATTGCCAACAGAAGCACTAACGAAAATTTGAAAGAAATCATTACAGGTACTTTGAATTATACAACAGACCTTACTGACGACTTGAAATTAACAGCCCTTTTAGGATTCGAACGCCAGCAAAGAAGCTTTCAAGGCTTCGGTGCTGAAGTAAGACAATTCCTATTCGATTCTCAAAAGTGGAATAATTTAGGCGCAGGTGCCATAAGACTAGGTGCCAACACTAACCTGTATTCGTACAAAAACGAAGACATCTTGAATTCATCTTTTGCAAGAGCAAACTTTACATACAAGAATGCCTATTTCTTCTCTGCCAGTGTAAGAGCTGAGTCCTTCTCAGGATTTGGTGAGAATGAAAAAACAGGTTACTTCCCAGCATTTTCAGCAGGTGCTGAATTAGCAGATATTGCTGATATGGGGATTTTCAATTCATTGAAAGTAAGAGTTTCTTATGGTATCACTGGTAATTTACCACCTAGTGCAACACTCGCTCTTCCTGTGCTTGGAAATGGCAACAGAGTGGACCTAGATGGAGATCCATTGACTACCAATGACATCTTTGTAGGTTTGAATCAATTTCAAAACCCTAATCCAACTTTGAAATGGGAAACCAAGAAGGAATTCGATATAGGGGTTGATTTCGCCATTTTGGATGGTAAAATTACCGGTACGGTTGATTACTACCGTAGAAATGTGGAAGATCTGATCTTTAACGTGGGTGTGCCAATTGGTGCAGCTAACCCATTCGATCCAGGAAACTTCAATACAGCAGGCTCTACTTGGGTGAACCTAGCTGACCTTGAGTCAGGTGGATTCGAGTTCATTGCTTCAGTGAATAACATTTCAATTGGAAGTGTTTCATGGACACCAACATTGAACTTCACCATATATGACAAAACGCAAATTGCTTCTTTGACAGCAGGTGAAGGTCTTGGGTTTGATTTTATTCGACCAAATGGTACAACTCCTGGCTCACCAGGTCAAAACAACAACCCTATTATAGAAAACAGAGTAGGATCTACTTTAGGTAACTTCTGGGGTCCTAGATTCTTGGGTGTTGATGAAAATAACGAGTGGGTATTGTCTGCCGGATTGGATGAGTTAGATCAATTCGAAATTGTAGGTAATGCTCTTCCTGATGCTGATTTTGGATTCCAAAACACCTTTACAATGGGCAATTGGAATTTGAACTTCTTGTTAAGAGGTAGTGTAGGGCATGATCTTTACAACTCGTACAGAGGTTTTTACGAAAACCAAGACCCTGCTTCCAATACATGGAACAGTGTAGTAACAGACAAAACTCCAGGCGTAGTGTCTACACCAACCTTCTCGAGTTTGTTTGTTGAAGATGCTTCTTTCATCAGATTAGACAACCTTCAGTTAGGATACAACATTCCTACAAACTCTGAATGGTTAACTAAATTGAATGTATACTTCGCAGCTCAAAATTTATTCGTAATTACAAACTACGAAGGTGTTGATCCAGAAGTAAGATATACCGACGCGCAGAATGGTGATGGATTCACTTCTGCCTTGTCGCCAGGTATTGAAAGAAGAGATATCTTTTTTCCAACGACAACCTTAACGCTGGGCGTTAACGTAAACATTAAATAAAACTAACCTGATTAGATATGTTAAAATTAAATAAAAGACTAAGTTTTCTGGCCGCATTGGTGTTCATCGCCACTGCCTGTACTGAGCCAGATCAGGAGATTTTCGATGCATTCACACCGGAACAACTCGCGAATAGCAACAATCCGGTATTGACAGACGTATTGAAAGCCTCAGCTTATCAGCGTATCATTGGTACTTGGGGTGGACACAACTCTTTGTGGTCCATGCATGAAGTATCTTCTGATGAAATGGTAATTGCACACAAAGGTGCCGATTGGGAAGATGGCGGAATGTGGATACGTACTCACAGACATGAGTATGGAGCCAACGAAGATGCCATCAACAACAGTTGGGTATATTTATATTCAGCTATTGGAGATATTAACTTGTTGATTCTTCAATTTCCAGAAGTAGAAGCATTGACCGCCGAATTGAGATCCTTGAGAGCACTCGTGTATCTTTGGATCATCGATTCTTTTGGAAATGCACCAATCATTACGGAAACATCTGCGGATGCAACACCTCCAAACAATACAAGGCAAGAGCTCTTTACGTTTATTGAGAGTTCTATCTTGGATAACATTGATAAATTGTCAACCGATAACACCAAGACGACGGTAAACAAGTGGGTGGCCCATGCGATATTGGCGAAACTTTACTTGAATGCTGAAGTTTATATCGGTTCTGAGCGTTACGCTGATGCAAAAACGCATATCGATGCCATCATCAATAGCGGGCAGTTCAGTTTGACAAATAACTTCTTTGCAAACTTTGCTACACAAAATGATGGTTCTCCTGAGAATATCTTCACCATTCCTTACGATGAGAATAATGCTGGAGGGTTTAACTTGGTTCAAATGACCTTGCATTACAGCTCTCAGGCAAGCTTCGATTTGCAAGAGCAGCCTTGGAATGGATACGCTTCTTTGGAAGAATTTTACAACTCATTTGAGGATGGTGATTCAAGAAAAAGAAGTTTCTTAGTAGGCCCTCAGTTTGCTTCAGATGGTACAAGATTGGTTGATGCCTCCTTTGAAGCTGATGACCCTGATGGTGCACCTTTGACTTTCACGCCTGAGATCAATGAGTTACGCCCTAACTCGTTAAGACAAGCCGGTGCACGTGTAGGTAAGTTTGAATATGCCAGCGGTTCTCCGTCTAACATGAGTAACGACTTTCCAATTTTCCGTTATGGTGACGTCTTATTGATGAAAGCCGAAGCCGAGTGGAAATTAGGTAATAATGGCGTTGCACTTGATTTCATGAATCTAGTAAGAAAAAGAGCAGGTGCCGAACCACTAAGCTCTATCGATGCAGATATTCTTTTGGCTGAAAGAGGTAGAGAAATGTTTGCAGAAGGTTACAGACGTTCAGATATGATTCGTTTAGGTGCTTTCAACGACGCATGGTGGGAAAAACCTGCTTCTGACCCAAGTAAGAATATTTATCCTATTCCAACGGCTCAAATGAATGCAAACCCTAACTTGGAACAAAACCCAGGCTACAATTAGTAGAAACTTGATATAAATGAAAAAGGCTTACGTGAGTAAGCCTTTTTTTTTCGACTTTAGTAATTATTTCTATGATGTCTGAGTTTCGACTTTATATTTTTTGGTTGGTTATCCCCATGGTTGTCATGGCCTGCAATGTCAAGGAGATGGATGATCCCTTGTATAGGGCTTTGTCTCCTCAAGCAACGGGTTTTGTTTTTGAAAATCGATTGGACTATACGGAAGAACTTAACCCTTATACCTATCGAAATTTTTATAATGGTGCTGGAGTAGCCGTTGGGGATGTCAACAACGATGGTCTGGTCGATATTTTTATGGCGGGCAACCTAGCAGATAACAAACTTTTTTTAAATAAAGGAAATCTTCAGTTTGAAGATATTACGGAACAGGCAGGTTTAGCCAGTCCGAATGTCTGGACTACAGGTATTAGCATGGTCGATGTGAATGGCGATGGCCTGTTAGATATCTATGTCTGTAAATCGGGGCCTTTAGAAGGGGAGAACCGCTATAACGAACTCTTTATTAACAATGGTGACCTTACGTTCACAGAGCGAGCGGAAGAATATGGCGTAGCAGATGTTGGTCTTTCCAACCATGCAGCATTTTTCGACTATGACAAAGACGGTGACCTCGACTTTTATTTGTTGAATAATAGTACACGCTCGGTGGGAATCTATGATTTAAGAAAAGGCCAAAGAGATTTACGCGACCCAGAGGGGGGTAACAAGTTGTATAGAAATGATGGGGGATACTTCACAGATGTGAGCGAGGAGGCAGGTATCTATGGTAGCGTAATCGGTTATGGCCTAGGCGTAACCATAGCCGATATCAATCAGGACGATTGGCCCGATATCTACATTTCCAATGATTTCTTTGAGCGAGATTACCTTTACCTTAATCAAAAAGATGGCACATTTTTGGAGGCCTTACCTGACATGATGCCCGAAATCAGTATGGGGGCAATGGGGGCAGATATTGTGGACATAAACAACGATGGTTTTCCAGAAGTATTTGTAACAGAAATGCTTCCAGATATAGATGAGCGAGTAAAGACCACAGCACTTTTTGAAAATTGGAACAAATACCAGGCAAATGTAAAAAATGATTATCATCACCAGTTTACAAGAAATAGCTTGCAATACAATTGGGGCCAAAACCCTTACGATACATCAAAGGTCTTATTCAGTGAAATCAGCCGCATGAAAAATATACATGCCACAGATTGGAGCTGGGGTGCCTTGATATTTGATGCGAATAATGATGGTGTTACAGACGTTTTTGTAGCGAATGGAATTTATAAAGATGTCACAGACCATGATTACACTAATTTTTATGCCAACAATACGCGACTCATGCAGGCGAATAGAGCCGATAGTACGTTAATTACAAAGATGATTGATGCCATTCCTTCGGTGCCACTGACTAACTATTTTTTTGAAGGAGATTCATCTTTTGATTTCAAAGATAAGGCTGCCGAATGGGGGCTCGATCAAAAAATATTTTCCAATGGAGCTGCCTATGCGGACCTTGACAATGATGGGGACATGGATCTCATCGTGAACAACATCAATAGTCCTGCTTTAATTTATCAAAACCGTTCCAGAGAATTAAAGGGAGGAAATTACTTGCAACTTGATTTTCCAGAAAAAACAATGTCGGCTGCTTTTGGTACTCAGGTTCGAGTCTATCACAAAGGTCAATTCCAGCAACAAACCTTTTATCCGGTGAAAGGATACATGTCTTCTATGCACCCCATCCTTCATTTTGGTTTAGGAAACGCTAACCAAGTGGATAGTCTGGTCGTTAATTGGCCGGATGGCATGAAATCGACAAGCAAAAATGTAGCTGTCAATCAACGGGTAACATTGTCAAAAAAGGGTGCTCAAAAGAAAAGGAGGAACCGAAAGAACCTCATCAAGCCTTTATTGCGTCAAGTAACACTCCCGCAAACTTTAAAGCACGAAGAGAATGAATTTTCAGATTTTGACCGCGATCGTCTCATTTTTCAGATGAGCTCTAATGAAGGGCCTGCGTTTGCGGTAGCAGATGTAGATGGAAATGGCACTGATGATATTTTTATGGGAGGTGCAAAAGGGTATTCCCCTCAGTTTTGGTTACAGACCAGCGAGGGAGCGCTCATCAAAAATCAAAATGTGTTCGGTGCTGATCAACTTTCGGAAGATGTGAATGCCGAATGGGCAGACATCAATGGCGATGGCTTGCTTGACTTATTGGTTGCTTCAGGAGGCTATGAATTTGCGTTAAACGATAGAAACCTGAGCGACCGAGTGTATTTGAATGTAGGGGAAGGCCAATTTGAGAAAATGAGTGATACTGATTTTCCAGCGGTCACAGAAAGCAGCGCCTTTTTAAAGGCCATTGATTTTGATGGGGATGGTGATCTCGATTTGGTTTCTGGTACAAGATCCATTCCCTTTGCCTACGGAGTTTCTACGCGCCTTCATTTTTACGAAAACAATGGTGGAACATTTAAACGACTGACAGAGGATTGGGTGACAACCATTAACCAAAACATGGGGATGATTCGTGATGCTACTGTAGTAGATTTGAACCAGGATGGTCGAGACGACCTGATTGTGGTGGGAGACTGGATGCCCATTGCTATTTTGATGCAAACAGAATCTGGCTTCGAGAATGAAACGAAAGCGTATGGGTTGGAAAATAGTCACGGCCTTTGGGCTAGCATAGCCGTAGCAGACCTCAATGATGATGGACTGCTCGATATTGTTGCTGGTAATATGGGTAGTAATACAAGGTTAAAGGCCTCCGAGGAACAGCCTTTACGTATGTATGTCAATGATTTTGATGGTAATGGCAGCATCGAGCAAATCATTACGCAATATCAAAATGAGCAAGAATTGCCCATTGCTCTTCTACCAGATCTGCAAATGCAATTGCCCATGCTAAAGAAGAAATTCATAAAGCATAAAGATTATGTGGGTATGGAAATAGAGGCTCTCTTTAAGCCAGAAGTGTTGAATCAATCTCTCGTGATGGAGGTAAAAAATTTAAAAACTTCCGTATTCTACCAAAGAGCGAGTGGAAAATTTGAAGCTGGTGAATTACCGTTTGAAGCTCAGATTTCTCAAACTTTCGCCATTCACATAGACGATTTTGATGGTGATGGAGAAATGGATTTACTGATTGCGGGAAATCAAACCCGTATGAAACCTGAAATAGGTATAAATAATGGTTCGTATGGCTTATTTTTGAGGAATGAAGGTAACGAGCGCTTCAAGGCACTCAAGCCTGCGGAAAGTGGA
Source organism: Roseivirga sp. (assembly GCA_018402485.1). Classification (GTDB taxonomy): domain Bacteria; phylum Bacteroidota; class Bacteroidia; order Cytophagales; family Cyclobacteriaceae; genus Roseivirga. The sequence continues at coordinate 617,770 of JAGYIY010000001.1, read as the reverse complement.
TTAGTGATTCGAAATGATACAAGACAAATCACAACATTTCAGTACAAAGGAGAAAAACATTTGCTTTTTGTGAGAAGTAATGATGATGTAATAGCCGTTCAAAAGAATAATCAATGAAGCATAGAAAGAATATTTTATTAATGATTTTGTCAGGTTTATTGGCTGTCAGCTTATCGTGTCAGCCCAAGACCGAATACCAAAAACTTGTAGAAACAGAGTTGGCACAAAATGTCAGACAGGATAGCCTTTTCCTCGGCATTCACTTCAATATGAATCGAAAGGACTTTTTTGCACATTGTTGGGACTTGAATAAACAAGGTATTTTAACAAATGGAACGGGGAATTCTGTTCTTTATGATGTTTCTCAAGAGTTCAAAGAGCCTACCAACATGAATTTTTATCCGAAGTTTGTGGATGGTAAGATATTTGAAATGCCGGTGGAATTTCAATATGAGGCATGGGCACCTTGGAATAAAGACCTAGGAGCGGATATTTTGCTCGAAGAGGTAAAGGCAACGCTCGACCGTTGGTACGGTGAAGGATACCTCAAAATGGTGAGCCCCGATGGACTGCAAACGGTTTGGGTAAAAGTAAATGGAAACCGTAGAATTAGGGTGTTTAGAAAAAGTGTTTCCTCCGTTTCTGTCATTTTTACAGATTTGATTCAATTGGAAGAAATGAAAGAAGCCAACACTTAAATTTTGAAAGGTATGATGAATAGAGCAATTCCCTATTTTTTACTTCTAATCATCACAGCCATGGCCTGTGATTCGGTGAAGGAGGAATCTGTCTCACAACTATTTGAAAAACAACAGTCAGACCAAACTGGCATTTCATTTTCCAACAATCTAACTCAAACAGAGGAATTCAATATTTATACCTACAGAAACTTTTTCAACGGAGGGGGAGTAGGCATTGGTGATATTGATAATGATGGTCTAAAAGATATTTACTTCACAGGTAATCAGGTAGGTAATCGTCTCTATCGCAATTTGGGTAATATGAGGTTTGAGGATATCACCGAAAAGGCGGGGGTTGCAGGCAATCGGGCCTGGAGTACAGGAGTAGCAATGGCGGATATCAATGGTGATGGATTTTTAGATATTTATGTGTGCAATTCCGGAGATATAGCAGGTGATAATAAGCAAAATGAGCTTTTTATCAACAATGGTGATGGCACTTTCTCTGAGCAAGCGGAGGCCTATGGCTTGGCCGATCGAGGATTCTCCACCCATGCTGCCTTTTTTGATTTTGATAGAGATGGTGATTTAGATGTCTATTTACTGAATAATTCTTATAAAGCCATTGGCAGCTTCAACCTTCAAAAAAATGAAAGACCCATTCGAGATGCCGTAGGTGGTGATAAGTTATACAGAAATGATGGAGGTATTTTTGTAGATGTGAGTGAAGAAGCAGGTATTTATGGCAGTGTCATTGGTTTTGGTTTAGGGGTAACGGTTGGAGATATTGATGGCGACAATTGGCCCGATATTTTTATTTCGAATGATTTTTTCGAGAGAGATTACCTCTACATCAATCAGCAGGACGGTACTTTCAAAGAAGATTTAGAAAACCGAATGCAATCCATCAGTGCCGCCTCCATGGGAGCAGATATGGCGGATATCAACAACGATGCTCTACCCGATATTTTTGTTACCGATATGTTACCAGAGCCTGATGAACGCTTGAAACAAGTCACTACTTTCGAGAGCTGGGATCGACATCATTATGGGGTGGAAAATGGCTATCACTACCAATATTCAAGAAATATGCTCCACCTGAACAATGGCGATGGTACTTATGCCGAGGTGGGCAGGCTGGCAGGTATGGAGGCAACTGACTGGAGTTGGGGGGCCTTGTTTTTCGATATGGATAATGATGGCTACAAAGACCTTTTTGTCGCCAATGGCATTTACCAAGACATTACAGATTTAGACTATCTCAACTTTATCGATTCAGACCAAGCTAAAAAAGAAATTACCAAAGAGGGAAAGGCTAATTATCAACAATTGCTCGATCCTATTCCCATCAACCCTATTTCTAATTATGCCTATAAAAATATGGGCAACTTAAAATTTGAGAATAGGGCTCAGGCATGGGGCTTAGGTACACCCATACATTCAAATGGGGCTGTTTTTGCAGATTTGGATAATGATGGAGACTTAGATTTGGTGGTGAATAATGTGAATGCTGATGCACATGTTTATGAAAATAAAACCAATGAGCTGTTTCCGGAAAACCGTTATCTAAAAATTATACTGAAGGGGAAGGATAAAAACCTTGCGGCTTTTGGGACAAAGATTTTAGCGACAGCAGGAACAGATACTTACTACCTTGAACAAATGCCTACGCGCGGGTTTCAATCCTCGGTAGATCCAGAACCCAACCTGGGTGTCGGTAAACATGAAGTGATTGATAAGTTACGTATTACTTGGCCCGATGGAAAAGTTACGCAGTTACAAAATATCACCACCAATCAAACGCTAACCTTGGAGTGGTCAGAGGCAGAAGCGGCTACAAATGATTCGGAAACAATGGTTCAACCGGTTTTTGAACAATTTCAAGCTTCTGAAATCATGGATTTTACGCACCAAGAAAATGCCTATGTAGACTTTGATCGAGACCGTTTAACGTATCACATGCGCTCCAATGAAGGGCCTAAAATAGCCCAAGGCGATGTTAATGGTGACGGCCTAGGAGATTTTTACATTGGAGGAGCGAAAGGATTTCCTGGTCAGCTTTTCGTTCAAAGCGCCAATGGCACTTTCCGTTCAATCTCACAGCCTGATTTTGAGGAAGACAAAGCTTCGGAAGACGCTGATGCTGTATTTTTTGATGCCAATGGTGATGGTCATCTTGATTTGTTAGTGGCAAGTGGTGGAAATGAATTTGGCGTTGGGGCACCTGAACTGGCCAACCGTTTATACCTCAACGATGGTTCTGGAAAGTTTAAGAAAAAAGAACTTCCTACTTTAAATGCCAATCGCTGGAGTACTGCAACGCTCAATATCATCGACATCAATGGCGATGGTCATCTTGATTTTTTCGCAGGTTCTCGACTTCGACCTTTTCTATTTGGCGTGCCTGCACCTAGTTTTATTTTCGTAAACGACGGTAAGGGTAATTTCCAAGACCAAACCAAAACATTGGCTCCCGAATTTGATGAACTGGGAATGGTCACCGATGCAGCATGGGCCGACTTAGATGGCGATGGAGCACAAGAACTTGTTGTAGTTGGAGAATGGATGCATCCAAAGGTCTTTAAAAATCAAGGAGGTGAGTTAACAGATATATCCGAAGCGGCTGGAACAATAGGTTTATCAGGATGGTACAACCGAATTGAAGTGATTGACCTGAATCAAGACGGTGCACCCGATCTGGTTTTAGGTAACCATGGAATGAATACCAGGTTTCATGCTTCACCAAATGCCCCTTTGAAAATGTTTGTCAATGATTTCGACCAGAACGGAAGTCCGGAGCAAATCATTACACGCACGATAGATGGAAAGGATATTCCATTGGCACTCAAACACGAGCTGCAAATGCAGATTCCATCTATCAAAAAGAAGTACCTAAAATATGAGGCTTATAATGATCAATCCATGCAGGATATTTTCACACCCAATCAATTACAGGGGTCAGTAGTCAATCGGGTGCAACATCTGACTACCTCAGTGATGCTTAATGATGGGGAAGGAAATTTTGAAGTAATAACACTGCCGAATGAAGCCCAATATGCTCCCGTTTATGCCATACAAGCAGCCGACTTCAATGGAGACGGGAACATTGACCTTTTGTTAGGGGGCAACCTATTTCGTGCAAAACCACAAGTGGGTAAATACGATGCTAATTATGGCATTCTCCTTTTGGGCGATGGTGAAGGAAACTTTAAGGCTTCAAGCAAGGTAGCAACAGGCTTGGCTTTGGAGGGAGAGGTACGTGATTTTATCTTACATACGGTGAATGGTCAAAAAGTATTGCTTGTTTTTATGAATGACGCTCCCGTGCAAGCCTATGAATTTTAGTGTATGAGGCTTTTCGGAATTTTTCTTTTGCTGTTTCTTTTGCTGTTTTCTGCTTGCCAGCAGTCGGAACAATCTGACCCCATTTTTGAGCTCTTAGATGCTGAATCAACCGGAATGGATTTTACCAATAGCCTAAAGCCTACAGATAGCCTCAATATCTTAGAGTATTTGTATTTCTACAATGGAGGAGGTGTTGGCGCTGGAGACGTGAATAATGATGGTTGGATTGATCTTTACTTTGTTTCCAACCAAGGAGAAAACAAGCTTTATCTCAACCAGGGGGGCTTTCGGTTTGAAGATGTAACCACCGAAGCAGGTGTGGCAGGCAAGGCAGATTGGTCTGCTGGAGTTACCATGGCCGATGTCAATGGTGATGGTTATTTGGATATTTATGTCAGTAATGTGTCTGGTTACAAAGGGCTGAAGGGGCACAATGAGCTTTTCATCAATAACCAAGATGGCACCTTTACTGAGTCAGCTGATGATTATGGCTTGGCACACCAAGGGTTTTCAACCCAAGCTGCTTTTTTTGATTACGATAGGGATGGCGATTTAGACATGTATCTACTCAATCACTCAGTCAAAAGCCCCGAGGTTTTTTCACCGGCTGTAGCACGACATGTGGCAGATGCCAAAGGGGATAAGCTGTTTCGTAACGAAGGCGGGGTATTCATGGATGTCACGCAAGAGTCAGGAATTTACAGTAGTTTGATTGGCTTTGGATTAGGACTATCCATTGCTGATCTGAATCAGGATGGTTGGCCCGATATTTATGTGTCTAATGATTTTACAGAAAACGACTATCTGTATATCAATCAACAAGACGGTACATTTACAGAAGAATTAGAACAGCGGATTCAATATACTAGCCGTTATGCCATGGGCAATGTGGTTGCTGATGTAAACAACGATGCTTTTTCAGAAATCATTACCACGGATATGCTGCCAAAAAATCCTGAAATTTGGAGGAAGTCAGTGGTTGAGGATAAAAAAGAAGTATATGATATTAAAATAAATTATGGATATGGCCACCAATATGTCCGCAATACTCTACAAAAGAATTTAGGTAATGGCCAGTTCTCAGATGTAAGTTTTTATGCCAATACCTATGCCTCTGATTGGAGTTGGTCACCCCTCATTTTTGATATGGATAACGATGGATGGCCTGATCTACACATTACCAATGGCATTTTCAAGCGACCCAATGATCTAGATTATGTAAATTATAGTACGGTCAATGAGGAAACCAAAGATATGAATGCCAAGGAGCTACAGCGCTATTTAATTAATGGGTTACCCACCGTTAAAATCCCAAACCTTGCCATGAAAAATAAAGGGAATTTTAATTTTATCTCACAAGCAGAAGAGTGGGGCTTGTCCCAGCCATCTTATTCCAATGGGTCAGCCTATGCCGATTTAAATAATGATGGACAACTTGATCTTGTGGTGAACAACACAGAGCAAGCCTCATTTATTTACAAAAATATAAACCCAAAAAAGAATGCATACCTGAGCTTACGCTTGGTAGAAAAAGGAAATAATAGCTTTGCCTTGGGGGCGAAAGTGAAGGTGAAAACGAAGGGTCAAGTGTTTTATAGAGAGAACTTTAACACAAGAGGTTTTCAGTCCGCTGTACCACCTATGTTATACTTTGGTTTAGGAGATGCACAAAAAGTTGACGAATTAGAGATCGTATGGCCAGATGGGAAGGTTCAAATCTTAAACAATGTGGAGGTCAACCAGCAACTCACCATAAAAAAGGAAGCCAAGGCACCAAAAATGAAGCTTACCGTAAGTGCTGCGCAGCACTTTGAAATCATAGACTCACCCATTGCCTATAAACATGAAGAGGATGCTTTTAATGATTTGAACGCATCGTATCTGATGCCTAGAAAATACAGCACGGAAGGGCCGGCATTAGCCATTGGCGATGTCAATGGGGACGGTCTGGATGATGTTTTTTTAGGAGGTGCAAAAAAGCAGAGCGCAGAACTGTGGATTCAAAGTTTAGAGGGTAGTTTTAATAAAAAGCAGAATAAAAGTTTTGAGCAACTGAGTATATCTGAGGATGTTGCCGCCTTGTTTTTTGATGCCAATGGAAACGGACATTTAGATTTATATGTGACCAGTGCTGGCAATGAATATAAAGAGGGTCAGCTTTTCACCTACGACAAACTTTACATCAATGATGGTAAAGGGAATTTTTCTTTCTCACCCATGGCTCTGCCGCAAATTGGCAGTCATGGGAAATCCGTTGTGGCTTTTGATGCAGACAATGATGGAGACCTAGATCTTTTTGTGGGTGCCAATATCAGCCATGGAAATTACGGTGAATCGCCAAAACCTTATCTGCTGATCAACAATGGGAATGGAATTTTTGAAGATCAAACCTACCAAAGACTACCCAATGCCAAAAGTTTAGGCATGGTCAATGCTGCTGCCGTTTTGGATTATAATAATGATGGACACGCGGATCTGGTACTAGCAGGTGAATGGATGCCAGTGACTCTTTTGGAAAATGATGGTAAAGGCAACTTTTCCAAGGCGAAGGTAAAAGGGTTCGAAAAGTCAGAAGGCTGGTGGTATAGTTTGGCCCTATCCGATGTCAATGGCGATGGTAAAAAAGACATTATTGCAGGCAACTTGGGTTGGAATACGAAATTAAAGGCAAGCGAAGATCAACCCGTTCAATTATACCTAAACGACTTCGATAATAATGGGCAAAAAGACCCTATACTTTTTCATTTTCAAGCAGGTCAGGCCACACCTTTTGCCACACGAAATGACTTAATAGCACAAGTCAGCGCTTTCAAAAAGTTACATAAGAATTATACGGCATATGCTCAATTAGAAGGCGCAGAAGAGCTTTTTGCGGGTGTCAATACAGAAGAAATGGTGAAAAAGGAAGTTTATGAATTTAGCTCAGTAGTTTTTTTGCAACAAGAAGACGGTTCATTTCAAAAGATAACCCTTCCACAAGAAGCACAATATGCACCCATTATGAATATTTTGGCAAAGGATTTTGACGATGATGGGAACATCGACTTGTTGCTGGCAGGGAATCTTTATGCTTTTCGAAACGATTACGGAAGGGCGGCTGCAAAACCTTTTACTCTATTAAAAGGAAAAGGAAATGGACAGTTTAGCCCCACAAACGATGCCTATTTAAATACGCATCTTACATGGGGAGAGTACCGACATCTAGGTTGGCTCCAAGGAAATGGCAAGCCACAAGTTGTGGCCACCAGAAATAATCAAACTCCTGTTTGGTTGAAGTTAAAATAAGGGGAAACCACTGCCAAAGCCTTAATTTTTAGCAACTTAACTTGAAGTTAAACTTTTAATATACGAACTTTGATTTCTAAGTAAAAAAGTAATTATGCAAAGGTATTTTTTGGTTGTTCTCGCTTTTATTATGCTCATTTCAGCCTGTGATCAAGGGGTGAAAGAAGTAAAGGTAGATGCAGATGTTTATCATCAGACGGTTGAAAAGCTCTCTGAGATAATTGTACACGATATTTTTTCTCCTCCGGTAGCTAGTAGAATTTATGCTTATCCATCCATTGCTACTTATGAGGTATTGGCTAGTGAACAGCCAAAATACCTGTCATTGGTAGGTCAAGTTTCGGAGTTATCTGCCTTGCCAGAGGCCAAAAAGGAAGTGAGCTATGAGTTGGCAGCTTTAGAAGCTTTTATTGCCACAGGAAAAGCACTCATTTTTTCAGAGGATCAATTAGATACCTTCCGTGAAAAGCTGTATAAAGAATTACGAGAAGGAGTAAACCGCAAGTACTTTGATGCATCTTTGGCTTACGGGCAAGAAGTAGCCAAGCATATTTTGGCTTGGGCTGATGGCGATATGTACAAACAAACCCGTACCTATCCTAAATTTACGGTAAAAGAAGACCCTACAAGGTGGCAGCCTACTCCTCCAGGATATTTTGAGGCCATAGAGCCACATTGGAATGAAATTAGAACTTTTGTTATTGATTCTGCCAATCAATTTGTGCCTAAACCACCCACCGAATATGACTTAACACCTGGTAGTCAATTCCATTCGGAGCTAATGGAAGTGTATGAAGTACGTAAAAAATTAACGGAGGAACAGAAAGAAATTGCCTCTTTTTGGGATTGCAACCCCTATGTGATGAATGTAACGGGTCATTTAATGGCTGCTTCGAAGAAAATCACCCCAGGAGGACATTGGATTGGTATTACCAAGATCGTCAGTCAAAAGGCAGGTGCTGATTTTATGAAGAGTGCTGAGGCCTATGCCTTAACTTCTATCGCCTTGGCCGATGCTTTCATTAGCTGTTGGGACGAAAAGTATCGGAGTAGTTTAATCAGGCCAGAAACACTCATTAACCAACACATTGATGAAGAATGGCTTCCTTTGCTTCAAACACCCCCCTTTCCGGAGTATACAAGTGGTCACTCCGTTATTAGCAGTGCAGCTGCTATTGCTTTAACACATATTTATGGCGATAACTTTTCTTTTGATGATACTACTGAAGAAAAATATGGTTTGCCGATGAGGTCTTTCAATTCTTTTTTCGAGGCGTCAGAAGAGGCAGCCATTAGTCGTTTATATGGAGGAATTCACTATAGACCGGCTATCGAAAATGGTGTAATTCAAGGCAGGGCTTTGGGTAAATACGTGATCAATAAAATACAATTGAAGAAAGATGAACTTTCAAAAAAGTAATTTTGAAAAGTTTCGTAATCATTCTTTTTCCCTTCTGTTTTCGAATGGTGGTGTGCGTCGCATAACCATAACCCTTATCATGCCATAATATTTGGTGTTTTATAGCCTCAGCCATCTAACATATGGTGGAAATCGATTTCACCTTTAGCCTGTATGGTTATGATTTTTCAAGGGAAGTCCTTATTATTATAGTCGGGTCTGATTTTTCTGGCCAAAAGCTTACTGAAACGCAATTTTTAAGTACAGCAGCCTTGTTTTGGTTGCTAGCAAACACAAGAATATGGAAGAAACCATTGGATTAGCACCCATTGATATTGGCATCATTGTCGTTTATTTGGTGGGAATTGTTTGGTATGGTATTCGTAAAGGAAAACAAGAGAGCTCCGAGGATTATTTTTTAGCAGGCAGAAATATGTTGTGGCCTGTTGTTGGTATTTCGCTTTTTGCGGCCAACATTGGGTCGAATACCCTGATAGGCTTAACTTCGGATGCCTTCAATACCGATGTTGCCGTATACAACTACGAATGGATGGCGGCAGTTGTCTTGGTTATTTTCGCTATCTTTTTCTTACCCTTTTATTTAAAGTCAAAAGTATATACCATGCCTGAGTTTTTAGAACGCAGGTATGATACGCGGACGAGATATTTATTTTCTGGAATTACGATTATTGGTAACGTGATCATAGACACCGCTTCTGGCTTGTATGCAGGCAATCTTATTCTGAAGATTATTTTTCCGGAAGTTCCTTCTTGGATCATCATTTCCTTATTGGCCTTTGCAGCAGCAGCCTATACCATACCGGGAGGGCTTTCCTCAGTGGTTCATACTGAAGTGATACAAGCTATTTTACTTGTTTTTGGGTCTGTTTTGGTCACCTATTTCGCGTTTGCTGAAGTAGGAGGTTGGCAGGCGATGATCGATGGTTTGAATGCGAGAAGTGAGCAACTTGGTAAATCGGCAGATGAGGTGCTCAGTTTAGTCAGACCCGCCTCTGACAAGGCCATGCCCTGGCCCGGCCTCATATTTGGCGTTCCTTTGCTCGGGTTCTACTTTTGGGCCAACAACCAATTTATGGTACAACGAGTGCTTTCTGCAAAAGACCTCAATCATGGGCGTTGGGGTGCCCTTTTTGCAGGGCTGTTAAAGCTACCGGTTTTGTTTATCATGGTGATTCCCGGTGTGCTAGCCATCTTGATATTTTCCGAAACCGACATTAGCTTTTTGAATTATAGTATTCCAATAGACGAGGGGTTTAAAGTTTGTGAAAACTTAAAAGAGTGTCCTAATATGACTTACCCGGTATTGATTTATTCGCTCTTACCTACCGGTATTTTAGGGTTGGTCATTGCCGGATTATTAGCGGCCATGTCATCTAGCATTTCGGCAACACTTAACTCTGCTTCTACGCTAATTACCATGGATTTCACACAAAAAATAAATCCTAATCTCACTTCAAAGCAATTGGTGAGGGCAGGCCAAATTGCTACTGTTGTTTTGGTGATCTTAGCGGCAGCTTGGGCTCCCATGATCGAAAGCTTTAGGTCCTTGTGGACCTACCTCCAGCAGATCCTAGGCTTTATCTCTCCACCCATTGTTGCCGCCTTTGTTATGGGCCTATTCAACAAGCGGGTGAACGCGAATGGTGGTTTTTGGAGCTTAGTAATTTCTTATTCCTTGGTGCTCATCTATGTGCTTTACTGCTTTGCTCAGTTTGGGGGTATTACCACAGAGGATACGGGTATACACTTCTTGTATATTGTTCCTGTTTTATTTGTCATTGCTTGTGTGGTTAATGCCATTGTGAGTTATGCTTCTGCTCCGCCTCCTGCAATTAAGATAGATGAAATGACGTGGAGCAAACGCATTTATGCAGAAGAGACGGCAGAATTGAAAGGATTGGACTGGTATAAAAATTATAGAATATTGGCCTTGTTATTAATGATTGCTACTACCATCATTGTGGTTTGGTTTGCTTAAAGTGAAATCCGTCGGTTGCAGTGAAGCCTTTTTACTTTTTATGTCCCAACATCTCAACTATGATTTTATCTTTGCCTCCATACCTACTGGCTACACCATTTAGCTAAGGATAAAACTCTTTTAGGAAGCACTATATGTATAACCCAACGGCACACCTGGTTCTCAAAAAATATAGGGAAAAACTCACCAAGGAGAACGGAAAACGATCTGATGATTTTGATGCAAGGCTCACGGCTCTTTTTGCGCCGATTTTTGAACGATTTCAACAGCTTTATGCTGCGCATCCGAACAGACAGCCTGCGTTAGACCAACTTGTGAAAGTCCTTTACGAGGGCTTTGTGGCTAGAACGAATGAATTAAAAAAGAACGATTCCGAACGTGAACATCAGCCGGCATGGTTCTGTGAGGAGAAATTGGTTGGCATGATGCTTTATGTCGATCGTTTTAATAATAACCTCAAGGGATTTACCGAGAAGCTAGACTATTTTGATGAGCTAGGCATTAATCTGCTTCACCTCATGCCTCTGATGAGCAGCCCTAAGTATAAAAATGATGGAGGGTATGCCGTAAGTAATTTCAAGAAAGTTGATCCTAAATATGGAACCAATGCAGACTTGTTGTCAACGGCCAAAGCCCTTCACAGTCGCGGAAAATTTCTTATGCTCGACTTTGTAGTCAATCATACATCTGATGAACACATATGGGCTCAAAAGGCGAGAAAAGGAGATAAGTACTACCAAGATTATTTTTATACTTACCCAGATCGTTCCATTCCCGATCTATATGAGCATAATATGCCGGAGGTTTTTCCTGAAAGTGCTCCTGGAAATTTTACATGGAATAAGGCCATGAAACAATGGGTAATGACGGTTTTCAATTCCTATCAATGGGACTTAAACTACAGTAATCCCTACGTTTTTGTAGAAATGCTTAAGAACCTTCTCTTTCAAGCTAACCTTGGTGTTGATGTTTTTCGAATGGATGCAGTGGCCTTTGTTTGGAAACGTATGGGTACCTCTTGTCAAAACTTAGAGGAAGCACATTTGATTCATCAGCTCTTTAAACTGTGCACCAAAGTTGTTGCCCCAGGGGTTGCTCTACTGGCGGAGGCAATTGTTACACCTCAGCAAATTGTTAAGTATTTTGGTGAATCTAAAGTTTGGAGCAATGAACACGATATGGCCTACAACGCTACTTTTATGGCGCTACTTTGGAATTCCATAGCGACTAAAAGTGCTAGGGTTATGAAGTCGAGCTTAAGAGATAAACCTAAAAAACCACCCGGTACTACTTGGCTGAATTATGCTCGGTGCCACGACGATATTGGTATGGGCTTTGAAGATAAACATATCATTGAGTCGGGGTTTGATCCGGTAGCTCATCGTAGCTTTTTAACTCAGTTCTACACGGGCGAATTTCATGATACCTTCGCCAAAGGATTGCCATTTATGTATAATCCTCAAACGGGAGATGCAAGAATATCGGGAAGTATGGCTTCTTTGGTTGGCTTGGAAAAGGCCCTTGACGAGGGAAATAAGTTAGGAATGAAAAGAGCCTTAGATCGAATCAATTTACTGCACGGAATGATTCTTTCTTTTGGAGGGATTCCTATGATTTATGCGGGAGATGAAATTGCTACAATCAATGATTATAGCTTTTTAAAGGAGGAAGGCAAAGTGGATGATAACCGCTGGGTGCATCGGCCTTTAATGAATTGGAATAAGGCCTCACTTAGAAAACGCAAAAACACACCAGAAGGGAAAATTTTTCAGGCCCTTCAGCAGATGATCCGTGTGAGAGCCACTTCTCCAGAATTTGCAGATCTGAATAATACAAAACTGATGGAAACCGGGAATGAGCACGTTTTTGGGTTTTTAAGAAGTAGAGAAACCATGCAGACTTTGGTTTTGGCTAATTTTAACGATGCGGATGAATTCCTCTATGCGCATTTGGTATTTCCACACACCTGTCTTAATCCATTTCGATTGGTCGATAAGCTCAGTGGGGCGGAGATATGTGTGCACGAAGGACAGTTACAATTGAAGCCCTATGAAATGCTCTGGTTGTCAAACCCGAAACAGTTATAGGCATGGCGAAGCCAGACCTAAAGAGATATTTCATTGCTATCATACCTCCTGAACCTCTTTTTTCTAGGGTCGAAGACCTGAAAAAAGAAATGATGGAAAAATATCATACGCGGGCTGCTTTGCGTTCTCCCGCGCACATCACATTACATATGCCTTTTTTATGGTCGGAGACGAAAGAAAAGCGGTTAATGAATATACTTGTACAAACAACTAAATACCAGCCTTTTCCCATTCAAATCAATGGTTTTGGTGCCTTTCCACCGCGTACCTTATACGTTCGGCCAGAGGAAAACCCAAGCTTAAACCAATTTTATACCCTCATTACCCGCCAAACGCGGGAAAAATTAAACTTATTTCATGCGGAGCATAAAAACGGTTTTCACCCTCATATGACCATCGCCTTTCGCGATTTAAAAAAGCCTGAATTTTTCCTAGCCTGGGAAGAATTGAAGAACAAAGCTTTTGAAGGTACTTTTCATGCAGAAGGTTTTTGGTTACTTAAGCATACGGGCAAGTTTTGGGTCGCCTATCAGTATTTTGGCTTTACACTCCCCGATTGTAAGAAAGAAGTTTAGAGCATTAGCATCAAGCTTATGCGTACTTCGTTACCAAGTATAAAGCTTTTATTACCTATATCAAAAGTGCTTCTATTCACCTGAAATGCCGTTTCTAAGTAACCCTCTGTGCTATTGTCGACCCGATTGACGTCGATCTGGATTTCTTCACTATGGCCTTTGATGGTCAGCCTGCCGATCAATCGATATCCTGTAGGCGTTACCACCATGTTTTTGGATTGGAAAGAGAGTATGGGGAATTGCTCAACATCAAAGTATTTTGCCTTCTGCAAATGGCGGTCTCGCGCAATTATTCCCGTATTGATAGATGCTGCAAAAATATTCACAGCAAATTTGGATTGTTCAATTTTTGCCGGGTCAAAGGAGTAACTAATGCTCAAAGAGTCAAAAGTACCCTTCACGGGGAAACCCAAATTGTTGATTTCAAACTGTACCTTTAATGGTGATTGTGATTTAGCTTGAGGCATCCCAAAAAAACATGCCACGAATAAAAGTAAATATGTAGGCTGCAGCTCATTTACCAATTCATGGAAGAAGGCTAAGGGTGTAACTTTTTTGAATCTCTTCATTTGTCAATATAACTGCCTTGCTTTATCAAATGAGCGTAATCGGAGAAGTTCAATTGTAATTCTGAGGGCCCTAACGCATAAGCCCCTATTTCATATGGATTATAATAAAAGATAAGGCTTTTATTAAGGATGGCGAAATTTTCATTGAGTTCAAACCTATCATTTTCAAACCGATAACCCTCTTCTTCTAACTTGATATGGGGTGGAATGCGTTTCAGCATTCGGAACTCTATTTCTGCAGCTCTATTCAGTTCCTCTTCTGATCCCAACTTAAATAAATCTTTTAAACGAATACGGTGTCCATTCTGTACATCATAGCTCGCGTAAATTTGGGAATTGTTGGGGTGAGCTCCTCCTGTATAAGAAAAAATGTTGGTGGCAATGCTCACAAAGGAAGTGTCTTCATAGATGATGTCAGACAATATTTCTAAATTCCATGGATGATCATAATCCGGATAGTCTTCAAGAATCCGTTCATGTTCAGAGGATAATTCAGCGGCCAAACTATCGTAAGATGTATGGGTAGCTTCAGGGGAAAAAAAGGAAAAGATATCTTTTTTGATTTGTGCATTTAGCCTTCCCGCAATATTACCCAAGGTATCCTCCAAAAAAGAAGGCACTTCAATCCTAATATTTAAGCAGCGGTTTGAGGTGCTGTCTTCTTGACAGGGACCACTTAAGCGCGATATTTTAAGGAGGGAATAGCGCTTGGCTACTTCTACGAAATTCTCCTGCTCGGTCGTTTCCTTTTTACTTTGGCAAGCCGATAGCGTAAGGAATAGTAAGCAAACCATTGAGAATAATTTCATTCTTTCTCAAATTCAAATGTGAAGTATTTGCTTTGTTTATTTAGCTTATAGCTTCGTTTTTGGTTGCCTACGACACAATGAATAATATTTTCCTGGTCATCAAAAACATCCATTAGCGCCACATTTGTCACTTCTAAGGTGCGTACAGAAGGTACAGCATCAATCATAAAGTAACACCAACGGGCATCGCCTTCTTTTTCTGAGCCCACATAGGTAAAGTCACGGTTTTCGCCATTCACACGGAAAAATACCTTGGCCTTAAGGTAACTGGCAATTAAACTATCTAATCTTACCAGATCATCGGGAGAGGCGGTATCTACGTAGTCAAGAGCATGAAACCCTTCCACTGCTTCCTCTAAATCGTCTAAAAAAATGCGTTGGCTCATTTGCAAAACTTGCTCCTCGGCGTTGTGTCGAATCTCTACCACACTCACATGAAATGGGTGCCAAAATGATAGAAGCGGCCATACGGAAAAGAGAATTTTTAAGAGCATAGGGGTACTTTTTACTATGTGTAATCAAAATTAAGCTTTATCATTGCAAATCAGGTATATAGCCTGTTAAAAATTACCAATGCATGAGTGAATTCAGTATGTACTTCCAATTGGGCTATCGGCACATCATTGATGTGAATGGCTATGACCATATTTTATTCATCATTGCCCTTTGTGCCATCTATCAGCTTCAAGATTGGAAGAAAATTTTGATTTTGGTAACAGCCTTCACCATTGGGCACTCTGTTACTTTGGCCTTAAGTACACTTCAGATCATCAACTTCCGCTCAGACATTATTGAGTTCTTGATTCCAGTTACCATTTTTATCACAGCCTTAACCAATCTTTTTCGCAAGAACAGTATTGTCAACCCTTCTAGGTTCAGCACCAATTATTTTTATGCCTTGATTTTCGGGCTCATACATGGTCTTGGTTTTTCTAATTATTTAAAAAGTTTGTTAGGAAAAGAAAATAGTATATTTACCCCTCTGCTCAGTTTCAATCTGGGTTTAGAGATAGGTCAGCTGATCATTGTGGCCTTTTTTATGGTCATCTCTTTTGTTTTTGTTGGGCTTTTCAACGTAGCAAGGAGAGACTGGACATTGGTAACGTCCTCTGCGGTTGTAGGGATTGCCATTACTTTAATGATCGCAACAAAATATTGGTAAGAAGAGAAATCAATCATTTATGAAAAACGTTTTTAAAATTTCAGTTCTTTTCTTGTTCCTAGGCACTTCTGCCTGGGCACAAGTAGTTACAAGCAATCATGGTAATCGTTTCGAACAGCTAGAGCGTATGTTACGCGACCCAAGTATGTACCGTAGTGCCTCAGGGGCTCCCGGGCCAAAATACTGGCAGCAACGTGCCGATTACATCATTGAGGCTACCCTCAATGATGAAAACCAACGGCTTGATGGTTACGAAACCATTACCTATTACAACAACTCCCCCGATCCTTTGGATTACTTGTGGTTGGCTTTAGATGAAAATGTTCGTCAGCCAGACAATGATTCTTACAAGTTTGATGAGAGCAGCATTAGGCCTCGTATGTCTTACGGTCAGATTGATGCCTTAGATGGTCATGACAATAACTGGGGTTTTCACATTACTGAGGTAAAAGACGCCCGCGGTGCGGAAATGGACTATACCATTAATCAAACCATGATGCGTATTGATTTGGATCAAACCTTAGCTCCAGGGCAAAAAGTGACTTTTAGCATCCGCTGGTGGTATAATACTACACCACGCTCTGAGTCTGGAGCTCGTGGAGGGCATGAATTTTTCCCTGAAGATGGTAACTACATTTACACCATAACCGGTTGGTTTCCACGCATGGCAGTTTATTCCGATTTTCAAGGATGGAATAATAAGCAGTTTACCGGAAGAGGTGAGTTTGCGCTTACTTTTGGCGATTACGATGTTAAAATGACCGTTCCCGAGGATCATGTAGTAGGTTCTACAGGAGAACTTCAAAATGCCAAAAACGTACTTACCGCTACACAAAGAGAAAGATGGGAGAAAGCCCAAAACGAGTTTGTAGAGCCTGTTAAGATCATTACTTTGGAAGAAGCAAAAGCCAATGAAAAGTCAAAATCTACTCGTACGAAAACTTGGCATTACAAAGCTGAGAATGTAAGAGATTTTGCTTGGACCTCCTCTAGAAAATTTGTTTGGGATGCTATGGCAGCCGATATCGATGGTCGAGAAGATCACCCCATGGCCATGTCTTATTATGCCAAAGAAGCCTATGGTATTTATGAGCGTTATTCTACAAAGGCTGTCGCTCATACGTTAAAAACCTACTCTAAGTATACCATTCCTTACCCGTACCCTGTTGCCATTTCGGTAGAGGCAAGCAATGGTATGGAATACCCCATGATTTGCTTTAATTATGGCCGTACTTTGCCCGATGGTACCTATCCGGAGTCGACCAAATGGGGTGCCATTGGTGTAATTATTCACGAAGTGGGGCACAATTTCTTTCCTATGATTGTCAATTCAGACGAGAGACAGTGGACTTGGATGGATGAAGGGTTGAATACCTTTGTTCAGTATCTTACAGAACAAGAGTTTGATAGCAATTATCCTCACAGAAGAGGGCCAGCATCGAAAATTGCTCCTTACATGGCTTTGCCAAAAGAGCAATTGGAGCCCATCATGACCAATTCAGAAAACATCATTGGCTTTGGCAGCAATGCTTATGCAAAAGCCGCTACAGGCTTGAATATTTTGCGTGAGACGATCATGGGAAGAGAGTTATTCGATTTTGCCTTTAAAAAATATGCAGAACGTTGGGCCTTCAAACACCCCACTCCCGATGACTTGTTCAGAACACTGGAGGATGCTTCGGCCGTGGATATTGACTGGTTCATCAGAGGATGGTATTTTAGTATAGACCATGTAGATATCTCTATCAATAATGTACAGTGGTATAAACTAGACACGAAAAACCCTGAAGTGGAATATCCAATTGCCAGAGCGGCCAATGAGGAGAACAAAATTGACGTGGCCAGTGAAAAAAACCGTAAGGAAGGGATGCGTTATTACGTAGACGAAGATAAAAGACTGCAAGACTTTTATCATACCTACGATCCTTTTGAAGTAACAGAAGAAGCCAAAGTAGCTTATACACGCTTCCAAGCTTCTTTATCCGATGAGGAAAGGGAATTGCTTGGCGATGATAAAAATTTCTATCAAATAGAGTTTGAAAACAAAGGGGGCTTGGTGATGCCCATCATCATTGAGTGGACATACACCGATGGCAGCACAGAGGTAGAACGTATTCCTGCTTATATCTGGCGCAAGAATGAGCAAAATGTTACGAAAGCCTTTATGAAAAATAAAGAAGTAGTTCAGATTCGACTAGATCCATTTGGTGAGACGGCAGATACGGATGTGGATAATAATTATTTTCCTAGAACCAATAACCCCTCACGTTTTGAGTTGTTCCGCTCTAGAGGATCAGGCGCAAGGGGTCAGGCCTCTGGTACTAACCCTATGCAAAGAGCCAATGGGGGTAACTAAGTAAGGGTTGAAACAAGGTTCACAAAGCCATTTGCTGCAAGGCAAATGGCTTTGTTTTTTCTAACTTAAAACAGAATCATGGTGTTGCTGATTTGCTCAATGAGCAAGACCTAATTTTTTCAGGCTTCTTATTTCGGCTAGCGCGCCGTCCCACAGTTTAATACGCTGTTCTAAGGCTTTTTGGCATGCCTCCTCAGCCTCTTCCCAATATTTTTCATTATCGGCACAAAGCTCTGAGGTCATTTCTAAAGCTAAATGACTATGATGGTCGCCATCCACAGCAATGTGTCGGTCCAAGTAATACTTTAAATAAGAAATTTTATTTGGAAACTGTTCATTAAGGTCGCTTACGATAGACAAGAACATTTTTGGTATTAAGTCTTCTCTTCCAAACGTAAAAACAGCCGATTGAACATGTGTTTTGCCACTGTTGATGACCTCAAAAGTAAAATTTACAAATGCTCTTGCTGCCATTGGTGTATTGGCTATGGTATAGGCTTGGTTAAAAGAGGAACCTTCTTGTAGCGCTTTGGTAAAAGCTTTTATGTTTAAAGTATCTGCATTACATTGCTTCATGGCGTCTAGGTACATTTCGTAATGACTTTTTCTACAATCATGTAGGTCTATGTCTGACTCTTCTCCAGCGACAATTTCATTGATAAGGTACCTTGTATTGGCCGAACCTGTAGGGTGCCATGGTACACCTACACAGGTAAGTTTATTCTGCAAACTTTTCAACAGCGACATAAAATCCCAGACAGCATAGACATGGAATTTCATGAATATTTGTAAATCTTCGATATCTCTTATGGCCGAATAAACAGCATGATCGACGATTTGATCTCTTAGGGGCTTTGTTCTTTCAGTAATATATGCGATCTTATTCATTGTATTATTTTTTGAGAAATGCCTTATATTTTGTTCCCCAGTAGTTGTTGCGTTCAGTGGCGTTGGCTTGTCCATCTTTCGTTAATAAAGCATTGTTATAATCTGAGTTTTGATTCCATAACCAAGCGAGCACAGAAATGTTTGTAACTTCTGCTGCACGTAGAAAGGGGTCAATTTCCATAACACCTGCAATATTTTGAACACCGACTTCTCCTATCATGAATGGGATGTCTCTCTTTTTTAAATCGTTGATCTTGGTAATCAGTTGATCTTCATTTGCATTTAACAACCACTTTTCATAGGCATGTAAATCAAAAAGAATATTAAACCTCCCCTCTAATAGCCTCTCTCCTTTTTCTATGATGGCGTCTGCTGATTGCCCCTGCTCATTTCCAGGAACAACAATCACATTATGGAACCCATCAACCCACCGGAGCTTATCTATCATTTCGGCCATATCATTTAGCCAAAGCTCATGGGTATAGTTATTTTTATTGTCCCAGCGGTAAGGTTCATTCCAAAGCTCTATCCAAACATCTGGTTGGTCTTTAAAATGTTGGGCAATTGCCTTCATCTTTTCTTGATAAGCATCGTAAAACCCCTGATCAGAGGGGTTTAATCCGGTGAGTAAAGTTTGTTCACCATTAGCATCTACCCAACCGAACGGGCAGAGTATAGTAACCATTCCATGTGCTCGATTTTGATCAACAATTTGTTGTAGAGGATGATACCACACTCGATCACTCGCAAGAATAGGGCTTCCAATAATGGGTTGTTCTCTCAGGTTGCCTATAAATTCGCGTACCATCTGAATTTTCCATTCATTCATCCGATTGGCGTTGCCTAAACCAAAGGTCTGCATGGCGTTTACACCTTTAAACGTAACTACCTGTCCATCCTTACGGATATTTTGCCCATCAATAGCAAAAGGGCCTTTGATTTGATCGGGAATAGGAGGGGGTGAATTTAAGGTACTACCAAAGTCTGGTGAGATTTGTTCATCGGTGCACGCCAATAATAAAGCAGTGCAAATAGTCGATAGAATCAAATTCTTCATTCGATAGAAAATTCTTTTGCTCATTTCTCTTGGAAATTTCTTTATCTAAGTTGCTTCTTTTTACCAAATTGGTTTAAAATCTCTTTCTTCTCTTTTGTTACAATCAATTGAAAGGGAGACATTTCGTCTGGATCTAAACCTAACACATCTACATAAACTGTATAGTTGTATTCTCCTTTGGTAAATTCAAAATGGTGGTTTCCGCCACTTCCTTCAAAAATCCTTTTTCCATTTTTAATAACCAAATCAGGTGGGTCAGATAGCTTGGAATTGCTCGACCAAGAAGCGTATCGATACATTTGGTTCTCTAAAAGGTCAATTCTTATAATAAAGGCATCTGTTTCGATGGTGTGAATGGGTATTTTAAATGCTTTTAGGTCAGTATTAAGTAAAGCTTTCTCGTACGCAATCCATTTTTCTTTCAGTGCTTTTTCTTTGGCAGAGGTGTAGTTTGTTGTTAGTAAACGCCCTTCATAATCTATCCATACCATTCCGTTGTGAAGCATTATTCCTCGCCCACCTACATCTGTCCAATCTTTTTTTAGGTTTGAATTGGTAATAACGGAAGTCAGGCTATCATCGAATATTTCTGAGTAGCGGTTTTTAAATTCCTCTTTGTTATTTATGGGAGGTATCGGATAAGCTCGTTGAAGAGGGTAAGATATCATCAAATCAAGTTGATCAATATCTGCCTTCTTTACGCAGTCTACAAAATAGGCTACAACACCTTCAAATTCTTTTTTCGATAACTGTGAGAAACAGTTGGTAAAGCCAAAAATTAAAAGCGCAAGAATGAATGTTGTTTTAGTCATTTTTTTTGTAAGCGTTATGGTTTAATAGATGAGCAAAGAACTTATGTTCAATGGTCGGCCAGATAAAACGTTATTAAAAACCCTACACATTTTAAAAAGAAGGAAGGTATAATTTCATTTCTTGGATTACTAATTCGTCTAAATGCCCCATCTTACTTTGGTCTTTTGTAATGAGGTGCATGTGTAAAAAAGAGTCGTGATGGGTAAAAATTCCTTTGTGTTCGGTTGAGAAAAACCCAATGATCTCAGCAGCTTCATTTGTAATTCTATAATTGGTTTGTCCTTGATGCGCTTCATTAGGAGAGGATACTTTTGTTCCTTCAGGCAAATTCTGAACATGAATCATAGCACTTGCGACCTGTCCTGTTAATTGAAAGGCAAAGGGTCTTTTTAATTCAGTCGAATGATCGTCAATGAATTGCTCTATATCCTGAATCGTCTTAACTTCAGGTGTTAATTCAATTTCATTCCATTCGGTTACGTTTCCATAAACCAAGAATGGTGCTGATGCTTCATAGGTTTTTTCAACGGTCATGGTCGAGTCGGAAGTTACTTTTGATACATAGCTGGTTCCATTATTAATGAGCAATTCGCCTTTCAAATAGCTTGCTGGACCTAAACCATAAAGTCCTTTTTTGTCGGAAATGGTGTCAAGATTGATGCTACTGCCTAATTCGCCATTCCACATCACGTTTTTCATTGCACCAACGATGTTTACGTCAGGATAGGTGTTGGCTTCTTTGGTTGCCGAATGGCAACTCATCAATCCAATTGCCAGAAATCCTAATACCAATGCTTTCATGTTTATAGGGTGTTTTATGTTTTTCGCAAATTACCACTTATTGCAGTCCCCCTCAAAATTTACCTCAAAACAGAGGCAACTACATGTTTAACAAGCAAAATTAAGCATGCAAATGGCCATTGAAATCGAATAACTTGTTAAAAATAAGGCAAATGTTCGAATGATCCCTAAAGCTAGGCGTAAACCAGGAAATGATGTTACAACCGATTATTTTCCGGTTGTTAGCATCAAAACGATCTTGGGCTAAGAGAAAAGAGGTACAAGGTGTGTGCCAACTGTAGCACTTTTTTCTGTTTGATGGCTACAAAATAAATGATGTGAGGCAATAATTTACTCATTATTATCTTCCTCGTCATCAACCATTAGGGCTGTATCTGCTATTTCTGGTAGGATGTTTTTGGTTTCAACTTCGCTGAGTACCTCAACCCCTTTCAGTTTTCTTTGAATGGCACGCGTTCTTTTACCCATTACATCATCCAATTGATTCAGCCCTGTTTGAATATTTTTTTGAGCTTTTTCCATCATTCCACTGAAATTTTCAAATTCTTTTTTTACTGCCCCAAGAACTTGCCAAACTTCACTACTCCTTTTTTGAATGGCCAATGTTTTGAAACCCATTTGTAAGCTATTTAAAATGGCTGCAAGTGTGGTCGGGCCGGTTACGATAATCTTATAATTACGCTGTAAGTCTTCTAGCAAAGAGGCTTTACGAACAACTTCCGCGTAGATGCCTTCAAAGGGTAAGAACATAATTCCAAAGTCTGTTGTATTTGGTGGGTCAATATACTTCTCACCAATATCCTTAGCCATCTTCTTAATGGTATTATCCATGTTTTTTTGGGCTATTAGTATTTTGTTTTGATCTCCCTCGTCGTAAGCTTCTTGAAGTTGTTCGTAGATATCTTTTGGAAATTTGGCATCAATCGGTAACCAGACATTTTTTCCAGAGTCGTCTCTGCCTGGAAGTTTTATGGCAAATTCTACCACATCTGAGCTGTTCGATTTGGTTTTTACGTTTGGCTCGTACTGGTCTGGAGCAAGTATTTGCTCCAACAGCATGGCGAGTTGAATTTCCCCAATTCCCCCACGCATTTTTACATTGCTCAACACCTTTTTAAGTCCACCCACATCTGTAGCAAGGGTTTTCATTTCTCCTAATCCTTCTTGAACCGCTTGCAATTGTTTGCCAACTGTTTCGAAGGATTGACTTAGTCTTTCATTAAGTGTCTTTTGAAGTTTCTCGTCAACTGTCTTTCTCATTTCATCAAGCTGCTTTGTATTATCATCCCTGATTTCTCTGAGTTGCTTTTCTATAGTCCCCTTTACTTCTTTGATCGTGTCAATGGATTGTTTATTCTGCTCTGATTGCTGTTTGTTAAAGTCACCAAATTTCTCCCTCAAAAGGTCGTTTAGGTCTTTGATGTTGTGAGAAAATTTTACTTCAAAGGATTTTAAGTTGTTGGTAAGTTCTTCACGGTTTGTTTGATTCACTTCTGCCAATTGCTTTTTGAAGGCGTCTAACGACTTGGTTAATTCCTCCCTATTCATCTTAGCGGTTTCATTCGTCTCAGTTCTATTGCGCTGTAATTCCTCCCGAACCGACTTTTCATTTTTCTCCAAGGATGTGTCGAATTTTATGATGGCTTCTTCTACTTCCTTCAATTGAGGTTTTAGGTCAACTTTAGGTTTTTTTGTTACCGCGAGGAGTACATTGACGGTTGAAAGAATAACTAAAACAATAAGTAGAATATCAGTCATGGTGAATTTTTATAGATGTATGGCTACTAAAAATATACGCTGTAATTTTGAGAAAATCAATATTAATCGCCTTTAGTTAAAATGGCAAAAAGCTTGGTACACCTCCTTGCGCTTACTTCTCAAAAATACGTCGCGGGTAAATTTACTCTTTCTCATATTACAGTTTTTAAAATTAGAAATTCTATTTTTAATCTGTACTAGTTTTGGGGTAGCTTACATTAGCACCTGTTTTTATTCTGTTCAATATTCGTTTTACTTTTGATTTAATTGACGCACTTTCTGTTGCTAAGGCATGTTCACATAGAATTGTAAATTCATTTTTTAATTCTGGAATTAGTTTTACAATCTCATAATAGGCTTCATAGGCTGCTGCTTTCACGAAATTTTTATCCGACTTCATCATAGAATTGACACTCGGCTCGATTAATTCTGCGTTTTTCAAGGTCAAGTCGATTTGTGGTGTTATTTGTAAGATATGTAATTTACTTGCCCAAAAGTCAAGTCTGCTAATCTTCGATAAGATTTTATCCGTTTGTGTCAGACTTAATTTCTTTCCAGTGTCCACATAATGCTTAATAATCCAAGTTGTTGCGTGCTCCAAATCACCACAATCTGTGTATAAGTCAATTATTGTATCCAAAAAATCAGAGTTCCCTTGATAATTCTGATATATTTCTTTCAAATGATCTGTATGTTTTTTGTCCCATTGGGATAGTTTTTTAGTCAAATCATTTTTATCCATAGTGTTTCGTACTACTCGAATTGTTGCTAACGTCTCGCGCATAACGAAAGTGGCGACTTAAAATGCGCAAGTTTTTCGGTTAAACTATTAGTTTCTAAAAGCACACAAATCTCTTGTTTCAGCAATAAATTCGCCATTTTTGTTATGCGCTTTTAGGCGACGTTTTTATCAGCGTACTGTTTTATTTCATTCAACTCGTTTCCCCTATTTTCCTTTCCTTCTTCGATATCAAAATCGTCTTGAAGTCCGAGCCAAAATTTAGCCGAGTTTCCAAAATATTTACTCAATCGCAAAGCCGTATCAGCTGTTATTCGACGCCGCCCTTTTATAATTTCAGAAATCCGAGTTTGAGGTATTTTCAAATCTTTAGAAAGTCGATAAGCCGAAATTTCGAGTGGCTCAAGAAATTCGTGAAGTAAAATTTCGCCAGGATGTACATTTGCTAACTTTTCCATTTTCTCTGTTTTTAGTGATAATCGACTATTTCTACTTCGCTCGCATTTCCGCTATTCCACTCAAAAATTATTCGCCATTGTTTGTTAATTCGAATGCTGTAAAATCCACTTAAATTTCCGCTTAGCTTTTCAAGTCGGTTGGAAGGTGGAATTCTCAAATCAGCTATGTTTTCCGAATTATTCAACATCCTCAATTTTCGGCGTCCAATTTCTTGAATATCAATCGGCATTTTTTTTACTCGATATCCATTCCAAATTTGTTCAGTCTCTTTCGAGCGAAAAGAAACAATCATATTTTTGTTTTACGTTACTAACGCGAAAGGTAAGTAAAATTTTCTAATTGGAATTCGAAATTAAATGTTGCCTAACGGCAGTCCGTTTCACAACTTACCTTCAAATCCGCTGAATTCCTAACTGATTAATAGAAATGCCGGAAGAGTAAAAACGTAAGTCGAAATGGAATACCTCTTTAAAAATAAGGTAAATTTTGCGGAAAGGTAGGGTTTTGGGCAAAAAACGAGAGAAGAAGGATATAATACCTCGCCACTACTTTCACCTTATTGCGCCTAAAAAGGAACGGTTACGAGCGCATAATGGACTACTATTTGAAATTTAAACCTCGAATGCAATGAACCGTACCGAAAGCTTTCGGGATGGTGTGAGAGGCGCACCCCGTCAGTTATTGCTGGCGGGGCCGTCTACTCGATTGTAGGGTGTGATTATTGTCTCAGTTTAAATATTCTAATCAGATTCTTGTCCACGACAGTCAATTCATCTTGTGATAGGCTGCCAAGTTTGCCAATCACTAAGTCTTTGTCAATGGTTGCGAGTTTACTTAATCTGATTAAAGAAGTTCTTTTAAGTCTATTTATCTGTGATGGCTCAATTTTTAGGTCAAAGTCTTCCTGCCATTTTAGTTGAGTCGTAATAAACGAAACGGTTATATCAACTTCTCCCTTTGCGAGAATGAGTGCCGGTCTATTCTTAGTTCCTGACAGGTCTGTAAATGGGAATGGTATTAGAACAATGTCTCCCTTGTTCATTTATATCTTTCTTTAAGGTCGTCTACTGAGTAAAGGTCTTCTTCGTCTTCAAGAAATTTGAATGTTTTTGAGTCGGAAACTAGTTTCTGAATCCCTTCAGTCATGAGTTGATTTTCAATTCTACTCAGAAGAAATTCGGCAAAATCTGATACTTCCTTCAATTTTTGGTCAGGTAATTTACTCAGATTGTCGATGGTTTTCTTTATTAATGTTTCTCGTGTCATTGGTTTATTTTTACATCAAATTTACGGAATTTTTCCTTGTTTCCGGTTTGTCCTACCATGCCCCACAACGGCATTCCGTCTCAAAACCTACCTTCGCAACCGCTGAATTCCTAACTCTTCAGTAGTAATACGTGCCGGATTAAAACGGTGCCAAGATGTCTGACACCTCGAAGGTGTCTGACATCTAAAACGTTGAATTCAGCAATACCCACCGGGTAATAAGGTGAACCGAAATCCCTTGCCTCTTTAAAAATAAGGTAAATTTTGCGGAAAACCCATAAGGCGTTGGGCGCAACAATGCCCGATTCGCTCAACCTAGGTTTTCCCGTTTGCTAGCGGGTGTTTAACCGATGACAAATCCTGTGAAAGCCGTTTGGGATGGTGTGAGAGGTGTTTGCCGAGTCATATCGAAGTAAGAACTCCGTCAGTTATTGCTGGCGGGGCCGTCTACTCGATTATGCATCATTCTTAATTCAACTGATTAATTCAAAAATCAATTCTTTCAATATTTTGACATCACTATTTACCGTTCCTTTCATATATCTTTCATAAACATTTTTATCGTCTGGTGGGTTTAAGTTCAAATATATTCCTTTCTCAAGAGCCAACATTCTTAAGAATTCTCTTTGAGCTCTTCCATTACCATCTCTGAATGGATGTAAATAATTAACGTTATCTAATATTTCAGCTAGTTTTTCGGCTATTTCATGGCTATCATCTCTTTTAGTTTTCTTGAAACTTTCTATCAAAGTATCAATAAAATTAAAAGCATTTTCGAAATGAGATGTTGGGAAAAATTGTTTTCCGTCTTTACTTATTTCAACAAGTCTTTTCTTGCCTGCCCAACCGTAAATATCTTGAAATAGATGTTGATGAATCGAAAATAAGCTTTCAATTCCATTTATTTTGATTGGATTGTTATGTAATTCATTAATTCGTTTTGTTACTGTAACACTCTCAAAAAAAAGTAAATCTTGTGAGTCTGTAATATCAGCTAAGTTTTTTAGTACTCCTGATTTTATGTCGATATAAGTATAATCAGGATCAACATATCTGTAAGAATTAGACATAGGTCTTTTTCTTCGTATAAATTATTAAATCGTCTAGAGATATTTTACCTACTATATAATCTCTTATGATTTCAATACTTCTTTGTGTTGGTCTAAAGCCTTCAAACATATTGCTTCCAATAGCACTTGCGGTGTTTTCCAAAGTCTTTAAATCTGAAAACTTGACACCCATTATCGTAAGTTTTTTTCGGTCAATTTCTATTGAGTTATACATATTTTTTGGTTTTTGAAACCTTACAAATATAAGGATATTTTATCACTTCTAATTTGTTTGTAGTTTCAATTTGAATGATGCATAACGGTTAGTATAAGAGCAGTAGCGGATTTAAGAAAACCAGACCCTATAAATTTGAAGAACGACTTAAAAAGTTGGCAGAGGTATGCAGGGGGTGGGTCAATAATTACCGACTTGCCAGCATACAAGTCAAACTCAAAGCCCTCGATGAGTGGCTGCGGAACCGACTTCGATATTGTATCTGGCATGACTGGAAAAAGCCTGAAAGGAAACGTAAAAACCTGATTCGACTAGGGGTAGATAAAGACCATGCCTATGCATGGAGCAGGACGAGAAAAGGAGGCTGGGCAGGGGCCCAAAGTCCAATCTTGATCACCACTATCACTTTGTCGAGACTTAGGAGAAAAGGGTATGAATCAATGCTTTCCTATTACCAAAGGACACAAGTAGTCATGCAATGAACCGCCCAGTACGAGACCCGTACGCTAGGTGGTGTGAGAGGCGCACTGGCGGTCATTTGACCGTCAGCCGTCTACTCGATTAGTGGTCTTTTAAACTTGAATAAATATGATTATCATCATAATAAAAATCACACTCAATTTAACAAGTTGAATTGCCAATGGACCATCACTATTTTTGATTCTCAAATATTGGTAATAAACACTTGGTAAACCACCTACTATTAATAGCCACCAATAGTTCATTAAATCAGTGAAGTTGGATAACAGGACATATACAACAACTATTAGATAAATTGCATCCAAAACTGCTAGCAAAAGCATCTTCCTAGATTTTAAAAGCTTCTTGTTCTTTAATATGTCATTCAGTACAAATAAAATGACACATAATATTCCAATATAATTTATCAGTTCCATACTATTGATTTTTGCAAGTTGAGTGTTCGTCTATTGCTTTAGCCAGTTTCATGGTGGTATTGTAAATGTTAGTCGCATTACAAGGTACAAATCCCGCTCCCAAGGTCGCCAAGGTAACAACTAAGCATGTTTCTACGCCAGCATCATGCTCTGCATGAATTCTGTGAAAGTCAGCCTCAAATTTGTCATCACAAGCATCCATAACTCTTGCATTTTGTAAATTTCTAAGAGCTAAATCATAAGCAGGATAGTCTGGAGAAATTGAAGCTCGAACTATTGTTCTTATTTCTTCTTCTGTTTTTATTTTAAACTCTGGATAATTTATCGAAAGATAATCAGTGATATTCTGTGACTTAATGTTAAACTCTGGAAGTAGGTTACTGTCTAAATCGAGATGCCTAGAAATTTCATCAAGACTATGGGAGTTTTTAACACTATTCAGTCCATCCTTAGAATTCAAATCAATTAGCCTTTCAGTAACTGCAAGTTGGGTAGACCTAGCTTCATTAAAGAAATCTTGAATTCAATATCCGCCTTTAAGGATTGGATAAGTTCAGAATCTGTTCTTAAACTCTCATTTTCTTCTTGACATGAAGTAACTAGTCCGAGAGTTAAAATAGCGATTACAATTAATGATTTTGTTTTCATTGTTTAAAATTTGAAAGTTTACCTCTTTGTAGAGGGTTTGGGACTATTCCCGTTAATGTTCATCAAATTCGTATTTAATTTACTCATTCAGTTCTTGTTCTCATAAAGTGAGTCGCTTTTTCCATTTTGGCTCTTATTTCAGAACTGCAAACTTTTAATCAAGCACGGCATCAATGACCACTAACGGCCATGGCTAAGAAACGTGCTGGTTTTGGAACACGTATCTGTCAACAGAGAACCAAGTTTTGTTTTGTGTATTAAGTTTCATTTTACCCTTTCAGCCCGCATGTTTTCTTAGCCGATGTTGTGCTTTCGTGCTTTTATTCTTCTTTTAGCTTTATCTGTTCAACTATTTGATCAAGTTTGGCTCCCTTACGATTTATGTAAAGCTTTCTTAATGTTACGATTAACCATATTAAGGCGCCAATGGAAAGAAATGAAAAGAGAGCTTGCCAATAATCTTTGGACATTCCTAAAACATCCTTGAATTCGGCTGTGCAAAGAGTGGCTATAAAAGAAATCAATAAACCCGCAGGTGTCCACCATTGGCGTTGCGCTGTCAAAACTTCCCGTGTGTTTATTAAAACAAGCTTAATTTTATCTGCTGTGGTAATTATGATTTCCTGATTCACATTTTTGTGAATTGTTACGTTTTTTGAAAGCTCATCCCCAAAATCAATAGACAAGCCTTGTTGCTGAGTATCATTTTCCTGGCTCATCTTTTTTGTTTTTATCATTATTTAAAAGTCCTAGAACTCCAACTGCATGTTGACTTACAAATCCGCAATTATTACAAATAATCCCTATCGTAGGAATACCCTGACCACCAATGCTAAATGATTTTAGGTCAGGTTGCATAGTATTGTTAAAGTATCCGTCCGCCATCACAAACTTTTTATTTTGGCACATTGGACAGGTTAAATTCGATACTTTCTTATCGATTTCCTGCTTGATTTTAATCTTATCTTCGTTGCTCAGCATTGTTTTATTTTTTGTAATATCCAATTTCTTTTCTCATCATCTTTTCAATTGTCTGCCATAACTCTGTCATCATTGGAATCCGATCACTATGTCCAATATTTTCAAGTTCCTTGGCAGTTACATTAATATCTTTTTGTGTGGAAATTCGATTCAAAACGATTTGAAATTCGTCTACATAATCAGAAGAAAGTCGCTTGTATTCTTCTATTTTCGGAAGCAGTGCACCACTACAAACCAATTTCAGTTTATTTAATTCTTGATTTAGAATCATTGTCGGTTGGACAGACTTTTTGGTGTATTCAATAAGTTCTGAATTGAAATTAAGTAAAGCCTGATTTGTGTTATGCTCATCGCCCTCTAAAAGTTTTTCCATAAATTCAGTTGTAATACCATAAATCATTTTGGGGTCTGTCCGCATGTTTTGATTTATCTCGTCCATTTTAATTAAAAATGAACTGTAAACTTCAAATCGTTTCTCTAGGGCTTTGTCTTTTTTCTGGTTCCTCCTATTCAGAGAGTATTGGATTATTGCCCAAGTCCATCCGAGAATTGCTATTCCTATCGCTATGTAGTCCTTAGTTTCCATTTTTCAGCATGAAGCACAACTTGTTTATAAAGTTAATGTTATCTTTATACGCCTATAACGTAAGTGTATTTAATGATTTGTAAATCAGCCATATACGTCCTTTAAATGGTCTTCAATACGTTTTTTCATTTGGCGAGATAAAAGAGTCACCCTGTCCTTTTGTCCTTTTCCTCCTCGAACCTGACCTACATTCCAGTACCCAGGCGTTTTTGACCATCGCAAACCCCAAACTTTCACTTGCCGTATCCATGCTTCTGCTTTGGGAAAAATCAGTGTAATAGAATTTTCCCATCTATGATGCAGTTTTATGAATTGCAAACGATTAACATTTTGTTTTATCGCGTTATGTGCAATCATGAGACAAACCTAAATAGAATATAAATAAATAAAAAGTATAATAATGAAAAAATAGGATTAGGCAGTACTTAGTTACTTGCATAAAATATTTTTTGAGTTCAAAAAGTATGCTATTCGCTATGGAAGGTTGGCAACTATGGCCGACCCATCAGGCAAGGAAATTTTGATAGGGCTTAATACAAACCCTTGTTCACAAAAGGAATCAAGGCCAGCACCACGGCAGGGCGGTAATATTCCGTGCGGTCAATCAGTTCGTGGGTAAGTATGCCCACTGCCCCTTGGCCTTGCTTGGAGTTTTTGCGTTGAAAAATGCGGTCATCGGCTTCGCCCAGTTCAATGCCCTCTTGTATAAGCTGACGAATGGCTTCGGGGAGTTCGAAAGTAGCGGTGCGGGCTTGCCCGCTTTGCTCGGGGCCGATGATGTAGATCCACGCAAAGGCTTGCATGCCACCATACAGCTCATCAATGCCGCCTTCTACGCCTACCCAAAAGTCGGCTTCGGGTAAGGCTTCTTGGCAATTGCGCGCACGGTTGGCCGCTCCTTGGTAGGTGGCGACATCCGTCATGGGCTGGTCGGCTACTCCAGAAGGAACGCCAATCCCCATCACTTCGCAAGTGGTTTCCGGGAAGACCTGCGCAAAGGCCGAGCGAACGGCATTGATTTTTACTGGGTTTTTAGATCCTACAATAATTTTGATAGGGTTCATAGATGGTAATAAGCTAAGGGTTCATTTTTAGCGGTTCGAAGTTAATCTTTACAGCCCCTTCTGTGTTTGAATTTTGTTCTTGTAAGCTTCGTAATGGCGTCGGCTGGGGCCTTCAATGCTTGCCAAGCGCTTTGCTATCTGTCTATCAAAGCTGTATTCTACTGTACGTTTGGCGTTCTAAAGTTTCCTCAATAAGCTTTCAATAGCTGTTTTTTCTGCAATTTTTGATTGAATGGACTGAATAGAAACACGCTCCTGCGATAGGTCATCGCGGTCGCGGATGGTGACCATGCCATCATTGAGGCTCTCATGGTCGATGGTAACACAAAAGGGTGTGCCAATGGCATCCTGCCTACGGTATCGCTTTCCAATGGCATCTTTATCGTC
Organism: Roseivirga sp.; assembly: GCA_018402485.1. GTDB lineage: Bacteria > Bacteroidota > Bacteroidia > Cytophagales > Cyclobacteriaceae > Roseivirga. The sequence continues at coordinate 585,877 of JAGYIY010000001.1, read as the reverse complement.
GTACTGGCAGTTGAATTGAAATTGCAGTTCAGCCAATATTTCCTTTGCCTTTTCGGGTAACCCGTCTTTTTTCAACAGGGGTAGAATGGCTACTTCGTAAGGGGCTAAGGCTGGAGGTAATTTGAGTACTGTTCGAACCGAACCATCTTCCAGGGTTTCTTCTTGATAAGCACTAGAAAGTACAGCCAAAAACATACGGTCTAATCCAATAGACGTTTCTACTACGTAGGGCACGTAAGATTCATTTGTATGGTGGTCGAAAAAGCGGAGTTTTTTACCGGAATGTTCCTCATGTGCTTTCAGGTCGAAATCTGTACGAGAGTGAATGCCTTCTAGTTCTTTGAAACCCATCGGGAACTGGAACTGAATGTCGGTGGCGGCATTGGCATAATGTGCCAGATTGATGTGATCGTGGAAACGGTAATGATCATCGCCTAAGCCTAAGCTTTTGTGCCAAGCCATGCGCTGTGCTTTCCAGTGCTCGTACCATTCTAGTTCCTCTCCGGGCTTTACAAAAAACTGCATTTCCATTTGCTCAAATTCACGCATGCGGAAAATGAACTGGCGGGCAATGATTTCATTGCGAAAAGCCTTTCCAATTTGGGCAATCCCAAAAGGCAGCTTCATGCGGCCTGATTTCTGCACATTTAGGTAATTCACAAAAATTCCCTGAGCGGTTTCGGGCCTTAGGTAAATGGTATTGGCGCCTTCTGCTAAAGAGCCCATTTCGGTAGAAAACATCAGGTTGAACTGTCGTACTTCTGTCCAGCTTTTGCTACCAGATACCGGGTCGGCTATCTCTAGTTCTTCAATCAATGCCTTTACATCTGCCAGGTCTCCTTTCTCTAAACTGCTGCCCAAACGGTGTGAAATCTCATCGATCTTTGTTTGATTGCGAAGCACGTTGGGGTTTGTACTTAAAAATTGGGCTTGGTCAAAATCAGCTCCAAATCTCTTTTCTGCCTTGGCTACCTCTTTCTCTATTTTTGCCTCCAGTTTGGCCAAATAATCTTCTACCAAAACATCGGCACGATACCTTTTTTTAGAGTCTTTGTTATCGATTAATGGATCGTTAAAAGCGTCTACATGTCCGGAAGCTTTCCAGGTGGCAGGGTGCATAAAAATAGAGGCATCTATGCCTACGATGTTTTCATGCATTTGCACCATGGCTTTCCACCAATAGTTTTTGATTTTATTTTTGAGCTCTACGCCATTTTGACCATAGTCGTAGGCAGCCCCCAACCCATCGTAAATTTCGCTAGAGGGGAAAATGAAACCGTATTCTTTAGCGTGTGCTGTAATTTTTTTGAGCAGATTGTCTTCTGGTTGTGCCATAGGGCAAAGATATGGAAAAGCGGATCAACTCGAACCCTAAGATTTCAAAAATGAAGCACATAAAAATTCGTGATAAGCCATCGCCTTAACGAATTTAGACGTTAAGAACCTGTAAATTCATTAACTTTGGGCCGTGAAAAAGAAATATGTCATCCTAATCATCTTTGTCTTACTTGTGGGGGCTATGGTTTTTGGGTACCTGCAATATCGCTTGTATGAAACAAAAAAGTACTCCCCAGAAGATGAGGTGGTGTATAAAAACCAAGATTTTCAGGTGCAATTGCGCTACAACCGACCTGCCAAACGGGGACGTGTAATTTTTGGGGAATTGGTTCCTTTTGGACAATGGTGGCGCACGGGGGCCAACGAAGCCACCCAAATTTCCTTTTCAAATGAGGTGTTTTTTCAAGATGGTCAAACACTGCCAGCCGGAAAATACTCTCTGGTTACCATTCCTCACCCTGAGAAGTGGGTCATTATTTTCAATGGCAAAATACCAAGTTGGGGCACTGGCTATGACCCTGAGTACGACAGGTTGAGGGTAGAAGTGCCTGTGGAAGAACTTCCCCAACCCGTTGAAAAATTTACCATTGATTTTACGGAAGAGGCAGGGCAACCCAGGTTAACCATGGCATGGGACCGAACCAAAGTATCTTTGTCTTTTGCCATAAAGTAAGGCTTATTGAATGATTACCTCGTTGATGATGGGTTTGCCCATTTCATTCACCAGCAGCACAAGCAACTTATCTTTCGACATGCTCAATTCGTGTTTGAGTGGGGCGGAGTTTAAGTGGACAAAGAGTTTTTTGTTGTTGATGTAAACTTTAGTAGTGCGTTTGGCAATGGCTTTGCCCATAATTTTCTCCCAGGAATTAATCAGATGAGTTTCTTCAAATTTGTCTTCAATTCGAAAAGATTTCAGCATAGAAGAAATGGCTGTGCCTACTTTTTGAGGCTCGCTGCTTCGCTCCGTTTCTGTTTTCTTTCTGTTCATCTTGGTAAATTTACGAGATTTCGTTGAAAGCCAGCTCATTCCTTAGGCTCATTCCTCTGAACGCACAAAAAGGTCTGAAGCAATTTTATCGGCTAAAAGCTTTCCGCTGTCTGTTAAAATGAGGTGATGGCCTTCCTGGTACAGGTAATCTTGCAAAGAGAGGCGGTTAAGGTAATCTCGATGTTCCACCAATAGATTGACATCGAAATTTTCTTTGAGGTACTCCAAATTGCAACCCCATTTGGTACGCAAAGAGGTGAGTATGTATTCATTTATTTGGTCTTCTTCACTCAGCCAAACCACTTCTGCTGGGATCACATCATCGGCTATGCTCCTTAAGTATTGGCCGTTATTGGCCACATTATACTGTCTTATTTTACCGTTGAAAGAATGCGCCGAAGGACCAATGCCCAAGTATTTTTCATGTCGCCAGTAATTGCTGTTATGCTTAGATTCATAGCCGGGTTGGCAGAAATTGGAAATTTCATAAGCTTCGTAACCATAAGGGCGTAGGTAATCGATCAGCATCTCGAACTGCTCTGCCGCAAAATCTTCATCTGCTACTTCCAATTTTCCTCTTTCCAACCACTTGCCAAAAGCGGTTTTGGGTTCTATGGTGAGGCAATAACTGGAAATGTGTTCGGGGTGCAACAACATGGCCTGTTTCAAATCGGCCTCCCACAAATCATGGTTTTCGGCAGGAACGGCATAAATGAGGTCAATACTAATGTTTTCGAAACCAGCTTGCCGTGCCAGAAAGAAGCTGTCTATGGCTTCTTGCCCTGTGTGCTGCCGGTTCATCCAACTTAGGTTTTTATCGTGGAAGCTTTGTATGCCAATGCTCAGTCGGTTGATGCCTAAATTTTTAAACGACCCTAATTTTTCAGCATTCAAATCGTCAGGATTGGCTTCTAGCGTAATTTCAGGATTGCTAGACAAGTCATATTCCAACTGAATGATACGCATGATTTTTTTTAACTGCTCATGGTTCAGCAGGGAGGGTGTGCCACCCCCAAAATAAACACTGTGCACAACTTCTTTGCCCAGGTAGTCAGATTGCATCAAGAGCTCCTTACACAATGTTTCAACCATAAGGTCCATCTGTTTGAGAGATTGACTAAAGTGAAAGTCACAATAATGGCAAGCTTTCTTGCAATAGGGGATATGGATGTAAAGACCAGCCAATGTTGTTTATTTTGAGCTAAAGATAATTTATGTTTTGCTGTATGAAAGCTTTTGCGGCATTATCCATTTACTTTTTCTGACCAAATTTGGTCAAGTAGTTTAGGAATTCTCCCCTCTTACAAATCGAAAATGTTTACGTAATGAACCTGCTTGTGCGGTACAGACAGGGTGATGGCGTTGTACGCTTTGAAAGAGAAATAGGCGTACTATTTTTTTGAAGGTTAAGGCATACCGCTTAGCATTTCTTCTTTGCAACTTCTTATCTTTACGCTCAGCGTGCATGCTGTTTATTTTCAGATATGCCCTTGCATGGTGTTGGAAGTATTATTTTGAGCTTCTGGCCAGGTAATGTTAGTAATGGAAACCAGTGGTAGCATAGGGTAAACAGGCTTATGGTGCTTATTCCAAACCTGTGCTGGGCTCAGTGCTGGGTAAAAAGACAGTTCCTGCAATAGAATCGATGGACGAATAGGGTTTAAAAATGGAAGAAGTTTTAAGGTCGGAACAAGTATTACATCGTAATGTGGCTTTGTTCATGGTACTGGTTATACTTTGCTTTTTGGTCATTTCTAAACTCCTCTTTCCTAAGCTTTTTGCTTCGGTGTATCATTATGGTAAGTTCTTTTCTTTTAAACCTACCCAAGATTTTGGTGCAGGAATAAAGCTCTTAAGCACGGAGAGCCTTCATTTTACAAGCCTTATGTCTGTTATGCTCGGTTATGTAGGTGTCAACATGATGCATTTGTTCCGCGATTCATTTCCTGATTTATTGCACATTACCTCTTTTGGTGGCGGACTATTATTGTGGGTTTTAATTTCCTTAGCAGTATTTATTTTACTGATTTTGAAATATGTTTTTACAGCCATGGTAGGTTGGTTGTTTGATCTTCCTCAGCCCCAAACCAGGCATTTTCAAGAGGTGCTTAGCTTAAATCATCTGTTTATTGGTTTATTATTTCTTGCGCTCACCATCGTACTTTTTACTCACTTTCAACTGCCCGACCTACTGCCCGAAGTTATACTTGCTGCTACAGCAATCTATTTGTTTTTCAGACTCATAAGTTTGTTTTTTAAAATCAGACAACACACGGGCTCTAGTATGTTATATATATTTTCTTACCTTTGCACGACTGAAATATTTCCATTAGCTATAGGAACGATAGCAGTGGTATAACCAGTCTAAAAGGGTAAAACGTAGGGAAAGCACATGTCGAACAGCACACTTGAAGATAGGCTTAAAGAGGTAAAAACAATTCTAGTTTCGCAGCCTGAACCTTCAGATCCAAATTCACCATATTATACTTTAGCCAAGAAATTCGGCATCCGTGTTGATTTCAGGCCTTTCATTCAGGTGGATCCCATATCAGCGAAGGAGTTTCGAAAGCAAAAAGTGAACATATTAGACCATACAGCGGTGATTTTTACTTCCCGCAATGCGGTAGATCATTTTTTCACCATTTGCAAAGACTTGCGCATTGAAATGCCTGCAGATATGAAATATTTCTGTATTTCTGAGCAAACGGCTTACTACTTACAGAAGTACATTGTAGTGAGGAAAAGGAAAATCTTCACGGGTTCGCGTACGGCCCAAGATTTGATTCAAATTTTGAAAAAGCACAAAAACGAGAACTATCTTTTCCCTTGTTCCAATATTCGCAAAGAAGACATTCCTGATTTCTTGAGTGAAAACAACTTCAAATATGCTGAAGCTGTTATTTATGAAACAGTGGCGAGTGATTTATCAGATTTAGACGATGTTACCTACGACATTCTCGCTTTTTATAGCCCAAGTGGCATCAATTCGCTATTTGTGAATTTTCCAAAATTCAAGCAAAACGATACCCGAATAGCTGTTTTTGGACCAACTACTGCGCTGGCTGCCGAAGAAGCCGGCCTGATAATAGACATAGAAGCTCCCCAGCCTAATGCTCCTTCTATGACCGGGGCATTAGAATTATACATCAAAAAGGTCAACAAAGGCTAGCCTTTTTTAGTTTAGAGATGTGAAAACAGCGAAGAGTTGATTAAATTGAACTCGATTTAAATAAATCACAAACACTAATCGTTACCCATTTATGATCCGAGCGATAGGTATCCTTCTTCTCTTTGGCATGGTTACTTTGGGTGCGCGGGCACAGCAAGATGCCCAGTTTACGCAATACATGTTCAATCCGCTCTATTTTAATCCCTCTTTTGCGGGCTTGGCGAATGCAAATACACTCACAGCCATACATCGATCGCAATGGTTTGGTTACCAAGGCACCATCAATCAACAAGGGGCGCCCAATACGCAAATGATCAGCTACAATACGCTATCTGACTTTTGGGATGGTGGTATGGGCATTCATGTGGTCAACGATCAGTTAGGCCCATCGTCTAACTTAGAAATTCAGCTCAGCGGATCTTACTTTATCAACTTACCAGGAAATTCGTCTTTAAGTATTGGTCTGAAACTAGGCATGTTTTCTAGCAGCCTCGATTTTGATGAACTGGTACTTGTAGATCCAGGAGACAATATTGCCAATATTTCGGGTAAGGAATCACAAATACGACCCGATGTAGGCTTAGGTTTTCTTTATAGAAATGGAAATTTTTTTGGGGGTTTCAGCACAAACCACTTGCTTCAGCCCAAATTTGACTTTGGTGTAGACGAAGTAAGCAATCAACTCGTTAGGCACTATTACCTGACAGCAGGGTACGACTACGCCCTTACTTCTGACATTACTCTTACCCCAACCTTTTTGATTAAAAATGTTGGCTTTGATAACTATAGCTTCGATGTAAGTGTTATGGGTAAGTACAAAGATCAGCTGTGGGCTGGTTTGTCTTATCGCAATGCCGAATCGGCCTCTGTTCTTTTAGGCTATAGTTTATTAAAAGATCGAAGCTTGGCCATTGCCTATGCCATTGATGTAATTATCAATGAAAGGACGAGCAAAGAGCCTACCTCGCAAGAGTTTATGGTCATTTATAAATTTTTAGGCAGGGATAAAGGAAAAAATCTTGGCAAGAATATCATAAGAACACCAAGATACCGTTACTAGGAATGTTTAGTTAATGTTAAGAGAGAGATAAATTCGTCGGTAGACGATGTTACTTAAGTAGAAAATATTAATTTCCCACCTGATTTGCAAAGAAGAGCGCTTTTTGGCATAACAGAAGGATTAAAGTAAACAAAATGAAGAAATTATTGACAAGCCTTTGCTTGGCCGCTTTTTTGATTGGTTCATCAGCCTGCAGCATGTTCGAGGGCTTCCTCGGAGGTGGTGGCAAAGAGCAAGCTTTGATTGATGAAGGACAGCTTCTTGGGGTTCCTGATCGTGAAGGCTGGTACCAAGAATTACCTTATGGCATGGTGCAAGTACCCGGTGGAACCTTCTTTATGGGTCAAGCCGATGAAGATGTGGCAGCTTCTCAAATTAATTTCAACAGACAAGTTACAGTCAGTTCTTTTTTTATGGATGCTGAGGAGATTACCAACAACGAATATCGTCAGTTTCAGTATCACGTGGCTGAGTTAGCTCAAGCAGGTGATCCTTATTGGACCGCTGTTAAAGTGGCTTCCATAAAACCAAATCCCAAAGTGTGGGAAGAAGAGTTTGCTTATCACTACTCAGATCGCATGACGCAATATTATTTCGACCATGTTTCCTTCGATAATTATCCTGTGGCAGGAATTACTTGGGATGCTGCTGAAGAGTTTGCCCAATGGAGAACCATTTTCTTAAATAATGGTCAACAAGCTAAGAACCAAGGTGGTGGTGGACTGTTTGGCGGCTTGTTAGGTGGAAAGAAAGATAAGAATGTTGATGCTGTTACTGGAGTTGGTGGGCCTATTGCGGGAGCCGATGCTGCGGGAGCGGCAGGAGGACCCAGCCAAGCTACAAGTTCTTTTGTAGATACATCGCCTATAGATAGCAGGTATCCCAATTTCAGGTTGCCAACAGAAGCTGAATGGGAATATGCTGCTCGCGGAGGTAAAGATATTGTAAAATATCCTTGGGGGGGGCCTTACACAAGAAACAAAGAAGGTTGTTTTTTAGCCAACTTCAAACCAGGCAGAGGTGCTTATGCTGATGATGGTCACGAATACACAGCCCCTGTGAATTCATTTTTACCCAATCCGTTTAACCTATACAATATGGCTGGCAATGTAGCCGAATGGGTAAGAGACGACTTTTCTCCAGTCTACAATCCCTTGGTTTGGGATTTGAACCCCTTGTTTACCTATGATCCTGAAACAGAAAACGACAGCCCGCACTATGGTAAAAAGGTGGTTCGTGGCGGTGCATGGAACGATATTTCCTATTACATTCAAACAGGCACACGAACTTTCGAATATCGCGATGTGGCCTCTGCATCTATTGGATTTAGATGTGCAATGGATTATCTTGGGCAGTAGTAAAAGTAAAAACATATCAAATTGATCTTCAAACTTATTCAACAATAAAATGGCAAGTAAATTAGTAGAGAATTTTTATGGCAATGCTATGCCAAAAATTTATGGTCTAGGTGCATCGGTGGTAATTGTAGGTGCCATGTTTAAACTGGAAGGCTGGGCAGGGGCAACTCCAATGCTAGTAATTGGCTTAGGTGTTGAGGCACTTATTTTTGCTTTTAGCGCTTTTGAGCCAAAAGGGACAGATTATACCGAGCAACTTTACAAAGCAACTGTCGGTTCGGATGGTGGAACTCCAGCCAAGAAGGACGATGTTTCTTTGGAAAAAATGTTAAAAGAAGCTGCAATCAGTAAAGAAGGTTTACAAAACTTGAAAGCAGGTATGGACAACCTAGCAAGTAACGCTAAGTCTTTAGCCAACATGTCGAGTGCTTCTGTGGCTACCGATGAATACGCAAAAAATGCAAAAAGTGCTGCTGCTTCTTTGTCTAAAATTGACCAGTCTTCTGCAGATGCGGCGACAGCTTTTACCGAAGTAGCTCAAACAGTAAAGGGCTCTGGCGCGAACCAAGCCGAGCTTAAAACGGCTACCGAGCAATACCAAATGCAACTGAAAGAAGCGGCTACGCAATTACAAGCCTTAGGAGGCGCCTACAAGGCCGAATTAGCAGATACAGAATCTGTAGCAAAATACATGAAGGGCTACCTTACCAACATGGAAACCATGATCAAAGGTGCCATGAATACGGCCAAACAAACAGAAGAATTCCAAGGACAAATGGCCAAATTGAATACGAACATTTCATCCTTGAACAAAGTATATGGCGCCATGTTGTCTGCCATGAAACAAACCAATAGCTAATCTAAGGCAATATGGCAGGAGGAAAAGAAAACCCAAGACAGAAGATGATCGGCATGATGTACCTCGTGCTGACCGCTTTGCTGGCGCTTCAGATTAAAGATACCGTTCTGGAGAAGTTTGTGTTGATTGAAAATGGCCTTCAAACATCCAACAAGGCCTTCTTTGATTACAATCAAGGAACGCTTGTAGCGATTCAACAGGATGTGCAAAACCAGGGAAATAAAGCAGGTGATGTGGCTGTTCAAAAAGCTGCAGAAAACTTAAGAAAGTACACTACGGGTTTAGTTACTTATATTGATGAATTGAAACTGGAAGTAGGTATGATGGCTTCGGGTGATGATGCATCGAAAATATATGAACGCTCTACTTTGAAAAAATATGAAGAACCCTCAAATTATTTGGTGAACAAAGGCAATGCCGAGCAGTTGAAGCAGCGTTTAGATGCTTATCCTGAGCAAGTAAATGCTTTGGTTTCTTTTTTGGGTAAAGGAGCGATGAGTGAAGAATGGATGAGCTCAGTGGCAACAGATGCCAATGACATTGCTTTTTATGAGAATAACCAAGAAGAAAAGAAAAAGGACTTTGCTCACTTTAATTTTTACAAAGCGCCTTTGGCTTCTGTGTTAGCTCAATTAACCTTCTATAAAAATCAAATATATAACAAAGAAGCAGAGGTGCTCAATAGATTGCGTGGCTTAGTGGGAACAGCCGTCGGTGCTGATCCTAATGCTGTGCCTGATTTAGGAGGTTTAGATCCGGTAGCAGCTGCTCCAAAACAGACTAATCCAGCATCTTCTTCCGAAGACGAAGCTGATAATGTACCACGTACTACTCCTTCTGGAAATGCACAAGGGAATGTTACAGAAATAGCCGATGAAGATTACTTGAAGGGAGCCTTTGCTGGTATTGATTACGCTCAAGCAACCATATTGTCCGAATCAAACTTGGTGACCAATGGTTTAGATTTTAATGCAGAGGCTTTTCTTACTTTAGGCAACTCTTCTTTACAACCTATCATTAAATTAAATGGTGAAGAAATCGATGTAGTAAATGGGCGTGGTATCATTAATTTTACTGCCAATGTGGGTGTCAATGAATTTGATGCTGATGGTGTAGCTACCAAAACCTTTGAGGTGGAAATTGAGGCAGAGGACGGTACTGGAGGAACCATTACCCGTAAAACCACCCACGAATTCCGTGTGGTGCGTCCTGTTATCGATGTACGTTCGCAGTCGGTAGAAACCCTTTACCTAAACTGTGCCAATTACCTTACGCTCAATGTACCTGCATTGGGAGCAGCTTATCAACCGAGCTTTCGTGTAACTGGAGGTGAATTTGAGATGGGCTCTCAGAAAGGCCAAATTACGGTAGCACCAAATCAACGTTCTGTGAAAATTGACGTGTCTAGTGATGGCAATTACATTGGCTCGCGTGAATTTGAGGCGAAACCAGTCCCCCTACCTACCCTTGAAGTACGACCTGACCGTCAGGCTTACGACGCGACAGCAGGGTTTGATGGTAAACCGGGAGAACTACAACTGCGTCTGACAGCAGATGAAGATTTTCAGACCCGCTATCCTGACGATAACATTTTCTTGGCCAGTAAAGGGACAGTAACCATTTTGGCGGGAAGATCACAAAAAGGACAAATTCCTTTTGATACTCCACTTTCAGCGGTTGATTTGAGCCCATTGCAGGCACGAATTCAATCAGGAGACCGGATTGTTATATCAATAGAGGAAATTGTTCGTTACAACTACAAGGATGAGCCCATCAAAAGGACTTTCTTCGACAACGTAACCATAAACATTAACTAAAATGAAGTATTGTAAGGTTTTAATCTTTTTGTTAATCACAACCCTTGGCCTTCAGGCCCAAGAGGAAGAAGAGCAAAGTGGCAATGCGTCAGAATTTTTAAGGGGATTGGAAAGTAGTTCGAAGGTAGCCAACCTAAACAGTGCGAAAAAGCCCAACAGTGATTTGTCTATTCGACCTATTCGTGATGAAGACGTCATGTTCAGCGTTCGACTCTGGTCGAATATGAACATGAATGAGAAAATCAATGCCTCTTGGAATGCTGTTGATTCTCGCTTCACCGAGTTATTGTTTCGTGGTGTGGAAGATTATTTGTCTGCTGCAGAAGAAGGCATAGACGAAGGAACATGGATTACCCCCTATGGGTACGATAAAATAACGAACGAATCTTCTTTTACAGAAGAAATGATTGTAAACCGCGATGAATTGGAACAAGCCATGCTCTACTTGAAACCCGGGGCACAAAACTATGAGGAGGCCGACCGTCCTGCCGATCGCAGATCAGTTCGCGCACGCGAAGAATATGCCGATCAGACCTTATCAGATGAGGAAGTAGATGCCATTATTGACAAAGAATTTGTCTCTAACCAGTATGAGACGCTGGTGCCAGCGAATGGTGATTTCAACAGGATTCAGATAGAAGAAGACTTAATTTTTGATAGGAACCACTCTGTTGCTAAATGGGACGTTTTGGCCATATCTTTATTGTCTCCGCCAGAGGCCAATGATGGTGCGGCAAACATTGGCATGTTGCGTTTCAAGTATTCAGAAGTCAAAGATTACATTGATAAAGCGTATGGTTGCGAACTAGATTGGCAAAAAGCCCCCGGAGCAAATTGTGCTGTAAAAGAGGTAGGCTTCTGGTACAATGTCAAGAACCCAAGAGATAAGAGCTTAAGCTTTACACATGCCATCGATTTGCGCTTATTTAGTAGCTACATTGTCAAGTTTCAAAATACAGCAGACCAAAATATTGAAGATATGTATGGCACAGGAGGATACGATTACAACATCATAGATATGGCCTTGAAGAAACGTCATGAGCTATTGGAAAAAATGCATAACCTCTGGGAATATTGATGAGCTAAAAGACATCATAAAGAAGGAGGTTTAGGCCTCCTTTTTTTGTTTAAAATAAGCCCTGACCTTGGCTGCTTTAGATGGGCCGATGGTTTCGGCTAACTCCTCCTTACTAGCGGCCTCTATGCCCTTTAGTGTTCTGAATTTTTTGAGTAGAGCGTCTATCGTAGCTTCACCAATACCATCTACTTCTTCTAAGGCAAACTGAAAACTGTTCTTACTTCTGAGGTCTCTATGAAAGGTAATGGCAAAACGGTGAGCCTCATCACGTAAATGCTGAATGAGTTTGAGGGACTCAGATTTTTTATCAATGTGCAGTGGAAATTGATCTTCTGGAAAGTATAGTTCTTCCAATCGCTTCGCAATGCCAATGATTGGGATTTCACCATACAGGTTGAGGCTTTTTAGTGCTTCGGTGGCCGCATTCAATTGGCCTTTGCCACCATCAATGACAATGAGTTTCGGTAAGGGAGACTTTTCTTCCACCAATCTTTTGTACCTGCGACCTACCACTTCCTTCATCGATCCAAAATCGTCGGCACCAACAACGGTTTTGATTTTATAATGGCGGTAGTCTTTTTTAGACGGCCTTCCCATTTTGAAACATACCATGCTGGCCACAGGGTTAGTTCCTTGAATATTAGAATTGTCAAAGCATTCAATGTGGGTGGGAAGTGCTTTCAGTTGCAAGTCTTTTTGGAGTTGTTTCAGCACCCTATTTCCCCGGTCTTTTACGTTTTCTAAGGCCGTGTATTTTTCTTTTTTGGCATAGAGTGCATTTTTAACAGATAAATCAATCAATTTCTTTTTGTCACCCCTCTGCGGAAGAATGGTCTTGAAAAGATCTGAATGAATTTCGAGGGCTGTATTGGTAAGTACTTCTTTGGCTGTGCTTTGGAATGTATCGCGCAGTGTAACCATCATTAAACTGAGAATCTCGGCATCCTCTTCATTCAGTTGTTTCTTTACCGTGGAAGTTTGCGACAGATTGATGGTGCCATTTTTAATGCGTAAGTAATTAATGAAAGCATATTTCTCATCAGAAATAATTGTAAATACGTCTAAATCCAAAATAGACGGATTAACGACGATAGATTTAGAATGAAATTTATCCAGCGACTCCAGTTTATTTTTGAAACGTTCGGCCTCTTCAAAGGCTAAGCGTTCTGCAGCCTCTTGCATATGGGTTTTGAAATAATTTTTAGGGATGCTAAGATTGCCTTTCAAAATATGCTTGGCCTGATCAATGTCTCTGAGATAATCCTCTTCCGATTGTAGTCCTTCGCATGGCCCTTTACAATTGCCAATATGATATTCTAAGCATATCTTAAATTTTCCTTTTAGTATGTTTTCTTCGGAGAGGTCATATCGGCAGGTGCGCAATGTAAAAAGTACATTGATCAGTTTCAATACATTATTCATGGCCTTGACACTGGTAAAGGGGCCATAGTAGGTGCCTAGCGATGGAATATGTTTTCGCGTACTGTAAATGCGCGGAAAACGCTCATTCGATATACAGACATAAGGAAAGGTCTTATCGTCTTTGAGCAGAATATTGTACTTAGGTTGGTTTTGCTTGATCAAGTTATTTTCAAGCAATAAGGCCTCAAACTCCGAGTTGACCAGCGTTACTTCTATGTTGTTTATTTCAGAGACTAGCTTGCGCGTTTTACGATTAAATTGCGTTGTTTTATTGAAATAACTGCCCACACGCTTTTTCAAGCTTTTGGCCTTGCCCACATAAATCAGCTCGTTGCTTTTGTTGAAATAACGATAAACTCCGGGGCTGTCGGGCAGTTGGTTTATTTGATCGCGACTCAACCGATGGACAGACATGGCATCAAATTAGTAAATGTCATCATCATAAATGATGGAACTGTCTGAACTTTCCTCTGCTTGTTGAAATCGCTCACAGTCAATTTCCATGCTTAGATTTTCCGGACGCTCGAATAGACTTTTTTCTATGCCAAGGGTAGTATCGGCATAGACGCTTTGCATGAATAGACCTACAATGGGGAGTGCTGTGCGTGCGCCCTGACCATCGGGCCAGTAAGTAAAGTGGATAGATCGGTCATCTCCACCAACCCAGGCACCTGTAATTAATTCATTGGTGATGGATACGAACCATCCATCTGAAGCATTTTGGGTGGTACCTGTTTTGGCACCTATGTTGTTTTCCTCCTGTTTCTCATCCACCAAGCCATACATCCAACGCAATCTGGCCCCAGAGCCTGAGTTGACCGTCTCTTGCAGCATGTTGAGCATCACATAAGCCACATCTTGATTAATGGCCTTGGTTTTTCTCGGTACATGTCGATAGATTTCATTGCCATATTTATCTTCTATATGGCTGATAAAGTAGGGCTCAATGTGCGTGCCATTGTTGGCAAACGTACCATAGGCACCCACCACCTCCTGCAAGGATAAATCCTCAGTACCTAAAGCAATGGAATAATAGGGAGGGATGCTGCTTTCAATTCCAAGCCTTTTCGCCATGTTCACCACTTTCTCCGGTTTTACCCTGTCCATAACGCGGGCGGTAATGGAATTTACAGATTGGGCCATAGCCTCTTTCATGGTCATTTCTTTTCCCGAAAATCTACTTTCAGCATTTTGTGGGCTCCAAGGGTTGCTTTGACCCGGTATGGGGATAGAAATGGCTTCGTCTTTAAAAGTATAGCATGGCGAATAGCCCTGCTCTACAGCAGTGGCATAAACAAAGGGCTTAAATAAGGAGCCCGGCTGCCTCTTCCCTTGTCGTACATGATCGTACTTAAAATGTTTGTAATTGATGCCACCCACCCATGCTTTGATGGCTCCGGTTTTGGGATCAGCGGCTACAAATCCTGTTTGCAAAAACTGCTTGTAGTATCGAATGGAGTCCACCGTACTCATCAAAGTATCTTTTTCTCCTTGCCATGAAAAAACCGTCATCCGTTTGCGCACATTCATGTAGTAATCGACAGAATCTGAATCTTCCCCATATTTTTCCACCAAGCTTCGGTATGCCTTTGTTCTGGGAATGACGTTTTTCTCTAGGAAACCCGCTATGGCTCTGCCGTCACCATCTATCCATAAATATCTTTCCTCTCTACTCAGCAACGAATCAAAACGTTGCTGAACCTGCCGCATGGCGCTGTCTACAGCGATTTCGGCATATTCTTGCATGCGGTGGTCGATGGTGGTATAAATTTTCAGGCCATCGCCATATAAGTCGTAGCCTAAACTTGAAACCAAGTTTCCTAAATCTTTCCGCGCTTCCTCGCGGAAGTATTGCGCCAGACCATAATTTTGATCTTGCCGGTTGAGGACCACTTCCACAGGTGTCTGTTTCAAAGAGTCATAAGCCTTTTCATCAAGAAAGTCATACTTGACCATTTGACTCATTACCACATTTCTCCGCTGCATGGAATTTTCGGGATTGATATCAGGTCGATAGGTGGTAATGGCTTTTTGCATACCGGCCAAGATGGCGGCTTCAGGCACAGTCAATTCGTGGGGGAACTTATTGAAATAGATGCGGGCTGCAGATTTAACACCATAGGCGTTGTTGCCAAATTCTACGGTGTTGTAGTACATGGCCATGATTTCTTCTTTGGTGTAAGACCTTTCCAAACGGACAGACAAAATCCATTCCTGGGTTTTGTATATCAACTGGTCTAAAAACCTGTTGTGCCCTTTTAAAAGTCCTTTATCTTCTTCGCGTATTTCTCGGGTGTTGAATAAGTTTTTAGCCAACTGTTGGCTAATGGTACTACCTCCTCCCTTGGGGCTGAAGGTGAGTACCCCATAAGCTACACGAATCATACTTTCTAAATCAATGCCAGAATGGTTTTGAAAGCGAATATCTTCCGCGGCCAATAAGGCATGAATTAAAGGGTTACCCAATTCGTCGTATGTTACAGGATTTCTATTGTTTCTGTAATACCCAGATCCTAATGGCTTACCATCTGCGGTGAGCAGCAATGAAGTAAGGTTTTGATCGGGGTTTTCTAGTTGTGAGTAAGAGGGCAATTCCCCAAACCAATTTTTTGTATTGTTGCTAACCGCCCATAAGTAAGCCGGAAAACCAATGATGAATAGGATAAAACCCACCCAGAGCAGGATGTTCAACTTTTTCAACATGGGTTTATGTGACTTCATGGGTGTTTGTGTTATTGATAAAACTTACGATGAAACCGCAAATAGTCTTCTAATGTGTCTTTCTGAAATAACAAGGTAAAGTTATCTCTTGAAATAGCAAATGTATGAAAATTAGCATCTTCATTCATGTCTTTTTTAGCGAACCACTCGTCCAATAGCTCTCGGTATTTTTCCGAGGCGGCTTTTATTTTAAATGGATTGACAAATAATATACCAACTTCTCGACTCTTTCCAAAAGCCAAATGGCCTACAGAGAGTCTCGAGTTTGAAAAATTAGCTTCATTGTAGACCTCCAGCTCTTTTTGTAAAGTGTCTTTATCGTTTTTAGTTAGGGTGAAGGAAATGGCAACCAAGTGTATTTGCTGAAAATCTTCACTAAAATTATCTTTCAAGTTACCCAATACCTCTTCTTGCGCTGGCCGTATGGCCTGAAGCAAAGTCTCAGCATAATCATGGTTTTTGCCTTCTGGATATTTTTCCAAATAGGTTACAAGGCCCTGTTCATAGGAAACGATACTTTCTGTCTTGGCTTTTAGGAGAGTGGCCAACAGTTCAACGGTCGGTAAAAAGTCGACATCTTCATACTTTTGTAAAATAGTTCTGATGAGTTGGTCGGCCAATACATATTCACCCTTTGAATATGCTTCATAAGCCTTTGAATAATCGGCTTGAACGGCCTGTGTTCTATCTGCCTTTTCTTGCAAGTAATTGGGATTAAGCAAGGTTTTAGCAAGAAGACTTTCGGGAAATTCATCAATGATTTTTTGTTTGTAAATGGTGGCTTTAGTGGCATCAGATATTTCGAATAAAGTATAAAGGGCAAAAAGCGTTTCTAATCGGTGATGCGTATCGGGATACTTTTCCAACAAAGTCAAGTAGGTTTGTTCAGAGGCCTGAAGTTGTTCCAAATCAAAACGGTAAATGCCTCCCAGGGCATAATATGCATCTTGAATTTCTTTATGTAATTTTTCTTGTTGTTCCTTGGTCTTGGGGATACTTCCCAAAAGAGTTGCTTTTTCTCCTTTCTTCTCCTCATCTTCTGGTGTAGACTTTGCGGTGTCTTCTGGGGTAATTTCTGTTAGTGCTACATTTTCTTTTGAAAGGGCTTTGGTGGCATTATTTTTTTCAGACCTTCTCCAATTGTCTTCCAAGGGTCGATTGCCCCATTGCCGTTGAAATTCTAGCAGACCTTGGCTAACAGCATTGAAATTGTAGAAATACCATGTGCTTTCATCGGGAGAATCTTCAAAGTTTTCGGCCTTCATCTTGGAGGTTGATAAGCTGTTTGTTTTTGCCTTACTTTTTTTGGCAGCTTCTTCTTTCTTCATCGCTTGATCGCGTAGGTACTTGTCCAAAAATGCATCGAGTTGTATTTCACTCAATTCTGCCAAGGATAATAAGCTGTCGTTTTTAGCTATGATTTGCCGTTGGGTAACAAAGTTTTTTAACATCTTTTGTTGCTTTTCGATGGCCTCATAGGTCTCGAAGTCGTTTGGCAAATTAGCCACGGTACTATCGTAGTAGTAACTGGCCAGCTCAAACTTTTGGTACGGAGCATTATAATAGATTTCCGCTAAACGGAGGTAGGTTAAACCTTGCTGACGGCTATTAGGCTGTTCTACTTGGGTGGCCTTTTGGTAGTTGGTGATGGCTTTGGGTAGATTACTACGTTTTTGCTCCAAAACGCCCATGGTGTAATGAATGATGTCTTGGTATTCTATGTTCTTGCCGTCTTTAAGCATTTTTTCAATGCTCTCGTAGGCTTTATCGAGACTGGCTTGGGTGGGATAATCGGCAACGGCCAACTGATTGAGCTTGGCATGAAACAGAATTTCATAAGGTGGATTGTTTTTAAGGGCCATATCGAAATAGGTATAGGCCTCTTCTTTTTTACCTTCTGCTTGTGCCAGTTGGCCTAAAATATAATGTGCTCGCGTTCTTAAATCTCTGTTAGGAATGGCCTTATGTACTTTTTTAAGCTCTTCTGAGACCCGATCTAATGCATTTTTTTGCTGGTAGAAGTAAGCTTGCATTAGCTTATAATCAATGTAATTCTCGTCAGAAAGTTGCTCTAAATCAATGAATTGAGTGACTTCTAAGACCAAATCTTCTTCTCCCATGTCCATGTAGGTGCGCATTAAAGCGAGTAATGCTTTTTGTTTCGCATCATCATTTTTGCTGTTCTGATAGATGTATTGAAAGGTTTCGATCGCAAACTGAAACTGTGCCCGAAGATGTCGAATTTCACCAATGAGTAAATAACTTTCATCTACCCAATCACTGGTAGACCACCATTCTATGATTTCTGAAGCTTTTTTAAAGGCATCATCTAGTTTTTCTTGATTGCCTTTGATGGTTCCTGAGTCTATTGGGGCGTAAATGGGGAGTACATCGTCAAAATTGTAAACGTATTTATCCTCAAGCTCTCGATGCACCTCAGTGAGGTATAAGTCGGCATAATAGTAGCCATTATAACGAGCATTTAGGTTCTGATACCCCTTGGAATTACAGGATACAAGCAGAAAGACCAGCGTAGGAAGGAGTAAGTATTGTAAAGGCTTGATAGTCACATCCAATTCTTTTCTTGAGACAACATTAATTCAACGTAAATAATGCAATATTATTCACGAGGCTAAGCATTAATCAATAATTTTGTTTTTGTACAAGCTAATGGTGTGGTAAAATTCAAGAAAACCCTTTCAAACTGGCTCAATGCCCGGCACATTTTGATCATTCAAAATGAAGAGGACTTTGCGCAAAAGGGCACCTATAAATTTACATACGCCAAAATTATTTTCTTTTCCTTTTTGCTTTTCCTTTTGGTTTTCGCACTCAGCTTTTATTTGGTACAAACCGTGCTGGATCAATGGTTCGACCCCCGCTATGCGCAAAGACAAAATAGACAAGATCTCGTTACATTAAGTCTCTCTCTCGATTCTTTAGTGCAAGAGCTGGAGAGTAGAGATAACTATATTTCTAACATAAAAAGCATCTTACAAGGAGAGGTTGAGGAAGAAAGCATCACCGAACCTGTGGCTTCTGTACCTTCTCAAAAAGAGGGAATAGGAGAGATGGAAAAAGTGGATAGTGCTTTTCAGGCTGCCTTTGAGGGGGGCGGCGGAGACCTTTTACTTTCTGGAAATATTGATGACGTAGAGTTAAGGCAGATGTATTTTTTTCCTCCTATTACCGGCTATATATCGGCCCCATTTGATCCGAAAAACAACCATTATGGTATTGATATAGTCACCAAAAAGGATGAGCCGGTAAAGGCCATTGCAGATGGAACAGTCATTTTTACCGGATGGACACAGGCCGATGGAAATGTCATTGCCCTGCAACATAGAGAGAACATCATTTCTATTTATAAGCACAATGCTACTTTAACACGCAAAACAGGTGATGTGGTAACAGCAGGTGATATTCTAGCCATTGTAGGCAACACGGGAGAATTGACTTCCGGCCCACACCTGCATGTTGAATTGTGGTACAATGGCTCTTCTGTAAACCCAGAAGAATTTATTTCTTTTTAAATTGCACCAACCATATATTTAAACATGTTTTCAAAAGACGATAAAAAAACCAAAGAAGAAATCAGTCAAATAAGTAATTTGATTGGTCAAGACACCTCTTTAGAAGGTAGTATTCAATCCTCTGGAAACATACGGGTAGAGGGGAAAATTTATGGCGATGCGGTTGCCAAAGCCAAATTTGTGATGGGTTCAGAAGCTTATGTTTCAGGCAATGTAAGAGCCAGAACCGCAGAAGTAGCCGGCAAAGTAAAAGGTAATATGGAAATTAGCGAGATCTTGATTTTAAAGGAAACCGGTGTTATTGAAGGAGATATTTTAACCAATCAACTGGTTGTAGAGCCTGGAGCTACCTTCAACGGAGCTTGTAAAATGGGTCATTTGGCTAAAGAAATTACCATTGAACAACCTGAAAGTCACCAAAGACAAGTCAAAGTGAAAAGGGGCTAATTTGGTTGTGGAATGACTAAACAACCTAAAAAAGAACCGAACCACCCAAAAGACTCCGTAAACAACTATCTAAAATACGCTCAACTGGGTTTGGAATTATTTCTCACCATCGGCATCACAGGATTTTTGGGACATCAGATGGATGAATGGTGGAACCATGGAAGGCCCCTTTGGATACTATTGATGGTGGGTGTGGGTGCGGTTGGCGCATTTTATCGCTTGTTTAAAAGTCTGCCAAAAGACTAATTACAATCTGATTTACCTCAGGTTCAAGGTTAAAACCTCCCGTTTTACCATGAGGGTGACTTGGTTTCTATTTTCCAGTCTTTTTCCTAACTTCATTGCTCAACTACAGAAGAATCGCATGAATCCCCGAAGATCCTTTTTAAAAAAAGCATTCATTGCTTCTGGCACCTTGTCTTTAAGTAATTTGGCTCATAAAACCTTGGCAGAAGATGTTGCTGATGCCCTGAATGGCATAGCTCAAATGACTCCTGATTTTGCAGCAAGACAAGAAACGGAATGGAATCGTATCCGTCAGGCATATACTACATCAACCTCAATCATTAACCTGAACAACGGAGGAGTCAGTCCGCAGCCCAAAGTTGTGCAAGAGGCAACAAAGCGATATTACACCTATAGTAATGAAGCGCCATCCTATTATATGTGGCGCATTTTAGATCAGGGGAGAGAACCATTGAGGGCCAAATTAGCAGACTTTGCTGGTGTCTCACCTGAGGAATTGGCCATCAACCGAAATACCACAGAGGCCATCAATACCATCATTTTTGGTTTGAATTTATCGGTTGGGGATGAAATTATTTTAACGAAGTACGATTATCCTAACATGATCAATGCTTGGAAGCAACGGGCAAGACGTGATGGCTTGGTGCTCAAATGGCTCGATTTTGACATTCCAATAACCGATAATGAACAAGTTGTGGAAGCTTTTCGCCAGGCCATTACTCCCAAAACCAAAGTATTACATATTACCCATATGATCAACTGGACAGGACACATAATGCCTGCCAAAGCGCTTTGCCAGTTGGCAAAAGAGTACAATGTCTTTTCTTTGGTAGATGGTGCTCATACATTTGCCCATTTGGATTTCAAAATTGCCGACTTGGGCTGCGATTTTTACGGTACGAGCTTGCATAAATGGCTCTGCGCACCTTTTGGTACAGGCTTACTTTACATAAGAAAAGAAAAAATCAAAGAGGTATGGCCTTTATTGGCGGCACCCGAACAACAAGATGATAACATCAGGAAATTTGAAAATATTGGAACGCGCTCCTTTGCTACAGAGCAAGCCATTTCTACAGCATTAGATTTTCACCAGGCCATTGGTAGTGCCACTAAACTAGCTCGTTTGAACTATCTGCGTAAATACTGGACAGAACAAGTGAAGGATATAGAGCGCATTACATTCTATTCTTCACAAAAGGATGAACACAGCGCTGCACTATTCAATTTTGGCTTAAAAGGCATAGATGCTGGCCCACTGCATAATCAACTTTTTAGCTCACATAAGGTGCATACAAGTCCTATTCAATGGGAAAAAGTAAATGGCCCGCGAGTTACGCCCCATGTTTACACCTCCCTATATGAGCTCGATAGATTGGTAGAAGCCATTCATCAGGCAGCTAAGGTTTGATGTAATTCGTGGTTTTCACTTACCTTCGCACATGGCAGAAAAATTTGTACTCATCGGTACTGGGAATGTGGCATGGCATTTAGGCAGCGTGTTGGAAAACGCAGGTCATCTCCTGGTGCATGTGTACGATCGAAAATTGGGGCATGCTAAAAAATTTGCATCAAATTATTTTAACGCAAGCTATGGTGACTCAAAAGACTTAAGAGATGTTGACGCAACGGTGTTTATCATGGCTGTTGCCGATCATGCCATTGCACCATTAAGTCAGGAATTGAGACTGCCGGAAGATGCCCTACTCTGCCATACATCTGGAAGTATGCCTTTGTCTACATTGGGCTATGCAGATACAATGAAAAGAGGGGTGTTTTATCCTTTACAGACCTTAAGCAAAGGGGTATCGGTTGATTTTACGTTATTGCCCATTTGTATTGAAGCAGAAGATCAATCTACGCTACAGCTTTTAAAGCAACTTGCGCAGTCCATCAGCAAAGAAGTTGTAGAAATGACAGGAGAGCAAAGAAAAGTTTTGCATTTGGCGGCTGTTTTTGCTTGTAATTTCACCAATCATATGCTTACCATTTCCAAAAATTTGTTAGCAGAAAAAAACATGTCTTTTGAATGGTTGCAACCTCTCATCACAGAAACAATTGATAAATCTCTGCGATTAGGCCCCAATCATTCCCAAACCGGACCAGCTGTGCGTGGTGATTTAAAGACCTTAGATCTTCAGTTAAAGGCATTGGAAAAGGAACCAGACCTTGCTCGCATTTATCAATACATTTCGCAACACATTATAGATACTTATTCAGAATAAGTAAATTGAGCTCACTTAAAAACGAAACAAATGAAAACACCGCATATACCTCAAAAATCATCTATTCGCATGGAAATGGATCCTGGCACTTATTTTTGGTGTGCCTGTGGATTAAGTAAAAACCAGCCTTTTTGTGACGGATCACATAAGGGAACCGACTTTGTTCCCGAAAAAGTTGAGATCACTGAAAAGAAAATGGTTTCTTGGTGTGCTTGTAAGCATTCTGGGCGTAACCCATTTTGCGATGGGTCACATAAAACACTCTAGCATTGAACTGATAAAGACGAGTGCCGTACACTTTAAAGATGCCAAGCCCTGTTATATTCAAACCATCTCTTTTAACAGATTACCTCAAATTAATTCGTGGGGTAAATCTGGTATTGGTAGGCTTTACGCAATATTTAACAGCTATTTTTTTAGTAAGTGAAAGACAAAGTTGGTCGGTTATTTTTTTGAATCAGGGCTTTTTTTTATTGGTCTCTGCAACCATTATGATCACCAGTGCCGGGTATCTTATCAATGATTATTATGATGTGAAAATTGATTACGTCAATAAGCCAGAGCGCGTTCTTGTTGGGAAAAAGCTGAAAAGACGCTGGGTAATTGCAGGGCATACTTTGCTGAACATAGCCGCCATAGCTACAGGTTTTTATTTGTCTGTAAAAATTGGCCTGATCTTCTTTGCCTCTGCCTTCTTACTATGGTTGTATTCCAACCAACTGAAACGGCTACCTTTTGTGGGGAATCTTGCCATTGCTCTCCTCACAGGGACTACCTTGCTGCTGGTGGCAGAATATTTTAATGAAAGAACCTATATCATTGCTTGCTATGCCGTTTTTGCCGCTTTTATCACGCTCATTCGTGAAATCATAAAAGACATGGAGGATATGAAGGGCGATGAAAAATTCGGATGTAAAACCTTACCTATCGTTTTTGGTGTGGCTACAACCAAAAGAATCCTCTATCTTATCTCTACCACCTTTTTAATCACAGTAGTTATTTTAATCCACACCTTGAGTTTTTATTTACCCATTTTCTTAGGCATCTCATTGTTGGGGTTAAATTACGCTGTATTCCAAGCAGATACGATCAAGGGATTTCAAAGACTTAGTACTTACTGTAAAATCATTATGCTTTTAGGTGTAATGAGTATGATATGGATATGACACAAAAACGCCTATGCATTTTAGCTTCCGGTAGTGGTTCAAATGCCCAAAAATTTTTTGAGTATTTTCAAGACCATCCTAAAATTTCCATTCCTGTGGTGTTGACCAACAATGTCTCCGCTGGGGTCAGAGAAAGGGCTAAATCATTTGGTATTCCTAGCCATGTTTACCCTAGAAAATTTTGGAGCAAAGGGGAAGAAGTACTCGATTTTTTAACTAAGGAAAGGATTGATTATGTCGTTTTAGCAGGTTTTATGCTATTGCTACCGATCCAAATAGTCCAGAATTACCCCAAGCGGATATTTAACATACACCCTGCTTTGTTACCTAAATATGGGGGCAAGGGCATGTATGGCATGCACGTGCATGAGGCGGTAAAAGTTGCCGGAGAAACAGAGTCGGGCATTACCATTCATTATGTCAATGAACAATATGATGAAGGACAAATCATTTTTCAGGCCAAGTGTACGATAAAGAGCGATGACACAGCCAAAGAAATTGCTCAAAGAGTGCTTGGATTGGAGCATGAAAATTATCCTAAAGTGGTGGAAGAAGAAATTCTAAAATCCATTAAAAATTCATAGTTTTACCTTTTCATTCGTAGCGAAACCATGTCTCTAAAAAAAATTCAATCTTGCTTAATTTCAGTTTTTCATAAAGACCGGCTGGAACCTATTATTGCCTTGTTGAAAGCGCAAGGAGTAGTCATTTATTCAACTGGAGGCACTCAAAATTTTATAGAGGAGCAGGGGGCAAAGGTTGTTCCTGTAGAAGAGCTGACAAGTTATCCTTCGATTTTTGGAGGAAGGGTAAAAACGCTACATCCTAAAGTTTTTGGTGGCATCTTGTACAGAAGAGATCTCGAAGGCGACAATGCCCAAGCCAAAGCGTTCGAAATTCCTTCGATTGATTTGGTGATCGTAGACCTTTATCCGTTTGAAGAAACAGTGGCTTCGGGAGCCAATGAGCAAGATATTATAGAAAAAATTGATATTGGTGGAATCTCCTTAATTCGAGCTGCAGCGAAAAATTACAAAGATGTTTTAATCGTTTCCAACAGAGCACAATACGGAGCGCTTGAAAGCCTTTTGAAAGAAAAGGGGGGAAGTAGTAATTTGGAAGATCGAAGAAGGTTTGCAGCGGAAGCTTTTGATGAGTCGTCTCATTATGATGCAGCTATTTTCAATTACTTTAATCAATCTGAAGGCATAGAGAAATTTAAAGTAAGCGAACGTGTAGGTCAAACCCTACGCTACGGAGAGAACCCGCATCAGGCAGGGCAGTTTTTTGGGCCTTTAGATGCTCTTTTCGATCAGTTGAATGGCAAAGCACTTTCTTACAATAATTTGGTAGATGTAGATGCTGCGGTATGCCTCATAGAAGAGT
This sequence comes from Roseivirga sp., assembly GCA_018402485.1. GTDB lineage: Bacteria > Bacteroidota > Bacteroidia > Cytophagales > Cyclobacteriaceae > Roseivirga. The sequence goes on along the minus strand of JAGYIY010000001.1, from coordinate 561,064 downwards.
TTGCCGAAGCAGAGGCGGCCTTTGCAATTCTGAAACATACCAATGCTTGTGGTGTCGCAACAGGTGCCTCGGTGAGAGAGGCTTATTTAAGAGCTTTTGAGGCCGATACCGTGAGTGCCTTTGGGGGTGTTTTAATTTGCAACCAAAAAATTGATTTGGCCGCGGCAGAGGTAATGCACAGCCTCTTTTTTGAAATACTTATCGCACCGGAATTTGAGGCAGACGCTTTAGCGCTTTTAAAAGGCAAAAAAAATCGTATTTTATTGGTTAAAAAGGAAAGCTTAAAAACCACAAAACAGTATAAGAGTTTATTGAATGGTGTGATTGTTCAAGACAGAGATCTGTTGACGGATGAGGCTGAAAATTTTAAATTAGTCACTGAAAAAGGAATTACATCAGAAGATAAACAGGCATTGGTTTTTGCTTCTAAAGTGTGTAAGCATACCAAGTCGAACACCATTGTATTGGCCAAAAATGGTCAACTCTTGGCCAGTGGAGTGGGGCAAACCTCTCGTGTAGATGCACTCAATCAAGCCATAACCAAGGCCAAAAGTTTTGGGTTTGATCTGAATGGAGCGGTTATGGCCTCTGATGCTTTTTTCCCTTTTCCGGATTGTGTAGAAATAGCCCATGGAGAAGGAATTCGAGCCGTTATTCAGCCAGGCGGTTCCATCAAAGATGAGCTTTCCATAAAATACTGCGATGAACATAACATGTCCATGGTTTTTACAGGGACACGTCATTTCAAACATTAAAAATATTAGGCTGGCTTTTGTTGAATCACTACATTAGCTGAATTATTTACATTGAAATAAATACAAGACAGAAATGGGTTTTTTTGATTTCCTCACAAGCGACATTGCCATAGACCTGGGAACAGCCAATACGCTGATAATCCATAGAGATAAAATTGTGGTTGATGAACCATCCATCATTGCCATTGATAAGAATACCAATAAGGTGTTGGCCATTGGCAAAGAAGCCATGAACATGCACGAAAAAACGCATGATAACATCAAAACCATTAGGCCATTGAAAGATGGCGTGATTGCAGATTTTGAAGCCGCCGAAATGATGATCAAAGGGATGATCAAAATGATTGACCTCAAAAAGAGAAGCTTTTTGCCTTCATCACATCGCATGGTCATTTGTATTCCATCGGGCATTACCGAAGTGGAAAAACGTGCAGTACGCGATTCAGCAGAGCATGCCAATGCCAAAGAAGTATATATGATCTATGAACCTATTGCAGCAGCCATTGGAACAGGTATTAAGATAGACGAACCCATGGGGTCAATGATTGTTGACATTGGGGGTGGTACAACCGAAATTGCAGTCATAGCGTTAAGCGGTATTGTTTGCGATCAGTCTATTCGTGTAGCAGGTGACACTTTTACCAAAGATATTTTAGACTACATGCGCAGACAACACAATCTTCTGATTGGTGAGCGCTCAGCAGAAAAAGTGAAAATTGCCATTGGCTCAGCTTTGACAGAACTAGAAGATGGTCCTGAGGATTATGAAATAAGGGGACGGGATTTAATGACAGGTATACCCAAGGTCATAAAAATCTCTTATTCGGAAATTGCTTTTGCTTTAGACAAATCAGTTTCTAAGATTGAAGAAGCTGTGCTCAAAGCCCTGGAGATTTCGCCCCCCGAATTATCTGCCGATATTTATGATAGAGGGATTCACCTTACCGGTGGAGGCGCTATGCTTAAAGGCTTAGACAAACGATTGGCTTTGAAGACGAAACTGCCAATTCATATTGCTGACGATCCGTTAAGAGCTGTGGTTCGCGGTACGGGAGAAACGCTGAAAAACCTGAATCAGTATCGTGCTGTTTTGATGTCATAATTGTAGATAATGGGTAAGCTACTGTCATTCTTATATAGATTCAGAGCCTTTCTCATTTTTGTTATCATTGAACTGTTTTGTGTGTGGTTGATTGTACAAAACAACGATTACCAACGCAGTGCCTTTGCAGCCTCTTCCTCAAGTATTGTTGGCAGTATCAATGAAACAGCCAAAAATGTTTCGGGCTTTTTTCGGTTACAGTCAGTCAATGAATCTTTGGCTGCTGAAAATGCACGCCTGAGAGAGCTGCTTTCTACGTCCGTTAATGTGCCAGAGGATAGTATGGATACTTATCTGTTTCAAACAGACACTACCGATAGCATGATGTACAAGTACCTAAAGGCGGAGGTTGTAATGAATGGTATTCGTAATGTCAATAACTTTTTTACGATCAATAGGGGAAGTGCCGCAGGCATTGAACCAGGCATGGGCGTGATCAATGCTTCCGGAGTCGTAGGCAAAGTACGTGCAGTGTCAGAAAACTTTGCGCAATGCATTTCTCTGCTGAATACAAGGAACCCAATATCGGCTAAGCACTTACCCTCTTCTCGTATGGGCACGGTAGCATGGGAGGGAAGCAATCCCAAAAAAGCACGTTTACAATACATTACAACAGATATAGCCATTGAAGTTGGTGATACGATTGTGACATCTAGTTTTAACGCAGTGTATCCCAAAAACATCATGATTGGTACCGTATTGAGTAGCTCGCCTGATGCCAACAATACCTATTTAAATATCGATATTGCCTTGAGTGTAGATTTTGGAAGCTTATCTTATGTGTATGCCATCAAAAATAACACTAAAGCAGAGCAAGATTCCCTCATTTCGACAAACCCACTGCTTTATGAATAGGAGTTTGATTGCCAGCATAGTGAGCGGATTAATTTTAGTGAGTCTACAGATACTCCTCTTCAGAAATTTTGCCTTTTTCAATATAGGTTTTGCCTTTGTTTATTTGTTATTTATGCTTTCCTTACCCAAAGAGACAAACCATTTGGGAGCTATGTTTTTAGCCTTACTCATTGGCTTGGTCATAGACTTATTTTACCAAACCCTGGGTATTCACGCTGCTTCCTTGGTATTTCTTATGTTCGTGCGACCTTTTTGGCTTAGCGCAAATGTTCCTCGGAGTGGTTATGAAGTAAACGATTTGATGGTTTTGGGTAACTATGGCCTGGGTTGGTTTATGGGCTATTCACTTCCATTGGTTTTTTCTTATTGCTGCATCGTGTTCTTTGTCGAAGCTGGGAGCGGAGATTTGTTTTGGCAAACCATAACCAAGGCGTTGGTTTCTACCGTTATAACATTAGCATTTATCATCATTGCACAGTATCTTTTCTATCCCAAAAGAAGGTAGGTTATGTTGGAACACAGAAGGTTGGTCATTCAAGGGTTGTTTATACTTACAGGACTAGTATTTCTGGTGAGGCTTTTTGCTTTACAGGTTACCGACAGTACCTATCGGCTCAAAGCGGAGCGCAACATCATTCAAACCATCATTGAATACCCATTTCGTGGTTTGATCTACGACCGTAACAAAGAATTGATTGTACACAATGAACCGATTTATGACATTATGGTGGTGCCCAGAGACTTTTATGTTGAAGATACGGCCGCTTTTTGTGAATTGTTCAGAATCGATGAAGCCACATTCCTTGAAAACCTAAAGGAAGCTCGTGAATATTCATCCGTTAAACCTTCTCCTTTATTGAAGAAAATTTCTCATCGAGAATATGCCTCAATTCAAGACCACCTTTATCAGTTTAAAGGATTATTTGCTAATCCCCGTACTGTCCGAAGGTACACCCAGCCCATGTTGGCACATCAGTTAGGCTACATTGGAGAAGTCAGTCAGAGACAGTTGGATAGAGACAGTTCAGGGTATTATCGCTCGGGTGATTTTATTGGAATTACTGGTTTGGAGGAACAGTACGAAGAAGTGTTAAGAGGAGAACGAGGTAAGAGTTTTAGAATGGTTAATGTCAATGGTATTGCCAAGGGCTCTTTTAAAAATGGCGAATTAGATACAGCCTCTGTAGCAGGTAAAAACTTGATTACTACAATCGACATGGACTTACAGGCCTATGCCGAAAAGTTGCTCAAAGGAAAAAGAGGGAGTGTGGTGGCCATTGAACCTAGTACCGGCGAAATACTCGTTATGGCTTCCTCACCATCTTACAATCCCAATGAATTGTCGGGTAAGTACTTTGGTAAAAACTTTAAGGAAATAGAGAAAGACACGCTTTCGCCGCTTTTTAATCGAGCCATTATGGCTACTTATCCTCCTGGGTCAATTTTTAAGACTGTACAAGCACTCATTGCTTTAGATGAACAGGTGATTGGTCCTTACGAAAAGGTGAATGTAAATAAATATTACATGGGAGATCATGCCGACCTTGGTATATACGATGTAGCCAAAGGACTTGAATTTTCTTCTAATAATTACTTCTATGAGGTGATGCGCAGGGTGATTAACCAAAAGGAATCTGCCAACTATTTTAAAGACAGTAGATTAGGTATGGAAAAATGGGCCGAAGCGGTGAGGAAATTTGGTTTTGGAAGTAGGCTAGGCTTGGACATACCTGGCGAAGTGGCTGGAAAAGTTCCAGATGTTGAAACTTATGACAAAATGCATGGTGAATTGCGCTGGGCTTACAGTACCATTTATTCACTTTCAATAGGGCAAGGAGAAATGTTGGTAACACCACTTCAAGTGGCGAATTTGGCAGCAATCATTGCCAACGAAGGCCATTATATCACCCCTCATTTGGTAAAAGGGATAGAAGCCAAAGGGGAATATACTCCTTTGGAATTTGAGAAACATGAAACAGGTAAAGGAACGGATTACTACCCAGCCATTATTGAAGGCATGAGCAGAGCAGTAAAAAGAACAGCAAATCTCGCCGTTATACCCGACATCGAAATGGTTGGAAAAACAGGTACAGCCGAAAATGGGTTAAAAGATGAAACCTTAGATCATTCCGTTTTTATGGCTTATGCCCCTCGTGAAAACCCACAAATAGCAGTGGCGGTTTATGTTGAAAATGCCGGATGGGGTGGCCTGGCTGCCGGTATTACAGCTAGCCTAATCATCGAAAAGCACATCCGTGGATTTATTAACAAAAAAGGCTGGTTCGACAAAGAGAATTATGTTTTGGAACAAAGATATTTAGAGGCAGTTGAAAATTGAGTAGAGAGGGAAATTACTTTGCGAATATTGACTGGCTGGTTATTTTTATTTACCTGCTACTTACCATCTTGGGCTGGTTTAATATTTATGCATCTGTTTATGACCCTGTACAAAACCCCGATATCTTTGATTTATCGATTAATTCTGGCAAGCAGTTACTTTGGATAGGCACAGGCTTTGTGTTGATTTTAATTATTTTATTATTGGATTTTCGAATCTATGAGTCCTTTTCCCCTCTTTTTTACGGCATATTTCTACTGTTGCTCATTGGCGTATTACTTTTTGGGCGTGAAGTCAATGGGGCGAAAGCGTGGTTTGAAATAGGAGCCTTTAGATTACAGCCTGCAGAATTTACAAAATTTGTTACCGCTTTGTTTTTGGCACGATACCTCAATACAAGCGGATTGAAACTAACGCAGCTCAATGTACAATTCAAGGTTTTATTGATCCTTGCTGCACCCATTGCCTTGATAATGTTGCAACCAGATACAGGCTCAGCCATGATCTTTTTGGCTTTACTCATTCCGTTGTATCGCGAAGGGTTTCCGGCCATTTACTTAATTGTTGGCATCAGTATAGTGGTATTATTCATTCTTACTTTATTGGTCGAAAACCTTTTTATTTTTATAGGCTTAGGGGTTCTCTTTGTTTTATTCATTTTGATTCAAGAGAAAAAATGGAATAAAATATTGGGTACATTGGTTGTTTTTATCTTCATTACTTCCTTCGTATTTGCCACGGATTATTTGTTAAATAATGTACTCAAAAATTATCAGCGCAGCCGGATAGAAGCCATTTTTAAACCCGATCTGGTCGATCCACAGGCAGAGGGTTGGAACCTTGAACAGTCAAAAATCGCCATTGGATCAGGTGGTTTTTCAGGGAAGGGATTTTTGGAAGGTACACAAACTAAGTTTGGTTATGTGCCGGAGCAAAGTACAGACTTTATATTCAGCACCTTGGCCGAGGAACATGGCTGGTTAGGCTCTGCCTTTGTAATTGCCTTATTTATTGTATTGGTTTCTCGTTTGTCATTTATAGCAGAAAGACAAAAATCTCCATTTGCACGGTTTTTTGGCTATGCTGTGGCAGGAATTATTTTTTTTCACTTTACCATCAACATTGCCATGACCATGGGTCTTTTTCCGGTAGTGGGTATTCCTTTGCCTTTTTTTAGCTATGGAGGTTCTTCTTTCTGGTCTTTTACAGTGATGTTATTCGTACTGTTAAAAATAGATATGCATCGGGCCGAAGTGCTGATGCGTAATTAAAATTTTCTTGCCAAAACTTCCATAAAGGCCTCTACTTCTTCACTGTCCATGTCCCAGCCCTGATTGTAGGTGTTGGCTTTTTCCAAAGCTTTGTCTAAACTTTCTGCTGAATCGATTTCTTGAAAAGCTGCTCTCATTTTAGCACCATCGCCATGAAATAATACGTTTTGAAACATGAATTTTTCATTGAGCGTCAGAGAGGCTTCAATGGAGGGAGATATCTTGTGTTTTAACTTTTCTGCCAAGGTCTGTCCTGTTCTTATGGTTTCAAAAGTATCGTTTAAGGTGGCTTTGCGTTCGGCCTTTGCACCTTGATTGGGTTGAGGTTCAGCCTTTGGAGATGGGGTCTCTTTAGGTTCAGAAGTCGGAGTCGTTTCTTCTTGTTTTTTCTCTTCCTCTACAGTAAATAATTCCTCTAATAAGCTTTCAGCGTCAAGCTTTTGCATAAAGGGCTGGACATCTGTTTCTTCAAGGAGATCTTTGTTGAGTGAATCAAACTCATTCAAAACACTGGCCTTGGTATCAAAGTCTCCCAGATGATCGACTACCTGTTGAAAAAATGCTCGATGGGTTTTAATGTACTTGAACTGTTGTTTGAAATCCTGCGGTTTTTCCATCCGATCCATCAAGTTGGTGAGGAAGTATTTTGGTGCAAAGGTGATGAGAATGGTATCGGAAATGGCAAGCTCCAGCAGCGGTTCTAAATGCTCCTTGTCAATGCTGATGTGGTTAGACAACACATTCATAAACTGCTTTACAGCAGCTTTTACTTTTTCATGTTTGAAATCAAAATACGGACTTTCCAACCTTTCTACCTCTTTTTTCCACTGGCTGAAAAGCGAACGTATGATAAACGAATTAACTTGTCGTGAATTGGTGAGCGAAATGAGCTGTTCGCCATCAATTTTTGCATAATTTTGAAAAGACTTTTCGCACAACGACCGACTCATTTGCTTACTGAGGGTGGGTACGGCAGTTGTATTGAGGTGGTAAATCATAGTATTGCTATTTCAGATACGTTCTAAATCGTTGAAGAGGTAAGACCTTTACAACTCCATGAGTGAAATTAAGAAATATGGCTAAAATTGTAATTCGAAATCTTAACTATAAATCCATTTCTACTGAAGATAGCTCCCAAACGATCTTACATATTATTCATTCTAACCAGATTGATTGGATGTTTGCATGCGGTGCAAAAGGCAAGTGTACAACTTGTAAAATGATTGTACATAAAGGTATGGAGAGTTTTAATCCACCTACTGCTGCCGAACAAAAATTCAAAGATTTAGGTAAATTGAAAGCAAATGAAAGATTGGCTTGTCAAAACAACCTTTTGGGAGACCTAGAAATAAGCGTTGCTCAGCCAAATAAATTTCCACACATCACTTACAACGATTAGTATGTTTATCGAACCACAAAACCATATGCTGCGCTCCGAAGCTTCCGGCACAATTGAAGTGATTTGTGGTTGTATGTTTTCGGGCAAAACAGAGGAACTTATCCGCAGATTGCGCAGGGCGACCATCGCCAAGCAGCAAGTTGAAATTTTTAAACCCACCATCGACAAGCGCTACCATGAATCGGAGGTAGTTAGCCATAACCATAACAGCATTCGATCCACGCCGGTTGAATTTGCTTCCGATATTTTATTTTTGGCAGGAGATAGCGATGTGATTGGGATCGACGAAGCTCAGTTTTTTGATCAAGAATTGGTAGAGGTTTGTCGCAAACTGGCCAACAGTGGCAAGCGTGTGGTCGTAGCCGGACTCGACATGGATGCCAACGGGGAGCCTTTTGGCCCCATGCCCTACCTTTTGGCCATTGCTGAATTCGTGACAAAGCTGCATGCCATTTGTACCATAAGTGGAGGTCTCGCATCGTTTTCTTTTAAAACTACCGACAGTGAGCAGACTGTTGAATTAGGGGAACAGGATATTTACCAAGCCAGAAGTCGTAAGTACTTTTATGAGGGACAAAGGGAAAAGGCCAGAAGAAAAGAAAAACCAAATACTGATAATGGGTAGATGGTTGTTTTTATTCTTGGCTTGCTCACATTTTTTAGAAGCTCAAAGCCCACCACCTGTATTGCAATGGCAAACACATTTTAGTTATCATTCCATCAATCACATTGCAGAGGGCAACGGTCAGGTGGTTTATGCTGCTGGAGAAAACGGTATTTTAAAAATCGACTTAGAGGAGAGCCGCCTTCAGCGCATCGATAAAAACAACGACCTGAATGGGGTTGACATTGGTGCGATGGCTTTTCATGAGGCAACAGGTAGTTTATGGGTGGCTTATCGAGATGGTAGTATGGATTGGATTACCGAGGAACGTGTTAAGAACATCTCAGATGTACTCAATTTTCAAACCAATCAGAGCAAAACTTTTCACGACATACAGTTCTATGATGGTAGGGTGTACCTTGGCAGTGATTTAGGTGTGGTAGTTTATGACCCTGTTCTTGAAGAAATTGTATCGGTTTTTCAAAACTTGGGTGAAGGAGGCAGTCCGCTGGCAGTGTACGGATTACAATTCAATGAGGATGTTCTCTATCTGGCAACCTCGAGCGGAATACTATCGGCCCCTACCAGGGCTTCGCTAAACTTACAAGATTTTAACAATTGGCAGCGACAGTTGGTAGGCATTTCTTTCCAACATATTACCCTTTCAGAAGGGCAATTGTGGGCTGCTAGCGATGGGGATATTTTTAGGATCGGTTCCGATAATGAATGGAAATTTCAAGTTCATTTTAATGAGGATGTACGCAATTTTACCCAAGGGTCGGATCAAGAACCCGGTTATTTGGTGCTACCCCATGAGGTAAGATTGTTAAAAGATGACTTTTCATTATTCACCTCATCCATGCAGGATCAAAATTTCCGTACATTTTTGGCAACTCAGGCTTTTCATTTCATTGGCACTGAGCAACAGGGACTATTGCAGTTTAATTTTATGCAAAATCAAGTGAGGCAACAATGGCTACCTTCTGGTCCGTCTATACCCACTATGTTTCACCAGCAAAGCTTACCTTCAGGTAGTTTTTGGGTAAAACATACCTTCGATAGTTTGAATCATTTGAGTGAAGAAGCGGTACTTTCATTTTTTCTGCAAGAGGACAGAACCTGGCAACCTATGTCTTTAGATTTTCAAGGCCGTACGCTTTCTCGGGTAACAAGGGTTGTAAACAAGGGTTCTGCGAGGAATGGGTTTTACATAGGTTCTTTTGATTTGGGCTTATTTGAAAAGACTTCGGAAGGCATCATTTCTTTAATGCAGTTGGGAGGAAATGCACCTGCTCCTAACGCCAATAATAGTTTTCAGTTGAGCGGAATGGCGCTTCAAAATGACCAGCTTTGGGTCACTTTCTATGATCGCTCTCAATCTGTTTATTCTTTTGATCAGGTAGGTCGCAGTTGGGAAAGACATCAGTTGAGTCATCCGGTCAGTCGATTTTTAAACGATGTATTTATTGCCCCCAATGGTGACAAATGGTTTTCGGTAGATGTTGCTGCGGGTGGGGGTATTTTGGTCTATCATGAAGCCTCCGGTAGAGAAAGGTATTTGAATATGAATGGAGGTCAAGGTGGTTTACCTGGTAGAAAAGTACAAGCCTTGGCGACCGATCGGCAAGGGCAGGTGTGGATAGGCATGGCTTCTGGAGTGGCCTTTTTGTCTCACCCCAATCGTATTTTAGAAGGGGCTTCCATTACGGCATCCATTCCCATTTTTGAGAGTCGGTTGTTACTTCAGAATGAGAGTGTTACGGCCATCGCCATCGACCCTGCCAATCGAAAATGGTTAGGCAGCAAACAAAATGGCCTTTGGTTGTTCAGTGAAACAGGAGAAGAATTGATATTTCATTTTACAACAGAAAACAGTCCTTTACCCTCTAATCGCATTTTATCTTTAGGCTTACAAGAATCTACGGGCGAACTTTTTGTCACTACTGAGAAAGGAATGGTTTCCTTTCGATCGGATGCCACATTAGGCGGTGAAACGCATCAAAATGTTAAGGTTTATCCCAATCCTGTACGTCCACGATTTCGTGGGAATGTGGTGATTGAAGGGCTTGTGAACAATGCAACATTGAAGATTACCGATGTGTCGGGAAAGCTTGTGATAACTTTACAAGCCAATGGCGGTACGGCTACGTGGAATCAGCGCGATATAAATGGAAGTCGTGTATCGACAGGGGTTTATTTGCTATTTAGTTCGAATGTTGATGGCACCGAAACATTGGTTACTCAAATCGTTGTCATCTGATGTTACACCACACCGAAGGAATTGTTTTAGGCAGCTTGAAGTACAAGGAAAGCTCTTTAATTGTTAATGTTTTTACCTCGGTATTTGGAATGCAATCCTATGTGGTGAACGGGGTACGAAGTAGTAAATCTCAAGGTAAGACTGCTCTCTTTCAACCCCTGACTTTACTAGACATGGTGGTATATTATAAGCCGCAGCGCGATCTTCATCGCATTGCTGAGGCCAAGCTAAAGTATGCCTACCAACAAATACCTTTTGATCCGGTAAAACGTGCCATTGCCTTATTTATGACGGAAATATTTGGAAAGGTACTGCGTGATGAGGCTGAAAATTTAGGCTTATTTCATTTGATAAAAGATGGTTTTATACAACTAGATCATCAAGTGGGTCCGGTGGGAAATTTTCATTTGCAGATACTGCTTAAAGCCACTTCATTTTTGGGTTTTGGTCCTGCCGATGGTTCAGACCTTTTGCACCAGTTACAAGAGTCTGGTATTCATTTCAGCCTTCGCACAAAAGAACAAGATGTTCTGGATCGATTAATGGCCGAACCGCTCGGGGCTACCATTCCGGTGAAATACGCTTTCAAAAAAGATTTGCTTGAACATATTTTGAAGTTTTATCAAATTCATACGGATACCTTGCGAGAAATTAAGTCGCTCGAAATACTCAAAAACATCTCTTAGACATAAATTGACCGATTCTTCTTACTTTTATGCGACTGTTACCTTAAACGCTTAGCTATGCTTTATCAAGAGATACCATCCCTCGACTTGTCAGATTTTACCTCAGCAAATGAGGAGTCCAGAAAGAATTTTGTTAAAGCATTAGGTGATGCTTATCAGAACATTGGGTTTGTGGCCATTAAAAACCATGGTTTAACAGATGAGATGACCACAAGTTTGTATGAGGCCATTCAAGCTTTTTTTGCACTACCCGAAGCCATTAAAAAAAAGTATGAGATTCCCGAGCTGGCAGGCCAAAGGGGGTATATTGGCAAAGGGAAAGAGCATGCGAAAGGTAGAAGTGTAGGTGATTTAAAGGAATTTTATCACGTGGGGCAGCAGGTCACAGATCACGACCCGATACGCCACGAGTATCCTGAAAATGTATGGCCAGAGGAGGTGCCTGAAATGAAAAAGGTTGCGCTTTCAGTCTATAAAACATTGGAGGAAACCGGTAAGAAAATGCTCCAAGCCATTGCGTTGCATTTAGAGTTAGATGAAGGCTATTTTGAAGACAAGGTACATAATGGAAACAGTATTTTACGACCTATACATTATTTCCCCATAGAGAACCCCCACGAAGTTCCTGCCGATGCAGTACGAGCGGCAGAGCACGGTGACATCAATCTCATTACCTTGCTCATGGGGGCGAGTGCTGATGGCTTGCAAGTTTTAAGAAGAGATGGTCATTGGATACCTATCACAGCACTTCCCGACCAAATTGTTGTGAATGTTGGAGACATGTTGGCCCGATTGACAAACAATCGGTTGAAATCCACCATCCACCGTGTCGTGAATCCGCCTAAAGAGAAGATGGGGTCATCTAGGTACTCCATTCCTTTTTTTATGCACCCTCGCTCCGATATGGATTTGACATGCTTGCCGGAGTGTATTGATGAGGAGCACCCAAAGCAATACACAGACATCACGGCAGGGCAGTTTTTAGAGGAGCGATTGGCTGAAATTGGATTGAAGAAAAACTAAGGACGAATGGCGGTACAGCGCATTCGATATTTCATATTCTTACGCGATGTTTTTGTCCTGGCCATCAGTGCTTTTGGTGGCCCTCAGGCCCATTTAGCTATGATTTTAAAAATCATGGTGGATAAAAGAGGATATCTTTCAGAGGAAGAGCTCTTGGAATTATATGCGCTATGTCAAATTTTACCCGGGCCTACTTCAACGCAGACCATCACGGCCATTGGCTTTAAAATCGGTAAGGCTAAGTTGGCCTATCTCACTTTGTTGGTTTGGATGTTACCGGCGGTTACCATTATGACGACTGCTGCCATTTTGGTGAATAACTATCAGACAACAAATCTAGACCTGGCATTTACACGATTTATTCAGCCCATGGCCGTTGGGTTCATTGCCTATGGAGCCTATATGATTGCCGTAAGGGTAATCAATACACGAACCGCTGGGGCTCTAATGGCACTATCGGCCATAGTAACTTATACCATTACCAAGCCGGCAGCTATGCCCATTGTGTTGTTATTTGCGGGGGCTTTAACAGCCTTTAAATACAAGAAACACGCCATCGAAGAGAAAGAAAAACTAAAGATTCGTTGGGGTAATTTTACGTTGTGGGGGTTGGTTTTGGTGGTGGCTGCTCTGGTAGGTGTAGCTACTCAAAATGCATTTGTTCTATTATTTGAGAATTTTTATCGTAATGGAAGTTTGATATTTGGTGGCGGTCAGGTATTGATTCCTTTTTTGAATAAGGAGTTTGTTCAGTTTAAGGGGTACTTGAGTACAGAAGAGTTTCTTTCTGGATTGGCCATGGTACAAGCCGTTCCGGGCCCTACCTTTTCAGTAAGTTCTTTTGTAGGTGCATTGTCTACCCGGGAGCTTGGTTTAGGCGGTCAGATTTTAGGCGGATTTGTCGCAGCATGTGGTATTTTTTTACCAGGCACCTTTCTTATCTTCTTCGTTATCCGATTTTGGGATAGTCTTAAGCGGTATCGTATTGTTCGTGCTTCTTTGGAAGGGGTGCACGCAGCAAGTGCAGGAATGGTGTCTGCAGCAGCTTTTTTACTCTTTGAACCCATTGATAATACCGTTGTCAATGTGAGCGTCATCATAGGTACTTTTTTGCTACTTACTTATAGTAAAGTTCCGCCCCCCTTTATCATTTTGGTCGGCTTGCTGGCAGGGTTTTTAATTTAGTTCGATGATGCTTATCTGTTGTTGCGCACTGTACGATCGATTTACAAAGTCTACTTAGACCTGATAGTTGATTTCTACTGCTATTGAAGAAATGTTAACAACACATGGTACATTCAGAATGATGGCTTGGTTTTCTTTTTCATGGCCTATCGGTAAACCAAAGGCCATAGGAATACCCATGGGTTGAAAGTATGAGTGAATGACCTCCAATGCCGGTGTACCGAAGCTATCCTCCTCTTCACTTCCTTGACTGATATTCCCAACTAAAACACCAGCAATATGGCTAAGTTTACCCATTCGTTTCAGTTGATTCAGCATACGGTCGATGCTATAGGTAGCTTCTCCAACCTCTTCTATCAATAATATTTGGCCATCTGCTTGAATTTCCTGTTGGGTACCGATAGATGCCAAGATGAGGCTCAGGTTGCCACCGGTTATTCTACCTGCTACCAAGCCATTCTGATTCAAAGCACTGGCTTCTATTTGAAAATGGGAACGTTTGCTTCCAAATAGCAATGCTTTTAAGGACTGTTGACTGGATCTATGCCACGGTAAGGTAAAAGCCATGGCTCCATGAATGGCAGCAATGTTCAATCGATTCAATTGAAGTAAAACAGCGGTCAGGTCACTAAAGCCAATAAGCCATTTGGGATTTTGTAGAAAAGCTGTCCAGTCGATTTGATCAATGATTCTTGTAGTTCCATGTCCGCCTCGCGCAAAAAGAATGGCCTTAGTTTTCGGGTCGTCTAGTATTTCCTGAAATGCCTGCAATCTTTCAGCATCAGTACCCGCAAAATAGCCGGAGGTTAAAAAGGTATTGGGATGAATGTTAACATTTAACTGCCATGAATGTAGAATCTCCTTCGCTTCTTGTAGGTCATTAGGGAGTCTCTTGGCTGTGGCAACGGTGGTGATGTAATCGCCGGGTTGAAGAGGGGGAGGGAAGATCATGGCGGTAAAGATAAAGAGGCTGTTTTAAAATGTGCTTGTAACACTTTAAAACAGCCTCTGTGATGAAGTTATTTTTTCGCTGAGAAATTATTCTCCGCCACCATCTCCGCTAGAGGCACCTTCCATTGCAGGGTTTTGTGGCCTAGCTTCAGGCATTGGTACATTTAGTTTAGTAAAGATTTGCTCTGTCATATTCAGACTTTCATCAGCGGCTAAAACAATACCACCTGAACCACCAATTTGTGAATTGATCACCATGGCAAATCCACCTTCTACACGGACAGCTTCGATGGCATCCTGTACTTTTTGATAAATCGGGTTCATCTTTTCTGCTTCTTTGGCATTATAAGCTTGCTCTGCCTCGCCAGTAAATTTCTCATAACCTGCGCGCATGTCAACAATTTCCTTGTTCATTTTCTCCAAAGCTTCGCGACTGGCGTTTGGTTCTTGCGCCATGGTTTGAAATTGTTCCATTTTAGAACGGAGTGCATTTTCTTTCGTCTGAACTTGATTCATCAACTGCTTCCTATAAGTACTCAATTCGGAACTTATACCTTCCATTTCAGGCATGTTGAAAACGATAAAATCGATATTGGTATAGCCGATTTTAAACTCTTGTGCATTTAACAGGCCTACCATCATGACTAGGGCTGTTACCATAAACATTTTGCGTATCATAATCATTAATTTAATCTTCGTTTTTTCTTTTGTTTTCTTGAACGCCAAGCTCTTCTAATACGAACTCAGTATAGTCATGAACCGGGTTACTGTAAAGTATGCCTACATCAGCAGCTTTATCGAACATATAGTCCAAACCATTTTTTTTAACAATTACCTCTACTGCAAGGTTTAACTTGCTTCTAAGAGGTGTCATCAATTCATCAACTTTTTTATAATACAAACCTTCGTACCCAAAGATTTCTGTATTTTTTTGCAGGGCTTGTTCCTGCTTGTCAGCAATTTCTTCTTT
Source organism: Roseivirga sp. (assembly GCA_018402485.1). Classification (GTDB taxonomy): domain Bacteria; phylum Bacteroidota; class Bacteroidia; order Cytophagales; family Cyclobacteriaceae; genus Roseivirga. The sequence continues at coordinate 545,665 of JAGYIY010000001.1, read as the reverse complement.
TCTCTGCTCAATCATCGCAGGGGTCAGCAATACTTCTTCTGCTTTGAGTTTGGCTTCCATCTTTGCTGCTTCATCGTACAAACTCCGTACCTCTTTGTCGTAAGATTTAGCCAAGGTTTCAAGTTCTTTTTTTTTCTCTTGATAATCAGGAAGTTGGCTTAGAATGTATTCTGAGTCAATATGTCCAATTTTTTGCCCAAAGCCGTTTACTTGAGCTGAGGCAAAATTAGACAAAACCACTAAGAATACGAAGCCAGAAATTAATTTGTGCATAACTATCTGATTTGCTGCCCAATACTAAAGTGTATTTGCGAACCTCCAACGATGGGACGATCTAAAGTATTATCCTCGTCGAAGCCATAAGCCCAATCTATACCCAATAATCCAAAGGCGGGTAGGAATATTCGGGCACCAAGGCCTGCCGAACGAAACAAGTCGCGCGTAACAAAATCCGCCGTACTATTCCATGCATTTCCGGCCTCTCCAAATGCCAATAGATAAATTGTGGAGGTGGGTTTGGTAGAAATGGGGTATCGAACTTCCGCCACCAATTTGTTGAAGATCGTACCACCTCGGAAACCGGTTGTTCTATCTACCGGCACAATGCTATTATCTTCATACCCTCTCAAGGCAATGATTTCTTGACCGATAATGAAGTTTTGGGCTCCATTCAATCCATTTCCACCTAAGAAGAAACGCTCAAAAGGCCCCGTATCTGTACGATTTGAATAGGAACCAATGAAGCCCATGTGCGCTCTGGCGTTAATGACAAACTTAGAGTTAAGTGGAATGAAAAACGATAGATCCATCATCCATTTGTGGTATTCCACAAATTTATACCTTTCCTGATCGGTAATATCTCCTTCATATCTGCTAGGATTCAATAATGACCATGGCGGAGTGGCATTGATGGCCAAGGTAAATTGTGAACCATATCTAGGGAAGGTAGGGTTGTCGATATTACTTCTAGAGATGGAGGTATTGAAGGTAAAAGCGTTGGAGCGCCCGCTTGCAAATCCTAAAGTGTTTCCAAAGTTGAAAACATCATATATCTGGAAGCGTAAGCTATTTTGTATCTGGAAATAATCATCCGGCCATTTCAAACGCCTACCTAAGCCAACGGTTACACCGGTTGACTTTAAGAACCCTAAGAGTTCATTTCCATTGAAGAAATCAATGGTTCTATTCACCGTACGGTTGAAACCAATCGTAAAATTGTTAGGCTTTCTTCCGCCCAACCAAGGCTCTGTAAAGGAAATGTTGTAGTTCTGAAATCTTCTACCATTCGATTGTACTTGCACATTAAAACGCTGACCATCTCCGCTTGGGTAAGGACGCCATTTGTCAAAATGGGTGAAATTCCGAATAGAGAAGTTGTTCAAAGTGAGGCCCACGGTTCCTACAAACCCAAAAGGGCCACCAAACCCTCCGGAGAGCTGTATTTGATCGGACGATTTTTCGACAAGATTGAAAATAATATCTACCGTACCATCTTGAATATTTGGAATGGGCTGCGGACTTACTTGTTCCGGATCGAAATATCCCATTTGCCCTAACTCCCTTACGGTACGAATGAGTTCTTTTCTACTGTATTTTTGTCCGGGCAGTGTTCGGATTTCACGAAGCACTACGTGGTCGCTGGTTCGCTCATTACCCTGAATTATAATGCGTTTAATGGTGGCTTGTTCCCCTTCAGACATCCGTATTTCTAAATCAATCGAATCGTTCTCGGCACGAACTTCTACTACATTTAAACGAAAGAAAAGATATCCGTCATCTTGATACAATGATTGAATATCATCTCCACTCTGACCATCAAACTCAGTTCTTTCCGCGATGCGTTGACGGTCGTAGATATCGCCCTTTTTGATGCCAAGTTTATTGTCTAAAAACTCATCGGTATATTTAAAATTACCCACCCAATCAATGTTTCGGATATAATATTGATTGCCCTCATCAACTTTTAATTTTAGATTGATGAACTCATCGTTCAGCTTCTCAATTTCAGCTTTTGTAATTTCTGCGTCTCTGTATCCTTTCGAGTTGTAAAAATTAATGAGCTGATCTTTGTCTAACTCAAACTCTTTGGCTAAAAATTTAGAACCTTTAAGGATATTTAACTTAACATTCTGATTGATAAAATCTTTGAAATCTTGATTGGTGACCTCCACTGTTGAGTCTGCAAACCTTCGAATCGATTTGGGGTTGGTATTGAAGATTTGCTCAAAAAGACGTGAAACCAACCAGAATCTTGACTTTTCATTGGTTTTGTTAAAGGTTTTTTTGAGTTGGCTGTCTTCAAAAGAATCGTTGCCTGCAAAGCTTATTTCGTTGATTCTTACTTTTGACTTTTTATCCACACGAAAAAGCAACTGCGTACCATTAACAGAACTTGAGTCCATCAATTGCTCGGTGACAACTTCTGTATTGAGATAGCCCTTCTCTATAAAATAGTTTCTGATTGTAATTTCGGAGTTCTTGATAAGTGGTGAGCTTGCAACTTTACCGATAACACCTATTTTTTCTTTCAGATCTGCTTCTTGCGTTCCGTTGACGCCTTCAATTGTAAAACGCATTACTTTGGGACGCTCCGTAATTTTTACCTCTAAATAGGCCCGGTTTCCTTCTACCTTTGTAAGCCAAAACTGCACATCGGCTATTATGCCTTGGTTCCACAGCTTTTTGATGGCATCTGAAATATCGCTGCCGGGAATACGAATCTTGTCACCAACACGAATTCCTGAGAAAGAAATGAGTGCAATTTCTTCCAGTGCGCGTAACCCTGTAAAGTTAATCTCTGCAATTTCATATTCTTTAGGGTTGGTATAGTCAATTTGAACACCTTCACCTGCGTTTACCCCATACCTTACATCTTGCGCCTGAGCGTTCACCCAAACACAACACAACAATCCCACTAAAAATAATAGCTTCCTCATGTTCCAGCTCAACGCTTTATTTGTTCGCTAATTTTTCCAAATCTTCTTTCTCTTTCCTGATAATTCATAATAGCAGTATATAAATGTTCTTTTCTAAAGTCAGGCCAGAGGGTTTCTGTAATATAAAATTCTGTGTAGGCCATTTGCCATAATAAGAAATTACTAATTCTTTGTTCACCACTGGTTCTTATTAACAACTCAGGATCAGGAATCCCTGCTGTTACCAAGTATTCACTTATCATTTCTTGGTCTATGTTCTCAGCTTCAATTTTTCCTTTGCCCACTTCTTCCGCTATCTTCTGACAGGCTTGCGTAATATCCCACTTGCCACTATAACTCAAAGCTAAAACCAACGTCATGCCGCGGTTTTTTGCCGTTGAGTGAATGGCCTCTCGTAATTCTTTTCGGCAATGTTTCGGCAAACTTTGGGTATCCCCAATGGTGGTAAGCCGAATATTATTGTCCATCAACGTGTTGATTTCCGAGGTTAATGAAGAAACCAAAAGCTCCATCAAGGCAGTAATTTCATATTTCGGTCTTGCCCAATTCTCCGTAGAAAAGGCGTAGAGTGTTAGAAATTCTACACCCAGCTCGGCACAACCTTCCGTTACTTCTCTTACGGATTTAATGGCACTTTTATGTCCAAACACACGTGCAGCCCCTTGTTTTTTTGCCCAGCGGCCATTGCCATCCATAATGACTGCAATATGCTGGGGTAGCTTTTCTTTGCTGATTTTATCTTTCATGCTGCTCATGTTCCGAAAATCAAGCGCGAAGGTACAAAAAGCCAATGGATTTTTGTACCAAGCCCTGGGCCTTCATTTTTTATTAAAAGAAAGGATAAGGACAAATGATTTTATAGAGCGTATAGCTCAATGAAATGGAAGTGTAAAACATCCAATCGTCATCATTGGGGTTGCCACCTCGAAAATCTTTAAGGTTGGGGGAGTTGGCAGAAACGTTGTCAATCAAATCGCTATTGGTTTTGATGGCTGATGTAGAAATACCTAAAACCCACCTTCTGTCAAGCTGTACCTTAATGCCCACACCAACAGGAATCCTTAGATTGAGCCCGGTATTGTAGCTGTTAAACTCATGGTCTTCACCGGAAAAGCGATAAACACCTGCTCCGAAAAAGACGTAAGGACTCCAATACTGATTTAATTTTTCATTGCGGTAATTCAAGAAATGATACTCCAATAAAAAATCTGATTGCCATAATGTCCCTTCAAAAGAGGCACGTCTATTTGCTGAAAACACGTCAAAAGCTTCATCATCGGCCCCGGTTAAACGGCCCAGTCCTGCTGAAATACGAAAGCTCCAAGCTTCATCCATATGTTGTCGAATGAATACTTGGCCTCCTAGGTTGTGGTTCCCCATGTCGAATTTTCTTACTACATCTCCAACATAATTATAACCGCCTACTTCAAAGCCAATTTCCGACTCTTGCGCAAAACCCGAAAAGCCAAAGGTGCATATCCAAATACAAGCAATCCAGAATCTATTGAAGCGCATATCCTTCTGATATCTGAGCAATTTAGGGCAATTCAAAAGTTTACGTTTCTTCAAGTCAGTTAAATATTGTTAAGTCAGTTGCGGGCATCTAAGCCCCAGTTTAGCTTTTCACGCAAAGTATCGTAATACGTACGATTCGGAAAACTCACAAGCTTTGCTTCAAAAGTTTCTCTTCTAACGGAAATGGCAACAGAATCGTCTATACTTTCTGATCGAGAATCGAGCGATACCATAAATTGGCGAGAACGGCCTTCAATTTCAAAGGTAATTTCACATTGATCGGAAAGAATGATGGGGCGCACATTCAAATTATGAGGGCTCACAGGGGTTAATATAAAGTTCTTCATATCAGGATGAACCAAAGGACCTCCACAGCTGAGTGAATAACCGGTAGAACCCGTAGGGGTTGATACGATCAGTCCATCAGCCCAGTATGAATTGAGGTAATCCCCATTGACAAAAGCATGCACAACAATCATAGAAGAGGTTTCTTTCTTGACGATTGTCATTTCATTTAGGCCGAAATTATAGGGTTCAAAGAGTCCTTGATTTGATTCCACGTGAATCAGAGAGCGAGATTCAATTTTATATTTTTTTTCTGATAACCTGCGAAAGGTCTCTTCAATTTGGTCTCTTGGGGTGGTAGATAAAAAACCTAACCGGCCCAAATTAATACCAACTATGGGTACTTCCGAATGGTTGGAGTAGGGTATGGTGTCTAGCATGGTGCCGTCTCCTCCTAGGCTCAAAATAAAATCAAAATCAGAAAGATCATCCCCCTTAGAAAAGGTTTCCATCTTGCCTGTAGAAAAGCCTTTTTCATTGAGCGCACCTAGATAAGCTTTTGAAATAAGCGCTGTAGAAGCATAGGTGTTTAAAAGCAATAGAATGTCTGAAATGCAGGCTTGTGCCTCCGGTCCAGTGCTCATGCCATGAACTGCTATTTTCATTTCAGTGGGTTAAATATTGAGATACTTCATGAGCATATTGTATCGGTCTTGCTCATTGGTTTTGATGCCTTCTTCTTGAAAACGACCAATGATGCGATAGCCGAAGCGCTCCAAGGTAGCAATGATATGAGACACCTCTGTTTGATTTAACTTCAGGGTTAGGGTAAGCAAAGAGTGGTCTTTATCATCTTTGGCAGCCGAGGTACTTAGGATTCGAGCGTTTTCGCCTTCGACGATTCTACTGATTTCTGCCAATGAAAAGTCGATGGATGGAATTTGTAGAACAATGACGGCTCCAATTTCTTGAAGAGCAGAATGGTTTGCAATAGCCTTTACCGTGTCTTCCATGCCAATAACCCCCACAAATACATCCGCATCGTTCAATACAGCTACCGTAGAAAGATCGTTTTCGGAGGCTACTCGAATCACATCATACATGTGATTGTTTTCGCGTACGTAACAATTTCTTCCTTCCAAATCGTAATCTGCTATGGAAAGAGCCTTGTCATTACTTTCGAGAATAACATCTTCGGTGAGGAAGCCCAAAAAGCTACCTTTATCGGTTACAGGCAATAGTCGTACACGTAATTCCTCCATCCATACCAAGGCTCTTTTGCCTGTATCTTTTAATTTCAAGGGGGGAATCATGTGATTAATGATGTCTGCTGCGATCATAGCTTCTTAACCTTTTTAACGCACGATGGGTTTTAAACGCAAAGGCATTTAGACAATATTATAAAACTTCAACCAATTATTTAGCATTTCCATTCCATATTCTGTCAGCAAGGCTTCTGGATGAAATTGAATACCACAGGCTTTCTTTTCTAGAATTTCTATGGCCATTACCTCATCTAGCGTGGTTTTGGCGGTCACCTTGATGGGTTTTGGTAAGTCCTTTACAATCAATGAATGATAACGCACCACCTGAAAGCTGTTGGGTAAACCGGTAAAGAGAATGCCCTCTTGTGTATGAATTAGTGACTGTTTGCCATGCATGGGGCGAATGGCCCTTACCAATTTTCCACCGAAATGTTGTGCCAAGGCTTGGTGGCCCAGACAAACTCCCAATAAGGGTAATTTACCAAGGACCTTTGTCATTACAGGAATCAAAAGTCCAGCCTCCAAGGGTGTTCCCGGACCGGGGGAAAGCACAATGCCTGAATAGGCTGTAGCCCAGTCTTTAGGAAGTGCTTGATCATTTTGTAATACTTGTGTTCGTACACCTAACTGCTGAAAATAATCTGCCAGATTGTAGGTAAAAGAATCGAAGTTGTCGTAGATCAGAATCAAGCAGCGGAAATTAAGTCTTTCATGTTGGCAATCAATTCGCTTGCAAAAGGCAGCAAAGAACTCAAACGGTCAATTAAGTTGGGACCTACCTCAACCAAAAAGGGATACAAAACGTGCGCTTCATCTTGACCGGGTAACCGTATGCCAAAGTGAAAAAGAAGCCAAAGCAAAATACTAATACCCAGACCCCACTTCAAAAGGCCTAAAACGGCCCCGGCAAAACGATCTACCCCCCCCAATAGCGTCATGTCAATCACTTTTTTTAAGGCCTTACCTAGCATATTGATCAATAAAATGATGAGCAAAAAGAGGAGGATAAAAGAAATGAAAGGGAGTAGTTGACCGTAATTCTCAAGGTATGCTGATAAAAAAGTGACACCTACTTCCATCAATTTAAAGCCTCCAATAATGGCCAAGACAAAAGCCAAAACAGCTATAATCTCTAGCAAAAGACCTTTTTTGAAGCCTAAATAAGCTCCAAAAGCAAGTGGAATTAAAAGGATGATATCGAGGGTTGTCAAACTAATGGGTCAACAATTGTTTTACCAGGGTCGAGATGGTTTTACCATCAGCCTTTCCTGCCAGTACTTGGGTGGCTTTCCCCATCACTTTCCCCATATCCTGAGGGCCTGAGGCACCCACTTCTTCAATGATTTTTTGCAAAGCCATTTTGATATCCTCTTCAGATAACTGCTCAGGCATGTATTTTTCAATGATTCTTACCTCTTGCATTTCCTTTTCATAAAGGTCTTCCCTTCCTTGTTCTTGATAAATATCCGCAGAGTCTTTGCGTTGCTTCAAAGCTTTGGCCAAAATTTTCATTTCCGCTTCTTCACTCATTTCCTCTTTCCCACCTTTTTCGGTAGCAGCAAGCAAAATCATACTTTTAATACTTCGTAAGGCAGTCAGTTCTTCTTTTTGTTTGGCCATCATGGCTTTTTTGATATCCGCATCAATTTTTTCTCTAAGACTCATGGTAACTTATTTTCAGAATTTGAAATCATTAACTTGCACGCAAAGTTAGGTAATTATAATGCAAAAGGGAATGACGCGGTTAAGTGTAAATATCAACAAATTGGCCACTTTAAGAAATGCAAGAGGCGGTAATCGACCAAATGTTGTGCAGATGGCCATAGATGCTGAAAAATTTGGGGCGCAGGGCATTACCATTCACCCCAGACCTGACGAACGGCACATTACTGAAAAAGACGTGTATGCCCTTCAGGAGGTTGTCACCACTGAATTTAACATAGAGGGCTATCCCGATGCACGTTTTATGCGCATATTAAAAGACACAAGACCCACTCAAGCCACACTTGTGCCCGATCCGCCCGATGTGCTCACCTCTAATGCTGGCTGGGATACGCTGAAACATCAGCAGATGCTCAGCGACCTACTTGCTGAAATTTCAGATTTGGGAATCCGTACTTCTTTATTTGTAGCACCAGAAACAGATAAAATAGAAGGAGCAAAAGCTTGTGGCGCCCATCGCATTGAACTTTACACAGAAGCTTATGCGAGCGGTTATCAAAAAGATAAGGCTCAGGCCATCGCTCCCTACCGACTAGCAGCCGAAAAGGCCATTGAACTGGGTCTTGGTGTCAATGCAGGCCACGACCTTGATCTAGATAATTTACCTTATTTAAAAGCTGAAATCCCAGCTTTGGCAGAAGTATCTATCGGGCATGCACTGATTTGCGATGCCCTCTATTTGGGTTTCGAAAATACCATTCAACTCTATTTAAAAGCCTTACAATCATGAACATTTTACATCATAAAATTTTAGGTGAAGGAAGTCCATTGGTTATTTTACACGGCCTTTTTGGTTCCTTAGACAATTGGATGACCCTTGGTAAGAAATTTTCAAAGCACCATCAGGTGATTTTAGTAGATCAACGGAATCATGGGCAGTCTTTTCATACCGATGAATTTAATTATGGGGCCCTGGCAGATGATTTAAACGCTTTGTTAAGCCATCTTCACATCGAAAAATGTGACTTATTGGGTCATTCCTTAGGGGGGAAAACCGCCATGGAATTCGCCACTCGCTATGATGAAAAAGTGAGCCGCTTGATTGTGGCAGACATTGCTCCCAGATTTTATGAGGTGCATCACCATAATATTATCAAGGCATTTTATTCGGTACCTGTCCATCAACTCAGCTCAAGGAAAGAAGCAGATGAATTGCTTTCGGAAAAAATACCGGAATTTGGCATTCGACAATTTATGCTCAAGAATTTAGACCGCACCAAAAATGGGTTTGCCTGGAAAATGAATTTGGATGCGATTGCCAATAAGATTGGAGAGGTGGGAAAAGGCCTCAACCAAAATGCAAAATTCGATCAACCTACGTTATTTGTTCGAGGTGGCGCTTCTGATTACATCAAAGACAATGATTTTAACTTGATTCACTCCATTTTCACACAATCAAGAATAGAAACCATTGCGGGAGCAGGACATTGGTTGCATGCTGAAAAGCCAGATGCCTTTTATGAAATCGTATCTGAATTTTTAAAGGAATGACAAAAGGCGAGATATATCTGATTCCGAATGTTATCTCTCCAAACACGCAGGAGGAGACCATTCCTACCATGGTTCGGAAAGCGATTTTGGCTACGGAAGTTTTTTTGGTGGAAGATTTAAGAACGGCAAGAAGATTTATCAGCAGCTTAAACTTGGGCTTGGTGATCGATGAACTGGATTTCCATGTACTGGACAAAAGAACAGATTTTGATACATGTGTTGAGTATGTTCAATGGGCGCTTGAAGGCAAAACCTTAGGCATCTTATCTGAAAGCGGTTGTCCGGGCATTGCCGATCCCGGTGCTCTATTTGTACATGTGGCACATCAGTTCGGACTGACTTGCCGACCTCTTGTAGGGCCTTCATCTATCCTTTTAGCCTTGATGGCATCAGGAATGAATGGCCAATCCTTCGCTTTTCATGGGTATTTGCCCATTGATAAGAAAGAACGACAACAGCGCATTCGTGATCTGGAAAAAGAGTCGCGGGTCAAAGATCAAACGCAAATTTTTATGGATACTCCCTATCGCAATGAGCAATTGTTGGAAGACATTCTACGTGTGGCAGGGAAGAATACTTTTCTTTGCGTAGCCCGAGACATTACCGGCCCGCAAGAAAAGATCATCACTCGCTCTGTAAGCAAGTGGAAACTGGGAGATATTACCTTAAAGAAAATTCCAGCCCTGTTTTTACTACATGGGAATTAGTGCAAGCAAATTAGCTGATATTCCGTTTTATGGAAAGGTAGTTTTATCTTACATTTACACCCTAAAAAAATATTTTATGTCTTATTTATTTACCTCCGAATCGGTTTCCGAAGGACACCCAGATAAAGTTGCAGACCAAATTTCAGATGCCTTAATCGATCATTTTTTAGCCTTTGATGCCGATGCCAAAGTTGCTTGCGAAACGCTTGTTACGACCGGCCAGGTCGTTTTGGCTGGAGAAGTAAAATCCAACACCTATTTGGACGTTCAAAAAATTGCTCGCGAAGTCATTGAAAAAATAGGATATACCAAGGCGGAATATCAATTCGATGGGAAGTCTTGTGGGGTATTATCTGCCATTCATGAGCAGTCTGATGACATCAACAGAGGAGTTGATAGGGCCTCAAAAGAAGAACAAGGTGCTGGCGACCAAGGGATGATGTTTGGTTATGCCACCAACGAAACGGAAAATTACATGCCCCTTGCACTAGATTTATCGCATCGCATTTTGCAAGAACTTGCAGCCATGCGCAGGGAAGGAACAGAGATTGACTACTTGAGACCTGATTCTAAATCTCAGGTAACGATTGAGTATTCTGACGACAACGTGCCAGTAAGAATAGATGCCATTGTGGTTTCTACCCAGCACGATGATTTTGATGAAGAAGATGCTATGTTGAAGCGCATTAAGAACGACATCATTACCCAACTCATTCCTCGCGTAAAGGCTCAATTGCCGGCTCAATTGCAAAAATTGTTTAACGATGATATCAAATATCACATCAACCCAACGGGTAAGTTTGTCATTGGTGGGCCGCATGGTGATACAGGCCTAACGGGAAGAAAAATCATTGTAGATACCTACGGTGGAAAAGGTGCCCATGGCGGAGGTGCATTCTCAGGAAAAGATCCTTCTAAAGTAGACCGTTCTGCGGCTTATGCTACGCGTCACATTGCAAAAAACCTCGTAGCTGCGGGAGTAGCCGATGAGGTGTTGGTACAAGTGTCTTACGCCATTGGTGTGGTAGAACCGATGGGTATATTCATTACCACCTATGGCACCAAGAAGGTAGACATGACGGATGGAGAAATTGCCAAAAAAGTAAGTGAGATTTTCGACATGCGTCCTTACGCCATTGAAACAAGACTTAAACTGAGAAACCCTATTTATAGTGAAACTGCGGCCTATGGTCACATGGGTAGAGACACTAAAGTGGTAAAGAAAACCTTTTTAGACACAACCGGACAGTCTATTGAAAGGGAAGTGGAATTGTTTACTTGGGAAAAACTCGATTATGTAGATCAAGTAAAAGATGCTTTTGGGCTTTAGCCTATAGAGCGTTTTTAAAAATAAAAAAACCGTAACAATTGAACTGTTACGGTTTTTGGTTTTTTAGACAAAATTAATGTGGAAGCATTTTCTCTTTATGCTTTTTGATCTGTCTTCTCAGTGCTTCAGTACAATGATCTGTCGCTGCTTCAAATGAGCCATTGGTTTTTTGGGCAAATAGCTGTTCTCCCGGAACATTCAATTTAATCTCCACGGTTTTATTTTCTATACCCTCGTTGTTTACTTTGAGAATGACCTCAGCATCGATCGTTCTATCGTAAAAGGTATCTAGTTTATCGAGTTTCTTTTGAATGAAATCGATCAACTTGGTGTCTGCATCGAAGTGAACTGATTGAACTTGTACTTTCATGATAAATAATTTAAAGGTTAAAAATTAAGCTTTCGGATGAGCTTGATCGAATACCGATTTCAGCTTATCTAGCGTATTATGTGTATAAACCTGCGTAGAGGCTAAGCTACTATGACCCAGCAGTTCCTTGACTGCATTGAGATCCGCACCTTTGTTCAATAGGTGGGTAGCAAAAGTATGACGCAGTGCATGAGGGCTCTTTTTATCAAGAGATGATAGCTGATTCAAGTATTTTTTTACAATTCTGTAAATCATCATCGGATAAGATGGCCCTCCATCTTTGTTTACGATCAAATATGAGTTTTGGTCTTGCCGAAAGGCATGACTTTTCTCATGAATGTGATTTTTTAACAACTCCAGCAACGAGGTACCAATAGGAATGACTCGCTCCTTATTTCTTTTACCCAAAACTTTAAGGGTCTGTTGCGGAAAATTGATGTTTTTTTCTTTCAGGCCAATCAACTCGGCCAAGCGAATGCCCGTGCCATACAGCAATTCCAAAATGACACGCTCCTGCTGACTCATAAAATCAGTATCAAACTCGAGGTGATCGAGGAAATCAGTAAATTCTGTTTCGTTAGCGAAGGAAGGTAAATCTTTGGCAACTTTTAAAGAGCGTATCTTAAGCGTAGGGTCGGTAGAAATGATTTCTCTTCGGAGCAAAAACTTAAAGTAACTGCGAAGGCTGGCCAACTTGCGGTTCACAGATTTGGCTTGCATACCTGCATCCATCAAGGACAAAACCCAAGACCGTACCATCAAGGTGGTGGTTTGGTTGATGTCGTCTAATTGAAACTGCCGGCTTAAATAAATTTGAAATTGGGAGAGGTCAGAAGCGTAGTTTTTGACCGTATGCGAGCTGTAGCGCTTTTCGAAGGATAAGTATTGAAGGAAAGAATTTACCATGCTAGCACTGTCTTTATCAAACAGTACTAACATAGTAAATTTCTAACGACTAAACGAATGGGTTTAGTAGTTTTCATTCGCATACATCTTTTGGCGGTATGCAGCCTTGATTTTTTCAGCTCTTTTGGAAACTGAAGGTTTCTCGTAATTGGTTCTAGCTCTTAGTTCTCTCAAAACACCAGTCTTTTCAAACTTCTTTTTGAAACGCTTGAGCGCTTTATCAATTGATTCGTTTTCTTTTACGTTTATCTCAATCATAAAATAATGACACCTCCTCTCAAATGGAGTGCAAAATTAGTAAAATTTTGGCAATCACCATACGTTCTTTGCCTTTGTTTGGAATGAATAAGCAAAGGATTCTCGGTTTAGGCTGAATTACTCCTTCAAAATGGCTCTTGAAATCACTAATTTTTGGATTTCCGAAGTGCCTTCACCAATGGTGCACAGTTTAGCATCTCGATAAAATTTCTCTACCGGGTAGTCTTTGGTATAACCATAGCCCCCAAAGATTTGAACAGCATCGTTGGCACAAAAAACAGCACATTCAGAAGCATAGTATTTGGCCATGGCCGATGCTTTCGTTACTTCTTTCCCTCTATTCTTTAAATCAGCAGCTTGATAGGTCAACAATTTGGCATTTTCGATTTGGGTTGCCATGTCCACCAATTTAAAAGAGATGCCCTGAAAATTAAAAATCGGCTGATTGAATTGTTCTCTTTCTTGGGCATAGGCCAATGCCGCTTCGTAAGCTCCTTCGGCAATGCCAATACTTAAAGCAGCAATAGAAATTCTACCTCCGTCTAATATTTTCATGGACTGAATAAACCCTTGGCCTACTTCGCCCAGCATGTTTTCTTCCGGAATACGGCAGTCTTCAAAAATCATCTCTGCGGTTTCGGAAGTACGCATACCCAATTTGTCCTCTTTTTTCCCGGCTTTGAAACCCGGGGTCCCCCGTTCTACTACAAATGCAGTCATTCCGTGAGAATCGCCTTTTTCGCCTGTCCGAACAATCACCACTGCAATATCACCCGATTTACCATGGGTAATCCAGTTTTTGGTGCCATTGATCACCCATTCGTTGCCGTCTTTCACGGCTGTGGTTCGCATGTTTCCTGCGTCAGAACCTGTGTTAGGCTCTGTTAAACCCCAAGCGCCAATCCATTCTGCTGTAGCTAGTTTGGGTAACCACCTCTGCTTTTGCTCTTCATTGCCAAACTGCATGATGTGTCCGGTGCACAAAGAATTATGTGCGGCCACCGAAAGCCCAATGCCCGGATCTATTTTGGCCAACTCAGAGACAACAGTAATGTATTCATCATAGGTAAAACCTGAACCCCCATAACTTTGAGGTACCAAAACCCCCATAAGACCAAGTTCACCAAGTTTTTTGAAAATCTCTAACGGAAAAGTTTGCTCTTCATCCCACTGATTTCTATCTGGTGTAATCTCCTTTTCACCGAATGTGCGAATCATTTCCGCAATCATATGCTGGTTCTCGTTCAACTCAAAATCCATTCCTTCTTTATTTTCTCGAAAATTACAATTTATAAACAACCAAACAAACGATCGTTAGGCAGAAAAGTTCTTTTACTCGCTCAGGTTTTTATTACTTTGCAAGACGAAAGAAAAGGAGTGTAAATTCACAAGAATGAATAAATTATTGATCACTGGAGGAGCAGGCTTTATTGGCAGCCATGTTGTACGTCTATTCGTTACCAAATACCCTCACTTGAAAGTGTATAACCTGGATGCGCTTACCTATGCCGGGAATTTAGAAAATCTCTTAGACATAGAAAATCAGCCTAATTATCAATTCCTTCATGGGGATATTACGGATGAGGGTTTTTTAATGCAAGTGTTTCAAGAGCATGCTTTTGATGGGGTAATACATTTGGCGGCTGAATCGCATGTAGATCGCTCCATCTCCAACCCCGGGGCCTTCGTGAAAACGAATGTCAATGGAACGGTTAATTTGCTGAATGCTGCCATGAGCATTTGGAAGGATGACTTTGCCGGCAAAAGATTTTATCATGTGTCAACAGATGAGGTGTATGGCTCTTTGGGGGAAACCGGATTTTTTACCGAAACCACAGCATACGACCCTCAATCGCCTTACTCAGCGTCTAAGGCGGCATCAGACCATTTTGTACGTGCCTATGCCAACACCTATGGTTTTCCGGCGGTCATTACCAACTGCTCCAATAATTACGGTCCTCATCAGTTTCCAGAGAAATTGCTTCCGCTTTGTATTCATAACATTAAAAATAATAAACCTTTACCCATTTACGGCAAAGGAGAAAATATTCGCGATTGGCTTTTCGTAGAAGATCATGCCCGAGCCATTGATGTTGTTTTTCATCAAGGGCAGCTGACAGCAACCTATAACATTGGAGGTGTGAATGAATGGAAAAACATTGACATTGTGCGTTTGCTCTGCGATATTATGGATCGTAAACTGGGCAATGTGCAAGGCACTTCACAAGAGCTCATCACCTTTGTGAAAGATCGGGCAGGACACGACATGCGTTATGCCATTGACGCATCGAAA
This sequence comes from Roseivirga sp., assembly GCA_018402485.1. Classification (GTDB taxonomy): domain Bacteria; phylum Bacteroidota; class Bacteroidia; order Cytophagales; family Cyclobacteriaceae; genus Roseivirga. Next base: position 530,587 of record JAGYIY010000001.1, on the reverse strand, counting down.
ATTAAAAATGAATTAGGCTGGGAACCTTCCCTTCAATTTGAAGAAGGGCTGGAGAAAACAGTAGATTGGTACTTAGAAAATACCGATTGGTTGCAAAATGTAACATCTGGAGCTTATCAGGCCTACTACCAAAAACATTATCACGCATGAAAGGAATTATTTTAGCAGGAGGTTCGGGGACACGACTTTACCCACTCACCCAAGCCGTTAGCAAGCAGTTGATGCCTGTGTATGATAAGCCGATGATTTATTATCCGCTGTCCATTTTAATGTTGGCCGGTATTCGAGAAATATTGATCATTTCCACACCCCAAGATTTACCCTTATTCGAAAAACTTTTGGGCGATGGTCATCAGTTGGGCTGCACTTTTTCGTATGCTGAGCAACCGAAGCCCGAAGGTTTAGCACAAGCCTTTACCATTGGTGAATCTTTCATAGGGAAAGACAAAGTGGCTTTGGTTTTGGGCGATAATATTTTTTATGGCTCAGGACTTCCGAAATTGTTGAGAGAGCATACAGACCCAGAAGGGGGAGTAGTATTTGCTTACCGTGTGCATGACCCAGAACGCTATGGGGTGGTAGATTTTGATAGCAACATGCAGGTACTTTCCATAGAGGAGAAGCCGAAAAGCCCCAAATCGAACTGGGCAGTACCCGGTATTTATTTTTACGATAATTCTGTTGTAGAAATTGCGAAAAACCTTAAGCCTAGCCCACGAGGAGAATTGGAAATTACCGATGTGAACAAAGCCTATCTGCAACAGGGTAAGCTAAAGGTAGGCACCATGGACAGAGGAACAGCTTGGCTCGATACGGGCACCATACAATCCTTGATTCAGGCCGGCCAGTTTGTGCAAATCATTGAAGAGCGGCAAGGCATTAAAATTTCATGTCCCGAAGAGATTGCCTACCGCATGGGTTTTATCGATGCTGAAAAGCTCAAAAAAATGGCCGAGCCTTTAGTCAAATCAGGTTATGGAGCCTACCTAATGTCGCTCCTAAAAGAATAGTCTACTCGTTATACAATACGGCTAGAACAACCTTGGCCACTGCCGCCAAAGTAATAGGGCTGATGTTTTCAATGTTGTCTGCTTGCGTATGATGGTAGGTGCCAAAGTAGGTGTCTTTTTTGTAATCAATTACATTGATCATAGGAATGCGTGCATCTCGATTAACATATTTATGGTCATCTGTTAGGTTCTGAGGCCCCGGAGCTTTCTTAAAGTATTTCTGATAACCTAGCTGATGAGCGATGTTCCAAGTGCGATCCAGAACACGGCCAGCATTTTGTTCGGATATGCCATCGTAGTAAAAAGTGGCATCTGGTGCGCCAACCATATCGAGCAAAATGCCATAGTAGGCCGAATAGTTAGCTTGGTGCTTATTTTTGCTCCAATGCTGTGAACCCAAACAGTACCAACTGTCTTGTCCTACCGGTAAATCAACCATATCTTCATCTTTGTGCTCTCCCCAATCCTCTCCATCGAACAAAATAACATCCACTCCTACATTTGGTTTTTCTTGCGATGCCATAATGCGAGCGATTTCCAACAGCACGGCCACCCCACTTCCACCGTCATTGGCTCCTTGAAAAGGCGCATAACTGTCTTCTTCATCTTTATCTGCAAAAGGTCTGGTGTCCCAGTGGGCAGCCAACAGTATTCTTTTTTTCATTTCAGGCTGAAAAGCCACAATGATATTTTTCAGCTTTACGCGGGTACCATCATACACTTCCGTTTCAAATGCTTGCACACTTACTTGTCCACCATATTGCTCAAAAGTATCAATCAGCCAATTGGCGGCTTTGTTATGGGCTTCGGAGTTAGGTACTCTTGGCCCGAAATTCACTTGTTTTTCTACAAAGGCATACAGAGAATCAGCATTCGGCTCCGGAGATGGCTGCAGTTCAGGTAAGTTTTGCGAAGCACTTTTTCCCGATGGGGAATCGCAGGCAGCCATCAGCAGTAAGCTAAAAAAAAGTAGGAAATAGGCTTTTCTGTACATAGTAAAATTGTGTTTCAGCAAATTAATAAGCTTTTCCCGAAAATTACGAATGCAAGTGCTATTTGATAACAAATAAAAATCCATTATTTTTGTGATTCTTTATGGTAGATACCAGAGGGGACCTTGAAGTCCCCTTTATTATTTTACATGATGGAAGAACTGAAAAAAACCATAACACAATTGGCCGAGCGGCATCTGCAAGACGACACCTACTTTATTGTAGACGTGGTGATCAAGGGGGTGCAAGGCAAAACCAAGATTTTGGTTTTACTCGATTCAGACCAAGGGGTAAATATCGATGATTGTGCTCGATTGAGCCGTAAAATTGGAGGAGAGCTAGAAGAAGGTGAAGTACTAGATATCGCCTACATCCTTGAAGTTTCTTCTCCCGGATTGGATCATCCATTGGCCATGGAGCGTCAATATTTCAAAAATATTGGCAGAAAATTAAGGATTCACACCATGGAAGGATCAGTGTGTGAAGGCACATTGCTGGAATTCAGCAACCAAGTTTTGTACTTGGAAACTTTAGAAAAAGAAAAGAATAAGAAGGTGTCGAAAAAAGTGGAAGTTCCTTTTTCGACCATTCAAAAAGCAAATGTTTTAGCGTCATTTAAGTAAAGAAAATGGACAGTGGAGTATTAATTGAGTCATTTGCAGAGTTTGCAAAACATAAAAATGTAGATCGACCTACAATGATCAGGATTTTGGAAGATGTATTCCGAACCATGATCCGTAAAAAATATGAGGTAGACGATAACTTTGATATCATTATCAATGCCGATAAAGGTGACCTTGAAATTTGGAGGTTCAGAGAAATTGTAGATGATAACTCTGAAGACATTTGGGATTACGATAAAATTAGCCTGACCGATGCCCGTAAAATTGAACCGGATTTTGAAATTGGTGAAGAGGTGGCAGAAGAGATCAAACTGGAAGATTTTGGACGCAGAGCAGTAATGACAGCGCGCCAAACCCTGATTCAGCGCATCAAAGACCTTGAAAAAGACATTCTCTACCAGAAATATAAAGACCTTGTGGGTGAGATCATCTCAGCAGAAGTCTATCAAATTTTAGGTCGCGAAGTCCTTTTGGTTGATGGAGAAGGAAATGAGCTTTCCTTACCAAAATACGAGCAAATTTCGAAAGACAGGTTCCGAAAAGGAGAATCTGTAAGAGCCATCGTAGATCGTGTAGAAATGGTGAATGGAAATCCTAAGATTATACTTTCCAGAACTTCCGGAGAATTTTTAGAGCGTTTGTTCGAAAACGAAGTACCTGAGGTTTTCGATGGTTTGATTACCATTAAAAAAGTGGTGCGCGAGCCAGGAGAAAGAGCGAAAGTAGCCGTAGAATCATACGACGACCGCATTGACCCTGTAGGGGCTTGCGTGGGCATGAAGGGCTCTAGAATTCACTCTATTGTTCGCGAGTTACAGAATGAAAACATTGATGTGATTAATTTCACAGACAACCTAGACCTTTACATTGCCAGGGCCTTGAGTCCTGCAAAAATTTCTAGCCTAAAGGTGATGGACGACGACAAACGTGTTTCGGTTTATTTAAAGCCCGATCAGGTTTCTTTGGCCATTGGCCGTGGTGGTCAAAACATTAAGCTTGCCTCGAAATTGGTAGGTTATGAGATCGATGTGTTCCGTGAACTAACTAACTATGAGGAAGAAGATGTAGATTTGGACGAATTTGCAGATGAAATTGATAGTTGGATCATCGACGAGATGAAACGCATCGGTTTAGATACAGCCAAAAGTGTTTTAGCCATCGCTCCAGAAGATATTGTCCGCAGAACCGAGCTAGAAGAAGAAACGGTTAAATTTGTATTTAGTATTTTAAATCAGGAATTCGAGAACGAATAATTTTGATTTGAACCTTAAATTGAGGAATATTTGAGTATGTCAGAAGAAAAAATGATGAGGATTAGCCAGGTGGCAAGAAAATTAAATGTGGGTCGACACACCATACTTGATTTTTTGGTTGCCAAAGGCTTTGAGGTGGACAGCAGTCCGAACGCAAAAATTTCGGGGGAGCAATATACCATGCTCGCAAGGGAATTTGCTGCCTCAGCTTCTGAAAAAGAAGAGGCCTCTCACCTCACCATCGGTACCAAGCATGTAGAAGACATGGTCATCGATTCCGGCGGTGTCACTTCTGAACCTGAAAAAAAGGAAGATCCGGAAGCGCCTAAACCTACCGAGGAGAAACCCGAACCACAAGCCGAGCAAGCCGAAGAAAAACCTTTGGCCAACACACCTAAGGCTACGCCTGATGCAGAAAAAGTAGCTCCGAAATCCGATAAAAAACCTGAACCTGAAAAGAAAGAAGAAAAACAGGCAGAAGCACCAAAAGCGCAAGAACCTGAAAGAAAGGGCGGATTAAAGATAATTGGCAAGATTGACTTAGAAGGCAATAAGAAAAAGCCCGAAGCCAAGGAAGCCAAGGAAGAAAAGCTAGAAAAGGAGGCTCCTAAGGAAGAAAATGCGGTTGCAAACGAACCAATAAGCAAAGAAGCACCGAAAGAGGCCGAGAAAAAACCAGAAGAAAAACCAGCCACTCAATCGGGTGGCTTGAGAGGGTTAAAAGTGGTAGGCAAAATCGACTTACCGGAAAAACAGCAAACACGTCCGAATAAAAATAAGCCCAAAGACGATAAGCAGAAAAGACCTCGTAAGCGCATTCAGCAAACCCGTGTAGAACGTGCAGCCAAAGGTGCAAATCAAAAACCGGGGGGTCAGCCGCAGCGTGGCGGCAGAAAGCATGTTCCGAAAGAAGAGCTGACAGACAAAGAAATTCAAGACCAAATCAAGGAAACACTGGCACGTTTGAGTGGTGGTGGAAAAGGAGGAGGCAAAAGTCGTTCTAAATACCGTAAAGACAAACGATCGGCAGCGGCAGACGCGGCAGAAGAAAAGCAGTCACAAGAACAAAAGGAAAGCAAAGTATTGAAGGTGACAGAATTTATTTCTGTCAGTGATTTGGCGAGTTTATTGAACGTTTCGGTAAACGAAGTCATTTCTGCCTGCATGTCTTTAGGTATGTTTGTATCCATCAACCAACGCATCGATGGAGAGGCCATCACCATCATTGCAGATGAGTTTGGTTACGATGTACAGTTTACCGAGGCAGATGAGAAAGTAGATGTCGTAGAAGAGGAAGACAAAGAAGAAGATAAAAAAGATCGGGCTCCCATTGTCACCATCATGGGGCATGTGGACCATGGAAAAACCTCTTTGCTCGATTACATCCGAGAGGCCAACGTAACTTCTGGCGAGGCAGGAGGCATTACCCAGCACATTGGTGCTTACGATGTGCTGACCAAAGACAATAAAAAAATTGCTTTCCTCGACACTCCAGGACACGAAGCTTTTACTGCCATGCGAGCCCGTGGTGCGAAAATTACGGATGTAGCCATTATTGTGATTGCAGCAGACGACAACGTTATGCCGCAAACCAAAGAGGCCATTAACCATGCCCAAGTGGCCGAAGTGCCGATTGTAATTGCCATCAACAAAGTAGATAAACCCAATGCGAACCCAGATAAAATTCGTGAGGAGCTATCCCAGCTGAATATTCTTGTGGAAGATTGGGGGGGTAAATACCAATGTCAAGAAGTATCGGCCAAAACCGGTGACGGCATAGAAGAGTTATTGGAAAAGGTATTGCTAGAAGCAGAATTACTGGAGCTTAAGGCGAATCCCAACAAGCGAGGCATCGGTACAGTGGTAGAAGCCTCTTTAGACAAAGGAAGAGGGTATTTATCTACGCTGATGGTACAAGCAGGAGAATTGAAAATCGGGGATGTTGTATTGGCAGGCTCGCACCATGGCAAAGTAAAAGCCATGTTCGACCACCGAGGCAATCGATTAGATAAGGTAGGTCCTTCTACCCCTGTGCAAATGCTGGGATTAAGCGGAGCCCCACAAGCAGGCGATCGTTTCCATGTTATGGAATCGGAGCGTGAGGCACGTGAGATTGCCAACAAGCGTGAGCAAATCATGCGTGAGCAGTCGGTGCGTACTAAAAAGCACATTACATTGGACGAAATTGGCAGACGCTTGGCTGTTGGTAACTTCAAAGAACTGAACGTTATTGTCAAAGGCGATGTAGATGGTTCCATTGAAGCCTTGAGTGATTCATTGCTCAAACTCTCTACCGATGAGGTACAAGTGAACATCATTCACAAAGGGGTGGGCCAAATTTCTGAGTCAGATGTATTGTTGGCCAGTGCTTCTGATGCCATCATCATTGGTTTCCAAGTAAGGCCTTCGTCTAATGCCCGTAAGATTGCAGAAACGGAAGAAATTGAAATTCGATTGTATTCCATCATTTACGATGCCATCAATGAGTTGAAAGACGCCATGGAAGGCATGCTGGAGCCTACGCAGAAGGAAGTCATCACTGGAAACATTGAGGTACGCGAGATCTTCAAGATTTCTAAAGTGGGTACTGTAGCCGGTTGTTACGTTACCGATGGATTTGTGAAGCGTCAGAATAAAATTCGTTTGATACGCGATGGAATTGTCGCCTACACGGGAGACATCGGTCAGCTCAAACGTTTCAAAGACGATGTGAATGAAGTAAAATCAGGCTACGAATGTGGGCTGAGCATCAAAGGCTTCAACGACATCAAAGAAGGCGATATCATCGAAGGTTTCGAAATTCAAGAAGTGAAGCGTACGCTGTAAGACACACCCTGGCACATATAAAAAAATACAAAATCGCTGTCCCTTTAGGGTAGCGATTTTTTTTTGGTGATTGGAATTTAAATGGGTTTATTGCCCATTTCCCAAAACACCACTACCTTTCATGAATGGAACTGTTGGTTTTTCTGTTGGCGCTGATCCTTGGCTTTTTAGGCGGGCTTTTGGTACTGGGCTTGTATAGCCCTTGGCGGGTGCTTTGGTGGAAAGAAAAGCAAAACCGACTGATGGTATTAAGCATTTACGGCTTGCCTTTTGTACTGCTATTTTTTTTACGCCTTATTTTGCTTTACGCGTAAGCAATAAGTGTTTCCCCGTTGTATCGGTTGTGGCAAAGGCATAGTGATCGCCTCCCGTTTGTAGGTTCAGCTTTTTGCGTAAGTCTGCTACCGACATGGGGAAGTTGCGAATGGTCAAATGGGCTTTTAGCTCCGGCAAGTGGGCTTGAAGGGCCTTCTTCCGAACGGGAAGCACCTCCAAAACCTCAAAAGTTCGCCCTGGGAAATCATTCCATATTTTTTTTGAAGTATACAAATGCGTGTGCGGATGCAGTTTGGTCAGGCCAAAACGGGCCGCTATGGTTTTAAAGGCTCCAGCTTTCATTAACCCGGCATGGGGTTCGTACAGATAGGCTTGCACGGCACCATAGTTCACCTCCGCCTTTTGTTCTTCAGCAAAATCAAATGTAAATGAGGTGGTGTGGGTAGATTCTAAGTGAACACAACGAACTTGAACAGGCGCTGTTGTCTTTTCTCCCAACAAAACAAGCACTTCTTTCACTTCGTTTTTGACAGTAATCACCCAAAGCTCATCAAGCTCTGGAAGTTGCTCACTCAATCGCTTTAAGTCCATCATGGGAGACACTTTGATCAGGACGCGCCTGGCTTTTTTCAACAATAGATCCTTGATCAACAATACATTGGGGCTATAATCGGCTAAGGCAATTACTTTTTGCTTTTCTACAGACCTCCGTGCCGGATCAATGTAAATCCAATCGGCAGGGAGCATCTGTTTCAGATGCGTTTCGGCAGTAGCTGTGAGGCAAGAAATCTTTGCACCAAGTACCTGAAAATTGTGACGGGCTATTTCGCTCAAGGTCGCATCTTGCTCTACGTGTAGGGTTTCCTCGAACCCTTGAGACAGGAAGTAGGTGTCGACACCAAGCCCCCCGGTGAGGTCTACCAACGTTTTCCCTTTCAGTTGTTGTGCTTTGTACCGGGCGGTAATTTCCGAAGAACATTGCTCCATGGAAAGCGGAGTAGGGTAAACGATTTTGTTTTGCTCAAACCACAAAGGAAGTTTTTGTGCTGCTTTTCTTTTCGATATAATTTGCGCTACTACGGCCTGGTGGAACTCCTTTCCCCATTCACCTCCTTTCAGCAATAGCATGGCGGCATCATCGTACAGGTGTTGTTCGATGTAGGCTTGAACTTTGGGCTGAAGGAGTGTTTCGATCACACGAAGAAAAATTTCTGTTGCAAATAAGCGACAATTTGTACGGCATTGGTGGCTGCTCCTTTTCGTAAATTATCGGCGACCACCCACATGTTTAGGGTTTTGTCTTGACTTTCATCTCGTCTCAATCTGCCTACAAATACCTCGTTGTGGCGGTGAGCCGTGAGGGGCATCGGATATAAGTTTTGTGTCGGGTCGTCTTGAACAATAATGCCTTCCGTGGCCTCCAAAAGCGCACGTACTTCCTGCAGGTCAAAGTCATTTTTAAAAGCCACATTCACCGATTCTGAATGTCCACCGATGGTCGGAATACGAACCGTAGTGGCCGTTATGCCTATGTTTTGATCATCGAAAATCTTTTTGGTTTCATTGATCATTTTCATTTCTTCTTTGGTATAACCATTGGGTTGAAACACATCGATATGCGGGATAACGTTCAAGTCAATCGGGTGTGGATAAGCCATTGCCCCTTGCTGGCCTGCCCTTTCATTCATCATCTGGTCTACAGCAGCTTTTCCTGAACCAGTCACCGATTGGTAAGTAGACACCACAATCCGTTCAATGCCATAGCGTTCTCTCAAGGGCTGTAAAGCCAACACCATTTGTATGGTGGAGCAATTGGGATTCGCAATGATTTTATCTTTTTCCGTTAAAATGCTCCCGTTAATTTCTGGTACAACCAGCGGTATTTCTACATGCATCCGCCAGGCCGATGAATTATCGACTACCGTTGTACCCACTTCAGCAAACTTGGGTGCCCATTCCGTAGAGGTTGTGCCTCCAGCAGAAAAAATGGCGAAGTCGGGTGCTAGGCGCACCGCTTCCTCTAAGCCTATGATGATATGGTTTATACCTCTGTAGGAGATGGTTTGGCCTACTGAGCGTTCAGAAGCGACCATATACAGCTTATCGTAAGGCAGTTGCATCTCTTCCATCACGGCTAAAATCTCTTTTCCTACCAACCCCGTTGCACCAACTATGACTATTTTCATTAATTTATGGTTATATTGTCTCTTAAAATAAATTTCAAAAATGTAAATATAATAATTTGTAAACCTAATGTCCTTATGGCAAAGTATGCTTCTCTGCTTTTTTTCGCTTTATTTACTCCGTGGACAGCTTGGGGGCAAGTTACTAATTTCCCTTATCAAGAGAGCTTTGAAAATGGCTTTACCACAGGTACAGAGATTACTTTTATTCCAAACTGGACAGGGAATGAAGTAGCATCTTCCAGTCGGATTTTTCAAGGTACTGATGCACGAACCGGATCGTCATCTTTAAATATCATTCCACTTTCTACCTTTCAAGGTGAAATTTCGCTGGCTTTGGACCTCAGCAGTGTAAGCCGGGCAAAGATTTCTTTTTATGCCTTTTCCAAGCAAAATGGAACGGAAACTTCAACCCGTCCTGTGCTGCTTCGTGCGGCAACCTCCATCGATGGGGGCAATACTTTTATCGCCAGCGAGAAGATTGGAGATGCCACCACTTTTCCCAACGATCATACCACCAGCTATGCCCCATATGAATACAAGCTGCCTGCACAGGCGGGTAATGAAGCGCAGGTGATCGTGCGCTTGGTGGCACAACGTGGAGAGGGCAGTGGCTCTGCTGCGGAATTGGTGATTGATGATTTTGCCGTAGAAGAGCAGGTATTGGCCCTGGCCATCAATGATGTGGAGGCCAATGACCCGACTGCTATTCAAGTTACTTTCAATCAGGAAGTGACGAAGGCCACAGCACAAAATGCAGATCATTATGCAATAGATGGTGGGGTGAGTGTGGTTTCTGCCGAGAGAACGGCCGCGAATGAAGTACAACTGACAACCAGTGAGATGACGAATGGAAATTACGAATTGACGGTGAATGGGGTGGAAGATGCAGCCTCAAATGCGCCTGCCATTAACTTGCAAAGTAATTTTAGTTTCGTTTTGCCATTGGCCATTGAAGAGGTCACCGTAATGGGTAAAAACAATGTGCAAGTGAACTTTAATCAAGATTTGGAACAAGCTACAGCCGAGAATACGGCCCACTATGCAGTAGATTTTGGCCTGGGCAGCCCATCCTCAGCCACCCTAAAGGGAAAAGTGGTCAACCTACAATTTGCAGAGGATTTCCAAGAAAACAATTACTCCCTTACCGTGAATGGCGTGCGTGATGCCACCACCTTGGCCTCTGCTAATGCTTTAATCACTAACTTTTCTTATTTGCCATTGACAGTAACTGCCATATCTGCTGCCGATGCACAAACGGTGACCGTTACTTTTAATCAGGCAGTAGCTGCGGCTTCTGCTACGAATACCAGTCATTATGCCTTCAACTTTGGCAAGGGAAGTCCTGTACAAGTGGTGCAAGACCCGGGAAATGCTGCTCGGGTGACACTAACACTGAATGAGGCATTGGCCAATAATACTTATACCCTTACCATCAATCAGGTGGCGAATGTTAGTGGAAATGCGTTGGCAGAAAATGTACAAGCCGCCCTGACCTTTGAAACGGCTACTCCATTCAGGCAACTGGTGATCAATGAAATCTTTGCAGACCCTACTGGTAACTTCGCCCCTGACCCCCAGGTGTTACCTTCCGAAGCCAATGATGAGTTCATAGAGCTGTACAATGCAGGTACTGAAGCCATCGATTTGGCAAATTTCAATTTGACAGGGGGAAACATCGGCACTTTTGTACTGAATCCCGGTGCCTATGTAGTGCTTACCGCTACAAGCAATGTGGCAGATTACCAGTCTTTTGGAGATGTGGTGGGCGTGTCTTCTTGGAATACACTGACCAATGGTGGGGAATCAATTGTGTTGAATGACAACCTCGGCAATTTAGTCGATAGCCTGACTTACGACCTGAGCTGGTATGGAGATGAAAACAAATCTGATGGGGCTTGGACACTCGAGCAAATCAACCTGGAGGCGGTTTGTAGTGATGCCATGAACTGGTCGGCTTCCACCTCTGCTGCGGGAGGAACACCAGGTGCAGCCAATGCCATTCTCGATACCCGTCCTGATACGACTGCCCCCGAAATTGTGGGCATCACCCTCAATTCACCACAACAGCTTACGGTATATTTTTCTGAGTTGATGGACATCAGCAGTTTGGAAAATGCTACCTATTCGTTTTCAGAAGGGTTACAAGTTCATCAGGTGCATGTGGTTTTACCATTTCGCAAAGCTGTGATACTCGATCTGGTCGCTCCCATGACCTCTGGAACTTTTTATGATTTGGCCTTGACGGGCGCAACAGATTGTGCGGGGAATGGCATCGATCAGAGCCCCTTCAATTTTCTCTTCGACAAGGAAGCCCCTGTTTTGGAGCGCATCATCTTTCAGTCAGAAAATCGGATTGATTTGCTATTTGATGAGCCTTTGGCTGCTCACCCTGCTGAAACAGAAAGTTTGTACACCCTCAATCAAGGCTTAGGAAACCCCGCTGCTGCAGAAAGATTGGCAGACAATGAACGAAGAGTAAGTCTGAGCTTTTCTGATGCGTTTGTTTTGGGGGTGAATTATAGGCTAACTTTCGAGCAATTGGCAGATACCTTGGGGAATGTGATGGCTCAGCAGACAGAGCATTTTACGTGGCAAACACAAATAGACAGTATTGGGGTCATCAACTCACAATTGTTGCATGTCTTTTTCAAGGAAGATGTAAATGTATCCTCAGCGGAGAATAGGGAGCATTATTTTTTAGATCGGGGCTTAGGCCGCCCTACCGCAGCAACCATCGACCCCAATTCCAAGGCAATTGTCCATTTGGCCTTCGACCAGAATTTCCCAGAGAACAGGGACTTGGTATTGCGTTTTGAGGACATACAAGCGGAAGATCTTTCCTTTTTACAAACCCCCGCCACAAGCTTTGAATACGATACACATGCGCCGGATGTGACCGATGTGGAAGTAGTGAGCCAGAATGAATTACGCATTCATTTTAATGAGCCAATAGAAGTGGTAAGTGCCGAAAGCGTCAATCATTTTTCAGTGAATCATGACATAGGCTTGCCTCAAATGGCTGTATTACAAGCAAATGACAGTGCTGTATGGCTTCAATTCGGCACAGATTTTACACAAGAGGTAGAAAATCGACTTACCCTGACCGGTATTGCCGATCTGTTTGGGAATGTTATTGCTACCCATAAGCATTATGATTTTACGTATGATACACGCCCCCCTCGCCTAGATACGCTGATTTTGCGCTCGCCAACGGAGCTAGAAGTCATTTATTCTGAAGAAGTCTTTCAAAGTTTTGCGGAAGACGTGAATCATTATGAAGTCAACAACGGCATCGGTTCACCCCATACCGCAATGCGCAACCCGAAACATACCAATAGGGTGCTGCTCACTTTTGATGATCTGGGAAACCGCGAAGACCATGTACTGACCATTTTAAACATCAGAGACGTATGGGGCAATGCAATCGATAACCCATTAGAAGCTTCTTTTTCTACGCTCATTCCTCAGGTGGGCAGGCTCACCATTTTAGCAGATACCCTCATTCAAATTCAATTTTCTAAGCCACTCTTAAAGGGCAGTGCGGAGGAGAAAGAAAACTATGGATTCGATGGCGGTATAGGTCCATTTTCAGCGCTGCAAGATCTCAAAGATGCTTCCATTGTCAACCTCACCCTCACCACACCTCTTCGCGAAAATCAAAATTTTCGCTTGGTGGTACAGCATCAAACCGATACAGATGGGAATGTGGTACAGCCCGTACCTTTCCATTTTTCATACGATGACCAGGTGGTTCAGATAGAATTGATCAATGCCAATACTTTGCAGTTGACCTTTGAGGAAGCGCTCAGCGCTCATGAAGCTCAAAAAGTGGGGAATTACAGGATCAATAAAAACATGGGTACTCCAGTTACCGCAGTGCTTGATCCGGATACCGGAATGAGGCTAACATTGGTTTTTGCCAATGCCTTAGAAGCCAATGGAATTTACCAACTCAAGATGAGTAACTTATTAACTCATTTTGGCGAGGTAGTTCCAGCCTCACGGCACGTGATTGATAGGGATGTATCGCCCCCCCAAGTGGTTGCCGTACGCTCTTCGTTTTTCGATGAGTTGGTGGTTGTTTTTGATGAACCGGTGGACAGAACAACCGCCTTAACGTTCAACCATTATGCTGTAAGCCAGGGCATTGGTCAACCAGTGGCATCTGAGCTCTCCGTAGAGGCTACAGAAGTGACTTTACAGTTTGCTGAGGCCATGGCCGATGGCGTTGAATACGAGCTTTTCGTGAGGCGCGTCCGAGATTTACAGGCCAAAACCCTGGCAGATACCACCATCAAATTCACCTTTCAAGCGCCTGTCAGCCCTGGTTTTCGCGATTTGGTCATCAACGAAATTTATTTTGATACTGAATTTGGGGGCCCTTTGCCCAACAGAGAGTTCATCGAAATTTATAATCGAAGCCACAAAGCCATTGAACTGCGCGATTTACGTTTGGCAGACGATAGGGATACAGCTGTTCTTCAAAGTCATCTCTTAGCTCCTTATGGCTATCTCCTGTTAACTTCCCCGGCAGGAAAACAAGACTACGACCTGCTGGGTACTACCATGGCCGTGAGAGATTTTCCATCCTTGTCTGATGTGGGAGAAACCATTGCTTTATTGAACCGTGATTTGAGTGTGATAGATAGCCTGGCCTACGATCGTTCATTTTACCAAGACGATGAAAAAATAGATGGCGGGTATTCCGTGGAATTAATCAATCCCAATAAGCCTTGCTTTGATGCACGCAACTATACGGCTTCCTCACACGAAGATAGAGGTACGCCAGGGCAGCAGAATGCCGTCTTTGACAGCACTGCAGATATCCATTCTCCCCAATTAATAGATCTAAAAGTACTTTCTGGAACCCAGCTGCAATTGACTTTTGATGAAGCCATGGATGTATCGAGTTTGATTCCTGACAATTTTCAATTGGATGGGGTGCGTATTTCAGCCATTTTCATTCAAGATATTTTTGGAAAGCAAGTTGTGGTGGAATGGAAAGATCCCTTCGAAAGAGGTGTTTCACAGAACCTTTTTTTCAGTGGCCTGCGAGATTGTACCGGCAATGTGCTTTCCGGATCAGAAACCTTTTTATTGGGGGCGGTGCCACAAGTAGAAGAGCTTTTGGTTACGGAAATTATGTTTAACCCTTCACCCAGTCGGGGATTGCCGGAAGTTGAGTATGTGGAGGTCTATAACGCTTCACAAAAGGTGTTGGCCCTCGACAGTGTAAAACTTTCAGACAACAACGTCAGTAATTTAGCCCTTCCACCATTTGATTTGCAGCCCGGAGGGTATGTAATTTTGACCCGAACCACACAGGTGGATGCCATGCAGGTTTTTGGCGATGCCATAGGCGTAACTTCCTTTCCTTCACTGGCCAATGAAGATGAGATTCGATTGACCAATACGCAGGGAGATGTGGTTTTCGAAGTGCAGTACAATCCGTCTTTTTTACAAGACGAGGCTAAGTTGGCAGGTGGTTATAGCATTGAAATGATCCATCTTACCCCCGCTTGTTTCACTCCTGCCAATTGGACAGGCTCAACGCATCCCCATGGTGGAACGCCGGGCATTCAGAACTCCGTGTTTGATGATCGCCTGGATGAAGAGGCCCCCGAGGTTTTATCGTTTTCAGTGATCTCTGAGCGCTTACTGGAAATACACTTCAGCGAAGCCATGGACATTTCTACCTTGACGGCACAAAACTTTGTTTTCAGCAGTGGCCTGAGCTTAGCTGAAGTAGTACCCAGTTCATCTTTCGGGCAAGTCACAGAACTTGTGCTATCAGAGCATTTCCCGAGAGGCACACTGCATCACTTGACTTTGCAAAACCTCAGTGATTGTGCTGGAAATGCACTTTCCGATACTACACTCAACTTTTCCTTGGGGGCAGAGCCACAGTTGGGCGATTTAATCATTACAGAGATTATGGCCACTCCGGCTCCTTCTCAAGGTGTTTTACCCGAAAGTGAATACGTGGAAATTTATAATCGCTCAAACCAAATACTATCGCTTGGAGGAGTGGTATTGGCAGATGCAGTTCGTTCTACCCTGCTGTCGGGAATGGACATTTCACCTGGCGAGTACCTGCTACTTACTCCCTCTGCAGTGGCGGATGATTTTGCCATTTTCGGGAAGGTTTTAGGGGTGAGTGGCTGGCCGAACCTGAACAATAATAGCGACCGTGTTGCCTTGTTTACAGCGCAAGGGGACTTGCTTTTTGAGGTCAATTATACAGATCAGTGGTACAGAAGTTCAGCTAAAGCAAATGGTGGCTTTTCATT
The DNA here is from genome assembly GCA_018402485.1 of Roseivirga sp. GTDB lineage: Bacteria > Bacteroidota > Bacteroidia > Cytophagales > Cyclobacteriaceae > Roseivirga. Next base: position 515,131 of record JAGYIY010000001.1, on the reverse strand, counting down.
GGAAATGATAGACCTTAATTTTCCTTGTGTGGAAGCACCTAACTGGGTGGCATCTGCAAGTACGGAGGGAGGTAGCCCGGGAAAGATCAATGCCGCTGCCGGGAGTAACCCAGATCTTCAGGGGCCGAGGCTGCTGCAGGCGGTGGCACTCGATGAAGCTCATCTGCGTTTGGTTTTCAATGAAAAGTTAAATGTTGCCGGAATCGATCTCAGTAATTTTTCTATCGATAATGGCCTTTCTTTTATGGCCTTAGAAGTGGCAGAAAATGGTCGGGAAGTCATCCTTACCACCTCAACCGATTGGGTCGATAACACCGTTTACCGTATTGAAGCAGACAATGTTTCGGACTGTAGTGGCAACCTTATTCAAGCCGGACAGAAGCAAGTACGTTTGATCATTCCTGCCGAGGCCGCGCCCTTAGACATCATCGTCAATGAGATTTTATTTCACCCCTTAAGTGGCGGAGCCAGATTTGTGGAGTTATACAATCATTCGTCTAAATACATTAACCTTAAAAACTGGAAGCTTTCTGGCCTGACCAACCACCGAACCATTACCGATGAAGATGTATTCATGGAACCCGGTAGTTACCTGACCATCACCAACGATGGGTCAGTCCTTCAGCGCGATTACCCGAAAGCAAAACCTGAGACTTTTGTTCAAATAAGCTCAATGCCCAGCCTGCCCACCGATCAGGGAGCGGTCTTTGTGCTAGATGAAAAAGCCATAGCAATAGACAGATTTGATTACAAGGCAGATTTTCATTCACCTTTAATCGCCAATAAAAGAGGCGTTTCCTTAGAACGCATATTGTTCAATGGACCATCGAATGACCCATCCAACTGGTTTTCAGCATCCTCTGCGGAGCATTTTGCCACCCCGGGCTATTTCAATTCACAAAGTTTAAATGGCCGCAACCCAATAGGTGGTTTTTTTGTAGATCCACCGGCCTTTGCTCCTGACCTTCCGGGTATGCCTAATTTCACCACCATTCATTACACTTTTGAACAACCAGGGAATATGATTACCGTAAAGGTGCTCGACACCCGAGGGGGCTTGGTGAAGCACTTGGTGCAGCATAGTGTGGTAGGTGTTGAAGGTTTTTTTACCTGGGATGGCACCCAAGAAGATGGTACAAAGGCACAGGTGGGCTACTACATGGTACTGATAGAAATCGTTTCCGATGCAGGTCGGGTAAGCTATCAGCGGGAAGGAGTGGCCATAGGAACCCGGTTTTGAATACTTCTTTTTGAAAGGAGTACTTTCTGCTTTTGGCCTCAGTGCATGGGGCAGGTAAATACCTTTTTTCGACAAGTCATCGTATGAATAAAAAGCCGTTTACGTTGTAAGTATGTGCTACAAATTTTAATTTAGCACAAATTTTAAAAACCTAACCCTCTTAACATGAGCCAAGTAGAAAGAACAAAGTATTCAGCTGAGGAATTAAAAGAGTTTGAAGCGCTCATTTTGAATAAATTGGAGAAAGCTCAAAGCGAGCTGAATGAATTGAAACGTAGCATGTCTAAAAGTGGCGATGCCGGAGACGATATCTCGAACCACGCTACAAGGGTTTTGGAAGATGGTGCCGATACCTTAGAGAAAGAAAATCTAAATCAGTTGGCGGCACGTCAACTAAAATTCATCAATAACTTGAACAATGCACTCATTCGAATCAAGAATGGTACCTACGGTGTTTGCATTGATACTGGGAAGTTGATTTCGAAAGAGAGATTGATGGCTGTGCCTCATACCATGCATTCTATTGAAGCAAAACTGAATAGCAGGTAATTGTGGACTTTCTGAGTAACCACATAGAAGCCTTGGTCTTTTGTGCTGCAAAACCCATTACCTTAAAAGAAATTCAGAATTGCTTAACGGAAATGTTTGAAGCAGAAATTCCTGAAAAGGACATTGCTCAGGGTTTGGCAGATGTGCAAGAAAAATTCATCAACGATGATTTTTCTTTTGAATTGGTGGAAAGTGGAGGGGGGTATCAGTTTCTCACCAAACCTGCCTACCAAAGCAGCATTAGTATTTTGTTAAAGCAACAATCGAATAAGCGCTTGTCTACCTCTGCGTTAGAAACCTTATCGATCATCGCTTACAAACAACCCATCACAAAGTCAGAAATTGAGCAGGTACGAGGGGTCAATTGCGATTATACCGTTCAAAAGCTGTTAGAAAAAGAATTGGTAGAAATAAAAGGGAAATCAGATGGCGTCGGTCGCCCCATCATTTATGGAACCTCAGAGAAATTCAAGGACTACTTCGGCATCAATGACCTAAAAGAATTGCCCACCCCCAAGGATTTCCCCGTTGAAGAGCCATCGGCAGCGGCTGATGCGCAAGGCCTAGAGCAAGCCGATGAATAATGCTATCTTTGATGCTCATACAGTAGTGATTACTGAATCTTATGCACAGAAAAAAACGAAGTTCATCACGCGGTTTTGTAAAGAAAAAGCCTATTCCTGAGTACAGCAACAAGAAAATTGTTGCGCAACCCAAAGAGGATGTGAGGTTGAATAAATTCATCGCCAACGCAGGAGTTTGCTCCAGGAGGGAGGCAGACACACTCATCTCCAAAGGGGAAATCAAAGTCAACGGAAAGGTAGTTCAAGAAATGGGCTACAGGGTAGGCAGCGAGGATACCGTGCAGTTCAAAGGCAAAGTGCTGAAACGAGAAAAACTCGTTTATTTGCTTTTAAACAAGCCCAAAGGATACATCACAACCACTTCAGACCCTCAAGGCCGCAAGACCGTGATGGACTTAATCAAAGGGGCTTGCGAAGAAAAATTGTTTCCTGTAGGCCGCCTCGACCGTACCACAACCGGCTTATTACTTTTTACAAACGATGGTGACTTGGCCAAGAAACTCACCCAGCCTACCCATAAAATCAAAAAGATATACCAAGTAACGTTAGACAAACCGCTCACCAAAGCAGACCTAGAAGCAGTTGTAGAAGGGGTAACTTTAGAAGACGGTTTAGCCAAAGTAGAGGAAGTAGCCTGCTTAAATCCAGACTGTAGCACGATTGGCATGGAAGTGCATGAAGGTAAAAACCGCATGGTCAGAAGAATTTTTGAACACTTGGGCTATGGCATTGAAAGGCTAGATCGGTCCGTTTTCGGAGGGCTCAATAAAAAAGACTTACCACGAGGTAAATGGCGATTTTTGCAAGAAAAAGAAGTGCTTTGGCTAAAATAAAATAGTATGCATGCATACTATTTTGTTCGGTTTTTATTAATTTCGTCTATGTGTCTTAGCAGGATGAGGTGAGAGGGCAAAAAAAAACCTCTCGAAGAGAGGCTTTTTTCGTGGTGCTGAGTGGATTCGAACCACCGACTCACGGATTTTCAGTCCGATGCTCTACCAACTGAGCTACAGCACCATCGTTTAAATTGGAGGCACAAAAGTATATAAAAAGTTAAACCGCACAAAACATTTTTGATAAATTCAAAATTCTTAGATTGTGCCTTAATAAACAGTCGAGCCTATGGATTTTTTACCGCAAGTTCTTTTTGTTCTCGTTTTAGCCATTGCCGGCTATTTTCTGTACCAGAGAGTCAGTCGTATCAGAAAAAATATATTCCTAGGCCAGAAGGCAGCACGCAACGACCAGCCCGAAAAACGGTGGAAAACGATGTTGCTGGTGGCTTTCGGACAAAAAAAAATGTTCAAAAGGGTTATTCCGGCTTTTTTACATTTGCTTATTTATGTAGGCTTTTTGGTGATTAACCTAGAGGTACTGGAATTTGTAATTGATGGCGTGGCAGGAACGCATCGCATTTTTGCCCCTTTTCTGGGTAATTTTTACACAGTACTCATCAATGTTTTTGAGTTTCTGGCCGTAGCTGTTCTGTTTTCTTGTGTGGCTTTCCTGATCAGGCGCAATGTTTTGCCCATCAAAAGATTCCATGCCCCCGAAATGAAAAAATGGCCTACCCTAGACGCTAATTTAATTTTGGTGATTGAAATCATTCTTATGTTCGCCATCCTTACCATGAATGCTACAGACATGCTCATTCAAGGAAAAGATGAACATTATGTTCAGACCGGTACCTTCTTTTTCAGTGGCTTTTTAATGCCCATTTTCGAGGGAATGAGCCTTGGTACCTTGGTTTTTGTAGAACGATTTGCCTGGTGGTTTCACATCATTGGTATCTTGGGTTTTGCTGTTTATGTTACCTACTCTAAGCATTTGCACATTGCCTTGGCTTTTCCAAACACCTGGTATTCCAATCTTTTCGCCAAAGGGAAAATGGAGAATATGCCCGTGGTGACCAACGAAGTAAAAATGATGCTAGGTATGCCTACCGAAGGCGATGCCAACGAAGCTCCTGCAGAAGTTGCTCGCTTTGGTGCCAAAGACGTCAACGACCTGAGCTGGATCAATTTGATGAATGCTTATGCCTGCACCGAGTGTGGCAGATGCACATCTGAATGTCCGGCTAATATGACGGGTAAAAAGCTTTCTCCCAGAAAGATCATGATGGATACCCGAGACCGTGCCGAGGAAGTGGGCAGAAGCCTGGCCAAAGGCGGCAAAGGACTTGAAGATGGTAAATCGCTGCTTGGAGATTACATTACCAAAGAAGAAATTAATGCTTGTACAAGCTGCAATGCATGTGTCGAGGCTTGTCCTGTAAACATCGATCCCTTGTCTATCATTTTGCAAATGCGCAGGTATGTAGCCATGGAGGAATCGGGTAGCCCGGCGTCTTGGAACAACATGTTTCAAAATGTTGAGACCAGTTTTGCCCCCTGGAAATTTGCTCCGACCGACCGGTTTAAATGGGCAAATGAATTAAAAAACGAAGAGAATTAAAGGAAAAGCAATGAGTGAAGAAAAAAACACGATCAGCACAATGGCCGAAATGGCAGCCAAAGGCGAGCAGCCCGAGGTGCTTTTCTGGGTGGGTTGTGCCGGCTCTTTCGATGAGCGTTACAAGAAAGTAACCTTGGCTTTTATTAAGATATTGAATAAGGTGGGCATTTCTTTTGCCGTTTTAGGAGAAGAGGAAACTTGCACGGGAGATCCTGCCAGAAGAGCGGGTAATGAATTTTTATTCCAGATGCAGGCCATGTCTAACATTCAAACCTTAGAGGGTTACGGCATAAAAAAAATTGTTACTGCCTGTCCACACTGCTTCAATACCCTGAAAAATGAATACCCCGAACTAGGAGGTAACTACGAGGTCATTCACCACGCTACTTTTTTACAGCAGCTCATCAACGAGGGAAAAATTGGCTTAAAAGGTGGAGGCGTTTTCAAAGGCAAGAAGATTACCTACCATGATTCTTGTTATTTGGGCAGGGCGAATAATATTTATGAGGCACCGCGTGAAGTACTACAGGCCTTGGATGCCGAATTGGTGGAGATGAAGCGTTGTAAAACCAAGGGACTTTGCTGTGGAGCTGGGGGGGCACAAATGTTTAAAGATGCTGAAAAGGGGAACAAAGAGATCAACATTGAGCGTACAGAAGAAGCCTTAGCTACCGGCGCAGAGGTAATTGCCGCTGCCTGCCCTTTTTGTATGACCATGATGCGAGATGGTGTGAAAAACAAAGAGCGCGAAGATAACGTAGAAGTAATGGATTTGGCTGAGCTCATTGCCCAACACGAATCGCTTTAAGTACTTTTACCTGATCGTGAAGCATGATGATTAATTTCGAAGAATTACCACAAGACGCTAGGCTCTGGATATACCAATCTGATAGACCCATTTCAGCCGACGAAGCGCACACCATTCAAGCACAAATGCACGCCTTTCTTACCCAATGGACAGCCCATGGTAAAGGCCTGAAGGCTGGGTTCGAAATCAAACACCAATACTTTTTGTGCTTGGGGTTAGATGAAAAGCAAGCCGCTGCCAGTGGTTGTTCCATAGATGCTTTTGTCAACTTTCTCACCCAAATGGGGAGGGCTTTGCACATTGATTTTTTTCAAAGAACCAATTTGGCCTTTTGGCAAAACAACCGTGTGGAACTTTACCCTATGAAAGAAATAAAACCATTGTTCGTTTCGGGTGAATTATCCGAACAATCCTTGTATTTCGACAATCACATAACAAAAATGAGTGAATTAGAATCAAAATGGATGGTGAAAGCGCAAGATACTTGGTTAAAAAAATACTTTTCAACGGTTGAAAACGTATCATTGTAAAGTCTTAATCCTACTGTTTTAATCCTTTCAAATGAGATTCAAAGGGCCGTTTATTTTATTCGTTTTTATGCTGCTTGGGCTCGGCTGTGGCTCATCCAAAAATGTCAATTTTTTGGGGGTGCAAGAAGCACCTAAAAAAACCGCTCCTGCTCCTTCTAATCCATCTTTAGGCACAGCACAAAATGCAGCCAAAATGATTGACGTTGAAGAAGAAGAGGAAGTACCCAAGTATTTAAGAAAGTACCAAGAAGACCAGAACTATACTGCCTCTTTGGAAGAATTTCAAGCCATGCTGCAGGAAAATCCGGAGAATCCTGAGCTTAACTTTTTGGTGGCTGAATCTTTCCGAAAGCTGGGTCAGGTAGAGGCGTCTGCACCCTATTACGAAAAAGCTTTGTCTGGCGGATATGCGAATGATGAAATACCATTTCATTACATGCTGGCCCTTAAAGCCAATGAAAGGTACGATCAGGCAAAGGATTTAATGCAGGCCGTAGTGCAAGAGACCAATTCTGAACTGTATCGCGAAAGGGCACAAGAACAACTGAATAATTTAAACAAGCTGGATAGCATACGTCTTCAGGTAAGGGATGTAGAATTAAACCCTTTAGAAGTTATTAACTCGGAATTTGCAGATTATAGCCCTTCCTTTTTTAGGGGTGAATTGTATTTTGTTTCCCATCGAGAAGAAGCGATTTTTAACCGGTACGACCAGCCCTTTAGTGATATTTTTAAAGTCAAATTAGAGGGGCTGTCTCCACAAGAAAATACAGTGGAGCGCTTACCTGACATTTTTAACGACCCCGGAATCAATGAAGGGGCCATAGCCTTTGCACCAGATGGAAATTCAGTGGTTTTTGCCAAAGGGAACCCGGGAGGGGCAAAAGACAGACGGTCGGTAGATTTGTACTTTGCTGTTAAGCGCAATGGCAATTGGACCAACCCGGTGGTGATGCCCATCAGTAGTCCTGGCGCTTGGGATAGCACGCCGGTTTTCAACAGAGAGGGTAGTGTATTGTATTTTGCCTCCGACAGACCGGGAGGATATGGTGGTTCCGATCTTTACCGTGCCACCCTGAATGAACGGGGTAGATGGGCAGATGTGGTGAACCTAGGTCCTGAGATCAATACGCCACTAGATGAAATGTTTCCCTACGTTTCCCCAGACAACAAGCTTTATTTTGCTTCTGATGGCCATGCAGGTTTTGGCATGCTCGACCTTTTTGAGGCGACCAACCAAGGAGGAATCATCACCATTCAAAATATGGGCCCTTCTTACAACTCAAGTGCCGATGATTTTGCTTTGGTTTACACAGACTTTCCCTTCGAAGGTTTTTTCAGCTCGAACCGTAAAGGGGGGCAAGGAAGCGATGATATCTACAGCTTCATAGACAACTCGAGCGATCTCAAACAAATTACCTATGTTTTAAAAGGAACCACCTACCAACTCAATGACGACAGTACACAAACCATTCTTGGAGATGTTCGTGTCACTTTATTGGATGCCAACGAAGCGGTGGTAGACGATGTGCTGAGCAGCAGAAGTGGCAGTTACAGTTTTGAAATCAGTCCTGAGAAAGCCTATTTCATTATGGCAGAACGGCCACAATATTTTACGGCACGAAAACCGTTTTCAACGGTAGGAGAAGGCATTCCCCAAGAAGATTTGATGGAACGATTTACAGAAAAGGTATTTGTGGAAGACTTGTCTTTGGGGCAAATTGTACTGGAAAAAACCATTGTAATCCCCAATATTTATTACGACTTAGACAGAGCGGAAATCCGTTCCGATGCAGCGCAAGAGTTAGATAAGTTGGTGCAGCTTTTGGAAGACAACCCAAGCATAAAAATTGAATTGAGCTCACATACGGATGCGCGTTCAGAAGATAATTATAATTTGGAACTTTCGCAGCGCAGGGCACAGGCCGCTGTAGATTATGTGGTGTCTAAAGGCATTTCAGCAGACAGATTGCTGGCCAAGGGTTATGGAGAATCGCAGCTGGTAAACGGCTGTACCAACAATGTACCTTGTACCGAAGAGCAGCATCAAGAAAACCGCAGAACGGAATTTAAGGTCATAGCAATCGGTGAAGAATAGTTTTTGGCTCTTCTTTTTTCGCCGGTAAAAGAAGGGCTTCATTGGTTATTCATGCAGGCAATGGTTACTTTTACATCCTAATTGTTTTTTTATGAGTGACCGATACATGCAAAGAGGCGTTTCTGCCTCAAAAGAAGATGTTCACGCAGCCATCAAAAACCTAGACAAAGGCCTCTTTCCAAAGGCCTTTTGTAAAGTTGTTCCAGATTTATTGGGCGGAGACCCGGCTTTTTGCAATGTAATGCATGCAGATGGTGCTGGCACCAAGTCTTCTTTGGCTTACATGTATTGGAAAGAAACAGGCGACCTAAGTGTTTGGAAAGGCATTGCCCAAGATGCGGTCATCATGAATACCGATGATTTACTCTGTGTGGGAATCACCAAAAACATCTTACTTTCTTCTACCATTGGTAGAAATAAAAACCTTATTCCAGGCGAGGTCATCTCTGCCATTATTGAAGGAACCGAAGAGGTGTTGGCCATGCTCAGAGATCATGGTGTAGAAATCATTAGCACCGGAGGAGAAACGGCAGATGTTGGAGACCTGGTGCGTACCATCATTGTCGACAGCACCGTAACGGCTAGGGCCAGAAGAAGCGATATCATTACCAACGAGCACATAAAGGCCGGACAAGTAATTGTAGGACTGGCCTCCTTCGGGCAGGCAACTTATGAGAAGGGCTACAATGGAGGCATGGGCTCCAATGGATTGACTTCAGCCCGACATGATGTTTTTGAGCGCTACCTCGCTAAAAAGTATCCTGAAAGCTTTGACCCTGTGGTACCTCATGAACTTGTTTACTCTGGAAGTAGGCATTTAACCGAAAAAATGGCCGACCTTTCACTGGATATCGGTCAGCTGGTACTTTCCCCCACAAGAACCTATGCCCCCATTATTGCTGAAATATTGAATGCGCACAGGGACCAAATTGGAGGAATGGTACATTGTAGCGGAGGTGCACAGACCAAAGTTTTGCATTTTGTAGATAAGCTACACATCATCAAAGATCAGCTTTTTGAGACACCCCCCTTGTTCGAATTGATTCAAAGCGAGAGTGGTACGCCTTGGCAAGAGATGTATCAAGTGTTCAACATGGGGCACCGCATGGAACTGTATGTAGATGAAGGCATAGCGAGCGATGTCATCGCCATCAGCGCCTCTTTTGGTGTGGAGGCAAAGATTGTGGGTAGGGTAGAAAGCAGTGCAGATAAAAGGCTTACCATTGATTCAGTTCATGGTCAATTTGATTACTGACCCTTCTCACTTTTTAATATACCTTGCCGTGAATAAGAGCGGGCTGCGAGATTCTATTTTTTCAAATGGCTCAAAACCATGCTTCTGTACCCAACCATCGATGTCTATCAAAGATTTGGATTGGAGATTTGTGGTCAACCTAAAAAAGGTGTGCATCATGGCTAGCAGCCATTTTTCTGGAAGCCTTTGGGCGGGCTGAAAATCAGTGACCAGCAATTGTCCACCGGGTAGGATAAGCGTATGGAGGTGCTGTATGACCAGCACCAGGCTCTGCTGATGAAAACAATCGAGAAAAAAGGGGGCAACGACCGTATCGTATGCTCCTTGATGTTGAAGCACATCTTGCTGCACAAAAGCAATTCTAGCTTTAGAAGATCGCTTTTTGGCTTGCCCAATCATTTTGGAAGATGCTTCAACATAGGTCAATTCAATATGCGCTGGTAGAAATGGCAACAGCTTACCCGTTCCACCACCTACCATCAAAACCTTTTTGGAGGCCGATAGGTAGGGGAGCATTTGGCGTTCTGCGCGAAGTAACCTCCCGCCAAAAACCAACCAAGCCATCGCGTCATACATAGGGGCAATGCGATTGAAATCATTGCTTTTCATAGGCAAGGGGGGTAAGCGACCAAAAGAGAAATACCTGGGAGAAAGAAAATGCCATCGGCTAAAATGCGATACAGGTAGCATTTGGCAAAAAAAGTTCTGGAGAACAACAATAGGAATAATACCACCGGCATAAGCAGTAAAACCAAACCTTCGATGAATGAAAGGGAATGATGGGAGCCATACCCTGCCAATACCAGAAAATGAATGATAAGCGCGATGCGTATTTTATGCTCTGTGACATGAATTCCTTTCCTGATGGGCATAGAGGGCTGAGCATCAGCCTCGTCCATCTTTACTTCGTAAAGTGGAATGAGCATAAGGTTGACAAGGGCGAGCAAGAAAAAGGTGGCAAAAAGGTATAGCAATTCCGTTGTGAACCCATCTAATTGACTGAGCGGAGCTACCAAAATTCCGGAGCTATAAACAAATGCCGCTAGGTATGCTTTATACACTTGCTGCTTTCGGATGTGTAGATACAGAAAGTAGAGCCCGGCAAGTACGCCTAAAAGCAAACCTATCAACAGGGTGGTTTGAGGAAGAAAAAATGCATTGATAAGGCCCAAAATAAAAACACCGCTGGCAACCCAAAGCATCATTTTGCGGTGTTGAAAGTGAAAGGCATGCCGTGGGTTCGATGGTTTTTTGGTTGCCTTCCCAGCATCTATCAAGTGGTCAATGGTGTAAATCAGCCATATGGCTATGGCTAATCCTAAATACATATGAAGGGTTAAATGTACCCCCAATAGCTGGGCAATAAAGGCACAAGAAATCACTGCACCAAGGGTGATGTCGATACTGAGATTTTGAACGATGGAGATGATTTTTGACATAAAAAAAGCCTTGAATCATGCTAGAATCAAGGCTTAAGTTAATCAACAATATCGATATTTTAGTTGCTCGCTGCCAAAGCTTCTGCACCACCGACAATTTCCAAGATTTCTTTGGTAATGGCCGCTTGTCTGGTACGGTTGTAGGTCAGCTTGAGTTCTTTTAATAACTCACCGGCATTGTCTGTGGCTTGGCTCATGGCCGTCATCCTTGCACCGTGTTCCGAAGCATTAGATTCCAAAACGGCTTTGTAAAACTGTATTTTCAAAGACTTTGGAATAAGCTCTCTCACGATAGCATCTTGCGAGGGCTGATAAATGTAGTCGGCTTTCGCTTCTTCACCTTCTGCTTTTTCTAATTCAACGATTGGTAAAAACTGCTCTGTTTGCACAATTTGTGTCGCTACATTTTTGAACTCGTTGTAAATTAATATCACCTTATCGTAATAACCGCGTTCATATTGATTCATGGCGTGTTCAGCAGCCATTTTAACAGCCTCGAAGGTTAAATCACCGAAAACCTCGTAGTGATCATCAATCAAAGGATAGCTTTCCTTTTTGAATTTATCGTAAGCCTTTTTTCCAATGGGTAAAATTTCAACCGTTTTCCCTTCAAGCTGGCCAATGGCAAGGCGAGTGGCTTTGATAATATTGGCGTTAAAAGCTCCGCAAAGACCTCTGTCTGAGGTGATGGGCACCAAAAGTACCCGATGGACGTCACGCTCCTCACCAAAGGTGTTTAAGCCTTCTTCCATGTCGCTATCAGCCACATTGGCAAGCAGCGCAGCTAACTTTTCAGAATAAGGTCTTAGCTGAATGATTCTGTCCTGTGCTCTTCTCAGCTTCGCTGCCGCCACCATTTTCATGGCTTTGGTGATTTGCTGGGTAGAGGTGACAGACCCAATGCGCTCTTTTACTTCTTTTAAGTTGGCCATAAGTAATTCTTAGTAACGTGAGGAAAGATCTTTTGCGACTTCTTCCATCGTTTTGATCACACTATCTTCTAATTTACCGGCTTTCAATAAGTCTAAGGCATCCTTATGGCTTGTTCTCAACACCGTTAAATACTCTTTTTCAAATTCTTTCACCTTTTCTACAGGTACACGGTCTATCAAACCTTTGGTGGAGGCATAAATGATCGCCACTTGCTCCTCTACAGGAACAGGTGAGAACTCATTCTGCTTCAAAATTTCTTGGTTTCTTTTACCCCGCTCAATGGTGAGTTTAGTAGAAGCATCCAGATCTGAACCAAACTTCGCAAAGGCTTCTAGCTCTCTGTATTGTGCTTGGTCGAGCTTAAGCGTACCCGCTACTTTTTTCATGGATTTAATCTGAGCGGCACCCCCCACACGCGAAACAGAAATACCTACGTTAATGGCAGGTCTTACACCTGAGTTAAACAAGTTCGTCTCCAAGAAAATCTGTCCATCGGTAATCGAAATTACGTTCGTCGGGATGTAAGCGGAAACGTCTCCTGCTTGGGTTTCGATAATCGGTAAGGCCGTTAATGAACCCCCACCTTTTACCTTTCCTTCCAGTGAAGGAGGTAGGTCGTTCATGGCTGCTGCAATCTCATCGTTGTCGTTGATTTTCGCTGCTCTTTCCAACAGTCGTGAGTGCAAGTAGAAAACATCGCCCGGATAAGCTTCACGTCCCGGAGGTCTTCTCAACAACAAGGAAACTTCACGGTAGGCTACGGCTTGTTTAGACAAGTCATCATAAATCACCAAAGCAGGTCGGCCTGTATCGCGGAAGTACTCGCCAATAGCAGCTCCGGTAAATGGCGCGAAGAACTGCATAGGAGCAGGGTCTGCTGCTGTTGCTGCTACTACCACCGTGTAATCCATGGCACCACCTCTTTCGAGTGCGGCTACTACTCCGGCAACGGTAGATGCTTTTTGTCCTACAGCTACATAAATACAAAATACCGGTTCACCGGCTTCGTAGAATTCTCTTTGGTTCAAAATGGTATCGAGCACAACAGCTGTTTTACCCGTCTGTCTGTCACCAATCACCAACTCACGCTGACCACGACCAATGGGAATCATGGAGTCAATGGCTTTGATACCCGTTTGCAAGGGCTCGTTTACCGGCTGGCGATAAATGACCCCTGGCGCTTTACGTTCGATCGGCATTTCGAAGGTTTCGCCTTCAATGGGGCCTTTTCCGTCAATCGGGTTCCCCAAAGTATCTACCACACGACCTTTCATGCCTTCACCTACTTGAAGAGAGGCAATGCGCCCGGTTCTTTTTACCGTGTCACCTTCCTTTACTTCCGAAGAATCCCCAAGGAGTACAGCTCCTACGTTGTCTTCTTCTAAGTTCAAAACCATGGCGTTCAAACCATTGTCAAACTCGAGTAATTCTCCTGCTTGTGCTTTGGAAAGTCCGTAAATTCTGGCTACACCATCACCTACTTGTAAAACGGTTCCTACCTCTTCTAGTTCGGCCTCAGTTTTGAAGTTTGAGAGCTGCTCTCTTAAGATTGCTGAAACTTCATCTGGTCTTACGTCTGCCATTTTTTATTCTTTAAATGTTAAAATATTTTAAAATGCTTTTTCGTATTGCTTTTTTGAAAAGGCAGTACGCAAAGCTTTCAATCTTGTATGGATAGAATCATCAATTTGACGGTCGTTGATTCTTAAAATAAAACCGCCAATAATCGACTCATCGATTATTTCTTTTAATGCTACTTTCTTGTTGGAAATACCGCTCACCACTTCTTTGAAATCATTTCTTAATGCATCGGTAAGAGGAAAAGTAGTCGTAACTGTAGCCTCCTCAATGCCATGATGTACATTGTACTGATGGTGAAACTCTTTGGCAATGTCGATCAGATAAAACTCCCTTTGCTTTTGGGTAAGCAGTAAAAAGAATTTTAGCGTCAATTCATTCACTTTGCCGGAGAAAATGGCGTTGAGAATTGTTCCCTTTTTCTGATGTGGAATGACCGGGTTCTGAAGCATGAGTTTCAAATCTCGGTTATTGGCAGCCACCTTCGACACTTGCAACATGTCGGTATGGATGTCTTCCAAAGCATTTCTTTCTACCGCTAGTTCTAGCAATGATTTGGTATACCTAGATACAATTCTCTTTTCAGACATTCGATGGATTAATTAAGGTTCAAATCTTTCACGTACTCATCGACCAGGGCTTGTTGCGCCTTGGTGTCCTTCAGCTCTTGGCGAATTACTTTTTCGGTAATGTCTAACGAAAGTTGGGCAACCAAATTCTTTACATCTGCCAAAGCGGCTTTTTTCTCGATCTCGATGGTTGCTTTCGCATCAGCTAACATCTTTTCAGAAATTTTGCTTGTTTCTTCTCTGGCCTCTTCTTTGATGTTGTTGGCCACTTCCATGGCTTGTTTTAATATCTTATCGCGTTCAGCACGCGCTTCTGCCAATAGCTTTTGGTTATCTGACTGCAGCGCTTCCATTTCTTCTTTGGCTTTTTCTGCTGAAGCCAAGGCGTTTTCAATGGATGATTCTCTTTCTTTCAAGCCTGATAAAATGGGCTTCCAGGCGAACTTTTGCAAAACGAAAAGCAAAATGAAAAACGCTATGGTTTGAAGGATAAATAATCCGGTGTCAGGTATTAATAATTCCATGTTTCTTTTTTTTTGAAGAAGGCATTTCGAGCGGGCCTAATGCCCTGCTCAAAATGCATTCAAAGGTTCATTAAAGTGCGGCAACAATATCACCGTTTACGGCCAACAAGAAACAAGCAACTACACCAAACAATGCAATTACCTCGATCAAAGCAGCGATGATCAACATACCTGACTGCAATTTACCTGCAGCTTCTGGCTGTCTGGCCATACCTTCCATAGCGGCAGCACCAATTTTACCAATGCCAAGTCCTGCGCCTATCGCAACAAGTCCAGCACCAATTCCGGCTCCCATAAGGGCATATCCGGCAGTTAATAGAATAGCTAACATAATTTGTTATTTATATATGAAACAAAGATTCAAACATAGCATTAGTGATGCCCGTCATCTACCGCCTGACCGATATACATTGAAGAAAACAATGTAAAAACATAGGCTTGAATAACTGCCACTAATATTTCAATTAAGGTAATGATCGTTGAGAACAAAGTTCCTACAACGCCCACCACCAAACTATTTAATATAAAACCTAAACCGATAATGCTCAATACCACAATATGGCCTGCTGTAATGGAGGCAAACAAACGTAGGGTGAGCGATATGGGCTTAGTGAAAATGCCAATGATTTCAACAACTAAAATAATCGGCCTTAAGGGAAGTGGCACACCGGGAGTCCATAAAATATGAGTCCAATAGGCTTTCTTCCCATTAAATTGGGTAATAAAGAAAGTAAATAAGGCCAAGCTCAATGTAACCGCAATGTTTCCGGTAAGGTTGGCTGCACCGGGCGTAAGGCCCAATAAATTGTTGAATAAGATGAAAAAGAACAAGGTTAACAAATACGGCATAAAGCGCTCATATTTGTCTGCTCCAATGTTTATTTTCGCAATGTCGTCTCTGATAAATACGATAACAGGCTCAAAAAAGGACTGAATACCTTTCGGTGCACCCATGCCCTGCTTGTACCTTTTGGCTACACTTAAGAAAACCACCAATAAAAGCACAATGCTTAACAACAAGGACGCTACATTTTTGGTGATGGATACATCATAAAATGCATGGTGTTCCTCACCTGTGGCATGCAAACTACCATGCTCTATTTCATAGCCCTCATGGGCAATGGGATTGTGGTCGGCATCGTAGAAGTCTGAGGACATGAAAAATTTAAACCCGCTTCCTTTTTCATAGATGATGATGGGTAGCGGAAGGGTAACATGGGTGTGCCCGAGGGTGATGATATGCCACTGATAATCGTCGGCAATGTGGTGCATGATGAAGTCTGTGCTGCCACCTTCCTTTTCAGTGGCATCGCTACTCTCTTTGGCCCAAACGGAACCCGAAAATGAAAAACTAAACGCGACAATTAAGACACTCGCGATCAATACTTTGGATAAACTCTTATTGCTTTTTTTCATCATTACGTTTTCGCCTCTGCCGAAATCGCGCGCAAGTTAGACAGAATGGCATATAATTCAAATACTAAGTACAATAAATAGACTGCAAAAAAATTGACCACCCAAAGTACACGCTCTTCCATACCCAAAAAGAGGGCCAGCCCAATAAAAACCATACTCAGAAATAACCTCAATACCGTAATGCCAAGGAATACGGTAGGCCTCATCTGCGCCTCAAAGTGCTTTATGCCCCAATCGGCTATGGCGAGTACAAGAAAGCCTAACAGGGCTGAGAAAACCATGATCGACCAAAACTGGTCGTGGACAAGGGGTCTACCCAAATCAACTTTTTGCAACACGAAAAAGAGCCCTGCTACCACCAACGAAAAGACAAAAGAAGATAGCATTTGGTGACCCAAACTTTTCATGCCGCAAAGGTAAGCAAAATGTTCATGTGGGGAGGGCTGCTTTCTATTATTTCTTCAAGAAAGGAAGAAGAGGCAGAGGAGCAGGATGAAGGGAGAAATCAACTACCCCATAATCCTACTGAAGTAGTTGAGATGTTTATGGGTTGAGTCGTTTTGGTCGCTCTACCTTTCCATGATTTCTAACTCCCTCAAACCCCTTTGTCTCGCATTTTTACAAACTCAACGTACCTTCTTCGGGTGGCTATGATAAACCCTAGAATCATTACCAAAGTGCCAATCCATAACACATTGATGTGTGGTTTTTCGATGGCTTGCAAAACAATCCAATCTTTTTGTGTGGTTTCAATGCCTAAGCCGATGGAACCGTCTTCTGGGTTAATTTCTTCTAAGGTAATGCGAGAGGCAATCTCCTGATTCAGTTCTGGGGGTTTGGCCACATTGTTGTCTTTGATGATAAACTTAGGCTCCATCTTCAAGGTGTCTCCATCATCTCCATAAACCAAAATATTGGCCTTTACAGCAGCATCATCAGGGTCTAGTGTTACGAAGTTCACTTTGTCGATTCTCTCCAAGCCCTGAAATATGGCCACATAATCATTGATGAAAAACTGTTCTCCCGGCTGAATGACTTGCATTTTTTCCTTCTCCCACTCCGTGAATTCATCATCAAAGTCCGATTGCAAGGCCACAAACGTATATAAATCGCGGTTCCATTGCTTTTTAATGTCCGGAGAAACGATGGTTTGACCCATTTGTTCATTCACCTGAGTCCTAGGGTATAGAGTAAAGGAGCGGCCAGAACGTAAGGAGGTGTATTGAATCTCGTGATAGGTGTTTTCAGGATTCCTGAAATACAAGGTGTCTCCCGGTTGAGCATAGGTTTGGTCTTTGACAACAATAGGCACATTGGCCGTTTTGTAATGGGCATCTTCGGTGTCGTTGAGGTAAGATTTTTTAATGTAGCCGGGCACTCCCCTGGCCTCCATGGCTTCTCTTTTGTACAAAAGCTCATAGCCTCCCATTATCTTCTTGTCGTTGAGGAATAACACCACATTATTCGAGTTTTGCTCCTCGGTAAAATCCCTACTGATGGTGGTTGTGTTTTTGGAGATTACCCTTGAATAGCCTTCTGAAAACATAATGCCAATCAACATCATGGCGATGCCCATGTGAGCGATAGAACCACCCGTTAGTTTGTAACTCTTAGATTGGAGTAAATCGAAAAGGATTTTGCCATTCGAAACTATGGAATAGACGCCAGCCACCAAAACCAAAATATACACCGGCTTATTGACTTTAGCTACTGAGAAGATCAAAGCAGAGATCAGCAATGAAACCACAACAGGGCCAGTGATGGCTGTTATGATTTTGGACTTATCCATTTTCTTCCAAAAGAAAAACTGCCCTGTCCCCGAAAGCAGTGCCAGGCCAATGCCAAACCAAACTTGCCATTCGGAATAAAAAGCTACCTGATTGGCCGGTGGTGCCAAACTGGAAAGTCCGCCAAAGAGCTCTACAATGCTATTCATTACCGGGAAGGAGGTAGGTACCAAAACCTGAAAGGCCATAAGACATAAGGTCAATGCGCCCATAAAAATCCAAAACTCACGGGAGTAAGCGCTGGCTTCTTTTTCGGAGGTAGGAATATGCTTCCACACGCGCGCAGCCATAAAAATAGATACACCCACAAAGAAAAGGAGATAAATCAATAGTTGACCCGAAAGGCCTAAATCGGTAAAAGAGTGCACAGAAGTATTCCCTAAAATGCCACTGCGGACCAAAAAGGTGGCATAGAGTACCAAGATGAAAGTGGAGATAACCAGCACAATCGATGTTTTTAAGGCCGTATTGTTCTTTCGAAAAATGATCATGGTGTGCATGCTGGCAATCATAATCAGCCAAGGGATGTACACGGCATTCTCCACGGGGTCCCAGTTCCAATAGCCTCCGAAGTTCAAGGTTTCATAGGCCCAGTAAGCCCCCATAATAATGGCAGTACCCAAAATGACCCCGCCAAAAATGGTCCAGGGAAGGGCAGGTCGCACCCAGTCTTTGTAGTCTTTTTTCCACAGGCCTGCGATGCAAAAAGAAAAGGGAATGAGCGTACAGGCAAAGCCTAAGAAAGTCATGGGGGGGTGTATCACCATCCAGTAATTCTGCAGCAAAGGATTGAGCCCTGTGCCGTCTTCCGGAACGAAATCCGGATTGATGAGGAAAATGGGGTCGGAGATTACATCGCGAAGCAGTAGAAAGGGTGAGCTACCGATTTTGATATCTCCCAAAACCACCCCTAAAATCATTGAGGTCAGGAAAATCTGTACAGCAGCAAAAACCGTCATTACTGGCGCCTCCCATTTTTTATTGGTTTGGATCAGGATAAAGCCTAACAGTGCATTCCAAAAAGACCAAATGAGAAAACTTCCTTCCTGGCCTTCCCAGAAACAGGCAATGATGTAATGAACGGCTAAATTGACCGAGCTATGGCTCCAGGCATAATGGTATTCGAAATAGTTGTTGTAGATAATCACAAACAGGGTAATCACAGTACCCAAAACGGCCAAGCCATGCAGCCAAAATAGGCCGCGGCCCATTTTCAACCAAGAACCCGTGCTGATTTCGTTGAGATGGGATGCCCTACCGTAACTCATTGCTGATGCAATGGCTGCCACAAAAGAAATGATGACCAATAAGTGGCCTAAGTTACCAATGCCGGTATGAATGGTGGAAAGGATCAAATCTGATAATTTTTTTAAGAAGAAAGATTAATGCAAGTCATTCTGATGAAAAGCGATTTGTTCATAAGCTTTGTTTACAGACTCTTCTCCTCATATTTAGAAGGGCATTTTAACAAAACTTTATCGGCTACAAATTGCTCCTCATGGTAGCCGCCAATGATCACCACTTTGTCAGATTTTAGCAGGTCGGAAGGCATGGGCTGATTCAAATATACCTTCTGCTCCTTTTGCTGATCGTCAATCAAAATGAATTCTACAGAAAGCTTATCGGCGCTGGGCTTTAAACCGACAACATTACCTGCTGCGTCTTTTTTCAATTCTCCCACCACGTGTATGGACCGATCGCCCCCTGCTGCTGCCAAGGTTTTGGCTTCATCGAAACTAACATAAGAGCTGGCATCGCCAGCGGTAGAAACAATGATGGCAATGGCAATGGCAATGACTACCAAGCCAATTAAACTTGATTTTTTCATAATTTATTCAATTTCACCCTTGGTTCTAAGTCCCATTTCCTTCTCCAGCCGCGATATTTTTCTGTCTAACAGCACCAAGTACACCACAATGCCCGCAAAAAGCATAAGTACCACGGCAACGACCACATAAATTTTACCATTTTCTCGCATCACATCCGCCATTTCTACACTGGTATCCGTGTACGACTCATCTGTGATTTCGTATGCACCGTCTTGTGCTTGTACGTGAAGTGAAACGAAAAGTAACACGAACACAAAGATTTTTTTTACCGTCTTAATCATCCCATTTCATTTTTAAATTTTTGTATCTCACCCGCAAAGAAACCATCCAAACGCCCAGTAAAGTCCATGCGATGATGGCCGGGTAGAAAACCACCCGCAAGCGGCTGTCAAGATCGTAGGAATTAAAACCGGGATTCCCACCATTGCCAGGGTGCAAGGAGCTGTCCGTCATGCGGGGGAGGATAAAGAGCAGGGGAATCAAGGCAGCAAAGGCAAAAACATTGTAAACGCTACTGATTTTCGCCCTTTGTTGGCTGTCTTCTAATGAGTTTCTGAGCACGAGATAAGCCAAGTAGATGAGCAGTGCAATCGCTGCACTATTTTGTTTGGGGTCTCCGCTCCACGGTTCTCCCCAGCTGTAATTGGCCCAAACGGCGCCTGTGGCAATGCCTAAAACACCAAACAAAACCCCTGCATTGGCAAACTCTACGGCATAATGGTCGAGGCGCATGTTGTTCGAACGCAGGTAACGCAAGCTGTAAATGACTGAAACCGTAAGGAGAATGATCATGCCAAACCACATGGTAACATGGAAATGCAAGTTTCTGATGGTCTCATTCAAAATGGCTAACCTAGGGACATCAAAAAGGAAAGCTCCTAAAATGCTATAGGTCAATAAGAGCACCGTCAATATTTTCCACCACTTTTTTTTCATATGACTAGCTTTTAGTAATTAGCTTTTGGCCATTAGTTACCTACCATCGAAATGAGCTTATGTAACATTTTCATTTCCTCCGTCAACATGTCTAGCAATAGCATAGTTTTTTGTTCAGAAACTAAGTTCAACTGAACACAAGTCAGGATTTGGCTTTCAATCTCAAAGCAAGATCCCAAAGCATATTCAAGAAACCTTTTATAGTCCTTATTGCTTGATCTGCTACTTCCTTCAGCAATATTTGAAGTAATTGAAATGGCGGCTTTTTGCATTTGTTGCTTCAAACCAAACTCTTCGGTTTTTGGCAGAAGCGCTGTTACTTGATACAAAGCCACACTAATATCCAATCCTTTTTGCCAGACTTTTAGTTTTTTAAAATTTTTCATCTAAAGGCTAAGAGCTAAGCACTAATAACTTTTATGAGCGCCAAATATAAGGAAATAACAGGTAGGAAACAGCAACGATAATGGCGTTTATCGCCAATAAAACGAAAATTTGGTCGGTGTAGGTGCTGCGGTCTAAACCATCTATGGCATACTTGGCACTTTTGATAATCACCAACAACAAAGGAAGCATTACAGGGAAACTGAGTACTGCCACCAGTGTGTGGCTATTGGGGGCTTTGGAAGCAATGCCAGAAACCATGGTGAGTGCAGAAGCCAGGCCAATGGCTCCTAAAACCACAACCAAAACAAAGAACAGTACATCTTCCACCGGATTACCCATTACCAAGCTGTACAATAAAAAGCCTACCAAAGTCAGGGCCAGGAGCAGTAGGGTATAATAAATGATTTTAGAGAGGATAATGTCCTCAGGCCGAGCGATGCTGTAATAATAGAGCATCCTACCCTCCGATGCTTGAATAAAACTCTTGGCCACAGCATTCACAGCGGTAAACAAGATGATGATCCAAAACAAGGCATTCCAAGTAACAGGTTGAATGGCCCCGGCTTTCAAATTAAAACTCATGTAACACACAAAAACCGTCGAGGCCAGGTACAAAAGCATGCCATTGAGGGCATACTTCTGCCGCCATTCGGAAAGAAATTCTTTTTGGATAAGGGTGAAGAGTAGGGTGCGCCGCATCATGATGCCCAAAGATAAGGACAACTATTCAATATGTTCCGAAACAGGACACAACATGCTCATGGTTTTTCCGAGCAATAACCTGTTCTTCCGAATTTCTCTAGGCAAAAGGGTACGAGAGGTGAAGGGCCTGGTACAGGGAACACTTGGGAGAAAGAGGCATCAAGTCTGTAGCCCATGGGAAACGGAATGGGGGGTAACCATGCGTCGTTCTTTCAAATGCATTATGTTCACCGTGGGTAAACTTGATATTTATCCTAGATTTGCACCCTTTATAGAATGGGATGCTGCCTTGCTACATGCTACCTTGGTACCTTTGGGTGCGAAGGTTGTAGATGCCGATAATATCCCATTAATTTACAACAAAGAAAATGGATTGATTCCACACTTTACGGTCTACGCATGAAGAAAGATAAAATTGCCATCATTGGCTTAGGTTATGTAGGCTTACCCTTGGCGGTAGCCTTTGCAGAAAAATACAAGGTCATTGGTTTCGATATCAACCAGCCCCGAATCAAGGAATTAAATGAGGGCCATGACCATACACTGGAGGTCGAGGATGAATTATTGAAGTCGGTTTTAAACGGCAAAGAAGCAGAAACAGGGCTTTACAATAGTCATGTGCTTTCCGACATTAAGGACTGCAATGTGTACATCGTTACCGTACCTACCCCCATCGATGAGAATCAAAATCCGGACATGACTCCCTTGATCAAATCTTCTGAAACCGTCGGTTCCGTATTGAAAGAAGGTGACTTGGTGATTTATGAATCTACAGTGTATCCCGGGGCCACCGAAGAAGATTGTGTGCCCATTCTCGAAAAGGTTTCAGGTCTCCAATACAATCAAAATTTCTTTTGTGGATACAGCCCTGAGCGTATCAATCCGGGGGATAAAGAACATACAGTAACCAAAATTCTAAAAGTTACCTCCGGTTCTACGCCTGAAATAGCCGAGCGCGTAGATCAGTTGTACAAAAGCGTGATTGTGGCAGGTACCTACAAAGCGGCAAGCATCAAAGTAGCCGAGGCGGCAAAAGTAATCGAGAACTCCCAAAGAGACATCAATATTGCTTTTGTGAATGAATTGGCCATGATCTTCAATAAAATGGATATCGATACGGTAGATGTGCTGGAAGCCGCTGGCACCAAATGGAATTTTTTACCCTTCCGTCCGGGTCTAGTGGGCGGCCATTGCATTGGGGTAGATCCTTATTATTTGGCGCAAAAGGCTAAAAAGGTAGGCTACTATCCTCAAATATTATTAGCGGGAAGAAGACTGAATAATTCAATAGGTCCTTATGTAGCCAGCTCCATGGTGAAGCTTTTGATGAAAGCAAGCCAGGTGGTGAACCAATCGAAGGTATTGGTACTGGGCATTACTTTTAAGGAGAATTGTCCCGACATTCGAAACTCCAGGGTGATTGACATCATTGAAGAGCTCAAAGATTTTGACATCAAAGTAGATGTGTATGATCCGTGGGCAGACCCCAAAGAAGTGAAGGAAGAGTATGGTGTCGACTTGATCAGCGAGCAGGAAATGAAAGCCAAAACTTACGAAGGGGTGGTATTAGCGGTTGCTCATAACAAGTTTTCGATAGAAATGGTGGAGGCATTGCAAGGTAAACCTATTGTATACGATGTTAAGTCTTTCTTCCCTAAGGACAAGGTGGATGCAAGGCTGTAGTGAGGTAGTGGGTGAGAGATGAGAAGGCAGATGGCACCTCCTAAACACCCTAATCACCAAAAACCCAATGCCACACCGTCATCCTGAAAAGCAATGCGACCGTAGGAGCAATGCGCAGTTCAGGATCCTTTAGTAATGGAAACCGATCGATCTTCTAGGGTGTAGGTATGGTGCTAGTTTCTGGGGGATCCTGAAACAAGTTCAGGATGACGTTACACACCGTCATCCTGAAAAGCAATGCGACCGATAGGAGCAATGCGCATTTCAGGATCCTTTAGTAATGGAAACCGATCGATCTTCTAGGGTGTAGGTATGGTGCTAGTTTCTGAGGGATCCTGAAACAAGTTCAGGATGACGTTACACACCGTCATCCTGAAAAGCAATGCGACCGATAGGAGCAATGCGCATTTCAGGATCCTTTAGTAATGGAAACCGATCGATCTTCTAGGGTGTAGGTATGGTGCTAGTTTCTGGGGGATCCTGAAACAAGTTCAGGATGACGGTATCCACACCGTCATCCTGAAAAGCAATGCGACCGTAGGAGCAATGCGCATTTCAGGATCCTTTAGTAATGGAAACCGATCGATCTTCTAGGGTGTAGGTATGGTGCTAGTTTCTGGGGGATCCTGAAACAAGTTCAGGATGACGTTACACACCGTCATCCTGAAAAGCAATGCGACCGATAGGAGCAATGCGCATTTCAGGATCCTTTAGTAATGGAAACCGATCGATCTTCTAGGGTGTAGGTATGGTGCTAGTTTCTGGGGGATCCTGAAACAAGTTCAGGATGACGGTATCCACACCGTCATCCTGAAAAGCAATGCGACCGTAGGAGCAATGCGCATTTCAGGATCCTTTAGTAATGGAAACCGATCGATCTTCTAGGGTGTAGGTATGGTGCTAGTTTCTGGGGGATCCTGAAACAAGTTCAGGATGACGGTATCCACACCGTCATCCTGAAAAGCAATGCGACCGTAGGAGCAATGCGCATTTCAGGATCCTTTAGTAATGGAAACCGATCGATCTTCTAGGGTGTAGGTATGGTGCTAGTTTCTGGGGGATCCTGAAACAAGTTCAGGATGACGGTATCCACACCGTCATCCTGAAAAGCAATGCGACCGTAGGAGCAATGCGCATTTCAGGATCCTTTAGTAATGGAAACCGATCGATCTTCTAGGGTGTAGGTATGGTGCTAGTTTCTGGGGGATCCTGAAACAAGTTCAGGATGACGTTACACACCGTCATCCTGAAAAGCAATGCGACCGATAGGAGCAATGCGCATTTCAGGATCCTTTAGTAATGGAAACCGATCGATCTTCTAGGGTGTAGGTATGGTGCTAGTTTCTGAGGGATCCTGAAACAAGTTCAGGATGACGTTACACACCGTCATCCTGAAAAGCAATGCGACCGATAGGAGCAATGCGCATTTCAGGATCCTTTAGTAATGGAAACCGATCGATCTTCTAGGGTGTAGGTATGGTGCTAGTTTCTGGGGGATCCTGAAACAAGTTCAGGATGACGGTATCCACACCGTCATCCTGAAAAGCAATGCGACCGTAGGAGCAATGCGCATTTCAGGATCCTTTAGTAATGGAAACCGATCGATCTTCTAGGGTGTAGGTATGGTGCTAGTTTCTGGGGGATCCTGAAACAAGTTCAGGATGACGGTATCCACACCGTCATCCTGAAAAGCATTGCGACCCATAGGAGCAGTGCGCAGTTCAGGATCCTTTAGTAATGGAAACCGATCGATCTTCTAGGGTGTAGGTATGGTGCTAGTTTCTGGGGGATCCTGAAACAAGTTCAGGATGACGGTATCCACACCGTCATCCTGAAAAGCAATGCGACCGTAGGAGCAATGCGCATTTCAGGATCCTTTAGTAATGGAAACCGATCGATCTTCTAGGGTGTAGGTATGGTGCTAGTTTCTGGGGGATCCTGAAACAAGTTCAGGATGACGGTATCCACACCGTCATCCTGAAAAGCAATGCGACCGATAGGAGCAATGCGCATTTCAGGATCCTTTAGTAATGGAAACCGATCGATCTTCTAGGGTGTAGGTATGGTGCTAGTTTCTGGGGGATCCTGAAACAAGTTCAGTATGACAGTGGCGAGGAATGACGGTTTGTACTTTCACCGTCATTCAGAAGGAGGACGTAGGACGACTGAAGAATCCCCTATTTAGAACTACCATTCTAAAATTTCAGTTGTACCTTGCGTAGTAAATGCTTCAAGATGACACAAAAAATATTAATTACTGGAACAGCAGGATTTATTGGTTTTCATCTCGCCAAAAAACTACTTGAAAGAGGCGATGAAGTCATAGGGCTGGATGTGATCAACGATTACTACGACATTCGTGTAAAACACGGTCGCCTGGCAGAGACAGGTATTGCTCACGAAAAGGTGCAATATGGCCAACTGCTTCAAAGCACCACTTATGATCACTACCGTTTTATCCAATTAGGCTTAGAAGATGCCGAAGGATTAAACCAACTCTTTGCCCAAGAAAAATTTGACAAGGTCATCCATTTAGCCGCTCAAGCCGGGGTACGCTACAGTTTAGAAAATCCTCAAGCCTATGTGGATAGCAATATTGTGGGTTTTGTCAACATCTTGGAGGCCTGCCGTCACCATCACATTAAGCATCTTGCCTATGCCAGCAGTTCTTCTGTTTACGGACTGAATGAGACCATGCCTTTTTCTATCCACCACAATGTAGACCACCCCATCAGCTTATATGCCGCCAGTAAAAAAAGCAATGAATTGATGGCACATACTTACAGCCATTTGTTTGGCATACCCACCACGGGCTTGCGCTTCTTTACGGTCTATGGGCCATGGGGCCGCCCTGATATGGCCTTGTTTCTATTCACCAAAGCCATTTTAGAAGGAGAGCCTATCAAGGTATTCAACAACGGTGAGATGTCACGAGACTTTACCTATGTAGGAGATATTGTAGAAGGTGTGATGCGCGTAAATGACAATCCACCTCAAGGCAATCCGGAATGGAGTGGCAAAAACCCAGATCCCGGAACAGCCAAAGCCCCCTACATGGTGTATAACATTGGCAACAATTCACCCGTAAAACTGATGGACTTCATCAAGGTGATTGAACAGCAGCTAGGCCGTGAAGCCCAGAAGGATTTTATGCCCATGCAGCCCGGAGATGTGTCAGCAACCTATGCCGATGTGCAGGATTTAATGGATAACCTAGGGTACAAACCTGAAACCAGTTTGGAATATGGCGTCGGTGAGTTTGTGAAATGGTATCGGGGATTTTATGGTGTTTAGTCGTTTATTTGGAAAGTTGTTGAGACGTGACCTAAATAAATATACATAAGTACCATGAATTACACATACTCTTTCGAAAAATTAGAAGTTTGGCAAAATGCTCGCAGATTAGTTATGTCGGTTTATTTGCTTACCAAAAATTATCCTGACGCTGAGAGGTTTGGCTTAGTTTCCCAAATGAGACGATGTGCAATATCCATAGCTTCGAATTTAGCTGAAGGAACTGCAAGAAAAACCATGAAGGATAAATCGTATTTTACAACTATGTCCTATGGTTCGGCTTTGGAGCTCTTAAATCAATTGATTTTATCTCTTGACCTTGAATTTCTAGACGAGCAAAAATATTACGAAATAAGAGCACAAATTGAAGAGGTTACGAACAAACTCAATAGTTTAAGAAATTCACAAATCACCAACTAAACAAATTACCAACTAAACAAATCACCAGCTAAACAAATCAACGGATAAACTATGAAAAACATCAGAATGGTTGACCTCATTGGTCAGTATGCCAAGATCAAAGACGAGGTAAAGGAAGAGTTGAATAAGGTATTAGACAATGCCAGTTTCATCAATGGCCCTGCCGTACATGCCTTCCAAGCCGATTTAGAGAATTATCTGAAAGTAAAACATGTCATTCCGTGTGCCAATGGCACAGACGCTTTGCAGATCATTATGATGGCCTACGATTTCCCCAAAGGAGCAGAAGTGCTGGTGCCTTCTTTCACCTATGTGGCCACGGTAGAGGTGATTGCCCTGTTGGGTTTTAAACCCGTTTTTGTAGAGGTAGATCCCCACAGTTTTAACATGGATGTGGAGGATTTGAAAGCCAAAATTACGGATCACTCCGTCGCCATTGTCCCGGTGCACTTGTACGGACAATGCGCAGACATGGAGGCGATTTTAGCCGTAGCAAAGGAGCACGACCTGAAAGTATTTGAAGATACCGCTCAAGCCATTGGAGCAGATTATACTTTTGCGAACGGGCAGAAGCAAAAAGCAGGAACCTTAGGACATGCCGGCGCTACTTCTTTCTTCCCTTCCAAAAACCTGGGGGCTTATGGCGATGGCGGTGCCATTATGACCCATGATGATGATTTGGCTGCGAAGTTGCGCATGATCGTCAATCACGGTCAGAGTGAGCGCTATTACCATGATAGCATTGGTGTCAACTCCAGACTCGATAGTCTACAAGCAGCGGTGTTGAAAGTGAAGTTGAAGCATTTAGATACCTACAATGCGGCACGCTATGCGGTAGCGCAAAAATATACAGCTGCTTTCGAAAAGACAGAGGTCATCATTCCTCCTTTTGAATCAGCATTTAGCAACCATGTGTACCACCAATACACCGTAAAACTAACAAATGCAGCAGAACGCGATGCGCTCAATGCACATTTGGCCGAGAGAGGTGTTCCTTCCATGATTTATTACCCGGTGCCCAATCATTTGCAAAAGGCCTATGCCTATTATGGCTACAAAACAGGAGATATGCCCTTGACAGAAGATTTATGTGCGCGCGTGATCTCTTTCCCCATTCACACAGAAATGGATACCGAGCAGCAGGACCATATCATTGCGTCGGTGCTGTCTTTTTGGGGTTAGGTGTTTTGCCTTGGCGATTAGCTGGTGGTAATAAAGGGGTTAGAAGTTGGAAGCTAGAAGCCGGAAGTCAGAGGTTGGAAGTTGGAAGTTGGAAGTTGGAAGTTAGATTGGAGGTTCTCCCTAAATAACTAAACACAAATACATCACCGTCATCCTGAACTTGTTTCAGGATCCCTCAGTTATTTTGCCAATCATCGTCACCTTGAGCTTACTTTTGGACATCATAAATCATATTTCAAATCTATTCCAATTGATTCAGAGAGGTCAATTAATTCTGGATTTAACTTTTTAATGATGTTCCACTTCCAATCTTTATGCCAATTTTTTAATTGTTTTTCTCTGACTATAGCTTCATCAATAGTTGAATAAGTTTCGTAATAAACCAAATCAGTACAGTTGTACTTCTTAGTAAATTTAGAACCCTTTCGAGATTTATGTTCCAAAACCCGGGTTATTAATTCAGAAGTAACACCAATGTATAAAACTGATCTATTCGAATTCGACATAATGTAAGTACTGCCACCTTTAGCCATAAATATAATTTAAGAGTTTTTTTTGAAAAGTCCAACCCCAAAGATTTCGAAAAAATGTAGGATTGGTATCCACACCGTCATCCTGAAAAGTAATGCGACCGATAGGAGCAATGCGCATTTCAGGATCCTTTAGTAATAGAAACCGATCGTTCTTCTAGGGTGTAGGTATGGTGCTAGTTTCTGGGGGATCCTGAAACAAGTTCAGGATGACGGTAGCGAACAGGATGACGTTATCCACACCGTCATCCTGAAAAGCAATGCGACCGATAGGAGCAATGCGCATTTCAGGATCCTTTAGTAATGGAAACCGATCGTTCTTCTGGGGTGTAGGTATGGTGCTAGTTTCTGGGGGATCCTGAAACAAGTTCAGGATGACGGTAGCGAACAGGATGACGTTATCCACACCGTCATCCTGAAAAGCAATGCGACCGATAGGAGCAATGCGCATTTCAGGATCCTTTAGTAATGGAAACCGATCGTTCTTCTAGGGTGTAGGTATGGTGCTAGTTTCTGGGGGATCCTGAAACAAGTTCAGGATGACGGTTAGCGAACGGGATGACGTTATCCACACCGTCATCCTGAAAAGCAATGCGACCGTAGGAGCAATGCGCATTTCAGGATCCTTTAGTAATGGAAACCGATCGTTCTTCTGGGGTGTAGGTATGGTGCTAGTTTCTGGGGGATCCTGAAACAAGTTCAGGATGACGGTAGCGAACAGGATGACGTTATCCACACCGTCATCCTGAAAAGCAATGCGACCGATAGGAGCAATGCGCAGTTCAGGATCTTTTTGTAATGGAAACCGATCGTTCTTCTAGGGTGGACGTGTGGTGCTAGTTTCTAAGGGATCCTGAAACAAGTTCAGGATGACGGTATCCACACCGTCATCCTGAAAAGCAATGCGACCGTAGGAGCAATGCGCATTTCAGGATCCTTTAGTAATAGAAACCGATCGTTCTTCTGGGGTGTAGGTATGGTGCTAGTTTCTGGGGGATCCTGAAACAAGTTCAGGATGACGGTGGCGAACAGGATGACGTTACCCACATCGTCATCCTGAAAAGCAATGCGACCGTAGGAGCAATGCGCAGTTCAGGATCCTTTTGTAACATAAACCGATCGTTCTTCTAGGGTGTAGGTATGGTGCTAGTTTCTGAGGGATCCTGAAACAAGTTCAGGATGACGGTAGCGAACAGGATGACGTTATCCACACCGTCATCCTGAAAAGCAATGCGACCGTAGGAGCAATGCGCATTTCAGGATCCTTTAGTAATGGAAACCGATCGTTCTTCTGGGGTGTAGGTATGGTGCTAGTTTCTGGGGGATCCTGAAACAAGTTCAGGATGACGGTGGCGAACAGGATGACGTTACCCACATCGTCATCCTGAAAAGCAATGCGACCGATAGGAGCAATGCGCATTTCAGGATCCTTTAGTAATGGAAACCGATCGTTCTTCTGGGGTGAAGGTATGGTGCTAGTTTCTGAGGGATCCTGAAACAAGTTCAGGATGACGGTTAGCGAACGGGATGACGTTACCCACATCGTCATCCTGAAAAGCAATGCGACCGATAGGAGCAATGCGCATTTCAGGATCCTTTAGTAATGGAAACCGATCGTTCTTCTGGGGTGTAGGTATGGTGCTAGTTTCTGGGGGATCCTGAAACAAGTTCAGGATGACGGTGGCTAGGGATGAGGGGGCGAGGGATCACGTTTTCGATTACCCCCCCCCATCCCCCGTAGATGAATAATGCGTGAGCCAACAATTTTTTTAAAAAAAAGACGCCTCGACATTGCAGGTATCGATTTATCGAGTAAATTTACAACTCATTAGAGGTCGCGGATGTGACTGACGTGGCGAAGCTGTGGGTTAGCGATTGGCTGTTAGCTGTTAGCTGTTAGAAGCTAGAGGTTAGAGGTTAGAAGTTGGAAGTCAGATGTTGGAAGTTAGAAGTTAGAAGCTGGAGGCTGGAAGTCAGAAGTTAGAAGTTAGAGGTTGGAGGTTAGAAGTTTGAGCAATTAAGAATTAAGAATTAACCATTACCCAATAACCCAACAACCCAATCCCCAACACCCAACCACCCAATAACCCAACACCCAATACCCAACAACCCTTAGTCAATTAGGAATTAGGAATTAGGAATTAGGAATTACGATTTTGTAAAGCGATCACATTTATCCACCAAAACCCCAACAACCCATTACCCAACACCCAATAACCCAATAACCCATTACCCCTCAACTCAACATAAAAGACCTATCTAAGCACCTGTTTTGGGATGTCGATAAAGATCTGATGTCTTTTGAAGCACATCATGCATTTATTGTACAGCGCATTTTAGCTTATGGGACATTGGCTGATTTTGAACTGTTGAGAAAGCATTTGGGATTAAAGAGAATTGCTGAAATTGCTAAAGGTCTTAGAAATTTAGATCAGGTTACGCTGCATTTTGTTGCTACCATTACCCATACGCCACTAAATGAATTTAGGTGTTATACTTCAACACAATCTCTCACGAACTCCATCGACTTTTAAATGCCATTCAAAGGGATTTCGAAAATTTACCACTGGTAGGAGGCACAGCTTTGGCTTTGCATTATGGCCATCGGGAATCTATAGACCTTGATTTTTTGGTGAGATGACCTATGAAACTGAGGAGATTGTCGATAAGATTAAAAATTATGGTGAGCTACAAATCTTGAAAAGATCTAAAAATATTAATGTGTTTCAAATCAATGACATTAAAGTTGATTTTGTAAACTACAGCTACAAGTGGTTAGAAAATCCCATTCAAGATTCAGGTATCACATTAGCCTCAGACAAAGACATAGCTGCCATGAAAATTGCGGCAATTACCGGTAGAGGGAGTAAGAAAGACTTCATTGATCTTTACTTTCTGCTTAATCACTATACACTAACTGAGATGCTGCCCATGTATGAGGCCAAATACCCCGACGCATCAATGTTTTTGGCCTTGAAAAGTTTGACCTTCTTCGAAGATGCTGAAATTGAGCCCATGCCAAAAATGTTGGTTCAGATCAGTTGGGAAAAAGTGAAAGAAAAAATACAACAAGTGGTTCAGGAGTATTGTAATTAGCGGTTAGAAAGCAACTCATAAACAAAAAACACGCGCACAGTGCTCTAAACAAACAACGCATCAACAAAAAACACGCGCGCAGCGCTCTAAACAACCCAATCCCCCTTTGCTCGAAACCCTTATCTCTTCTAAAACCCGCATCAAACTGTTGATGCGACTTTTCCTCAACCCGGAATCGAGTGCCTATTTGCGTGGGTTGGCACAAGAGTTCAATGAAAGCACCAATTCGGTGCGCCTCGAGCTCAACCGCTTTGAGGAGGCTGGGATGCTCCATTCCGATAAAGAAGGCAATAAAAAAGTCTTCAAAGCCAATACCAGCTACCCCCTCTTCGACGACATTCGAAACATCTTACTCAAATACACCGGCCTGCAAGAGGTAATCGATACAGTGATCGACCAAGTAGGAGCGGTGGAAGAAGTGTACCTGATAGGAGATTTGGCAGAAGGAAAAAACTCCAACGACATTGCATTGGTCATAATCGGGAACCCCGACCTGGCTTATGTGCAAGAATTGGCGCGCAAAGCGCAAAAGGTGATCCGAAAAAGCATCACCTACACGGTTTATGCACCGAAAGAAACCCCGGTATTGCTGTTGAATGCGAAGCATTCCTTATTATTGTGGCATGAATAGAGCGTTTGATACCTATTGGACAGCTTTTTACACCAAGCCCAGGAGCGAAAAGAAAACCGCCAATCGCTTAAAAGAAAAGGGATTCGACGTGTATTGCCCCTGCCAAACGGTACGCAAACAGTGGTCTGACCGCAAGAAAAAAGTAACAGAGCCCGTCTTTCGCTCTTACCTTTTGCGCGAATAGATGAAAAAGTAGGCTAGAAATATTGAAAGACCATGGCATTGTATGCAATGTGTATTGGTTGCGGAAACCGGCCATTATCCGCGATGAAGAAATGCTGGCCATTCAAAATTTCCTCAGCCACCATGCCGATGTGTCTGTCTTCGCCAAGCACCTGGCACCGGGAGAGGAAGTAGCCATCGATGGCGGACCCCTCTCCGGACAATCGGGGGTAATCCGAAGCCTACAAGGCAGAAAAGCGCACCTCACCATCGAGTCGCTGGGCATTACCCTGCAGGCAGAAGTAGGCATACAGCATTTGACAAAGAAAAAAATAGCCTTATAGCACAACCTTAAAAAGTGGCCCATTCAGGTATGAAAAGAACCCTATCCTTTAAAACCCTCTCCAGAAGCATCCTCCAGATGCTCTTACTCTGTGTTGCCCTCAGCCTGGCGGTAGGCGAACAGGCGAACGCCCAGTCCCTAAGCGACATGAAGAACATCAAGGTCGATGAGCTGTCAGACGGGCAGATCAGGGGGTACATCCAGCAAGCCGAGGCACGCGGACTCACCGAGAGCCAGCTGCTGGCCCTGGCCAAACAACAAAATGTACCCGCAGCGGAAATTGCCAAGCTGCAAAGGAGAATTGCCGCCTTAGGCTCAGGAGGGAACACGGCCAAAAGTGGTGCTGCTACCCAACAAGGGCAAGCAGATAGAGCCGTAACTTCCGTACCGAATGAAGGCGGAAAATCCCTTTCTGCCTACGAAAAAGCATTTTTGGCTATGCCCTCTTTCAAAAAAGTGAAATGAATTTCGCGCCCAACCTCAACGTGGCCACGCCCGAAGATTATCAGTTGGGCCCTGGCGATGAACTGGTTGTGGACCTATGGGGAGCCACCCAGCAATTGCTTAGGCTTCAAGTCTCCACCGAGGGAACCGTGAGGCCCGAAAACCTTAGTCCCGTGTATGTTAACGGCTTGAGCATAGCCGCCGCCACCACCAAAATCATCGACCGTTTGAGCCAGATCAACCAAGGCTTGAAACTGAAAAATGGCGAGCAAGGCAAGATCTTTTACCAGGTAAGCTTGGGGAACATCCGCACCATCAGCATCGATGTGGTAGGCGAGGTCAATGCCCCTGCGCGCTACGAATTACCCGCTTTGGCCACCGTTTACACGGCACTCCACGCCGCAGGAGGCCCCAATACCGAAGGCACTTTCCGGAACATCAAGCT
The DNA here is from genome assembly GCA_018402485.1 of Roseivirga sp. Lineage (GTDB taxonomy): Bacteria > Bacteroidota > Bacteroidia > Cytophagales > Cyclobacteriaceae > Roseivirga. The sequence goes on along the minus strand of JAGYIY010000001.1, from coordinate 481,283 downwards.
GGTGCGCAACAATGCATTAATCCGCACCATCGATGTGTATGATTACCTCACCCAAGGCATGAAACCCAACGACTTGCGCCTGAAGCAAGGCGATGTCATCATCGTGAGCCCCTTTACCCACCGTGTGGAAGTAAAAGGAGAGGCGAAGCGCGAAGGCCTCTTCGAAATGAAAGCCGATGAGCTGTTCACCGACCTCTTGCAATACGCCGGAGGCTTTACCAGCGAAGCCTACAAAGCCAGGGTAACCATCAACCGCAACAATGCCACGCAACGTGAAATACAAGACCTGTTGCAAGCCGATTTTGCAGCATTCAAGCTCCAAGATGGCGATGAAGTGACCATAGGGAAAATCCTCAACCGTTTCGATAACCGCGTATTGCTAGAAGGCGCGACCCTACGCACCGGTGCTTTCCAGCTCACCCCCAACCTGAGCCTAAAAAGCCTGATTGAAAAAGCTGGGGGCCTTCGTGGCGATGCGTACCTGCAGCGCGCCACCATTTACCGCACCAACCCCGACCTCAGCCAAACCCCCATTCCGGTAGACCTGCAGGCCCTGTTGAAGAATGAAATCGATGACATTCCCCTACAGCGCGAAGACGTGGTAAGCATACCCTCCCTGTACGACCTGGAGGAAGAATATTACATCGAAATCAATGGTGAAGTGTCGGCCCAGGGTGTCTATCCTTATTTCCAAAACATGACCGTGGAAGACCTCATTACCCTGGCGGGAGGCCTAAAAGATGCCGCCGCCCTTACAGGCGTAGAGATTGCCCGCCGGAACCGCGGCGAGCCCACCAATGTAGCGGCAGAGATCATCACCTTTGCCATCGACGAAGACCTGCAGGTGCAGGGAGAAGCCCGCGACCGCACCCTACAACCTTTCGACCAGGTATTCATCCGCCGCTCCCCAATTACCAGGTGCAGGCGCAGGTATCTGTGGAAGGGGAAGCCGTAAGCACAGGCACTTTTGCCATCAGCCGCAAAGACGAGCGCATTTCAGACATCATACAGCGGGCCGGAGGCCTTAATCCTTATGCCGATGCGGCCGGGGCCATCTTAATCCGCAAAACCGAATTTTCGCAGGCCCGCAGCCCGGCACAAATCTCTCAAGCGCGTTTGGAAAGGCTCAAGGCAAAGATCTTAAACCCTGCCGATGGCAGCCTGAACTCCGAAGCACAAGCGCGCCTCAAAGAAAGGCTGCAAGCATTGGAAAACACACTGGACAACAACACAGGCGACGATGCCCAGGGCGGTCAGCTCAAAAGGGAACTCTTGGAAGAGGCCGCCGAAAGGGACTCCCTCCTGGCAGACATCGAGATCCGGGAAGAAGAGCCTGTGGCCATCGACCTGGAAGAAATCTTACAAGCACCGGGCTCCAAATACGACCTGATTGTACAAGCGGGAGATGTGATCTCCATTCCTGGGCGCATGCAAACCGTGCGCATTGCCGGAGAGGTAAGCTCCCCTTAAATGTGCGCTACGACAAGGCCTACGGTTTTAAGCAATATGTACAGCAGGCAGGGGCTTCCGCAAAAGCTCCAAAAGGTAAGAAGCTATGTGCAATACCCCAATGGAGAGCGCAAAGGGGTAAGGCACTTTCTGTTCTTTACCCGCTACCCCAGGGTACGCCCGGGCTCCACACTCTTTGTGGCGAAGAAAGCTGAGAAACAACCCATGAGTGCCGCCCAATGGCTAGGCATTGCAAGTACCATGGCGACACTGGCCTTAACCATTAATCAATTGACGAGGTAGTAAAGAGAAGTTTTGATTTTGGATATTTGTGGTTATGATAATCTAAATTACTTCTAATGGTACAAAGGGAAGAAACGATTTTGATAGGTTATTCCGGACATGGTAAAGTTGTAGCAGAGGCAGTAATAGCCTGCCAAAAAAGGTGGCTGGGTACATTGATATTGAGGAGAAAACAGATAATCCCTACGGTTTTCCTTACTTAGGAGGTGATGATAAATTTGATGAGCTTATTGAAAAAGGCTTTAAACAATTTGTTTTAGGAGTGGGGGATAACAAAATAAGGAATAGAATTGCCAAAAGGGTTGTTGACTTAGGAGGTGAATGCATAACGATTATTCATCCAGACGCCAAGGTGTCTCATCATGTTGCCATAGGTGATGGAACTTTTATAGCAAGAGGTGCTTGTATAAATCCATTTGTGAATATTGGGAAATACTGTATTATTAATACCAATGCATCTATTGATCATGATTGTTGGATTGAAGAGGCCAGTACATATTGCCCCTGCTAGCGCTATTGCAGGAAATACTAAAATAGGTAAGCAGGCCTTCATTGGACTGAATGCCACAGTAATACAAGGGCTAAATATTGGCGTAGATGTAATCATTGGTGCAGGTACTGTTGTGGTAAAGGATGTTGTTAAGAACAGTACAATGGTGGGTAATCCTGCGAAGATATTGTATTAATATTCTAGATAAAATATTATTTAATTTAAATAATATATTAAAAATAAAAATATATTTGAGAAATGTATGTTTTATTATAAAATAAATGGAAAAAAATAACAGAGATATATTTCAGCTAATTTCCATACTTTGGCATAGAAAAGTGTTCTTAATGGTTATTATTTTAATTATGGGACTTTTTGGTATTGTCATTGGTCTAATTTCTCCTACCAAATACGTTTCAAGTATTTCATTTATTCCTGAAACAGATGAGCAGTCTTTACCGGGTGGTCTGGGTGGACTTGCTTCTCTGGCTGGGGTTAGTATTGGAAGTGGAGGAAATGCATCAAATATTCCACCAATGACTTACCCGCAATTGTTGAATAGTACATCATTCAAAAATGAGTTACTTTCTACTCAATTACCTGAAGCAGAGGGAGTAATAACATATTATGAATTTCTGAATAATCTCCCAGTTTCAACTTTAGATGTTGTCAAAAATATACAATTGGCTTGCCAAAATTAATTTTGTCAAGTGTGAAGAATGAAAAAAATGAAGGGGTCGAGCGAAGTGATGGATTAAACGATTTATTGTTTCTCACTGAAGAAGAAAGTAGTATTTACAAAACGGTAGAATCTTCTATAAATTATGACTACAATGGGCAAACCAAAGTAGCAGTCATAAATTTTGAGACCAATGATCCTATTTATGCTTCTATTTTGGCGAAAAAAGTTCATGACTTATTAGAAGAGAAGATAATTAGTATCCGTAATAAAAATGCAAAGAATAAATTAGAATTCATAAGAAAACAGTTTGAGGATAGAAAGCTAGAATTCGAAAACTTACAAGATGAACTTGCTGAATTTAAGGATTCAAATATTAGTTTATCCTCGAGTAAAACACAAAATGAGCTTCAAAGACTTCAGTCTAAACTTGATATTGTTCAAAGCGTTTACCAAGAGTTGGCTGTTCAGATAGAACAAGCCAAAATAGAGGTTCAAGAGAATACACCAGTTTTTACTGTTATTCAAGAGCCTCTTGTTCCTATTTTCAGGACTTCTCCTAAGCGATTCATGTTATTGATTATTTGGTCTTTCATGGGCTTTATATTGGCTTCTTTTATCGTCTTGATCAAAGAGCCATTTCAATCAGCAATGTCTTTAATTATGTCTCAAAAAACCAACTAAGAATTAAATATTATGAGAGGTAAAAAGTTCTAGTTACAGGAGCCGATGGGTTTATTGGAAGCCATTTAGTTGAAGAATTAATTAGAAATGGTGCAAAGGTTAGGGCATTTTGCTTCTATAACTCATTTAATTCATGGGGATGGATTGATAGTTTACCAGATGATATAAAAGACCAACTAGAGATTTTCACTGGGGATATTCGAGATCCAAATGGAGTGAAAACAGCACTTCAGGGGATGGATGTTGTTTTTCATTTGGCGGCACTAATTGCAATCCCATTCAGCTATCATTCTCCGGATTCATATATCGATACAAATATCAAGGGGACGTTAAATATTATTCAAGCAGCGAGGGATCTAGGTTTGGAGAGAGTACTGGTCACTTCGACTTCTGAGGTGTATGGTACAGCACACTATATCCCAATCGATGAGAAGCATCCTCGCCAGCCACAATCGCCTTATTCTGCATCTAAAATTGGTGCAGATTGTATAGCGGAATCTTTTTATAAAAGTTTCGATCTGCCCATTACTATAGTGAGACCTTTTAATACCTATGGTCCAAGACAGTCAGCAAGAGCAGTAATTCCCACAGTGATTACTCAGCTTCTTAATGGGGAGGAACAGATTAAGTTAGGGGACTTGAGTCCTACACGAGATCTACTCTTCGTAAAGGATACAGCTAGAGGGTTTATTGAAATAGCGCAGAGCAGCTCTTTGATTGGTGAAGATTGTAATATTGCTACTGAAACAGAAATTTCTATTGGAGATTTGGCCCATGAAATTATTTCACAAATCAATCCTAAAGCAGTGATTGTGCAGGATGTGACAAGAATCAGACCTACAAAAAGTGAGGTATTCAGGTTATATGGTTCGGCAGCAAGAATTAAAGAACATACGAACTGGAATGCTAATTTCTCATTAACAGACGGAATTGCTGAAACAATTTCGTGGTTCAAAGACAAAAATAATCTCTCGCACTACAAGCACGACATTTACAATATATAGTTGGCAATGCACTTTGAAAGAGAAATTAGTTTTATAAGGTCTCAGTTTGCTGGACAGGATTTTATACCTCTTCATGAGCCAAGGTTTGTGGGTAGCGAAAAGAGCTATGTAAATGAGGCAATTGATAGCACTTTTGTTTCTTCGGTTGGTACTTTCGTGGATCAGGTGGAAACTTCTATTGCCGAAGCAACCGGTACAGCTAAAGCTGTAGCTGTCGTAAACGGCACTTCCGCTCTGCAAGTAAGTTTAAGACTAGTTGGCGTAATGAAAGGGGATGAGGTAATCACACAGGCGCTTACCTTTGTTGCCACTTCGAATGCCATAGCTTATAATGGGGCTCACCCGGTATTTATTGATGTAGATCTCGACACAATGGGCTTATCACCCAAAGCATTAGAGATATTTTTAGAAACAAACTGCGAACTTAGAGAAGGAGTCTGCATCAATAAAAACTCCGGCAGAGTAATCAGAGCTTGTGTTCCTATGCACACATTTGGCTTTATGATTCATATGGATGAGCTTAAACACGTGTGTTCAAAATGGCAGATTACTATTGTAGAGGATGCCGCTGAGGCAGTTGGCAGTACCTATAAAGGACAACCAGCCGGTAGCTTCGGTAAACTGTCGGCACTAAGTTTTAATGGTAATAAGATTATTACTGCTGGAGGAGGAGGGGCGATTGCCTCAAATGATATTGATTTAGCTTCAAAAGCAAAATATTTGACGACAACAGCCAAAGTGCCTCATCCTTGGGATTATTATCATGATGAATTAGGTTATAATTTCAGAATGCCCAATTTAAATGCAGCCTTGTTGTGTGGACAACTCGAAAAGTTGAATTTTTTTATTCAAAAGAAGAGAAACTTGGCACTGGCGTATGCTGAGTTCTTTGCGGAGAGGGGAATAAAATTTAGAACAGAACCTAGCGAAACCAAATCTAACTATTGGTTGATGTCATTAGAACTTGACTCTGAAAAAGACAGAGATGCTTTTTTAGCAGATACAAACACTAATAATGTGATGACACGTCCTATCTGGAAACTAAACTGTGATTTACCCATGTATGCTCATTGTGAATCGGGCCCATTAGAGAATTCCAGGTTCTTAGAAAAAGAATTGTCAATATTCCAAGCAGTGTCATACTCTAAAGCTATTTCCAATGTTGAATAAAGTAATGATCATCGCTGAAGCAGGCGTAAATCATAATGGTGATGTCAATAGGGCGAAGGAACTAATTGTAGCTGCGGCTGAGGCGGGTGTTGATTTTGTTAAGTTCCAAACATTCCAAGCGGAGAAATTAGTCAATAAGACTGCAAAAAAGCTGACTATCAAATGAAGAATCTGAATGATGGTGACGATTCTCAGTACGCAATGTTGAAAAAACTGGAACTCTCACATGATGACCACTTGGAATTAATTAAATACTGCAAGTCCAAGAACGTTCGCTTTTTTTCAACAGCTTTTGACCTGGACGGCTTAGATTATTTACTTCAACTTGGCTTTGATCATTTTAAGATACCTAGCGGAGAAATCACAAATTATCCTTACCTCAAAAAGGTGGCTTCATTCAGAAAGCCTGTTATTCTTTCAACCGGGATGGCGAATCTTAAGGAAATAGAGGATGCGTTGGAAGTTCTGACATCTGAAGGCCTTAGCAAAAACGATATAACGGTTCTTCACTGTAATACGGAGTACCCTACACCTATGCAGGATGTTAATCTGCTTGCAATGAGGACAATAGAAACTACATGTGGTGTTCAAATTGGATATTCTGATCATACTTTGGGTATTGAGGTCCCTATAGCTGCAGTTGCCCTTGGTGCAAGGGTGATCGAAAAGCACTTTACGCTAGATAGAACACTTCCTGGGCCGGACCATAAAGCTTCTTTAGAACCAGACGAATTGAAGGCTATGGTAGAAGGTATTAGAAATATTGAATTAGCAATGTCTGGAGATGGGAGCAAAAGACCATCGGCAAGTGAATCAAAAATCTAGACATTGTAAGAAAGAGCATACATCTGAAAAACGATAAAAGGAAAGGAGATGTGATATTGAAAGAAGACTTAACAATATTAAGGCCGGGCACGGGTATTTCCCCTATGAAGTTTGAAGACGTTTTAGGTCAAAAGGTAAAGAGAGACATAAAAGCATTCAGCATTTTGCAAGAAAAAGACTTATGCTAGTAAGACGTAAAGTATGCGTACTAACAGGCACGAGGGCTGAATTCGGGCTTCTTAGTTGTTTAATTGATGAACTCAAGGAAAGTCCTGCAATTGAACTGCAAATTGTAGTTACAGGGATGCATTTGTCCTCTGAATTTGGTTTGACAGTAACAAGTATTGAAGAATCAGGTTACCCGATTAGTAAACGAGTGGAGATGTTGGTTTCTTCGGATACATCAATTGGAATTTCTAAATCCATGGGGCTTGGAATGATTTCTTTTTGTGAGGCTTTCGAAGAACTAAAACCTGATGTGATAGTAATTTTGGGCGATAGATTTGAAATGTTTGCAGCTGCAGCTGCAGCAATGATAGGGAATTTCCCAATAGCCCACATACACGGTGGAGAGTCAACAGAAGGCTTGATTGATGAACCAATAAGGCATTCTATCACAAAAATGGCTCATTTACACTTTACTGCAACCGAGACATATAGAGAAAGAGTAATTCAACTTGGAGAACAACCAGATAGAGTTTTTAACACAGGAACACCTGGCTTAGATAACATTAAGAAGTTAAATCTCTTAGATAAGTCTGAGTTTGAGGACTCAATTAACTTTAAAATCGGGGATAAAACTGCTTTAGTAACCTTTCATCCGGTGACTTTAGAGGCGAATACTGCCGAATTCCAATTCAAAGAAGTTTTAAAAGCCTTAGATTCCATAGACGGATTAAGAATAATATTCACCAAGCCTAATGCTGACACCGGTGGTCGGGTGATCATAAAGCTCATAGATGATTATGTGACAAATAATTCAGAAAAAGCATGCGCTTTTGTTTCATTAGGCCAATTGAGATATTTATCTGCATTAAAACATGTAAATGTTGTAGTTGGTAATTCATCTAGCGGACTCACTGAGGCCCCAAGTTTTAATGTTCCAACAATTAATTTAGGCGAGCGACAGAGAGGAAGAATAAAAGCAGAATCTGTGTTAGATTGTAAGCCAATTGCTTCAGATTTAGTCCAGATTTTAAATACAGTGTTGACAAAAGAATTTGCTAAAAAATAAGTGCTGTTAAAAACCCCTATGGTGATGGAGGAGCGTCAAAAAGATTTATGAAATTCTCAAAGCCTTTCCATTGGAAGGGATTCTCAAAAAAGATTTTACGATTTAAAATGAAGGTCTTTTTATTGGCACTGTGAACTTCTCCAGACGGATGATGGAGACCCTACTAAAGATTAACAACATCGAGATCGTGGGTGTCGCTACTAAATCCATGTCCAAATTCAATTCTGATCATAGTGATTTGAGCGATCTTGCAAGTATTCACAATATTCCGTGGAAATACGTAAAAGATATCAATGCCAGTCATACTATTAGATGGATTAAAAGCCTAAATCCAGATATAGTTTTCTGTTTTGGTTGGTCATCTCTTATTAAAAAGATTTAATGGATGTTAGCCCAAGTGGAGTGATAGGCTATCATCCTGCAGAATTACCCATGAATAGAGGACGCCATCCCATAATATGGGCATTGGCGCTAGGCTTGAAGAGTACAGCTTCTACCTTTTTCGAATGGATGAGGGGGCAGATAGTGGGCCGATATTAAGTCAGACTGAAATAGTAATTGATCAGAGTGATGACGCAAAATCTTTGTATGATAAGCTTGTCGTAGCTTCTAGAAAGCAGCTAATTAAAGCCTCAAAAATGCTAATCGAAGATAAAGTTAAGTGGATCGATCAGGATCATAGCCGTGCTAATAGTTGGAGAAAAAGAGGTCTTAGAGACGGTTTAATTGATTTTAGGTTGCATTCATCAACGATCTATAATTTAGTACGGGCATTGACAAAACCATATGTTGGTGCTCACCTAATCCAAGATTCCAAAGAAGTAAAAATATGGAAAACCAAAATTGGTCCTCAAAAGCCAAGCAATCTTGAGCCAGGTAAAGTACTAGAAATTAATGAAAGCAATGAAGTCTTGGTCAAAACATGTGATGGCAGTATCTGGCTTGTTGAACATGATTTTGAAGATTTTCCAGTAGTAAATTCTTATTTATGAAGAAAAAGTACTTTTCGTTTCCAGCTCACCCAGATGATGAAATTTTAGGAGCGGGCGGAACACTAATTCGTCATAGAGATCAGGCAGATGATTTAGCTTGGCTTATTGTGACAAAAGTTTCTGAGGAAGGGGGTTTTCAAGGGAAAGGGTGGATTCACGAGATTTGGAAATAAAAGAGATTGCCGAAAAACTGCAGTCAAAGGTATATCAGTTAGACTACCCTACTATGAGCTTGAGTAGTGAATCTCTTATCAAACTTGTTCCACAAGTCTCAAATGTCTTTCAAGAATTTCAACCTGAAATCATTTATGTTTTAAATAGATCTGATGCTCATTCCGACCATAGAATAGTCTTTGATGCGGTTTTTTCATGCACAAAATCTTTCAGGTACCCTTTCATAAGAGAAGTACTTATGTATGAATGTTTATCTGAAACTGAATTTGCTCCAGCCCTTCATGAGAAAGTATTTTTGCCTAATTGCTTTGTAGACATCTCGGATACTATGGAAGAAAAGATAGACCTAATGAAGATCTATAAGTCTGAATTGGGTCCGCATCCATTCCCTCGCTCCGAAAGAAATATTAGGGCTTTAGCCACATTCAGGGAGCGTCTTGTGGTGTTGAATACGCAGAGGCCTTTCAATTGTTAAAATCTATTAGAATTGATAAACTTTAGAGAACATTTAATAAATAAGGAAGCAACTGTAAAGGACGCTCTCGCTCAATTCAATCGATTGGCAAAAGATGCGATCGTTTTTATTGTTGATCAAAATGATAAACTTTTAGGTAGTCTAACAGATGGCGATGTGAGAAGGGGCTTGCTCAAAGATTTGAGTATAAACAGTTCCGTTATGGATTTTACACAAAGCAATCCTAAGTACTTGATAAAAGGTGACTACTCAATTGATGAAGTTATAGAATTAAGAAACGATAATTACAAGATTATACCTGTACTTGACTCCGATGGAAAAGTCCGTAATGTGATCAATTTTAGGTTTATTAAATCCTACATACCTGTCGATGCTGTGGTTATGGCAGGCGGTAGAGGTCAAAGACTAAGGCCTTTAACAGATACAATTCCCAAACCATTGCTTAAGGTTGGCGACAAATCAATAATTGATCATAATATAGACAGACTAAGAAAATTCGGAGTAGATGATTATTGGCTGTCGCTTGGTTATTTAGGTGATCAATTAGTGACTCACTTTGGAGATGGTTCAAGCAGAGGAATCAACATACGCTATCTATGGGAAGATGAGCCACAAGGAACGATTGGTGCAGTAAGTAAGATCGAGAACTTTGTTCATGACCACGTTCTCATTACAAACTCCGATATTTTAACTGCTCTTAATTACGAAGATTTTTTCTGGATCATATTAAAAATGATGCAGATATGTCTGTGGTAACAATTCCATACTTGGTTGATGTACCTTATGCGGTGATGGAGACTTCTAACAATCATGTCATCTCATTCAAGGAAAAGCCTACCTATACATATTATAGTAATGGAGGTATTTATCTTGTCAAGAAAGAAATCTTAAAAAGGATACCAAAAGGAGAGTTTTTAATAGTACTGACCTCATGCAAGATTTGATAGAAGCGGGTGGTAAATTAGTATCATACCCAATCAGACAATATTGGTTGGATGTTGGAAAACATGAGGATTTTGAAAAGGCTCAAAACGATATTAAACATTTAGATTTGTGAGTAATATCTTGGTAACAATATGTGCTAGAGGTGGATCAAAAGGGATACCAGGGAAAAACATCAAAATTTTGAATGGCCAGCCACTTATTGCCTATTCTATTCAAACAGCAAGAAAGTTTTGCGAGAAATTCGGAGCTCACCTATCTTTGAGTACAGATAGTGAAGAAATCAAAGTTATTGCTTCCAAATTTGGACTTGACACACATTATGTTCTGTCCAGCCTTTCTGGCTAATGATACTGCTGGAAAAGCAGATGCTCTGATAGATATTCTTGAGTTCGAAGAACAAAAAGAGGTATCAAGTACGATTATATTCTTGATCTCGACGTGACTTCCCATTGCGAAATTTACTTGACTTAGAAGGTGCATTCAAAATGTTAAAATCTAATAGTCAGGCAATAAATATCTTTTCTGTAAGCCCTGCCAGTCGAAATCCATATTTTAACATGGTAGAGATCAATGAGTCAGGTTTTGCCAAATTGGCGAAGAATCACGGTGAAATAAAATCCCGTCAAATGGCTCCTAAAGTGTATGATATGAATGCGTCATTCTATTTTTCCGGAGACAATTTTTCACGGAAGGATACAAATCAAGTACTACAGATAAATCACTGGCCTTTGTCGTACCTCATATATGTTTTGACTTGGATGAGCCAATTGATTTTATCATTATGGAATTCCTTTTAAGTGAGAACAAACTAGATTTTACCCTATGAGGTGCTTGTTCATTGGTCTTGGTTCAATTGCTTTGAAACATATTGAAGCGCTCAAGAAGAATAATATTCAAGAAATATTTGCGCTAAGGTCGAGCAAAAAAGTATTGAATACGATGATGTAATTAGTTTATACGAGTGGGATCAAATCCCTTCAAATATAGATTTTGTAGTTATTTCTAACCCAACTAGTGAGCATCTTAAATCAATTTTGAAAGCGGCTGATTTAAAAGTGCCTTTATTTATTGAGAAACCTCCTTTGATGAGTTTAGCAGGTTCTGATTATTTGCTGAAGGTTATAAAAGATAACGCAATTCAAACCTATACAGCTTACAACTTGCGATTTCATCCGATTATCAAATGGTTAAAGGCAAATTTGAACCTTGATCGCATATTGGAAGTTCAAGCATATTGTGGTTCATATCTTCCAGAATGGAGGACCAGCGATTACAGAGATAATTATAGTGCAAAAAGGGAGCTAGGTGGAGGTGTCCATTTAGATTTAATCCATGAAATGGACTATTTAACTTGGATTCTGGGTCAACCAAATAATATAAATTCTCATTTCGCCAAAGTTTCCAATCTTGAAATTGACTCCGTAGACAGTGCATCATATCATCTTGAGTATGATAGATACAATGCGCATATTCTGCTAAATTATTTCCGAAGAGATACTAAAAGAACCCTTGAGATAGTCATGAATAATGATTCATTCTTTGCCAACCTTATTGAAGGAACGATCAAAAATAATAAGGGAGAAATGTTATTTAAAACGGACGAGAAAATTCAATATACCTATGACAAGCAAATGGAGTATTTCTTAGAAAATCTTAAGAGGGATAATTCATTTATGAATGCCATACCAGAGGCACTCCAAACACTAAAAATGCACTTACATAATAAATGAGATCATTAGAAAAGAAAATTATTGTTGTAACTGGTGGTAGTGGTCTGATAGGCAAAGAGATCGTTGGTTTTCTGAAAAGTTACCAGGCAATTGTGATCAATGCCGAGATTTCAATTTCTAAGGACAACCTGGAATACGGTGAGGTAAATTGTGATATTACCAATAGTGAATCAATAAAAAGTGTCATTAACAAGGTCATCATAAAGTATGGTCGTATTGATGGATGGGTCAATAATGCTTATCCCAAAACAGATGATTGGGGGAACCATTTTGAGGATATATTAGAGGATTCGTGGAGAAAAACATTGATTTGCAACTTAATAGCCTTTTCAAAAGCTGTCAAGAGGTAATTAAAATTATGAGAAGTCAAGAGTTCGGTTCAATCGTAAATATCTCCTCGATATATGGAATAGTAGGACCCGATTTTGATGTGTATAAAGGAACTGAAATGATCATGCCAGCTGCTTATTCTGCTATAAAAGGAGGGGTTATTAACTTTTCTAGATATCTTTCGACATTATACGGGCCTCATGGGATTAGAGTTAATTGCGTCTCCCCAGGAGGGGTTTTTAATAATCAAAACCCTGTTTTTGTTGATCAATATTCACAGATAACACCCTTGAAAAGAATGGGATTGTCTAGGGAAATTGCTCCTTCTGTTGGATTTCTTTTATCTGACGAGGCGAGCTATATTACTGGTCACAACCTAGTTGTGGATGGTGGCTGGACCGCGAAATAATTAATGAAAATAGAATTTATTATATAACTTAGAAATGAAAGTATACCTAGGAATTCATGCAGGGCACAACTCAAGTGCTGCATTAATGGTTGATGGTCAAATTAAAGTAGCCGTACAAGAAGAGCGATTTAGTAAAGTAAAGAATCATGGAGGTTATCCTAAACATTCAATAGATTTCTGTCTTGAATATTTAGATGAAAATGAACTGCAATTGGATAGAGTTGCATTTTCAACTATTGAATTATCTGGGTTTTGGGCGGCATATCCTATACATCATTATTACAGTGTAAAAGACTATCATGATCATTATGGATCTGCTTATTATGGACCAAAATTGAATGGAGATGATCTTACTTCTTATTACAAGAAAATTGTTTCGGAAGTAAACAAGATTACAACTAATTCTCATCTTAATTTTGAAGTGTTTGAAACCATTGAAGACCTTATAAATGACACTGATAAGTTCAGAGAATTATTAAAAGAATATGTTTCAAAGCAGTGTTCTATAGCTCTAGATAAAGTAGATTTTCTAGATCACCATACTTGTCACGCTTATTATGCATTCTTTGGAAGCGACAAGAATGATAAGGCTTGTAATGTAATCACTATTGATAGTTTTGGCGATGGCCTGAATCAAACTCTTTGGTATTTTGGTCGGGACAGAGTAGAGAAGTTGAGATCGACTGATCAATGTGATATTGGCAGAATTTATAAGATCACTACATTGATCCTTGGTATGAAGCCCGATGAGCACGAATTCAAAGTAATGGGCATGGATCCATACGCTAAGCCTGAATATGTAGATAAAGTTTATAAGGATGTATATGAGCCATTGTTAAAAGTCGAGGATGGAAAAATTATACATAATGAAAGACCAGATGATCTATATCAATACCTTTCTGAAAAATTGAAGCCTTATCGTTTTGATAATATTGCAGGTGCAGTTCAAAAGTTTGTTGAAGTACTTATGTCAGAATTAATAAGTCAATCCAAAGATATTACAGGTCTGTCAAGCTTCTGTTTAAGCGGAGGAGTTTCGATGAATATAAAAATGAATATGGTAATTTCTGAATTACCTGAAGTGGATTCAATTTATGTTCCAGCTTCAGGTTCTGATGAGTCATTGTCGATTGGTGCATGTTTCTATCTAAACGGTTTTGAATCGAAATTTCTACCCAATACTTATTTGGGCAATAATATTACTGACCGAAACATTCAAAGTGATTTAAAGAAGTTTTTCCCGAGGACAAATGCATTATAGAAGAAGGGATTAGCCATTCAAAAGTCGCCCAAATTTTCGCTGATGGAGGAATTGTGGCAGCGGTACGCGGAAGAGAGGAATTTGGAGCAAGAGCCTTAGGAAATAGAAGTATTCTAGCTAATCCTAATGATCCAGAAGTCATAAAAGTCATTAACGAAATGATTAAAAATAGAGATTTTTGGATGCCTTTTGCACTTAGTATAATGGAAGAAGAAGCTGATAGCTATTTTATAAATCCAAAGGGTATAATTTCAAGATATATGACATTAGGTTTTCGTACATTAGATAAAAACTATCCAAGAATCAAAGCTGGAACACATCCTTATGACCGTACATGTAGGCCTCAATTTGTCTCAAAGAAATTTAATCAGGAGTATCATTCCTTAATTAATGAATTCTTTAAACTTACAGGGACACCGGGGCTCCTTAATACTAGCCTGAATTTACACGGATATCCAATATGCTCGAATCTTGAAGATGTTAGTTTTACATTTTTCAATTCTAGTCTACCATACGTTTACATTAATGATAATTATCTTATCTCTAAAAAGTAGGCTTAACTTTATATAATCATCGAATTATCTTAATTTTCAAAAGGTATTCAATGTCTTAAAAGATCAAGTACCAAGAGTTCTCAAAACTTAGAGGTTTGTTTTTTACAATTAAAACATATTCGTGTTTTAATGAGATTTACTGATTATGTATAGTCAAGAAGAGGAGAATATTTTGAGTTGTTCTATCAAGATTGGAGCTTAATGATCATTAGTAAAGACGGCCTACACGTTGAGATCAAAGTAAGTTGTGATTTGACTCATGTCGTTTGGTATCTTAATATTTATAGTGATTAAGTGAGTTCTCATTACATCAACAATCTTTTAAAAAAGACTTCAGGAATCTTTTTGTTGTTCAGGACAGAAATTATTGGAGGAGCTGTGCACAAAATGTTGATAAGGCAACCGACTTGATAATGGTTATTGACTTCGGATTATATCATAGTTTGAAAGAGAAGTCATATAACGTACAATTTTTGACAAGTATTTGGACCGACACTATTTACATAGGCAAACAGAAGAGATGCATTTCTTCCTAAATAACTGGTATAAAGACAAAGACGGCAATGACCTTTTTAATTATAATGGCATCAGCTTCGGAGATTCATTTTTGTTATCCATATTAACAGAAGTGTCTTTTTTAGTCATTTTTTATTTCATTCATTCATTTAAAAGAGCTTTCGTATAAAACACTATTTGTTGCTCTAGATAATGATCTTTTATCAATTCTTGATAAAACTGGGTTAGCTCATCAGAGAATTACTCATTCAGAAGATAACTTAAAACAGGTCTATTACTTTCCAATAAAACTATGGATGGGCAGCGCCATAAGCTCAAATTCAATTCGTTCGAAATTGAAGCGACTTATGGCTAAAGTGATGGATCATGTATTGTTAATATTAGATTTTTCTCTAAAAGAAAAATGTCGTTTTCATACAAGAGTATCATCCGACAAATGCCATTATTCACGAATTAAGAAAAACCCAAACCTACAAGTGGTTACTACTTCGTACTCTGGAGAGGCTAATTTTTTAAATGAAAGGCGGGTTTTTATGGAAATCACAAAGAGGCCATTAAATCGGGTAAGCGGCTTTTTGAAAATGCAAAAACCTCACTTTCTCATAAATGGATGGTGCAAGACGTTGATTTGGCTTCATTGCTTTACAAGATGATTTTTAGGATCATAGAAGTGGATGTAAGTTCAGCTTGTTCTGACATAAAAAGTATTGAAAGATTTTTCAATAAAAGGAACCCTGTGCTGATGATACCTGTAACTGATTTGTGGATGAGAAATTCACTGATCATGTCTTATTTCCATAAAAATGAAATCCCTATATACTTTATTATAAATGGTTTATTATTTTCATCTTTTTGGAGAGAGGCGAAAAAAGCTACTTTCATTAATGCATATAGTAAAACGATAAGAGAGAATTACTTTAAATCTAGTCCTAAAGCTGAAGTGATTGGAGATCCTAGAATGGATTATTATGGTGACATTGAACAAAGAGAATTAGATTTAAAGAATCCAACGATTACCATTGGAACATCTGGGTTTAGTCCAATCGATTTAAATTCTTTTCTAGCAGTTGAGTTTGAGTTCATTTACGATGTTCTATCTGTTTTGAAGTCGATTAAAGATGAAGGACATAATTTTGAGATTATACTGAAGGTAAGACCGAACGGCTATTTGGACCAGTATGAATCTTTAGTACAAGAGTTTTTTCTGATCTTGATATTTCCTTTTATCAGAATGAAAGTTTTAAAACGTTAATTGCCAAAACTGACATTTATATATCTATTTATTCTCAAACGCTATTTGAGGCTTTGTCGTTGGGCATCCCATCTATTTATTACAAAAATGAAAATCAAATTATGCTTGCTCCTTTTAGTGAAGATTCTCAACTGACAATTGCTAGATCAAAAGAAAAATTACATGAGTTGATTTTATCCTTCTATTCAGAGGGTGACTTAATTAAAAATAGAGTAAGCCGGGAAGAATTAGAACTTTTAATAGGCCCTCTTGATGGAAAAAACCTAAAAGGAATTTAAATTTCATAGAAAGAATAATATGAAAAACTGGTTACCAGAACAGGTTAATTTGAACACAGAGCAATGGGATCAGAGTTTAGTCTCATTTTATCCGGAAGCAAGTCAATGGATGAGTGATCCTCTTAGTTATTTAGAACAACTCACTGTTAATTGTAATTATCTAGAGGCAAGTAAGCTAATTGATTGGGACAAATATTTACCAGAAGGTGCTAACATTATGGACATTGCTTGTGGGGGCTGGTTGACAGCCTATTTATCTAGATTTAAACAGGTTTCCTCTATTATTTCCACTGATTCCAGCTCAAACTATTTGCAGAATTACCTGCCCAAAGTTGTAGAGGCTATGGATGGGGAAATGGATAAAATCAGTACGGTGCAGGCTTTATTTACTCCAATAATAGCTGATGATGATTCGATTGACCTCATTGTTATATCTTCAGCGGTTCATCATGCCGACAGTATTCAGGGAGTGTTTTCAGAATTCAATAGGGTTTTAAAACCAGACGGTCATTTGATAATTCTCAATGAAACACCGGATATAGATATCAAATATGTCTACAACATTTCAAAATCATTCCTCAAATCCTTAAGGAATGTACTAACCAAAAAGTATAAGACTTATGTTCAAAAAGTATCAGAAGGTGGTTTTCTTTATGATCCATTTTTAGGAGACATTGATTATCCATTATGGTATTGGGAAAAAGCAATTCAAGAGGCTTCATTTGATTTGGTGGAACTTATGGATACTAAACTACCAACGGTTAAAGGCACAAAAGGACGTACGCTAAAACATTTTGTTTGTCAAAAGATATCTTGATTCATTCCTTTTAGCTCATAGATGGTAAAATTCATAAAGATCTATCTGTGGCAATTTATTTCTTTGGCCGTAAGCTTTGCCTCAGTCTTTGTTGTCACGCCTTTTATTTCTTCTAATCAGGAACTCTTCGGTATCTATAGTATTGTAATTGCTGCCTTTCTTTTTTATCCTATGCTGATTTTGGATTTCTGGGCGCTGGAATGAAATATGCAGCTGAAAGCTATGCGAAAAAGACCTCAATGAAGAGATTAGCTATTTGGGTTTTAGCGGTGCGTTATTTATGTTCTTTGGCTGCCTTTTTGCGTTGGGAATTTTATTTCTAGCAAAAGATCCCACAATTCTAATAAGTGATCTACAGGGACAATATGAGATTGGAGTGGCTTCAAAGCTACTATACGTTTTGGCCGCAGCTTGTCCTATTCTTGTTATTCAAAGAATAATTCAAATCGTATTTGCAATTCGACTTGAGGATTACAAATTTCAAAGAGTTCTCGTTTTCACCAATGCGATTAAAATTCTTTCAGTTTTTGTTTTTTCTCTAAGGGAAAGTACCTCTTGGTTGAGTATTTTATTTTTGTACAGTGTTGTACTATGACCGCGGTTGTCGTTGGACTTATGATGCTGGGCAAGTTTTACAAATACCCACTTTTGACTTTTTCAAATCATTTCGTTTTAGAAAGGAGATTTATATTAAGACCAAAAACCTAGCATTTAATTCTATTTTCTTGACTATTAGCTGGATACTATATTATGAATTGGATTCCTTTGCTCTTGCTAAACTGTTAGGGGCTAAAGAGGTAGCCATATACGCCATTGGCCTTGCCATTATTACGTATTTCAGAGCGGTTTTGGTATTATATATACTCCATTTATTGCGAAGTTCAACCATTATGTAGGACTTAAGAATGATAAACATTTACAACAGCTTTTCTTTCATGTTCTTGAGCTCTATTTGCCAATCACCGCTTTTAGTGTTGTAATAATTGCCTTGACTTCAAATCATTTTGTTCTTAGTTGGGTGGGTGTTGAGTATGTTGAATCTATTCCTATTGCAAAAGTTTTAGTCGGGAGCTATGTGTTTAGTTTTATAACTTATCCATCAGGTGTCATTTTAGTCGCGAAGGAACGAGTAAAACTACTTTATGTTTCCGGAGTAATTCAGCCTCTTATTTTTGGGCAGGTATCGTTTCTACTATTGGATTATTAGGCCTCATGTCTTTCGCGTATTTCAAATTCATAGCGTTTTTGTTTCAGGCAGTGTTTTACCTTATTGCTCTCCAAAAAGTATTCGATGTTAATATGGCAAAGCACCTTTTAGGATTTTAAAACCTTTCATTGTACCACTTTTGGTAGTCTTGGCTTCGGTTTATTTGATAAAGCCATTTATGCCTTCAACTATGGGCATAAGTAATTTATTCCTGTATTTCGCGTACGCTGCAATACCATTTAGTTTGGGGTTAGGTGTTTACTACTTTAGTTCGATTGTTTTTAGAGATTATACCAAAAGAGTGATTAATGCTTTTAACTCTATTGAGTTTTTAATATTCCTACCAATAGTATTTATCATTTATTGGTTTGTACTTGGTAAAAACCTTAGAGGGCAGAATCTTCTACTTTTAATTGCTAGTTATTTCTTTTATGGCTGGTGGGATTGGCAATTTTTAACTTTGATATTGCTAAGTACTATTGTGGACTTTATTTGTGGTCAAAAGATCACCTCTACCATAAATAAAGCAAAGAAGAAGCTTTTCTTGAGAATAAGTATTTTTACTAACCTAGGTATTTTAGGTTTTTTAAATATTCAAATTTTTTGTTGAAAGTTTTATAGATGCCTTTACGCTTTTTGGCCTTGAATTATCCTCTTCTTCGCTAGCTATAGTACTCCCGGTAGGAATTAGTTTTTATACATTTCAAACTATGAGTTATACCATTGATCTATATAAAGGTAAAATGGATCAAGCAAAGGGCTTTGTTGATTTCGCAGCTTTTGTTAGTTTTTTCCGCAGTTAGTTGCGGGTCCAATTGAGCGTGCTAGTAATTTATTACCGCAATTCTATCAAAAAGAAATTTCGATATTGAGAAAGCTAAAAACGGAATGCGTCAAATTCTTTGGGGCCTTTTGAAGAAAGTGGTGATAGCCGACAATTGTGCTACGATTGTAAACGAGATTTTTAATAATAGTGACCAATATTCCGGAAGTACCTTAGTCCTTGGTGCAGTACTATTTGCTTTTCAAGTTTATGGTGATTTCTCTGGTTATTCAGATATAGCAATCGGGGTTTCTAGACTTTTTGGGTTCAATTTAATGCAAAATTTTGCCTTCCCTTATTTCTCACGAGATATTGCAGAATTTTGGAGGAGATGGCATATATCACTTTCCACATGGTTCAGGGACTATTTATATATACCACTAGGAGGAAGTAGGACAGGTATGCGAGGAAAAATCCGTAATACGTTTATAATATTTTTGGTAAGTGGATTTTGGCATGGTGCAAATTGGACTTTTGTTGCATGGGGGCTCAACGCGCTTTACTTTCTCCCATTACTCATAGCAGGAAAGAATAGATCAAATATAGAGGTGATTGCCAAGGGTAAGATATTTCCAGGCTTTAAGGACTTAGTAAATGTACTATTGACTTTTTCTCTAACCGTACTTGCGTGGATTTTTTTAGAGCAGAAAGTATGTCGAGTGCTATTGATTACTTGGAAGAGATATTCAGCATTTCTCTTTTCAAGGTACCAGAGGTATTTCCTAAAATTACGTTGGTATTGATTCTAGTGTTTCTAGTAATCGAATGGCTAGGTCGTGAAGGTAAGTTTGCTATTGAAAAATTTGGTTTGGATTGGCATAGAGTCATTAGATGGGTGTTTTATTACGTATTATGTTTTTGTATCCTATGGTTTTCGGGACCTAAGCAGGACTTTATTTATTTTCAGTTTTGATGGTGACTGTTTTTGTAAAGCGTATTTTATTATTTGCAATTTTGCCTGTCATGCTATGGTATGGCATTCAAAAGGCCTCTAATCAAATTTTGGATAAGGAGATTTTAGAGAAATCGATCGAATCGAAAACTCAATTATTAGAAAATGATTATCGTGGTACCAAAATTATCGTAGCTGGAGATTCTAGAGCAGAGAGACAAATTATTCCAGATGTTTTATCGGATAGTTTAAATCTTCCAGCGATAAATATTGGAGTTTCTGCTGGTGACTTAGTAAGCCTAAATGCTGCAATTGAGAAGTACTATAAGACTAAGGAAAAACACATTTTTATAATAAGTACCAGTAGTTGGCAGATAAATGATGGGGCGATTGATCCAGGATACATGTCTTTAAAATCCTATCAACAATTAAGCTTATTAGAGAAATCTGATCTTTACTCTCAAAACATTGGAGAAATGATGAGAATGGAACTAAGAATCCTAAAGTATACAATGCTAAATGTGTTAAGAAGGTCATCATTTACACCGAGTTATTCATCAGATATAATTGATATGAAAGGGTATTTGCAAGTCGATGGTTTAATTTCAACTGAAGAAAGTGATTCAACAATTTACAATCAATTAAGAGACCATCCATTTTATAAAAATGCTGATCTAGATGGTATAAGGTGGTCCTTGTTTGAAAATACAATCAAGAAACTGGCTGGCAGTAATCACTTATTTATCCTTATTCAACCACCTGTGGCTCCTTATTGGAAGAAAAAATTGAAGGATCTTTCGTAGACTCCATAGAAGGAGAGTTTTCTCAAAAAGTATCCCACTTAATTAGTGATTTTCAGAACATTGAGTTTTTAGATTATTACAATAATTCGTTAAAAAGCTTAGCTGATTCTACTTTCTATGATTATCAGCATTTAAATGGTAAAGGGGGTACATATTTAGTAAAGATTTGTCTACTCGGATTTTACAAATGAAACTGCAATAGTTAAAATTTAGATGCTAAGATTCATAAGGATATTAATTGCTGATTTAAAGATATACCTAAGTAAGACTTCTCGTAGAGCAAACTATTATCGGCAATTTCCAAATTCAGAAATAAAGTCTTCAGCCTTAATTATTGATTCTAGCTTAGCTGGTTCAAATGTACTTTTCGAAAGGGTAACTGTCATTTGTTCCAGTATCGACAGGCACACTTATGTGCAAAGAAGCAGTTCGATTTACTATGCGACAATTGGTAAGTTTTGCTCAATAGCCTCAAATGTTACTATTGGTCCAGGAATTCATAAAATGGACTCCATTTCTACTCACCCATCATTTTATTTAAAAACACGCCATTGGTGAGAACCTTTGTCAACGAGGACAAATTCACACCTTTTAAAGAGACTATAATCGGTCATGACGTATGGATAGGTCAGAACGCAGTAATAATGGATGGCGTAAATGTTGGAACAGGGGCAGTGATTGCTTCAGGGGCAGTGGTGACTAAAGATGTAGAGCCTTTCGCCATTATGGGTGGGGTGCCAGCCAAGTGTATCAAATATCGATTCAATAAAGAAACTGCTTCAAAAATTTTAAGAGATGAATGGTGGTTGAAGTCAGATGAAGAATTAGAGCAAAATGTCGATTCACTTCTGAATGTTTCAAACAATGACACAAATTGTTAAAAAGCTATATAGGTTAGTTTACTTCATTCTACTGAAGTGGTCATATCGTAAACTGACATTTAAAACACTGATTTATCCTTCGGCTCGAATCGAAGGTAAAAAGTATATTTCTTTAGGTAAAGGGTCCACTATTCAGAGGTATGGATGGCTTTTGGCTTTAAAAACTGGAGAAGTTGAACCAATTTTAAAAATTGGAGATGGATGTGCCATAGGAGATGTTTGCCATATTGCTTCAATTAGGAGTGTCATCATTGAAGATCAGGTATTGATGGCCAATAAGGTTTATATTTCAGATAACGTACATGAATTTGAAGATATTACAAAACCTGTCATTGATCAACCAGTGAAGTTTAAAGGTGATGTAAGAATAGGTACTGGCTCATGGATAGGAGAGAACGTTTGTATTATTGGAGCAAGCGTGGGTAAAAATTCAGTTATAGGCGCAAATGCAGTTGTAACGCAAGACATTCCAGATTATGCCATTGCCGTAGGATCTCCAGCGAAAGTTATCAAGACATATGATCACAGTCAAAAAGCCTGGGTTAAGGTTAATTGAAAAGCAAAAGGTATAAGAAAGTTAGTTAAATGAAGAATGTATTAATCACAGGAGGTGCTGGTTTTATAGGCACAAACGTGACTCGTAGACTATTAGAATTAGGGTATAAAGTCACAATTTTAGATTGTTTTTTAGAACAAATCCATGGTGATAAGCAAGAACTTCCTGATGACTTGGAAGGAAAAGTAAGATTGATAAGAGGAAGTGTGGAAGACAAAGACATATTCTACAAGGCCCTCGAAAATCAACATATCGTAATTCATTACGCTGCCGAAACGGGTACGGGTCAGTCTATGTATAGTATTGCGAGATATAGCAATGTCAATATTCAGGCTACTGCATTGCTGTGTGACTTTATAATGAATGAGGAGAATGGCATTGAAAATGTTATTGTGGCTTCTTCCAGATCCATATATGGAGAAGGAAAATATGTTTCTGAAGTTCACGGTGAGGTCTATCCAAACGCTCGAACTTATAAAGATGTGGAGGATACATTTGATGTTCGTTGTCCAATTTCTGGGAAAACCAGATTTGACTCTTGTAGCTACTGATGAAAATTCTAAAATTCATCCATCATCCTATTATGGAATTACCAAACAAGTGCAGGAAGAAATGATAATTCTTACTGCTCGTCTTAAAGGAATCAACGGGTTTGCTTTGCGCTATCAAAATGTTTACGGTCCAGGACAATCTCTTAAAAATCCATATACTGGAGTGCTTTCAGTGTTTTCTAGACTTGCCTTGAAGGATGAAAAGATTCTAATATTCGAAGATGGACTCGAAAGTAGAGATTTTGTGTATATACAAGATGTCGTTAATGCTACAGTTAGCTGCGTAGAAAAGCGAATAGAAGGGCAACATATTTTAAATGTGGGATGTGGTATTTCTACGACTATTCTAGAAGTAGCAAAATACATTGTCGCATATTTAAATAGTAAATCAGAAATTGAAATTTCAGGGGCTTTTAGAGAAGGGGATATAAGGCATAATTTCGCTGATATGTCTTTAATCAAGGAAGTTCTTGACTTTGCCCCCAGTGGACATTCAAAGATGGTCTATCTAAATTTTTAGACTGGGTTTTGACCCAGAATGATATACCTAAATCTAATGATGATTTTGTGAAGTCAATTTCTGAATTAGAGGAACGAGGTCTTTTAAAAATTAGCATTATGTCCCCACTGGTAAGCATAGTTTTTACAAGTTATAATCACAAAGAATATTTGAGGCAGGCTCTAGAGAGTTTACTCAATCAAACCTATACCAACTTTGAATTGATCATAGTTGATGATTGCTCAATAGACGGTAGTCAAAGTATCCTCAAAGAGTATGAGTCTGATATAAGAATTAAGTTGATTCTATCAAAAGTTAATTCTGGCAGTTATGTGAAATCGAGTAATTTTGGAGCTTCTTTCGCAAAAGGAGAGTACATTTTATTTGCTCAATGTGATGATTATAGTGAACCTACTCAATTGGAGGAGTTAGTTAAAGGTGCTGAACTAAACCCAGATTGCGGGGTCGTATATTCTATGAGTAAATTGATTGATAGTAATGGAGAAAAGATAAATGATGATTATCAGATTCGCGAATCTCTATTTAAGTCTAAGGTAAAGACTTCTCAAGTGATTGAAGGGTCACTAATGAGCAGGTTCTTTTCATATTCATGTGTTATTCCTAACCTAAGCGCTGCACTGATAAGGAAAGACTTATATGAAGCCGTCGGTGGTTTATCAGACGATTTTTAGTGGTTGCCGATTGGGATTTTTGGTTAAAACTTACAGAAAAGACGAACTTTTACTTCATAAAGAAGCCATTAAATAACTTTAGACAACACGGCGCAACAATTAGAAACAGTATCAAGATTGCGACTCAGGTTGAAGAAGTATTTAAAATGTTCTATAAACATATTTCAGATTTCGGGATATCTGGAAGTAGGCAAAATGACTTTAAAATTGGCGCTGGTGCTGTCTGGTTCGCTTATGGTAATGAAAATAAGATGCTATGGTTAAAAAGCTTGCCAGAAGTTATTAAAAGAATCAATAGAATAGAGCCTCGTTGGTTTAAGTTTTTGATGGCTGGAGCATCTAGGCAACTACATGAATATAAGGTTAGAAGAACTCAAAGGAAATTATAGTTTTTAAATTGAGCTCACAAATAATCACAAATAATCAATTTTATGTAAGGATATACACTAGTTTATTTGTCCTCTTTACATTAATACCTTTGTTAGGAATTTGTCTTTACAACTTAGGTATTGAGATTAAATATCACCAACTGAATGTATATATGCTATTGCTCTGCTTTGTTATAGCTTTATATACAATAATATCAAATAGCCGGCTTTATTCTATATCAATAGTACTTTTACCAGTCATTGTTGTTTCTTTATTGATATTCATTTTTCTTCAAACATTGTATTTCAAAAAACTCATCATCGGATGTAGTAGGCATGATTCTTTCCAATCTTGGTCCTCAGATTTTGGGCATAGTGCTTGTAGCAGTTTCTCAAGAAATCTCGGAGGACGATATTGCAAAAGGTATTTTTATGCTGGATTATTTGTGGCTGTTGGAAATATTTTTGTATTTATACTTTTGTTGACTAATCAATACAATATTATCTCTGACTATATGATACATTTAGGTTTGACAACCTATATAGATTATACTGATTCGTTTTTTGTACGACCGTCTGGCTATTTTTTTGATGTACATAGTCAATATTTCTTGCCATTAATTTCTTTAACTCTTCTAAAGGGTTATGATTTAGTAAAGTCAAAGCCGAAAAATTGCTTTTAATATTCTAATTATATCGGCAATTCTTGTTTCTGGTGTTAAGCAGGGCTACTTGACTCTCTTGGTTCTTGTTCTCTTTTGGTTCTTAAATTCACTACAAAGTTTAAAAAGTTATTTGAATCTGTTGTTTTTATTTATTGTAATTCTCACCATTGACACTTTCATTGGGAATAATATTTCGAAACTATGGTCCAGAATTTGGACACATGATATTGAAATTTTAATAGAGCATATTTTAAATGTGCCAATCTTATTATATGCAGAGTATCCTTCAGTCTTTCTGTTTGGTGGTCAACCGAACTTAGCCAAGTTCATTTATTCTGAAGTCTACTATGTTCAACTGATTTATTACATAGGAGTGATTGGATTAATATTATTCTACTTATTACCTATCGGAACGCTTATGGTTTCGAAGCAAAAAGAAACAGTAAAGTCAATAGTATTAATCTTTGCTCTCTCTCTAGTCCATTATTCTGTATTTAAAATAGGTGTGAATGTTGTTGGAGCTGCCTTAGTGTTTTATTTTCTATACAAGAGTCTCTTTAGACTAGAAGAAAATAAATGGAGCAATTAGTTTCAGTAGTAGTAACAACCTACAACTCAGAAAAAGAGGTTGAACGTTGTTTAAGGTCAATTCTAAATCAGACTTATAAGAACATTGAAATTATTATCTCTGATGATTGCAGTAATGACTTAACAAAGAGTGTAGTTGAAAATGTGTTGCACGGTTTCTCCAAATGGAAGTGGATTAATAATCAGTTCAATTTCGGCGGACCAGCTAGAGGAAGAAACCTAGGTATTAAAAATGCTTTGGGAGATTTTATATGTTTTTGTGATGCTGATGATGAATGGCATGAGGATAAGCTGAGTAAACAAGTTGAATATCTTTTGTCTAACAAACTCGATTTTGTAGGGACAAATTGTTCGAATATTGGAGCTCCAGATTTTAAATCATTCTCAGGACTTTTAGCTTTACATGTACAAATAAGGAGGAACAGAGTTCCACTTTCTTCTTTGTGTTTGCTAAAGAAATGCTTTGAAAAAGTAAATTTATTTGATGAGTCACCTGATTTTAGGGGTGTAGAGGATTATGACTTGATATTGCGGCTTCTCAATGCAAAATTTAAAGGCGCAGTAATGAAGGAAAGGTTGGTGAAATATCACTTTATTCAAAATTCATTAAGTCATTCAAGTAGAAGTACCAATGAATACCGGAGAACTCTGGTTCTTAATAATCTGGACATGAAAAGTGTCACCTTAACCATTTATAAAAAGGTAATTACTGGACTCTTAAGACTAAGAATAGCTGTATGGAATTTGACATAATCTCGGCAAATTTTAATAATGAGAGTTACTTAGATTCTTATTTTAAATCTATAATAAATTCCGATCTACAACCAAAGACAGTCATTATTGTAGATGACACTTCTACAGATAAAAGTGTGGAAGTGATCAAAAATATTCCTCAAGTTTAGACATAAACCTCATTCTAAATACGACTAATATTGGTTTTGCAAATTCATTGAATAAAGCAATGGATGAAATAAAATCACCTTATTTTGCAAGATTGGATCCTGATGATTACGTGCACGTTGAAAGATTCAGAAAGCAGATGGAGTTTCTAAAATTGAACCCTTCAATTGATCTAGTTGGTTCAAACATTGAATATGTAAGAAATGGTGTCAGACTAATGGATTCAAATGTCGATCATGATCATAAAGCAATAGCGGCAAGTCTAAAAAGTGGAATTATGACCATCATTCATGGTTCAATAATGGGAAAATCCAAAATTTTGCAAGGGTTTAGATATAAGCAAGAGTTAGTTCCTGCCGAGGATTATGAATTCTTTTGCTTTTTACTTTCAAAAAATAGAAAGTTGGCCAACCTGATCGATGCCTTAACAATGGTCAATATTCATATTTCAAGTGTTTCGAACGACTTAAAATTTGAAGCTGTTAAATATCGTTTTGAACTCGCTAATCAATACTTTGGTACCTCTAAAAAGACAGTCAAATCATGAGAGAATTTTTGCATTTGAAATATTATAGAAGGTATATGTTTGAAGCGACCTATAAAAATATTGCTACTTGTTGATTTCAATAATCAATAAACCGAGTAAACTAATTAAACGGTTTATGTCTTATTTCAAAGAACACTAAATTTTTGAAATGAAAATTGCAATTCTAGGGACCAGAGGTATTCCTAATAATTATGGTGGTTTTGAGCAGTTTGCCGAGTACTTATCTGTTGGCCTTGTAGAAAGAGGACATAGTGTGACAGTATACAATACTCATTTCCATCCGTTTCAAGAATCTGAATATAAAGGAGTAAGCATTATCAAAAATACTCTCCTGAGGCTCAAATTGGAGCTGCGGCAAATTTCATTTATGATTTTTCTTGTTTAAAACATGCACTTAATCAAGGATTTGATATTATTTACGAGGCGGGCTATCAAAGCGTCTCCTACACTTATCCTATTTTTAGAATAAGGAAGAGGAAATCACCAATTATAGTCACTAATATGGATGGCATGGAATGGAAGCGTGCCAAATGGAGCCATACGGTCAAAAAGTTGACCAAGAAATTTGAGGCAATGGCTGTTAAGCATTCCCATCATCTCATATCAGATAATCAAGGTATCGCTGATTATTATCATAAGGAATATGGTCAATATAGTGAGGTCTTGGAGTATGGGGCAGATTTAGTATCAGATTTCGATGTTAATACACTCGAACAATATGGATTAGATCCAGAAGCTATTTCATGTTGATAGCTAGACTAGTACCAGAAAATAACATCGAGATGGCGATTAAGGCTTACATGGAATCATGTAGCAAAGAACTGCTTGTAATTGTAGGAAACTATGAATCTCCATATGGCCAGAAAATGAGGGAATTGGCAGAAGGAGATAGTCGCATTATATTCCAGGGGGAATATATGACAAGGTCAAATTAGATGATTTAAGGTATTATTCCCAAGCCTATCTACATGGTCACAGTGTTGGAGGAACAAATCCATCTCTGTTGGAGGCAATGGCTTCGCAAGTACTCATTTTTGCTCATAACAACGCGTATAACAAAGATGTTCTTCAAGAAAACGCTTATTATTACTCAAGTTCTAACGAATTAAAAGGGTTAATCGAAGGAGTTGATAAAATTAGGCTGAGTGACTATGATGCTTTCAACACTAACAATTCAAAGAGAATCACAAATTATTATAATTGGGACTCTATAATCGAAAGACATATTGAGGTTTTTAGTAAATATTTAGATAGATGAAGACATTAATCATCACACAAAATGATCCATTCTATTTAGCCAAGAACTTAGATTTTCTGATTAGCAATTACCCAAAAGATGTTGAGCTAATAGGTTGTATTGTTTTTGACGTATCTCCATTCGGGAAACGTGAGTCTTTCATCGATAAGTTGAAAAGAACCTATAAGATTTTGGATCAAGTTTTGTTATTCGCTATGGCATACTGTTTATCCTGAATAGATTTAATAGTAAAACCAAAGTACAGTGGGTTTTGGAAAAGCATAGAATTCCACATTTTCAGCTTGAGAATGGTATTAATTCAAAAATATCTTTAGAATATATTAAAAATCTTAAACCAGAACTCTTGATTTCAATAGCAGGTAATCAAATTTTTAAAAAGGAGCTTCTTTCAATTCCATCAAAAGGAACAATTAATTTGCATACAGCTCTTTTACCTAAATACAGGGGGTTAATGCCAACCTTCTGGGTACTTAAGAATAACGAAAAAGAGACAGGTGTGTCAGTATTCTTTGTGGATGAAGGCATTGATAGTGGTCCAATAGTTGTTCAAAGAAGGGTGGCTTTGAATGGGCAATCTCAAAGAGAATTGATTATTCAAACTAAGCAAATTGGAATGAAATGCATCATTGAAGCAATTGAGAAAATTAGAGATAACCAAGCTGATTTAATTGAGAATTGTGAAGAGGACAAGTCTTATTATTCTTTTCCGACAAAAAAAGATGTTAAAGAATTCAAAAGACTAGGAAAAAGTTTTATTAATGAAAATTCTAACTTTCGACATTGAAGAATGGTTCCACATTCTAGATAATGCTTCCACTAAAACAGTGAAAGAATGGTCTTCATACGAATCCAGAATACATGCTAACATGAATAGGATTTTGGATATGTTGGATTCTAAAAACCAGAAGGCTACTTTTTTCTGCTTAGGTTGGATCGCAGAGCAATATCCAGAAGTGATTAAAGAAATCGACAAACGTGGTTTTGAAATTGGGAGTCATACTTATATGCATCAGTTGATTTATGAGCAGAAGAGATTAGATTTTAGAAAAGACTTGAATGCTTCGATAGAGATTTTGGAGGATATTGTAGGGAAAAAGGTGACTTCTTTTAGAGCCCCGGGCTTTTCTTTAAATTCTGAAGTTTTATGGGCTTTTGATGAATTAATTGCAAATGGAATAACACATGATTCATCCATTTTTCCTGCTCCAAGATCTCATGGAGGAATTGCTAATTTTAGTAATCAATATCCACATAGACTGATATATAATGGTGTAAGTATAAAGGAATTCCCTATTAACACGAAGCGTATTGGCTCCTTCAAATTTGTTTATTCTGGTGGAGGATATTTTAGGTTGTTTCCAATCACATTACTACATCATTGGTTCAATCAAGATGATTACGTAATGACTTACTTTCATCCCAGAGATTTTGACGTAGGACAACCAATGATTAAGGATTTATCCTTGTTTAGAAAGTTTAAATCGTATTATGGAATAAACTCTGCTTTTAAAAATTATGTGATATTGTATCAAAAATGATTTTTTGATTTGATAGATGCTGATAAACTGATTGATTGGAATTCTTCTCCTGAGGTAACTTTGGTTTAGCGAGGTTCTTCTACTAAATGCTTTAAATAAATGCCGTAGCCAGACTTTTCAAGAGGTTGAGCGATATTCATTAGCTGAATTTTGTCAATAAAGCCCATTGAGTATGCAATTTCTTCAATACAGGATATTTTGATCCCTTGTCTCTCTTCAAGAATCTGAACAAATTGCCCTGCTTGCATCAAAGATTCGAAAGTTCCTGTATCTAGCCAAGCAGTACCTTTATCAAAAATACTTACAGTCAGTTTTCCCATTTCTAAATAGATTTTGTTTATATCCGTAATCTCTAACTCACCCCTGGAACTGGGTTTGAGTTTTTGGCTATTTCAGCAACGGTATTGTCATAGAAGTATAAACCAGGAACAGCATAATTAGACTTTGGTTGGCTAGGTTTCTCCTCAATAGAGATGGCTTTTAGGTTGTGGTCAAATTCAACCACACCGTACCTTTCCGGATCATGAACTCTATAGGCATATACTACACCACCATCTGGATTTGTATTTGACCTCATCAACGCTGGTAAACCAGATCCATAAAAATATTATCTCCTAAGATTAAGGCTACACTGTCTTCTCCAATAAACTTCTCTCCAATAATAAAAGCTTGAGCAAGACCTTCTGGTTTTGGTTGTTCAGCATACGTGAATTGACAGCCTATTCTTGAGCCATCTCCAAGAAGTTTTGGAACTGTGGTAAGTCGTCTGGCGTGCTAATGATTAGGATTTCTCTAATCCCTGCAAGCATAAGAATTGATAAGGGATAATAAATCATGGGCTTGTCATAAACAGGCATCAGTTGTTTGCTTACGGCAAGTGTCAAAGGATGTAGTCTTGTTCCAGACCCCCAGCTAATATTATTCCTTTCATAATTTAAAATTTGTAAGCTTTGTTGAATGACTCAAGATTTTTGTCCTTTTCTGAAAGCTGAAAAGTAACTTTTATTACAGGCCAATCAATATTAAGCACAGTGTCATTATAAATAATCCCTGAGTCATTTTCAGGGGAATAAACGTTATCACATTTGTATGAGAAAATAGCAGATTCTGATATCACTACAAAGCCATGAGCAAAACCTCTTGGTATCAGAAACTGTTTTTTATTACTATCACTTAGAATTTCAGCATGCCATTTCCCAAATGTTGGCGAGTCCTTTCTAAGATCTACCGCCACGTCAAATACTTCTCCGACAATTACTCGGACTAATTTGGCCTGTGCGAAGTCTCCTTTTGGAAATGAAGTCCTCGTAAAACACCTTCTGACGATTTGGATTCGTTTTCTTGAACCCATTTATAATCATTTAATACTGAATGCTTGGTAGTGACTTCATTAAAACACTCAAAGAAATATCCTCTGTCATCAGAAAATACTTTCGGTGTTACGATGTACGCATCTTTTAGCGGTGTTTCTTCAATCTTCATACTTTGAGTATTGCTTCGAATAATATGATTGATACTGCCCTGAAGTTACGTGCTCCAGCCAATTGGTATTAGAAAGATACCAATCTACAGTTTTCTCTAATCCTTCTTCAAATTGAAGTGAAGGTTCCCATCCGAGTTCTTCTTTCAATTTACTGGCATCAATGGCATAACGCTTATCATGGCCAGCCCTGTCTTTCACAAAAGTGATTAGTTTTCGAGACTCTCCTTGAGTTCTGTTCAACTTCCGATCCATGACATCACAAAGTAGTTCTACAATGTCTAAATTCTTCCATTCATTGAATCCGCCAATATTATAAGTTTCACCTACTTTTCCTTGGTGGAAAATGACATCAATGGCCCTAGCATGATCTAACACATAAAGCCAATCTCTAATGTTTTCGCCTTTGCCATAAACGGGTAAAGGTTTATTGTTCTTAATGTTATGAATGCACAGGGGTAGTAACTTTTCAGGAAACTGATTCGGTCCATAATTGTTGGAACAGTTAGAAATAACTACCGGAAGTTTATAAGTATTGGCATAAGCCCTAACGAAGTGATCTGAGCTTGCCTTTGATGCTGAATAAGGCGACTGAGGATCATAAGAAGTAGTTTCCAAAAAGAAACCACTTTCTCCCAAAGAGCCATAAACTTCGTCAGTAGAAACGTGGTAGAATAGTTTTCCTTCAAAATTTCCTGCCCAAACCTTCTTAGCTGCATTCAACAAATTCACTGTTCCGATGATGTTAGTCTTCACAAAGGAGAGTGGGTCAGCAATAGAGCGATCTACATGCGACTCAGCAGCTAAATGAATTATGCCATCAAACAGGTGAGAGGTAAAAAGCTCATCGACAAAAGCCTCATCTGTAATATCGCCTTTGATGAAGTGGTAATTGCTTGCTCTTTTTACATCGTCCAAATTCTCGAGGTTACCTGCATAAGTAAGTGCATCTAGATTGTAGACTGAATAATCAGCATATTTATTCACCAATAGCCTAACCACATGACTACCGATAAAACCTGCTCCTCCTGTGATTAAGAGTTTTTTCATTGCTTAAAACTAACAAGTAGTATGCATTTATCTAAATAAAGTAGTTAATTTAATCATACTAGTGATTTAGGCCTTTTAACACCCCCACTGGTCTTAGCCTCTCCCTAATACCAGCAAGGTGACGTGAAAGTTCAGATCGTCATCCCTCGCCACCGTCATCCTGAACTTGTTTCAGGATCCCTGAGAAACTAGCACCACACGTCCACCCTAGAAGGGCGATCGGTTTCCATTACAAAAAGATCCTGAACTGCGCATTGCTCCTACGGTCGCAATGCTTTTCAGGATGACGGTGTGTAACGTCATCCCTCGCCACCGTCATCCTGAACTTGTTTCAGGATCCCTGAGAAAATAGCACCCAGCCTAGACTAATGCATATTCCAATCCTTAATCTTCCGAGACAACATCGTTTACCCTGAGAAGGAATAAGTTGCGCGCGCGGGCCGAAAGATTGGCGGGGCAGCGTCCGCCATGTGCGGCTGGCCGATTAATCTTTCTTGATTTCTTTGTTACTTTCTGTATCAAGACAGAAAGTAAGAGAAGAATAAATGAAACCAGCTTGGAGTCATATCTATGTTTTTTATTCCATTTGAAGGGTAACTCCTCCCCCTAGCCCCCTCCAAAGGGGGACATAGCGGTTCTTTGTTCGGCAGGGTCTCCTTTTTGTAATGCCTGTTATCCAACCGCTAAATAGCTACCGCCATCCTGTTCGCCACCGTCATCCTGAACTTGTTTCAGGATCCCTCAGTTCAAGACCGTCATTCAGAGCGCAATCCCGATGCAATCGGGATGTAGCGAAGAATCCCCCCGTTCCGTGGAGCAATTGAAAACTCCTAATTCACCCTTTTCTGACCAGGAGATTCTTCAGTCGTCCTGCGGACTCCTTCTGAATGACGGTGTGGTATTGGCTCCGGTGCACATAACATTCCCTCGCCCATATCAAACTCCCTAAGCGACTTTGTCCCCCTCTGGAGGGGGTTGGGGGAGGACCTCGCCACCGTCATCCTGTTCGCCACCGTCATCCCTCGCCACCGTCATCCTGAACTTGTTTCAGGATCCCTGAGAAACTAGCACCACACGTCCACCCTAGAAGGACGATCGGTTTCCATTACAAAAAGATCCTGAACTGCGCATTGCTCCTACGGTCGCAATGCTTTTCAGGATGACGGTGTGGTATCGGTTTCGGTGTACATAACATTCCCTCGCCCACATCAAACTCCCTAAGCGGCTTTGTCCCCCTCTGGAGGGGGTTGGGGGAGGACCTCGCCACCGTCAACCCGTTCGCTACCGTCATCCCTCGTCACCGTCATCCTGAACTTGTTTCAGGATCCCATAGAAAATAGCACCACACGTCCACCCTAGAAGGACGATCGGTTTCCATTACAAAAAGATCCTGAACTGCGCATTGCTCCTACGGTCGCAATGCTTTTCAGGATGACGGTGTGGTATCGGTTTCGGTGCATAAATGAGGAGTAAATGTCTGACACCTCTAAGGTGTCTGACATTTGGACGTCCTCCTTCTGAATGACTTAGTTTATTTGGGTTATGTGTTGCGTCGTTTAGGGAGAGCTTCCAACCTCTGACTTCCAACCTCCGACCTCCCATTAACGCGTGCCGATAACATTCCCTCGCCCACATCAAACTCCCTAAGCGTACTTGTCCCCCTCTGGAGGGGGTTGGGGGAGGACGTCGCCACCGTCATCCTGTTCGCTACCGTCATCCCTCGCCACCGTCATCCTGAACTTGTTTCAGGATCCCTGAGAAAATAGCACCCAGCCTAGACTAATGCATATTCCAATCCTTAATCTTCCGAGACAACATCGTTTACCCTGAGAAGGAATAAGTTGCGCGCGCGGGCCGAAAGATTGGCGGGGCAGCGTCCGCCATGTGCGGCTGGCCGATTAATCTTTCTTGATTTCTTTGTTACTTTCTGTATCAAGACAGAAAGTAAGAGAAGAATAAATGAAACCAGCTTGGAGTCATATCTATGTTTTTTATTCCATTTGAAGGGTAACTCCTCCCCCTAGCCCCCTCCAAAGGGGGACATAGCGGTTCTTTGTTCGGCAGGGTCTCCTTTTTGTAATGCCTGTTATCCAACCGCTAAATAGCTACCGCCATCCTGTTCGCTACCGTCATCCTGAACTCGTTTCAGGATCCCCCCGTTCAAGGCCGTCATTCAGAGCGTAATCCCGATGCAATCGGGATGCAGCGAAGAATCCCCCCATTCTTTAGATCATCTAAGATTCACAACCCATCCTTTTCTGACCAGGAGATGCTTCAGTCGTCCTGCGGACTCCTTCTGAATGACGGTGTGGTATCGGTTTCGGTGCATAAATGAGGAGTAAATGTCAGACACCTTAGAGGTGTCAGACATTTGAACATGACTAACTAAATGGGTTTTAGTCGTCCTGCGGATTCCTTCTGAATGACGTGAAAGTACAGACCGTCATCCCTCACCACCGTCATCCTGAACTTGTTTCAGGATCCCTTAGAAACTAGCACCACACGTCCACCCTAGAAGGACGATCGGTTTCCATTACAAAAAGATCCTGAACTGCGCATTGCTCCTATCGGTCGCAATGCTTTTCAGGATGACGGTGTGGTATCGGTTTCGGTGAATATAACATTCCCTCGCTACCGTCAACCCGATGAACCCTCAGCAACAGCTGTTTTTTATCGCCGCCCTCACAATAAACCTTCCAAAATGAATTCATTTCTAAAGATTCTGCTATCTTTGCAGGGAATAAAGAGATGGAACAGTTAATTACCACCATAGGCACAGCATTGCTCATCGGATTCTTAGTGTTTCCGGTTTTCATTAAGCTTTTTAAAAAGCTCAATTTCTTAGATAGCCCTGGGGGTAGAAAAATCCACACCGTCAATACCCCCGCCATGGGAGGTCTTCCCTTGTTTGTGAGCGCTGGCGTAGCCCTTTTGCTCTGGCTGCCTTTTGCAGCATTGGGAGAGATCAAATTCTTGCTGGGGGCCATTTCCATTGTTTTTTTCATTGGCCTACGAGACGATGTCATCGATCTTAGGGCGTACCAGAAACTCATAGGTCAGATCGCTGCGGCGGTAATCGTCATGGTGCTTTGTGATATCCGCCTGGCGGCTTTCTACCAGTACCTGGGCATAGGAGAAATTCCCCTTTGGCTGAGTTATGCCTTAAGCTTATTCACCATCATCGTCATTACCAATGCCTATAATTTAATCGATGGCATCGATGGCCTAGCCGGTAGTGTAGGCTTGGTGGCTACCTTGTTTTTTGGCTTGTTTTTTTTCCTTGCCAATCAACTGGGCATGGCCCTTATTGCCCTCTCGCTCGCCGGAGCCCTTATGGCCTTCTTAAATTTCAACTGGGCACCCTCCAAAATATTTATGGGCGATACTGGCTCGCTCTTTATTGGTTTTTCCCTGGCTGTTTTTGCCATTTTCTTTATCGAATACAATAGCACCATTCAGGGGCAAGGCCTCGCTTTCGGTGCTCCCATAGGCACTGCGGTGGCCATCCTTATCTTGCCCTTGGCAGATACCTTCAGGGTTTTTGTGAAAAGAGTGCTCAAAGGTAATTCCCCCATGCACCCCGACCGTACCCATGTGCATCATATTTTATTACGCTTGGGCTGTAACCATGCCCAGGCCACGGGAATACTCCTCACCGTAAATATTATTTTTGTCTTGCTTGCCTTGGTGCTACGAGACTTTTCGGAGCTTGTGGTCATTTCAGCAGTACTGGTTACGGCTGTGGCCCTAAGTGCCATTTTAGACCTTATCTTCAAAGCAGCCATTGAGCGTCGCAAAGAAGAACTGCGCGAAAAGAACCGCGCTACACGTAAAAAAGGAATTGTGGTTCCTTTCGATCAAAACGTGGGGTAGTTGGGGGTTGGGGGAGGACGTCGCCACCGTCATCCTATTCGCTACCGTCATCCTGAACTCGTTTCAGGATCCCTTAGAAACTAGCGCCACACGTCCACCCTAGAAGGACGATCGGTTTCCATTACAAAAGGATCCTGAACTGCGCATTGCTCCTACGGTCGCAATGCTTTTCAGGATGACGGTGTGTAACGTCATCCTGAACTTGTTTCAGGATCCCTCAGTTCAAGACCGTCATTCAGAGCGCAATCCCGATGCAATCGGGATGTAGCGAAGAATCCCCCATTCTTTAGATCATCTAAGGTTCATCCCCCATCCTTTTCTGACTAGGAGATTCTTCAGTCGTCCTGCGGACTCCTTCTGAATGACGGTGTGGTATTGGCTCCGGTGCACATAACATTCCCTCGCCCACATCAAACTCCCTAAGCGTACTTGTCCCCCTCTGGAGGGGGTTGGGGGAGGACGTCGCCACCGTCATCCTGTTCGCCACCGTCATCCTGAACTTGTTTCAGGATCCCATAGAAACTAGCACCACACGTCCACCCTAGAAGGACGATCGGTTTCCGTTACAAAAAGATCCTGAACTGCGCATTGCTCCTACGGTCGCAATGCTTTTCAGGATGACGGTGTGGTATTGGCTCCGGTGCACATAACATTCCCTCGCCCACATCAAACTCCCTAAGCGTACTTGTTCCCCTCTGGAGGGGGTTGGGGGAGGACCTCGCCACCGTCATCCTGTTCGCTACCGTCATCCTGAACTTGTTTCAGGATCCCATAGAAACTAGCACCACACGTCCACCCTAGAAGGACGATCGGTTTCCATTACAAAAAGATCCTGAACTGCGCATTGCTCCTACGGTCGCAATGCTTTTCAGGATGACGGTGTGGTATTGGCTCCGGTGCACATAACAAACCCTCGCCCACATCAAACTCCCTAAGCGTACTTGTCCCCCTCTGGAGGGGGTTGGGGGAGGACGTCGCTGCTGTTATCCCTCGCTATTTTCGTATGAATAAGTAGGGCGTCTCGCTAAGACCAGTAAGGTGGTAATGAGTCCTATACATACTAACCAAAAAACACCTCAGCAGGAATCCCCATTTCCTTACTAAAGCGTTTAGCCAGTTCGAGGGTTAAGGGTTTTCTTCGGTTTAACAGTGACGAGATGTGTCCTTTTGAGCCATAATTTCGAGCGACCAGATCTTTGTTTCGAATACCCGACTCTTGCATTTTCAGTTTGATTGCCTCGATTGGGTCGGGCTTGGGTATCTGATGGTGTAGGTCTTCGTATTGTTTAATCAGTAGCAAAGCCACTTGCAACTCCTCGCCTTCAGGCGAATCTATTGGTGGGTTGCGATCAAACATTTGATCTACCCACGCTAGGTAGCGTTCATATTCGGCCTCTGACTTTATAATTTGCAGTTTCATAACTAACCCTTGTTTTTGTATTGTACTGATGTTACGTCAATGGTATCGTATTCCTTGTGGGTTCCGAACCATTTTATCTGAATGGTTTTATAATCGAAAACCACTCGAACGACTAATCGATAGCGGTTTCCCTTGATGTTAAACACAACACGGTCATCGCCTACGATGCTTGCATTTCTGAATACTTCTTTCAATTCGTTGAAATGCTTGAATTCCATCTTCAGTATTTCATGATACCATTCTTGTAAAGGCGTTGCTGCATCAGGGTACGCTTTTATGTAAACAAGCAACGTTTTACGTGCAATGATATTGAACATAGACAAATGTAGTAGTTTTCTATTAGAAAACTAAATTACATCTTAACTTTTCGATGTGGTCAGACAAAAAATAATCACGGGTTGAAGCCTGTATTTCTTGATGGACTTCCCCACTGGTCTTAGCCTCTCGCTAAGACCAAGAAGGTGAGGTGAAAGTTCAGGCCGTCAACCCTCGCCACCGTCATCCTGAACTTGTTTCAGGATCCCCCCTTTCAAGACCGTCATTCAGAGCGCAATCCCGATGCAATCGGGATGAAGCGAAGAATCTCCTAGATTTTGGGAGCATTTCAGTATTTCAAAGTACTTTGTTTTTTAACTTAGAAGAGGGAAGGAAAACACTTCAAGACTGGATGATGGACTACAACCTAATAAGGCCTCATCAAGCTTTAGGAAATAAAACACCGTTCGAATAGGCTACTTAGAAATGTAAAAACGCTACATTTAAGGAGATCAAACCAAAGGGAAGCCTACCACTTAATGAAATTTAAATGTTTTGATCTTGGGGTCATTTCTTTGCCCCTGTCATTTTTCAACCTCATCAAAAAATATATCTTAAAGCATATAATTCAAAATTAGTTCAATGAACTATATCTTTTTGCGTATAGTTTGATATCTTTGAAGTAAATTATATCTTTAAACGTATAATGAAGGGCTTATCTGAATTTGTAAAACAACGTAGAAAGGAAGTCAATCTCACCCAGGAAGAATTTGCTGAACGGGCTGGTGTGGCACTCACCGTTGTGCGCAAAATAGAGCAGGGAAAAACCAATCTCAATATGGAAAAGGTAAACCTGGTGCTCAAAATGTTTGGCCATGAACTGGTTCCTGTAAACAGTAAAGAACTTCTTGAATGAGACAAGGAAGAGTGCTATACAAGGGATTATTAGCGGGCATCTTAACGGAAACCAATGATGGGGAATATGTATTTCAGTACGATGGGAAATATGTTGATCAGCATCCCAATGATTTCATCACTTTTACGATGCCAGTTACATCAGCACCCTATACAGACAAGCGACTCTTCCCTTTTTTTGAAGGATTAATTCCAGAAGGATGGCTACTAAATATTGCTTCACAAAGCTGGAAGATCAATAAGAATGATCGCATGGGATTGCTGTTGGCCTGTTGTCAGCATTGCATTGGTGCGGTGAGTGTTGAACCAATACAAGGTGAAGATGGAGAATAAATGTCTGTACTGCTATGGTAGCATTGAAAGTGAAAAAGACTTTCATGAAAAGTGCTCTTTAGCCTTTTTTGGAACGCCAAACCCTCCGCAAATAGCGTATTCATTAGATCAAATGGATGAGCTTGCAAAGAAAGTGGTGGAGCGAAGTGTAGCAGTACCAGGCGTACAACCCAAGTTATCTATGTCAGTGGTGGCAGCATCTACGGATCAGGCAAATGCCAGACTTACCATTGTGGGAGCTTTAGGGGGAAACTATATTTTCAAACCACCTTCTGTTCGCTTTCCACAAATGCCCGAAAATGAGCACCTCACCATGCGCATAGCAGAAACATTTGCAATACCGGTGGTGCGCTCTTCATTGGTCAGATTGACATCCGGGGAACGCTGTTATATCACCAAACGAATAGATCGTACGGACAATGGTGAAAAGATCCACATGCTCGATATGTACCAGATCACAGAGGCCTTTGATAAGTATAAAAGTTCTATGGAAAAAGTGGGACAGGCCCTAGATACCTATTCCAGTAATACTTTGCTAGACAAAACCTACTTCTTTGATCTGGCCCTGTTTTCATTTATGACGGGTAACAACGATATGCACCTCAAGAACTTTTCCATGGTGGAAAATCCTTCGGGCTGGGGACTTGCTCCCGCTTATGATTTGTTGAATGTAGCTATTGTTTTTCCTGAGGATAAGGAAGAAATTGCTTTAACCCTTATGGGAAAGAAAAAGAAACTAAAGCGGGAACAATTTGAACAATTAGGAGAAAGGTTAGGCCTCACCCCAAAACAAATCAGAGGAACCTTCAACCGGATAATTAAAAACAAACCGAAGGTATTCAGCTGGATTGATCAGTCATTTCTGTCCGAGGATATGAAAGCTGCTTACAAGGAGGTTTTTTCAGAGCGATATGGCAAATTAGAACTATAAGGTAGCCTTCGATAAGCTGAGTCATCCCCAACTATTGCTTTCATTACCTTTTACCCAACTTATCAAATGGCGTTTGAAAATCTTCTTCAGTCGCCCACGACTGGTCTTAGCGAGACGCTAAGACCAAGAAGGTGAGGTGAAAGTACAGACCGTCAAATAAAATAAGAAGAAATGAAACCTGCTTGGAGTCATTTTAATGTTTTTAGAAGGGTAACTCCTCCCCCTAGCCCCCTCCAAAGGGGGACATAGCGGTTCTTTGTTCTGCAGGGCCTCCTTTTTGTAATGCCTGTTATCCAACCGCTAAATTGCCACCGTCATCCTGTTCGCCACCGTCATCCTGAACTTGTTTCAGGATCCCCCAATTCAAGACCGTCATTCAGAGCGCAATCCCGATGCAATCGGGATGAAGCGAAGAATCTCCCTATTCCCTGTATCATCTGAGTAAATAAGAAGAACATTGTTATTAATGAGGAGATTCTTCAGTCGTCCTGCGGACTCCTTCTGAATGACGGTGTGGTATTGGTTTCGGTGCATAAATGAGGAGTAAATGTCTGACACCTCTAAGGTGTCAGACATTTTGAAATCCCAAATCGTAATTCGTTAATAGCGATCCACTGGCTAATAGCCAACCGCTACACAGAGTAATGGGGGTTCAAAAACGCACTGTCTGAGGGCAAAAAACTAAATAAAACGCACTATGATAGTGCATAATTATGTTTTATTGCTTTCATTTGATTTATGGATCAGTTATTTCAATATTCTAATCAGCTTATTTCGCAGGTAGATACTTCATTTCTACGCTATTCTTATGGCAAAATCAACTGGAAAAACAGGTTACTTGGATTGATTGGTCCCCGTGGTGTGGGCAAAACAACACTTATTTTACAACATATTAAAAACAATCTCAATCCTCGAGAAACACTTTATGTAACTGCCGATGACTTTTACTTTGCAAGAGCCAAATTGACAGATCTGGCCAATGAGTTTGTAAAGACAGGAGGTAAGTATTTGTTCGTTGATGAAATTCATAGATACCCTGATTGGTCAAAAGAATTGAAACTGATTTATGACTACCATCAAGAACTCCAATTAGTGTTTACAGGATCTTCCATCCTGGATATCAAAAAAGGAACTTCCGACCTAAGCAGAAGGGCCGTGATATACACGATGCAA
Organism: Roseivirga sp.; assembly: GCA_018402485.1. Classification (GTDB taxonomy): domain Bacteria; phylum Bacteroidota; class Bacteroidia; order Cytophagales; family Cyclobacteriaceae; genus Roseivirga. Next base: position 439,514 of record JAGYIY010000001.1, on the reverse strand, counting down.
GGCTTGTCCTTTCGTGAATATTTAAAGCTATTCCATTCGATAGATGTACCCACGTACACCCTTGATGAAATTGTCCACCTACAAGTGAATGTTCCTCAAATCACTTACCCATTACCCCTTTTTCATGAGTATTTAAAAACGGGATATTACCCTTTTGCGAAGGAAAATGATTTTGATTTGAAATTAAAGCAAGTTGTTAACCAAACTTTGGAAGTGGATATTCCTACGTATGCTCAAATGAATGTTTCAACGGGTAGACGTTTAAAGCAATTGATGGCAATGGTGTCAGAAAGTGTTCCTTTCAAACCCAATATGAGTAAACTTGCAGACGTACTTAAAATTAGCCGAAACAACATTTCTGATTATTTGCTCTATATGGAAGAGGCAGGAATGATCGCACAATTAAGAGGTCAAACCAAAGGCATTCGAGCATTGGGCAAAGTGGATAAGGTATATTTGGATAACACTAACCTGACTTATTGCCTTGCCCTTGAAAACCAAAATAAGGGAAACATACGAGAGACGTTTTTTCTCAATCAATTGAAAGTAAACTATAAAGTGTTATCCTCAAGGCTAGGTGATTTTAATATCAATGAGATGGTTTTTGAAGTAGGTGGTAAGGAAAAAAGTATGAAGCAAATCGCTACTGCCGGAAATGGGTACCTAGTGAAGGACGATATAGAAAGTGGATATCTCAAGACCATCCCTCTTTGGCATTTTGGATTGCTTTACTAGGGATTGTTTAGGGGGGTATCGGGTATTGGGTGATTAGGTTTTTGGGTGATTTGTTTAGGTAGAACTTTCTAACATCTGACTTGCAACATTTCGTTGTTTAGTTTTGTCAATGCTAACAGCTGATGGCCAAAAGCCAACCGCTAAATCAAAGCCGTCATCCTGAACTTGTTTCAGGATCCCTCAGTTCAAGACCGTCATTCAGAGCGCAATCCCGATGCAATCGGGATGCAGCGAAGAATCTCCCCGTTCCGTGGAGTGATTGAAAACTCCTAATTCACCCTTTTCTGACTAGGGGATTCTTCAGTCGTCCTGCGGACTCCTTCTGAATGACGGTGTGGTATCGGTTTCGGTGCATAAATGAGGAGTAAATGTCTGACACCTCTAAGGTGTCTGACATTTGGACGTCCTCCTTCTGAATGACTTAGTTTATTTGGGTTATGTGTTGCGTCGTTTAGGGAGAGCTTCTAACCTCTGACTTCCAACCTCTGACCTCCGACCTCCCATTAACGCGTGCCGATAACATTCCCTCGCCCACATCAAACTCCCTAAGCGTACTTGTCCCCCTCTGGAGGGGGTTAGGGGGAGGACCTTGCCACCGTCAACCCTCGCTACCGTCATCCTGAACTTGTTTCAGGATCCCTTAGAAACTAGCACCACACGTACACCCTAGAAGGACGATCGGTTTCCATTACAAAAAGATCCTGAACTGCGCATTGCTCCTACGGTCGCAATGCTTTTCAGGATGACGGTGTGTAAATGTCAGACATTTGTAAATTCCTAACCCCCAAATCTTATTTCGTAAATGGCCCGGCCAATGGCTTATTCAAATGCCATATTTTCCACAAAAGCATTTTCAATCCAACCAAATTTGTGTAAATTGAAACTCAAAATTTCATTTTACACAAATGATTGAGAGAAAGCTCACTTCAAAAATAAAGCATTCGCTACAGCATTTTCCTATCACTGCCATTTTAGGCCCTAGGCAGTGTGGTAAATCAACTTTGGCAAAGGCTGTGATTGCTGAGTTAGCACCAGAAGCCGTTTATCTGGATTTAGAGCGTCCTTCTGATTTACAAAAGCTTGAAGATGCTGAGTGGTTTCTGTCACGCCAAAAAGGAAAACTCATCTGTTTGGATGAAATCCAACGTAAACCGGAGCTATTTCCCGTTTTAAGGTCTCTTGTTGATGAGCATGGATCAAACGGTCAATTTTTATTGCTGGGTTCAGCATCAAGAGATTTGATCAAGCAGAGCTCTGAATCGTTAGCAGGTCGCATTATATATCAAAAACTAACACCTTTTCTTTGGTCTGAAATTGCGAGGGAAACTACACTCGAAGACTATATGATCAAAGGAGGGTTTCCACGTAGTATTCTTTCAGACGACTTGGTGAGCTTTGAGTGGCGTGAGAGTTTTATCACGACATTTTTGGAACGCGACTTATTGCAGTTTGCAGGTTTTAGTGCCACAAGTATGCATCGACTTTGGCAAATGCTGGCGCACTTCAATGGTCAGACGGTAAATTACAGTGCATTTGGCAATTCTTTGGGTTTAAGTCACACCTCAGTAAGAAAATACATAGATGTACTTGAAGGCACATTTATGGTGCGTCAACTTAGACCATATGAAGGCAACACAAAGAAGAGGCTTGTAAAATCTCCCAAGGTATATATAACAGATAGTGGTTTAACGACTGCCTTATTGAGGTTACAAAACTTTGAAGCATCAGCCGGGCACCCTGTTTTTGGGTCGCTTTGGGAGAGTGTGGTGCTAGAGAATATTGCTGGGCATTTTCCGGCGCTTACCTTGTCTCATTATCGCAGCAATCATGGCAATGAAATCGATATGGTGATGAGTGATGGGCATATTCAAATCGCGATAGAATGTAAATCAAGGCAGGCACCCAAGTTAAGCCGCGGAAATTATGCGGCCATCGATGATATTGATCCAGTCAAAACTTTTATTGTGATACCGACCGATAAAGGTTATCCCTTAAAAGAAAACATAGAGGTAGTATCCTTGCCTGAACTCATGGAGTGGATTCCTGAAGTTTTAAAGGTTTAGTTGGTGGGTATTGGGTGGTTGGGTATTGGGGTAATGGGTTGTTGGGTGGTTGGGGTTTTGGTGGATAAATGTGATCGCTTTACAAAATCCTAATTCCTAATTCGTAATTCCTAATTCGTAATTCCTAATTCCTAATTGACTAAGGGTTGTTGGGTATTGGGCTTATCGTTAATAGTTAGTTGTTAATTCCTAATCCTTAATTCCAATTCCTAATTCCTAATTTTTAATTCCTAATTCTTACGAGGGGGTTGGGGGAGGACCTTGCCACCGTCATCCCTCGCCACCGTCATCCTGAACTTGTTTCAGGATCCCTGAGAAAATAGCACCCAGCCTAGACTAATGCATATTCCAATCCTTAATCTTCCGAGACAACATCGTTTACCCTGAGAAGGAATAAGTTGCGCGCGCGGGCCGAAAGATTGGCGGGGCAGCGTCCGCCATGTGCGGCTGGCCGATTAATCTTTCTTGATTTCTTTGTTACTTTCTGTATCAAGACAGAAAGTAAGAGAAGAATAAATGGAACCAGCTTGGAGTCATATCTATGTTTTTTATTCCATTTGAAGGGTAACTCCTCCCCCTAGCCCCCTCCAGAGGGGGACATAGCGGTTCTTTGTTCGGCAGGGCCTCCGTTTTGTAATGCCTGTTATCCAACCGCTAAATTGCTACCGCCATCCTGTTCGCTACCGTCATCCTGAACTTGTTTCAGGATCCCTTAGAAACTAGCACCACACGTCCACCCTTGCAGGACGATCGGTTTCCATTACAAAAGGATCCTGAACTGCGCATTGCTCCTACGGTCGCAATGCTTTTCAGGATGACGGTGTGTAACGTCATCCTGAACTTGTTTCAGGATCCCTCAGTTCAAGACCGTCATTCAGAGCGCAATCCCGATGCAATCGGGATGAAGCGAAGAATCCCCCCGTTCCTTGGAGCCATTGAAACCTAACAACCCACCCTTTTCCGACTAGGGGATTCTTCAGTCGTCCTGCGGACTCCCTCTGAATGACGGTGTGGTATTGGCTCCGGTGCACATAACATTCCCTCGCCCACATCAAACTCCCTAAGCGTACTTGTCCCCCTCTGGAGGGGGTTGGGGGAGGACGTCGCCACCGTCATCCTGTTCGCTACCGTCATCCCTCGCCACCGTCATCCTGAACTTGTTTCAGGATCCCCCCTTTCAAGACCGTCATTCAGAGCGTAATCCCGATGCAATCGGGATGCAGCGAAGAATCCCCCCGTTCCGTGGAGCAATTGAAAACTCCTAATTCACCCTTTTCCGACCAGGAGATGCTGCAGTCGTCCTGCGGACTCCTTCTGAATGACGGTGTGGTATCGGTTTCGGTGCATAAATGAGGAGTAAATGTCTGACACCTCTAAGGTGTCTGACATTTGGACTTCCTCCTTCTGGATGACGGTGGAGTATTGGTTTCGGTGCATTCATTCCAAAATCGTCAATCGTATTTCGTCAATCGTCATTGAAAATTCCCCATTGACCATTGCTAATTCCCAATTGAAAATTCCCTCCCCTTTCTTTTCTTCCTATATTTACCACCGTAACCATCGTTAAGCTTCACGCATGCGTATTTTCTTTTCTATTCTTGTAGCCGGTTGGCTGATTTCCCTTCAAACCTTAGGGCAAACCCTACCGGATTTCGCCAATGTGGATGTTAAAAATTTGTCAGATCAACAGGTAGAGTCTTTGTTGAGAAGGAGTAAATCTTTGGGGCTTAGTCAAAATGAGTTACTAGAAATGGCTCAGTTGCAGGGGCTTTCTTTAGAAGATGTTCAAGCATTACAAGGCCGTTTACAGTCTTTCAACTCCAATCGTGTGGTATCAGGTTCAGATAAAAGAAAGGCTGTTGGAGGACGCACGATTAATAATACACCGGATATTTTTCGGGACGCCCTGCTTTCCGATACGCTCAGAAGGCCCCCGTCTAACATTTTTGGGGCTTCGTATTTTGGCACTTCCATTGCTCTTTCTTTTGAGCCAGACTTAACCACGGCAGCACCTACCAATTATCGTTTAGGTCCGAATGACCAACTGCGCATTGATTTGTATGGCGAGTCGGAGCAATATTACGATGCGACCATCTCTTCTGAGGGCAATATCATTTTGAGCAATATTGGCCCAATTACGGTGTCGGGGCTTACCCTTGCGGAGGCGGAAAAGCGCATTCGACAGCGTTTTGCCAAAACCTACACCAGTTTGACAGCAGACTCCCCGACCACTTTTTTGAATGTATCGCTAGGGAATATTCGTACCATTGGCATAGATGTTACAGGCGAGGTGCAGACACCGGGGAGCTATAAGTTGACCGCCTTCAATACGGCTTTCAATGCCTTATACATGGCAGGAGGCATCAATGATCGGGGCTCCTACCGCAATATCAAGCATTTCAGGGAGGGCAAACTGCTCCAGCAGATGGATTTATACGACTTTCTGATCTATGGTAAAACCGCAGACGATGTTCCATTGGCCAATGGAGATGTTTTGTTGGTAGAAGTATATGGCAACCGGGTGGAGCTGCAAGGTGCAGTGAAGCGGCCGGGTATTTTTGAATTGAAAGAGGGAGAGACTTTGGCAGATCTGATTCAGTTCGGTGGAGGCTTGGCAGAAAATGCCAAAAGAGACCGCATCACCTTGGTGAGAAATGCTGCAAACCAAAAGCAGATTACCGATATTTTTGAGGGGCAATGGGAGGTAATTACACCACAATCGGGTGATGTGTTTCAGGTAGAGCAAATACTAGAACGCTTTGAAAACAGGGTGCAAGTAAAAGGTGCTGTATTCCGTGAGGGCAGCTATTCTTTGTCACAGGCTTCTACTGTAAGGGCATTGATAGAGCGGGCAGATGGGCTCAGAGGAGATGCCTATTTGTCGAAGGGTTTTGTGGTGCGTACCCTGGAAGACCTCTCTACGGAAAGTCTGGTATTTGATGTGGCGGCACTGATGGAAGGAGCGCAAGAAGACATTCTCTTACAGCGGGAAGATGTGGTGCAGATCATTTCTAAGTTCGATATACAAGAGGAGCAGTTTGTGGAAGTTGCTGGTGAGGTAAATCAACCGGTGGTGCTGCCTTACAGTGCCAATATGACGCTCCAAGAAGCTATTTTAAGGGCGGGAGGCGCACAGCGTTCTGCTGCTTTGGGGCAAATAGAAATTACCCGTCAACGGCAAGATGAAGATCAATCTATGGTATCGGAAGTGCTGTTGGTGGGCTTAGATGAAGCCTTAAATGTAGTGGGGCGTGAACGTTTTATTTTGGAACCCTTCGATCAGGTGGTAGTACGTAGAAACCCTAATTTTAGACCTCGCATCACCGTGAACATAGAAGGTGAAGTGAATTTTCCTGGGGAGTATGCTTTGGAAAAAAGGGCTATGCGCATTTCAGAACTATTAGAACGGGCGGGAGGCTTAAAGCCTTTTGCCTATGCCGGTGGTGCTACACTGATCAGGCGAACGGAAAACTTTGATGTACCGACAGAGAACCAGCAGCAGGTGGCTAAGTTGTCTGGCATCCTTGATAAGTTGAAAGCCAATGAGAATACTTTGTCAGAAAATGAAAACCTTATGCGGCAGCGCATCCAGGAAGAGATAGTGAATTTGCAGCAAAATGATAGGCTTCCTGCCACTCAGTTTACAAATCAGATCAAAAATGAGCGGTTGGAGATTATCAAAGAGCGGAATGGCTTGGAATCCAATGTGCGGGTAGGGGAGTACGAAACGGTGGGCATTCGGCTCGATCAGATTTTGGTGAACCCGAATGGCTTGGAAGACTTATTGTTGGAAGAAGGTGACATCCTTGTAGTGCCGCCCAGATCTGAAACGGTGCGTTTAAGAGGCTCTGTCGTTTTTCCTGCCACGCTCAAACATGCCAACAGCAAGAAGGCTAAATACTATGTAAACCGTGCGGGAGGATTTGCTTCGCGTGCCAAGAGAAACCAAACCTATGTGATTTATCCCAACGGTGAGGTAGCGCGTACAAAATCCTTTTTGTTTTTCCGAACCTTCCCTAAAGTCTTGCCGGGCTCAGATGTGATTGTGCCTACGAAAGGACCTAAAAACCCCTTAGGTATTCAGCAGGCCCTGGCCATTACTTCTGGGTTAGCAACTTTAGCAGTATTGTTAAGCCAAATTAATTTTCAATAGCCATGGACCATCAAGCAAGAGAACAGATTTCTTTTCGTAGCCTCATGCTCAGGCTCAAAACTTTTGTGGGCTACCTGTTCAGTAAAAAGTGGTGGATTTTAGCTGTTGCCGTCGTTTTTGTTGGTCTGGCTTTGCTTTTCAACGCAGTAAAAACCCGAAAATATACCTCTGTCACGACTTTTGTTTTGCAAAATGCTGGCAATAGCCTCAATGAAATTTCGTCTTTGGCTTCTATTGCAGGAGTGAATTTAGGTTCCTTATCGGAGTCTAGCGATCTGTTCCAAATAGACAATATTCAGGAATTGTATCGGTCGCATCGCATGATTTCAAAGACCATGTTGACCAAGAAAAGCCTAGACGATGGTGCCAATATGCTCTTAGTGCATCGGTACATAGAGGCCGGTGGAAAAAGGGAAAAGTGGGCAAAAAACCCTGCATTGAAGGATATCAATTTCGATTTACCCTCCGAGGAATGGACCATTCACCATGACAGTTTATTGCTGGAATTTACCAAAGAAATCCGCAATGAGCATTTATCGGTCAGCAAGCCAAGCCGAAAACTCAGTATTTTAAATGTGGCGGTAACACACGGTGATGAGCTTTTTTCGAAGGCGTTTAATGAGGCCTTGGTGGAAAACGTAAACAGCTTTTATAAGGCTTCCAAGACTAAAAAATCGGGAGATAACCTACGTATTTTGCAGTACCAGGCAGATAGTGTGAAAACCGTTTTAGATGCGAAGCTAGCTGCTTTGGCTGAGGTGAAAGAGGGAGCTCCCAATTTGAACCCTTTGTATAAAACAGCCTTGGTGCCAGAACAAAAATTAATGATTGATGTCACTTCCTCTTCAGCGGTGTACGAGGTGATTGTGAAGAATTTGGAGTTGGCCAAAGTGTCGCACCGCAACAATTCCCCCTTGATTCAGATCATTGATGCCCCCATTTTACCGCTTGAAGATAATAAATGGAAAGTCACAAAAACCATTGCAGTTGCCCTTTTACTAGGACTCTTCTTGTCTGCTTTATTTTTTACGCTGAAACGGTTTTATAGGCTTGCCATGCAGGAGGAGTAGGGTTGTTGGGGGATTGGGTTTTTGGGGTAATGGGTTTTTGGGTATTGGGGGATTGGGCTTATCGTTAATTACTAATTACTAATTACTAATTTTTAATTCCTAATTCTTACTTGTCCCCCTCTGGAGGGGGTTGGGGGAGGACCTCGCCACCGTCAACCTGTTCGCCACCGTCATCCTGAACTTGTTTCAGGATCCCTGAGAAAATAGCACCACACGTCCACCCTAGAAGAACGATCGGTTTCCATTACAAAAAGATCCTGAACTGCGCATTGCTCCTACGGTCGCAATGCTTTTCAGGATGACGGTGTGGTATTGGCTCCGGTGCACATAACATTCCCTCGCCCACATCAAACTCCCTAAGCGACTTTGTCCCCCTCTGGAGGGGGTTGGGGGAGGACGTCGCCACCGTCATCCTGAACTTGTTTCAGGATCCCTGAGAAACTAGCACCACACGTCCACCCTAGAAGGACGATCGGTTTCCATTACAAAAAGATCCTGAACTGCGCATTGCTCCTACGGTCGCAATGCTTTTCAGGATGACGGTGTGTAACGTCATCCTGAACTTGTTTCAGGATCCCTCAGTTCAAGACCGTCATTCAGAGCGCAATCCCGATGCAATCGGGATGCAGCGAAGAATCTCCCCGTTTCGTGGAGTGTTTGAAAACTCACAACCCACCCTTTTCCGACTAGGAGATGCTGCAGTCGTCCTGCGGACTCCCTCTGAATGACGGTGTGGTATCGGTTTCGGTGGCCCACTGGTCTTAGTGAGACGCTAAGACCAGTGAAAGTATTTTCGAATCCTTACAAATCATCAATGGTTAATGACTTTAGCTGGTTATTCGTTGATGTGTGGATTTGATGAGGGGGTAATCGATCAATCGCAGTATCTTTCTGAGTCAATCATTTCGAGTGAAAGGAGAAATCTAGATCTCTCTCTGCGTTCGAGATGACGTGCTAAAAGTAAGTGCTAACGGCGAATTCAAATTGGTCGATAAAGATCTGTTTGATCGCGGATAAGTTATTTTGTTCATAAAAAAGCAGCATGGCTTTTTTATAAGTTATTGCATCTACTGTTCTAAAAGATATTGGGCAGTATTTGTTTTGCATCAAACATGCGTTGCTTACAATTCTGGCTGTTCTTTTGTTTCCATCGTCGAAGGCTTGGATATAGGAAAGCAAAACGAGCAGCAGGAATGCTTTTTCAAAAACATGCTTTTTGGCATTGACCAGGGTGCACATCTGCTGCATTGCTTCCCTGATCTGGTGTTCATTATCCAAGGGTCTGTAGTTGGTGCCGGATATACCCACCCGACGCATCCTAATGTTCCTTTCTATGTTAAGGTCTTTGATCAGCATGCTGTGAATATCTTCAATGCGATTTACCTGAATAGGGTCAAGATAATCTGGATGTTCCAGGATAAAATCCAGGGCTCGTTTATGGTTCAGCAGCATGTTTGCTTCTTCTTGAGTCTTACCTTCCGCGGTTTGTTTATCCTTAAGCAACCTTTCCGTTTCGAGCAGTGAATAGGTGTTGCCTTCTATCTGAGATGATTTCCAGCTTAGGTCAATGGCTAGTCGCTCTAACTCTTTTTGGTATTGACTTTCAGATAGTTGCTTGATGTTTTGCGTATAGCGATGCTGTAGGTTTTCAAGTTTCTCAAGCTCATCTCTAGTAAATAAATCTACTTTTGGGAGAATGTGAGGCACAAGATGAAAGTTAAATGAATCAAGGATTTCCCTATCATCGATCTCTTTCTCAAAGTATTCATTAAGGTCTAAGGGCTTTGTAATCGTGTAAGTGAGGCTAATGCTGTATTTGGTGGCTTTACCTTGACCTTCAATCGCTACATAATTAGCATCTCTTAATCTTTTAAGCAGTCTCTTTATGGTGGCATAGCCTATTGCGAGCGGCATAGCTTCATGTATTTCCTTAGAAGAACTTAAGGGATGCTTGGCTAGAAAATCGACAATGAGTTGCTCTGTTGGGTTCATTTTAAGATGAAGTAAAGCGATATGAAAGTCTGCATGTGTTAATTGACAGGTATAAATATACAATGTTCCAGGCTACTCATTCTATTGGAGCTCATTTTTTTGGAGATTCTGGATCAACATCAAACGGGTTTGAGCCACAAATAGCATTTATATGAGCTCTATTTAAAGGGTGGCCCCCACTGCTCTTTGCGTCTTGCCAAGACCAGGAAGGTGAGGTGAAAGTACAAACCGTCATCCTGTTCGCCACCGTCATCCTGAACTTGTTTCAGGATCCCTCAGTTCAAGAACGTCATTCAGAGCACAATCCCGATGCAATCGGGATGAAGCGAAGAATCCCCCTGTTCCGTGGAGTGATTGAAAACTCCTAATTCACCCTTTTTCGACGAGGGGATTCTTCAGTCGTCCTGCGGACTCCTTCTGAATGACGGTGGAGTATCTGTTTCGGTGCATAAATGAGGAGTAAATGTCTGACACCTCTAAGGTGTCTGACATTTGGACGTCCACCTTCTGAATGACTTAGTTTATTTGGGTTATGTGTTGCGTCGTTTAGGGAGAGCTTCCAACCTCTGACTTCTAACCTCTGACCTCCAATTAACGCGTGCCGATAACATTCCCTCGTCCACCTAAAACTCTTGTTCAACACATGACGAATATAAAGGTCGATAACAGCCGTAAGGTACATGTATCCCTTTTAGGAAGGGGATAAATCCACGTACTTAAAACTACTTAAAAATGCCAGTAAACATATTAAAATGGCAAAAATGAGTTTATTTATGAAATGTCACTATATTTGCAGTATTGGCAAAAATGAGTAATTCCATCACCCGCATCAATTATTTAATACTGTCAAAACTGAGCTATGTCTAAAATCATTGACCGTCAAATATCCAAGCATTTCAAAGGCAAAGGGCATTTTAACCGAGATATGCTCAGTTCTTTTTTGATTGATTTGGATCCGGAAATCACTGAAAGTGCCTTAACGTGGAGAATCCATGATTTGGTGAAGCGAAAGGTGATTCACCAAATAAAACTGGGTCTGTATACCATTTCAAATAAAAAGGCTTACAAACCTTTCGTGTCGGAAAAACTGGCTCGATTATCCAAGATAGTAGCCAAAGAGTTTGACCAGTTGGATTATTGCCTTTGGAGTACCGAATGGCTGAATGATTTTACAAGACATCAATTGGGAACCTTCTTCTATGTTCTGGAGGTAGAGAAGGATTTTGTAGAAGAAGTGTTTAATGCGTATTCCGCATCTAAACAGTACAGGGCATTTCTCGATCCCGAAGAGGACATCATGGAAAGGTATGTGGAAAGTGAAATCTCCATCGTCATTAAACCATTAATTAGCCGTTCGCCAAAGCAAAAAATCACGATGAAGGAAAAGTCAAAGGATAAAATCTCTGTGCCGACCTTAGAGAAAATACTAATTGATGTGTACAGCGATGCAGTAACCTTTTATGCGATTCAGGGAAGTGAAATGGATACGCTGTTTGAAAACGCCTTAAAACGATATCAAATAAACTTCACCAAACTTATTAGCTATGCTAAAAGAAGAAATAAAGAGGAGCCAATCAAAAGTTACTTAGAGAACAACTTTGGTGATTTTGTTAAAGACATTTTAGAATGATAAAAGCACATTGTTTTACCAAAGAGTGGATCAACGGCTTTAAGCAACAAAAGCATTTGAAGCGTATCAATCCTCCGATACTGGAGAAAATGATTCATGCACTTTCCTTATTGCAGCAGCTCAAAGCTCATGGTTTGGTTTTTACCTTCAAAGGTGGAACAAGCCTTATTTTATTGCTCGCCAAATCAAGAAGATTTTCGGTTGATATTGACATCATTACTACCCAAAGTCGAGAAGAAGTAGAAGCTATCTTGGATAAAGTGGTAGCCAACTCACATTTCAATAAGTGGGTCCTGCAAGATAGAAGAAGCTATAAAGAAGGCATTCCCAAAGCACATTACGAATTTGATTATGAATCGAGCCTCAATCAAAGTGCTCACTTTGTAATGTTGGATATTCTATTTGAGAAAACCGATTATCCAAGGCTGTTAACAACTCCCATTCAATCGGAGTGGATTGAATCCGAAAAACTTATAAAAGTGACTGTTCCTTCTATTGAATCTATATTAGGTGATAAACTAACGGCATTTGCACCCAATACCGTTGGAATCCTTTACGGTAAGGACAAAGAGCAAGAAATCATCAAGCAGCTTTTTGATATTGGTTGCTTGTTTGATGAAGCCAAAAACGGTGAAGAAATCGCATTGAGCTTTGAAAAAATTGCAGCAAAGGAAATCCATTACCGTGAACTTGAAATTAGCAAAATGGACATACTAGATGATATTTTCATTACTTCTTTACTCATAGCCAAACGAAACAAAAACACCGAAGAGCCTGACAAATCAAGATTTACTGAACTCACTACCGGAATGCGTAGGTTTGAAGGCTTTTTGATAGCAGAAAATTTCAAAATTGAAGATGCAATACTTGCAGCAGGTAAAGCAGCTTACCTCGCTAAACAATTAAAGAACAAAGACTATTCAGTCATTGAGAAGTTTAACGGTCAAGATATTAGTAAACTGGAAATTTTGGGAGAGCTGAACTTTCTTAATAAGCTGAAAAGATCTAGAGGCAAAGCAGCATTTTTCTATTGGTATAAGGCTTTGAATTAAGATGATTACGCTTCCCACTGGTCTTAGCCTCTCGCTAAGATCAAAAAGGTGAGGTGAAGGTACAGGCTGTCAAATAAAATAAGAAGAAATGAAACCTGCTTGGAATCATTTTTATTTTATGTTTTTATTCTATTTGGAAGGGTAACTCCTCCCCCTAGCCCCCTCCAAAGGGGGACATAGCGGTTCTTTGTTCGGCAGGGCCTCCTTTTTGTAATGCCTGTTATCCAACCGCTAAATAGCTACCGTCATCCTGTTCGCCACCGTCATCCTGAACTTGTTTCAGGATCCCTCAGTTCAAGACCGTCATTCAGAGCGTAATCCCGATGCAATCGGGATGAAGCGAAGAATCTCCCCTTTCAATGGAGCATCTGAGTAAATGAGAAGTACATTGTTTTTGACGAGGGGATTCTTCAGTCGTCCTTCGTCCTCCCTCTGAATGACGGTGTGGTATCGGTTTCGGTGCATAAATGAGGAGTAAATGTCTGACACCTCTAAGGTGTCTGACATTTGGACGTCCTCCTTCTGAATGACTTAGTTTTTGAGTTATGTGTTGCGTCGTTTAGGGAGAGCTTCTAACCTCTGACTTCCAACCTCTGACCTCCCATTAACGCGTGCCGATAACATTCCCTCGCCCACATCAAACTCCCTAAGCGTACTTGTCCCCCTCTGGAGGGGGTTGGGGGAGGACGTCGCTACCGTCATCCTGTTCGCCACCGTCATCCTGAACTTGTTTCAGGATCCCTCAGTTCAAGACCGTCATTCAGAGCGTAATCCCGATGCAATCGGGATGAAGCGAAGAATCTCCCTGTTCCATGGAGCATCTGAGTAAATGAGAAGTACATCCTTTTTCGACGAGGGGATTCTTCAGTCGTCCTGCGGACTCCTTCTGAATGACGGTGGAGTATCGGTTTCGGTGCATAAATGAGGAGTAAATGTCTGACACCTCTAAGGTGTCTGACATTTGGACGTCCTCCTTCTGAATGACTTAGTTTATTTGAGTTATGTGTTGCGTCGTTTAGGGAGAGCTTCCAACCTCTGACTTCCAACCTCTGACCTCCCATTAACGCGTGCCGATAACATTCCCTCGCCCACATCAAACTCCCTAAGCGGCTTTGTCCCCCTCTGGAGGGGGTTGGGGGAGGACGTCGCCACCGTCATCCTGTTCGCTACCGTCATCCCTCGCCACCGTCATCCTGAACTTGTTTCAGGATCCCATAGAAACTAGCACCACACGTCCACCCTAGAAGGACGATCGGTTTCCATTACAAAGGATCCTGAAATGCGCATTGCTCCTATCGGTCGCATTGCTTTTCAGGATGACGGTGTGGTATTGGCTCCGGTGCATAAACGAGGAGTAAATGTCTGACACCTCTAAGGTGTCTGACATTTGGACGTCCTCCTTCTGAATGACTTAGTTTTTGAGTTATGTGTTGCGTCGTTTAGGGAGAGCTTCTAACCTCTGACTTCCAACCTCTGACCTCCCATTAACGCGTGCCGATAACATTCCCTCGCCCACATCAAACTCCCTAAGCGTACTTGTCCCCCTCTGGAGGGGGTTGGGGGAGGACCTACTCCAGACCATCAATCGTAATGCGCTCTACCAGTAGCCAATGACCACGAATAATTTAATTCTCCTGCACTAGTTTCTCAAAAATTTGCGGCTTAATTTGCCGAGGCAAAGAAAAAAAGCAAAATCCATGTCTCATGCCATATTGATTACAGGAGTAGCAGGCCTTTTAGGTAGCCGTATGGCCGATTGGATCATCGAAAATGAACCCAATTACACAGTTGTAGGGGTAGACAATCTAAGCGGCGGATACTCTGAAAACCTTCATCCCAAAGTAACTTTTTATGAAATGGACTGCGCAGATGATGGCATCGACCAAGTATTCGAAGCGCATCAGCCACGTTATGTCTATCATTTTGCGGCCTATGCAGCCGAAGGGCTTTCTCCTTTTATCAGAAAGTACAATTATCAAAACAACTTGGTGGCTACAGCCAACATCATCAATGCCTGTATCCGTTTTGGTGTAGAGCGTTTGGTTTTTACCAGTTCTATGGCTGTTTATGGTCATGGTCAGCCGCCTTTTGATGAAAAAGATATACCTCAGCCCATAGACCCCTATGGCATCGCCAAATATGCATGCGAAATGGACATACAGGTAGCCGGGGAGCAACACGGCTTAGATTGGTGCATCATTCGACCGCACAACGTGTATGGCGTTAAACAAAACATTTGGGACACCTATCGCAATGTTTTGGGCATCTGGATGACCCAACATTTGCATGGAGAACCCATGTCTATTTTTGGAGATGGAGAACAAAAAAGGGCCTTTAGTTTTATGGATGATTGCTTGTTGCCCTTGTGGAAGGCAGCCACCTTACCCGAAGCAGCGAAAGAAATCATCAATTTGGGGGGCACCCGTTACCACTCCATCAATGAGGCCAATCGCATATTGAAACAGATAATGGGTAATGCCACCGTAGCCTACCATGAGGCCAGACACGAGGTTAAGAATGCACATCCCACCTACGAAAAGTCTGTTCAATTGCTGGGGTATGAAGAAAAAACCAGCTTAGAGGAAGGATTGAAAATTATGTGGGAATGGGCTAAAAATCAGCCGTTTCGCGAGCGTTTTCGATGGGAAAAGTATGAGTTAGAAAAAGGCTTATATGGATTTTGGAAGTCAAAAACACCTGTATCCAAGTAAATACATCCCCATGACACGCTCTCTGGCCATCATCATTGTCAATTGGAATAGCTACGATGATACGGCGGCATGCCTTTCTTCTTTGCGCCAACTGACTTTTGCGGCATACGAAATTGTGGTGGTAGACAATGCCTCTGAAGATGGTTCAGGGCAGCGGTTGAAAGATGAATTTGATGAAATAACCCTGCTGGTCAACAGCAAGAATGAAGGTTTTACAGGAGGAAACAATCGAGGCATTCAATATGCATTAGATGCAGGTTTTGAGTACCTGATGTTATTGAACAACGATACCATTGTAACACCTGGATTTGTGCAACCTTTATTGCAGGTATTGCAAGCACATGATGTTGGGGCAGTTCAGCCAAAAATCTTATACGAATCAGAAAGAAATATCATTTGGAATGCGGGGACAGGCTTCAACCGGTGGGGCTTCTTTCCTTATACGTTGGGCCAGGGAAAGGCAGATCACGCCTTTGGTAACCATGCCCGCAGGATTCCTTGGATTACAGGATGCTGCTTTCTGGTAAAAGCGAAAATTGTTAGGGAGGTGGGAGCTTTAGATGATCAATTCTTTATTTACTATGAAGATACCGATTGGTCTTTGCGCATAAGAAAAGCAGGATACCATTTGCAGTATGAACCTGCCTCTAAGATTTATCATAAAGTGGGGCGGTCGCACAAAAACAGAAGCAGTGAGGGTGAAGGAAATCTTTCCCCTTTTGCCCATTACATCACCCTCAGGAACCACATGTACATTTTACGCAAGCATGCCAAGGGCATCCGTTTTGTCACAGGCTGGGTGTACCAATGCAATAAGGTGTCTTCTTATGTGCTTTACTTTTTATTCAAAGCCAGGATTAAAAAAATGAGTGCAGCGGCTCAGGGCTGGCTCGATGGTCATAAGCCTATGGTAGATGAGGAACACAAGTTATGAGGAACATACTTTTTTTACATGCGAGTGCAGATTTGTATGGTTCGGACCGAAGTCTTTTGAGAACGGTTACTCAACTCGATAAAAAACAATTTCGAGCCCATGTGGTAGTGCCCGTTGATGGTCCTTTGGTAGATGAGTTAAAGACTTTAGGCATTCCAGTAGATGTTTTTAATACGGCTGTGCTGCGTAAAAAGCATTTCAACCTAGCAGGTTTATTTTATCTCCTCTTTCATTTTTTAAGCGCTTTTTTTTACCTCAAAAAATTAGCCAAACAAGAAAGTATCCATGTGATTTACGCCAATACCTCCACCGTTACGGTAGGCGGGTTAGTGGCTGCCAACCTGGGTATTCCTTACCTGACTCATGTACGAGAGACTGTTGAGCATCCGGTGCTGTACAAAAAATGGTTGGGGGCTTATATGGGCACCTTCAGTACCCGGATCGTTGCCGTTTCTGAGGCCACGCGTGGCGCTTGGATAGGTTTTGTAAAAGGAAAAGACATTGATGTGATCCCTAATGGAATTGCGTGTTTATCTGTGCAGCAGGCAGATTTGAGAAAAGAGCTGCACCTGCCTGCCCATGCCAGTGTCATAGGAACCATAGCGCGCATTCATCCACAAAAAGGAGTGGAATATTTTCTATCAATGGCCCAAAAATTAGTAGAAAAAAGCCCTCCACTTTATTTTGTTGTGGTTGGAGATCATGCTGAGGGCTATGAAAAATATGTTCATCAGGTGCAGCAATATGTTGAAGACAACGGGCTTTCCAATAAGGTGTTTTTCCTTGGTTTTAAAAATGATCCGCTTGCTTACCTCAAGGCTTTTGATGCATTTGTTTTGCCATCCATTGCGCCTGATTCTTTCCCCACGGTGATCCTTGAGGCGTTTTCTCAAAAAGTACCGGTGGTCGCCACCCGACAGGGAGGTGCCCTAGAAATGATTGAGCATGGCGTTAATGGTTTATTGATTCCCATTGATAATGCCACCGAAGGTGCAGAGCAAATCTATTCGCTGGTAAAAGACGAAGCTCAACGTAAGAGAATGAGTCTTTCGGGGCATGAAAAGTTCCAAACACATTATACACTCGAAGTTTTCCGTAAAAGGATAAATGCGTACCTTCAAGCTGTTTAATCAATGATTAGACTCATTTTAAAACTAAATGCATACTGCAGGCAACACGTTCCGATGGGTTGTAGCTTTTACAAATGTCTGAGTTGATCTTAACCCTTGCTTTCCTCGGCTTGCTCCTTTTTTTGGGAGGGCTGTTTTTTTATACACTGAACGAAATCGTTTTTAAGGGTAATTTCTCTGCCCTTTGGCCCTTTCTTATTTTTTATCTTTCGGGCTATCTCACTTTTCAAATATTGGCGTATCAAGTAAGCCAAGACATCCTCCTAGGTCAGCTGATTAAGCTTGGCAAAGACGCTATGCTCCTGCTCACCGTGGGTGCTTGGTTGGTGTATCGAAAAAACATTTGGCATACCCCTTTTTATGGGACAAAAGCAGATAAAGTAGGTCTGGCCTTTATGGGCTTAGTGGTGGTTTTCTGGTTGCTTCCTATCGGTCCGGCCAGCTTTGTCAATAAATCCATCTATTTTAAAAATACCGCCTTGGTGGCGCTCATGTACTTTTTAGGAAGAAACATGGTGCTCGAGAGGAAGCATATCTATTGGATTTGTCATAGCCTATTGGCAGTTATGGTAATGGCCTTTGTGGTGAGCAGTCTAGAGCAATTCTTCAACACCCACTTGCAAACTTTAATCGGCTATGAGGCGCATCATATGGCAGAGGGTGGCGATCCTACTGGCGATTATGGTTTGACATGGACTTTTCAGGCGGCTAGTGGTGCCAAACGATTTGCTGCTTTTTTTGCTACCCCATTAGAAATGGGTGTATTTGCGAATGTAGCCTTTGCCACATCTTTTATTCTTTATAGGCAAAACAAAAAATACAAAGTCATCTACGCCCTTACCGCCTTGGCCAGTGTGGCTTGTTTGTTTTATTCCCATTCCAGAGCTCCCATTGCCGGATTTTTCTTGATGCTGACCTTTATAAGTTACGTCTTTGGGTACTTTAGGTACCTGGTTTATGCTTTTTTGGCAGGGGGAGGTTTCGTTCTGTTTTTGTATTTCTTCGGGTCGAAAGATCTCTGGTATTTTTTTATCGATACCCTCACCCTTTCCGATAGCTCAAGTGCAGGCCATGTGCTGGAATGGCTGATAGGCTTGGAAAGCATGCTGACGAACCCTCAGGGCATAGGCTTAGCCATGAGTGGCGACGCAGGTGGTGTAATCGATGAGATCCATGTGGGGGGCGAAAACCAGTTTATTATTTATGGGGTACAGCTAGGTGTTCTTGGGCTCCTGCTCTATGCGCTTTTGGTGTATTACAGCATCAAATATCCATTGATGGCCTACAAGCAACATCAAGGTACAGATGCATCCATTATACCCTTTATCGCAACCACTTTCAAAGCTTCTTTTTTAGTTTCTTTGATGGCAGCCAATGCTGAGAACTATGTTTTCGTTACTTTATTTTCTTGGTGGGCGGTAGGTTATAGCATTCAGTTGTTCAAAGGGGCAGCACCTGTGCCAATACAAAAGTGGCGCTTGGGGTACGAATGATCCTCTTGAGCCGAGAGAAAAAAAATTGTACAATCAAAGGGCCATAGGAAAGAAGGTTTAGCCATGAAAAGAGACAAAACAAGACGGATTGCTTTAGATGCCCTAAGGGGTTGGTCTGCCTTATTTGTGGTTTTCTATCACTTTGCCATCGATCCACGATACGATCCCATGGGCTATACCCATAATTTTTTCACCTCTCAAGCTTATGTATTTGTCGATCTGTTTTTTGTGTTGAGTGGGTATGTAATTGCTTACAACTATTTGGATCGACTAAAAAATAAAAACGACTTTTACCGCTATATCAAATTAAGGTTTTTCAGGCTATATCCCCTTTTATTTTACAGTGTTGTGCTGTACATACCCATAAAGCTTTATGCCATGTACATAGGCTTCGATTTCGATAAGGTAGACTATGGATACAAAGATCTTCTTATCGATGCCATCAACCCGCTGTTGCTCATCAATTCTTTCCCCATTATCGCTTCCGATGCCGGGCTTAATCCTGTTTCATGGTCTGTCTCTGCCGAGATGTTTTCTTATGTGATTTTTGCGGGGGTGCTTTTGGCTTTCAAAAGAAATAAAAAAGCCATAATGCTTCTCATGTCATTGCTACTAACGGCTTGGCTGATGCACCATGGCAGATTGAATGAAACGAGCAATCTGGGCTTTTTGAGAGGTCTTTTAGGCTTTACTTTGGGTGTTAACGGTTTCCTTTGGCTCAAGCACCTCCGATGGAGCCACAAGATGGGCTACCTCTGCATCTTGGTCCTGTTGGGCATTATGTTTCTGTCTGCGCAGTACGATAACCGATTATTACTACTTTTGCCTTACCTCTATACCCTCTTGATCGTTTCTTTTTCCTTTGCAGAAAAGAAGGATTACTTCTTTACCAATAAGTTCAGTGTGTATTTAGGCAAGATATCGTACTCTGTTTACCTCAATCATTACCTCGTTTTGTGGCTCTTTTACTATGTAGGCAATTATGTAATGGATTATCAAGTAAGTCTTTTAACCACCCTTATTTCATTGATTTTGGTACTGATTGTTACCTTGATTTATTCGAACTTTACCTACAAGTACATTGAAAAATTCTTTATGCAATGGGTCAGAAGAAGATAATTCTTACAGTCGACATCTTTTTTGAGCTGAGGGCTACAACGGGTATATCTACCTATATCAATCACTTAATGTCGATTTCGGAAGCGGAGGCGGAAGCACAGGGGGTTGAAATAAAGTATGTTCCCAGCGTTTCGGCCATCAAAGGCAACCTGTTTTTTAAGAAAGATAAGGCTTTGCGAAGGCGGTTTTTTCATTTGGTTTACCACCTGTGGAAGCAATGGATCTTACCTGTCTGGGCTAAGCAACTAAAAACGGACGTGTTATTATGTCCTGATTACATTTGCCCTAAAGGGAAGACATCCTTTCTTAAAGTACCGGTTATACATTCTTCCTTTTTTTGGGAATACCCCGACAACTATTCCAGCCGCTGGAGAAGTTATTATTTGCAGATGATGCAGGCGGGCTTGAAGCCATACCAAAAAGCTTTGACGACAAGCATTTATACCCAAAAGAAATTAGCGCATTTTTTACCAGATGTGGCATGTAAGGTGGTTTATCAGGCACCCAAGCTTTTGGTAAAAAACCATTCTAGGCCGAGCATACAGGTAAATGCACCCTATATTTTACATGTTGGCGCTTTTGATAGGCGCAAGAATTTGAAAACTTTAGTCTTAGGCTTTTCAAAACTGAAGAAGGAGGAAAGCTTCAAAGACATGCGATTGGTATTGGTAGGTGGACGGTCAACACCCAACAATGACACCACAGATGAGCTTCATTTGCTCTCAGATGCATTGCATTTAACCGACGATATGGTGTTTACCGGCCATGTAGATGATGAAACGCTTTGGCATGTATACCAGAAAGCCTCCTTATATGTCTTTCCATCTATGAATGAAGGTTTTGGTATCCCTATTTTAGAGGCTTTTCAATCTAAAATACCAGTAGTGGTTTCTGATAGTGGTGCATTGGCTGAAGTAGGGGGCGATGCGGTAGAGGTATTTTCCACATACGATGCAGATGACTTGGTAGAAAAAATGAAAAAAAGCTTGTCCGATTCTTTTGCTCAGCAAAGCATAGCCAAAGGAATGATAAGACTTCAAAAATTTAGTCGCGAAACCTTTAGTCGCGATGTAATGGGCTCAATAAAAGAGCTTTATGAAGAGAATAAATGTAAGGTAAAATGAAAGTAGCAATTCTGGGCACGCGTGGTTATCCTTATGTGTACAGTGGGTATGAAACCTTGGTACAGCATTTGGCCGAAGGATTGGTGAATAAGGGTGTACATGTTACCGTTTACTGCCATCGTAACCTATTCTCCACCTTTCCTGAGACCGTGAATGGCGTGCATTTGGTGTATTTACCCACCATTCAAAAAAAATCATTGAGTCAATTGGTTCATTCCTTTTTGGCTTTTGTACATGCCGCTTTTCAATCCTACGATGCCATCTTGGTATGCAATGCTGCCAATGGGCCGTTTGGACTCCTAACGCGATGGGCAAATATCCCTACCGCCATCAATGTAGATGGCTTGGAGTGGCTAAGACCCAAGTGGAAAGGCTTTGGGGCAAGGTACTTCAAGTGGGCAGCGAGGCAAGCCTGTCGCTTTTATGATGTCATTATCAACGATTCTGAAGAAATGCGCAGGGTGTATTTAGCCGAGTTTGGTCGTGCATCTCAGGTCATTGCCTATGGGGGAATTGTCAGGAAGTCTACTCAACCTCAGCTCATCAGCCAATGGTCACTGCAGCCGGGCCAATATTATCTGATTGTAGGTCGCTTGATTCCTGATAACAATGCAGACATTTTAATAGAAGGATTTACTTCCTCTAATGCAACCAAAAAATTGGTAGTGGTGGGCGATGTGCCTTACCAAGACGCCTATGCGGAGCGCATCAAAGGCTTAAAAGACGACAGGTTGGTCTTTACCGGATACATCAGAGATCAAGAGGTGTTAGCTGAGCTGTATCATCAGGCTTATGGCTACCTACACGGGCATGAATTTGGGGGTACAAATCCTACCATGCTTAAGGCTTTGGCTTACGGAAGTGCTATTTTGGCATTGAACACGCCTTTCAACCAAGAGATGCTACAAGAGGGGAGATACGGACGTTTTTTTGAGAAAAATGCGGAATCCATAAAGCTTCTCGTCAACAAAGTGGAAGACCAACCGGAAGAGATGCAAACAATGAAGGAGGTTTCATCGAAAGGGATTACTGAAAAGTACACTTGGTCCTATGTTGTCAATCAATACCTAGAGGTTTTTCAATCCCTCAAGAAACCATAATATTTTATGCCTCTTTTAGAAGCTGATAGATGAACTGCTTTTGTGCCCAATAGCCTCGGTTTTTGAGGGATAAAAAACTTTCGATCTGTTCTACCTTTTCTCGCGGGAGTACCTGCTGATAGGCATCATAAAAGGCTTGAAGAAAAGCAAACTGTGAACCAAACATTTCATCCTTTCCTAGCCACTGCCGCCCATTTCGTATTAATTTTTCCAAAAAGCCATGCTGCGGCTTACGCGCAAAAGTAAGACTAGCGCCATGCATGCGATGTGCACTCAGCGGAGCATCTAACCGAACGGCTTTACCCAAAGCAAAAGCCACCATACCCATCCATGCATCATGATAGATCGGTACACCTTTAGGTAAGTCCAATACATAAGAAATCATGGATCGGTTCATAAGGGAGGCAGCCCCTGTTACCACATTACTGATGAGGTTGGTCTCAAAGGTATGAGGATAATGCGTTTGCCTTTTGCTTTCCCAAAAAGTACTTGTTTGTTTTTGCCCATGTGCATCGATGATGTTCATGTCGTGATAGGCCAAGCAAGGAAGCGTTGAATCCTCCACCGTTTGAAGCGCTTTCAAAGTGGCCTTTAACTTTCCCGGATACCAAATATCGTCCTGATCAGCCAGTGCAATGTAAGCGGCATCCTGATGTACGGAAAGCGCCTGTTGGACATTCCCTATGACACCTAAGTTCGTTGGGTTTTGATGCACTTCAATGGACACTTTGGCGGCTTGCGCATGGTCTGTGAGCTTTTGCACAAAAGCCGGAGCGGAGGCATCGTCATAAATATGGATACTTTCCAGCCCCTCTTGTTGCACGATGCTATCCAGTTGCTGGCGAAAGTAGCCTTCACCTTGGTAGGTAATCATGATGACCCGTACTTTATCCATTTTTCCATTTGTTTTGTAGATGCGCGAGCAGTTCATGCGTCATCGGGTTTTTGAAAAAATAGTGCTGTGCAGCCAAGTAAAAAGTACCACAAAGTAAAACCGAAAGGCCGAAAGTAGTACCCACGGATAGGTTCATGGTTTGTATGCCCCAGTGAATGGGCAAGAAGAAAAGGGCAATGATCAATGCCTTCGGCAATTCTTTCCAAGGGAGATGTTTCCAAATACCAGCCGGCACAAAGAGAAAATAGCAAAAGGTAACCACCAATTCAGTGCACAAATTAGCCCAGGCCATTCCTGTGCTGCCGTAGTTGGGTATCAACATAAAGCTTAGGGCAGCGAACACCAGCATTCCAGCCAAGGTGGCCACCAGCATGCCTTTGTTTTTATCGAAAGGAATTAAAATTTGAAAGGCTACAAAATGACCTACTCCAATCAATAAGGGCAATAAGGCCAATACTTTTACACCCGCTTCAGCAGGGGAGAAGGCTTGCCCAGAGAAGAGTAAAATGGCTTCTTCCCCTGTGGCATAAATGCCCAGGCTGATGGGGATGGCCAAAAAAGTGATAAAGGCAAAGGACTTTTGATAAAGTTTCAACTGTCCGGTAAGGTCTTGATGATGCATCATGTGCATGGCGCGGGGAATCACAACCACCCCGAGGCTGGTCATGATGGGGATAGACACTTTCGCCAGTTTGACGGCAGCCGTGTAGAGTCCCACTTGGGTTTCATTGCTTAAGAAACCCAATAAAACAGTGTCTAAGGTGGTATAAATGGTAGTCGCCAACGTCATGCTGAAAATCATTAGCAAGGGCATGAAATGCACCTTAACCCCCTTCAATGTCCATCGGATTGTTACCTTTTTCGTTAGCAGAAAGAAATTGACAAGGTAATTCCCCACATAGAGGAACAGCAAAAAGATCAAATAGCCGAAGGTATCGTCTCCGTTTTGCACCAATACAAAAAGCAAAACCAAACTGAGGGATTTAACGGCCAGCGCGCGGAAGGCGATCCATTTGAATTTCTCGATTCCCCCAAAAAACCAATCTACATTCAATACAGAAAAAGCTACCAAAACACCGGCTACCCAATAGGCGGTGAGGTCTGGTTGGAAACGAGGAATGAAGCTGACGCATAACAAATAGATGGCCAAAACGGTCAGTGTGATGATGCCCGATAAACTGATGAGCTCTGAGCTTACCTTATTCAAGGCATTTTTATCCCTGGCGGCTGCGACAACCTTTACCCCATAGATGGGAATGCCAAAGGCTGCAATAAGCGCAAAATATTGGGCGAAAGAAAAGATAAACATGGTTTTACCAATGCCTTCTGGCGATAAGATACGGGCAGCATAAGGGAAAGAAATGATGGGAAAAGCAATGTTCAACAAGGCGTTGAACAGGTTAAAGCCATAATTCTTTTTGATAGACATCAGAACAATAAAATCAAATCTAAACGAGCCGAGAAGTTAAGCACATCTATACCGGGAACAAAATATTCTCCCGTTCTGAGTTGATCGATAATTTGATATTGGTAATTCAAGGATTGAATGATCCCAGCTTCCCCATTGACAATCAACCTGTCCCATTGCCAGCTGCCTTTCAAGAAGGCACTCACATCAATCCAATGTCGGCGTGGGTCTTGAATATCCCTAAAAAGATCAATATACAAGTCATTGTTATGTACATAGCGCTCGAGTTGTAAGCCTAAGGTTTGAATGCCTTTTACCCAACGCACATTCAGGGTTTGCGCATTGCTGCCCGGCCCAATGCCCGCACCAAGAATCTCGCCATCATTGGTGTATCCTTGTCTTATTTGATGATGAATATAAAAAGTACTGGCATTTCTGATGATGCGATTGGCACTTTGTTGCCCGATGGTCCATTCTAGGTTGGCTTCTATAAATTCATCTGCTTTTCTTTTGAATGGGAATAACTTTGTGAATCCAAACAGGAAAGCAGCGGCATGTCCGGGTTCTAAGAAAAAATCTCTAAAGGTGGCATTGTGGTCATTTTTGGCAAATTCGGCATATAATTCTGTGCGGTTTTTAGGCCAAAAATACCGCATCGTTAAGGAAAGAAGCTGATCCCGACCTCGAAGATCTTCTTCTACAAACTGGCCTCTTTTACTCACCTGGTTAAAAAATGGAAGTATTATGCCAAGGTCTCCATCAATTTCATCATTATAAACCTGAAAAACACGGTTGAAACCAAGGCTAAACCTTGGCAACCATTTGGGCATATAATTCACAGACATACCTGCTAAATACCTCCACTCATCTTTTTTGGGTCTATGGTTAAAACTTCCGTTAAATGTGGAAAACGCATTAGGAGGTAGAAAACCTGAGTTTTCAAGCTTACCACCCAAAAATTGAAATTCAAACCAGCCTATGGGGCTCTTCACTGGTTGATTGGTGTGAACGGTCAAATGCTTAAAACCCCTGGCATTGTTCGACATGATGAGTGAATTTCGCCTTCCCGGTCCCCAGTAGATATTTTCGTTGGAGATGCCCAGCGATACCGGTCCCAATTCAAGTTTAGCAAAGCTTTGCCCCCATAAGACCTCTTCTATGGGGTCTTCGCCAAAACGTTCGGGCGTATCGATAGAATTGTGGAGTCTGCTATATAGGCGCCTCCATAAAACGGGTGCTGCCGTCAAGGGGAAGCCATCGTATTCCCGGTTTTGCGCATACAAAAACTCTGGGTACATCTGAATTTTCAATGGACCTATTTTGGCAGCAAAACCCAAACTGGTCATTTGTTGGTAACCACTGGCGGGGCGAATGCTGCCATCGTTCCAGCCATAGGGTTGTTTGTGGTGGTAAACAGATTTAGACAGCACAGGAAGCAGCTCTGCTTGAAACCAATTGCCTTTTTTTATGCGCAAAGCAGAATTTTGCTGAAAAGGAGCATAGGCCGAAGTATCAAAGTTTTGTGCATACAAGGGCTTTAGCATAAAAGAAACTGTACTATCAAATTCTCCTAACAGCTGTGCACGCCTGTAATAGTCTTCCAAAGCCTGCATACTGGTAGGCAGTGTGCCTTGGGCTTGCCCCGTTTGTAAGGCCAAGCAAAAAGAAAGAAAAAAAATCAATTTAAAATGCTGCATGGGCCTATAAGTCAACCACGCGAATGGTTTTGATTTGAAGGTTATCAATAGACCAGCTCTTGTTGCATAAATCTGCTCCTGCATCTTTGATGTCTGCTGCTATGTTTACCCTCAAGTCAGGGGCAGTATGAAATCTTCTCGCTTCTATTCGGATTCTTTTTGAACCACCCACTTCTCCTTCCCAAAGGCAAACGCCAGGCAAGGTGGGGTCTGCTACATTGGCATTTTCAGGATGGCTTTGCCTGCGGATGATGCTTGGAAAACTTTGAACTTCCGTACAGCTTTGGTCCAAACATTTGGTATTGATAATGGAAGAGAAAAAAACCGTAGTAGGGCCAATATTTAAGATGGTAACATCTTCCCCATTACCGCGCAGTCCGTTGCCTTCCCAGTTGTCGTGGATGTACAAGTCGTAGCTTACCTCTACAAAATCGTGCGCATCGAGCGAATCAAAAAGAATGTCTATACCGCCTCGGGCAAAACGGCCAAGCACCCTACTGCCATTGAAATCGAAATAACTTTGATTGGCAGGAGCATTGAAGCGCATCAATCCATTTCCATGGGCAACCTGGTCATCTTCAAAATCCAATTCAAAAATCACTTGCTCCTCAGGCTGTCCTCTGAGGCAACCTGTGAGTGAAGGAATGAGCAGTACAAGCAGCAGGCCTAGAAAATTCTTCATTTGGTTTTTTAAAAAAGTAAAACTAATGAATTCCCTTTATTTAAGGGACATTTCATTTTACTTTAACCTTCATCTGTCTGATCTTGCTTTCGCAGCAGGCAGGAATTTCAAAGATTCAAAGTGTTCTTTCCCTTGCATTAACTATTTTTGAAAAAAAATGTCATGACCCGAAGCTTTTGGATTTTTCTGCTGATGTTGGTGCCAGCCACAATGCTATGGGGTCAATCGCAAAAACCAATTGCCAAAGACTCGCTCTTCGCCTATTTTGGAACAGGGGTTACCGCTTCGGATACCGATTTTCTTCCTTTTTATATGGTGCATAACCGGTGGGGGGAGGTGCCCACCGACCCTGGCCTTTTTGCCGAGGGGGGGCTGCACTATCAACGCGCGTTGTCTAAAAACCTGATGCTTTCCACAGGCTTCTCTTTCCGAAATGAGCTGTTCTCGTCGTACTACCTCGATGCACGTTACCAATTTTTGTATGCCCGCATAGGGGCTTATCAAGAGCGTATTGGGGGCATCGATTCCGAATTAACCGTTTCTAATTTTGGTTTAAGCGCGAATGCTCGCCCCGCACCCATGGTAGAAGCAGGCATTGAGCACTTTACGCCTTTACCCTTTTGGGATGGGCTGATCGAAATCAAAGGCCGAATGGGCTTGAGGTGGTTGGAGGACGATAGGTACATGGCCAATGCATTACTGCATAATAAAGATGCAGCCATTCGGTTGAACTTGGAAAAGTATATTGGGTTTAACATTTCATCGGGCTTTTATCATTTTGCTCAGTTTGGAGGTGTTTCTCCCGAGGGCATCCAACAACCCAATGCTTTCAGTGACTTCTGGACTGTTTTTAGAGGAGCAGGCATTCCAAATCCTGATGGTACAAATGCAGGTGAGGCCAATGGTTTAGGCAATCATTTGGGCATGTTTGAATTAACCTTCGATACCCAAATAAAAGAGCACAAGCTGATACTCAACTACCAATCTCCTTTCGAAGACAACGGAAGTATGCAGTACATTAGCCTGCAAGATTTTTCATTGGCCCTGCACTGGGAGCTACCTAAAAAAGCAAAGGGGTTACAATCTTTACAATTGGAGTACATGCAAACCAAGATGCAGAGTGGCCCAGGTATTCCAGATGGCATACCTCAATTCCCAGATAAGGAAGCAAATTATGGCTACGATTTTGGTGGAAGGGATAATTTGCACAACAATTGGCTGTACCGTTCTGGCTACACGTATCAAGACCTCATTATGGGCAATCCGCTTTTCCTCACAGCGAACTGGACGTCTTTGTTTATGGAAAACTTCCCCACTTATGGTGTGAATGTGGTCAGTAATCGTACCCAAGCTTGGAACCTATCTGCACGGGGTGAATTAGCCAAAGGCATCTCTTATTTTACCCGCTTTACTTACAGCATGAATTGGGGAACCTATGCTGGTTTATTCGACGGGCGTTTTAATTGGGGAGGAATTGCTGTAGACCCGAATTTCGACTATGCCTTTAGAGGAGGAAGGGAGCAGTTTTACAGCTACATGGAATTGAATTTTGAACAGCCCCTAGCCGATTACCCTTTTGATTTCCGTATCGTTTTTGCACACGATTTCGGAGAGCTTTACCAAAATAATGGGGTAGAATTGGCGATACGCTATGTTTTAAGAAAACATTAATAAATTAATTCTTGGTAAAACATAAAAGTACTTTTCTATCTTTGCACCTTTAGTTCCAGTAGACATACCACTAGCACCTAAGGTCTTGAGAAAAAGATTCAATACATACTTCCCTATACTCTTTTTAACGGTCGAGTTGTTATTGATCTCTATTCTATTTTCTTTCTCTACCATCATTGCAAGGGGTGGTTTCAACCTCAGCACAGATGATTTAATAACCATTCTTGCCTCTTTGGTGCTTTGGTCGGCCATAACCCTCCTGAACAAAAGTTATAAAGTGGGCAGAGCCGTGAGTTTCTATTCTACTTTTCAAAAGGCTTTTACCTCGGTCTTTATTTTTATTTCTTTTTTGTCTTTGTTTTGGTTGTTTTCAGAAAAAGATGCCGTCGATCGACATTTTCTGATGTCTTTTGTTTTGTTGCTTTTTGTCTGGTTGTCTATCTACCGAGTGGCTGTTCATTTGATCTTAGACAAATACCGAACCTTTGGCGGAAATATTCGAAGAGCGGTGATCGTTGGCTACGATGAATTGGGGTTTAAGCTTTACAACCTACTGCAAAAACGTCCACAATATGGCATACGAGTCAAAGGTTTTTTCCATGATAAGCATTTGGAAAACCAACAGCAGGAGTTTCCGGTTTTAGGAGATGTAGAAGACCTTTTTAAGCTGAAGGAAAGGGACATTGATTTTATTTACATCAGCGATAAGGTATCTCGGAAGCTGAAAAATGCCATTGTTCAGTATGCTGATCACCACTTAATGAAAGTAAAGCTTTTACCAGAGATTAAGTTAGATGTATTAAAAAGTCTGGTCCTTCAACGCTACGAAAACATTTCGGTCATAGACCTGAACCAACTGCCATTGGATAATATTTTCAACCAAATGGCGAAGAGGGTATTTGACATTGTTTTTTCCTCCTTTGTTATTCTTTTTCTGCTTTCATGGATGTATCCCCTTATGGGTTTTATGATCAAAAAAGGGTCTAAGGGTCCCATCTTATTTCGCCAAAAACGACATGGTAAAAATAATCAGGTCTTTTACTGTTACAAATTCCGCACCATGAGCGTGAATGAGGAGGCCGACACGAAATGGGCTACCAAAGACGATTATCGCATCACCACTTTTGGTAAGTTTTTGAGGAAAACAAGTTTGGATGAGCTACCGCAATTTTTCAATGTTTTTTTGGGGCAGATGTCCATTGTGGGGCCGCGTCCCCATCCGCTTAAGCTGAATGAGACTTATGAGCCCCAGGTGCAAAAATATGCCAAGCGCCATGCTTTTAAACCGGGCATTACAGGTCTTGCTCAGGCCATGGGCTATCGGGGCGAAATTATTGCCTATCACCAAATGAATTCTCGTGTACGTTTGGATCGATTTTACCTGCAGAACTGGTCTTTCTGGCTAGATTTAAAAATCATTATACAGACCGTACGTGCCTTGTACAAAGGGCAAGAATGGGCGTATTGATGTCTTAATCAGGCGTTTTTCCTTAAGGCTGTATGCTTTTCAAAATCAGGTTCATATTTGGCACTTTCTG
Organism: Roseivirga sp.; assembly: GCA_018402485.1. Taxonomy (GTDB): domain Bacteria; phylum Bacteroidota; class Bacteroidia; order Cytophagales; family Cyclobacteriaceae; genus Roseivirga. The sequence goes on along the minus strand of JAGYIY010000001.1, from coordinate 409,317 downwards.
TATGCATCAACTTGTCCCAGAAGGTAAAGTAAAGCCCAAAATTGAATCGGTATTGTGTATGGTGTAGGCTATGGTGGGTAGCCCCAATCAGCCACTTGCCTAACCAATGTTTATGAAAACCCTTGGGGTAAAGCTCCACATTGGAATGGTTAATGGCACTGGTGATGGTCATGAAAACCAGCAGACAGACAACCGTCCAGGAATACATGGGGACGATAAAAACCAAAGCGGGAATCACAATGGACTGCAGTAAACTCTCTAAGGGGTGAAAGGAAAAACTAGTCCATGGTGAGGTATAGTGACTGTCGTGGTGTACTTTATGGATGGCTCGGTACACTTTGGGTCGATGCATCCACCGATGCAACCAATAATAATACGTTTCGTGCAGGAAAGCTGCAAATAAAAAGCTAAGGGGAATCCACCAAAGCGGATAGGCGTTTGGGTCTTCATAGATTTTCGTATGACCCTCTCGCGTCATTAGAATCATTACGGCTCCTGCCAGGCCAAAAAGAAACGAGGTGAGTGCTGACCAAAGCATTTCTTTTTTGAGTTGAAGTACTTTGAATTGACCTTTGAATATTTTGCGATGCTGAAAGCGCTTGGGTTGAAAGGCATAAAAAATCAGGTGAAACAAACCGGCTATGATGGCATAGCGGAATAAAACCACGACGAATAGAACGAGGGTGAGCACCCAGAATTGATCGGATTGAATGTAAGGATCGTACCACATGTCTTTTATAAATGATCTTTTACCCATTGCGTCATCATGCGATACAAATGCAAGGAAGTGTTGCCACCATAAATGCCATGATTTCTGTTGGGGTAATAAAAACTATCAAATGGTTTATCAGCGGCAATGAGGCGCTCCACCATCTCTACCGAATTTTGAAAATGTACATTATCATCTCCTGTTCCATGGATGAGCATGAAATTACCTTTTAGTTTTTCTACATGCGAATTTGGAGAGTAGGCATCGTAGCCTTCGCCGTTCTTTTCTGGCGTACTCATGTATCTTTCCGTGTAAATGGTATCGTAATACCGCCAACTGGTTACAGGCGCCACAGCAATGGCCGACTTGAAGACTTCATGGCCGATGAAGAGAGAAAGGGAAGACATGTACCCTCCATAGCTCCAACCCCAAATGCCTATTCGGTTGGCATCGGTGTAAGGTAGGCTGGCCAAATATTGGCCGCCTGAGATTTGATCTTCCACTTCGTATTTGCCCAAAATACCGTAAGTGAGGTGTTTGAAATCTTTCCCTCTGGCTCCTGTGCCTCTATTGTCGATGCTTGCAATGATGTAGCCTTGGTTGGCCAAATACAGATGCCAAAAATCGCGCATACCATGCCAGGTATTGCGAACGGTTTGTGAACCAGGCCCACCATAAACGTACATCAGAACAGGGTACTTTTTAGTTGCATCGAAATCACTCGGCTTGATCATGTAGCCATTCAGTTCATCTCCTCGGCTTGTGGTAAAGCTGAAAAATTCTTTGGAGGGGATTGCATACTTCTCCAGCCTTTCTTTCGCTGCTTGGTTGCCTTCCATTTCACGTATCAAAAACCCATTATTTTCATGTAAGGTGTAGGTGTTGGGCCTTTCGGTACTGCTGGTGGTACGAATAAAATACCGGTAATCGGGCGACCAATTGAGACTGAAGGAGGCATGCCCCTCTGTCAATCCTTGACGTTTTTTTCCCTGGAAATCTGTCGTGTAAGCGTGGCGCTCCAAAGGAGAGTTCTGGGAAGATAGAAAGTAAATTTTTTGGCGTTCCTCATCTACGCCCAATAGGTCGGTTACCTCCCAATTTCCTCGTGTGAGGGCTTTTAATTCCCTTTCTTGAAAATTATAGGCAAATATGTGTTTAAAACCCGTCCTCTCGCTTGTGAAAATGAAGGTCTCTCCATCTTTCAAGTATTGTAAATTATCGTTGTAATTGATGTCCACGTAGGTATCGCTTTGTTCTTCATACATCATTACAGATTTCCCTGTACCTACATGGGCATGCAATACCTCCAAATGGTTTTGTAATCGGTTGAGTCGGATGATGGAAAGGGTGTGGTTTAAGGGGGTCCAGTAGATGCGTGGGATATACATATCGGTTTCAACACCCGTATCCATGGTAACCATTTTATTTTGTCGGATATCATACACTTTAATGGCCACAGTGGCATTTTCTTCACCGGCTTTTGGGTATTTGAATCGATAATCTTGAGGATATAGCTCACCCCACTTTTGCATGTTATATTCTTTAACTGCCCTTTCATCAAACCTCCAAAATGCAATGAACTGCCCATCAGGCGACCATTTGAAAGCTTTAGACATGGCAAACTCTTCTTCATACACCCAATCAGCATTGCCATTGATGACCTGGTTGGGTTTACCATCGAAAGTAATTTGAACTTCTTGTAGATCGGCTAAATTTGCCATATAAAGGTTATTTTCTCGCACATAGGCAATCTTTGACGCATCAGGCGAGAAGGTAGCATACATCACATGCTCTCCATTGGCCACTTGTTGAATGGCGTTGTCCTTTAAATCATAAACGTAGAATATAGATTCACTAGACCTGCGATAGATGGCCTGTGTTTCTTGTGGAAAAATGATTTTCTGCTCATCGGCTGAAAATTCATAATCATCGAAGCTAAAACCTAAGGTTCGACTCGATACGATTTGTTCTACCGTTTCTCCGCTGAGGATATCTTTCTTTACAAGAATGACTTCACCATCGGGTTGAACCTCACGTGCGGAGTAATACTGTCCATCATTCATCCACCTGATGGTGCCAATGCTTTTTGTTGCGAAGAGATTGTTTTTGAAAATGTCTTCCAGTGTAAAATCACTTTGATTTTGTGCGATTACCATTTGAGTTGTCGAAAGGAAAGCGGCAAGAAGCAGAGCCAATATCTTTTTCATACTTTCTGTTTTAGTCTTAGCAAAGATATAAGGAATCGGCTAAACATGTTTGTGGAACATTTCGAACAGCGTACTTGTTTGCCAAATGGAATGCTTTTACACAAGAAAACGCCCCTTAAGAATGAAAGGAAAATTTGATGAATTGATAGCTGCTGAAACGCCTGTTCTTATTGATTTCTACGCAGACTGGTGTGGGCCATGTCAAATGATGAGCCCCGTATTGAAAGAATTAGCTGCTGAAAGTGGTGGGAGATTAAAGATCATTAAAATTGATGTTGACAAGAATCAGCCCATTGCACAACGTTTCGGCATACGCAGTATCCCAACATTTGTCTTGTTCCATCAGGGTGAAAAAGTAGGTGTGAAAGCGGGGGTACTGACCAAAAGAGACTTGAATCAATGGATCAACCCTTTTTTGTAGGGGTTATTTCTGGGAAGATACCGATTCAACACCCAACATGTGTTTAACGGCTTGGGCAATTGCTTTCGGATCGAAACCACAAAAGGCATGAAGCTCTTCTTGTGTACCATGTTCGATGATGGCATCAGGGATTCCCAATCTTTGGATGTGCGCTGAATAGCCATTGTCGGCCATAAATTCCAAAACGGCACTTCCAAAGCCCCCTTGAATACAACCATCTTCTACCGTAATAATGCGTTTGTAATTCCTGAAAATGTCATGAAGTAATTCCTCATCGAGCGGTTTAACAAATCGCATGTCGTAATGGGCAGGGTTAATCCCCTCTTCCGCAAGCTTTTGCTTGGCAGTAATGGCATAATTCCCCATAGGGCCTAAAGTCAGCATGGCCACATCTTCACCATCAGAGATTTTACGACCTGTACCAATGGCTATTTTTTCCATGGCTGTTCGCCATTCCGGCATCACACCCTGACCTCTAGGATACCTAATCGTAAACGCACTTCCTTCTCTCGGTAATTGTGCCGTGTACATCAAATTTCTTAGCTCCGACTCATTCATAGGGGCTGCCACAATCATATTCGGGATGCAACGCATGTAAGCGATATCGTAGGCACCATGGTGTGTGGGTCCATCGGCACCAGCAAAACCAGCCCGGTCTAAACAGAAGTTTACAGGTAAGTCTTGAATGCAAACATCGTGGATTACCTGATCGTAAGCCCGCTGCATAAAGGTGCTGTAAATGTTGCAAAAAGGCATTAAGCCTTGCGTGGCCAGTCCGGCCGAAAAAGTCACCGCATGTTGTTCTGCAATACCCACATCGAAGGCTCGCTCCGGCATGGCTTTCATCATAATGTTCATAGAAGATCCTGAAGGCATGGCAGGCGTTACCCCCATGATCTTGTCATTGGCCTCAGCCAATTCTACCAAGGTATGACCAAAGACATCTTGGTATTTTGGGGGTTGTGGACTTGTTGGTACTTTTTTGAAGACTTCTCCGGTTACCTTATCGAACTTACCTGGTGCATGCCATTGGGTGGCATTTCCTTCTTCGGCAGGTCGATAGCCTTTGCCTTTTGTGGTCACACAGTGTAAGATTTTTGGCCCCGGAATGCTTTTCAAATCATTCAAAACATGGGTCAGGTGGTGTACATCGTGCCCATCTACTGGGCCAAAATACCTGAGATTCAACGATTCGAATAGGTTGCTTTGCTTGAGCAACAAAGACTTCATGGAATGCTCTACCTTAGAAATGACCTCTTGCGCACTTTTACCAAAATGTGAAAACTTGCTCAATAACTGCCATACGTCATCACGCACTTTGTTATAGGTGTGAGAGGTGGTAACGTCTGTCAGGTAGTCTTTCAATGCCCCCACATTAGGGTCGATTGACATGCAATTATCATTCAAAATGATGAGCATGTTAGCGTCCGTGTCCCCGGCATGATTCATCCCTTCAAAGGCCAAACCACCTGTCATAGCCCCATCGCCTATCACGGCAATATGCTGTCTGTCTTCTTTTTTGTATTGGTTGGCGATGGCCATACCCAAGGCGGCAGAAATGGAAGTAGAAGAATGCCCCACACCAAATGTATCGTAGATGCTTTCTTTGCGCTTTGGAAAACCAGAAATCCCTTGATACAAACGGTTGGTATGAAATTGGTCTTTTCTTCCTGTTAAAATCTTATGTCCATAGGCCTGATGTCCAACATCCCAAACCAATTGATCTTTAGGGGTATTGAATACATAATGAATGGCTACTGTGAGTTCAACAACTCCTAAACTTGCTCCGAAATGCCCACCATAAACAGAAACATTGTCGACGATAAACTGTCGCAATTCATCGCACATTTGTACGAGCTGCTCTTGCTTTAATTTTTTGAGATCGTCTGGGGAATTGATCTTAGAAAGAAGGGGGCCTGGTTGAATCAACATATCATTGCTTATGATGTTGATTAAACTTGAACAGTTTTAAATTGTTTTTCTGTTTCTTCAACATCTTACAAAAGTAAAAATATTTTCGGCATCCACCTTGCGATTCTTTCAATCTCTATATCTTTGATCACAAAGACTTTAACGACGTGAGTTTCGAAATCAAATTACCACTTTTTGAGGGACCTTTCGACCTGTTACTCTTTTTTATCAAAAGAGATGAGCTTGATATCCACGATATACCTATTCACACCATTACCAATGATTTTTTAGATTACCTCCATCAGTTAGAAGAAATGAATGTAGACGTGGCCAGTGAGTTCATTCTGGTGGCTGCTACACTCATGCGCATCAAATCTAAGATGCTGCTGCCACGCCCTGTAACAGATGAGGAGGGCAATGAGATAGATCCGAGAGAGGAGCTTGTTCGACATTTGTTGGAATATAAAAAGTACAAATCTGTGATTGCAGAACTCAGTCGAATGGAAGAGGAGCGTGCGCTAAAGTTCCGCAGAGGGAATGTATTAAAGGAAATCAAAAAGCTATCTGAAATCAACAATGTGGAGGCTGAATTGCAAGATGTGGATTTGTATAAACTGCTTAAGGTGTTTGGAAAAATCATGAGCCGTTACGCCTATGAGCAGAATAAGCCCAAACATGAAGTTGTTCAGTTTCCTTACACAATGGCTGAAAAGCGCCTTTTTATTTTGAAGCAATTAAAAACCAACGAGCAACTATCCTTTTCCCAACTCATTTCACTTGAACCCACCAAAATTGCTGTAATTTTTAATTTTTTGTCTATTCTTGATCTGTTACAGATGGGGGAAATTACCATGCATTTGGGGGAAGGATTTAATAATTTCTGGATCGAAAAAGTTGAAGGGGACTTAGTACCAGAATAGTATGGAACAGGAAAAAGCACTCAAAGTGCTAAAGCCCAGCCGTATTATTTTCCCCATTATCCTTGGTTTGCTTGTGGTATTTGTGGTAGCCTACCAAGATGATCAGTTAAATGCGGAGCGTCTGCGTCTCTTTGGCGATTTTCAACTTTTGCATGTTTTGCTTCTGCTACTCGTATTGGGGGCAAAGGATCTACTCAATGCTTTTCGCTTTCGCTTTTTGAGTCATTTACAATGGCCTTGGGCTTCAGCATTGCGGGTCATTCTTTTATGGGAGTTTGCCATTGCTGTAATACCTCCGGTTGTGGGAGCGGCCACAGTACTTTTGTTCATCATATACAAGGAGGGGCAGTCTTTTGGCAAAGCAGTCGCTTTCACCCTTATGTTGGCCGGCCTAGATAATATCTTCTTCATTACAGCAGCTCCATTGGCCATCTTTTTCTCTCAAGGGGCTGTTTTTCCGCCTGCGCAAGAGGCTGCAGACCTCTTGGGAGAGGGTGTGAGTGCATTGTTTTGGTTCAGCTATGGCATGATTATCTTTTATACCGTGCTTATTTTTTCTTCTGTTTTCTGGTTTCCAAAAACCATCCGAAAAATTCAACTCAGTATCATGTCTGTTTCCTTCTTGAAAAAATGGAAAGGTGCGGTAGAAAAACAAAGTAACGAGCTGATTTTAGCTTCGGAAGTATTGAAAGGAAGAGGAGTAAAGTATTGGGTAGTCCTGGTGGTATTATCTTATGGCGTTTGGTCTCTCAAATACTTTTTGGTCAGCATCATTTTAAATGGTTTTGTACCCCTTAGTCTGTCAGAGCATTTTTTAATGGTAGGTCGTCATGTGGTCATGTGGGTGGTCATGCTTGTTTCTCCAAGTCCTGGAAATGCCGGAATAGCAGAATTGATCTTCCCCATTTTTTATCTGGAATATGGAGGGCAATACACCTTTATTGCTAGCCTAATTTGGCGACTGGCTACCTATTACCCCTACCTTATGATCGGTATCATTCTACTGCCTCGGTGGTTGAGACCAAAAAAAAGCCCTACAACACAAGGTTGAGGGCTTAAATACGTTGGTTTTCAAATCTTAAAAACGCTCACATTCCGAAAAGTAGAAATTGCCTTCTATGGCCGCATTCTCGTCAGAGTCAGAGCCGTGTACCGCATTTTCACCTATGGATTTGGCATATAGCTTACGGATGGTTCCTTCTGCTGCATCTGCAGGGTTGGTTGCTCCAATCAAAGTTCTAAAATCTTCTACGGCATTGTCCTTTTCTAAAATAGCCGCTACAATGGGTCCGGAAGACATGTAATCTACCAATTCCCCATAAAATGGTCTTTCCTTATGAACTTCGTAAAATTTTCCTGCCTGAGCTTGGCTAAGTTGGGTGTACTTCATTGCAATTACTTTGAAGCCTGCCTTTTCAATCATGCTTAAAATTGCGCCCATATTGCCGTCTGCTACTGCATCGGGTTTAATCATGGTAAATGTTCTCTTTCCTGCCATATCCTGTTTTTTGTAAATAATGGTTCAAATTCGCCTGCAAAATTAGAATTATATTTTAAATCCATTCCCCCGATTTCATTTCTTTTAACATTTCTTGGCCTACATATTCGAGGGCTAACATTGTTTCCTAAATAGTTTCTTTTCAACTTTGCCTTCTTCAAAAAGACTCGCGAGTCATTTCGTTGTCATGCACGATACAAGGCCTCTAAAAGAAAAACTCAGCCAAGCCCGCAAAGTTGTTATTACTACGCACCACAAGCCAGATGCCGATGCATTGGGCTCGTCTTTGGCCATGGCCAACTACCTGCGGAAGAAAGGACATAGCGTTCAAGTGATTACCCCTTCAGAATACCCAGAATTCTTGCACTGGATGAAGGGCAATGATGGTGTATTGGTTTATGCGAATGAGACCAAACAGCAGTGCCAAGAGTTCATCAACGAGGCAGAGGTGATTTTTGCCCTCGATTTCTCCGTCTTAAGTCGCATCAATGACCTCGGAGAAATGGTACGTGCTGCCGTGGCCTACAAAGTAAATGTAGACCATCACTTAGAACCAGAGGATTTTGCAGATTTTCAGTATTGGAGCACAAAAGCTGCCGCTACTTGTGAACTATGCTACGAGTTAATTTTGGCCTTGGGCGATGAGTCGGCCATCGATGCCGATATTGCCGATTGTCTGTACGCAGGCATTATGACCGATACTGGCGGCTTCAGACATCCTAATACCACAAAAAATGTGCATGAAATTGTAGCTCAACTCATCGAAAAAGGAGCAAATAATGCTCAGGTATCAAAAAATATTTACGACAAAAATTCCCACGAACGTCTGAAATTCATCGGCTACGCCTTGAGTGAAAAACTTGTTGTCTTACCAGAACTCAAAGTGGCCTACTTTGCCATCAGCGATGCCGATCAAAAAAAATTTAATACCAAAACCGGTGATTCAGAAGGGCTTGTAAATTATGCTTTGTCCATAGAAGGAATTACATTAGCTGTTCTTTTCAAAGAAGCCGACGGAGGTGTGAAATTGTCCTTACGGTCTATTGGTGACTTTCCGGCAAACCAAATGGCAACACAGTTTTTCAATGGGGGTGGTCATAAAAACGCGGCCGGTGGAAAAGTAGATATGAGTCTGGAGGAGACAATAAAACTCTTTTTAGAGGCAATCAAATCCTATAAAAATCAATTAGAAGAAGAATGCGAAAAAGTATGAGAAACATAAAGAAAGTAGGGCTTTTGGCCGTAATCTTAATGGGCTTTGCAGCTTGTAATCAAGAAGCAGAATTTGTTCAATTAGACTCTGGTCTTAGATACAGAATTGTAGACAACGCTGAGGGCGATAAAGCAGCTGACGGGGAAGTGATGAAACTCATCATGACGCATCAGTGGAAAGACTCCGTGCTTTACTCTAATCTCGATCCTGTGGGCAACTATTTGAACCCCAGAACAAGTGTTCCACCCAATTTGAGCGAAGCATTTTTGGCTTTTGGTGAAGGAGATAGTTGTCAAATCGAAATGAGCCTGGGAGATTATGCTGAAATTACCAACTTTCCCATAGGAGAGACCCTAGACAGTAATGAAACCGTAGTTTGGAATGTACGGGTTTTGGAAATAGAAAATGAAGGTACGGTATTGGAAAATATCAGGGCAGAGCAGCTTGAAATAGACAAAACAGTCATTGAAGCCTACCTGGCAGAAGAAGGCATTGAAGCGGAACAAACGGAAGAGGGCTTATATTATGTCATCGAAAGAAAAGGCAATGGAGCTTATCCGGAAGAAGGCAGTAATGTGAAGGTAAATTACACCCTGCGGACCCTAGATGGACGTGTGATTGACACCAGTTTTGAAGACATTGCCAAACAAAATAACCTTTACAATGAGCAAAGGACTTACGAGCCTTTGGGATTCACCTTAGGTGGTGGAGGAATCATTCAGGGTTGGAACATCGGTATTCCTCAAGTCGATAAGGGCGGGAAGGGAACACTCTACATACCTTCTGTTTACGGCTATGGAAATCGTGGTTTTGGCAATTTAATTGCCCCAAATACCGTTTTAATTTTTGATGTAGAAGTCGTTAATTTTTAATGGTTAGGTATGAAAAAACAGGGAGTTCTATATGCATTGGTTTTCATTTGGCTGGTCTCTTGCACTTCTGAAGATGTATTCAGTGAGGATGAGCAGCTGAGAGTAGATATTGCGTTAATTGAAAATTATTTGGCTGAGAATAATTTGGAAGCGCAGGTGATTGAGCCTAGCGGTGTTCGTTATGTTATTCACCAAGAAGGCACAGGCCCAAATGCCGAAATTGGCAATTCAGTATTCACTCATTTCACGGGTTACCTCTTGGACGGAACTGAATTTGATACTTCCGAAGAATCCGGATCAACTTTCGAGTTTGTATTAGGTTTGGGTGATGTTGTCAGGGGTTGGGATATTGCCTTTGAGCATTTTAAAGAAGGAACTAGTGCTACCATTTTAATTCCTTCCCAGTTTGCATGGGGATCGCGAAGGCAAGGGGTTATTCCACCTAATTCAGTAGTGGCATTCGATGTGGAGGTAGTTGATATTCGTTAGGAGTGGTAGACCCCATGAAAAGTATTTGCTTTGCTACAAATAATGCGCACAAACTGGAAGAAGTCCGTGCCATTTTGGCTGGAAGGTTTGAGTTATTGAGTCTTAATGACCTAAACTTCACCACCGAAATTCCGGAACCCTACGAAACCATTGAAGAGAACGCGTTGGCCAAGGCACAATTTGTGTTTAGTCGGTTGCAAATGCCTGTTATTGCAGATGATTCGGGATTGGAAATTGAAGTTTTAGACGGAAAACCCGGAGTTCACTCTGCGCATTATGCAGGCACGCGGGATGCTCAGGCCAATATTGATCTGGTGTTAAAGCAAATGAAAGACCACCAGAACCGCCAAGCGCGATTTAAATCTGTTATCGCTTACATCGATGGAGAGGGAAAACAGCAGTCTTTTGAAGGGACTGTTGAAGGAAACATTACAAAAGTGGTGCGGGGGGCAGATGGTTTTGGTTACGATCCCATTTTTATGCCGAAAGGATATGATCGAACCTTTGCCGAGCTATCTGCTACTGAAAAGAATACGATCAGTCACCGAAAGAGAGCACTTGAAAATTGGGTGCATTGTTTAAATTCGCCACAAGTTTAGAAGACAAGAAAAAATGAGTACGATAAAACCCTACATCATTGGTGTTACAGGTGGAAGTGGCTCCGGGAAAACAAGGTTCTTAAATTATTTAAAAGAAGTTTTTAAGGATGGAAACGTTACTTGTATTGCCCAAGATGATTACTACATGCCCCGTGATTTTCAGTTGGTGGATAAAAACGGTCAACATAACTTCGATCGACCTGAGTCTATTGATTATGAGCATTTTGCCAGCGATCTCAAAGCACTTAGCGAAGGTAAACCGATAGAAAAGCATGAGTATACCTTTAATAATCCGAATAAGGAGCCTAAACTCATTGTGAAAAAACCTGCTCCGGTGATTTTGGTCGAAGGTATTTTTATATTTCATTACCAAAAGATTGCAGACTTATTGGATCTGAAAATTTTTATAGACGCAAAGGACTACATCAAGCTTCAGCGCAGGTTGAAAAGAGATAAGGAAGAGCGAGGCTATGATGCCGATGATGTGCTGTATAAATACGAAAATCATATCATGCCCTCCTACCACAAATACATAGAACCCTATAAAGAAGATGCAGACATCATAGTACCCAACAACAAAGACTTCAGGAAAGCTTTACAAGTGATTGAAGCATTGGTTTATTCAAAATTAAGGGGCGACTGCTGATTTTTCTTTAGCATTTATTACATTTGCGCATTCCATGGAAAAACAAACATCACATAACAAATTGCAGCGGAGCCTCATATTTTTATTGGGTTTAGCCGTGGCTGTTTTTGTTGTGTCTAAAAGTTTGGTGTCTTCCTATTGCGAGCAAATCAAATCTCAGCAAGAACAAAGCCACCACGATGAGGAGGATGAAAAGGAAGAAGAAATGGGCCTTTTCGAGGCATATCAGGCCTTCTTGCCTGCTTCAGCGGTTTCTTTAGATGGCATAGAACCCATAGGTTTGATAGACATTAATTATCAAACCTTGCCAAAACCGCAAATTATTGAAGAAGTTAAACCCTCAACGCAATCTTATTACCGAACCTTGTTTCGGAAAATCATATCTGTAAACGCACCCTAGCAGGCCTTTTTGCCTCGCCTGATGGAGGAACGTCCTCCAGAAAAAAAATTAAAAACCCTTATTACATTTTACACATGAAAAACAAGAACACCATTGTATTCTTGACAATAGTAGTTACAGCACTTTGCGTCTATTATTTGTCCATTACCTTTTTCTCAAGAGGTATTCAAGCAGATGCGGTGAATTTTGCCAAAGACGAAAATGGCATCATCGATCAGCAGAAAAAACAATCTTACCTAGACTCCATTTGGATGGAGCCGGTACTTAATTTGTTCGGAGCAGAATTTACTTATAAAGAAATCAAAGAGATTGAGCTCAATTTAGGTCTCGATTTGCAAGGAGGTATGCATGTTACCTTAGAGGTATCGCCGGTAGAAATTCTTTTGGGTCTTTCGGGCAACAATCAAAACCCCGATTTTAGAGAGGCCTTAGAGATGACACAAGTGAAGCAGCGCAGCAGTCAAGCTCCCTTTGTCGACCTTTTTGAAGCTTCCTACAATGAGGTGAATCCGGAAGGAAAGCTTAGCAGAATTTTTGCCAATGCAGCGAATAGCGGAAAAATTAGTTTCGAGTCTACCAATGATGAGGTATTGGAGATCGTTCGCGAAGAAGTAGACTTAGCCATTGATCGTGCTTTCCAAATCTTAAGAACCCGCGTAGATCGTTTTGGTACTTCTCAGCCCAACATTCAACGTTTACAGGGTACGAGTAGGATTCAAATCGAATTGCCGGGTGTAGATAATCCCGAACGCGTGCGTAAACTCCTACAAGGCGTAGCCAAGCTGGAGTTTTGGGAGGTGTATGAAGAAAATGAAATCAGTGCCACATTGAACGGCATGAACGAGGAATTATTGCGCTTTGAAAAACAGGTGAAGAGCAGCAAAACCCCAAAAGCCACCGAAAATGAAGCCCAAACCTCTTTGGAGTCTCAATTGGCGCAAACGGATGACAGTGTAGCTGCCGATTCCACCAGTTTAGAAAATGATCAAAATGTATCTTCCTTCTTTGCCCTGCAGAAACAAGGTCCTTTTAGTGGTTTTTACTATAATTTAGCAGATACGGGTAAGATCAACACCATCTTAAAGATGGAACGTATTCAGCGCATTATCCCCTCTAATCTTGATTTTAAATGGGCTGTAAAACCGGCTGAAGACACTGAGTTGTTGCAACTTTTTGCCATCAAGGCTGGGCGTGGTGAAGCACCTTTAACGGGTGAAGTGGTAACCGATGCGCGCGAGTCACTTGATGAAAGGGCACGCCCCTCGGTCAGCATGCAAATGAATACCATTGGTGCCAAAAAATGGAAAAACTTAACAGCTCAAAACATTAACCGTAGGGTGGCCATCGTTTTGGACAATTATGTGTACACTGCCCCCAATGTGCAAGGCGAAATTTCTGGTGGTAATTCTCAGATTTCAGGGAACTTTACGCAAGAAGAAGCGGCAGACTTGGCTAATATCTTAAAAGCAGGATCTCTGCCTGCTCCTACACGCATTGTAGAACAAGCTTTTATTGGACCAACCTTGGGTAAAGAAGCACAAAGACAAGGTGTTTCTTCCGTATTGGCAGGGCTAGCCTTGGTGGTAATTTTTATGGTTTTCTATTACATGAAGGGTGGTTTGGTAGCCAATATAGCCTTGATTTTCAACGTCTTCTTCATTCTTGGAATTCTAGCCAACCTAGGTGCGGCGCTTACGCTACCCGGAATTGCAGGTATTGTTTTGACCATCGGTATGTCTATCGATGCGAACGTTCTGATTTTTGAACGTATTCGAGAGGAACTCAGGAAAGGCGAATCTTTATTGGTGGCCATCAGTTCAGGATACAAAAAGGCGTATAGCTCTATTATTGATGCCAACGTAACCACATTTTTGACGGGTGTAATCCTTTTTACTTTTGGTCAAGGCCCTGTAAAAGGTTTTGCCGTTACATTAATGATTGGTATCATCTGTTCATTCTTTTCTGCCGTTTTCATCACCCGCGTGATTTTAACTTGGATGTCGAGAAAAGGAAATGATAGTAAAATTTCTTTCAGTACTCCTTTCACCAACAATTGGTTGACGAACCTGAATTTTAATTTTCTGGCCAAAAGAAGAATCGGTTACATGGCTTCTTCACTGATTATTATCGTTGGAGCCATTGCCTTGTTGACCAATGGGTTGAGATTAGGTGTTGACTTCCAAGGGGGTAGATCTTATGTCGTTGAATTCGATGAGCCTATGGTGGCTTCTGATGTTAAAACAGGCTTGGCTTCCAGTACCTTTATTGAGGATGGTGTAGAAGTCAAAACGTATGACGCTTCCAACGTCTTGAAAGTAACTACTTCTTATCGTGTAAACGATGGCTCAGCTGAAGCAGATGATGATGTCAAACAAGTCTTGGTAGAGGGTCTGGCAGAAGTTACCGGAAAAACATTTGTAGATGGAACCGTAGAGGTAGGTGAAGGGCAATTCACCATTGGAGGAACCTCAAAAGTGCTCCCTACCATAGCCGATGACATCAAACGGTCGTCTTATCAGTCGTTCTCCATTGCCATCATTGTCATCTTCTTGTACATCCTCATAAGGTTTAGAAGATGGCAATTCTCTTTGGGTGCCATTGTGGCTTTGATGCATGATTCTTTTATTGTGCTTTCGGCTTTCGCAATAGCCGGATGGTTCGGAATCAACTTCGAAATTGATCAGGTATTCATCGCTTCGTTGTTGACCATCATTGGTTATTCCATAAACGATACGGTGGTTGTATTCGATAGAATCAGGGAAACGCTGCAATTGCGTGGTTCAAAAGATTTAATGGGCACTTTTAACACTTCCATTAATGCCACCATTAGCCGTACATTGATTACATCTTTGACTACCCTAGTGGTGGTTTTGGTGCTCTTTATTTTTGGTGGAGAAGTATTGAGAGGTTTCTCTTTTGCTTTGCTCATTGGTATTATTGTGGGTACTTATTCTTCTATTTTTGTGGCAACGCCAACCGTTATCGACTTAACCAAAAAGTCGTTGCGAGCAGCCGCCGACAAAGAGCAAGAATCAGCAAGGTCTAAAGCAGCGGCATCGGCAGCACAAGTTTAGACTGTTTCAATACTTATAAAAAACCGGTGGGCGATGGGCTCTCCGGTTTTTTTATGTGCAAAAATCATTCGGTTTCGTTTGCTCCACTGTGGCATTTGATACCAGGGAGGAATACCCCCCTGGCTGAAGGATTTTCCACCAGATCATTTTCACCCTGGGCCAAGGCTTCTCCTTCTTCAGCTTTATAACCAGTCTTCAACAGAGAGCGTGCATGCGGAGGAGCCCAATGCCCAAAGTGGACATAAATCTTTTCACTAGGTGTTCAAACGGCACCCTACCTTAAAAGTGTCCGGTGCTGCTGTAAAATGAGGACACACTTTTTTTAGAATTCCCAACGCTTTTTATTGGGGTTTAGGGACCTATCAGCTAGCCAGTCCTAGGCCTTTCCTCCTTTACAAGAATTGAATTACAGCAGGTTAGCGACTATAATTGGGTGCTTCACGCGTGATGAAAACGTCGTGAGGATGGCTTTCGCGTACACCTGCTCCTGTAATTTTCACAAATTTGGCTTGCTGCATGGCGGCTATGTCCGGTGCACCACAATAACCCATGCCAGCTTGAAGACCCCCTACAATTTGATACAACACTTCTTGTACCAAACCTTTGAAAGGAACCCTACCCACTATACCTTCAGGTACTAATTTTTTGATGTCGTCTTCCGCATCTTGGAAATAACGGTCTTTCGAACCGTCTTCCATGGCTTCAACAGAACCCATGCCACGATAAGACTTGAATTTTCTGCCTTCGAAGAGAATCACCTCGCCCGGAGCTTCTTCTGTTCCTGCCAGCAACGAACCAATCATTACCGTGCTGGCTCCTGCTGCAATGGCCTTCACTACATCGCCTGAATAGCGAATTCCACCATCGGCGATGACAGGAACGCCTGATCCTGCTACCGCTTTAGCCGCCTCATGAACGGCAGAAAGCTGAGGCATTCCCACGCCCGCAATAACGCGTGTGGTGCAGATACTTCCAGGACCAACGCCCACTTTCACTGCATCCGCTCCGGCATCTACCAATGCTTTGGCTCCTTCTGCTGTGGCTACATTCCCAACAATTAAATCAACCTCCGGATAAGCTTTTTTAATGCGTTTAGCAGTGTCAATCACCCCTTTGGAATGCCCGTGTGCCGTATCGATACTGATCACATCTACCCCAGCCTGAATCAAAGCATCAATTCGTGCATCGAGATCAGGGGTAACACCCACTGCCGCTCCCGCTCGCAATCGGCCAAACGCATCCTTACAAGCATTCGGTCTGTTTCTATTTTTTAAAATGTCTTTGTAAGTGATCAAGCCTGTTAAAAAACCTTTCTTGTCAACAATCGGAAGCTTTTCGATTTTGTACTCTTCCAAAACCCCCTCAGCTTCATCTAAGCTAATGCCCATTTGTGCAGTGACTACATTTTCATGGGTCATGATTTCACGCACCGGCGTGGTCATATCTTTGATAAAGCGCATGTCGCGATTGGTGAGAATGCCCACTAATTTTTTGTCAGAATCAATGACTGGGATACCACCAATTTTATTCTCGCGCATAATGGTTTCTGCATCGCGGGCTACACTATCTACATGTAAGGTAACTGGATCGATGATCATTCCACTTTGAGATCTTTTTACTTTCCTTACTTGTAACGCTTGCTGTTCTACGGTCATGTTCTTATGAATGATGCCAATACCTCCTTCCAGAGCCATGGCGATAGCGAGCTGATGCTCAGTGACCGTATCCATGGCGGAAGAAACCAAAGGAATGTTCAATTCAATATTGCGCGTGAGTAGGGTTTTTGTCCGTGTATCTCGAGGTAATACCTCCGAATAAGCGGGTAAAAGAAGCACATCGTCGTAAGTAAGTGCTTCAAATATGAATTTTTCGTTGGGAACTGACATAGCAAACAAAACTTAGGTTCATTTGCGAGACAAAAGTACAGAGAATGAATCTTTAAAAAAAGCGGAAACACCGAATTCAGAAACCGAAAATTCTCAGGCTGACAGAGGGCAAAGATGATTTCGCCTTTTGTTACCTCATCACTTTACCAAAACAATCTACCAATGCCTCAAAATCTTTCCTATCATTATACAAATGAGGCGCCACACGAATGGAATTTCCACGAACAGAAACAAAGATTTTACGTTCGCGCAAAGCCTCTTGAATAACATCCATCGACGCATGTTCTGGCAGGCGTAAACCGAATAAATGATGCGCTCGGCTGGTATCTTGCTCAATTTGAAACCCCATAGCTTGTAATTGCGGAATAAAAGGAAGGCTAAGGTCTGCACAGTATTGCTGAATGTTTTGGGGCCCCCAAGCTTGTACTTGCTCAATGGCGTGCGTTAGCATGGGGCTCAGAATGAAGTTTGCGCTTTCTCCCATTTCATATCGGATAGCCCCATCTTGGTAAGCTGTTTGATAATTCACCAATCCTCCAAAGTTTTCACTGTTCAGCCGATTCATCCAGTTGTTTTCAATGGGCTGCCCATCGGCTAGCCTTGGTCCATAATAGGCTACACCCAAAGCATAAGGCCCCATCAGCCATTTGTAACCCGCCACCACTACGGCATCGGGTTGAATATCGGCCACATCGAAGGGCAAAGCTCCGATGGATTGTGTGCCATCAATCACCATCAATGCATCTACCTCTCGGCTGCGTTTCCGAATGGCTTTTAAATCGAAAAGCGTGCCATCTGCCCAATGCACATGGCCTGTACTGACCAGGCAGGTGTACTCGTCCATCTGGTCTAAGATGCGCTCATTCCATTTTTGTCCACGGTCTTTGAATTCGACCGGTGGTTCTACAAGTCGCAGTTCAAGTTGATGTTCTTCAGCTAGGGCCATCCAGGCATATACATTGCTGGGAAATTGTTCTCCAGCCAGAACAATATTGTCTCCTTTTCTCCCTTTCAAATTTTTAGCCACATTGGCCAATCCATAGGAAACGGAAGGAACAATGGCACATTGCCGCTCATCTTCAACCCCAATAAGCGTAGCAAATGCTTCCCTGAGCCGCTTGGTGTTTTGGAAAAAATCATCAGGCTTGATGGTTGTTGGGTCATCCTTGCCATGAATGGCTACATTACCCACATGCGCTACTGATTTAAGCATGGGAGACATATAGGCACAATTGAGATAGTGTGTGTCATCCGGAAGGTTGAACAATTCTTTTTGGCAGGAAAGCATATTATTTCAGGATTAAGGCTAAAGAATGCTCGAAAGATACTTCGGGTTCTTCTAAAATCCTCCCTAATTCTTCCCCATTGCGCAGCACAATGATGGTTGGTGTTCTTTTTAAATTCCAATCCTTTTCTTTAGCCAAACGGCTGGTTTTATCTACATCTACTGCATATAATTCCAGTCGTTCCGATATACCTAGTGCCTCACAAACTTTCACCAAGCGTGGAATTTCCCGGTTGCTGTCGTGACACCAGGTGCCCATAAAAGCTAATATTTTAACATTTTTCAGTTGCGCTTGCGGAATTTCCTTGAGCGTTTCCGTATCGGGCAAATAGGTTTTGAAGTTCTTGACAAACCAGACTTTATAAGGCATTTCGCGTAGGCCTTCTAAAGTGATGGGGCCGTTGAGAATTTTATCGACATAAGGCGAAACGCTTTCTGTTTCCACATTTACGGATTTTTCTTGTCCGCTCATCATCAGGGGGAAAGCTACGAGTAAGATGGTCAATATCAGGATGGCTTTATACATTTCCATGGCTGTTTGCTAACTTCGAAATATATCAATTAATTCTATCTTTGCCCGTATGGAGCTCAACGCCTTTTGGCAAGCCATTGTCGATTATGCCGTTCAAATCAATTTTTGGGAGCTAACGGGTTTAATTACCGGTTTACTCGCAGTGATTTTTTTGATCAAAGAAAACATACTTACCTGGCCTTTTGGCATTGCTTACGTACTGGTCTCTTTTGTGGTGTTCTGGGAGGCTCAATTGTATGGCGATTTCCTGCTCCACGTATTCTTTTTGATTTTAAACATTTACGGTTGGTGGTTTTGGGTGAAAGGCAAAAAGCAACCGGAGGAGTCCGTCCAAGTCACTCGAATGACCATCGCGAAGAACTTTAAAGTCTTTGGCA
Organism: Roseivirga sp.; assembly: GCA_018402485.1. Lineage (GTDB taxonomy): Bacteria > Bacteroidota > Bacteroidia > Cytophagales > Cyclobacteriaceae > Roseivirga. Next base: position 390,278 of record JAGYIY010000001.1, on the reverse strand, counting down.
TAACGGTTTTGGGAATTTTTATTTTCGCACAATTGCTGTTGGGCATACCCCAATGGTTTGAAGGCGCTTCGCCAGCGAGTTTGCCCTACTGGGATAGCACCACATCTATTTTAAGTGTTACAGGCATGTACTTAACAGCTCGGAAAAAAATAGAAAACTGGTACTACTGGCTTGCAGTAGATGTTTTGGCTACCGGAATTTATTGCTACAAGGAGCTTTATTTTTACACCACCCTTTATTTGGTTTACATTGTTTTGGCCTTTTTAGGCTACTTGGCCTGGAAGAAAAATCTAAAAACGACCGCATGTTGAAAGTTGCCGTCATAGGTCCGGAAAGCACGGGTAAAACTACTTTAGCTGAGGCATTGGCAGCACATTTTAAAACAGCTTGCGTGCCGGAGTATGCCCGTCAATACCTCAACACACTTGACAGACCATACCTACAAAAAGATTTATCTACCATGGCCATCGGGCAATTGGCACTAGAAGAAAAGATCGCTCAGTCAGCGGAGAAGCTTTTGTTTTTGGATACCGATTTATACGTCATAAAGGTGTGGAGTGAATTCAAATACGGCCAATGCGATCCCTACATCTTAACCCAGTTACAATTTCATCGAGCAGATTTTTATCTGTTGACAGACCATCACATTCCCTACGAGGAAGATCCTCTGAGAGAAAATCCTGATCAAAGAGATAAGTTATTCGATATTTACCTCAATGAAATGAAGGCATCCGGCTGCGCTTTTAGCATTGTGAGTGGAACACATGAAGAAAGACTGAGACAAGCCATCGCAAAGATCAACGATCTCCTTTAGCATATCCAACAATCCTTTCTTAGCTTTGCATTATTAATAAGGGGTGCTCTCATTCGCTCAGGCGAGTGTAAAAAAGGGCTGAGATTATACCCATTGAACCTGAAGCAGATAATGCTGCCGCAGGGAAAAGTGGTGGTCTAACAAGTTAGGTCGGCTCCCCTAGCCGTCTATGTTGAACCATTAAAATTAAATTCATGAAAAGGTTAATGATGTTATCAGCCCTAGTGCTGATGCCGTATGTTGTTTATGCGCAGCATACATTGAGCGGCAGCGTAACAAATGCCAAAAATGGCGAACCGGTGGTAGGAGCTACCGTTTTGCTTGCTAAGAGTAACCGTGGTGTAGTAACGAATGCCAACGGGGAGTATAAGTGGGAAAACTTAGCGTCAGGGAGTTACGACCTTGTCGTTCGAAGTATCGGTTTCGAAACCACAGAAAAATCCATTGAATTACAAGGTAACAGAAGTTTGAATTTTAGCCTTAAACCCTCTGCAACTGCCTTAAAAGATGTGATTATAACCGGAACACGTGCTACGGAGAAAACACCCACTACTTTTGTCAATGTAGATAAAGCCTCCATAGAAAAGCAGAATTTGGGTCAGGATTTGCCCTTTTTGCTGAATTGGACGCCCTCAACCGTGGTGACTTCCGATGCCGGAGCGGGCATAGGTTATACGGGCATTCGTATCCGAGGAAGTGATCCCACACGCATCAATGTTACCATCAACGGGATTCCCGTCAACGACTCAGAATCACAAGGTGTTTTTTGGGTAAATATGCCCGATTTTGCCTCTTCTAGCGGCTCTATTCAGGTACAGCGAGGTGTAGGCACCTCTACCAATGGTGCTGGTGCTTTTGGTGCTTCCGTTAATATTTTAACAGATGGCATCAGCATGGAACCCAAAGGAGAAATCAATACCACATTGGGTTCCTACAACACCCAAAAATACAATGCCATTTACAGTACAGGGTTGTTGAATGACCGCTGGGCTTTTGAAGGAAGGCTTTCTCAAATCAGCTCCGATGGCTATATCGACAGAGCTACCTCCGATTTGACCTCCTACTATTTGTCCGGAGGTTATTTTGGGAAGAAAACCAGTTTGCAATTCATTACTTTCAGTGGCGATGAGCGCACCTACCAAAGTTGGTGGGGAACACCGGAGGCAAAGCTAAAGAACGATGCGGAAGGCATAGAAGCCGTAATTGCCAACAATGGGTATACCCCCGAACAAGCCGAAAACCTGAGAAACTCAGGCCGTACCTTCAACTATTACCTGTACGAAAATCAGGTGGATGATTACGGGCAAGATCATTATCAATTGCTTTTGGGGCATGATGTAAACAATAAGCTTGCTTTGAATACTGCTTTGCATTACACAAAGGGCTCTGGCTTTTTCGAGGAGTTCAGAGATGATGAGGACTTAGACAATTATGGTTTCGATGATGTGCAAATCGGGAGCGAGACCATTTCTTCCACCGACCTGATCAGAAGGCGTTGGCTTGACAATGATTTTTATGGCTTCACGTACGATGTCAATTACACATCAGGGAATGCTGATATTACCTTTGGTGGCGCATACAATCGCTATGAGGGCTTGCACTTTGGAGAAGTCATATGGTCGCAATTTGCAGGAGATATCGATCTTGGAGAACGCTTCTATGAAAGCAATTCCGAAAAAATAGACTTCAACAGCTATTTGAAGGTGAACTACCAATGGGGAGAAAGACTTTCTCTCTTTGGCGATGTACAGTTTCGCAAGGTAGATTATACCGGCTTGGGCATTGACAATGATTTAAGACCCATTGATTTCGATTTGAATTTCAATTTCTTCAACCCCAAAGTAGGTTTGACTTATCAGTTGAATGCTCAAAGTAATTTTTATGGCAGTTTTGCTGTGGGAAACAAAGAACCTAACCGCTCAGATATCATCGATGCGCCTCAAGGCCAACAACCTGTACACGAGGAATTGTACAACCTGGAAGTAGGCTTCAAAACGCAAACGAATAACTATTTTTTCGAAGCCAACTATTATTGGATGGATTATACCAATCAATTGGTGTTAACGGGTGAGGTCAACGATGTGGGTGCCGGTATCCGTACTAACGTACCAGATAGCTACCGCATGGGCATTGAGTTGAATGGCGGATGGAAAATCAGCTCACAATTTGAATGGGGAGCCAACGTAGCCTTAAGCCGAAATAAAATTCAGTCTTTTGAAGAAGTAATCTTCGATTATGGAGCTGATTTTACTGAGTTCAACGAGGTGCGCACCACTTTTGAGGATACCGATATCAGTTTTTCGCCCAATATTGTGGCAGGAAGCCAGTTGACTTTCAAGCCATTTTTTGGTTTTGAAGTAACTTGGCTGTCAAAATATGTAGGCGACCAGTTTTTAGATAATACTTCGAATGAGAACCGTAAAATCGATGCTTTCTTTGTGAATGACATTCGTTTCAATTATGGTTTTTCACCCAAGGGAATTAAGAAAATCAACCTGAGCTTGTTGGTGAACAATGTCCTCAATGAGCAATATGCTTCGAATGGATACACCTTTGGATACTTTGGTGGGGCTGACTTCGAGGTTCGTGAAAACTATTTATATCCACAAGCAGGTACCAATTTCTTACTGTCTTTGGGACTGGAATTTTAAAAACATACTGGACAAGCCCGGTAATGCCGGGCTTGTTTTTGGTATTTCGTGCAATCGTTTACATAAAAATTGCTCACAAAGTATCAGCCTTTCCCCACATATAAGCAAATTGTTCAATCATTTATCTCGGTGAGGCATAATTGTGCGTGCATATAGCAAGCAATGGGTTGATGACCAGCCGAATTTTTTGGAGCAACAGATGTTAGAAACAGCACTAGGAATTGATATTGGGGGAACTTTCACAAAGTTTGGCCTCAGCGATGTGGAAGGAAATGTTCTGATGGAGGGGTCTATTCCCACCTATACCCACAGAGAAATAAAACCTTTTTTGGATGCCCTTTGTGGTGCCATTAAGGCCAACCTGAAAAACATCAAGGAGCCCATTGATATTTTGGGCATAGGCATAGGCGCTCCCAATGGGAATTACTACAAAGGAACCATTGAGCATGCCCCGAATTTGCATTGGAAAGGTATTGTGCCTTTTATCGACATGCTCAAGGAATATTTTGATTTACCCATGGTGCTTACCAACGATGCCAATGCAGCCGCCATCGGGGAAAAAGTATTTGGAGGTGCCAAAGACATGAACGACTTCATTGTGGTTACTTTGGGAACCGGCTTAGGTTCCGGTTTGGTGACCCGCGGCAAACTGATTTACGGACATGATGGATTGGCCGGTGAACTAGGCCATACCAACGTGTACCCTGATGGGCGAGAGTGCAATTGCGGGAAAAGGGGTTGTTTAGAAACCTACGCTTCGGCCTCGGGCATTAAGCGGACAGTTTTTAAGCTATTGGCCACCAACAACGTTGAGACACCCTTGCGCAGTTACACCTATGAGTCGCTGACTTCTAAAAAGATTACAGAAATGGCCTTGCAAGGAGACCCGATTGCCTTGGAAGCTTATGAATATACTTCCGACATTTTAGGACTTAAATTGGCCGATGCAGCAGCGGTTACCAGCCCACAGGCCATCTTTCTTTTTGGTGGTTTGGCAAAGGCGGGAGATATCTTGATTGAAGCCACAAAAAAATCTTTCAACGAATACCTCTATCCGGGTTACAAGGGCAAAATCGAAATTCGTTTATCAGAATTAATGGATAAAAATGCTGCCATTCTGGGGGCTAGTGCTTTAGTTTGGAGTGAAATTGTAAAAACAGAAGGCCTGGTCATACCGCAACAGTCCAAGGCCGTTTAAGCCGCTATGTCCTCTCACCACATTGTACGAGACGATCAAGAACCTGCCTTGTTGATTGATGATGCCAAGGCACTGGATTGGAAATATGTGGAATTACTTTTGGAGTGGAGTCCTACCGTAATGGTGACCCGCCCTGCACTGGATGAAGTGCTTCAATGGGGAATAAAAATGGATGTGGTACTGGCGCAGCCTTCAGAAGCTGCTGAACTGAAAGCAAAATTAAAACATCAATCGCCTGTACAACTGTTACTCTTTGATCAAAAAGACCTGCTGTCGGCTGCGTATCTGTACCTGCAAGACATGGACAGAAAAGCGGTACATGTGGTGGCCGATGTTTTTCAAAGCTCCGTCCTAGACCTGGTGAAAGCATATGCTACTGTTTGCCAATCTGTTCTTTTCTACAACAATCAGAAGTGGGTGTATGTACAGCAAGGCATTTTTCAGAAATGGGTAACACCCGGTGCTGTTTTTGGTGTACATCCCATGGTTGAACCCACTTTTTTTCGGACCGAAGGTTTTTATCAAAACCTGGAAAATGAAAGTTATTTAGAGCCCTTCGAACTGACCTCAGCAGTATCAGGCAAGGTAAGCATTGAAAGTAATCAGAAGCCTTTTTGGCTGATTGAGGAAATGCAAACCGACTTATACCTTTAGCGCTGGGTTGCATCTGCTCTGTTTATTCCTTCTTTTTTATTGCTGACAAAGGGTTTATGCCCTTCTTTGGAATTCATTATCTTTGGTATGACGGGTGGCTTTGTTCAAAGCTCAAACATTAAATGAAATCAGTATATTTCTGAAGAGCCGATGAATTGATTGTTAATGGTGAATGGTTAATGATAAATGGAATCAGTGCATGAGGAATGTATTAAAAGATAAGAGTTTTAGGTTTGCGATACGTATTGTTCGCTTGTATCAATTTTTGGTCTCTGATAAAAAGGAGTTTGTGATGAGTAAGCAATTGCTTCGCTCTGGTACAAGCGTGGGTGCAATGGTCAGAGAAGCGGAACATGCGGAAACCAAAAAAGATTTTATTCACAAAATGGCTATTGCACAGAAAGAAATAAACGAAAGTATTTATGGGTTGGAATTACTAAAAGAAACCGATTATTTAAGTTTATCCGAATTTGAAAGTCCAAGAATGGATGCCATTGAAATCCTTAAGTTGCTAACAAGCATCATAAAATCAACTAAGACAAACATGAATAATTAGAATTACAAAGTATGATAAATGATAAGAAAAAAGACAATTCATCATTAATTCGGTCATCATCAGTTGAGTATTTAACTTTTATTGCAGCTACAGGGGATGGTGGCGTAAATGCGATCTATCAAGATGAGAACATTTGGCTTACCCAAAAAATGATGGGTGAGTTGTATCAGGTGGAAACGCATACCGTCAATTATCATCTTAAAAAGATACTAAAGGATAGCGAGCTAGAAGAAGAGGAAGTTATTCGAAATTTTCGAATAACTGCAAAAGACGGCAAAAGCTACGATACTCAGCATTACAATTTATCAGCCATCATTGCCGTAGGTTATAAGGTTAATTCTGAACGAGCGGTACAATTCAGAAAATGGGCTATTCATGTTTTACAAGAGTTCATCATTAAGGGATTTGCTATGGATGATGAACGGTTGAAGAATGATGGTACCATTCTAGGCAAAAAATATTTTGAGGAGCAGTTACAGCGCATTCGCGAAATTCGTTTGAGTGAACGCAAATTCTATCAAAAAATAACCGATATCTACGCTACAGCCATAGATTACGATTTAAGCGCAGAAAGCACCAAACGTTTTTTTGCTACGGTTCAAAACAAATTGCATTGGGCAATTCATGGTAAAACAGCAGCCGAGGTTGTCCTGAAAAGAGCTAACCACAAAAAAGAAAATATGGGTTTAACCACATGGAAAGATGCCCCAAAAGGTAAAATTCAAAAATTTGATGTGAGTGTAGCTAAAAACTATTTGACTGAAAACGAAATGCAACAATTGCAACGCTTGGTTTCTGCCTATTTGGATATTGCCGAAGACATGGCTCTCAGACAAATTCCTATGTCGATGGAAGATTGGGAAAGTAGATTGAATAAATTTATTGATGCAACAGATAGGAGCATTTTAAAAAATGCAGGTAAAGTAAATGCGGAAATAGCAAAAGCACACGCAGAAAGCGAATTTGAGAAATACAGAATTTTTCAAGATAGATTTTTTGAAAGTGATTTTGACAGAGAAATTAAAAGGCTCAAGGATTGAGCTTATTACTTTGATGAAATGACAAGCAATGAGATAAGAACACTAAATGTGCTTTTAAGAAACTCTAAATCGAACCTTAGGAACATGAGTTATGGTTTTCAATCGCTTGAATATCAACACATTTTGGTAGCTAAGGAACGTTTGGGACAGAATAAGGAACATAGCAACTTTAGGTTCGGGATTTGGGAAGACTTTAACACCAACTCAGACATAAATTGGACTAAATCTATACTTGAAATATAACAGCAATTGTGCAAAAAGTATCCATTGAGTGAGGAGGAAGTGTCATTTATAGAAAGTATCATTAAGCCGATGAATTAATTGTTAATGGTGAATGATAAATGGAACCAGTGCATGAGGAATGTAGTAAAAGATAAGAGTTTTAGGTTTGCGATACGTATTGTTCGCTTGTATCAATTTTTGGTCTCTGATAAAAAGGAGTTTGTGATGAGCAAGCAATTGCTTCGCTCTGGTACAAGCGTGGGTGCAATGGTCAGAGAAGCGGAACATGCGGAAACCAAAAAGGATTTTATTCACAAAATGGCTATTGCACAGAAAGAAATAAACGAAAGTATTTATGGGTTGGAATTACAAAAAGAAACCGACTATTTAAGCTTGACCGAATTTGAAAGTCTAAGTAAGGATGCCGTAGAAATCCTTAAGTTGCTAACCAGCATAATAAAATCAACTAAAAACAGCATTAATAATTGATAATTAACCATTGAGCCTTAACCAAAATTATAATTCAGAGTTCATCATCTTTAAAACCGAAGACGAAAAAATTGAGGTAGATGTGCGTTTGACCGGACAAGATGTTTGGCTTACGCAAGATCAGTTGGCAAGTCTTTATGGGGTAGAACGGCCGGGCATTACACAGCACATTAAAAATATTTTTACCGATGGTGAATTACAGGAAGAGTCAGTTAGTAAGAAATTCTTACGAACTGCCGCAGACGGTAAAAACTATAACACCAAACACTATAACTTGGATATGATTATTTCATTGGGTTATCGTGTCAACTCTAAAATAGCCACGCAATTTCGCATTTGGGCCACCAAGCGCCTAAATGAATATATCCGCAAGGGCTTCACCATGGACGATGAGCGCATGAAAAATTTGGGTGGTGGTGGTTATTGGAAAGAACTGCTACAACGGATTAGAGACATTCGAGCTTCAGAAAAAGTATTTTATCGCCAAGTGTTAGACATCTATGCCACTAGTATAGATTACGATCCCAAGGCCGAGGTATCTATTGCCTTTTTTAAGAAAGTACAAAACAAAGTCCATTATGCCGTGCATGGTCAAACCGCAGCTGAAATCATTTTTAACCGAGCTGATGCCGAAAAGGAGTTTATGGGTTTAATGACCTTTCCAGGCGATCGGCCGTATTTAAAGGATGTGGTAATTGCCAAAATTACTTGAACGAAAAGGAATTGAGGGCATTGGGACAAATAGTATCGGGTTATTTAGATTTTGCAGAAAGGCAAGCAGAAAGAGAACAAGCCATGACCATGAAAGATTGGGCAGAACACCTAGACCGTATTTTAACCATGAGTGGCGAAAATCTATTGCGAGTTGCAGGCAAGGTTAGCCACCAAAAGGCAGTTGAAAAAGCAACTACAGAATACAAAAAGTATCAAGCCAAAACACTAAGCGAGGCTGAGAAAAATTTTCTTGAAAGCCTAAAGAGAATAGAATCAGAAGCGAAGAAGAAAAAGTAAAAAAAGTGCAAAACAGATTTTACAGCAACTCTTTTATCACAATCAAGCTACGATCAAAGCATTGGTTGCGGCAACATTCATCCATTATAAAAAAATAAGCGTTTTGCTTTTGCCGTTCGTGTCGTATATTATTTTGAATTTCAACCATTATAAGCGACATGGACTGCGGCCAAACCTGCCTGAAAATGGTGGCGCAGCATCAGGGAAATAACTTTGCGTAAAGTGCTATTCCCCTCGCTCTGCCCGAAGCATTCGGTCTTTTCCTTGAAAGTCCTCTCGCAATGCCACTTGCCTAAAGCCTTCATGCTTTAACAATTTTACCACAGCTTCACTAAAAGATTCATGTACCTCAAAAAAAAGATAACCCTTAGGCCCTAAGGCCACTTTGGCTTTTTGGGCTATGGCACGATAAAACAAGAGGGGGTCTTCATTGGGAACAAACAATGCTTGCTCCGGCTCATAAGCCAATACATTCTGATGCATGCTTGCTTTTTCTTTCAACGGAATATAGGGTGGGTTACTTACAATCAAATCCCAACCTCCTCCCAAAGGATCGCTTAAAACATCTGCTTGCGTAAAGTTTACCTTGGCTTGTAGTGTTTTTGCATTTTCATAAGCAAGGGCAATGGCCTCTGGGGCAATGTCCATCCCTACGGCTTCAATCTGTGGGCAGGCCAATTGTAAACTAATGGGAATGCACCCGGTTCCGGTGCCTATGTCTAAAATTTTCAGATTGGGCTCCGGTTGGCCTTGCAGCAGGTCAATGATCCATGCCACCAATTCCTCCGTCTCCGGTCGGGGAATCAAAGCAGCTTTCGTGCACTTAAACCGATGTCCCATAAACTGTGTAAAGCCCACCACGTACTGCAAAGGCATGGCTGCCCTAAGTAATTGAAGGTCCTTGGCCAATAGGCTTTCATCATAGGCAACGGGCGCGTTCATGCCTAACTTAATGGCATCGCAGTGAAAACGATCTTGCAAATAATTGCGCGCCAGGGTATTCACCTCACGTTCTTCATACAAGTTTATCAATTCATTGATAACTTGCCGGTGTAAATCTTTAGCGGGCAGTACAGGCATGACACAAAGTAAGAAAAATAAAGCAGTTCTTTTCTCAACAGAGGATATCAAATTTATGCAACATGCTTTGTATTTGGCCCAAATGGGCAGGGGGCATGTCAGTCCTAACCCAATGGTGGGCTGTGTAGTGGTGCACAATGGAAGAATCATTGGCGAAGGATATCACCAACAATATGGCCTGGCCCATGCAGAGGTCAATGCCTTGGCAGCGGTAGAGTCGCCCGAATTGCTGCGAGAAGCTACGGCTTATGTTACCCTGGAGCCTTGTGCACACCATGGCAAAACTCCGCCTTGTGCTGAATTATTGGCCGGGCATCAGCTCAAAAAAGTGGTCATTGCTGCTTTAGACAGTAATCCTTTGGTAGCAGGTAAGGGGGTAGGCATCATGGAAAAATCCGGTATAGAAGTGGTATCGGGTGTTTTGGCAGAGGAAAGCCGGAAGCTCAATAGCCGTTTTTTTACCTTCATAGAAAAAAAACGCCCTTTTGTTTTGTTGAAATGGGCACAAACAGCCGATGGCTTTTTGGCAAGAGAAAACTTTGATGCCAAGTGGATCAGCAATGCGCTTTCCAGAAGCTTGGTGCATCAGTGGCGGGCAGAAGAAGACGCCATTTGTGTTGGGGCGAATACAGCCCAATACGATAATCCCCAACTTAATATCAGGGGTTGGGAAGGCAAAAACCCGGTGCGCATTGTTATCGATAGACATAAAAGATTGCCTGAAAGTTTACATGTTTTTGATGGTCGCATTCCCACTTTGGTGTACAACACACAAGCAGATGAAAAAACAGGCAATGTTACTTGGGTGCGGCTTGCAGCAGAAGATTTTCTTCAGCACATGCTCGAGGATCTGTACCAGCGCAAGATACAATCTGTATTGGTGGAAGGTGGGGCAGCCATTTTGAATGCTTTGATCGAAGCCCAATTATGGGATGAGGCACGCATTTTTACCTCACCTCAAACCTTTGGCAGGGGCATTGCCGCACCGCTTATTCAGGGGAAGCGCATAGCACAAGAAAGCATAGGAACAGATCGGTTGGAAGTATTTTTACCCCCACATTGAACCCCAAAGAACGAAAGACAGTTAATGCAATGGATAAAAGGATATGGCAGAAGAACTAACATTAGATCCCACGGCAGATAAAGCAGCGCAGTATCGTACTTTGCTCCCACAAATTGAGGCATTGGTCGGTGGGGAAGAGGATTTAACCGCCAACCTGGCCAACATCGCTGCTGCCTTAAAATATGGCATGGGCTTTTTCTGGGTGGGTTTTTACTTGGTCAAAGGGGATACTTTGGTGCTCGGCCCATTTCAGGGGCCAATTGCCTGTACGCGCATTCGTAAAGGCAAAGGAGTTTGCGGAACGGTTTGGGAAAACGGAAATGCTTTGGTTGTTCCCAATGTGGATGAATTTCCGGGGCATATTGCCTGCAGTTCTGCTTCCAAGTCTGAGATCGTGTTACCCGCCTTTCAAGACGGAACGGTGAAGCTTATTTTAGATGTAGATTCCGACAGCCTTTCCGCATTCGACAGCATAGACGAACAGTACTTGGGTCAATTGATGAAACTGATCGAAGGCTTGCTTTAGTTTTTCTTGCTCTCTTCTTGCGGCAGTTCTGCAATAACGGTTTTGCCCCCAATGGTTTTTTGACCGCTTTCGACCTTTACAATGGCATGAAGTGGCAAATAAAGATCCACTCGAGAACCAAACTTGATAAAGCCAAATTCTTTGCCCTGGATGACACTTTGTTCAGCCTCGATATAACACTTAATGCGCCTGGCGGCAAAGCCTGCCACCTGTCGCACCATGATTTCAATGTTTTTATGAATTTCGTACACCAACGTAGTGCGCTCATTTTCCGAACTGGATTTCGGATGCCAAGCGACCAAGTATTTTCCGGGATGGTATTTAAAGTATTTTATTAAGCCTGTTACCGGATTTCTATTGACATGAACATTGAGTGGCGACATAAAAATAGACACTTGAATGCGTTCTTGTCCCCTGAAATATTCATGTTCTTCTGTGGTTTCAATCACCACCACTTTGCCATCTGCAGGAGCCAAAATATGATGGTCATTGAGCTCAATGCTCCGTTTTGGCTGTCGAAAAAACTGAAGAAAGAATAAAAATAGAAGCAGACATGCACCTCCGATGGCATAAACATAGTTTTCCGGAAGGCGCAGTGCATAAATGACAAGCGCTTGTATGGCCAATAAAATTAGGAGGAGTATTGCTAAAAAGCCCCAACCTTCTTTGTGTATCTTCATCTTGAATGGTAAATCCTAAAAGCCCCCACGGTATTTATACGTCTCTGCCACTTTATCGATGGCCACTATATAAGCCGCAATGCGCATGGGTACGTTGTATTTTTGTGAAGCACTGAACACTTTGTCGAATGCATCTTTCATGATCCTGTCAGACCTTCGGTTGACCCTTTCTCTTGTCCACTTATAACCCAAGCGGTTTTGCACCCACTCAAAGTATGAAACAGTTACGCCACCGGCATTGGCCAAAATATCAGGAGCCACCAAAATTCCTTTTTCATTGATGATGGTATCGGCTGCCGCTGAAGTGGGGCCATTCGCACCTTCCACGATTAATTTGGCTTTGATATCGTTCACATTGCCTTGGTGAATTACATCTTCGATGGCTGCGGGTACCAACACATCCACTTCGAGGGTCAGTAAGTCGTTCGGATCGTCAAGCAATTCAGCGCCTTTATAGCCTTCAAGCGTTCCGTTGTTTGCATCGCGAAAAGCAATGGCTGCTTTGATATCGATGCCTTTATCGTTGTAATAGGCACCAGAAATGTCGCTGATGGCCACAATGGTGGAACCTCTTTCTTCCAGCAACAGAGCCGCAAAAGACCCTACGTTACCAAAACCTTGTACAGCGATGGTTGCGTGGTAGGGGTTAATCTTCAGTTTTTCCATGGCAGCCAATGCGGAAACCATAACACCACGGCCTGTAGCTTCTACACGGCCCAATGAACCGCCCAAAACCAATGGTTTTCCGGTGACCACTGCGTTGACAGTTGTACCCATGGAGCGGGAGTATTCATCCATCATCCATGCCATTTCACGAGGTCCTGTGCCCATATCAGGGGCAGGAATGTCTCGGTCGGGGCCAAAAACACCACTCATGGCTTGGGTATAAGATCTCGTCAGTCGTTCGATTTCTCCTCCCGACATTTCACGTGGATTGCATTTGATACCTCCTTTGGCTCCGCCATAAGGAATATCTACCACGGCACATTTCCAGGTCATCCAGGCGGCAAGTGCTTTCACCTCGTCTAAGTGCACATCCATGGCATAGCGCACGCCCCCTTTTGAGGGCCCCAAAATATTGGAGTGAATCACACGGTGACCTTCAAAAACTTTGATCGAACCATCGTCCATGGTGATGGGCAACGACACAGATACTTGTTTAGAAGGTGACTTTAATACGTTGTAAATTTCTTCGTCAAGACCTAGCGCTTCGGTGGCTATGTTGAATCTCGACATCATTGACTCAAAAGGATTGGCTTTGTCCTTTATTGGTGCTGGTTCAATGTATCCCATAGGAGGTATCAAGTTGTTTAAGACGTCCAAAATTAAGCAAATTTTAAGCGAATATGATCAACTAACTGAGCCTATTTGTCTAGGATGTGATAAAGTGCAAGTATGCAGTGGTGAAGGGTAAGGAAAGTAGCAGTCCATCGAAGCGATCGAGGAAACCACCATGGCCGGGAATGGCCTTTCCGGAGTCTTTTACGGCCAATGTTCTTTTGAAAAGCGATTCAGTCAGATCTCCCAGGGTTCCGAAAATGGCAACAATTCCTGCTAAGCCGAGCCAAGCCCAAACACTGATCACTTCGAAATATTGACTAAAACCAAAGGCAAAAACCAAAGCCAGTAAACCACCGCCAATGCAACCTTCCCATGTTTTGTTGGGTGAAACGCGCTCGAATAATTTTACCTTCCCTATGGCCTTCCCTACAAAGTAAGCGCCTGTATCGTTGGCCCATTGCAAAAATAAGATGCCTACCACAAAAACAAATTGATAGGTACCATCGAGAAATGCGATGGCTGTAAATAAGCTCATAGGCAATGCAATGTAAACGACACCAAGCAAGGTAATGGCCAGGCAGTTGATGGCATGTGATCGGTTGTTGGTAAACAAGGGGTAAATGAAAGCAACAGAGAGAAAGGGAGGTAATAACCAGAAAAAGCGTTCTGCCAGCTCAAATTGAAAATAAGCATAAAAAAGCAGGAACATAATGATGGCAAAGCCTTGTCCCCAAAGCTCAAAAGGGCTGCGACCCGACTGACGGGCTAACTGATAAAATTCGTGAAGCGAAAGCACCATGATGGCAGCAATCACTAAGGCAAAAGTCCAGGAAGAAAAAACAATCGCGCTGATGATGAGGGCTGCCCCTAGTAGAGCAGTAATTGCACGTAGGGCTAAATTACTCATGGTCAAATTGAATGTCGTTTTCTATGATGCGAACCGCCTGCATGACATCATGAGGCTCTACGCGCACTTCAAAATGGCCAATTTTATAGGCGTAGTCCTGTTGATTCATCACCACAGCAGGAATATTTTCGCCCACTAAAATGTCTTTTACGATTTCAGCTTGATGGGATAATTTCGTTTTGAAAACAGTTTGCCAGCTTTTCAAAGGAGGGAATTTTGTTTGTTACTTTCTTTTTTGAAGCCATAAATCATCACCAAGAAAACGATGGCTCCTATCATTTTCAAGACCAAAGGTACACTTTCTGCTTCGTCTATATCAAATTCACTTTCAGAGCTTTGCGAAGCATAAGCAATAATGACGGCAAGACCATTGTTGGTGGCATGGGCAATCATAGGATACCACAAATTACCCGACCACACATAGAGGTAGCCAAAAACAGCTCCGAGCATCATGCGCGGCACCAAGCCATAAAATTGTATGTGTATGGCACTGAATAAAAAAGCAGCGACCCAAATGGCAATGTGTTTGTTTTTTGTTACCCGGTGTAAACTATTTTGTAAGACTCCCCGGAAGAGCAACTCTTCGCCAATGCCGGGAATAATGGCAATGGCCACAAAGCCCACCAAAAACTCCCCAAAGTTATTGAAGGTGGTAAATCGCTCGGTAGCTTCTGCCAACTGGTCTTCGAGTTCTCGTGCCCATTTTTCAAATCCGGACATGAATTCGGGTAGCTTTATTCCTTCATTCCACTCTATAAAATAGGCGTTTACAAAAATAAAGCCTGCGGTTGCCAAAAAGGCCATGAGTACCATTTTGGAAGAGATGGAGGCTCCCGGCGAAAGGTGCTGTATGGTCTTTCCTGCCAGTACTTTTAAATAAAACCAAGGCGTAATGATGGTAAAAACCAAGGTATAAAGGGTTTGGGTAAACAATACTTGCGTAAGGCTAAGGTAGTCGTAAAGGGCATTAGGGTCTTCCATCATATTCCCTAATTCCAAACCATTCAATACGGCTAAAACCATGGCTGACAAAGCACCGACTAATTGGCCGATGAAAAATCCGGCGAATAAGAAGCCTAAAACAATGATTAATGTCGAGCCGGCTGATCTTCCGCCACTAATATCAACTTCCTTATCAATTCTCATCATAATGGCGTAAATTTACGCTAAAATTTGGATTCGGTTTGGTACAAATAGGAAAGGTTGAAATTGGGGAATTCCCGCTGCTACTGGCACCCATGGAGGATGTAAGCGATCCTCCTTTTCGTGCGGTATGCAAAGAAAACGGTGCAGACTTAATGTACACCGAGTTTATTTCTTCGGAAGGGCTCATTAGAAATGCTGAAAAAAGTGTTCAAAAGCTTGATATTTATGATTACGAGCGCCCCATTGGAATTCAGATTTTTGGCGATAAAATTGAATCTATGCGCCAAGCTGCCTCTATTGCTGAAGAGGCTCAACCTGAAATCATAGACATTAATTATGGATGCCCTGTAAAAAAAGTAGCTTGTAAAGGGGCGGGCGCCGGTATTTTGCTCGATATTCCCAAGATGCAGCAGATGACTGCTGAAATTGTCAAGCAAGTGAGTTTACCCGTGACGGTAAAAACCCGTTTGGGCTGGGATGATAGCACCATTCGCATAGTGGAGGTGGCCAAAAGATTACAAGATGTAGGCATTCAAGCCTTGACCATACATGGTCGCACACGCAAGCAGATGTACAAAGGAGAAGCCGACTGGACGAAAATTGCAGAGGTAAAAAATCACCCCGACATTCACATCCCCATATTTGGTAATGGAGACATCGACAGTCCCGAGAAAGCTTTGGAATACCGAGATCGTTATGGGATTGACGGCATCATGATTGGCCGTGCTGCCATTGGTTACCCATGGATTTTCAACGAGATTAAACATTTTATGAACACCGGAGAGCACCTGCCACCGCCCGACATGGCGGAGCGAGTGCAGGTAGCCAAACGTCATTTGGCTTTTTCATTGGAGTGGAAAGGAGAGCGCCAAGGTATTTTCGAGATGCGCAGGCACTATACCAATTACTTCAGAGGTGTTTCAAATTTCAAACCTTACCGTACGCGTTTGGTCGAATCTGATCAACCGGATGAACTCTTTGAAACGCTGGAAGAAATTGGGTCGGTGTTTGAAGATGCCTATGCTTTGGTATAGCTACTTACAAAGAAAAACCAGTTTTTCAACCGTTCATTTCCATAGATTTCGGCTACATTTACGCACGTCTTTTTTACATGTTGTGAAATAAGAAGTTTGAGAAGATAAGCGCATATGAAAAACCCCAAAGTGCTGCCCTGGCTATTGTTGATTTTGCTTTCCTTAATTTGGGGGAGTAGCTTTATTTTAATTAAAAAAGGGCTTTTGGTGTATGCTCCGGGAGAGGTAGGAGCCATTCGTATTTTATCAGCTTGTTTGTTTTTAGTTCCGGTAAGCATTTCACGTCTCAGAAAATTGAGTACTGAAAATGTAAAATTGCTTTTTTTGATCGGTATGGTCGGTACTTTTTGCCCGGCTTTTTTATTCGCCATCGGGCAAACGCGGCTCGATAGTGGCATTACAGGCGTCATGAACGGTCTTACACCCATCTTCACGTTGGTTATTGGAGCTGTATTTTTTGGGCAGAAATTTACGAAAGGAAACTACTGGGGAATAGCATTGGCCTTTGTTGGTACAACCGTACTCTTAATGGCAGGAAGCGGTGGGCAGTTGGCTGAGTTTAATTTTTATGCCTTATTCATTGTTCTGGCCACGGCCATGTATGGTATCAATTTGAACATTATCAAGTTCAAATTAGCGCACCTGAGCCCATTGGTGATTACGAGTGTGAGCATACTTTTAGTTGGGCCTTTTGCGGGCATGTATTTGCTGGTAGGAACAGATTTTACAGTGAAGCTCGCCACCGCAGAGGGGAGTTGGGAAGCTTTGGGTTACATAGTCTTATTGGGCGTTATGAGTACCGCCATTGCCTTGGTCATTTTCAATAAATTGGTGCAGTTGACAACGCCTATCTTTACAAGTACAGTTACGTACTTGATTCCTATTGTTGCGCTCACTTGGGGGATACTCGACGGAGAAGTATTGATTCTAGGACAGATCATTGGGATTACGGCCATTCTTTTAGGTATTTTTATCACCAATAGAAAAAGAGCCAAAGCTTATTCAAAGGCAAAAGTAGCTGCCTAAGGATAATGGGTAGAAGGAGAAAATCCTTTGTCTTGCTAGCTGTTTACCATCGAAGCCCGAGCTTATGGCATAAAGGACTTCATAAAAAAGTATGATGCCCATTGAATGGCCAAAAGGGCTTGTATGCTATTTTTCGCTTCTACTCTTCTCTTCATTGTGCTCCTTGAAAGTATTTTCGACCTTCTTGTTTTACATTTAAGATCAAGATGAGTAGAAAAATAGTTTGATCGCAAAGGCGGTGGCAGTAATCATAACAAAATACCTTATCCACTTGTCGCCTTTGTTTACACTCCAGCGGCTTGAGAGCCAACCACCCGTAGCATTCCCCAAGGCCAACGGAATACCGTATTCCCAATTCACCAAACCGTGGTAAATGAAAATACCTAAGGCCATCAATGTGTAGGTTAAGGCCACAAAAACTTTGATGCTATTGGTTTTTACCAAACTAAAACCATTCACTAGGGTAAGTGCCATGATTACAAGGTAACCTACCCCTGCCTGGATAAAGCCGCCATATATACCGATAAAGAAAAAAATGATAACCGAGGTAATGGTGGCTTTTTTACTGGTATCTTCTTTTTTGTTAATGTATTTCATGGGGTTAATCGCCATGTAAATCACTGCACTGACAATGACTATCCCTAAAATGGTATTGAATAATTCTTCACTTATATCGACCGCCATACTTGCGCCAATGATACAGCCCAAGAAAGCAGATATGCCCATCCACACATTGAATGGATACACCACCACGCCTTTGCTGTAAAAACCACTGACAGAAAAGATATTTTGTAAAAAGATGGCAATGCGATTGGTGGCATTGGCCACAGGGGCAGGAAGGCCTAAAAATATCAGGATAGGTAAACTCAGCAATGAGCCACCACCGGCCAGGGTGTTTAGGCTGCCTGCAATAAAACCAATAAAAAAGAGACCTATTAAAACAAGCACAAAATACCCTTAAGCCATGGAAAACACATTTTGGAGAAAAGCTAGCCTTTTCTAAGGATAACGACAAAAATAAATTCAGGCAAAAATTGAAAATGGCATGGCCTTGATTGCTCCCCAAGATGACCACTGAATGAGCTGAGCATAATGGTAAGTCTTTCTTACTGTGTATCCTCTACCCACAAGCATAAAAAGCCCGAGATAATCATGGCTACACCTCCTACGACCAGAATCATAATGGTCTGGTCTTCGAAAAAAGTGTTTAAAATAAAGCCAAGAATAGAGGCGGCCACAATCTGAGGAATCACAATAAAGAAATTAAACACGCCCATGTAATACCCCATTTTTTCCGAAGGCAGGGCACCGGAAAGAATGGCGTAGGGCACCGATAAGATACTGGCCCAAGCAATGCCCACACCTACCATGCTCAGCCACAACCAAGCGGGTTCACTGATAAAGTAAATGGAGATAAGCCCCAAACCGCCCAAACACAGGGCAACCAAATGGGTAATTTTTCGGTTGGTTTTTTTCGCCAACATAGGAATGAATATGGCAGCCAATGCGGCAATCCCATTGTAACCTCCAAATAAGTTGCTTACCATATCTGCACCTTCATTGTACAGCTTTGAAGTGGTGTCTGTAGCGGCATACACATGCGAAGTAATGGCAGGGGTGGCATAAATCCACATGGAGAAAAGGGCAAACCAAGAGAAAAACTGTACAATGGCCAACTGCACCATGGTTTTTGGCATGCTGTTAAAATCTTTGACAATGTGAAGAAGGGGTGCAGAATGGTGTCCACTTCTGGCCAACCAACTGCCTAGCTCATGCATCAATCCAAAAAACAGCAAGCCACCCCCCAAAACATGTAGCTTGGGGTCAAGTTCTGCATACAGTACCACAGCGGAAAAGACCAGCCCGAGCATACTCAGTAGGCCTCCCACTTTACGGAACTTTTGGGCATAGGCCTGAGATTCTTCTGGTTGCACGGCCGGAAGGTTATGGTTTTCATTGGCTTCTGGGGGGTATTCTTTGGTGCTCAGTACAGTCCACAAAACGGTGATGAGGTAAAACCCCGCTCCGATGTAAAAGGAGTATTTTACCGAAGGCGGAATTTCACCTTCTTGTGCCGTATTTGGAATATTGAGCCAATTGGCAAAAATCCAAGGCAGAAAGGAGGCCAGCAAAGCGCCTATGCCAATAAAAAAGCTTTGCATGGCAAAACCTTTGGTACGTTGTTCATCGGGAAGCAGGTCGCCCACAAAGGCGCGGAATGGCTCCATGGTAATGTTAATGGAAGCATCCATAATCCACAATACCCCCACAGCTATCCATAGACTAGGCGAATTGGGCATGGCCAATAGGGCCAAACTCGCAAGTATCGCACCCAGGGCAAAGAAAGGCCTGCGTCTTCCCCAACGTGGGCTCCAAGTGCGATCGGAGTAATAACCCACAATGGGTTGAACGATTAACCCTGTAACGGGAGCTGCCAGCCAATAAATGGCCAAGTTTTCGGGGTTGCCACCAAGGGTTTCGAAAATACGACTGGTATTGGCGTTTTGTAGTGCAAAACCCATTTGAATACCCAAAAACCCGAAACTCATGTTCCAGATTTGGGCGAAGCTAAGCTGAGGTTTGATTTTCACTTGAGGTTATTTTGCAAAAACGTTATAGCGAAAAGGAGCAAGTTGCTGTTCTTTCGATACCGTAAAAATACCTCCGCCAAACACACGTTGCATGGTGGGGTATTCGCGGTCTAATTGAAAGCTTACCGGCTCATCAGAAATATTGATCATTACCAATACTTCATTCTTCTCTTTTACCCTTTTAAAAACGAGTACTTTATCATCTGCTGAAGTAGGTATCCACTCCAGCGTACCCCCAAATTCACCATTCCATAAGGCTGGGTTACTTGTTTTTAGGTCGAATAATGCTTTGTATAGGAAATTAAATACATAACCTCCCGACCAATCGATGGGGTCTTTTTCAAAAAAGGCCAATCGCTTGGTGTTATTGGCTTCTTGTCCAGAATACACCAAAGGCATGCCATAGGTAGTGGCTGCAAACACAAACCAAGCTTCTTGCGCTTCACCAAAAAATTCATCGGCTGTACCATTCCATGAGTTTTCATCGTGGTTGGTAATGATGTTCATTTTGTAATGGCCTTCGGGGTAGCGGGCAAAATCTTTGGTGTACATGTCTTTGATGGCCTTTGGGGTTTTTTCACCCTTTGCCACTTCTCGCATCAAATGCATCAATTCCCATGAGTAAGTCATGTCGAAAGCTTTTTTATGCAGCTCTGGCGCTTCACCTTCTGCGAGCATGAATACGGGTTTGATGGTGCCTAGTGTTTCCCGCACATTCACCCAAAAATCGGCAGGCACCATTTCTGCCACATCGCAGCGATAACCGTCAATGTCGAATTCAGATACCCAGTAGGTCATGGCATCGAGCATGTCTTTGCGCAATTCCATATTGTCAAAATTCAGGTCAATGACATCTTCCCAATCGGCTACCGGAGGCGTAAAACTACCGTCTTCGGTTAAAGTGTAATATTCTGGGTGGCTTTTTGTCCATACATGGTCCCACGCAGTATGGTTGGCTACCCAATCAATAATCACCTTCATATCGTTTTCATGAATGGTATTCACCAAGGCTTGAAAGTCTTCTTCCGTTCCAAATTCCGGATTAATGGCCTTGTAATCTTTCACCGCATAGTAACTGCCCAGTTCTCCTTTGCGGTTCTCCTCACCAATCGGGTGAATGGGCATCAGCCAAATGATGTCAATACCCATTTTTTTGAGCCTGGGTACATCCTTCGCAAAAGCTGAAAAAGTACCTTCTTCTGTATGCTGACGGATATTGGCTTCATAAATCACAGCATTTTTACTCCACTCAGGGTGGGTTACCTCAGAAGGAATGGTCTCAGTTTTGGTTTCCTCCGGACTACTTCCACAGCTCCATACAATGGCTAACATAGCGATGGCCATCCATCCTAATTTACGTTTTTTTATTTCCATTTTAGTATAATTGCTTTGTCTGTCCATGGTGTTTCAATGGTTTTGATTCCTTTGATTTCATAATCTCTTTTCATGCGCTGGGGCAGCGGGTCGAATTCAGTTACTGGCTGTATCAGTCGCAAGTTTTCGGTGTTTAAATTTACGGAATTGCCGTTGATTTCAAATGTCTCCTGGCGAAAGCCATGTAGGTAGATTTTTACCTTTTCGAAGGCAGATGTATAGCTACCTGTTTTGGGCGCTACCTGTAATTGTTTTTTGGAAGCGCTGAAATTGAGGTTCCTTAAATAATAACTGCCTTGCTGGAAATCATAAGTACTCCCATCGTCTTCATAATACACCTGATGCGATTCGGTGTCTCCATAATACACATGTAGTTTGAGCACACCATCTGTTGCTTCTTGCGTATTCTGGGTCACATTCTGAAGCGGAATCATGGCGCCACCTTTGGCAAAGACAGGCAAGTCTTCCAAACCTGTTTCTACAATATGGTGTTGTTGTCCTTTGAATTTTTCATCGGAGAAAAAATGGTACCAATCTCCTTTCGGCAAGTAAATTTTAGCATATTCCTGCTGACTCGTGGTAGGGCAAACCAAAAGCCATTCGCCAAGTGTAAATTCATTTTCGGCATTGCCCCCAAAAATATGAGGATCGTTCACATAGTCAATGGCCAGCGATCGGTTAATGGGCAGGCCTTCGGCATGTGCTACGTAGAACAAGCTATAGAGGTAGGGCATGAGTTGATACCTCAAGCCAATGTAATTTCTTGCAATTTCTTCTACCTCTTCTCCGTAGGCCCAGGGTTCTGAATCGCGCACGTTCACCATACTGTGTACACGGAAGAAGGGGGCAAAAGTAGCCACGGCCAGCCAGCGTGCAAACAATCGAGGTGAAGACTCTTCAACAAAGCCTCCCACATCGTAACCAGCTACGGGTACTCCAGCCAGACCAAGGCTATTGACCAAACGAACACCCAACAACATGTGATCGTCACCCGCCACATTGTCGCCAGTCCATACGGCAGAGTAACGCTGCACACCCGAAAAACCGGAGCGCGTTAGGGCAAAAGGCCGTTTGTTGTTCAATTGCTTTTGTGCTCCTTCGAAAGTGGCTCGCACCATCTGAAAGCCATAGGCATTTCTGGCTTTTTTATGAGATACATTTTGGCCTTCATAGGAGAAATTGAGTAGGTGAGGGATGTCTTGTCCCCAGCATGCCGGCTCATTCATGTCGTTCCAAAAGCCTTCAATGCCTAAGTCGGTATAGAACTTTAATTCATTTGTCCACCAATGCCTACCCTTGGGTAGGGTGAAATCTGTGAAATGACTGTTTCCCGGCCAAACGCTGGCTTCATAAGGGCTGCCATCTGGGTATTTCACAAAAACATCTTCCTCCACCCCGCGTTCGTAGGTGCCGTAACCGGGCTTGGTGGCAATGCCAGGGTCTAAAATGATAACGACCTTAAACCCTTGAGCTTCCAGTTTTTCCACCAGTCCTTTCGGATTGGGAAAGCGGTCGTTGTCGAAGGTGAAGGCCATGTAGTCTTTCATGTAATGAATATCTAGGTAGATGACATCGGCAGGAATTTGTTTATCGCGAAAAGTATTGGCCACCTGGTGTACCTCGTAGTCGGGGTAGTAGCTAAAACGGCATTGCTGGAATCCCAAGCTCCATTTTGGGGGCAGATGGGAAGTTCCCGTAAGCAGAGCATATTGTTGAATGACTTCCCCCACGGTGTCGCCTTGAATAAAATAATAATTGAGGTCGCCTGCTTCTGCGCTGAAGTAGCTAAAACGGTCGTTGTTGGAGGCACCGAAGTTGAAATGGGTTTTGTAGGTATTGTCTAAAAAGATGCCGTAAGGACGGCCTTCGCGCACGCCAATGTAAAAGGGCGTGGAAACATAGAGTGGATCAGTGTCGTTGTTGAAACCAAAAGCATCTGTATTCCAGTTGTCGAAAGAGCGGCCTCGCCTGTTGAGTCCCCCGCCTTTTTCACCCATACCCAAAAAGATTTCATCACTGGCCAATTGTTTGTAATTGGTTACTTCAAAGCCCATCCAGCTAATGCCAAAATCAGGATCATCGGCATTTAAAAGTTCACCCTTATGATTGGAAAAGCTGAGGCGAAAGGGGTTTTTTTGGATGGTGAGCTGGACAGCTTCACTGTTGAAATGATGTGCTCTTTCTGTTTCCTTAACCAGGTAATTGAGTTCTTGCGGAGCTAAAATGACGGAGTAAGGGTAATCCTCAAATTGCTCAGAGCGGCTGATCTGTACCCGAACAATTTTTTCGTTGTAAAATGTCAATTGAAAATACTTGTCTTCAGCCGTGCCTTTACAGCCGTTTGGGGTGGTTGCCAAAGAAGTAATAGGGCCGATACTTTCGTGCTGGAAATTCATTCGCTATTCAATTAAGTCAAGTTTTTGAAAGATGTTCAAGGTGAAAATAGCTTAAAATTTCACCCAAATA
The DNA here is from genome assembly GCA_018402485.1 of Roseivirga sp. Lineage (GTDB taxonomy): Bacteria > Bacteroidota > Bacteroidia > Cytophagales > Cyclobacteriaceae > Roseivirga. The sequence continues at coordinate 366,469 of JAGYIY010000001.1, read as the reverse complement.
TAAGCGATGGAGTAAAAAACAGCCATCAATCGTTTGCAGAAGGCGCTAGGTTTACCGGTGCTTTCCTCTTATTCGAAGATTCTCTGACAATAAGCTGGGTATCTAAAATGATGACTTCGCTCCTTATTTTTTCTTTTTGTTCGATTTCGTTGAACATCAATCGCGCGACAGATTTCCCCATTTCGTAGCCCGGTTGTGCTACACTCGACAGGGCTGGATCAACCAAGGCTGAAAATTGCCAGTCGCTAAAACCAATGATGGCTATGTCCTCTGGTACTTGAAGCCCTGCTTTTTTGATGACCTTCAAAGCGCCTAATGCTGCCATATCGTTACTGGCAAAAACGCCATCGATGGGTATGTTCAAATCTAATAAACCTTGCATGGCTGATTCAGCCTCTTCTTTTGTGCCTTGCCGGCATTCAACTACATAGCGCTCATCTAAGGTAATTTGATGATCTTCCAAAGCAGAAACATAACCCTCTTTGCGTTTGCGACCAATAAATAAATTATCGGGGCCAGAAAGGTGTACAATCTGTTTACACCCTTGGGTAATTAAATGTTCTACGGCTTCGTAAGCTCCTTCGTAGTCGTCGATAATTACACTGGAGGCATTCATACCTTCTACCAATCGATCGAAAAAAGCCATCGGAATACCATCATCTACTACCCGTTGTAAATGGGCCAGGTCGTCTGTTTCTCGAGAAATACAGACCAAAATCCCGTCCACCCGTGAGCGCATCAAAGCATCAATACTGTCAGCTTCACGCTCATAGTTCTCATTCGACTGGCAAATCATTACGTTGTAGCCTTCTTTCATGGCCTCATCTTCAATTCCACTGATCACTGTAGAGAAAAAGAAGTGTACGGTTTCCGGAATGATTACTCCGATGATATTCGTCTTTTGGCTGCGCAAGCTCAATGCAATGGCGTTGGGTCGGTAGTTGTATTTTTTAGCTAAGTCTTTGACCGCTTGCTTAGTGGCAGGGCTAATGCCGGGGAAATCTTTGAGCGCTCGAGATACTGTAGAACAAGAAACATTCAGCTCTTTGGCAATATCTTTAATGGTTACTTGTCCTTTCTTCATGAGTGTAGATGGCGTTTTCGTTTGGCAGTTGTTTTCAATAACGCATCATTCTTCGGGTAAAGCTACGCTAAACCAAATATTTTTAAAAAATATATTTCCCTCGATTTACGGAAATTCAAGCCGTTTCAATCCTTTGCTTAGAATAATATACTGCCGATGCCAAGGTATTTACCCTATGTGTTTAAGACAATTTTATTACAGTAGGTTTGTAGCCCTATCTGCATTTTTCTGTTTGCGAGTGCCCCTGTCAGTAATTTCCTCCATTTCTATCATAATTTACTTTCTTGTAGCGCAATCCTTTGCATCATAAGTGTTTTGTAGCATTTCATGTGCGGAATTAAGGAATTACCTTTAAATTCGAAATCAAAAATCAACTTCAAATCAAAAATCAATTATGGGAAAATTTAGAGGGGGTGTATTGTACGGGCAGGAACTCAAAGACTGCCTGGCCTATGCCAAGGCAAATGAGTTTGCTTTGCCAGCGATCAATGTTATTGGCACCAATAGCATCAATGCTGTATTAGAAACAGCGAAAAAGGTCAATTCACCAGTCATTATACAATTTTCAAATGGAGGTGCTGCTTTCTATGCTGGCAAGTCTTTATCGAACGACAATCAGAATGCAGCCATTCAAGGCGCTGTTTCCGGAGCCATGCATGTGCACCTAATGGCCCAACACTACGATGTTCCCGTAATCCTTCACACCGACCACGCGGCTAAAAAACTTTTGCCATGGATAGATGGTTTGCTGGCGGCTGGAAAAACCTATTACGAGCAAAACGGCCAACCTTTGTTCTCAACACACATGCTCGATCTTTCTGAGGAGACCCTAGAAGAAAATATTGCCATCAGTACTGAGTACTTGAAAAAAATGGATGCCTTGCAAATGGGTATAGAAATTGAATTGGGTATTACAGGTGGGGAAGAAGATGGAGTAGATAATACCGATGTCGATTCTTCTCGCCTTTATACACAGCCAGAAGAGGTGGCAGCAGCTTGGGATGCTTTGAGAAAAGCAGGTGATATTTTTACCGTAGCTGCTTCTTTTGGCAATGTACATGGCGTGTACAAGCCAGGTAATGTAGAACTGCGCCCCGATATCTTGAAAAACTCGCAAGCATACATTCAAGAAAAATACGGCACGGAAGAAAAGCCTGTATATTTTGTGTTCCACGGAGGCTCCGGTTCAGAACCTGAAAAAATCAAGGAAGCTACTTCTTATGGTTCCATCAAAATGAACATTGATACAGACGTACAATGGGCCATGTGGGATGGTGTTCGTGAATATTATCAAGGCAAAGAAGGCTACCTGCAAAGCCAAATTGGAAACCCCGATGGGGAAGATTCTCCCAATAAAAAGCACTACGACCCACGTGCTTGGTTGCGAAAAGGGGAAGAGTCGGTTGTTAAAAGACTGGAAAGGGCCTTTGAGGAATTGAATGCGATAGGGCGTAATTGAACAACCCTTAAAGTATAATTAAAGCATCTCTCTTCTCGGGAGATGTTTTTTTTGTTCTAAATCGAAAGAATTTTCGCAATGCGGAACTCCTCATCATCTAGTTTTTTCACGGTTTTAATGGCTTCATGAATAGGCGTATAGATCACCTGATTGTTCATCACACCCACCATCACCTTGGATTCTCCGTTAATAAGTCCTTCTACAGCCGCTACCCCCATTCTGCTGGCCAGTACACGGTCGAGTGTCGTAGGTGAACCGCCTCGTTGCAAATGACCCAGCACAGAAACGCGGATATCGAAGTAATCTAGCTTGTCTTTTACCTGCTCTGCAATGGCATAGGCATTGCCTAGGTGGCAACCTTCAGCGACAATCACTACATTAGAAGCTTTTTGATTGGCTGCCCCTTTTCTCAATCGCTTGATCAAACCCTCCAGGCTCCAGTTGTGCTCAGGTACAATCATGGCCACCGCACCACCGCCAATGGCTGCATTGAGCGCAATAAAACCTGCGTCTCTGCCCATCACCTCTACGAAAAACAAACGGTCGTGCGAGGAGGCCGTGTCTCGAATTTTGTCAATGGCCTCTCTTGCCGTATTGCAGGCCGTGTCGAAACCAATGGTAAAATCCGTACCCGCTAAATCGTTGTCAATGGTGCCGGGAATGCCGATGACGGGAACATCAAATTCTTCACTGAAGATACTGGCACCTGTAAAGGAGCCATCACCACCAATCACCACCAAAGCATCTAAACCATGTTTACGGAAGGTGTTGAAGGCCTTCTTTCGGCCTTCCGGTGTTCTGAATTCATCACTTCTGGCAGAAAGCAAAACCGTGCCTCCACGGCTCAAAATATTGGAGACCGAACGCACATAAAGTTGTTCTACGGTATCTCGAATGAGCCCATCATAACCTTTATAGATGCCAAAGACATCAATATCGTAAAAAATACAGGCGCGTACCACCGCCCGAACGGCTGCATTCATGCCGGGTGCGTCACCTCCCGAAGTTAAAACGCCAATTTTTTTAATTTGCTCTGCCATAGGTAAAGTGTCTTATCAAAGATATAGATTTCTAAAGTCTCATGATTTACATGGCCCAAAGAATGCTGTGCAAACGTTTGAGTGTTTCCTTTCCATCAGGTATTGACCCACCGAATATCTTCTGTTTTTAGGTCTGGCAATTGGGTTAACTTTAAAAATACCTGTGCCAGAACCGCTACATCTTTTTGGCAGTAACGGTCTATGCGTTCGAGGTCATTTTCTTCGTAATAAACGGCATTGACCTGACTGCCATCAATATCGTCTTTGCTGCTTTTGAGTCCGAAAATATCTGCCAACAAGTCTAATGAGGTAAAGTGTTTATAGTCCCCGAATTTCCACATCTCGAGGGTGTCTAAATGTTTGATTTCCCAAGGTTTTTTACCTGACATTTGCAGGGCTTCAGGTAGCGCAATGCCGTTGATGACCATTCTTCGGGCCATGTAAGGAAAATCAAATTCTTTGCCATTATGTGCACAAAATCGAACCTCCGGTCGATTGAAATACTTGTCAATCATGGCATTAAAATCTTCAAGCAATGCCTTTTCATCGTTATTGGCAAAAGAACTGATTCTGAATTCCTGCGCATCTCCTGTCTTGGCGAAATAGCCCACGGCAATCACTACGATTTTGCCAAATTCGGAGTAAATCCCTGCTCGCTCATAAAGTTGCTCTGGGCTTAGTTGCTCAGCCCCTTTTAAAAAGGAGCTTTTCTTGGCCCACAAAGCCTGACGGTTTTCACTTAATTCATTGAAATGGTGCGTTTGAGCCACAGTTTCAATGTCAAGAAAAAGAATGTTCTTTAGGGCTGAGGGATTCATAAGATGTACATTTGTTCAACCCAAAGTACAAAGAAAATACATAAAATCAATGTGCCAGCTTGCCAGGTAGCTCCAGGGTATCAATGATTTCTACATCAAACTCTAGGAAGGGTGGGAGGACAAACTTCTTGTCAAAAAGCTCATTTAAAATGTAAAAGCTTACCCAGAACTCATTATAAAAGCCAAAGGTAGTGGGCTGAACCCTTTCAATTATGGCATAACTCTGCGGTGCCACACCTTGAATGACATGACGAAGAATCGAGGTTTTGCGTCCGCTGCCATCTGCTTTTTCATACCCTTTGGTTGTAATCATCACTTGTTCTAAGTCGATGAGGTTTTCGTTGATCAGGTAGGCGCGCCATTCACTTTCTCCGTTTTGATCTAGAGACTTGGCTACTGCCACTTTTACTCCAGTAACTTCAGGTATTTCAATGTCTTTTTTCACGGGTCAATCGGAAAAGTTTAGTTTTTAAATAGGCCGAAATATTTGCTCATAACGGCTTCTGCTTGTTTGCCTTGAGGAGTAAAGTCTATGTTGAATAGCGTGCTGTTCCTCCTTCTTCCTGCCCTAAGTTGGCCATATTTGGGATACCATTTCCACAAATGAATACCTGCTACAAAAGGTGCATTCATGGTTTCTTCCATCATGGCTTGATAAAGCGTTGCTTGTGTTTCTTCAGAAAAGATTTGCTTTCTTTCTTCATCAGTAAGTCTTTCTGGCCATGCCCAAGGGCTAATACCGGCATCTTTGGTGCTCTTATAACCAATCTCAGTAAAAAGGATGGGTTTTTGGTGTAGGTTGGAAAAATCCTGCAAAACTTCCAGGTGTGTTTTCCAGGCCATTTTTACATCCTCCAATCGGGGCTGTTCGTCGTCTGAAACTTGAAAATAACCTTGCACACCAATATAATCCAAAGCGTCCCAAAATGGAACGTCTTCGTACTCGTCGGCAAAATTAGCTGCGTAAGTTAACTCACCGGAATAAACATTCCTGATTTTTTCAATCAATTGTCTCCAATCTTCTTCCCGGTCTAGGCAAGTGTTATGCAGTTCTGTGCCTATGCAGAACATCTCCATGCCCTCCTCCTCTGCGAGACGAGCGTAGTGAATGATGAATTCTTCATAGTCTGCAAACCATTTTCGCCAATCTTCTTCTGTGTTCATTCGGATTTCTCCTCTCCATTTCCCCTCTGGATCTCGCAGCCAAATGTGGGGTTTTAGAATGGTTTTGATACCCAATGCTTTTGCCATGCGCGTCGTTTTTCGTAGCCCATCGTGGCTTTCTCCCCACCAAACCCGATCGTTCAAACCGTGGTTGTTCCGAATCTCTGGGTTGTCGTGCCCACTTTGCCAGCCAAAAGGCGTTTGAGAAATCCAGTTGACATTTTTTTCTGCCAATTGCTGAAGATCTGTGTCATCAACCATAGAAGGACCGCCTACCCAGCAGACGCCTCGATGCTTTTCGTGAACGGCAATCTGTATGAAACTACGCTCATTTGTAGGGTAAAGATAAAAGGCAGCAATGAGAAGGATTATCGGTAAGAAGAAGAGTGATTGTCTATTAGCTTTCATCGGTGATCAATTGCATATCGAAAACGGAAGCAATGTGCTGAAGCAAGGTGGCTTGTACAGCGGTAAACGAAACGTCCTTTTGTAATTCGACTTGCATAGAAGTAACTGCTTTATCGTCAATTCCACAAGGCACAATATGGTTGAAGTAGTTGAGGTCTGTATTGACATTGAGTGCTATACCATGCATGGTTACCCAGCGACTTGACTTTACACCCATAGCACAAATTTTCCGCGGGTTGGACGCACCGACACCGTGACCGAGCCAAACCCCCGTTAGACCATCTATTCTGCCTGCATCTAAACCATAGTCTGCCATGGTAAGGATGACAGCTTCTTCGAGCAGTCGCAGGTATTTATGGATATCCGTGAAAAAATTTTCTAGGTCTAAAATAGGATATACCACTACCTGTCCCGGTCCATGATAAGTGATATCACCACCGCGATTGATGCGATAGAATTGAGCAGATTTTTCGTGTAACTCCTCTTCTGAGAGGAGCAGATTGTTTATTGATCCACTTTTTCCTAATGTAAAGACGTGAGGATGCTCACAAAAAAGAAGATAGTTTTCCGTAGGTTTTTGTTCTTTATCCGGGTTTTTCCGGTTTTCGATTTTACGATCAACAGAAGCCTTAAATACTTCTTCTTGATAGTCCCACGCTACCTTATAATCGATCTTTTTCAGATCGATTACTTTTACTTTTCTGTTCTGCATACTTCAAAGTTCAGCATTTGGGCTCATATGCATTCTAATATGCTAAGCCTTTTTGCTTTTGCCTTTATTTTCTTCAACAAGTTCATCTACCGTCAATACTTTTATGTATTTTTTTACTTTACGGTTAGCCTTTCGTTGTGCAGAAACCTGATTACGCGCCATAAATTCATCTCGCGTTACCGTATTGTCTTTCTCATTAAGAAAAGTGGCAAAAAACTTTTTCATGTTTTTCTTTCCAGCCATAACGTAAAAGTAGTTTAAGGTATGTAAGTTTCCAACATTTTGAAGCCTAATTTTGATTTTAGATGTACTTGTTTAAATTTTTGAGGTAACAAAACGGCTTCACCCTTTTGTATTTTGGTGATGTGTCCTTCTGCAATGATTTCAGCATCTCCTTCAAAACAGGTGTAAATGACAAATGAGTCGCATTCGTAGTGTTCTCTGATGGCTCCGGTACTGTATTCGAGTAAATTGGTTTGAAAATATTCGGATTGTACCAAGGGCACCACTTCATTCATAGAATGGGTATATCGTGTTTTATATTCTTTGTGTCCACGAAAATCTATAGCATCCAATGCGTCTTCCGTGTGCAGTTCCCTTTTGTTTCCTTGGCCATCTTCGCGGTCAAAGTCGTAAATGCGATAAGTAATGTCCGATGATTGTTGAATCTCGGCCAAGAGTAAACCTTTTCCTATGGTATGCACCCTTCCTGCCGGTAGGTAAAAACAGTCTCCGGCCTGTACCTCTTCCTCGTTTAAGAGGTGAGTGATTTGGTCTTTGGCCAAATATTCTAAATACTCCTCTTTGTTGGTGTTTTTCTTGAAGCCCGAAATGAGCTTTGACCCTTCGTCTGCCTGAAACACATACCACATTTCGGACTTTCCTAAGCAACCATGTCTTTTTTTGGCTAATGCGTCATTAGGGTGCACCTGAATGGAAAGGTCTTCAGCAGCATCTATGAATTTCACCAACAACGGAAATTCAGTACCGTACTGGTCGGCTACTTGTTGGCCTACCAAATCTGCCCCAAATTCTTCCATTAAATCGGGAAGTGTGCTACCTTGAAGTACACCGGCTGAAACTTTGCTTAAGTGATCTTTTACCCCAGAAATCTCCCAGGTTTCACCACAATTGGCCAAATCACCAATGTCCTTTCCCAGGTAATTTTGAATTTTATGCCCGCCCCAGATTTTTTCCATGTATTGGGGGTCGAATTTGAGCGGGTAGAGGTAACGTTTATGCATTTTTTCTGAATTTTTTGTAGGTATTGATTAAGCCATTGGTGGAGCTGTCATGAGTGGCAACCGTATCGTTGTTTTCCAATTCTGGAAGGATTTTTTTTGCCAAGACCTTGCCAAGCTCCACACCCCATTGATCAAAGCTGTAGATGTTCCAAAGGATGCCTTGTACGAAGATCTTGTGTTCATACATGGCAATTAAGCTGCCCAGGGTACTGGGGGTTAGTTTTTTAAAAAGTATGCTGTTGCTAGGTTTATTTCCTGTAAACGCCTTGAAAGGCGCTAATGTGAGTATTTCATCGTGCGAAACTCCTTTCGCCTTTAACTCAGCTACTACTTCTTCTTGGCTTTTGCCATTCATAAGGGCTTCTGTCTGAGCAAAAAAATTGGAGAGTAACTTGTTGTGATGGTCGCTCAATGGATTGTGTGTGATGGCAGGTGCTAAGAAATCGCATGGAATAAGCTTGGTACCTTGGTGAATGAGTTGGTAAAAGGCATGCTGTCCGTTGGTGCCTGGTTCACCCCATACAATAGGGCCTGTTTGGTAATCTACAGGTTTGCCGCTTCTATCGACCGATTTGCCGTTACTTTCCATGTTACCTTGCTGAAAATAGGCAGCAAAACGGTGCATGTACTGGTCGTAAGCTAAAATAGCTTCTGAATCGGCTCCCATAAAATTTCCATACCAAATGCCAATCAAGGCCAAAATAACAGGAATATTTTCGGAAAATGGTGTTTCACGAAGGTGCTCATCCATGTCATAAGCACCTGCTAATAAGGCTTCAAAATGATCGAAACCGATGGTACAGGCAATGCTCAGACCAATAGAAGACCAAAGCGAATACCGGCCGCCTACCCAGTCCCAAAATACAAACATATTTTTGGGGTCAATACCAAAACGTTTTACGCCCTCCGTGTTGGTCGATAAAGCCACAAAATGTTTCGCTACACCTGCTTCACTTCCTCCTTGTGCTAAAAACCAAGCTTTGGCACTTTCCGCATTGGTCATGGTTTCTTGTGTGGTGAAGGTTTTCGAAGCAATCATGAATAGTGTTTCTTCCGCCCTTACCTTATTAAGTACTTCCGCCAGATGTGTGCCATCTACATTCGAAACAAAATAAGGGGTGATGCCGTGGGTGGCATAGGGCTTCAAGGATTCAGTAACCATTACAGGACCTAAATCTGACCCTCCAATACCGATATTCACAATGTTTTTGATGGGTTGTCCGCTGTAGCCCATCCATTCACCTTTGGTTATCTTATCAGCAAAGTTTTTCATCTGCTCCAATGCCTTTTTCACTTCGGGCATTACATCTTTTTCATCATTATAATAGGGGCGATTCCCACGGTTACGCAAAGCCATATGTAATACAGCGCGGTTTTCTGTTGCATTGATTTTCTTTCCTGCAAAAAGAGCATCGATGGCCTCCTTCAATTGACAGTCCTCTGCCAATTGCTGTAATAGTTTCATCGTCTCCTTATCTATCAGGTTTTTCGAATAGTCCACTAAAATGTCTTTGAACTGAATGGAGTTTTGTTCGAAACGCTGTGGCGATGAAGTGAAAAGTGACCTTAAATTCGTTTGCTTCATTTCTGAAGCTTTGCTCACTAATGCTTTCCAACTGTTGGTTTCTGTTGGGTTGATGGTTGGCAACATATGGGTTTGGTTTCTTGAAAGTTGAATTTACTCTAAATTAATGCCTAAATTAAGAGGATAAACCTTCTATTGCATGCAAACGATTGGTAAAAAAGGAGAATTGATCGCCAAACAGTTCTTAGAACAAAAAGGATATGAAATTTTAGACCAGAATTGGCGCTACAAGCAATCAGAAATCGATCTCATTGCGCAGCATAATGGATTGTTCGTTTTTATTGAGGTGAAAACAAGATCGCAAACGTACTTCGGCCCTCCAGAATCTTTTGTTACGCCAAATCAGCAAAAAGCTATTTTACGTGCAGCAGAACAATATCTGATTGAAAAAGAGTGGTTAGGAGATATTCGTTTTGATGTGCTGGCCATTCATTTGCATAAAGGAAAAGGCGATGTTGAGCACTTTAAAGATGCCTTTTATTGATTCAGCTTTGTAGACGTATACACCTCTTTGTAATTGCGATCCCATTCGCGTCTAATAAAAGGTTCAAAGTCCCATTCATAAAAACGTCTGGCATATTGAATTTCCTTTTTGATACCACGCAGGCCTGGTAAGTCATAAAATTCTTCCCATATGCCTACTTTATAATCGTTTTCATAGAGGCCTCGAACGGCTATGTTCCCACTGGGGTAAAAGCGATAATAATTCCCTTCTTTTTTGCCGTATTGGTAAGGAATTACCTCTTTGATTTTTGTTTTAGTAGATGCATCAAAGTAGGTAATCTCAGCATCGCGCAACCAACCTTTGTTGTAATGTTCTTTATCGTATAGGGTAGAATCCCTACGTTGGTAGAGCCACGTTCCGTGTTTCATGCCATAGTAAAACATGCCTTTGGCTACTACTACCTCATCAATTGTACGCTCATAGGGTCCGTGCAATAAATTTGCTAAGGTTTGCCCTTTTCCAACAACGGCTACAACAGCACCTCTCTCAAGGTCGTGATAAAATATCTCCCTTACATAAGTGTCCACCTGGTGAGGTTCGCGGAGCACATGAAAAGTGCGATAATCTTCAGAGGTTCGAGAATCAGATCGACTAAAAGCCTTTTTTGTTTTTTCACCGAAATACTCATTTTTCTTTACCTTCAATTTTGCATCAGGAAGGGTGTCGTTCTCCATCTCTTCATTTCCCAGAGAAATGTTGGGCTTGTTAGCATCATCACGCACCAAGCCCTTTCCGGGTGCAATTATTTTTTGAATACCCGTGCAAGCTACAAATAGAGATAAGCTGAGTAAAATGACTATGTTTCGCCACATGGTGCGAAGATAACGAATAAACTGAACTGCTATTATTTGCGCATTGTATTTGACTTAGAGTCTCCTAGAGATGGACTTGTAGAAAAGAAGCCGATTGTTACGTAGACCAAGTACACCCAAGGGGCACCATGCAAAAACACATCAAAGTAATCCATGGCCTGCATGCCTTTTGCACCTCCCGCCAACCACTTCAGTTTTCCCCAAAGATGTGGTTCTGGCACAAATGGAGCCATACCTAGAGTAAGGCAAAGTAACAGGGCCATTCGAAATGGTGAATGATGGAACAAGTTTTTCATACAACAAAGATGCTAGGGTTTATCAAGCTGTGTTGTAACCTCTGTTACATTACTTCTGTAGAGAAGGTCTTTCCTTTGCATGAAGAAATAAAGAGACGAATGGAATTAACAGACTATATCAATCATGGAGCAAGCATCATAGACGTCCGAACGCCTGGAGAATTTATGGGCGGTAGCGTAACGGGCGCCATAAATATTCCGCTCAATGAAATTACTGAGCGCATTGAAGAAATAAAAAAGATGCAAACCCCTCTTATCTTCTGCTGCTTAAGCGGAGCAAGAAGTGGGCAGGCTACCGATTTTTGTAATGGTTTAGGCATCGAAAGTATCAATGGAGGGCCGTGGCAAAATGTCAATTATGCCAAGGCTCAACTGTTTTAGCGTTCAGCATGTAGTTTTGTTGTTTTTTGGATTGTGAAAAGCCCCGTGTTGGGGCTTTTTTTTTGGTAAAAATAAACACCTAGGCTTGTCATATATTTCAACGAAATTGACACTTACCTATGCACATGAAGAAGAGTAAGTTGGAGCAGTTGCTGACAGAAACACATCGTGATGCTTTTTTATGGGCTCGGCAATGTTGCCGATTCGATGATGAAAGGGCTAAAGATGTACTGCAAACCGTTTATTTAAAGGTTTGGGATGGTCAAGCCCACTACAAAGGAGAGGCTGCTTTTAAAACTTGGCTTTTTTCTGTGATACGCTTTACGGCATTAGAGCATCTGCGTGGTGAAAAATTGATGCACATATTGCCGGCCGAATTACCCATGGAAGAAATGGAAGTGCATAACGACCAAGACTGTGAGCAACTGCTCTTGAAGCTACCCCAGCGCCAAAGGGAAGTGTTGCTGTTGGTTTTTTACCATCAACATACCCTTGCAGAAGTAGCAGATATACTGGCTATCGGGTTGGGCTCGGTGCGCACCCACTACCAACGTGGAAAAGACAAATTGAAGGAATTATTAACCAAGGAGGTACGACATGAATGAAGACCAAGGAGTACAATCTTTTTTTGAACAGATGAAAGTGCAAGATGCTAAGCGCTCCATACCAAAGTTTGAGCAGCCAAGGCAATACAAGTTTCCCATTCACATGGTACTGGCCATTGCCGCTTCTCTCGTGCTCTTGGCCTGGTGGCAGGGCCTGTTCGAAAAAGAAGAAGAATTGTATAAAGACACCATTGTCATCACCTTTTCGGTAGATGAAGACAACACGCCCGAATTGGGCCTTAAAGCGACTTCCACCATGTCGGTGTGGGAAGCTCCAACAGATTTTTTATTAACCTCAAATTAAAAAGAACATGAAACAAATCATCGTTATTAGTGCATTGTGTATGTTAATGTCGGTTGGCCTTTGGGCGCAAGGCGACATTCGCAAGGAATTATTTAGTGCGGAAAAAGTAATGGAACATCGTCAGGCCATTGGCTTAAAACCCAATCAGGCAGATGCCATTAAGAAAATCCACAACGAAAGTGCAGGAGCTTTCCAAACTTTGAAGTGGGACTTGGACTACGAGCAAGAACTACTGGATTCGTTGGTGGCCATGAATCAACCCGATACTAAAAAGGTCAGTCAACAATTTGATAAGGTGATGGCCTTGGAGAAAGAGCTGAAGAAAATGCGCATGATGAGCCTGATTGGGATCAAAAAAGTGTTGGAGCCGGAGCAGATTGAAAAATTAAAGGAGGTAGATTTCGTTGAAGGGAAGCTGAAAGTAACAAAGTCGAAAACCAACTTCTTTCCTTATAATCCTCCAACATTAAAATACGTTGAAGTTGAAGAAGAAGTCGAGGGTAAAAAAGTTCCTTTGATTTATTTTAATGTCAATGGCAAATTAACAGAACATAAGGGCGATTTAGGTACGATTGAGACGGATAACATCATGAGCATAGATGTGCTAAAAGGAGCAAGTGCCATTGAGAAGGTAGGACCAAAGGGTGCCAATGGTGTCGTCATCATTACCAGAAAGCAATAAGAGCGCCTGTATAACTTTTGGAAAGTTTGAACTTTCCAAAAGGTAGGCTGAATTCCTTAAAGTGTGATTTAGATAAATCATAAAACCCAACACGAAAGTGTCGGGTTTTATTATTTTGCCTATGCGCCATCTCGCTCCTTCGCTAAAAATGTCCTCTGGACATTTTTTTAAATCCACCCCCTACCAACGATAGTGGAAACTGGCTTAGGATGCTTTTCGTTTTAAAACAGGTAATGAAAGGGTTGATAAATTAGAACGTATATCCAGTAGGATTGTAAGAAGTAATTTCACCCCTATGATCTACATGGGATTGAATAGGTAAACGATGATTAAATAATAAAGTATAGACACTTATAATTTAGAAAGATTTTCCAAGTCATTTAAATCTTTTGCACGGCCACTCATTTGCTTATTTCGTTTTAAATCATTTAAATGAATCACTTTCATTGGTATTTGCTCAAATACTGTATTCAACGCATTATTGTTAATTTCTTGAAAAGTAAAGCCGGAGATTTCTTTTAAAATTTCAATACATACAGGAGGCCTTCCAAATGTATATACATTAATTGCAGTTTGATGTAAAAAGGAATCTTCGGTCATATCAAAAATAGGCATTTGAAATTGTTCAAATGCTTGAACCAATTTTTGGTAATTGCTTTTTGAAACTTCAACAAACAGATCTAAATCTCCTGTTGTTCTCGGGAATCCATGATAGATAACAGAATATCCACCTACTAAGACGTAATTGACTTCATTTTTATTCAGAGCCAACAAGAATTCGCGAAAATCAGGATTAAAAATATTTCCCATGACTAATTTTTACGCATTGAAAATGCATCCTTTTCCATTTTGGGAGGATTACCTAGCGCATAATTAAAGGAAACACTGTTTAAATAAGCGAAAACCTTTCCAATTTCTTCTTGGCTCATGCCTAAATAATGAATAACCTCTTCCTTCTTTTGAAAAAGATTACCTGAAGTACTAAACGTTCGGTCTAACTTAGGCATAGTCAAATATACCATGAAATTTTTTCAGTCAAAAAACAGAAACACAACAAAAAAGGCTGAACATTTCTGTTCAGCTTTTGCTCCCACCCGTACTTACGTGACTTTATAATACCCCTTGTATCGTGATCGGAGGTTAATTAAGCCTTTTGATGAGTGCTTTTATTTTTTGGGGATCATTTTTTAGCTCGATAAGGAATTTCCTTGATTTCATGCTTTTCAGGTAGTGCTCGATCTTTCTGGCCATTGAGGAATCCAGGTCGTTAATGACAAGAAACGTTTCCCAAGGGATTCCTCTTTTTGTCCATATCCGATTCTTTTGAGGGTTGTTGTGGTATTTAAGTCTTTCAGAAAAATCTGAGGAGTATCCGATGTAGAACTTATCGATTTTCTTAGAATAAAGTATATAGGTGGCGTGACTCATTGTAAACAAAAAAAGGTCAGCAATTGCTGACCTTTACATTGATTGCTCCCCCTGTTATTCAAAGTTGCAGCCGAGGCCTTGTGTTTTAAGGAATTAGGTTTTCAATACATAACGGGGTTTTGAAAGTTTCAACATAGGGGGCCCTTACAATATAACTATAATTTTTCCTTCATTTTGACAGTTAGAAGGAGACTACTCTTGTTATTAAAAGATGAGATGTTTTTTCACTTGCACCAAAATTTGATTTAGCATCATCAAAGTCGTTTCCATCTAAAGTGTGGTTGTGGATTAGATTGAAATTCTTGTTAGAGAAATGCCAAACAAAGTCTACATTGAATCGATCGAGAAAACCTTCGAGCTCTATTAAATTTCCATCGAATGAGAAGAGATGGAATTCGCTAGAATTTTTTATAAGCGTGCCGCTTGAAAAATATTCCGGATACTCAAATTTCTGTAGTTCGCCTTCATCCTCTAATTCGTCAATTTCGAAGAGTTCTAGGAAATCATGAGATGAGAATTCTTCAAGACTTTCTTTGTCGCCAAAAATTAAATTTAAGGAAGAACTATTGTCTTTATCCCATCCTTCAAAATCAAAATATTTCATAATTAATAAATTTTAAGTTGTTAAATCATGGAAATATATAAATATTTAATTCACACTTAGTTCTCTAGATTATCAAACATCTGCTCCATAGTGGGATTGTTATAAGTCAATTTTCTAATGGTTAGATCGTCGGTTTTTTATTGGCAAGCCTTAGATTGTTTTCCGAAGACAGGAGCTCTTCCTTTATTTTATTTAGGTGAGTAATTGATTTGTCAATTTCCTTTCCAAAATCTACAAGAACCCCATCCATGTCGAAGTATATGATTTTTTTTATAGCCACTATTTTCAGACAGTCTCTAATATATCCCTTTCTATTCATTTCGAGTAGACTAAGATATTGTGTAAGCTTCCCCAATAATAGTACATAAAAATTAGAATTTCTAATTTTAAACCTGTAATATGAGAAAGAGTAAATTTTCCCCGTCCCAAATAGCCAAGATTCTAAATGAATTTGATTTGGGCAAAGATGTAGACACGATAGCCCGCGATCATGGCGTATCAAAAGCGACTTTTTATAAATGGCGCCAGCGGTATGGAGGCAAGTGAACTGAAGAAAGTAAAAAAGCTTGAAGAAGAAAATGCTAAGTTGAAGCGATTGTATACTGATCTTGCTTTGGAGCTTGATATGGCAAAGTACATTATTGAAAAAAAGCTTTAGCGCCTTGCCATAAGAGAGAAATAGTAACAGAGCTTAAGACTTTATATCCTAACGGTACTAGAAAGGCGTGCCGTATCTTACGGACAAGTCGTAGTAGCATAAAATACAAGTCTGTTAAGGATGACAGCCATCTGATTGATCAGTTGTCACAACTAAGTCAAGATCATCCTAGAGAGGGGTTTTGGAAGTGTTATAATCGCATGGTAATAGCGGTTATACAATGAATCACAAACGCTTATACAGAGTTTATAAGCAAATCGGTTTACCACTGAGAAGAAAAGTCAAAAAGCGACTACCGGCATGGATTAAAGAGCCGTTAGCAGTACCTACAACCTTCAATTATACTTGGAGCATAGATTTTGTTCATGATTTATTAGAAAATGGTAGAAAGTTCCGTTCATCTAATGTAATCGATGATTATAATAGGGAGGTGCTTTTTATCGAAACAGACTATTCAATTAAAAGTAGTCGAGTTGTTTGGGTATTGAAACACTTAATTAATAAGCACGGAAAGCCAAAAAAATAGGAATGGATAATGAACCTGAATTTATTGCAAAACTGTCTAAAGAGTGGAGTGAAATGAATCAAATTGAATTTAAATATATACAACCTGGTAAGCCAACTCAGAACGTTTACATAGAGCGATTCAATAAATCGTTTAGAAATGGAGTGCTTGATTGCTATATCTTCGAAATACTTGGCGATGTGCGAACCATAACTAATAAATGGGTTAACGATTATAATCACAAAAGACCGCACGACTCTTTAGGTGGGTTGAGCCCAATAATGTACAAAAAACAAAAGCTTCTTGGTCTCCGTTCCGCTACGCTTCACTCCGACCAGGAAGCTTTATTAAATGAAAATAATTTATAACTTAGATCCGTACTAAAAAGGGGAAGCGTACAATTGGTCTGCAACCTATTTAAACCCTTTGAAAGATGAAAAAACTATCTAAATCAAAGTTTCGAACAGGCTTAGATTGCCCTAATAAACTCTACTTTCTCTCGAAGGGTAATTTGTACTACAACAAAAAGATTGACGATCCGTTCTTAGAGTCCTTGGCTCAAGGAGGGTTTCAGGTTGAAGAACTTGCCCGCCTTCATTATCCTGAGGGTCGTTTTATAGAAGCTCACCCTGGAGATTATGAGGCTTCTGTTGCCGAGACGCATCCGCTTATTGAAGGCCATGAGAATATTGCTATTTACGAGGCTGCTTTCGAATTTGATGGGTATTATGTTCGTTCTGATGTGGTAGTAAAACAAGGTAACCACGTAAAACTTATTGAAGTAAAGGCAAAGAGTTACGATCCCAATAATGATTATGAGTTTATTGGAAAAAGAAGTGCTCTCACTTCAGAATGGAAGCCCTATTTGTTCGATTTGGCATATCAATACTATGTAGCTTCTAACGCTTATCCGAATTTGAAGATTACCTCGTATTTGATGCTTGCCGATAAGAGTAAAGAGGCTCAGATAGAGGGGCTTAATCAGTTATTTAGAATTCCTTTAAAAGATCAGGGGAATCAGCGGTTTGATATTGAACGTAAGGTTCATTCTCTTGAGGATGTAGGAAATAGCGTACTCTCGGAGAAGAATGTGCAGTCGATTATTGATGATATTATATCCGGAAAGTATAAGTACCATGAAAACCTCTCTTTTAAAGAGGCTATAGACCTTTTGAAACAGGTTTATTTTGAAGAGAAATACCCAAACTGGCCTACTAACTTTAGTACCTGTAAAAAGTGTGAGTTTAGAGCAGATCAATCCGATGTTCCAGTGGGACAAGAGCTAGGGTATTTAAAGTGTTTTAAGACCCAACATCAATGGACCGATAGCTGTTGTTCAAAACCTAGTGCCTTTGAGGTATGGAACTACCAAGGAAAGAATCTCATTGAAGAAAATCGATTATTTATTAAAGATTTAAAGGAACAAGACTTTAAGGTTGAACCAAAAGCCGGTCAAATCTCTACAAGTGAAAGACGATGGATTCAGGTTGAAAAAAGAAAGGACTGTGACGATTCAATCTACTGTCTTAATGAAGAGTTACGTGATGCGATGAGACTATGGAAGTATCCGTTACATTTTATTGATTTTGAAACCAGTAGCGTGGCCTTGCCTTTCTTTAAAGGAGGGAGGCCATACGAACAAGTGGCTTTTCAGTTTTCACACCATAAGGTGCTCGAAAACGGAACCATTACCCATCAAACCGAATTTATTGATGCCGAACCTGGCCATTTTCCAAACTTCGAATTCGCTCGTTCTCTAAAACGTGCATTAGAGCAAGATAACGGATCTATATTCATGTTTGCCACTCACGAGAATTCAGTGCTCAACGCGATAATTAATCAGCTTAGATTAAGTAAAGAGTCGGATAAGGATCAGTTGATGGTGTTTTTTAAATCAATCACCAAACCAACGGCCAATAATACTGAATCGTGGACAGGTGATCGTATAATGATTGACTTGCGGGACGTTGTCCTAAAGTACTATTACAATCCGTTAACAAAAGGATCTAACTCAATTAAAGACCTTCTGCCCGCTGTTTTAGAGTCGGACAACGATCTTCAAACGCGTTACGCTAAAAGTATCGGAGACTTAGGCATAAGTAGCCTCAATTTTGATTCTAATCATATCTGGATTACTAAAGAAAAAGGTAAGGTGATTAACCCTTATAAAATGCTACCCCCATTATTTGAGAACTGGAATTCGAACGAAAAGGATATTTTAATTAGTGGTATAAGTGATATCGCTAATGGGGGTGAGGCAATGACGGCTTATGCGAAACTTCAGTATGTAGATATAACGGATAAAGAGCGCGAGGAACTTGTTTCTGGACTTAAAAAGTATTGTGAATTAGATACCCTAGCTATGGTCATGATATGGGAGCATTTGGAAAAATTAAGAACTAATTAGAATGGATATACAGAATTACATAAACGAGATTAATCGAGAATATATTAAAGGAAATGCTACTGAACATACCTTCAGAGGCACCCTTAAAATTCTTTTGGAGACTTTATGTTCAGATGTAGATGCGACGAACAAGCTTAAAAAGACGGACTCATTTAACTTTGAATAAGAATTGTATTAATGAATTAATCATGAGAGAAATAGAACACCTTAAAGACGCTAACTATATTGGAGGTTTGACAATGCCTAAAAAACCTTCTGCTTATTTAATTAAGAGGAGTAATGTTTTTAGAGAACTCAAAAAAGGTAATTCACGGAATAAAGGATATTTTGAAATAATAATAACAGATCAAAATAGATTACCAGCGTCAATTGGTTTAGATAAAGGTGATTTTATTTATGTAGCTGAAACTAGTGGTGGTATTTATGCCAAAGGAAAGGTTGTCGATTCGAAATTAGTAGAAGAATATAGCTCAGTAAGTAAAGCTTTAGAATTATCAGAAAGATTTAATGATGATTCTTATTGGTTAATGAAGATTAGACAATTTGACAAGAAACTTTCAAAAAATCCTAATGTAAAATTGAAAATACACGAGTACTTTATTGATCAAAAACTACTTGATAAAACCATACCTTATAATGGTCCATTACAAAGGTTTGATGCATCCTTAAATGCAGGCCTTAGCCATGTATTTTTTAAGTTGACTGGAGATGAAATGAAATACTTATTAGACAAGAAAAATATTAAATATAATCTCAAGTCGATACATAAATTGGATAAAGAAATTCCAGGAGATTTACGCCTAAGAATACACTCTTTTTTTAATCAAAATAGCTCTATAGGACATATAATTGACATAGATCATTTTGTTCCAAAATCAGCAGGTGGTCCTGGAAATATCATAGAAAATTTAGTTCCTGTCGGCTTTAGTTTGAATCGTTATAAAAGCGATTTGGTTCCAAAAAGTTTTTTCGAAATAGCTTTATCTGATAATTACTCATCATACTTTTCAAAGTATTCTAATCAGATTAAGAGCGTTCTTGAGATTGACAAAAAATTCATTGGCAAGAAAGATGTAAATGGGTTAATTGGTTTATC
The DNA here is from genome assembly GCA_018402485.1 of Roseivirga sp. Classification (GTDB taxonomy): domain Bacteria; phylum Bacteroidota; class Bacteroidia; order Cytophagales; family Cyclobacteriaceae; genus Roseivirga. Next base: position 346,672 of record JAGYIY010000001.1, on the reverse strand, counting down.
TCGAAGTATGAATGAAGAAGTATCTAGTTGGAATGATATGAACCAAATAAAAAAATTCTATCTAGAGGTTAATAAATCTTTTAATCCTGATTTTGCTGAATTAATTGGGAAATTTTAATAAAAAACATTTTGTAAGGGGCCCTAAATAGAGTCGTTTAAAACTGAAGTATAACGGTTTTATCATTTCGGCCAGCGCGCCATCTCGCCCTTCGCTAAAAATGTCCACTGGACATTTTCTTTACGCTCGGCCGTCCCTCTTGGGCTTGAACCAAGGACCCTTCCCGATGCATCGGGATCAGATGCTCTAACCAACTGAGGGAAGGAGAAATGATTCTTTCCTTACCTCCATTGCTGTTTGGCTCGAACCACCAAACCTTTCCTCTTGTATCGTGATCGGAGGTTAATTAAGCCTTTTGATGAGTGCTTTTATTTTTTGGGGATCATTTTTTAGCTCGATAAGGAATTTCCTTGATTTCATGCTTTTCAGGTAGTGCTCGATCTTTCTGGCCATTGAGGAATCCAGGTCGTTAATGACAAGAAACGTTTCCCAAGGGATTCCTCTTTTTGTCCATATCCGATTCTTTTGAGGGTTGTTGTGGTATTTAAGTCTTTCAGAAAAATCTGAGGAGTATCCGATGTAGAACTTATCGATTTTCTTAGAATAAAGTATATAGGTGGCGTGACTCATTGTAAACAAAAAAAGGTCAGCAATTGCTGACCTTTCCATTGATTGCTCCCCCTGTTATTCAAAGTTGCAGCGCGGGCATACCTTTTATTGATTCATTTTGAAGATTAGAAGTTGCATAATTAAAGGAAGATATGATTAATTTTTTGCCCAATCTTCTCCAGAATCATCTATAAATTCACAAGTTTCCCAGACAATATTAAATTCCTCTGCAAACTTTTCAATTCGTTCATATACACTCCATAGTTCCGCACTTCCATCACAATCTTCGCCGGATTCAATAAGTTCATTATCAGTACCTTCAAATTCAAATTTGGCGATACCTTTTTCATAATCGTAATCAAAAATTGAATTTGCAATGCAGTCATCAGCGTAACCACTGGAAAAAAAATCTTCGCAGTATATATATTCATAATCGTCTTCATCAACTCCTTCCGTATCAAAATCAGGATCAACATATTTTAATTTTTGATTGGGTTCAGAAATAATTTTTATTCTCATGGATTGTTATTTTAAGTTATGTTTCAAAAATAATGAAAAAGATGGAAAGACCAAAAAAAAGATCCTTGGTTGCATCTTTAAGGAAAAATTCGAAGATTTCAATTTTGATGGATGTAACCACATTTTTACCCCCAAAATCGAGCCTATCATTTTGTTCTCTATAGTTTTAAGAAACAAATAGGAAATCAAAAATAACATCCTGTCTGAGATGGCTCCTCCTATATTACTAGAAGTCGCACCCGAGACTTTATGTTTTAATGAATTACGTTCTCAGGAAGAAATTAAGTGTTAAATAAATCAGTTTTTAAATAATACTCTCCTAAATTGAGACCAAAGGTTAAGTTAAAAAAACCATTTAAATTTAACCTTATGAAGAAGCGAACAAGACGTAAATTTTCTCCGGCCTTTAAGGCTAAAGTAGCCGTTGAAGCAATCAAAAATCAGCATACACTTGCTGAATTATCAAAGAAATATGAAGTGAGCTCCGTTGTCATTTCCAAGTGGAAAGGGGAGTTTTTAGAGAATATGTCAACAGTATTTGATAAAGGACATTCAAAGAAAACGGAGGAGGAACCTGAATTGGAACAACTATATGCCAAAATTGGTGAGTTGAAAGTGGAGAATGACTTTTTAAAAAAAAGTTGCGAGAAGCTGGGGACATGAAAGAACGTTGCAGATTAGTTTCGCCTGACTACAAATCCTTATCCATCAGAAAGCAGTGCGAAGTACTAGAAGAAGCTATCAGTACCCATGGTAAACCAGAGATCATTAATTCTGATCAAGGTAGTCAATACACTTCTTCGCTATGGATCAATTACCTTGAAGGGCAAAACATTAGGGTTTCTATGGATGGAAAAGGCCGTGCTTTAGACAATGCTTATATTGAAAGATTCTGGAAGTCTATCAAATATGACTACATCTACCTGAATCCATGTGATGACGGTTTCGAACTGTTGCAGGGGATTAAATCACACATAGCGTATTATAATCAAAAGGTACACCATACCACAAAAGAGAAACCCGAAGAAAGATATTTTAAAATGATTAAAAAAGCAGCATAAATTAAACTCAATTATTAACTTTGTCACTGATACTTTTGGTCTAGTAATTGGGGAGTGTTATACTTATCGATTTTCTTAGAATAAAGTATAGAAGTGGCGTGACTCATTGTAAACAAAAAAAGGTCAGCAATTGCTGACCTTTACATTGATTGCTCCCCCTGTTATTCAAAGTTGCAGCCGAGGCCTTGTGTTTTAAGGAATTAGGTTTTCAATACATAACGGGGTTTTGAAGGTTTCAACATAGGGGGCCCTTACAGTACTTCAGTAAATTGAACGCTCACATCGAAAGTGCCTTTGGTGTTTTTAGTTTTCCAGAATGTTCATTAATGGCAGGTTCAGATATAATTTTTCTTTACCAACCTTCATTGATTTAAGGAAACCTGCTTCTTCTAGTGCTATGAGATAATTCCCAACTGTTTTTGGGGTGCCTAAATCTGCGTTAATCAGGTTTTGTCTCTTAGTGTAGGGAAGTTTGAAGATGACTTCAACTAAATCTTTGGAATAGACTTTAGGGAGCTTCTCTTTTATTTCTTGTCCGGTGGTATCCATGAGTTGAACTATTGACTCTAGTCTGTCTAAACCTTTAATTGCCGTTGTTTCTACCATATCCAGCATGTAGCGTATGAATGTAGACCAGTCGTTATTCTCCGTTACAGATCTTAATCCTTCATAGTACATGTCTTTATGTTTAATTATGTACTCACTCAGGAAAAGAGCAGGTACGTCTAAGAGTTTCTCCAGTTTTAATTGAAGTAAAAGTAGAATGCGACCTGTTCTTCCATTTCCGTCTGAAAATGGATGTATTGCTTCAAACTGGTAGTGTGAAATAGCCATTTTTATAAGAGGGTCTATTGAATCAGTTTCATTGATAAATGTTTCGAGATTGGCCATTTTCTCTCGTATCACTTGTTCTCCCGAAGGCGGAGTGTAGATTACTTCTCCTTGTCGGTTGGATAGCGTAGTCCCCGGTGTAGTTCTAATTCCCGCAGTATTTTGTTTAATACACTGTACGAGCTCAATACAAAGGTTAGTTGTTATGAATGGTCGTTTCTCGAGTCGACTAAACCCCAACCAAATAGCTTCTTTATAGCTAATCACTTCCTTGGTTGCAGGGTTGTCGAATTTCTTATCTGCAACTACAGCTTGAAATAGGTCGTCATTAGTCGTAATGATATTCTCGATTTCAGAACTTGCCTTTGCTTCTTGTAGGTGAAGTGTGTCCAGAAATAGACTAGGGTTGGGAAGATTTCTTATTGCACCATTAAGTTGAGCTAAAGCTCTACTAGCCCTAATGGTTTTTGTTAAAATCTCCTTAGTCTCCAATTCAGCTTGAGGAGGAAGTAGCGGGAGATCATTATACGGTCGAGATTTATTGAAGCCCTTCATAACGAGAGTAACTTTTACACTTGAATTCTTAACGAGGGTAAAAATACAAAATAATTACCCTTATTGTATTTTTAGAGGTAGTCTTTACTCTCGTTTGTTGACATGAGGCACAATGTTTCGGGTATGAAACGTAAGGCATTTCGCCAACCCGCCAGCTCGCTACTTCGCTAAAAATGTCCACTGGACATTTTCGTTACGCTCGGCCGTCCCTCTTGGGCTTGAACCAAGGACCCTTCCCGATGCATCGGGATCAGATGCTCTAACCAACTGAGGGAAGGAGAAATGATTCTTTCCTTACCTCCATTGCTGTTTGGCTCGAACCACCAAACCTTTCCTCTTGTATCGTGATCGGAGGTTAATTAAGCCTTTTGATGAGTGCTTTTATTTTTTGGGGATCATTTTTTAGCTCGATAAGGAATTTCCTTGATTTCATGCTTTTCAGGTAGTGCTCGATCTTTCTGGCCATTGAGGAATCCAGGTCGTTAATGACAAGAAACGTTTCCCAAGGGATTCCTCTTTTTGTCCATATCCGATTCTTTTGAGGGTTGTTGTGGTATTTAAGTCTTTCAGAAAAATCTGAGGAGTATCCGATGTAGAACTTATCGATTTTCTTAGAATAAAGTATATAAGTGGTGTGACTCATTGTAAACAAAAAAAGGTCAGCAATTGCTGACCTTTCCATTGATTGCTCCCCCTGTTATTCAAAGTTGCAGCCGAGGCCTTGTGTTTTAAGGAATTAGGTTTTCAATACATAACGGGATTTTGAAGGTTTCAACATAGGGGGCCCTTACACTTAAACTAACTGATGAGCTGATAATTAAATCTATTCGGCTCATTATTTTACTATATTTGAGCCGTAAATAAGTTCGAATCAGCTCATGAGGTATAATTGGCAACAAAACGACTGGCCCAACTTTCAATATAGTATCAATGATATTGAGGAGTTGCTATTCTACTATTTACAACATGCTGGTAAGTTAGAAGGTGCTTTGAGGAGTTTAAACGAAATGGATCGTGAAGAGTCCATTATTGAACTCCTGATTTTTGAAGCGATTAAAACCTCAGAGATCGAAGGAGAGTTTATCAGTAGGGCTGATGTGGCCTCTTCGATTCGGAAACAACTTGGATTGGTCGTTCGTGAGCATAGTAAAGACCAAAGAGCAGTCGGCATCGCGCAAGTCCTAGTTTTGGCTCGAAAAACTTTTGATTTACCGCTCTCAGAAGCCATGTTACTAGAATGGCACGCTTTGTTATTAGCACATGAAAAAAATTTAGAAATAGGTTGTTGGCGAACACACCAAGAGCCTATGCAAATTTTATCCGGAGCCATTGGATTTGAGCGTGTGCATTTTGAAGCGCCGCCATCCTCTGCTCTTGAGTACGAGATGAATGCTTTTATACAGTGGTTTAACAACACGGCGCCCAATGGACCTAATGCTATTGTCCACGCACCGGTGCGTGCCGGGATAGCCCACTTGTATTTTGAAACAATACACCCTTTCGAAGATGGTAACGGTAGAATTGGACGTGCAATTGCCGAAAAGGCACTAGCACAAACCACAGGTTACCCTGGATTGGCCAGTTTGTCCTATACGATAGAGAAAAACAAAAACGAATATTATAGGCAGCTTGAAAAGGCTCAACGTTCTAACGAAATATCTGAGTGGATTAGATACTTCGTCAACATCGTAATTGAAGGTCTAAAATTTGCTCAAAAAACGGTCGATTTCACTCTCTTAAAATCAAAGTATTTGGATCGATACTCAAAGCAATTAAACACCAGTCAACTTAAAGTGATACAACGGATGTTTTCTGAAGGACCATCTGGATTTGAAGGGGGTATGACTGCATCAAAATACAGCCGATTAACTCGCGTTTCTAAAGCAACGGCTACAAGGCATCTAGCGGATCTCGTAAAGATAGGTTCCTTAGAAGTTAAGGGGCAAGGACGGTCTACCAGATATCATCTGAATTTTGATGAACTTTAGCTTACTGTAAAGGTCCATAAAAACTGAGACGTTTAAAACTGAAGTTTAACGGTTTTATCATTTTGGCCAACGCGCCATCTCGCCCCTTCGCTAAAAATGTCCACTGGACATTTTCGTTACGCTCGGCCGTCCCTCTTGGGCTTGAACCAAGGACCCTTCCCGATGAATCGGGATCAGATGCTCTAACCAACTGAGGGAAGGAGAAATGATTCTTTCCTTACCTCCATTGCTGTTTGGCTCGAACCACCAAACCTTTCCTCTTGTATCGTGATCGGAGGTTAATTAAGCCTTTTGATGAGTGCTTTTATTTTTTGGGGATCATTTTTTAGCTCGATAAGGAATTTCCTTGATTTCATGCTTTTCAGGTAGTGCTCGATCTTTCTGGCCATTGAGGAATCCAGGTCGTTAATGACAAGAAACGTTTCCCAAGGGATTCCTCTTTTTGTCCATATCCGATTCTTTTGAGGGTTGTTGTGGTATTTAAGTCTTTCAGAAAAATCTGAGGAGTATCCGATGTAGAACTTATCGATTTTCTTAGAATAAAGTATATAGGTGGCGTGACTCATTGTAAACAAAAAAAGGTCAGCAATTGCTGACCTTTACATTGATTGCTCCTCCTCTTGGGCTCGAACCAAGGACCCTCTGATTAACAGTCAGATGCTCTAACCAACTGAGCTAAGGAGGAATTTTTTCCTCACCTCCTATGCTGATTGGCTTGAACCAAGGACCCTTCCCGATGAATCGGGATCAGATGCTCTAACCAACTGAGCTAAGGAGGAATTTTTTCCTCACCTCCTATGCTGATTGGCTTGAACCAAGGACCCTTCCCGATGAATCGGGATCAGATGCTCTAACCAACTGAGCTAAGGAGGAATTTTTTCCTCACCTCCTATGCTGATTGGCTTGAACCAAGGACCCTTCCCGATGAATCGGGATCAGATGCTCTAACCAACTGAGCTAAGGAGGAATAATTTCGTACTTCTTACGAATTGGAATGCAATATTAGCAGTTGCCTATCGATAAAACAAAAGGTTTGATTAAATTTTCTTTCATCATGAAAAAATAAAGTTCTTGCCCCGGTTCGGATGTCGCCCCAATGTCAAAGGAAATAAACCAACACATACACCAACGCAAAAATCGTGAGGAAGATCAACCCGGCTAAGGCTAATTTTTTCAGCCAAGTGCGGGGTAAGAAATCTTGGGTCAATTGTCCAGAAAAAATCACCTTATAATTGATCCAGGCAATGATGGGTGCCACAACAAAAGAAAAAATGGTGGCCAAATCAACTAACTCCTTCAAGTTGCCCGATAAAAAAGCAATAAAGCCAAAAGAGGTAAGCGCCACCACAAACAGGGTCGATCGGTATAAGCTCTTTATGCCTGATTTAGAAAAGAAAAGCATCCTCACGGTTTCTCCTACCGCTCGACCGTAGCCGTCTAGTACAGTAATGGTGGTGCTGAACATGGTAGAAAAAGCAGCCATGGCAATAACAGGATAGGCCCAACTGCCCAAAGCACGTGTGTAAAGCTTCACCACTTGATTCGAAAATTCAGTCGAGTTATTCGATAGCTCTTCGCCTGTGCCGTACATTACATAGGCCCCAAGGGTTAAAAAACACAAGGATAAAACGGCTGTGATGAGGTAACCAAAGTTAAAATCGAACAAAATCTCCTTCAACTTGCCATGGTAACCGGTTTGTTTCATTTTTTCTACAGCCCATAAACTATTCCACGCGGAGAGGTCTAAGGCAGTGGGCATCCAACCCATCAAGGCAATCAAGAAGATGATTCCGCTGCGGTCGTATAATGCTTTGGGGATAAAGTTTTCTATGGGAGTTACAGGCCCCTTACCTATAACACCAAAAAAAGCCACAAGGGTGCTGATCACCAACACGGCTCCGACAATCTTTAATAAGGTGTCGAGCATGTTGTATTTGCCTAACATTAAAATGGCAAAACAGATGGCCAATAAAAAACCTGAAACCCATAGTGGATCAATGTTTAGCCCCAATAAATTATTCAACATGCCTGCGGTGACAAAGGTAACGGCTGCAGTAACCGTGAACATGGAAGTAAAGCTGACCAGAAAATAAAGCCATAAAACCCATTTCCCTTCCTTGTTGTACCCCACCAAGATACTCTTACCCGTGGCAGCTGCATATCGGCTGCCAAATTCGAAAAAAGGATATTTAAACAGGTTGGCAAGCACTATGAAACCTACAACGGCAAAACCATAGTCTGCGCCTGCACGGGTCGATTGCACCAAATGAGAGACACCAATGCAAGCACTCGCAAACAAAATGCCCGGACCGAAAGTGCGCCAAAAATGTCGGGTTGCTCTAGCCATCTCTTAAAATATTGTCCAAAGTAGCTAAAGTTTCGCTAATCAGAAATGAATTTTTTACACCAAAATACTGTCAATATGACATTTAAATAGAGGTAAAAGTTAAAAAACAAGACATAATGGCTTGAAAATACGTGATTTTTGTTTTGGTACATTTTTTTAGGGATGGGAGGCAAATGAATTTAAAACTTAAAAACCATATAACAATGAACTTGATAAGACGAAACATCAACGGTTATACACCGACCACGGTAGAGCAATTTTTCGATCGATTCTTCAATGAATCTTTGAACAATGATTACGGCAGTTTCACCCCCGGTGTGGACATTGCAGAAACAGAAAAGGGCTTTGAAATTGAATTGGCCGTTCCTGGGTTCAATAAAAAAGATTTCAACATCGAGTTAAACGATGGCTTATTGACAGTGAGCGGAGAGCGCAAAATGAAGGATGAGCAAAATGGAAAGAACTTTTACGCCCTTCAAACTGCTTATGGCACTTTTAAAAAGTCCTTTCAGTTGCCCGATCATGTGAAAGGCGATGCGATTGAGGCTTCTTATGTGGATGGCATGCTGAACTTGGTGATTCCCAAAGATGAAACCAAAAAGCTAGTCAACAAAATCAGCGTGAAATAAGGTAAACGCATAAATACAGATAAGGCCGCTTCAAGGAAGCGGCCTTTTTCTTTGCTGAGCAGAATCAGAATAAAAATTTTCTTCCTACATTCCTAAACCATTTGTCTTAAGAACGTTTTAATAGATACATAAAAATGAAGTGGGTATGATTTCGAGCAAGCAGTTTTTTCTAGGTGTGGTTCTGGCCTCTTTCTTAAGCGGTATTTTGGTTCTTTTAGGCATGAACCTTATCAGTTCACCTTCCCAAAATAGTGATTTTGAAACACCACCGGTTGCCGTAACCACTTCTTTTGAAGAGGTTGAATCTACTGTCAAAGATTATATTGTTCCGGAAGGCATCAATTTCCTAAAGGCATCTCGCAAAGCTGTTCCAGCTGTGGTGCACATTACCAATACTTATAAAAGTCAAAATAATAGCACCTTATCGCGGCTACTGGGTCGTGAAAGGCGTTCTCGAAGATCTACGGGTTCAGGAGTAATCATATCGCCCGATGGTTATGTGGTTACCAACTATCATGTGGTAGAAGATGCAGAAGAACTGAGCGTAAGGCTTGACGATAATCGCAGGTTAGATGCTGAAATCATAGGTACAGATCCGGATACAGATTTAGCGCTGATTAAGATCAACACCAATAATTTGCCTTATGTGAAGTTTGGGAACTCGAAGAAAACAGAAATCGGACAGTGGGTTTTGGCCATTGGCAACCCTTTTGATCTCAATAATACGGTAACAGCAGGGATCATCTCGGCAAAAGCAAGAAGTATCAATATGGCACAACGCTCTAGAGATGGCTTAAACTATAGCATTGAGTCTTTCCTTCAAACCGATGCGGTAGTCAACCGCGGCAATAGCGGTGGTGCACTGGTGAATTTGGAGGGGGAGTTGATTGGCATTAACACAGCCATCGCTACCAATACCGGATCGTACAGCGGTTATAGTTTTGCCGTTCCTTCTGCCTTGGTACAAAAAGTAGCCAACGATTTATTGGAATTCCGAGAGGTGCGTAGAGGCCTCATGGGGGTGCAAATTACAGATGCGGATGGTACGCTTACAGAAGAATTGTCAGGGGTTTTACTAAGTGGTGTTACTCCTGGAGGAGCAGCAGAACTGGCAGGGTTGAAAGAGGAAGATGTAATCATAAAAATCGATGGTGAAACGATTAACACCACCAGCCAACTGCAAGAAATGGTAGCTTTAAAACGTCCTGGAGACGATGTGAAGGTCACTTTCAAACGCAATGGCAAAGAAAATAATTTGATTTTGACCCTGATGGAAAGGGAAAAAATGATGGCTGAGAATGTGTCGGAGGAGATCACAACTACTTTCCGTATTGAGGGTGCGGCATTTGCCGATTTAACCTCAGCCATAAAAGAACAACTGAACCTCGAAGGAGGAGTGCAAGTGCTAGAACTAGGCGAGGGGACTTGGAAGGCCTCGGGCATAAGAGAAGGGTATGTCATTACCAAAGTAGGAGATCAAGATGTAGAAGATCTGGCAGCATTTGAGCGAATGATTCAACGTAAGGACAAAGACTTTTATGTAATGGGGAAATATCCCGATGGAGAAAAGGAGTACTACCGCATTAGGTGGTAAAAAAAAAGTAACAGAATAGAGAAGAAAGCTTCTTTTTCATACAGAAAAAGAAGCTTTTTTTGTGAAAGGCCTCATCGAAGAGGCTTTTTTTGAAATGCTTTGGCTTTCGCCTTGCAGGCTTTTAAAAATACTTGTAATTATGAAGTATCATATGAATTGATACATCGACCTATGGAAAACTTTGGAATAGAAAATGCTTTAAAAAATCTGGGTATTGCGGAAAAGAATGATGGCACCTCTACAGGAAAAATAAGCTACGGATCAGGCGAGGTCATTATGTCGAGCTCACCTGTTAATGGGAAAGTGATTGCATCAGTCACAACTACTACCCCAGAAGAATATGAGAAAGTAATCAAAACAGCTGAGGCCGCCTTTTTGCAGTGGCGCGAGATGACGGCTCCCGCACGAGGTGAAATTGTCCGCCAATACAACGAAAAACTCCGTGCGTATAAAGATGACTTAGGGAAACTTGTTTCTTATGAAATGGGTAAATCTTACCAAGAGGGCTTGGGCGAGGTACAAGAAATGATAGACATCTGCGACTTTGCTGTGGGGCTTTCGCGTCAATTGCATGGTCTGACGATCAAATCAGAACGTCCCGGACACCATATGCAAGAGCAATGGCATCCATTGGGTGTGGTAGGCATTATCTCTGCCTTCAATTTTCCTGTCGCCGTGTGGTCTTGGAATACCGCTATCGCTTGGGTTTGCGGTAACGCATGCATTTGGAAACCCAGTGAAAAAACGCCCTTATGTGCAGTAGCCTGTCAGCATTTATTCGTAGATGTACTTCAAGCCAATGATTTACCGGAAGGCATTTCCTGCATGATCAATGGTGATTATCGCGTGGGGGAATTCATCACGAAAGATGAGCGCGTCAACCTGATTTCTGCAACTGGTTCCATTCGCATGGGTAAAATGGTAGCACAAACCGTAGCTGCTCGTTTGGGTAAAACGATTTTAGAACTCGGTGGCAATAATGCCATCATTGTTACCCCAGAAGCCGACTTGAAAATGACACTGATGGGGAGTGTTTTCGGTGCGGTTGGAACGGCAGGACAGCGTTGTACGTCCACCCGGAGAATCATTATCCACGAAGCCATTTTTGACAAAGTCAAAGATGCCATTGTTGCGGCGTACAAGCAGCTCAAAATAGGTAACCCTTTAGACGAAAACAACCATGTCGGTCCACTGATTGACAAGGATGCCGTGGCCAATTTTATGCATGCCATTGAAGCGGTTCAAAAAGAAGGAGGTAAGGTTTTAGTTCCCGGCAAAGTACTGGAAGGTGAAGGTTATGAAAGTGGCTGCTATGTGAAACCATGCATTGTGGAAGCCGAAAATCACTACGAAATGGTTCAGGAAGAAACTTTTGCTCCGCTCTTGTATCTCATTAAATACAAAGGAACATTGAAGGATGCTTTAGCCTTGCAAAATGGTGTCAAACAAGGACTTTCCTCCGCTATTATGACGAACAACGTACAAGAGGCATACCGCTTTTTATCAGCTTCTGGTTCGGATTGCGGCATTGCCAATGTAAACATCGGAACCTCTGGAGCTGAAATTGGTGGCGCTTTTGGCGGAGAAAAGCAAACAGGCGGAGGAAGAGAGTCGGGCTCAGACGCTTGGAAAGGCTACATGCGAAGACAAACCAATACCATCAATTATACCGATGAATTACCACTGGCCCAAGGAATTAAATTCGATATTCAGGCTTAACTCATCTCCTCCTGCACAAATAAAAGCACGTCTCATTTAGAGAGGTGCTTTTTTCTTTAGTGACTTCTTTTCATATTCTAAGGCAAGCCTAAATAAACATCAGTACTCTTTTTACTTTGTAATTGACTTGATCCCTAGTATTCAATAACCTGCCCTTTCCTTTGATGAAAAATCGTAGATTTATTGCAAATTTAATCCAATGAAAGTTTCTCTGATACTCCCACTTTTCCTCTTCGCTCAGTTCCTGAGCTTGACAACTGCCAATGCCCAAAGCCCTGAAGAAGAAATCAAAAAGGTCATTGAACTTATGTTTGATGGCATGCGTACCAATGACTCAGCCAAAGTGCATCAGTCTTTTGCTGAGGATGTACTTTTTCAAAGAATTATTTCCTCAGAGAAGGGTACTGAGGTCAATTCCTCGAGTTTCCAAAGCTTTTTAAACTCCATCGGACGGCCCAAGGAAATCATCTGGGATGAGCGCATTACCTTTGAGCATATTTTAATCGATGGAGAAATGGCTACGGTTTGGACACCTTACCGGTTTTACTTGGGGGAACAGTTTTCGCATTGTGGGGTAAACGTATTTACCTTATACCAACAGAAAGGTCAGTGGAAGATTTTTCATTTGGTAGATACCAGCCGAAAAACGGATTGTCCGACCAACTGACCTTCACCTCTTTCTTCAAACTCAAGGGTAGCATAACTGATATTCATCTCCGCTTACAAGCCCTTGGCTTTCTGTTTGATACGCTCCAATTCTTGTAGAATACAAGGCTGGTTTAATACCAAGTGTGCCGAAGACACATGATAGTTTCCATGCATCGACCAAATATGGCAATCGTGTACTTCTATCATTTCCGCTCTCTTGAACAGAGATTTTTCAATTTCATCCAACGGAATGTCTTCCGTAGTGGCCTAAAGAAAAATCTTAAACTTTTTTAGGCTTTTGATGCATGAACAGCTTCCTGTATAGAGGTTACCACTTCAGGGTTCAAAAGGGTGGAAATATCTCCTAAATGATCCCCCTCACCAGATGCGATTTTCCTGAGAATCCTGCGCATGATTTTTCCCGAACGTGTTTTTGGCAAGCCCGAAACAATCAGCAAACGATCAGGTTTGGCAATAGGCCCAATGATTTTAGTAACCGTATCCTTGATCTCTTGCGTCAAGCTTTCTTCTGAACGTCCTTCCAAATCGCAAATGACATAGGCAAAAATTCCTTGCCCCTTAATTTCATGGGGATAACCCACGACTGCCGATTCAATCACTTTGGGGTGTTCATTGATGGCATTCTCCACTTCTGCAGTACCCATTCTGTGTCCGGACACATTGATAACATCATCAACCCTTCCTAAAATTCGGTAGTAGCCATCTTCATCTCTTTTCACTCCATCTCCTGTGAAATAATAGCCGGGAAAGGATGAAAAATAAGTTTGTTTGCACCTTTCATGATCGCCATAAGTGGTTCGCAGCATGGAAGGCCAGGGGAATTTGATGCACAGGTTTCCTTCCACGGAATTGCCCTTCAGTTCTTGGCCTTCATTGTCCAGTACAGCCAGTTGAATACCTGGTAAAGGCATGGTAGCATAGGCAGGCTTTGTAGGGGTAACGCCTGCGAGTGGCGAAATCATAATACCTCCCGTTTCTGTTTGCCACCAAGTGTCGACAATTGGGCACTTACCCTTACCCACATGGTCGTGGTACCAATGCCATGCTTCTTCGTTGATGGGCTCACCTACAGTACCCAAAACTTTCAGACTACTTAAGTTGTACGGAGCAATGGGGTCGGTGCCATAAGCTTGTAAGGCCCGTATGGCAGTAGGTGCCGTATAAAATTGATTGACTTTATATTTCTCACAAATGGCCCAGAACCTTCCTGGATCGGGGAAAGTAGGCACCCCTTCGAACATAATGGAAGTTGCTCCTGCCAGCAATGGCCCATAAACAATGTAAGAGTGTCCGGTGATCCATCCAATATCAGCGGTGCACCAATACACATCACCCTGGTTGTACTGAAAAACATTTTTGAAGGAATAATAAGTATATACCATGTAGCCTCCACATGTGTGCACTACCCCCTTGGGTTTCCCGGTGGAGCCCGAAGTGTAGAGGATAAACAGCATGTCTTCTGCATCCATTACTTCTGCTTTATGCTCTGAAGAAACGCCCTCAATCACTTCATGCCACCAGTAATCTCTTCCGGCTTGCATGTTTACTTCCTCTCCTGTTCTTTTTAAGGTAATGACCGAAGTAATGGAATCACATTTTTCCAAAGCTTCATCGACCAAAGCTTTTACGGGGATGCTTTTTTTACCACGGAAGTTTCCGTCGGCCGTGAGCACCATTTTGGCCTGACAGTCTATGATTCTGTCTGATAAAGCAGAGGCAGAGAAACCGGCAAAGACCACGGAATGCACTGCACCAACGCGTGCGCAGGCCAACATGGCTACCGCTGCCTCGGGTACCATGGGCATGTAAATGATGACCCGATCACCTTTTTCAATGCCTTGTGCTTTCATGGCATTGGCAAAGCGACAGACTTCCGCATGAAGTTCCCGATAGGTTAGAATCAGGTTTTGTTCATTAGGGTCATTTGGCTCCCAAATGATGGCAGCTTGATCTCCGCGTGTGTACAAATGCCGATCTAGAATATTTTCTGTAATGTTCAATTGCCCCCCCTCAAACCATTTCACATCTGGCTTTTCAAAATTCCACGATAATACTTTTTCATAAGGTTTTTGCCAGTGGAAACCATCGGCGATGCGTGCCCAAAATTGTTCAGGAGCTTGTACACTTTTTTGATATTCATAGATATAGCCACTCAGGCTGTGGATGCGATCACTCATGGTTTATTCATTTTAAAGCCTATTTTACATATTCTAAAAGTGAAAGCAAAGTGATTTTAATGGAATGGGGTTTGAATGTACCTGTCAGACTAAAAATTGTGCCGTCACCGCTACAATGGCACCAAGTACTGCGATAGAGAATTTATTCCATTTGAAATGGTGCTTAGGGTCCGATTCAATAAAAATAGTAGTAGAAATTTGCAAGAAACTACCGGCTACAACCGCAAAAAATATTTGCAATGAATCAGCCGGAAGTAATGCATTTTCACTGAAATAGTCTGCAAGGAAAAGACCCATTGGAGAGGCCAGAGCAAATACCATCAGCAATAGCAAGGCCTTGTTGCGAGAAGCCACCTGTGCCATCAGTAGTGACATTAAAGCCAGCGCTGCGGGTATTTTGTGCATGACAATGCCCAGTAAGATTTTTGGGGAACTGCCGTCTAAATACATTTTTTCTGCCTGATGTCCGGCATGGATGGCGTCGGTCATGATACTCCCTTCCAAGAAGGAATGCAAACTAAGCGCCAGAAGTAGGTAGGTGACAGAAAAGCTGTGGTCGGAACTGTGAAAATGACCGTGTTCCACACCACTTGAGAAGTTTTCTAGCAAGCGTTGCAAAAAGAACCCTAAAAGAATCCACAAGCTCAGGTAATAAGGGTCCTGTCCTGTTTCGAACAAGTCGGGGATAATGTGAATAATGGTCATGGAAAATAAGTAGGAACCTGCAAAAATTAGGAAGTATCGCAGTCGCTGTAAGGAGAAGTCTCCGAATCTGAGCAGTAAAAGTCCTGGGAGCGCAACACTGAGAAATAAAATAATGGCGTTTAACCACATGGCATACTTATTTGCAACAAGTTTGCAAATATGGTAAAAATATAATCACATGGTTGGCATGTCACTCTTTTTTTTGGCGCGCTAGCTATTGGCCAGTAGGTTGTAAGCCTGAGGAAAAGTAGCTTTGCATGTTTTCCGATTCATCGGTGTAGATCAAGTAAATTTCTACGTCTTCTTGGCGCTCTGCTAAGGCTTTGCTTTTTTCTAAGCCCATGGCCATACAAGCTGTGGCATATGCATCTGCCAACATACAGCTCGGGGCTACTACTGTTGCACTCAAGAGTCTGCTGCGTTCAGGAAAGCCAGTTTTAGGGTTGATCGTATGACTCACTTTTTGCCCATTGATGGTCGAAAAATTACGATAATTGCCTGAGGTAGCCATGCCTCTATTGTCGAGTGGTAGGGCATCATACACTTCTCCTACTACATATTCATTGGGTACTTCTATACCAATCGTCCAAACGTCCTTGTCTTCATTTCTTCCTTTGGCAAAAACTTCTCCCCCAATTTCTACCATAAAATTATCAATACCTTCTTGAACAAGCCAGTTTGAAATCATATCGATGGCTTGCCCTTTGGCAATGGCTGAAAAATTCAATTGCAGACCATCCATTTTTTTTCTTACCTCTTGGCTGTTGAATTCGATTTTTTCGAAACCTACATACTGTAACAATGAATCAACCTGACTGCTATCTGGTCCGATGGGTTTACCACTTCCAAAGCCCCAAGCATCTACCAAAGGGCTTACAGTTGGGTCAAAAAGGCCATCGGATACTTCATAAACCGTTTGGCTGGCCTTTAAAACCTCATAAAAATAGGGCGATGAAAAGGTGAATGTGTTTTGTTTATTGAATTGCGAAATTTCAGAATCAGGGATGTAGGTAGATAAAGATTGATTGAAGCTTTTTAGCAAAGAATCAATCTTGGGCTTAAGGGGTAGGTTTTCTTTGGCGATGTATTTTACCTGGTAGGGGATGGTACCCATGGTCTTACCATTGACAATAAAGGTCTTTGCCTGATTGCTGCGATAGGTGTAAACAATAAAAACAGCGACTAACAATAAAAGTAAATAAATCCGTGAGCGTTTATTTCTATCCATTCCCTTATTTTTGGCACAAAGATAAATGAATTGTGGCAAGAGAAGGTTGGGTAACCCTAAAATGACTTACCCCATAAGGGTTATTTTCTTTCCGAATCTTTCTTTAATTTACACACCATGCGCGAAGATTATTTAGATGCCAGCGGCGAGGACTTAAATTCCACCGAAAAAGAGATTGAAAAGGCATTGAGACCCCTATCTTTTCAAGACTTTGCAGGTCAAGATAAAGTAGTAGAGAATGTTAAGATTTTTGTTCAGGCAGCAAAAAAGCGCAATGAACCCTTGGATCATGTTCTCTTACACGGCCCTCCCGGTTTGGGTAAAACAACCCTCTCACACATTATTGCCAATGAGTTGGAATCTGACATCAAGATTACATCTGGCCCAGTATTAGATAAACCTAGCGATTTAGCCGGGCTTTTAACTAACTTAGAAGAGGGCGATGTATTGTTTATTGATGAAATTCATCGCTTAAACCCCATCGTAGAGGAGTACTTGTATTCAGCTATGGAAGACTATAAAATAGACATTATGCTCGATTCGGGTCCGAATGCACGTACTGTACAAATTACCCTCAACCCTTTTACCCTTATAGGGGCCACCACACGCTCAGGGCTCTTAACCTCACCTTTGCGTGCACGCTTCGGTATCAATGCAAGGTTGGAATACTATGACGCTAAATTATTGACTGGGATTGTCCAGCGCTCATCAGATATTTTAAATACCCCAATTGATGATGACGCAGCGTATGAGATTGCGCGTAGAAGTAGGGGGACACCACGTGTGGCCAATAATCTGCTTCGCAGAACACGCGATTTTGCACAAATCAAAGGAACAGGTACAGTCACCAAAGCCATTAGTGAAATGGCCTTGAATGCACTAGAGGTAGATTCTCATGGCCTCGATGATATGGACAACCGAATCCTAACTACCATCATTCAAAAATTCAAAGGTGGTCCTGTGGGTATTTCTACCATAGCCACAGCAGTGGGTGAGGAAGCCGAAACCATCGAAGAAGTGTATGAGCCTTTCTTGATCAAAGAAGGCTTTCTGAAACGCACTGCGCGTGGTCGGGAAGCTACACATTTGGCTTATGAACACTTAAAAATGGAAAGAGGCGAGGCCGGGACCCTTTTTGGTTAAGTCATTTGGGATGAATCAGCAGCGCGAGCAACATACCCAACAAATTAAACAAATGGCCAAAGATTTGGGCTTTGATTTTTGTGGTATTTCCAAAGCAGAAAAGCTCACAGAAGAAGAGCCTCGCTTAGAAAGGTGGCTGAAAGAAAAAGCACATGGTCGCATGAGCTACATGGAAAACCATTTCGATAAGCGCTTAGATCCTACATTGCTGGTTCCTGGGGCTAAGTCTGTAATTTCGCTGCTCTACAACTACTACCCTGAGCGAGATTTAATGAACGAACAACCTGATCATAAAAAGCTCTCTAAGTACGCCTACGGTAAGGATTATCACTTTGTCATTAAAGAGAAACTCAAATTATTTTTCAATGAAATTCAGAATCAAATTGGCCAGATCGAAGGTCGGGTTTTTGTTGATTCTGCACCTGTAATGGAAAGACAATGGGCTGCAAAATCGGGTTTAGGTTGGCAGGGGAAAAACACTTTGTTGATCAATAAAGAGCAAGGTAGTTTCTTTTTTTTGGCGGAATTAATCGTTGACTTAGACCTAACTCCCGATGGTCCCATCAAGGACTATTGTGGTTCTTGTACTCGATGCATAGATGCTTGTCCGACCGATGCCATTACACCTTATGCAGTAGATGCGCGTAAATGCATATCTTATCTTACCATTGAATTAAAAGACGAAATTCCGGATGACTTCAAGGGGCAAATGGAAAATTGGGTTTTCGGTTGCGACATTTGTCAGGATGTTTGTCCGTGGAATCGGTTTTCAAAACCCCATCAAGAACCAGCTTTTTCTCCTAAAGAGGAGCTTTTAACATTGTTTAATATGAATTGGGAAGAATTAACAGAAGAGGTTTTTAAAGAAGTTTTTCGCCATTCTGCCGTAAAAAGAACCCAATGGAAAGGAATGGTAAAGAACTTGAAATTTGTAGAAAAAATTTAAGCCCATCTTAAAGGGATGGGCATGAGGTTTAATTTACTGCTGTACCAAAACAAACTGACGGTCGATGATCGGACCGTAAATATGCCCAAATCGGGCATAACACCACTTCTTAAGGTCATTCAATTCCTCGGGAATCAAAGACTTAATTGCTTTTTTTAACTCTTTCTCAAACAGTTTTTTATCGAAACTTACTTTCGAAAGAATGGTCTTAAAATACTCTAGCATGTTAAGATCAGTTTACGTTATGAATCTACTTTATGTTAAGATCGTAAGCTTATATTACGTAGCATTTTGAGTTCGGGTTATAAATAAAAAAATGCCCTTATCTTTGATTCAGATTTGCTACAAAAACGTTGGTTAATCTAGTAAAGAATGATGAGAGATCCAAATCGATATTGGCCTTTGGTTTTGCTATTTATGCTGGCAGCTTTTTCGACTAATGCTCAGGAATTATCTATCCAACTGGGTGCTGACGAAGTAGGTTTGAATGAAATGTTTACCATTACCGTTACGGTTCAAGATGGGACCATCAAAAACTATACGGATTTTCCTTTCATTGATGGCTTTTCTCAAAGAGGCACCTCATCTTCGAGCAAAACGAATATTGTTAATGGTAAAATTAACTCATCTCAGAGCATTACCCAGCGCTACATGCCCTTAGAAAAAGGCACTTTTCGTTTACCACCTTTTACCATCACTGTCAATGGAGTAGAACTCAGCTCACAAGGAAAAACCATACGGGTAACTGAAGAGGTAAGCCGTGGTAATTCACGAAGAAATCGTTTCGACCCTTTCAGTAACTTTTTACGAGATGAACCTTCAGGCAACGATGATTTTGTGGAGGTAGAGGAGGATGCGTTTTTGGCACTCACTACCGACAAAAACGAAGTCTATGTTGGTGAAGGATTTAACATGACCTTGGCTTTTTATGTAGCAGATGGCAACAGAGCGCCCTTACAATTTCACGAGGCAGGTCAGCAGCTATCAAAAATTTTAAAAGACCTCAGGCCTGCTAATGCTTGGGAGGAAAACTTCAATATCGATAACATTTATGGGGAAAGAACACGATTAAACGGCAAAAATTACACGCGCTACAAAATTTACAGCGCCTCTTATTTTCCCTTAAATGCAGACGATATTGTTTTTCCTGTCGTGCCTTTCGAGATGATTAAATACCGTGTGGCACGCTCGCCTTCCTTTTTTGGACGCGACCGACAAGAAGATTTCAAAACGTTTTACAGCAAGGAAAAACGCATCAAAGTAAAACCTCTTCCGCCACATCCATTGAAAGATGTGGTGGTGGTTGGTGATTTTGAATTGGACGAATACGCTACTACCTATGAGGCTACTACAGGGGAAAGCCTGACCTATCATTTTAATATTTTTGGGGAAGGAAATATATCTGGGATACAACCACCTGAGATCATCAGAAACCCCAATATGGATGTATATCCACCAACTGAAGATGCCAGCATCAATAGGGCTGCCGGAAGGGTAACAGGCTCGAAAAAGTACAATTTTTTTATGATTCCAAATGAACCTGGAACGTATAACCTTGGTGATAACTTCAATTGGGTATATTTTAGTACAGCCAAAAAGCGCTACGACACGCTCCGTTCTGAGATTGTGATTAACGTAACGGGTGAAAGCAGAGAGAATGTTTCGATTTCTTCGACTGATCTTGGAGATTTTTATGATAGAATTGCTTTGGTTTCTAATGAAGTGGATTCACTTAAACCGAACAATACCTTTCTAATTGTGGCCAATCTGCTTATTATTGCCCTCTTAGGAGGCGCATTGTTCATCTTTTTCAGAAAGTAAATGGGTAGTACATTTGGTAAAATTTTCAAAATTCACACCTACGGAGAATCGCATGGACCCGCTTTGGGAGTTATCATCGAAGGTTGTCCTGCTGGGTTGGTAATCGATGAGGCCTTTATAGCAGAGGAGTTAGCACGTAGAAAACCTGGCCAATCTAAAATCACCACCCAAAGAAAAGAAGGTGATGATTTCGAAATACTATCCGGTGTTTTTGAAGGAAAAAGCACGGGCTCACCCATAAGTATCGTTATTCGCAATAAAGATCAGAAGAGCAAAGACTACAGTCACATTGCCGATAAGTTTCGTCCTTCGCATGCTGATTATACCTTTCAAGCCAAATATGGCCTAAGAGATTATCGCGGAGGAGGCAGAAGTTCGGCACGCGAAACAGTAGCACGCGTGGCTTCCGGAGCCATTGCAAAGATGCTCTTGCATCATTACGGCATCAATTGTCAAGCTTTTGTTTCGCAGGTTGGGACATTAAAGCTTGAGAAGGCGTATACCGAATTGGACTTATCGCAAACAGAAAACAATATCGTACGATGTCCCGATGGGGAAGTTGCCGAACAAATGATTGCCCTCATTGATCAAACTCGAAAGCAAAGAGACACCATTGGTGGAATTGTAACAGGTATAATTCAAGGTGTACCCGCTGGCTTAGGCGAACCCGTTTTTGATAAACTGCATGCGGTTTTAGGTCAAGCCATGTTAAGCATCAATGCGGTGAAGGGTTTCGAATACGGCAGTGGTTTTGAGGGCGTCAAGATGAATGGTTCAGCCCACAACGATGTTTTTGAACAAGAGGAGGGTAAAGTAAAGACAAGAACCAATTACTCGGGAGGCGTTCAAGGTGGGATTAGTAATGGACAAGATATTTACTTCAATGTAGCTTTTAAGCCTGTGGCCACTATAATGCAAGACCAAGAAAGCATCAATGCCTCTGGTGAGGCTGTAACAGTTTCGGGTAAAGGACGACACGATCCATGTGTAGTGCCCAGAGCCGTTCCAATTGTTGAAGCGATGTCTGCTTTGGTAATTGCCGATTATTTGCTAATTAGCAGGTCAAACCGACTTTAATCAATCCTTAAATGATGAAGAAACTCCCTTTGCATGTTAAAATCATGATCGGCCTTTTTGCCGGGGTCATATGGGCATTTACATCTAGTTCTTTAGGTTGGAATGAATTTACCATCAATTGGATTGACCCATTCGGTCAGATTTTCATTCGCATGTTGAAATACATTGCTGTTCCATTGGTTTTGTTTTCCATCATCGCAGGAATCAGTGGCTTGAAAGACCTTTCTAAGCTTGGAAGGTTGGGCAGTAAAACCCTCGGTTTTTACATGATTACCACCGTTTCTGCTGTGGCCTTAGGACTTCTCTTGGTGAATGTGGTAAAGCCTGGAGCGATGATTGATGACGAACAACGCATTCGTAATCGATTACAATATGAAGCTTGGGTGCTTGAAACAGATGGCGTTGAAATTTTGGATGGTAAGCACTTTCTAGAAGATCCCCAATACAATTCATTGTACGAAAGAGAAGAACTTACAGAAGAGGAAAAGCGCATGGTAGCGGAAAGACAAGCTGCTGCTGCTGAAGGTAAGGAAGCTGGACCACTAAAATTCTTGGTCGATATGGTGCCGGAAAATATTATTCTGTCCATGAGCAATGACAAGCTGATGCTACAAGTCATCTTTTTCGGTATCTTTTTCGGCATTTGTATGGCTGCCATCCCCGATGAGAAAATTGGTGTGTTGTCAGGAGTAATTCACGGTGTCAATGAAGTATTTCTTAAAATGGTAGACTACGTAATGAAGGCAGCCCCCTTCTTTGTCTTCTGTTTGCTTGCCGGGGTAATTGCTAAAATGGCAGACACCCCTGCTCAGGTTTTCGAGATTTTTAAAGGACTCGCTTCCTATTCGGTCACGCTGTTGGTAGGATTGTTATTTCTGATTTTCGTTTTTTATCCAACCATTGTTAGGTCATTCGTAAAAAAACTCACCTACCGAAAGTTTTTCCAAAAGATAAGTCCCGCTCAGTTTCTGGCCTTTTCAACGAGCTCAAGTGCAGCAACACTACCTGTAACGATGGAGTGTGTAGAAGACAATTTAGGGGTTTCCAAAAATGTTTCAAGTTTTGTATTGCCCATTGGTGCAACCGTTAATATGGATGGCACTAGCCTGTACCAAGCGGTTGCTGTGGTTTTTATGGCACAATTACATATGGTCGACTTAAACATTACCCAACAGTTAACCATTGTTCTAACGGCCACGCTGGCATCTATCGGTAGCGCCGCAGTACCTAGTGCGGGTCTGGTAATGATGGTGGTAGTTTTACAATCGGTAGGACTCAACCCTGCTTGGATTGCCATTATATTCCCTGTAGACCGACCTCTCGATATGGTACGAACGGTGGTGAATGTAACAGGTGATGCCACAGTTTCTACCATTGTTGCCAAATCCGAAGGAGAATTGAGAGAAGATTAAGAACCTTATATGTACCTTTGGAGTTGAAGAAAAAAAGAGGTAAAAATGAAGAATGTGAATATATACATGGAGGCCAATCCTAATCCCAACTCTATGAAATTTGTGATGAATTTTATGTTGTTGCAAGATGGGCTTAGCTATGATTTTCCTGATGCAGAGGCAGCCAAAAAATCACCTTTGGCGATTGAATTGTTTCAGCTGCCAACGGTTGAACGTGTTTTCTACATGAGTAACTTCATCACTGTAACCAAGCAGGTGTCTGTAGAATGGCCTGAAATTCAAGAAGATATCAAGGCAATTATCAAACCATATTTAGAAGCCGATAAACCTTTGTTGTTGCAAGAGCCTGAAAAAGACCCGCTTTTTGATGAAAATGATTCGGAAGTGGTGAAAAAAATAAAAGGTATTTTGGATGAATACATTCGTCCTGCTGTTGAGCAAGATGGCGGAGCCATTGGCTTTTCCTCCTTTCAAGAAGGGGTAGTGAAAGTAAGCCTTCAAGGTTCTTGTAGTGGTTGTCCTGCTTCAACAGTGACCCTCAAAAACGGAATTGAAAATTTATTAAAGCAAATGTTGCCCAATGAGGTAAATGAGGTAGTCGCCGAAGAAGGATAAATACATAGGTATTCGAATGGTTCTGAATTCATTTGACAAAAAATCTAAAATCAACTGACAAGTGCTTCGAAAACAGAAAGTTCGCTTGATGTGCTGTTGAAAATACAAATTTTATTTTTCTATTATATCTCCTCTTGTCTGAGAACGATATTCATTTTTTTATTCCTAATTTTAAATCGGACGTCTTAAACCTCGGGATATCGCTTAAAATGCCACGTCCGTTCCGAGTCAACGAAAAACAATTGCATGGGTAGAAAACGAAAATCCAATCCAAAACAGAAATCCAAATCACCGGGCACGAGCAAAGAGATAAGAGCAGTCATCACTGAGTTTTTAGCACAAAACCAAAACAAGCCTTTCAAATTGAATAGCCTATTGGATCAAATGGGTGTACGAGATGCTTCTTCGCGTAAAGTGGTAACACAGATTGTTTTTAAAATGGAGGACGAAAGGATGCTGATGAAATCTCGTGGTGGAGCCTATAGGTTAGCGGAGGAGGCGACGACAATGACGGGAACCATCGATTTTGTGAATGCCAACTTTGCCTATGTTGTGCCTGATGATGCTGAAGAAGAAGACATTTGGGTGGGGCAAAAAGATTTATTGGGTGCTCTCGACGATGATAAGGTAAGGATACGACTAAAAAGAAGAAGCCATGGGAAAAAACGTGAAGGTGAGGTAATAGAAATACTTCATCGGGAGCGAGATGAGTTTGTAGGTAGACTAGAAATGTCAGCCCGTTTTGGCTTTGTTATTCCTGACTTTAAAAAGATGCATTATGATATTTTTGTGCCTTTTAAAGGACTGCACGGCGCTGAGCACAATGATAAGGTAATTGTTAAACTCAGCCGTTTTCCTTCTAAAGACACCAAGCCTGAAGGAGAAGTAGTTCGTGTATTGGGAAAAGCAGGTGAACATCATGCAGAAATGCACTCCATCATGGCTGAGTTTGGTCTTCCTTTTGAATTTCCCGAAAATATTGAAGAAGCAGCTAGTGAAATCCCTGAAAAAATTACCGAAAAAGAAATTAAAAAAAGGAAAGATTTTAGGCATAAAACGACTTTCACCATAGATCCGTTCGATGCAAAGGATTTTGACGATGCACTTTCTCTCGATCATTTGCCCAATGGGAATGTAGAAGTAGGCGTACACATCGCAGATGTTACTCACTATGTGCCGGAAGGTTCTGTCTTAGATAAAGAAGCGATCCATCGAGCAACATCCGTTTACTTGGTGGATAGAACCATTCCAATGCTTCCCGAAAGACTTTCTAATGGTTTGTGCTCTCTACGGCCTGAGGAAGAAAAATTATGTTTTTCCGCAGTGTTTGAACTCGATGCTGAGGCCATTGTAAAGAAGCAATGGATTGGGCGAACCATCATTTACTCAGATCATCGCTATGCCTATGAAGAAGCTCAAGAAGAATTAGAAAATCAGGCGGGGGTTTTTTTCCAAGAGATAACCGAGCTCAATGAGCTTGCCAAAAAATTGCGTAAGCGACGCTTTCAGCAAGGTGCCGTAAATTTTGAAACCACAGAAGTGAAGTTTCAATTGGCAGAAGATGGTACCCCTTTAGGTGTGGTCGCTAAGGAACGAAAGGATGTGCACATGCTCATTGAAGAGTTTATGTTGCTGGCCAATAAGCGCGTTGCAGAATTTGTTTACAGCAAAGGGAAAGAGGGTAAGTCGCCTACCTTTGTTTACCGAACGCATGACAATCCGGATCCTGAAAAATTGGATGTTTTCTCCAAATTCGCTGCTCGTTTTGGTTATCAGATGCATTTAGAGAAAAAAGGAATTTCCAATGCCATCAACGGTTTATTAAGTCAAATTGAAGGAAATCCTGAACAGAATTTATTACAACAATTGGCCATTCGCACCATGGCAAAGGCGAAGTATACCACAGAACCAAAAGGACATTTTGGGTTGTCTTTTCCACACTATACCCACTTTACCTCACCCATCAGGCGATACCCCGATATGATGGTGCACCGTTTGTTGCAACACTATCTCGATGGCGGAAAATCTGCCGATAAGGAGGAGTTTGAAGAATTATGTGTGCATGCTTCAGAAAGAGAAAAAAGAGCTGCCGATGCCGAAAGAGCTTCCATAAAATATAAACAAGTAGAATTTGTTCAACTTTCTGAAGAAAAGGTCTTCGAAGGTTTAGTCAGTGGTGTTACCGAGTGGGGTGTGTTTGTAGAAATGACAGCAACAAAGTGCGAGGGCATGGTGAGGCTTTCTTCTTTAGACGATGATTTTTATGAATTTGATGAACAAAACTACCGCATCATTGGTAGGAATAATAAGCGTATGATAAGTTTAGGCGATAAAGTGACCGTTCGTGTGGTAGGTACAGACATTGACAGGAGGACGATTGATTTAATTTTTATAAATGATGACAACTGAAATTCAATCCCTCTCAGCGCGAATTAATGCGCGGTTGGAATCCGTAAACTACGGCAGTACTCCATCAACATTGTATGAGCCCATACGGTACATCATGTCGCTTGGCGGAAAAAGATTGCGCCCAATATTGGTTTTACTCTCTTACCAATTGTTCCGAGATGACATTGAAGAGATTCTGGATCAGGCTTTAGCCGTTGAGGTTTTCCATAACTTCACCTTAATGCATGATGACATCATGGATGAGGCGCCCTTGCGTAGGGGAAAGGCTACAGTCCATGAAAAATGGGATAGAAATACAGCTATTCTTTCGGGAGATGTAATGCTTGTGAAAGCCTATGAAATGCTACTCGATGCCCAGGGGGATACCAAAACAATTTTTCAGGCTTTTAATGCATGCGCTGCAGGGGTTTGTGAAGGGCAACAATTTGATATGGATTTTGAGCAGACAACAAAAGTCTCCGAGGATGGGTATTTACGAATGATTCAGCTCAAAACAGCTGTTTTGCTGGGATTTAGTTTACAATTGGGTGCCTTCATGGCAAGGAAAGAGAAAAAAACTTCAGATGCCCTGTATGCCATGGGGGTAGATTTAGGCATAGGCTTTCAGCTTAAGGATGATTTACTGGATGTTTATGGAGACCAAGAAAAGTTTGGGAAACAGGTGGGTGGAGATATTTTGGCCAACAAGAAGACTTTCTTATTGCTCACGGCACTCCAGCGCGCTTCAGCTCAACAGAGAGAAGAATTGGAATTCTGGATGCATCAAACGGAAGCTGACCCCAAGGCCAAAGTAGCCGCAGTGACAGCGCTATACGACCAACTCGATATCAGAGCCTTGACTTTAGATAAAATGAACGAGTATTTTGGTAAAGGACTATTGGCTTTACAGGAATTATCTGTGGAAGAGCAGAGGAAGCGTACTTTAAAAGACTTCATAGATTACCTGATTCAACGCGAGCAATAATGAATTTGACCTATGCTTTAATGGCTTGCATAGGTTTTATTACCTACTTAGCTTGGCAGAAACCGGAGTGGCAAAAACGGCTGATGCTTAATCCGTACTCAGCTGTTCACCAAAAAGAATATTGGCGCTTGCTTACATCGGGTTTTGTACACAACAGTGGCATGCACTTATTGTTGAATCTTTTTACACTCTATTTTTTTGGCACAGCCATTGAACAAATTTTCTCAGCCTATTTTCCGGAAGAAGTCATTTGGCTTTACCCTTTTTTTTTCTTGTCTGCAATAGTGGTAGCGAATTTGCCAACCCTTTGGAAATATCGTACTCATCCTGGTTATAATTCATTGGGTGCCTCAGGTGGGGTTTCAGCATTTGTGCTGGCCTTTATTTTATTCGACCCACTCCGCGATTTGTGTTTGTATGGTCTTTTATGTTTGCCGGGCTATTTATTGGGATTGCTTTTCATCCTTTATTCGATCGTGATGTCAAAAAGAGGTTCCGATAATATCAATCACGATGCACACCTCTTTGGTGCACTTTACGGTTTGCTTTTTATTTTATTCCTGCGCCCTGATACACTGGGTGCTTTTTTGAATGTATTCTTTTAATAGTATGTGGTAAATTAAGAATTTACAGATAGCTGTTATCATTTTTGTAGGCGAAATGAAAATGAGGCCTTCAACCAAGTGCATTAGAATTGCTGCATCTTTCTTTTTACCCAACCTTCTGAAGAGAAATATAATTTGCATGAATATTTTTTTCTCATGTGGTTTAACTCAAATCAACCGAAGTATTTTAAAGGGACTTAAAAACAAATATTTTTTTGTTTATTGGAGATGGTAGTTTCATGTCTAATGCAAATATCATTAGAGAGGTTATACCTACTTACCAAATAAAATTAATTTTAGAGAAAAACAGATGATTGTATGAGTTCTAATAAAGCGAAAGACTGGATCAATGCATTACAAATGTTGCCTCACCCAGAGGGTGGTTTTTACAAGGAAACTTATCGATCGAACGAAAACCTTTCACAGGATAAATTACCTCATCGATATGATGGACAAAGGTCTTTGGGTACTTCGATTTATTTTTTACTCAACAAAGAAAATCGATCTCATTTTCATCGGCTAAGGTCTGATGAGATGTGGCATTACCATCAGGGGGGTGTAGTTGTAATTCACATGATTTCAGAGGATGGTATTTTGCGTTCACAAAAACTAGGAACGGACATTGCATCGGGGCAACACCTCCAGGTTGTTATTCCTAGAGGTACATGGTTTGCTGCTGAAGTAATTAGAGGTGAATATATTCTTGTGGGCTGTACTGTCGTTCCGGGGTTTGCTTTTGAGGACTTTGAATTAGCCGATCGCCAATCGCTATCGTCCGCTTATCCGCAGCATCAAACCTTGATTAAGAGATTTACGAAAAGTAGTTAAATGCATAAGATTATTAAATTCTTCTTCAACTAAAAAACAACTAGTTATGCTGATTTCAACAACACATAGTATTGAAGGTCATCAAATCAAAAAATACCATGGCGTAGTAACAGGAGAGGCCATTATTGGTGCCAATCTATTCAAAGATTTCTTTGCGAGTATTACCGATTTGGTAGGAGGTCGCTCAGGTTCTTACGAACGCGTACTTCGTGAAGCCAAAGAAAATGCCTTGCAAGAATTGCAATATAATGCACAAGCCCTAGGTGCCAATGCGGTGATAGGCATTGATTTAGATTATGAAACCATCGGGAGTAATTCTTCCATGCTAATGGTTACTGCCAGCGGTACCGCAGTTTTTTACGAATAAGATAATTAGTTTTGGTTTGTAAGTGGTGAGTGTCGACCCTCTTTGAGGGCCGACATTTTTTTACCAAAAATGCCAAATCATTCCTCCTTTCGAATAGAATGTCTTATTTTTCAAAAAACATGATACCATGAAGCAGCATTTACAATTTGTTTTTCTAGCCTTAAGTCTATTCTTTTCCTCGGGCTTATCCGCTCAAACCTATACCTATTATGAAGTTAGTTTCGAAAATCGAGTCCACCATGAGGCGCGCATCAAAGTAACTTTCAGCAACCTCGAAAATAAGGTGCTTGAAGTGCGCATGAGCCGTAGCTCTCCTGGTCGCTATGCGGTACACGACTTTGCTAAAAATGTTTATAACGTTCAGGCTACTGACGAGCAAGGGAATCCTTTATCCGTCACTCGTTCTAGTCCACAACAATGGAATGTCTCCGGGCATTCGGGCACCGTGATTTTTGAATACACCCTATTTGCCAATCGGGCAGGAGGCACCTATTCGGGTATCGATGAAACCCATGCTCACTTAAATATTCCTGCCACTTTTGTTTGGGCACGGAATTTAGAACATCGTCCTATTCGCCTCACCTTCGATTTACCTGAAAATAGTAACTGGGATGTGGCTACACAGCTACCTATGCAAGCTCCAGATTTGTATTATGCTCCAGATCTTGCTTATTTTATGGATAGCCCCATAGAAATTGCTGATTTATCTTTTCGTTCTGAAGAAATAGAGGGGCAAACCATTAGACTGGCGATGCACAGTTCAGCGACTGAGGTGGAAGTGGATCGGTATTTTGCTGAGGTGATGAAAATTGTAAAGCAGCAGAGAGCTGTTTTTGGTGAGTTACCTGATTTTGATTTTGATACCTACACTTTTCTTTCTTGCTACGTGCCCAATGCCAGTGGAGATGGTATGGAACATCGAAATTCAACCTTTGTGGTGAGTGCTAAACCAAATGAAAAGCCCTTGGGCAACACTTCCATGGGCACCATGTCGCATGAGTTTTTTCATGCTTGGAATGTGGAGCGCATACGGCCAAAATCTCTAGAGCCCTTTGACTTTGAAGATGCCAATATGAGCGGTGAGTTGTGGTTTGCAGAAGGCTTTACCAGTTATTACACCAACCTGATACGTGCTCGTTCGGGAAATTTATCTCAAGAAGATTATGTCAATAGTTTGGGTGGCGCAGTAAGCTATGTGATGAATGCTCCAGGTAGAAAATATTTTAATCCGACAGAAATGAGCTATCGTGCTCCCTTTGTGGATGCCGCTTCTTCCATAGACCCCGACAACAACGCCAATATTTTTATCTCCTACTATACCTATGGTTCTGTCTTAGGTTTGGCACTGGACATGAGTTTGAGAAGTCTAGATAAGGGGAAGTCACTCGATGGATACATGAAATCTGTATGGAATGCTCATGGTAAAAGAGAATCTCCATATAGTGTAAGAGATTTGCAAACGGTTTTGGCTATGTATGCAGACATAAATTTTGCTCAGGACTTTTTCTCACGATATATTTTCGATAGTCAGATGCCTGATTATGCACAACTTTTTAAGAAAATGGGGGTGATTTTTGAAAAGTCTCAGCCCGGTGTACCTACCTTAGGAACCCGTCTACGCGTGCAAAATGGTGTAGGTCGATGGTTAGAGAATCCACTTGTAGATTCACCAGTTTATGAAGCGGGCATTGCCGGAGAAGATTTGGTTTTGTCTATTGCAGGGGTGTCATTATCCGATGTAACAAGTGTTCAGGAAATTTTATCTCAATATAAACCCGGAGATCAAATATCCATTTTGGTCAATCGCTGGGGCAAGGAGTTGACCAAGACCGTCACTTTAGCAGAAAGTTCTGCTATGCGAACGCGGTGGGATGAAAATGCTAATGTACAAGCTGCGGCTAGAAGAAAGGCTTGGCTAACAGCTCGATAGGGCTAAGAGTTTTCTGGTGAGAGATGAAGAGCTTCAAACATTTTCATCAAAGTCAGGATAGAGAAAAGGGGTAAACCTTCTGAAGAATATGTAGCAACCTTTTTTGAAGCAGGGTATGAGTAGCATCACATCCTTGATTTCGTTATAAAATAGGGGTAAAAATTTTTGGTAATTTGGCTCAACATGTGGCAAGAACGGAATTTGATGATGCCTTCTCTTCCTTCGTTTGGGGTAAATAGGTATACCGTATAGGTACAAAAAAATCCTTAGGCTTCGGTTTTTCATTTTGTTCAACGGGAGAAACTACCCTTTCTTTCGCATTAAAATTTGATCTGCCAGCAAACGAATGCTTTCTTTCAAGTAAGGGTCTTTTATGTCCTCTAAAGCTCTGGTTTCTTCTTGTTTGGTTTCGGTATTAGCCAAAGAAGCACCTATCTTTACACGAGCTGCTCTGCGTTCATCCAACCTTTCTTGTTCTTTCTTTCGGTCTGTATAATTCAATGAAATTGCGTTTCTTTCTCTGTTCTTTTTCAACTCCTCCAAATCGAAGAAGAACTCTTGCCAGGTATCATCTTGTTTTAGGCGCTCTTTGTGTTTGGCTTCCAATGATGCCAAAAGTGATTCATCTACGTAATCTAAAGGTTTGAAATCTGTAGCTTCAATTTTATCCCAAGGCATGGCACTAGGCTTGGAGCTTTCACCAAATTCTTCTGCACTGAAAGCTGAGGGGTAGGCAATGTCTGGTGAAACGCCACGGTGTTGCGTACTCGAACCGGTTACCCTGTAAAATTTGGCCATGGTGAATTTCAATAACCCTAACTCTTCATCTGTTTTCTCCCTGAGAAATTCATCGAGTCCACTGACACGCTGAACCGTTCCCTTGCCATAAGTTTGTTCTCCTACTATAATTCCACGCTTATAGTCCTGCATGGCTCCGGCAAAAATCTCAGAGGCGGATGCCGAAAATCGGTTGATCATCACATTCATAGGGCCTTTATAGAGCATGTTTTGGTCTTCATCGTCCATAACATCTACTCGATCTTGCGGGTATTTTACCTGAACAACGGGGCCTTCAGGGATAAAAAGACCGGTTAGACTTATGGCTTCTATGAGTGCTCCTCCACCATTATTACGCAGATCGAGCATGACGCCATCTACGTTTTCTGACGCTAGTTCGTCTAATAGTCTTTTCACATCATTGGTTGTACTACGGTAATCTTCCGGCTTTTCGCGCATTTCTTCCCCATCGACATAAAAATCTGGAACAGTAATGATACCCATTTTCAATTTCCGACCATCCTCAAAGTACTCCACTACCTCACTTTTGGCGCGAGCTTCATCTAAGTTTATTTTATCCCTTACCAATTGTACTTCTTTGGTTGGGGAACCTACACTTGCTCCAGCTGGCAAAAGTTCTAAACGTACCAATGTTCCTTTGGCTCCGCGAATCATTCCGGCAACTTCATCCGATCTCCAGCCGACTACATTTACCATATCACCATCGGCTCCCTGACCAACCCCAACTACACGATCATCTTTGTTGATTTGCCCACTCATAAAAGCAGGTCCACCTGCTTTTAGTTCTACAATTTTAGTAAAGTCGGTGTCTTGTTGGAGGGTAGCTCCTATTCCTTCCAAAGATTTTGAACTGGCCATTTTGAAGTCATCAGCGTTCAGTGGGGTAAAGTAATTGGTATGCGGGTCAAATCCTTCTGTTACGGAATTCATAAAGATTTGAAAGACATCGTTGTTATTGTACTTCTCTACATTGCTTTGAAACCTTTCGTAGCGCTCTGTTAATACTTGTTCGATTTTCTCTTCATCTGAGCCGCTTAATTTCAGGTTCAATGCCTGACTCTTTAAAAGTTTTCGCCAAAGTTCATCCATCTCTTCCTCGGAGGTAACATATTCCGCCTTTTCCCGGTCAATGACGAACTCTTCCTTCTTATCGAAGTTAAAGCGTGTTTTGCTTTTGGCAAGGGCATATTCGAGCCTGTTTTTCAGACGCTTTTGGTAGATATTGAAGATATAATAAGCAGGTACAAGATTTCCACTTTTTAAGTCATCATCTAATTGATATCGGTACTTCTCAAAGGAGGCAATGTCGCCTGCTAGGAAGTAATTTTTATTGCCATCGAGTGCACCTAAATAGTTGTCGAAAATGACTGAAGATAGGGAATCGTTGAGAGGTACATCCCGATAATGAAAATAATCTAAAATCTGAACAACCAACCTCGATTCCTTCATTTGAGAAACCGTTGGCTGTAAATATTCTGTGGAGTCTTGTAACGCTTGCGCGTTTAGACCAAAGCTGAAAAATATAAATAAAATAATCAGTCGCTTCATCATCTTGGTATACATCTCATTTGTAAAGTTCGCTTCAAAGCATTTATTGCTTTGAATTGGTTCGAACTTATTTATCAACCCTTAATTAATTCATTAGGTTGCAAACAATCTGCGAGTTTATGTTAAAAAAAGCAAAGACCAAGCTAATTACTGATAGGCGTGATGCATGGGTGACTAATGGTTGCTGAACTTTAAGTAAATGCATTAGTTTTTCTTTTTAGGCGCTATCCATTGCACACGCTGTTCGATTAACAAATTATTGAAATCAATAATATCTTGATCTAATTGTTCTATTTGCGACATTAAATCTTCGTATTCTTGTTTCATGTCCTCTAGGCGCTCTTTTTGTCCATCGGTAATGGGTGGCTCTATCCCATCAATCGTACCATAGAGGTGTAACAGGCTGGCCTCCAATTTATTGGGGAAATTTATTACATCTTGGAAAGTTTTTTGTTTCGGCTGAACCATCAATGTCTCCATACGGTCGATAGCAACTACCAAAGTATCTATGTTTTCGTGAATGGCCAGATGTTTTTCTATATCTATTCTTTCTTTCATGTCCTTCATCTGTACACGCATGGAGCGGATGTCGTTTGCTTTCTGTTGGAGGGTTTCGATCATTACGCGCAGTTGTTTCAAAGCCTGTTGTTGATCGGTATACTGTGCAGTTGTTGCCTTCCATTTCGGATGTGGTAAAATCTCAAAAGGCATGGCTTTTTCATGTTCACCATAACGCACACGTAAAGTATATTGACCCGGAGCAACACGATGTCCACCCGCACCAAGCCCCATAAAAAGGCCCTCTACACCATCAAAATTAGTTTTTGTCATGTCCCATTGGATGCGGTTCATACCAGCTTTCTTCGCTATTTTTTCTTGTGGGCTTTTGGCATCAGAAGCAAAAGTTCTTACCTCATCGCCATTGGCATTTTCAATGGTTGCCACCAAAGGAATAGAATCCCTATTTTCTTTCAGATATACATAAGCGGTTAGTCCTGGGTATGGATTTTGTCCTAAACCTGGTGCTGAACTTCTTCGGGCATTATCGCGCAGGGCATTTTCTGTTTGATAAAGGTAAAAATCGCTTCCTTGTGCTTGTTCCATCTCATACAATGGATTCAAGTCGTCCATCACCCAAAAGGCACGTCCTTGTGTGGCCACAATCAAATCATTACCGTGTACTTTTAAGTCAGTAATGGGAACGATGGGTAAGTTGTGCTGAAACGGCTGCCATTGTAAACCTGCATCAAATGAGATGTATAATCCAGTTTCTGTTCCGGCATAGAGCAAATTCTTTTGGTTTGGGTCTTCGCGTACCACTCGAACGTGATCATCTTTTTTGATGCCATTGGTACGGTTTTCCCAATTCTTCCCATAGTCAAAAGAAACATAAAGGTATGGGGTGAAATCATTGAATTTGTAGCGATTGTAGGCTACAAATACCGTTGCTGGGTCGTGCGGTGATACTTCTATTTGATTCACCATGCCTTCCTCTAGTTTGGGTATGGTAATGTTCGACCAAGATTTACCACCATTGCGCGTAACATGCAACATGCCATCGTCTGCACCTGCATAAATAACATCTGGCGTATGGGGTGATTCTGCAATGTAATTTAGGGTATGATAAATTTCCCCTCCTGCTCCTTCATTGGTAATGGGACCGCCACCCCAATTGATGTTTTCGGCTTTATTGCGCGTTAAATCGGGGCTCACTTCTTCCCAAGTAATACCTCTATTTGTAGTTTTAAGTAACTTATTGCCGGCATGATAGATCACTGAAGGATTGTGTAGTGAAGCAATGATTGGTGCGTTCCAATTGAAGCGATACTTTAAGTCCTTTGGGTTACTGCCAAGTCCTTGAAAAGGGTAGGCCATCACATCTTTGGTGTCTTTAGTCTCTGCGTTCCATTCGTTTATAATTCCCTGATAACAGCCCGAATATACGTATTGTGGGTTGTCAGGATCAAATGCTGAATAAGCACTTTCACAACCACCTACTGGGAAAAAGTCTCTTCCTGAGATGCCCGGACCATCGACCCTTGAGGCGATTGAAACAGAACTATTGTCTTGCTGCCCACCATAAATGCGGTAGGGGTACTGTCGGTCTGCATTGACCCGATAAAACTGCGCTGTGGGTTGGTTGTTTTGTGGTGACCAGTCTAGGCCTCCATTGATGGAAACATTCGCGCCACCATCATTGACATTGATCATGTATTCAGGCTTTTCAGGATTGATCCAA
This sequence comes from Roseivirga sp., assembly GCA_018402485.1. Lineage (GTDB taxonomy): Bacteria > Bacteroidota > Bacteroidia > Cytophagales > Cyclobacteriaceae > Roseivirga. Next base: position 311,281 of record JAGYIY010000001.1, on the reverse strand, counting down.
ATGCCATGGTTATCACCGTGAGGTGTTCGTAAATCCACAAATGTTCTTCCATTGTCGGTCGATTGCACCAGTGGAGCATTCATAACAAATACACTTTCAGGATCGGTAGGATGAGCCATAATGTGCATGTAATACCAAGACCTTGCATGAAGTAGGCGATTGTCATTGATAAGCTTCCAGTTTTTACCGGCATTGTCTGAGCGGTAGAGTCCACCTTTCTCCGCTTCAACAATGGCCCATACTTTATTGGGGTTGGCACGAGAAACAGAAACTCCAATTTTGCCCATCACACCTTTTGGAAGGCCTTGGCTAAGCTTTTCCCAGTTTTGTCCACCATCGGTAGATTTCCAGATGCCGCTGCCCGGACCACCACTTTGCACTTTCCATGGGTACCTTCTGTGGTCCCAATAGGCAGCATAGATGTTGCGAGGGTTGGTCATGTCCATGCTCAAATCACCCACACCTGAATTTTCATCCACATAATGCACCTTGGTCCAGCTCTCACCGCCATCAGTAGAACGATAGATGCCACGATCTTCTGTTGCACCATACGGGCTGCCTTGTGCACCTACCAGCAGAAAGTTGGGGTTATCTGGATGAACAACAATTTTAGAAATCTGACGGGTTTTAGCTAAGCCCATGTGTTGCCAGGTTTTACCACCATCGGTCGACTTATATACGCCATCTCCATGAGAGGTCATGACCCCGCGAACGGGAGCTTCACCCATACCTACGTAGACCACATTAGGATCAGATTCGGAAACGGTGATCGCACCTACAGATGCTGTATTGAAAAATCCATCGGAAACATTGAACCAACTCTGCCCGGCATCTTCCGTTTTCCAAACACCGCCAGTGGAGCCCATATAATAGACCATTGGGTTTTGTACGACTCCTGCGGCTGCCAAAGCACGGCCTCCTCTAAATGGGCCAACTAACCTAAACTCCATGGCGTTGTAGAGGGTAGAGTCGTAGGTAATGATGTCTTTTTTATTGCGTTGTGCTTGTGAATCGAGACTTGTCCAAAACAAAAGAACAAGGGTAAGAGCAGTGTTAAAATGGATTTTCATAAGTATGTTTTCGTTGAGATGGTTCTCAATATAACCAATCAACCCAGTAAAAACCAACTTCAGGTTTTCAAAAACCTGTATCTTTAACAAAAATTCCTATGAAATTTTTCAAGCTTTATCTCAGCATTGTTTTGGTTTTTGTCCTTTTACTGAGCTGCAAGGCTCCAAGGAAGGAAGCTTCAGAAAAGACTATCGAGCAAGTAAAACGTTTTGATCGTGAGGGGTCTTCTATTTTGAAAGGGGTAAAGGTACCGGCCGGCAATGGCCTTTATTTTGCAAGTGGCATTGTTGCTGAACCGAAGAATCCGGATTTACCCGAAGGAGATAGAGCACGTTTTGGCAATACCTATGACCAGTCTGTGAGTGCATTGAAACGCATTGATGCTTATTTATCTGAAGAAGGCTTGGGCTTACAGGATGTAATAGCGATGAAGGTATATGTAGCCCCGGATCCATTGAATGAGAATAAACCTGATTTTGAAGGATGGTTTCAGGCGTATGCAGAATATTTTAATCATATGGATAATCCAAATAAGGTGGCAAGATCTACCGTTGGTGTTTATCAGTTGGTAGATCCAAACAAATTCATTGAAATTGAGGTGAGAGCTGTTTACCCTGTTCAATAAGGTTCTGGCCTATTTGAATGGAATAAACTTAAATCTTTGGCCTCCTACCGATGCTTCATACATTAAGCCACCTTTGGCCATGGTAAAAACAGCAACACCATCTGCGTATTTGGCGTCTGCCGAAATACCACTTTTGAGTGCCACAGCTGAAACTTGGGCGGCAAATTGAAATTGATTGGAAATGAAGCGCTGGTAGGCATCGGCATCTTCGAAAAAAATGATTTCTCGGTAAACTTGTCCGCCAAACTGAAAGCCAATGGAGACCTGCTTCAGGTTTACGCCTCCCATAGAACTACCCCCTCGATAAACCACTCCACGACCGGAGGCACCTCCAATGCCTATGGCGCCCTTACCGACAGAAGGAAATACCGCATATCCAAAAGATGATTCAAAAAACCTTAGAAGACTTTTGTCCGTCTTCTTGAATTCTTCAATGGCTTCTTGTGCTTTTTCAGGACTATATTTATCCCTTTGGGCATAACCATTTGTACCCATAAAAAGGATGATAATCATTAAATATGGGGAGTACAATAGTTTGTTCTTCATAACTTTCTGGGTTTTAAAAAATACAGGTCTTTACCAGCTTGAGGTAGTATATCTAACACATTTGCCAAAACCAGACGTATCAAAGTACGCGAGGCAAAATACTTTGGTATTTTTGCTAGTTGACAGAATTCATGTAAACCAATGTAGCTATTTTCATCCAAATAGGCCATTAAAAACCTTTCTTTTTCACCATAAGTGAACTGAACATCTTTGTTTTTGAGCCTCCTTTGCATGATTTCTCGCATTTCACGACTGGCTTTCACACTTTCATCGTTGTGCCTTACAAAGGCGGTACCTTTTCTAACATTTGAGGCCTCTTTTACAAAGTGAGGCTTTTTGGTGCTTTCGGCAATATGAAAAATAGCCAATCCTTTCTTGGCATTTACAGGAATCATTTCTACCTGATACGATAAGACTGGCCGAACCAATTCGCGTATGGCTTGTTCGACAAGAAAGGCTTCACCATCGATGTTACGCACTCCTGAAACCGTACCATCGTCATCTACCCCTAGTATCAATTGACCCCCTCGGGTATTGGCGAAGGCAACCACTTCCTTGATAATTTTATCGGGGTGGTTGGCTTTCTTTTTGAATTCCAACCTGCCGTTTTCCCCATGGCGCGTCAGCATTTCTACGTCTTTCAAAGTCATTATGATGGTATTTTACTACTGCCATATGCATTACTCATCTTCAGATAAGTCATCCATATCGGGCATGGAAAACATACTGCTTAGCAGATCTTTGAATCGCGTACCTGTATCTAGCCCCGTTTTACTTAACTTGCTGTATTCGGAAAGTCCATGCAAGACAAATTCCATCAGGAAAAGTTTGTCTGCTTTTGAGGACTTTTTGTGATGTTTGTCTACCAATTGAGAAAGACCAGGTACGACCCTCAGTGCCTTTTCATAGGCATCGTTTGAAAGGTCATTGATTAAATCGAGGGTATATCCTTCACCAAACCATTCAATGATGTCTTTATATTCGTTGTTTGTTCTTTCTTGGTCTTTTTTCCTCTCGTCAGGTTTGGGGAAATAATCGGTGAATAGACTGCGTACGGCTTTTCCTACCAGGTTATGGGCAACAATTCCTGAACCTTCTTGTTCTCCTTCATATACCAGCTCTACTTTGCCCGTAATAGCAGGGATGACCCCGATAAAATCAGCTATGCGAACATGCGTATTTTTTTCTTTATTAATGAGCATTCTGCGCTCCGCTGCACTCATAAGATTCTCGAAAGCAGAAATCGTCAAACGTGCAGACACACCACTTTTCTCATCTACATATTCACTGTTTCGGGCTTCTATGGCAACTTGTTCTATTAAATCTTGAGCCAAAGGGGTGAGGCTAATATTGGCTTTTTGGGCCTCCTTAATGCGTGCTTCTTGAATTGTAATTTGCTTACTTATTTCTCTGGATTTTGGGTAATGGGTTAAAATCTGAGAGTCAATTCTATCTTTCAATGGCGTTACAATACTACCCCTGTTGGTGTAGTCTTCTGGGTTAGCAGTAAAAACAAATTGTATGTCGAGGGGAAGCCGTAATTTGAAACCCCGGATTTGAATGTCTCCTTCCTGAAGAATATTGAATAGTGCTACTTGAATGCGTGCTTGCAGATCAGGTAACTCGTTGATGACAAAAATACAACGGTGAGAATGTGGCACAAGCCCATAGTGTATCACTCGCTCATCAGAGTAAGGTAATTTCAAGGAAGCAGCCTTAATGGGATCTACATCACCGATTAAATCAGCAATAGACACGTCGGGAGTAGCTAGTTTCTCGGCATAGCGCTCTGATCGGTGCATCCAAGTAATCGGGGTTTGATCACCATGTTGATTGACTTGGTCTTTGGCATACCTTGAAATGGGTTGGAGTGGATCATCATTGAGTTCACTTCCGGCAACTACAGGGATATATTCATCTAAAAGCGCTGTCATCTGACGCGCAATTCGTGTTTTCGCTTGCCCCCTTAATCCTAGTAAATTCATATTATGCTTAGAGAGAATGGCACGTTCTATATCAGGAATAACCGTGTCTTCATACCCCCAAATGCCCTCAAAAGTAGTCTCTCCTCTACGGATTTTAGTCATTAGATTATCGCGAAGCTCGTCCTTAATGGATTGGGGTTCGTACCCGGAGGCTTTCAGCTCACCGAGTGTATCTATCTTAAGTAATTGATCTGTGGTCAATGATTTGTAATCCATTTGTTAAAGTGATTTTCTTCTGTTGTTTTTGTAATCTTCAAAAATAAGATGTCCTAGGCCTTTTAAGCTACTGTAATAAGCATTGCCATTGTTGGCCTTTGTAAAGTCTTGAACGAATTGCTTCAGGTACGGGTCAGAGGCAATCATAAAAGTGGTGATAGGTATTTTTAACTTGCGACATTGACTCGCCAAATTCAAGGTTTTGTTAAAGATTTTGGGGTCTAAACCGAAGGCATTTTTGTAGTACTTAATACCTACTTTCATGCAAGTCGGTTTGCCATCGGTAATCATGAAAATCTGCTTGTTGGTGTTTTTCCTTCTTCGCAATATATCCATGGCTAGTTCTAGTCCTGCAATGGTATTGGTATGGTAAGGGCCAACTTGTAGAAATGGAAGATCTTTGATCTGTATTTGCCAGGCGTCATTTCCAAAAACAATAACATCCAGTGTGTCTTTGGGGTACTTTGTTGTGATGAGTTCCGCCAAAGCCATTGCTGTTTTTTTAGCTGGTGTAATGCGGTCTTCTCCGTATAAAATCATAGAATGAGAAATATCAATCATTAGAACGGTAGATGTCTGGGTTTTGAACTCGTTCTCAACAACTTCTAAATCATTCTCAGTCATCACAAAATCACCAAAACCATGGTTTATTTGAGCATTTCGAATGCTGTCGGTCATCGCTATTTGCTGTAAGTTATCACCGAACTCAAAAGGCCTTCGGTCTGTGCCTGCTTCGTCGCCTTGCCCAGTGGATTTGGTACGATGCTGACCTTTTCCACCTTTTTTTAGTTGCCCAAAAATTTCTTCTAAAGCCGATTTTCTAATTTGCTGACCAGCTTTACCTGTAACCTCAAATTTTCCATCAGGATTATCTTCACTGATGTAACCTTTTTCTTTAAGTTCATCGATAAAGTCGCCCATGCCATATTTGCTATCTGTAAGCTTATATTCTTTATCTAAATTAGTCAGCCAAGCCAGTGCTTCCGCAACATCTCCACCGGTAATACTTACCAATTGCAAAAAGATATCCAATAGGTTGTCAAACTCTGATTTTCCTTGTGCTTTTTGCGGAATAAATTTTGAAAAGCGGTATCCTTTCATAAGTTTACACAACGCTGTAAATAGAGAATTGGTTTAAGAGTAAAGTAATAAAAGAACCTTAAAAGTTAGAATCATTCTTGGGCCTGTAAGGGCAAGCCCATGAAATGGAGGAGTTATAAGCCCATAGGTTGAATTGAGAATAATTGTTTACGGAATGAAAAAATATTCCATCAAATACATCGAAAGATTTTCGGGGATAAAAGCACATACCTTGCGTAGTTGGGAAAACCGCTTTGATATACTACAACCCGAAAGAGATGATAATAACAAGCGCTTGTATACTGAGGAGCAACTAAAGCAAGTATTAAATATTACCTTATTGCTTTCCAAAGGGTTAAGCATTTCCCAAATAAAAGAGCTAACCCCCAGCGAATTTGTGGCCAAGGTAAATGAAATTTCAGACATGGCCGGTACGCATAAGGAGAATCAGTTAGAAGTTAAAATCAATGCTTTTGTCTTGTCTATGCTTGAACTTGACGAATCTCGATTCGAGAAAGTTCTCGCCTCGTGTTTGTTACAGCGTAGTTTTGAAGATACCCTAAAAGAAGTAATTTACCCCTTTTTGAATCGAATTGGTATCATGTGGCGAACGGGGGAAGTTTCTACAGCAAAAGAACATTTTATTTACCAGTTGATACGCCAAAAAATCATTGTGGCAATTGATGGTCTTGGACAAGCATCACAATCAAGGGAGCGTTATTTACTCTTTTTGCCTAAATCAGAATTTCAAGACCTTTTAATTTTGATGTATATGTATCTGCTCAAAAGTAAAGGTCAGTCGTGTGTTTATTTGGGAGAAGATATTCCATTTGATGACCTAAAGGAGGCATCACGTATTGTAAGGCCTGATGCTTTAGTTACCGTAATAAAAGCACCGGCTTCTAAAATAGACACGCAAGCATATGTCTATCGATTATCAGAAGCCTTTGCGCAACAGCAAATATTATTGGCAGGTAATCCTTATTTTATGGAAGAATTAGAATACCCAAAGAATGTTCAAAGGATTGTTCAAATGGATGACTTGAAGGCATTAATTTCAGAAGGTACTGAATGATAACGACTAAGTATTTTTTAAAAAGGTTTTGAACCTTTTAACATAAATACATTGTTAATAGCCAAATCGTTCAATAGACTACCTAATTCAAAATATGACATCTAAATTTTCAAAACCTGCTGTATTGACTCCTGAATTGTATCAAAAAGGTTTTCAAGAAGCATTGCAGGAGTTGGAGCGCTACGAAAGAATCAAAAATAGATTACTTACCATTCGGGCCAACAAGAAACTCAGAGCTGGGAAGACTTTCATCAATGAGCTAGTCCTTTAAAAGAGCAATGGAGATTTTAATTGGTGGTCTTTGAAACTGCTTTCTACAATCTTAAAATTTTTAATAGCAGGTTGAACCCATATTGGGGGTTCAAATCCATATTTTTTGGCCATGGCCTCGTGTACACTTTTTCTTGTGGCATGATCGGGGCTAACAAGGTTATAGATGTTTTTCCCGGTGGGCCACTCTTCTATCAGCTCTGAGGCTATTCGGATAGCATCTTCTTGGTGAATGTAATTGACAGGGGTGTCGGCACCTTCTGTTTTTTTGGCTGCAAACCATTGACCGGGAATACGGTCCTTACCCATTAAGCCTCCACTTCGCAAAATTACCACGTCTCCAGAGAAGGTTTTTATTGCCTGTTCTGCCAAAACTATAGCTTTTTTTGAGCCATTGCCCAAGTCGAAAGTAGTCTTTAGGGTCACCCAGTCATTGGTATTAGGATAATAGGAGGTAGAACTGATGAAAATGATTTTAGTGCATCCTCCTTTCTCCAATGCTTCGACCAAAGTTTTGATTTGCGTGGCGTAGTCTTTAGGGCTCTGTACCTTACCCTGTGGCGGTATATTGACAAAGGCCAATTCCGTTTGAAAAAGCCCTTGAGCTTTTGCTTTGCTAGGTTCTGTTAAGTCAAGCAAGTAAGGGGTAATGTTTGAGTCCTCTAAAAGCTTCAGTTTCGATGCCTTCGTGGTACTTCCTTTTACCTTGTGTCCTAGAGAAACCCAGTGTTTTGCCAACGGAAGACCCAACCAGCCACATCCTATGATAGCGCATGTCATGATTTTGCAGCGGTTAGGTGTAACTCAGATACTTTTTGATAAAATGCTTCATACAGAGGTAAAATCTTACCCATTTCAAACTCTTTGGCCCTATTCAATGCGCTTTCTTTAAAAGTAAGAAGGTTGTTATCATCCAAAACATGCAAGGCATTTTTTGTCATTTCTTCAATGTCGCCTACTTTGGAGGTAAACCCAGATATGCCATTAATATTTAATTCCGGAATTCCTCCTGCATTGGATGAGATTACGGGTACTTCACAAGCCATGGCCTCCAAAGCTGCTAAGCCAAAACTTTCTTTTTCAGAAGGCATAATGAAAAGGTCTGCTACGGATAGTACTTCTTCAACAGCTTCTAGCTTACCGAGAAACCGCACTTCTTCGTAAATATCCAGATCACGGCATAAGTTTTCAATGTTGTTTCGCTCAGGACCGTCGCCTACCAATAATAGGCGAGAAGGTATGCTTTGATTTACTTTATGAAAAATCCTCACAACATCATCGACGCGTTTTACTTGCCTAAAATTTGATGTGTGCACAATGAGTTTTTCCCCATTGGGACAAATGGCGAGCTTGAAATGATCTTTGCGTTGTTTTTGGAATTTACTCAGGTCAATGAAGTTGGGAATGACCTCAATTTCTTTTTGTACATTAAAGTGCTTGTAGGTATCATTCTTCAGGTCTTCAGATACAGCGGTAACGCCATCTGACTGATTGATGCTGTAGGTAACTACCGGCTCATAGGAAGGGTCTTTTCCAACCAAGGTAATGTCGGTGCCGTGTAAGGTGGTGACTACCGGAACGTGAATTCCTTCGGTTTGAAGAATTTGACGCGCTAAAATGGCAGCTGAAGCATGTGGAATAGCGTAATGAACATGCAGCAGATCTAACTTTTCATTTTTGACAACATCTACCATTTTACTAGAAAGTGCTAATTCGTAAGGTGGGTATTTGAAAAGCGGGTAAGATCGAAAATCTACTTCGTGGTAAAATAAATTTTCGTTGAAAAAATCTAACCTCGTGGGCTGAGAATAGGTAATGAAATGTACTTCATGACCATTTTTGGCTAAGCCCTTGCCTAATTCAGTAGCAACAACACCACTCCCCCCAAAGGTGGGGTAACATACAATTCCTATTTTCATGGGTTTCTGATAAATCCCTAATTCAACTGCTTTAGTTCTGTTAAGGTTCAATGATGGAGTGATATATTAAATCTTGGATGCGTGTACGAATGTTGCCTTCTAATAATTTAAAGTTGTTGTTGTCTGGATAAGTTCGGTTGCACAGAAAAATGTATAAAAGTTCTTCTTGCGGGTCAGCCCATACAGCTGCTCCTGTAAATCCCGTATGCCCAAAGGTACTCGCAGACGCTAACTTACCTGTGGGGCCTTCTTCTGTTCCTGTAAGGGGTTTGTCCCAACCAAGCCCTCTACGATTGTCTTCTTTCTGCTTGGAAGTGAAGATGGGTACTGTCCATGGTTGGAAGTATTGCTGCCCGCCATAATTCCCCATTTGTAAATTCATTTGCATCAGAATGGCCAAATCTTGTGCATTGCTGAAAAGACCTGCATGTCCTGCTATGCCTCCCATCAATGCTGCATTTTGATCGTTCACTTCTCCACAAATCACCGCGTTTCTAAAATAGTTATCTACCTCTGAGGGGGCTATGTTTTTATAAAAACCCTTTTCTAATGGTAGATAAACGGTTTGATGCATGCCTAAAGGTTCGTAAAATTCTCTTTGCAGGTAGGTTTCTATCGGCTCGTTGATCAGCCTCGAAACCAACTTAAAAATAATTTCATAGCCCAAATCAGAATAAAGGTATTCATAGCGCTCCTTTTGAGGTGGCTTTTCCAGTAAGTCTGAGTCTATCGTCCATTGCCAAACTGAATCGGCCAATGCAGGTATAAAGGACGATTCGTAACCATAGTTGTGGTTTGGCCCGCTGCTCTGTTCGTCTGTATTGTCGGGGGGGGGTATCACCATTTTTTCCCAAAAAGGGATATATGGCTTCAAACCGGCCTGATGAATCAGAATGTCTTTGATCAGTAAGTTGGCTTTATTTGTTCCTTGTAGTTCAAGTAAATAATCTCCAATGCGATGGTTCAGGTTTACTTTTTTCTCATCGTACAGCTTCATGAGGATTTGAGTAATGGCGGCAACCTTTGTGACCGAGGCAATGTCGTACATGGTGTTGTTAGTAACTGGTTGTTCATTCTCGTAAGTCTGATAACCATAGTTTTTTTGAAAAATTACTTTTCCTTTTCTTACAACTAAAACTTGGGCCCCGGGAGTGGCCTTATCAGTTATAGCGGCTTCTACTAAATCATCAATTTTATTCAGACTGTCCTTCAACATGCCTACTTCTAAGGGTTGTCCGTAGCTCAAGCGTTGAGCGGAGGCTGTTATATACCCCGTGCCTGCTGGGTAGTTAAGCCCTGCCGTTATGGGTAACCTGCCCTCGGCTTTGAGTCCACCAAAAATAATTTGCGGTACAATGTCTTGAATAATCTCATTGTCTTCGTAGGTACAAATGAGGTGGTCTATGCCTTGAAAATATTGCAAAGCATAAGCATTTCCTGAGGCAATCACAATCACCTCCGTTTGTTCCTGTAACCGGCGGATAAAGTTAATTTCTTCGTTCTTTACATTATGTTGATTTTTGGGGCTATTGGTAATGCCTTGTACATTCACTACCACCTGGTCGTATGCACTCAGTGAGGCAAACAAGGTACTATCGACTTTATTGGATGCATAATGATCAAATTTTGCATAACGATTCAAGCCCCTTTGAAACACTTCTCTTTCGCCCTGCCCCAAGCTAAGCGATGCAAATGTTTGCTGCCTCAATGAGGTGACTGGAATGAAGTTTTCTTTGTTGTTCACCACGGTAATGGCTTTTTGGTAAAGCAGGCGGTTGAGGCTTAAAGCAAAGTCATTATTGATTTTATGTACTAGCCCTTGATCAGGAATGAGCTTTGGTTGGTGTAAACCCATCCAGTACTTGGCTTTCAACACTTTTATCACTCGTTCCTCGAGTGACACTTGGTCTAGTTCGCCTTTTTCAATGGCTTTTTGCACTTGGTCAATGCCTTTGGCCACATCTACCGGAAACAAAATAATGTCATTACCAGCTTGAAGGGCTTTTACATCAGCCTCTCCAGGTTCATAATACTTAGCTACACCTTTCATGTTCATGGCGTCTGTGAATACCAATCCCTCAAAACCCATCTTATTTTTGAGTAAATGGGTGACGGTTGGTGCGGAAAGAGTTGTGGGTGTATTTGGGCGGTTATCTAAACTTGGCACTTGTAAATGGGCTACCATAATGCTCATGAGACTGTCACGAAACAATTTTCGAAAGGGGTATAATTCAATTTCTGACAAGCGTGTACTATCATGGTTGATTACGGGCAGATCGTAATGTGAATCCACTTGGGTATCTCCATGACCTGGGAAGTGCTTAGCATTTGCCATAATGCCATGATCTTGGAGGCCTTTCATGTAGGCGGCCGACATTTTAGCCACCCGTTCTGGACTTTCACCAAAAGAACGGAAGCCTATCACTGGGTTTTTGGGATTGACATTGACATCAGCCACAGGCGCAAAATTGATGTGCATACCCATCAATTGAAACTGATGAGCAACTTCTTTGCCCATCTCATAAACCCAACGGCTGTCTTGGATGGCACCTAAGGTCATTTGTTTGGGGAAATCAAGGACGCTATCGAGGCGCATTCCAACACCCCATTCCGCATCCATGGCAATGGCCAAAGGCACTTTGCTTTGTTTCTGATATCGGTTACTCAATTGTACTTGTCGTTCCGGTCCGCCTTGAAAGAAAATAAGTCCTCCTATGTTGTGCTCTGCTATTAGGCTATCAATGTGTTGAACGTGAGCCTCATCTCGGTTAGAATAGGCAGCGACCATAAAAAGCTGACCGATGCGTTCTTTGGGTGTTAAGCTCAAAAAAACAGAGTCAGCCCATGCTTGTTGTGCCATCGTATCAATTTTATGATAGATAGATTGTGCAACGATCGGTGTGCATCCAAGAAGGTAGAAGGTAAGGCAAAAGGTAACTTTTTTCAACATCCGCGTGTTTCGCTTTTCGTTAGAGCAAATAAACCATATTTTTGTCTAAATACAGAACGTTAAAAACTGAAGTAAAGATATTATGAAGATGCCTAGCCTTTTCCGAAAACCAGGTCACCAACGATTTCGTGTTGAGCCAAGGTACTATGATCCGGTGAAGGAAGACATTGAAAACCGCACTTCTCGGATCAAAGCAGAGTTAGGCTTAAAATCAGATGAAGATTTTGATGCTGGATATAGTTCTCAAATTTCCGGTTCCTTTCGCAAAAACATGAAGCATGCCACAGGAAATGGCATTGACCAAACTTCTGTATTACGTTTGATTATTCTGGTCATATTGATCGCCATGATTGGAGGTTATGTATACATCGGGACAGAGATATTCTATCTGTTCTTGCTTTACATTCCTTTCTATTTGTGGAAAAAATACAAAAATAGATAACCCGCTAAGTGGAATGTCCGACATCATACAATTACTACCTGATCACATTGCCAATCAGATAGCTGCCGGTGAAGTGGTGCAGCGTCCAGCTTCGGTAGTGAAAGAGTTGTTGGAAAACAGCATCGATGCTGCCGCTGAACGCGTGAAATTGATCGTAAAAGATTCGGGAAAGGCACTTATCCAAGTCATTGATAATGGATTGGGCATGTCGCATATCGATGCGCGCATGTGCTTTGAACGCCATGCCACTTCCAAAATACGGAAGTCAGAAGATTTATTCACCATACAAACCATGGGGTTTCGTGGTGAGGCCATGGCTTCTGTAGCTGCTGTGGCTCAAGTAGAATTAAAAAGTAAGCGCGCGACAGATGAACTTGGGGTCTTATTGCAGATTGAAGGTTCAGAACTGAAAAAACAAGAACCCGTGGCTACCCCAACAGGAACTGCCGTCTCAGTGAAAAATTTATTTTTCAATGTACCAGCCAGAAGGAATTTTTTAAAGTCAAATGCGGTCGAAATGCGTCATATTGTCGATGAATTTCAACGCATTGCTTTATCACACCCTAACATTGCTTTCTCACTGCACCAAAATGATATTGAGATGTATCAATTGCCGGCCGGTAAACTGAGCAAACGAATTGTGGATCTGTTTGGAAAAAAGTATCAGGATCAGATGGCGGCTTGCGAGGAGGAAACAGAATTATTGCGGGTTTATGGTTATGTGGGCAAGCCCGATTTTGCGAAAAAAACACGTGGGGAGCAATTCTTTTTTGTGAACAATCGGTACATCAAAAGTAATTATTTAAATCATGCGGTGATGACAGCTTTTGAGCATCTGCTGCCCGAAAGCAGTTATCCTTTTTATACGTTATTCATTGAAATTGACCCGAAACACATCGACATCAATGTACACCCTACCAAAACAGAAATTAAGTTCGATGATGAACGCACCGTTTATGCCATTATCAGGGCAGCGGTGAAACAAGCACTTGGTGCACATAACATCAGTCCATCTCTTGATTTTAATCAGGATGTCAATTTTTCGCGGTTTGATGGTAAACCCTCACCATCTGCCGACCGAGCCTATGGCCAATTTAAAAATGTTGAGAGGTCAACCCCTGGGAGATGGGAACAACTCTATGAAGGTTTGCGCAATGAGCTTTACCAAGAGGAGAAGGCCCACAGACAAGATGCTTTACCGCGGCCTGAGGATGAATTACAAACCATTACCCTAAGTAGTATGGCCAGCGCTCAGCAACCAGAAGATAAAACAGTAGGGATAACACGTAATTACTTTCAAATTCATACAAAATACATTGCTGTTCAAGTCAAATCAGGATTAATGCTCATCCATCAGCAAGCAGCACATGAGCGAATTTTGTATGAAAAATTTAAGGATCAGCTGCACAATCGGACAGGAGCATCGCAACAAACGCTCTTCCCACAGACTTTGACCTTACAACCGAGTGATTTTTCGTTGTTTCAAGAAATACAAGATGAGTTAAGGGCGATTGGATTTGAGTTTTCTGCTTTAGGCAATCATTGTTTGGTAATCAATGGAATCCCGGCAGATCTCAAAGCAATCAATGAAAAGCAATTGTTCGAATCGTTTATGGAACAATTTAAACTTAATCGCTCAGAATTGAGTATATCTAGTGATGAAAATGTGGCGCGTGCCATCGCCAAGCGTTCTGCTTTAAAAGTGGGGCAACGTTTGACAATCGAAGAAATGAGTGCGACAGTAGATCAACTTTTTGCTTGTCAAATGCCCAATTATTCACCCGACGGCACGCGTACTACCTTCATTCTTGAATTGGAAAAAATAGACCAGTTTTTTAAATAGCATATATGTTCGCCAGACTGACCCCTCTTGTCAAAAATCTACTCATTCTCAATATAGGTATAGCCCTAGTGCAAATGTTTTTCCGATGGGATTTGGGACAATATTTTGGGTTATACTACATTTCGGCCCCTGAATTTAAACCCTATCAGTTTATTACCTACATGTTTTTACACAGTACAGCTGGGCTGATGCACCTGTTTGGTAATATGTTTGCACTTTTTATTTTTGGCCCTTTACTAGAGCAATTCCTAGGCCCTAAGAAGTTCCTGATCTTGTATATGATAACAGGTATAGGAGCAGGCCTCTTTTACACCGGAGTGAATTACATTGAGGTAAAAGCTGTACAGCGCGATGTGCAAGCATACGTATCGAATCCCAGTGCCGATGAGTTCAATCGCTTATTGATTGAGCATGGGAGTAACCTCAATCCAGCCATCTATGATTTTGTTGATCAGTATTCAAGAAATGAAGAAAATGCACGATTGAAAGCGCAGTCCGTTCAATACGCTCAACAATTGTACGAACTTTATGGACAATACAATATGGTGGGTGCTTCGGGAGCGGTCTTTGGTATACTGGCGGCTTTTGCTTTGTTTTTTCCGAATACAGAACTATTCCTGCTTTTTATTCCTTTCCCCATTAAGGCCAAATATTTGGTAAGTGTATATATCCTTTACGAGTTGTATGCAGAGTTTCAGCGCGCACCCGGTGACAATGTAGCCCATTTGGCACACATCGGAGGAGCATTGATTGCCTATGTCATTGTAAGGATTTGGAAAAAGCAACGAGGTAATTTTTACTAGCTTATGAACAGTATTTTAGAAGATTTTAAATTGGCCTTCAGAACGGGCAATGTTCTGAATCAAATCATCATTATCAATGTGGTGATTTTTGCCATTTTTGGGGTTTTAGGTGTGCTCTTTACCTTGGGTGGAGAGCGTGCGTTGTTCCTAGCCATCTCAAATTATTTGTCATTGCCTTCGGCACTAGATCAATTAATCATACAGCCTTGGTCACTCATTACCTATTTCTTTTTCCATCAGGGCTTTTTCCATATTCTATGGAATATGCTATTCATGTTTTGGTTTGGTCGAATCATTTCTGAGTACTTAGGTCAAAACAAACTGATGGCATTGTATGTATGGGGTGGAATTGGTGGTGGATTACTCTACCTGCTAGCCTACAACCTCCTTCCTTATTTTGAGGGTGCCGTTGCCAACTCTTATCTGCTAGGTGCTTCAGGTGGCGTAGTTGCCATCGTGGTGGGGGCTGCTACTTTTCAACCCAATTACGTAGTGCCTCTTTTTCTCATTGGTCCTGTAAAACTAAAATACATTGCCGCTTTTACGGTTTTACTCTCTTTTATTCAGTCCACAGGAAATAATGCTGGTGGAGAAATCGCTCACTTAGGAGGTGCAGTGGTCGGGTATATTCTAATCAAACAATTGCAAAAGGGAAATGATTGGAGTGTGCCTTTAGCTAAGTCTATTCTATGGATAAAAAGCCTCTTTAAGCCTCAGCCCACTATTAAAGTTTCTTATAAGAAAAAGCAAAAAACAACAGCAGGCCCTACCAGAACTTCTTCGAAATCTTCTTCTCGAAGTAGCTTTGATAAGACTCCACAAGATGAAATTGATAGGATCTTAGATAAAATTTCTGAAAAGGGGTACGATGCCTTGAGCAAAGAAGAGAAGCAAAAGCTATTCAATGCCAGTAAAGACTAGCTTTTATTGGCTAATTGTCCGCAAGCCGCATCAATATCTTTGCCACGGCTTCTACGCACATTGACAATGATGCCTTTTTCATTCAAAATTCGCTCGTACATGTCTAGGCTTGTAGGGTCAGCTTGCTGGAAGAGACCATCGTCTATGGGGTTGTATTCAATAAGGTTCACCTTAGAGGCCACCTTCCCACAATATTTTGCCAGTGCCCGAGCATGTTGTTCATCGTCATTAATGTCTTTCCAAACCACATACTCAAACGTGACCTTGCGCTGGGTTTTCTGATGCCAATATTGAAGCGAATCTGCCAATTCCTTTAAATCACTTTTTTCATTGATTGGCATGACCTTCGATCGCGTTTCATCAATGGCAGAATGAAGTGAAACCGCTAAATTAAATTTCACCTCATCGTCTGCTAACTGTCGTATCATTTTAGGAATACCTACGGTTGAAACGGTGATGCGCTTTGGCGACATGCCTAAACCTGTTGGCGAGGTGATTTTTTCGATCGACTTGAGCACTTCTTTATAATTCAAAAGTGGCTCGCCCATCCCCATATAAACAATATTGGTTAAAGGTCGATTGAAGTATAATTCACCCTCTTCTTTGATGGCAACCACCTGGTCATAAATTTCATCTGCATTGAGATTCCGCATGCGTTTGAGTTGGGCAGTAGCACAAAAGTGGCAGTTCAAACTACAACCTACTTGCGAAGAAATACAGGCTGTAATTCGCTTTTCTGTTGGAATGAGTACAGATTCTACCACCAACCCATCGTGTAATTTCACAGCGTTTTTGATGGTTCCATCTGTACTGCGCTGCATATCGTCTACTCGGATATGGTTGATGGCAAATTTTTCTTTCATCAATTCCCGGGTACGCAAAGAGAGGTTGGTCATTTGGTCGAAATCTTTGGCTGATTTTTTCCAAAGCCATTCATAGACCTGCTGCGCCCGAAAAGGCTTCTCACCGATAGACAGGAAAAAATCTTTGATTTCCGCCAAAGTTAGCTGTCGAATGTCTTTTTTATTTTCCTCCTCTTGCTTCATGGCGCAAAGGTAGTCAACTAGATTTGAATCTTCTTTAAGAAGGCCTCAGGTATGTTGGCAACCGATTTTGTATCGTAATCGAACATGGCAATGCCAGTTTTGGCCCTTGCAATTTCTTGTTCCCCACGACTGAGTCGGTACAAGATGTCAAAACTTTTTCTACCTATTTCTCTTACCGCTAAGGCAATTAAAATTTCATCTCCATGAAAAGCTTCACCTTTGTAAGCAATGGCCACATCGGCCTGAATGGTCCCTAGTCCATGTATGCTCAATTCATCCGCATAGCCCAAATGATTGAAAAAGCGAAAGCGTGCCTCATGAATCAGACTGAGGACGCTGTCGTTGCCTAGATGTCCTCCGTAGTTGATGTCGGAAATGCGTAAAACAATAGAGGTTTCGAAGTGGAATGTGTCGGGAAGAGGAATACGTATTCTTGCCAAAGCTTTCTGAGTTTATGTACAAAAGTAAGACAAAATGGCTGATTTATGATTGTTAGAGCTTCTTTTTCAGTCATAATTTCCGATTTTTTAGAATGGACTGAGTTTTGAACATATGGAAAAACAACTCAAATCATTTCATCAAGAGTAAGAAAATGGATTTTAAAAAATATACGATAAAGGCACAGGAGGCCATTCAGAAGGCTGCTGAATTGGTTTCCGGCTTCCAACAGCAAGCGATTGAACCTGCACATTTGTTGAAAGCTATTTTGCAAACAGACGAGAACGTAGTTTCTTTTTTACTGAAAAAACTGAGCATCAATAGAAGTAACCTCGATACACAGCTGGATGAGTTGATTGCCTCCTATCCAAAGGCAAGTGGACAACAACCTTATCTATCGAATGATGGACATCAAGTTTTGGCTCGTTCCCTCGACCATTTGAAAACATTTAAGGATGAGTATGCTGCCATTGAGCATCTGCTGTTGGGCTTAATGGATGGAAAGGAGAAAACAGCCAAAATAATGAAAGAAGAAGGGTTTAGTGAAAAGCCGTTGATTGCTGCCATCAAAGAGTTGCGCGGTGGGAACCGGGTAACCGACCCAAATGCAGAATCGAACTACAAATCGTTGGAGCGCTATTCAGTCAATTTGAATGAACAAGCAAAGCAAGGGAAAATTGATCCGGTGATTGGGCGTGATGAAGAAATTCGAAGGGTTCTACAAATCTTATCGCGAAGAACGAAAAACAATCCCATGCTCATCGGTGAACCGGGGGTGGGTAAAACAGCCATTGTAGAAGGTATGGCCCAGCGAATAGTAGATGGCGATGTACCGGAAAATCTCAAATCCAAAACCTTGATTGCATTAGACATGGGGCTTTTGGTAGCAGGAGCTAAGTATAAAGGCGAATTTGAAGAAAGACTTAAGGCAGTCATCAAAGAGGTACAAGATGCAGCGGGAGAAATTATCTTATTCATCGATGAAATCCATACCTTGATTGGTGCCGGGGGTGGTGAAGGAGCCATGGATGCGGCTAACTTATTAAAACCTGCTTTGGCCAGAGGTGAGCTGCATGCCATAGGAGCTACTACCTTAAAGGAATACCAAAAGCATATTGAAAAGGACAAGGCTTTGGAGCGCAGGTTCCAAACTGTATTAGTCGATGAGCCCAACCAAGAAGATGCTGTTTCTATTTTGCGAGGGATCAAAGAAAAGTATGAAGTGCATCATGGAGTACGCATTCAAGACGATGCGGTCATTGCGGCGGTAGAACTTTCCAGCCGTTATATTTCTGATCGACACCTGCCCGACAAAGCGATTGACTTAATGGATGAAGCCGCTTCGAAGCTTAGAATAGAAATTGATTCCTTGCCTGAAGAACTGGATGAGCTGAACCGTAAAATCATGCAGCTAGAAATTGAGCGAGAAGCCATCCGAAGGGAAAAGGATAAAGACAAAGAGACACTTTTGTCGAAAGAAATTGCTGAGTTATCCGAAAAGCGAGATGGGCTAAAAGCCAAGTGGGAGAACGAAAAAGAAGTGATTGTGGGTATTCGTACCCAAAAAGAAAACATAGATCGTTTTAAACAAGAAGCCGAAAAGGCCGAAAGAGAAGGTGATTTTGGTAAGGTGGCAGAAATCCGTTACGGAAAAATATCCGAAGCTGAGCAGCAACTCGAAGAGCTCAAAGCTAAAATGAAAACCATGCAGGGAGAAAAAACCATGCTCAAAGAAGAAGTTGATGCTGAAGATATTGCAGAGATCGTTGCCAAATGGACGGGTATACCGCTGAGCAAGATGTTGCAATCAGAACGCGAGAAACTGCTCCACCTGGAAGAAGAACTGGGTAAGCGCGTTGCAGGACAGAAGGAAGCCATTGCTGCTTTGTCTGATGCGGTACGTAGAAGTCGAGCAGGCTTGCAAGATCCGAAACGGCCCATAGGTTCCTTTATCTTTTTAGGTACAACAGGAGTGGGTAAAACAGAATTGGCAAAAGCCTTGGCGTCTTACCTTTTTGACGATGAAAACAACATGGTACGCATTGATATGTCGGAGTACCAAGAGCGACATGCCGTCAGTCGTTTGATCGGAGCACCTCCAGGATATGTGGGATACGATGAAGGTGGACAATTAACAGAGGCTGTTCGTAGAAAGCCCTATTCTGTCATTCTGCTTGATGAAATTGAAAAGGCACATCCCGATGCTTTTAACATTCTATTGCAGGTATTAGATGATGGACGCTTAACAGATAACAAAGGGCGCTTAGCAAATTTTAAGAATACCATCATCATCATGACCACCAATATTGGTTCCAGCTTGATTCAAGAAAGCTATGAAGAAATAAATGAGGAAAATGCCTTAGAGGTCTTGGATGCTACACGTTTGAAGGTGTTCGACCTGTTGAAAAAGTCTGTACGTCCTGAGTTTTTGAACAGAATAGACGAAACCATCATGTTTACACCTTTGAGCAAGGATAACATCCAACAAATTGTTCGCATTCAGTTCAAGACCATTCAAAAACAACTCAAGGAAAATGGAATTGATATTGAGGCAAGCCAAGAAGTTTTGGATTACCTCGGCAAGTTGGGGTTTGACCCACAGTTTGGTGCCCGACCATTGAAGCGAGTGATACAGAGGGAAGTGCTGAATACACTGAGTAAAGAGATTCTAGCTGGTAGCATAGCCAGAGATGCCGTAGTCAGTATTGAAATGAATAGTGAGGGAGATATCCATTTTGTGAATATTGAAAAAATAGAGGAGCTGTAAGGCTCCTTTTTTTTACTGTCGGTCATGCAAACTTACATCCACGCATGGTGGTTGGTGATTGCTCCTATTTTTGATTTCAACCATTTAACTGAGAATAACGGACTGATTCGATTAAGCAGTTCAATCTTTTTTTTAATCTTTGACTTATGACAAAGAAGAACGAAGTTTATCTATTGGTCATTTGTCTGCTCGTAAGTTCCACAGGGGTGATAGTGCGCTATGGTTTTCAAGTTGAGTTGAAGGCCGTGCAGGAATATGTGCTACAAACCATTACTTATTTAACTGGCCTGGCCACACTTTTTTTTGCTTGGCGTAGGATCGACCATAAAATTCCACCAAAAAGAAAAAAAACAGATGAACATTGACATGACAACACCAGGCTTATTGTTTCCTGCCATCACCTTAATGCTTTTGGCTTTTACGAATCGATTTGTTGCCTTGGCTTCACTGGCTAGAGGATTGCGGCAGCGTTACAAAGAGACCCCCGAAATGCGAGCTACCTTATTAGGTCAAATCAAAAATTTAAAGATTCGTTTGCAACTGATTCGCAATATGCAAGCCCTAGGTATTGCAAGTTTCTTTGCTTGCGTACTGAGCATGGTGCTTATGTATTTGTCTAAACAACAATTGGCAGCGTATGTTTTTGGTTTAAGTCTCTTTTTATTGCTTGGGTCGCTCTTTTTATCCTTTATTGAAATTCAAATCAGTACAAAAGCCATTAAATTGGAGTTGCAAGACCTAGAATCAACATCAACCGCTTAAGCCGCTTACATCAATCACACCCTTTGATCGAAGCCTTGTTGCAAACTGGGGGATTTGTTGAAAAATGACCATTTAAATATTTGTTTAGACAATTAAATGGACTATCTTGCGGTGTAATGACTTCAAATATGAACTTTGGTAAGGCTCTTTCTCGCCTTAATAATAACCTTGGTTATAATCTTTATCGCTCCTACCTGCTCTTTCATAGGGAGTTGATGCGGGCATTACGAGGTTATGGAGTTACTCCGGAGCAATGGCAGGTATTGATCATATTATGGAATCATGGACGTGTAACGCCCTCTGAGATCAGCAAAGTAACCTTACAAGATGCGCCTACCATTTCTCGTATGTTGGTTCGGATGGAGAAAAACGGTTGGATTCTGCGGATTTCAAATCAAGAAGATGGCAGGTCTTTTTATGTTGAGCTGACCGAAAAAGGAAAAAGAAATAAGAATGAAATGATCATTAGCCTTGATAATCATTTTCACAAATACCTGAGTAAAATCCCTAAGAATGTTCACCAGGAAATCAAGCAAAATCTTAAGGAGCTCAGGAGGTTACTGGGAGATTACACTCCCGAAAAGTAAGAGGCGATTCGGTGCTGTGAGATGCTCGCATTTTTTATGTTTCAGAGAACAATCGGTGCAGGAAGCAAACTGCACCAACAATCACTTTTTAACCATCATTCCCTAAGAATTGCTTGCGCATCACAAGAAAGCCTACTACATTTCCATATGAACTTCAAACTTGGTTTATCTATTGCTTCGTCAGTTTTATTGCTCTTCCTCTTTTCGTGCCACACCCGGCATAGAAGTGAAGCTTCTGAATCAACTCTGAATCAAATTTTTATTCCGGATGGTGAATCTCATACGTTCTATCGTTGGACACCCGACCGCATTCCATTGGTGAGTGCTCACCGCGGGGGGCCTTACCCAGGTTTCCCAGAAAATGCCATAGAAACTTTTGAAAATGTTTTGTCTCAAACCCATGCAATTATTGAATGTGATATTGGCATGACCCGCGATTCTGTACTTGTCTTACTACATGATAACACGCTAAATCGTACGACTACAGGCTCAGGGAAACTTTCCGAAAAATATTGGCAACAGGTCCAAGATTTTTATTTATTGGATAATAATGGGGATACGACCAATTACAAAATTCCAACCCTAGAAAAAACCTTGCTCACCTTCAAAAACAAAACCTTATTTACACTAGATATTAAACGCGGAGTTCCCTTCGATCTGGTGGTGGACTTGGTGAAAACGACAGGAACCGTCAGTTCAGCCGCCATCATTACCTATCGGGCTGAAGACGCCAAGCAAGTGTATGACTTAGACAATCGCTTAATGATCTCTGTAGGTTTAGGGAATGAACTGGCCTATGAGGCTCATGCGAGGCTAGGGATTCCAGACCAAAATATGATTGCTTTTGTTGGTGTGGGAAAAAAAGACCCGTCACATCTGGATTGGCTACACCAAAAAGGAATTTTTACGATATTAGGTACGATGGGAAATTTAGATCAACAGGCGGCTACAAAAGGGGATCAACTCTATCGGGACTGGGTGAATCTTGGTGCGGATATTTTAGCTACAGATCGTCCATTAGAAGCAGCAAAATCTATTTTACCCAAGGAAATGGCACAAAGTTCGAAATTTAAGTTTTTTCAAGAATGATTGATCTGAGGAGTGATACCGTAACACGACCGGGAAAAGAAATGGCTGAAGCCATGTGGTCAGCTAAAGTGGGTGACGATATGTTCGGTGAAGACCCTGCTGTCGTGGCCTTGGAGTCGTATACAGCAGAACTTTTTGGCATGGATTCCGCTTTATTCTGTGCTTCTGGAACGATGACCAACCAAATTGGTATTCGATTACATTGTAATCTACAAGATGAAGTGATTTGCCATAAATACGCTCATATTTATCTGTATGAAAGTGGTGGGATTATGTCGAATGCCGGAGCTTCTGTGAAACTTTTGGAAGGCGATCGTGGGAGAATTACGGCAAAAGCTGTACAAGCAGCCATTCAACCAGACGATGTACATGCTACCGTCTCACGCATGGTCTCGCTCGAAAATACCATGAATAAAGGTGGTGGAAGTTGCTATGACTTTGAAGAAATATATGCCATTAGAGAAGTATGTCACGAGAATGGATTGGCCCTCCACCTTGATGGCGCAAGATTATTTAATGCACTAGAGGCTACGGGGCAGAAGCCCAAAGCTTATGGTGAAGTATTCGACACCATTTCTGTCTGCTTATCGAAAGGCTTAGGAGCTCCTGTAGGCTCATTGCTGCTCGGTAGTTTTGAACAAATCAAAAGGGCCAGACGCATTAGAAAAGTAATGGGAGGTGCCTGGCGACAAGCAGGTTATCTTGCTGCTGCCGGACTTTATGCATTGCAAAATAACCGATCTCGCCTTTCGGAAGATCATAAAAGAGCACAACAAATGGCAGAATTACTGTCTAATTGCGATTATGTGAAACATGTTTACCCCTGCGAGACCAACATTTTAATTTTCGAACTAGGCGATAAATACACCAATGAATCCTTTTTGCAAATCTTAAAAGGTCACAACATTTTAGCTTTTGGTTTTGGTCCACAGCTTATTAGGTTCGTTACACATCTCGATTTTTCAGAAACAGATTGTCAAAAAACGATGGACGTACTAAAATCACTGTAATGTTTCGACTTCTAACGACGATCCTTTCCATTTTTATGCTCAGTGCCTGTGACATGAAAAATAATAATGCGGATGAAGAAGCCCGTAATCCTATTCTTTTTGTGGGAACGTACACGCAAAAAGAAGCCCATGTTGATGGAAAAGGTGAGGGGGTTTATGTGTTTGAAATGGATACGCTTACTGGAGCTTTAAAATATTTAAATACCTCTGAATCTGTATTAAGTCCTTCTTATCTGGCCGTTCATCCAAACGGCCATCAAGTTTATGCGGTCAACGAATTTGATGGGGGTGATAATTTCGCTACGCTCACGGCTTTTGAGTATACTCCTGAAACGCATGATCTCAAAGTATTGAATCAAGTCTCCAGCGTGGGACAGTATCCTTGCCATATTTCCGTTGATAACCAAGGACAGTTCGTAATGGCGGCTAATTATGTGGGTGGAAGTGTGGTTTTATATCCTATCATGGACGATGGCAGCTTAGGCTCCTACGCAGATTATAAAAAACACCAAGGAAGTTCGACTCACCCGCGACAAGAGGCACCTCACGCCCATCAGATCGTTCAACATACTAAAAAGGGCTATGTTTTTGCAGTAGATTTGGGTGCTGATAAAATCTATCGATATGATTTGGATTCAGCTTCTATGACATTGAATGAAGTTGAATTTTTTGATATCGATCCGAAAATGTCGGGACCGAGGCACATGGCTTTTCACCCAGAACGAGACATTGTGTATGTGTTGAATGAATTGATCGGAACGATTGAGGTTACAGCCTTAACAGATTCGAGCACCTTTATTGGTAACATTCAAATGGTGAGTACGCAGCAAGATGGAGATCATAGAGAGCCTGCAAGTGCAGCAATAAAAGTACATCCGAATGGTAAGTACCTTTACGCCTCTAATAGAGGAGAAATCAACGAAATTGTAATTTTTAGAATTGGTAAGGCAGGAGAACTGGCAAAAATAGGTCATCAATCTACCTTTGGAAAAACACCACGTGATTTTGTGATTGACCCAACTGGAAAGTTTTTATTGGTAGCGAATCAAGATTCAGACGCCATCATTACCTTTGCCATAGATCAAAAAACAGGATTACTCACAGAAACAGGTCATGAGCTTTCGGTTCCAACACCTGTTTGCCTGAAATTTCTTTAAAAATAAGAAGTGAATAAGTGATTAACTCACTGACCACTAGTATTAAAACCCTTATATTTACACCCAGTTTTGAGAGTTTCATATGGTTTACGTAAGTAGAAAAGAGCATTTTAATGCGGCACATAAATTGTACAACCCCGCTTGGACGGACGAAAAGAACAAAGAAGTGTTTGGTCCTTGCGCCAATACCAATTGGCATGGACATAACTTTGAACTCATTACCACGGTAAAGGGTATTCCAGATGCAGAGACCGGATTCGTGGTAGATTTGAAAGCCCTATCTCACATCATTAAAGAAAAAATAGTAGATCGGTTAGACCATAAAAACCTGAACTTAGATGTAGACTTTCTGGAAGGAAAAATGGCTAGCTGCGAAATCTTGGTAATAGAAATTTGGAAGATTTTGGCGCCAGAGATTAAGGCCATAACGCCCCAAGGAGAACTGTATAGCCTTAAACTATATGAGACACCCAGAAATTTTGTAGAATATTTTGGAGAGGCCTAAGCTACTTTGAGCTTTTTGAATTTAGATTTTTCAAATTCCTTTTGGGCATATTCTTTATCAATCCTAATGGATTTTGTTTGGGTATCCGAAGGAAGTTCAAACATAGCATCCATCATTATGACCTCACATATTGAGCGCAATCCTCTGGCACCTAGTTGAAAGTCTAGGGCTTTTTCAACGATGTAGTCTAGGGCATCATTCGTAAAAGTTAGCTCTTTGTTTTCCATAGCAAACAGTTTAGTGTACTGCTTGATTAAAGCATTTTTAGGATCGGTCAGAATGCTTTTTAAAATATCTGTCGTCAGCGGATTGAGGTGTGTTACGATGGGTAAGCGTCCAATAAGCTCAGGTATTAAACCAAATTGCTTTAAATCTTGAGCATTGATGTACTGATGTAAATTTTCCTTGTCAACCACGAGTTCGTCATCGGCTTTTACAGAAAAACCCAAAGGTTGTGTATTCAATCTGTTGGCAATATGTCTTTCAATACCATCGAAGGCTCCACCACAAATGAATAAAATATTGTCTGTATTCACAGAAATCATTTTTTGGTCGGGATGCTTACGCCCCCCTTGTGGTGGCACATTCACGGCTGTCCCTTCCAATAATTTCAAGAGTGCCTGTTGTACACCCTCTCCACTCACATCTCGTGTAATGGAAGGGTTGTCGGATTTACGGGCAATTTTATCTAATTCATCAATGTAAATGATACCTCTCTCGGCTGCCTCTACATCGTAATTTGCTGCCTGAAGTAAGCGCGTCAATATACTTTCTACGTCTTCACCAACATAACCTGCCTCTGTGAGCACTGTTGCATCTGCAATACAAAAAGGAACTTGAAGGATTTTGGCTAAAGTTTTGGCAATATAAGTTTTACCCGTACCTGTTTGCCCAACCATAATGATGTTAGACTTTTCAATGACTACATCATCATCAGACTGTTTCTGGTTAAGCCTTTTGAAATGATTGTAAACAGCAACGGATATCACTTTTTTGGCTTCGTCTTGCCCTACCACATACTGATTAAGATATTTTTTCATGTCAACCGGTTTAATCAAATTAAACTTGGGTTGCTCTTCGACAGACTTCGTTTTTAGTTCTTCAGCAAGGATTTGATTGGCCTGTGTAATGCAATGATTGCAGATGTGGGCATGAATGCCCGAAATCATCAGGTCAACATCTTTCTTATTTCTACCACAAAACGAACAAGTTACTTCTGTCGACATATTGCTTTATTTACGGGTTAGGACCTCATCAATAAGGCCATAAGTTTTTGCTTCTTCAGCGCGCATCCAAAAGTCGCGATCCGAATCTTTCTCTATTTGCTTGTAAGTTTTGCCAGAATGTTCAGCTAGAATATTGTACAAGTCCTTTTTTACCTCAAGGGTTTGCTTTAATGATATCTCCATGTCTGAGGCTTGCCCTTGCATCCCGCTCATAGGTTGGTGAATCATGATACGAGAATGCTTTAAAGCTGAGCGCTTCTTGGCGGCTCCACCTGCCAATAGAACAGCACCCATCGAAGCAGCTAGTCCGGTACAAATGGTAGCTACTTCGGGTTTCACAAATTGCATGGTATCATAAATACCAAGACCTGCATACACCGAACCACCTGGACTGTTGATATACATCACAATATCTCTATTTGGATCGACCGATTCTAGGAAAAGTAACTGAGCAGTAATGATATTGGCAATGTTATCATCAACTCCCATGCCTAGAAAAATAATCCGATCCATGATCAATCGGGAAAAAACATCAATCTCGGCAAAGCGAGTAGGTCTTTCTTCAATAACAGAACGGGTCATGTTTTCAATGCGATTCGCATAGGAATCAATTTGCGAACCACTTACTCCTTGATTGTGGATAGCGTATTTCCGGAATTCTTCTTTATTATTCATCTGAGTTTTTCTGTGTTAAGAACAAAGCTATAAAAAAAGCCTTAATGCTAAGGCTTTCTTAGAACAAGTCCGATTCAAAAAGGTTCGCACTATGCACCTACAATCTCTTTGAATTTATCTAAAGATATCTTTTTCTCATTCAAGGTTGCGGCAGATTTAATAAAGTCCAATACTTTTTCTTCTTGAACCTGCTCTGCCATTTTCATGTAGTTCTGACCTTTTTCTCCCTGTAAGTAGTGTTCTACAAAAGAATCCATCTGATCTACCATCTGACCCAAGCCACTCCCTTGAAACTGTGCTTCTATCATTTTTCTTGTGGCTGCCAAGATATCTTCATGCTCAGTTTTAAGTTCATTTTTCTCAGCAATCTTATTCGAAATCAAGTTCCATTTGAGCTGATTAGCATAGAGGTCAAACTCGTTGTCTAGATCAGCATCTGTTACCTTGCCTTCACTAGATAATTTTAACCAATCCTTGAGGAAATTTTCAGGTAAGGTGATTTTGGTTTTTTCTAAGAGGGTGTCTTGTACTGTTTTATTCAACCAGGACTCTGTTTCGCGCTGATAGTTTTCACTTACGGTATCAGCAATTTTTGCCCTAAATTCCTCTTCTGTTTTAACGTTATCCGGACCAAACGTTTTATCAAATAACGCTTGATTTACCTCTGCCGGAACCTTGCGGTTAACATTTTTTACCTCAAAAGTAAATTTCATGTCCTGACCCTCAATTTCTTCTATGGTCTTGTTGAGAAGGGTAGCTATTTTTTCTTGATCCTTGTAAAAAGAGGATAAATCTATGTCCAAACAATCTCCTGGTTTTTGTCCGACCAACTTCTTAGCGTTCGTTTTTGTTAAATCAACAGGGTCTATGGTCGTGTCGTTTTCAATGTCTCCCTTTTTTTGTGTTAGGGTGCCAAATAGAATATCTCCACTTTCACTCAACTCAGGGTTAATCATACTACTGAATTGCTCCTTAAGATTGACAACGGTTTCATCAATCACTTTATCATTGACCTCAATCTCGTAGTGTGTGAGTTTAAGTTTTTTCGAAAGGTCAACTTCAAAATCATCCACCAAACCTATGCGGTACGTAAAGTCAAAACTTTCCTGTGTTTCCCAATCTATCGATTCAAAAGATTGTTGATCTGGGATAGGTTCACCCAAAATTTGAATGTGGTTTTCCTTAATATGGTTTTGAAGGGCTTTGCTGACAATATCATTGATTTCCTCGACTAAAATCGATTTACCATACATTTTTTGAATCAATCCTACGGGCACTTTTCCGGGTCGAAAACCTTTTACTTGGGCTTGCTTGCTGTAATCCTTGACCTTCTTATCCACTTGAGATTGATAATCTTCGGGCTGAAGAGAGACTTTGATGGAAGCTTCGTTAGATTGTTGCTTTTCTAATGTAATGTTCAATGCGCTACGATTTTGGTTTAAAATAAAAACCCTCTAATCTTTCGACAGAGGGTTCGTTTTGTGCGGATGGAGGGACTCGAACCCCCATGCCCTGAGGCGCTAGATCCTAAGTCTAGTGCGTCTACCAATTTCGCCACATCCGCTTAACTGTTGTCAGAACATCTTAGATGTTCTTTTATTCTTCGTGACTTTAAAATGTCACATACTGCCTCGGCAGAAACCCTTGAAAAAACACTTTTACAAGAGTGTTTATTAAAGGACTGCAAAGATAGTTGAAAAGATTTTTATTACAACGCCTTGACCTTAAAAAAATATTTAGCGATTCATGCCATAAAGTTTCAGGTCATCTAGGTGAATGGCGGCCTTCAAATGTCTTTTTTCTTTTACAATCGAGCGTTCATCTATTTTGTCTGTTACGGGAAAAAATCATTGATTTCATATACTGTTTTCGTACTTTTTAATTTGTATTTTTACCCAAAAGCCCTTAGTGCGTATTCTGATTTTTGATATACCGCAAAGTTGAAATGGGTGCTTTAGGTAGAAGAATGTATAAAGTCGGTCAAAGAGATATGGTAGAAGTTGATGTAGCGGCAGAAAGGAACGAAATTCTAAGGAGGTATCGCAGGCTTTTGCGCAAAGCAAAACCTTTTCTAAAAGATAATGATGCAAAGCAAATAAAGGCTGCTTTTGCCCTTTCAGTTGAGGCGCACAAAGAAATGCGAAGAAAGTCTGGTGAGCCATACATCTATCACCCCCTCTCTGTTGCAGAAATATGTGTTGATGAAATCGGATTAGGTACCACCTCCATTGTGGCTGCCTTGCTTCACGATGTGGTAGAGGATACCGAGATTGAACTTGAGCAAATTGAAGAGCAGTTCGGTAAAAAGATTGCCAAAATCATTGATGGATTGACCAAAATTTCAGGTGTATTTGATTACGGCAGCTCACAGCAGGCAGAAAATTTTAGAAAAATGTTACTCACACTCTCAGAAGATGTGCGTGTGATTTTAGTGAAATTAGCAGATCGATTGCACAATATGCGGACCCTGGACAGCATGCCAAGGCATAAGCAACTAAAAATCATTTCAGAAACCATTTACCTTTACGCTCCTTTAGCGCACAGGTTAGGATTATATGCCATCAAATCTGAACTAGAAGACCTTTGGTTAAAATATTCAGAACCCGAGGTATACGAAGATATTCAAAATAAGATCGCTGAAAATAAGGGTTCTCGCACCCGTTTCATTCGGAACTTCATGAATCCTATCATGGATGAAATCTACAAAACAGGTTTACAATTTGAAGTGAAAGGAAGACCCAAATCCATTTATTCCATTTGGAACAAAATGAAAACCCAAGACATTCCTTTTGAACAGGTATATGATTTGTTTGCTGTGAGAATTGTGCTAGACACACCTCTTGAGCAGGAAAAAGCAGCTTGCTGGCAAGTGTACTCCATCGTGACAGATTTCTACACACCAAATCCTGATCGTCTCCGCGATTGGGTAAGTACTCCAAAAGCCAATGGATATGAATCATTGCATACCACAGTTATGAGTAGAAAAGGGCGTTGGGTAGAAGTACAAATACGTACCAAGCGCATGAATGATATTGCAGAAAAAGGATATGCAGCCCATTGGAAATACAAAGATGGAATGCAACAAGCCCACGAGTCGGGGTTAGAAGCGTGGATTCACAAAGTGCGTGACGTATTAGAACAAAACGATATGAATGCCATCGAGTTTGTTGACGATTTTAGAGCCAACTTATTTCAAGAAGAGGTGTTTGTGTTTACTCCAAAAGGTGACTTGAAAATATTACCCAGTGGCAGTACTGCCCTAGATTTTGCTTTCGATATTCATACAGATGTAGGAGCTAAATGTCTGGGAGCTAAAGTCAATAACAAATTGGTTCCTATCAACTATGTCTTAAACAATGGCGATCAAATAGAAATCCTCACCTCGAACAAACAAAAGCCCAATGAAGACTGGCTTCGTTTTGCGGTAACCTCAAAGGCAAAGTCAAAAATTAAAGATAGTCTGAAGGAGGTGAAAAAAGAATCGATTGCAGACGGAAGAGAGATTGTAGCCAGAAAACTAAAACAGATAAAGGTTGATTTTAACAGTGATGTTGTAAATCAATTAAGGGCGTACTTTGAGGAAAAAACAGTTAGTGATTTTTATTACAAGGTAGGCAAGGGCCAGATTGATGCCACCAAAATCAAGAACTTCAAAGAGTTCAAAAAGGAAAGACAAAAAATCAATCAACCCAAAAGACCTCCAACCCAATTTTCTGATGATTTGAGTAAGACCAAAAAGCTTGACCAAGATATACTTTTGATTGGTGAGGATTTAGATGTGTTGGATTACCGGTTTGCTAAATGCTGTAATCCGATACCGGGAGACGATGTTTTTGGGTTTGTAACCGTTAATGAAGGGATTAAAATCCACCGTACATCCTGTCCAAATGCCCCTGAACTCTTGTCCAGACATGGTAACCGAATTGTAAAGTCCAAATGGATGTCGCAACAACAAAATGCATTTTTGGCCGTTTTGAGGATTATTGGAACAGACCGTGTAGGACTGATGAGAGATGTTACAGATATCATTTCGAATGAATTGAAGGTCAATATGAGGTCCATTGTAATTGATACAGAAACAGGAATTTTCGATGGCCAAATTTGGCTTTATGTGAATAACACAAAGCATTTGGATCAGTTAATTAAAAAATTAGAAAAGGTACAAGGTGTTATGAGGGTAAATCGTCAAGATGCTTCACATCTAGACTAACCCTGCATCATCTTACCAGAAAGTCTAGTATATTTACATTTTAAAATAATCGTATGCCTGTCA
>JAGYIY010000001.1:0-275000 GCA_018402485.1 Roseivirga sp. | reverse complement strand
TGGTCAATAAAATCGAAGAGCCGTTCGATTGCGACGATTTGCTATTAGACTGATAAAAAGTTCATTGACATATTGTAAGAGTAGAACACAACAGAGCTCATTAAGAGAAATCTTAATGAATTAGGTAATAAACGAATACGAGAAAGTTATTAAGAGCGTATGGGGGATGCCTAGGCTCTCAGAGGCGAAGAAGGACGTGACAAGCTGCGAAAAGCTGCGGGGATCGGCACATACGAATTGATCCGCAGATGTCCGAATGGGGCAACCCATCCTGATGAAGTCAGGATATTCCGAACATGTTTCGGAAGGCGAACCCGGGGAACTGAAACATCTAAGTACCCGGAGGAAGAGAAAACAATAGTGATTCCGCAAGTAGTGGCGAGCGAACGCGGAACAGCCCAAACCCTATAGGTTACGGCCTGTAGGGGGTTGTAGGACTGCGACATCCAAATAAAATTGAACAAGAATTACCTGGGAAGGTAAGCCGTAGAAGGTGAAAGTCCTGTATTGGTAAGATTTTAAGCGGTAGCAGTATCCTGAGTAGGGCGGGGCAGGTGAAACCCCGTTTGAACCAGCCGGCACCATCCGGTAAGGCTAAATACTCCTGAGAGACCGATAGTGAACAAGTACCGTGAGGGAAAGGTGAAAAGTACCCTGAATAAGGGGGTGAAATAGAACCTGAAACCATACGCTTACAAGCGGTAGGAGTCCGTCATCTGACGGATGACTGCGTGCCTTTTGCATAATGAGCCTACGAGTTACTCCTCACTGGCAAGGTTAAGGGATTAGAATCCCGCAACCGGAGCGAAAGCGAGTCTGAATAGGGCGTTTTAGTCAGTGGGGGTAGACGCGAAACCTTGTGATCTACCCATGACCAGGTTGAAGTTACGGTAACACGTGATGGAGGACCGAACCAGTAGACGTTGAAAAGTCTTTGGATGAGTTGTGGGTAGGGGTGAAAGGCCAATCAAACTAGGAAATAGCTCGTACTCCCCGAAATGCTTTTAGGAGCAGCGTGGAGGTAAGTCTGTTAGAGGTAGAGCTACCAATAGGACTAGGGGGAGTCAAATCCTACCAAATCCTGATGAACTCCGAATGCTAACAGATATACTCTGCAGTGAGGGCAAGGGTGCTAAGGTCCTTGTCCGAGAGGGAAAGAACCCAGACCTACAGCTAAGGTCCCAAAATCTATACTAAGTTGAACTAAGGTGGTTCAGTTGCTTAGACAGCCAGGATGTTGGCTTGGAAGCAGCCATTCATTTAAAGAGTGCGTAACAGCTCACTGGTCGAGCGACAGAGCATCGATGATGATCGGGCATAAAGTATAGTACCGAAGCTAAGGCTTTCCAATTAATTGGAAGGGGTAGGGGAGCATTCTATTGAGCGAAGAAGGTGTCTGGTAATGGATGCTGGAGCGAATAGAAAAGCAAATGTAGGCATAAGTAACGATAAGGCGGGTGAGAAACCCGCCCACCGATAGACTAAGGTTTCCTGATCAACGCTAATCGGATCAGGGTTAGTCGGGGCCTAAGGCGAACCCGAAAGGGGTAGTCGATGGACAATTGGTTAATATTCCAATACTACCGTATTGAGCGATGGGGCGACGGAGTAGTGAAAGATCCGCGTACTGACGGAATAGTACGTTAAAGGGTGTAGTTATAGGCTGTGTAGGCAAATCCGCACGGCTTGATGAACCTGATAGTACCACAATGCTTCGGCAGCGTGGATAGTGATCCTAATCAGACTTCCAAGAAAACCCTCTAAGCATATTGATACGGTACCCGTACCTCAAACCGACACAGGTAGTCAAGGAGAGAATCCTAAGGTGCTCGAGTGATCCGTGGCTAAGGAACTAGGCAAAATGGCCCTGTAACTTCGGGAGAAGGGGCGCTCTGGTGTAAGAACTAGAGCCGCAGTGAAAAGGCCCAGGCGACTGTTTAGCAAAAACACATGGCTTTGCGAAATCGAAAGATAAAGTATAAGGCCTGACACCTGCCCGGTGCTGGAAGGTTAAGGGGGGATGTTATTCTGATTTATCAGGAGAAGCATTGAACTGAAGCCCCAGTAAACGGCGGCCGTAACTATAACGGTCCTAAGGTAGCGAAATTCCTTGTCGGGTAAGTTCCGACCTGCACGAATGGTGTAACGATCTGGGCACTGTCTCAGCCACGAGCTCGGTGAAATTGTAGTAGCGGTGAAGATGCCGCTTACCCGCAACGGGACGAAAAGACCCCATGAACCTTTACTATAACTTCACATTGGTATTGGGTAAATGATGTGTAGGATAGGCGGGAGACTATGAAGGCGTGTCGCTAGGCATGTTGGAGTCGTTGGTGAAATACCGCCCTTTATTTATTTGATGTCTAATCCGTCATAAGACGGAGACAGTGTGTGGTGGGTAGTTTGACTGGGGTGGTCGCCTCCAAAAGAGTAACGGAGGCTTTCAAAGGTACCCTCAGCACGCTTGGTAACCGTGCGTAGAGCGCAATAGCATAAGGGTGCTTGACTGTGAGACCTACAAGTCGATCAGGGTCGAAAGACGGATATAGTGATCCGGTGGTTCCGCATGGAAGGGCCATCGCTCAAAGGATAAAAGGTACTCTGGGGATAACAGGCTGATCTCCCCCAAGAGCTCATATCGACGGGGAGGTTTGGCACCTCGATGTCGGCTCGTCACATCCTGGGGCTGGAGAAGGTCCCAAGGGTTGGGCTGTTCGCCCATTAAAGTGGCACGCGAGCTGGGTTCAGAACGTCGTGAGACAGTTCGGTCTCTATCTGTTGTGGGCGTTAGAAGTTTGAGAGGATCTGTCCTTAGTACGAGAGGACCGGGATGGACTAACCGCTGGTGTACCAGTTGTACCGCCAGGTGCACTGCTGGGTAGCTACGTTAGGCAGAGATAAGCGCTGAAAGCATCTAAGTGCGAAACTCCCCTCAAGATGAGACTTCTTTAAAGGGACGTTGTAGATGACAACGTTGATAGGCTGCAGGTGTAAAGGCAGTGATGTCATAGCCGAGCAGTACTAATTACCCGTAGACTTTCCGTCAACCACTCTATTGTGTGATACTCTTACATTTATATGTCCTCCACTATGACATAATCAGGTCTAGCACCAGATCAGTCATGGTGGTAATGAAATTGGTGCCGCTCAAAGCAGCGGCCAAAACCTTATGGTGATTATAGCGGTAGGGCTCACCTCTTCCCATTCCGAACAGAGAAGTTAAGCCTACTTGCGCTGATGGTACTGCCCTTACAGGTGGGAGAGTAAGTTGTTGCCAAATCTTTATTACACAAGCCTCCTTTTTGGAGGCTTTTTTTTTGACTAAAAATGCCTGCTATATAAAATCAAAACTTCTTCGGCAATATTAGGTATAATTTCGTTCCTGAAGATGAGTAGTGTATCTTCGTACTTATTTCTTTTGGGGTGCGCTATAAAATATATTCCTAGTCAATGCTGACCAACATTATTTTCTTAACTCCGATTGCTTTTTGGGGCCTACTCACAATAGCTGTTCCAATTATTATTCACCTTTTTAATTTGCGTAGCGTTAAGCGAGTGGACTTTTCTCATATCGCATTTTTACGAAAAGTAAAGGAAGAATCATCGGCTAAACGGAAGCCTGTAGAACTTCTGATACTGTGCTCACGTGTGCTGGGTTTGACCTTACTCGTTTTAGCTTTTGCCCAACCCTTTTTAATCAATAGTGATTCAGCGAGAGATGAAGATAAGAAAGTGGTTATTTATTTAGATAACTCTTTAAGTGGGCAAGTTGAAGGTGAAAATGGAAGTAGTATTTTTAACGATGCCATTAACAAAGCAGTTGCCATTGTTGAAGCATATCCCGAAAATACAACTTTTCACTTTGTTGAAAATGCCTTTAACAACTCACCGGTCATTAACTATACGCAAGAAGGTGTTAAAGATATTCTTACAGAATTAGATGTAGTAAGCGTCGATAGAGGTTTATCAGAAATTGTACATCGCATTAAAGGTGCGGGGATTTTCGGAGAGATTTATTTGATTTCTGACTTTCAAAATAAGGGCGACTTAAATGTGATCTCCTTAGATACGTTAAATAGCTACCAAATTATGCCACTGAAATCAGTAAATGTTAACAATGTCTTTGTTGATTCAGTGTATCTCGAAAATTCTTATTTTTCAGGTAATCTTTCCAACGTACTCCATGTTCGGTTGAAAAGGAATTTCAAGGATGAGTTAAATATCAACTTAAAGTTATACTCTGGAGAATCTCTTGTAAGTACTGGAGCTTTAAGCTTTACAGATGAGCTATTGAAAAACTATGCCTTTGAATTGAGTTCTGATATGATGGGCCTTGATCAACTACGCATAGATTTGGATGACCCCTTTGTTGGATATGACAACTCGTTCTATATTAGCCTGAATGAGTTGGATAAAATTAGAATT
The DNA here is from genome assembly GCA_018402485.1 of Roseivirga sp. Lineage (GTDB taxonomy): Bacteria > Bacteroidota > Bacteroidia > Cytophagales > Cyclobacteriaceae > Roseivirga. The sequence goes on along the minus strand of JAGYIY010000001.1, from coordinate 270,575 downwards.
GTTGAAATTGCGAGTGCTTCAGCAACCAGTTACATATCAGCTATTTATGAGAAAAACGATCTTTTCTCCTTTCAAAAAATGCCCAGTCAATTCATCGATAATCAACTGTTGTTAGAAGCTGATTTTGTTGTTTTAAACGAAGTCGAAGTGTTTTCTAATCAATTGGTTAACGCTCTCAAATCTTTTGTATCCAATGGTGGTTCATTGTTAGTAATTCCTGGAGTGAGAAACATTAGCAGGTTATCGGAATTAGGACTTCTTGTTGCCCAAGATACTCATGAAGAAATGGAATTGAAGCAACCGAATTATGCCAATCCTCTGTTTGATGATGTTTTCGAAACCAACCAAGAAAACATTCAAATGCCAAGGGCAACTACTTCTTTCAGATTGTCAAATATTGAAAACTCGATCTTAAGCTTTCCAAATGGTCGGGATTTTCTATCTAAAGCAAGCGTAGAAGGTAAGGTGTATTTCTTGGCATCCTCTCTTCAAAAAAACGTGACAAACTTTGGTGTTCACGCCTTATTTGTTCCAATAATGTATAAAATTGCCCTCGGAAGTAGTGCCAAATTGTCAAATATTTACCATTACACAGATGACGGACAATTCAGCTTTCCAAGAAGCTCTGATGCGTCAAATGGTGTATTTGAACTTTCGGGTAACGACTCTCAGCTGACTCCTGAACAGCGCATTGTCAACGATGAGTTGATCATGGAGGTGCCTAAGGGTATCATCAATGCCGGCCATTACACCTTATCGCAAGGAGAAATAGCCTTAGGCAACTTAGCTTTTAATGTTTCTAAAAAGGAATCCGATTTAAAAGGGTTATCTGAAGATGTTTTTACCGAACTAGCTAAGCAAGATCACATTGAATGGATAAAAGAACAACAACTAAGGAGCTTTCAAAATGCGTTAGCTTCTAGTATCACCGGAAAACCGCTTTGGACCTATGCTTTACTGTTAGCGTTATTTTTTCTTTTTGTAGAAGTTATTTTAATACGATATTTGTAATATGAATTTTCTTGTTCGATCTGCTCAAATTAAAGACTCTTCCTCTTCTCTTCATAACCTTACCAAAGATATACTTATTGAGAATGGAGTCATTCGAGCAATTGAAGATCATATTCCATTCGAAGGTAAAATCATCGAGTCAGATGGGTTGAAAGCAAGTGCGGGTTGGTTTGATTTAAGAGCACATTATTGTGATCCCGGAGAGGAACATAGAGAGGATTTAATCAGTGGTACAAAGGTTGCTGCTGCCGGTGGTTTTACCGATGTGGCTCTGCTGCCCAATACACAGCCTGTCATTTCAGCAAAGAATAACTTATCGTATTACCAGAAGTGGAACAGAGACTCTGCAGTTCAACTCCATCCGATGGCAGCCCTTACACTAAATTGTGAAGGGAAGGAGCTTACCGAAATGATTGACCTGAACGCTTCCGGTGCTGTTGCTTTTACAGATGGAATAAAGCCGATTTGGCATACAGATGTCATGCTAAAAGGACTTCAATACGTACAAAAATTCAACGGACTCCTCATTAATAGAGCAGAGGACCAGTGGCTAACGGCCTTTGGGCATATGAACGAAGGCAAAACAAGTACTCTGTTAGGCTTAAGTGGTATGCCTAAGTTAGCCGAAACCATCATGATTGAACGCGACCTGAAGTTGTTAGAATATACGGGAGGTAGGCTCCATTTTACTTTGGTTTCAACCCAGGAAAGCATAGAATTGATTAAATCTGCCCAACAAAAAGGCTTAAATGTAACTTGTGATGTAGGGGTGAATTATTTAAAATACAACGAAGAAGCGGTTGGAGATTATGATAGCCGATTAAAAGTAAACCCACCTTACCGAACAGAACAAGACCGTTTGGCACTGATAAACGCGGTCAAAGATGGTACAGTAAATGCAATTGTAAGTGATCATATGCCCTTCGATGAAGAAAGAAAAAAGTTAGAGTTTGATTTAGCTGCTTTTGGTACGCCCAATCAACAAACCTTTTACGCGGTTTTGCTCGATGCTTTTGGAGATCAAGTAGATGAGCTCTTACCCTTATTCACGTCTTCACCACGGAAATTACTGGGATTGTCTCCTGCTCGAATAGCCGTTGGTGAAGAAGCATGCCTAACTTTATTTACCAATGAATCTTGGACTTTTGACGCTGCCTCGAATCGATCTAAATCTGTAGCTTCTCCACTTTTTGGTAAAACATTACCCGGAAGAGTGCTGGGTGTTGTAAATAAGGGTCAAGTGGTGTTGAACTGAAGATGAAGATTAGACCCATTATTCCGAAAATTGCTGCCAATTATGGCCTCGTTGGTGGACTACTAACGGTGGTGGCATTCATTACTTTTTTTTACTTAGGACATCAGCCTTGGCGTAATCTCATTTCTTTTATCCTAGACACCCTTATCATAGGCATTTTCTGCTTTTTACCTATGAAGGAGTTTAAATCACATCATAATGCAGGCTCTTTTCGCTTTTACCATGGAATGACTTTGGGCTTTGTCTCTTATTTGATGATCTCATTTGTGTTTGCAATCTTTTATTTTTTATTCACTTATTGGATAGAGCCATCATTTTTAGAGCTTTACAAAGAGATCCAAAAAGAGGATATGAAGAATTTGAAAGAGCTGATAATGAGTACGGTAGAAGAAGGAAAAGAAGAGCACTTTCAAAAGCAACTGAATGGAATCAATGACATTACAAGGTCGCAACTAATTTTAGATGTATTTTTGAAAAAAGCAATCATAGGACTAGTACTTACTCCTATTTTTTCGATTATCTTGAGAACTCAGCCAACCAGATAGCTACGTTTATCCTGAGTATCAATCGTTCAAATAAAAAAAATGATGATATTTGATAGGGAATGATTAACTCGTATCTATCTTTTAAAAACCTAATGAATTATGGAAGAACAAATAACTACAGGGCAAGTGGCAAAAAAATGGGGTTTGATCTACGGCCTGATTGGATTGATTGTCAACTTAACACCAGTAATCTTAGAATTTCAAATCTCTTGGATTCAACTTGTTAACATCGCTATTGCCATTGCAATTTATGTAATGGCTACCAAAGAATTTAAAGAAATGAATGGTGGGTTTATGTCATTTGGTGAGGGGTTCAAAATAAGTGTAATTGCGGCATTGATAGCAGGAGCAATTAGAAGTGTTGTAAGCTATGTTTACATAAAATTTATCGATCCTAACGTTACAGAAAGAATCATCGAGGCTACCAACCAGGCTTACCGCAATCAAGGCTTGACAGAAGAACAAATTCAGCAGGCCAATCAGTATTCTGACATATTTACCAATCCAGAAATTGGGTTAATTCTCGGAATTGTGGTTGTTTTGATAGGTGGTTTGCTTTGGGGCGCCATTGTATCGGCAATCATCAAAAATGAAAAAGAAGATTTCTAATCAAGACATTCAAATCTCTATCGTTGTTCCACTATACAACGAGGAAGAATCTTTAACAGAGCTGCTTACATGGATAAGCCATGCAATGTCATCGCATGGCTTCACTTATGAGGTACTGCTCATTGACGATGGAAGCACAGATCAGTCATGGCAAACCATTGGGGTTTTAGCACAGAATCACCCGATTAGGGCATTCCGTTTTAACCGAAATTATGGTAAGTCAGCAGCCCTAAATGTTGGTTTTGCCGAAGCTTTCGGTGATGTCGTTGTTACTATGGATGCAGACCTACAAGATAGTCCGGACGAAATTCCAGCACTTTATGAACTTGTCAAAAGTGGAAACCATTTGGTTTCAGGGTGGAAAAAGAAAAGACACGATCCCCTCTCAAAAACCATTCCCTCTAAATTTTTCAATAAGGTAACTCGTTTAATATCGGGTATCAGATTACATGATTTTAATTGTGGCTTGAAAGCATACGATCATAGATTGGCCAAGACTTTAAATATTTACGGGGAAATGCACAGGTACATCCCGGTCATTGCTCAACGCAATGGATTTGATAAAATTGTAGAAAAGCCCGTTGAACATAGGGCCAGGAAATATGGTAAAACCAAGTTTGGGTTGAGCCGTTTCGTATATGGTTTTTTGGATTTAATTTCCATAAGCTTTGTTTCAAAATACAGAAAACGACCTATGCATTTTTTTGGCAGCCTCGGAACTTTGATGTTTATGTTAGGGTTTGCATTTGTACTTTGGATTTTGGGTGAAAAAATCCTTGCCATTTATGTTCTTAAGTCTCCTATTTACCGTGATGTGGTTGATCAGCCCTTATTTTTTATGGCACTTACTTCCATCATTTTGGGTGTGCAATTATTTTTGGCAGGCTTCGTAGGTGAAATGCTCACCATGTCAAATCACAAACGATCTGATTATATTATCGTAGACACGATTGATGATAGATCATGAATTTTTACTCCATTGTCGTACCCGTTTATAACAGGCCTGAAGAGGTAAAGGAATTACTTGAATCTTTAACGCGTCAGACTTTTCAAAACTTTGAGGTGTTGCTTATTGAGGATGGTTCAGAGTTTAAATGTGATCATGTAGCTGAATCTTTCAGCAATCAGCTGGACATTCACTATTACTTCAAAGAAAATGAAGGGCAAGGCTTCGCTAGAAATTTTGGTTTTGAAAGAGCCCGAGGAGATTATTTTATCGTTTTTGATTCAGATTGTATCTTACCTCAACACTATTTTGAGATAGTCGATCATTTTCTCAGTGTGCATACAGCCGATGCTTTTGGTGGCCCCGATCAGGCCCATTCATCTTTTAACTCCTTGCAAAAAGCCATTAGCTATTCCATGACTTCTCCATTTACTACTGGAGGAATACGGGGCAGGGAAAAGCATTTTGGGAATTACCATCCACGAAGTTTTAATATGGGTATTTCAAAAAAGGTTTTTGAAAAAACGCAGGGATATCGAATTACAAGGATGGGGGAAGATATTGAGTTTAGCATTAGAATCCAGCGAGAGGGTTTTAAATCTATGCTCATTCCGGAGGCCTTTGTTTTTCATAAAAGAAGGAGCTCCATTGCTCAATTTTATAAGCAGTTACATTTTTTTGGAAGAGCTCGAATTAATGTGAACCGATTTTTTCCAGGGGAATTAAAATTTCTTCATACACTACCGGCTCTATTTGTATTGGGATTGCTCATTGGGTCTACCTCCTTTTTTTGGTGGGAGTCCCTCTTTAAGGTATTTATTGCTGTACTAGCGGGTTACCTCTTGGTTATAGGTATCCACGCAATTCTTATTTATAAAAGCTTAAAAGTAGGTGCGCTGAGCATGATAACATCAGTTACCCAATTGGTGGGGTATGGTATGGGGCTTTTCCAAGAACTCTTTAAACCCAGAGGAAATCAGCCTTTTGCACAGAAATAGATTATTTCTTGGGGTGGTAAAGCATATCTCTTTACTTTATCTTCAGGCATTTCCATAACAAACCGATCTTCTCTCACCTCAAAGCCAGCAGAGGCCAGTCTTCGCCCGTAATCTAATCCATAAAGGCGTACATGGTCTTTCTGCCAATATACACGTTCTCTTACTTTTGGATCTGTTATGCTTGGATCTTCCAAGGTCTCTTCTCGGGTAAAATCTTGTGGGGATTGAATGATTGCCCAGCCTCCAGGCCTCAACACTCTATAGATTTCTTTCATGGCTAAAATGTCGTCATCTACGTGCTCCATCACATGGTTACAAAAGACAACATCAAATGATTGATTCTCAAAAGGAATACAATGTACATCCATCTTAACATCTGCCAGTGGTGATTCTAGATCAGCGGTGGTATAATCGATATTGGGTAGTTCCTTAAAGGTTTTGATGAAGCAAAGCTCAGGTGCAATATGTAGGAGTTTTTGGGATTGGGTAAAGAAATTCGTTTTTTCTTTCAGATAAAGCCACATGAGCCGATGGCGCTCCAAAGAAAGAGAATCGGGACAAAGGGCATTAGGTCTAGGCTTGAGACGCCCATAGGGAAGGAATTTTTTATAACTTATTCCACAAATGGGGCATTCTACTTGATCTCCGCGCATAAATAAACTGATAAAGCGCAACACATAATGGCTTATGTGTTGTAAATACCTGCGAGGAATGTTCCTGAGTGTCCAGCTAATCAGCTTTTTCATAAAATTCTTTGTGCAAAGATAGGAATGTAAAGCAAGAGTTAGGCCTACCTTTTATAAACTTCATGGCCTGATGGGCAGGTAGATGCACCGTTCCTATAAATAATAAACATCAAATTAAACCATCGATAGCCTGATTCTATCTTATCCGTGGCCGAGAAATTGATGAACGGCTGAACAATGTAAGTAATGACTCGTTATTACTCACAGATTAAATCAACCCCAAAATGAGAGTTATCTCAAAGGCTTAATTATTTTTTGGGCGGGCATAATGGTTCACAATTAAAACATAATTTTGCGAACAATTTTAATACTAAGAAATAAGACATGAAAAAGAAGTTGATCATTTTTGGAATAGCTGTGGTGGCTGTCATCATCATTGCTGTTAAGTTTTTAAATCCCTCTAAGGAAGAATCTGGGAATGAACTTTTTACTAAGGCAGAAAGGGGTAAGTTTTTAGTTGAAGTTACATCTACAGGAGAACTTTCTGCTCAAAGATCACTAAAAATCATGGGGCCCTCCAGTGCTCGTGATTATGGCATCAGAAACATTACCATCCAAAGGTTAGTGGAAGAAGGAACACAGGTGAAAGAAGGTGAGTTCGTTGCACAATTGGATCCAAGTGAGCTGTATGAGAAGATTCAAGCAGAAAAGGAACAACTTGATGGAGAAATCGCTGAATACGATAATGCAAGAATTGATACAGCTTTAACCTTGAGATCTGAGCGCGACAAGCTGACTAATTTGGATTACCAAATTGAAGAAAAAAAGTTGCAAGTAGAGCAGTCAGTATATGAGCCGCCAGCCACAGTAACAAAATACAAAAATGAATTAAGAAAGCTTCGTGTCGATAAAGATAGAGCGCTTGAAAACTACCAATTGCAAATTCGTAAAGCTGAAGCTAAAATGATTGAGCAAACGGCTGATTTGAACAGGCGAAGAGCACGCTATGAAAGTATGCAAAAACTGTTAGATGACTTTACCATTTATGCACCTCAATCAGGAATGGTAATTTATACCAGAAGCGGTATGGGGGGGAATCGTATCGAAGAAGGCTCTCAGATTAGTCCATGGAGTCCTGATGTGGCGGAATTACCTGATTTATCTCGTATGATCTCAACTACCTATATCAATGAAGTTGACATCCGAAAAATTGCCGTGGGCCAACCTGTAGACATTGGTTTGGATGCATTCCCCGATAAAAAGCTTACTGGTCGTGTGAATCGCGTAGCACGCGTTGGGCAACAAAATCCAAATTCAGATGCGAAGGTATTTGAAGTAGTAATTGCTGTGAACGAAAGAGATGATGAGTTGAGACCAGCCATGACCACAAGCAATGTCATTCAAACGCAAAAATTAGAAGATGTTGTTCATGTTCCTTTGGAATGTCTACATGTGTATAACGATTCTATTAACTATGTAATCAAAAGAAATGGAACTTTACAAGAAGTGAAACTCGGTATTAACAATTCTGAGGCTGCGGTCATTGAAATGGGCGTAGAAGAAGGAGAAGAGCTGTATTTGTCCGTTCCTGAAGGTATTGATCGCAAAGAACCTAAGTTAATTCCAGAACTGAATGGTAAGCGACAAGATAAATTGGAGAAAGCTAATCCGGAAAATCCAATTGAGGAATCCGAATGGCTCATGCCCAATGGTGAGCCTATGTCACCTGCAATGATTCAAAGGCTGAAGGACAGAGGAATAACAGACCCTTCGCAAGTTCAAGAAATGATGAAACGCTTCGGTGGTGGTCAAAGTGGAACAAAAAGTGCAACCGGTGCTTCACGTGGTGGCGTCTCAATATCAGGTACACCTAACCAATAAGTTAGCATCTGATGGATAAGAAGAATATTTTATCAAATTTTTACATTGCGCTAGAAGCTGTATTAGCCAATAGGGTGAGGTCACTGCTCACGGCTTTGGGTATTATTTTTGGTGTGGCTGCTGTAATTGCTATGTTGGCAATTGGCAATGGCGCTCAAAAGGAAATCCTTGAACAGATCGAATTAGTTGGGGTCAATAATATCATTATTGAGCCGGTCATTGAGCAAGTAGAGCAACGTTTAGGAGAAAGTGATGATGAGGATAAAAGTAAGTTTTCTCCAGGATTAAAGCTTCTTGACGTTGAAAACATAAAAAGTGCCATCCCAGGTATTAAAAAGGTGAGTCCTGAAATCTTATTGGAAACCTACTTGATTAAGGACGGTATTCGAAGATCCTCTAAGCTTGTAGGTGTTGAGCCCGCTTATTTTGACGTAGCAAACTTTGAGATGCGCAAAGGGAAAATGTTTTCCCAAATGCAGCTCGAAAAGGGAATGGGAGTTTGCATCATCGGTAGTGGCATTCAATCCAAGTTTTTTCCACGCGAAGATCCAATAGGTAAAAGAATCAAAGTAGGAAATCAGTGGCTTGAGGTGATTGGTGTTTTAAAAGAAAGATACATTTCTCAAAAAGCCATAGAAAATCTAGGTATTCGTGATTACAACATGGATGTTTATACACCCATTAATACGGTTCTATTGAGGTATATCAATAGAGACTTAGTAACAGGAAGTGGGCTTAAAAAGAACTTTGGAACTTCAATAAGTTTTGGAAGAGGAGGTTTTTCCATTTCTGTACCACAGCAAGAAGACAATACGCCAAAAAATTACCATCAAATTGATCGTTTGGTAGTACAAGTAGATCAATCTGCAAAGCTAAATCCAACGGCCGATGTAATGGCAAGGATGCTGGAAAGGCGACATTTTGGTGTGGTAGATTTTCAAATTACCATTCCAGAACTTTTGCTGAAGCAACAGCAAAGAACCCAGAATATCTTTAATATCGTGCTAGCAGCTATTGCAGCCATATCTCTATTAGTAGGAGGTATTGGTATTATGAATATCATGCTAGCCTCGGTTATGGAAAGAATTAAGGAAATAGGATTAAGGCTTGCTATAGGTGCAAAATCTGTTGATATTGTTACCCAGTTCTTATTTGAGGCGGTTATGATTTCGGTATCAGGAGGTATAGTAGGTGTAATTTTAGGTATTGTTTTGGCTTATGCTGTTTCTAGTTTAGCTGATTTTCCCACTAGTATTAGTGCTAGTTCTATTCTCATTTCCTTTGGAGTAGCGGCCACAGTAGGCTTAGTTTTTGGAATTACACCTGCCCGAAGAGCTGCAAGTCAAGACCCTATCACTTCTTTAAGACACGAATAAACCACTTATTTCACATGAAAAAGCTTATATTTTTTTTAGTACTCCTGACTGTTGTGTCGGGAGTTTCCTTTGGTCAACAAAGACGCGTTCTAACCCTGGAAGAAACCATTGAATTGGCGAGAGAGAATTCTCGTAGTGCGAAGCGAGCAGAAACCCAACGGACTTTGGGCTATTGGAATTATAGGGTATATCGTGCGCAACTAAAGCCGCAGTTATTGTTGAGAGGTACATTGCCTAATTTTGTTGATAGGGCAACTCCTGTTACACAGAACGATGGTACTGTACAGTTCCGAACAATTAACCAAAATACGAGCGATTTAAGCTTAGGTTTTGAACAAGTACTCCCTTGGACAAATACCACAGTATCTCTGGATACTCGACTACAACGTTTTGATAATTTTACAGCGGATCAAACCGTGTATCAAGGGGATCCGGTTGGACTATCGATAACCCAGCCGCTTTTTGCTGTTAATCCTTTTCGATGGGATAACCAAACACAGCCATTAGAATATGAGCAGTCAAAAAGAAGGTATGTGCAAGATATGGAGCAAACCTCAAGAACAGCAGCACGGTTGTTTTTCCAGGTGCTAGTGGAGCAAAAAAACCTTGAAATTGCTTTACAAAACGAAGCTGCCAATGATACCGTATTTAGAATTGAGCAAGGTCGATACAACTTGGGCACTTCAACCGAAGACCAACTATTACAGACAGAGCTGAACTTATTAACGGCTGAAAGTGAAGCGCAACAAGCGAGGTTAGATTTACAAACGCGATCATTGGAGTTGAGAAATTTCATTGGGTTAACTGAAAATGTAGAATTAGATCTGATTGAACCCAAAAATGCACCCAATTTTCAAATTGATTTTGAGACTGCGCTTAGATATGCCAAAGACAATAGATCTGAGTTTTTAGATTTTCAGCTAGATCGTCTGGAGGCTGAAAGAAGTGTAGCTGAGGCACGTGCAAGACGCTTTAACGCTAATTTAACAGCAAGTTTTGGCTATAACAGTGCCCAAACCAATAGCCTGTCCGATGTCTACAATAGCGATTTTAATGCAACTGGTTCATTGGTTCGTTTGGGTTTTGCTATTCCCCTTTTGGATGGAGGAAGAAACAAAGCACGAATGAATCAAGCGAAGGAACTTCAGCGCTTGACCTCTTTCAATATAGAACAAGAACAAATTAATTTTGAGCAAGAGATTTCTAATGCCGTTAGAAATTTTGAACAAATTTTAGGGCAGATTGAGATCGCTGAAAAACGACAAGAAGTAGCCCTAAAGAGCTTTGAGATTACAAATGGACGGTATTTAGCAGGTAAGGTAGGTATATTAGATTTAAATAATGCACGCCAAACCAAGGATTCTGCTATTCGAAACTATATCAGTTCTCTGCAGCAATATTGGGATGCTTACTACGAACTTCGCACCTTGACTTTATACGATTTCCAAAATAAGGATTTACTATATAATCCGTTATTAGAATATGACCCTAAGGCAGACGATATGATTGAAATGGAAAAGTAAAACTACCGCACGAGAATGATAAAAGCCTGTTCAAAGTAATGAATAGGCTTTTTTATTGACCGGTGTAGTTGAATGGTGTAACGGCCTTTAATTCCTGTTTTATCGCTAAAGTTACATCGAGTCCATCAATAAAGTGGTGAATGGTTTGTTCGGTAATCTTTTCGTTAACTCGGGTTAAATCTTTCAATGCCTCATAGGGTTTTGGATAGCCTTCTCTGCGTAAAATAGTTTGCAGGGCCTCTGCAACAACTGCCCAGTTACTTTCTAAATCGGCTTTAATATGGGCCTCATGGATTTCCAACTTGTTGATCCCTTTGACCAAAGAACGCAAGGCCACAAGGCTATGTGCTAAGGGCATGCCTATATTTCTCAACACAGTAGAATCTGTAAGATCCCTTTGTAATCTTGAAATGGGTAGTTTTGCTGCCAAATGCTCAAATAAGGCATTGGCAAGCCCCAAATTGCCTTCTGCATTTTCAAAATCTATAGGGTTTACCTTGTGTGGCATGGCTGAAGAACCAATTTCACCTTCTTTGATTTTTTGAGTGAAATAACCCATCGAAATGTACTGCCAAATGTCTCTGGAGAAGTCAATAAGAATGGTATTGATTCTTTTCAAAACATCACAAAGGGCAGCTAAATGGTCGTAATGCTCGATTTGAGTGGTGGGTTCACTCCTGTACAGCCCTAAATACTCCTGCACAAAATGATTTCCAAAGGCGTGCCAATCTTCTCTGGGATAGGCTACGGTATGGGCATTGAAATTCCCTGTAGCTCCTCCAAATTTAGCAGCAAAAGGGATGTCTCCCAAGGCAATCATTTGCTCATCTATTCTTTTAGAAAAAACAGCCATTTCTTTTCCCAACCGAGTGGGAGAAGCCGGCTGACCATGCGTCTTGGCCAACATGGGTACGTCCTGCCATTTCTCATTCATGCCTTTGATAAGTTCGTTGACCTCGATTAACATCGGTTCCATCACCTCATGCATGGCCCGTTTCAGCGAAAGGGGTACGCTGGTATTATTGATGTCTTGAGAGGTAAGGCCAAAATGAATGAACTCTAGTGATTTGTTTAAGCCCAAACCTTCTAACTTTTCTTTTAAAAAGTATTCAACAGCCTTTACATCATGGTTGGTGGTTTTTTCAATGATTTTGATTTGTTCTGCATCCTTCAATTGAAAAGAATGATAAATGCCGCGCAACTTTTCAAAATAATCTGGGGTCACTTCTTTCAATTGTGGCAAGGGCAACTCACATAGTGCAATGAAATATTCTACCTCTACTTCTACCCGGAATTTGATGAGTGCATATTCAGAGAAATAGTTACTCAGTGGTTCTGTGGTAGATCGATAACGTCCGTCAACGGGAGAAATAGCAGTAAGGGGCAGGAATTCCATGTTTAGCTTATTTTGTTTTTATAAATTGTAAAGATACGAATTTGAGAAAGTTACTCGTAAAAAAGCATTACGAATGTGAGCTCAACTTTTTCGTTCCTAACTTGTAAGTGGCTATTTTTGCTTCTGAACAAAACACTTTCAAACCCTAGGTTAAGAAATGTGTTTACTAACAAACGAAAAGAAGGTTATGGCATTCGGATTATTCAAAAAGAAAGAAGATAAAATTCCGGCACTCAATACAGATATTGTTACCCTCACGGTGAAAGAGGTGGTAAGGGAAACCAAGGATGCGGTTTCTATCCATTTTGAACATCCTGATGGAAATCAAATTACATATAAGCCAGGTCAGTTTTTTACACTTATTGTAGAGGTGAATGGTACAAAGGAGCGCAGAGCTTATTCTGTCTGTTCATCACCCACTGTGGATGAATTCCCCGCTGTGGCCGTTAAGCGTGTGAAAGATGGTAAGGTTTCAAATTACCTGAATGACCATGTCAAAGCTGGTGATAAGATCGAAGTGTTGTTACCGATGGGCAACTTTACAACAGATTTTGATGAAAGTCGCCAACGCGAGTTGGTATTGTTGGGTGGTGGAAGTGGTATCACTCCATTGATGTCTCTTGCTAAATCAACTATAGCGCAAGAACCCGATTCCTTTGTCACTTTGCTTTATGCTAATCGTGATGAGGAGAGCATCATTTTCCGTCAAGCACTTGCTGAATTAGAGGAAAAGCATGAACGCTTTAAAGTAATTCATGTTTGGGAAGAAAACACGGATGGTAAAGCGCATCATACAGGCTATATCACTCATGACATTATTGCTAATATTTTCGAAGAGAAGGATGCCGCAAAGGCCGAAGTTTTTGTTTGTGGCCCGGCACCCATGATGGAGATTGCCATAGCAGGTGCTAAATCTGCTGGTGTACCCGAAGGTAAGGTGCATAAAGAAAGCTTTACAACTGACCTTAGCGTGGCATCTACTGCAATCAAGGATGGAGAAATCATAGCTAGAGAAGTTACCATTCATTATGATGGAGAAGTCTTTAAATATACTGTAGAACCAGGCGAAACCATTTTGGAGAAAGGATTGGATGAAGATATTGATTTACCTTTTTCGTGCCAAAGTGGCTTGTGCACGGCTTGTCGAGGGAAATGCTTATCGGGGAAAGTGAAAATGGATGAGTCTGAAGGCTTATCAGATGCGGAATTGGAAGAAGGGTATGTCTTACCCTGTGTAAGTCATCCGCTTACCGATGATGTTGTCATTGAAATTGGCTAGCTTTTGTCTTTCATCAATCATAAAAGAAACAATTTTGATGATCTAACTTTGGCCTTCTTCAGAATTCTTTATAACTCTGTTGTATGAACAAATACGAGGTGCAAACCTCCCAAAATCCAGATACCTTACAAGATCACTATCGGGCTACCCGGATATTGACTGAGGAAATTTGTAAGCCTCTTCAGGCCGAGGATTTTGTGGTGCAGCCATCAGATGAGGTAAGTCCACCGAAGTGGCATTTGGCACATACCACCTGGTTTTTTGAAACCTTTTTACTGGTGAAGTATGTAGAAGATTATCGCCTATTCGATAAGGATTATCCTTACTTATTCAATAGTTACTATGAACATGAAGGAGAAAGATGGCAACGCCAACATCGAGGGCTTCTCACTCGCCCGTGGGTAAAAGAGATTATGGCTTATCGAAACTATGTAGATGAGCATATGCTTCAGTTTTTTGAGAACCATAAACTCAATGATGAACAACAAAGAATATGCTGGATTGGCATACATCACGAACAGCAACACCAAGAGCTATTGGTCTATGATATCAAGTATATTTTTGGGATAAACCCTTTGTTTCCTGTTTATCGAAATACTACTTCTGAACTAAACCAATCTGCCCAAATCAGCGAAGCTAATTGGCTCAAGGTTGATGAGGGGCTTTATACAATAGGTATGGATGGAAATGCTTTTCATTTTGATAATGAAGAAGGTAAGCACAAACATTTCTTACATGCTTTTGCCGTTCAAGACCGGCTCATTACCTGTGGAGAATATCTTGAGTTTATTGAAGGTGGTGGTTATCAAGACTTTAGATATTGGTTGATGGAAGGGTTTGAATGGGTGAAGTCCGAAGCCATTCATGCACCTATGTATTGGCAAAATAAAAAAGGTAAATGGTTGAATTATACCTTAGCAGGATTGCAGCCCATTCACCCAGACCTTCCTGTAGCTCATCTTAGTTTTTACGAGGCAGATGCCTATGCCAGATGGAAAGGATTTCGTTTACCGACTGAGTTTGAATGGGAAGTGGCTTGTCAACAATATGCACCGGAAATACCTCAAGAAGCTAATTTATTAGATCAAAGAAACTACAGTCCAGCTGTAAGCCAAGCAGGGAACTATCAATTTTATGGTGATTTATGGGAATGGACGCAAAGTGCTTATTTGCCCTACCCTTATTATAAAAAAGTAGAGGGTGCCTTGGGAGAATACAATGGCAAATTCATGGTCAATCAGATGGTGTTGCGTGGTGGGTCTTATGCTACCTTATCACAACACATTCGGCCAACCTATCGCAATTTCTTTCATCCTGAAATGCGCTGGCAATTCAGTGGTGTTCGTTTAGCGAAACATTTGTAGCATGAATAATGAACAAAACATGATGAATAAATTTGGTGAAGAGGTACTTCATGGGTTACAACAAACACCTAAAAGTCTGCCTTCCAAATACTTCTATGATGCCAGGGGTGATAAACTCTTTCAGGATATTATGGCCATGGAAGAGTACTACTTGACAAATGTGGAGTTTTCCATATTCGAGAATAAAAAAGCAGAAATTCTTGAAGCTTTTTTGGGCAAAGAAAAGAGTTTTCGGTTGGTGGAGTTAGGTGCTGGTGACGGTACTAAAACAAAGGTTTTAATGAAATACTTCTTGGGTCAAAATGTAGATTTCACCTATTCACCCATTGATATTTCTGGTCATGTTTTACAACAACTGAAAGACAATATTCAAAATGAACTGCCGAATCTTAAAATGGAAAGCCTAGAGGGTGATTATTTTGATGCATTGGCTCAGCTTAACACAAATCATAACATGAAAGAGGTGGTTTTCTTTTTAGGGTCTACCATTGGTAATTTTAACCTCTTGGAGGCTATCTCCTTCGTTCAAAAATTAGGGGATCAGTTGAACCCTGGCGATTTGTTATTTCTAGGTGTGGACTTGATGAAAGATCCTCAAAAAATACTTACGGCTTACAATGATCCTCACGGCATTACCAAGTCTTTTAATTTGAATTTGCTATCTCGTATGAACAAAGAGTTGGGTGCAAATTTTGAAATGGGTCAATTCGATCATTTCCCTACATATGATCCCATAACAGGAGAGACCAAGAGTTATTTGATAAGTTGTTGCGAACAAGATGTTTTCTTCGAAGCGCTCAATCAGAACATCCATTTTGAGCCTTGGGAGGCTATTTTTACCGAAATTTCTCAAAAGTACTCTAAGGAGATGTTACAGCAACTGGCCGATAAAACAGGGTTTAAATCGGTGGTAAATTTTATGCACGACGAAATGGGTTACCTCAATGCAGTGTGGGAGAAGCAGGGCTAACTACTAAATGGGTTTGAATTGCTCGAAGGCATTTAAACAGTTATTGCAGTAGTGCATTGATCGACATAAAGTTGGGCCAAAGGGTGTTTTCATATCTGTATTTTCGCTACCACAATGCGGACATTGTGCATGTTCAATGATATCGATGTCAACAATCAAGTCATGTTGGGGTGGTGGTGCCAAGCCAAAGGATTTCAATGCCTTTCTACCTTTCTCTGAAATCATATTGGAGTTCCATTGTACATCGAAAGAGATACGCACCTCAAATTCTTCTATACCATGTTCTTTTAGAACATCTTCAACATCTGAGCGCATCACATCCATGGCCGGGCACCCTGCGAAAGTTGGGGTCATTTCAACAGTCACCTTGTTATTGGTATCAATATGAACGCTTGTGATGACCCCCAAATCATTCAATGATAAAACGGGTATTTCTGGGTCTTTGACCACTTCTAACCAAGATTTAATTTTTGTTGCTGAAAGTTGATTGCTCATTGTAAATTCTCTTCTACCAATCTGCTGATGGATCTACTTTAAACACTTCTGACATTTCGTCCAATAAAGGCTGCAAATGTTCGGTATGCTGCCCATTTCTTCCTCCCAAAGCAGGAATAAGTGAATTCCAATCTGGTAATATCAATTGAGTTTCCTCAATAATAGATTCTACTTCTTTCTGCCAAAGAATTTGGAGTGCTTCCTCCCCGGCAAAAATCTTATCTTTTATCAAATGTGCTTCGTAAGGTGAAGGCTCAAATAACCCCAAGGCATAGGGCATGGCCTCATCCAAAGCATTTTGTAATCGCTGAATGCTCTCTTCAGTGGCAGAGCCTAATTGTTTCATCCATATTTTCGCGTGCATGCTATGGTATTTAGCCTCTCCTTTTATCTTTTTTGTCAAGTTCGCCAAAGGAGTGTACGACGATTCTGTTAACATTTGATAGCGTAATAAAGCGGCTGAATCGAATAAAAAGTGTCGGATCAGACTGAAATCATACTCTCCATTGGGCAATTCAACAAACTGGGCATTGTGAAATTGGTTGGCATTGCGCATGAAAGCCACTGTATCAGGTTCAGAATCGCCTAATTCATGCAAAATTTTATACATCTGCCAGCTTTGTCCGACTTTGTCTTGTGCCATAGAAGAAAATGCGATGTCTTCTTCCAATAAAGGACCAAAACCTGTCCATTCAGAATTGCGATGACCCAGTATGAGTAAGTCATCAGCCATTTTATACACTAATTCTTTTATTGCTTCAGTGTTCATGCTGTTTTTCTTTGAAAGCTTTGATTTTGTCAGCTGCTCGGTAATCTATAGCATCGCGGTATTTTTTTTCTTGGAGTGTATCCCATAGGTCTTGGTCTTCTTCATCAGAAACAAATATGTCTTCTGATTTGACCACCCATACATTCAAAACAGGTTTGTTTCTTGGATATGTATCGCGTGCAGCAAGCAAGGCATCCTCGAAATTTTTTGCTTGTACATTGCCTTCGTACTTATGTTGTTTCCCCCTTTTGATCAAGTGAAAAACTTCGAAAGAGTAAGTTGTTTTCCCAGAGTATTTACCTTCAAAAGTATCGTAAATGTCTTTTTGATTTTCTGAATAATCACTCACCCTGATATTTTCAGTTTTTATTACGCAAAGGGAGATACAGAACATGCCTCTTCTTGTGTATTGCTCTTTTGCAAACAAAAAAGCCATTTCCTCATTGGGCGCATGTACAATTCCTACATGCTCAAAGGGTTTGTCCTCTTTGGTCTGAACAAACACTTCATAGGTTTCGAACTGGTCGAGTTTATTTTTTTGGGCATGAGCAGCTTCTTCCAGGGGAATGTTTAAGCGATTTACACGAGGATCAAGGGATTTCAGCATGTGCACTAAGCTAACGGAGTGATGTATTTTGTTTTAGGCGCTAATAGGGCTTCGCGTACCCATCTACCCCGTTCTTCGGCTGTTCTACGCACTGCCAGTCGCTCTTTGTTACAAGGGCCATCTCCGTTGATCACTCTTTTAAATTCATCCCAATCTGGTTCCGTGTACTCCCACTGGCCTGTTTCATTGTTCTTTTGTAGATTTTTATCAGGAATGGTAAGGCCTAGCTCCCATATTTTTGGAACGTACATGTCTAGGAATTGCTGGCGGCAAGCATCGTTCGAAGCCATTTTTACTTTCCACTTCATTAAAATTTCTGAATGAACTGATATTGTATCAGAAGGACCGAAAAAGTGCATCATTGGTGGCCACCATCGATTTATGGCAGCTTGCATCATTTCTCTTTGCTTTTTACTTCCTGTGGCCATATGGATCACGCAGTGATGACCATACTTTAAATGGAAGGATTCTTCTGCACAAATGCGCTCCAGGGCCCTACAGTAAGGCCCATAACTTCCTTTGGCATTCGCCAATTGGTTAACGATGGCTCCTGCATCTACTAGCCACGAAATGAAACAAGAATCGGCCCAAGTAAAGGCAGGGTAATTGAAAATGTTAGAATATTTAGATTTACCCGTAATCAGGTCATCGATCATTTTTTCGCGTGATTTACCCAAGGTTTCTGCTGCAGCGTAGAGCAATTGTGCGTGACCTACTTCGTCTTGAACCTTAGCCATTAGCGCTAGTTTACGTTTAAAACCAGGCGCGCGTGTAATCCAAGTGCCTTCCGGTAACGCACCAATAATCTCTGAATGTGCGTGCTGCTCAATCATCCTTATCAGCTGTTTCCTGTAGAGTTGAGGCATCCAATCTTTTGGCTCTATTTTCTCTCCACGTTCAATACGCGCTTCAAATTCGGCCAATTTTCTAGGATCTTCATCTACTAAAGCTGTTGCTTTCATACGCTCAAAAACGTTTCCACCTCCGTACATATCAATTCTTTTTTAATCCGTTAAGTATTAAATTCGCTAATCTTTTGCCTACTTCTTCAGGGCTGTAGGCGCCCTTGGGCTGGTACCAATTATGCGTCCAGTTTAAAGAAGATAAAATGGTGAGCATCATAAACTTTTCATCTACTTGTTGAAACTCACCCTGTGCTTTGCCAGACAAAAGAATATTCTTAAAACGCCCTTCATAATCCTCCTTCATCGAGATAAATTCGCTCAAATGCGGTTCGCTTAAATGCCTCCATTCGTTGAAAAAAACAGCCGATGCATCACTGTCTTTGGTTATTACCTTAATGTGTGCAATAATGGCCTTTTCCATTTGTGCGGTATAACTGCTCTGCTCGTTTGCAACAGTCTCCCAAGCTTCAAAGAATTCATCTGCCATGCGGAAACATATTTTTTGCAGAATTTCTTCTTTACTTTTGATGTGTGAGTAGAGACTTGCTGCTTCTATACCCAACACTTGCGCCAAATCGCGCATAGAAGTGGCTGCATAACCTTTTGTTTTGAAAAGATGTGTAGCCTTCTCTTCAATTTGTTGTTTACGGGTTTTTTTTAGCAGCGTTTCCATGCTTCAAATATAAACACACTAACGTTCGTTAGCAAGAGATTGTTTTAGCGACAGAAAGAAGATATGAAATTAGAAGACGAAACTTTTGATAAGGATAAATACATAAAACATTTGGAAACCTTGGTTTACCTGATGTTGGCTTTTCCACTGCTGGCCTTTGGTTATGTGCTTTTAGAAAAAGAGGCATCCAATGAATTGCGTTCTGTAGTTATGGAAAATCCAGATTGGTTATTTCACGGAGCAATGGCCATGGGCGTTGCTTTTGTGTTATACCGTACGGTCATCGGCTGGGGACAACAAATTAGAAAGTATGTTGAACGTGAGAAGTACATAGATGCCCGTTTGAAAATGTTGAAAAAGCCATTGCTTTACCGCAACTTACTTTGGGTTTTCGGTGCTTTTGTTGGCGTTTATGGCTTGTATGAAAAGGGAGATATGTTATATGCCCTAATTTTTACGATCTTCTTGATTTTGATATCGGTCAATCGACCTACCGGAAGGTATTTTGCTAAACTGCTACGATTGAAAAAAGAAGAGAGCGACTGGTTGATTCGCTAAGCCGCTCTTTTTGTTTCTCTTAAATCTACTAAAATGTCACACCAATGGTAATGGGATTTAAGGAAGGGCTTTGATCTCCTTCAAACAATTCATTGAAATCGTAACTGAAAAACACATCGAAGCGATTGATTCCTAATTGTGCGCGAAGACCATATCTGAAATCATTGAGAAAGTTACTGCTTTTGTCTTTGTTTTTCACACGTCCACTTTCATTGCGATATACATATTTTGCTTTGCTACCTAAACGAAGGCCAGCATATGGGCCTAAGCCAAAGCGGACACCTCTTTTGGCGCTAAAACTGACCTTTACTTGATCTTCACGAAACTCGCGAACAATACGCCTACCTCTAGACAAATCGAACATCGGAATGGCCATAAAGTTGAGGTAAGTTACTTTGAGTTTGCTTTTAGTAGCATTTGTAAGGTCAACTTGCTCTATAAAATTGAGTTCACCATTTGTAGGGTCAATGCGGGTAGCAGCATTGTCAAAACGGAAATTGTACCAACTAATACCCAATCCCCAATCCAAATAAAGTACATCCGTCAGGTGGCTTAGATTGGCCCATGTAATGCCCACATAGGTAGAAGCTACGGGTTTAAGCTCATGCAAATCGCTAGAGGTTGGGAATTCACCATTGTTTAGGTAATTGTTTAAGCCTAAGTCGAACTTTATGCTTTTTAAAGTGCCATGATCATGTTTTTCGTAATAAGTGACTGTTGATGATTCGAACCCCTCTTTATCTCCGAAATACCTCCAGTCGTCTTCTACGCTCAAATCGAAACCCAATAAGCCCATTCGCATTCGGAAATAATCATCATCGATTTCGACTGAATTTTTATCTCTTTTGGGTATACTGACAGTAGTATCAAGTTTTTCGAACTTCCCCCAACGCCATTGTGCTTGGGCTGTGTTTACTGAAAGGACCAAGATCAATAAACCGAGAATAGTTGTTTTGAATAGTTTCATGAAAGTGTATTTGTTTAAAAAATAATTCCAAAAGTAATGGGTGTTAACCTAGGTGCTGATATGTCTTCCTCAAAAAACTCCTGAAGGTCATAAAGCATAAAAAGATCAAAGTCTCTCCATCCAATTTGTGCACGTAAGCCATATTTTAAAGGCCTAATGTGTAGACTGTCGCTTGTTTTTTCCTTTTGCTTTTCTCCATTTTCATCATCAAATTTCATTTTAGAATTGCTGTCTATGCGATATCCACCATAAACACCCAAGCCAAAACGGAAAGAGGAATACCGACCAAAAGAAAAAGTGGGTACAAAGTGGGCATTCAAATAGCCTACATTGATTTTACTTTTTCTACCATTAATATTTTCAACTTCTTCGAAATGCAACCCATCATCTGTTTTAATGACGCGCATTCTTGTATTCTCAAAGGAGTAATCGAGATAGCTTAAGCCTATGCCATAGTTAAAATAGAGTGGGCCAAGAATGCGAGATACATTGTCGAAGCTTACTCCTAAGAACCAGGAATTGATAGGTTTCAGACTGTATGGTGCACTAGAATTAGGTAAATCGTTGCCTTCAAACCAGTTGTTCAATCCCACATAAATATTGAAAGAGGAGTAAGAACCTTTGTCAGGAAAATAGTTGTCAAACCCTTCCTCAAAGAAGCCCTGATTTTCCCAATGTTTTTCAGTAGATACTGAGGACACTTCTATTGGAGTATTGGTAGGATTAAAATCAAAGTGGGTAGTTTGCATTTTCCAAGTGGATACATATTGTACATCGAGGGAGTTATGCATGTTTTGAATTTGTGCTTTGGCTTGCCCTGAAAACAAGACAAATACCAATCCAGTCAAAAGCCAAGTGTTCAACCGTTTCATTTGTTATTTATTTAGGTGGATTTTTATTAGGGGTATCTTTTGTTTCATCTTCCGAAATGAGCGTTTCATTCACCCATTCATTTTTAGCCTCTCTTAAGTCAGATAAGGCCTCAGCGCCTTTATCTACACTTTTGGCAATGCTGGCTACGCTACGTATAAAACTAAATTTCCCATCATTCTTTTGCGATTTTTTCACCTTGGGCTGACTCATTGCGTAATTTTTAGCGTTGAGCAGAAGATTAGGCCGTATGCGTAAATCATGGGTTGAGACAATGCCTTTCAAGACGGAGAGCTTAGGTGAAGCCACTGCCACGATGTGTAGGATAGGCTCATCACTTTTAGGTTCCTGCAAATGAACTTGTTCTACCTTTAACTGCTTGGGCTGTTTCTTTTGAATCAAAAGGGTCGTTCTTGTTTTTGGCTGAATTGCCAAAATGGTGTTCATTACCTTGGAAGAAGCCTCCATATTTTCCTCCATAGGAACATTAATAGGTTCTTCCGAGGCAGGTAATTCGGCCTTTTTTTCTGTCAATGGAGTGGATTCAGGGCTTGATAGCAACTTAGAAATGGCTAAGTATCCAAAACTCAGTATGAGCATAATAGAAGCCGCTACCGCCCAAGGAATGTAAGCTGCTTTTTTAGATTTCTTCGGGAGGTTTTCCTCAATTTTATCCCAGATGTGTGCCGGGGGTGCTGTTTTTTGATTTTCTAACCGCTCTCCAAACAGTCGATCAATTTGATTATCCTTCATTTCGATTCAATGCTTTGTCCATCATTTCTTCCGCTTCAAGCAGGAGCTGCTGTAAATGTTTGCGTGCTCTGCTCAATTGGGATTTCGAAGTATTCTCCGAGATCTCCAATTTTTCTGCGATTTCCCTATGCGAAAAGCCTTCTATGGCATACATGTTGAATACTGTTCGGTAACCTACTGGCAGCCGATGAATCATTTTCATCAGGTCTTCCACTTCCAAATCATTTGCTAATGATTCAAAATTGGGGCTGCGTTCTACCGTATCAAGTTCAACCTGCATGTACAGGCTCTTGTGTTTTCGGATATACGAAAGCGACTCATTGACCATAATTCTCCGCATCCAGCCTTCGAAACTGCCTTCTTCTTTGAATTGATCAATTTTAGCAAATATTTTCGTAAACCCGCTGACCAAAACATCTTCAGCTCCGGCATCGTCTTTCACGTACCTTTTGCAAACAGCCATAAAAAGAGGAGCATACTTATCGTACAAACTTCGCTGTGCTTTCCTATCACCTTTACGGCAAGCAGCAGCTAGTTTTTCCTCTTCTTTTGATCGTTTAATCTGAAGCATTTTTTGGTTGACTACACAGGGTAGATGGGCAAAGAATTAAATTCGTTGCATCAAGTTAAAAATTAATCTATTGTTTTTCTGCGACTACCGCAGAGGTTTATGTTTTACTAAGCTGAACTTAGTTTTAGTTTGCATCAGTCATCCTTTTGTGTTTTACACGATGTACAGATCATTTTACCTTTTTTGTCAAAAACAAAAACTTCTCGCTCAATATTTTGCCAATACACATTAGTGGGTAGATAATTTAAAAGATAACGCATGTTTTGTTCTATTCTAAAGGATTGTCCTTTGGGGATGTATAAGGTGAAGAAGTACTCTTGAAACCTGAATGGAACCTCTTCTGGAAGGGTATAGAATGAGTCAAATTGAATTTCATGGCCATTGACTTTAGGGGTATACTGAATAAGCTCTGCATTGGCATCTGCTTCTGCTTTATTTCTGCCTCTTGCATAAACATTACCCTTGAGCGTGACGAGGCTATCATCAGTCGCCTCAATATGCATATCCATAAATTCATCTTCGAATTCTCGTACAAAACTCGCGTTGTTATTGAGGTCTAGCATTTTATGTTCCTTTTGCTGATAGGAAAAAAACAATGTGTCTTCAGATTGCGGTTGAAGAAGTATTTGCTCAACATAACTTTCCCCTCCTTTGCGAAAGTCTTTCCAAGCCGTTCCTGCATTGGCTGCCAGCACAAAAAAGGAGATCAACCAAGCACCCAATAGGCTCCAACCTAAAGATTTATTGATGATTTTTCTTTGTGTAATCAAGGTTGCACCTACTAAAAATACGACTAGAAAGGGGATGAAGGCAATCACAAAAGCTGCAATGACTTCTGCCTCAGACGCAATAGTTTTGCTCATCATCAGCAACCAAAAGACACCTTCATCGCCAACCTGTAACCAATCATAAAACCAGTCGGAATGGTAGAGATTGACAGCCACACCTGCTATAACAAGCACCGTCACCATAGCGGTTAATCCGAAAAAGGAGAGACAAAAACCGATGATGATGCGTACAAAAGCTACAAAGAAAAGAAGAATGGGTTTTAAAATGCGCCCCGTTCCCCTTACAATTTGTCCAATCAATCGGAAAGGAAAGAGAATGACACGTGTAATCGTATTTTCCTCCTTCTTATGAAAGGTTATCTCTTTCGATTCTTTCACCGATGTGCTGATGTTGGTAAGGGTAACTTCTTTCCCTTTCATTTTCATTCTATCTGTGATTGTACTCGCCTGAGGAGCTGCAATCCACAGAATGATATACGCCAATATTCCAAAACCAAAACCAAAAGCAGCAATCAGGAATAAGATACGAGCCAACAAAACATCTATGTTGAAATACAGAGCTAAGCCTGAGGCAACCCCTCCGAGAACGCGTTCGTCCGGATTTCTATAAAACCTACGAACGCTCCTCTTATGCTCTAAATTAGTTCTACCGGGTAATACAATCCATAAAATTAGATAGACTGGGAGTGCCATGCCTAAATTCCAAATGAAATTGGCTGGTGAACCTAGCGTAAATGAAAAGCCGGTGAGTAGAATGATAAGAAAAGCTACTCGAATCCATAAAGGGTCTACACGGAAATATTGTGCTAATCCTGAACAAACGCCTCCCAATACTTTGTTGTCTAAGTCGCGATAAGCCCTTCTTGATTCAGAATGAGGCTCTTCTCTTTCGTTTTTCGTATGGCTACTTTGTTTAGATTCGTTGCCAGTGCTTTCAGTATCGGAAAAGTCAGCACCTTCTTCCATCACTTCAAAATCTTCCACCTTGCCCATTGTAGCGATTAATCGGTCGATATCCTCAAGGATAATGACCTGTTTGTCTTCAGAAAGATTCTCTAAAAAATGTTCGGCAATGCGCGCCTCAATGTCTGAGATAATTTCTTGACTATCCTCGTAATTACTGAAAAAGATACTAATGCCTGTTAAATAAGACTGAAGCGTAGGGTATGCGTCTTCCTCAATGTGAAAAATGATGCCGCCAATATTTATACTTATGTTTTTTTTCATGACTTTGGATTAATTGTTCTTTGATATGATTTGAGTAGTCGAGGCCTTCAATTGCGCCCAGGTCTCATCCAGTTGTTGGGTAAAAGCCTTACCCTTCTCTGTAATTGTGTAGTATTTTCGGGGTGGACCCGATACAGACTCAACCCACTTATAATCTACCAAACCAGCCTTCCGCAGGCGGGTCAGTAGTGGATAGAGTGTGCCTTCAACCACCATGATTTTTGCTGTGGTCAGCTCCTCAATCATGTCAGAGGCATAAACTTCTCCGCGCGAAATGATGTGTAGAATACAAAATTCAAGGATCCCCTTCCTCATTTGCACTTGTGTGTTTTCTAATTTCATAAGCTTTTAGCTTTAACTTCTTGCAAATATAATAGAAGGTACTATGTAAAGCCTAGTACTATGTGCAAAATTTTAGTTTTGCCATATCATGCCATTTTGGTGTCAGATGAATGATTGATTAGAATAAGATGAAGGAAGCGTCTGCCCTATTATGGGTGGCTTTTGTGATATGAATGAGTATTGATCATTTGTTTTAGGTGTTTAGGCTAATCGCTTATTCCCTGTAGCTTGCTGCATTAATCAATAAGGTTGATTCAAAACCTTACTTGAGTTGATTTTTGCGGCTAATTCAATCGGCTGGGATTTGTATCGCCATGAACAATAAAAAACCCCCTCTAAGTGTAGAGAGGGTTATGTGTACCTTGGGCCGGAGTCGAACCGGCACGTCCGAAGACATTGGTGTTTGAGACCAACGCGTCTACCAATTCCGCCACCAAGGCAAATTAAAAATTGGATTGCAAAAATGAGGAAAGAATTTTTATTAAACAACTGTAGTTCCTTCTAAAATCAGCAGCTTATCGAGACCCTGCTAAAGACTACCAAGTTCAGTGTAAATTTCCCTCTACCTTTACACTAGAGAAGGCCATAGGTTTTTCTGCAAACATGACCTTGGTTTGCGCCCACACTTCTTTGAAGAAGGAAGTATTCCGATAAATATTCAAGTGTTTCTGGGAATCCCAAAGGCTATAGGTTATCAAAATATTAGCTTGTTCCACATCTTGCAGTAGTTGCAAGTCGCGACAACCTTGGGAAGCACGAATTTTTAATTTATTCTTTTCAAAAAGGATTCGAAAATCTTCTTTTTTCTCGGGCTTAAAGGTCATTCGAACAATACGAACAAGCATGCTGGTTAATTAAAGGTGAGTTGAATCGGACTATCGTGGCGCAAGCCGAGTAGTTGTGAGGCATTACCCACATTAATACCTATCGTTAATTGACCTTGCACATTAAAAATGGCAAAAATTCCGCTAGGTTCTACTTCAGATATAGAGTCATGAATTGTATGAATTTTTTCGCGGCCAATAATGAGCGTGATACTTTTTTCTTTGCTTAGGATATCGAAATCTACTTTATTGATGTTTGTTATCAAGTTGCCATAGTGATCGATATGTACTACATGACCAGAGATTTGTGATCTTGTGGCGTTTGATTTGCGGCTGCGAAATTCTTTAATTTGATCGATTGGTTCACCGAGTTCTGTAAGCGCCTTGCCCTTGGCTAACTGAGCTGCAATAGCTGGAAGCTCTAAAAGGGGATGATTCTTGATGGGAATTGCAAATGATTGTGTCATAGGCTTTTCAGAAATCAAACTTAAGACACCATTATTCGGTGCAAGAAAAAAATACCCTTCTATTTCAAGAAGAATAAAGGGATGTTTCTGCGGAGCAAGAGGTTCACCGCCAATCAAATGGATTGTGCCTTCTGGGAAGGATTTAAAGACCGATTTTAAGACATGACTCATGTGGCCGATGTCGAAAGGCTTGATGTCATGGCTGATGTCTATGATTTGGGCTTCTGGGAAATGACTTAAAATAACAGCCTTTACTTGTGCCACGTAATGATCACTTCTTCCAAAATCTGATGTAAAAGTGATGATAGGCATAAATGTTTTTGCTGTTTATTGCTTAGTTTTACTCAAGCAAAAATATTGAAAATTTAAGCTTACACAATCATTAAAACAGTAAGGTTCACTTGGTAGAAAAATTAATTACGTTCGACAATATTCCAATGGTTGATTTTCTTGGTGTAGAGAATGAATACATCAAAGAAGTTGCAATGGCTTTTCCCAAAAGTAAAATCGTTTCTCGTGGAAATGAGATTTTGATTAAAGGCAGTGCTTCGGAAATTCTGCAAATCAATGACATTTTACAATCTATGGCACAGCATTACCACAAGTATGGCTCGCTTTCACATCAGCTGGTACAGTCGGTCGTAAATCGTGAGACTGAGGTGTTTAAAGATGATATGGGAGATGAAACGCTAATTTATGCTAATAAAGGCTTTGCCATAAAACCGCGCACACCCAATCAAAAAAAATTGGTAGAAGCCATTCAGCAAAATGATTTGGTTTTCGCTGTTGGGCCAGCAGGTTCAGGTAAGACCTTCGTGGCAGTTGCCATGGCAGTTAGGGCCTTGAAAAATAAAGAGGTGCAAAAAATTATTATTACACGGCCCGCAGTAGAGGCCGGTGAAAACTTAGGTTTTTTGCCGGGCGATCTAAAAGAAAAAATACACCCCTATTTGAGGCCCATTTATGATGCATTGGAAGAAATGATTTCGGCTGAAAAGCTTCGGGTTTTACAAGAAAACAACACCATAGAAATAGCTCCTTTGGCCTATATGAGAGGTCGTACACTCAACAAGGCTTTTGTATTGTTAGACGAAGCGCAAAACACCACCAGCATGCAAATGAAAATGTTCTTAACACGCATGGGAACTCACTCCAAAATGGTGGTAACCGGCGATCAAAGTCAAGTTGATTTACCCAGAAATCAAAAGTCAGGTTTAGCGCAAGCCGTAGATTTACTGAGCAAGGTAAAAGGAATCGGAACTGTTGTTTTAAGTACCAAAGATGTGGTGAGACATCGTTTAGTCAAAAATATAATCAATGCTTACGATAAATATTCAATCGATAATGATAAGGGTTAAAGTAGTAGAAAATGATGTTGAGCTTCAACAGGCATTCGATATCAGAAGAAAAGTTTTTATAGAGGAACAAAACTGTCCTGAGGAGGAGGAGTTCGATGGTTTCGATGAAGAAGCCTGCCACTTTATTGCTTTCCGTTCTGGACAGCCAATCGGAACAAGCCGCTATCGAAAAACACAAAGAGGACTGAAGCTAGAACGCTTTGCTGTGTTAGAGCAAGAACGCGGAAAAGGTGCGGGCAAGCGTTTGGTACAAACTACTTTGGCACATATTGAACAACAAAACCCTAAAAGCGGTACGCTCTTGTACTTGCACGCTCAAGTAAGCGCTATACATCTTTATTCGCGTATGGGCTTTGAAATCGTTGGAGATAAATTCAAGGAGGTTGGTATTGAACACTTTAAAATGGAAAAAATAATAGCATAAAATATAATATTAATTTGCATTTTTAAAATGTGTTTATCTTCTTATAATTGTATTAGTGGTTTGTCCATTATATAAGATACTTGAACACATTTATTTTGAGCAGTCGTTGGAATACTTTTCAAAGATTTCCATTCCTAAGATTTACTGTATTTTTTATCTTAGGAATTGTAGCCCGTCATTACCTAGGAGCTAAGGTTCAAATGCCGTGGATAGGATTAGGCGTTACTACTGCTTTTTTTCTAGTTTTTTATTTTTGGGATTCCAAACGATTTCAGGCGGGTCTACTGGTCATTTCAGCCGTTTTGCTTTTTTCCTTAGGTGCACAACGACTAAGTATTCATAAAGAGGATAACGAATTTCAGCGTTTAATGGAGCATTATGCTAAAGTAGATGCCTATAAGGGCCTCATGGTGAGTACACCTGAAGAAAAGCAAAACACTTATCGCAGTATTTTGTCGGTCTATGAAATTTTAACCAACGGTAGTTGGATCAAAGTCAAGGGCCGAGTCAATGTCTATTTAGGGAAAGAAGAAGGAAAGGAGCTTAACTATGGCGACCTACTTTGGGTGAATGGGCAATTTGATACAATTGAAGGGCCAGCCAATCCTGGCGCCTTTGACTATCGAAATTATTTGGTTTACCAGAACATTCATTTTCAAGGCTTTATTGGAAATGACTTTGTGAAAATTGGCGAGACAAAAGGCAATCCCATTGTATATTTAGCACTAAAAGCACGAAAGAAAGCAGTGAAAATAATTCATCACTTTCTGCCAGATGATGAAGTGCGTTCCATAGTTTTGGCACTTGTCTTAGGTGTAAAAGATGAATTAGAGAATGACTTGATTGCAGCATTTTCTGCTACAGGTGCCATGCATATTTTAGCAGTTTCTGGATTGCATGTTGGCATCATTTACGGAATACTTTCGCTCATTTTTAATAGATTAGGCCAACAGAATTCAAGATTTCGCTGGCTAATTTTTGTAGTAAGCCTTGTTGTATTATGGTCATACGCGTTTATTACAGGCCTGTCACCCTCAGTTCTGCGTGCTGTTACAATGTTTAGTTTCGTTGCGGCTAGTCGCGCCATCAAGAGAAAAGGAAACATTTATAATACCCTTGGTGCATCCGCCCTTTTTTTATTGCTGTACGATCCCTACCTCATTATGAATATTGGATTCCAGTTATCTTTTTTGGCCGTCTTTGGAATTGTGTATTTATATCCAATGTTGTATGACCTTTGGTCTACAAAGCATTGGATATTAGATAAATTTTGGACAATTACCTGTGTCTCCATAGCTGCACAAATTTCCACTGCTCCACTGAGTATGCTTTATTTCCATCAGTTTCCTAATTACTTTCTGGTGACCAACCTATTCATTATCCCCGCAGCCTTTGCTATTTTGGTTGGGGGACTAGCCATTTTGCTCACCTCTTGGTGGGGTTTTGTGGCTCAAACCTTTGCATTTCTTCTTTTACATTTTTCTAAGGCGATTGTTTTTTTGGTTAAAAGTATGAGTGAAATGATCTATAGCACTACCTCAAATATCTACCTGAGTACATTTGATACTTGGTGCATTTACCTACTCTTACTCAGTTTTATTTTTGGATGGGTTTATCGAAAAATGAGGTACTTTCACTTCGCACTCCTTTGGGCTTTGTTATTCGCATTTTCTCAAATCCTTCACAAAAAGACTTATATGAATAGCTCAGAGTTTTCCGTTTTAGCAGTCAATGGTCATTCTGTTTTAGATTTTCGCTATGGTAAGGAGGCTTGGCTGTGGGCTGATTCAGCTTTTTTAGAGGATGAAGACCAGCAAAGATTTCATTTATATCCTAAAAGGTTGTTAAGTGGAAGTGCATCAACTTCCTATTTAAAAACTTTAAGCGCTCCAAGTCTTCTATTGCCTTTTGGTCGAATGGTCTTTTTTGACGGTAAAAGTATTTTGCACATCACGAAGGCTATTCCAAAAAATTTTCAACCCTTGGAGCCAATTCCTATGGATTATGTAGTTTTGAGTAATTCTTCCGGCATCCAACCCAAAAGAATAGCAGCATGCTTCGCTGCAAAAAATACAATTACAGATGGCACCGTAAGATACCCATCTTGGAGGCGATTAAGCGAGGCGGCAGCTCTTGGAGTGTTCGAATTTCATGATGTAGGTAGAGAAGGTTTTTTTTCAGAAAAATGGGCAAGATGAGTTTAATCGAATACGCAATAAAAGAAAGAATTTGTACCATAACGCTTAACCGTAAAGAAAAGCGAAATGCTTTGAATGGGCAAATGGTGACTGAGCTCAAAAATGCTTTTCAAAGGGCTGCTGATGATGAGCAAGTCAAGGTAATTGTACTTGCTGCGGCGGGTGAAGCTTTCTGTGCTGGAGCTGATTTGGCCTATCTAAAACAACTCCAAAACAATACTTATGAGGAGAATTTAGCTGATTCTAATCATTTAAGTAGTTTGTTTCAAGATATCTATCTTCATCCCAAGCCTGTAATTGCCAAAGTTCATGGTCATGCCATTGCAGGTGGTGCAGGTTTGGCAACAGTTTGTGATTTTTCATTCATTGTTCCAGAGGCTAAAATCGGCTATACTGAGGTGCGCATTGGGTTTGTCCCGGCTATTGTCATGGTTTTTTTACTGCGTAAGATTGGAGAAGGTAAGGCCAAAGAATTGTTGCTTTCTGGAGAGTTAATAGATGCCAAAGAGGCAGTTGCCATGAGCTTGGTGAATCGACTCGTTACTTCCGATCAATTACAGGCAGAAGTGGATGCTTTTGCCCTGCGACTCGTTCAGAAAAATTCAGGGGAATCCATGGCAAGGACAAAAGCCATGATTTCAAAAATACCGGATC
Organism: Roseivirga sp.; assembly: GCA_018402485.1. Lineage (GTDB taxonomy): Bacteria > Bacteroidota > Bacteroidia > Cytophagales > Cyclobacteriaceae > Roseivirga. The sequence goes on along the minus strand of JAGYIY010000001.1, from coordinate 239,286 downwards.
TCTCTTTGTTAGAAGGGCTTCACTACGCTGCAGAACAAAATGCTCGATCACGCGCCACAGAAGACTGCCAGAAAGGAGTTGCTAATTTTCTCAAAAAAGAAAGTCAGGAGTGGTAATTTGCTTTAGAATTTGAATGTTATGAATACACCCGCTGAGGTCTTAAAACAATATTGGGGATATTCCTTGTTCCGACCTTTGCAAGAAGAGATTATCAATGCAGTTTTGGCTCAAAAGGATGTTTTAGCCCTGATGCCTACAGGTGGAGGTAAAAGTCTCTGCTTTCAGGTACCAGGTTTATGCATGGAGGGGTTGTGCCTTGTAATTTCTCCTCTTGTTGCTTTGATGAAAGACCAAGTGGGGCAATTAAAGGCGAAGGGTATTAGTGCTGAGGCACTGCATTCGGGATTAAGCAAAAGAGAGATAGACTTTTTACTCGACAATGCAGCTCATTCTGATTTAAAGTTTCTCTACTGTTCTCCGGAGAGACTCCAAACTCCTTTGTTTCAAGAACGCATCAAAAAGGTGAATGAATCGCGTGGGCTTTGCTTGATAGCGGTTGATGAGGCACACTGTATTTCACAATGGGGGTTTGATTTTCGCCCTGCCTATAGAGAAATCGCAGCCTTACGTGAATTATTGCCCAGTACTCCTTTGATTGCTTTGACGGCAACTGCTCCGCCAAAAGTACAGGCCGACATTCAGGAACAGCTACAATTCAAGGCAGGAGAACGCTTCATTAAAAGTTTTGCCCGCCCCAATCTGTCTTATTCTGTACGTATCGAGGAGCATAAAGAGAAAAGATTAATACTCGCCTTGCAGAAAATACAAGGAACAGCAGTAGTGTATGCTGGAACCCGGAAACGTGTGAGAGAAATTGCTTATGTGTTACAAAAAGCAGGAATTTCCGCCGATTTTTATCACGCAGGACTTAGCCATCAAGAACGTGTTTTGAAACAAGACAACTGGATGCATAACAGAGTGCGCGTGATGGTAGCCACCAATGCCTTTGGAATGGGGATCGATAAACCAGATGTGCGAATGGTCCTACACATGGATTTACCTGATACACTTGAAGCTTATTATCAAGAAGCTGGTAGGGCAGGGCGTGATGAAAAGAAGGCCTATGCTTTGTGCATTTTCAACCAGCGAGATATTGATATGTTACGCATGAAAACGGAACAGTCGGTGCCAAGTCTAAAGACCCTTCAGCAGGTATATCAAATGCTTGGGAACTACTACCAATTGGCCAATGGCAGTATGCCGGAGGAAAGCTTTGACTTTAATTTACCTGACTTTGCAGCAAAATTTGACCGTCATCAGATAGAAGTTTTTAATGCTCTGAAGATTTTACAAGAACAAGGACTCATTCATCTTTCAGAATCCTTTTATACACCATCTAAACTCATTTTTTTATTAGATCAAAAGGCTTTGTACGAATTCCAAATAGCCAATTCAGATTATGATCAAGTCATTAAAGGAATCTTAAGGTTTCATGGTGGTGAGGCATTCAGGCACTTGGTGAAGCTTGAAGAGCAAAACCTTGCAGCACTGTTAAAATGTTCAGTAAAAGATATTCGCGCTTATTTATTAAAACTCCATCAAATGGAAGTGGTGATTTATCAGCCCCAAAAAGAAACCCCTCAACTCATCTTTCTACAAGCCAAACAAGCCATTGATAGGCTGCCCATAGATGAAAAAGGATTGGAGAAGCGTAGGAAGCAGAAAAAAGTAAAGATGGAAGCCCTGATACATTTTTTACATGCAAGTCATGTTTGTCGGACCCGATTGTTGCTTGAATATTTTGGCGAAGAAGATTATGAGCGCTGCAAAGTATGTGACAATTGTTTGACTGAGCTTAGGTTGAAAAAAGAGAATTACCATAGACAACATTATGCGCAACAAATAGTTGAATTAATAAAAACAACAAAAGTACTGACTCCTGAAGAGTTAATACGTATTCTAGATCCCAGTGATCGCGAAATCATGCTTTTGGTGCTTTCCGAACTTGTAGATCATGGTAAGTTGCACTACAATGAGTTTGGCCAAATCATTGCAATTAAACCATAAGACCATCTTTTAACATGAACCAAATCCTATGAGCAATCGCTTTTTTGAACAAGTAATTGGTAAGATTTTTGGAAAGCAGAGTTCCTCGGAGGCTTTTATCCACGAGATTTTGGATAGAAGTGAAAAGGAGCTAGAAGAATTTGCCCAATGGCAACTATCTAATGAAAAAGTTAGGGTCCTAAAGGAAGTCAAAGAAGCCTACTTATTGAAACAAAAACAGCTACCTTCTGCCATCGACGTACATGTGCTCGAAACCCAATATTCAAATGGTTTTGCCATAAGTTATCATCCGAAATTTGCTAATGGTGGCTTTAGAAACATGTTCGACTATTTCAAAGAAGTGGTATTGGCCAATGGTTATAAATTGTCACAAGCAGATCGGAGGATTCTGGATAAGGTGGACTATGAGCAGACCGTGGAAAAATGGTACTTGAAGCCACAAACGCTTGATGCAGGTGCTCAGATGACCAACCAACGTTTTGGTAATGTTTTGATCGAAAAAGTGGATATTGATCGTAAGCCCAGTTACATAAAATTAATGGCGAATATTTATCAAGACCGTATGTTTACGAAAGCCGAACCATTTAATCAATTGTTTCAGCTTATATTTAAATCCTAAACAGCATGATGAAGAAAATACTTTTAACCCTTATTTTATTTTTCTGTTTTGCCCTTGTCGTGAATTCAGAGTCTAAAGCACAAATTTTTTCTACAAAGCTAAAGATCACCGTACTGGACGAACTAGGGAATGTTATTCCCGGGGCAGAGGTGACTTTGTTTAAGAATAAAGCAGATTACTTGAATGAAACAAACCCAGTTCAAGAAAAAGCGATAGCCAATCGAAAGGGATTTGTCATATTCAAAAAATTGGAACTAGATGAGTATTTTGTCTTGGCCTCAAAGGACGATTTAACCAATACAGGCGGTGGAGTGATTATTGGGAATTTAGAGAAAATGAAAATGAACAAAGCCAATGTTATTCTCACTGAATTCTAAATTCTCTTTAAAAAATGCCTTAGGGGCTTACCATCCTGTATCTTTAGAAGAGCAGGACTTCAAACAGAAGATGCTCCATTTACTTGATAGGCATGGTGAATCCTGCTTTCATAGAACCTTGTCTCTTGCACATTTTACCGCATCTGCATGGGTGGTAGATCGAAAAGCGGAGAAAGCACTTTTAACACACCATAAAAAACTCAATAAATGGCTTCAGGTGGGAGGTCATGCAGATGGTGATCAGCATTTATTACGTGTGGCTGCAAAAGAGCTTCGAGAAGAATCTGGCCTCACGAATTTTCAATGTAACCATCATCAAATTTTCGATATTGATATTCATACCATTCCTGCCCAAAAAAATGAGGCCACTCACGAGCATTTTGATGTGCGTTTTTTGTTTGAAGCCGATGCAAATGAAAACCTTGCTCCCAATCATGAGTCAATAGCAATGAAATGGGTTGATTGGGCAGACATTGAGAAAACTTTAGAAAATGCCTCTATTCAGAGAATGAATAAGAAAGTGCTGGGAATATATACGACCTTAGCAACCGAAAACAAATGAACATAAAAGGTAAAACAAGCTACGGATTCATACTACTTGGCGTTTACATGTCTGTTTCGCTCTTCATGGGTTTTTATCAACCGAAATCGGGTGCTAAAGATATTATCATTGAAGCCCCGGAGTCTCGCTTCTTCATGAAGGAAGATGTTCAGTCTCGTCAAGACTATATGCATCAAATACAAGCAGACCCTAAGACCGGTACAATTCCCCCTAACATACGGCAAAAGGAATTGTCCTTCGCAAAGGAGGTGTTGGCTGAAAATATAAGAGATCGTTTTCAATTTTCTCAAGAAGATTCCGAGCAACAACAGGTTTCACAACTTTTGGACTGGAAGTCTATTGGCCCGTACAACATTGGGGGCCGCACAAGGGCATTGGCTTTAGATGTACTAAACGAACAAATCATCTTGGCAGGAGGTGTTTCAGGTGGTATGTGGAGAAGTACAGATTCGGGGGAGAGCTGGACAAAAACTACCACCGTTGATCAACTTCAAAGCGTTACAGCCATTACCCAAAATGTAAAACCCGGGATGGAAAATATCTGGTATTATGGTACCGGAGAGTTGGTCGGAAACTCATCAAGAGCAGCAGGGGCACCTTTTCGTGGAGATGGTATTTTTAAATCGACTAACAACGGCCAATCATGGGAGTTGTTACCTGCTACGAGCATCAATCAGCCCGGTTCTTTTACATCACCCTTTCAATACATTTGGGATATAACCACGAACCCCAATGGAGGCGATGATGAGATACTAGCTGCTGTTTTTGGTGGCATTGTGCGCTCAACAGATGGCGGTGCTACATGGACTACCGTGTTAGGTGATGATCGGTTGAATCTTCCCGCAAATTCTGATTTAAATGAAATCCCTACCATATTTTATACAGACATTCATCGAACATCAAGTGGAGTGTTTTATGCTACCTTGAGTAGTGAAACTAGTGATAACGTTTTGCTATCAACTAAAGCAGGTGTGTGGAGGTCTGAAGATGGTGAGCAATGGACACGAATTGCTTCTTTTGTTAATTTACCTACGCAGCGCGTAGAAATAGGTTCATCGCCTTCCCGGCCGGAGATTGTTTATTTTTTGGCTGCCATCAGGGATGGTAGAACAGGTTTGTTTAGATTTGAGGAAGGCGGACAGTTTGAAGATTTATCTACCAACTTACCAAATGGATCAAACGGTATAGAACAGCTAGATACGCAAAACTCGTACAATTTAGTCATTGAAGTTCACCCCAATAATCCAGACATTGTCTACGTAGGAGGAACAAATTTATATCGATCTACGGATGGTTTTCAGTCGCAAAATAATACCACATGGATAGGAGGGTATGACCCCGAAGCAGAAAACGTTGAGCTTTATGAGAATCATCATCCAGACCAGCACGCCATTGTCTTTCTACCTTCTAATCAGGATGTGATGTATACCGCAAATGATGGAGGTATTTTTGTAACAAATAATAATAGAGCGCAACAAGTGAGTTACCGCTCCCTAAACAATGGGTTTATAACTACACAATTTTATTCAGCTACTTTTAGTCGCTTTGTTCAAGATGATTTTGTTTTTGGGGGTACTCAGGATAATGGCTCTTTGTTAACCTTTAATAACGATGCTTTGCAGGCTAATGGTATAAATGTATTAGGTGGTGATGGCGGCTATACAGGTTCTACCCCTTTTGGTATTTATTATTATATGTCTTTTCAAAATGCGCGCATTTTTAGATTAACCCTAAACAAAAGTGGCGAGATAACTACTTTTGCACGCGTGGATCCAGTTGGAGGTGGCTCTAACCCCTCGCAACCCTACTTATTTATAAATCCTTTTGTTTTGGATCCGAATAATGCGAACAGAATGTATTTGGCGGGTGGAGATTTTGTTTGGTACAATCGTAATTTATCACAAATACCAGCAGGGCAACAGCAAGCACAATCGTTGAATTGGGAACGCATTGATCAAACCCAACTAAGAGAAAATGAGGGGGTAGTTTCGGCATTGCAAATATCAACATCACCAAGAAATATACTTATTTATGGCACCTCTAGGGGGAGCCTTTTTAAAGTTTTTAACGCTAACTCCTCTCTTCGAGAAACATTTGAAATAACAAGTTCGGGGTTTCCTAATGAAGGCTATGTTAGTTCTATCGCAATAGATCCCACAAATGCGAATAGAATCATGGTGGCTTTTTCAAATTATGGTGTAAGAAGTATTTTTCTTTCTGAAGATGGCGGTCAAAATTTTATTGATGTTTCGGGAAACCTTGAAGAAAATGCTGATGGCACGGGAAATGGCCCTTCTGTCAGATGGGTAAATATAGTTCCAAAATCGGAAGGAGGGGTGGAGTATTTTGCAGGGACTAGCACTGGTTTGTACAGCGCCTTGCTTGTAGATGGAGAGCGTACCAATTGGCAGCAAGAATCCCCAAATGGAATAGGGAACTCAGTAGTGAGTATGATGGATTTTCGTAGAGTAGATGGTAAAGCTGTTGTAGCTACTCACGGTAATGGGCTATACACAACAACGATTCCAAGTGTCTTTGAAGATTCAGATTTGATAGCTGCTGATGAATTTAGCATTGATAATATATACCCGAATCCATTTAGTAAGGATGTAACTGTAAAAATTTCAGTACCACAAACACAGTTTATTTTATTTAGGGTTTATGATACCTCTGGTAAATTGGTAAAAACGGTTGCCAATGCATTGGCCTTCACTGGAGAAAATGAATTCTTCTGGGATGGAACGAATGTTAATGGACATCCAGTGAGCGATGGTATCTATGTAGTACGCATAACTTACCTTGATCAAAATTTAGGTGCGAAGGTGATCTTAAGGCGTTAACTTATTAATCCTCTATTTGTAATCTTATCTTTGTGTTAATACTTAGGCTCATGCATAGAAATAATCAACTCCTAATTGCTACACTTTCTTTGTTACTCTGGCATTGCTCTCCAAATACGCAAGAACTTATCGAAGCGGGGAGGGTATTTATGTCTCAAGAAAAATACGAAGAAGCCTTGTCTAAATTGGATGCTGCATTGGAGATAAATCCTCAAAATTATATTGCCCTCAATGCGAAAGGTGTGGCCCTGCAGAGACTAGAACGATTCGAAGCCTCCTTAGAGTTCTTAACAAAAGCAATTAATGTAGATACTGCCTCTTATCAAGCCTTTTTTAATCGTGGTAATGCCTATCGATTGATGGGAAAAGATAGTGAAGCCATGCTTGACTTTGACTACGTTATAAAAATGAGGCCCGATATTGTTGACGCCTATATCAACCGGGGAGCTATTCTCTACAAGTATGGTGAATTTGACCGAGCGCTGTTGGATTTTGAGCTCGCCCTTGAAATCAACCCACAGAGTGCCTTGGTCTATTTGAATAAAGGGAAAACAGAACTGCGTATCAATAATCCAACAGATGCCATGTACGATTTAAAGAAAGCGATTGAGTTAGACGGTCAAATGGCCGAGGCCTATTATTGGTTGGGTTTAGCAGAGTTAACCAATGGTAACCAGTTGGAAGGATGCCAGTACTTGGAAAGTGCACAACGGCTTAAATTCTCATCGGCCACGGAAGCTTTTGTGGATAATTGTATGCAATAATGGCCTTAATTGGAGATTCAACAGACAAAGCCAAACAGCTTTTGCAAGCAGGTAAATTGGTTTCTATACCTACAGAAACAGTTTATGGATTAGCAGGAAATGCCCTTAACCAAAAGGCTGTTTTATCTATTTTTAAAGCTAAAAATAGACCAGCTTTCGATCCTTTGATAGTACATACGCACCATATTAATGAGATCGCTCATTTCGCCCAGCTCCCTTCAAAATGGATCAATGAGCTAGCCGACGCTTTTTGGCCCGGACCTTTGACATTGCTCTTACTCAAAAAGAAGATCATCCCCGATTTAGTCACTTCCGGATTGGATACGGTAGCAGTGAGAATCCCAAATCATCCACTAACACTTAGTTTATTAAAACAATTGGATTTCCCTCTGGCTGCTCCCAGTGCTAACCCCTTTGGTTACGTTAGCCCAACCAATGCCCAACATGTTCAGGATCAACTCAACGATCAAGTCGACTATATTTTAGATGGCGGTGCTTGTGGTGTAGGTATAGAATCAACTATAATAAGTTTAATAGAAGCATCTCCTAAGATTTTACGGTTGGGAGGTTTATCCTTGGAAAACATTGAGGCTGTTATAGGGAAGGTAGCTGTTGCTTCACACTCCTCTTCTTCTCCAGCTGCTCCAGGTATGCTCAAAAGTCATTATGCACCTAAGAAATCGATTGTTAAGATTGATGAAGTGAATATGAAAGACTTCGAGGATTTTTCGGAAATTGGGGCAGTGGTCTTTCAACATACGCGAAAAGAGATACCAAAGCAAAATCAGATTGTGCTCTCGCCAACAGGAGATGTGGACGCGGCAGCCAAGGAGTTTTTTGCAGCTTTCCGAAATTTGGATGAAAGGCCTGAGATTAAAAGCATTTGGGTTGAAAACGCCCCAAATCATGGATTGGGAAGGGCCATCAATGATAGAATTAAACGAGCAACAGCGAAATAATAAACATGAAAACCATAGAAGATTTTGACTTTCAAGGAAAAAGAGTACTGATTAGGGTAGATTTTAATGTGCCTCTGAATGCCAATCATGAAATCACCGACGACACACGGATCAAAGCTGCTTTACCAACCATTTCACACATTTTAGAGGCAGGTGGATCAGTAGTGTTAATGTCTCATATGGGAAGACCCAAAGATGCACCTGAAGATAAGTACTCATTGAAGCATATTGTTGCACACCTTACTGCGGCACTGAATACCAAGGTTGACTTTGCTGCAGATTGTATATCGGAGCAAGCCTTCGAAAAATCAAAAGCGTTGACAGCCAGACAAGTGTTGCTTCTTGAGAATCTTCGCTTTTATAAGGAAGAGAAACAGGGCGATGAAGCTTTTGCAGAGAAACTATCTGCTCACGGTGACATTTACATTAACGATGCTTTTGGAACGGCTCACCGAGCCCATGCTTCTACAGCCGTGATAGCTCGTTTTTTCCAGCAAAAAGGCTGTGGTTTTGTAATGAAGGCTGAACTTGAGAATGCTAAAAAGGTATTGGAAACAGGTGAAAAGCCACTCACAGCCATCATGGGTGGGGCAAAAATTTCTGATAAAATTCTTATCATTGAACAACTATTGGATCGAGTGGATCACTTGATCATTGGTGGTGGAATGTCTTATACTTTTTTCAAAGCCATGGGCGGAAGCATTGGGAACTCGTTGGTAGAAGAAGATAAATTAGATTTGGCCAAATCGTTAATTCAAAAGGCAAAAGATTTAGGTGTAAGTTTAGATTTGCCCATAGATTCGGTAATAGCCGATGATTTTAAGAACGATGCCCATTCCAAAGTAGCCATGAATCATGCAATTGAAGAGGGTTGGATGGGGCTCGACATTGGACCACAAGCTGCTGAAGTTTTTGCTGGGATTATCAAAAAATCAAAAACCATTTTATGGAATGGACCAATGGGTGTTTTTGAAATGGAAAATTTTGCCCAAGGCACGAAGGCCGTAGCAGAGGCCATTGTGAGTGCTACTGAAAATGGAGCCTTTTCGTTAATTGGTGGTGGAGATTCTGCTGCCGCTGTCAACTCCTTAGGCTACGGAGATCAGGTTTCTTACGTCTCGACCGGTGGAGGAGCTTTGCTGGAATACATGGAAGGGAAAACGCTTCCTGGTGTGGCTGCACTTTCGGAATAAAACGTAAAACGAAAGACAAGGTAGGGTCACCTGATGACGGTGACCGAACCCCTTTGCTCAAAATCCCCTCTTTCAGGTTCAAATCTTGATTTAAATCGGATGACGTATGGATAAGTGCCCAGCGGTACCAATTGTCCGTTAAAAGTACCATCCCATTTGAATTCCAAAGTACTACTCTGGAAGATCAGTTCGCCCCAACGGTTGTAAATGTAGATTTCAAAATCGCTGACAAATTCATTCGGGAAAACAGAGAAACCATCATTGGGAGGGTCGGAGCTAGGAGAGAATGCATTGGGTGCAATGACCCTAGGATCACAGCTCTCAATAATTTCCACCGTATCTGTTTGAACACAGCCCGAGGCTGTCGTCATCGTTACCACATAGACACCTGGAGCATCTACGTTTAAGTTTTGCCCTCCTTGTGGGTAAGGCTGTCCATTTCTTGTCCACTCGTAAGAAGCAAAACCTCGACCTGCCAACAGAATCGGATTGGAGGTTCTGGTAGCACAATAAAAATCAACATCGGGAAGTTGACCCTCCGGAATGCCTTGTCTTCTTACGGTAAAACTTCTTTCTATGAAACAAGAAGCATCCGCAATGTTAACGACATAAGTTCCTTCCTGATTCACCTCTATGGTAGCACCTTGCCCTGCTGGTTGACCATCAAGTGTCCAATTAAAGCTATTGGGATTGCCTGCAGTAACATTCACTGTCAAACTAATGGGAGAGCCATCATCACAAGCAGGGCTTGAGCTTACACTTGCTTCAATTTTGTCAGGAATACTGATGCTAATGTTCGCAGCGCCTGAACAAGATATGTTTTCAGCATTTCGAGCCGTTACAGAATAATCACCTGAAGCATCAACTGTAATGCTACTGGAAGTGGATTCTGTAGACCAAAGAAAACTATAATTTGCGCCTTCCTCAGGGTTGGTTACCTCTGCTACCAAAGTAACCCTTCCTTCACATACGTCACCTTCTTGGGAGATTTGAACCAAAGGTTCTATGGTTAAATCTACCACCACTTCTTCCGTAACCGAGCATGCACCCGGGGCAGTTGCCGTTACGGTATAGGTTCCGCTTTCAGGGACATTTACATTGGCCCCATTTGCGGAAAAGCCATTTGGTCCTGACCAGCTGAAGCTTGCACCTGCCGTAGAGGATGAGACGCTTAGCGGAGCATTTGCACCACATCTTTCTGCAAATGGCTCTGTTGTAAGTTCAACAGGCAGCGGTTGCACGAGCTGTATGCCGGTTTGACTTTGACTGCAACCTCCCGTAGATTCCACTTCTAGATTATAGGTGCCTCCCAAAAGATTTAAAACTTCAAAATCGAAATTGGTAGTTGCTAAGGCTGAATTGACCGTATTGTTAAAAACAGTTCCATCATTGGTATTGGTTAGGGTGTAAGTAATCGGGAATACATCATCACTCAATGTTACCCGCAACGATCCTGTACTTACATTGCAATCAGCATCTGAGGGTACAACGTTGTCAATGGTAAAATCAGGGGGGGCATTTTGTACCTGAATATCAGATATGTTTTGGATACAGCCACTGCTATTGTCGGTAATTTCAATGGTATAAATATCAGCCGCTAAATTATTTACGTTAACTGTTCCCGGCCCATCAAAATTTGTAGATTCGTCTACCACTCCACTTCCACTTCCTCTGACAACATAACTGTAGTTTCCTGTGCTGGTTACTTCAAAGTCAAAACCACCATCATTGGTGCCACAGGCTGTATTGGTAATATTGTTTACCAAAGCTTGGGCTTTTGGATTGATGGTAACTTGTGTCGTGTCATTCACAAAGCATCCAATTGAAATAGGGTCTTCTATGGAAACCACATAGGTAAAAATGCCCGGTACGCTGCTATCAACGGTTGCTCTGCGTTGATTGGGTAAGGTTTGGGTTGTATTATCAGGGGCTATGACGGTCCAAATATAGTTGTCTGCAGTTACTTGAGGATCTAATGTGAGTTCACTATCTTGACAAATGATACTGGACTCGGGTAAACTGATTTCAAAAGGTGGCCCTACAAAGACGGAAGCACTATTGGAACAGCCGGCTGTATTGGTAATCACAATGGTATAAATTTCCTGTTGTGAAACGGTGAAGTTTCTTGTGGTACTCACCACATTGCCTTGAGAATCTGTCCACTCATAAGAGAAATTGGGATTATCAGGTTCACCGGCAATGGCATCAAGTGCTTGGGTATCCCCTTCACATAGGGCAATGGCCTGGGGTACGGTTGGGCGTGGCGGTATGTCTTGCACTTCAATTTCTTGCACTAAAGTTGTGTCTAGTCCACAGCGGTTGGTAATGTTGAGCGATACATTAAATATACCTGCCTGACCTTGTGGGAAAACGTAGGAAGTATCCATCACCCCAGCTGTAAAAACAGTGCTATTATCGTCTTGATTCGTAATGGTCCATGCAAACTCATCTATGTCTGAGGTGCCAGTACCGCTTAAAGGTACTTCTTCTTCAACACAGACCAACTGGGGCGCCGAGAGAGAAGGTTCTTGTTGTGGATCAGCACTGTTTTGAACAAAATTAGGAAGGCCTAGCCTTGAATTACCGGTAGTTAATGCTACAATTTGGGGGCTGAATGTAGAAGTACCTAACGTATCGTCTACAGCACTTATGGAGCTTACAAAATTAGTGGCTCCTGGATTGCCTGGTACCTCAACAGCCACATATAAATTACCATCAGGTCCTGTTTGTATTTGACCTATATTGGCATTGATATTGGTATTGGTGGTGATATTTGTTTTGGAGGCTAACCTACTTTCTTCTGTTGACAGAGAATCTACCCTGTATTCAATAATGCGTCCTCCTACACTACCTCCATTTCTATTGTTCAAACTGGCAAAGAGTTTTCCGCCACCCGGTGAAAAATGCACATCATACACTTCATCATTCAAATCTTCACCTTCATTCAAATCTAAACGGAACTCCATTTCTACGATGCGTCCCGTAGTAGGTTCAAAATCAAAAACTTCTACAAAGTCTGCACTGCCTTCAACTAAGGCTACGGCTACCCTTTCTCCGTCAGAAGAAAATTTCATTCCACCCTGGCCACTTAAAGGATCGTTGAAAGAATGTACTGCGCCAGCGGAGGATAAAAAAGGGGTAGTAATGCCTTCGGTCGTGATGCCGTAGCTTCGGAAAGTATTATTTCCATATTCATGGGAAATCAGCCAATATCCGTCTCCTGATTCTATGGCAGCAAGTCTTTCTGTACTTCGGCTGTATAGGACAACATCTTTGAGAATCACATCTCCCAAGCCGACGTCTTCCTTCATATCAACCACACTATATTTCAGTTCAAAGGTATTCTCCCCGTAAACTTCTTGTGTTGTGAACACATAATAAAGCGTTTCGTCATCTACAAAAGGAATGATCATGACAGACTGTGTAGATACATTGTCGCCTCCAATTTCTGTTCCATTCGGCATTTCCTCATTTTCTCTGTTCCACATAGTTTCTCCGTCAGAGTAAAAGAGCACATCTCCATTGGCATCGGAAATGGTTGAGGTGCCTTCGGGTGCATTCATAGCATGAGGGTCTGTAATGCTGCGTGGGGGTGGATCGAGTCCTTCCACTTCATTAAAATCTATACCTGCACCATTGCCAAAATACCAAATGTTTGCCGTTCGATTTTCTTCACCATATACCTGAACACGTGCGGTTGCATAAACTGGGCAGCCATCTGACGGAGTAACCACTACCCAATAATTGCCGGCTTCTGTCACTTCAATGGATGAGGAAGTTTCTCCTGTATTCCATAAATATTCAAAAGGGCCGCCTGTTGCACCTCCGCCTCCACCACCGGCACCTCCGCCTTGACCTTGACCATTTTGTTGTGGTTCGGCATCAAGCATTAAAGTTTCCCCTGGGCAAATGGTGGTGTCTGATAGGGATACTTGCAAATCGTTAGGTTCAATTTGTGCAGTAATCATATCTGTATAGGTCAAGCCATTGATTTCTACTGCTAATGAGGCCATTAGAACACCCTCTTGCTCAAAGGTTTGAATGGGTGATTGCAAATTACTGGTGCTTCCTGAGGGTTGAAATTCCCAAGTAAAGGATGAAGGGATAGCAGTAGAGGGACTAATGATTGGGTAAAACTGAATGGGATTGTTCATGCAAATCTCACCGTTTTGTATAACGGCTGTTACTACCGGCGTTAATTCGGCCTCAGGAGCAAACTGCGTAAAATAGTTACTTTCAAATGTCTGATTATTGAACAATCCGGCCTCATAACTCAAATTATTCAATGCACTATCGGGCTGGTTGATACGTGCCAATAGCCTTGTGCCTCCTTCTCTGTAAAGATGATAAATGCTACTATCGGAACCGGTTAGAAGACTTAAACTTTTTTCTAAAGGGGTATCAAAAACGGCCTCGAAAGTAGCCTCATCTCTTTCATCTTGCATGTCAAATCGAAAGAGCTGGCCTTCAGTGGCAGAGTTGCGGCTGAAATAAATGAAATTACCTGTAGTCGACCAACCTGCCGACCCACCAAAAGTCTCACCAGGTTGAAAGGAGTTGAGAATGGTCCTGGCTCCCACAATGGTTGTGCCGCCTATGCCACCATTGGTAAATTGAAGTACTTCGATGTTATTGTTATTAGAAGGGATAAGTACAATTTGACCCGTTCGCCTGTGATAGGCAAAATGCATGGCCTCTGCCGAACTCGTAAGGTTAAGGTTGCCTGCAACATCAAAAGGTTGTCCGGGTTCAGGAATGACAATTAATTCAATTAACCCGGTTCTACTGTCTTGGGTGAGCAGCCAGAACTCCGTCATATCTCGAGAGCCTATGGTAATCATTCCATCACCACGGTCAGCAATTCCTGTGGCAATATTTACTTCCGAGGATATGACTTCGCCTACAGGCGGGCCATTGGTTCGATTGCCTTGGGCTGTCATATCTATGATGGTATAATTGATATCACCGGAGGCTGTTCTAACGAATAAATAGTACCAATCACCATTATTAGACCCCGGAACAGGAGAAGCACTTAATGCTTGTATGCCATTTGGGTCTGAATTGAGGTTGGTGGCATGGTTCATAATTTGATGAGAGGCATCATAAATATTTATACCGTCAGAGTAAAACAACAAGTCGCCAGTGGTGGGGTCATTAACCGTTAATTTTTCACCAGATTGATTTAAAGCCTGTCCATCTTTTACCAGAACAGGTTTGTTTTCATCAAATTTGGCAAAAGTAAGCGCGGCGTTGTTGCCCGTGAAGTACCAGTTGTTCCGGGTGAAGTTCTGTCCGCTCAGCGAATAGGCCAACAGAAAAGCTAGTAAGGAAAGGATTACCCTTGGTTTTGAAATCACCATCAACTATATTTCTTGTTTAGGTTAAGCCTATAAAGTAATTCTTATACGCCACACAAGTAGTTTTTATTATATTCGAACTTTCATTCATTAGTCGAAAGTTAATGGAAAACTTCTTTCTGAATGCGATGTTTCTTCATAGACTCAGAAAAATTTGTTGTTTATTTACAATACTCAGGTGTTACAGGCACGTTAAATAGGAAAAATAGCCATGCGAAGATTGATTTTATTATATTTAATGGTCTTGGGGTTCTTCTCAGAAAAAATGCTACATGCCCAAGATCCTCAGTTTTCGCAGTTTTACGCTGCACCTTTATACATTAACCCTGCCTTTACAGGAGCTTCTGAGTACACCCGATTTGGTGTCAATTATAGAAACCAATGGCCTAATCTTCAGGCTTCTTTCAATACATTTTCTTTTTACGCCGATCATTATATCCCTAAATACAACAGTGGCATAGGTATGATCATCACTACCGATCGTGAAGGGGCAGCCGGATTAACCTCAACGACCATTGGTTTTAGTTATGCTTATCAATTACAAATTAGCGAGAATTTAGCTTTCCGTCCTGGTATACAATATTCTTTCGTGGGGAGAAATGCTGGCTTTCAAGACCTTGTTTTTGCCAATCAGATTGACCCTGTCTCAGGAGCCATTGATAGAACCATTACAGACCCTTCAGTGGCCAATAGTGATTTGAGGGTGAGTTTTGGGGATTTAAGCATTGGTGGAATTTTATTTTCACGAAACTTATTCTTGGGTGCAGCAGTGCAGCATTTAACGGAACCCAACCAGTCATTGATTGATGGACAAAGTCCTTTGCAACAGCGGTTGACGATTCATGGGGGTTATAAAATTTACTTAGGCTCCGGGCCTTTGAGAAGAGACTTGACGTATACTTATGCAGAAAGAAGTATCACACCTGTTTTTCAATACAAACAGCAAGGGCAGTTTTCGCAATTAGACGTGGGTGCCTTTTTGCATTTGGAACCCATTAATTTTGGCTTGCAGTACCGAGGGCTTCCCTTTAAGCCATTTGAAAACTTCCCGAATAATGAAGCATTAATTTTCACCTTGGGGGTGACAACAAATAACTTCAATATTGGTTATAGCTTTGATTTTACCTTGTCTAAGCTTGGTATTGATGCTGGTGGTGCTCATGAATTTTCAATGTCTTATTTGCTTAATTTTAACAAGCCAGTGAAAGTGCCACGCAGCAGATGGAAGATTCCATGTCCTAAAAACTAAGGTGCTTTTATGATTCCCAACGATTGGCTTTTTTTATTAGTGGCTATAGCTGTTTTTGATTTTGCGATAGACCAAACCTTAGACTTTTTGAATGCTCGGAATATGAAAACCAAACCACCTGGGCGGCTTGAAGGCTTGTATGATGCGGATCGTTATGCCAAAGCTCAGGCCTACCATAAAACCAAATCTAGATTTGGGTTCATCACCTCTACGTTTAGTTTGATTTTGGCTCTTTTACTTTTGTTCATGGGTGGATTTGGCTTGCTGGACGCTTACCTCAGGCCTTACATTGAACAGCCCATTCTACTTTCGCTTGTTTATTTTGGTGTGCTCTTTGTGCTGGCAGATTTAGTGAATATTCCTTTTTCGTATTATTTTACTTTTGTGATTGAGGAGCGCTTTGGCTTTAATAAAACAACCCATAAGACCTTTGCAATGGACAAAGTCAAAAGTTATTTGCTCACTCTAGTGATTGGTGGATTGCTGGGTTATCCCTTACTATGGATCATTTCAGAATTGGGAAACCAGTTTTGGTTATTGGCTTTTGTACTCGTTGGTCTATTCATCTTTTTGACGAATATGTTTTATGCTTCGGTCATACTTCCCTTATTCAATAAGCTGAACCCTCTGCCTGATGGTTCATTGAAAGATGCCATTATGGGCTATGCTCAGCGAGTTAATTTTCCCTTGGAAAATGTGTATATCATAGATGGCTCCAAACGATCTACCAAAGCCAATGCGTTTTTCTCAGGTTTTGGAAAAAGAAAGAAGATTGTGCTGTTCGACACGTTGATTGAAAAGCATACGGATGATCAGTTGGTTGCTATTTTGGCACACGAAGTGGGGCATTACAAAAAGCATCATGTGGTTTGGAGTTTGTTACTAGGGCTGATACAAATGGGCATTACGCTCTACATTATGTCATGGGTCATTTTCGATGAGCAGCTTTCCTTGGCTTTAGGAGGTGAGGTAATGGCCATTCACCTCAATTTCATTGGTTTTGGTCTGCTGTACACCCCCATTTCAAGAACAACAGGTTTGTTGATGAGTATGATGAGCCGCAAGAATGAGTATGAGGCAGATGCCTTTGCTGTGCAAACCTTTGCGGCTAAACCCTTAAAAGAGGCATTACAGCAGCTTTCTATTTCTAGTTTGGTGAATTTAACACCGCATCCCCTATATGTTTTTGTCAATTACTCGCACCCTACCTTGCTTCAAAGAATAGAGGCCATGGATCAATTGGCGCTGGAAATGAAAAGCTAGACAAAAGTATTTTGCACATCTAGAGGCCGAACTCTCACTTCTTCATGGAGCAGCCCTTAATTAATTAGAAATTACGAATTGACATTTGCGAAAAACGAACCCTTCACCCTCATCAAAAACCCAAATCCCCATTAACCTACAAACCCATAAACCCAAAATCTCAACAACCCAATACCCAAACCCCCATTACATCACATTGATGTCAATACTGGTTTGTAAACGCATGAGATAAGAAAGTCCTTCTTTAGGCGGCATGCCTTCAAATAAAATTTTGTATAAGGTATCGGTGATGATGGGTTTTAGTTTTTGGCTATCGCCCAATTGTTTGATCAACTGAATGGTGTTGAGGCCCTCCGCGGTTTCTTCCATTTCCGACAAAGCTTCTTCCAAGGTTTTGCCTTGTGCAATTTTGTACCCCAAGGTGAAGTTTCGGCTATTGGTACTGAAAGTAGTCGCCACCAAATCACCAATACCTGCAAGGCCAATGAAAGATGATATTTCACCGCCTAAAGCTTGGCCAATGTATATCATTTCTACCAAGCCACGACTTACAAGCAAACCCCTTGAGTTTTCTCCAAGTCCAAGGCCGGACGAAATTCCAGAACCAATGGCAATGATGTTTTTAAGAACGCCACAAAGTTCTACACCCCTTAGGTCTGAATTGCCATAGACTTGAAAATGCTCGGAACGTAGCAGGTTTTTGCCTTTTTGAATGACTTCATTAAAAGGGGAGGCAATCACAGTGGCTGCGGGGTGCCCCTTGGCCAATTCTGAAGCCAGGTTGGGTCCTGCCATACATCCGACCCGAACCACAACAGTTTCTCTCTTAATCAGGTCACTCATAGTGTAAAGGTGCTCTTTACTGAGTGTAAAATCACTGCTTTTCTTTTCTGGTAAGTCTAAAACCAAGCCTTTGGTGCCGTGGATCATCATGTGGTACGGACGAAGATGGGGCGCCAACTCGCGAATCATTTCTTTGAAACCACTTGAAGGAACCATTGGAAATAAGATATTACATTCCTCTGCAAGCTCCTGAAGACTATTGGTGATTTTGATGTTGTCGGCTAATTTTTGATGCACCGAGATGCGCTCTTTTTCAATTGTTCTGGCAGTTTCAGGATTACGCACATACAGCAAAACTTTAGTATTACGAGCTAAAATATTAGCTACTGCTGTACCAAAACTTCCGGAACCAATCACACCTACCCAATCAGCTGACATATTTTTCTAAATTATAGCCTACAAGCCTGTTATGATAATAGTACAATAAATTTAAGTCATCTGTGGTAATATTGCCCTCTTTGTTTTGAACGAGAGGGCGCTTGGCATGGTACATGCCCACATTCTTTAAACCATGTGCAATGATTTCCTCAACACTTCCATTCAAATAGGGAGAAACACCAATCTCCCCACGGCCTGCCATACGCTTCACTTTAGCCAAAAGCTGCTCTATTTTGCTTTTAAATAGGTCATAGTCTAAAGTAAGATCTTCTTCTGGCAATCGCAATAAGTTGTATAAATCAAGTTTTTTGTAGCTCTGTTTTATCATCACAAAGGCCGTGAAGGCCACCAAGTGACTTGCGAAGACCTTGTTAATACGATGGTACTCTTCCACAATGCGTTCGCTCAACATACGGGTATATTCATCTTCTCTCTGTTGATTTTTCGAAATGATTTCTCCGTCTTGGGTAAAGTATTCGCGTGTGTCAATCGAGCGCCCTTGTTTGTCGTAGCTCATGCCTTCTGCATCTACATAGTTGCCCAAAACATCCATGGCTTTGCCGATTGAAACCGATATATCAGAGCCTTTGGTAAAAAATTTGAGAAGGAAGGCGGAAATTTTATAAGAAGTGGAGTACTCGTCATTCTCAGTGTAATACCGCTCTTGTCCTTGTAATTTCAAGTATTGTTTGATGAGCTCTGGAGCTTCCAAAACAAAATTATAATTCAAGGTTACCGGTACCACAAAGATTTTTTTCAATGCATTGTCTTTTTCGTTTTGATAATTGACTCTTTGGGCCTCTACTGCGGTACTCAGTAAACCTAGTTTCAATCGTTTTTCAATTTGTCCTGAACGAGAACGTGTTCCGCCCGGAAAAAATAGGCTATGACAACCCCGCTGAATGGCCATGCTAGAATAAGACTTGAGGGTTTCTAGGTACAATAGATTTTTCTTTCTTCGGTCTACTTTGTAGGCACCCAAACTATTCATGAAATAAGCGAAGAGTTTGATGTTAAATAAGTTGAGCCCTGCTCCATAGATAAAAGCAGGCAAACCCAGTGTGCTTATTACCCAGCCGATGAGGATGGAATCGAGGTTGCTAAAGTGGGTGGGTACCATAATGATCGTGCCTTTGGTGGCTAGCTTTCGCAACTCCTCTACCTCCCCTGTAATGTTGATTTTATCTTGAAGGGTGTATTGTGTGGAGAAAATAGACCAAAATCCTCTGGCACGTGAAGCATTGAGTAGCCGGGCAAAACCAAAAGTAATGATGGAGCGTGCCATCCGGTAGCGAGATTTTTTGAAGTTACCTGCTATCTCACTTGAATAGCGCATGATAATATCGTTCAAAATTCCATCGAGGTATTGATCGATTTCCTTTTTATCATCAATCTGCGAGATGTCTAACAAACGTTTTTTAATGGAACTTAGAAACTTTGCATCATCTTCTGGATCAACTGCCCAAGGATTGCGTTTAACGCGTAATTTTTCTCGAAAAAGAGTGGTTTCAATTTCTTCAATTAAGGCTTCTCGACTAGTTGCCATGTTTTTGATACGCTCAATGCTATCTTGAGCTACCTCACGTATAAACGCCTGTCTATTTTTACTAAGCTCTACGATCGGCCACTGATTAATTCCACCGGGAACTACTTGCCCATATCTTTTTTTGGTGTAGTCTTTGTCCTTCTCTTGCATCAATTCCCTTTGTCTAAATATAAGATTAAAATATGGAACGGCAGGTGCCTAGCGTTCCTGTAACGCTTTGCAAATAAAGTCAATTTCCTTTTTTGAATTAAATGCGTGAAGGCATATCCTAAGCCTTTCTTGACCAACGCCAACTGTTGGACTCAAAATGGGTCGTATATCAAAGTTATTTTTTTTGAAAAATAGCGACCATTCTTTCGTTGCTTTATTTCCACCTACAATAAAGGTTTTAATCGGCGATGCACTTGCTAAAAAAGAATAATGTTCGTTAAGATAGTTGTTGAGTTTAAAGAGTTTTCGAGTTCTTTCACTATGTTTTTTTAGAAAAGAAAAGGCTTCTCGAATGGCAAGTACTTCAAAGTCGGAGATTCCAGTAGTGTATACGAAAGGTCGTGCAAAATTCACTAAGTAGTCCTTTAATACTTGGCTACCACTAATGGCTGCGCCATGCACTCCCATGGCTTTTCCAAAGGTTGAGATGAGCGCGAATATTTGTTTGGTCAGCCCAAGTTCGGCCACCCATCCCGCTCCATTTAGTCCCCAAATCCCGGTGCTGTGCGCTTCATCTACTACCAAATGCGCATGGTATGTGTTGCAGAGGGCAACCATTTCTTTTAAAGGTGCTTGGTCGCCATCCATCGAGTAAACCGCTTCGCAAGCCACGTAAGTTTTTCCTTTACTGTTCTTTAACTTGTATTCTAAATCATTTAAATCGTTATGTCGGAAGGCCATTTTAGTCGCAAAACTTAGGCGAGCACCATCTTTGATGCAGGCATGTGAAAGTGTATCGTACAAGATGGTATCTCCTTTCTGAGGGATGGAAGAGAAAAAGGCCAGATTGGCCGCATAACCTGAACCAAAAAGCAAGCTGGTTGGCATGCCAAATATATGGGCTAAAAAAGACTCACATTCAAGGGTATGCGCACTGTTACCTGTTAGCAGCCGAGAGCCTGTAGCTCCGTTTTTGCTATGCATGCTTTGATATTTCTTGATGATTTGGTCTTTGAGGGCAAGGTCATTGGCTAGCCCCAAATAATCGTTGGAAGAAAAATCAACCATTCCAGAAGGAATTAGCGTTAATTCTCGTAATGTACCAGACTCCATTCGCTTCTGCAGTGCTTTTTTTAGTTCATTCATTTATTAATTGTCTTGGCGATAAAACAAAATTATCGACACTTTTGCCCACAACCTATAAAAGATGCGTTTCAGATTAATCGTTTTATTAAGTTTAAGTTGTTGCTCACCTTATTTATTAGCACAGAACAAACCACCAAACCAGTCTGTTTCTCTTAAAAATGAAAATGATGTTTTTTTGCTGAAAGGAAATGATAGATACTATTCTAATGGTATTTTCATTCATTATCACTGGGTTCACAATACGTATCATTCGGAGTCTACTGTAGTAAAAAAAATCATCGATGTAGGACTGAAGCAACAGATGTGGACACCACAATCTTTGCTGTTCTCCAACTTCAGTGAATTTGACAGACCCTATGCAGGCTTGCTACTTGCACAAATTAACTTTAATGAATTTAAAAGAATGGATAGAAGGTTGAGCTATGGTCTGGAGTTTGGTACATCGGGCAAAGCCTCGGGTAACCAAGTTTTTCAAGAGTTTTATCATAAAACCTTTGGCTTACCAGAACCACGTGGTTGGGAACATCAGATACCCAATGCTTTTGTCTTTAACCTTATGGCTGATTACATGCACCAGGTTAAATTTTCAGAATCAGCAGATTTCATATTTGCAACGCAAGCAAAGCTAGGCACCGGTTTTATCAATGCTTTACAAAGAGTTGATTTACGTTTAGGTCAATTGAGGTCGCTTTCAACGAGTAGTTTCGCCAATTCCTTTTTGGGTAAAGATGCTCATCTTACTGCTAAGAATAATTTTATTTTCATAGGCTATGGTTTGGAGTTTGTTCTTTACAACATCACTCTGGAGGGGCCTATGAATAAGGAAGCGATGCATACTGAAGAAGTAGTTCCTTGGGTACATCATTTCCGATTGGGCTTTGTGAGAAATACCAATAAAAATACCTTCAAACTCACCTTTAATTGGTTGAGTCCGGAGGTGCCTGGTATAAAAAACCATGCTTACGTGGGGCTGGCATTTTTTTTTCGTTGGGCAGCTTAAGACTAGGCTTCTTTGAAAAAATTGATGGTGCGTGCGTTGACACGATCCAGCATCTGTGGTAAATGATTACCTTCATGAGGATGCTTGGCTCCAAAAACATGATTAGCTTCGGGCAAAATGAAAAGAGTGGATTCAGGTTGCCATTTGTTGAGGGAAAAAGCGGCATTTACATGAACCGTTTCATCTTTGGTGCCATGAACAATCAAAATGGGTTTTGATGTGTTTTCAATGGCCTTTCGAATGGAAAAACGATCCTTACTTGCCAAAAAATCTTCCACAAACTGGTAGTACAGAGGATATTCTGCTCCTGTTCTAGCGTTTTTAGCATATATCACTTTATTTTTTTTCCAATAGGCTAGCTCTTCATTAGAAAAGCGTCCTGAAAAATCATGCACTGCCGCCCAGGTTGCAAGTTTTTTAATGCGATTATCTTCATAGGCTTTAATGATTCCTAATCCGCCGCCGCGGCTGTGCCCAATCATAAAAATTTGAGATTTATCAATTTCAAATCTCTTTAAATTTTCTTTTTGAGTGAAGAAATGAAGCACCCGATCAGTGTCGTCCATTTCTTTAGAAAAATTGTTGTACCCAAAAGCTTCAGCATCCGTTATGTCAGTCAGGTTTTCAGGTACAACCCCATTATGAGAAAAGTTAAATTTACAGAAACAAAAGCCTTCTTCAGCGTATTGTTGAGCAAGTACATGCCAAGGACCCCAATCTTTATACCCTTTGAAGCCGTGAAGAAAAATAACCAAGGGTTTTTGTTTCCCATCGGGCTGAAATGTAAGATCAGCAGTAATCGGTTTTTGCCTGTTTTTACCCTTCAACAAGATTTCATTTCTCAAAACTTTCTTCATAAGAATCATCGGATTTACTTGGAATACTTTGCCTTTGCTACTTTACCTATTAATATTGTATTAATCAAATCACATGGCGCTTCAACTTAAGGATATTCAAGCTCCCATTACTAATGAAATGAATGAATTTGAACAAAAGTTCAGGTCATTCATGAAAAGTAAGGTGTTTCTGCTAGACAAAATCATGAGCTATATTGTGAAGCGCAAAGGGAAGCAAATGCGCCCCATGTTTGTGTTTCTCACCTCTGGTATGCTTGGTAATATTTCTGATCGCACTTACCGAGGGGCTTCTTTAATAGAATTATTGCATACAGCCACCCTAGTACACGATGATGTGGTAGATGATTCTAATTTTAGGAGAGGCTTTTTCTCTATCAACGCACTTTGGAAAAATAAGATTGCTGTACTGGTAGGCGATTACCTGCTGTCTAGGGGTTTATTGCTCTCTGTAGATCATGAAGATTTTGATTTACTGAAAATAGTCTCTGAGGCTGTACGAGAAATGAGTGAAGGGGAGCTGCTACAAATGGCAAAAGCACGCAACCTTGACATTACTGAGGACATCTATTACAGCGTCATCCGACAAAAAACAGCTTCCTTAATTGGTTCATGTTGTGCAGTAGGGGCTGCAGCTGCCGAAGCAGATGCTGGCACTGTGGCTAAAATGAAAGAATTTGGTTTGAATGTAGGGATGGCCTTCCAAATTAAGGACGATCTATTTGATTATGGCACTTATGAGATTGGTAAACCACTGGGCATCGATATCAAAGAGAAGAAAATGACATTGCCTTTGATTTATGCCTTGCAACAAGCCAAAATGAGTGAAAAAAGAAGAATCAAGCGTATCATCAAGCAGAATAGGCAATCATCTAAAAACGTGATGGAAGTGATAAATTATGTGAAAGCATCTGGCGGCATAGAGTATGCCCAAGGAGTTATGAACAGTTATTACGATAAAGCCTTGCACATATTGGATGACTTTCCTGAATCTACTTATAAGAAATCCTTATCAGAACTCGTACAATTTACCATTGAACGTAAAAAATAAAAGCACTTCCTCTCTTCAGAAAAAGCGCTTTTGAGTTAGTAGTTTAGTTATTATGGATAATAATGATGCGCTGCATCTATTGAAGAACAACCCAAATGCGTTAAGACCTTATTGCGGGAAAGCTATTTTTTAATATTCAAAAAAGAAAAGAATCCACTTCCATGTATTTTCATTTCTTCGCTGAGGTTGATACAGATAGCGCCCCATCATAGCATCGTTGTTCAACGTGTTTTGAACGACACCTAATCGGTTGATACTCGGCCATAGGTCACTAAAATCTCTACCTGAATAGTCTCCTTCAAGGTCTTCCATGTTCAAAGGATTGGGTAAAGGAATTTCTGTTTCGAGCTCAAAAAAATCACTTGGATCACCTAAGGCAGGAATAAGTATATTGCCCTCAGCTGATGCATCATAAGGCATAATGCCATCAAAAACTTTTGCATCGGTATTGGCATAAAACAACGAAACCCCGCCATCTAATCCGTCTTCCGGTAATTCTTCATCAAATTCAAAGGGTAATTTGCTTGGTGCAGGGCTCGGAAGCTGGCGCAAATTGGTAACACTCCCCCCTTCAAAAACGGGGCTGTCGTAATCCACCACTAAAACCAATAATTGACTTATCGGTTCGCTGTTTACATCACCCGTAGTGCACGCGTTAAAGCCTAAAATAAAAGAGAGCGCGTAAAGTAAGATACATCTTTTCATCATGACACAAATTTAACCATAATCTTATAAACGTTGCGGTGGACAATACATTGTTATCTCACCTAACTGTTCAGCTTAGGGGCATCTTTTAAAATATCTCCCACTACTTGCCACCCTACTTCCATTTTCCAATAAAACAGATTAAAGCCCTCTTTTTATCGCTAAAATACAGATTGTTAGTGTATGGTATTTTGGTCTAATCACAAGAGATGAGATTATTTGCTGGGCTAAACTTGCTTGAAAAGGTGAAAAAGAGTAGCTTCAGAAAAAAGTGGGAAAAAGTAGAAAAAAGTGGGAGTGTGTGGGAAGTATTTCTATATTTGTATTAGTTAAGGTGTGTGATGACTTTTTTTACCGGAGAATATGATTGTAAGTTAGATGCCAAAGGTAGGCTCGCTCTACCCGCTAAGGTAAAATCTGCCCTGCCACAAGTGGATATTCAAGAGCTCGTTGTAAGACGGGGTTTTGAACCTTGTTTGGTACTTTATCCCATGTTTGAGTATAAGAAGATTATCAATAAGGTCCGTTCTTTGAATGAGTTTAATGAAGATCTAAGGCGTTTTCAGCGGAGTTTCTTTCGGGGAAATATAGATTTAGAGATGGACGGATCGGGGAGAATCAATATTCCTAATAGAATGATGGCCTATGCCTCCCTTGAAAGAGATGTAGTGCTGGTTGGTTTGGGAAACCGAATAGAGATTTGGAATCCTGAGCTTTACGAGGAGCACTTAATTAGCGATGCGGCTGAGTATTCCAAGATGGCTGAAAAATACCTGACCGAAGAGTAGGATGAGTGCTTATCATGTGCCAGTAATGCTTAATGAATGTCTAGAAGGTCTTCAAATTAAGCCGGATGGCACTTATGTGGATGTTACTTTTGGTGGAGGGGGGCACTCCAAAGCGATTTTAGATCAGCTTTCATCAAAAGGCAGGCTTTTGGCATTCGATCAGGATGTAGATGCATTGAACAATACCAAAGAGATTAAAAATCGTTCTTTCACATTTATTCAGGCAAACTTCAGGTACCTCAAGAAGTATTTGAGGCTTCATGGTATCAAAAAGGTTGATGGGGTTTTGGCAGACCTTGGGGTTTCTTCTCATCAGATTGATGAAGGGACACGTGGTTTTTCAACTCGTTTTGACGCTCCGCTAGACATGCGGATGGATCAGCAGATTAAGCATTCGGCTTTCGATGTTGTTCAAACATACAGTGAGCAGCAGCTGCATAAAATGTTGGGCATGTATGGCGAAATACGAAATGCAAGAACTTTGGCTGCAGCCATTGTGTCAGCCCGACAAAATCAACCTTTGCAAATGACCTTTCAGCTCCTCGATGTTTTAAAAGGATATGCCCCCAGAGGTAGAGAATTTAAATATTACGCACAGGTTTTTCAAGCCTTACGCATAGAGGTCAATGAAGAGATGGTAGCGCTGGAAGAGTTTTTAGGGCAGACAGCTGATGTAATTCAACCGCGTGGCAGATTGGTAGTAATGAGTTACCACTCGCTGGAGGATCGATTGGTCAAACACTTTATTCAGAAGGGTAAATTTTTTGGTCCTGTGGAAAAAGATTTTTTCGGTAACGAAATAAAGCCCTTTAAGGCAATAAATAGAAAACCCGTTGAAGCAAATCAACAAGAATTAACAAAAAATAGCCGCTCTAGAAGTGCAAAACTAAGGGTGGCAGAAAAACAGGAAAATGGCTGAGAATAAGTTTAGGGCACACAAAAATGAAAAACAATCCGGAAAAGGATTTTTTGGTTTCCTTTCGTCCGGCTTCGATCTAAATGACCACTGGGGAGGTGGATTGCCCTTAAGGCATCTTCCAAAAGTGGCTTTTGCTGTTGCTATTGCTGTCTTCTATGTATGGAATAGCCACTATGCAGAACGTACCAACCGCACCATTGAAGAAATGGAAAACAAGGTTAAAGACCTTCGTGCAGATGTAACCACCCTAGAGGCTGACTACATGTTTAGCAGTAAACAATCTGAAGTGGCCAAGAAAGTTGAAGAATTTGGTTTGAAAGAAAGCATTACTCCACCCATTAAAATTATAGTTGAGGACAATGAATATTAAAGGTGCCATATTACTTCGCGTACGCATTGCCTTCCTGATCGTGACCTTATTTGTAATGGTGGTCATTTATCGATTGGTAGACATTCAGCTGGTTGATGGAGACCACTGGAGACAACGTGCAGAGGAAATGAGCTTTGAATACAAAACCATTGAAGCTACAAGGGGTAATATTTATGCTGACAATGCCGAATTACTGGCAACCTCCTTACCTTTTTACCAACTTGCTTTCGACCCTTCCTTGGTGAATAACGATATTTTTACGTCTAAAATAGACTCCCTTTCACACCTGTTGTCGATACATTTCCGGGATCATTCTTCAGATTATTATAAGAAGAAGATCTCGGAAGCTCGACAAGCGCGTAGCCGGTATCTTATACTCAACAGAGAGCTCATAAATTACCAGGTCAAGGAGGAAATGAGTGATTGGCCTATCTTTCGATTAGGTCAAATGAGAGGTGGAGTTATTTTTGAAAGAAGAGATGAACGCCATCGCCCTTTTCGTAGTCTTGCCCAGCGTACCATTGGGTATTTTAACGATAACGTGGGTGTAGGTATCGAACGAAGTTTCAATGAGTATTTGGCGGGCAAAGCTGGTGAAGGCTTATTTCAACGCATGGCTGGAAACAACTGGAAGCCTGTTAACACGTATTCTGATATCCGCCCTCAAGATGGTTACGATGTACAAACCACCATCGATGTAAATTTACAAGATGTGGCTCAAAATGCTTTATTAAAGGCAGTTTCTCGCTATAAGGCCAACTACGGAAGTGTGGTTTTGATGGAGGTCAAAACAGGTGAGATCAGAGCAATATCCAACCTGACTCGTACAGAAAGAGGTACATATGCTGAAAATTATAATCACGCTCTCGGTAGTAGCAACGATCCGGGTTCTACTTTTAAACTGGCATCTATGCTGGCGCTTTTAGAGGCAGGTAAAGTGAAATTGGCAGATACGGTCGATACAGGTGAAGGTACTATCGATTTTTACGATGGTAAGTTTACGCTGACCGATGTAAAAAAAGGAGGTTATGGTAAAATAACAGTTCAAGAAGTTTTTGAGAAGTCTTCTAATGTAGGGATTGCCAAGTTGGTCACTGAACATTTTGGTGAAGACCCGCAAAAATTCATCGATATTATCAAAAGTACCGGATATGGTAAACCGCTCGACTTTCAGCTACTTGGCGAAAGTGTGCCTTTTATTAAAGATCCCAGTCATCCTACTTGGTCGGGTACAAGTTTGCCTTGGATGTCTGTCGGCTATGAAACTAGTTTGACACCCATGCATACTTTGGCACTTTACAATGCAATAGCCAATGACGGTAAAATGATTCAGCCCATCATTGTAAAAAGTATCAAGCGAGCAGATAAGACCATCGAAAAATTTGAATCCAAAGTTTTAAATAAAAAAATAGCCTCTACTGAAACCGTTGAAAAGTTGAAAGACATGCTCGATGGCGTGGTACAAAGAGGAACAGCCCAAAACATTAAGAATGAGTATTACCGCATTGCTGGTAAAACCGGAACGGCTCAGAAGTTAATTGATGGAAAATATCGTAGTCAGCGCTATTACGCTTCTTTTGCCGGTTACTTTCCTGCCGATGACCCCATTTATTCTTGTATTGTGGTGATCGATGACCCGGAAGGTTGGAACCGTTATGGTGGAGATGTTTCTGCCCCCGTTTTCAAAGAAATAGCTGACATGATCTATTCCAAAAACTTAAGTATTCATGATGCCTTTTCGCCCGATTTAAGAGCTCACGAAGGTACTTTTCCAGTCATTAGAGCTGGTAAATTGAATGAACTAAACGAATTATGCAATCTCTTGGGTATTTCAAACCACTATTCTGACCAAACCGAAGAATGGGTTCGCAGCGATGTAGAAAATAATGCCATCATTTGGAAGACAAATCATCAAGATAATGGACTGGTGCCTAATGTGCAGGGAATGACATTACGCGATGCCATTTTTATCTTAGAAAATGCAGGAGTAAAAGTATCTATATCTGGAAAAGGACGAGTAGTTAAGCAGTCGGTGACCCCGGGTGCTCGCATCAATTCAGAGACCACCATTAAATTACAATTAGGCTAATGGCGCTGTTAAAGGACATATTATACAAGGTATCTCTTCAATCGGTAAGTGGTAACATGTCTGCTAATGTATTAGGAATTGCCTTTGATTCACGTCAAGTCGAAGATAATTTTGTCTTTGTTGCTCAAAGTGGAACTCAAACAGATGGGCATGATTACATTGACCAAGCCATTCAGTTAGGAGCAATTGCGATAGTCTGTGAAAAACTACCCTCAATAACCCCATCAGACGTAACTTGGATACAGGTGCGAAGCGCCTCTGAGGCGTTGGGAGTAATGGCTTCTAATTTTTATGGTAATCCTTCTACCCAGCTCAAATTGATTGGGGTTACGGGTACCAATGGAAAAACGACCATTGTGACATTGCTCTATCAATTGTTCCGTTCTATAGGGTATAATACAGGGCTTTTGTCTACCATTGAAAATAAAATTAACGATCAAGTCCTTCCGGCTAGTCACACAACGCCGGATGCATTGACCATCAATAAAATTTTGGCACAGATGGTTGCCAAAGGCTGTACACATTGTTTTATGGAGGCAAGTTCTCATGCTATCTCCCAGCGCCGAATTGCAGGACTTCTGTATGAGGGAGCCTTATTCACAAACCTTTCACACGAACACCTAGATTACCATAAAACTTTTGATGCGTACTTGAAAGCGAAGAAAATGCTGTTCGATGATTTACCATCGAGAGCTTTCGCGTTGACCAATACAGATGATAAAAGAGGGCGCGTCGTCCTTCAAAATACAAAGGCCAATACATACACCTACGCCCTAAAATCTATGGCTGACTTTAAGGCCAAGGTTATCGAAAATGGCCTAACGGGTCTTTCCCTTGAAATCAATCAGCAACAAGTTTGGTTTCAACTCATTGGCGACTTCAATGCATATAATTTGCTGGCTGTTTATGCAGCTGCTGTTTTATTGGGGGAGGAAGAAAATGAAGTGCTTCAACACCTTTCCGCTCTCAAACCTGCAGCAGGTCGCTTTGATAAAGTAATAACCAATACGGGCATTACAGCTCTTGTGGATTATGCCCATACTCCTGATGCACTAGAGAATGTGCTTCAAACAATTAAATCTTTCCGCTCTGGTAATGAAATGGTCATTACAGTAGTAGGTTGTGGAGGTAACCGCGACACTACCAAGCGACCACTGATGGCTGAAATCGCCTGTAATTATAGTGATAAGGTAATTCTTACCTCTGACAACCCTAGGTTCGAAAATCCTGGGGATATCATCAGGGATATGCAGAAGGGTGTAAGCCCAGTACATTACAAAAAGACATTGGCTGTTGAAGACCGTAAGGAGGCCATCAAGGTCGCAGTATCTATGGCCAAAGCAAAGGATATCATATTGGTGGCAGGAAAAGGGCATGAAGATTACCAAGAAATCAAGGGAGAAAGAATTCACTTTGATGATAAAGAAATGATAGAAGAGATGTTGAACCTAATCCATAAGAAAAACTAAGATATGCTTTACCATTTGTTCAACTACCTAGACAAAGAATTTGAGCTTATGGGGGCTGGCGTTTTCCAATATATTTCTTTCCGTGCCGGAATGGCTGCGCTGGTTTCTTTATTGGTGACCATTACGTTTGGTAAAGCCTTGATTCGCTTATTGCAAAAGAAGCAGGTAGGAGAAACCATTCGTGATTTGGGTTTGGAAGGCCAATTGCAAAAGAAGGGAACTCCGACCATGGGGGGGCTCATTATCATTGCCGGTATTTTAATTCCTACCCTGCTTTTTGCACGCGTTGAAAATATTTATGTCATTCTTTTGCTAGTAACCACTTTGGTGCTAGGTGCCATAGGATTCTTAGACGATTACATCAAGGTTTTTAAAAAGAACAAAGAAGGTTTAGCCGGTAAGTTTAAGGTGATTGGCCAAGTATCTGTGGGGCTCATTGTTGGATTGACTCTATATTATCATCAAGATGTAGTAGTTAGAGAATTTAATACTATTGAAAATCAAATACTTACTGATCAAGTAGCCGTTGATAAAACCGATAAATTTACTGATCATAAATCTACTGCAACTACCATTCCATTTGTAAAAAACAATGAACTTGATTACAAATTATTTAACCCGAGTGGAATTGACGCGATCACTGCAGCCATCTATGTATTGATTGTGATTTTCTTTGTTACAGCTATTTCTAATGGTGCCAACATCACAGATGGGGTGGATGGTTTGGCAGCAGGTAGTTCAGCCATTATTGGTTTGACGCTGGCCATTTTTGCCTATGTCTCTGGTAATGCTATATTCTCAGATTATCTGAACGTTATGTTCATCCCCAACTCCGGGGAATTGGTAATTTTCTGTACCGCTTTTGTTGGCGCCTGTGTGGGTTTCCTTTGGTATAATTCTTACCCAGCCCAGGTGTTTATGGGCGACACAGGTAGCCTGGCACTAGGTGGGATTATCGCGGTGATTGCACTGGTACTTAAAAAAGAATTATTGATTCCAGTGCTCTGTGGGATTTTTGTGATTGAAAATTTATCTGTCATCATTCAGGTTAGTTATTTTAAATATACCCGAAAAAAGTATGGAGAGGGAAGGCGCATTTTTAAAATGTCCCCACTGCATCACCATTATCAGAAAATGGATATCCCTGAATCTAAAATCGTAACACGCTTTTGGATTGTTGGCATTTTATTAGCGATTATGACACTGGCAACTTTAAAATTAAGGTAAGTAGATGCAACGTAAACTGACCATACTCGGTGCCGCGGAAAGTGGAATAGGCGCTGCCCTTTTAGGGCAGGCCAAAGGGTATGATGTGTTTGTATCGGACTATGGGGCCATTCAACCAATGTATAAAGAAGAGCTGGTCAAAAATGGTATTGCTTTTGAAGAAGAAGGTCACACCGAGGCCATCATTTTGAAGAGTGATTTGGTGGTTAAAAGCCCTGGAATTCCCCAGAAAGCCTCCATCATCCAAAGCCTGCGCGCCCAAGGCAATCTTATTATTTCTGAAATTGATTTCGCAGGAAAATATTGTAATGCCAAGCTGATTGGTATCACGGGTACCAATGGCAAAACTACCACCGCTATGCTTACCCATCACCTACTCAAAGAGGCTGGCTTTCATGTGGGCCTGGCTGGAAATGTAGGGGATAGCTTTGCCCGGCAAGTTCTCGAAAACAATTACGATTGGTATGTTTTGGAAATCAGTAGTTTTCAATTAGACGATACCTATAGCTTGAAGCTGGATATACCTGTTTTACTTAATATTTCGCCAGATCATTTAGATCGTTACGATTACGATTTTGAAAAATATATCGCATCTAAGATGCGCATATTTCATCTTGTACACTTGGGAAGTCAGGCTGTCTATTGGCAGAATGACCCCCATATCGGGAAGAACATTTCTGCAGCCCTTGAGGGGCTAGAAGTTCATCCTTTCTCGCTGGGCAGAGACGCTGCCGAGATGACACATATTCTTAATGATAGGTTGTTTTATGTCCCTAATGGTATTGAGGTATCTGTCTCCAGAGCAGATATCTCAATCAAGGGACTACACAATGCCCTGAATGCAGCAGCAGCAGGGAATGCTGCATTATTGGCTGGAGTAAACCAAGATGTTGTGCTTAGAGGCTTAAAGACCTTTAAAAATGTTTGGCATCGCATGGAAAGGGTTACTGATGCTGAGGGAGTTGTATACATTAATGATTCTAAAGCCACGAACCTCGAGTCTGTGAAATATGCACTCGATGCTTTTCCAAGCCCCATCATTTGGATAGCAGGTGGAGTGGATAAAGGAAATGAATATCAACTCATACACGCTTTGGCCAAAGAAAAGGTGAAGGCCTTGATCGCTTTGGGAAAAGACAATGCGAAACTTACTAGTGCTTTCAGTAAGGTTATACCTCTCATCAGGTCAACGGATAACCTCATTGAGGCTGTGCGTTGGGCTAAAGAATTATCCACTGCTGGAGACACAGTGCTATTGGCCCCAGCTTGTGCCAGTTTCGATCTATTCGAAAATTATAAAGACCGTGGGAATCAGTTTAAAAAAGCTGTTATGGAATTGACTACTCAAAATGAAAGGAGGTAAAATGTTTGATAAAATAAAATCGTGGACCGATAAACATATTCAGGGTGACCCTGTCATATGGGTGGTGGTTTTATGCTTGTCAGTCTTTGGCATTCTTGTTGTTTACAGTGCGTCTGGCTCACTGGCTTACAGAAATGCAGGTGGAAACACGGAGAAATATCTTTTCCGCCATTCAGCAATGGTGGCGTTGTCTATATTTGTAATGTGGGTAGCCCACAAAATTGATTATCGTTACTACGCTAAAATTACCAGGGTAGCCCTGGTGATATCTGTGCCCCTTTTGCTGTATGTATGGTTGTATGGCGATGCAGTTAATGAAGCCTCACGCTGGATTGACTTGCCTTTTATTGGTTTGAAATTTCAACCCTCAGACTTGGCCAAAATGGCTTTAATTGCTGCCCTAGCTACCATGCTTTCCAAGCGACAACAAAATATTGCTGACTTTAAAAAAACCTTTATCCCTATGTTGGCATGGGTGGGTGGTATTTGTTTGCTCATTGCCATGACCAATATCTCTACAGCTGTGTTGCTTTTTGCCACCTGTATGTTGTTGTTTTTCATTGGTAGGGTGCCTTCAAAATATTTAGCCCTGCTTGTATTGGTAGGCGCAGTGGCCGGGGCAATTGCCATGCAAATCGGCCAACGAGGGAACACCGCAATCAGTAGAGTTCAAGATTTTGTAGCCACTGAGGAATTGCCCTATCAAACTGAGCAAGCCTACATCGCCATTGCAAGCGGGGGAGTGGTCGGTAAAGGTCCAGGAAAAAGTGTTCAAAGAAATTTTGTTCCACTGGCTTTTTCAGACTTTGTATATGCCATCATTGTCGAAGAATATGGTATGATAGGGGGTGTTTTGGTCTTATTTTTATTTTTAGTTCTACTCTACAGAGGCATGCGCGTAGTCGCCAATAGTGAGAGGGCTTTTGGCGGGTTGCTCTCCGCAGGACTCACCTTTGCCATTGTGATTCAAGCTTTGGTAAATATTGGTGTTGTAGTAGGCATGGGGCCGGTAACAGGACAAACGCTGCCTCTCATTAGCATGGGTGGAACTTCATTGCTTTTTACAGGGCTTTCGATAGGTATTATCCTCAGTGTAAGTCGCGGAGATCAAGAAGATTTTTCATTGGTGAAAGGTGCACCCAAAGGCAACATGAAAAGAAAATGAAAGCAACCCAAGTACCATATCGCATGATCATTAGCGGAGGAGGGACCGGAGGGCACGTCTACCCCGCCATTGCCATTGCACAAGCTTTTCAGCAGCGTTTTGCAGAAGCCGAAATATTATTTGTTGGTGCACTGGGTAAAATGGAAATGGAAAAAGTTCCTGAGGCTGGTTTTCATATTGAGGGATTACCCATTCGTGGGTTTCAGCGCAAATTGTCTTGGGCCAACCTGTCCTTTCCATTCAAACTCCTCCAAAGCTTAATGATGAGCCGGAAAATTGTCAAACGTTTCAAGCCTGATGTGGCTGTTGGTGTAGGTGGCTATGCTTCAGGCCCTTTGTTGCATGTGGCAGTGCAAAAAAATATACCTGCTATTGTACAAGAACAAAACTCTCATGCAGGTATTACCAATAAGTTACTTTCCAGCAAAGTGCAAAAGATATGTGTGGCCTATCCAGGTATGGAAAAGTTTTTTCCATCAGAAAAGATTGTATTTACAGGAAATCCAGTTCGCAAAGACATTTTAAATTTGGAGGCGAAGAAACCAGATGCTTTAAAATATTTTAACCTAGAGGCCAACCGACCCGTGTTATTGGTTTTAGGTGGTAGCTTGGGAGCCCGGACCATCAACAATAGCATCTGCAAAGGTTTGAATCTGCTGGTAAATGCTGGGGTGCAAGTCTTATGGCAGTGTGGTGCCTTTTACCATAAGGAAATGAAAAAATGCTTGGCAAATGTGGATGCTCCAAACGGGGTGCATTTACATTCTTTTATCAAGGCGATGGATTTGGCCTATGCCGCCTCTGATGTCGTAATCAGTCGGGCAGGGGCACTATCAGTTTCCGAACTGAGCGTAGCAGGCAAGCCAACCATTTTCGTGCCCTCGCCCAATGTGGCCGAAGATCATCAAACGAAAAATGCCATGTCGATGGTCAGTCAAAAGGCTGCATTATTGGTGAAAGACCAAGTTGCAGAAGAAGAATTGATTGCAGCAACAATGGCTCTTTTGAATAATAACCAACTGCAGAGAGAATTAAGCCAAAATATGCAGCGCATATCCAAGCCGAATGCTGCTGAAGAAATCGTTAATGAAATAGAAAAACTCATCGCATGAACTTGAGTCAAATCCATAGCGTCTATTGTATCGGTATCGGAGGTATCGGAATGAGTGCTTTGGCCAGATGGTTCAAGCACAATGGAAAAGCTGTTTCTGGTTATGATAGGACAGCAACCGCTTTGACAGACCAATTGATATCAGAAGGTTTCGATATTCATTTCGAAGACAACATGGCGTATGTCTCAGCCCAAGTAAAAGAGCAAAAAGAAAAAGTTTTAGTCATTTACACGCCTGCGGTTCCGCAAGGTCATCAGGAGCTGAATTGGTTCAAAAACAAAGATTTCAAAGTAATGAAACGGGCAGCTGTTTTGGGCTGGATTACCGAACAAATGCCTTGTTTAGCGGTAGCCGGTACACACGGTAAAACCACCACATCTTCTATGCTGGTTCATCTGTTAAAATCATCTGGCATAGACTGTGCCGGGTTTTTGGGTGGTATTTCTACCAATTACAAAACCAATATGGTCTTGAACCAGACAGCCGAAGCTTTTGCTGTGATTGAAGCTGATGAATACGATCGCTCTTTCTTGAGCCTTCAACCTCAAATGGCGGTGGTTACATCGGCAGATGCAGACCACCTCGATATATATGCTGATGCCGACAATGTAAAAGATTCTTTCCGAGACTTCATACAACAGATCAAGGTAAAAGGAACCCTTGTCATCAAGGAATCTTTACAAAAGGATTTAGTCAATAGAGATGATTTAAAGTGCAAGACCTACGCACTCAGTAGTGGGGAAATTCGGGCGAAGGGATTACACATAAAAGATGGCTCTTTCGTTTTTGATTACCAAGATGGCGAAGATGCGATTACCGGTTTGCGATTACAAGTACCAGGGTACCATAACGTAGAGAATATGTTGGCTGCCATTGCTTTATCCAAAACACTGGGAGCACACGATGAACAAATCAAGGCGGCAGTAGCCTCTTATGCAGGAGTGAAAAGAAGGTTTGAATACATCATCAAATCAGAAAGTCGAGTATTTATCGACGACTATGCCCATCACCCTGTAGAGATTCAAGCCACACTAAAATCGGCCAGAGCGCTTTACCCCCACCATAAAATGACAGTGGTTTTTCAGCCACATCTGTTTACGAGGACGAGAGATTTTGCAGAAGATTTTGCCCAAAGTTTGTCTTTGGCCGATGAAGTGATATTGTTGCCTATTTATCCTGCTAGAGAAGAACCCCTTCCGGGAGTGAGTTCAGAAATGTTGTTAGATAAGATCAACATTCCACAAAAAAGTGTGGTGAATAAAACAAGTGTATTGGCTTTATTAAAGAAACAACAACCAGAATTACTGATCACCTTGGGGGCAGGCGATATTGACCAATTAGTGGAACCTTTAAAAAATGCATTCTTATGAAAATGAGAGAAACCTTTTTTAGAATTGCGGGCATTCTATCAGCAGGATTTTTACTGGTTATCTTAGCAAGTGCAGGAGCAAAAAGGGAGGCCATGTATAACGCAGCAGACATTATCATAGAAATAGAGAATGCCTATGAGATTTTCTTTGTCAATGAAAAGGATGTCATGGAGTTGATTCTCGCAGGTTCTGGCGATACCGTTTTAAAGCCTTTCGACAATGGAATGCGCCTAAATGACATTGAAAAACAAATTGAAGACCATGATTTTGTCGCTCAAGCAGAGGTTTTTAGAGATTTAAATGGGCATTTGGTAGTAAAAGCCAGGCAAAATAAACCGGTAGCACGCCTAATTGGTCCGTTGGGTGAAAATGCCTATGTCGATGAGGAAGGTCAGATACTGCCGGTATCCTCCAAGTATACAGCTCGTGTACCAGTAGTGACAGGCGATTATGTTTCGCGCATCACACAAATGGAAAATATCATGGAAGATGAACGTAGCCAAGCCTTATTTCAACTGATTGAATACCTAGCATCTCACCCTTTTTGGAGTATCCAAATTGCTACCATCGATATGGATCGTAAAGGGTATTTGAATTTATACTCTCAAGTAGGTGACCAACGACTAGAGTTTGGCTCAGCTACCGAAATGGAAAAGAAATTTAAAAAATTGGAAATCTTTTTTAAGCAGATCATGCCGACCAAGGGTTGGAATACCTATAGTCGGGTAAATGTAGCTTACAAAGACCAAATCATTTGTGAATGAGTCATTAGTGTAAAATGAAATTAAAAAACTTAGTTTTAAAACTGATAATACCAAAGCCATGCAAAACAATAAAATCGTAGTAGGACTAGATATTGGAACCACCAAGATATGTGCCATTGTAGGTACAAAAAATGAATATGGAAAACTAGAAGTGCTGGGAATGGGTAAAGCCATTTCCGATGGTGTCATTCGAGGCATTGTTACCAACATCGATAAAACCATTGTAGCCATAGAAAAGGCCATTGCAGAAGCAAGTGAGCAAGCGGGTATCGATATCAACGTTGTCAATGTAGGCATTGCCGGACAGCATATTAAAAGTACCGTGCACCATGGCAGCATCACCCGAGATTCTGTAGACGATGAAATTACCATTGAAGACGTGAACCGACTAACGAACGATATTTATAAAATGGTGATGCCTCCAGGCTGTGAGATCATTCATGTGATGCCTCAAGATTATATGGTAGACTACGAAGAAGGTATTAAAGATCCTGTAGGCATGTCCGGAGTCAAATTAGAAGCCGATTTTCATGTGATTACGGCGCAGACCAACGCCATTAGAAACATCAATAAATGCATAAAAAGAGCAGAACTGGTAACAGAGCTTTTGGTTTTAGAGCCATTGGCTTCTAGTCTTTCTGTATTGAGCGAAGAGGAAAAAGAAGCAGGTGTTTGCTTGGTAGACATCGGTGGAGGTACAACAGATATAGCCATTTTCCATGACAGCATTATTCGCCACACTGCAGTCATTCCTTTTGGAGGAAATATTGTGACTTCCGACATTAAAGAAGGATTGAAGGTAATGCAAAACCAAGCAGAACAGTTGAAAACTAAATTTGGCAAAGCCATTGCTGAGGAAGCCAATCCAAATGAGATTGTATCTATCCCCGGTTTGCGCAACCGACCGCCAAAAGAAATATCCATTCGCAATTTGGCGCACATCATCGAAGCACGCATGGAAGAAATCATTGAGTTGGTGCATGCCGAAATCATTACTTCAGGTTTGGCGGGTAAAATGGCCGGTGGAATTGTGATTACCGGTGGAGGATCACAATTGGCCTATATTCAACAGTTATTTGAATACATGACAGGCATGGATGCCCGCATCGGTTACCCCAATGAGCATTTGGGTAAATCTAAAGTGGAGGCCATTAAAAGCCCAATGTATGCGACTACAGTAGGTTTGGTGTTGTCGGGGTTCAAAGCCTTAGATGAAAGAGAAGAACGCTACAATCGTGGATTTAATCCCGTAGCCCGAGAGGGTAAAGGCTCTAAAAAGGGCACGGAGTTCTTCAATAAGTTAATGACCAGAACCAAAGGCCTATTGATGGACGATTTTGATAACAAGGAAGATTACTAAGCACAAAAGAAATTCAAACAATAAATTTTAATATCATGGCAGATTCATATATGTTCGAAATCCCAAAGCACCACAAATCTATTATTAAAGTAATAGGAGTCGGTGGTGGAGGCAGCAATGCCGTCAACCACATGTACAACCAAGGCATCAAAGATGTGGAGTTTGTGGTATGCAATACCGATGCGCAAGCGCTTAAAACAAGTCCGGTGCCCAATCGCTTGCAAATAGGTATTGGTCTTACCGAAGGTTTGGGAGCAGGGGCAAATCCCAGTATTGGAAAGGATGCCGCTTTAGAAAGCAAGGAGCAAATCCGGGAAATGCTTTCTGACGACACCAAGATGGTTTTTATTACCGCAGGAATGGGTGGAGGTACTGGAACAGGTGCCGCCCCGGTAATTGCAAGAATAGCGCGTGACATGGATCTTCTTACTGTAGGGATTGTTACAGCTCCTTTTAGCTTTGAAGGACCAAAAAAAACCAAGGCTGCCAACGAAGGTATTGCCGAATTAAAAGAAAACTGCGACACCGTTTTGGTTATCCTCAACGATAAGTTAAGAGAAGTTCATGGCAACCTACCCATTAGTAAAGCCTTTGGTGAGGCAGACAATGTACTGACCACAGCAGCCAAGGGAATTGCAGAAATCATTACCGTTCCCGGTTATGTCAATGTAGACTTTATGGATGTTCAAACCGTGATGAAAGGAACAGGTGCTGCTGTTATGGGGTCTGCCATGGCTGAAGGTGAAGGTAGGGCACTTCGAGCTGCTGAAATGGCCATATCCTCTCCTTTGTTGAACAATAAGGACATTAACGGGGCACAGAAAATTTTGCTATCCATTATCTCTGGTGAAGAGGCCGAATTACAAATGGATGAACTAACAGAAATCACCGAATACATTCAAGAAAAAGCAGGCGATGACGCAGAAGTTATTTTTGGCCATGGTATCAATACAGAACACGGACAAAGTATTAGTGTTACAGTAATTGCAACTGGTTTTGAGTCTCCTGAACTGAGAGCAAATGCACCCGAAAATAAAAAGAAGATTATAGATCTTGAAAGCAATCAAGAGATTGAAAAAAAGGATGATGATTCGCTTATCCCTAAACAACCTCAAACTGCTCTTTTTAAAGAAGATACAAAATCTCAGCAGAATGTTCAAACTGATGCAAATGAAGAATCCAATGAAAAAGAAGAAGAGGAGGGAGGTTTTTCAGCCGGTTATTCTTTTTTAAGCCGACTGGCTGAAAAGTATGAGATTGAGGAATACCCCAGTAGCGGAAGTAGTGATGAAGAAGATGAGGTAACGGCTCGAAACTACAGTTTGGAGAATGATTTTGAGAAAGAACGAAAAGATAATTTCTTGGAATTGAAGCGTAGCCGCTTACAGGAGCAAGCGCGTTTACGAGAAGAACGCTTGCGTCAGATGGGCAATAATTCAATGAATCAAGATGAATTCAAAGAGAGGTTAGAAGTGCCGGCCTATCAGCGGAAACAGGTAAGGTTGAAGGATGAAATGCCTTCAGGTGAGCGCAATGTTTCTAAATTTAATTTAAACGATGAGGATGAAATTATGGGGGACAATAAATTCCTTCACGATAATGTCGATTAAGACAACAGCAATTAACGTTAAATCTGTTAACTGTTGAGACATGTGAATAAAGACAGCCTGCTGCCATGGGCTGTCTTTTTTGCTAAAATGTAAACCGCTAGAGGCATAAAAAATAGATATAAAACTTCAAGCTAAAACTTACAACCTTTGTGAAGCTCTGCGCACTCTGCGGTAAAAATTTAAACCGCTAAGGGTGCTTAGAACACTGTTAAGCAGCCCCCCACTCACATTTATTTAAGGCCGAACAAAATGAATCGAATCAATTACACCTGTAGATGGATCAACCCCTATTGAAATCCAATCATCTGATATATAAGTTTGC
Source organism: Roseivirga sp. (assembly GCA_018402485.1). Lineage (GTDB taxonomy): Bacteria > Bacteroidota > Bacteroidia > Cytophagales > Cyclobacteriaceae > Roseivirga. The sequence goes on along the minus strand of JAGYIY010000001.1, from coordinate 198,435 downwards.
CCATTTTGAGTGATTCGAAGCGTTAAAACAAGTGCAATGTCATTTTTATTTTTAAGTAAATTATAAGAATTTGGATAAGCATTTTGTAGCAGCGAAATATTATCTCCAACTGTCAAATTAATGTTATTCAGGGTAATAGAGATTGAATTATCACGAATTGAGAAGTCAAAAAGATCGTTACCTGCAAACGTAAAAGTGGATTGATTGTAGGTTAATATATCAAGTGTTAAGTCTTCCATTTCAGATTCTATTGTTTTTGTAGCATGAGGCTGTCCCAGAATTGACAGGTAGGCACTTTTGGAATCTGAAATAAGCACCTGGTTATTGATTTTGATGTCAGAAACATCAATTATATCTTGAGCTAGACAAGATAGGCTGAAATAATTGAGTAGAAGAAAAATGAATGTGATTGTAGTTTTCATAAGATGGTTTTTATATTAGAATAAAACTCAACAATTAGAACTAAAACATCAATCTTCAAGATAAAAGATTTTTGCCTTAAAGTACCTTCTACTTCCTTCATTTGCGACAGTTTTTTAACCGCCATGGTCGCTAAGAATACTAAGATTTTGCTTTGCGCACTTTGCGTGGCCTTTCTTTGCGCACTCTGCGGTAAAAATTTAAACCGCCAAGGGCGCTAAGAGCACTAAGATTCTGCTTTGCGTTCTTTGCGAGCCTATTCTTCGCGGGCTTTGCGTGAAACTGTAATTAGTTTTTTGCTCCTTTGAAAAGTATTTTAATTAAGTACATCCTCTAGTGCATATTTCACCAGTTTTTGTGTGTTCGGATCAAAGAAAAATTGTAAATAGGTGTGTGTGGCTCCATCAATATACCAGGGTAGATAGAGGTAAGTTTTGCCTTCATACTCATCAGGATAAAGCTTTTCTACAAAGGGAGGTTTGTTAAACTTTGATAATACAGAACTCTTGCTATCACCTATTTTGATGACCTTGTTACCAAAGTATAAATGGAAATTAGGATTTGAGATATTAAACTCTGTAAATACACCATCCCATTCGTCTTGATAGATACCGTTTATAGTATAATAACAAAATTCCCCAACGGGTGACTTATCACAGTCAGTATTAAATTCTATATTTAAAACTTGTTCAATCAATTGATGCGGTGAATCCGATTGTAAAAGTTGATTTAAGGAAAGCTGGTTATTGACCTTCATTTGCTCAAATTCATCAAAGGATATCCTTTGTGCAAAGCTATTATGGATTAAAAAAAAGCTAAAAAGACTTAAGATGATTGTTTTCATGGCTAATTACAGTTATTTTTTATTGGTTCTAAATTCTCGTCAAATTTCGTACCCATTATAATTCTTGGGTCTAAGTGGTTGGGTCGAGACCTTTTTAAGTTGCGTTTCTCATTTTTATTCCAAGTGTAGGCACCCTTCCAAAGTTCTATGTGTACATGGTGTTCTCCCTTCGATCCTACAATATTTCCAGAGTTCCCTGAGATGCCAATAATGTCACCTGTGTTTATCTTCTCATTGACTTTTGGTAAGTTCTGGGCTTGAAGGTGTGCATATAAAACCGAGTGAGATTCTCCATTCAGCAGAAATGTAACTGTGACATAATGACCTAATTTTCCTTTTCCTATCCTATCAATAAAAGTAACAGTACCCGAGGTCATAGAATAGATTGGATCACCAGGATTTGCTTTAACATCCAAACCTGCATGAATTTTTGAAACAAGTGCACCATTAATACTTTCTTTACGAAATTTATCTGAAAAGAGGCCACCTGGTTTACCGGATGCTTTCTCCGGTTGAGCTGCTATTTCTGGATTTTTTACCGGATCTCCCGGGCAGGGTTTATTCGGGTCAATTACAGCAATTTCATCTTTTGGGTTGCAGGGGTCACTTCCTGAAACTACGCTGCTTGACTGTTCAAAACCACATTCCCAAGAAAGTATTGATTTTTTGGCTGAAACTCCCACGGTAAGAATACCGTTGGCATCATACCAGATACCATCCGAGGTTGTTTCAAAATCTATCCATTCCCAATCACATACCCACTTAAATTGGTAGTCCGGTGGTGGTGGGAGTGTAAAATCTCCACCGCCTCCACCACCTGTAGGGCTTGGTGGGGATATGTCTCGGTTGCAAGGATCGTTATTGTCTATTACCCCTCTTTCCGAGTCGATATTAGCAGATCCTCTTTTGCTACCAGACAAACCATCTTTAAGGTAACGCATGGTTATACCACCCTCGAAATCAGCAATAGATTGTGTTCGGTCGTATTCTTCTCTAAAAGCCTCGCTCATGGTGTAAGTTACTACATAAGGCCTTTTGAAATGGCCATCGGCTGTTTTGCCTATCACTAAGTTATGAAAAACATAAGGGGCATTGGCGGTGTCTTTTAGGGCAATGGTATAATTGGTTTGCCCTAAAGTATCTATCAATTCCATTATTTGCGACCAATCGATATTGAGGTCGGTTGCTTGGCCATTGTTTGATCAGCTGGAGGCAAGGTTTAGCTATTTAGGTATAGCGAAAACTTACTTTTATTTTAGTGATTATTTCATCTTTATCAATTTCAATAGAATAGTGTCTAAATTCTTTAGACATGTAGCTAAGAGAATTTATCATTGCTTCTGTTTTACGCTGCCCAACCCTTATTTCAACTTCATTTATTGTATCATATAGAAAGTGTTGGTTTGATGTGATATCCATTAAACTCATCAAAAAACCGGGAGCGCCGTAATCAGTGTATAATATTTTTATGCCCTCTCCCTCTAAAAAAATCCGATCACCTACAATGTCTTCAATATAGGTTTGCTCAAATTCTATATCACTGAGTTTGCTAATGACTTCACTGACTTCACTGACCCCTTTAATGTCATCGATGCATATTTGATTATCAATTTTATAGGATTCGCTACATTCTATTGTTTGGCATTGCACATTTGTAATGGCCAAAGCGATGCAAAAAAATAGTATTAGAGTTTTCATATTATAAGCAGTTTTCATTTTTAATGGGGTTACCTTGTTGATCAAATTTGGTGTTAAAGAAGTTTTCTGGATTTTCTGTACCCAAGTCATTGAAGTTTACTCCTTCTTCAAAAACCCTAAACTCCATATGTACATGTGGGTTTACAGGAGTTAAAATTCCATACGGATCGGTATTTCTTTCATCGGAGGCATTCCCCGTTTTTCCAATTTGTCCAATTTTTTGTCCGGCAGCTATTTCTCCCGTAGTTACATTTATACTATTTAAGTGTGCGTATAAAATCCAATAGGTTTTGCCATTGATCTCAGATGCTATGATAATATAGTTACCAAAATCTCGACCGCCATGAGTGTTTGGTTGTATCCCATCCAAAGCAGCAATTACCGTGCCTTTATGGGTTGCAAATACAGGGTCGTTTATATTACCGCCTGCATCAAATCCCTTATGGATGCCAGGTCCGTAGTGACTAACCTAATTGTTTTTAGAAGGCATCTTAATTCAGGATATCAATTAACCCGTATTTCACGAGTTTTTGCGTATTAGTATCGAAGAAAAAGTCGATATATGTGTGAGTAGCCTCACCAACATACCATGATAAGTAGATATAAGTTTTGTTTTCTTTTTCATCGGTGTAAAGCTTTTCCATGGCAGGAGCTTTATCAAACTGAGACAAAACAGAATTCTTACTCTCACCTATTTTAATGACTTTACTACCAAAATATAAATGATAAGAAGCATTGGAAATTTCTAAATTTGTAAATTGCTCACCCCATTCAAGTATTTCCACACCTGCATTATAAAAGGTACATTCCTTACCAGTTATAAATGTATTGCAATCAGCATTGAAATCTATATTTAATGCTCCTTTTGCAAGCTGATGTGGTGAATCCGATTGCAAAAGTTGATCTAAGGAAAGCTGGTTATTGACTTTCATTTGCTCAAATTCATCAAAGGATACTCTCTGTGCAAAAGTATGATGGATTAAAAAAAAGCTATAAAGAATTAAGATGATTGTTTTCATGGCTAATTACAGTTATTTTTTATCGGTTCTAGATTATCGTCAAATTTCGTACCCAAAATAATTCTTGGGTCTAAGTGGTTGGGTCGAGACCTTTCTAAGTTGCCTTTCTCATTTTTATTCCAAGTGTAGGCACCCTTCCAAAGTTCTATGTGTACATGGTGTTCTCCCTTCGATCTTACAATATTTCCGGAGTTCCCTGAGATGCCAACAATGTCACCTGTGTTTATACTCTCCCCAACTTTTGGTAAGTTCTGCGCTTGAAGGTGCGCATATAAAACCGTATGAGATTCTCCATTCAGCAGAAATGTAACTGTTATATGGTGGCCAAATGATTGTGGCTTGTATCCTACATAAGAAACCTTACCCGAGGTCATAGAATAGATTGCATCACCCGGATTTGCTTTAATATCCAAGCCTGAATGGATTTTTGATACCCATACACCATTATCCTTTACTTTACGAAATTTATCTGAAAAGAGGCCACCTGGTTTACCGGATGCTTCCTCCGGTTGAGCTGCTATTTCTGGATTTTTAACCGGATCTCCCGGGCAGGGTTTATTCGGGTCAATTACAGCAATTTCATCTTGTGGGTTGCAGGGGTCACTTCCTGAAACTACGCTGCTTGACTGTTCAAAACTACATTCCCAAGAAAGTATTGATTTTTTGGCTGAAACTCCCACGGTAAGAATACCGTTGGCATCATACCAGATACCATCCGAGGTTGTTTCAAAATCTATCCATTCCCAATCACATACCCACTTAAATTGGTAGTCCGGTGGTGGTGGGAGTGTAAAATCTCCACCGCCTCCACCACCTGTGGGGCTTGGTGGGGATATGTCTCGGTTGCAAGGATCGTTATTGTCTATTACCCCTCTTTCCGAGTCGATATTAGCAGATCCTCTTTTGCTACCAGACAAACCATCTTTAAGGTAACGCATGGTTATACCACCCTCGAAATTAGCAATAGATCGCGTTCGGTCGTATTCTGCTCTAAAAGCCTCGCTCATGGTGTAAGTTACTACATAAGGCCTTTTGAAATGGCCATCGGCTGTTTTACCTATCACTAAGTTATGAAAAACATAAGGGGCATTGGCGGTGTCTTTTAGGGCAATGGTATAATTGGTTTGCCCTAAAGTATCTACCAATTCCATTATTTGCGACCAATCGATATTGAGGTCGGTTGCTTGGCCATTGTTTGCACTACTTCGAATTACATCTGGGTTGCTGCCCAAGACAGTACCCAGATGTTGAACCGCCTGGGGAATGTCTGCTACATTAACGGATCGGACAGTTCTTGTTTTTTGAGGTGAAACTTAATTAAAAACATCAGAGCATGCAGTGATAATAAACAGAGCGAGGAGCAATGAAATTTTTAATGGATTGGCAGCATAAGTTGGCTCAGTCATGACAAAAATTACGAATGAGGATAACCAAAAATAGAATCTATACCCTTAGTATAAAGCACTAATATACAGGATAAGTAATATAAATAGCAAGCAATAGGTTAAAAAGTTTTTCAACTCATGGCCATACTGGCTTAAGATGGGCTAAAGAATTCACTAAGGCCAAAGTTATTGAAATGAATAGGGTATTAGAAAGATGGTCTATTCCTACTTTTAGGGGTGTTATGATCTAATTATTGATAAAAACTTCGGGCATTAAAATTTGATCAACTGTTCAACTTGCTCCTGTAGCATCTGATTATATAGGTCGTTGGTAATTTGCCTACCATCAAAATTTTTCTCAATCCCTGCCAATTTGGGTTTAAGCGCCAACACATGCATTCCCAAATAATTGAATATGTCTGTAAGGTGAGACATAGCCAATACGCCACCCTGGGGGCCGGAGGAGATGCCTACCAAAGCAGATTTTTTATGACGCAAACCTTCAGGATACTTAAGGCCATCAAGAAAGGCCTTTAGTACGCCTGGAAAAGAACCGTTATATTCTGGCACGATGAAGACCAGTTTATCGGAAGATTGTACCTTATCGCGAACACCATTGAAAATCTTATTTTTACCATTATGCTCATACAAGGCGTTGTCCAAAAAATCGCTTGGTAAATCTGCTAAGTCAACGATTTGGCTGTCTCCTTCGTGCTTGCTGTCTAAAATGGTTTTATAATACTGCGCAACCTGTCCACTGACAGACTGTTTACGGTTGGTTCCAACAACGATACTAATCATGCGACAAATGTAAAATGCAAATTTTAATTCTTTTGAGTATGCCTTCCTTTCCTTTTGAAGAAAGACATAACCCATAAAGTCCTCAAAGCTTCTAAAAGTTTCGAACACTTTCATTTTTCGAAATTAATTTGGGTTGATTTCAGAAAATGTCGCCTACTTTGTTGCTATGACGTATGAAAGTAAAATACATGAAGCCGTAAAATACATCCAAACCCATGTAGAGGCCCAACCACAATTTGGAATTATTTTGGGTACAGGTTTGGGTGCTTTGGTAAAAGACATCAACATCAGCCATGAGTTGTCTTATCAAGACATTCCGCATTTCCCTGTTTCTACCGTAGAAAGCCATAGTGGAAAATTGGTTTTTGGTGAATTGTCGGGGCAACCGGTGGTGGCCATGCAAGGTCGGTTTCATTATTATGAAGGTTACAACATGAAGGAAGTGACTTTTCCCGTTCGGGTTATGAAATTGTTGGGCATTCAAAAACTGTTTATTTCCAATGCAGCTGGGGGAGTCAACCTGAATTACCAAGTAGCCGACTTGATGATCATTGACGACCACATTGACTTGTTAAAAGAAAACCCATTGACCGGTGCAAACCTCGATGAATTTGGGCCTCGATTTCCAGATATGAGTGAGCCATACGATCAAAAGATGATCGCACAGGCCATGGAAATTGCTGCAAAAAACGATATCAAATGCCATAAAGGGGTGTATGCAGCCGTTAGCGGCCCCAACCTCGAAACCCGGGCAGAATACCGCTACATAGCTCGCATAGGAGCCGATGCTGTCGGTATGTCCACCGTGCCCGAAGCCATTGTGGCCAAGCACATGTCGCTTCCCGTTTTTGCTATTTCTGCCATTACCGACTTGTGCGACCCTGAAAATTTGGAACCCGTTGAAATTTCGAAAATACTGGCTGCTGCGGCTAAAGCAGAAAAAGGTATGACCCGCATCATCAAAGCTCTGGTAGCAGGGCAATGATTTTTTCCCTCCATTGTTGAACTTGTTTGCCCTTCTGCTGTTTCTTTTCACATGGAGTTAAATGGAAAGTTAGCAATTGTCACAGGTGTCAGCAAAGGCATTGGTTTAGAAACCGTCAAAACATTATTAAATGCCGGAATGGTGGTAGCCGGTTGGGGCAGAAACGAGGCGCCTATAGACCATGAAAAATTTCATTTTTTCGCAACGGATGTTGCTGATTGGGAGAATGTACAACAGTCGCATGCTGCTACTCGAAAAAAATTAGGCAAGGCGTCCATTTTGGTGAACAATGCCGGATTTGGGGTTCAGGGCTTGATCCACGAAATGAATATAGCCGACTGGAAAGCTATGTTTGATGTGAACGTACACGGCCTATTTTATTGCATTAAGCAAGTGGTACCGGATATGATCGAGCATGAAGAAGGCCATATTGTTAATATTTCCTCCATTGCCGGAACCAATGGTGTAGAAACCATGTCGGGTTATGTGGGCACCAAACATGCAGTAACGGGCATAGGTCACAGTATTTTTAAGGAGTTAAGGAACCATGGCATTAAGGTAACCACCATTTACCCGGGCAGTACCAATACCCACTTTTTTGATAGCATTGAATTTGCCAATGCCAATGAGAATATGATGCGCCCTGAAGACATTGCACAGACCATTTTGCAGTCTGTTCAAACCCACCCCAATTACCATGTGGTGGATGTGGAAGTGCGTCCTTTAATGCCCAAGGGGAAGGGTAAAAAATAGAGAATTAAATAGATTAGCATGGCAGATTCACGACCGTTACGTTTTTTGTCTGTGATTTCTGAGCTCGAACTATTGAGCTTTCCTAAAATCACTCCTAAAAAAGAATTTGTGATCAACTCATTCATTGGTGATATGCATATCATTAATTTGAATGAAGAGGTGAAAAGAGAAAAGAAAAGACTTCGGAAGTAATATGGCTTGAAATTACCTGATGCCATCATTGCTGCCACGGCTATTTTCCTTCATAGGCTATTGACTGCCGATCGATAATTCTTCAAAACCCCTGAATTAGATGTTACAAAAACAACTCATTAATTTGATGCGGGAATATCGATCAAACTTACTTTATAAAATGATCTATAAAATCCATGCTTATAGATCAGTAATGATACTTTACCCAAAGTAGTTGAGCGTATTTTTAAAGAAAGTTTTAAAGGGTTTGACGGAGGTCTAAGCTCTGGTAATTACCAGGCAATAACCCGGGCACCCAGTGCTACAGCTACTTGTGATCCGGCCGGATGGGTTGAAATAGGGGCGTTTATCAGGACAGGGGAATTAAAAAGTACAAGGTATCATTTGAATAATAAGCCATAAATCCATCTTTATGGGCTCAGCTGCTTATTCCGTGAGAACCGTTGTAGGGAAATATATCAATCCACTTCTTCTTCATTTATGATGCTAGAGCGCCCATGGATTTATCTCAAGGTAATGAAATTGGAAGCCTGTCTGTGTTTCATAAAAAAAAGAGACTGCTATGAACAGTCTCTTTACTTTCTATTTTTGGGTGGAAGACCGGACTCGAACCGGCGACCTCCTGAACCACAATCAGGCGTTCTAACCAACTGAACTACAACCACCATGTTGAATTGGATTGCAAAAGTAAGTGAATCGTATGAATTCACAAACGCAATTTTTAAGTTTCTATCTCAAAAATTGCAGGCACTCACATGGAGCTCCTTCAATCACTCGTCCTTCTTCATACACTTGCTGTCGGAATACAAAAGTGTGTCCTTCAAATGTTGGTCGTCCATAAACAAACGTTGCAAGTCCTTGCCCGTTTGTTCTAAGAATTGCCTTTTGATCTAAAGGTATGTATAGCCGGTTTTACCTTCATATACCACAGTGCCATTGATAATAAGTGTCGTATTCATGTTTTTATTTCTTTCAGGTTTGCCGTAATTGCAAAAGATACTAAAGCAAGCAAGCCTGAAAATGTCCGCGGAAAACAATCTTTTCGAAAAGTTAAAAGTCAATCGCCAGTTACTCAATGCGCTTGCAGACTTAGGGTTCAGTACACCCACAGAAATTCAAGAGAAGGTCATTCCGTCGGCTCAGGCAGGTCATGATCTATTGGGTATTGCCCAAACAGGAACAGGAAAAACTTTTGCTTTTCTTATTCCACTGATCATGAAGCTGAAATACCATCAGGCTCCCGGACCAAGGGCCTTGATCCTTGCCCCAACACGAGAGCTGGTGTTACAAATTGCTGAAGCTTTTAGTTCTATCAGCATCTACTATGACCTGAAAATGGTCTGTTTGTATGGAGGTATTGGGCCAAAAACACAGTTGGAGGAACTTGAAAAAGGTTCAGATCTTATCATTAGTACAACAGGTCGATTTTTAGATTTATATCAACGGGAAGCGATTGCCACCAAGTGCATTAAAACCTTGATTTTAGATGAAGCGGATAAGATGATGGACATGGGCTTCTTGCCTCAGATCAGAAGTATTTTAGAAATTATGCCACGCAAAAGGCAAAACATGCTCTTTTCGGCCACCATGTCCGACCGCATGGTTACTTTGACAGAGGATTTTCTGGAATTCCCTATGCGCATTGAGGTTAGTCCGCAAGCAACTGTAGCCGAAACCATTGAACATGTGTTGTATGAGGTGCCCAATTTTAAAACCAAGCTGAATTTACTCACGCATTTGTTGACAGATGAATCGCTCAAGCGGGTCATTATATTTGTCAAGACCAAGGCCACAGCCGACAATTTAAGTAAATACATCGACCGAAAAGAATTGGGCACAGTACGTTGTATCCACGCCAACAAGGGGCAAAACAGCAGAATTAATGCAGTCAATGCATTCAAGGAAGGTGATATTCGACTGTTGGTTTCTACCGATGTGACCGCGCGCGGCATGGACATTTCTATGGTTTCTCATGTCATTAATTTTGACGTGCCACTGATTTTTGAAGATTATGTGCACCGCATTGGCAGGACCGGAAGGGCACATCAGGAAGGAAAGGCCATAACCTTTGCCAATCCCTTGGAAATGATTCATATCCCAAAAATTGAGACTATCATCCGTGAGGAAATACCACGTGCTGCCATCCCAAAACAGGTGACCATCGAGCCCACTCCTTTTGTCGAAAAACAAGAAATGGATCGAGCCATGGACACCTTACGCAAAAAGGAAGACCCTACGTTTCAAGGTGCTTTTCATGAGAAAAAGGGAAAGAATACTTGGAGCGATAAAGCTAAAAGCGCTAAGAAAAAGCGTAGTGGGAAAGCACGCAAAAAGTAGGCCGGCACAAGAAAGTTTTGGCCTTTTTCCTCCTCAATTCAACCCTTTTAGCTAAGTTCGTGTTTGTAAATAAACCAGGCTTTTGGTCTGTACATTATCAATTTTTCAACTATGGAAACTGCTTATATTGTCGATATCGTTCGCACCCCTGTGGGCAAATTTGGGGGCACATTGGCCTCTGTTCGACCGGATGACCTGGCTGCGCATGTCATCAAGGCTTTGTTGCTGCGCAACCCACGATTTTCGCCAGAATTGATTGAAGATGTGGTTTTTGGAGCTGCCAATCAAGCTGGTGAGGACAATAGAAATGTGGCCCGTATGGCCTTACTTTTAGCAGGTTTGCCCGAGACTACCGCTGGGGTAACCGTGAATCGCTTGTGTGCTTCGGGCTTGCAATCCATCATGGATGTGAGCCGGGCATTGATGTTAGGGGAGAGTGGTGCGTACATTGCAGGTGGGGTAGAAAGCATGACACGAGCTCCTTTTGTTATGGCCAAGGCTGAAATGGCCTATAGCCGGAAGCCAGAGATTTACGATACTTCCATCGGATGGCGCTTTGTCAATCAAAAATTGGCAGAAAAGCATTATCCTTTTGCCATGGGTGAAACAGCCGAAAATGTAGGGGAAAAATGGAAGATCAGTAGAGAAGCGCAAGATGAGTTTGCCCATGGTTCACAGCTGAAATATCAAGCAGCCTACGAGGCAGGAAAATTCATAGACGAATTGGTTTCCGTTGAAATACCTCAAAGAAAAGCCGATGCTTTGGTTTTCAGTAAAGATGAGCACCCGCGCTTATCGAGTATAGAAAAGCTAGCTTCCCTACAGCCCGCTTTCCGCAAAGGAGGTACGGTAACGGCTGGAAACGCATCGGGTATCAACGATGGTGCTGCAGCAGCTTTGGTAGTCAACGAAGAAGTGTTGAAAACTAGTGGTTTAACACCCATGGCACGCGTGGTATCTATGGCTGTTGCGGGTGTAGGTCCGGAAATTATGGGTATTGGCCCTGTGGCGGCTACCCAAAAGGCTTTGAAAAGAGCAGGCTTAACCATGAATGACATCGACTTGATAGAATTAAATGAAGCTTTTGCAGCACAAGCCATTCCTTGCATGCAAGAGCTAGAAATGGATCCGTCAAAGGTCAATGTGAATGGTGGTTCGATTGCCATTGGTCACCCATTGGGTGCCAGCGGTACACGCATTTCGGCTACTTTGTTACACGAAATGCAAAAACGGGATAACGTTCGTTACGGTCTGGCAACCATGTGTGTAGGTGTGGGGCAAGGTGCCGCGATCATTTATGAAAAGTGCTAGCACATAGCATAATCAGTCAAAAGCGATTCAAGGGGAATAGGAAATGAATCGCCTTTCTTATATTTGTTCCGAAAATAAAAGTTTATGATTCAGCGAATTCAAACATTATTATTACTTGGTGTAGCCGTATGCATGGGTATGGTGTTGGCCTATTACATTTGGGGTAAAACTTCGGCAGACCAAAGTGAGCTGGCTGTTTTTACTGCCTTTAAAGTTGAATGGGTAGATACAGCAGGTACCTTATCGGACCGCTCAGACGATACTGTGATTCGCACGGAATCAACATGGTACATTGCCGCTTTGGCCATTACCGCATCTTTGATTGCCATTTTTTCCGTTTTACAATTCAAGAACCGACTCAATCAAATGAAACTAGGGGCTTTGAATGCCCTGATTATGGCCGCAACACTCGGTTTAAGCTACTATAAAATATATCAATTGGAGGGGCTGATCAATCCTGAGGCACAGGGCAATATACAGCTGGGCTTTTTCCTTCCTGCCCTAGCCATGATTTTGAACATCATGTCCAACCGCTTTATCCGCAAGGATGAAAAATTGGTGCGCAGTGTAGATCGCATTCGGTAAACAAATTGTTTCTTCATCATACTGCTATTAAGCCCCCTTTCTTATTTATTTCAAATGATCAAATCAAGCGATCAGTGCAAAGCAGGACGCACCGGTAATTGGACTAATATTTCAGCTTCTTTTTGCATCAATGCTTCCAAGCGATCATAAACTTGGTCTGCTTCGAAATAATGCAAGGCCAACTGAACATAAATGTTGCCATGTTTGGCTTCTGATGCCCAGAGCTCTTTGTAAAAGCGTTTCAGTACCGGGTCTTCCATATGATCGGCTACTTGTTTGAAACGCTCGCAACCCCTGCACTCTACCACCGAACCGAGTATCAACCGGGTGAGGAAACGGGAGGCCTCAGAGCCGCCTTTGGCTTCTTCCATTAAGGAGTGGATGTAAGGATCTGGCAGCATCTTGGTGGGGAGAGGAACTTGTTTTTCTTGCATGATCTTGTACACCTGTTGAAAGTGTTCAAGCTCTTCTACAGCTGTATCAATCAGGTCAGGAATAATTTTTTCCTTATCCGGATACTTGGCAATAAGGCTCATGGCCATGGCAGAGGCCTTACGTTCGCAATCGGCATGGTCTTGTAAAAAGGCGGGGAAATCATTGAGCACCGCAGCAATCCATTCCGGTGAAGAGGCTGTTTTTACTTCAATGCTGTACTTCATAAGCGTTTAAATTACTTTCTTTACCTAAGACTTCCGTAGGTTTGAACATGTCTATTCCTCAAAGATATATCAAAAACTATTTCAAACGCTTTGCAGATGCCAAAGCTTTGCTCGAAACAGCACCCTCCAAGGACGTGCGCATGCGGATTGTCATACCTTGCCATAATGAGCCCGACCTATTGGGGACACTCAATGCTTTGTGTGGCTGTGAAACTCCAGCTAGTCCAGTAGAAGTCATTATTGTTTTGAACGATGGAGAACAGCATGTGGATACGCCCATTCGAGAACAAAACCAGAAGACCCTAGCGGCCTTTCATGATTGGAAGGCCCAGAATCGGGGAGGGGAACATCTTCAGTTTTTCATGCTGGAAGCCCTTGGGCTACCTCAGAAACATGCCGGAGTAGGTTTGGCCAGAAAATGGGGAATGGACGAGGCACTCCGCAGGTTTGTTGCCACCGAAAGCGATGGGAGCATCATTTGCTTGGATGCAGATTGTAGGGTGAGTCAAAATTACCTGAGAGTGATTGAACAAGAGTTTCAGGCAAGTAATTTTAATTTGGGCATGGTCAATTTTAAGCACAGAATGGCCGAGGGGGATTCAGAGGAGTTGAAAAAAGGGATAGCATATTATGAAAGCTTTTTACATTACTATGTCAGGGGATTGGCCTATGCCGAATTCCCCTTCGCCATACAGACCATTGGAAGTTGTATGCTGGTGAAAGCTTCTGTTTATGCTAAACATGGAGGTATGAATCAACGCAAAGCAGGAGAGGATTTTTACTTTTTACACAAGATTATTCCGCATGAGCCTTTCGTTGAAATCCGGTCAACTACTGTGTATCCCTCTTGCCGCGTCTCTGACCGCGTACCCTTTGGGACAGGAAGAGCGCAACAGCAATGGCTGAATCAATCCGGAGATGTTTTTTACACCTACGATCCACAGGTATTTAAAGCCTTGAAAAAACTGCTTGAGGTACTTGCTTCTTGCCATGATAAATCATTTACCAAGCTTATTCAGCAATTACCCACATGGAGCCAAGCTTTTTTACAAACCATAAAAGCAGAGGAGAAGCTTGGAGCTTTGAAAAAGAACAGCACATCTTTCACACAGTTTCACAAACACCTGTTTGTTTGGTTCGATGGCTTTATGTGTCTCAAGTTTGTGCACCATGCCCGCGACCATGCTTTCCCCAATGTGCCGTTAGATCGAGCCGAACAAGAATTGGCAGTTTTTTGATATTCTGATCTTTTTCTGACAAGATATTCTGACTTTTTCTGTCATCATGTCACACCTTTGGCCTTGGTACAGGCTTTGATGAAAGTGAGAAGAATCAATCAACTGACAAAAGTTATGCAAGAGAAAGGAACCATCTCCATTCATACCGAAAATATTTTCCCGATCATCAAGAAATTCTTGTATTCAGATCATGAAATTTTCTTGCGGGAATTGGTATCAAATGCCGTAGATGCCACGCAAAAAGTAAAGCGTCTGGCTTCAATGGGTGAATACACAGGCGATTTGGGCAATACGCAAATCGAAGTTTCCGTCAACCCCAAGAAAAAAACACTCACGGTAAGTGACAACGGGATTGGTATGACAGCGGAAGAAATCAAAAAATATATTAATCAAATTGCCTTTTCGGGTGCTACTGAGTTTGTAGAAAAATTCAAAGATGCCGGTGATGCCAAAGAAATTATTGGCAAGTTTGGTTTGGGTTTTTACTCGGCCTTTATGGTAGCCAAAAAAGTAGAAATTGATTCTTTGAGCTACAAAGAAGGTTCGGAGCCTGCCAAATGGATTTGCGATGGGAGTACCGAATTCGAAATTAAGCCCGGAAAGAGAAAGAAAAGAGGTTCAACCATTACCCTGCATTTGAATGAAGATTCAGAGGAGTTTTTAGAAGAGCAAAGGGTGCAAGGTATTCTCGATAAATATGCTAAGTTCTTACCCGTAGAAGTGAAGTTTGGCACCAAAGAAGAGTCGATTGAAGATGGTAAGGATAAAGAAGGTAAGCCGAAATACAAAACCAAAAAAGTTGATAACATCATCAACAATACGGATCCTATTTGGACCAAAGCTCCGGCTGACCTGAAAGATGAAGACTACTTAAACTTTTACAAGGAACTCTATCCATTTTCTGAAGACCCTTTGTTTTGGATTCACTTGAATGTGGATTACCCTTTTGAGTTGACAGGTATTTTGTATTTCCCGAAAATCAAGAATGATTTTGAAATGCAGAAGAATAAAATTCAGCTCTATTCGCGTCAGGTTTTTATTACCGATGAAGTGAAGGATGTGGTGCCTGAGTTTTTAATGCTTTTACATGGAGTCATTGACTCTCCGGACATTCCTTTGAATGTGTCGCGTTCCTATTTACAATCCGATGGGAATGTGAAAAAAATCAACACCTACATTACCAAAAAGGTGGCTGATAAATTAGGTGAGCTATACAAAAATGAGCGTGAAGCTTACGAGAAGAAATGGAACGACATTGGTATTTTTGTCAAGTACGGCATGATTTCGGAAGAGAAGTTCTATGAGAAAGCCAAGGACTATGTTTTAGTGAAAAACATTGAGGGTAAGTTTTTTAATTTAGAGGAATACGGCAAGCAGATTGAGGCTAATCAAACCGATAAGGATCAAAATAAAATTTGGCTTTATGCCTCTGATCCGGCCAAACAAGATGCATTTGTTACCTCAGCAAAAGACAAGGGCTACGATGTATTGGTATTCGATTCACCCATCGATAGCCACTTCATTAATCACATGGAAATGAAGTTGGAGAAAACGCAAATCAAACGCGTGGATGCTGACAACTTAAATAAGCTCATTGACAAGGACGAAAAGAAAGAACTGGTTTTAACCGATGAACAAAGAGAAAGCCTGAAAGGGGTATTTGAAAAAGCCATTGGAAAAGAAACTTTCAAAGTGTCGGTCGAACCTTTGTCTCCTGACGATGCGCCCGTAGCGGTGACCATGCCTGAGTTTATGCGCAGAATGAAGGAAATGCAAGCTACCGGTGGAGGTGGAGGCTTCAATATGTTCGGGAATATGCCCGATAATTATGATGTCACCGTGAATGGTAACCACAAGTTGGCCGATAAGATTTTGAAAGCAAAAGCCGATGAAGCCAAAGAAGGTATCGCCAAACAAGCATTTGATTTGGCCATGCTATCGCAAGGCCTGCTAGAAGGCAAAGACCTGACAGATTTTATCAAAAGAAGTACAGCATTAATGGAGAAGTAGGTGGCCATCACTGCAATTGAAATGCCCTCTTTACTTGGTAAGGAGGGCTTTTTTGTGCGCGGTAGGGGCAAAAATGTTTGTAGATGATTAGTAATAGATGGTTATTTTAAAGTTTAATTCTCCCTTAGTCTGCTTGTTTTCAGCAAAAATATCTAACGCATACATGTTATCGTAATGATCATGAACATAACACTCATCAACCATGTCACGTACCTTGTACGTATTTCCAAATTGTATTATAGACACCACTCCGTCAACCGAGCCAGTAACACAAAGTCTTGCTTTATAAACTCCATTGATGGGCTCATCTTTTTGCTTTTTCTTCACAAGCGAATCGATGTGAAATTTGATTTTCTTTTCTATGGGTTGGCTAAAATCCGTGATCAAAAACTCCTCTGTTGCTGAATGAGTCAGAGGATTGCAAGAGTGAAAGTATGCAATGAACACTATAAATATAAATATTTTGCCGGAATTCATTGACATACTTTTGATGATATTAATTCTGAATTTGAATCAATTGGATTTTTAAAAACTTTTAACGCTCCTTCTTTTATTGAATTGTAAATTAATGCTGCTATTTCTTCATCACTGGCACTCTTATTATGTGTTCCAATCTTATTTCCTACCGAATTATTATAGATATCCATAGATTGTTCTTGATGTAAACTTTCTGGTGTCCCGCACTCATGTGCTTTGCCAAAAATATCAGCAATTGCTGAATTTGTATCCCGTGCATTAATGGCGTTAAAAAAAGCATGCCGGAAGGCGTCAGAACAATCATTTCGACCATTGTAACCAATTACTTGAATCGTCATTCTTTCTGCTATGTGCTTATTTTTATATATTTCATAGGCTTCAAATGGAAACTGAATTACGAGTAAAAGTTCACATGGGTTAAAATCTGCATTTGTTTTTAACCAATCAATAAGTATATTCTCACCATCATCTTCACATGAATTAACAAAGAAACCTGGTTCTAGCTCGATGATTTTACAATTATTCGGGTCAATCACCGCAAATTCTGCTTGTTCATCACAGGGCTGGGTTCCGCTTGCTGTACTGCCAATATTAAAACAATCTATATATAAAATGGATTGTGTAGCCGATATAGTATATTCCATAACTCCTGTATTTTCTCCGGAAGTATCATGAAAATCTATCCAATAAAAAATGCACATTTGGCCAGTATTGTCATCAAGATTAGGCGGATCACGGTCATTGTTATTTCCTCCGCCTCCATCTCCTCCGCCCTTGTTTATCTGAATGGTTTTATCAGGGCAAGGATCATTGGTATTTGAGGTACTGCTTTGTTGGCTAAGATTAGCCGAACCTTCTTTGTGGTTAAGCACACCACTGCTAAGGTATTGTATGGTTACTTGTCCTTTGAAATCAGCAATAGATTGTGTTCGGTCGTATTCTGCTTTAAAAGCCTCGCTCATGGTGTAAGTTACTACATAAGGCCTTTTGAAATGGCCATCGGCTGTTTTACCTATCACTAAGTTATGAAAAACATAAGGGGCATTGGCGGTGTCTTTTAGGGCAATGGTATAATTGGTTTGCCCTAAAGTATCTACCAATTCCATTATTTGCGACCAATCGATATTGAGGTCGGTTGCTTGGTCATTGTTTGCACTACTTCGAATTACATCTGGGTTGTTGCCCAAGACAGTACCCAGATGTTGAACCGCCTGGGGAATGTCTGCCACATTAACGGATCGGACAGTTCTTGTTTTTTGAGGTGAAACTTCATTAAAAACATCAGAGCATGCGGTGATAATAAACAGAGCGAGGAGCAATGAAATTTTTAATGGGTTGGCAGCATAAGTTGGCTCAGTCATGACAAAAATTACGAATAAGAATAACCAAAAATAGAATCTATACCCTTAGTATAAAGCATTAATATACAGGATAAGTAATATAAATAGCAAGCAATAGGTTAAAAAGTTTTTCAACTCATGGCCATATTGGTTTAAGATGGGCTAAAGAGTCTGTTACCTCCATGGATGGTGACGGATTAAGGAGGGGTATTAAATAATCGTTTTTGAAATGAAAAGGGCGCTAATAACCACCAATATATTGCTTTGCGGTAAAAAAATAAATCGCCAAGGCCGCTAAGGGCACCAAGATTCTGCTTTGCGTTCTTTGCGAGCCTATTCCTCGCGAGCTTTGCGTGAAACCTAAACTTCAAATATTCTAAGACATACTTGTGGCATATGTTTCTAAATAGAAAGCCAGCACTACTTACTTATATTTATGATAGAGTAAATATTTCCCCGGTCTTTCCTCCCATTCAAGTCTCATTACTTTGTCTGTCAAAGCATCAATCACATAAATATAGACGTCATCTGAATCATTAATATTAGTTAAAGTTAAGACATCAAAAGTTAATGTACCGTCAACAGATTTCTCTTTAGAAAGTGAATATCTATAGGTTTTATCTATCTTATTCTCGAAGTAAGACTCATAAATACCATTAGACTTATAAACATCTCTCTGATTGAAAGTTGAACCCTCGGCAATCCAAGTACCAATGATTTTTTGGGCGGGATCGTCTTGATTAATGGCACTAATGGCCATTAGGCTTACAGAAATCAGTACTAATAGAATGAGTAATTTTAAACTATTTTTCATCATAAACAGGTTATTAATTGTTTAACTTTATTAAATAAATTGATTCGATCTTGAAGACCATTTTTACCACCATTTACCAAACGAGATACCTCCTTAACAGATGTTTCCGATGTAATGGCTTTTTTGCCCATAACATTGGTTTTAAAATGCCAAAGACCACTCAAAACACCTAATTTTAAATCGGTTGAAAGTAAATCAGGGTTGCTCAATAGATCAACAGAGTCATCGTAATTCTTTTTGTAATAGTTGTTAAATCTGTCGTAATTATACTTTCCTGTCAATTGCATAATCCCTCTGCCACGGTACTTATATCCGTCTCCATACTCTGTATTACCAAGTTGGCTTGTTTTACGTCTTTTGGCATCGTAATAAACATAATTAGCCAGTTTCTCTGGTTTTGCATATTCTGGTTTGTCAGCTCTTTTGAAATCATTCGGATTAGCTTTTGAGGGGTCTGCATATGGATTAGAACTTGGGTTGAAATATGACTCAAATTCAGAAGTTCCTAATTTGGTAATTTTATAATTAAGATTTTCTTCAAATGCTTCGAAGTGTTCACCATTATATTTTTGACTTTCATGTGCTGCTTGAGCTAAAAAGTGTTGAAGTTCCGCATCCGTATCGATATCAAAATCCTTGGCATACTTATTAATAGTATTTGCAATTTCCTCTAATTTTTCATTACTCGTTATTGTGAATACTTTTGCTAGTTCCTGTTTGGTTGTGCTACAGTCTTTAACACATTCTCCAAATTTATTTTTTACATAGCCATCAGGACAGGATGGGTCAATTACAGCAATTTCATCTTGTGGGTTGCAGGGGTCACTTCCTGAAACTACGCTGCTTGACTGTTCAAAACTACATTCCCAAGAAATTATTGATTTTTTGGCTGAAACTCCCACGGTAAGAATACCGTTGGCATCATACCAGATACCATCCGAGGTTGTTTCAAAATCTATCCATTCCCAATCACATACCCACTTAAATTGGTAGTCCGGTGGGAGTGTAAAATCTCTACCACCTCCACCACCTGTGGGGCTTGGTGGGGATATGTCTCGGTTGCAAGTATCGTTATTGTCTATTACCCCCTGCATCAAATCCCTTATGGATGCCAGGTCCGTAGTGACTAACCTAATTGTTTTTAGAAGGCATCTTAATTCAGGATATCAATTAACCCGTATTTCACGAGTTTTTGCGTATTTGTATCAAAGTAAAATTTAATATAAGTGTGAGTAGCCTGACCAACATACCATGATAAGTAGATATAAGTTTTGTTTTCTTTATTATCTGTGTAAAGCTTTTCCATGGCAGGAGCTTTATCAAACTGAGACAAAACAGAATTCTTACTCTCACCTATTTTAATGACTTTACTACCAAAATATAAATGATAGGAAGGGTTTGAATTATTAAATTCTGTAAACACACCATCCCATTCGTCTAGGTATATACCATTTATTGTGTAATAACAGGTTTCACCAATAGGTGATGTATTACAGTCAATATTAAACTTTATATTTAACTCATGCTCAATCAATTGATGTGGTGAATCCGATTGCAAAAGTTGATCTAAGGAAAGCTGGTTATTGACTTTCATTTGCTCAAATTCATCAAAGGATACTCTCTGTGCAAAAGTATGATGGATTAAAAAAAAGCTATAAAGAATTAAGATGATTGTTTTCATGGCTAATTACAGTTATTTTTTATCGGTTCTAGATTATCGTCAAATTTCGTACCCAAAATAATTCTTGGGTCTAAGTGGTTGGGTCGAGACCTTTCTAAGTTGCCTTTCTCATTTTTATTCCAAGTGTAGGCACCCTTCCAAAGTTCTATGTGTACATGGTGTTCTCCCTTCGATCTTACAATATTTCCGGAGTTCCCTGAGATGCCAACAATGTCACCTGTGTTTATACTTTCCCCAACTTTTGGTAAGTTCTGCGCTTGAAGGTGCGCATATAAAACCGTATGAGATTCTCTATTCAGCAGAAATGTAACTGTTATATGGTGGCCAAATGATTGTGGCTTGTATCCTACATAAGAAACCTTACCCGAGGTCATAGAATAGATTGCATCACCCGGATTTCCTTTAACATCCAAACCTGAATGAATTTTTGAAACAAGTGCACCATTAATACTTTCTTTACGAAATTTATCTGAAAAGAGGCCACCTGGTTTACCGGATGCTTCCTCCGGTTGAGCTGCTATTTCTGGATTTTTAACCGGATCTCCCGGGCAGGGTTTATTCGGGTCAATTACAGCAATTTCATCTTTTGGGTTGCAGGGGTCACTTCCTGAAACTACGCTGCTTGACTGTTCAAAACCACATTCCCAAGAAAGTATTGATTTTTTGGCTGAAACTCCCACGGTAAGAATACCGTTGGCATCATACCAGATACCATCCGAGGTTGTTTCAAAATCTATCCATTCCCAATCACATACCCACTTAAATTGGTAGTCCGGTGGGAGTGTAAAATCTCTACCGCCTCCACCACCTGTGGGGCTTGGTGGGGATATGTCTCGGTTGCAAGGATCGTTATTGTCTATTACCCCTCTTTCCGAGTCGATATTAGCAGATCCTCTTTTGCTACCAGACAAACCATCTTTAAGGTAACGCATGGTTATACCACCCTCGAAATCAGCAATAGATCGCGTTCGGTCGTATTCTGCTTTAAAAGCCTCGCTCATGGTGTAAGTTACTACATAAGGCCTTTTCAAATGGCCATCGGCTGTTTTGCCTATCACTAAGTTATGAAAAATATAAGGGGCATTGGCGGTATCTTTTAGGGCAATGGTATAATTGGTTTGCCCTAAAGTATCTACCAATTCCATTATTTGCGACCAATCGATATTGAGGTCGGTTGCTTGGTCATTGTTTGATCAGCTGGAGGCAAGGTTTAGCTATTTAGGTATAGCGAAAACTTACTTTTATTTTAGTGATTATTTCATCTTTATCAATTTCAATAGAATAGTGTCTAAATTCTTTAGACATGTAGCTAAGAGAATTTATCATTGCTTCTGTTTTACGCTGCCCAACCCTTATTTCAACTTCATTTATTGTATCATATAGAAAGTGTTGGTTTGATGTGATATCCATTAAACTCATCAAAAAACCGGGAGCGCCGTAATCAGTGTATAATATTTTTATGCCCTCTCCCTCTAAAAAATCCGATCACCTACAATGTCTTCAATATAGGTTTGCTCAAATTCTATATCACTGAGTTTGCTAATGACTTCACTGACTTCACTGACCCCTTTAATGTCATCGATGCATATTTGATTATCAATTTTATAGGATTCGCTACATTCTATTGTTTGGCATTGCACATTTGTAATGGCCAAAGCGATGCAAAAAAATAGTATTAGAGTTTTCATATTATAAGCAGTTTTCATTTTTAATGGGGTTACCTTGTTGATCAAATTTGGTGTTAAAGAAGTTTTCTGGATTTTCTGTACCCAAGTCATTGAAGTTTACTCCTTCTTCAAAAACCCTAAAATCCATATGTACATGTGGGTTTACAGGAGTTAAAATTCCATACGGATCGGTATTTCTTTCATCGGAGGCATTTCCCGTTTTTCCAATTTGTCCGATTTTTTGTCCGGCAGCTATTTCTCCCGTAGTTACATTTATACTATTTAAGTGTGCGTATAAAATCCAATAGGTTTTGCCATTGATCTCAGATGCTATGATAATATAGTTACCAAAATCTCGACCGCCATGAGTGTTTGGTTGTATCCCATCCAAAGCAGCAATTACCGTGCCTTTATGGGTTGCAAATACAGGGTCGTTTATATTACCGCCTGCATCAAATCCTTTATGGATGCCAGGTCCGTTTTCTCCGTCTCTATGTGCGCCATACCTACCGCCATTGATACCTTGCCCTGCTGTTGCTGCGATCTTCATATTTTTCAAGGCATCTGCCGGGCAGGGTTTATTCGGGTCAATCATGGCTATTTCTTCAGGAGAATCATTATTACATGGATCAGAACCGTTTGCGGTAGAACCAAAAGAAATTCGACATTCCCAAACCACTACTTGATAGTCGGAATGAAAGATGACATCATATTTACCTCCTTCCGGGTCAGCTGTAACGTATGAATCAACCCATACAAGAGTAGATGTACAAATATAACCAATGTCATCATCTAAATTTGGAGGATCATCCTCACCGCCAACTCCTATATCCCTATTGCAATCATTGTTCTGATTAATACTCCCCAAAGGTTGATTTAAATTGGCTGAACCTTTGTTGCCATTGCTAAGACCATTGCTGATATAACGAATAGATGCTGTACCCTCGAAATCAGCAATAGATTGTGTTCGGTCGTATTCTGCTTTAAAAGCATCGCTCATGGTGTAAGTTACTACATAAGGCCTTTTGAAATGGCCATCGGCTGTTTTACCTATCACTAAGTTATGAAAAACATAAGGGGCATTGGCGGTGTCTTTTAGGGCAATGGTATAATTGGTTTGCGCTTAAGTATCTACCAATTCCATTATTTGCGACCAATCGATATTGAGGTCGGTTGCTTGGCCATTGTTTGCACTACTTCGAATTACATCTGGGTTGCTGCCCAAGACAGTACCCAGATGTTGAACCGCCTGGGGAATGTCTGCTACATTAACGGATCGGACAGTTCTTGTTTTTTGAGGTGAAACTTAATTAAAAACATCAGAGCATGCAGTGATAATAAACAGAGCGAGGAGCAATGAAATTTTTAATGGATTGGCAGCATAAGTTGGCTCAGTCATGACAAAAATTACGAATGAGGATAACCAAAAATAGAATCTATACCCTTAGTATAAAGCACTAATATACAGGATAAGTAATATAAATAGCAAGCAATAGGTTAAAAAGTTTTTCAACTCATGGCCATACTGGCTTAAGATGGGCTAAAGAGTCTGTTATTTCCATGGATGGTGACGGATTAAGGAGGGGTATTAAATAATCGTTTTTGAAAGGAAAAGGGCGCTAATAACCACCAATATATTGCTTTGCGTTCTTTGCGTGGCGATTCTTTGTGGGTTTTGTGTGAACCTAATCCTCAATAAAAAAGCCATTCACCTAAAGGCAAATGGCTTTTAAATTCTTGTAAGTAAGCAACTTAACGATTGTATTCCATATCGTCTTCTTTGTCTACCGGAGTTCTCTCATCTCTGTTGGCTAAAATCCAAGCGGTATGAAATACCAACTGGGCTCTTTTGGCCATTACATCAAAGGTGATTTTATCTACCGTATCCGTAGGGCGGTGATAATCGGGGTGCACACCATTGAAATAGAAAATAATCGGAATGCCTTTTTTCGCAAAGTTGTAATGGTCAGATCGGTAGTAAAACCTATTACGATCATCCGGATCATCAAAGCGGTAGTCCAAATCCAAACCGGTATACGTAATGTTGGCATATTCAGAAATGATCTTTAAATGACTCGAAAGTTTTTCTGAACCAATCACGTACACATAATCTCTGTTGCCACTTTCTTCATGCTCCGGATCTACACGGCCAATCATGTCAATGTTCAAGTTATTTACAGTCTTTTCAATAGGGAACAAAGGATTGTCAGCATAGTAAGCCGAACCTAATAGTCCTTTTTCTTCTCCTGTAACGTTGATAAACAAAATGCTTCTGCGTGGTCGCACACCGTCTTGGGCTGCCTGAGCAAAAGCTTCTGCTACTTCCATTACACCTGTTGTGCCCGATCCGTCATCGTCTGCACCGTTGTTGATCACTGTGCCATCTTCATTTTGACCAATATGGTCGAAGTGAGAAGAAATGACCAAAACCTCGTCTTTCAAATCTGTACCTTCCAAAAAGGCTACCATGTTCTCAGTAGCAATCTCATTGATGTTTTTCTTCACTTGAAAACGCACTTTGCGTTCTTTTACATCAGAAGGGCTATCTATCGCAGCCAGCATTTCTTCCGTATCTACTTTCAGCAAGTCTGCGGCTAATTGCTGTGTTACATAAAAAACAATGCTTTCAGCAGCATCGCTTCCATTGTCAAAGGTCATGCGCCCTTGAATGGCGGAGCGTGCTTGTCTCGGTAGCATTTGCTTGAAACGTTCATCGTTTTCGTTCACCACGAAAATAGCTTTAGCACCTTCTTCGCGAAGTTTAGCCAATTGATTTCTATTGGCACCAACCACCACAACGCCTTTGTCTGCTATGGCAGAAAAGTCAGTGTCCTCAGTCACTTTACCAACGAAGACGGTGTTTAAGCGCATTTCTTTATCCATATCTGCATTGCCTAAGAAAATGAATTCATCACCATTCATTTTTTTGTTTTTACCATCGTGAATGTACACTTCCGACCAATCTGCTTGGTAAAGACTAAATTTCTGACGGTAGGTACCATCAACAGGGCCTGCTAAGCCAATTTTCTTGTAAAAGTCTTCCAAAAAGCGAGATGCTTTTTTCTGTCCTTCGGTTCCGGTTTCTCGCCCACCGAAATCATCGGAGGCCAAAACGGTAAGCTTAGCCCTCATGTCTTCGGGGGTAATGGTATTACCATATTTCACTGCTGTGGCATCTTGCGCTAAAGCGAGACTTCCAATCAGCAAAAGTGCCCAGGCACTGAAAATTAATTTCCTCATTTTTAAAACATTTTATGGTTACAATTCTTTAATCCGGTAAAGCTAATCTTTTTTCTGAACAAGGGAGAAAGCTGCATGAATAACGGTAGGATTTTCGGATAAGCGAGACGATAATTTACAAGCGTCTGCTTACCTTTGCGAAAGATTAAAAGCAAGCAGGGTTTACAATATAAATGGCGATATGACTAGGATCGATTTAAGAAAGACACAAAAATTTGAAGACCGTCACAACGGTTCCACACCTGAAGAGGTGAAGGAGATGCTGAACACCATTGGTGTGGAAAGTTTGGATGCCTTGATTTCGGCTACCGTTCCGGAAAAAATCAGGTTGAGGAAACCACTGAATTTACCCGAAGCCAAGTCAGAATTTCAGTTCATGAAAGACCTGCGTCACATCGCTGCCCAAAACCGTATGTTCACATCCTACATCGGCATGGGGTACTACAACACCATTGTACCTGCCGTCATTCAGCGCAATGTACTTGAAAATCCGGGATGGTACACGGCCTATACACCTTACCAAGCTGAAATTGCTCAAGGTCGTTTAGAGGCTCTTGTGAACTTCCAAACCATGGTTATGGATCTAACGGGCATGGAAATTGCCAATGCGTCTTTGCTCGATGAAGGTACAGCCGCTGCTGAAGCCATGACCATGTTTGCAGGCATGCGTAAAAAAGAAAAGAAGGATGCGGATACATTTTTTGTAGACGAAAATATTTTCCCTCAAACCTTAGATGTACTCAAGACCAGGGCTTTGCCGGTGGGCATTCATTTGGAAGTAGGTAAAATTGAAGAGCTCGACCTGACACGAGAAGATGTTTATGGTGTTTTGCTTCAGTACCCTGCAGGAGATGGTAAGGTCATCAACCATGAATCACTCATAGCCAGTGCGACAGAGCACAATGTTTATGTAACGGTGGCTGCTGACTTAATGGCTTTGGCCATTCTCAAGGCTCCGGGAGAATTGGGTGCAGATGCTGTGGTGGGTACTTCTCAGCGTTTTGGCGTACCCATGGGGTATGGTGGACCGCATGCGGCCTATTTTGCTACGCGTGAAGCATTCAAAAGACAAATCCCCGGTAGAATCATTGGTGTATCGATAGATGCCCATGGCAACAAAGCCTACCGAATGGCATTGCAAACACGTGAGCAGCATATCCGAAGAGAGAAAGCTACATCAAACATTTGTACAGCTCAAGTACTGTTGGCGGTGATGGCCGGCATGTATGGAGTATACCATGGTTCTAAGGGCATCAAACACATTGCTTATAAAATCCATGGCTTTGCCCAGCTTCTTGAAAGAGGTTTGTTGTCCTTAGGTTTCGAACAAGAGAATAAGCATTATTTCGATACCCTCAAGGTGCCATGCGAACTGCCTTTGTCCGACAAGATCAAAAACATTGCAGAGGTAAATGAAGTGAATCTCCGTTATTTTGAAAATGGTGATATTGGTATTTCTGTAGATGAAACCACGCGCGTGGAAGATGTACAGGTATTACTCGACGTTTTTGCCGAAGCCATTGGCGAAAAGAATACCTTTGATTTGGAGGGTGAAGCATCAGATTTGCAAGTAGAGGTGCCTGCCGATATGGAGCGCACATCAGATTTTATGACACATCCGGTTTTCAATCAATACCAGTCGGAGCACGAAATGCTGCGCTACATCAAAAAATTAGAGAATAAAGACCTGTCTCTTGTGCATTCCATGATCTCTTTGGGGTCTTGTACCATGAAGCTGAATGCCACTTCGGAAATGATTCCCGTCACTTGGCCGGAATTTGGAGACATTCATCCTTTTGCACCCAAGTATCAGACAAGAGGGTATCATATGATGTTCAATGATCTGGTAGATTGGTTGTCTGAAATTACAGGCTTTGCAGATGTTTCGTTACAGCCAAACTCTGGTGCGCAAGGCGAATATGCTGGCTTGATGGTTATTCGGGCTTATCACGAAAATAGAGGCGAATCGCATAGAGATATTGCCATTATTCCCACTTCTGCCCATGGTACAAACTTTGCGTCGGCTGTAATGGCCGGGATGAAAGTGGTTTTGGTGCAGTGCGATGAGATGGGTAATATTGATTTTGATGATTTAAAAGCGAAGGTGGAGGCTCATAGCGAAAACCTGGCCGCCATGATGGTTACTTACCCTTCTACGCATGGTGTATTCGAAGAACGTATTCAAGAAATGTGCGCACTAATCCATCAGCATGGTGGCCAAGTGTACATGGATGGAGCCAATATGAATGCCCAAGTAGGACTTACAAGCCCCGGAATCATTGGTGCTGATGTTTGTCATCTTAACTTGCACAAGACTTTTTGTATCCCGCATGGCGGTGGAGGACCAGGTATGGGGCCTATAGGAGTGGCGTCCCACTTAGCTCCCTTTTTACCAGGAAGTGCGGTCATTGAAACAGCCAATGAACAACCCATTACTTCTATTTCAGCAGCACCTTGGGGAAGCTCGAGTATTCTGACCATTTCTTATGCCTACATTGCCATGATGGGGGCAGAAGGTTTGACTAACGCTACCAAAATGGCGATTTTGAATGCGAATTATATAAAGACACGTCTCGAAAAGGAATTTCGTATTTTATATACAGGTAAAAATGGGTATGCTGCACATGAAATGATTGTAGACTGCCGTGCATTTAAAGCACAAAATGTCGAGGTTGAGGACATTGCTAAGCGATTGATGGACTACGGTTACCATGCGCCAACAGTCTCTTTTCCTGTTGCAGGTACGGTTATGATTGAACCTACGGAGTCTGAATCGAAAGCAGAGCTCGATCGTTTTTGCGATGCCTTGTTAAGTATTCGGGCTGAAATTCGAGAAATTGAAGAAGGTGTGGCCAATGAAAAAGACAATGTCTTGAAGCATGCTCCGCATACAGCGGCCATTGTTTTGGAAGGACAGTGGGAAAGACCTTATTCACGAGAAAAGGCTGTTTATCCGGCTCCATATGTGAAAGAAGCTAAATTCTGGCCAACGGTGAGTAGAATTGATTCTGCCTATGGGGATCGAAACCTCATGTGTAGCTGCATTCCTGTTTCTGAATATGTGGAGGAAGAAGCAATGGCTTAAGCATACTTGCTAAGAAAACAAAAAAGGCTGCCCTTGGGTGGCCTTTTTTTTTTAGGGCGAAAATTTTTTGATCGGAGATGAGGTTAAAGATGAAGGTTTAAGTTCAGGCATACCGCGTCATGCAGAATGCCAAACCTCTCAAAAATTGGATGAACCATTACTTATGGCTTGTAATTTTTTTGTGTCGAAAAAAAATGCTTATCCATTAAACATTCACATGTCGTTCTGCATGGTACGATGACCTTACAAGAGGTCCAGATTCCACATATTTCAAACCTCTGCTCAAGCCTTCTTCCTTGAAAAACGCAAATTTATCCGGATGAACATATTCAATTACTTCATGGTGTCTTTTGGTAGGTTGTAGGTATTGGCCTAAGGTTAAAATATCCAAACCTACGGCTACTAAATCATCCATTAATTCAAAAACTTGGTCATCTGTTTCACCCAAACCTAGCATGGCACCCGATTTAGATCGCTTCCCATAATCTTTAATACGTTTCAATTCCTCTAAACTTCTGTCGTACTTCGCCTGTGGTCGCACGGGCCGGTATAATGATTTTACGGTTTCCATGTTATGAGAAACTACTTCTTGTCCGGCATCTATCATGCGATATAAAGCATCCCAATTACCTTTAACGTCCGGTATTAATGTTTCAATAGTCGTCTGTGGACTTAATGCCTTTGTTTTTACTACCGTTTGGTACCAGATTTCGGCACCTCGGTCTTTTAATTCATCTCGATTGACCGAAGTAATTACAGCATGCTTTACACCCATGGTTTTGATGGCTTCTGCCACCCTTTGTGGTTCCTCTTCATCATACTCAGGAGGCCTTCCCGTAGCTACTGCACAAAAGGAGCATGAACGCGTACAAACATTACCCAAAATCATAAAGGTAGCGGTACCTGCACCCCAGCATTCGCCCATATTGGGACAATTACCACTTTCGCAGATGGTGTTCAATTTATTTTCATCCACAAGTTTTCGAACCTTGGCGTATTCTTTACCGATAGGTAATTTAACACGCAACCAATCCGGCTTTGTCCTCTTGGTGGTTTTTGGTTCTTGAGATACTACTGGCAGTTCAATCATAATTTATTTCTTCAAAAATGATAACACAAAGGTAAGGGAAAGGTTCCAAAAAAGGGGAGTCTTGGCTTATCTTCTCTTACCAAAGTAAATTCCAAAATAAGCAGAGGTGTATGTGCTTTTGTTTTCAGCTTCAGGTATGATGTTGATTTCACGGGTATAGGCATCTAGCGTAAAACCCACTTCGACGCCAAACACCCTCCGTTTGGTCGAATTCGTTTCGAAGGTGAGCGCTGCTTTTAAATGTCCTCCCAAGACAATCTGGGTTTGCCCTAAACCTTTTAGTGGACTTGAACTGCCCTGAATAAATGGTCGGGCATGTCTTGGGTTTTGAGGATCGTATTGTTCTTTATTGCCCGTTCGTGTTTGAATAAAATAAGGGATTTCTAAACCAAAAGTTGGGCCAGCAGCCAACAAACCCGTCACCCTTGCTCCTTGTTGAGGTGCTTTTTTAAAGAGGATTTTTTCACGCCCGTATACAGGTCTTATACTGTAGAGATAATTAGATTTGCCAAAAACAAAAGAGGATCCAGTAAAGGTTGTTTCTTTTGTTTCTTTTGGGTGTTTGATGTTTACGATCTCTATGCCATAATGCATCAAATCCTTTTCACTTAAAGCACGTGAATGTCGGAACATGAAACCACTAATGAACCCCCCATGGGTAGCTTTGGTAATACCAAATA
This sequence comes from Roseivirga sp., assembly GCA_018402485.1. GTDB lineage: Bacteria > Bacteroidota > Bacteroidia > Cytophagales > Cyclobacteriaceae > Roseivirga. Next base: position 168,124 of record JAGYIY010000001.1, on the reverse strand, counting down.
CATTTTCCACGGTGTATTCCTCATCGATGAATTGGGTAATCGTTTGAGTGAAAGCTAGATGTCCTCCAAATGTGAGGAGTGAAATGAGTAAAAAGCGGCTGATTTTAGCCATAGATTGTGATAATCGTTTTTCTTAATGCTAACTTAACGAAAAAAATGAGAGCTTAGTTTATGCATTCTATTAAAACACGTTATACAGGACAATTAGGTACGCACTCAGAACACTTGCCCTCCAAAAGTTTTATCATCACCGATGCCCCACTGGATAACAATGGGAAAGGGCAGGCTTTTTCTCCCACAGATACCCTGGCCATGGCTTTGGGTACCTGTATGATGACTGTAATGGCAATTGCAGGTGAGGCTGAGGGCTGGGATATGTCGGGTATGCACCTGGAAACAGAAAAAATCATGGCAGCAAACCCTAGGAGGATTGCTATCGTTCATATCAATTTTTATTGGGACAACTGTGCACTTAATGAAAAGCAGCGTGAACGCATCAAAAGAATAGGTAGAACATGTCCTGTAGCACTGAGTTTACACCCAGAAGTAAAGCAAGAGGTTATTTACCATTTTTAGCTACCCACATCACCATTTTACCTACATCTTCAATGTTCCGTACCTTAAGTCGATTTTTACGGGCATATGTTCTCAAATCTTCTGAAAGCGACCCAAACATTTCAAAAAATTTATTTTTTGTATCTGGAATCTCAATCCATTGCTTATTTACTTTTAAATAAGCTTGACTTTGGGCCTCGACGCGAGCATCTTTACTGCCCATTTGTGTAGATGGATTCCAATTTGGCGGAAAATATTCTAGATAATGTTTGACTTTAACAAAAGGCGATGACTTCACATCTTGTAAAAAACCTCCATACTCCCCCTCAGGCCAAATAAGCTTCATGTTTGAAAACTGTATGGCTTCTTCATTGTCGGTTTTTGGGAAGTGAAAACTCTCCACTATGTTCCATTGAATAAGTTCATCTGTTTCGGTATTCTCTAAACTTTCCGTATCTAGATTGTAAATGTACATTCCAGTTTTTAGGGTGCCATCAAGCAATTTCACCTCTCCATAACGAGAATTATTAAACAAATAAGGTTGATAATCAATGTATTCATCAACTGGAATTCTATTTCTGATAAATGTTTTGCCAGCCCCTCCTTCACGAATGTTGATGGCAACGTCCCCGGATAGTTGTGTCCCTCCAGATCCGCCTCCTTGCGCGTTTAAATTAATTGTGGCGAAATGTAGCGCCATTAATATGTAAAATGCTTGTTTCATTGTGTGCCTCCTGACTTTTTTAATTTTTTTGATCATACTTCATTACAACAATTAGAATGACATATGTAAAGGCTAAGATTTTTCAATCATTCCTTCAACAAACACAGTTATAACAAAAATCAAGCCATTACCCCAATTTTTTATATCTGATCCGCTCAGGTGCTTTGTCACCCATGCGTTTTTTACGGTTTTCTTCGTAATCCGTGAAAGAACCTTCGTACCAATATACTTGCGAGTTGCCTTCAAAGGCCAAGATGTGTGTACAAATACGGTCTAGGAACCAACGATCGTGAGAAATGATCACAGCACAACCACCAAAGTTTTCTAAACCTTCTTCTAAGGCTCGTAATGTATTTACATCTAAGTCATTTGTAGGCTCATCGAGCAAAAGTAAATTTGCACCTTGTTTTAAGGTAAGCGCCAAGTGTACCCTGTTGCGCATACCACCCGAAAGCTCCTTAACTTTTTTGTTCTGATCGCTGCCATTGAAATTGAATTTACTGACATAGGCACGCGAGTTCATTTCCTTACCTCCCAATTGGATTAGTTCATTCCCTTCAGAGATAACTTCCCAAACTGTTTTTTCAGGGTCTAGTTGGATATGCTCTTGATCTACATAAGCGATTTCCACCGTAGGCCCCACAACAAATTCCCCCACATCAGGTTTTTCTTTGCCCGTAATCATGTTAAACAAGGTGGTTTTACCGGCACCATTTGGTCCTATAACACCAACAATACCGCCTTGAGGCAGAGTGAAAGAGAGTTTTTCATAAAGCAGTTTATCTCCAAAGGCTTTGGAAACATCATGGGCCTCAATGACCTTGCTACCCAAACGCTCACCTGGCGGGATGTATAATTCTAATTTTTCTTCTTGTTGCCTTCCCGCTTCTCCTACCAATTTGTCATAGGCACTTAATCGAGCTTTAGCTTTAGACTGTCGGCCTTTGGGTGACATGCGTACCCATTCTAATTCACGCTGTAAAGTTTTCTGACGCTTAGATTCCGTTTTTTCTTCATCCTTTAGCCTTCGCTGTTTTTGTTCCAGCCACGAAGAATAGTTGCCCTCCCAAGGAATGCCTTCACCCCGGTCGAGTTCAAGGATCCATCCTGCTACATTGTCCAAGAAATATCTATCATGTGTAACAGCGATAACCGTTCCTTTATATTGTTTTAGGTGTTGTTCTAACCAGTGGACAGATTCAGCATCCAAATGGTTGGTCGGTTCATCGAGCAGTAACACATCAGGTTCCTGAATCAAAAGTCGGCACAAGGCTACCCTTCTCTTTTCTCCACCGGAAAGGTTTTTAATAAGCGCATCTGAAGGCGGAGTTCGCAAAGCATCCATGGCTCTTTCGAGACGGGAGTCTAAGTCCCAAGCGTTATTTTGGTCTAGTTTCTCTTGTACTTTTCCCTGTTCTTCAATCAGTTGGTTCATCGCATCTCCATCAGCCAAAACAGCGGGGTCGGCAAATTTCATATTGATTTCCTCAAACTCTTTCAAAAGTGCCACCACTTCTCCGGCTCCCTCTTCTACTACTTCTTTCACGGTTTTCTCGGCATCTAATTGAGGCTCTTGCTCCAACATACCTACTGAGTATCCAGGGGAAAAAACTACCTCCCCATTATAAGCTGTATCTACTCCAGCTATGATGCGAAGTAAGGAAGATTTACCGGATCCATTCAGTCCGAGTACACCAATTTTTGCACCATAGAAAAAGGAGAGATAGATGTTTTTAAGTACTTGCTTTTGAGGCGGATAGGTTTTAGAAACTCCCGCCATGGAAAATATGATTTTCTGATCGCTCATAGGTTGAAAGAATTTTTTCAAATATGCTAAAAAATAAGCATGATTGCAGGCCTCTGCATGGAATTACCTATTTTCGCATTTTCAAGAAATAAAATTATAGTGGAGAACCCATCATTCGGTTTGGTTAAAGACGGTAAAATGTATCGAGAGTCTTTTTTAGACTTCCCACCTTTGGAGCTTAAAAATGTTAAGCCATCAGATCAAGAAAATCTGAACTATTATTTGGAGCGTTACCAAAGGCTTGCGCAACAGGTAGACTCTTTAGCCCAAAAAACAGAACAAGACGAGAACAAAGGCTCACACCTCATGAAGGTGAATCATCTTTTAGAGGAGGTGCTCCCTGCCTATGAGGGACTAGGAGATTTTGTCGCCTTGCATAAAACATTAATCAAGTTAAAAGAAGATATAGCATCTTATATAGCAGCGAATCGTCATAAAAACCTTCAAATCAAAACGGCCTTGTTGGCAGAGCTTAAAGAAGTGCTCAAAGGCTTAGACTGGAGTACAACATCCAAACAAGTCAAAGAAATTAAGCAAAAATGGGTCAAGACAGGGTCAGTGGTGGCTGAGCAAAGAGAGGCTATCGAAGCAGAATTTCAAGACTTGGTAGATGATTTTTTTAGCAGGCAGTCGGAATTTTATGCAGACCTGAATAAGATGTGGGCTGAGAAGGAAGTGGCTTTTAAAGACTTTATCAAAAGTGCTGAGAAACTGAAACTAATCCATGATGAAGGTGCATTGAAACAGTCTGTTAGTCAATCCATGGAAGAATGGAAGGCTTTAGGAAAGCTCAAGCCCGAAAAGCATACAGCCTATTGGGATGAATTTCAAAAAGTAATTCAAGCTGCCTTTGCCCAAGTGAAAAAGCAAAGCAAAAAGAAAAAGGTCTCCTCAGAAAAGGAAAATTTAGCCTTGAAAGTGGCCATGATTGATAGGTTGAAAGTGGCCAATGAAAAAGAAGTGCCTGAAGTCAATCTGAAAGAAGTGCGCAAAGCGTGGAAAAATACGGGTGCGGTGCCTAAATCGGTGCGGAAAACATTGTCCAATACTTTTTTTGAGCAGATTGGTTTGGTCCAAGAAAAGACCTTCTTGGAAGACTTATGCCAGAAGAAAGCCAAAAAGGATATGGATGAACATGCGCGCAAAAATTTGAAGGTGAAATTACTCTATGGATTAAGAGAAAGGGACCTTGCTGAGCTCAATACTTTTAAAGAAAATGTTGAGAAATTCAACACAAATACGGCTATGGAAGGGGTGCTGAGGAAAAAATTGGAACAACAAGAAAGGAAGGTGCGGGTAAAAGATATGCTTTTGACATATTTAAAAGATAAAAAATAACTGAAAATAGCCTTGAAATAAAGGAAAGGCATGTTAAAAATATTGCGCACAAGCATTTGATTTTTAAATATTTATTGTATTCTTTTGCACGCCAATAAACAGAAACGAGATGTACTGGACTTTAGAATTAGCATCGTACTTAGAGGACGCTCCTTGGCCTGCAACCAAGGATGAATTAATTGATTTTTCCATTAGGTCAGGTGCACCGCTGGAAGTTGTCGAGAATTTACAGGAGCTAGAAGACGATGGCCAACCCTATGAGAATATAGAAGAGATTTGGCCTGATTACCCTACCAAAGAGGACTTTTTCTTCAACGAAGACGAGTATTGACCTAGCAGCATTAGAGGTTTTTTCCTTTTTCTCGGACATATTCCACCGTCCCTTAGAATTGCTTTGTTTTTTCTGCTCTAATCGCCTATATTTCTTTTTCATACCTCATTAGCGCTGGTGTGTCAATAAATAGACGAGAACAAAACAGGAAAACAAATGAATGTAAACAGAAACCAAGACCAACGTTATGATGCCATTGTAGTGGGGTCTGGAATCAGTGGAGGCTGGGCTGCAAAAGAACTCAGTGAAAATGGCTTGAAAACCTTAGTCTTAGAAAGGGGACGAAAGGTAGAGCATATCAAAGATTATCATACCGCTAACTTAGATACTTGGGACCTGCCTAACAGGGGGAAAACACCTAAGGAAGTAATAGAAGAGCATTACCCCAAACAAAACCGTACAGGTTACACCACCGCTGAGGCGCATAGGCATTTCTTTGTAAAAGATAGCGAACACCCTTACCAGGAAGATACACGCTTCGATTGGATGCGCGGTTATCATTTAGGAGGAAGATCCATTACATGGGGGCGGCAAAGTTATCGGCTGAGTGATGTAGATTTCGAGGCCAATTTAAAAGATGGTATTGCAATCGATTGGCCTGTACGTTACAAAGACATCAAACCTTGGTATGATAAAGTAGAAAGATACATAGGTGTAAGCGGCCAGAAAAGGGGCTTAAAGCAACTTCCTGATGGAGAGTTTTTACCTCCAATGGAAATGAATTGCGTTGAGAAAGAATTTGCCAAAAAAGTGGAAGGTAAATGGAATGATCGTTGGGTGACCATTGGTCGGACAGCCCACCTTACCGAACCTTTGGCCGTAGGCCAACCGGGCCACAAAAATTCAGGTGGACGTTCACAGTGTATGATGCGCGATCGTTGCATGAGAGGATGCCCCTATGGAGGCTATTTTTCTAGTTTATCTTCTACGCTACCGGCAGGAGTTGAAACCGGAAACCTGACCATAAAAACAGACGCCATTGTTCACGAGGTTATGTATGATGCAGCATCTGGTAAAGCTACAGGTGTTCGCGTTATCGATCAAAACACAAAGGAATCAACAGAGTATTACGCTAAAGTCATTTTTCTTTGTGCTTCTGCCATTGCATCGGCCTCCATTTTGTTACAATCAAAAAGTGATCGTTTCCCCAATGGCATGGGCAATGATAGTGGTGAATTAGGCCATAACATCATGGACCATCATTTGGGTGTAGGAGCTTATTCTACGGTAGAAGGTTTTGAAGACAAGTACTACAAAGGCAGGAGAGCCAATGGTATTTATATACCTCGTTTTCGCAACTTAGGTGGCAGTTCAAACATGAAAAACTTTATCAGGGGATATGGCTACCAAGGTAGTGCTTCGAGAGAAGGTTGGGGGCGCTCTATTGCCGAAATGAGCAAAGGCCGAGTAGGTGGAAACATCAAAGATGCTTTGATGGAACCCGGAGGATGGACCATGGGCTTTATGGGTTTTGGTGAAGTTTTACCACAACATAAAAACTATATGTATATGGATTACGATAATCTCGATCAATGGGGCTTACCACAAGTCCGATTTGATGCAGGTAATTTCCATGAAAATGAATATGAAATGCGGAAGGATATGGCGGCTGCCGGTGCTGAGATGCTTGAGGCTGCTGGCTTTAAGAATGTTGGCACCTATGACAATGGGCCAAATATGGGCTTAGGAATTCACGAAATGGGGACAGCAAGAATGGGGAGAGACCCTAAGACTTCTGTTTTGAATAAGTGGAATCAAATTCATGCTGTTAAAAATGTTTTTGTCACAGATGGTTCATTTATGACATCAGCAGCCTGCCATAATCCATCTCTAGGTTACATGGCTTTTACGGCACGTGCCGCAAATTATGCAGTAGATCAATTAAAAAAAGGTAACATTTAAGAACATGGAAAGAAGAGAAGCAATAAAAACCCTAGGATTTGGCTCAGCAGCTTTATTTACCTCCAGCGTATTGTTTGGAGCCCTGCAAAGTTGTTCACCTCAGCCCACTGTAAACTGGGTACCTGTATTTTTGTCCTCAGAAGAAGCTGCACAACTCGAGAAAATTTGTGAAGGGATTTGTCCTAAAACAACGACTCCAGGAGCCATAGAAGCAGGAGTAGCCAATCATTTAGACCAAGCGTTTGCTTTGATAAAAAATGATCGAGAGGCTAGCTTTTTCCGAAAAGGGATGGAAGTATTTGTAAAACAATGGAATGCCAATCAGGAGGTTTCATTCAATGAAGCAACCCCTCAGCAAGTGACGGTAGTGATCAATGGTTATTTCAAGAAATATGATGAAAGTCCTCAAATCCTTAAAGATTACAGAGCTACATTTAACGAAGTAGGTGAGAAATCAGAACAGTTTTTAGAGACGCATTTTGTCACACAAATAGTTGATGCCACTTTTCAGAGTTATTTTACTTCTGAATTAGTGGGTGAGCAAGTCATGAGATACGACCCTATACCTGTTCAATACCAAGGATGTATTCCATACCAGCCCGGACAAAGGTCCTGGTCGAGTGTCTAAACATTTAAATGAAAAAGCCCTTTTACAGGGCTTTTTTTTATGATAAAATTACTTCATTTTGACTCACTTTTTGAACACAAATCAATCAGTGGATTAGATGTTTTTTTGCAACAAATCTAATGGTCTTCTTACCCAAAGTTTGAACTAGCTTCAAACAAGAATATGACAAATATCAGTTTTTTTTCTAATTCGTATCATTCACTACATTTTTACCACCAATTACCTTCGATTTAAAATTGATCATTAGAAGTGTAATTATGGAACTTGAACATTTTAAGTACGATAACAAGATCGTTAAATATTTTTCCATCGCTACGGTGGTTTTCGGTCTTGTAGGTATGTTGGTGGGCCTTATCATCGCCACGCAACTCTTTCTTCCCGAATTAAATTTAGGCATACAGTACACCACCTTCGGTCGGTTGCGCCCATTACACACCAATGCCATAATTTTTGCATTCGTAGGGAATGCCATGTTTGCAGGCGTGTATTACTCCATGCAACGTTTACTTAAAGCCCGCATGTTCAGTGATTTATTGAGCTACGTGCACTTTTGGGGCTGGCAGTTAATTATCGTTGCTGCCGCAATTACCCTTCCATTGGGCATGACATCTTCAAAAGAGTATGCTGAATTGGAGTGGCCAATCGATATCGCTATCACCTTGATTTGGGTGGTTTTTGGTATCAACATGATCGGAACGATTTTGAAACGGAGAGAACGACACATGTATGTAGCCATATGGTTCTACATTGCCACTTTCGTAACGGTAGCGGTACTGCATGTGGTCAATTCTTTTGCCATTCCAGTGACCCTTTTTAAAAGTTACTCTTGGTATGCCGGTGTTCAGGATGCATTGGTGCAATGGTGGTACGGGCACAATGCAGTGGCATTCTTCCTCACCACTCCATTTTTGGGTTTGATGTATTACTATTTGCCTAAAGCAGCCAACCGGCCTGTATATTCTTATAAACTTTCCATTATTCACTTCTGGTCGTTAATCTTTATTTACATATGGGCAGGTCCACACCATTTACTATACACCTCTTTACCCGACTGGGCACAATCTCTCGGGGTGGTTTTCTCAATTATGCTTATCGCCCCTTCCTGGGGGGGGATGCTCAATGGTTTGCTGACCTTACGCGGCGCCTGGGATCGTGTTCGTGAAGATCCCGTGCTTAAGTTTATGGTGGTTGCTGTTACAGCTTACGGTATGTCAACCTTGGAAGGTCCTTTGTTATCCATTAAAAGTGTCAATGCCATTGCCCACTTTACGGATTGGATCATTGCTCACGTTCACGTGGGAGGCTTAGGTTGGAATGGTTTCTTGACCTTCGGTATGTTGTATTGGTTGATTCCGAGAATGTGGGGTACGAAATTATTCTCTACAAAATTAGCCAATGTACACTTTTGGATAGGGACATTAGGTATCATCGTCTACGTCTTACCCATGTACACCTCTGGTGTTGTGCAAAGTTTAATGTGGAAAAACTTTAATGCAGAAGGCTTTTTAGAGTATCCTAATTTCTTGGAAACGGTTACTCAGATTGTACCCCTTTATATGATGCGCGCCATTGGCGGACTTTTATACCTCACAGGAGCAGTCATCATGGTGGTCAACCTAGTGAAAACGGCAAAACAAGGCACCTTTATTCCTGAGGAAAGTGCTGAAGCACCTGCACTAGAGAAAAAGAAAATGGTGGGCGGTTACTGGCACAACCGTCTAGAAAGAAAACCTGTGATTTTCACCTCCCTGGTCTTGGTGGCCATATTAATTGGCGGTGTGGTGGAAATGGTGCCTACCTTTTTAATCAAATCCAATGTACCGACCATTGCCAGTGTGAAACCTTACACCCCCTTGGAGCTACACGGACGCGATTTGTATATAAGAGAAGGTTGTAACAACTGCCATACACAGATGGTGCGGCCTTTCCGTTCAGAAACGGTGCGTTATAAAGGGGAATATTCTAAAGCAGGGGAATTCGTTTACGATCATCCCTTCCTATGGGGCTCTAAACGTACGGGGCCGGATTTACACAGGGTAGGAGGTGCCTATAATAGTGTATGGCACTTCAATCACATGTTAGACCCTACCTCAACTTCACCAGGGTCCATCATGCCACCTTATCCGTGGCTGTATGAACAGAAGATCAACATCGAAAGAACAGCCGGAAAAATCAAAGCACTCAGAACCGTTGGCGTTCCTTACGAAGAAGGCTATGAAGATGTGGCCAATGAAGACTTGAAAGAGCAGGCCGCTGAAATTGTCGCAGACCTGAAGGCCTCCGATGTTGACATACCAGAAACAGCAGAGATTGTTGCGCTAATTGCTTATTTGCAGCGATTAGGAACGGATATCAAAGCAGAGAAAACAGTAGAAAAATAGAAAGCCATGTTTAAATATTATTTCGAACAGATTCATAATGTAGCCATTTGGCCGATCATTTCTTTATCCATCTTCTTTGTCTTTTTTGTGGGCTTGATTGTGTATGTCTGGAAAATTAAAAAACCCTACATACATCACATGCAAGATATGCCATTGCAAGACGATAATCACATGCCAAATCAACCCTCTAAATCATAAAAATTAAGCTCATGAATTTATTACATATCAAACTGATGAAAAAGAGCAGCTGGATAGCAGCACTCTTGTTATGGGCTGCCCCAAGTGCAAGAGCGCAATCAGTCATTGCTGGCAGCGCTATCGATGAGCCAACCATGTTCTACCTCGCTTTTGGCCTTGTTGTTGTCGTAGCCATTCTGGTACTCGTGGTGGCTATTTATGTGCTTCAACTATTGAAAATATTTGTCAGTCAGAATCAGACAGAAGAACAAAAAGAAGAAGAGGAACAGGTGCCAAGTATGTTTTCCAAGTTGTGGATGAGCTGGAACGACTTGAAGCCCATGGAGAAAGAAGAGGAAATCATGTTAGATCATAATTATGATGGCATTAAAGAATTGGACAATCATTTACCACCCTGGTGGAAAGGTCTTTTTTATGCCACCATTATTTATGCAGTTGGTTATATCCTTATTTTTCATGTTTTCAAGACCTCTCCCTTGCAAGAGGAAAAGTATGAACTGGAGATAGCTGCAGCAGAGGCGCTTAAGACTAGTAGAGAAGCAGATTTGGTAATAGATTTTGATGAAAATTCTGTAACGGAAACAACCGATGCACAAGAGTTAGCGGACGGTAAACAATTTTTTGAAGCGCAATGTGCAGTCTGTCATAAGTCTGATGGTGGAGGGTTGGCCGGGCCTAATCTAACCGACCCTTATTGGAAACATGGTGGCTCTATGTCAGATGTTTATAAGGTCATTAAAAATGGAGTAGCCAATACGGCCATGATCTCTTGGGAGTCGCAGCTGAACCCTGTTCGTATGAGAAATGTGGCATCTTATGTAATGACTTTGCAAGGAACAAATCCTCCGGGCGCTTTAGGCCCCGACGGTGATTTGTATGAGCCTGAAAGTGAAGCAAGAGAGAACGAAGAATAAGAACCGTTAAAGGAATAAAAAGAGGGATGAGTGATGGAGCAGAAGAATGAAATCAAGGAGTTATATCAATACGATGAGCAGTTTCGCGACTCCATTGCTACGGTCGATAAAGATGGGAAGAGAATATGGGTTTATCCAAAAAAACCCAAAGGGTGGTACCACAACAAGAGGATCATCGTAACCATTGTTTTATTATCTATTCTTTTTGCCGGACCTTTTATTAAGATCGGTGGAGAACCTTTTTTACTGCTCAATATTTTCGAAAGGAAGTTTTCAATCCTAGGAACGGTTTTCTGGCCTCAGGATTTCTTTATCCTAGCTTTAATGGCCATTACCTTCTTTGTTTTCATCATTCTCTTTACGGTTGTTTTTGGTCGGGTTTGGTGCGGTTGGGCTTGTCCGCAAACCCTCTTTATGGAAATGGTCTTCCGTAAAATTGAGTATTTGATTGAGGGAGATGCCGGACAGCAGCGGAAGTTGGCAAAGATGCCCTGGAATGCAGAAAAGATAAGGAAGCGAGTGCTAAAGCATGGTATATTTGGAATCATTGCCATATTGATTGGGCATACAGCCATGGCCTATCTTATTGGAATTGAGGAGGTAAAAGCCATTGTAACACAACCCCCTTCCGAAAACATGGCCGGATTTATCGGTTTGATGGCTTTCAGTGCTATTTTCTATGGTGTATTTGCCTTTCTTCGGGAACAGGCTTGTGTAGCCATTTGCCCCTACGGCCGCTTACAAGGTGTGCTTTTGGTCAAAGACTCTATGGCCGTTATGTACGACTGGATAAGAGGTGAGCCACGCGGAAAAATAAAGAAAAATGAACATCAGGAAGACAAAGGGGATTGCATTGACTGCAAACTTTGTGTCCATGTGTGCCCGACCGGCATTGACATCCGCAATGGCACACAATTAGAATGCGTGAATTGTACGGCCTGCATCGATGCCTGCGATGATGTAATGATTAAGGTAGGTAAGCCAACTGGCCTCATTCGTCCTACCTCCCAAACGGCTATTGAAGAAGGAAGACAACGTATTTTTACACCAAGGGTGGCCGGATATACCGGTGTATTGGCCATTTTGGTTACCTTACTAACGGTATTTGTTACCACAAGATCGGATGTAGAAGCTACTGTTTTGCGTTCCCCAGGATTGATTTATCAGAAACTCGATGATGGCCGTCTTCAAAACATCTATAACATTCAGATGGTGAATAAAACTTCGGAAGACATGTCTTTAAAATTGGTCTTGACCAACATGCCGGAAGGGAGTTTAGAAATGGCAGGCGAGGAGCAAGAGATGCTTTTGCCGAGTAAATCGAAAGCTGAAGCTGTTTTTATCGTGAAGATTCCGGCTGATATTTTGACGGATCGAAAAACGGAGTTACTTATTGAAATGCGATCTGGCGATGAAGTCATCGATAAGATCAAAACGAACTTTCTGGGACCACCTAAATTTTAATTATGCATTGGGGAAATAAAATTATTGTATCATTCATATTGTTCATTACTGTGCTTTTCACCCTAGTTTACATCAGCTTAAACACGGAATTCAGCTTGGTTTCAGAGAATTACTATGAACAAGAACTGGCTTATCAAGATCAAATAGATCGAGAAACTAATGTGCTTAACCTGGAAGAAGCTCCGGAATTTCAAATAGACCGTGAGCTTCAACAAGTAATCATACGTTTTCCGAAAACCATCAGCCAACAGGTAAAAGAGGGGAAAGTGAAGTTTTACCGGGCAAGCAATGCGCGATACGACCAAGATTTTGCTCTACTGCTCAACGATAAGCATGAGTTTGCAATGAAAATAGATCAACTCTTAAGGGGAGCTTGGAAAATTCAATTGACCTGGTCGGATGGTATAAAGGAATATTATAAGGAGTTAAACTTTGTCATCTGATGTTGCTTTTGGTCTCAGCCTTTGTTTTTGGACTGTTAGGTAGCCTGCATTGCCTGGGCATGTGCGCGCCTATTCTTTGGGCACTGCCGCAAGATCACTCCAAACGCTGGCCTTGGGTCACCAAAAAAATGATTTATAACCTGGGGAGAATATTCACCTATGCTTTACTGGGTATGTTCATGGGTTTAGTAGGCGAAAGCTTTGCTTTGGCCGGATGGCAGCAATACATTTCTATCGCCACAGGAGTAATGATGCTACTCTTTTTAATTCTTTCGAAAGGCCATATTCCGCAAACTTTTCAAGCACAGTGGATGAACAAGTTTTTTCTTTTCGTGAAGAAAAAGCTATCAAGTTTCATGAAGGGAAATAGCCACCAAACAAATTTTCTCCTTGGCTTTTACAATGGCTTGTTACCTTGTGGTTTGGTGTATTTGGCCTTGATGGCCTCCATTTCAATGGGTACCGTAGAAGGTGGCGCTTTGTACATGGCCGTGTTTGGATTAGGAACTTTTCCTATGATGCTGGGGGCAGCTTGGTTAGGTAGTCGCTTCAAAAGCTTGAAACAAGGGATATATCAAAAATGGGTTCCTCGCTTCGTTTTTCTCGTTGCTTTGTTGCTCATTACTAGAGGGTTAAATTTAGGTGTGCCCTACTTAAGTCCTAAGCTAAGTAGTCAAGATAGTATTACTTTATGCATCAACCCTGCAGACTCATGATAAATAATAAAAAAAATGATTATATTTAAATTATTTGCATATCAATTTAGAAACCTATCAAAAACCATCAGCCATGAAAACAATCCTTGTACCCACTGATTTTTCCGAGCAAGCATCCAATGCCTTGGACTTGGCCGCACAGATGGCCAAAAAATCAAAAGCGAAAATCATTTTGACCCACGTGATCGAAGGGGCTAGAAACTTTTCCTCTTTCAATACCATGGGTGAAGGCGGAAGCCCAGTCGGGGAAGACGCTTTTTTGATCAAACGCTTGGTTGAAGCGCATGAAAAGAACATGAGTGATTTAAGCAAAAGTAAAATGCTCGAAGGTCTGCAAATTGAAACAAAGGTGAAAGTAGGAAGCCCCTATGAAAGTATTTCCCAAGCCATTTCCGATGATAAAGCGGACTTACTTATTATGGGTACAAAAGGCGCTAGCGGGTTAGAAGAGATTTTTATTGGGTCTAATACAGAGAAAGTGGTAAGGCATGCCAAATGTCCAGTCATTACCGTAAAGAATAAAATCTCTTTAGAAGCTATTAGAAGCATTATTTTCGCCACAGACCTTGGCGAAAATCAACATCGCTTAATATCAAAATTGAAGGAAATACAAAAGATATTAAATGCTGAACTGCATCTTCTTAAGGTCAATACACCAAGTCATTTTTACACCAACCGACAACTGGAAGAGGAGTTTGATAAGTTCATCGAAGTACATGAGCTGGAGAACTTTACAACCAACGTGTACAATGAGGCCACAGAGGAAGATGGCATCTTGTATTTTGCCGAAGAAGTGGGGGCTTGTATGATTGCCATAGGAACGCATGGCAGAACGGGGCTGCTTCACTTACTGAGTGGAAGCATAGCAGAAGACTTGGTGAATCATGCTGATATTCCTGTTTGGACCCTGAGCATGAAGCATTAGGGTTACTATTTTTTATGAATTTAAGGTCAGCCACTGTAGTAGTGACTGACCTTTTTATTTTTATAACTTTGGGCTATGGCACGGAAGAATAAAAAAACGAAAGGAGCAAGTGGCATTGTGTATTCCACACAAAGTGATTTTGAATATGCCTATGAAGGCGATGAAATGGAAGAAACGTTACCGCCTAACCAACAAAACCTGAAGGTGATGCTCGATAAAAAAATGCGGGGAGGTAAACAGGTCACTTTGGTGGAAGGGTTTGTGGGAACCGATGAAGATTTGAAAGCCCTTGGAAAAACATTGAAAGCCAAATGTGGCGTAGGAGGCACTGCAAAAGAGGGTGAAATTATCATTCAAGGTAATTTTGTCAATCGCTTGGTGGAGCTACTCCAAGCTGATGGTTATGGTGTAAAGAAATCGGGAGGGAATTGATACGCTTTCATTGGGTTCTTTTAGCCGCCTGTATGTTTTATTTTCACCAAATTGCGTTGTTTTTAAATCAGAATAATGAGTAAAAGAGCCTTGGTTAAACACCTGCAATCCCTCAGTAAAGAGGAACTAGAAAGCCAAGTCTTAGATTTATATACCCGTTTTAAGCCGGTAAAGACCTATTTCGATTTTGTTTTTCATCCCAAAGAAGACCGTTTGATTGAGGAGGCAAAATTTAAAATCAATAAAGAATATTTTCCCGCTAAAGGGAAAGTGAAAGCCAGACGTTCAGTGGCACAAAAAATGATCAAACACTTTTTAACCCTAGAGCTTAAGGCAGAAGGGACAGCCGATGTCATGCTTTTTCATTTGGAAACGGCCCTGGCCTATAATAAAGTCAAGCCTAGTAAGCAAGATGCTTTTTATACCAGCATGCTCCGGTCTTTTGAGCAGGCAGTTCAATTCACGGAGGCCAACGGATTGACCCACGTTTTTAACCAACGCATGGCTGATATTGTGGAGGAAGTATGGAGTCAGGAATGGTTCAATGCCACTGCTTTTGATCAGATGTATGATATGGGTAGTAAACCTTTACCACCCCGGGAAATTAATAGCGGCTAAATATTGTACTTTATCTTTGCCCCACTATCTTTGCCTTTGTGAAAGCATTGCCACTCCTTCATATTACTTTTTTTCATACGCATCATCTCTCGTGAGAGAGATGACAACCACCCCACCTTGGCCTACGCGGTCATGCATTTTATTTCAAAATTTCTTAATCAAAACTTTAACCATTCAGTTAAATACATCAAATGGATCAGATATTACGTATTGCCGTACAGAAAAAAGGTCGCTTGAGTGAGGATTCACTTGCCTTAATCAAAGAATGTGGCATCAAGGTAAACAGTGGCTTGGGTAAACTTAAAGCCAATGCTGCCAATTTCCCCATGGAGTTTTTATTCTTACGAGACGATGACATACCGGGCTATGTGCAAGACGGTATAGCGGACATTGGTATTGTAGGCGCCAATGAGGCCGAAGAGAAAGATAAAAATGTGGAGTGGGTAAAGCATTTGGGCTTTTCCAAATGCCGTTTGTCTTTGGCAATCGATAAAAACGAGGCTTACAAAGGTGTGCAAGACTTTCAGGGGAAAAGCATTGCCACCTCTTACCCTAAAATATTAGGCGATTACCTTCAAAAGCAAAAAGTAGAAGCTGAAATCCACGAAATCAGCGGTTCTGTGGAGATTGCCCCCAGCATTGGTTTGGCCTATGGCATATGCGATATCGTTAGCTCCGGTTCAACGCTACTCAGTAATGGGCTCAAAGAAGTGGAGGTCATCTACAAATCTGAAGCTGTACTGATTGCCAACCAAGAACTTTCAGCAGATAAAAAAGAAATCCTTGACCAGTTACTGTTCCGAATGAGTGCGGTTCAAAAGGCCAAAAACAACAAGTATATATTGCTCAATGCTCCGGAAGAAAAAGTGTCTGATATCATAAACATCTTACCCGGTATGAAGAGCCCTACGGTGCTTCCTTTGGCTGAAAAAGGATGGAGTTCGGTGCATACCGTCATCAATGAAGATGATTTTTGGCCCATCATTCAAGAATTGAAAAACCACGGGGCCGAAGGTATTTTGGTTGTTCCCATCGAGAAAATGATCTTATGAAAACCTATCACAATCCTCCCCAAGCAGGTTGGGCAACGATTTTGAAGCGCCCCACCCTCGACTATGCGGCCATAGAAGAGCGCATCCGTCCCATCATGGAGGCGGTGGCCGAACAAGGAGACCAGGCCTTATTTCAATATACTGCTCAGTTCGATGGGGTCAATTTAAAGGAGTTGGCCGTTTCAGCTTCTGCATTTGAGGAAGCAGATGCTTTGGTCAACGAAAACTTAAAGGCAGCCATTTTGATGGCCAAAAACAACATTGAAGCTTTTCACCAAGCCCAAAAGCAAGAAGAGCTCTTGGTGGAAACCATGCCTGGGGTGAAATGCTATCGCAGGTCTGTGCCTATTGATAAAGTTGGTTTGTACGTGCCGGGAGGTACGGCTCCGCTTTTTTCTACGGTATTGATGTTGGGTGTTCCGGCACAAATAGCAGGCTGTAAAGAGATTGTACTTTGCACTCCTCCCAATAAAGCAGGTAATATTCATCCCGCCATATTATTTACGGCCAAAGCCATTGGGATCAAAAAAGTTTTTAAAGTGGGTGGTGCTCAGGCCATTGGAGCCATGACCTATGGAACACAAAGCATTCCGGCAGTGTATAAAATCTTTGGGCCGGGTAACCAGTATGTTACTGCGGCCAAGCAATGGGCTACCAAAAATGGGCTGTCCATCGATATGCCTGCCGGACCCTCGGAGGTGGCTGTATATGCCGATGCTACCGCTCGCCCGGAATTTGTAGCAGCAGATTTATTGTCGCAAGCGGAACATGGAGCAGATTCTCAGGTGGTATTGGTGGCTACCACAGAGGCCATGGTTACTGCGGTGCAAAAAGAGATTGACCAACAGCTAGCAGAACTGCCGCGGCTTGAATTGGCTCGTGCCGCCTTGGCCAATAGCGTGGCCATTGTGATGAATGATAGCCAAGAAGCCATTGCTTTACTCAATGCTTATGGGGCAGAACACTTGATTTTATCTGTGGAGGAACCCTGGAAGGTAGCCAACCAAATTACAAATGCCGGGTCTGTTTTCTTGGGTCATTATACCCCCGAATCTGCCGGAGATTACGCTTCCGGAACGAACCACACTTTACCCACCAACGGGTATGCTAAAATGTATAGTGGCGTTTCTTTAGATTCATTTGTGAAAAAAATTACCTACCAGGAGATTACGCCTGCCGGCTTGAGAAATTTAGGCCCCGTGGTGGAAACCATGGCAGCAGCAGAAGAGCTGGAAGCCCACAAAAACGCAGTCACCTTAAGGTTAAAACATTTGCAAAATGGTTGATATTCATGCTTTAGTACGGCCTCATATCCGTGACCTAAAACCCTACTCCTCGGCAAGAGATGAGTACACCGGCAGTGAAGGGGTGTTTTTAGATGCCAATGAAAATGCCTTAGGTTCAATTACTGAAAGACCATGGAACCGCTATCCTGATCCTTACCAACGCACATTGAAAGCAAAAGTAGCGGAATTGAAAGGGGTAGCTCCTGAGCAGTTGTTCTTGGGGAATGGCAGTGACGAACCCATCGACTTGCTGTTTCGTGCTTTTTGCGAACCCAAAACGGATCATGTCATCATCAATCCGCCAACATATGGCATGTACCAGGTTAGCGCAGACATCCACCAAGTGGAAGCGAAAGCGGTACCCCTTACCACTGATTTTCAACTTGATGTAGAAGGCATTACGTCGCTGTGGAATGCGCAGACGAAAATAATTTTCATTTGCTCTCCGAACAATCCTACGGGCAATGAAATGCCTTGCGCACAGGTAGAGGAAATACTGAAAAATTTCCATGGTTTGGTGGTGGTCGATGAAGCTTACATTGATTTTTCCGAAAGCCCATCTTGGGTTCAGCGGCTTGAAGAATTTCCCAATCTGGTCGTGCTTCAAACCTTTAGCAAGGCTTGGGGCTTGGCAGGCTTGCGGTTAGGGATGGCTTTTGCTTCAGCGCAGATCCTAGGATTTTTGAATAAAATCAAAGCTCCTTACAACCTCAGTGGTTTGGTGCAGGAAACAGTACTTGAAGCCTTAAATCATGTGGAGAAAAAAGACGAAATGGTGGCTCAGTTGCTTCAGAATAAGCAAGCCTTGGAGGCTGATCTAAAGGCTTTGCCTTTTGTGCAAAAGGTATACTCCAGCGATGCCAATTTTTTCCTTGTGAAAATGAGAGATGCAAAAGCCATTTTCAATCGATTAATTGCTCAAAAAATCATTGTGAGAGACCGTTCCGGAGTACTTTTATGCGAAGATGGCTTACGCATTACAGTAGGAACCTCCCAAGAAAACCATACCTTAGTAGAAGCTTTAAAAGCCCTTTGAAATTAGAAGAACATGCAAAAAGTACTTTTTATCGACCGAGATGGTACCATCATCAGAGAGCCGGAATCCGATCAGCAAGTTGACAGTTTTGAAAAGCTTTCTTTTCTACCTTATGCCCTTTCTAATTTGCGCAAAATCGCTGAACAGCTCGATTATGTGCTCGTAATGGTGACCAATCAGGATGGTTTGGGGACAGCCTCTTTCCCCGAAGACACCTTTTGGCCGGCCCATGAAAAGATGCTCCAAATTTTGGCCGATGAAGGCGTACATTTTGAAGATGTCTTAATCGACAAAACCTTTGAGCATGAAAAAGCGGTTACGCGAAAACCAGGCACGGGTTTGTTGAAGAAGTACATGAATGGGGACTACAATTTGGCTGAGTCTTATGTGATTGGTGACCGCAAAACAGATGTGCAATTGGCCGATAACTTAGGTGCAAAAGGCATTTATTTGGGTGAAGAGGAAGACCCACAAGCCGCTTTGACCACGGAAAGCTGGGATCAGATTTTTCAGTTTTTACAACTACCCTCCAGAAAGGCTACAGTCAACCGACAAACCAAAGAAACCAATATCCACATTGCATTGAATTTGGATGGATCGGGAAAATGTGAAAACCACACAGGCTTGGGGTTTTTCGATCACATGCTCGATCAACTCGGTAAGCATTCCGGTGCCGACCTGAGCGTAAAGGTAGAAGGAGATTTGCACATAGACGAACACCACACCATTGAGGACACGGCTTTGGCACTAGGCGAGGCCTATGCGCAAGCCTTAGGCGATAAAAAGGGAATATCGCGATATGGTTTTTTGCTACCGATGGATGAAGCCTTGGCCCAGGTAGCCATTGATTTCAGCGGTCGCCCTTGGTTGGTGTGGGAAGCAGATTTCAAAAGGGAATATGTGGGAGATATGCCAACCGAAATGTTTATGCACTTTTTTAAGTCTTTTTCTGATGCCGCCAAATGCAACCTGAATGTGCAGGTGCAAGGTGATAATGAGCACCATAAGATCGAAGCCATTTTTAAAGCTTTTGCCAAAGCCATCAAAATGGCCGTAAGCCGCGACCCGAATCAACTCAATGATTTGCCTTCGACAAAGGGGATGTTATAAGTTATTTACTCTTGGGGCCTGCTATGCTAAGGGTCAGATCATCAGGCAACAAATACTGTTGCGCCATCTGTTGAATGTCGGCAGGATTGACTTGTTGAAGGTCTCGTAGGTATTGGGTATAAAAGGACATTTCCAAACCATTGGTTTGCACCGTTTTAAACTTGTCTATTTCAGAAAAAGCACCTGAAAAGGAATTGATAAAAGAACCAATCATGTAGTTTCTAGCGGTTTCTAGTTCTTCTTCACTACAAACCTTTTCTCGTAACTCATTGATTTCATGCCTTATGGCTTGAACAGTTTCCTCGGTTTTATCACCATTTACCTCGGTGGCAATCACAAAAAAGCCTTCTAGTGCCAAGGGATATAATGCGGAGTAAATACCATAGGTAAGTCCTTTTTTCTCCCGTATGCTTCGCATCAATCGTGAGCCAAAGTAGCCACCTAATATTTCGTTCATCATCATAAAAGGGATGTAATCTTGATGATGACGGTTGAAAAGACGTCTGCCCAAGTGGATAGAAGACTGCACATATTTATCCCCACTGCTCACCAATGGCAAAGGGGGTTGATTTGGGAAATGGAGCAATGGCGGGCTTTCATAACTTCTCCCTGAAAAATAGCGGCTGAGAATGACTTCAAAATCATCCGGTAGTTTGCCGGAAAGGAAAAGATCAAAACTCCTCATATGATTCTCATAGAAGGCCTGTAGGTCTTCTACAGTCGTTTGGTCAATGTCTTCAGCACGAAGCCTGCGGCCATAGGCATGGTGGGAGCCAAATACATGGGAACGCAATTGTACGGCAGACACATAATTAACCTTTTCTTCATTCAAGCGTAGCCTATTGACTTCTTTTTCCTTCAATCTTAGGAGTGCTTTGTCTTCAAAGGCAGGTTCATAAATTAGTTCTGAAAAGAGTCTTAGGTTTTCTTCAAAAAAGCGAGAAAGCCCAAAAAGTGCTATAGATGAATAGTCCAATGACGGATTGACGTTAAAAAAACTCCCGAGTTCGTCTAATGCATTATTGAAAGCAAAGGCAGATTGCTTGCGTGTTCCTTCATTCAGCATTTTAAAGGCCAACTGATTGATGGCTGGGTGGGGAGCTGTTTTTTGCCCGGCACGGGTTACACACTCTATTTTAAAAGCCTCTGCCGCCTGATCGTTGAAAACAAAAACGCGAATGCCTTTTACCAGAAGGGTATCAATTTGTGGTAAATTTAATCCGGTTGATTTATGAAATGGTGGTGCTACTTTTCTGTCAAGCCTCATCAGTTCTGGTCAGATGTCTTCTGTAAATTGATGATGGCACCAAAACGAAGGGTCTCTGCTAAAGGGTGCTCTTGGAATTGTGGAACGAGGTAAGAAAAATTGAAATCAAATTGTTTGGCCGTAAAACCAAGCCCCATGGTGAAATATTTTCTATTGCCTTTGTTGACATGTTCAAAAAAGTAACCGGTTCTTACCGCAAATTTTTCTCGGTATTTATATTCTGCACCTACAGAAATCATTACTTCTTCTAATTCTTCACTAAAACCTCTCGGGGCATCGCCAAAGGAGCCAAACATGCCGGAAAGTAAAGATTTTTCTCTTTCAGAACCATCTCCTTGCGGCGTAGGAACCATCAATTTACTCAGGTCAACAGATAGGGTTACTTTGTTGTAAGGATCTAAAAATGAAGATCCGCTGGCTCCTATTTTCAGCATGGTTGGAATAAAATCTTCTTCGTCCGCACTGTTATAAGAAATTTTTGATCCGATATTGCTAATGCTGGCACCATAAGAAATGCGTGAAGGTTTTTGAAAAATGCTTAACTCTGTTCGATAGTAAAGACCAATATCAGCAGCAATACTATTGCCCGGTTTGGGGTCACTAACTGGGCTGGTGGTAATATTACCCGAAAGATCTGAAATGATGTATCTTCCTGTTACTCCTAAACTTAAATGATCACTCAGTTTTCTAGAGTACGTGGCTGATATGGCGTACTCTCTTGGTGTGAAGGAACCTAAGGGATTACCTGCACCATCTGTGAGTTGAATGTCTCCTAAATTAAAATACGTTAATGAAGCACTGAAGGCTTGTAAATCATCTATTTTCTTGTAGCCCGAAAGGTAAGAAACCGACATGTCGTCTACAAATTTGGATAACCACGGGGTGAACGAAAAACCGAAACCGGCGTCACTGTTGATAAAAGCCAGTTTTGCAGCATTGAAGAAGGCAGCATTGGCATCAGGGTCTGTTGCCACACCTACCTCACCCATGGCTGCAGAAACGGGGTCGGGAGAAATGGTAAGAAAGGGAACAGCAGTTGCCACAACATTTCTTTCAGTCCCTTGTCCTGAAATAGTACCTGAGTTTTGGGCTCGAATGGACGCAAAGGGAAGAATTAACAGAAAAGCACTGATGATTAGCCTAGGGTTCATGAATTTTTTTTCAAAGATAATATTATCTGTTTAATTCGAAATAATCATTTTACCTCGTTTCACCTCCCTAATGCCATTGGTTTTTGAGGTTAAGTGAATTTGATACAAGTATATGCCCGCACCCACGGGCTGCTCCTCACCATTATTTCTGTTCCAAGTCATGCGAAGATTTGAGTCTGCATTAACAAAGTTTTTTACCAAAGAGACAATCGATTTAGATTGCGCATCAATCACCTCAATCAGTACTTCTAGGTCGCTTCCAACAAGATTATGAATAATTTCAAAAGTAGTCTCATTGATAAACGGATTGGGATAATTTTTTATTGCATAGATAATGGTCGCTTCTTGAGAAACTGCAAAATGTACGGTCTCTGTTTGCGGATTACCAAAAATATCCCATGCCTTTGCTGTCAGGGTATGGGTGCCTTGAGGCAATTGAGACCATGGGAAAATCAATTGTCCGCGTGTACCATCCGAACTTTGAGGTTCCCACAAGTGCGTAACGACTTCAGTGATAGAGTCATTTAAAGTTAAGGTGATGTTTTGCCCGGGCACAGCCTGAGAAATATTGATACCACTATCATCGCTTAATTGGATTATACTGAGCACTTGCCCAGGGTACAAACCCTGAATCGGTTGTAAAGTATCGTTCAAAAACACTTGAATTTGAGGCGGATTCACATCAGTTATGGGCTGTTCAAAAGTACCACCTAGGGTAAAAGAATTACTACTTCCCAAGGCATCTTCTTGGTGCAATGTATCAAAAGCATAGGCCATCAGTTTACCTCGCCCAAAGGAATAATCAATGTTTTTTGGGATGGTAAACTGTAGTTCGAATAGCCCGTTTTTTACCTCTGTACGTCCTTTGAATAATACTTGATCTCTTTCTTGATACTCAAATGGCGGATTATCAGAACCTAGGGTTATTTTGGTTTGAGCTTTGTCAATGAGTTGCACCAGTATACTGCCATTGAACCCAAATACTGTTTGTTGATCAGAAACGATTTTTCCAGTTAAGGAAATGGGCTGCATCGCTTTTAAGGTGTCTGAAGATGAAGGCGTTTGCTCATTGATCGTGGTAAATTCAACTTTATGTTTTGGGTAGGCCAAACGCATGCTGGGATCGCCAAGCAAAATAAAATTACGATTGAGGCTGCCTCTTAAAGCATTGTTTTTGGTGAATTTAATAATGTCGCCAAGCCTGGGGTAACCGCCCTCGTTCTTCAAAATGATATTGTAAAGTGCTTGATTTAGTGCGAAATTAGAACTGGCAAAGACAGGTCGAGCTGTGGTGAGCATGCCAATGGCACCTCCGTTTTCTTGAAATATTAACTTTTCAGCACCTGAAAAAATCTGAGCATCATCGTTCCTGCCAAATTCACAAGTGGCTGTAATGACAAAAGGAAGACGGTTTGGGTTTTGCCAGTCTTCTATGGTGTTGAAGGTCAGTACCTGCTCTTGCATCCATGTAGTCTCTGAACCATGCCCAGTAAAATTGACCACTAAGGCACCTTTATTCACTGCATCGGTTAAGGCTTTTGTAGCAGCTTTGGATCGTTCACCGTTCGGAAGTCTTTCCTGGCGATACTGGTCAAGATAAATTTTTGCAGTCTCAAAAGCGGGGGCGTTATCATCAACAGCAGTGGCTAATTGATCTGCATCTCTTTGATGAATATTGAAGTCACCATCATCTGCTACAAACACTAAACGGCTTCTCCACGATCCAAATGTTTCAGACTGGGTTTGGTAATGTATAATTTTATCAACCATGGTTTCGGCTTGGGCTATGCTTGTGGCAGGTATTCGTCCAATACCAATATCGAGGGAATGATCACCACTACGAGATTCTTCCCACTCCCCTTCATCATCTTCCAAAAAACCAAAATAATCGTCAGAGCTAAAGGTTAGAAGGGGATGTAAGCTATTACGTGATTCGTAAGTAGGTACAAAGTTTCCATCCTTATCAATTATATTTCTGTAATCATAAGACCCTTTACCAAACATTAAAACGTATTTCAGCTGTCCTTTTTGATACTGATGTCGTATAAAGTTGCGAATGGCCGACACATCTTGGCGTCCACCACTGTACTCATTGTAAATTTTTTCGGGAGTAACCACCATCGTTTTGAGACCGTCTTGCTGCTCGCGGAATTGGGCTAAACGTTGGGCGGCACTCTCAAACAGAGGATGCGTAATGATGAGAAAGTCTTCGGCTGGACTACCGCTGAGGTTTTGATTAGTAATAGGCTCAAAAAAGTTAGGGATAGGCAGTTCATCGGTTTGAAAAATGACGTATTCTTGATACAGGTCGGCAAAATACCCAAACTTAATGTCATGCTCTGATTGTTCAAAATCTTGGTATTCGGGATGCAGGGCTTGTTTCACATTCCATACCTGAATATCGTTGTTCGTTGTATTGATATGCATGGTAGCCACAGCCGTTTGTGTTTGTGGAGGCAAGCGAAAAAGCTCCTGATTTTGATCGAAATGCGCTTTGAGCTCTAACTCAAGTGTGATTTTGTTTAAAAAGGCTCTTGCATTATTACTGCCTGCGGGATCAAAATTTAGCGATAAATGAAAGTCAGATGTATTGAAAAGTTGATTACTACCTTCATACAATAAAGATTGTTCATTTCCTTTTATACCATATTGTTGGTCTGGAATAGCTGAGAAAGATAGTTCACCGATTTCCTGATCGTTTACCCCTACATTGAGTTTGGTGTCTACAAAAGCTTGTGCCATGGCACTGATTTCAAGCCGAAATTTACCATCCTCTTTTAGGGGTGCTAATGTCTGGCGAAAGTTAAATGCTGATTGTGCTGGTATCAACTCACCAAACCACGCTCTTCCCGATTGAAGAAGGTTCCTAAGTTCATCTTCATGATGAATTAAGTTGCTATAATGGTGAATTGCCGGATGTTCTAGTCCTAGGTTGAGTGCCCTTTTTATACGTTTACCTTTTTGAGTTTGAATGGTTAAAAAGTAATGCATTTCAATAGCATAAGGGTTTTTTTCTACTCGAAAACGCCTTTTGTTTGCTAGGTACTCTATGTCATCAACAGCATCTGCATAAAAAAGGATGAGATCGTTTTCATTGAATACACCATCCTCTTCTCCCAAAACCTTTATGTTCATCTCAATCAAATCTGAAGGATATTGTGTGGAATTGGCCTGGGGTAGTTTGCCCCCTGTAAGACCGTAGATGGCAATGTTTTTGGGGTCAATCTGATCGGGATCGAAGCCCATGTCCTTTAAGGTTTGGTAATTGATGCGATACATTCCTGGGTTTTTGAGACTCATTTTTACCCACTCACCTTCAGACAAAACACTATTTTGCTGAGCATACTGTGTTGCTGGCAGAAAAATGAATATGAGGAATGTCAGGTATCGCATGAAATTACGCCTTCATTGGCAGTCGAATATAACGATTATGACTTGGTTTTCGTGCGTTTTGCCCATTTCAAGTGACTGTAAACCGACAAAAGAATGTAAACGAGCATGGCAAAGGGAGCAGCCCTTACTCCAAGCCAAGCCACTAAGCCCACAACGGAAAAAATCAGCAAGTATCTTTCCCAGTTGTCAGAAAATTTTGTGTTGGAGAATTTAAGTGAAATCATTCTGAGTTTCGAAACCATTAAAAAGGAGAAAAAAACAGCTATAGTAGTAATGATGTATGAGTTGATTTCGAATGCCATGAAATGGTTTTGATTTTCGTAAAACAAAATGGGTAGAAAGGCAACAAAAATACCATGAGCAGTTGTTGAGATACCCTTAAAGCTACCACCTTGATCGTCAGATTCATTGAAAATAGCGAGCCGGATAGCTGAACAGATAGGTACGAGTAGCAGTAAATAGCGTAAGGGAGTATCTTCCACCCATTGGGCATAAATGAACATGGGTAACACCCCAAAAGTAATCAGATCGGCCAGAGAATCAAGTTGTCCACCTAAAGATGAAGTTACCTTCAAGGCCCTTGCCAATAAGCCGTCTAGTAAGTCGAAAAGAGCGGCTATCATCACGAAATAATGTACCGTAGGGGGGGTGTTATTACCTTGTAAGATATGTTGTATGGCCAAAACACCTAGGCATAAATTGCCTAGTGTGAAAGCATGTGGTATATTTTTTCTTAGGCGTCTCATGCCTCAGTACAAAATGGATTTTCCTTTTTCTCTACACCAATGGTGGTAGTATTGCCATGTCCACAATAGACCAAAGTATCGTCAGGTAATGTAAAAAAATGGCTATGAATACTTTGAATCAAAGTATCGTGGTCTCCACCGGGAAGATCAGTTCTTCCGATGCTTCTTTCAAATAAAACGTCTCCTCCTATTAGAAAACCGTCTTCTTTTGAATAAAAGGCTAAGTGGCCAGGAGAATGCCCCGGTACGAATAAAATGTGAAGCGAGGCCTCACCAATTTTGAGTATTCCAGATTCGTCTAAAAATTCATCTGGTTCCGCTGGCGCATATTGCTGAAAGCCATAATTGGGAGCATAGCTTTCAACAGCTTTGAGCATTTCAGCTTCTTTTTTACCTACCAAAAGTGGAGCATTAAAAGTATTTTTTGCCCAAGAATTCCCGAGTACATGGTCGATGTGGCAATGGGTGTTGATGATTTTTTGAATGTTAATGCCTTCAGCCTCTATGAAATTTTGTAATAATTGTTGCTCATGGTTTTCATAACAGCCGGGGTCTATGATGGCACCATGTTTCTTATGATCACATATGACATAAGTATTTTCCATGAAGGGATTGAAAGTGAAGGAATGGACTTGCATAGGTTTCTGTTTATTAAAAACAAATTTGAACTATTATTCAACACTATTCAAAAATACATGATGTAATTTAGCCCCATGGAGGTAGAATATTTGCTTGTTGGGCAAGGTGTAGCAGGTTCGGTTTTGGCTTGCAAGCTGTTGGAAAGGCAAAAGTCTTTTTTGGTGATTGACAATCCTGACCTGTCCAATGCCTCACGTGTGGCAGGAGGCTTGTACAATCCCATAACAGGTAGGAAAATGGTAAAGACCTGGGAGGCTGACGCGTTATTTAAGGCTTTGATTCCATTTTATCAACAGCAAGAGCAGCGTTTAAAAGCCTCTTTCTTCCATGAAAAGCCTATTTACCGACCTTTTTTCAATCAGCATGAACAGAATGAGTGGATGGGAAAAAGTGCTGAACCGGCCTTTCAACATTTTATCCGAGCGGTTCATCAAAGACCTTACCTGCCCGATTGGCTGCACAATCCTTATGGTGGATTGATGTTGAACCAAAGTGGTTATCTCGATACCAAAACATTTGTATCTACACTCAGAGAAACGCTTATAAAACGCGGGAACTATAGACACGAACAGTTTGATGCGCGGCAATTGAATGTTGAGAAAGGGTTTACATATGGCGATGTTAATTTCGATAAAATCGTTTTTTGCGAGGGGCGCCCGACAGTTGGAAATCCATATTTTGAGGCTTTGCCTTTCTCTCCAGTCAAGGGTGAACTTTTGTTTATTCGAGCAGATGTCGAAATAGACGAGATCATCAACCGTGGTGTTTTCATTATACCCCTTGGAGGGAATGAGTTTAAAATTGGTGCTACTTATGAGCAAAATAAATTAGATGAATACCCAACCCCACAGGGAGAAGAAGAGTTAATAGTAAGGTTGAAAAAACTAATTAAGTTTGATTTTGAAGTGATAGATCGTAAAGCAGGTGTTAGGCCAGCTACCAAAGACCGAAAGCCTTTTTTGGGTGAACATCCTTACCATAAAGGAATGTTTATTTTCAATGGTTTAGGCACGAAAGGCGTATCATTGGCTCCGTTATTGGCTGAGGAGTTCTTAGATTTTGTTGATCAGTCAGGAGAATTAAATCCTCAAGTCAATATCAGTCGGTATTTTTCGTTATTTTAGAGTTGCACAGAAAGACTTATGCCAAAAAACTTCAAATGTTTATTTCTATTACTGCTGGCTGCAGGGCTACATATGGGGGTTACAATCGAGGCTGCAGCACAAACCTATAATGAAGAGTTTGGTAAAAATCGCATACAATATGATGTATTTGAATGGAGTTATTTTAGTTCGCGAAACTTCGAGGTTTATTTTTATGGAGATCATGGAAAAATTGCCAAGGAGACCATTGCGTATTTAGAATCTGACTTTCGCAGAATCACAGAAACCATTGGTTATCCTCCACTTTCTAAAATCCGTGTTTTCCTCTATGGATCCATAAAAGAAAAGCAGCAAAGTAATGTAGGACTAAATGTAAGGGACTTTAAGGTTGGTGGAGAGACAAACTTTATCAAAAGTCAGGTAGAGCTAGCCATTGCTGAAGATCGAACGGCTTTTAAAGAGGAGGCAACTTTCGCAGTCGCCAATTTTTTGGTTGAAGAAATGATCTATGGTGGAAGCATTGGAGATTTATTGCAGAACAGTTTTTCGGGTCAGTTACCAGACTGGTTTACAGAAGGGATGGCGCGCTATGTTGCCTATGGTTGGAGCAAGGAAATGGACGATGTGGTAGGTAAATATGTTATGGGTATCGAGCCGATTCAATTTAAGCGCTTAAATAAATCTACCCGCGTGGTGCTTGGCCAATCCATTTGGAATTTTATTGTACAAAATAAGGGCAGAAGAAATTTGTCTAATATTATGAATCTTGCCCGTATCATTCGCAACGAGGAGAGCAGCATAGAGCAAACACTCAATGAACCGTTCTCTGTTTTTATGGCGAATTGGAGAAGCTATTATTTAAAGATGAATGCGGAGTTATCTCAGCTTTATGAGGCCCCCATTGATGATTTTATCCTTTCCGGTAAGAACAATAAAGAACGTAAATTTGGAGATGTTCAATTCAATGCCTCTGGAAAATATTTGGCCTACACCTCCTCGAAAGAGGGTAAATTCAATGTGCATGTCGTAAACATGGATCTTCAACGTGAAGAGATTATTTTTTCTGCAGGGGAAAGAATCATCGATCAGGAAGTCCATCAAAATTATCCTATTCTTAGCTGGGCTGATTCAGTTACATTAGGAATTGTCTATTCAGAAGCTGGGGAAAATGTTTTGGCCGTTAAAAGGTTAGGTGCGAGAGGAGAACAAAAAATTAACATTCCGGTCTTGAATACCATACAAAGTTTTGACTTTAAGCGGGGTGGAAGGCTCGCAGTTATGACAGGTACCATTGCCGGGGTTAACAATGCTTTTGTTTATAATTTAGTGAGAAATCAAGTACGAAAAATATCTGATGATCAATTTGATGAGCGTGATATATCGTTTTTGGCAGGCACCAATCAAGTTGTTTTTGTGTCAAACCGTAATACGGACAGTGTTTTTGTCAAAGGGCCGGATAAACTTGAGGAATTGAATAAAGACCAGTTCAATGTATTTCTTTATGATTTAGATCAACCCGATAGTCAATTCGTACCCATCACAAATGTGTTGGCAACTATTTCATCACTCGAAGCGGTTAATGAGGAAAAGTTACTTTACTTAAGCGATCAGCAAGGGATTAACAATATTTATCGTGCCGATTTAATTGATTCTCTCAACAGTCAGGTTACCAAGTTTTTATATGGTATTCAGAAATTTAGTTTTGATCCTGTAAACGGAAGGTTGGCCTATATTTCTAACACAGAGACAGGAAATGCGATCTATCTTCAAAATTATGACATCAATCAAAATGTTTTCAGTCCGGTTACGCCAAGACGTGGTCGAGAGCTAGCCATCATCGTAAATAACAGAAAAGTTGCCAACACTAAACTCATCAATGAAGCAGATACAGTTGTACCACAAGCTCGGTCTTTTACGTCTTCTGTCCCTGTACAAAAACTTGACTCTTTAAAAGAAGGTGCGATCAATACTGAAAATTATGAGTTTGAAAATAAATTTGAAGAGAAGAAGGTCAAAACCAGTGATTATCAATTCGAGAAACCCGATGAGGATCCAAATACAAGAGGAAAATCTTTTTTACAACTTTTCGAAAATCGCGGTAATTCAGATCGAATTCTTGGTCCGGCAGACTATGAAACTCGTTTTCAAACCGAGAAACTGATTACGAGCTATGTAATAGACGAAATTAGGTCTTTTTCCTTATTGTTGGAGCTTCAAATGGCAGATTATCTTCAAAACCATAAATTTAGAGGTAGTTTCTTGGTTCCTTTAAGCCTGAGTGCGGGCTATGACGTCGATGCCGAATATTTCTACATGAAAAGTAAGGTAGATTTAAAGGCGAGGTATCACCGCAAAGTGATAGCTTTTACAGGACGCGGAACCTTTACCAACCAACGATATGCTTTAGATCGAGTTGAGGTAGGCGGCTTGTATCCTTTGAATAGTAACATGCGTTTCGAGGTAAACCCTTTCTTTGCCCAATCGAACTATGTGGATCGAGACATCCGACTTTTGATTCCTAGCAATAATCCAAATCAGTTTCAAACTCAAAATAGCATAAGCTATTTGGGCTTGAATGCCGCTTTTGTTTATGACAACAGCGTTATTCGAGGTACCAATCTACACGATGGAACACGGGCAAAAGTGAGTTTCGAATCTCATCAGGCACTCGATGGTGAAAATGCTACTTTTAATCAATTCAAAATAGATGCACGCCATTATTATAGATTGAACAAAGGGATTTATTTGGCTGCAAGATTTTTCTTTGGTTCGTATTTTGGAGATGCACCAAAGCAATTTTTACTTGGTGGTGTAGATAATTGGGCTTTCAACAGCATAGATTCACCCACAGGCAAGTTCGATCCTCTGTCTTTTACAACTCTTGTAGATAATAGTGATATGCTCTTTCATGAGTTTACAAACCTGCGAGGTTATAATTACAATACCCTTCAGGGAAGAAACGTAATGACCTTGTCTGGTGAATTAAGATTGCCAATCAATGAACTACTGAAATCTACCTCTTTGCAGTCCAATTTTTTTCAAAACCTTCAGGTGTTAGGTTTTTATGATATCGGCTCTTCATGGGATGATTTATCACCGTTTAAGGAGCAGAACAATGTGAATTTGGAAGAAATCCGCAATGAGGGTTCTCCTTTTTCTGCCATTGTGAATAATTTTTCAAATCCATGGTTGCAAAGCACAGGTGTCGGTATCAGAACCATGCTGTTTGGCTTCTTTTCACGAATGGATTTATCTTTTCCCATCAGGAATTTTGAAGTAGGTAATCCTCAATTTCAGTTGTCTTTTGGTTACGATTTCTAATTTTATATGCGCTTAATTTCAAGTACTTTTACAGGCTAAATTCTCTTTATGCTAAAATCAATGACGGGGTTTGGTAGAGCCAAAACCCAAAAAGAAGGTTATCAAATTACCGTGGAGGTCCGTTCGCTGAATTCCAAGTTCTTAGATATTCAAATCAAAACCCCCAAGAGTTTGCAGCATAAGGAGTTGGAAATTAAAAATCGATTTTCTGCCGAATTGCTCAGGGGAAAGGTAAATGTGATTATTGATGTTGAAAAAGACGAGGCTCGTAAGGAAGTGCTGCCAGTGGTAAAAAGTGACTTCATGAAAGTTTATGCTTCGTTAGCAGAATGGGCAGAAGAGGTAAATGCAGATTCTTCCGGACTTTATGCCATAGCATGGCAGACCTTACAATCTTTTTCAACAAAAGAGGAGGCAACTGATGAGGAAAATGAAGTACTATGGTTGATGGTAGGCTCAGTAATGGATCAGGCCATTGAAGCTTGTCAGGAGTTTAGATTACAGGAAGGAAATACGCTGGAAAAGGAACTGAGGATATACATTAAAACCATTAGTAAGAGCTTAGACGCCATTCGAGAGCACGAACCTAGTCGTGCACAAATGGTGAAAGAGCGTATTCAAAAGCATCTAAGTGAGATTAGCGAAGCCGAAAATTTTGATGCCAATCGTTTTGAACAGGAAATGATATATTACCTTGAAAAGTTAGATATCACAGAAGAGTTGGTAAGATTGAACAATCATCTGCTTTATTTCAATGAGGTCTTGGAAGAGGATGACTCGCAGGGAAAAAAGCTTGGGTTTATCAGTCAGGAGATAGGGCGGGAGATCAATACCATAGGCTCAAAGGCAAACCATTCAGCCATTCAAAAGCTAGTAGTAGAAATGAAGGATGAGTTAGAAAAGATTAAGGAACAGCTTTTGAATGTTTTATAAAAGGAAAAGCCTCACCCATTATGGTGTGCACTCTTATGGCTAGTCAATTATGCTTTCTTAACTTAAAAATAAATAGAGTCATTGATGTTTTGACGGAGTATACCATGCCGTTTGCCCGTTCTCTGTCGAGTAGATTCTTATAGCACAGGAAATGCTTTTTACTACATCCCTCTTGAATGCTTCGGGGCATTCCCACAGCTCATGTAGTTTTTGTGGTAAACAAAACAAATACTCTAGCTTTCCTACTCATTCTTTGGGTACGCTTTCGGTATTTGAGATTTTTTATTAAGAAAATCTCACTTCTCCGCATCTGCAACTAAAGGTTAAGATGGGGTGAGGCATAAAAATAGTACATTAAAGAAAAAAATATCTTTAATCAAAAAGTATTTGAATAACGAGTTTATATAAAAAAAGACCCGCCTGAGGCGAGTCTTTCATAAGATCATCAACTATGTTTATTTCAGTCTAAAAACAACTGCAAAGTTCATTCTCGATTTCACTGGAACTCCACGTTGTTTCCCCGGACTCCATCTCGGTGATTCTTTTAATACGCGAATCGCTTCTTCATCACAACCGCCGCCAATGCCTCGAGTCACGACAATATCAGATATTTCACCCTGCTTGTTGACTGTAAATTGGAGATAAACACGACCTTCAATCCCCATTCTACGTGCTTGATTCGGGTATTCAAGATTTTTACCTAAGAATTTATAGAATTCTGCCATTCCTCCAGGTGGAGAAGCCTGCTCTTCAACAATCATAAAGAGTTTATCCGCTACTTCTTCTTCTGGTTCTTCTTCAAAAACAATCTCTTCAATTTCAGTTTCTTCCGTAATTTCTACGTCTAGTTCAATTTCAATGTCTTCTTCAATCTCCTCTTCATCAGGAATTTCAATGATTTGCGGTTGTTGAACTTTGGGGGGTGGGGGTGGCGGTTGCTCGGTTGGAGGAATCTCAGTTAATTCTTCAAAATCATCAACAGCCATGCCTAAATCCATCATTTCAGGTTTTTCATATTGCTTCCATTCAAAAGCGATATAAGTCAAACCCAAGCTGACGAATAGGCCGATTCCCAAAAGCATAGAGGCTTTTCTGTTTACGTCGGCACTAGGTGTCTTCTTTATTTCCATGTTTTTTCTTTTACTGTAAGCTAAAACTAATCAAGTAGTTTTAAACGAACAAATTTATTTCGTTGAAAGATGTTAAAAATTAATATGCCAAACAAGCAGCCTGCCACATTTGCCAAAAGATCGTATAGCTCAAGCGCCCTTCCTGGTACATAGTGCTGTAGAAGTTCCAGAATAGTGCCGTACATGATGGATAGGCTCAATGATCGGCCAAGTACATTTTTGCGTTTAGTTCTAGCCAATGAATTTAGTCGATAACCTAAAGCAATCAAAAAGCTTAGGAGGCTATAGGCGATCAGGTGATTGATCTTATCAAAGGTAAGCAGTTGACTTTTTGGAATGCTATCTGAAGGTAGCAACATCAAAAAACCCAAAGCAATAGCCCAAATGATGGCCGGAATAAAAGCGTATTTGCCCAGGTAATTACCCGCCAATGTGCGTTTTGTAATCATCTGAGTTCATCAGTTTGTCTGCTTCCTCAGGATCTGACAATTTAATTTTGATCATCCACCCTTTATCGTAAGGGTCGTCATTTACCGTTTCTGGTGCATCTTCTAATGCTTCGTTGACTTCAATGATTTCACCACTAAGTGGCATGAACAGGTCAGATACTGTTTTAACAGCTTCTACTGTGCCAAAAACCTCGTTGGCGCCAATGGTATCACCTTCCGTTTCAATTTCCACATAAACGATATCACCAAGTTCACCTTGTGCGAAATCTGTTATACCTACTGTGGCAACATCACCGTCTATTTTGATCCATTCGTGGTCTTGGGTGTACTTCAATGTTTGAGGAATATTCATAATGTTAGTTGCTTGAAATTTTATGCAAAATTAGATGCTTTTTTCACATAGCTACAAATTATTGAGATAAACTAAAAGTAACTCTTCCTCCAAAGGTAGTGCGTGCGTTTAAAAAGCTTGTACTTACTTTGGGTTCGTTCACATTTCTATCGAAATAAAGAGAAACCTGTAATGCTCGGCTAATGTTATAGTCGAGTGTTGGGCTCAAACGGAATATGCGAATACCGTCTGTCACCACCGCATCCTCATCAATTCTTCGTTGAACCACCTGTCTATCATTCACCGTAAGGGTCATATTAAAGCGGAGTTCATTGGGTAATTTTTCTTTTCTTCCATTGATTCTAAAAGGTAGGGTAACACCTGTTTTTGCAAAACCTGCTGTCACTTGTAAGGCATAGTTGGTTTGTTCTGTGATCTGGATATTGGCTAAATTCAACGCAAAATTTCTTTCTCTAGAATAATTAACATTCAAGTTCCAGTTGTTTTTGGTCCTTAAATCTATGCCGAGAAGTGGAGAGAATGATTCTGACATGATAACCTGGCCCACTAAAAAGACAGGCACGATATCATTATTTTCGTTCAATTGACTACCTATAGTAAAGTCATTTAAATTATTGTCTAGGGTTAGTCCGGAGGTGTAAAGGGGTGAATTAATGAAATTACTAATGCTGTAATTGCTGGAATAAGCATGCGCAATATTAATGGTACTGAATAGGTTTTTTAAGCCTGCAATTTTATTGAGGCCGGCATAACGTAGACTCCAGTTCGGTACAGGAAATCTTGGAAACGGGCTTAATGATACAGCATCTGGAGAATTACCCGTGTATGCTGCTATAAAAGCAGGCACCACTACCTGTTGGTCATTCAAATTGTGTGTACCATTTTCTACCAATCCATCTAATCGGTTCTTTAGTGTGCTTCGAAAGGCTTCAAAATTTTGAAACAAAGGAGAACTATTGTCTTCATTATTTTTTGTAAAGGAAGTCTTTAACATAAAAAAGGATATGCCGTATGTTCCAGTTCGATTCGGGTTTATACTGACAAAACTATCTGGATCAGTGTTATTTCTGAAAATCTCTTGATAGTTTTCGCTAAATTTTTTGTTACCTGTTAGGTTCACTCTAAAATCTGAGAAAGGTTCCACAAGAGCATCGTAACTGAATCGGGTAACCCTATCCTGCATAAACGGGGTGGTGAGAAACTCACTTGGGGCAAACTGGCCAAGTCCTGTCAATTGCTGCCTGATGTTGTTGTTTTGTCCACCAAATACAAAGCCAAAGGCAGGATTTTCAAAACCCCTATCCATTCCAAAAAGAAAAACTTGAGGCATATAGCCCGGTAAAACGGTACCTTCCGATCTGCGATAATCAAAATTGATGTTACGAACAGACATGAGCGTTCTCATCAGTACTTTAAAAAGAGGAGACCTAATAAAACTTGTGGTTTCTGTTGTGTCGGATTGAGTATTTCGAGATCTACTTCTACTTCGTGCAGGGCTATTGATGTCTTTCAGAAGACCTATATTGTTGTATAAGCTGACTAAGTCCAATGTACCAGTAACATTGATTTCGCGCGTGTTGGCAGCGGTATTTCCTAGACTATCACGCTGTCCTATGGCTCCAGCTCTCCAATTGAATGTGGCATTGTAAGTGACATCAGACGATAGCCACGCGGTGGCAGGCAGCTTATCGAAGGGAAGTGTATAAGTAGAACGGATTTGATGTGTGTAATTTTTAACTCGACCAAAACTTTTCAAATTGTTCAACACGGAATCTCGTTTGATTTCCGTGTTGATGTCTCCTTCGGGTTCGTCTATGATGGCACTCACATTGGCGGTATAGTCCAACGTCAATCGATTGGCCAAATCCCAATTGACTGCATAATTGCGATCCATTAAGAAAGATTTTTCAAAAAATGGGTCTATCCCTTCAATGCCTAAATCTGCATTTCGCAATTGTGTCTTCATGAAGCTTCGGCTAAGATTAGCATTCACGGAAATGCTTGTAGGAATTGGGTTAAAATTAATGTCCTGAATCAATTCAAACCATTTGGAATCTAGAAAACTTAGGTTTTTAAAAGGCTCTAGATTGAGCGGTTCGGGTTGGTAAGCATAATTTACCGCACCACGGTAATTTCTAAATTCATAGGTAGCCGTGTTGATATTGCTTCTGCTTATTTCATTGTAGGCATAGGTGAAGCTAAAGTTTTCAATGGCCCAGGGTAAGGATAGGCGTTCCGTATTCATTCGTCTTTTACGTATATTCGAAAAATTAAAACTTCTTCGATTTGAAAGGTCGACCACTTTGTTAAAATAGTCATCTCTTTCCTCTTGGTTTTCAAACGTGGCCAGTACCTGTTCAAAAGGCAGATCCTGATCAAGTGGATCGAACTGTGGGATGGCTCTCGCATGTTCAAAGCTGAAGAATACAGGTATTTCTAAACCCCAATCATCGGGAAAGAAACGATCAAGTTTCAAATTGGTGGAAATATCATAGGATGTAAGTTTCTCTCTGTTTCGTTCAGAAACCCTGTCTGATATTCCACCAAAACCAACCGTTGAATGATTGAAAGTTGCCGAAACTCTTCCTAAATCCGCTAAAGTAGCATCTAAACGCGCATTTGCAGCAATTCCAGCTTGAGAGTCGAAGTCTGTAACACGTAATTCATTGGCCCATAAGAAGAAAGACTTGGGTTCAGCATCGGGCGAGCTTGGGTTGCGCATGCCTATCATTAAAGTCTGAACTGTGCTTAGGTCAGGCCGACCTACGACGGTTACATTGTATTTACCAACTGACTTGGAATAGGGTAAATTAAGATTGGCATTGTTTTGATTGCGTTCCGCTTTTACTTTGTATAGCTCATCGAAAGCTATGTCTATCTCATTGATCTCCGGCCAAATCTCTTCCGCTGAAAGGGCACCCTTGGGTGTCATGGTCAAGGGGACTTCAATCTCGTAGTAGTTTTGCGTAAAATCAGTTCCTAAACGTAAAAAAGCAGTTACTTCACCTGGCGCGAGATTATCAGGACTGTCAGCATGTAAAAACATACGTATTCTGCCATAATTGATCATATCCATACTTACATTTTTGAATACTGCTCGGGCATCTCGGTCACGTAAACCCTCCACTGCCAATTGTAATGACTGCTCATTGCGTCTTCTTTCAATAATTGATGTATTGTCTCTATCGCGAATGATTCCTGGAGGCAAGACGTATGGTGGTCTATCCTGTGTCCCTTGGCTGTTTTCCTCAATCGACACCACAGATACCACAAAGTTTGGGTCAGATGGCTCTGGTATTTCAAACAAACCTTTTTCAAATAAACTTTCTTGAAATGTGCGCCACTGACTACCAATCATCCGGAAATTCACCATGCGCAGCACAATCGGTTCTTCAAAATCTGTTAGTACGGTGCGAAGGTAGCGAATGGATTTAAAGCCATTGATATTGCCTTGTACTCGATCGGGTTTTCTGACTGGTATGCGAAACAAATACCAATCTACATCGTCCCCATTCACTTCGTTGGTTACTTTATCTACTATGTTGTTTTTACCAATGGCCAGTTCTCCTGGTTTGATATCAATTTCATACTCATAATACTCCTCCAAGTCATTCAAGGTGTTGTCTTTGTTCAGATCTTCATTATCCGGTAAGTTAGAATTAGAAGGAGTGAAGTTTTGGTTGTTGTTATTCACAGGACTGTTGTTTTCCATTCCATTAAAGCGTTTATAACGCTCTAAAATTTTGGCATCTGCTGCATCCAATTCGTCGCCCAAATAATATTGAAAGTCATCTCCTGAGGGGTCTGATTCTAGCTTTTGTTTTGCATCTGGATTAACGGTTACTTGAGTTAAGAAACTTGAGAAAAACGCTGCCTCTGCCTCTGAATTGAGTCCATCTAAACCAACATCTTGGTTGGCACGGGCCTCTGCCGAATTATCGAATGCAGGGTTGAGATAAGGCTGGGTGGTTACCCTTCCCCATTCATTGATGGCAATATTCTCAACACCTCCTTGGGCTGGGAGACCCTGTTCGAAAGCATGTCTTTCATCTTGCATGATATCCTCGGAGATGCTCCCCAGATGCAACAGAAACTTACCTCCTGTGGTATTCGCTTTGGGCGGATTCACCCCATCATCAATGAGGCCACGAGGGTTATTTATATTGCCGTTGGTTAAATTGACAAAGGGGTCCATGACCCAAAATTCAATGTATTCAATATTGGTTTTATCAAAATCTACTTCATTCGTAATGGCACGGGTTATGCCCCCATAATTTTTCTTTGGATCTTTGAGTGTTCCATCAGGATTGAGATCAGGGTTGTAATTGTACATCCCTCTTTCAGATGGGTAATATGCAATGTCAAAAGAAGGTTCATTCACTACTATTTGCTGTAAATCCCTTTTAATGACTTCATTTTGACCTACCGATCGCACAAAGTGATTTTCTAAATCGGATGGTGTAAGGTTCGTAGGCCGATTTCGTCCAACGGAACGGTAAAAAACATTATCGATTGTATACCATGATATGTGTGCCCGGCGAAAATTAGCACCTAAGTTATCTGGAGTTTGATTCGATAAATCAAAGCGGTTATCATCAGTTTTTGGGGTCGAACCCAGTTTCCAGCTTTGAGGATTGCCCAAACTAAAAGGGGTTACTGTTGCCTCAAAATCATCTATATATGATGTAGCCACCCCTTGTACGTCGTTGGTAGTACCAGGAAGGAGCTGCGCAAATTCTCCACTGAAGGTAATGTTGGATGGTGCTTTGGTGTCTATGAATGGAAGGGCATCTACCATGCGTGTTAGTAGTCTCGACTCACCGCTAAAATTTACATCTAGCCCCCAAACCGTATTACTCACAGGCTCATTGCCTATGCTCACACGTGTTATTTGAGGCCGTTCGTTCAAATGAAGCATGGTAAATCCAAAATTGGTTTCGTCGTTGAGAACATAGTCTAGCCTTGTTCCTAATAAATTTCTTGCTTGAAAATTGAATAGATCGGCTTTCTCAAATGTGACCTTGATCTTTTTACCCGAATTGGCAATGGCTGGATTGATGATGGTGACTTTTCCCAGTTGGAGATCAACACTATAATCAACGCCCTCTTGTAAGGGAATGCCACCTGCAGTGACTACCACACTACCTTCTGCAATTTGAAAAGCATTGAGGTTGATTTCATTCGATGAGCCACTTTGTAAGCTTCCCTTAAGAAAAAATTTATTCAGACGTGAGATGAGCTGGGCATCGGCACGAGTGGTGTTGTAGAGTGTGTCGAAAACATATTTTTGCTTAAGAAATTGTTCACTTGGTAAAAACTGCTCATCGAGCCTATTGCCGAAGGGCTCCAAGAAAGGGAAAATGACAAACCCTCTGTCTGTATTGATGGTTACATCTTCTACAAAATCGAAATTTCCATCTTTCTGCGGGTCTCCATTTTGATTGAGCTTATCTAATCCCATGATCTCAATTAAGGGAACATCCTTTGTGCGCTCTCCTTCGTGTAAACTTGGGTTATCAATTCCTGTGTCATCGTCTCGGTAAATAACCCTCAATTGAAAGGCTTGTTGTTCTATGCCGGAAGCATTCAGGCTATAAATATTTTTCATCATCAAATCCCAAGTAGGAACCAAGGTGTTGATTTTACTTGGTCGAAGCATTTTCAAAAATATCAACTCGTCCTCTGATCGATTTTGGTAGTCCTCTGTCAATTCGCCTACTTTAAAATTTCTACCTTGATAATTATATTCATAAGAAACAGCTAGAACTTCATCGTTTTGAAGTTGACGCGAGAGGGTAACATAGCCTAATTGTTGGTTGAAAGTGTACTCCGATGGATTGAGTTTTCTAGCTCCAGTGACACGTTCGAAATCCTGACTTTTGGCAAGTCCGTGTTGATTTTCTAAAATCCCCGTAATTTCTCCGGGTTGCCGAAGATTCGGATTGGCTTGCAAATTGCGAAACAGCTCGTTGGCATTATTGCTGGCAGGAGAATTAGGGTCGGTATTGCCAATAAATGGATTTCCATCTCGAAAAACCACATCTCCTTCTCCTAGATCCATAAAAGCAGCAAAATTTCTAAGGTCTTGGGTGTTGTTGTTTCGGTTGAGAATGTACACCTCTACACGCGTAACTTGCAGACCTGAGGTAATTATAGGTAGGCTACGCA
This sequence comes from Roseivirga sp., assembly GCA_018402485.1. Taxonomy (GTDB): domain Bacteria; phylum Bacteroidota; class Bacteroidia; order Cytophagales; family Cyclobacteriaceae; genus Roseivirga. The sequence goes on along the minus strand of JAGYIY010000001.1, from coordinate 127,612 downwards.
GCCATCTTTCGTAGTTATTCCGAAAGAAATGCCCCAGGAAGAAGTGTCTGTTTTCGTCATAATCAGAAGCCTGTATTTCAAATTCATTGCGTTGTACTCCTCCCTCTATTTCAATAGATTCAGTGGTGCCTCGTTGAGATGCAGCCAAAGCAGTAACATACATTCTCCCAAACTGCAATTGGGTCTTAAATCCAAATAAATTCTGTGCTCCGCTGATGAGACTATTTTGCACAGGCATGCTCACATTGCCAATTTCGAGCGATTTAATGATGTCTGATTCCAATCCACCAAAATCTACTTTGAGTCGGTTTTCAAAATCGAATGAATTTTGATTATTAAAGTTTGCATTAAGGTTCATCTTGGTTCCAATTTTTCCCTCTAAAGACATTTGGATGTTTTGATCGAATTGAAAGGTACCATTGCGTTGCTGACGAATGGGAATGGCAGGATTATCTACTCGTTGAAAACGATAACCGAAATCTAACTGTACAGTTCCATTTGTTGAAATCAGAATTTGATCACCACCAAAGATGCGGTCTAAGAAGGGACTCAGGGCTATAGGAGGAATGAGTCTGCTACGGTTCCCAACGGCACTTTCTCCATCACGCGCTTTTGATTTTTCCTTAAAGAATTCCTGATTTCCTTCTTCTAGCCTTTTGTTAAGCAATTCTGAAAAAGGCACCCTAGCAGGAGGCCTGATGAAATTACCATTTAGTTCTTGGCTGAAAACCAGGCTGCGTCCGGAATCTAAGCGTGTATTTTTTTGTAAAAATCCAGGGTTATTAAAAAGTAAAGGAGATTGCAATGGTTTTCGAAACAATGGATCACCCAATACGTATTTAGGAGTATATTTTGGAAAAGCAGACTTCACATAAGTGGTGTCCGTTTGGGTGGAATCTGAGTTTTGAAAATAGGCATAGGATTGCCTCATAGACCCAAAAGTCAGGAGCACCAAAAAAATAACCCGTAATATTTTATAATAACAGTTTGTCAAGGTTGAAAAGTGCGTTAGGCAACTTTTAGTGCTTGTTTAATGACATCTTCCAAACGGATTTCATCTGAGCTGTTCTGCAATATTTTTTCAATACTCTTTTGTGCAACAGCTTTATTAATTCCTAAGGTTACTAACGCAGCCAACGCCTCATTTCTTATCGTATTTTTCGAAGATATTGAAATATTTATTAAGTCGCCTGAGGACGGGTTTCGACCGATTTTATCTTTTAACTCAAGAATGATGCGCTGTGCTGTTTTCGCACCAATGCCTTTCACGCCTTGAATCGTGCGGACATCCTCGTGTAAAATCGCTTCTTCAACCTCTTCCGGGCTTAAGGAAGAGAGTACCATAAGTCCTGTACTAGGACCTACGCCAGAGATAGATAAAAGGTGAAGGAAGATTTCTTTTTCTCTTGTATCGGCAAAACCGAATAAAGTTTGTGCGTCTTCTTTTACATGAAAATGAGTGTAAAGATGAATATGCTCCCTATTCTTCACCTGAGAATACGTGTTTAACGAAATTTTTACCTCATATCCCACCCCTTGAATATCGATGATCACATAGGTGGGGTCTTGATGTGCAAGTTTACCCTTTAAATAAGCAAACATATTTTTTTCTTTTCGGCTGTCGATTGAATAGGGACTGATACTTCTCAATTCCTTTGTTCATGCTTCTACTCACCTATATGAATGGTTTGTAGTAGGCACTGAACGAATCCGAAAGATAAACATTATCACGAAAAGTCCTTTAAAGTTGGGGCAATCATTGAAGGCGAAAAGTGTTGAGCAGAGACTCCATCTCACGAATAAGTTCTCTGTGTTTTTCATTGGGGTGAATTACAAAGCCTTCTATGTAGTAAAGCGCACCTTCTTCTTCATCTACAAGGGTATAGCTAACAAAAGGGCCGCCTACTGAAAAGTTTTTGGTTTTCCATGCTCCGCGCATTTCCATGGTATAATTATCGCGAAAGTTGATTTGGCGAAAGATAGGGTACATATATTCGGTTTCGGTAATCATGTAAGAGGCCTTGTTTTCCGGATCGCCATAAATGTATTTCTTTCCAACCTCGTTTCGGAGCTTAATGACATTCTCTTTACTAAATTCCTCCTCAGAGGTGTAGTTCTTTTTATAGATGAAAAGATTTTTGCTGGGCCCACGGCCTGGTAAAAATCGGACCCATGCAAAATCTTTTTGCAACATAGCCAACTCATATTCAGCAGGTACCTTAATGCTGGCACCTAAGGTAGTTCTGATTTTGCTTACAATTTCGCGAGAGGCCACAGACATGCCCAATGATTTGGAAAGGCGCTCTTTTTCTGCATTATTAAAATAGTTCTGAATGGTTTTTGCATTCTCTTTGATCTTTTTGGCTAAGGAGATATCATCTTTTGCGAAGAGTTGTAATACCTTTTGGTTATTGGCAAACTGATCTTCAGAAGTTTCCATGAAGCGATCGGGATTGTTACGGATCAATTCTTTAGAAGCTTCGCTAAATGTGTTTTGAAGCCACCTGTCGGCTGCGCTATTGCCTTCTAAGCTCACAATGTACACCAGATTTCGTGAAAGACGAAAAATACGATTGAAATCGGTCGGTTCTATGACCCTAAGCGTAAACATAGGTTCTTCACGTGTGAGACCGGGAACTTCGGCTAGAAAAACCTCTTTGATGGCATCTCCCAATGCCCCTTCATACTTTAACTTATCTGTGACAATCACAATTTCTCCAGGGTCGCCTGATGCTGTGGGCATTGCTTTTTTTCGGCTTGATTCTGAAGAATCTGTCCTATCGCTTTGGCCTCCGCAAGCCACAAGTGATAGGGCAAAAACCGTTGATAAAATGATGCGAACCATAGTATTCTTCCTTTTAAACATGTACGCAGCAAGTATAGGGACTTTAAACTTACTAAACAACTAAAAGTATAGTTAACTTATTCTAACCTATACGTAGTCTCATTCCAGGTTTTAAGGTATTGCTTTTAAGGTTGTTTAGTTCCTTTATTTTGGTGATGCTTACACCTTGGTACCTTCTTGAAATATCCCAAAGTGTGTCGCCGGGTTGAACAACATGGAGTTTAGAATCGGGGATGGGCTGATTCACCAATTGCGTATTTTTGGAGGAAATATGGAAATCGGGACCGGTGTATATTTCCAAACGCTGGCCCACTCGAATCATTGAACCCTGAATATTGTTCCAAGTGCGTAAATCAGCAATTTTTACCCGATGATTCCGAGCGATGGCACCTAAAACATCTCCCGAGCGCACACGATAAATAAGTTTCTCTTTTCCAAAAGTTGACCCGGGCATGTCTGTGGCCAATTTGCTAAACTCTTTTTTATCGGCAGCTGCAGCCATTAGGGCTTTTTCTAGCACTTCATCCCCCACATCAGCGTTCTTTTGCGGTATCCGCAATGCATAGCCGCCCCAATGTTCAGGAATAGCTCCTTTTTTCACAGCAGGATTCAATTGATTCAATACTGCTAGTGCAATGCCTGTACTTTCGGCGAAGGTTTTTAAGTACACAAAATCTTTGGTAGGGATTTCTATGAAGGGAGTGGCTACGTCTTTTTCCGGACTATAGATATTGTGTACATCGGCATATTCCATGGCATAGACCATGGCAGAGAACTGTGGTACATAAGATCGAGTTTCGCGCGGTAAAAAACGATAGATGTCCCAAAAATCATTTTTGTTACCTGCCCTACGCATCGCACGCTTGACATTACCAATTCCACTATTATAGGCAGCCAGCGTAAGTTTCCAATCCTTAAAAATACCATACAGCCAACTTATGTATTGGCAAGCAGCTTCTGTTGCTCGTTCGGGATCCATGCGCTCATCGATGTACCAATCTACTTTTAAACCCTGTTCTCTTCCGGTTAAGAGCATGAACTGCCATAGACCAACAGCTTGTGGGCCAGAAACAGCTTTTGGGTTTAAGCCTGATTCGATAATGGGCAGGTATTTCAGTTCATCTGGAAGATTGTACTGGGCAAGGTATTTTTCAAAAATGGGAAAATAGAGTTCTTTTCTTTTGAGCATTTCGCGGGTATAGCCCCTGTTTCTCACCGTGAAATAATTGATGAATGCCTGAACCCGGTCGTTGTAGGCAATGTCTATTTCAAGGTTTAAGTCTTTATAATATTGTTCTACAACTTTTGTGGAAATGTCAGGAGCGTAATCGTATACCTCCAATAATTTGGCTTCCTGTGCTTGTACACGAGGGTGAAAGATAGAAAAGATTAGCAAGCCAAAAATAATTTTTTTCATGTACGATGTGCCAACGATCATTCTTCTAGTATGATTTTTGAAATTGCAAAAAGTTTATCTTCCGTAAAAGCCGCTGACATAATTTGTATTCCAATGGGCATATCATAATCGTCTGTTGCTACAGGAATAGAAATGGCCGGAATTCCGGAGATGGAAGCCTGTACTGTGAATAAATCAGCCAAATACATCGCTAAGGGACTATTTTTTTCATTCAGCAAGAAGGCCGTAGTTGGAGTAGTTGGGGTCAATATAAAATCATGTATTTTTAAGGTAGCCTCGGTAGCTTCTTTGATCAATCTTCTTACCTTTTGTGCCTGGGTGAAATAAGCATCGTAATAGTCAGCACTCAGAACAAAAGCACCCAGCATAATTCTTCTTTTGACTTCCGTTCCAAAACCCTCCGTTCGACTGTTTATGTACATCTCTTCTATACTATTTGAATCAGATGACCGATAACCATAGTGGGCACCATCATATCGGGCCAAATTGGAGCTCGCCTCTGCGGTTGTGAGAATATAATAAGTGGGAAGCAATTCCTCTAAATAAGGAAAGGGTAATGCCACACCTCGATGTCCACTATTTTGAAGACCTGTAACTGTATCCTTATAGGCTTTCTGCACCTCTTTTTGAATTTCAGGATGCGTAAAAAATTCCTCAAAATAAGCAAATGTGTACTTTTTCTCATGAATGGTCTGTGTGGCCAGATGCGCATATTCTTCTGAACTGGAGGTGGCATCTTTTGGGTCTTTGCCTGCTATGGTTGCTAATACAGTGGCATTGTCGGCAACTGATTTAGAAAAAATACCTACTGTATCAAATGAAGAGGCATAGGCCAATATACCATATCGTGAAATGCGTGAATAGGTGGGCTTAAGACCTAAGATTCCGCAAAATGCGGCAGGTTGACGAACGGAGCCTCCTGTGTCTGTGCCTAGTGCTATTTGGCACATATCTGCCTGAACGGCAATGGCTGATCCACCCGAAGAACCTCCGGGTACGCGGTTTGTATCAATCGGGTTTTTGGCAGGGCCATGAATGGAATTTTCATTGGAAGACCCCATGCCAAATTCGTCACAATTTTGGCGGCCAATGAGAATGGCATCGGCATCCAATAATTTTTGAACGGCGGTGGCTGTAATTTGAGATTCGAAATCTTTTAAGATGCGGCTGCCACCATGAACTTGATGATCTTTAAAACAAAATAAGTCTTTAATTCCAAAGACTAAGCCTGCTAAGGGGCCGGCTTTTTTTTGTGATAATTTTAAGTCGATAACCTCAGCTTGTTTCAGTGCTTCATCCGCGTAAACTTCTACAAATGCGTTGAATCCCTTACCAGCTTCAATGTTGGCAAGATAATGCTGTATCAGCTTTTTACAGCTTACTTTATTTTGATAAAGGTCTGATTGAATCTCATCTAATCGATGATAATTCTTCACGGGTTTAGTCTTTCTTTTCTATCTCTTTTCCGGCATCATCTACCTCTTTCTTAATCTCTTTGGTGGCATCCTTGAATTCACGAATACCCTTACCAAACCCCCTTGCTAAATCAGGGATTTTTTTGGCTCCGAACAAAAGAAGAATAATAAAGAGAATAACAAATATCTCTGGACCTCCCGGCATACCTATCGCTATAATTGTTTCCATGGTCTATTTCTTTAGGGTACAAATATAATTGAAATGTAATACTCTTTTTGCTCTTACCCCATTTGTTTTATGCGCAACGCAATAAACCGTGTTTAGTTGGGTACTTGGTTACTCATGCCCTGTTTGAGCCATAATTCAGGATTAATGGTGCCTGATGTACCATAAATTCTAAATTTTAATTCTGAAACATTGTCTCCATTGGTGAGCACTTGGCCGATCGTACTGCCGATAGGTAATTCTTGACCATTGGATACTGTTACTGCTTTGAGTTTAGAGTAGGCAGTGTAATAATCACCATGCTGCATCAGTACGGTTATGCCTTGCCCCTGAATAGATTGAATGCCTACTACTTTCCCAGGAAACACCGTCTTTACATAAGCATTCATCGAGGTTTGAATATCAATCCCCTTGTTGTTGAGTGTCACTCTTTGCAGTGTAGGGTGTTTATGCCTCCCGTATTTTGAAGATATAAACCCCTCTGATACCGGCCAAGGGAGTTGTCCTTTTTCTTTTTCAAAAGCAGACGTCAGTTCTTCAACATTGACCGAATTAGCAGATGTAGCTCTTCTTCTTTCTTCTTCTATGATGGCATCAATGCGCTCCGAGAGTTCTTTTTCTGAGGCCAGTTGTTCTGAAAGCTGTTTTCGAATATTTTGCTCCTCTCGCTCTAGGGTTGCAACAACTCGCCTTTGTTCAGCACGTAATTTTTGAAGTTTTTCGCTTTCTGTTAGCTCTTCGTTGAGCAAACTTTTTTGATCTTCTTTTTGAGTTTCAATCTCTGCAATTTGCTCATTGAGATTTTCCTTAACCACTTCAATGGCTGCAGCTTGTTTTTTACGCGCTTGGCCATATTGTCTCATGTACTTCATACGCATAAATAATTGATTGAAGGTTTCTGCGGCAAACAAAAAGGTAATTTGATTAAATCCGGCACTGGTTTTTTGTGTGGCATAAACCATCTGTGCATACTCTTCCTTAAGACTTTTTAGGTCTTCTGACATGGCATTTGCAATGCTTTGATCTTCCTGAATTTGTTCGTTAAGTGCACTTACTTGTTCATTGATGGCTCGAATCAGTGAGGAGCGAGATGTAATTTGATTGTTGAGTGCCCTAAGTCTTCCAACAGAGGTGGTTCTTTCTGATGTTGTCTGCTTGAGTATTCTTTGCGTTTCCTCTATTTTTTTTAAAATGGCTGCTTTCTGTTGCTCCAATAATTCTTTTTGGCTTTGACCGTGCATTCCCCACGGGGCTACAAAAAGCAAAAACAATACGAAAATGAAGTGTCTATTGATTTTCATACCTCGGAGGAATAACGAAAGGAAACGGTAACTTTTCTTCAATTACCACTCTTTTGTGCTCAATGTCAATGGTTGTCTCTAATTTTTTTCCGGCTTCCATGGCAGTTAATGTCATCAGTACTTTAAAAGCAAAGGGTTTGTTTTCCAAAGGTTGAAAGTCGGAGTATTTGAGTTCAAGAGTGCTATTATTTTTTGTGGTACTGGCTAAAAGGTTCTCCAACCGCCTGTTTTTAGCGGTTATCAGGCTACTCACGCGCATGTCTCCAACAATTTGTGTTACAAAAAAATTATTATTTTTCTCTACTATATCATCTGCTTTTGAAGGCCTTATGGGCATGTCACCAATAATTACCGACTGGAAAAGCTCAAAATTCAAATTGAATTTTAGTTCTTGGCTTAAACTTTCCATACTGTATCGATACACCTTTTTATTGATGCGATCCATTAAAATGACAGAATCTTGCGTGATCTTACCCCGCACCCCTTCAATACCAACTCCATTTGATAGGGTAAACCAGATCAAACTGTCTCGCCTAATGCGAATAGTGGCAGTTGCTTTCGACTTATCTTTGGGACTTTTGTATTTGATTTTAGCTCTGGTAGATAGGTATTCAAAGTCTACTTCTTCAATCGTAAGTGTATTCCGGGGTTTAAATTTAAAACCTAGAAACTGCTTGTTGCACCCTGAAATTAGCAGTACAAACAACAGAAGGTATAGTCCTGATACCTTAATTTTTTGGAATGGTCTTCTCATCAATCTTTTGATCAATCTGGTCGGAAACCCCGGGCGAAAACCTGGCTTTTTGCCAGAACTCCAATGCCTTTTCTACATCGTTCATTTCAAAATAGATGTCTCCTAATAATTCTAACGTTTCGCCCTGAGCCAGAGTAGATGAAGAGGCAAACTCTTGTTCCAATGTGCTTTTGGCTTTTTCAAATTCAGACAAAGTAAACAGAGCTTGAGCCTTTATCCTAAAGATGACTTCATTTTTCGCTCCCTGCTCTATCCAGGGTTCAATATACGCTAATGCCTTTTGTGGTTTTTCCATACTTAAATAGGTGCCATAGGCTAAAATAGCGCCCGGGTGAGAGGGCTCTTCTGCTAAGGCCTTTTCATAAAGGTCATTTGCCTCTTTTATTTTTTGTGTTTGATAGGCTAAGTTTGCCTGATGGCTTAGGATGAGACTTTTCAATTCGGGATTAGAATTGGCCAAGAGTAGGGATTGGCGCAATAAGGCCTTTGCTTCATTGGTTTTTTCCAAACCTATTTTGGCCTCAGCCATATAAATATAAAAGCGTATCTGGTTCGGGAAACGTAACAAAGCTTCATCTGCCTGTTCCTCAAGCTTCATCCAATTCTTCCATGTGGCTAACTGTTTGAGTAGGGTTTGCCAAATCTCAAAATCTCCCGGTTGGATTTGTGTCAATTGTTCTTGTCTTTCTAAACTGGCCAAAGCATAAGCTCTTCTAGCTTCTCCTTCGGCTTTTTGGGATAAAATTTGATAAGTAATGGCTCCATTTTCTAGTACCATAGGTTCATCTGGAAAATCATTTTCTAGTACCTGCTGAAGACTATCAACCAGTTTCAAATTAACTTTACCCATGCTTTCCATTAAGTATTGCCCCATTAACAAGGTCCTTACGCGCGCATCAGCATTAGGATTTGAAAAGGACTGAAGCAATAAAAGTTTTTGGTCTTCTGGAGCCTGTTCTTTTCCTCCTTGAAGCTCGGCCAACAGTAGTTGCATATCTGTTGTAGGTTGTTTTTGAGCTTTGAGTAGTTCAATGGCCTTCTCCTTTTCTTTGTTCAAACTCAGCAATCTTGCCTCCTGAAACACGAATTGGTGTTCTCGAGGGAATTTTTGTTGTAATTGCCTTAAAAGATTTTTGGCTTCGCTGATTCGATTGGCATTGACCAAAATATCTACTTTGATCTGATATTGTGTGGGGCTGAGCGTAGTTTTTTGCGCAGTCATGTCAATGATTTCTATGGCTTGCTGCCATTTTCCTTGAGCGATGAAGTGTTTGGCTATTTCTTCCAGGTACATGATATAGTCATTCGTTAGATTGACCATTTGAAGATAATACTTGGAAACCTCACCTGGAGCTTGACCTAAAGTAGCTAGTTCAGAAGCTAGTAAATAATAATACTTGTTGTTACTTTTCAGGGTTAAGGCATTCTCAATGGCTTTTAGGCCATCATTGTATTGGGCTAATCGCAGGTGAACTTCAGCTTGTTTGAAATAGGCGGCATCGTTATTTGGGTCTGCTTCAATGGCGCCTTTCAATGCTTTCAGTGCTTGCTCAAAATCTTCTAGGAGAAAGTATTTTTGGGCTTCAATCAACTTTTCTTGAGATGTGTTTTGCTGGGCGTAAGTAATGGTATCGGCTGTGGTTTGCGATTGTGCCGAGGCTATTCCAAAGCTGGTATACAGGTAAAAAGCAACATAAAAAGAGGATAGCAACTGTTTCATAAATTACCCAAAGAACGCTTTTTGCAACAATAAGTTTTTCATAAGAAATCTCAAGATTTAGTATTCCGTACATTGTAGCGTATGCCTCTTCCTTCTTTCCAGAACATAAATGCGGTGAAAGTAAGGGTCAATAAGAACTGCACAGCGTAGTCCAAGTAGACGTTGTTCATTTGGACTTGCATACCACAATAAATAAACAGTAAGCCGAGAAGCAGGTAGCCTAAAAGGGGCAAAAACTTGTAGGGTATGGGGAAAATTTCTCTTCCTTTCCAATAACATAACATGCTCATGATGAGGTAGCATAAAATGGCTGTAAAGGCACTGCCATAAAATCCAATCTCAGGAATAAGTACAAGGTTACCTACAATGGTAACGATAGCCCCAATTAAAGCGAAGTAAGTGCCAAAAATGGTACGGTCTTTGATCTTAAACCAAACACTCAAATTAACATATACCCCATAAAACAATTTCGCCACGAGCAATACGGGTAAAACATATAAGGCTTCTTTGTAAGCAGGACTTCTCAGAAAAATATCTCCGATCAATTTACCATTCAATGCCACAGCTACCAAAACTACCACATTGAACACCACAAAATAATGCATTACACGTGCGAAAAGCTCCGGTGCATTTTTGTTATCAGCATGATTGAAGAAAAAGGGCTCTGCTGCATACCTAAAAGCTTGAATACCTAACAACATGATGACACTTAACTTCACAGTACTGCTAAAAATGCCTAAGCTTTCTACATCTAAAATATGTTTCATTATGATGTTGTAACCCTGTTCATTGATCATACCACCCAATCCCATTAAGAATATAGGTAGGGCATAAATTAACATAGGTTTTAATAGTTTGAAGTCCCAAGTGAGTTTTATTTTTTTCAATTCTGGAAAAAGCAGAGGTACGTAGATGACATTTGCTAAAAGATTGGCAATCAAAATATAACCCACCTGAAAATCTGACCTGAAAAAGGAAAGAATCCAAGGTTGCCATTGTAACAAATATTTTCCTGCAGCTATATCAGGCAAAACAATGATCAGTAGCAAGTTTAGAATGATGGTGAGAACAATCACGATGGTTTTAATAAAAGCAAATCGCAGAGCTTTTTCCTCTAACCGAAGTTTGGCGAAGGGGATGGCCACAATGGCATCTAGAAATAAAATGATAGCGATGAATTGTATGTAAACCGGCTGTACATCTTCACCCAAAAGGCGTGAAATTCCTGCGCTATTGAATCCAATAATCAAAGAAATAAGGCAGGAAGTGATAAGTACCGCAGTTGCACTGCTGTGGTAAACCTTTGGATCTTTCGATTTGGCACTGAACCGAAAAAAAGCAGTTTCCATGCCATAGGTATAGATGATGAGGAAAATGGCGATGTAGGCATATAAATTAGAAACGGTGCCATAGGCCCCAGCCATAAGTCGATCTGTCCAAATAGGCAAAAGCAAGAAATTCAGTACTCGACCGAGTATGCTACTAATGCCATAATAAGCCGTTTGCCCGGCTAGCTTTCGAATCTGACTCATGTTTCAAAGAGTGGGCTGTTATTTGCTTACAGCAAACACTTCCCTATTGGGGAGTGCATATTGGTTTAGGTTAAACACCCTTAAAGTTGGCTTTTCTTTTTTGAAGAAAGGCCTGAGTGCCTTCTTTAAAGTCCTCTGTTTTTGTGCATGCAGCAAAGCCGTTGGCTTCTGTTTGGTAGCCATTTTCTTGCTCATTAGTAGCTGCATTTACACAGTCAATAACTAAACCAATGGCAACAGGGGCTTTCGATAAAATTTTCTGAAGCAGTTCTTCTACTTTCGCTAAGGCTTCTTCTTTGTTGGCAACTTTGTAGTTGGCCAATCCAAGCTTTAATGCATCTAAAGCGCTCAGCATGTCACCCGTCATGCACAATTCCATGGCCTTAGCCTTGCCCACAAGTTGTGTTAATCTTTGTGTTCCGCCATAACCTGGAATGATGCCAAGATTCACCTCAGGCTGGCCAAATTTGGCTTGATCTGTTATGATTCTTATGTGACAGGCCATGGCCAATTCGCAGCCTCCTCCCAAAGCAAAACCATGAATAATACCAATCACGGGTTTTTGGCAGTTTTCTATGATCGCAAAAACTTCCTGACCGTTTTCAGAAAATTTACGCGCGTTCATTTCATTCAATTCACTGATTTCATAGATGTCTGCTCCTGCAACAAAGGCTTTTTCTCCTTCACCCATTAGAATGACAGCCTTAATCTCTGGGTTATCTTGGACTTCCTCAAAAGCCAGTTTTAATTCTTCGATGGTCTCAATATTCAGCGCATTGAGTTTGTCAGGACGATTTATGCTCAGATGAACTACCCCCTCCTTATTCTCGAAAATTAGATTTTTGTACTCGCTCATAGTTATAGAAAGTAAACTCAAAGATAAGAGGAAGGATAGGAAACTCGAAATTGTAGACAATTATTTAAACTTTTCCTTCAAAAGCCTTCCAACCAATCAATTCAACCACTACACAGAATTTGATAAAATGTTCTTGATTAAAGCCCTTAGCTCTTACCTTTGTAAGCCCAAACATTCAATTACTTTTATGAAAAAAACGAATAGAATAACGGTTGCTCATGGTGACGGTATTGGTCCCGAAATCATGGATGCTACCTTACGTATTATGGATGCAGCAGAGGTAGGACTCAGCTACGACACCATAGAAATTGGCGAAAAAGTGTATGAGGCAGGTCACAAATCAGGTATAAGTCCTGATTCTTGGGAAACCCTGCGAAACAATGGTGTTCTGCTGAAAGCTCCAATCACCACGCCTCAAGGTGGTGGGTATAAAAGTTTGAATGTAACCATTAGAAAATCATTGGGTTTGTTCTCTAATGTTCGCCCCTTTCGTGCCTACCCCCCGTATGTGCCTTCCTTTTTCCCCCATATGGACCTGGTAATCATTCGTGAAAATGAAGAAGATTTATATGCGGGTATTGAACATCAGCAAACCAGTGAAGTAGTGCAGACCCTCAAGCTGATCTCAGAACCTGGATCTGAAAAGATTGTCCGTTATGCTTTCGAATATGCTAGAGCATACGGCAGGAAAAAGGTAACATGCATGACCAAAGACAATATCATGAAGCATACCGATGGACTTTTTCATCGGGTTTTTAATGAAGTGGCAAAGGAATACCCGGACATTGAATCAGATCACTGGATCATTGACATTGGTTCGGCTGTTGTAGCCGCGCGTCCGGAGTCTTTGGATGTGGTAGTGACATTGAACTTGTATGGCGATGTCATTTCTGATATAGCCGCTGAGGTAGCCGGCTCTGTAGGTATGGCGGGTTCTGCCAATATTGGTATGAACCATTCCATGTTTGAAGCCATTCATGGTTCTGCTCCTGACATAGCAGGGCAAGACATCGCCAATCCTTCTGGCTTATTGAATGGGGCTTGCATGATGCTTGTACAATTGGGGAAAGCCGATAAAGCGGAACTGATTCAAAATGCATGGCTCAAGACGTTGGAAGATGGGATTCATACAGCAGACATTTACAGGGCACAACGCAGTAAGGAGAAAGTGGGCACCAAAGCTTTTGCCGATGCCATCATTGAGCGCATGGGGCAAATGCCGAACAAACTGAAACCGGTGAAGTACAACAGTGAGGTGTCTATTAAAGTTGATGTGAAGGAAAAACCACCCATGAAAAAAGAATTGGTGGGTGTAGATGTGTTCATTGATTGGAGGGGAACAGACAGAGATCCCAATGAAATTGGAGACCGTTTACTCAACGATGCTTCTACTAAAAAATTGAAGTTGAAATTAATCTCCAACCGTGGAGTGCTTGTTTTCCCAGGCGGGATGAAAGAAACTTTCAAAACAGATCATTGGAGGTGTCGTTTTGTTAATCCGGAAGGTAAAATACTTCAAAATCAGGACGTACTTGATTTGTTAGCCTCCGTACAAGCAGCCGGTTTTGACTTTATCAAAACAGAGCATCTGTACCATTTCGATGGTGAAAGAGGTTATTCTTTAAGTCAAGGAGAGTAGAAATTTATATCCAAATCATTCGAAAAGGAGAGGGTTTTAAGAAAAGAGCCTTCTCCTTTTTTTACATGTAATCAGGAAGGTTTTCTAGTATGTCTTGGGTCATGGTATCTAAGGTGAAATCAGGTTGCCAGTTCCAGTCTTTTTTCGCCTGATCATCATTGATGCTATTGGGCCATGAATCTGCAATTTGCTGTCTGAAATCGGGTGCATAATCGACTTTTAGGTCGGGATGAAATTTTTGAATGGAGGCGACCAATTCTTTTGGGGTGAATGAAAACCCCGCCACATTGTAGCTCGAACGGACAGAGATTTTTTCTTCCGGTGCCTGCATCAGGTTTAAAGTAGCTTTAATAGCATCGGGCATATACATCATGGGTAAGGCTGTGTTTTCAGAAAGAAAACAGGTAAAGTCTTCCTTCTTCAACACCTTGTGGAAGATTTCTACCGCATAATCCGTTGTTCCCCCACCAGGTAAAGATTTGTAACCAATCAGACCCGGATAACGCAAACTGCGTACATCAACACCATACTTAGTATGATAATAAGCACACCATCTTTCGCCTGCTTGTTTGCTGATGCCGTAAATGGTATTCGGATCCATGACGGTGTCTTGCAGGGTATTATCAGCAGGTGTAGAAGGACCAAAAACAGCAATAGAACTTGGCCAATATACTTTTCTAAGCTGCTTTACCCTTGCCAGTTCAAGCACATTTAGTAAACTGGTCATATTCAAATGCCAAGCCTGCTGGGGGTTAGCCTCTCCTTTGGCAGACAGTATGGCCGCTAAATGATAAATCTGTGTGATTTGGTTGCTTTCTACCACTTCTGCCAAAGCTTTGGCATCCATCACGTCCAACTGTTGAAAAGAAAAGTCGGCCAATGCCGGGTTTTGCTTCGAAATATCTGAGGCAATGACATTTTCATTGCTAAATAATTCACCTAGGGCTGAGGTGAGCTCCGTGCCTAATTGGCCACCGGCACCAATCACTAATATTTTCTCCATGTGCTCTTGTTTAGGCTGGCGAAATTACGGAATGAAAAGAAGATGTAAAACGTTTGCACGATCAAAGGTGAATGAAAACACATTCTTTATATTTGCGGTATGGAGGAGATGGACTTTAAAACATTTTTGCAACAAAAGAAGATCGACCCCGGGGGCTTCGCGAATCAACGTCAGGAAGAATATGTACGATGGAAAAAACTCTTTGACCAAGTGCATCCGAACAGTTTTACTGCACAAAAGCTTTTCTTGATCAATCAAGTCAGACGTGAATTTCCTTTAGCCAAGGAAGAAGAGGCTCCCAAAGTAAAAAAAGCTATGCCGAAACCTAAAATGATTCAACCCAAAAGAAAATAACATGTACGATACTTTAAAACCACATCTCGAAAAAGAAATAGAAGACATCAAAGCGGCAGGCTTATTCAAAAAGGAGCGTGTCATTACCACCCCACAAGGAGCAGACATCAAGACAACCGAAGGTAAGGAGGTCATCAATTTTTGTGCGAATAACTATTTAGGTCTTTCCTCACATCCCAAAGTGGTAGAAGCCGCCAAAGCCGCCATCGACACCCATGGCTACGGCATGTCTTCAGTTCGTTTTATTTGTGGCACACAAGATATTCACAAAACCTTGGAGCATAAGCTTTCTGAGTTTTTGGGAATGGAAGATACCATCCTCTACGCTGCGGCTTTCGATGCCAATGGTGGCGTATTTGAACCACTATTTGGCCCAGAGGATGCCATCATTTCCGATGCCCTCAATCATGCCTCAATCATTGATGGGGTTAGGTTGTGCAAGGCTATGCGCTTTCGCTATCAACACAACGATATGGGGGATCTGGAAAAGCAGCTACAAGAGGCAGATGCTAAAGGAGCTAAACAAAAAATTATTGTTACTGATGGCGTTTTCTCTATGGATGGCACCATAGCCCAGCTAGATAAAATTTGTGATTTGGCAGATAAATATAAGGCCTTGGTCATGACCGATGAATGCCATTCTACCGGATTTATGGGTAAAACAGGACGCGGTGTGCACGAACATTGTAATTGCATGAATCGGGTCGATATCATAACCGGCACACTTGGCAAGGCCTTGGGAGGTGCCAGTGGCGGTTTTACCTCGGCTAAAAAAGAAGTCATCGAATTATTGCGACAACGTTCCAGGCCTTATTTATTTTCCAATACCCTAGCGCCTTCTATTGTAGGCGCCTCCATAGCAGTAATGGACATGCTCACTGAAACCACAGAATTGAGAGACCGTTTGGAGTCCAATACCCAATATTTCCGAACCCAAATGACGGAAGCCGGATTTGACATCAAGCCGGGAGAGCATGCCATTGTGCCCGTGATGTTGTACGATGCCCCATTGGCGCAAAAAATGGCCGATGCTTTACTGGATAAAGGCATTTATGTGATAGGCTTTTTCTATCCAGTGGTACCAAAAGGCCAAGCCCGCATTCGCGTGCAAATTTCCGCAGCGCATGAAAAATTGCACCTAGACCAAGCCATTACTGCCTTTATCGAAGTGGGTAAGGAATTGGGGGTATTGTCGTAAAGGTTTTTTTTCGGGATAGTGTATACCCTTAAAAGCATAGTATTTCAGTGTAAGCCTTTATTTTGAACACATTTGAGAGACCAAATAAACCCTTACTTTTGTTAGCAAAACAAAGCGTTTGTGATCAAATCATTTTTGCCCATACTCGACTGGTTGCCTCAATATAAGAAGTCACAACTTCAGGGCGATCTATATGCAGGCCTCACGGTTGGCGTACTCTTGATACCTCAGGGTATGGCATATGCCTTAATTGCTGGCTTGCCTCCTGTTTATGGCTTGTATGCTTCTTTGGTGCCACAACTGATCTATGCCATTTTTGGTACTTCCCGTCAGCTTTCGGTAGGGCCTGTGGCCATGGATTCGCTATTGGTGGCTACCGGAGTTTCGGTATTGGCGGTGGAGGGTACGGAAGCTTACTTGACGTATGCCATTCTGTTGGCGCTTTTTATGGGGCTAGCGCAATTGCTCTTGGGCATCTTGCGGATGGGATTTATCACGCACCTGCTTTCTCGACCGGTGATCAGCGGCTTTACCTCAGCAGCAGCACTTATCATTGGGGTCAATCAATTGAAGTATGTTTTAAACGTTCCCATTAACAAAGGGGCACAAATGTCTCAATTATTGACACAGATTGTTGACCAAATCAGTGAGACGCATGTACTGTCGGTGCTTCTGGCCCTTGGAGCTTTTCTTGTTATGAAATCAGTCAAAAAGATCAATAAAAAGATACCGGGAGCCTTATTGGTGGTGGTATTAGGCATTCTCCTCGTCAAATCCCTTGATCTTGAAGCAAGTGGGGTAAGTATTGTAAAAGAAATTCCGGCAGGTTTGCCTGCTTTTATCGTACCCGATTTTTCGTGGGAAATGCTTCAAAAACTACTGCCTTTAGCCATGACCATCGCGGTGGTGGCCTTTATGGAGGCCTATTCGGTAGCCAAGGCATTAGAAGCGAAATGCAGAGATCATAAAGTGCGTCCGAATCAAGAAATGATGGCTTTGGGTTTGGCCAATGTGGTGGGTTCCTTCTTTCAAGGTTATCCCGTTACAGGTGGATTCTCACGATCTGCGGTGAACCATGATGCCGGAGCAAAAACCCCTCTAGCCATGTTCATAAGTGCAGCTTTGGTGGCCTTGACTTTGCTTTTTTTAACCCCTGTTTTTTATCATTTGCCCTATGCCGTGCTGGCAGCCATTATCATGTCTGCCGTGGTCAGCTTGATCGATTTTAAGTATGCCCGAGAATTGTGGCGCACCTATAAAGTTGAATTTGCTTTATGGCTTGCCACTTTAGTGACTACTTTGCAGTGGGGAATGGTGGAAGGAATTGTTTCCGGTATTGTACTATCAATTTTAATACTCCTTTTTCGCGCTGCTAATCCTCACATGGCGGTTTTGGGCCGGGTGAAAGGCATGACAGAGTTTCGAAACGTTAAAAGATTTCAAGCGGTTGAAACCTGGAGACACCTTTTGATTGTTAGAATAGACGCGCCTTTTGCTTTTGTGAATATTCAGACCATTAAAGAGAAAATTTTAACAGAGGTAAATCAGCGTGAGGGAGAATTGACACATGTGATTTGCAATGCCGCATCAGTGGCCTATATGGATGCTACGGGCGTTCTGGGCTTACGAGATTTAATGCAAAGTTTGGCTGAAAAAAACATTCAATTGCTATTTGCGGAGGTCATAGGTCCTGTCCGTGATGCCATGGCTAGAAACCATTTGATCAATCTCGGAAAGGAGCAGGTGTTTTTCCTGACCACTGAAGATGCAGTAAATTTTTGCACTTCAGAAAATTTTGAAAATAAAAATGCTGAACTCGCTGTTCAGCACAACCTTGATAAAAGTAATGACTTATGAAAATTGAGCAGATATACACCGGTTGTTTAGCACAAGGTGCTTACTACATTCAGAGCAAAGGAGAAGTAGCTATCATCGATCCTTTACGCGAAACACATCCTTATTTAGCCTTGGCAGAGAAAAATCAAGCTACTATTAAATACATATTCGAGACACATTTTCATGCAGATTTTGTATCCGGACATGTGGATTTGGCAAGAAAATCCGGAGCCACCATTGTATATGGACCGGGCGCCAAAACATCATATGATATTCACGAAGCTACAGACGGTGAGGTTTTTGAATTGGGTGATGTGAAAATCAAAGTATTGCACACACCGGGGCATACGCAAGAGAGCTCCACTTTTCTATTGTATGATGAACAAGGGAAAGAGCATGCCATTTTCAGTGGAGATACACTCTTTATTGGGGATGTTGGGCGTCCCGATTTGGCCGTAAAATCCGATTTAACCAAAGAAGACTTGGCAGGTATGCTTTTCGATAGCCTGCGCAATAAAATCATGCCATTGCCTGATGATGTCATTGTTTACCCAGCGCACGGTGCAGGTTCTGCTTGTGGCAAGAACATGAGTTCAGAAACCACCGATACGCTAGGAAATCAGAAAAAGACTAATTATGCCCTAAGAATCGATATGAGCAAGGAGGACTTTATTAAGGAAGTGACTACGGGCATTTTGCCTCCGCCCCAATATTTCTCTAAGAATGCCATGATGAACAAAGAGGGCGTGGAAAGCCTAGACAATATCATGAAAAAAGGTAACATTCCGTTAGACGTGGAGACTTTTGAAGCCGTGGCCAATCATGAAGGGGCTTTGGTTCTAGATACGCGACACGAAACAGTATTTGTGAAAGGATTTATCCCAAATTCGATATTTATAGGTATTGATGGTAATTTTGCTCCTTGGGTAGGCGCTTTAATTACAGACTTGCAGCAACCCATCATCTTTTTAGCTGATGAGGGTAAAGAAGAACAGGTAGTTACTCGTTTGTCGAGGGTTGGTTATGACAATACCCTTGGGTTTCTTGAAGGAGGTATAGGGGCTTGGAAAGCTGCAGGAAAACCGATAGATACCATCGAAAGTGTCAGTGCGGAAGATTTTAAAAAGCTTTTTGAAGAGAAAAAGCCTGCGGTATTGGACGTAAGAAAACCCGGAGAATATTTGGCTGAACATTTGGAAGATGCGACCAATACTCCCCTCGATTTTATCAATGAGGAAATGAGTAAGGTCGATAAGGAAAAAAACTATTATGTCCACTGTGCCGGGGGATACCGATCCGTTATATTCACTTCCATTTTAAAAAGTAGGGGCTTTGAGCACTTGACCAATGTGGAAGGAGGGGCTGATGCATTGAAAAAGTTGGGGATACCTCTAACAGATTATGTTTGCCCTAACAAGCTCTAAACTTGAAAGTTAAAAACGTACGAAACTTATGTCTTATGTCATTGATTTTATACAACAACCTTGGCCATGGTATGTTGCAGGGCCATTAATTGCCTTTGTCATGTTTGCCTTATACTATTTTGGCAACACCTTCGGCATGTCTTCGAATTTCCGAAATGTTTGTTCTATGCTGGGAGGAGGAAGGTCCTGCGATTTATTTGACTTTGACTGGCGTGAACAAACTTGGAATTTAATGTTCACGGTGGGGGCTATTCTGGGTGGGTTTATTGCTTATAATTTTTTAACACCAGATACTGCTGTAGGTATTTCGCCTGCTACTATTGCTGATTTAGAGGCTTATGGAATGGTGGAACCTGGAAAAAATTTTGTGCCTTCAGAAATCTTTAGTTTCGAAGAGTTGCTCAGTTGGAAAGGTCTCATATTTATTGTTTTTGGAGGTTTTCTGGTCGGTTTTGGAACCCGCTATGCCGGTGGCTGTACCAGTGGCCATGCCATCAGTGGGATGAGTAACCTACAGCCTGCTTCACTGCTCGCAGTGGTCGGTTTTTTTATCGGCGGGTTACTTATGACCCACTTCATTCTCCCCCATTTATTAATGTTATAAAAGCTATTATGAAGTATCTGAAATACATTGCACTGGGAGTTTTGTTTGGTGTAACACTCACCAAAGCTGAGATTATTTCTTGGTATAGGATATATGAAATGTTCATGTTTCAATCGTTCCACATGTATGGTGTCATAGGGTCAGCTGTTGTCTTAGGCGTAGGTGTTAATCAGTACATCAAACGTACCCGAATGAAATCTATTTCTGGTGAAATCATTCATATTCCGAATAAACCTTTTTCTATACCACGTTATTTGATAGGAGGAACGCTCTTTGGTTTGGGCTGGGCACTTACAGGTGCCTGTCCCGGTCCCATGTTTATTTTGTTGGGAAATGGCGTATGGGTAATTAGTATTGCAATTCTTTCTGGTTTAGCTGGAACATATTTTTATGGTTTGGTACGTCATAAACTACCCCATTAGTGTAATCGATTTGCTTGCGCTGTAGATTTCTTTCGAAAATATGCATAACTTTTCCATGAATTGACCAGCAAAAGTTTAAATATGATCCTTCGTTTGGTAGGCATTTTTGCTGCCCTTGCAATTCTAATATTTTTATGGGCTTTTTGGCAAATATTGAATCCTCCTGACTCGGAATCTCTAATGCCACAGCGAGAAGAACCATCCGAATGGCAACCTAAAACCATTGACATGCTGGATAATGAACCCAATGCTGAGCTGATCAGATTGGGGTATGATCTGATAACGAGAACTCCAGAAATTATAGGCCCCCTTGCGAAAGATTCTGAAAATCGTTTTGCAGGAAATATGCTCACTTGTCAAAATTGCCACCTCCAAGCAGGAACAAAGCCAGCTGCAGGGAGCTTTGTAGGTGTGTATAAACGTTTCCCACAGTTTAGAGGACGCGAAAATAAAATGGGGACCATAGAAGAACGCATCGATGGTTGCATGGAACGAAGTATGAACGGACGAAAAATACCGCACGCGAGTGAAGAAATGAAAGGTATGCTAGCTTATATGGCTTGGTTGAGTGATGATGTGCCCGATAGTGAACAAAAGAAGTACAAAGGGTTTTTGAGCTTAAAAATACCAGAAGTGAAGGCGGATATCGACCTTGGGAAATCTGTTTTTGAAAAACATTGTATGGTTTGCCATGGCGAAGATGGGCAAGGACAAAGGCCAAATGCAGAGGGGATGTATGTTTACCCTCCATTGTGGGGTGAACACTCTTTCAACCATGGAGCGGGTATGCATCGTGTGATTACAGCAGCACAATTTATAAAAGGAAATATGCCCTACTTGGAGGCTACTTACGATAGTCCCGTTTTAAGCGATGAAGAAGCCTTCCATGTGGCAGCGTATATCAATAGTTTTGAAAGACCTAAAAAAGCGAATACTGAAGTAGATTTTCCTGATAAAAAACTAAAACCAGTTTCAACTCCCTATGGGCCTTATGCAGACCCTTTTGGTATAGAACAGCATAAATACGGCCCATTTAAGCCCATAATGGCATACTATGAGGAGGAATACCATATAAAAAAGACCAAGTAAGCTTGCCTATTCATTTATATGTTGGCAGGTGTCTTTTTTGGTAGCTGAATTTACGCTAGAGCATATTATTTCTAATCCACTAGTTATGAAAATAAAGGTGGCTGAAAAAAAAAATGTCCTGGCTAAAATGGTTGTGCTTTGCACGAATAGATCACAAGTTTAGCAATAATCCTATTTAGATGGTTGAAAAACCCCTCAAAGGCCTATGGGTAAGTATAAGTTTTTGAGGGGGAGTTAAACAATTTGTAACCGCATGTATTTTATAGGTATGAAGGTGTCTCAAAAAAAAATTACCGCAGAAGCCATAGATCGCATAGTGGAAATGGCATGGGAAGACCGAACGTCCTTCGATGTCATTATGTTACAGTTTGGGCTATCTGAGCAAGAGGTCATTGAAATCATGCGAAAGGAAATGAAAAGCTCCTCTTTTCGCATGTGGCGAAAGCGTGTTCAGGGTCGTAAAACCAAGCACAAAGCATTTGTCACTTCCAAACGCTTTAAATGTTCACGTCAAAAAGCCATCTCAGGTAATAAAATTACCAAACGTTGATTTAAAAACTGAAGAGTACCTTTCCATTTCTACCAGGCTTTTCCATGTGAGCGATGGCTTTTGCAAAATCTTCTAACCTGTATTCTGCTTCTACATGGGTTTTCAAAGATTGACTTGCCAGTAAATTCAGTACCTCAGGTATCACCTCACTGCGTTCTTCCTTGCTCAAGCTCATCAGCCAATTGCTCAACCAAAAACCTTTGATGTGAAGGTTTTTAAAGATCATCAACCCGCTATTTACGGGGATCGGTTTCAAACTTAAGGCACCATAGACAAACAGCTGTCCGTTACCTTGAAGTACATTCAATACTTGATCGCCTAAAGCCCCTCCAACGGCATCGAAAGCCGCTTTAATAAAAGCGCCTTCCGTTACCCTCTTTACACTCTTGTAAATATTTTCTGTTTCTGAATTGATTACATGCTTTGCGCCAAGTTCCAAAAGGGCTTGCTTTTGGTCGTCACTTCGTACCGTACCGATAACTTGAATCTCTCGCTTAACAGCCAATTGTATCACCAGCTTACTAAAAGCAGAATTAGCTGCAGTCAATAGTAGCCAGTCCCCTGCCTCAAGTGCAGATTCCTGAAGCATGCCAAAAGCAGTTAACGGGTTGACGAAGGCCTGACATGCTACTTCGTCGTCCATTGCTTTAGGTTTTGGAATAACCGAACGCGCATCTACGCAAACATACTCTGCCCATGTGCCGCTGGCAGTAAAAATTACATCAATGCCTACAGGTAAGGCAACCTCATTTCCAATGCCCTCAATGCTTCCTGTAGCTTCAAACCCTGCTATTTGAGGCAGATCAGGTTGTAAACCATACATACCTTGAATAAACATAATATCGGCAGGAATGATGTTGGCCTTGCGAACTTTGATCAATACCTCGCCTTTTCCCGGCCTGGGTTGTTCCATGTTTTTGATTTGTAAGACTTCAAGGGGCTTTCCGGGTTTTTCAAAAAGTAAGGCTTTCATGTAAATGAGATTAAAGGTTTAAAGTAGTTTTATGCAATTTGCATAAATACTCGTCATGCATACTAATTTAAAATAATTATCTTACAATCGCGATAAACATTTGATTTTTATGAAAATGAACGAACCATTTGACTTAAGGAATAAAGTGGCCATTGTGACAGGAGCTAGTAAAGGCATTGGCAGAGCCATAGCCGAGACTTTGGCTTCCCATGGTGCCCATGTTGTGGTTTCCAGTAGAAAGCAAGAAGCCGTAGATGAAGTTGCAGAGGCTATTCAAAAAATTGGCCATCAAGCGTCTGCCACATCTTGCCACATGGGTGATATGGAGGCGATATCTGCTTTGGCTAAGGGTGTAATTGCTACCTATGGAGGAGTAGATATTGTGGTGAATAATGCTGCTGTTAATCCGGTGTTCGGTCCTGTAGAGGATGCAGATGAGGCTGCTTTTGATAAAATCATGAACATAAATGTCAAAGGTCCCTTGGAATTGGCTAAGCATTGCCTAGACAGTATGAAGTCTCGAGGAGGAGGCTCAATTGTAAATATCAGCAGCATAGAGGGAATTAGTCCCGGCAAAGGTTTAGGCTTGTATTCTGTGAGTAAATCGGCACTGATTCAGCTCACAAAAGTGATGGCTAAAGAGTGGGGGGCGCATCATATTAGGGCCAATGTCATATGTCCGGGTTTGGTAAAAACAAAATTCAGCGAGGCTTTGACAGCTGATGAAAGGATTGTAAAAATGGTCATGAACAAGCAGGCCTTGCCCTTGATGGCTGAACCAGAGCATATTGCAGGTTTAGCTTTGTATTTGGCTAGCCCTTCAGCATCATTTGTCACGGGGGCAGTGATGACAGCCGATGGAGGCTTTACCATTTAATTTTTTGGAACCGCATAGGCCGTGGTGTGAATGTTGACAGAAAGCACAAAAGAACTTTGTACTCGACCTAAGTTGGCTATGTTAGATAGTTTAGTGAGTACAAAGGTTTCATAAGCTTCCATGTCCTTAACAATTACTTTAAGGATGAAGTCAAAGTTTCCTGCGATGTGATAACATTCCATTACCTCTTTGTATTGATTAACTTCCTTTACGAATTGATCTAAGTAGGAACGTGAATGCTTGGTGAGGCTGATGGAAATGAAGGCAACCAAACTCAACCCCATCTTTTTATGATTCACCAAGGCTACATATTTTTTTATCCATCCTGATTTTTCCAGTTTCTTTACGCGTTCAAAAACAGGAGTCGTAGAAAGGTGCAGTTGCTCAGCCATTGCTTTCGTAGTAATACGTGCATCTTGTTGAAGAATCTCCAATATTTTGATATCCGTAATGTCTAGTTTATCTATGGTAATTTTTTCCATTGGGCTTTGAATTCAGACCCATAAATATCGGTAAATTCTTTATTAATTAGTATAAGCAGAAAAATTATCTAAATATACTCATAGGTAAAGAATAAGTGACAAAGTGTCTATCGATTCGATTAACTTTGTAAAAAGCTCAAAAAATAGCCTATGCAAAAGTTAATGTCTGCTTTCGAAAACAAAATACCAGAGATTGTTTTTGAATGGAACGATCCTGAGACCGAAGCCCAAGGTTGGGTGGTGATCAATTCTTTGAGAGGAGGCGCTGCAGGAGGAGGAACGCGTATGCGCAAGGGGCTGAACCAGCGAGAGGTTGAATCATTGGCCAAGACCATGGAGGTGAAGTTTACGGTATCGGGTCCGCCCATAGGAGGTGCTAAATCGGGTATCAATTTTGATCCTGAAGATCCAAGGAAGGAGGGAGTACTTAGGCGTTGGTTCCATGCCGTTAGTCCCTTGTTAAAGTTTTACTATGGTACAGGTGGCGACATGAATGTGGATGAGGTGGATGAGGTCATTGCCATGACGGAAGAGGCAGGTATTTGGCATCCGCAAGAAGGGGTTTTTAATGGCCACTTTAAGCCCAACGAAGCCTCTAAAATCAATCGAATTGGTCAATTGCGCAACGGGGTGGTCAAGGTGATTGAAAACCCTTTTTTTACACCGGACGCTTCTCGAAAGTACAAAATTGCCGATATGATTACAGGTTATGGTGTGGCAGAGTCCATTCATCATTTCTATAATATTTGGGGAGGAAATTACAAAAGCAAAAGAGCGGTCATACAGGGTTGGGGAAATGTGGGAGCAGCTGCAGGGTTTTATTTGGCGCAGATGGGCGTGAAAGTGGTGGGTATTATTGATCGAGGCGGGGGGATTTGTAAACAAGAGGGCTTCAGTCTAGAGGAAATCCGAACCCTTTTTTTGAATAGAAATGGAAATCAATTGGTGTCGGATGAAATGCTGAGTTATGAGCAAATCAATAAAGAAATATGGGACCTAGATTTTGAGATTTTTATCCCGGCAGCAGGCTCAAGATTGATTACACGAGATCAGGTAAGTCGTATGATTCAAAGCCATTTAGAAGTAATTTCTTGTGGGGCAAATGTTCCCTTTAATGATCCAGAGATATTTTTTGGTGCCACAGGCCTGTATGCAGATGAGCATTTGTCGGTAATTCCAGATTTTATAGCGAATTGTGGAATGGCAAGGGTTTTTGCGTATCTTATGCAGGGCGGAGTAGCCTTGACCGATGAGGCCATTTTTGAAGATACTTCTAAAGTCATTCGAAATGCCATGCAACACGTATTCGATCTGTCGGAAAAACCTACGGGTATTTCTAAAAGGGCATTGGAGAATGCCTTGCGTTTATTGGTTTAGTTTGTTATCTAAGCCTATGTGTTTTACAAACAAAAAATGAATTATGCCATTTTATCATCAACTGGGAAATATTCCGCATAAGCGGCATACCGCCTTCAAAAAGAATGATGGGGGTTATTATTATGAGCAATTGTTTGGTACCATTGGCTTCGATGGAATGTCATCCTTGCTTTATCATGTCCACCGCCCTACGCAGGTAAAGGAAGTACGTAAGTCTTACGATGTGCAACCGAAAATTGCAGTAGAAAAAAACATGCTTTCGTTGGGTATAAAAGGATTTGATATGCCGCCAAAAGCCGATTACTTAGAAAGCCGCACTGCTGTTTTGGTCAATAACGACTGCCATATTGTGTTAGCAGCTCCGCAAAAATCCCAAACAGATTATTTTTACAAAAATGTCGATTGTGATGAATTGGTTTTTGTACACGAAGGTAAAGGTGAGCTTAAAACGCTTTTGGGTAATATTACATTTGGCAAAGGAGATTATCTGCTCATTCCTCGCGGCATGATCCATCAAATGCATTTTGTAACGGAAGAGAATAGATTATTTATTGTCGAGTCCGCTCGCCCCATGTACACGCCAAAACGTTACCGAAATCATTTTGGACAACTGCTGGAGCATGCTCCTTTTTGTGAAAGAGACATCAGAAAACCTCAAAACCTAGAGACGCATGATGAAATAGGTGATTTTATGATCAAAGTAAAAAAAGAGGGCAATATACACGAGTACATCTATGCCTCGCATCCTTTCGATGTGGTGGGATGGGATGGCTACAATTTTCCTTATGCCTTCTCAATTTATGATTTTGAACCCATAACTGGGCGCATTCATCAACCACCGCCCGTGCATCAAACCTTTGAAACAGATGCTTTTGTAGTATGCTCTTTTGTGCCAAGATTATTTGATTATCACCCCGAGGCAGTACCAGCTCCGTACAATCACAGCAACATTGATTCTGATGAGGTGCTCTATTATGTGGATGGTGACTTTATGAGTAGGAATAATATTGAGCGAGGACAAATTACCCTGCACCCCGCGGGTATCCCACATGGGCCACACCCCGGAGCTATGGAAAGGAGTTTAGGTGTGAAAGCCACCGAAGAGTTAGCTGTTATGGTCGATACTTTTCGTCCTTTAAAAGTAACAGAAGCGGCCATGAAAATTTTAGTAAAAGATTATCATACATCCTGGTTGAGTAAAGATTAAAAAAATAGTGAGATGTCAAAGGAAAATGTAACCTATTCAGGAAAGAAAATTTTTGGTGAAGCAGAAGACTTTTTGCCCATTCACGGAACAGATTATGTGGAGCTGTATGTCGGGAATGCCAAGCAAGCAGCTCATTTTTACAAAACGGCATTTGGCTTTCAATCTATCGCGTATGCCGGATTAGAAACAGGTAGAAAAAACAGCGTTTCTTATGTATTGCAACAAGATAAAATCCGCTTGGTGCTGACCTCACCCCTGGCTGCAGACGGACCTATTAATGCCCATATTAATGCCCATGGCGATGGGGTAAAAGTAATTGCCCTTTGGGTAGATGACGCTGAAAAGGCTTGGAAGGAGACCACTTCGAGAGGGGCTAAATCATATTTTCCACCTCAAAAGGAGGAAGATGAGTATGGCTTTGTAGTACGTTCTGGAATTCATACGTATGGAGAAACGGTTCATATTTTCGTTCAGCGAAAGCAATATGATGGTTGTTTTTTGCCTGGCTATCGTTCATGGGATTCAGACTACAAACCTTCAGAAGTTGGACTTAGATTCATAGACCATATGGTAGGCAATGTAGGTTGGGGCGAAATGAACAAATGGTGTGAATTCTACGCCAAGGTGATGGGCTTCGCCCAGTTGGTTTCTTTCGATGATAAAGATATTTCAACAGAATATACGGCCTTAATGAGTAAGGTAATGAGCAACGGAACAGGTCGGGTTAAATTTCCAATTAACGAGCCCGCCAAAGGGAAAAGAAAATCTCAGATTGAAGAATACATAGATTTCTATAATGGTGCAGGTGTGCAACATATTGCGTTAGCGACCAATAATATCATTGAAACCGTAACAGAACTACGTGCACGTGGGGTTGAGTTTTTAAGAGTACCGGAAGTATATTACGATACGGTGCTAAACCGTGTGGGGGAAATCGATGAAGA
Organism: Roseivirga sp.; assembly: GCA_018402485.1. GTDB lineage: Bacteria > Bacteroidota > Bacteroidia > Cytophagales > Cyclobacteriaceae > Roseivirga. The sequence goes on along the minus strand of JAGYIY010000001.1, from coordinate 99,567 downwards.
ACTTGAACCACTGAAAGCCCTAAATATTTTGATCGATAGAGATGATGAAGGCTACTTGCTCCAAATTTTCACCAAGCCAGTACTCGACCGTCCGACCATGTTTTTTGAAATCATTCAAAGAAAAGGGGCACAATCCTTTGGTAAAGGGAACTTCAAAGCCTTATTTGAGGCGATTGAAAGAGAACAACAAGAGCGAAACACGCTGTAATACGATAAATTACCAATGATGAGCAATACGATAAATCCTCAAATGAAATCTTGGGTGGAAGTGCCTCAAAATTCGGATTTCCCTATTCAAAATATACCGTTTGGTATTTTTAAGACACCTACACTAGGTGCACGTGTCGGGGTTGCGATTGGCGACCATGTATTGGATCTCGCCATTTTACATCAGGAAGGATTTTTAGAGGGCTTCAACTTACCGGAAAGGGTCTTTTTTCAGCCATTTCTCAATGACTTCATGGCCTTGGGCAAGGACATCACCACAGCGGTGAGGGTTCGCATTGCTGAAATTTTAGAAGAACATAATCCTGAATTACGCGATCGAGCAGATATGAGAGCGCATGTGTTATTCCGTCAAGATGAGGTACAGATGCAAATGCCGGTTCAAGTGATGAATTACACAGATTTTTATTCTTCTGAGCAGCACGCACGTAATGTAGGAACTATGTTTAGAGATCCGGAAAATGCCTTATTGCCCAACTGGAAGCATCTGCCTGTGGGGTATCATGGCAGGGCATCTTCTATTTTAGTATCGGGCACTCCTTTCCATCGACCTAAGGGCCAAACGAAAGCCGATCATACCGATTTACCTGCTTTTGGCCCCTCTCGCTTACTTGATTTTGAGCTGGAAATGGCGTTTATTACCTGCCGCGAAAATCAATTAGGAGATTCCCTTAGTACATCAGAGGTTGACGACTATGTGTTTGGTTTTGTCCTTTTTAATGATTGGTCAGCCAGAGATTTGCAAAAATGGGAGTATGTTCCCTTAGGGCCGTTTCTGGCAAAAAGTTTTGCCTCCCATATCTCCCCTTGGGTAGTTACTTTAGAAGCTTTGGATGCTTTTCGTATGGCCGGGCCGGAACAGTCACCAGAGGTGCTTCCTTATCTGAAAGATGAGGGTCAAGCCCACTTTGATGTGCATTTGGAAGTGGGTTTGCAGCCGAAAAATCAACAAGAAACCATTATTTCACAATCTAATTTCAAGCATATGTATTGGAATTACCGGCAGCAATTGGCACATCAATCTGTTAATGGGTGTAATTTGAAAGTGGGAGATATGTACGCTTCGGGAACCATTTCTGGCCCCGAACCATCTTCCTATGGTTCCATGTTGGAATTGTCTTGGAGGGGAACCCAACCCATCAAGTTGATGGGTGGTGAAGAACGTAAATTTGTACAAGATCATGATACAATCATTATGAGAGGCTACGCTGAAAAAGAAGGTGTAAGAATTGGTTTTGGAGAAGTAATGGCGCAGGTTTTGCCTGCAAAACAATAGCTTATGGATGTGAAACCGGAATTGTTAAAAGTACCAGAGTTACACGCACTTCTATTAGGTACGATAGGTCCGAGACCCATTGCATGGGCCAGTACAGTTTCTGAAGACGGTGTGGTGAACTTGGCACCCTATAGTTTTTTCAATGTATTTGGCACCCATCCACCAACCCTGATATTGTCTCCTGCTTTACCGAGAGATGGACAGCGCAAACACACCTTGATCAATGCTGAAGCCACTGGTGAAATAGTGATTAATATTGTCAATTTTGAATTGGTGGAGCAGATGTCTTTGTCAAGTACAGCGTATTCAGAGGAAGTTAATGAATTCATTAAGTCAGGTTTGACGGAGAAGGCTTCCGTTCAGGTTAAACCCCCAAGAGTGGCAGAAGCCATTGCGGCATATGAATGCAAAGTAAAAGAAATTGTTCCATTAGGTTCAGCAGCGGGTGCAGGCAACCTTATCATTTGTGAGATAGTTCAGGGGTATATTTCAGATGAGATTTTTGACGATTCTGGTAATATAGATCCATTTAAAGCCGATTTAGTGGGTAGAATGGGAGGAGATTGGTATTGTAGGGCACAAGGCGATTCCCTTTTTACACTACCTAAACCAGGAACATTGCATGGCATGGGATTTGACCAGCTACCGAAATTCATCAGGAAAAGCAAATGGTTGACAGGCAATGAATTGGCTAGATTAGCCAATCAAAATGAGTTGCCTGATGCCGATGAAATCGCTAAATTTTGTGAAAGGGATGAAATACAAGGAAGTTTAAAAGATTTTTCAGACAAATCTGCTCGACTTGAAGAAAAAATTCATAAATTAGCCAAAGAATATTTAAAAAAGAACAAAACAAAGGAAGCATGGCTAACATTGCTTCAATTGACAAACATTAGGAAACCATGAAAAAAGGATTAATTATTTTATTACTAATGGTCATTGGTTCAGGAGCTTTTGCACAGTTTTCCTTAGGGCCAAGAGTGGCTTTGGTAAACTCAAAGTTGAGTTTAAAAGATGAAGTGACCAATTTAGCCGAATCAGATGCTGAATTTGGATACCAGTTTGGTTTATTTTTAAGGTTCAAAGTCCCTATCGTGGGATTGTATGTACAGCCCGAAGTATTGTTCAGTCAAACGGAATCCGTTTTGAGCATAAGCAATCAGGACGTCAATTTTGACTTCAATAAAATTGACGTTCCCGTAATGATAGGTACTAAAATTGGTCCTTTGAGGATTAATGCAGGCCCTTCCTTCAGTTTTTTAACTTCAGCCGAAAGAAGTGACGTTTTGGGAGATGTTAAAGAAAATTACAAATCTACCACTGTAGGTTATCAGGCTGGCTTGGGTTTTGATTTGTTGAAATTTGTAGTAGATGTAAAGTACGAGGGTAGCCTGAGCAGCTTTGGTGATTCTGTAAATATCGCTGGCACCAATGTCAATACAGATCAGCGTATCAACCAGTGGGTTCTTGCATTGGGGTTTAAACTTTTTTAGTGCGTAATGAACCAATAAAAAACAATCAAAAGGAAGGGAACTTAACGTGTTTTCTTCCTTTTTTTATTGGCTTCTTTGGCTGCTTCTACATTTTTGTCAATGCGGTGGCCCGGACGACTCCAATGTTTTCTCTCCTTGGCTGCGGCCGTCATTTCTTCTGGAGTAAGCGGAGTTGGTTTTGCCCCTTTCGCGAAAGGCTTCATTGGAATTAACCCCAAAGTCTTGAACAAATTCATGTCTTCATTCACATCTGGATTAGGTGTGGTGAGTAACTTGTCACCTGCAAAAATAGAGCCCGCACCTGCCATAAAACAAAAAGCCTGACCCTCTTGACTCATTTCCGTTCTTCCGGCAGATAAACGAACAGTAGTACTTGGCAATACAATGCGCGTGGTAGCTACCATACGTACCATATCCCAAATGGGTATTGCTTCCTGCTCCTCCATGGGCGTTCCTTCAACGGAAACCAAAGCATTTATGGGCACAGATTCTGGATGAGGACTCAAAGAAGAGAGGGCAACCAACATGCCTGCGCGGTCTTCAATTTTTTCACCCATTCCGATGATTCCACCACTGCAAACAGTAACGTTGGTTTTGCGCACATTGCCCAATGTTTCTAAGCGATCTTCCCAACCTCGTGTAGAAATAATCTCTTTATAATACTCTTCAGAAGAATCTAAATTATGGTTGTAAGCATATAACCCTGCTTCGGCCAAACGCTGCGCTTGATTTTCCGTGAGCATACCTAAGGTACAGCATACCTCCATGTCTAGGCTATTTATGGTTCTTACCATATCTAACACCTGATCGAATTCCGGTCCGTCTTCAACATTTCTCCAAGCAGCTCCCATGCATACGCGCGAAGAACCTGATGATTTCGCCCTTAAAGCTTGTGCCTTCACTTGCTCCACACTCATCAAATCATTCTTTTCGATATCCGCATGGTAACGTGCCGCTTGTGGACAATAAGCGCAGTCTTCTGGGCAACCTCCTGTTTTGATAGATAGCAGTGTGCTGATTTGAACCTCTCGGGGATTATGAAACTCACGGTGAACCTTTGCCGCCTGATACACCAACTCCAAAAAAGGCTGATGATAAATTTCTAGAATCTCCTCTCTAGTCCAGTTGTATTTGATTTCGCTCATCCTGCTTTTAGATCAAGTGGCAAATTAAAGAGCAATACTATCAACTCCAATAAGCAAATGTTATATTTGCCGCTTATGCAAGACATCTATTTACTGCTCGGAACAAATTTGGGTAACCGTACCAGGAATTTACAAATTGCCAAGGAGAAATTAATCACCCATCAATTGACGATTAAGAAAGAATCAAAAATCTATGAAACCGAGGCTTGGGGCTTTGAAGATCAGCCTATTTTTCTGAATCAAGCGCTCATTATTGAAAGTAAGAAAAGTCCTCAGCGCATTTTGCAGATCGCTAAAATCATTGAAGCTGAAATGGGGCGTGTAACCAGTCAAAAATGGGCTCAGCGATTGATTGACATAGATGTCTTGTACTATGGAGATTTAATCTTAGAGGAAGCAGGTTTAATCCTGCCCCATCCAGAAATTCAAAACAGAAAATTTACCTTAGAGCCATTGGTGGAAATAGCGCCAGAAAGTGTCCACCCTGTTTTACAGAAGACCCACCTCAAGTTATTGAACCTTTGTAAAGATCCATTAAAAGCTTCTCCCATAAGTGTTTTTTCATGAGGGGCTTTATTAGCCGTATTATTCTACTTCGAATGATAAGTTCTGCCAAGCCGTTTGTAGCTCACGCTCGATTTTGGTATTTCCTTGCTTTTTGGCCACGGCCATGCCTTGCGCATAAGTGTGTAGCGCTTCCTGCTCTTTTTCAAAGCTTTCGAGTAATGTTGCCGCTTGATAATAAGAGGGTAAATAGTCAGGAAAGTCTAGCAGAAGTCTTTGCAAAACCTTTAAAGCCTCATTTGGCTTTTCTGCCATGTATTCGTTCGCCAAGGCATAATGATTGAAGGGTTCATTCGGTTCCTCAGCGATGTACTTTTTTAGAAGTGCGATACGTTCTTCATTCATCTGCTTTTCACATTTTTATTTATTTCATTATTGCCTATCTTCGAGCAAAATTAAACATTTGTTGGGGTTTCGTCAGCCAAAGCTGCCAACACTTCAGCAACTTTTTGTGAACCTCTTGTTCTATGAACAACTTAAAAATAACAAGCATGAACATACTCGTTTGTATCACCCATGTTCCAGATACTACCTCACGCATTGCTTTTACCAACGACAATACTGTATTTGATAAAAATGGTGTCCAATTCATTATAGGCCCGTACGATGATTACGCTTTGGCAAGAGCAGTAGAGCTAAAGGAACAAAATGGTGGAGAAATTACTGTACTGAATGTGGGGGAAGCTGATGCAGACCCTACGATCCGCAAAGCTTTAGCCATAGGAGCAGACAAAGCCATTCGCATTAACGCATTCCCTTCCGACTCTTTTTTTGTGGCCAACCAAATTGCCGCCGTAGCTAAGGAAGGAAATTATGACCTGATACTGATGGGCAGAGAATCTATCGATTTCAATGGTGGAATGGTGCATGGAATGGTTGGTGAAATGCTTGGCTTACCGTCTTTTTCTCCAGTAATGAAACTTGATGTGAATGATGGTGCTGCACACATCACCCGCGAAATTGAAGGGGGAAAAGAAGAGCTAGATGTGAATCTTCCTTTTGTAGCAGGTTGTCAAGAGCCTATTGCAGAGTGGAAAATTCCTAATATGAGAGGTATCATGTCGGCAAGAACGAAACCTTTAGAAATTCGTGAGGTAGCTGACGATGCACAGCATGTTGCCCTAAAAAACTACGAGTTACCACCTGCCAAAGGCGAGGTGAAAATGATCGATGCTGACAATGTACAGGAGTTGGTCAATTTATTAAAAAACGAAGCAAAAGTAATTTAAACCCCATAAGCATGTCCATTTTAGTATTGATAGAAACCGAAGAAGGAAAAATTAAGAAATCTTCCCAAGAGGCCATTTCTTTTGCCGCAGCTATGGGAGAAACAACTGCAGTTGCCTTGGGTGAGGTCTCCGATGAAGAGCTGGCCAAGGCAGGAGCCAATGGAGCTAAGAGAGTCTTACATGCAGCAGACAGCCGTTTAAATGCAGGACTTATACAGCCTTATGCAGAAGTACTGACAGAGGCAGCCAAGCAGACAGGCGCTAAAGTAGTGGTAAGTGCCAAATCATCGTTGGCCGATGCGGTGGTAGGTCGAGTGTCAGTAAAATTGGGTGCTGCCTTGGTAAGTAATGTGGTAGGATTGCCCGATGAAACAAATGGTTTTGTGGTGAAAAGAAGTATTTATACAGGCAAAGCATTTGCCCATGTAAAGATGACAACGGAGGTGAAAATACTTACTGTAAAAAAGAATGCCATAGAAATGAAAACCGATGGTGCTCTTGCAGTAGTGGAAAAATTAGAAATAGAATTAGATGATGCCTTGTTTGAAGCAAAAATAACAGCATCCGAAAAAGCAGAAGGCGATATACTTTTACCTGAAGCAGATCTTGTGGTTTCTGGTGGTAGAGGACTCAAAGGCCCAGAGAACTGGAGTATTATAGAAGATTTAGCAAAAACTTTAGGAGCGGCAACAGGTTGTTCGAAACCGGTTTCCGATATGGAATGGAGACCTCACCACGAGCACGTTGGTCAAACCGGTGTAAAAGTAAGTCCATCGTTGTATATAGCCGTTGGAATTTCAGGTGCCATTCAGCATTTGGCAGGTGTCAATTCTTCAAAATATATTGTAGTGATTAATAAAGATGAAGATGCACCATTTTTTAAAGCGGCAGATTACGGTATTGTAGGCGATGCTTTTGATGTTTTGCCAAAGCTTACCGCAGCGCTGAAAAACGTTTAAGATTAATATCTTTAAGATTGAAAAAAGCAAAAATTGAAATCATAGGGCTGTCTTCCAGCCAATCCCAGACCACAGGCTCATTTGCCTTGGTACTAGGAGAAGTTGAAGGAAAGCGAAGGCTGCCCATTATCATTGGTATGTTCGAAGCACAAGCCATAGCCTTGGAGATTGAAAAAATCAAACCCAATCGTCCGATGACCCATGATTTATTCAAATCCTTTGCTGAAGGCTTCGATTTTGAAGTGACAGAAATTGTAATTTCTGATTTAAAGGAGGGTGTGTTTTTTGCAAAAATCTATTGTACGAATGGTGCAAAAACCTTACAAATAGATGCCCGACCTTCGGATGCCATTGCCATAGGTATTCGTTTCAATGCGCCCTTTTATGCCTATGAATCTGTGTTGGCCGAAGCTGGGATTATTTTAACCGATGACGAAGATGAATTGGTTCAAAATGAAGCCGAAGAGGAGGAAGGTACTACCAAAAATGTAGAGAGGGTTCAAGATTTTACAGTAGAAAAACTCAATGAAATGCTCAATGAAGCGCTTACTGCTGAGGATTATGAAAGAGCAGCTCAAATTAGGGACGAAATTAACCGCAGGAGTTAAGTCACCTGGCTTGCTATAATCGATAGATATGGATATCCTGAGAGCATTGATTGGTTTATTGGTTTTGATTGGAATAGCCTATCTGCTTTCGGGAAACCGAAAAGCCATTAGTTGGCGTTTGGTAGCTGTAGGTGTTGCGTTACAAATCGTTATTGCCCTTTTAATCTCGAATGTTTCTTTTGTTCAGGCTGGCTTTGAATTGCTCAGTAGAGGTTTTGTTTCTTTTTTGAGCTTTGCACTGAATGGAGCAGAGTTTTTATATGGAGACCTAGCTAAAAACAGTGAGGCACAAGACAATGTGCAACATAGCCTTGGGTTTTTATTTGTTTTTCAGGCATTACCAACTGTCATTTTCTTTTCGGCAGTAACGGCAGGGTTGTATTACCTCGGTATCTTGCAAAAAATTGTTTTTGTATTTGCATGGGTAATGGCCAAAACAATGCGGCTTTCCGGGGCAGAATCCATGTCTGCAGCAGGTAACGTTTTTCTAGGACAAACAGAAGCACCTTTGCTTGTGAAGCCTTTTATCAGTAAAATGACACAATCAGAATTATTGTGTTTGATGACAGGAGGTATGGCCACTATTGCAGGTTCCGTTTTGGGAGCTTATGTTTCCTTTTTAGGTGGCGGTGATCCTGAGCAACAAGCTAGGTTTGCTACTTATTTATTGAGTGCCTCCATTATGAATGCCCCTGCTGCTATTTTAATGGCAAAGATTTTTTTACCAGAAAGCCAAGAAGTAGATAAGAACCTCAAGGTCAATAAAGATTCCATTGGTGTGAATATTATTGATGCTTTGGCAGGAGGTGCAAGCGATGGGTTGAAATTAGCTGCAAACATTGGTGCTATGCTCTTAGCATTTATTGCTGTGATTTATACCATGAACTGGATTTTGGTAGATGGCATAGGAGCCGTCACCGGATTGAACGAAATGGTAGTGCGTACCACCAATGGTGTCTTCGATGGCTTTAGTTTACAGTATATTTTGGGGCAATTGTTCAGGCTTTTTGCCTTCGCCATGGGAGTAGATTGGTCAGAGACCCTTCAAGTGGGGAGCCTGATTGGACAAAAAACGGTCATCAATGAATTTGTGGCTTATTTGAGTTTGGCTGAAATGAAAGCTGATGGGCTGATGAGTCAGAAAGCCATTGTCATTTCAACCTATGCCCTGTGCGGATTTGCTAACTTTTCGTCTATTGCTATACAGATTGGTGGCATTGGAGGCCTAGCCCCCAACCGAAAGGGAGATCTTTCCAAGCTAGGTATGCGGGCTTTGATGGCAGCTACTTTGGCAACCATGATGACTGCTACCATTGCTGGGGCTTTGTTTGGTTAGCGACTGAATTTTCTCAATTGCTCATAGAGTTGGTGGAGTGGTAAGCCCATCACATTGTAATAGTCTCCTTCAATGCGTGAAACACCTACCATGCCTATCCATTCCTGAATACCATACGCACCAGCCTTGTCGAAGGGTTGATATTGTTGAATGTAATGATGTATCATCTCTTCGGTTAATGTATCAAAAACAACTTGAGTACTTTGTGAGAAAGAAAGGAGCTGATCTGCGCTGCGTAAGCACACCCCTGAAATTACCTGATGTCTACCATTAGATAATCCGCTGAGCATGGCGAAAGCTTCTTGCGCATCGTGAGCCTTATTGAGTATTTGATTTTCATGAATCACCGTGGTATCGGCTGTAATCAAAAGCTCATGGTCTGCGATATCAAATGCTTTTGCTTTCTTTACTGCTAAAGTCTCAGCTACTTTTTCTACCGGCAACGATACATCCCAAATTTCGTCTGTATCCTGAGAACGGACTTCAAAACTTAGCCCTAGGGCTTCTAATAATTGCTTTCTTCTGGGAGACTTAGAGCCCAGAATCAAATGGTAGTTTAAATTCATCATCTTTGATTGATCCGAACAAATAGCCACAAATGACTTTTGGGTAGAAATAAGTTGATTTCTGTGGTAAGGTATAACCCGAACTGCATACATTTTTCACCGTTTCCATACTAATTTCGTTGGTGATGATGGCAAATTGAGCATGGCCTTTCATGGTTTGGCTCAGGCAAGTAGCAAAGTTGCGTTCGAAAGAAATATGTGGTGAGCTTCTTTGATCTTCCCCTCTGATGCCCAAAGCCTTTTCAATCACAAAATAATGAAGGACAGTCAAATCCAATTCTTTAATCAATTGAGGGAAGTTCCATTTTAACCTTTCGATGGCCTCAGGTTTTAAACGAATTTTAATGGTTTCATCTTCGAACAACAGACCAAAAGCCCATTGCTTGCCCAACAAAATTTCATGGATGTCGTAGGGGTTGTCAATGTGTTTGATGATGAAATCTTCAGACAGCTTTTCGAGCAATCTCTTACGGTCGAAGTTTTCAAGTCCCTTAACAATTCTGTGGGTTGGCAATATCCTCAGATCATCTGAAGCGCCATTGGTTAGGTACATCATGTGATAATTGAAGCCGTGTAGCGGATCACTATCTTCGCCTAGTTCAGCTATTTTTTCCTTGCGGTACTGAATGGAACTTTCCAATCGATGGTGTCCGTCTGCCAGTATGATAAACTCCCCCTTCAAGCGATCGATGAATTTTTGGACCACATCCAAATCATGAATCACAGAAAGCACATCTTTCACTCCTTGGTAATCTTCCGTTTCATAAATCGGTGCCTTTTGGCTTTCATCCATATAAGCTTCCAAGGTAAAATCATTATCAAAATATAGTCCGTGGGTTGGGCTGACGTTTAGCTCTGTGGCGCGCAAAACATCTACTCGGTCTTGCACAGAATGTGGAATGGTATTTTCATGGCGCTTGATGACCGACTCAGGCTTTCCCCAATCGAGCGCTTCAATAAAGGAAATAAAGCCTTTCCGAACATAAGGCTTACTACTACCAGGCAAGGAAAAATGTTGGTAATACACATAAATTCCCGGAATGGCGTCTTGCGCTATGATTCCTTTTTTCTTCCAATTCGTAATGGTTTCATGCGCTTTATCAGGAGCACCTGTTTGAGGTGGTACACTCAGGTGAATGCTATTGTATGGGTTTTGATACAAGGCACTCCTTTGTTCTTGGGTAATGACATCGAAAAGGGGAGATGTGAGGTCCGAAATGGAGTTAACCATTGTTTCGTTGTAACGCCATGCACAAAAGGGTCTTATTTTCGCCATATTAGTCGCGGTTTCTTAATTTCCATTTATTTTCACCTTGAGACAAAGGTATACCTCCTTTGTTGGCTTGGGCTAACATTTGAGCCGCAAAAGCAATCGCCAACTCTTCTTCTTCCGGATCGTCTTCATCGAGTAATTCGGGGCGGAAATATTTTTCTACGAAATTGGTGTCGAATTTACCACTGATAAAAGCATCGTGCCTTAGGGCAAATGCGCAAAATTCGAGAGTCGTACTTACGCCTGTAATTTGATATTCGTCTATGGCACGGAGCATGCGCACCCGGGCTTGTTCTCGGTTAGCTCCATAAGTTATGAGTTTAGCAATCATTGGGTCATAATAAATGGGAATGGTCAGACCTTCTTTAAAGCCATCATCTACCCGCACTCCCGGCCCTTGTGGTGGAGCATAGGTTTGTAAAGTCCCTGTTTCGGGTAAAAAGTTTTCTCTTGGGTTTTCAGCATATACCCTTACTTCCATTGCGTGACCCTTAATTTTCAAGTCTTTTTGCTGAAAAGAAAGGGGCTCTCCTTCAGCAATGCGAATTTGTTCTCTGACCAGGTCTATTCCGGTAATTTCTTCTGTTACTGGATGTTCAACTTGCAGGCGCGTATTCATTTCCAGGAAGAAAAAGTCTACATTTTCATCGACAATAAATTCTACTGTACCTGCGCCGTAATAATCACAAGCTTTCGCTACACCAATGGCGGCTTTACCCATGGCTTTTCTTTTTTCTTCGCTCAAAAGAGATGAAGGAGCTTCTTCAATCACTTTTTGATGCCTCCGTTGAATCGAACAGTCTCTTTCGTAGAGGTGAACAATATTGCCATGTTGATCGCCTAGAATTTGAATCTCGATGTGGCGAGGCGAGGTAATAAATTTTTCAATAAAGACAGATTTATTACCAAAGGCAGACTCAGCCTCACTCATGGCACGCTGCATTTGCTCTTCGATATCATCTGCACTATCCACCACCCGCATTCCTTTACCCCCACCTCCAGCACTTGCTTTGATCAATACAGGGAAACCAATTTCTTTTGCTGTCGCCTTGGCTTCTTCTAAATCCACAATGGCATGATTCACTCCAGGCACCATAGGTACATTGTATTGCGATACGGCATTCTTGGCAGCCAGCTTATCACCCATAATTTCTATGGCATGGGCTGAAGGACCTATGAAAATCAAGCCGTTCTCTTCTACCTTTTTTGCGAATATGGGATTTTCAGATAAAAAACCATATCCGGGGTGAATGGCATCGACATTTAATTCCTTACAAACGGAGATAATTTTCTCTATGTTTAAATATGACTGTGCAGAAGGAGCAGGGCCAACGCAAATGGCCTCATCGGCAAAAGCAACATGTGGCGCTTGTTTATCAGCTTCACTAAATATGGCAACCGTTTGAATCTTCATTTCTCGAGCAGTACGCATAATGCGAATGGCAATTTCACCTCGGTTTGCAATAAGAATTTTCTTTATTTCCCGTCTCTTCATGTTGGCTTATGACTTCTGAATTGCTAATTAGTAATTAAAGAGAATAGAACCAACCTGCCGTTGATAATGTCTCTGTTTTTTGATTAATGGCGATTATATAATTACCTTTGACTTTGATTTTTGTAAAAATCTTATCAACAGACTTAAAGACAAATACATTGGATTTATTCGAAAAACTATTATCAAATCAAGGGCCTCTGGGCAAGCATTCAGATGTCTCGGAAGGATACTTCATGTTTCCAAAGCTAGAAGGTCAAATTGCTCCAAGGATGGAGTTCATGGGCAAAGAAGTGTTGACTTGGAGTTTGAACAATTATTTAGGCTTGGGTAATCACCCTGATGTAAGGGAAGTAGATGCGCAGGCAGCGGCAGATTGGGGACTTGCGTACCCGATGGGTGCACGAATGATGTCGGGTAACACCAGTTACCACGAGCAGTTGGAACAGGAATTGGCTGATTTTGTCAGTAAGCCTGCGGGTTTATTATTGAATTATGGCTATCAGGGTGTTCTATCAGTTATCGATGCTGTAGTAGATAGAAAAGATGTTATTGTTTATGACGCTGAGTGTCATGCCTGTATCATAGACGGTGTGCGTTTACATATGGGGAAAAGATTTGTTTTTCCACACAATGATATTACCAGCCTTAAAAAACAATTAGAAAGGGCTGAGAAGCTAACGCAAGAAACGGGCGGAGGCATTCTTGTTATTACCGAGGGTGTTTTTGGAATGACAGGCAACTTGGGTGCAATCAATGAAATTGTAGCACTCAAGTCAGAGCATAATTTTAGACTGTTGGTAGATGATGCTCATGGTTTTGGAACAATGGGTAAGACGGGTGCAGGAACTGGAGAAGAATTGCATTGTCAAGATGGTATTGATATTTACTTCTCAACTTTTGCTAAGTCTATGGCTGCCATTGGTGCTTTTGTTGCAGGTAGCCCTGAAATTATGAAGTTTCTAAAATATAATATGCGCTCTCAAATCTTTGCTAAGTCATTACCTATGCCATTCGTGATTGGCGCACTGAAACGACTGGATATGTTGAGAGAAAACCCAAGCCATAAAAATAAGTTATGGACGATTGTGAGGGCCTTACAAGAAGGTTTGAAAAGTAAGGGTTTCGATATTGGCACTACCCAATCACCAGTTACACCTGTTGTGTTGAATGGAACAGTGGGAGAGGCTGCTGCATTGAGCAAAGATTTGAGAGAAAACTTTGGTATTTTTTGTTCGGCTGTGATTTATCCAGTCGTTCCAAAAGGGATGATTATCTTGAGACTAATACCAACCGCTTCTCATAGCTTAGATGATGTCGCTGAAACCATAGCTGCTTTTGAAGCAATAAAAGGTAAATTAGTCAGTGGAGATTACAAAAAGGAGGAGGTAGCTATCGCCTTTGGGGAGTAATTTTTAAAAAAAAAGTAACCCTGATTTGTTGTATGTAAAGTTTTTGCTTTATATTGCTCATGTTAAATGTAAATCAACAACCTTAAAACAAATTAGAAATGAGCAGATTTGATGAATTAAAAAATGCCGTGAACGAAATGGAAGGAGACTTCGATAAGTTCTACAACAAGAGTAACAAAGCCGCAGGAACACGTGTTCGACAAGGTATGCAAGCACTTAAAAACATGGCTCAGGACATCCGAAAAGAAGTTCAAGACATGAAAAACAAAGGATAATCGATTTTTATCATCCACAAAAGGGGTAATTCACTAGAGTTATCCCTTTTTTTATGTCAAAAAAGTATCAATAAAAACAAAGAAGACTCGTTATGTTGATTCAGAGCCTAGGTCAAGATTTATCAAACACTCAGTAATTTTTCTTTGAAGTGGAGTACTTGCAGGCAAAAGTGGCAACCTTACATAATTTCCACAAATGTTTTTTTGTCTCAATACCTCTTTAATTCCTACCGGATTGCTTTCAGCATATAATAATGGGTCTAAGTCTTGGAAGACGTTCATTGCTCTACGGCAATCCTCATTTTTATGAAGCAGCCCTAAACGGATGGTATTTCCAAAATACTCAGGGAAGCCATTGGCTAAAACAGAAATTGCACCATGTCCACCGAGAGTAAGCAAATCAGGTGTTAGTAAATCTTCTCCTGAAATCAACAAAAAGTCATCTGGCATTTTGGCCGCAATAGTAGCACATTGTTTGATATCGCCAGAGGCCTCTTTTATGCCTATAATATTGGGATGCTGAGCTAATTGAAGGGTGGTTTCAGCTGTTAAATTACTCGCAGTCCTACCGGGTACATTGTACAAGATTAATGGAACGGGTGCAGCATTGGCTAATTTTTCATAATGCGCGATGATTCCCGCTTGAGAGGGTTTGTTGTAATGCGGACTGGCAGAGAGCATAGCCGTAATTCCAGACCAGTCGGTAGTGCCTATCTGTTGTAATACAGCTTGGGTATTGTTGCCGCCTAAACCATATACAATAGGTAATTTTTTAGGATTGTTTGACTTAACATATGCCAAGATGCGCTCCTTCTCAGATGTATCAAGTGTGGGATATTCGCCTGTAGTGCCTAAAACAACCCAATAATCAACCCCTTCTGCTGTATAGTCAAGAACATTGCCTAAGCCTTTTTCATCAATTTTCCCTTCTGAAGACATGGGGGTTACCAATGCTACACCTGTTCCTTTTAACTGCTCCATTTTATTTGATTCGTTTTAAATTGCTCATTATTTGTTCAGTAAAATTAGCAATACCCGTATGCTTATTCACACCAATCATCAAGTCATAATGCTTTTGGTTGAGTTTTGAATGGAATCCAATTTTACATTGTGCCGTGGCTTTTCGCACAATCATGTTAATCACTTCATTTCCTTCAAAATCTAAATGGATGAAGTAATCATAGGATCGCTCTAGAAATTGATCCAAAACTTCAGCCTGAATTTTACCTATCACGTTCATGTCTGCCATCGTGAGGGTGGGAAAATCTGATTGGGGCGGTTGGGTATCGCTTTGCACGCATAAAATTTGAACCTCCTTTTTATCTGATTTGAGTTCTTGAATCCATTCTTGAATGGCTTCTTCTTTGGCACTGTTTTCATAGCCATATAGTAGACCAAAAGTTGCCGCTTGATGGTAGGGAAGGGCATTAATGACTCGCTGAGTATTTTTCGGCGACCATTTTGTTTTCCAATGCAATATCTTCCTCCCTATAAACGACATTAGTCTGCAATCATTTGAATGAAATCCCTCTCGGAAATTATGGTAATTTCTAGTTTCAGTGCTTTTTCTTTTTTTGCAGGTCCCATATCATCACCTGCCAATAAATAATCAAGTTTTGTACTAATGGAAGAAACTACTTTCCCACCATGTGCTTTGATCGTATCTTTGAGTTCATCTCTAGAAAACTGCTCAAATACTCCGCTAATGACAAAAGATTTACCTTCGAGTGTAGTACCTGTGACTCCTTCCTCTTCACTGATTAGGAACTGAACTCCTGCTTTGCGCAGCATGGAAATAGCTTCTTGATTTTGAGTCTCGGCAAAAAAGGCCAAAACACTTTCTGCTATGCGATCGCCAATTTCATCGACAGCAATTAAATTCTCAAAATTGGCTTTGGCTAAAGCATCGATAGATTTAAAATGACGTGCTAATTTTTCAGCGACAGTTTGTCCTACATAGCGTATGCCCAAGGCAAAAAGAACACGTTCAAATGGGACAAGTTTAGAGGTTTCTATGGCATCTATGATGTTTTTTGCTGACTTTTCGCGTAAGCTGCGAATGCTTACCTCTCCTTTTTTCTCCGAAAACGATTCAAAGCTTAGGCCATTGAGGTCTTCAAAAGTAAGTTGATATAAATCTGAAAAATGCTGGATCTTATTGCGTTGTAACAAACCCCTAATGGTTTCAGAACCAAGACTGTCAATGTCCATGGCCTTACGCTGTATAAAGTGCTCAATGCGTCCTAAAATTTGAGGAGGGCATCCCTCAGCATTAAGACAATAATGGTTTGCTTCACCCTCCTGACGGATCAATTCACTACTACATTCTGGGCAATGGGTAATGTATTCAATTTTTTTACTGTTTTGAGCACGTGCTGTTTCATCTACCCCAGTGATTTTTGGAATGATTTCGCCTCCTTTTTCAACAAAAACCATATCCCCTTCATGCAAATCTAACCTTTCAATTTCATTGGCATTGTGTAAAGAAGCTCGCTTTACTGTTGTGCCGGCAATCAGGACAGGGCTAAGGTTGGCAACGGGTGTAACAGATCCTGTTCTGCCTACCTGAAAAGTCACTGTTTCCAAACGTGTGGTAGCACTTTCAGCCTGGTATTTATAAGCAATGGCCCAGCGTGGACTTTTGGCTGTAAAACCTAATTCATTTTGCTGGTTCAAATCATCAACCTTTATTACTACACCATCAGTGTCAGAAGGTAAATCATGCCTTTTGATTTCCCATTCCTGAATGTAGTCTAATACTTCATCAATATTACGACATTTTCTATAGGTAGAAGATACATGAAAACCCCATTTTTCGAGCAAGCCAATAGACTGTGAGTGACATGTAGATTGAGGATGACCCTCTTCTATCAAATTATATAAATAACAGTCTAGCTTACGGTGAGCCACCAAAGAAGAGTCTTGCATTTTCAGCGTACCCGATGCTGCATTACGTGGATTGGCCAAAAGATCTTTACCTTCTTCTTTGCGCTCTAAATTTACTCTTTCAAACTCATGTTTAGGGAAAAAGGCCTCACCACGTACTTCAAACATTTCAGGTACTTGCTGTTTGATTTTCAGCGGAATGCTACGGATTGTTCTGGCATTGGCGGTAATATCGTCTCCTTGTGTACCATCGCCACGGGTTACAGCCCTTACCAATTCGCCATTTTGATACCAGAGACTTAAGGCTACACCATCAAATTTTAGTTCACAAAAGTAGGCCAACTGATCTGTGCCTAAGCCTTTTTTGACGCGATTGTCCCAGTCAATTAACTCTTCTTTGGAATAAGTATTACCCAAAGAAAGCATGGGGTGCTTGTGTTTTACGGTTTCGAAATTTTTAGTGATGGTTCCACCTACGCGTTGGCTGGGTGAATGAGGGTATTTGAATTGAGGAAATTCATTTTCAAGTGCGATGAGTTTTTCAAGTCTTTGATCAAACTCATAATCGCTGATTTCCGGACTGTCTTTTTGATAATACAGTTCGTTGTGGTAGTCCAGGTCGTCAATAAGTGCCTGAATTTTTTTTTGGGCTTGTGCTTCAGTCATTTTGATTCAAACTATCCATCGAAACTTGAATTTCGGCCTCAGTCTGCCGTAGTTTTTGTTGACAACTGTTAATTAAGGTTGTGGCCTCTTTAACCAAGGTTGAAAGTTCATCAATGCCAATATCTTCTCGTTCAATGTTGGCCACAATTTCGGTAATCCGATCCATGGCCTCTTGATAGCTCAACGATTTACTCATGTTCAATTTCTTTTACTTGACTTTTAATGTTTTGCTTTCCTGTGTGGGTTACCAACTCATCACCCGGAACAATGGTTTGGGTGTGAATGGGTTTTCCTTTTTTTAATGTTAAGGTATAACCTTTTGCAAAAAGTGTTTGCGGATCCACCCATTTAATTTGCTCTTGCCAGAGGTTTAATTTGTTTTTTTCATGCTCTGTTTTCTTTTCTACATGATGCTGTAATTGTGACTTGTTACGTTCCAATGCATATCGTTCTTCTTGAATGCTTTGTCGGGCTTGCAGACGAATCATGCTTGCCAGATGAACAAGCTCTTGTTCTTGGCCTAAAATGATTTGGTGAATCGCTTTACTCATGCGTTGGTGCTGCTCGATAAGCTGCTGTTGATAACTTTCTACCCCAGACAATAAAAAATCAGCTACAGCAGTTGGTGTTTTTAAGGAAGTATGCGCCACCATATCTGCTACACTTTCATCGCGCGCATGGCCAATTCCAGTAATGACAGGCAAAGGAGCTAAGGCAATGCTTTTGGCCACATCAAAACTATCGTATGCGTCAAAATCGGCTTGGGCACCGCCACCCCTTATGATCACAATTACATCGTATTGATCTTTGAATTCCCTGATTTTGGCTATGGCCTTCTCCATGGTGGGAGCGGTTTGATCGCCTTGCATCACAGTGGGATACAAAGCCAAATGAAAGTCGAAACCGCGGGCATTTTGTTTGAGCTGATCCACAAAATCACCATAGCCCGCAGCGGTTTCAGAACTGATGACAGCGATTCGCTGAGGTACTAAAGGGAGAACATGCTGTTGATTCTTGTCGAAGAGCTTTTCTTCTCTTAGTCTGGCGAGGGTGGCATCTCGCTGTTTGGACTTTTCGCCTAAGGTAAAGTTAGGGTCAATATCAATGATATTGAGGCTTAAACCATAGGTTTCATGGAAGTTGATACGTGTTTTGACTAAAACTTTTAATCCCGGGCGTAAGGTAGTTTGGGCTTGTATTTCGAATTGGCTTTTGAGTTTGCTGTAGGTGTAGGACCAAATGTTGGCCTTCATTTTGGCTTGTATAAAATCCCCTTCTTTCTCTACCAAATCAAGGTAGCAGTGTCCTTTGGCATTGGGCCGCATCTCGCCAATTTCAGCAATGATCCAATAAGCAGGATCTAACTCACGTTCTAAGGTGGTTTTAATCAGGTTATTGAATTGAAAAAGGCTTAAATGTTCCACCCTGCAATTTAGATGCATTTGTCAGTGCTGCCAAGGGCATTCGCTTGAATTTTATTCGAGAATAGGCGTTGAAAAAAATCGAAAACTATTTTTCTTCCCTGCGATCATTTCTTTGACGCTCATCTCCAAACCTTCGCATCAAAGACCTGCGGAAATCTGAGTCGATACGAATGACCATCCAAACCGCTTTGGGTTCCAAAACACCTTTAAATTTGGTAAGGTACTTTTTTTCCAAATCGAGTTCATCCTGCTTTTGAGCCAGATAAACATCGATCATTTGCAAAGCATTTTCATCGGTTAGGTTATCATAGCCCCTTCCATTGACCAAAGTTCGCTTTTGCTCACTATACTTTTTAAACAATGCTCTTTTGGCTTCATCAAACTCATTGAAAATGGGCCAAAATTGCTGAGCTTTTTTACTATCTAATTGCAAGCGATTAGTCAAAAAAGCAATCCTTGCTTGCTGTAGTTTTTCCCAGCCCTCTTCACTTCTAATACGGCCATTTTCTTGGGCGAAAGCAAAAGTACTGATGAATAAAAATAATAGTAGGTAAATTCTTTTCATGATCTAGTAATCAAAGTATTCAAATTCGTAATTCAATTCGGTATGTCTTGAGAGTACTTCTGCATGGGCAGAGAGTTCTTCTTCAATCATTTCGTTCAAAATAGCGTCCGCAGATTCGTGACTCCAAATGTACTCTTCAAAAAAAGTCTGATTGGGGTTTAAATATTCAAGGATCTCGCTTTCACTGATGTTCGCTAATTCATTCATTCCCAATGAATTGTAATTTTGACGGTTGAAATAAAATAGGGTGACCAACAATAAAGAGGCTGCCACTGCCGTCCATTGAAACCAAGTCCTTTGAACCATGGGAACCACTCGCGTTTCTTTTTGGGTTGTCTTGGCGAGTATCTCCTGTTCGAGTTGAACGAAATAACCTTCAGGTACTTGGAAAGGTGATCTTTGTCCGGCTTTTAGAATGAATGAAGTATGCTCTTGCCCGGTTTTCGAGAGAATATCTTGGGTCAGTTGCTCAAAATAGCCATCGGGAACAGTGAAAGCATTTCGCTTTAACTCCTTATGTTTAGAAAGGTCGATATTTCTTTTTTTCGGGCTCATGGTTCTTTTGATGATTTAAAAGGCATAAGGTTTAATCCTCCGTTAATTCTCGTTCTATTTTTTTAACTGCTAAGTGGTAGCTTGCTTTCAAAGAGCCAATACTAGTTTCTGTAATTTCTGCCATCTCCTCATATTTGAGGTGGTCAAAGTACTTCATGTTGAAGACCAATCTTTGTTTATGTGGTAATTTTAGAATTGCTTTTTGAAGTTTTAGTTCAATCTCCTCCCCACTGATGTTTTTGCCCTGGGTAATGAACTCCGATAAATGAACATAAACATCATCTATGTCTAAACCTAGATGCTTTTTATTTTTCTTTAAGTGCGTAAGGGCTTCATTGGTGGCAATGCGATACATCCAAGTAAATAATTTTGAAGTACCGTTGAAACCATCTAGGTTTTTGAATACCTTAATGAAGGTTTCTTGGGTTACATCATCTGCATCTTCATGGTTAATGACAATTTTTCGAACGTGCCAATATATGCGTTCTTGATAGCTCTTGACCAAATACCGAAAACCTTCCTGGCGTGTCAATTCATTTTTATAAAGCCTTAGAATTTCTTCTTCTTGCAAAATTTCTTGTTTCGCGTTAGATACCGTGAGCATGGCAAAGGTTTAATCTTGAAGTTAACTATTTTTTGTAACCAATTTTGCGGTTAAGGTTTTTCTCGAATTTTTGTAGAGATTGTTCTTTACCATATTGATGTAAATTCAAGTATGTGAAGCTCAAAATAATAATTTAGAAAATGAGTATTGAGAAGGATATTAAGCAATGGAAAGCGTTATATAATTCAAATAAAAGTATTCTAATCAATAGTATCGCTAAAAAAAAATGATGGGTTTTTGGCTAATGCTTCTCAAATTTGTAGATCGTTTAGAACCAAGGGTTTTGCGGAAGGGAAAGTGAATAAAATGACCGTGGGGATCGGGATGTAACGATTATTCTGCGAGGGCTAGAAATTTTCAAAAAAAAGTAGACCAACTGCTGGAATATTTGATGAAATCCATGTGGGAGACAAAAGAGGCTTAAGTAGAGGAGGCCAATGAGGTTTTGGATAAAATGCGTGGCCTTGCCAAAGAATGAGACACCATAATTTCTTCGATGCAAATCAAAATGAAGAAGAATTGGTTAACTTCCGCCTGTTTAACCATTTTCAGCCATGAACAAGCAATCTGTAAAGTTTTCTCTCTATATCAATTATTTTGTTTTTGCCATCCTACTCAACTCTGTGGGAATTGTTATTCTCAAATCTCAGAATGTGTATGGTGTAGACGAAGTGCAGGCAAGCAGCTTGGAGGCATTCAAAGATATTTCCATCATGATTGCCTCATTCTTAATCGCCTCCTTTTTACCCCGTATAGGCTATAAGCGTGGCATGATGGCTGCTTTGGCTTTGGTAGCGGTTGCCTGTTTGACCATGTATTTTGGTAATTCATTTGTTACGGCTAAACTCTTATTTGCATTGGTTGGGGCTAGTTTTGGGGTCATAAAAGTTGCTGTTTACTCAGCCATTGGTCTAGTAACAGATGGGCAAAGCGAACACAATAGCCTGATGAGTAATATCGAAGGGTTTTTTATGTTCGGTATTGCCTTGGCCTATTTTCTTTTTCCGGCCTTTAACGTAGAGGGCCGCCCAGATGCTTGGTTGAATGTCTATTGGTTACTGGCAGGTTTGGTCATTGTAGCCATGCTGTTGTTGAGCAGGGCCAAGTTCGATAAAAACTACGAGGTGCCCGGCACAAACTTACTGGATGACTTTATGGTTATGATACGCTTATTGGCTAAAGTGTTGGTGCTTATTTTTGTGGTTTCTGCCTTACTGTTTGTGATGATTGAGCAAGGTATTATGACGTGGCTTCCAACCTTCAATAATAAAGTTTTGAATTTACCCGAGAATGTGGCCATTATGATGGCCAGTATTTTGGCCATTTCCTTAGGGGTAGGAAGAATCATTGGAGGGCAATTGGCCAAAAAGTATTCGTGGGTAACAGTATTGGTCATCTGCATCGTAGGTGCCATGGCGATCGTGTTATTTGTTCTTCCCCAAGCGGTGAATGCCGATATAGGTGCAGTTGAAACCTTGGCGGATGTGCCGCTGATTGGATATGCTTTCCCAATCGTCGGGCTGTTTATTGCACCCATCTATCCTTTGCTGAATTCTGCCGTGCTCTCAGCTTTACCGCAAAGCTTACACAGCCCCATGTCAGGTCTCATCATTATTTTTTCTTCGCTAGGAGGCACCTTGGGCTCTCGTATGATTGGTGTTCTGTTTAAAGAATTAGGAGCCGATAAAGCCTTTACTTACACCCTAGTGCCTATGGTGCTGCTTTTGGTCGCCCTGTATTTCTTGCAAAAGCTGACAAAAAAAGAACGGGCTAAAAAAAGGGCGAAAGCGCAATTTTAGGGCCTTCCATCTGAGTTTTTTATAAATTTTTGGTCTTGCAATCGTTTGAAAGGCCTTTTCTTTTATATTTGAAAAAGCCAAAAACGAAACCCCATGAACAAAGCACCTTGGATCGCTCAGTACCCCAATGGAATTCCTGCAGAAATTCAGGAAGATCAATTAGCAAAAAATTTAGTTGAGCTGTACAAAACAGCCTGCCAAAAGTACGCAGACCAGCCTGCTTTCGAAAACATGGGGAAAGCGCTTTCCTATGCCGAGATTGATGAATTATCTACTCAATTTGCTGCTTATTTACAGCATTTGGGTATTGCCAAAGGAGACCGTATTGCCTTGCAAATGCCCAATTGCTTGCAATACCCCATAGCTTTAATCGGAGCTTTGAAGGCAGGGTGTATTGTGGTCAACACCAACCCCTTGTACACACATCGGGAGATGGAGCATCAGTTTATTGATGCGGAAATCAAGGCGGTGGTCATTGTGGCCAACTTTGCCTACAGCCTGGAGCAAACCCTGAAATCTGTTGATGTGGAACATGTCATCATTACTGAGTTGGGCGATATGTTGGGCGGTCTGAAAGGGGGAATCGTGAACTTTGTGGTGAAGCATATCAAGAAAATGGTGCCTGCCTACAAAATACCCAAGGCCGTTTCCTTTAAAAAGACCTTGAAAATTGGGGCTCAAAAAAGCTACTTCGCACCTGAAATCAGTGCCGATGATACAGCCTTTCTTCAATATACCGGCGGAACAACAGGCGTATCCAAGGGAGCCATACTATCGCATAAAAATATTGTCGCTCACACGGCCATCATTACCGAGTGGTTCCGTCCTTACTTGCAGGCAAATCAAACAGAGGTCATGATAACCGCCATTCCTTTGTATCACATTTTTGCCCTTAATGTCAATGGTACATTTATGATGAGCATTGGAGCCAAAAACATTCTCATTACCAACCCCAGGGACATGCCGGGCTTCGTAAAGGAATTGAAAAAGCACAAATTCACCTTGTTTACAGGAGTCAACACCCTTTTCAATGGATTGCTAAGTCAGCCCAATATTCACGAGGTGGATTGGACACATTTGAAGGGCGCCATTGGCGGAGGGATGGCGGTGCAAGATTTTGTGGCCAAAAAATGGCAGAAAGTGACAGGTTCTGCCTTGGTGGAAGGCTATGGACTAAGTGAAACTTCACCGGTAGCGAGCTGCAATCCATTGGACGGCAAGCAAAAAATGGGCACCATTGGTTTACCCGTACCTTCCACGCACATGGCGATTTTCAATGAAGAAGGCGAGCAACAGAAAGTAGGCGAAGTAGGCGAAATATGTATCAAGGGGCCGCAGGTTATGAGTGGCTATTGGAAAAAAGACAATACAGGGGTGTTTTTTGAGGCAGGCTGGTTCCGTACCGGTGATATTGGATTTATGGAACCCAGTGGCTTTTTCAAGATCGTGGATCGCAAAAAGGATATGATCAACGTTTCGGGTTTTAATGTGTACCCCAACGAAGTGGAAAATGTCATTGCAGACCATGAAAAGGTACTGGAAGTGGCGGTAATTGGTGTTCCTGATGACAAATCTACCGAAAGTGTAAAGGCCTTTATTGTGAAATCAGACCCTAGCTTAACAGCCCAAGAGATCAAAGACTTTTGCCACGAAGAAATGACAGGATACAAAAGACCTAAGCATATTGAGTTTGTGGATGAATTGCCCAAGTCTAATGTGGGTAAAATCTTGCGTAGAAAACTCAAAGAAATGGAAGAGGAGCGAAGGCAATAGCAGGAAGAACTATTCATTTAAAGATATTGTGCCATAGCAAAAGAAGTTTCAAATGCTTCATTCTTCTCTTCAAGTAATTGATAATTAGGGGGTAGTTATTGCTTAAGTAAAATCAAGTGTTCACTTTCCATGTCTATGTTGCGTTTGGACCCTATTGGAAACCTAGCTATTAAATAGCTAACAGTTCTTCAATGGACGATTCTTTTTTCTTTCCACCAAGGTAAACACAATTGAATAGCGCTTCCATGCCTTCGAAAGGTACGGGTGTTTTTTCATACTTGTAAATCTCACTTAGGGTGGTGGTTTGATTGTGATCCCCCAAGGTCAAATCCACATCCGACATGGTCATTTGAGCCGGGTGTTCATAGCCACAGGCATGGGTGATTTCCAAAATTTCTTTACGCAAGGTTTGTACATAGCTATTGAAACGTAAGGATTTGAGTTTTGGGTCGATGCCTGCTGCCAACCATTTGTTCTGTGTGGCTATACCGGCAGGACATGTATTTGTGTGGCAACTTTGCGCTTGAATACAACCAATAGAAAGCATGGCTTCTCTGGCCACATGTATGATGTCTGCACCCAAGGCGAAAGCCATTAATGCACTACTGGGAAAGCCCAATTTTCCGGAAGCTATAAAGAGCAATCGGTCTGTGAGCTGCTTTTCTGCAAATAGTTTGTACACATTGGTAAAGGCATAGATAAAAGGTAGGGAAACATGATTGGCAAAGGAAGGAGGAGCTGCACCAGTTCCACCTTCTCCACCATCTATGGTAATAAAGTCAGGTCCTTTGTTGGTTTGAACCATGCGATTGGCCAATTCTTCCCAAAGCTCCATTTTGCCTACGGCCGATTTGATGCCCACCGGTAGACCGGTGGCCTCAGCCACTTTTTCAATGAATGCTAACATTTCAGCAACATTGGTAAAGGCTGTGTGATTGGCAGGCGACACCACATCTTGATGCATAGGGATAGCGCGAATTTCGGCAATTTCTTTGGTGATTTTTGAGGCCGGAAGCACACCGCCTTTGCCTGGTTTAGCCCCTTGAGAAAGTTTAATTTCAATGCATTTAATGGCCGGGTGCTTTTCCACCATTTCCACCAGCTTATCTAATTGAAAATTACCATCTAGGTCTCGTACCCCAAAATAGGCCGTTCCAATCTGTAGCATGGTATCTGCCCCTTTTTGATGATAGGGGGAGTATCCGCCCTCTCCTGTATTGTGGTAGCATTCAGCTATATAAGCACCTCGATTGAGCGCCTCAATGGCATTGGCAGAAAGGGAACCGAAACTCATGGCAGAGATATTTACAATAGACTTTGGTCGATAAGGTTTCTTTCTTTGGTTATAAACCCCCATGATTTTAGCAGAAGGAATCAGCCGTGGTTCTTTTCTGTTTGGATGATCAGCCGGCATGGCGTAGGGAAACATGCTGGGGTTGATGAAAACATGGTTGGTAGCAAATTGATCTTGATCAGTTCCGAAGCCCTGATAGTTGTTTTGTTTTTTAGAAGAGGCATAAACCCATGACCGCTGGCTTCTATTAAAGGGTAATTCTTCGCGGTTATTGGCTACGATATATTGGCGGAGTTCGGGGCCAATCTTTTCTAACATATAGCGCAAATGGCCAACCACCGGAAAGTTGTGCTTGATGGTGTGTTTCTTTTGAAAGACGTCTAATGCGGCAATTATGAGAATTACTGCCAAAAGGTAAACCCACCAAGGAAGGCTGGATAAAAAGGATTGAACTGCATCGATGATCTCCATAAAGATAAACTTTTGATTTGCCCTAAATTAGCCAATTATTCCAGCTAAAATTTGTGCCGTTGCAGTAAATATCGCGTGACAGACAGAATTACCTAGCGAACTAGTCAACAAATTGCCCGGGCTTTTTACGGATATCGCTCAGGTCGATGAACTGAATACTCAAAATGGAGATGACACAGTAGGCTGTAAAGTAATAAAAGCCGTCTTTGATGCTGGAAGAAATATTTTCTTCTGTCGAAGTGGAAAGGTACATGATAAATACACCCACGATGAAAACATCGGCCATAGACCATTTACCGATTAAGGCTACAAAGTTGTAAATGGAAGTTCGGAATCTCCATTTTTTTAACAAAAGCACAAGCAGCAACAGAACGGCTTTGAGGAGAGGAACCATCACCGAAAATAAAAGAATCAGTGAGGCCACGAGTGCATTGTCAAACTCGTACAAAAGTTGAATGCCACTGATGATACTCTGCGTACGATCGTAAAGTTCAATTTCACCAATGAGTGGGATTTTAGTTCCAACATGTATGTTGAGAATGGGCAGGGTCAAGCCCGGATAAAGACAAATCAGTGAAACAATAATGAGGATAAAACCAATTAAATTTCGTGTACTCATAACATTAGTTTGTGCGGGTTAGACGATGAATTCCGCAGAATGTAAACATAAAAAAAATCATGCTTTCTCCGAATATGCATTCGAAGAAAGCATGATACCATTATTCAAAAGTGCACCAACGCATCATATCCGTGCCGATGGGTGATCCGGCTGGTGGAGACAAGGCTTGTTGAATATCTAATTCTCCCGGGTTTTCCATAAAACGCTCAATACTTTGTGTCATAAAGGCGTAATGAGCTTGTCTGTTCGGTTGGCCGGTTCGGGACAGCGGTTCAATGGATTTTTGTAATTCTTGTAGGGCCCAACCCGCCTCAGCGCGCGCTTGAGGAGATGCACTTCCGCTTTTATAAAGCCCCATCAAAGCATTGACAAACTGCTTTTCGGTAGCACGTTTCAATTCTTCATGGTAGCCATTGGCGGTTGTACCTGTAAAAATATTTTCACGAATTTCTCGCACCACATCTAAAAGTCCCATTTGCTTAGGGTCTAAAGCCTTTTGCTGCACCAATCTGGTTGCTCTTTGTGGATGGAAAATGTAACTAAATACAGCTCCAGCCAACGTTTCTCCCGGAGCTATAGGATCAAAAGTTACTCCTGTTCGGCCATTGAAGGTCTCTCTGGATCTTCCAAAGCCCGGAGGGCGGGGAGGAATGATTTCTAAAATAGTATTCGGAATGGCCAGCTGCTCGGGTTGAACTACATTCAACAAAGCTGCCAGGGCTTCTTTTTGTTCGCTCACAGGAACAGCCACGGGTAATGGTTGTGCATCCCCACGGACTTTATAAAAATAGGTAGTTCCTGCTATGGCCTTTACAGCACCCTCCAATTGATAACGGTGTAACATGTACATTGGAACAAGCACTTCTTCTATTGTGGCCAATGGAGCGCCTTCAGGAATATTTTTCTCTGAAAAATTATTCAACACAACTTCTCGAATCTCCATCAAACGATACAATTCGGCTGATGCACTTTTCCCATTATCCCACAAGTGGGCAAAAGGGTGGGCGCTGCCTAAAGGTCGGGAGTCGGAATCGGTCAGAAAATACAATTTGTTTTCGATTTGCTCATTGATTAATTCATCCAAGGCTTCGTCTTCATCTACATTGGAAGGGAAATCTTGATAGCCCCAAGTGATGGCAGCTTTGTCCCATTCTCCAATACCAACAGCATAGGCATTTTCTAAGGATACTTCTCCATTATTGAGCGTAATGAGTGGATGCGGATAGTCCATTACACTGGCACGATCGTTATAACTCGAAGCGTAATTATGCATCAAACCTATGGTATGGCCAACTTCATGGGCCGACAATTGTCGCAAGCGTGCAATGGCCATCTCAAGTAAACGTGGGTCTGGTGTGGTTCCGTTCTCATAAGGCGTTAACAAACCTTGGGCAATTAAAAAATCTTGTCTCACTCGGAGAGATCCTAGGCTAACATGGCCTTTGATGATTTCGCCTGTTCGTGGATCTGTGACAGATGAACCATAAGACCAACCTCGGGTAGAACGGTGTACCCACTGAATGACATTATAGCGTACATCCAAGGGGTCTGCACCCTCCGGCATTTCCTCTACCAAAAAAGCATTGCGATAGCCTGCTGCTTCAAAGGCTTGGTTCCACCAGCGTGCACCTTCAATCAGGGCAGATTTAATGGGTTCGGGAGCTCCACGATCCACATAGTATCGAATAGGTTCTATAGGTTCGCTTACCTTAGCTTTAGGGTTTTTCTTTTCTAAACGATGTCTGCGAGTAAACTGCTTGACAATAGGGTCTGCAATCGGGGTGGCGTAGTCTAAATAACTGATGTTACCGTAGCCCGAACGTGGGTCTCCTTTTCTTTTTTCATAACCATCATCAGGTAATGCTATAAACGAATGATGCATGCGAACCGTTACCGCACCAGAGGAAGGCGTAACACTCCTTAAATAACCGCCTTGCACATTGCCAGAGAAAGTTATGGTCGCTTCAAATTCGGAATTTTTAGGAAAATTTTTGAGCATGGGCACGTAAATAGCAGAACGCGAGGCATCTAGTCTGAGAGAGCCTTGGCGTGAACCGTTGAGACGATCTGCCACACCATGTGCATCGGAAAGTAACATGGGCGTTAGGTCAATCAAATACTTCCCACCTTCTTCGGCAGCCACTTTAAAGCCTTGCAAGACCGATTCAGCAAAAGCCTCTTTAACCGCTCGCACTTCATCTGGGTTGTCTGAAACCGCACGATATCGGTAGTTAGGTTGCACCAATAAGATTTTTGGGCCTACTTTTCTGAATTCTACCACTTGAGTACCGCCTAACTGACCTCTATCAAGTCCGATGTCGTTTGAACCGATTCCGGCAGCTAAGGCATTAACATGTAGAAATTCAGAATCTAAACGGTCAACTTCGAGCCATACCTTGCCTTCGGATTTATCCCAATAGTAGGTGAAAAAACCTTCTCGTTTGTCCATATTTTCAGTCATTTCCGAGATGGTTTTCTGAGCCTTTAGAGCCCAACACAAGACGGTAAGTAATGTGAGTAATGCAATTCTTCGATAATTTATCATGATTTTTTCGCTTTAGAAACCAACAATATAAGAAGTCTTTGTTAAGTCACCTACCTGTTTATCTTTGTGTGGTTATCAATCAAGAAAATATTATGAAAACAAGATATATACTCCTTATAATACCCGCCATATTTTGCGTTACGATGGTTGTTGCTCAGAAAAAACCACTGACGCACGATGTATATGATGGATGGAAAAGCATTTCATCCACCTCTTTAAGCAAGGACGGTAACTGGTTAGGCTATCGCATTGCTCCGCAAGAAGGTGATGATCTGCTGGAAATTCAAAACCTTGAAACAAAAGAAATACTACAAGTAGAGAGGGTTTCAAGGTATGTGTTTTCAACGAATAGTGATTTTATCATCGCTGAAGTGAAGCCCGAGTATCAAAAAGTCAGGGAGTTGAAAATAGCCAAAACTTCAGCAAAGGACATGCCTAAAGATTCATTATATGTAATTGAACTCGCCTCAGGTAATATGCACAAGGTAGCCAGAGTAAAAAACTTTCAATTGCCCGGAGAATCTGAAGAGTGGATGGCGTGGTTGCATGAAACTCCACCTTCGGTAAAAAAGGCACCTGAAAAAACGGAAGAGGAAGACGTCGACAATAAGAAAAAGAAAAATAAAAAAGAAAAAGAGAAGCAGGAAGAGGTAGAAGTAGAGAAGAGCCCACGGGAAAAGTCGAAGGGAACAGAATTGGTTTTGTATAACTTCAAAACAGGCGAAACCAAAAGCTTTGAAGGGGTGATGGAATATGAATTGTCTTCAAAAGGCGATCTTTTGTTTTACGAATATGATAAAGTGAATGAGGAGAACCCTTCGGGTTTGTGGGTGTACAATGTCAACGACCAAACGAGCAGTGCCCTTCATGAGGGAATGACCGATTATAAAAAAATAGTGCTAGATGAAGAGGGAGAACAGATGTTGGTTTTGGCTACTGCCAGTGATAAAAAAGAAAAGGATAAGACCTTCAGCATCATGTATTGGAAAAATGGAATGGATGAGGTTAAACTTTTGGTAGATACACTCACACAAGGACTTCCGGAAGCTTGGAGAGTAAACGATAATGGTAGTTTTAGATTCTCAGAATCTGGTAAACGCATTTATTTAGGGACAGCTCCTCTGCCTAAAACGTATGCCTATGAGGAAGATTCAACGATTTTAGAAGAAGAACGACCACAGGTTGATGTTTGGTCTTATAATGATCCCTACATTCAGCCTATGCAAAAGCTTCAGGCCGGAAGAGAAAGAAACAGGTCTTACCAAGCCATTTATCATTTGGAGAATCAAAAACTTGTACAGCTAGAAACGCCAGAGCTTGAGTCTGTAAGTATCGATACCAGAGATGATAAGGATTTTTTCATTGGTGTAGATGATAAAGCATATCGGGTGCAATACACATGGGATACACAAATCCCACGAGATTTCTATCTTGTAGATGCGCAAACCGGAGAAGCAAAAGTAATTTTAGAGAGTAACCAAGGCTATGCCTCACTGTCTTTGGCGGGTAAATATTTAACTTGGTTCGATGGTGATGAAGGGCATTGGTTTGCCATGGAAGTATCTTCTGGAGAAATTAGAAACCTGACTTCAGGTATGGAAGTCAGTTTTGCCAATGAATTGCACGACTCACCATCACTTCCTGGTAGCTATGGTGGAGCAGGCTGGTCGGAAGATGATGCTGCATTCTATATTTATGATCGGTATGATATCTGGAAATTCGATCCTTCGGGACGTCAAGCTCCCATTAACCTAACAGCAGGTAAGGGGAGAGTAGAAAAATGGACTTTCCGTTACCAAAGCCTAGACCAAGAAGAGCGGGCAGTGCCGACAGATGATAAAGTTGTGCTGACTGTTTTTGATGAGTGGACAAAAGCTTCAGGGTATGCTTATGGCAATATGAAAAATCCTGAAGTTCCTCGCCTTATTGTCATGGAAGACATGCGTCTTTATGGACTGACCAAGGCCGAAGATGCTGACCGTGTGATGCTGCGAATGTCAACCTACGAGCAGTATCCAGAAGTTTATGTGGCAGATAATCTAGATATGGAAGGCTTGGAAAAAAGGACAAACCTAGATGCTCAAAAAGACCCTTATAAATGGGGGACCAATGAGCTGATAGAGTTTGAATCCGGGTATGATGGCGAAGTGATGCAAGCGATTTTGTACAAACCGGAAAATTTCGATCCGAGTAAAAAATATCCACTGATTGCCTATTTCTACGAAAGAAGAAGTAACTCCTTGCATAGCCACATAAGCCCGGCTCCCAGTGCGAGTACGGTTAATATACCTTATTTTGTAAGCAACGATTACCTCGTTTTGGTACCGGATATCAAATATGAATTAGGTCATCCTGGTAAGTCGGCCATGGATCATGTAGTGCCGGCTACCAAAGCAGTAATGGATTTGGGTTTTGTAAAGGAAGACAAAATGGCCATCCAGGGGCAATCTTGGGGGGGGTATCAGGTTGCGTATATGGTCACTAAAACCGACCTATATGCTGCCGGAGGTGCAGGAGCACCTGTGTCGAATATGACTTCTGCTTATGGAGGCGTTCGATGGGCAAGTGGTATGAGCCGAATGTTCCAATATGAAAAAACACAATCACGTATTGGAGGTACTTTGTGGGATAATATGGATCTTTACATAGAAAACTCCCCACTATTCAGTGCCCCCGATATCAATACGCCACTGTTCATTATGCACAACGACGCCGATGGCGCCGTGCCATGGTATCAAGGAATTGAGTTTTATATGGCACTTCGTAGGCTGCAAAAACCAGCATGGATGGTTACTTACAACGACGAGGCGCACAACCTTAGACTTCGTAAAAACAGAAAAGACTTGAGCATTCGAATGGGACAATTTTTCGATCATTACCTCAAAGATGCACCAATGCCGGAATGGATGGCCTACGGTTTGCCTGCAACGTTAAAAGGGAAAGAATTGGGGTACGAGCTGATTGACGAATCGGATGAGAGAGTAAAGGAAGGAGAGAGTTTAAAGATCGAAGGAAAAGGAGGAAATTAAATCGATTGGCATCAATGTTATTAAATGCATGAATGCGTTTAGAAACTTATAGTTAAAATATATAACCTATTAAGAAACCAAATTTGATAGGTAATGTTGTGTTGAAAGCAAGGCTTAACTTTGTGGAATAATAGTTAGCAAGTTTAACATTTAAATAAAAACAGATAATGAGTTACGTAGGTAAAAAATTCCCAAATCTTTCCGTGGACGCCATGAACGAAATGGGCGACACTTTTAAAGTTAACATTTTGGAAGAGGCCATAAAAAACAAGAAAAAGGTCTTGTTGTTTTGGTACCCAAAGGATTTCACATTTGTATGCCCAACTGAGTTGCATGCTTTTCAAGCGGCCATAGGAGATTTTGATAAAAGAAATACCATTGTAGTAGGAGCTTCTTGCGACACACCTGAAGTACATTTTGCTTGGTTGAATACCTCCAAAGATGATGGTGGAATTGAAGGAGTAACGTACAATTTGTTAGCAGATAGTAACAGAAACCTTTCTCGAGTGCTCGATATCTTGGATATTTCCGCCATCAACTACGATGAGGAAACAGGTCTAGACATGGTAGAAGGAGATAATGTGACTTACAGGGCCACTTATCTTATTGACGAAGAAGGCACTGTCTTCCATGAAAGCATTAATCATATGCCTTTGGGTAGGAATGTCAACGAATACATTAGGCTCATTGATGCTTACACACACGTACAGGAAAAAGGTGAGGTATGCCCTGCCAACTGGGAAGAAGGTAAAGATGCCATGTCTGCCAATAGAGATGGTGTAGCATCTTATTTGAGTTCACACTAATCCAATTTGAGATGATTCAAGAATTAGATCAAGATAACTTAAAGCAAATCATTGATAGCAACGAAAAGGTGTTCGTGCAATATGCAGCCTCTTGGTGTGGCAATTGCAAAATCATGAAGCCCAAATTCAAGAAGCTATCGGGTGATAGAGAAGATGCTCTTTTCGTAGTAGCAGATGCCGAAAAATTCCCTGAATCAAGGAAGTTGGCCCAAGTAGACAATTTACCAACCTTTGCTGCTTTTCAAAATGGTAAACTGGTAAATCAAGTGCAAACCAATAAATTCGATGTACTTAAAACTTTGATTGATGAGGTTGCCGCTAATTAAGCATTTAACGGATTTCATTGAGAAAAATGATCAGGATTACGTCTTAGAAACACTTGAAACACTTGAGTTTCTGACAGAGTCGGATAACATAAAAGATGAAGAGTTAGATGTGTTAGGTGAATTGATTTCTAACCTTTATGGAGCCATCGAAGTACACGACATGATTCAATCAGGAAAGAGTAAAAAAGAAGCTCTAAATGATTTTATGAAACGCGTATTGGGCTCAATAGATAAATAATAATAGATGTTTTTTCGTGAAAACCCCGGCCCAACAGTCGGGGTTTTTTATGCACTATGCGTCATTTATTTTCCCAGTAAGCAACTCTATACACCTTTGGAACGTCTTTGAAGAAAAACACAATGAAAGCATTATACACTTTTTTAGCACTCGCTTTTTTGTCACAAGTACTTTTGTCCCAAGAAAAGCAAACAAGAAACCTCAGCAACTTTGATGCTATTTCTGTCACTTCTTCCGGAAATGTTTACGTTAAGCAAGGCAGTACATTCCAAGTGGTTGTAGAGGCCAAATCAAAAGATTTAGAAAAAATTGAAACGGAAGTTAGAAAAGGAAGACTTGTTATTTCTACACAGTCTTCTCGCTGGTTTTCTTGGGGTAGTACGGTCAATGATTTTAATGTTTATGTTACCCTGCCAGAATTAAATGGAGTAACAGTAAGTGGGTCTGGTAGCATTAATGGTCAATCTGTCTTTGAATCGGATGGGTTTACTGGGTCGGTATCTGGTTCAGGCCGTATCAACTTAGAATTGATTGCTGAAAATATCAGTTCTAGTATTTCTGGTTCAGGACGTATCAATTTGTTTGGTCAGGCGCAAGATGTAAAACTAAGTATCAGTGGTTCGGGTAGGTTCAATGCCGAAGATATGAAAGCGCAAAATTATAATATTTCCATTAGCGGTTCGGGTAACAGCACCATTTCTGTTGAGAAACAATTGGATGTTAGAATTGCAGGTAGTGGAAATGTTCGTTACTATGGCGACCAGGTCAGTGTTCAATCCAGTATTGCCGGAAGCGGTAATGTAAGAAAGGTCAATTAATCATTTCCTTAAGGATTATCAGCCAGCCCATATTGATCGGCTAACTTTTTTTACCTTTTTTCTGCCTTAAAGCAGCGAATTGAAGATAAATCGATACGCAAGAAAGCCGTTGATGGAAACCATAAAATACATCCCCTTCAACCCTTCGCATTTGTAGAACATTTTCCATATATTTGCGACCTAATTTTTAAGAGATGGCCAAAACAAGTTCTTCTGAAGAAAATAAAACAAATCCGTCTAAAAAGACGGCATTAGATAAGTTTAAAGGTGAGGTAGGCCCTGTAGGGTTTATGGGAGCTATTGTAGGGGTAGTCGTACTTCTGGTTGCCACAGCCTTGTTTTTTCTGAACTATCAGAAAGAGCAAAAGAACATTGTTGCTCAGAATGAAATTTTTCAAGCACAGTATTATTACGAAAGCGATAGCTTAGACTTGGCCTTGTTAGGAGATGGTAGAAATCTTGGGTTTTTGGATATCATAAATATTTATGGTGGAACGGATGTTGCCAACTTAGCGCATTTCTATGCCGGTGCTTCTTATCTTAAAAAGAGAGAGTATCAACAGGCGATTGATTATCTAGAAGACTTTTCTTCCGATGAAAATATTGTTCAGGCAAGAGCTAAAAGCTTGATTGGAGATGCTTATATGGAGTTGGGTAATTTTAGTGATGCTGGAAAGAACTATGCGTCTGCAGCGGCTACCATTGACGATTCTTATTTCGCACCGGGCTATTTGCTAAAAGCAGCCTTGGCTTATGAAAAAAATACAGACTTGGACAAGGCTATTGAGGCTTTGACAACTTTAATTAAGGATTACAAAGACGCTGAAGAAATTTTAGAAGCGCGAAAGCAAAAGGCACGTTTAGAAGCCCTTGCCAATCGTTAATTCAAAACATTATGAATTGATAAGGTAAGGCAGAGATGTCTTACCTTTTTTTATTACAGCTTATGTCATCAAAAAATAAAAATCTTAGTGATTTCAGCACCGACCATGTGAAACCCATGTC
Organism: Roseivirga sp.; assembly: GCA_018402485.1. Lineage (GTDB taxonomy): Bacteria > Bacteroidota > Bacteroidia > Cytophagales > Cyclobacteriaceae > Roseivirga. Next base: position 64,291 of record JAGYIY010000001.1, on the reverse strand, counting down.
GAATCGAAAATTTGCGATTATTGTTTCTGAGTGGAATGAAGAGGTTACTGAATCTTTATACCATGGAGCTGTGAGTACATTATTGTCTCACGGTGTCTCAAAATCAAATATGGTTAGAAAAAATGTACCTGGTAGTTTTGAGCTGTCTTTGGCAGCACAATGGATGGCCCAAGAAGAGGATATTGATGCTGTTATTTGTTTGGGCTGTGTCATTCAGGGAGAAACACGCCATTTTGATTTTATTTGCGATGCTGTGGCGCATGGCATTACACAAGTCAGTTTGAAGTACAACAAGCCGGTGATTTTTGGCGTGCTTACGCCTAACACACAGAAGCAGGCACTCGATCGCGCTGGAGGAAAGTATGGCAACAAGGGTGATGAAGCCGCCATGACAGCCATTAAAATGTTGAGTTTCTAAATCTCAAGGCCATGCAGGTACTCAAATTTGGTGGAACATCAGTCGGTCAACCCGAAAGAATGCATGCCATTACGCGATTAATCACGCGAAATGATCAGCCCAAAATAGTGGTGCTCTCAGCCTTGTCGGGTACAACCAATACCTTGGTTCAAATGGGTGAGGCACTTTCTGCCGGTAAAAAGCAGGAAGCCCAAAGTCTGATTGATGGGCTTGATCAGCACTATCAAGCCTTCATTGAAGAACTGTTGAGCACTCAGGCCAAAAAGGATGAGGCCCGCAGCATGATCAAGGAACATTTCGAGTTTCTCAACATCACCCTAAGAATTAGTTTCAACGAGGCTTTGTATCGGGATATCCTGGCACAAGGGGAATTAATGTCCACCAAATTATTCACCTTGAATTTGCAGGAACAAGGCGTTAAGGTATGTTTATTGCCGGCATTGGAATTTATGCGTACCAATGAAGATCATGAGCCTGATTTGGCTTTCATTGAAAATAAAATTAGTGCGCTACTCGCACAACACGCAGGTGATAAATTATTTGTCACCCAAGGCTTTATTTGCAAGAATTACAAAGGCGAAATCGATAATCTGCAAAGAGGGGGATCCGACTACACAGCCTCGCTGATTGGCGCTGCCGTTCGGGCGGATGACATTCAGATTTGGACAGATATTGATGGCATGCACAATAACGATCCGCGTGTGGTGGACAAAACCTTTCCCATATCGGAGCTGTCCTTTGATGAGGCGGCTGAGTTGGCGTACTTTGGGGCTAAAATATTACACCCAGCTTCCATTTGGCCCGCACAGAAATATGGCATTACAGTTAGGCTTTTAAATACCATGCAGCCTGAGTCAGCGGGTACGGTTATCAGTCAGGCTTCCATCAATGCCGATGTAAAGGCCTTGGCAGCAAAAGAGGGCATAACAGCCATTAAGGTAAAATCCTCTCGCATGCTATTGGCCTATGGTTTTTTAAGAAAGATTTTCGAGATTTTTGAAAAGTACCGTACCCCCATTGATATGATTACTACCTCTGAGGTAGCCGTATCTGTCACCATTGATGATGATAGTCATATTGATCAAATCCTTCGAGAGCTGAAACCCTATGGTCAAGTAGATGTAGATGCAGATCAGACCATCATTTGTGTGGTGGGCAATTTTGTGGCAGAACAAAAAGGAGTGGTGAATAAAATATTCGATGCACTTCTTGAAATTCCAGTACGCATGATTTCCTACGGCGGCAGCCGTCACAATATATCCTTACTGATTGATAGCAAGAACAAGGTGAAAGCACTAGAAAAGCTCAATGAACACCTTTTTAAAGCCGATTAACCTTCACCAAAAAGCTCTACCCAAGCTGCATTAACTGGTCTGGATTGGCCACCTTTCCACTCCGGAGCTCCGGGTATTTCAGTGGCTGAGGCCAAATCCTCAAGGGTTTTACCTCTTGCTTTGCCTTTTTTCACAAACTCAATGACCTTTCTCAAGTAGTTTTGGAAAGCTTTTAAATCGGCACGTTTTCCCGTAATTTCATAACCGTTTCCAGAATGCCCAAAAACAAAAAGAGTATCGTCATCAAAGGTTTCATAACCCTTCTCCATTACTTCTTGCCAGTTGCTGATGTTAGCTCCTGCTGTTTTGTCTACAAATGGCGCTCTTCGGTTAAACAATAAATCTCCCGTGTGCACAATGTTGGCATTTTCGAAATGCACAAAACTGTCCCCATTAGTGTGTGCAGGTCCAAAATAATGCAAGGCCATCACTTCTTCGCCCACTTTTTCCCTCCAAACACCAGTTTTGTAAGTGGTATCGGGTAAAAGCTGGCCTTCTAAACCACCACGTTCTTCTGCTACCCGTTTTTGATGCGCGTATGAATTTTCATGAGCGACTACCTTTTTGGCAAAGCCTTTAAAGGCAATGTTGCCTCCGCTGTGGTCGCCATGGTGATGCGTGTTGATCAATAGATCTATTTTCCGATCCGACTGCTTTTTCATTTCATCCAGGAGGTGATTGGCTTGGTCTGGGAACTGGCTATCGACTACCACCAAACCCGTTTCACTGATCAGCCAGGCGATGGTTCCACCACGCTCTGTAAATATGCCTACATTGTTGCGAAGAGGTTTCATTTTATATTTATCTTGAAACATCGCCCGAAGCAACGGCTGGCCTGCTAAAATACTGCTTATACCTGCCGCACCGGTGGTTTTGATAAAATACCTTCTGTTGTACATATTCACTTGAACTGGTTTTACAATGTCTAATATAAGCAACAATGGCGGTTTGTATATACCATTTGTATAATTGAAGGGGGTAAAAGACGTAGGAGCGACTTCTTTTTGGTAATTTAAGGCGCTAAAAGGAAAAGGAATGAAAAGAATCTTCTGCCTGTTGATGATCATCGGGTTACCCCTAGCCGCTCAAGAGTGGCCCATGGATATGTTGACTAAACCCGAACGAACTGCCTACCGAGAAACATCTACTTATGCCGAGGTCATGGCCGTTTTAGAGGCAGTAGTTGAGGGAAGTCCATATGCCCACCTCACCACCATGGGCAAAAGTGCCGATGGCAAAGATATACCGGTTGTTATTCTTTCGAACCCTAGAGTCACCACAGCGGAAGCCGCCAAGGCTACGCAAAAGCCTATCATTTATGTGCAAGGAAACATCCATTCCGGTGAAGTAGAGGGGAAAGAGATCTTACAAATATTGCTGCGTGAAATTCTTCATGGTGATAAAACATATTTACTCGATCATCAAATCCTCCTATTCGCGCCCATTTACAGTGCAGATAGCAATGATAAACTGGAGCAGGGGAGAAGACCTTCTCAAGAGGATAGTCCCATTGAAACAGGCATCCGACCCAACAGTCAAGGTTGGGATTTGAACAGGGATGGCATCAAGGCGGAAGCAGCAGAAACCCGAGCTTTGCTTCAAAACATTATTGTTCCCTGGGATCCGGACGTTTTTGTAGATTTGCATACCACCAATGGGGTGTGGCACGGCTATTCCCTGACTTGGGCTCCGAGTTACCATACGGCAGGCGAAAAAGCTCCTTACGACTTTACTTGGGATAAACTTCTGCCCAAAGTAACACAAGAGGTGCTAGCCAAAGACGATATACACCTGGGCCCCTACGGCTATTTCTATCCGCAAAGAGAAGGTTGGCCCATTCAGTCCATTTCCACCTACAACCACCATCCGCGCTATTTGGTCAATCAGTTTGGTTTAAGAAACCGAATGGCCATTTTGAGTGAGGCCTTTGCCCATGAACGATTGTACCAAAGAATGAATTCGACTCAGGCCTTCGTCAGGGAAATATTGACCTTTACGAATGCCAATGCACAAGAGATCAGACGTATCAATCAGCAGGCCGAGGCAGATGCCATTCAAACCGTCCTCGAGCAGTCAGGCAGATTGAAAAAAGGAGTGCGTTTTAAAATGGTTGCTTTAGATGAGCCCATTAAGGAATACAGGGCTTATAATTACATTAAATCCGCCAATGCGGAGGGCAGACCCATGTACGTGCGCAAGCCTGAGATCATTACCCTGAACAATGTAGAAAACAAAAGCGCTTTTGAAGCAACGGTAGAAGCTACCTTGCCAAGAGGTTATGTAATACCCCAGGCTCAGCAAGCGATTGTAGAGCACTTGCGAAGACATGGTGTGGAGGTGAAAACAATGGATAAGCGCATTCGCGCAAGCGGAGAGGTATTTGTTGCTACGGCATTGAACAAAGCACGAAGGCCTTTCGAAGGACATATGATGGCCACACTGGAAGGAGATTTTCAACCTGACTCAGAACGCTTTCAAAAAGGAGACTATTATGTAGATTTGGCACAGCCTTTGGCTAATTTAATTTTTTATATGTTAGAACCTCAATCCGATGACGGGTTAGTCAATTGGAACTTCTTCGATACCTGGTTTGAAGAACAAGGCATTGATGAAGCTGCTGTGCGATATCCTATTTTTAAATACTTTGAACTAAAATAAAGTAACGACCATGAAACTCATTGTAACCAAAACCATTTTCCTTTGCTTGATATTAAGCACTGCCTGTGCCCAAAAAACAGACCTCGAAAAAACACAGGCAACGGTAGATAAAGAAACCATTAAGGAGCACATCTATTACTTGGCTTCTGATGAATTGAGAGGGAGAGATACAGGTTCTCCCGAAATTTTAGAGGCAGCAGCATACATTGAAAATGAGCTAAAGTCTTATGGAGCAGAGCCTGTTCCGGGTTCAGATGGCTATTTTCAGCCGGTACCGTTGCGCAAAAAATCACCCGCAACTGCTGCCGGACTTAGTTATGCAGGAAAGTCATTCGATTTAAATACGGACTTTTTAGTACTCGAAGGACAAAGCGGAGAGGTTTCAGGAGAGCTTGTGTATTTAGATTATGGTTTGGAATCAGATTATGAAGGAAAATCGGTGGAGGGAAAAATTGTTTTTGCCAAAGCTGGCAATGGTGAGGTTTCAGACCGCAGGGCTATTCTTTCTTTAAGCCGCGAGAAATACCAATGGGCAAGAAATGCAGGCGCAGCCGGATTGGTGGAGTTTTACAATTCCCCGGCTACATCATGGGGTCAATTGGGATTTATGTTTAACCGTGTAGGTCTTTCATTAGATAGCTTTGAGAATGATAAGCCTATTATTCCTCACTTGTGGTTGAAGGATTTAGACAATGCCAATCAGAAATTCATGATGACCCGTAGCATCAAACAAGCGGAAATCACTATTGAAGGCATGGTGAATGAGCTGACCCAAGATAAAAATGTTTTGGCCATGGTGGAAGGAACGGATCCGGAGTTAAAAAAGGAATACATCATGTTTTCTGCTCACTACGATCATGTGGGGGTAGGAAGACCCAATGAAGAAGGTGATTCTATTTACAACGGAACACGTGACAATGCCATTGGTACGGTAACGGTTCTTTCTGCTGCACAGAACATTGCTAAATATCCCTTAAAGCGTTCCGCACTTTTTGTGTTGTTTACGGGAGAGGAAAAGGGTTTACTGGGCAGCAGGTATTTGGCTGACCATCCCATCATTCCGAATGAAGACATTGTATTTGCCTGGAATTCAGACAATGGAGGTTATAATGACACCACCATTTCTACCATCATTGGTTTGGAGCGTACCACAGCTTCCCCCATGATCAAAGAGGCCAATGTAGCCTTCGGCTTGACCGCTATTGATGATCCTGCCGGTGAACAAGGTTTGTTTGATCGCTCTGATAATGTAAGTTTTGCCAAAAAGGGCATACCGGCTCCTACGTACAGCTTGGGCTTTCAAGCCTTCGATGCTGAAATTATGAAGTATTACCACCAACCCGGTGATAATCCTAATACGGTGGATTATGATTATTTGGAAAAGTTCTTCAAAAGTTATGTTTATGCCTCAAGATTGATTGGAAACGCACCTGAGAAACCATTCTGGACAGAAGGGGATAAATATTATGAAGTAGGGAAGACCTTGTACGAAGGTAAGCAATAGCGGAGTTAGGTTGAACCCATAATGCTTTGCTGGGAATTGGGTATGGTTAAAAACCATGTACTGTTTTTTAACCGCTAAGGGCACTAAGGAAACACCGCAGAGAGCGCCAAGATATATTTGAGTGGATTGTCTTTGCGTACTTTGCGTGTACGGTCTTTGCATACTCTGCGTGAACCCTAAAATGGGCACCTAAACATTAGCGTTGATCATCATTAGTGTGCTATTTTTTTTTGAACCGCGAAGGGCACTAAGGAAAGCTAAGAAACTCCTTCATACAGGTTCTAGTTAATTGTAAAGGGTGCATTGCGCTGAGGACTATGTGGTAAGGATATATTATCAGGTGAGACCATCGTGAATAGAAGAATATAGATTGTTTAGTTCAATGCGGTTTGCCTAAATCTATTGTCTTAAAGGTTAGGGTATTTATGGGTGAAGATGGCTAGTTCTGCTTATTCTTGCAGTGCAAATATGATAGGTGTTAACTACTTAATAAATAATTAGATATCACTTAACCATATTATCTAAAAAATATTTTATAAAAGTATTTAATTTAAAATATTAATACGTTATTAGTTTACTAAAATTTGATTTATTAATCAATTTTGAATTTACTATCTTAAAATAATATGGATATACAGACTTCAACTCCAATGACATTAATAAATTATTAACGTCAATTATAACATTATCCTTATCTAAGAATTTTTTTCCAACTTGATTTCGAAGTAATTTTTTATCTAGAACACCAGTGAATATAATTATGGAATTATCAAAATTTGATTGATTTTCAATGAGAAATGTAGTCGCAGAGGAAATGCAACCTCCACAACCTTCACCTGGAATAACGATAAGAAAATCTTTTTCAGTAAGATCTTGTTTGTGATGTATTATATTTAAAACCTCATGTTCATATTTAGGATAATTATAATTACATGAATAGAGTAAAAACAATAAGCTAATTAATATTATCAGTGTAATGAAATTAATATTAGTTGTATGTAATCTCATATATATCAAAGGTTAAGGTATTTTCATCTTTTGCGTACTCTTCTATATTGGCAATATGTAAGCCTTTATTATTTATGAAGTAGGTTTTATAAGAATATCTACCTCTTGGCATTTTTGTTTCCCCAATCTTATCAAATTTATTATTTAGGATTATATAAGTTAATCTCATTCCATTTAGACGCATCTCATATTGATCTACAGTTCTCGGTAAAAGCATAGTTCGTAAATAGTTTTTTGACTTTGGAATAAAATCAATTGAAGTAAACATTGCTTGTCTATTGGTAAGAGGAGCTATTTGATTATACGAGTATCCATAAAGAGTTGGCTTTGTATTCTTCTTAGAAAATGATTTGAATGAACTCACGAATTTTGATCCGGTAGTATGCCGACTTAAGGGTTTTTTTAGATCATTAAGAGAATAAACCTCTAAGTCGGGGTTTTTCGCAAAACTTGTAACAACTGTGTCCTCTAGAAAAGTTGTTGAGAATTGAAATGGGGTTAAAACGCCCCAAAAATGATTAGTTAAAAAATTGGGCTCATTGATATGGTAAGAAACAGTAGAATCCTGTAAATTTAATTTTAGCAAGTAACAACTCTCTAATTTAGGCTGGAATGAACTTTGTACAGATATGTATATATGAGATTTAGATAAATGCATTTTGGATATTGAATTATTCATTAAATAAAAGTTTGGAGAGTCTACGTTTGGTTTGAGATTAAATTTTGTTTTGACCTTACCTTTTTTATTAATAATATAAAGTCTATTTTCCCAATGATTTGTGAGGAATATGCTGTCTTCATTAATCATATAATGCCCCATATTTGATATGTTACCTAAACCATTCTTTCCTTCATATTCTAATGGAATGGTATACAGTTGCCTACCATTTTCATAATCAAACACATGTATTCTTCTAAGAGCCCCATTAAGAATACTAACCCTTGGCGTTGGATCATCGTAATACACAATTGACTGATTTTCTATACCTAAAGTTGAGTCAAGGAGAATACGCTTAACTCCTACTTTAGATAATTGAGCAACTTCTTCATTTGTTGTATCAGGGAATTGATATACGTAGCTAGGCTCATCACAACTTATTAATGCAATTATAATTATTATATATAATTTGAATTTATTACCCATGGTTAAGAAAAATAAGCTTATTGAAAATTACTCTATCGATATAGCTGCTGAACATGATGGAGGATCTGGTTCCCCATGAACAAAACTATCTATTTTGCAGCTAATTCCATACCACATTTTAATACATTTACCTTTATTGTTATCTGGATTTGTAGAGGTCGTACATACCTTCTCAGCAAAGCAAAGACTACTAAAAGCAAAAACAATGATAATAACAGGAAGTTTTAATTTTAACTTTTTCATAATTTTATTCAATTGTTTGATTATCAGGTTGATCTGCAAAACACCTCGTTGAGTCATTAGATGGTTTAAATATAATGCACACACCTCTACCCTCTATATCTTCTGCACACCATCCAGTATTATCTGAAGGCTTTTGTAGACAAAAACCTGCATCCACATGGTTTAATAATATCCCACTTAAAACCATGACTGTCAATATACTTTTCATTATTCTCATGGCCATTCTTATTTTATAATTAATGGTTCACTAGAACTACACGCATCAGCATCTTCCACCTCCAGAATGATGCACTTACCTTTACCATCAACGCCCTCAACACAATAACCTTTGTTCTTCGCTGGGTTAGTATCAACTAAACAGGTTCCTGAATAAACCTTATGACTCAAGGCTGTTATAGCTATGAGAGTAATTAAAAAATTAAATTTATTCTTTTTCATTGTTCCATTAGTTTATTTTAATATTGAACTCAAAACCAACACTTAATTTAGATGTTATGTTAGTTCCTATATGCAATTACATCGTAATAACTGAAATAAAATTTCAGTTGATAAAAAATCTAAAATTAATTAACCTATTTAGATGACTGGTATTGTATATTTAAGTATTGATTCATTTTACAGAAAAACCAAAAACGAATTCCACTTCATATGTGTAAAAATAAGAACAGAAGGTTGAATCATATTCAATGGGTGCGTCTAAGTCTTTCATTAGTTCTAAAATATTATAGAACTGTCTTTCGCTTATATTTAATCTTAAAGCACAATCTTTAGGTGAGCCAGTAGCTCTTAGCTTTATGAGTTGATGCAGTCTTTCTATTCTTTGAATTTGCTTAAGCATTACGTATTGTTTACCTATCGAATATGTATTGATCTAGTAATATGATCTGTTTATAAGAGTAAAATAAATTAATATAAATCAAATATATAAAATGAATTTTGGTAATTCAAAAGATAGCTAATAAATATAGACTGTTTTGATAATGACCTAGAAGAAATCAAGGCTACTTATCCAATGGCTCGAAATTATTGAGGTATTAAATTTATAGAATCGTTGCTTTTTTGCGCTTGACCAACCCAAACTGTAGGAATAAGAAGCCCACAAAGGCCAAACCTGCTGCCACCACGAAGGCAGTTTTGAGTTGTGTGATGTCATTGGCATAAATATACCCCGAAATAAAGGCGCCTAGTCCTATCCCAATTTCTAAGGCAATGTACATGGTGGCTAGCCCTCTTCCGCGTGCTTTTTGATTGCTTAAATCAATGGTCCAGGCATAAATGGTAGGGGTATTCATGCCCACGGCAATGCCAAACACAACCGAACTGGCGATCAGCATGGGTTGTGTCATGGTAAATGCCACCATCAGGTCGGCTATTACAATGGCCAAAGCTGCCCATTTAAGCACAATGACACGCCCATAGCGATCAGAGGCCTTTCCGGCCAAAATGCGAATGAGGAGGGAGGAAAACACAAAAACAGTAAAGAATATGCCTTTATTTCCTTGCGAAAAGCCTACATAAATGGCCAAATCCGGCATTAAGGTCAGTGCAGCACCAAAGGAAAAGGTGGTAAAAAGCATCAGTACGGAAGGATGAATGACCAAAGGTTCAAAAATATCAGTGGTTTTGATCTTGAGCAATTGAAAGGAAAAGGGCTCTTTTTCTGTAAGTGTTTCTTTCATTCCGATTAAGATCAAAACAGACAGTAAGGCCAAAAAAGAGGAGGTATAAAACATCATATCTATACCGAACATGGCAGTGATTTTGGGTCCGATACCCGGGCCAGCGGCCATACCCAAACTGCTAAAAAGGCCTGAATAGCCCATTGCCTCACCCCTGCGATGGGCAGGAACAATGTCTGCGATAAAGGCGGCTGTTCCGGTAGGTTTAAAGCCGGTAGAAAAGCCATGCAAAAAACGAAGTAGCAAAAATGCCCATACGGTGCTAAGCAATGGGTATAAAAAGCCTACCACAAAGCAGACAACAGCTCCAAAAATCATTACCGGAATGCGTCCTATGCGATCTGCCAGTTTACCACTGAATGGGCGCGATAAACCGGCAGTAACGGTGAACAAAGAAATGACATAGCCTTTGAATTCGCTTCCCCCCAATGAGCTGAGGTAATCGTACAGGTCGGGTACGATCATATTGAAGCTGGCGAAAAATAAAAATGAACTCAAGCAAAGTAAGCCAAACTGAAGCGAGTAAATGCGTTGAGGACTTTCCACGGCTTAATTTTCCATCAAAAAGGCTTTGATGAAATCATCCAGATCACCATCGAGTACGTTTTGAACATCTGTTCGTTCCACTTGGGTGCGGTTATCCTTTATCAATTTATAAGGATGTAACACATAGTTTCTGATTTGAGAACCAAAGTCAACACGCATTTTTTCACCTTCCACCTTATCGCGCTCTGCCATACGCTTGTCCATTTCAATCTGGTATAAACGCGATTTTAGCATTTCCATAGCCTTGTTCTTGTTCTCAAGCTGAGAACGTGTTTCGGTGTTTTCTATGGTGATGCCTGTTGGCGCATGTTTTATTCTTACTCCTGTTTCCACCTTGTTTACATTTTGCCCACCGGCTCCTCCCGAACGGAAAGTGTCCCAAGAAATATCAGCAGGGTTGATGTTTACTTCAATGGTGTCGTCAATAATCGGGTAGGCGAAGACAGAGGCAAAGGAAGTATGTCTTCTACCTCCTGAATCGAAGGGAGAAATGCGCACCAAACGGTGCACCCCACTTTCAGATTTTAATTGCCCATAGGCGAAGTCACCTTCAAAAGACAAGGTGCAAGACTTGATACCAGCGACATCTCCCGGCTGATAATTCACCTGTTTCACCTTCATGTTGTGCTTTTCACCCCACATGATGTACATGCGCATGAGCATATCTGCCCAGTCATTGCTTTCTGTACCTCCTGCTCCGGGGTTGATCTCGATCATGGCATTGAGCTGATCTTCTTTGCCACTCAACATCTTTTTAAACTCTAGGTCTTCCAGAAGCTGCATGGCTTTCCGGTAGGCCGCTTCAAGCTCTTCTTCAGTGCCTTCACCCATTTCGAAAAACTCAAAAAGGGTTTCTAGGTCTTCTGTGGCTGCATGCACGGCTTCAAAGCCATCCGTCCAAACTTTTTTAAGTCGAATTTCTTTCAGGATTTGTTCCGCAGCTTTTGGGTCGTTCCAAAAATCTGGTTGGGCAGTAACCAATTCTTCCTCTTCTATTTCTGCTTTCTTACGTTCGTAGTCAAAGATACCCCCTCAAGGCCGAAATGCGCGCCTTTAAATCCTTCAATTGATCAGCATTCATGATTGTAGTTTTTAGAAGCTGCAAATGTGGTGAAATGTACTGGTTTTTTCAAGCATTAATGGCGAACAGTAAGGCACTTTTTACATTAATAGGTGATGATGTAAGCTTCGAATTTTGGATTCTCTAAATCGATCTTTTTCCTTCGAATGGTCCTGAGCAAAAGACCTGTGCCTACCATGACCGCTGCTGTGGAGGTAGTGCCTCCATCAAGATAGAATTCATTGCCTTCAATAATGCTGTTGTTGATCAAATCAATGGCGAGTAAGCCTATGCCCATCGTAGGAAGAGTTACCTCTGCCGCACGATAAATTCGGGGACGATTGCTCTCGGCACCTCGAACATCTATGGCTTTGATTTGGGAAATATTGATAATGTTATTTTCGAGTACGATCAGGCTGTCTTTCAGTTCAGTGATGATGTCTGTAAAATACAAAGGCTCTCCTTTTTGTTGGTAGGTGAAAGAGTCTCCGGCAAAATATTCAAATTTTCGTGTGCTGCCGATTTTCCGAACGATCAAATAGTTTTGTGCTATGCTTATCTCGGCGAAAAAAAATGAGAGCAATATAACGACAAACACAGCCTTCTTCATACCATGCAAGTAAAGAAAAAAAACGATAAATAAAGGTTAAATTTTATAAATCCATCCGTTAGTGTCCGACACTTTGCCTGAGCGGATGTCGGTGAGTTCTTTTAATATTTTCATTGATAACTCTCTTGTTTCAACCGGTGGTAATTCATAAATATCTTCTTCGAAACCGATTGTAGCAATGGGCGCAATGGTTGCAGCCGTACCCACTCCGAAGGATTCTTGTAATCGACCTTCCTTGGCTGCATTGATGATTTCTTGCACGGCAACGGGTTTCTCTACAATTTCTAATCCCCAAGACTTGGCTAAAGTTAATACACTATCTCTGGTGATGCCTTTTAGAATGGTACCTGAAGTGGGGGCTGTAAGTAATTTTCCGTCAATCACGAACATTACATTCATGGTGCCCGATTCTTCTATGTATTGGTGCGTTTTGGCATCGGTCCAAATGAGCTGATCAAAGCCTTTCGCTTTGGCTTGTCGAGCAGGGTAGAGGCTGGCTCCGTAATTTCCCCCGGCTTTCGCATAGCCGGTACCCCCTTCCACAGCACGTGAATACTGTGTTTCTATTTTGACGTTAACGGGTTTGGTGTAATAAGCTCCAACAGGACATGTTATGATCATAAACCTGAAATTTTCCGAAGGGCGAATGCCAATAAACTCATCGGTAGCAAAAATAAATGGTCTGATATAAAGGGCTGTATTGGGCAAAGATGGTACCCACGCTTGATCTAGCTTAATTAATTTGGTAAGCGCCTGCATGAAAAGTTCTTCGGGAACCGGGGGGATGCACATGCGCTCAGCAGAGATGTTGAGTCTTTTGGCATTGGCATCTGGTCGAAAAATATTGACACCACCTTCTTCATTACGATAAGCTTTTAAACCTTCAAAGACCGTAATCGCATAGTGCAGTGTGGTGTTGGCCGGACTTACTGAAATGTTTTCGTAAGGAACGATGCACAGATCTTGCCATTCTCCATTTTTGAAATCAGCCATGAACATATGGTCGGAATAGAGTTTACCAAAAGGGATGTTTGATTCATCTAATGCGTCAATTCTAGACTGAGTAATGGCTTTTGTAATGATGTCAAAGTTCCTTTTCATGAGATCCTTCAGTTGGGGTTTTATCGGGCAAAGGTACGGAATTTACAATGTCCTTAAAAAGGGGAGATGCCGAATAATATTTTAATTATAAAGATAAAAACCTATTAAACAGAATATTAGTTTAATAAATTTATTGATACAAAATTAATTATGGCACATAGAGGGTTAGGCAAAATTTAATATTTTTACCTTGGCATCCATTTTACTTCCTCAGCTTCGAGTTCACTCCCCATTTTTCTACCTAAAACAAAGAGGTAATCAGAAAGTCGATTAAGAAAGGGGATAATGAGTTCGTGTATGGGCTCTTTTTCATGAAGTAGAATGCAAATTCTTTCTGTTCTTCTGCACACACAGCGAGCAATGTGGGCGACAGATACGGATGGATGACCACCGGGAAGAATGAAACTTTTAAGTTCAGGAAGCAAATCTTCCATAGAGTCCATGGCCTCTTCTAGATGCGTAATGTCCGCGATCGATAAATCAGGCTTCATGATTTTATCTTTCCCTGGCTCACTGGCCAATTCAGCACCAAGGGTAAACAGTACATCTTGAATATTTTTCAAGAAATCCTTACGAAGCTCATTCACAGGCTGATCTCGAAGTAGGCCGATATGGCTGTTCAATTCATCTACCGTTCCATAAGCTTCTATTCGGATATGTGCTTTGGACACTCGCGCACCCCCCAAAAGTGACGTTTCCCCTTGATCTCCGGTTTTGGTATAAATTTTATGCATTAATCCTCTGTAACAACTATTTGCTTTCGATCGACTTTGGTAGGATTGTGATTCACCTCGTCTTTTTCAACCAAGCCATCCCTTAATCGTAGAATTCTGTGTGAATATTGCGCAATGTCATCTTCGTGTGTTACCATAATGATGGTATTGCCTTTATCATGCAGCTGAGCAAAAAGATCCATGATGTCATAAGAAGTTTTAGAATCTAAGTTACCTGTAGGTTCATCGGCTAAAATAATCGACGGATCATTCACCAAAGCTCTGGCGATTGCGACGCGCTGCCTTTGTCCACCAGAAAGTTCATTAGGTTTGTGATAAGCTCGATCCTTCAAACCTACATTTTCTAAAGCTTTTAAAGCTCTTTCTTCTCTTTCAGATTTACTGTAACCCGCATAAATTAAGGGCAAAGCAACATTTTCCATAGAACTAGCACGGGGCAATAGGTTGAAAGTCTGGAAAACAAATCCAATTTCTTTGTTGCGTATATCTGCTAGTTCATTTTCCGTCATATCACTTACATCATGACCGTTTAATATGTACTGTCCTCCGGAGGGTGTATCTAAACAACCAATCATATTCATCAATGTAGATTTCCCCGAACCGGAAGGTCCCATAAAAGAGACATATTCACCTTGCTCAATGGAGATGGTAATGGACTTCAAGGCCTGAATGGTCTCGCTGCCCATTACATAAGTTTTAGAAATATCGCTGGTTTTAATAACTGTGTTACTCATGATGGTAGGACGTAATTATTAGGTAAAAAGTTTAATCAAGATTTTGATGTCTCATTCTTTCAACACAAAAAAAGCGAAAGCAGTTATGCTATTTATAAAACTTTACGTAAACGGAAATCCCATTGGATTATAGGTTATTCAGCCGTATTGCTGCTACTATTGTTTAAGGGGTTGTAAAAATTTATTTCGCTCTTCTTTAAGTATTTGCTCAAATGAACTTTCAAGCATCTTATAATCCTTCCAGCTGACCAAGGTTCGGTATGTTTTCAAAGCGGTTTCGCCAAAACGGGTCAAACGCATTTTAGCACATTGTAAAATATAAGCCTCCCAATAGGCAGGCTCTTGAGGCTTTACCTTGGTGGTATTGAGGAACAGCTCATACATTTTTTCAGGTGCAATGTCCATTTTATGTAAAGCTTCCCAAATATCCAGCGTAGTCGATACGTCAAATGCATTTTTCTGAGCCAGTTGCAGCGTTCCTTCCTGAAAAGCTTGATTTGATAATGTTGAGGATTGTTGTTGCAGATTTCGCCATTCTGAAGAAATGTCAGGTTGAGGAATCTGCTCCTCTCTTACACGCAAAAGCTCAATGAAATTTTGGAGCTGAGGTTCATTGTAATTTCTTTTTCGGGCTTCGCTGATGGCTTCCACAGTCATTTCTGCTTGCCCCTGATGGTATGACCAGATGGCTTTTGTGTAATAGGGGAAACCCGCTCGTTCGTTGCTAGCAATTACCCGCTCTAAGCTCAGAAATGCCCTGTTGATTTCACCCTGATGATACAAAGCAAAAGTTTTGGCAGTCAGTAAGAAATTCCGGTAGGGATCATTTTGAGGGTGACTCAAATAGTAGTCTATCGCGTTCAATAGCACTTCTCCATTAGAAAGTTGGCGACTAAGGGCACTGTTGTACATGTAGAATAACTCTTTTCTGTCCAGTAGCGTGTCTGGTTGTAGCTTTAGGTCGAAGGTTAAGGCCTGTTGCTTGCCATTTTTCAGAGCAGTTGTATTCAGTTTTACATGTGCGTTTTGTGCATGCTCATAGTTGAAAGTGGTGTCGAAGTTCAATTGAGCCGCCACATCATAGTTCAGTGCTGCCCTATTTCCTTCGCTCACAAAAGTACCTTCGCCTAAGGCCAGTTGAAAGTAACGTAGGGCTGAATCATAGTTTTGATATGCGTAATGCGCCAGACCTAAATTGTTTTGAACCATGGCATCGGTGGCCGACTCTCGGCTATCCATTAAGGTTTTGAGGGTTTGATAAATCTCAGCACGTTCGTCGTAGTGATTGGCAAGAGCAATTCGTGCTTTTGGTGCGTTTTTCTTACTCAAAATGGCATTCAAACGGGTGGGGACTTCACGGATTTCACGGTCATTATTGGCAGAAAGAGCCAATGCAAAATTAGATTTGAAGGTGTAGAAATCGTAAAAAATACTCTGTCGATGGTATTGTTCTGCTAAAACCGGTTTTCCAATTTGCTCTGCCACGGTCGCCAAAAGTGCGAATTGACCTGCTTTTAACTGGTAGTAGGGCTTGTATTCCAAATAAAATATTCCCCCTAGAAAAAGGGCAAAAGCCATCAGTCGAACGGTTAACATGGGAGTTCTTGGCCCGGAATAAAAAATGGGCCAAACCTCAAGATTAGACAAAAGAGCTGGGATAAAATTAATCAAAGCGTAAACGAAGAAGGCCGAGGCAAAAGCTAAGTGTGCCAATATGATAACCCATTCCATTGCACTCAACAGCGAATCGTTGGCTGTTATGCGCGCGTAGGCCATTAAGACCAGAGGCAATGCTGAAACAAGGATGTAAACCCATTTTTTAAAAAGCAACCATTCACCTCCTGCTATTCTTGTTGAAATTTTTTGATCGAAGGCCAAATATCCGGCATAGCATGACAACAGAAAGAGTGTCTCAGGTTCGAAAAGGAAAAGCGGAAAATCGATGACTTGATTCTTTTGCAGAAAAATAAGTGCGATGGCAGTGACGTAGCAAAGACCGATCAAAGTAAAATGAAGTAGAGCTTCTTTGCCTTTTCCGGTACCTTGTGTAGTGATTTTAAAAAGCAGAAAAATCGTATCACCTGCAATGTAGAGTATAAATAAACTTCCTAAAGCCACTAAGGCAATCATCCCAAATCCCAAGCTCACCATTTCTGGTAGGTGCATGTCGGGAAGTAGCCTAACCAATAGGCCAAAAGCAGTAAAAAAGCCGATGGAACAAGCCATTCGTATCCATAAAGAAATCTTTTGGCCATAAGCTTGAAAACCATAAGTGATGAGCATGAATCCACCAATCACGCCGAAGGTAAAGTAGGGTGCCGCTGCGCCCAGTTCTTCCAGCCGAAGTTGAATAAAAATAAAAATAAAAATGGCAGTAAGTACATAGTAGGCAAAACGATCGACATACGTAATGGCTACCATGGAGCAAATCAAAAGAAAAAGGGCAGTGGCCATTAATACGTACTCCGGCCATGCTAAAAATTGAAAGGAAGCCGTGGTGAACTGTTGCCAGCTTAATAACTGGTCAACCACCAACCCAGAAGTTTGCCCATTGATATCAAAGTAATGGAGTAATAAAGGTCGTGTTTTGAAGGCATAGGAAACCTGCCAAGGTAAGGTAAGGTCTGTGCCATAATACAAGGAGGCAGCGAAGAAAAGTAAGGCACAGGCGCCTGCTATCCAGACAAAAGCTGAAACGATCTGATAAATTCTCCGATTCAAAATAGAGCAGGTTTAATCATGGGCTGGTTTTCAATACCTCTGGAACCTTTAAATACTTTTTGTAGGTTTCAGGAGCATTTTTAAGCGTTTGTACTTGTGTAGAATTCCCTTCGGTTTTGTCTTCTCGCATCACGTTTTTTTCTAAGGTCATGTGTCGCAGAGGCTCTACACCATTTGTATCTACCGATTGAAGGTGATCGACCCAGCGTAGAATTTCTGACATATCATGCAGTAGGCTTTCCTCTTCCTCGGGTTTGATTTTTAACCGCGCCAAATGGGCCAAGGATTGCAGTTTGTTTTTATCTATTTTCATAGTGTGCAAGGGCTTCTTCAATGGCTAATTTAGTTTCTGCTTTTAATTTTTTGATGGATTCATCATCAGTTCCTTTAGGCCAAATGGGCTCCAAGACATCCATTCTAATTAAGCCGGGATGCATGGTCAATGGACTGTTATCAGGCATAATTAAATGATTGAAAGGAATTGCGATGGGAACGATTGGAATTTGTTCATTCACAGCTATTCGAAAACTACCCTCTTTAAACGCCGTCATTTGTGGAGGGTTTTTGGTATAGATTCCTCCTTCGGGAAAAAATACGATGCTAAAGCCTTTAGAAATTGCCTCGGCCGCTTCTATCCAGCTCTGATACCTGCTTCGCATATTTTCACGGTTAACCAAAATATGAAGCCTGCTGTACATAAAACCCCAAATTGGTTTTTTCTTTAACGAAGACTTACCAATAAATTTATAATTATGTCTGATGAGTCCAACGGTAGGGATGTCTAAATAGGAGGTGTGATTAGCACAAAAAATATAGCGGCCTTTGGGATCAATTTTTGAATGGTATTTCACTTTTGTTCGGTTCAAGAACATGAGAAAAAAGAAGAGTCTAGCCCAAATATGATTGAAAAAGCCGGCACATTTTTCTAAGGGTTTTACGAAAATAACCAAAAGAAAAAAAGGCATCAGCAGCAAAAATAGCATTAGAAAAATGGCATAGGCATAGATAGAATAAATGCGGATGAGTAAGTTTTTCATGCTAAAAGCGAATATAGAAGAATAGTATGTATTATGTGAGGTGTTTATGGATTAAGTCTTGTTAATCATATGTAAAGCAGATGGATAAATGTATTGCCAAAAATCATCTTTTTCTTTGTCTGCCATTTCCGATTGCTGCAAAGCCTTGTGCATGTGCCGTAACCAATGGGTAGCTTCCTTTTCGCCAATCTTCCATTGAAAGTGCCTTCTGCGTAGCATAGGGTGCCCACGTTTATCCGTGTAGGTGCGCGGTCCTCCTAATACTTGAATAAGAAATAACTTCAGTCGATTTTTGGCAGGTTCTAAATCCTCGGGGTACATTTTTCTCAATAGTTCATCTTCGGCAATACCTCTATAAAAATGATCTACCAACTGTAAAATGGCTGTTTCACCTATGCGTTCGTATAAAGAAGATACCCTTTCTGACATCAAACTTGGGCTAGGGCTTGTTCAAAATCCTTGATCAGGTCCTTTACATTTTCTAAACCTACAGAAACACGAATCAAGGCAGGTGTAATGCTATTTTTCAACCGATCTTCTTCAGCCATATTCGAACTACTCATGGTGTAAGGATGGGAGGCTAGTGTTTCTGTACTACCTAAAGAAATGGCCAAGTGTGCTATTCTTAAAGCGTTTAAAAAGCGGAAAGCCTCAGCTTCTCCACCCTTTACTTCAAAGGCCATCATGGCACCCCCTGAGGTATATTGTTTTTTAAAAAGGGCCTGATCCTTGTGTTGCTCCGGGAGTAAATCTAAGTGGTAAAAGCAACTTATTTTGGGATGTTTTTTAAAATGTTTAGCCAATATAGAAGCCGTTTCAGCTTGCTTTTCCATTCTTAAATTCACTGTTTCCATACTCCGTGATAGCAGCCAAGCTGTAAAAGGGGAAATTAAACTGCCTAAAAGAGTTCTTTTTGATTTGATGAGCTTGATATGTTGTTCTCTTCCGGAGGCTGCCCCGGCAATTAAATCACTATGACCTCCCAAGTACTTGGTAGCAGAATATAGGTTAATGTCTGCGCCATGGGACAAAGGTTTTTGGAAAATAGGCCCCATGTAGGTATTGTCTACGGCAATGATGATTTCTTCACCTTTACGCTGCCATTCTTTTCGGAGCTGGTCTAACATAGAAATGTCCGTCAACGACAACGTGGGGTTAGCAGGCGTCTCCAAATAAATCATTTTTAATTGATCCTTTCGTGGGTGGTTGGCCACAAGGAGATTGATTTCTTCGGCGTTTGCACCCGGTTCAAACTCAAGCCATTGCACATCATAATCTACCAAGTGCTTTTTAATAAAGGCATCGGTTCCTCCATATAAAGGAGAAGATAACAATAACAAGTCACCGGCATGGCAAAAGGTGAGAATGGTATTAGAAATGGCAGCCATACCACTGCTGAAAAAAGCGGCATCTTCCGCCCCATCTAAGCGTGCCAAACGCTTTTCAGCCGTAATGGCGTTGGGATGGTTCAATCGGGTATAAATCAGGCTGTTGTTTCTTTCTTCCAAGCTACCTTGGCCTGCTGCTTGCTCAAAAAAGGCTTTTCCTTCCTCAGCTGTGTTGAATTGAAAAGTGGAGGTTTGGTAAATAGGCGGTTTGATACTGTTTAGGGCATCAGAGGGCCGATGTCCACCGGAAATGGCGAAGCTTTCGGGGGATATATCTTCTGTATTATTCATTTTTTTTCTTTTTGACTTGAAGAGATGTGCCCTCATTGGAGGTGACAACTATTTTTTCTCCTATTTCTATGTATTCGCCCCTCGTGTAGGCATCATAAATTTCATCCTCTATTTCTACACGTCCGCTCGGTCTCAAAATGGTAATGGCAACGCCTTCTTTTTTAACCATATCCGATGTATAATTCGTGGAGGTATAACCTTCCTCTTTGCGCTGCGTGTCAATGAGTGCCACTTTTGAAAATAAGTTAGACGACATCAATCGATACCCCAGTACAAATAATAAAATAATGGCACCAAAAACACCAACAGCCACCACGGTAATGGCTCGGGTAAGGTTACCGGTCGGTACATTATCAAAGTTAAAATTGTCGTTAGCTACCATGAAAAAAATAAGTGCCCCGAAGGTGCAGGCAATCCCAGCTATGCCGGCTACACCAAAGCCAGGGATAACAAATACCTCTAGGGCAATCAGGGCTAAGCCTACAAAAAACATGGCAATCTCCCAGTTTTCGGCAAGGCCGTTGAGGTAAAAAGGTGTGGTATATAAAATCAGTGCCAAGCCTGCGGCCGCGAGTGGGAAGCCCACTCCGGGCGTCTGCAATTCAAAGAATATTCCTCCGGTAATGACCAAAATAAGAAGTCCGCTTATCACAGGGTTGAGAAAAAAGGCAATGATTTGTTCTGTAAATGAAAGCTCATAGTTGATGAGTTCGTAATTGGTGACTTCGTTTTTTTCTAGTACATCTCTAATGCTAGCTACTTCTCTTTCGCAAAAACCATTGGCAATGGCTTCTGAAGTCGTAAAAGTAATGACTTTGCCTGCTTCGGTTACTCCTTCAATTTCGACCCTATCATCAACCATGCCCTCTGCAATGTCAGGGTCTCTTCCAGTTTCTTCTGCAGTAGAGCGCATGATGGACCGAAAATAAGATTGATATTTATCTGGCGCTTGTGAACCATCAGCCCCATTTACCACTGTGGCAGCCCCAATATTAGCACCGGGAACCATGTAAATACTGTCGCAGGCAATGGAAATGAGTGCGCCGGCCGAAGCAGCATCGTTATTGATGTATACCCAAACAGGTTTTTCATAAGCCAAAATTTGGGTGCGGATGTCATTCGCATCGTTGACAGCACCTCCATAGGTATCCATATCTAAGATGATGATATCGGCATTGAGTTCGGTGGCTTGGGTGAGTGCTAAATCTACGTATCGGCTCATCCTTGGATCGATGTTGTTGCGGATCTCTAAAACAAAAACTTTTGTCTTTCCAGTATCGGCTTGATGTGTAGCCCAGGCGGTAAACAACAAGAGCAGAAAGCTCAGTGCCATTAAAATTCTTACAATTCCTCTCATAGCTTTGATACCTACTTATTTCCTTTAATTTTGTTTAAAATACAAAGAAAGCATTTGTCTGCGCTACTCACACCCGATTTTTTATTTGAATTCAGTTCCGACATTTGGGAGCTGAAGGCTTTTAATGGACATTTATTGATCACTTCTCGTAATAAAACAGACTTAAAAACAAGTTTTAGCCTATTCAAGCAAGATGAGCGCAAATTTCTGTGGCGCGATCTAAGTTTTTCAGAGGATTGGTGGCTCAGTATTTTTCATGTGAATGGTGCTGTGGTCGTGTTCCAGGTTTTCGAAGATACGCAAGACATTGGCGCTCGTTCGTTTTTTGGCTTCGATTGGCACAATCAAAAGACCACTTGGTCGTTAGAAGACTGTAAAATCCTTTCAGCCGAGGGAGATTATTTGATTATTGAGGGTGCTTCCCATAAGGATGCCCCTGTGATTTTTGACATTGAGGCCGGCGAATGGGTAGAAGAAAAAACAGAAAGTAGGGAGTTAAAAGAAGTATTTTACCCTATTCATTATGAAGAGGGCAGCCAACATTTCGATACGTTGGCAACGTTTTTGTCTTCCTTTGCACAAGTAAGCATAAAAGGCAGCTGCGATTACTTAGAATACAAGGATTATATTTTTCTTGCAGCCCATACGATACAGGAGAAAAACATTAAACTAGCGTTTTTTGCCTTCGATAGCTCTGGTAAATTGTTGCTGCGAGAGGAATTAGACAAAGAATTGAAAGGCTTAGCAGCAGGAACTTTTTTAATCGCTGAAGAGGAACTTATATTTGTAAAAGGGAAGAGGGAATTACAACTACACCCATTGAACATATGAAAAGATTCGTGTATCTGGTTTTATTTGTTGGTTTGGCCACAACAGGACTTCAGGCGCAGCAAGATTCGCTGGGCGTAGAAAAGGTAGGAAACCAAATTTTTGTGTTACACAAAGTCCTGCCCAAACAAACTTTGTTCTCATTGGCGCAACGTTATCAGACTTCTATCAGTGATATCAAAAAAGAAAATCCGGTATTGGATAATGGGATGCAGATCGGCCAGACTTTAAAAATACCCTTTGGCGGTGAAATGGCTTCCACAGATCAGGCCAATCAAGCATTTGTTACCGAATCCCTAAGCCATAAAGTACAGGCAGGTGAAACACTGTTTGCCATCAGTCGAAAGTACAATGTACAAGTGAGTGATATTAAAAAGTGGAACATGTTGAGCTCTAATAATTTGGTCCTCGGTCAAAGTTTAGCCATTGAAATTCAAAAGGCAGTGAAAAGTGATAGTGCCCTCAGCAACACCAAAAGTTTACCTGACAATTACACACCACCTGTTGCACAAGAACCTTATGCTCAGGATAGTGCCATGCAAGAGGAGGTGATGGGAGAAGCTGAAGAAGACACTCCCATGTATGAAGACAAACCTTTTGAAGAGGTTGCTACCGAAGGCTTGGCCGAGGTGATTGATGAATCGGAGCCCACCAATAAGTTTTTTGCCTTGCACCGCACAGCCAAGGTCGGTACGGTGATTAAAGTGAAAAACCTTATGAATAACCTCACCGTTTACGTGCGTGTAATCGGTACCATTCCAGCAACTTCTAATAACGATGACATTATCATCAAGTTAAATCAAAGGGCCTATAATCACCTCAAAGCAGTCGACAAGAGATTTAGAGTGTCTTTGAGTTTCTTTCAGTAGCCCATGCAAAACCTAAAGGGCTACTTAGATGAGCTTGTACTTCGGTACAATCGGCCGGAGTTCATTCCCGCAGACCCGATCAGCATACCTCATGCGTTTCAAAAGCCACAGGACATAGAAATTACAGGCTTTTGGGCCTCCATTTTGGCATGGGGAAACAGAACGACCATCATCAATAAATGCCAAGAATTGTTTGCCTTGATGGGGGGGACACCTCATGATTTTGTTTTAAACCATTCCGAACAAGATTTAAAGGCATTGATGAAGTTCAAGCACCGTACTTTCAATGATATTGACACCTTATATTTCATCTCCTTTTTTAAAGCCCATTATCAACAATACGATTCGCTGGAGACGGCCTTTTTGAAAGGTTTTTCATCCAAGGACAGTACCATTGAAAATAGCCTCAATGGGTTTTATGCATATTTCTTCAGCTTAGAAGATGCACCGCAACGCACCCGTAAACACATTGCTTCGCCTGCCAGAAAATCGGCCTGCAAAAGGATCAATATGTTTTTGCGATGGATGGTACGCCAAGACCATGCCGGAGTGGATTTTGGCCTTTGGAAAAGCATTCAGCCAAAGCAATTGATCTGCCCTTGCGATTTACATGTGGTGAGAGTGGCACGACAGTTGAATTTGATTACACGCAAACCCACTGATTGGCGCTTGGCTTTAGAATTAACAGAACAACTGAGAGGGTTCGATCCTCAAGATCCTGTAAAGTATGATTTTGCTTTGTTTGGATTAGGTATCGAAAAAAGACACGGTAAACCCTATTAACCCCAAGATTCGGGGGCTTTTCTCCATTGCTCTAAGGTATTGAGCTGGCCCGATTGGATATAACCTTGGCTCAAGGCTTCTTTCAACATGACAGAATAATTGCTTAAACAATGCAAAGGGATTTGGGCCTTTTCGAAATTTTCATCTGCAATGCGGAAACCATAGGTGAAAATGGCCAACATGCCAATAACATCAGCATTTACTTGTTGTAGCGCTTCTGCCGCTTTTAAGGAACTACCGCCTGTAGAGATCAAATCTTCGACTAAAACCACCTTAGTTCCTTCCGCTATTTGCCCTTCAATGAGGTTTTCCATGCCATGTCCTTTGGGTTTAGAACGAACATACACAAAGGGTACATTCAAAACATCTGCCACCAATGCACCCTGAGGAATGCCGGCGGTTGCTACTCCTGCTATGGCTTCTACTCCCGGAAAAAAACGCTTGGCAGCCTCTGCTAGTGCTGTTTTAATGAGGCTTCGGGTATCAGGGTAAGACAGTGAAATGCGATTGTCGCAATAGATGGGCGATTTCCAACCTGAACTCCAATGGAAAGGAGTTTGTGTATTGAGTTTAATGGCTTTGATGCGTAATAATTCAGAAGCTACTTTGAGTGAAACGGCCTTGTCATTTACTGATTTTTCCATAAGGCGAATTTAAAAGAAATTTTTTTCTCAAATTGTATCCGTCACTTTTCATCTTGTTCAATAATTTTTATGATATTGGAATTCGAATCTGACTTTGAATGAGAATATATATCAAAGACATTCCTCTGCGTATTAAGAAGAACGAGGAGGTCTCACGGTTTAAAAAATACGACTATGTTTTAGAGGAGGAAGATTTTTTAATCAATGAGCGGAAATTGAAGAAAAATCTTCTGATTCTTAGCGCGTCTTCTTCTACCATCAAGTCCATCCTCTTCATCTTACACAACAAGAAGCTGAAGAACCTAGATAGTGTAACCATTGTACCCCAAAATTATGAATCATCAGTAACTTACATAAAAAGTAAGTTCAAAATCATTAAGGCAGGTGGAGGTATCGTGTTTAGAGATGGCAAAATATTATTCATTCATCGTATGGGCATGTGGGATTTACCTAAAGGCAAAATTGAAAAAGGAGAAGCATTTAAAGACGGCGCGTTACGAGAGGTAGAGGAGGAATGCAATGTAAGGGTAGAAATTGTAGATAAAGTATGTACTACTTGGCATACGTATACAAAGGGTGAAAAGAGTATTCTTAAAAAGACAGTTTGGTATCACATGAACTGTTTAGATGATAGTCATAAAAAACCTCAAATAGACGAGGGCATAGACGAAGTACGGTGGATGAATGAAAATGAGACCAATGTTGCTCTTTACAACAGTTACAAATCCATTACACATGTACTTGCAAAATTCAAAAAGAAAGTAGTTGTAAAAGCCTAAAGCTCAAAGGGAAGGTAATTGCTTACATCACCGCCATAGCGATGAACCTCTCTTACAATAGAGGAGCTAATGGCAGCGTATTGCGGGGAAGTAATTAAAAAAAGTGTCTCTAAATCAGCGTTTAAATCACGATTAACCTGAGAAATAGAATTTTCGTATTCAAAATCTGTGGTGTTCCTTAGGCCACGGACGATCACTGAGGCCTTGTATTTTTTGGCTAACGTAGCGGTAAGTTCATTGTAGATGACTACACGAATGGAAGGGTAAGCAGCGAAAGTCTTTGCAATCTTTTCTTTCATGTTTTCCACCTGAAAATAACGCACGTTTTTCTGGCTGTTATAACCAATGGCGATCACAAGTTCATCTACGATTTTCAAGCTTCGCAAAACGATGTCTTCATGTCCTTTGGTGAAAGGGTCGAAAGAACCGGGGAAAAGCGCTATTTTCTTCATGTCAGATGATTTAAACTATAGATTAGCCAAAACTTCAACGTATTCATGGTCTTCTAATTCGTTGAAGATGGGATGCATGATAATGCCTTTGGGCCGTTCTCCTAATTGTATGTTGGGGAAGTATTTTTTGAGTACTGGCATATTCAAATCTATCTTTTCTTTTACACCATAAACCATAATTGGTGTTTTTTGGCCTTCTTCACTGAATTGCTTGATGCTCAAAAAAAATGTTTCAATGAGCTGATCAATTTTTGATAACTGCAGTTGGTTGTAAATGGCTAACCTTTGGTAATTGAAGCCCGCTAACAATACAGAATCCGCATTAAGGCTAAGGTAGAAGCTACAAGGGAGCTTGTTTAAAACACTTTGTTGCACCGCTTTCAGATAGCCAATCGACTGATGATTGAAAAAGAGTGATACCTTGGGATACCTTTCTTCAAACCATTTCCTGATTTTTTTTGGGTAACCAAAGGCAACAGTAGTTCCTAATGTGTCGAGGTGTTTGAAATGATAAATGTCTTCCTCTGGGTCGGTGCTTTCGTTGAGCATGACATAATGGGGTGCCAGCGAGCGATCGAAAACAGGAGAGGGAACCAATGCAAATTTTCTATTTCTAATGAATACTTGAATTTCTTTCCAATACCCGGCAGCAATCAAAATGTGATCATGGTAAATGCGATCGAGGTTGTCTTCAATGGAGAGCTTGGATAGTAATTCCCGCTGTTCAAAAAGCAATATTTGCCTTTTCTGGACATCAAAAATAGTGATTTGACAGTCGGTGGTTGAAAGAAAAAATGAAAGACGATACTGACCTATTCGGTCAATATCAAGCCTTTCATCTTTAATTGTTATTTTTTGCAGAGTTGCGGATTCGCCCACTATTTTACCAGTTACCCGCGGTTGTAATGTCTGTTCTTGAACCAATGCGAAGCGGTCTTCTTCTTTCGCTTTCTGCATCTTCAGTTCTCGTTTTATCAAAGGGGTAAGTGTCCACCACTTCTAAATAATCAACATTTATGTTGTTTCTAATAGAGTCTTTGGCGTACAAAGAAAAAAACTTTCCTTCCTCATGCGGTAGTTCGGGTAAGGTTTTAGGATTGAAAGAAGGGGCAAACAAGGAATCCTTTACAGCAACGGTCTTCAAGGTATCATAGAAAAATTCAGACCTCTCTGCGCCATAATCTAGCATGGTAATTTTCTCAGTTCTTTGAATAACATATATTTTTCCAGTATCTACATAAGCTATGAGTTTTTCCCATGTGTTAGCATAATCACCGAATGTAGCCTGGTAGGCTTCTTGGGCGCTTCTGATCAATTCTAGTTTCGCTTTTACACGGCTTTCTACACGCGCAATTTCTTTTTCCTTTTCTATGGTTTGCTGAATGCCACTGTAAAGGGCATAGCCAATGCCTAAGGCAGCGATAAAAAATACGATGGTTAAAATTTTCGTTAGGTTCATTTTGAATATTAAATTTACTTAAAGGTAACTAATTAGTTAGGTAACATGCAATATTTCGATCTGCTAGTTTATAGATAATTAATGAAATTTGAAATAACCTTTTAGATTAATCAATTCCTCTAAGTTGTTTACATGCTGCAATACGTAGTGTAACTCACTCAATTTATTGGGTTTAAAGCGTTCTAAGCTATAAAACCCAGTATGTGTTAACAATTGATTTTTTTTTGTCATTTCAGGGTCTGTGCCCAAAGATAATTGACCAGCGGTTCGGTTTACCAAAAAAAACAATTCTATGCCATGCAGCGGCGGGTCGAGGTACTCGTGGACAAACAGGAATTGTTGGATGTCAATTTCCAGATTGACCTCTTCTTTAAACTCTCTCTTCAAAGCAGCCTCGGCAGATTCCCCATATTCCATACCACCACCTGGAGGTGCCCAAAGTGAATTTTCAGCACCTAAAGACCTGTGGTGAACCAACAACACCTTTTCATCTTCTATTAAAACGCCACATACCCGCACACGGAGTTTTTTGCCGTACTTTTGGTTGATTTCTTCTTGAATTCCTGTCATCTCTGCCGCTCGCTACGTTCTTGTGAATATATTTGCACAAAACTAGCGAAATGCACAAATCATTTAATCCCGATTTTCAAGAAAGAATTGAGCTTTTCCTCGATCGTCAGCGATTCATGAAATTGGTAGGCTTCGAAATTACCCAAATTAAGGAAGGAAGTGTCGAAGGAGTCTTGAATTTGGCAGAGCAGCATTTACAGCAAACCGGATTGGTACATGGTGGGGTAACGGCCACGGTGGCAGATATTGTTGCCGGTCTTTCAGCTTACACCCTTGTAAGACCTGAACAGCATGTGGTAACCGGGGAAATTAAAATTTCCTACTTCACGCCCGGTAGAGGGGATAAGCTGTATGCCAAAGGCTACGTGGTCAAACAAGGGAGAAAGGTGAATTTTTGTGAAGCGGAAGTATGGTGCTTTTCAGGGAAGCAAAAAACACTGATAGCCAAGGCTAGCACCACCATGATGACCCTTTTCCCTGAAGATACACAGCAAAAAAAGTAACTCATTTTGGCCAAACCCTCAGAAATCCTTCTTCAAAAATTCCCTTTCGAACCCACCGCGAGTCAACGTGTGCTTTTCGATCATTTCGATGCTTTTTTGCTCGATAAGCAAATGCATAAGCCCGTTTTGGTCATGAGAGGGTATGCCGGTACAGGGAAAACTACGGTGGTGAGTGCCATTGTGAAAACCCTGCCCTTTTTTCAGTTGAGGTACGTACTGATGGCACCAACAGGCCGGGCAGCCAAGGTAATGTCGGGTTATAGCAAGCGGGTAGCCTTCACCATTCACAAAAAAATTTTTCACCAGACGGCTGCTCCGGGTGGAGGGCTGGCTTTTAAAAGGCAAAATAACTATCATAAAAACACGGTTTTTATTGTCGACGAAGCTTCAATGATCAATGATGCTGCAGACTATGGGAAAAATGGGTTGCTAGCCGATCTCTTTGAATATGTTTTTTCTCAAGAAGGGAACCGCTTGTTGTTGATAGGAGACCAAGCGCAGCTGCCTCCCGTAGGTAGCTCTGCAAGTCCGGCCCTGCAGAACGAATACTTGACTGCTCAATTTAAAGCCGATGTGCTGTACACTGAATTGACCGATGTGATGCGTCAAGCAGAAGACTCAGGCATTTTGTTCAATGCTACTGCATTAAGAAACCAATTGTCCAATGAAGGTGTGAAAATCGAGTTAACCACCCAACGTTTCAACGACATTTTTAAAATGACGGGAGAGCGGCTAGAAGATGGACTTCGCTATGCTTACGAAAAATACGGTACGTCAGGTACGGTTGTGATCTGTAGAAGCAACAAGAATGCAGTGCAGTATAACGCCTACATTCGCAGGGCCATTCAATACAAAGAAGAGGAACTCGAAGCTGGAGATTTATTGATGATTGTTCGTAATAACTATCATTTTTTACCAGAAGATACGCCTGCCGGATTTTTGGCCAATGGAGACTTTATCGAAGTCATGAAAATTGTGCGCTTTGAAGAATATTATGGTTTGCGTTTTGCAGATTTGCGCCTGCGTTTGGTAGATTATCCGGAGCAAGAACCATTTGAGGCCAAGGTGATTTTAGACACCCTACATACAGATGAGGCCTCTCTGAATGCTGACGCTTACAAAAAACTCTACGAAGAGGTAAGTGCTGAGTATGCTGATATGGCGTCTAAAACAGAACGTATGAAAGCCATTAAGAAAGACCCTTTTTTAAATGCTTTACAAATTAAGTTTGCTTACGCCCTTACCTGTCATAAATCGCAGGGTGGACAGTGGGATGCCGTTTTTGTAGATCAGGGTTACCTGACAGAAGAACGCATAGATAAGGAATACATTCGTTGGTTATACACTGGTGTGACCCGTGCTACCCGCGAATTGTATATGGTTAATTTTCACAAAAACTTTTTTATTGGGTGATTTTAGCCTTCAAAGCGAACGCCATACACCTAAAAACACAAATACCCATCCTACCATAAAGGCCAGTCCGCCAATTGGGGTAATCGCTCCCAACCAAGTGAGGTTCGTTAGGCTTAAAACATAGAGTGACCCACTGAATATGGCAATACCGGCAAGCATGCTCCAACTGGCGTAACTAAAATAAGCATCTTCATGATTCAACATGAATACACCAATTAATAACAAGGCCAAGGTGTGATAAAATTGGTACTTAACGGCGGTTTCAAACGTATCTAGTCGTTTGTTGGCTTGCAGAGTACTTTCTAATCCATGGGCACCAAAGGCACCTATGGCCACAGATAGTACACCCAAAACAGCCGCTATGAGTAGAATTGTTTTTGCAGTCATCGTACTTAGTTTCTTGCCCCAAATATAGCACTTCCAATACGTACCATTGTGCTGCCTTCTTCAATGGCAATTTCATAATCGTTGGTCATGCCCATGGATAGCACCTCCATTTGTATATTTTTACCGGTAAAGTGCTTCTTTATTTGATCAAAAAGTACCTTTAGTCCTGCAAATTCACTTCGGATGATGGTTTCATTTTCTGTAAAAGTAGCCATGCCCATTAGGCCTTTGATGCGCACAAATTCCAATTCAGTAAAATTTTGATCAGCTAAAAGAGCTGTGAGCTCTTCTTCATCAAAACCAAACTTGCTTTCTTCTTTGGCAATATGCACTTGCAATAAGCAATCAATCACACGCTCATTTTTCCGGCCTTGTTTATCAATTTCCTTCAAAAGCCTCAAACTATCCACTCCGTGAATCAAGTACACAAAAGGAGCCAGGTACTTTACTTTGTTTCTTTGGAGGTGGCCAATCATATGCCAGTGGATATCTTTGGACATCTCTTCGTACTTGCCCACTAATTCTTGCACTTTGTTTTCGCCAAAGTGCCGCTGACCCGCTTGGTAAGCTTCTTCCAAATTCTGAACAGGTTTGGTTTTGCTTACGGCCACTAGGGTGCAACCTTTGTTGTTTAATTTTTGCTGAAAAGATTGAAGAAGTTCTGTTATGCTCATAGGTGAAATTTGGTGGTCTAGTTGAGATTTCTATTATCTTTGAAACTGTCAAGGCTCATTTTGATATCAAACAGCCTTAGCTTAAGAACTGTTCAACAAAGTAGCGTCTATTATATGCCCATCATTGGCTCCATACTTAAAAAAGGAATAAAGCTCAGAGAAACGCTGGAACAAGATTATAATTCTCCCTACGATTTACAAAAGAAAGAGCTCTCTAAATTATTGATCAGTGCGCGCAATACGGCTTTTGGTCGCACCTATGATTTTCTATCAATTTTGGAGGACTTTCGAAGTACAGAAAAACATGCTTTTTTCGAAAAGTACAAAGCCATGGTACCCGTGCATGATTATGACAGCATCAATGAACGATGGTGGTCGGAGGTGCAAAAAGGTGAATCGGACGTTTGTTGGCCAGGGAAAACGAAATTTTTCGCCTTAAGCTCGGGTACCTCGGGGGCTTCTTCTAAATACATTCCCGTAACCAAGGATATGATCCGCCAAATCCGAAAGACAGGCACAAGGCACATTTATACCCTCTCAAAATACGACCTCCCCGATAAGTTTTTCCAATCGGGAATGCTGATGTTAGGAGGGAGTACTTCACTTAATTTTTCAGGAAATTTCCATTACGGTGATTTAAGTGGGATCACTACAGGACAGTTGCCCTTATGGATCCAAGGCTTTTCGCGACCCACACCTAAGATCAAAAAAGAAAAAGACTGGAGCACAAAGCTGGAAGAAATTGTTGAGCATGCCCCTAAGTGGAACATTGGTCTGATGGCGGGTGTTCCGGCATGGATTACCATTTTGATGGAGCGCATCATTGAAAGATACGGAGTGGCCAATATCCATGAGATATGGCCTAACCTGCAGGCCTATGTGCATGGTGGTGTGGCTTTTGAACCTTACCGACATAGTTTTGATCAGTTGTTGGGTAAGCCCATTCACTTTATCGATACCTATTTGGCTTCTGAGGGGTTTATTGCATTTCAGAATTACCCCAATACCCGCTCCATGCGCTTGGTATTGAATGGTGGTATATTCCATGAGTTTGTGCCTTTCAATGAAAAGAATTTTGACAGCGATGGACAAATCAGGCCCAACTGTGAAAGCTTAATGGTCGATCAGATTGAAGAAGATCAGGAATATGCCATTCTCCTTTCTACTGTTTCGGGTGCATGGCGATATTTGATTGGCGATACCATTAAGTTTGTAGATAAAGAGGCCTCTGAGATTGTGATAACAGGCAGAACAAAACATTTTTTGAGTCTTTGCGGAGAGCATCTTTCGGTAGATAACATGAACCAAGCCGTGAAGATGGCAGGAGAACAGTTGGGTATAGGTATCAAAGAGTTTACAGTAGCCGGGGTGCCCGAAGACAATCTTTTCGCCCATCATTGGTATGTGGGTACCGAGGATCAGGCAGATGCAGAGGCCTTGAAAGCCCGTATTGATGAAAACATCAAAAAACTCAATGATGATTATGCAGTGGAACGGCAGCATGCTTTGAAAAAGCTCCATTTGGATGTTTTGCCCAATGCTTTTTTTTATGGTTGGCTAAAAGAACAAGGCAAAGAAGGAGGACAAACGAAGTTTCCTCGGGTATTGAATGGTGATAAATTGGAAAGCTGGCAAGCTTTTGTGAAAAGCAATACATAGCACATGGAAGTAATTTGGAATGGCTTTTTATTTGGGCTTTTGCTGTGCATTCTCATCGGGCCTGTTTTTTTTGCTTTACTGCATAATGCCATTGAGAAAGGGTTTTGGGCAGGTTTTTTCATGGCCATTGGCATTTCCCTGAGCGATATCATCTATATTCTAGTCATATCTTTAGGCGTATCTTCCTTTTTGAAAGATGAAAATTTTCAGAAATGGATGGGGGGAGTAGGCGGTCTGATCATGTTGGCCTTTGGTGCCTATTACTTACTGAAACCTGTCCCAAGGCAGAAGGTAGTGCAATTGGCAGCGCATCAAACCAAAGGGATTCGCCAAGTGCTCAAGGGATTTTTGTTGAATGCCATCAATCCTTTTGTTTTTTTGTTTTGGTTAGGTATTATCAGCAAGGTCAACCTCAGCTATGGCTATCAGGACAATGATCTGATCCTGTTTTTCAGTGTTTTGATGGCTACCGTATTCATTTGCGATGTTTTAAAATCGCATTATGCAGGCAAGTTACGCGATTTGGTGACGGTGAGATTTATGAAAATCATGAACCGAGTGGTAGGTCTTGCGCTGATTCTTTTTAGCATTCGTTTATTTTCTTTCGTTTTTGCCGGCTTCGAGGTTTAGTTATCATTAACATTTTTTGTTCATGAAGATGTTTTGGGACAGTATGTCTGGAAAACCTTCTTCAGGGCACGGATTTCCTCTATTTTCATATTTTTTGAAAAGACCTAAAAGAATTTTTGATAATGGTTATTATCAAAAGTGGCTCAATAAAATTTGTTTAAAAGAATAAATAATATGTATATTACGTATGTGAATGAGCATATATTGTGCTTTAGTATTTTAGAATATAGGTAGCTTCTAGCGGTAGATGCACCTTAAGAATGAGTATGCGCCTGATGTTTACAACCTCATAACAGTCGAAAATCCTTTGCCTAAACATCAATGACATACTGTATATGTAACACTTAAATGAAGTACCATGAGAGAAAAAATCCAACGTATGGAAAGGCTAGATGCCATGATCAGAAGAAAGGGTACAGGAAATGCGGAAGAGTGTTCCAGAAAGGTTGGGGTAAGTAAGAGGCAGTTATACCGCATATTTGATGAGATGAGAAATTTAGGTGCGCCCATTATTTATGATCAAGTCAGAAGATCATTTGTTTATGCTTATGAAATAGAATGTTTCTTTGGATTTAGGCCAATCAACAAAATTTGAGATATCTAAGGCTAAGGTTTAAATTTTATTTTTTTAAAAAAATGTGGCAGTGACATTTTATGACACAACCTCACCTTATACTTGCCCTTAAGAAGCGAATACAAGGTCCTAGATAAGCATTGGCTTTGAGTTTAAATTTTGACTAAAACAAAAGAAAAATGAAAAGTTTAAGAAACCTGTGTGTGATGCTCTTATTTATAGCGTCCGTAAGTTTTGGCGGTTCTAGTGTAAATGCTGAGACAGAAGAATATTTTGGTCCAACCTGTTATTGCGACACTGAAATTGCTGGTTGTTGGCATAATGGTCGAGGTGGAATGGATTGCAGTAAAAGGAAAAACTGTAAAGGCGGGAAATGCTTACCGAAAACCATTATGAATATTCAATGATCAAATTTCATGCCGTGCAAGTTTATATTGTACGGCATGATTCTTTTCTGACATAAAATAATACTTATGAAAAAGAGTAACTTATTTCATTTACTTTTAATTCTCACGGTCTTCATAAATGCCTGTCAGAATCGTAAAGAGCAAGAACTAGACTTCGGTAGTATTAGCATGGAGTACCAACTTGCTGAAATGGATACGGTTTATGTTCAACTGCCGTCGTTTTCTGAGAATGGCTTTTTTAGAATCGAGAATGAATGGGTTTACTACTTTGATCCTATTTTTTCCAGTGCTAATAAAATCAGTCAGAATGGAGAGGTTTTAAAAACTTATTTAGGTTTGGGTGATAGCCCCAGCGAGATAAGACAAGAGTTTGTTTGGCACGGACGCCTTGGGAGCAAGCATATTTTCATGGGTCGGGCAAGCGATATTCATGTATTTACAGATGAATTTGAAAGAGAGGAAGACTTTATGTACGTTGTACCCAGGACAAAAGAAAGGTATGACGGAAAAAAAGAAGTGGAAGTGGGTACCTATGACATGGATATAGTTTTCAATGTGTTGACTTCCAAAAACCTTTCGATTGACAGAAATCAAAATATTTATGTACCGGTTAGGATATTGCCACGGGTTAATCCAAGTTATAATCTCGCTACTGATGGTTATTATAACGATGCAGCATCCATTGGTAGGATCAACATTAATTCCGGAAAACTAGAAACCGTATTTGGTAATTTTCCATCGGAATATAGAGATCATCGCTGGGAGCACTACGATGACCGATTTATAACACTAAAAGCTGATAGCATTTTCGTGGGTTATAAAGGATCGTTTAAAATACAGGTTTATAGCCCATTTCCTGAAAATGATCTTATTTATGAATTTGGCCAGAAAGAAGCAACTATCAATTCAGAGATAAAGAATTTCATTTCGTTTGAAGAGACACCTTACGATAGTTTTAAAAATGGGTTCTATTCACATCTCTACTATGATAGCATGAATAATTTAATGTTTAGGTCATTTATAACAGACCGTGAATCGAATAAAGGAGGTGTTCAGATTTATCGAAATAAGGATTTAGTAGCTCAGTTCAATACAGTTCATAAATTCAATGTAATTGGTTACCATAACGGCTTTTATTATGCTGATGGGATACTTAATGAGGAAGAAGATCAATTAGGTTTTTACAAATTTAAATTGAATATAAAATGATATATATTAATAATATTTATACTATTATACAGTAATGTTAAATTCAAAATCATTGATCCCAGGCATGTTGTTCCATTAGATGAACTTATGAACTTACCGAGTAAGATTAGGCATGACTTTAAGATTGTAAATATGGGATCTTCTGAGTTAGTTATTGAATCTGTTAAATCCTCATGTTCGTGTACTTCTGTGACATATGATCAGTTAATTTCTCCATTAGATACAGGTCTCATTACACTTGAAACTACCAATGAACAATTACGTAATGTCAAAGAAGTTTATGCTGTTCTTAAAACTAATGCTGATTTTAAGTTAGCTAAGGTATCAATCAAAGTAAATTAATTTTTAATTGTAAACTTGAATTGTATAAAATAAAAAAAAAATAATATTTAAAATAATTATATAAATAATTAAATAAAACGTAAATCTTCTCTGTTCTAAAAGGCTAAAGTAGCCGTTTAAGCAATCAAAAATCAGCATAGACTTGCCAAGCTTTCAATGAAATAAGATCAGTTGTCATTTCAATTGGGAAGGGGAGTGTTATAAATAGTGAAAATTTGAGATATCTAAAGCTAAGGTTTAAATTTTATTTTAAAAAAAAATGTGCCAGTGACATTTTATGACACAACCTCACCTTATACTTGCATGTAAGAAGCGAATACAAGGTCCTAGATAAGCATTGGCTATGAGTTTAAATTTTAATTAAAACAAAAGAAAAATCAAAAGGGCATTAAATGGAACTATTATTAATTATGCGATAAAAGTATCATTTATTGGATTACTCCTTGTTGTTGCATCCTGTCAGGAAACTGCTATACCAGAGGGACCATTTAAAACGGATATTGATCTAAGCAAATATGTATTAGATAAACAAGTTCTGATCTCAGTACTTGACAACTTGCGAAACTATTATGATGTGAAAGATTTGAACTCTATTCAATCAGGTGTTGAAATTAATGAGAAAGAAATTTTAGAAATTTTAACTCCATTGGTGGAAAATGGTCAAATAATTTTCAACGAAATGAAATCCTCAATTTTTAATTCTCAACTTTTTGAAGGCTTGCCTGAGAATGAAAAAGAGGAGTTATATGATGAAATTTATCAGCTAAGCGGTACACAACTCGTGGAACTTTCTTTTCTATTCAGCATATCTTATTATTCAAACCAAAATAAAAATTTAGAACCTTTGAATACTGGCTATTACTCAAATCAAATTCAAGAAATAGACTGGGATAGAATGATTTCATGTGCATCGGCTGCTGTTGGGATAAGCTCAATACAGGCGATCATTCAAAACAATCTCGCAGCTGCGAGTATAGAAACCATGATAGGGGCTCTGAAGCATATTGGGAAAAGGTATCTAGGATGGATCGGGGTTGATATTATGATTTATGAATTTGTAAATTGCATTTACTAGGATGAGAGAAATGAAAAGTTCAAGAACCTTCAATCAAAAATTGAATCAATGTTTAAACATGACTAATTTTTTGATTCTGATTAGTTTTATTCTCTTTGCTTTAATGAGAAATCAGCTTATCTGGTTTGATTACTATGTAGTTCTCTATATACCTTTAGGCATAAACACTATAATATTTATAATGTCAATAAAATGCATATATCTTAGGTATAAAATTAAAAATATATACAAAAATAAATATTTATTAAATTAATTTGGTAATATTCTTATGAATTTGACCCTTTTGATTTTAGTAACGATTCAAATCATGAGATGAATTAAGGTTGAACCGGCAGAAGAGGTTAGGTGGTCTGAGTATTGTCGTGATTTTCACTGCAGTTCACAAGCTCAAATTTCGGATCATCGCGGGATGATCAATTGGTTGAATTTAGATTAGTTTTAATTTGAGTAGAGCTTTTCCATAAAATGAATCTATCGTTTTTTAATTTTTGGAAATCCTTTTTGTTGCTTTTGGGTATAACGGTATGCTCCCTCTTCTTTGATGGCCATCCTAGTGAACCGGAGGTTATAAATTGGTGGGAACTCTTTATTGATGCTATTTTATTGGCGCCATTATTAGAAACATTTGTTTTTCAATTTATTCCGGTGAGGATTTTTTTCTTTTTGATTAAAAAGCCTAATCAGTGGCATCTATTGTTACTTATATTTTTATCCGGTTTAATTTTTGGTTTAACACATATGGATAGCCTACACCAAGTAATCTTTAGCGCTCTGAAGGGGTTTGTTTTGGTTATGCTTTTCATCAATACTTATTGTGCCAAATCATTGTCCAAGGCATTTTGGTTTACTTCAGGTTTGCACGCGCTGTATAACTTGATTCTTTATTTAGTTTTATTTATTTCCTACAAGCTGACGGTTTTATAAATGAGTTACAAGGAACTGTCAAATTCGCAATATAATACTCCCCTAAATTGAGACCAAAGGTTAAGTTAAAAAAAACCATTTAAATTTAACCTTATGAAGAAGCGAACAAGACGTAAATTTTCTCCGGCCTTTAAGGCTAAAGTAGCCGTTTAAGCATTCAAAAATCAGCATAGACTTGCCAAGCTTTCAATGAAATATGAAATAAGCTCAGTTGTCATTTCAATTGGGAAGGGGAGTGTTATAAATAGTGAAAATTTGAGATATCTAAAGCTAAGATTTAAATTTTATTTTAAAAAAAAATGTGCCAGTGACATTTTATGACACAACCTCACCTTATACTTGCATGTAAGAAGCTAATACAAGGTCCTAGATAAGCATTGGCTTTGAGTTTAAATTTTAACTAAAATAAAATTAATATGAAAAAGAATGTCTTGATTCTAGTTCTGACTATTTTTGGTAGTCTTACAATTCAATCCCAAACAATAGACCCTCCCCCTCATCCGACAGAAACCATTTGTCGATGTAAATATGGAGGTTGTTTTGGAGGTAATGCTATTTCCTTTAGAGCCAGGTGTGGTCAATCGGGTGTTGAACCAGATGGTACGGTAACGCTTTGCTCTGAGTTTGTATCAAATTGCCATAATGGTGATTTGTAATTTATATTGAGGAGGATAATATTTCTCCTCAATATTTAATTTATTAATTCAATGAAATATATATATATCATTTTATATATCATAATTTTAATTAGCTGTAATGATCATAGATATGACATAAGAAATTTCCCTACTACTAGTGCTAAATTAGATAATGTTACTAATCAACTTTTGTTAGATAGTGTATCAATTAATTTAAATTCTTATTCAGGTGTAGGTCGATTTGCCTTATTAAATGGTGGTTTAGTATTTTCGGATCAGATTTTTCAAACCATAAATTATTTGGATACAGATTTAATGGTTAAAGGTGTCCATTTGGGTCGTGGTTCGGGTCCTCACGAGGTTGATAATGTGCACTATACGGTGGATTTGGAAGGTTCCAATTATTTGGTGATTGATAACTTTGGTTATCATCAATTTCAAAACGATTCTATCAAAACCTATTTTAAGTTATATGATTGGGACAATTTCACACCTACAGAAGAACTGATGAATAATCCTGATGGCGAACAAAAAGGAATTTACACCATTGACTGGAGCCCGAATATTCAAACCAATTTCACTGCTCATTTGAATGACTATCTTTTTGTACCCATCATTACAGAACACCCTAGAATGAATGCTTTTCAACATGAGCGTTTTTATGAGGAAACCTATGTGCTAGGTAAGTTCCGCATTGCAGATGGTAAACTGGTTCAAATAGGAGGGAAATGGTCAGAGGCCTATCAAGACTTTTCATTTATCCCCAACCTCGCAGGAATAGATGTAGCTGCTTACAATGAGCATTTGCTTGTTTCATTTCATATTGATTCGCTTATGTATGTGTATGATCAAAATTTGCAATTGATGGAACGCTTTGGGGTAGGCGGTCAAGGCTTTGATGTCAATTATCGCACCACACGTGGCATAGAGGAAGCGATTGAGAACTGGCGAACAGATGTAGCCGATCAAAGTTTCTATGCAAGTGTTTATGCGCATCAAGACCATGTGTTTAGGGTGTATCATCCGCAAGGGACGGACGGACCTACACGCATGCAAATCTATGAGGACAAGGTGTTAACACACGATGTTCAGGTACCGAAAAGATTCCGCGTAATCGGTAAACTGGGGGCATATGTTTACGCAGATGGTGCCGTGAATGAGGGAAGCGAAGAGTTATGGGTATATCGGTTTAAATGGGATGATCTATGAAAGGGATATTGTATGGAATTACTATTTTTCTTGGCAGTCTTTTTGCCCTTCAAGGACAGGAGATTAGGGTTCAAAATGAAAATGGCGATCCCTTAGGCTTTAGTCATTTACGTGTATTAAAAGAGGAGGGACTGTTATTTGTAGCCGATCAGCATGGGGTATTTCATTTACCCGGCAATATGGCTTCGGGTAAGGTAGCCATATCGCATATAGGCTACGAAACTTTTGTCCTGAGCTATCAAGCTGGAGAATCACATAAAGTTACTTTAAAAGCAAAGATCTACGATTTGGGTGATTTTGAGGTCAACCCGATGGACGAAAAAGTGATGGTTACCAATGCCTTTGATGTTTTGAAGGAAACGATGAAAACACCTTCTGTTACAAAGGCCTACTATAAGGCACTGGGCTTTCAAAAGGAAAGTGGTAGCGAAATCTATAGTGCGGATTATTTTGGCGTGTATTTGTACAAAGAGCTGGTGGACAGAAGCAAAAAGCAATTTGAGTGGTTTCAGAATGGCCTAAATGGGTTTGTAGGAGAGCACAACCGGCAATGGCATGCCGAAAGTCTGGAGGCTCCGAGTAAATTCGATAACTTCAGTCAATCTTATGGATTTGGTGCCATCATTGGTATGGAAAATTATGGGTATTTGAATGACCTCCTTTTCATGGTAAGCGACTTAAAATTGAAAGATTTAGTTGTTGTGGAAGCATGCTCGACCGGTCCGTATGAATGCTATGCTTATCTAACAGGCGATGTTGACCTTATAATTCAAATACATGCCCTTGAACAGCGCATAGCTCATATTGAAGCCAAGAAATTGCCTAGGCCTAGACAGCCCAACATATTTTGGTCTTCCCAGAAGCACATGGAAGTGGAATTCGCTTGGGACGAAAGCGATTATTTTATGTCTCAGGTACGCTGGGAAGATGACATGCCGAATCATAAGCTCAAGGCAGAATTGTTTTTCTTGGAAAAGAATGCTGCTTGGGATATTAACTGGAACAAAGGGAAGACCTCCAGTTTTTTCGATTACACCCGAAGCTCCTACATCCCGAATTATAAGTCAGAAAAGTGGAAGCAAATGGGTTTGCTTTCAATGTTAAATCAATACTCAAATGAAAACATCAATGTTCAAAAGCTTAAATCTATACCATCGGATCCGACTTCAACGGAAGCAGGCAAGTCTAGCCGCTATTATTGGCTTCAGTTTTATGATTACCTCCATGCACAAGGGATACGATGGGGGGGGACTTCAAACTAATGGAAAATCTGAAGTCCATATTTATAACAAAGTGATTACGGTGACAGAGGAGCACTCAGACGAAGATGGGATGATAAATGTTAAATTTGGATTAGTTAACTCAACATCAAAGACTGTTAACATAATCAAAGTAAATCCCCATTGTAGTTGCACTGGATTTGTTTTAGAAGATGACTTAATATCTCCTAATGATACTACTTACTTAAGTTTAGAAGTTGCTTTTGCACAATTAAAAATTTTAAAGTCAACATATGCCACTGTAAAGATTGATCATAAAAGTAAATACCTCTTAGCTAGAATAAGGTTAAAGGAGGACTAGCTATTAATTAGACTAACTATTAAACCAACTTCAAATAAAAGTTTACGATGATTTTACAACCCCGCCACTTCCATATTTCGGTCGATCTTTTTCACCAAACCTTGTAGCACCTTGCCGGGTCCGCATTCAATAAATTGTGCGGCGCCATGATCATAGGAGTAATAAAATAACAACAAATTGTTATGCTGTACTTCCAGTGGCCAGAATTTCTCTCAGAGATGCCCAGACTTATGCCAAACGGGTTTGGAAAAGTATGCCTACCAAACAAGAATAACTCTATGCTGCTCGTGTGGAATAAAAAGTAAATCCTACCGGTATGTGGGGGTAGGGCACGGGAAATTGACAAAGCCCCGCAGAATGTGCCAAAAGGTTTGGTATTTGTATACGGCACTTACACCATTTAATAAATGATATGAAGAGCCATGG
The DNA here is from genome assembly GCA_018402485.1 of Roseivirga sp. GTDB lineage: Bacteria > Bacteroidota > Bacteroidia > Cytophagales > Cyclobacteriaceae > Roseivirga. The sequence goes on along the minus strand of JAGYIY010000001.1, from coordinate 22,689 downwards.
AGGTCCAATTGATTACGATCCTACCATAGGTTCCTATATCTATACTGAAAACGTGTAGTTTTCTTTTGGCTTTATACTTATAGCATGAATGATATGTATGATTGCAGTGGCATTTCCGAAAAAATAAAAAAAAATATTACTCGGTGACATATTTACAGCACTGGTAAATATTATACTTGCAAGTAAGAAGCTAATACAAGGTCCTAGATAAGCATTGGCTTTGAGTTTAAATTTTAACTAAAACAAAAGAAAAATGGAAAGATTAATAAAACTTTTAAGTGTTTGTTTATTACTTAGTTTAATAACTTTAAATGTTGAAGCTGAAGAAAAAAATTGGTCATCTATGAAGTCAAAACTGGTGTATGATAAAAGTATTTCGGTTAAAGTAGCTGGAGTGGAAATAGGGGCAAGTAGCGGATTTCAAGGGATTCAGTATAAATGTGGGTTTGCATTATTTTCCAAATGCGATACCGCTCAGCAACGTTTCGAACCAAAATAAGGAAGCTTGAGTGTAAAATGGAGACTTTATTCATTAGCTATTTTATAATGATTTTATTCACTTCCTGCACGAGTCAAGAAGTGAATAATAAATATATATATAATGTCAATAATGATAGTATTAAATCAATCGATATTAAGTCCGAAGAAATATATAAAGAATATGATCCAAGAGAAATTATCAGTCATGTTGATTATGTTCATCTGGAATTGACAGAAGACAATTTAATAGGTGAGATTGATAAGGTTTTAATATTTAATAATTATTTATTTGTCTTAGATAGGTCTCAAGCCAAGAGTGTCTTTTGCTTTGGAACGAACGGAAAGTATTTATTTAAAGTAGGATCATTGGGAAGCGGCCCCGGTGAGTATAGAGAGTTGGTAGATATCTTAATAGATCAAAAAGCAGAGGAAATAGGTCTTCTGACAAGATCAGAAATTTTATGGTATGCTATTAATAATGGTCAATTCACAGGCGCAACCACTAAATTTGAAAATCAGTTGATTGAAAGAGTTAGTTATTTAGATTCCACAACTCTTATTGGTTATGCTAACAATCAGTGTGGCAGGAAAAATGATTGTAGCAATTACTACATTTTTGATAAGTTGGGAGAGGTTTTTGCCCAATATTTACCAGTAAGTAAAAGAGAAAGAAATCTTTTTATTGAGTACGAAAATCCGTTTTCTGGCGATTTAATAACCAAAAGCTTAACACATCTTTTTAACGATACAATTTATGGTATCACAAGTGAAGGTAGGTTGTACGGGAAGTACTATATGAATTTTGGTGCTATGGCTTTGAAGGATAGATCAACACTACCTAAAAAATCTAAAGAACTGAGCAGATGGGTATCTTTATCTGAAGAAAAAAAAATCGTAGCGGGTATGCAGTTTTTTTCTGAAACCGATAGTACTATAGTCTTGAACTTCGCAAGGGGAACAGATCTTTTTACGACCATTTACTCAAAATACACAGGAAAAAATATTACAGCTAAAAGTTTAAAATCGCAAGGGAATGCAGTAGGTGGGATAAGTATCGGAGTGCACAACAATCAATTTATAACCTCCATTTCAGGTGAAATTCTTATTGCAATTCAGATAGCTCTACAAACTCACGAAAATAAAGATAAAATTAAAAAAGCACTTGCAAAAGAGTTATATGATCGTGCCCTTCTAATAAAAGACGAAGCTAACCCAACATTAATTTTCACCAAATACAAGAGTTTTTAATGATTAAGAGAAGGGAGATTTTAATTGCATGTCTTTTGCTAATAATCACAGTTAGTATCATTCTTTTGCTAATAAGTCAGAAAAAACTAAATGAAAAAAATTATATTATCGGTAAAAGTATTGAGAAAATTAATCAAATAGAAATTGAAAACAAATGGATTAATAGATCATTAACTAAAACAATTGTAAATATAACGAGAATTAATAATTGTAATTTTAAGTTATATTTAAATAAGAGTTTGGAACGGAATAAGGCAGAGAATAAAAAACAATTTTATTTTGTTAGCAGTCATAGTGATTGTGGTATATGTGTAGAAAATGAACTATTTTTTTTAGATAGTTTGGCAAAAGTAAGTGAAGCAGAATTTACTATCTTAAGACACTCAAATAGCGAGAAAGACTTTCAATTCTTTAGGAGAAACTTTGTCCGTAATCTGAATGTGATTCAGCTGGCAGAAAGTGACTACAATAGTTTTTTTACAAACATGTATAAATTCCCTTTTTATTATCATGAAGATTCATCGGGCAACCCACGATTCTTTGTTCCCAATAGAGAGTTGCCTAAGTTGTCACATGATTTTATGAAAGCAGTATTTAGCGGAGGTCTACAGGGCTGCATTTAGTCAATCTTGAAGCATATGCAAAAAATGAAGATTACCTGACCTTTGATGTCTATCAGGTCAAAAAATAAAGAAGGAGCGCGAAGGCATGATCAACTCAAACAGCTTTTAGATTTGTTGAAGCGCGAATCGTTCTTCCTTAACATAGCTTGTGGAATTTACACCCCCACCACTTCCATATTTCGGTCTATCTTTTTGACCAAACCTTGTAGTACCTTGCCGGGTCCGCATTCAATAAATTGTGTGGCGCCATCGGCAATCATTTGCTGCACAGATTGTGACCACTTGACAGGCGCTGTCAACTGAATTTTTAAATTCGACTTGATGGCCTCATTATCCGTAACGGCCTGAGCTGTTACATTTTGGTAAATCGGGCAAATGCCTTGGTGGAAAGTAGTAGCATCAATGGCTGCTTCCAGTTGTACACGAGCGGGTTCCATCAATGGGGAATGAAAAGCACCCCCCACAGGCAATGGTAAGGCCCTGCGTGCTCCGGCCTCCGTGGCTTTTTCGCAGGCCAATGCAATGCCGGATTTTGAACCGGAAATGACCAACTGTCCCGGGCAATTGTAATTTGCAGCCACAACCACATCATCAATGGCATCGCAAATTTCTTCCACCACTTCATCTGCCAGGCCTATGATCGCGGCCATGGTAGAGGGGTTAATTTCGCAGGCTTTCTGCATGGCATCTGCTCTCTGAGCCACCAAGCGCAAACCATCTTTAAACGACAGCACACGATTGGCTACCAAGGCAGAAAATTCACCCAAGGAATGGCCTGCCACCATGTCGGGGGCAAAGTCATCGGCAGTTTTGGCAAGCACAACAGAATGTAAAAAAATGGCCGGCTGGGTTACTTTGGTTTGCTGCAAAGCCTCTGCCGTACCCTCAAACATAATGTCTGTAATGCGAAAGCCAAGGATTTCATTGGCTTGTTCAAAAAGGTCTCTAGCTGCTTGTGTGTTTGCATAAAGGGCCTTGGCCATGCCAGGAAACTGTGCACCTTGGCCTGAAAATACGTATGCCTTCATTGATCTGTTTTTCGTTCGGGCACAAAAATAAGGATTATTCTTTAGGCTTCAACGAATCTCGACTGAAGCTCGGGGGTAGGCATGCGGCAACTGTCTCTTTTGCCCCACCATTTGTATCGGTTTCGGGCGATGAGATTGTATACGGCATCGCGTAAAAAAGGAGGCAGAATGATGAAAACATACAGCAAAGGGTAAGGGAATTTCAGTTGTTTGGCAATGCGTAGGGCGGCACTGCTTTTGGTAAAAACTTCGTCCCCTTGCAACAACACCAAACTGTCAAATGCTGCTTGGTCGAAACCTAATGCTGCAAGCTTTTGCTGCCCGAAGTCGGACTGCAAAGCGGCAAACTGAAAATGTCCTTTCGGGTCGTTGTCAATGATAAAATTGACCGATCCGTTGCAGAGGTTACACACCCCATCGAACAATAAAATGTTGTTTTTTGCTATCGAATGATCTTTACCCAATTCCTAAATTCTTTCGTTCTTAATGCAGGATTCAATACATCGAATGTAACGGTGGCTGTGTAGTAATAAGTTCCACTAGCCAAGTCTACACCGTTTTTGTCTCTGCCATCCCAATCAATAAAGAAATTAGGTTCCGGAGTGCCTTGTGTTTCAAAAGTAAACAGCTCATTCCCCCCCCAGCGATCGAACACTTTGAAAGTAACCGACTCAACAAAACGCGGACATTGGTCATTCGGTTGGTCAAAAGCCCTGAAAGTGTCGTTGAATCCATCGCCATTGGGAGTAAAGGTATTCGGTAATTCATAATTGGGGCAATTATCAAAGCAAATGGCTTGGCTCTGCTCTCCTTCATTGCCCGAACGATCTACTGCTGAGATTTTGTAGCAACCTTTCAGACTGTTTAGATTTTCGTGGGTAAAGGTAGTTCTACGCGTAAAAGCAATGAATTCATAATCTGTAGAGGCACCCGTTTCTGAAAAATAAACATTAAAACCATCTACGTCATTATCTACCGTGCTTCTCGACCAATTGATGGTATTGCTGAAATCGGAGAAGTTACAAGGTTCAAATTCAAGTCGACTGCATATTTCATTTTCCAGTACCAATAAGGTTTCCCCATCCGGGCCAATGACGGTTGTAGTATCACCCTCCGGGATTTCAATCTCGGGTTGTTCTGGTGGGGTATCATCGTTGGGTCTTAGGCAAATGATTTGAGAATCGTTGACGAGTGGGGAAGGGATTTTATCATTGCCATAACTACCCCTAGCCGTTACAAAATAGCAATACTCACGGTCTTCCAAGAGTGCTACATTGTTGAATCGCCCATCATCCAAATAGGTCAATCCATCTTCTGTCACTTTCACACTATCTATCAATACCAAATTGCCTACATCATCGGCATTGGCATCGGTGCGGTCGCGGTAAATGAGGTGATAAGGGCTCGACTGCACTTGATTCGACCAAGGTACATCGGCTGACCAACTCAAATTAACCGATTTTACACCTCCTTGTGCTTCCAATCTTAGCGAAGAAGCGGTTGCTGAACTGTCAATGAGATTGTTAGCCGAATCGAAAAAGCGCACTTGATAGTTGAATACTTCGTTTGCTGTATTTAATCCGGTATCTGTAAAAATAGTGTCTTGCGTAGTGATGAGTTCTGTTCTTCCTGCTGTGCTATTAAAGCTATTGTAACGCACCAGCTCGTAGGTATAAGGGGGTGGAAATAAATTTTCATCAATCTCCAATGGGGAGGTCCAACGAACAAATACCTCACCATTTGTGTCGTCTGTTTCCTTTATCGATACATGGGTGATGGCAGGCACATCCAAGGGTATGGTTACACATACCTCAGTAGATGCATAACTGGTACCTCCTTTTGGATTTGGGAATTCAGCCACCAACCGATAGCAATATTCCACCCCTGGTCTCAGGTCTTGGTCATCCAACAAATCCGTTTGGTCAATCGGTAATTCTTTGATCAGTTCATAACCAGAATTGGCAGGGATACCAATATTACAGCCGGTAGGGTCAAAATCGAAACTTTCTATCCTGCGGTACACTTGCATGGTAGGATTAAAGTTTGCACCGATGTAATCGTCCCAGTTCAATTGAATAGAACGACCTGTGGCTACAGAGGCCGTAAGACCGTCAGGAGCAGGAGCTACAACGGTTACATTCCAGGTTTTAAAATCGTTCAATGAAGGCTCATTCGGGTCGAAAGGCTCATCGCGAATTTTAAACCGTACTTGGTGAGGAAGTCTTTGCACATGTGCAATATTTGTTTGCCATTCGAACAGGTATGAAGCCGGTTGCGGACGCAGTACGGCTGTTTCGGAAGAGTCCGGTAAATTCAAAAAGCGGGAAGGGGAGATGTTCTGCTCAAAAGTACCTCCAAAAGCTTCAACCAATACGCGGTTGCCATCGGGGTCTTTGCCAATGATCTCTTCTTGAAGCAGGGTTCCTGCCACCACGCAAGTGTCAGGTGGTACTTCCAACTCCGGACGTTCATTATCGCAGTCTTCTACGATCACTTGCATATCTCTTGTCACATAGCCCAGTAGCTCGAAACGACCGGTAAATTCAGAAAAACGCCATTCTTCAATGATAAACGCCAGGTTGTATTCACCTTCAAACTGTGGAGCATCCCAAACAACATCTCCTGTCAGGGGGTCGATTGAAAACTCAGTAACTCCCGAACCATCTTGAGATATGGTTGTAATCGATGTATCGTCTAATGGAATGTATGTAGTAACTTCAGCACCACGGCCTTGCATGGGTACCACTAGCTTGTAGGCCAAGCTATCACCATCGGGATCAAATGCACCTGCATTATGAATGAATCGCTGACCTACACAAGCCCTGTCTATCGGAGGTATGGTAAGCTGCGGTGTACCATTTACATCAAATCCCGGATCGATACGAATAACAGTTTCAATGTGAAACGGAAGGGATTCAGAATCTGCTCCGCCTAAGTTGATGATGTTGGCATTACGGTTCTGCTCGGTGTAGCTTACCACAAAAACTCCGGGCCCATCAAAAGTATGTTCCCATTGTATGGTAACCACACTGGTTTGGTTGCCAATAAATTGTTCATTAAATCTACCCTCTACAGATGCGCCCTCTAGCGCTTCTCTACCTTCTAAAATTCTACCTTGCCCAAAATTTAAAAGCCCACCATCACCTACCTCAACCCCAGATTCCGTATCTCGGAAAATAATCAATGTAAAACGGTACCTGAGACTGGATTGGGAAATTCTGACAGCAGTAATTTCCCCGGCTCGGATGTGGGTGGCGTAGGCTTCTACACCAAAAGCCAGCGAAAACAACAAAGCAATAAGTATTCTTTTTATCATATGCGATAGGCTCTCTAGTAGAAAACGTAATTCGAGTTACAAGTTATATTTTATAACTGAAAAAAATCAGTTTCGGTTGTTGATTTGGTCATTTCCTTACCATGGTATATTTTTTTAAAGCGGAACGAACTGTTTCGCCAAGTTCTCACCTTGATTTAACAAAATAGGCTGCAGCAAAGAACAAAAGACCGAACAGTCCGTTATCGCCATAAATAATTTATTTAGAAACGTTCCATTTGAATAAGCTTTTGATTGCTGGGTTTTGCAACCTATTTTTGTTGCCACATAAATAACTGTTAAATAAATGAGTTGGGTAAAAAATACCTTAAGTAGTTCAGTCGGGCGAAAGTTTGCCATGGCGCTTTCAGCGCTCTTTCTGATGATTTTTTTGTTACAGCATTTTACCATCAACATCTCTTCTGTAATGAGTGAAGAAGTGTTCAATAATTGGTCTCACTTCATGGGAACTAATCCTATTGTTCAATTTGCGCTTCAGCCGATACTTATTTTTGGAGTGATTTATCATTTCGTGATGGGCTTTGTTTTAGAGGCACAAAACCGAAGTGCGCGAGATGTGAAGTATGCCATGAACAAAGGGGGAGCTAATTCCAGTTGGTTTTCCAGAAATATGATCTGGTCGGGCCTAGTGATTTTAGCCTTCTTAGGCCTACATTTTTATGATTTTTGGGTCCCTGAAATGGTTTATAAGTATGTGGAATTTAAGCCGGAAGACCCCAATCGCTACTACGAAGAGCTAGTTCATAAGTTTGAAGATCCATTGCGCGTAGGGTTTTACTCAGTTTCCTTTGTACTGTTGTCCATGCATTTGTTGCATGGATTTCAGTCGGCTTTTCAATCCGTTGGAGCAAGGAATTCGAAATACACTCCTATCATTAAGAAGTTAGGAAATATTTATGCGATAGCCATTCCTGCAGGGTTTGTGTTTATCGCTTTGTACCATCATTTCACTTCACATTAAGTAAGTAAGAATGACAAAATTAGATTCAAAAATACCGCAAGGTCCTATTGCTGATAAGTGGACCAAACATAAAAACGAAATTCGATTGGTTAACCCTGCCAATAAGCGCTCCATAGATGTAATCGTTGTGGGCACCGGTTTAGCGGGTGGTTCGGCTTCAGCCACTTTGGCTGAGTTAGGCTACAATGTAAAAGCCTTTTGTTACCAAGATTCCCCGCGTAGGGCGCATTCGATTGCAGCTCAAGGAGGTATCAACGCTGCCAAGAATTATCAAGGTGATGGGGATTCTGTTTACCGTTTGTTTTACGATACAGTGAAAGGTGGTGATTATCGTTCTCGTGAGGCCAACGTGTATCGTTTGGCAGAGGTTTCTACCAACATCATCGACCAATGTGTGGCACAAGGTGTTCCCTTTGCCCGAGATTACGGAGGCTTATTGGATAATCGGTCCTTCGGAGGGGTGCAAGTATCACGAACCTTCTACGCCAAAGGCCAAACGGGCCAACAATTGTTATTGGGCTGCTACTCTGCCATGTCCCGACAAATTGGTAAGGGGAAAATTAAAATGTACAACCGCCATGAAATGATGGATTTGGTTGTTGTAGAGGGTAAGGCCAGAGGAATCATTGCGCGAAACCTAATTACTGGTGAAATTGAAAGACATTCGGCACACGCAGTAGTTATTGCTTCTGGTGGCTATGGCAATGTATTTTTCCTTTCCACCAACGCCATGGGTTCCAACACCTCAGCAGCATGGAAAGTACATAAAAAAGGAGCCTTCTTTGCTAATCCGTGTTTTACTCAAATTCACCCAACCTGTATTCCACAGCATGGAGAGCAGCAATCTAAGCTCACCTTAATGTCGGAGTCCTTAAGAAATGACGGTCGCATTTGGGTACCCAAAAAGAAAGAAGACGCACAAGCCGTTCGAGAAGGCAAGTTGCACCCCACGAAAATAGCCGAGGAGGATAGAGATTACTATTTGGAAAGACGTTACCCTTCTTTTGGTAACTTGGTACCGCGCGATGTGGCTTCCCGAGCTGCTAAAGAAAGATGTGATGAAGGTTATGGGGTAGGTACTAATGAAAGTGGTGAGGCAGTATTCTTGGATTTTGATGCAGCCATTATGCGCTATGGACAAGAAGAAGCCAATGTAAAAGGGTATCACGATGCCAGTGATACACAAATCAGAATCTTAGGAGAAAAGGTAATCGAGAAGAAATACGGTAACCTTTTTCAGATGTATGAAAAAATTACGGCAGACAATCCGTACAAAACACCGATGAAAATCTACCCAGCTGTTCACTACACTATGGGGGGGGTATGGGTAGATTATAACTTAATGACAACCATTCCTGGATGCTATGCCATAGGTGAGGCCAACTTCTCAGAGCATGGAGCTAATCGCCTCGGAGCTTCAGCGCTTATGCAAGGTTTAGCCGATGGTTACTTTGTATTGCCTTATACCATAGGGGATTATTTGTCTGATGATATTCGAACAGGTGCAATTCCTACCGACAGCCCTGAGTTTGATCAAGCAGAGAAAGATGTAAAAGATCGAATTGATTTCTTCTTAAACAACAAGGGTCAACATTCTGTAGATTATTACCACAAACGTTTAGGCAAGATTATGTGGAACAAAGTAGGTATGGCTAGAAATGAAAAAGGATTGAAAGAAGCCATTGCGGAAATCAAAGCTTTGCGTGAAGGTTTCTGGAAAGATGTACGTGTTACGGGCGATGCTTATTCGATGAACCAAGAACTAGAAAAAGCAGGTAGAGTAGCTGATTTTCTGGAACTGGGCGAACTTTTTGCAAGAGACGCTTTAGAAAGAAATGAGTCTTGTGGAGGTCATTTCCGTGAAGAGTACCAAACGGAAGAAGGAGAGGCAGTAAGAGACGATAAAGGGTTCACTTTCGTTTCGGCTTGGGAATACAAAGGTGAACCCTCCGATGCGGTGCTGCACAAGGAAGACCTGGTGTATGAAAACATCGAGTTGAAGACCCGATCGTATAAATAAGAATTAGAACAACGAATTTTAGATATCAAAAAATATGTCAGCTTCAAAAGCATTAAACCTTACACTAAAAGTTTGGAGACAAAAAAACCAAGAAGATAAAGGTAAAATGGATACGTATCAGGTTTCTGATATTTCTCCGGATAGCTCCTTTTTGGAAATGATGGATATTTTGAATGAGCAATTGATTGAAGAAGGTACTGAGCCTGTGGCATTCGACCATGATTGTCGAGAAGGTATTTGTGGTTCTTGCTCCATGTACATCAATGGTGAAGCCCACGGTCCGGGTCGTAGTATCACAACTTGTCAATTGCACATGCGTGAGTTCAAAGATGGCGATACCATTTTTATTGAACCATGGAGAGCAAAGGCTTTTCCTGTTATTAAAGATTTGGTTGTGGATAGAACAGCTTTCGACAAAATCATGGCTGCTGGTGGTTTTGTGAGTGTAAATACTTCAGGAAATACCCAAGATGCCAATGCCATTCCTATTGAAAAAAGCCATGCCGATCAAGCTTTTGATGCAGCATCGTGCATTGGTTGCGGTGCTTGTGTGGCCTCTTGTAAAAATGCATCGGCCATGCTGTTTGTATCTGCCAAAGTATCTCAGTTGGCTTTATTGCCACAAGGTCAAGTGGAGGCCAAAGAGCGCGTAAAAAACATGGTGAAGGTAATGGATGAGGAAGGTTTTGGTAACTGTTCCAACACGGGTGCCTGCGAAGTAGAATGTCCTAAGGGTATATCTATTGAAAACATTGCCCGCATGAACCGAGAGTATTTGAGTGCCAGCTTAAAGACGGAGGATGCGTAGTTAGTTATCAATTGTCAATTAGGAATTGCCAATGAGCAATGGAAGGGTTGTGGAGCTAGATGTTAGAAGCTAGAAAGAGCCAAATCGAAGCCGTCATGGTGAGGGTAAGCCGACTGTAAGGAGGATCATCCCGTGACCATCTCCCTAAACTTGAAGCGAGTGACTTTCATGTGTCTAAGTTAATAAGGACACACTTAATTGAACACCCCCCCCCCCAATAACCAAAAAACCCAACAACCCAACAACCCTTAATCAATTAGAAATGACGAATTACGAATTACGAATGGAGATTTTGCACATCGAACATATTTTACCACCAAAACCAATTGTCCACTAACCCAACCCGGGCAGCCATTGGCTTTTAGCTAGCCTGAATTACAATTCATCTATTTACTCAAATTATCCCATGACTCTAGCCTCTCCACTCTCAACCCTAAACACTTGACTATCAAATCTAACCACTAATAACTAACCACTAATAACTAACCACTAATAACTAACTAACCACCAATAACCAACCTCTTACCCAACAACCCAAAACCCAACTCCCCAAAAACCCTGTAATCGTTTGTCGCGATACTTACCTTCCCATTTTGAGGCCATGAAGAATTGTTTTAACATTGATTCAAATACGTGATACATGAAGAAGTTCCGCCTGTGTTTAAAACTATTTGAACGGATTCATCTGCGCTACGAAATAGACAGGGCCTCATTTCTTTACGCCATATCTTACGTGCGTAGGCCACTATTGAACAGGCATTTTTTGATGTTTACGGCAAGCTGTGTGTTGGCTGCTATCACCACCCTGATGTTGATGGAGGAACAAAATCAAGAAATTGCTTTTATGGGTGGCATCTTTGTTTTAGCAGCCTTGCTTTGGGTCACAGAAGCGCTTCCCTTGTTCGCTACTGCACTGCTCGTCATCGGTTTAGAAATTATTCTATTGGCCAATCCGGGGGAATGGTCAGGGATTGGCTTCACTTCGGGCGATAATCCTCCCTTTCAAGAAATCCTTTATCCCTTTGCCGACCCGGTGCTGATTTTATTTTTAGGTGGATTTATTCTAGCCGCAGCAGCAGTGAAAGAAGGAGTAGATAAAGCCTTGGCCAGCACCATTCTAAAAATATTTGGTGACCGTCCGTCTATGGTCATGCTGGGCATGATGTTGGTAACGGCTGGTTTTTCCATGTTCATGAGCAATACAGCCACAACTGCAATGATGATTACCTTAGTGGCACCCTTATTCATCAACTTGAAAGAAGACGACCCCTTGCGCAAAGGATTGATCATTTGTGTGCCGGCTGCCGCTAACATTGGCGGAATGGGCACACCGATTGGTTCGCCACCCAATGCTGTGGCCATAGGTTTTTTAAGAAGTGAAGGGATAGAAATTGGGTTTTTAAACTGGATGGTCATTGCACTTCCTTTGGTGATTCTTCTTTTGTTGGCTGCCTGGTTGTTGATCAAAAAAATGTATGCATCATCCGATCCGGAAATAAGGCTTCATACGAAAGCCGTAAAAATTGACAATAGAGGGGTTTTTGTCATTTCAGTTTTTTCATTAACCATTTTACTTTGGATGACAGACGCATTTCATGGGCTTCCTTCAGCTGTATCTGCGCTTTTACCTGTCATTGTATTTACCGCCACAGGCATCATTGATCGGAAAGATTATAACCACTTAGAGTGGCACATTTTGGCTTTGATAGCAGGCGGTATTGTCTTGGGTTTAGGGATGAAACTAACAGGTCTTGATGCTGTAATGGTGGACATGATCCCTACCGAAAACACTTTTGTTTTTGCCTTATTGATTGTTGCCACGGTGATTTTAAGCATATTCATGTCAAACACAGCAGCGGCTAACTTATTGATTCCACTAGGTATTTCTTTGGCAACCATCAGCTTTGGCAGTGCAAGCAGCGAAGTGGTTTACTTTGGTTTGTCCATTGCCTTGGCCTCCAGTGCAGCCATGGCCTTACCCATCAGTACACCTCCTAATGCCATTGCTTATGCCAAAGGGGTTTTGCAAACCAAAGATTTTGTAAAAGTAGGTGGCTTTGTTAGTTTTTTGGCGGTCGTGGCCATCAGCCTCTTAGGGCCAACCATCATTGCTTTTTGGCAAAACTATTTAAAATAATGGCCACTGAAGCGTTCATTGGCAGCTCTACTGAGTTCCTCTCGATGATCGGGATGTGCAATGTTGATCAAAGACTGTGCCCTTTGCTTCAAGCTCTTTCCGTATAAATCGGCAATGCCATATTCAGTGACCACATAGTGTACGTGCGCCCGGGTGGTGACCACGCCAGCACCGATTTGTAAGGTAGGCACAATTTTACTCATGCCTTTTTTGGTTACAGATGTCAGGGCAATGATGGGTTTGCCGCCTTCTGAAAGCGAGGCACCTCGGATAAAATCCATTTGCCCACCTACTCCGGAATACATGGTTCTACCAATGGAATCAGCACAAACTTGCCCGGTTAAATCTACCTCTATGGCCGAGTTAATGCTCGTCATTTTAGGCATTCTGCGAATCACTGCCGTATCGTTCACATATTGAATGTCCAGCATGCGGATCATGGGGTTGTCATCTACGAAATCGTATAACTTACGCGTTCCGATCATAAAACCCGATACGATCACATCTTTGTGCTTGGTTTTAAATTTGTTGGTAATTACTCCTTTTTCTACCAGAGGAATGATGCCATCAGAAAACATTTCAGTATGTATGCCCAAGTCTTTATGACCGCCTAGACCCGACAAAACTGCATCGGGTATGGCCCCAATGCCCATCTGCAAAGTGGCGCGGTCTTCAATCATTCCTGCAATGTGCATGCCTATTTTTTCCTCTTCAGGGGTCAAAGCATGCATAGGAATTTCCGGTAATTCTGAAGCTTCTTCATAGTACTTATGAAATTTGCTGATGTGTATCAATCCATCACCATGGGTTCTGGGCATGCGTGGATTGATTTGTGCAATCACGTAATCGGCCTTGTCTACCGCAGCCTTGGTGGAATCGATAGAAACCCCCAATGAACAGTAGCCATGTTTGTCTGGTGTAGAAACTTGAATTAAGGCTACATCCACAGGGATAATCCCTGAACGAATCATGATAGGTACTTCGCTTAAGAATGATGGGATAAAGTTGGCCCTTCCCTCTTGGTGCGCTTTCCTAACATTTCCGCCAATAAACAATGAATTGACAGTAAAAGTATCATCGTACTCCGCATCAGCATAGGGGGCTGGTCCTTCGGTGTGCAGATGATAAATATTTATGTTATACAATTCATCGGCCCGTTGCGTCAAGGCATTGACGAGACCAAGGGGTGTGGCAACTGCGGTATGGATATAAATATTTTGTCCGGGTTTGATATCAGAAACGGCTGCTAGTGCACTGTTGACTTTCATTATGATTTGGGGTTTACTTGCTGCAAAGATGGGAGTCGCACATGGAAATAAAATTGACTAAAATCATATGTTGAAAAAAATATTTTTTTTTCTGTTGGTTCAATATAGGAATCACATGGTGTTCCGATATTCCCACCATGTGACAGTACAGAGGGTAAAGGTTGCTCAGAAGCACTTTCTTCAGATGATGATCATTTTGATGTGAATAGCATAAAATTTTTCAGTGAAGCTTGTGCCATCCATAGTTTAGCGTCTCAATTATCTAAACATGCTTGATTGGGTGACGTTTCCATTCGCTGTAAGCTAAACGAAAGTACAGTGGAGATCTTGGAGTCAGTTTTCCACTTTTAACCTTTGTTTTTAAATAAGAAGACTACAATCGTTTGCACGCATGTTTTCCACAAGAAAGGCAACTCTAGGGTGAGATTCACTTACTTTTGGTAACTTTTGAAAATAGAAAACATGAGTTTTAAGCTAAAACATCCCTATACATTTGGCAAAGGTTATGAGAAACCCGTAGCCTATTTTTCAATGGAATTTGCCATTGATCAACCCTTAAAAATATACTCAGGTGGACTAGGCTTTTTGGCAGGTTCTCACATGCGCAGTGCCTACGATTTAAAACAAAATCTAGTAGGCATCGGTATTTTATGGAAATATGGCTATTACGATCAAGTACGAAAGCACAACAATGAGCTAGACGCACTATGGCAAGAGCGCCACTATAATTTTTTAGAAGAACTAGATTTAGTCATTGAAGTTCAAGTAGATGGACACCCGGTGAAAGCCAAGGTTTTTTATCTGCCGCCTCATGTTTTTAATACTGTTCCGCTTTTTTTACTTTCTACAGATCACCCGGACAATGATCATTTGGCACAAACCATTACCCATAAATTGTACGACAACAACATAGCTACACGCATAGCTCAGTATATTTTATTGGGTGTTGGTGGTGCTAAGCTGTTAGAGGCCATTGGGCATGAAGTAGATTTATACCATTTCAATGAGGCGCATGCCTTGCCAGCGGCATTTCGTTTGCTGGAAAAATATGGTGATGCCGAAAAGGTAAGAGAAAAGCTGGTTTTCACAACACATACCCCTGTGAAGGCCGGAAACGAGGTCAATGACCCTCATTTCTTGCATAAATTGGGCTTTTTCAATGGCTTTTCCATCCGAGAAGTTGATGAATTGGTGGGGCTAGACCAAGGCATGTTCAACCATACCCTAGCTGCCCTGCGCATGTCTAAAATTGCCAATGCGGTTTCTAAGAAGCACCAAAGTGTTTCTTCAGCCATGTGGGGCGCTTACGAAAACATTTGCGACATCATCCCCATCACCAATGCCCAAAACAAAAGCTATTGGACAGACAAGGAGATAGAAGCCGCCAAGGTCAAACGCAACACCAAGAAATTCATCAAACGCAAGAAAGAGATGAAGAAAGAGCTGTTTCAGTTGGTGGCTGACCAGACCGGTAAAATATTTGATGAAAATGCCCTTACCATTGTGTGGGCTCGAAGATTTGCAGGCTACAAACGTGCCGATTTGATTGCGCGTGACGTAGAACGATTCGAGCGTTTGCTGAACAACACCAATTATCCGGTACAAATCATTTGGGCCGGAAAGCCATACCCACTGGATCATTCAGCTGTCAGTACTTTTAACTGGCTGGTTCATTTTACCAGAAAGTACCACAATGCGACCATCCTTACCGGATACGAGCTATCACTTTCGGCATTGATGAAAAAAGGTTCTGACGTATGGTTGAATAACCCGCGCATACCTTTGGAAGCATCCGGCACATCAGGCATGACATCTGCCATGAACGGATCGCTTAATTTTTCTACCAATGATGGATGGATTTTAGAGTTTGGCAAACATGGTGAAAACAGTTTTGTAATTCCGGAGGCAGATTTAACGAAGCCCGAAGGTGAGCAAGACCAGCACGATGCCGATCATATGATGCGCATTTTGGAGGAAGAAATTGTTCCGATGTATTACGATGATCCGGAGCGGTGGGCAGAAGTAAACTTCCAAAGCATGCAAGATGTAGATAAGTATTTTAGAGCCTCAAGAATGGCAGATGAATACTACAAAAAACTTTACGCACATTAGCGAGAGTGAATTGGGATAAAGTGTAAAAAAGACAAATCATCTGCTGAAGATTTATTAATATTGCATCCCCATACAGGACAGGGATATTAGCTCAGTTGGTTTAGAGCGCTGCCTTGACAGGGCAGAGGTCACTGGTTCGAATCCAGTATGTCCCACTTATTCAATACTTATTCGGGGTGTAGCTTAGTCCGGTTAAAGCGCACGTCTGGGGGGCGTGAGAGCGGAGGTTCGAATCCTCTCACCCCGACTTTTTGGTTCGTAACTAATTGAAAAAGAGAAAGTTACGAACCAATTTTGTTTTTACTCCCCATATTACTCCCCAAATACCATATTTTTTATATCTTTGGGTAGGTATGAATACTTCCTTAAAACTTGATAAAAACAATGTCAATCAAAACGGTGAATCCCCTCTTTATATTCGGTTAAGAGGTAAATCTTTGAATGGTGGATATTCTGAATCTTCCATTAATACGGGTATATACCTATCTAATAAACACTTCTTTAAAGGTGGTATATCTCCTCGTACACCTAACTACACCCATAAACAACGAATTGTAAGTAAGATACTGGATGATATCAATAGAATCATCAGTGAATCCGTTGAGGAGGGGTTTGTACCCAATCCTAAGTTCATTAAGAAACAGTATGAGGAGATAGTAGGGTTCAAAGAATTGAAAACACCTCAAATTCAATCTTTTTGGAAATCCTTCAGTGAATACGAACAAACGAAAAAGAACACCTCTTACGGATACCGTAAAACCATTACTACTTTAAAGAACCATCTGAAAGATTTTGAAACACACATTCAAAGGAGGTTGTCTTTTGAATATATCGTTCTCAAGACAATCGTTTTTCAAAGTGAGTTCAATGATTACATGTGGAGGGAGAAAAAAATCTCAAATTCCTACTTAAATAAACTTTACGATAATTTAAGTGGATTCCTCTTCTTTTCACATCAGATGGGGTATATCAACCGAAAACCAAAATTGAGAACAGAACCAGTAGTAGATAATGATGAGAAAGTTTATTTAAGGACTGATGAGATTATTAAACTTTTCAATTCCAAGAAATGGGATTACGATGAAAACAGGTTAGATGAACTACAAAAGAACCCTCATATTAGTATCATTGAACAAAAATTAGAAGGTAATAGGAAGGATGAGTTTGGTGGAGTTCTAAAAGTGACGAACTGGGAATTAGTGAAGTATATCTTTCTGTTTCAGAACTCAATTGGGTGTAGAATCGGTGATATTCCTCATTTCAAAGTCAATGATATGAACTTTGATAAAGAGACTCAACTCATCAGTTGGATTCAACAGAAGACAGATAAAAGGGTTTCTGTTCCACTTAATGATATAGGTGGGTTTATTTTCAAAAAATTCAGTTCAGGTAAATCCTTAACCCAACCCTTATTCCCAAAAATCTCACAACAAAAGTTCAATAAACAACTGAAAAACCTTTTAAAGGATTTGAAATTCAATCGGATGATTTCAAGACCACGAAGAGTGGGTTCTGAGTTGGTAGATGTGGAGGAAAAACCATTATGGGAATTGATATCCTCTCACTCTGGAAGAAGAGGGTTTGTGAAAAACTCTATTGATATGGGGGAAATGGATTATCAAACCATTATGAAGTTAAGTGGACATAAGACCTTTTCGGAGTTCTCTAAATACATCTCCGTCACTACAATAGATACCATGAAGGTCAGAGGATTATATCAAACAACAACCGAGGAGGAAGTAGATATGTACGATGAACTCATCAAGGAATTCAAAAAACTAAGTGATGAGAATAAGAAGTTAATGTGGGGTATGGTTAGAGGTCTGAACCGAGGGTGAATATTTTTCAACTTCCATCCATTCTTATTCTTACCCTTTAAACTCAATAAGATAATTTGACTAAATTGGGGTTTAGATTAATTGATTCAACAAGTATGTCTACACACCAAGAAATATCATCCTTCATTTGGAGAGTATGTGACGATGAATTAAGGGGATTATTCCACCAATATCAATATGGTGAGGTAATTCTTCCCTTTGTAGTTCTGAGAAGACTTGATTAAGGTAGTCAAAGGGAATAATTCGGAGGATGTAATCAAAGAGTATTTTAAGAACCTGTATGATGACAAAGTAATTGAATCTCACGGTGAGAGTCATAACTTTTATAAGAATATGATGAATAAGAATATCTATCCAATGATATTAGATTATATGTTCAATGAAGTTGTAAGGAGTATAAGGAAATAATGGATTTTGGGAAAAGAGGTTGATTGATATCACGTATCAAGAGTGAATTAAACAAAAAGGGAGATGAAACTATTCAGATTAAACAAAACAAACCTCAACGAGGTAGAACAAATACCATTCAAGTTAGAGAGGGATATACAAAACCTTGTGGAGGTTAATACAGAATCTGTATTTAATCTGAAGTTCATACAATCTGAATTATCAGTAGACAAGTATCGGATAGATACATTATGTTTTGATGAGGAGAACAACTCATTTGTAATTGTTGAATACAAAAAGGGAAGTAGTTATTCGGTAATAGACCAAGGATATACCTACTTACAACTTCTTCTAAATAATAAATCAGATTTCCTTTTAGTACTATCCCAACATTTTAATAAGGTTCTGAAAATGGAAGATGTGGATTGGTCTCAATCACGAATCATCTTTGTTTCTCCATCATTTAATTCCTACCAAAAGGATAGTGTCAACTTCAAAGACCTTCCATTTGAATTATGGGAAATCAAACGATACTCAAATGATACTGTAGTTCTAAATCAACATCGTTCAAACTCTAAAGAGAGTATTGAAACATTGAATCCGAATACAACTGATTCAACTATTTCTCAAGTTAGTAGGGAGGTTAGGGTTTATACGATTGAACAACACACTTCTAACCTTTCTAAAAAGATGAAGGAAAAGTGGGAGATAATAATGGAAGAGTTATTAGAGTTAGAGGGTGTTGAGTTGACTCCTAAAAGACATTACTTGGGAATTATTGTAGATGGTAAGACAATTTCTTATTCTAAGTTTAGAAAGAACCATATTCATTTTGAATTTCTAAGAGGAAGTTTGAACTTGGATAAATCGGAATCAAAAAATTATTTCACCATAGATGACCCTAAAGGAGTTGTTAATGAGAAGAGTCGAGAATTGAATACAGGTAGAATTCAGATTTCATACTGGGTTAATGTGGAGGAATCATCTGACATTGAATACCTTTTTTTCCTACTCAAACAGAAGTATAATGATTTGAGGGGTTAAATGGAACCCTGAAAATGGTTACACTTAAAAATCAACCCTCTTACTCCCCTTCATCTTTAACAACTTGACTTCCATTTCTAACTGTCCAATTCTTTTTTTCAATTCTTCAATCTCTGATTGAGATTCAAACTTTGAATTGGGTTTGAATGTTGGTTCACCTTTGAGTTGTTCCTTCTCCCATTTATCACTGAATTCACCCATTAGGTATCCATAAGTATCATACATATGATTCCATTGGTCAATTAGTTCAATATCACTCAAATTAGAATCCATTTCGGAATAAACACCCATTCCCATCAGAGTTTCAGTATCGTAGGGAAGAGAACTAATGACTAGTTGTAGAATAGAGGAGGATTTAGATAAGAACTCTTCACGGTTCTTTTTGGATAGTTTATCATTAGACATCAGATAGTATCCAAACCCTTTGAATTTTCGTTTAGAGGGTTGTCCTGTATTACGAGGAGATTTGTATTTCTTACCCATCAGAATGGGATTCTTTGTGTTTCGTGTATATCATCGGACAGACCTTATCCATTGATTTGAAGATATTTGTGTCAAGTGGTGAACTTTGTTCTCTTCACTAATTCTTTTTGAAGATTCTTCACTTCATCAAACTTCGGATTGAGGTTCTTCACCTTATAGATATCTCTTATTCCTTTCGACTCCCTAATAATATTGATTAGATAATTTGATAAAATCGATCTTTAATGAATTATATCTCAATTATCAGAAGTCTGATCTACTTTTTTCTTTTTCTTCCAGATTAGTAAACTAATTAATTTCGTTAATGTGACGGATACCATGAGGGAGATTAACAAAGTCCCAGGATTGTTCGTTCCTGTTTCTAATTTTTCTTGAAATATCATATACATATAAACAATAAATTCTATTACTATAAAAATAAGAAG
Organism: Roseivirga sp.; assembly: GCA_018402485.1. Classification (GTDB taxonomy): domain Bacteria; phylum Bacteroidota; class Bacteroidia; order Cytophagales; family Cyclobacteriaceae; genus Roseivirga. The sequence continues at coordinate 2,493 of JAGYIY010000001.1, read as the reverse complement.
TATTGAAACGTACTTTATTAGTTTTTTCATATAGATTACATATTAAATTTTACCCTATTCCATTTTTATTGAACCTCCGATTACAGAAAACAAATTAACTAAATCTGAATATGATTTATTATTACCGTAGTAATTTATGTTAAATTGGTATTTCGTACCATTTTGGACGGTAACAAAGTGAAAATTAAGAACCGTTACATCTTCCAAGGAAGTACCCGAGAGTCTAGAATCCTTGTAATACAAAACTCTTCTCATGAAATGATTATCATTTATCACTCGGAAAAAGTCTAAGTCAACTACCTTAACCTCCTTCATAGTTGGAGGTAAAATTTGTTTTAGGAATTCAAAGTTTTTATCCTCTTCTTTTTCTAAATTATTGAACATAAACTCCATATATCCTCTATCGTTAAATTTTATAGTATTTCTTGATTTTAACCTGGAAATATCCACTTCATAACCGGAATCACCACCAAAAAAATCTGAGTAGTATAAAATTGTGTTCTCATTTTTTGATTGATATTTTTTAAAAGAAATAGGTAAATGAATACTACCCTTTAAACCATTATCCTGAAAATCTACTTTCACTAGATTGTAGAAATCTAAATCACTTTTTTTTGATGTCACATCTTTATACTTAAGGTAACTCTTTAATTGAACTTCTAAGTCACTTGTAGACTTTATGACATCACCTTCATTATTTGTCTTTGACCCTTCTAAATATTCTAATTCTTTATTGATATGGGAAGGTTTAGTTTGTTTTTCAATGTTGTAGTTTGAGTTTGAATTAGGTTCACATGATAGACAAGTATATAGGGTAATAAATAATAATATGATTCTCATAATTAATTAGTTTAATTTTTCCAGGTGTTTGGTATAAACCATCTGACAGACCTTATCCATTGATTTGAAGATACTTGTATCAAGTGGTGAACTTTGTGTGATACTGGTCAGTGTAACCACCGAGTTAAAGAGTACCTCGTTATCCTTCCGTGGAATCCCTTCAATAAAGGTGATTTGAGTACTTCCTTTGGGGGATTCAGAGACGATTACCTCTTCGGTTTCAAAATCTATGGAAAATAGAAAATTACTCATAGGTCAGGTGATTGATGGTGATGACATCTTCCATTTTTATTTCTTGTTCTGTTCTTACACCTTAATCCTTTTAAAGTAATCCCAGTACACTGAGTGGAGGTTATAATCATCGATGAATTAGATGTTTCTCCTTGACAACAGTTCGTTCCTACTTTCTTCTGATGGATTTTACACACACAACTGTTGGATTTACTCCGATTACATCGTTGACAGAGAAGTTGAATGTTCGATGGGTCATTCTTTCCTCCACACGAAAAGGGAATGATATGATCATACTCTAATTTATCCCTTCTACCACAACATTGACATTTACCACCATCACGAGTGAAGACAATCTTTTTGGTAGTAGAGGAGATGTACCTACTTTGAGAGAATCCTGAGAAACTGATGAGAATCAGAGATATAAGGAGGAGTATTCTTTTCAAAATCTTTTCGTTTTCAGATTCTTAAAAATAGAAATTTCTATAGAGAAAAAAAATTGACCTCGATATGAAAACCACTCCGATAGTGGTTTAAGGAAAAGTTCTTTTTTCAATTACAAGAAACCTCATTCTCAATTTTAGGGTACACTTCATTTTACTATTCTCATTATGTGAATTTACACCCTATATTGTTGTATATATGGATATATTTTCGTATATATAGGGTATAAAACTGATAACCCTAATATTACGAATTATGAAAGTATTTTTATCAAGAGTTTCAACTGAGGAACAGAGTGAATTAAGACAAATTCAGAATGTAGAGGGATTCGATAAGGTGATTATCGATAAATGTAGTGGATTGGTTGATTTGTGGAATCGTCCAAACATAGTTAAGAACAAAATAAAGAAGTTAGTTGATAATGGAACTATCAAACATATTGAGGTTCACTCAATCGATAGATTGGGAAGAGATACTCTATCGGTATTATCAGTATGGAAGGAATTAACTGAGAAGGGTGTTAGGGTTGTTTGTAGAAACCCCAACTTCCAAAACTTAAATGATGAAGGTGAAAAAGATTACTTTTCTGAATTATTATTGAACATCCTTTCTACTATGAGTTCATTTGAAAAATCAATGATTAAATCTCGACAAATGGAGGGGATTAGAATTACTCAAAAAACTAATCCAGAAAAATATAGTGGTAGAAAACAAAACACTAAGGAATCAACTCTTAAATTTTTAACTAAACACTCTAAGGTGGTTGAATACTTAGAAAAGGGGATGAAAGGTGTTGAGGTTTCTAAATTGTGTGATGTTTCTCTTAACACAATCACTAAGGTTAAAAAGAATCTTCAACTTCAACAAAGAGTATTATGAAATTAAGTAAAGAAAGAAAAAAGGAACTCCGAAGAATCTATGAAGAGAAAATCGGTAAGGAGTATGTTAAGGAGTTGGAGAATCAACCCCTTGTTTCAT